>NZ_FOZP01000010.1 GCF_900116115.1 Lutibacter maritimus | reverse complement strand
TCAGCTTGTGGGTAACGTGATTTTATATGATTTGTGCGACTGGAAAATCGGAGATTTTTCGGACGTAGCAAATCGTTTGTTGAATGTTTGTCAGTTTGTACTAGTTCAAATTTAAGCATAAATTATATGAGGTGTTAGCAACTGTTTTTTTTATTCAATTTTCATATCATAATCTTGTTTCGATTCATTATAGATTAAAGTGATATTTTCTGGATAGTTGTTTCCGAAATCAGTTAATATTTCAATAATCGTTTTCAAGTCAATTTTATATATCCATTTATTTTTTTCAAAGTCGGAACACATTATTACATTATTCCATTTTTTATTTTCTCTGAAAGCAAATATTGTCAAACTGTGTATTAACTGATTACAAATAAAATTAATGTTTTTTTCTTTAATCTCAAATTTTTCAAGTTTGTATAATTCATCAAATTCAAATGAATTTAATTCTGTCAACTTTATTGAATTTTTAGGATATGCTTTTATTTTATATTTTTTTTGCCTGAGGCTGTCAGATATTCTTTTGGTTTCAATTAGTTTTCTTATTATAAAGAAGTTTATAATTAAATCTTTTTCAAATATTACTTGGGATTTTTCACTCCATCTTTTAATCTCTTTCTGATTTTTCAATGATTTGGCATAATCAAGAAGTTCTTTTTTCCAATATCTTGATTCAATCATAGTGTTCGGATTTTATAGTTGCTAACGTGTTTGGCTATGGTTTCGTTGCGTGAAAATCAGCTATGATTTTCCGCCATAAACCGAAGATAGCAAATTTGCGAGGACTTTCCGCGAGGAAAGTCAGAAGCAATGAACTATAGCCGGTGTTGGCTGTAGTTTTTATTTTTTTAAGTTTCCGTATTTCAGATTTTTAAAGTTCTTTCTCAATTCTTTTTTGTCGTATTTTTTATAAAGATGGTCAGGAATCCACAACTTTTCAAGATTCTTTAATTTCAAGATTGGTTCAATTTTTTTTTCTTTTAAACTAACATCTAACCCTAAAACTCTTAAATTTATTAATTGACTTAGAAACTCTAGGTTTTCAAATTTTATTCTTGGACCATCAATAGAAGAAACAATATTTAGACTTTGCAGTTCCTTTAATTTTTCTATTTTATTTAAATCAGAGCAGTTTTGGAAATTTTCTAATTCAAGTGTTACCAAATTATTCAATTTATAAATTCCATCTATTGACTTTATTCTTGGGTTACTTCCAAAATATAAATGTTTAAGATTTTCTAATTTCGAAATACTATTAAGAGATTCTACTTTTCCCCACTTTATATAAAGTCCTTCTAAATTTTTCATATCGCAAATCGCCTCAAAGAATTCTTGGTCAATTTGGTGAGTTGTCATTAAGTATTTTACATTGTCTAATTTAGGAAGTGTTTCTGCCCAAACTCGTCTTAATTCTCGTTTTTTGGATGCAGATAAATTCCGAACTTCTTGATTTAACGTTGAAACTTCAACAATTAATCTTTCAGTGTCATAAATTTCGGTATCCTCAATTCTCATTGGGTTTGACCAAAATCCATCGTTAAATCTCCAAAATCCTATTTCAATGTCTTTTCTCGTCATTTTTCAAATTACAGCCAACTTGTTATATCCAAACAATATTAACTGTTTATTATTACTATTTTCCGGATAAACGTATGTTTTATGTTTGTTTTTGGGTTTGCAATTTGTTTTATATTCAAATATAATAAAAATAGGTTTTCGTTTTTTATTTTTTAATAAAATATTTAATCAAATACCATTAAAAATGGTAATTTTAATAATTTCCAGATAGCCTTGGTAAGTCTGTTGTTTTGTTTTGATCTACCATTCCTTTTAAAGCTAAATCTAACGGACTTTCTATTTTTAATAAATCTTTTTTACTTACGTGTGTGTAAATCATGGTGGTTTCTGGTTTGGCATGTCCTAATAATTCTTGAATATAACGTAAATCAATGCCGTTTTCTAATAAATGTGTAGCATAACTGTGGCGCAAGGTATGTGGTGTAACTCGCTTCGTAATATTTGCGTTAATACACGATTTTCGTAAAAATGATCGGATGCTTTCGGCACTATATTTCTCATCATCAACACCTTCTACAAAATATTTCTTCGGATTGTAACTATTTATGTAATTTAATAATAATGGTATAAAGCTTTCTGCTAATATTACAATTCTGTCTCTGCGGCCTTTGCTATTTTTTACAATAATTTGTCGTCTGTCAATATCTATATGATGTAATTCTAAATTTAATAATTCACTAATCCGCAAGCCAGCAGAGTAAATCATTGCTAAAATGGCACGGTGTTTTAAGTTTTTAGTACATCGTAATAAATCTATAATTTGTTCTTTAGATAAAACGGTAGGCAATATTTTGCTTTTTTTTGGTCGTGTTAATTTCACTTCTTCAATTTGGCATTCTGGGTAAAATGCTTTAAATAATTTTATAGCACTAATTAATTGTCGTTGACTGCTAATGCTCATTTTTCTAGGTACAAAAACATCTTCAATAAATAATTCTACATCTCTATTATTAAGTTCAACAATAGGTTTATCTTTTATATAATGAAAAAAATCTGCTATAAAGGTAAAATAGGTTTTAACTGTACTTTCGCTATAGCGTTTTCCTTGTAAATACTTTGTATACAGTCTAATTATGTTTTTGTTAGCGTCGGTAATCACTCTTTTTTCTCTTGGAATTTTAAGTGTAATTGGTTTATAAATGCTTGCATCTATAGTAAAAGTAACCTTGTTTTTTAATGTGTCTTTTAAAATGGTTAAATTTTCTGCAGAAAATTCAGTGTACCAACCGCGTAATGTTTTACTCCATGTATAGCCTTTAATATTTTTAATGGAGGTTATTAGTAATGGATGATACTTAAAAACAAGCAATAATTGTAGTTGACCACGATGTACTACTTTTTTTAATAAAATGGTAGGTAATGTTTCTGATAAATTTTTCATAGCATTTCAAAAATACTAAAAAATAAAGATTTATCAAAAGAAATAAAAACGTTATTGGTGTATTAGATTTAAAGTAAGTTTTTCAATGTTCAAAACAACAGAGGCAAATCACTTTTCAATTTTTAGTTTCCCATTAAAGTTGGTAGGATATAAATTAATCCCTTTTTTTTCTGCAGCTTTTAAAATAAACGGAATTAGTAAGGTTGCTCCGGGAATTAACATAAACGGAACGCCAATACCCAATTTTTTTAAAATATCGTACACACGTGTTTTTAAGTGCAATTCTTCTTCTTTAAGATAGTTGTTGTTTAGCGATATAGTGAATTAAAATACGGCGTGTTTCCTTAGAATCTGAAGCTTCATTTTTAATACCATCCATAAAAAAATCGAAAGCTTTTACAGTTTTATCTTTGTTGTTTCTAATAATTTGAACAAAATCTTTTTTGCCATTATTTTCAAAAATAGATAAATCTAATTTTAAAATCTTCTTTTTTTCTTCTTCCATGTATCAGCTAAAATATTTGGCAAATATAGCTTATAAAATAAATGTTGCTGAAAAATAATTTTAATGAAATGATTAACTTTTAGTTACTTTTTATAGTTTAAAAATAACTATATATTATTTATATTTTTGATGTAATTTCAGTAGCTAAAGGATTGGTAATGCTGTAATAAAAGTCTATAAAATTACCTTGTTCATCAACTAAATATTTTTGAAAATTCCATTTTACAGTAGAACTTTTGCTACCATTTAAATCTTTGTTAGTTAACCAAGCGTATAAAGAGTGTTGATTTGCGCCTTTTACATCAATTTTTTCAGTAATTAAAAATTCAACACCGTAATTTTTAGAACAAAAATCTTGAATTTCCGAAGCGCTTCCAGGTTCTTGTTCGCCAAATTGATTACAAGGTAGCCCTATAACCACTAATTTTTCGCCATAGGTTTTGTGCAATTCTTGTAAATCTTTGTATTGAGGTGTAAATCCACATTCCGAGGCAACGTTTACAAACAATATTTTTTTGCCTTTATAATCGGCTAAATTTATAGGATCACCGTTTAAATTATTAATAGCAATAGTGTAAATAGGCGTTTTTGGTTGCATAATAGTTTGTTTAAGGTTTGTAGCTTCTTTTTTTTCTTGCGCATTGTTTTTACAAGATATTGTTAAAAGGCATAGAAAACTAAAGTATATTATTTTTTTCATGGTGTTGTTTTTACGAAGTTATAGAAACTAATCCTGCATCAATTTTATGAATTTGTCCTGTAATAGCCAAAGATTTTTCTGAAATTAAAAAATCAGCGAGTTTAGCAACATCATCTGCAGCTAAATATTTCTTTAGCGGATGTTTGTTATTTATAGTATCTTTAATGGCATCAGTTCTTAATATTTTTGAAGCCAAAGGTGTTTCGGTAATGGTAGGCGCAATCGCATTTACCCGAATGTTAGGTGCTAATTCTGCAGCCAATGATTTTGTTAAACCTTCCACAGCACCTTTTGAGGCTGCAACACTTGCATGATAAGGCATTCCTAAAGTTGTAGCAACCGAACTAAATAATAATATTGTACCTTTTTCCGATTTTTTTAAAACTTTCAAATACTGCTTTATCACTTTTACTGCGCCTAATACATTAATTTTAAAATCAGTTTCAAAGTCGGTTTCGGTTAAGCTGTTTATGGGTTTTAAGTTAATACTTCCCGGACAATAAATTAAAGCATCCATAGTTTCAATTTCTGGCAATACATCGTTTAAAACATCACAGGTTATGTGTGTTAAGTTACTATGTTTTAATGCAGGTTCAGTTCTGCTAATATTTATAATATGATGATTTGCTATAGTTTCTTTCACAATAGCTTTGCCAATACCATAACTTCCGCCTATAATTACAATAGTTTTCATAGTAACTAATTTTTTATTGTAAATAATTTTGAAGTTCGGCTATTTTTTGTTGATTGTTAAATGCACCGCCATAAAAAGTGGTCACTGTAGCAGATGTATCATCTTTTATACCGCGTGAAGCCACACATAAATGTTTGGCATCAACTATTACAGCCACATCATCAGTTTGTAAAATCTCTTGCAATTCCTTTCCAATTTGCATAGTCATACGTTCTTGTACTTGTGGTCTTAGCGCAAAATATTGCACAATTCTGTTTAGTTTTGATAAGCCTATAACTTTCCCAGATGAAATGTAAGCAATGTGTACTTTCCCAAAAATTGGTACAAAATGGTGTTCGCAATTTGAATAAAACGTAATATTTTTTTCAACCAACATTTGGTTGTATTGGTATTTATTGTCAAACAACGCAATTTTTGGTTTATTTTTTGGGTTTAAGCCAGCAAAAATCTCATCAACATACATTTTTGCAACGCGATCTGGAGTTCCTTTTAAAGAATCATCGGTTAAATCCAATCCAAGCACATCCATAATTTCTCTAAATAAATAGGAGATAGTTTCTTTCTTTTCTGTGTCAGAAAGTTTGTGTGCATTCTTTTTCATTGGAGTTTCTAAGGTTGTATATAAATGGTTGTCTCCAATTTCATCAATGGTAATTAAGTCAAAATTGTTAGTAGTAGTAGTTTTCATGAGTATAAATTTTAAATGTCTAATAAAATGTTAAACAAAGTTAAACAAAAAAATAGAAAACACAAAAAAACTTTCATCTATTCCGTAATTTTAATAAAAATTTTAGTTTTAGATGAAAGTTAATAAGGTGTAAAACGGCTATTTAAGAAGGAAAATTCTTTAAAAAATTGATGAAGGCTTCTGGTGAAGGTAGATACTGAAAGTTTGTTTTATCTTTAATTATATCAGTAAAGTTTGGGTTGCCAGAATACAAAATTGTGGTATTTGTTTTTGTTGAAATAAAGTCTAATTTTTCAATAAAATTGTCAGATCTAGGCGTGGTAAGCATTGTTAATAAAACAGAAGCTTTTGTTTGTAATACAACATCGTTCATATTTTCTGAAGGCATTCGTTGTCCTAAATAAACAACACTCCAACCTAAATCTTTTGCTATATAACTAGAGAGTAGTAGGCCTAACTCGTGATCTTCTCCTTCTAATAAAAACAATACTATTGTAGGAGAGTTTTGTAGTGGAAGCGGAAGTGAATCAATAGCTGCAATAATTTTTTGTCGAATTAAATTCGAGATAAAATGTTCTTGTGGAGGTGATACTTTGTTGGTGCCCCACAATACGCCCACCTGATTTAAAAATGGATAAATAAGTTCGCTTATAGTATTTAAAATACCTTTTCTTAATACGTTTTTATGAAATATTTTTTCAAATGCTTCTTCATTATATTCCAACATACTAGCTGTTAATAAATGAATATCATCATTGTTGTTTCCAGGGTTATTTAATTGTATATCAGCAACAAGTTTGTGAATTTCATCAAAACTCATGTTGTTAATTTTAGAAATCCGATAGCCGTTTCTTGTTAATATGGCAACATTTAATAATGTTTTTAGTTGCTCACCAGAGTAATATCTAATATTTGTATCGGTTCTGTGTGCTTTCATAAAATCATAGCGTCGTTCCCAAATACGTAAGGTGTGTGCGTTTATACCCGTAAGAGTTTCAACTTGTGTCATTGAATAGGTTTCCATGTATAAGTTTTAGCGTGTAATTTGTTAAACAAATGTGATTTATTTTCTGCAAATATCCTAAAATATTCTTAAAATTCAACAAATGTCTAACAAAAAAATAAAAAAACTTGCACAAAATAAAAAATAAATTATATATTTGTCCAACTATTAACTAAAAAATATTAGACAATGAAAAAATTTAAGTACATTTCAGTTTTACTGCTAGCGGTTACATTCGTATTTACATCATGTAATGATGATAATGATAATGAGCCTATTGGCGTAATCACACAAACAAAAAATATTGTAGAAATTGCACAAGCAAACGGATTTACTTCGTTAGCAGCAGCATTAACCAAAGCCAACTTAGTAGATGCTTTGCAAGCTTCGGGAAATTTTACAGTATTTGCTCCAACCAACGCAGCTTTTGATAATTTATTAGCAGCTATCGGTCAAACAAGTATAGATGATGTTCCAGCATCGGTATTAGAAAAAATACTATTGTACCATGTAGTACAAGGCGAAGTAATGTCTGGTGATGTTACCGCAGGAAATGTTTCAACTTTAGCGGGTGAAGATATTATGCTAACTACAGATGGTGGTATAAAAGTAAACTCAGCAACGGTTATAACACCTTTTGATGTGGTAGCAACTAACGGAGTAATACATACTATTAACGAAGTTTTAGTGCCGCCAACAATTGCACCTTTTGTAAATTCTGTATTAGAACCAGCTTATTTTAGCGAAAGTTTTACCACTTTAATTGCAGCAGCAGCAAAAGCTAATGTGGTGGATGCATTATTAACCACACCAAATTTAACCATTTTTGCGCCAACAAATGCTGCTTTTGAAGCATCAGGGTTAGATTTAAATGCGTTAAGTGCTGAAACTATTGCCAGTGTTTTAACATACCACGTTGTTGGTGCTAAAGTATTAAGCAGTGGAATTCCAAGAGATGCAGCTACTTTAAATGGTGCAAAGTTATGGTTTTCATTAGTAGATTCTGGAAACTTTATAAATGGTGATACAGAAATTGTAGCGGTTGATATAGAATCTGGATCAGGAGTTGTGCATGTAATAGATAAAGTTTTATTACCTCCAACAGGTAATTTAGTTGAAACAGCAGTTGCATTAACAGCTTCAGGTGAATTTACCTCGTTAGTTGCAGCCTTAACACGTACTGCTAATGAAGGTACTGCAGCACAAAATTTAATTAATGTATTAAGTGGTGATGGCTCATTTACAGTTTTTGCACCAACAAATGCTGCTTTTCAAGCATTATTAGATAGCAATCCAGCTTGGAATAGTTTAAGTGATATTCCATTAGACACGTTAATTGCAGTGTTAACATATCATGTAGTTCCGGCAAAAGCTTTTGATAAAGATGTGGCTGGTGCTGTAGATGCTAACAATATGTTACCAACAGCCAATGGTGCAAAATTAACCTTCGATTTAACAAATTTTAAAATTAATACAAATACATCAATCATCGGTGTAAATACAAATGCTTCAAATGGCGTAATTCACGTAATTGATAAAGTTCTTTTACCTTAATTTAATAAATGAAGTTTTGTAGTTAATTGTGGAACAGGGAAAAGCACTAGTTGTTTTTCCTTGTTTTTATTAAAATGCGTATCTTACCAATAAAAATAAATATGAAAATTCTATTAACAGGCGCAACTGGCTATATTGGCAAAAGATTAATTCCTTTATTGTTAAATAAAGGACATCATGTGGTGTGCTGTGTACGTGATAAAAATAGATTTTCAACCACTCAATTTAATTCAGAAAATATATCAGTTGTTGAAGTAGATTTTTTAAATGCAAAAACTTTAAAAAATATTCCTGAAGATATCAATGCTGCTTATTATTTAATTCATTCAATGGCAGCTTCAGAAGATGATTTCGAAAAATTAGAAACCATTTCAGCTACTAATTTTAAAAACTATATGCCTTTAACTTCGGTAAAACAAGTAATTTACTTAAGTGGTATTGTAAATGAAGAAGAATTATCTAAACATTTAAGTTCACGTAAAAATGTTGAAACTATTTTAGCTACAGGTAAGTTTCAATTAACAACATTAAAAGCAGGAATTATAGTGGGTTCTGGTAGTGGCTCTTTTGAAATTATTAGAGATTTGGTAGAAAAATTACCATTTATGATTACTCCTAAATGGTTACATACCAAATCACAACCCATAGCAATACGGAATGTGCTCGATTTTTTAATAGGTGTTTTAGGATACGAATATGCATATTCTAAAAGTTTTGATATAGGAAGTGAAGAAATTTTAACCTACAAGCAAATGCTTCTGCAGTTTGCTGAAGTTAGAAAACTAAAAAGAACCATTATTTGTTTACCAATTATGACACCTAAACTCTCGTCGTATTGGTTATATTTTGTAACATCAACCAGTTATAAACTGGCTAGTCATTTGGTAGACAGTATGAAAGTTGAAGTCATTTGTAGTAAAAATGATTTGGCGAAACGTTTAGGAATTAAATTATTAACCTATAAAGAAGCGGTAGAATTAGCTTTTGAAAAAATTGATGAACAAAGTGTGGCATCCAGTTGGACAGATGCACAATCAAGTAAAAAATTATTAAAGGGTGTTTCAAAATTAATAGAAGTGCCGGTTTATGGCTGTTTTAAAGATAGTAGAATAGCAAAAGTGAAAGATGAAGAAAAAACACTTTTTAGAATTTGGTCTATTGGTGGTGAAACAGGTTGGTATTATGGTAATGTATTGTGGGGAATAAGAGGTTTTATTGATAAACTTTTTGGTGGAGCAGGTTTAAAACGTGGCAGAAAAAATGCAACAGATATACATGTAGGTGATTCGTTAGATTTTTGGCGCGTATTAGATGCAAACAAAAAAACAAAACGATTGTTGTTATATGCAGAAATGAAATTGCCAGGTGAAGCTTGGCTAGAATTTAAAATTATAAATAATCAGTTACATCAAACAGCAACTTTTAGACCTTTAGGTGTTTTAGGTAGGCTGTATTGGTATAGCGTGTTGCCATTTCACGCATTTATATTTAATGGTATGATTAAAAGATTAACAAATTAATGAGCTATTTTCAGTTTAAAAGTCAGCAAAAAATAAACGCAACAATGCAAGAAGTTTGGCAGTTTATTTCATCTCCAAATAATTTAAAAGTAATTACTCCGCCATATATGGGTTTTCAAGTGGTAACCAAAGGATTGACTGAAACAATGTATCCAGGAATGATTATTGGCTATAAAGTTAGTCCGTTAGCAGGAATAAAATTAAACTGGCTTACAGAAATTACACATGTGCAAGAAGGTGTTTATTTTGTAGACGAACAACGTGTTGGACCTTATGCAATATGGCATCATCAACATAAAATTGAACCTTTTGAAAACGGCGTATTAATGACAGATATTGTTACCTATAAACCGCCATTTGGTTGGTTTGGGAACTTGTTAAATACATGGGTGATTAAAAATAAATTAGCTGAAATTTTTGCTTTCAGAACAAAAAAGATAAACGAACTATTTAATAGTTAAATTCTTAAGTATAAAAATCATTATTACTAGTATTTTTTAAATACTAGTATTGCCACTTCAAGCACAATCGAGTATTTTCAGGGCAAATGCAGTCGAATATTGTCACTTCTAGCGCAGTTGAGAAGTCAATTTAAGATATAAAAGCAAGGTCTCGAATGCACTTGCCCTAACAATACGCTTGAACTTGCGTTATAAAAACTACACCCAAAAGGTTATTTTATTCTTTTTCCATAGAATTTTAAATAATATATTGCGTTACTGTAATTAGAAAATCTAATTTATGATTGAAAAAGAGGACGTAAAACGTTTTATTGAAAAGGGCGTTAAATATATTGCAATAGCACTTGTTACTGTTTCTTGTTTTATAGCGCTTTTTTTTATATTAGTATATACAGGTGTTTTTGGTAAACTACCAAATAAGCAACAATTACAATCTATAAGTACCAATCAGGCTTCCTTAGTTTTTTCTTCAGATAAGATTTTGATAGGTAAATTTTTTGAAAAGAACCGTACCAATATTTCTTGGCAAGAATTGCCAGAGCACGTTAAAAATGCTTTAATTGCTACAGAAGATAAACGCTTTTTTCAGCATAATGGCGTAGATACACAAAGTTATTTACGCGTTTTTATCAAAAGTATTTTATTGCAAAAATCGAGTGGTGGAGGCAGTACTATAACACAGCAATTGGTTAAAAATTTATATGGACGTGATGCGTACGGAATATTAAGTATGCCAGTAAATAAAACAAAAGAAATTATTATTGCTTCACGTTTAGAAACCATTTATAGTAAAGAAGAATTGCTGTTGCTATATTTAAATTCAGTGCCATTTGGTGAAAATGTTTTTGGAATTGAAGCGGCAGCAAATAGATATTTTAATACAACAACTAATAAATTAACAATTCAGGAGGCTGCGGTTTTAATAGGTTTATTAAAAGCTACAACCAATTTTAGTCCTCGATTGTATCCTGAAAAATCTATAAAAAGAAGAAATTTAGTATTACATTTAATGGGTAATGAAGGCTATTTATCTAAAAAACAAGTTGATAGTATTGTAAAGTTGCCTTTAAAATTAAAATATGAAAATTTTGAAGTCTTTGCACCGGCAGGATATTTTGTATATCAGGTAGAAAAGCAAAGTGCTGAAATTTTAAAGAAAGTTGAAGCTAGTACTGGCAAAACCTATCATTTAGAACAAGACGGACTTAAAATTTACACCACCTTAAATATGGAAATTCAAAAATATGCTTTGGCTGCTGTAAAAAATCATTTAAAAAAAATGCAGCCAAAGTTAGATGATGAATTATCTAGCACTAATTTTAGAAAAAAATGGTATCAAAATCAAGAGAAAAGAGAAAATTTTAACGAAAACGATCTAACAAAACGAAATGTAGAAATTTATGATATTGAAGGTGTTAACATAAAAAATATAAGCAAATTAGATAGTTTGTGGCATTATTATAAAATGTTACACGCAGCGGTTTTAATTACCAATCCTAAAAATGGTGCGGTTTTGGGTTATGTAGGTGGAAATAATTATAGCGTTTTACCCTTTAATTTGGTACAATCGCATCGACAAATAGCATCTACTTTTAAACCCATTTTATATGCAACTGCTTTAGAAAATGGATTTGAACCAACCTTGTATTTAGAAAACGAAGAAAAAGAATACCCGGAATATGAAAACTGGAAACCGCAAAACTTTGATCATCAATCTACACCTGATCAGAAAGTTGCTTTTTGGTATGCATTGGCAAATTCTATGAATATACCTACTGTTGATTTGTATTTTAATTTAGGTGGTGAAAAGTTATTAAACACTACAAAAAAATTAGGATTTACAACTTTCCCTACTAATCAACCATCAGTAGCTTTAGGAACATTAGATGTTTCATTAGAAGAAATTGTAAAAGCATACGGTACGTTTGCTAATAAAGGCGATTTAAATGAGTTGCTACTAATTGAAAAAATAACCGATAAAAATGGGGTTGTTTTATATGAAAATGAAGCCGTAAAACCACAACCTGTTTTTAGTGAAAATACTTCAGCAACAATTACTGCAATTTTACAAAAAGCCATTAATGAAGGAACAGGAACTAAAATTAGAAATCAATTTAAATTAAAAGCGGCTTTAGCTGGTAAAACAGGAACTGCCCAAAATTATTCCAATGCTTGGTTTGTAGCGTATACACCTAATTTAGTGGTAGGAACTTGGGTTGGAGCATCAACTCCAAATGTGCATTTTTATAGCGGAAATGGGGCAGGAGCTTCTTTAGCGTTGCCAATTGCTGGTGAAATTCTTAAAAAAATTGAAGGAAATACTACTTTAAATACATCGTATTTTGTGCCATTTCAAATTTCTGATGATGTTTATAACGCTATTACAACAGAGTCTTATCAGGAAAAAGGAATTGATGGATTTTTTAAACGATTGTTTAATTTTAAAAGAAATAAAGATAAAGCTGAGAGGAGAACTAGAAGAAATTAGTTTGCTTTTTATGAATTGTTATTCTGAATTTATTTAGCTGCGCTGAATCTTCAATTTTCAACATCTCATCAAATCAAGAATCAACTACTGTGCAAACCTGAAACAGGTTTAGGTTGACGTAATTTTTTGTCAGTTCGAGTGATTTTCAATAGGAAATCGTATCGAGAATAGAAAAATTATTGAATTTGGTTTTCAAAACATTTATTATTTCTTTTTACTTCATAAAAAATACTCGAACAGGCGTTCTGAATACCTGAAACACAGTTGTTATTTTAACCCTAACTTTTTCTAAAAATCAAATCTTTTTCAGTAGTAAAAATTTCGTTTACAGCAAGTTGATAGTTTTTAAAACTTTTTGCTTTCTTAATTTTTTTAAAAGTTTTTTGTGGATTGTTAAATAAGCCTGCAAAATATTCCCAAATACTCGACATTTTTAGTAATAAATGTTGATCACCAGATAACGACTCGCGGTATTGATCCAGTAATATTTGATGAAATTCTTGAAGTAACTCCAATTTATTTTCAGGATATGCAGTTGTATTATTTTTAATCATACTTGGTAAAAAAGGATCTGCAATTAAACCTCTACCAATCATCCAATGATCTACGCTCGGAAAACGTTGTTGCATTTTTTTAAAACTAGCAACCGATGTAATATCACCATTATAATAAATAGGATGTTTGGTGTTTTTTAAACACGTTTCAAAAGCATCTAAATTTACACCTCCTTTATACAGTTGTTTTCCAATGCGTGCGTGAATGGCTATATTTTTTAATGGAAACGTATCTAAAATAGGAAAAACCTCTAAAATTTCTTCAGGATGTTCATAACCCATTCGCATTTTCATAGATACCAATATATCTGATTCATTGTGAACTTTGGTTAAAATATCCTTTATTTTAGGAGCATCACAAATTAACCCAGCACCTAAACCTCGTTTGGTTACCATTGGATACGGACAACCTAAATTCCAATTTAATTCTTTATAACCCAATTGCTGAACAAAGTTGGCAACAAATAAAAATTCGTTGGCATCATTGGTCATAATTTGTGGAATCAATGCTATAGCCGTATTATTTTCAGGTAATAAATCGAGCTGGTATGATTTTTTAATAGCTAAAGTGCCATTTAATTTTATGTATGGTGCATAAAATGTATCAATACCACCAAACAATTTATGAAAGGCATTTCTAAACTTATAATCTGTAAATCCTTGTAAAGGAGATGATAACAGTGTGTAACTCATATTTTTATTAAATGTGCAAATATACTATCTTAAAGTTAAGATGGCGTTAAATTTCATGTGCTTTTATTGGAGTGTTTTTTTTGATACAACAATTCATTGTCAATTTGAGCGAAGTTGAGAATCTGCGTAGTTTTTCTTTATTGAGTAATAATATCACAATGGCATAATGTATCACTTGCCGTAGTTTTAACTAAAATAATTGTCAATTAACTCAAACAATTCTTCTTTGTTTATAGGTTTAGAAATATAATTATTACAACCAGCTTTTAAAGCTTTTTCTCTGTCGCCTTCTAAACTATAAGCTGTTTGCGCAATAATAATCACATTTTTATTAAACTTTCTTATGTGTTTAGTGGCGCTAAAACCATTTAAAAATGGCATTTTAATATCCATTAAAATTAAATCAATATCTGTATTTTTTTTGCAAATTTCAACAGCTTCCAGCCCGTTACTGGCGGTTAAAATATTTTTTGTAACTGGGTTTAAAATAGTGGTAACTAAAAGTTTTGACGTTTCGTCATCTTCAACAATTAAAGTTTTTATATGTAGCTTTTTACTGTGGATTTTATTTTTTGTATCAACAATTAAATTTGTGTTATTAGTATTTGAAATATAAGGAAGTGTAACATAAAATGTTGAACCAGTTTTGGTAGAACTTTCTATCCAAATTTTTCCTTTTAACATTGATACATATGCTTTGCAAATTGACAATCCTAAACCTGCGCCTTGTAAAGCATTTGTGTCATCAATATCGGCTTGTATAAAACGTTCAAAAATTGCTTTTTGTCTGTTTTTTGGAACACCAATTCCAGTATCTTTTACATAAAATTCGATGCTTTGTGTGGGTGAATCTTGTATTAACTGATACCCAAATTCAATAGTACCAGAATTTGTGTATTTAATGGCGTTTTTAATAAGGTTTAATAAAATTGCATATAATTTTTCGCGATCAGTTTTTAGAATTGCTAGATTATTATTCAGTCCTTTTTTATAATTTAATTCAATTCCTTTGGCAGTAGCTTCAGGTTTAAAAAAAGTGTACAAATAATCTAACTGCTCATTAATATTTACATCAACCAATAAGGTTTTCATGAGGTTTGCTTCAATTTTTGAAATATCAACAATATTGTTGATTAAATTTAAAAGACGTTCGCCGCTTTTTTCAATAATTTCAACAAACTTTTGTTGTTTTTCAATAGGTAAGTTCGGTGCTTTTAAAAGCTCTGTAAATCCTAAAATACCATTCATTGGAGTTCTAATTTCGTGACTCATGTTTGCTAAAAATGCCGATTTTAAGCGTTCGCTATTTTCCGCATTTTCTTTTGCTTTTATCAATTGTTTTTCAACTTTTTTTCTTTGGGTAATATCAAAAGCCGAAATAATTCCACATTCTAAACCATCCCATTCAATTATACCAGTTTTTACATCTATCCATTTTTCTTTCTTATTTTTTTTAAGAATAGAAATTTCGTAATCAAATTTTTTGTTGTTTTTATGTGGGTTATTAGGATTGTTTTCAATAATAAAATCTACAAATTTTGGCTGGACCAAATCGCGAACTTGCATTTCAAGTAATTCATTATTTGAGTAACCTGTTAATTTTGATGCAGCAGGATTTGCATAGATTATATTTTTTTTATGATATATTAGAATACTTGCTGCAGTTGATTTTGAAAGGGTTTGTAAGTTTTTTTCACTAATGCGTAATGAATTTTCTGCTTTTTTACGTTGTGATATTTCATGCGTTATGTTTAAATTTTTACCTAAATGGTTAATTATGGGTTTTAGTTCATGTAATAAAGTAATATCAAAAGGTTTTTTCCTACCTAAAATAAGATAGCCAAAATTGCTTAATTGATAGCTATAATAATTATTAGCGTTTATTTTTAAAAGTTCACAAGGCGAATCATTCTCTTGAAATTTTTTTATTAATGAACTTTTAAGGTGTTGCCATTCTTCTGATTTTTTTGCAACAAAAGGAATTAAAATAGATTCCTCTAATTCATTTTCGTTAAATTTAAGTACAGCAGCCAAAAAACAATTTAATTTTCTTAGATATAGTGGAATGATTTTTTTTAGCAACGCAGCTTCATTCATTTCTCCTGTTGAATTAATTGCCAATTCAAACAATATTTCTGTTTGTATATTTCTAGCTACCATATAGCAGTTACTATTGTTTTATTATATATTTCTAAAATTGAATCGGAATTGGCAATTTCGCCAATAGAAAATATTCCTGAAGCTTTGGTGTGTTGGCTCACAATATTTAGTTCATCTTGTAAATGATTGTTTAAATACAATACTCTTGAAATACAATCTATACAAAAAACCGTTTCATGATTTTTGTGAGTATGGTTTTTTATGGATTTATTTATAGCGCTTTTAGCTCCGTTAAGTAATGATTTGATGTTGCCATTCAGTATTTCAACATAGGAACCTTCTTCAATTTGGTCAATAAAATGAATATTGTTATCAGTAGTTTTAAAAGGATCGCGAACTACTTTTTCTCCATCTATTTTTGAAATACCAAAAGGGTATGATTTTGCGATTTCAAAAAAGTTATTGTTGGTAAATTGCATTCCAGAATGTGGTTCTACAATTTCTTTATACACTTCAAAAGCAGGTTTCCAATTAATGCTTTTTATTTCATTTTTTGTGCATTCGGTAACCTTTAAAGGTGCTGAAATTGAATTCCATCCGTGTGCTGCGCCTAAATTAATATGTTTTTTTGCCCAACCAATTACAGCAGCATTTTTATGCACTCCATTATTATTTATAATACAAGGAAATTGGTTGAATTTTAATGAACCTGCGCCACCTCCAATATATGTTGGGTTTATGCCAAAAAAATTAAACAACGTTTCTGTTAAAATTTCTTTACCGCTACTAAAAGCATCCATAAATACAAACAAGCAACTATCTGGGTCCGTAGATTGTTGTTGCACGGTTTCTAGTTGTGAAAATAACGCTTCGGAAGTGAAAGATAAATCTATTAATTGTGTTGTTAGCTTAAAGTTTAAAGGCATAAGTAAAACACCTTTGTTTTTTCGTTCTCCATTAAAAATAAGTTCAGGAAAAATACCACCAATAATTGGTTTCGAACTATTTTTTAATAGTGCAGAAATTAGAGTGCTTTCATAAGCATCTTTTTCGGCCATGAAAAATAATAAGGACTGTATTGATGTGTCATTTTCAATAGTTGATAACTCGGCAGCTAATGAAGTACTATTATTAGGGGTTACATATTTTTCGTTCATGATTAAGGAAAGGAAAGCAATTTTATAAAACAAGTTATAAAGTTAAAAAAAATATAGGTATAAATTATTGCAAAACGTGCTATTTTTAAATTGTATTTGTTTTTATATTGCTTCTTTTTAGTTTGTTTAAAAAGACTATTATTTTTTTACGTGAAGGCAACTATGCAATAGTTGTGCAACTTTTAAAAATAGTTGTGCAACTATTGCGTTAAAAGTGCCCAACTTTTTTAAGTGAATGTTTTAGAAATTTCAGAAGCTATAATTGTATGTTTTTTTTAGAGAAGTATTTTTCAATTTTTTCAAGTAATTCAATTTGATTAATTGGTTTTGAAATATAATCGTTACAACCAGCCGCTAAACTTTTTTCTCTATCGCCTGTTTGAACAAATGCAGTTTGCGCAATGATAATCACATCTTTATTAAATGCACGTATTTGACGTGCAACTTCATACCCGTTCATAATTGGCATTTGAATATCTAATAAAATAAGGTTAATTTCAGGATCGGCTTTAAAAATTTCTAATGCCTCAACACCGTTTGAAGCTATTAATAAATTTGCTGCTTTTTTAAATAGTATTTCTTGTAAATATAACTGTACTAAACTTTCATCATCAACAATTAAAATATTTAAATTAATAGGTTTAGTGTTATTTTTAGAGGTTGCTAAACTTTTAGTATTGTTGGCATCACTATCAATATTTTCATTTGTTTTTTTTATAGGAATAATAAAAGTAAATGTAGAGCCTTGACCTAAAATTGATTTTAAATGAATAGTTCCGTCAAGCATTTCTGCATACGATTTTGAAATGGTAAGTCCTAAACCAGAGCCTTCATATACTTCTTTATCTTCAATATCAGCTTGTATAAATCGATCAAAAATATGGGGTTGACGGTCGGTTGGAATGCCAATGCCCGTATCTGAAACAAAAATTTGCAAGTTGTTATTGCTTAAAAAGCAGCCAATTTCAATACTACCTTGTTTGGTGAATTTTATGGCATTTTTTACTAAGTTTTGAATAATGGCATATATTTTATCCGGATCAGATTGTATGGTTAAATCACTTAATTTAGGGTCGATTGAAACAACCAGTTCTAGTCCCTTTTTAGTAGCTTCGGGTTTAAAAAAGGTATAAATTTCTTGTATTTGTTTACTAATATTTACTTCTTTACTGTAAATAGTTACTAATTTTGATTCAATTTTTGAAATATCAATAATATCATTAATAGTGGTTAACATTCTGCTACCGCTTTTTTCAATAATTTCAATATATTTTTTTTGTTTTTCTAAAGAAAGGTTTGGCGTTTTTAACAATTCTGAAAAGCCTAAAATACCATTCATGGGTGTTCTAATTTCGTGACTCATATTGGCTAAAAAAGCTGATTTTAGGCGATCGCTTTCTTCCGCTTTTTCTTTAGCAATAGTAAGTTCACCTAACATTTCTTTTTGTTTGGTAATATCTTCTTTAATGGCAATAAAATGCGTAATGTTACTATGTGCATCTAATACTGGTGAAATGGATGCTTTTTCCCAAAATAATTCGCCATTTTTCTTTTTATTATGAAATTCACCAAACCATTCATTTCCAGAAAGTAATGTGTTCCATAATTCTTTGTATTCTTCGGGAGATTTTTCGCCAGATTTTAAAACGCGAGGGTTGTTACCAACTAGTTCATTAAAACTGTACCCCGTGGTTTCTGATGTTTTTGGATTGGCATATTCAATTTCACCTTTTAAATTGGTAATTACCACAGAAACCGGACTTTGATGGATGGCTTTTGAAAGTTTAGAAAGTTCTAGTTCATGATGTTTAATTTGTGTAATGTCTAATAACATGCCTACTATTTTATTTTCAAATAATTTGGCATTCATTAAACAATATTTAATTTCTTTGTTTTTGGTATAAAACTCAACTTCATAATTATTTACAAAACCATTTTTTTGCAGGGTAGCTAACATTTCATCTCGTTTGTTAGGCTGTACGTATAAATCTAAAATATTGATAGTTTCAATTTCACCATTTAAAACATACCCACTTTGGTCTTTAATGTATTGGTTGGTAAATAAAATGTTTCCTTTTAAATCGGTTTGATACACCCCAATTAAAGCGTTTTCTACAATGTTCTTGTAGTTTTCTTCAGATTCTTTTAATTGTTGTTTTTGTAAAATTTCTTCTGTTTTATTGGTCATAGAGCCAATAAATTTAATAGGGACATTATTTTTATCTTTCAATTTAAATGCGCGGTCATGTACACAGGCATAGGTGCCGTTTTTGGTTAGCATTCTGTAATTGTCTTCCCAGTATTCGTCTTCATTATTTAAAAAGGCATTTAGTTTGTCAGATACTCTTTTTAAATCGTCTGGATGCACAATATCTTTTATGTCGTTTTTAGTAAATTTAAAATCATCTTGATTCCAACCAAAAACCGTTTCAAAGTTTTCACTACGCCAAAAAGTTTCATGTATTAAATCGCGTTCCCAAATAACTTCATTGGTTGCTTTGGATGCTAACCTAAAGCGTTCTTCACTTTGTTTTAGTTGTAACTCAGCATTTTTAAGTTTGGTAATATTTACCAAATATCCTCTAGTTTTAATTAGTTTGTTGTTGGAGTCAAAAACGCCTATTAAATTGATTAAACAGTTTATTTTAGTGCCGTTTTTAGTAATAAAAACTATTTCTTCATTTAATACTTTTTTATTGAGTAGTATAGTTCTTAATAAAGTAGTTCTTTTTTTAGAATCATTAAATAAATCTGTAATAGCTATATTTTTTAGTTCTTCTAAACTTGAAAATCCAAAAAGTTTAAGAAATGTTCTGTTACAATCTATAATTTCACCTTTCACTGATGTTGTAAAATTTGCCGAAATATCGTTTTTAAAAACATCTTCTAATTCATTTTTAGCTTCTGTAATTTCTAATTCTTTTAGTTTATTTTCTGTAATATCTTGTATTAAACCCGATATAGAAATTGATTTGCCTTGTTCGTTGAATAAATGATTTCCAAAAGCTCTAATCCACCTCACGTCACCATTTACTTTAACTATTCTGCATTCAAAATCCCACGATTTACCTTCAGTAATTGCTTTATTAAAAGTGTTTGTTACAAATTCTTTATCTGATATAAATACATGGTTTAAAAATGTTTGAAAGGTCCATTCATCAAGCACTTCAGTATAACCAAAAATTTTATCATGTTGTGGCGACCTGGATGCATAATTGGTAATTAAATCTAAACTCCAAATCCCAATATCATTAATATCTAATACCGAGTTTAATTGCTCTTCACTAATTTTTAATTTAGTTAATGCTATTTTAAAATCTGAGATATTTTCAACTACGCCATCGTATCTAATAATTTCTCCTTCACTATTTTTAATAGCTTTGGCGCTCTCTTCAACGGTTATAATAGTACCATTTTTAGTATACCATTGTACTTCAAAGTTTTTAATTTCACCAAGTTTTTCCATGAATGATATAAACTCATCTCTTTTTTTTTGATTAACGTAGCTTCCTTTTGATAAATCTATTTTCATTAAATCCTCTAAAGAATCAAACTCCAGCATTTTTATTAATGCAGGGTTTGCTGAAATTATTTTTCCTTGAGGGGTGGTTTGGTACAAACCTACAGTGCTATTATCAAACAAACTTTGGTATAATGATTTGGAGTCATTCAATTCTTTTTCTACATTTTTAGAAATTATTTGATAACTAATTATTATGAGTGTTATTGAAATAAATAATAAAATGGAGTTGGTGAAGTTTTCGTTATGTTCAGTAACCAAATGAGATTCAATACCATTGCTTATAAGTATAAAAAAAAGCAATATTGGTAAAAATGCACGAATTAATTTACTTTGTAAAGAATTGCCTTTTAAGTTATAAAAAGGCCAAACATCAAACTTTAATAAATATAATTGTAAAATGCTTAAAACAAATAGCGCAATTGCTGTTGGAAAAGCTAATGAATACACATTGTTTAAATAAAATGTTGAAATATTCTCAATATATACCAATATAAATAAGCTACTTACTATAAATTGTATGTAAAAACATCCTTTTAAAAAAAGAAGTGTTATTTTTTTTAGGGGTTTTATTTGATACAGTAAAAATGACGCACTTGAACACAAAAAAAGTAGTGTAGCAATGGGTGAAATTTGCACACTATTTTCAACATTTTTAAGAGTGCTAACCCAATTAAAAAAGGCGTTTTCAAAATTCCATTGCGGTATGAATAAAAAATCAATTGCATTCAGTAAAGTAATTATAAAAGTTAAACCAGCTAAGCTGTTTGCTATTGTATTTAAAAATTTACTTTTTTTGGTAGAAAAATAAATACCATAAAAACTACCAGATATAATTAATAATACACTAGCTAAAACCGCAATAGGTAAATATTTTGATGAAATATGTGTTAAAAAGGGTATGTTGTAAAACCAGCCAATGAAACTTAAAAATCCGATACCTATAATTAATAAAGCTAGTTTTAAAGATAAGTGCTTCATAAGCAGGTGTTTGTTGTAAATACGGGGCTTGTAATTATACAATGGCTAAAGTATGTTTTTTATAGAAAAGTAATTATGATAAATGTCAATACAGTTTTTTTTACAATGAGAGTATAGATAATTGTTGGGTATAATCATATTGCAAATCTTCATGAACGCTAGTTAGCTTCTTTTTTATAGCTAATTTTTCTCTTAAATATATGTTTTTTAAGGTTACATTATTTTTGATTGAAGGTTTAATTTCCAACATTTTTTTACAAAAATAGAGGAGTAGTTCAATTTCTGTCTCTTTCTTTTTAGAATAGCGGATATTTGTTTTAAGTATTCTTACTATTTTTCGAACACTTTTTTTAATATAAAAATAAGAATTGGTATTGATGCTGTCAAACAATATATCAGCTTCACTTTTAACAGTTTCAATAAAGCCTTCTTCATTGGCAGCTTCAAATAATGTATAAGTTAAAAGCTCTTTATTTTCTTTTTTAAATTTTGCTAATTGTAAGCATACATTTACTAATTCTTCATTAGAAAGGTGTTGCAATTCTGTTTTAATTTCTTTAATGGTTACTGCTTTCATAGTTCTAATTTAATTAAAACATGTTGGCAACCCTAAAAAATGAAAATACTTTTTTTTAATTTAATTGTTTATATATGCTGTCTATTTGTCAAATGTATATATTTGGCTTAATTTTAGACTACTAACTAATTATGAAAAAAAATAACGTATCATTATCGTGGGCTATAAAAGAATTTATTTGGCCAAGACGCATTATAGTTTTAATAGGAATTGTTTTAATAATAATAAAAAGTTTATCAGGTTTAGTTTTACCATACGCTAGTAAAAGTTTAATTGATGACGTAATTCCATCTAAAGATACAAGTACATTAACTACCTTACTGCTATTTGTATGTGGTGCAATATTATTGCAAGCCGTTACCTCATTTTTGCTAACACGATTATTAAGTGTGGAGGCGCAACATTTAATTTCTGTATTACGAGCCAATGTTCAAAAAAAGCTATTAACATTACCAATTAGTTATTTTGATAATACAAAATCTGGCGCATTAGTGTCAAGAGTTATGACAGATGTTGAAGGTGTTCGTAACATTGTTGGAACTGGTTTGGTACAATTAATAGGCGGTTCTTTAACAGCAATTATATCATTAGTCATCTTAATTAAAATTAATGCGACTATGACCTTTTTTGTATTGGTTCCTGTAGGTATTTTTGCTTTTGTAGCCTTAAAAGCTTTCGGATATATTCGGCCAATTTTTAGAGAACGTGGTAAAATAAACGCCGAAGTTACCGGCAGATTAACAGAAACTTTAAATGGTGTGCGTGTAATTAAAGGTTTTAATGCCGAAGCTCAGGAAAATAAAACATTTGAAGAAGGCGTAGAGCGTTTGTTTTTAAATGTTAAAAAGAGTTTAACCGCAACAGCTTTAATTACAAGTTCATCTACCTTTTTATTAGGATTAGCGTCGGCAGGAATTATGGGAATTGGTGGTTATTTTATTATGAAAAACACTATGACTTATGGTGAATTTGTATCTTTTACCTTGTTTTTAGGGTTTATGATTGCACCCATTGTACAAATGAGTAATATTGGCAGTCAGCTTACCGAGGCAATGGCAGGATTAGATAGAACGCAGGAAATTATGAATATGGCTGAAGAGGATAATCCAGAAGAGCGAACTGTAGTGTTAAATGAAATTAAAGGAACTATTGTTTTTAACAATGTTTCTTTTAGCTATCAGGAAAACAAAGAAGTATTGCATAACATTTCTTTTGAAGCACCAGCAGGTAGTGTTACAGCGTTGGTGGGTTCTTCAGGTTCGGGTAAATCTACCATAGCAAGTTTAGCAGCTACTTTTTTAAATCCAATTTCAGGTTCGGTTATGTTAGATGGTATTGATTTAGCAACGGTAAATTTAAGCAGTTTTAGAAGTAGGCTAGGCGTAGTGTTGCAGGACGACTTTTTATACGAAGGAACTATTCGTGAGAATATTTTATTTCCAAGACCAAATGCTACTGAAGAACAGTTACAACAAGCGGTTAAAGGTGCGTATGTAAATGAATTTACCGATCGGTTTGAAGAAGGTTTAGATACGGTAATTGGTGAGCGCGGTGTAAAATTATCGGGCGGACAGCGTCAACGAATTTCTATTGCACGTGCATTATTGGCAGATCCAAAAATTATTATTTTAGATGAAGCCACTTCCAATTTAGATACTGAAAGTGAATCATATATTCAAAAAAGTTTAGGCTTGTTAATGAAAGACAGAACTACCTTTGTAATTGCACACAGGTTAAGTACTATACAACAAGCCGATAGAATTTTAGTTATTGAAGATGGAACTATTGTAGAACGCGGAAAACACGAAGAATTGATTGCTAAAAAAGGAAGATATTTTGATTTATATACCTATCAAAGTAGGATTTAGTAAAAAAATCTATTTTAGAATAAAAGCCCTATTTATTAATTAGCAAGGCTTTTATTGTTAAAAATTGTAAACATTATTTGATTGACTTAAAATATAGTGCTAATTATTGTTAAAAATTAGGGTTTTATACAAAAAACAAGCCAATTTGTTTTTTTTAATTCAATTTTATAAGATTTAAAGTTAAAAAACAATAAATTTGTTTTAATTAATTAGAAAAACACTATAAAATTATTTATAGCTCTAACCAAAAAAATATTTAAACATGAAACATTTAAGAATTATTACATTAGCATTGTTATGTGGTGCTTTTTTTACGAGTTGCGAAAAGGAGACGGTTATTTTACCTGAAAATGCAACTAATTTTAATAAAGAGTTACTTTTAATTTCACCTTCATTGAATAATAAAATTATAGGTTTTAAGGATGATAATAATAAAATTATAGGCTACTATTATGAAAATAATAGCAAAGAAATTTTTACAATTAATAAAGCAGAAATAATTTCTAATAGATCTGTTGATGTAAATGAAATTATAAGTTTGGCAGGTGATGAGGATAATTTTGGATATGGAGGTAGTAATAATCCGCCGTGTGCGTATTTTAATTTGAGTGATCCAATTTTAGATCTTGGAATTTTTGATAGAGAAATGACTGACTCTAGCGATCATACTGAGTCTTGGACTCATAATTTTACCAGTAGTATTTCAGAGGGCTTTACAGCTGATGAGGTTACTATTGAAATAAGAGAAACTTTTTCAGATAATAATGCTTCAGTGATTACCATTGATGGTAATGATTATAATTTCACAATTAATGGTGCAAGTGGATGTGATGTAATTTTGCAAACTTTTACGTTTACAGGAGAAGCAGCAAGTTTTGCAAATGACGGAATTATAAATATTACATTTAATGAAAATGGCGATGATATTGCGTTAGATTATTGTAAAGTTACTATTAGATCTAATCCAGATGCCGATAATGATGGAGTATCTGATGAGTACGATAATTGCCCGTTTACAGCCAATGAAAACCAAGCAGATTTTGATGAAGATGGAATGGGAGATGCTTGTGATGACGATGATGATAATGATGGAGTAGTAGATGCGAAAGATGCACATCCATACTCAAACTTTACACCAGATTTTCATATTTATGATAATTATTTTGGAATTGATAATCAACAAGCGCGTAATGGTTCTACCATGATGGATCAATTAAATAGCTTATTAGATGCAATAAATGCCGAGTACAATGGAGAAAACTACAGTGCATTGCATAGAAAGTTTACTTCAGAATTAGCAAAACTTAGTTATTACTGGTACAAAGATCGTTTAATAACATCAAGAGAACGTTCAGCAATTTCAGCCGCTGCTTATAGAGCAGATGTTCCTATGACGTATGGAAATTATTAATTATTTAAAATAATTTTTAAAAAGCCTGTTTAAATTTAAACAGGCTTTTTTTATAATGGTATTAAAGATTAAAGACCAATTCTCCATACTTGAGAATTGATACTTTCTGTAAATTCTGACCATTCATCCATAGCATCTTGCCAACTTCCCTCTCCATTAATTTCTTCATAGGTTTTTTTAATTCCTCCATTATCAATATCTAACTCCGCCCAACTGTTAAAAGGCCACACAATGGCTATCTCTCTGCCATCATTTCCATTAAATTGATTTTCGTAGATTAAAATACTATCATCTGCTTTTTTCTCATGAGCTTCTTTAATTTTAAGCATCATTGCTTTAAATCTATAATAATCGCCACGTTTTAAATCTAAAATCCAGATATTTTCATATTTAGTACTAGCTTTTAGATTGTTATATGATAGTTTTTCATTGTATTTCCAAAATTCACTTCTTCCGTATTCATCAATTGTTGGTGCAACAAATTTATTCCAATGGTCTGCATGCGCACCCTCTCCAGGGCTTCCATCTAAATCAGAAAATGTATTAGGGCCCATTAGCCAAACATACCATCCAGTTTCAGAACCCGTCAAAATATAGTCAATGCTCGCTTTGTAAGGTCCTTCTTTATGATATAAATTATTGTGTTCCTTTGCGGACTTTTCAAAAGCTTTTTCCATACCAATTTTTGGCATAATGTACTGTAAATTAACCATTTCATAGGATTCCTTTTCCTTTTCTTGTGCGTAGCCAATAAAACTTGCTATAAAAACACCAGCAAGCAATGTATTCAATAAAAATTTGTTGATTTTCATAATTATAAAATTTAAGTTAGTAAATAATGATTCATTTGAATTCATACCAAAAGTGTTGATATCAATCAATTTAAAATGAGGTTTACAAAAGTGCTTAAATGTTAAAATATAAAAACGCTTGATAGAAGAGGTAAGTCAAGGTTTTACAATATGATATTTATCATATTGAATGCAATATACTAAAAATAAGGAGATTATAGTTAAAAATTTTAATTATTTTAAAAAGGGTGTTTTAAAATTAGTTTTAATGTAAATTATTTTGCTAATTTTTCTTTCACTAAATACCAGTAAAATTAAATAGAAAACTTTTCAATCATAAAATAATACCGAACGGTGTGGTACATAGATTTCCAAAAATGCACTAAAGGTATTTTGGTATTTGGTTGCTTAGAGTTATAAATTTCTGTATACCATTCTCCACTTTTATCAATAAAATTATCACTAATAAATTTCATGAAATCAATTGCTAAATTTTTATAAAAAATATCATTTGTAATTTTATAACCGTTTAACAATGCAAGAACCATTTCAGCTTGAGGCCACCAAATTTTTACTGTTTCAATTGGCTTACCATTTTCTAAAACATTAAACATACCACCATTTTTAGTGTCAATAGCTTTATTAATTATTTGCGACATTATTTTTATGGCTGTTATATTGCACTGTAAAATCAATTCTTCATTTTTTGTGGTGTTGGCTGCATAGCATAAAATCCAACTACATTCTGCATTATGACCTGCCCACACTTCATTTTTTAAAGGTTTCCAAAGCGTAGTATGTCTATGGATACAATCGTACGTGTCTTTTGTAATAAAATGAGTTAAAATAAGGGTAATAAGTTCTTCAATAAATGGAAGTATACTTTTGTCATTATTGTATTCATACAAGGCTAAAAAAGCTTCTAAAGTATGTAAATGCGTACCAAGAGATTTAGTAGGGGAGCTTCCTAAATTCCAATTTTGATCAAAACCATCAATAAAACCACTATGTTTTGTGTCCCACAGCGTATTTCTTATAAAATTACTTTGATTTTCAATCAATTCATTTAATTCTGTTGATGGATTTATTTTTGCATAAGCAACCAAGCCATATAAAGTAAAAGCTTGTGCCATATTTACATCATCAGGAGCATTGGTAAACTTATTAGATCTATTTTTTGACCAATAATATCCACCTTTCGGGTTTTTAAAAGATTTTAACTGTTGAAAACTAATTGTTGCCAAATTAAGGTATTCTTTCTTTTTTAAAAGCAGATAACCTGTACTTGCACCGTATAATGCTCTGCTAAGATACATAGAACCTAAAGGTTCATCGCTTATAACATTACAAGTAGTTGAAATGCCTGAATACAGTGTGTTATTAGTGTGATTTATACAGTTTTGTAACCAAAATTGAAGATTATTTGTTAGCTCTTGATCTAATAATTTTTTTGAAGGCATCATAAAAAAATGAAAAAATTATTTAATGAGTGGTATTTTATAAAAATTTAGTAATTATTTCCCGATACAACAATTAGGTTTCCTTTATTTATAGTAGCTAGAAAGATTTGAAGTACAAAAAGGCTCGGAAATTAGCACGGAAATTAGCATTTGTTAATAAATTTTATCTATTGGAGTTATTTCTCCCTTAATTTCACCCAATAAAGATAGCTTTTTAGGGCCAATAAACAAAGGATTTTTGATGAAGAACGTCAGATTTTACATTTTTATAGGTGAAACCTTGTCTAATATTTTTACACTTTCAATACACTAAAAAACGAGGTACAGTGGTTTTTACAAAAATTAGCTTTTGAGTATTTACAAGGGCTCCGGTGATTTTGGCTTTTTTTGACGAGGTACAATTTGGCTAATTTCCAAGGTATTTATATGAAAATTGCTGATTATTTTATATTGTAAACAAATGTTAATCAGTAAATTATGAAATTTGTATAAGTATTGTCTATTTAAATTTAGTGAAATTTGAATGAAAAAGGTTTTTATCATTTTTTAAGAATTATATTCAATTTTAATTTTTCTCAAAAAATTGATCAGTTTTAGATACTTATTTATAATAAACCACCCCCGACTTGCGAGGGTGGAAATTGCTATGAAAAAGATGTAGGAAAAATAACCTACAACTCAAATATAAGTTTTTATTTTTTAATCTATTTATTTAAAATTGAGTTTTAAATATTTATTATTCCTAAATTCATTAATATCTTTTTTTGACGTTTCAAATTTGTCGTATAAGGCTAGCATACAAGGAAAAAAGCAGAAATTTATTTTTCTGTTTTTGACGTTTCAAATTTGTCGTATAAGGCTAGCGTATAAAAAATATCTTAGTAAAAGAGAACGATTGTTTTTGACGTTTCAAATTTGTCGTATAAGGCTAGCTTATAAAACTTATGGTACTTGCAGGATTACTGGGGTTTTTGACGTTTCAAATTTGTCGTATAAGGCTAGCAATGACGCAACAAGATAGAGATGAGTTTATGTTTTTGACGTTTCAAATTTGTCGTATAAGGCTAGCTTAAAAAAAACTTAATACCAATGAAAAAACTATTGTTTTTGACGTTTCAAATTTGTCGTATAAGGCTAGCAAAAACAAATGATTTAAAGGATAAGGGCTTTTGTTTTTGACGTTTCAAATTTGTCGTATAAGGCTAGCTAAATATAGGGGATAGACTAGAGTCTTATTTGTTGTTTTTGACGTTTCAAATTTGTCGTATAAGGCTAGCTTTAACCCTTTTCCCTCAGTATACAATTTTTTGTTTTTGACGTTTCAAATTTGTCGTATAAGGCTAGCAACTTGAAAACAAAACTTTCAAAAGAAAATGAAGTTTTTGACGTTTCAAATTTGTCGTATAAGGCTAGCAGATATTAATTTAATAAAAATAAAAATTATGTTTTTGACGTTTCAAATTTGTCGTATAAGGCTAGCTAAATGTCTAACAATTAAATACAAATATTATGAAAGTTTTTGACGTTTCAAATTTGTCGTATAAGGCTAGCCCCATTTTTTTATTTCCTCAATAATAACTGGTTCTTCATTGTTTAAAATAATATGCAATAAAGTAAAATTATGCATTCACTATTTTAAATTCAAACTATCAAAGAACTTAAATCACCTGCTAAATATTTTAAATCAATTTCTAAATTACCAATTATTTTAATATTATAAAAACTTTCGTTTGTTAATTTAATACAATAAACTTTATTAGTTGGCGTATTAATTAATAGCATTTTAATTTTTTGCCATACTTTATTATTAAGCGGATTGTATGGGGCAACAAAAACTGAAAGTTGCAGACGTTCATAACCTGTTTCAATTAATAATTTAGAGATTTTTGTTCTTAAATTATTTTCTGTAATATCATAAAATAGTAGGTACATTGCGCGGAGTATTTAAAATGGATAATTTTAATTTTTTTGCTTGTAAATACATATGGTTTTGTATACTGGATATTGTATTTTCAATTTTAATTCTTGATTGTAAGTATTCCGCAAATGCTGGTAATACTATTTTTTTACCATTTTTACTTAACCAATACCCATTTGTTACTTCATTAAAATGTAAAGGTTTTAGTTCATTATTTAAGCAAAGTTGTAATAATAATCGGTCAATAATTGGTCTAAAAGGTTCAATGGCATCATAAACCAATGTTTCTTTAAAAGTAGTTTTGTGTAAAGCTCCTACAAAGGTATCTAATCCAGCAGCTTGTAATGCTTTGGTTATATAGCTATAAGTAATGCCATATAAATAGTTTAAAGTGGCATTAAAATAATCTTCTCAAGGTTGTCTGGTTCTTTTATTAAACTTATACAAATCAGGTATTACTATATTTATTCCTTTAAAATAATACCGAGCAATTACACCCTCAATTCCCATAAGTGAATTAGAAAAACCATTTGTATTTAAATCTACTATATCAATACTGATTTTATGGATAGTAATTGATGCTACAATATGCTGGAGTTCTGTTTTAAATTTAGGAAATTCAATAATTAACCTGTTTAAAGTTTGTAATTGAAGATTTGTTTTTAATAACAATTGATCTTTAGCCCAAGTTCTACCTTCAATAGAAGTCATAAATTGAATTTGTTTAATACGTAATTCGCTATGTTTTAGATATGTTGGACCTTGAAGTATTGCAATTAAACCACCTGTATAATTATAATAATAAATTGGAATTTCATTAATTGCAGCAAGTTTAATTGCAGAAGCGTTAAATGTTGCATTAGAAGTTACTCCAATACTTTCAATACGTTTTGGGCTTATTATTTTATTCAGCTTTTTGTTGCTTATATTAAAAGAATTGTTTCTAACTGTAATTGCCGTATTGGGAGTATCTATATATAGTTGCATATTATACGTAATTTGAAAATTTTGTCCAACGTTGTACTAAATCAGTATCAGGTTCTAAAGCATTGTAAAACAGATTTAAATAGTTTAGAAATTGCTTACTATTTCTACCTTCAATAGTGCCAATAAAATTTATTTTTCCAAATAACTCTTGTTTAAAAGTTTTTAAAAAGGTGATGATATGTGTTTTACCAGTTATATAATAAACTTCCATTACATTTTTTAATCTAATTAGATCTTTGCCCAACTCTAAATAATAAGCATTATCAATATCAACAGTAGTGTTTAATACCAGACCAGTCACAGTTTTAATGTCATCAGAATTTAAATATCTAGTTTTTTCTTCATTAAAATTAAGTTTATGCCTTAATGCTATTTCATTTATTTGTTTAAAATGAAGTGGAGAAAATGAGGTAGTAACTGAAGAGAAAGTTAAATCATCAACAAAACGAGTATAGGATGTATTATGCTTTTTAGCCCATTGTAGCAGTTCATTATCTAATTTTAAAGTATATAAATTTGAAAGTACAGGTGATGTGGGAGTACCCATTGGTAACCGGTCTTTGTAACAGCATAACTTTGCCAAAGTAGTAGCTGTATAAATATCAAAATTAAAAAATTCACTTTTAAAAATTTGTGTTACATCATCTATTTTAATTTGATGAAAGAAATCTTTAAAATCTGTATTTAGCATAAAAGGTTTTGCTAAATGTTGAGTTGCATTTGTGTAAATATTTTTTGTTTGTTTTTCACCAAGTATACTAATAACATAACCATAGGAACAAACACTTTGATTTAAATAATAAACAGCTTGAAGATACTGATTTAAATTTCGTTGAAGTCTTTTTAAACTTTCATTTGGAGCCTCAATTATTCTAAAAGTGCCGCTCTTTTTTGGTATAGAAAATTGATAGTATTCAGGATTATAACTATGTAAAAGCAATTCATTTTTACTACAGTTTAATAATACTGAAATTTCTTCCAGTGTTTTACAATTAAAAATTTGATTTTCATACCATTTTAATTGGTTTAATGTTGGCTTTTGTTGTTTCATTATGTTTGGTTTTAGTATTATTTCTAATAAAAACACCATTGCCATAACTTACATTTTGTCCTATTGAAAAATAGGATGGAAGTTCATAATTTGTTAAAATATTAATTTTAAAACTAATTTTGTCCTTAGCTATAATTTTACCATTTTCATTTCTTGTTAAAGCAATTGTTGTGTTATGCTTTGTAGGATATTTTTCAATTTTAAACAATTTATATTTATCTTCTTCTAACTGTATAGCCTCTTTAACGTTTATACTTAAACTTTCTAAAAATTGTGACAGATTACCTAATAATCTCGATTTTAATTGATCTTTAGGCACAACACTAACACCTTTTTTATTTTTATCAATATAAAAATTGTTTTCTGTTTTTACACAAGCATTAAAAGGTATCCAATTATCAGAAGTATATACAAATGTTTTTGTTGGGTGTAATTTAAATTGAAATTTTTCGGTGCTTTCTATACAATTTTCGCATAATTCAGGATGTTTTTCTTTAAATAACACAAACCAATATTTTAAAGCATCAATTCTTGTTTGTGAATAGGCTCTTATGGTAAAAATAGTATTTATAGTTAAACAATGTATTAATGATGGAACAGGTTTTTTGGAAGTATTATGAAAATATTGTACGTTAATACCATTATTTCCAAACTCAGTTTTATGCTTGTTAACAAACTCTATAACGCTATCGTGCATAAATTTTAAAAAAGTTTCTCTGTTTGTAAATGAAATATCTAAAAACTGTATGGTATATATGGGTATATTTGTCATTTATTTTTTTCTTTATTTTTTTTAGCTTCTTCCACTTGTCTTTCCATTTCGTTATCAAATTGCATTTGATTGTTTAAATTGCCATATAACTGTGCTGGCGCATTAGCAAAGTTTATTCTTGTTTGTAATTCTGGCTTTACAAATTGAGTTGGAAATTGACCCTTGCCACTTTGTCCATAATAGATAATTGCAGTGGTATCACAAATTGAGTTGGCTAATTTTACGAGGTTGTAAATGTTTGAAGTTTTTAAAACTTTCATATACGATTCAATAGTTTTAATCAAATCTTTCAGAAATTCAATTTCCGTTTCTAAAGATTTGATTTTAACTTCACTTTCACTTGAACTATCTAAGTTATGTATAAAACCTTCTAATTCCCTTATATATTTTTTCGTCTCACACTTCTCCTTTTCTAACCTGAATTGATTTTTATTTCCTAAAAATAGATAGTCTTCGTATTTGATTTTAGGTATTATTTCAGATTTTTTTATTTTGATTAATAATTTTTGATAAGCGCTATTATGAGTTTCAATTTCTGAATTTAAATTTTCTTTTAATAATTCTTCAGATGTTTTTTCTGTTTCATCGTTCTTAAAATATTTGTTACATTCATTAAGAAGTGGCATACTAATGTTTAAATCCCAAATATGTTCATCCTTTATAGCCTGATTTTCAATTACCAGATAATCGTGCTTTCTTATTTGTTCAATTATATTTTTATCTATAGCATTTAAGCCATTTATATTGGCTAAATACTTGTTGTTATTAGTATCTACGTGAAAAAGTTGCATTACATTTTTAAATTCATCTGTAAATTCACTTCCTTCTTGGTTTAGAATAAAAACGTTTTTATCTTTTCTTAATTTAATGTGATTTATTTTGCTTTTTATTATGTTTTTAACGTCTGATACATCTACACCTATTAGTTTTGCAACTTGCTCAGCTACAAGGTTATTTATTGAAGTTCTTACTCCAAAAAAAGTAATAACTCCAATAAGAGCTGCTATTACAAACACCCAATTTCTAATAAGTTCCATTATCCAACTTTTATGGCTTTTTTCAACCTTTTCTGAAAGTGTTATTAGTTTTGTTTGATGTTCTAAAATCTCTTTTCTTAAATTTAAATACTGATCCGTAGCATTATTAATAGTATCTATCTTTATTTTGTTGTTTAAATCTTTTACAACTACAGAAATAGAGTCCATTTTTTTTGTTTGGTTCATAATACTATCTCTATAAAAAGCATCATTAATTAAAACTGATGTAATAATTGCAAATGATAATACCAACCAGGTAATTATTGCATTTTTTTTACTGAATATGTTATTAATCATTTGTTTATTTTTTTAAAGTTAATCTACCGTAACCTACATTTGTTTTTGCGCCTACACCGTTAATTTCTAGTGCTTCTTTTAAAAAGTATTCAATTAATTCAACTATTGAGAAAGTATTTTTTTTCTCAAAATGAGAATTGTGTATAATTTTACTACTTCTATAATTATTGCATTTGCTTTCGTTTTTAGCATTAAAATAGAAGTTAAATTTAAAAGCGGTGTCTTTTACTGTTAGAAAAATTATTGGCGATGGGTTTAAATCATCTGTAGGTAAAATATTGTTGTTTTTATCAGAATAATAATCTCCATAATGTGGGTTCATAATATCTGGTACCATTGTAAAACTATCAACAGGAAAAACATCCATAAAATCTATAATACTTTTATGTGCTTTTTTATTGTAAGACTTCTCTGTACTTCCAAACAACAAGCAAAAGAGTTGATCTTGCATTGCTTCTTCTTCCATTTTTTTACCAACTTTATCTAACTCTTTACTTTCAATAGATTCTATTGAAAAGAATTTTTGAATTATATAATTTCTTAAAATCCCTTTAACGGCTTGTGCAGGTATATAAGGTATGCCATAAATAGGGTGCAAGGTAAAACCATTGTTATACACGCTGACATTCCCCATACCAACAGCCATTCGCCAGTTTTGTTGTAGTTCTAAAGAGCCTGTTGTTTTATGTTGTTGTTTTAATTGCTCAATTATTCCTGTTTGTTTCTTTTGAATTTTTCCACATAAATTTTGAGCTTCAGAATTTGGAGTATGAAATAAATTTTTCCCACTTCTACCCCTGTTGTCATCACTTTCAAGATACTCTAGTTTGGCATCATTGTTACGACCATATTTTTCTACTGCCAAACCGTAATTATCAAAACTGCTGTTATTTCTTTTAAAAAACTCTGTGAGATGATATTTAGGTAATAGTACTTCCATTTTATTAAATGTATTATTGAAATTCAAAACAATTCTAATTAATTTCCGTTTTTGCCATTTCTTTATAGGTATCAGTTAATGCTAAAACCTCTTTGGTTATTTGAATGTGAAGCCTAACATTATAATCTCTTTCAAGTAAATACTGTAGTAAATCTCTAGTGCCAAATGGAATATAATTTTTCTTTAACCATAATGTTATATTCTTGTATAGTTCATTTTTTGTGTTACTTTTTGTATTATTTAAATATGCTATAGTGCTTATTAACCCATTGGCATAAATCATCATTCCCAATTGCTCAATAATAGATTTTAATTCACTATTACCATTGTTTTTAGAAACAAAATCATATGCAAATTGTTGACGTTCTTGTTTTAGATTTTTTAAGTAAGATGTTTTCATAGCTTATTCAGTTTTAGCAGTATTTATAGGATAAAGAGACCTTCTCAATAAACCTTTACCTATACCTTTATCTCCACCAGCTTTAAATAGGGTTGGTAGATCGTCATCGATAAATTTAATGTTATTTTTTGCTGTTAAACGTTCATCTTCTTTTTCTTTAAACTCATCATCAGCAGTAGCAAAAGCGTATAGTATAGTTTCAGGAGGTAAAAACTCTTCGTTAAATAAACCTGTTTCGTTTGCAATTCCTGTATTTGGATCTATGCTGTTTCTCGTAATTTTAGGAGTAAATAATTCTGTAAAATCTCTAAAAACTTCATCTTCAACAATACCAATATTTGTTTTTAGCATATTTGTAATTTCATTGTCAGTAATGTTTCCTAACATTTCAAGTATCCAAGTTCCTATGCCTTTTCCATCTATCTGAACATCCTTTTCAATTGCAGTAAATAAAAATTCTTCTAACACAACTTTTTTATCAAGTTCAATATTAGAGCATTTTTGAGTTATTATTATACCACCATCTATAGAAGATAAATTTTTGATTTCTAATGTTTGTCCAAACATTTTATTTACATCTCTAGCAAATCTATTTAGCACAAACGGACAAGTAAGCCAAGCTATAATTCCTTTTGCAGAGCGTACCGGAAAAAATAAAATACTCGCATCGGTAAAATCTACAGCTGAATGTTTCTCTCCATTATGTCTATTACCAAATATTCTATTAAAGTCATTATCATCATGACCTATATTATCACCAATCGCTTCCCTAATCGCTCCCCTTAAACCAGAACCTTCAAATTTGGGTAAATTGGTATGGCTTTCTCTTTGAATTGGTAAATCTATAGTACCTGTGCTTGTTCCTTTACCTGCGTGTACAGGTTCTTCGCAATACAAAAACAGTATTCTTTTTTCTTGTGACATATTTAATTTTTTTAAAGTTTTGCAAAAAACACCAAGCCAAAGCCTTGCTTTGCATAGGTATCTATTTGAGTTAATTTTTTTCCGTGATAAGCATTGATAAATTCTTGTAATTTTTTGGCTTCACCTTCAAGGTAATAAACAGAGCCAGCAGGTGTTACATTTACATAAGGTTTCGGTTTGTTGAACGCTAAATCCCAGCCACTTATGGTTTGTTTTTTACCAATAACTGCAGCTGTAATAGTTATTTCTTCAGGTAAACAAGGCATAGAACCATTTTCAAAAACCGCAGGTGTTGCCAAATACATTTTTATGGTTGCTTTGTCTTTTTCTAGAACTACTGGCAGCGTAAATTTAAATTTTGTTTCGGTATTTTTTACTTGCACTAGTTTACCTTCTCCACCTAATCGGTTTATATAATTATTATCAGGTAAATCAAGATTGCTAATACTCAATCTGAAATTGATACTATTGAAGTTTGTGTTTTCTAATCGTTTTTGATTAATTCTATACAAATGTTTATTTTCAAAATTAAAACGATCTCTTAAAATACCAATTTTGGGTTCGTCTAATAAAAAATGAGATAATTTAAAGGTGTTAAACTCTTTCTCTTGCTCTTCATTTTCTTCAACCCGTAATTTTAATTCATCTATTTTTCCATTTAAATAATTGTTAAATTCTTTAAATGTTATATAATATTCACCATTGGTACTTCTTACTTTTTCAGTACCTGAATATATTAATTTATGTGTAAATGTATTTTCTGAAATAGTTTCATCTTCTACAGGTTTATAATCTAATTTTATAAAATTTGTAGCATTGCAAAGCACTAAATCTAGTGGTAATGGGAAAATAAGAGTTTGCGTTTTTTTTTGATTTAACTCTAATCCTAAAAAATCTATTTCAAGATTTACTGTAGGGTCATTTTTAGTATTTAAATCTTTTCTAATAAAATCATTTAAATTATTTTTAAAATACAAGTTTCGCAACATTCCATACAAGGTAGAAGGAAACGGCGGAAATATTTCTGGCGCATAACTTTCTTCACCCATTGAAAATGGTCTTCCAGCACCAAAGTAAATTGTATTAAATGGTGTTATTCGGATGTTCTTAATTGTCTTTTCCATCAGTTTTTCTTGTTAAAAAGTCAAGGATTAATAAAAAATCACCAAAAATTTGATTGTTCTTACTTGCTTTAAGGAGCTTTTTTAAGTTTTTAATCATATGCTTAATATAATTTGCTTTAAGCTCTTTATCTTTTACATTACAAGCCCCTGGTACGTATAACTTAATTTTACTTAATGTTAATTCTTCACTTAAATTAAAACCGTATTCTTCAAAAGCGTGATATATTTTTCTTATAAATGCGGTGCTAAATTTTTTTGTTGTTACGTGTTTATGTATTTCAATAAGTATTGGTAAAACTTCCTCTTTATTATATTGCCAATTAAACGTACAATCTATTACATTACCACTATGTTTTAATACACCAATAGCAAAACTATTTCGGTTATTATCTTTTGCCTTTTTCTCCATTTCACTTGCCTTGTCTAACACCATTGCAAGTGGTTGTTTATAGTGTGCAATGGCAACACCTAAAGAAATGGTAATTAACTTCGCTTCTTCCTTTTTAAAGCGGTTTAGTGTTTCGTTATTTATGGTTTCTAAAAAAGTTGTATTTATAATTTTAAGTGCTTCAAATAAGTGGTGAATATTTATAAATGCCATAAAATCTTCTCCACCAGCGTACACAATTTTCCCAATAGGTTCTTTTATTTTATCTTTTATTTCTTGGGCAAAAACACCTAATTGTTTAGATAATGCTATTTGAGCATCTTTAAAATCAATATCAACTTTAAAATGAACTCCCGAAAACCAATCGCCTAAATTATCACCATCAAACCGCACTAAAGCATAATACTTTGTTAGCGGTAATTCTAAATCTTCAGACCAAGCCTTATGTTTATCTATTAATTCCTTTTCCTTACTACTTAATCTTAGTTTTTTTAATATGGAATGAATATTTTCTTTATAAAATAATTGGTCATCTGAATGTTCTAAAAAAATTTCTTTTGTTCTTTTTTGAACAATGTTTTTATATATATTAAACACACCATTTTCCTTTAATTTCTCAAATAAATCCATTAAACAAACTGCAACAGTACTTGGAAATAAATGAGGTTCGTTTTGGTATAAACGTTTTGCTAATGAAACAGCACTTAATCCTTCGCCTTCTTGTAACTGCCAAATGGGAATGTCAGTTTCATTTTCAAGGATTAAAACATCTCCTTCTTCTTGATACAATTTCTTATTTAATAATTCTTTATCAGTTATTTTTTGTTCATCTTTTGATCTTCTATAAAATTTTACATTTCTAGAGCCATCTACTATACATTTTCTTCCTATTTCCGTAGAAATACCAAAGGCATTGTAATTTTTTAAAGACGCTAATTCTTGATTAATTTTTATAAAATCATTTTTAAAGTTGTCTGTTTCTTTGATAATTACCCATTTTATATCAAGGGCATCTTGGAGTTGTTTTAAAGCCCCCTTCGGAAGCTCTTTTTCTTTCGGTAATTTGGTTTTATTTAAAATAGAAATAAAGTAATCGGAAACTTCCTTTTTTATGAGATCAATTTTTGATTTTAAGACACTTTTTTCATCACAGGTAAAAGATGCTAAAAATCGATTGGGTATTGATGTATTTCCTTTAATTAATACAGGTGTAATTAATATAAAGGAATCTTTTTCAAATTCTTTTTTAGCTTGATCAATAGCAATATAAGTGAGTTTACTCAATAATGCACTTCCTGCAAATAAATCGTGTGTTTTACGTGCATCATTTATAAAACTTTTAACAGGACCAATAGTAAATAATAGTAGGTATTTTTTCATTATCGAGGGTCTATATTATTTAATATTGCGGTTTTAAATTTGTTTTGGAGGTTAATACCTTCTAGGGGAGTTTCTTTGCACCATAAAGTTGAAATAATTGGTCTCAACATTTCATCTTCTTTAATTATGGAAACATAGATTGGGGAAGCTAGTCTATTATCTCTATTTGCAAATCCTAAATATTGACCATTATTTCTATTGTTTAGTAAATGAGCTGTATGCATTATTCTGCGTCTTAATTCTTCAAGTGAATCATATCCTTCACCTAATTCAACTGTTTTTAAGAAAGGAATCTGATTATAGATTTTTTCGGAATTTGTAATTGTAATTTTATTATTATTTTCTTTAGAAATAATACTATCATTTAAAATTTTAATAGGAGTAAAAAGACAATTTTTATTATAATTAAGTATTATTTCTTGATGTCCATTTATAATTTTTTCAATTTTCCAAGCTCCATTTCCTCTTCTTGCTCTAAGTCCTAGCCCCCCTAATATACTGGCTAATTGAAAAATAGCAATTACCCATTCTTTATTTTTAAGAATTTGAATTTGAATTGGAAATTCATTTTTACCAATAATTGAATTTGACATTCTTAAGTATTTTCCAAAAGGTTTGTCATTATTTTCGGGATTGGTTAAATAATTATATTCGTTTTTATAAATAAGTTTTCCATTAACGGTTCTTCCGCGTTCATCAACATATTCTGCTTTTATTCTTGAAGAGTCGTATTTTATAGATAAAAATTTAAACGATGGAGGATAATTTATTTGTTTATTCCCTTTATAAAAAGTTCCTCCAAAAAATTCACATTCTTTTTTTTTAAGCTCTTCAATTGTTAAATTAGGGTGTATTGCCCGCCACCAAAAACGCAAAGATGCTTTTATAGCTGGGGCTCTTAATTCAGCCTCATTTTTTATGGCATTTCCAATAAATAATGGCGAAATTGATGTACAATGAAATGTAATTATACTCATAGTCAATTTTTTTCTTTAAAATTAAGAAAAAAACTAAAAACAAAATGAGTAAATATAAAATTATGGTTTATTTAGAATGGTATTAAATAATTTAAGCTAAGCTTTTAAACTCCTTATAAATTGGTGAATACATTCTAAAATTGAATTGTAGGTTTCTTGATTTGTAGTAAACCCTTTGTTATAGTCGTTAATAAAATCATCAATTTGGTCGTTAACTTCTTTGGGTAAATCTATGCTGTCTTTATACATAGCATAATTTCTAGCAAATTCTATTTGATTTTCCGCAATGGTCAAATCTAAAGGATTTTTTTTATTAACATGTTTAATAATAATTTTATTTAGCCACTTTTCAAAATAAGGTCTATCGTTATTATCAGGTTGTTCATACCATTCAGAACAAATGAAATAACGGTTTCCTCTAATATTTAAGGAACCTTTCCAATATCTTAAAATATTTTCTGGATCGGTAGATAATTTCTTTTTAAGTAGGGGATACCTTAAGTGAAAAGTGTTTATGCAATAATCTAAATTTTGCAATTTGATCAATTCGTTGTTATCAATTAAATCATTTTCAATTAGTTCGTGCATTTTACGTTTTACAAATTTTCCAATTTTTTCTGTGCTTAAATTTTTTGAACTTGGAGTATTGTGAACTTTAGTTGAAAACAAATTAGGTTTTGGCTCCTGAATAGAATAGTGTAATTCTTTATCCAAAGAATTTATATTTTTTTGTTTTGTCGATGTTTTAGTTTTAGTCTTTACAACGTACTTTTCTTTTTTTATTTCTATAAAATTCTCTTTGGTTAATTCTTGAATTCCAATTTCTTTTAAATACTCATAAGTGCCATTATAAAACTCATTTAAACGGGTATGGTCGAGTTCTGATCCTTCAGGAATAAATAAGACCATTCCTTGTCGCGCTCTTGTTAAAAGTACTCTGTAGGTGTTTATTAAATACTGTTTTGTGACTTCCTGATTGATACTTTGCCATTTTGTGCCACTAAATTTTTGATAATTCCATTCATTATAGGAGTTAATGTGAAAATTAGCACCCCAGGCTAAACAAACCCAATCTATTTCTAACCCTTGTATATCAAATTCTGTTGCAACAACTTCCAAAAAGTATGAAGACCTAATATCATTTTCATCATTTAAAAACCAATCAGATGGTGATATTTCATTTTTCACATCAATACTATGTGGCCTTAATCTTCTAGCGCCTGAAGAACCGACAAGCCCAATTCTTTCTGAACCTTTTGCTTGATTTCGTAACCAACCTTTTGCAATATCTAAATCCCTTGTGACAACAATTGGGTACTCATTTTTAATTTTCTCAAATAGACTTTTTGTTGCTACCGTGTCTAATTCTAGTAATTTATGTACAAAATTTGATAATTGTTCAGACCGAAATGAACGAACAGATACTGCCAAATGTAAATCCTTTTCACTTTCACCATTATCATTGAGCCATTTTATTAAAGATTGATCTCTTAAGTAATTTTTATCTTCAATTATAAGATTTGAATAATGAATATCCCATTCTGAATAATGCTCTTTTAAAGCTAAAACCCATTCTTCCAGTCCAGCTTCACCAGTATTTATTTCTTGACCTCCACCAATTAAGCAGATAATAACACACCAATCTTTATGTCGGTTCATTACGTCAATCAAAAATTCAGGTTCAGACATATTAAAATCAGCTTTCCCTTTTTTTATTTTCATAAAAGAAGAAGCTTTTTCTTTTGTCCAAGCTCTTTGTGCTTCATCAAAAACTACCACTTTTTCAACTGGAGCTTTTTCAGAAATTAAATTGTCATCTCTAAAATGATGAATATTTTGAATAAATGAATTCGCTTTAATAGCTGCTTGTTTTTTTGTTAAAGGTTTTCCATTTAATTTAGAAGTAGCTACTTCATCTCTTGTTAATGCTTCTCTCAAAACCTCAACTAGTGGACCATTACCAGATAAGAAAACAGCATGTTCATCTTCATCAGATTTCATGCGCTCATTGGCAATGTTTAATCCTGCTAGCGTTTTTCCAGCACCAGGGACACCAGTAACAAAGCAAATAGCTATTTTATTATTTGTTTTTGAAAATTCAACAACGTTATTTAAACAATCAGCAGTCTTTGTTAAGTTAATAGCTCCAGCATCGGATCTTGATATTTCTTGTACATTATGACCTTTGTACAAGGCTTGTGCAGCTTCAATAATGGTTGGTGTTGGTTTATAAATTGAGGTTTCCCATTCTAACCAATTTATATTCTCACCATTTGACTGTTCTGCAACATGCTTGAGATATTCACCTAAATTTTCTTTGTTTATTCTTGCAGCAGTGAGTAAATCATCAATATATGTTTGTTCATTTTCAAATTTTGATGCATTTGTAGAAATTAAAACAGGAATTAATTTAGAATGATGACTTCCTTCATGGAAATTCTTTAAATCTAAGGTATAATCAATTACTTGTTCAATTGCGTGATTTCCATATTCATTATCACCAACCTTAAATTCTAAAATAAAAATAACATCATTAACAATTACAATGTTATCAACACGTTTTCCCATTCTGGGTATAGCAAATTCAAAATAAACCTGGCCATTTGGAAATTCTTTTAATTGATCCTTTAATATTTCAATTTGTGCTATCCAGGCATTACGTTGCAACTCTTCTAAAGCATGGGTGTGATGTAAACTTAATTCACCTAAAATTTTAGAATTATCATCTTTTATAAAATTTTTAATGGAGTTGGAGTAGTAGGCTCTTTTCATTTTAATAATACTCTTTTATATAAGCATAAGCTCTATCAAACAATACTTGGTCCTTATGTAATTTATATTTTAATAATGCTTTTCTGAGAGATTTTTGAACTTCTCTTTCTCCTGTACTTGTATTTTGCCAACCAGGAAAGCTTACTATTCTTACTATGGCATCTATATCTGCTACAATTCGTTCAACAACAGCTGGAGTTTCATCTGTTCTTAGTTCTAGAAATAAATCCGTTAATGCAGCAATTGGTGTTTTTTCTTGAATTGTAAATTCTAATTCTTTTTCAGCTTTTACAGTTTCACGTGCAATTTCACATAACCTTTTTACAAATTCAATGGAAGTAATTAATCCTTGTTCAGCTTTATCTCTTAAATCTTGTAGTCGCTCACTTAAAGATTTAAATTTAGGAAGGTCTCCATATTTTTTAAATCTTTTTATAAGAATTTTCTCTAACTTTTTAATGTTTTTTGGGTCTGGATTGTTAAATAAATCTTCAATTACATCTGCATCTAAAACAAATTCCTCTAAATGGTGAATTTGACCAACATGCGTATTTTCGTGCATTAATTTAATAGTTTGAGTTCCCAAAGAAAACCAAAGTAGTTTTCCAATGTTATCAGAAGCTGGCCTTACCGATTCAAATACCTGTGATAGCCATTTATAATCTTCATTGTAAATATCTAATATTTTATCTGGAGATAATGACTCCCATAATTTTGAAAGATATTTGTAATCTTGCGCAAATGCATCCTTTTTTTCATTGGTTTTAATAGCGTTTTGAGCAGCCTCCAATCCTTCAAAACCATCAATAGTTTTATCTACACCTTCAAAATGTTGCAATGCATCTTTCATTGCTTTTGGTAATTTTGATCGTAATTCTGAAAAATTAGAAATAACAGTTTTAATACTTTCTTCATCAAATTGCAATGCTTTAGCGGCATCATCAAAAACTCCAAAATAATCTACTATTCTACCAAATGATTTTCCAGGAAATAAACGATTTGTTCTACAAATTGCTTGTAAAAGTGTATGGTCCTTTAAAGATTTATCCAAATACATAGTTTGCAGAATAGGAGCATCAAAACCGGTTAGTAATTTGGCAGTAACAATAATAAATTTTAGGTCGGAATTACCATCATTAAAACTGTCAATAATTTTTTCTTGGGTACTTTTATCAATTCCCCATTTTTGTTTAAACTCAAATTCATCATTGGCAGAAGTTGAAATAACTACTTTACTTGCTTCTTCCGGAAAATAGTTGTCCAGTTCTTCTTTATACTGAATACAAGCATAACGATCTGGTGTTACAATCATCCCTTTAAAACCATGTGGTTCCACTTTTTCTCTAAAGTGTGTTGCAATGTCTTCAACTATTTTGGCAACACGTTCAGGTGATTTTAGGAAAGCAGCCATTTTAGCGGATTTTTTATTTAAAGCATCAGCTTCTTCATCTGTTAAAGCTGTATTTTCTTTAAATTCAGCAAAAGCTTTATCAATACTTTCTTTATCTACGTGAACATCTACCAAACGTGGTTCAAAATGCAAGGGTTTTGTGGCATCATCTCTTAAGGAGTCTTGAAAAGTATAACGGGACATATATCCTCCTTTATCTTCTTCGGCTCCAAAAGCCCAAAAGGTGTTTTTATCGGCTTTATTAACAGGAGTTCCAGTTAACCCAAATAAAAATGCATTTGGTAAAGCAGCTCTCATTTGGCGACCTAAATCACCTTCTTGCGTTCTATGAGCTTCATCCACCAAAACAATAATGTTTTCGCGGGTATTCATATTTGGTTTTGCATCCCGAAATTTAAAAATCATAGAAATAATGATTTTTCGCGTATCTCTTTCTAATAAGGTTTGCAATTCCGTAATGCTATCAGTAGTTTCTACATTGGGAATATCAGCGCCATTAAAAGTTCCTGTAATTTGTGTATCTAAGTCGGTTCTATCAACCAATACAATAACTGTTGGACTTTTTAATTCCGCAGTTTTACGTAATTTTTGTGCTGCAAAAACCATTAATAGTGATTTTCCGGAACCTTGAAAATGCCAAATCAATCCTTTTTTAATAATGCCTTCTATTACACGTGCTACAATTTTGTTAGCACCTTCATATTGTTGATAGCGGCATATAATTTTAGTACGTTGTTTCTTTTTGTTGGTAGCAAACAAAGAGAAGTTTTGCATAATGTCTAATAATCTTTTCGGGCTTAATAAATCGGATAGTTCTTTTCCTATTTCTGATAAGCCTAATTGTTTTGCTAATTTATCTTCATCATTTTCTAAACGCCAAGGTGCCCAAAATTCTAATGGACAACGTATAGCTCCATAAAACAATTCTTTTCCTTCTGTGGCAAACGATAAAATATTAGGAACAAAAAGTTGAGGAACTGCATTTTCATAAATATCATGAATTTCATGCGCACCATCTAACCAGCTAATAGATGGACGAATAGGTGTTTTTGCTTCTCCTACAACTACAGGTATTCCATTGATGAATAATACAATATCTGGGATTTTAGTTTCTCGGTGATGAATACGAAATTGATTAGTTGCAACATAAGAATTATTTGTTTCATCTTCAAAATCAATTAGTTTTACAGGAACATGACGATTGTTTTCGCCAAATGGCATTGTTTTTTCACCAGTAAGCCATTTGAAAAATTCTTCATTGGCGCGCACTAAACCCACTTGATTTACTGAAATTAAAATAGCTCTTAATTTATAAATAACTTCATCAGCTAAATCATTATTTGCTGCAATTTCAGGATTTAATTTTATTAAAGCATTTTTAAGTTCAACCTCATCCAACACTTCATTTACATTGCGTTGCAACGCATTGGCAGTTTTATATATCCATTGAGCACCATAGCCAATATTTGGTTCTGAAACTGTTGTGTTGTTTAAGTTAATACCACTTAATTGATGTAATATATAGTGTTCAACACTATTAAGTTCGTTAAAAGACATAATTTATATAGCAATTATTTGTTCAATTTTTTTTGTTTTTAGAATGACTAAATATACTAAATATACAAATTCGCGATTCGCGAATTGCGAATTACTTTAAAAACACACAGTAAAATAGTCTTTTAACACGACCGTTTTATTAACCTCTAGCAATCCTTTTACAATAATTTCGTAATTCACTTAATTCTGAAAGTGCTAGAGGATTGCCAGCAATATTTAATAGTGGGAGATGTTGTTTTATGAGTTCATTCTCAATACTATTTAAATCTCCATTTAAAGGAACCCAATTCACAATTAAATTATTATTTATCCATGAAATAATATGATGCTCATCCTTAGCACTAAATTTATAATTGTTTTGGTTCTTTTTATCAGCTAAAGAACCTTTTGGTGGTGTATAACCTAAAACCGCTCCAATACTTCTAAAAAATGTACCGTGACCTTTTGCCCTTAATTCTTGCCCTAAAAAACGTTTTTTTAAACTTTGAGAGGCGATACCAATGTACACAATATTATGATTTCGTTCTGTAAGTACTTTATTGAAAGGTGTATTGAAAGCATTTATATTAGCAATACGAATACAATACAAACCTGGCTCATCTGACACTAAAGTATCTATAGTTGAAGCTGGTTTAAAATTCTTTTCGTTCATAAGCACTTTAAGAGCTAAATTACTATTTGAACTAATAGCACTTATACTTGTTTTACTCTTTTGAATAGGATTTATTTTTTGAACCCCAGTTTTACTTTTTAAACCAATTAATGAACCTTCTTTGATAAATAAATGTGGATAATTTGTAACACGAGCACCAATTTGATTACTCTTTATTGAAGAGCCATCTTTTTTAACATACCAATTATTTTTATTTAATGCATCTGCAATCTGGCTAGGAGAGAGAGAGCTGTTATCTTGTGCTAAAACTTGTATAATTGCTTCGTGTAAAGTCATAATCAAAAGTTATTAAATTTATTTCCAAGAATTTTTATAAATATATTTTTGAATTAAATCATCAGTATCAGTTGAATGAATGTTGAAATAAATATTTTTATCTTTATCTTCTAAATTTGAAAAACCAATTTTATGATTTTCGTGTTTAGTAATGTTCAAAGGGTTAACTGTTTCCGTTAAATCTATTTTCAATTTAGTTTCTACGTTAAATGCAAATAGACAGCTGTCAGTAAATTTTATTTCATTTAAAAATAGAATAATAGGAGCTGGAATATTATTAAAATTTAAATTAGAAACATCATTTGTTAATTTTTGAAAACTCATACAATAAATAAACTTTCCTTTTTCTTTAAAAACAGCAACAATCTCAATTTCATGAACTAAAATTCTTTCATTTTTATAATCAAATATAAATAGCTTATCTTGTAATTTTTGACATTTACTTTGAATTTTTAATAATTCAACTTGCTGTTCTTCATACCAATTGCTTTTTAAAAATAATTGATTAATTATATTAACTGTCCTAATTATTGCTCTAATATTTAAAGCTCCCATAAAGGAATAACTATTAGGATGAGCCAACATATTACGCAATTCAGTAGTTCCTTTTAATTGAAATTTCAAATCTTTAGGATAGCCTTCAAGTTTAACAAGTTGATCTATTAAAACTCCTAAATTTTGCTTTTTTACTTTACCATCTTTTGCTTTATACTCAATTTTAATTCCTAATAGTTGGCATTTTAATTTTATCGCCATTTCATATATCCCTAATATTTTTTTTAAGGCTTCATCAAACATTGGCCAGTGGTAATAGCTATGTGCTAATAAATAGCTTACTGTCTCAAAACTCTTTAGTATATCATCTGGTACATCTTTATGAAACTTACCTTCAACTACATATTTTTCAACAAATTCAACTCTATTGTTTATTCCATAAATATCCCAAATATGTTCTGGTTCGTACCACTTCATTATTAAAACACCTGATTAATCAAACTCTTTTGTAAGGCTTTGGAGTTTTCTATTTTGTTCTGAATAAGATTAATTTGATCTTCCAATTTATCCAACTTATTAACAACTCTTTTTTGCTCATCGATATTTAAATTTGGAATTTTAAAATTATTAATACTATCAATACTAATAGATGTTATGCCGGTTGTGCCTTTAGTATTTTGAATAATTTGACTAAGAATACTGGCGGATTGAAATACAAAATATATAAATTTATTTAGAAATTTATCGTCATTAATTCTTAAGACTAAAACAAATGAGTCACAAAAGTATTTGTAATTTTCTTTTATAAAAAAGTGAGATCTTCCCAAAGTTCCAACACCTCCTGTATTAAAAAGGATATCATTTTTAATTAATATTTTTTCAAAATTCCTTTCAGCATTAACACTTACCTTTTTTAGTTTTTCATTCTTTAGAAACCCTGGAAATACTGCTCCAGAAGGAGTTAGTAAGTATTTTCCATTTTCATCTTCTTCTAACGAAAGACCTTTGAAATAGTCAAAATTTATAGTTTTAAGTTTTACAAAACTCTTTCTATTTGTAAAAATATCCTTAATGATACAATTAAATGTTAATTCCAACTTCTCCAAAACCTCCAATTCCTTCTCAACAACCTCATCCATAGCCCAAAGTAGTTTGGCTAATTTTTGTTGTTGGTCTTTTGGTGGGAGGAGGAATTTTTGCTCCTTTAATTGTCCCCAGTTTATTGTCGGCGAAAGTCCACCTACAGAAATATCTACTGCACAATGCATAAATAAATCAGAGTGCAAGAAAAAAGGAAATAAATCAGGATGCATTACTTTTGGAATGGCTCTTAAAACAAAAGCGTGTGCCGAGCAAATTCCTTCAAAATCAACAATTGCAGCTTTTCTTTGGTACGCTCTTCGTTTACCAAAAATAACATCGCCAGGATAGCATTTTAATTTTCCACCTTTAACATCTGCTGGTGTACCATATCTTTTTATATGAATACTTTCAGCATCTATATGTTCCAATCCTATATAAATTTCTAAATCTGTTGTATTTGGGTCTACTGTTTCAGATACTTTCTCTGCAATTTCATCAAACCGAAAAGTTTTCCAATTGGTTTTCTCTAAGTTTTTCAAATCTAAATGTTGCTGTTTCATAATTATTTTAAGATTTGAAATAATTCATTCATACTATCTTTTAATTTTTCAGAAGAACTTTCCCAAGTTTGCAAAGCATCTTCAATAGAAATTTGAACAATATCAGTATCAACATTGCTAACATACTGTGCAATATTTAAACTTCCTTTATTGTCTAAAATTTCTTTCAAACTAAGCACTTTACAAAAGCCTTCTTCGTCTTTAAATTTTTTATATGTTTTGTAAACTTTATCTATATGCTTGTCTTCTAAAAAAGCAATATTTTTGTCTTGTTTTACCTCTTTTACAGCATTAATAACAAGTACTTTTCCTTTTTTATGCGCTTCTTTATTTGTGGTTGTAATAAGTAAACAGGCTTCCATAGGTGAGTTATAAAACAAATTTGGGCCTAAACCAATAACACATTCTACCAAATCTTCTTCAATCATTTTGCTACGCATTTCGGCTTCGGCATCTCTAAATAATACGCCGTGAGGCCATAAAGAAATACAACGTCCGTTTTTAGGATCCAAGCTTTTTTGCATATGTTGTTGAAACGCATAATCTGCACAACCTTGCGAGGGTGTTCCCCAAATATTTCGTCCGTAAGGGTCACTTTCAAAACTCTTTCGGTCCCAGGCTTTTATAGAGTAGGGTGGGTTTGCCAATATTACATTAAACGTTTTTAACTCATCGTTATGCAAAAAGGCTGGGTTTGCTAAGGTGTCGCCACGTACAATGCTAAATTCTTCAATACCGTGCATAAACATATTCATACGAGCTATGGCAGAAGTAATGAGGTTAATTTCTTGTCCGTATAACTTTAACGTGCGGTATTCCTTGCCTTCGTCCTTTAAATGCAAGGCACAATTTAGCAATAAACCACCAGAACCACAGGTTGGGTCGTACACACTTTCACCAGGTTGCGGGTTCATAATCATAGTCATTAACTTTACTACGGTACGGTTGGTGTAAAACTCAGCAGCTGTATGGCCGCTATCATCGGCAAATTCTTTGATTAAGTATTCGTAAGCGTTTCCTAATTTATCATCGGGTATGTTGCTTAAACTTAATTTATGTTGCGAGTAATGTTCAATTAAATTGGTTAATGTTTCGTCACTTAATCGGTTTTTATTGGTCCAACTGGCATCGCCAAAAATACCATACAACGTATCAGGATTTGCTTTTTCAATGTCGCGCATTGCATTTTGCAAAGCTAAACCAACATTTACGGTTGTTTCACGTACATTGTTCCAATGCGCGCCTTCTGGCACTAAAAAATGATGATTTTCAGCAAAAGAGGCATATTCTATATCTCCATCGCTTTCTTTTAAAGCGTTTTCAAATTCTTCATCGTACACATCGCAAATACGTTTAAAAAACAATAACGGGAATATGTATTGTTTATAATCTCCGGCATCTATGGTACCACGTAATTTGGTAGCTGCTCCCCAAAGGTATTTTTCTAGTTGTTGTTGGGTCATAGGTTATAGTCTAGCAGTTAAAAATTGTTTGCCTTTTTCGGTTAAAATATATTTTTGTTTTGGCGAACTAGGTGTATCTGGTATTGTCATGTTTACAAAGCCTACTTCCTGTAATGGTAGTAAGTAGTTTTCTCTAAAGGTTTGTCTTTTAGAATATTCCATTCTTCTCATTAAATCTTCTAAAGTTATAGGTTCTATAGTTAGTAACAATATTCTAATTAGGTAATTTGTTTTTCTATGAAATAGCTTGGCACCATTTTGGGCCCAGCTTGGCACCATTTTAATAGCTTCTTCTGTAAATGCTTGATTTTTGGGCCAATCGAGCTGGTCCAGCCTGGCACCATTTTTGGTCCAACTTGGCACCAAACGCAATAAAACGGTTTCCCAATCGGCTTCATTTAAATCTGTTGGAAGCGGTAATTGTAATAAAATTTCATTTAAATAACCGCTTATCTCATCAGAAAAATCAAACAATTCAACCAATTCATTATGATACTTATGCAATGTAATATTCACTAAAGGTATTTGAGTAATAAAGGTATCGTTCTCTATAAATACTGGTTTTGCCCCAGGCACATAACTATTTAAGTACTTTTTGGTATTTCTTACTCCAGATCCTAGCTCGTCGGTCCAGCCAAAAGCAGTAAAGAATTTTCTAATATTTGGGTTTTTAGGATACGGATTAAATTGGTCCAGGTCCAGAGGTCCATGAAACAATGCTTTATTTGGATTGGTTACTTTCACCTGGTCCTTATAAATAATTAATTCGGATGAATGTGCATTGGTGTACTCTCTATGAACAATTACGTTACCGATAACCTCTCTAAAAATTAGTTCTCTTAAATCTTTACGTTGACCATCTTCTGTGAAGAACTTTTCTGGCAAATGCCTTTTCACAAAATCTAACAATTGTAAATAAGTATCAATTAGATTGGTTCTTAATAATAATCTGTCATCGTAACGATCTAAATTTTCTACTCTAACTAATGCATCAACCTTATATCCAGGAAGTAAATTGGAAATGGTTTTGTTATTACCAAATATTAAAGCAGCAGCAAGCGTAAAACCTTGCTCTCCAGTTTTATAATCTGTTCGGTAAAGCGAAGCAGAAGCAAGTATATCTAAATCATTCATTTGTAACCAGGGATGCGTACTATTTACCGTTTTAATAATTGCTCTTGCTTTTTGAAATAACTCTGGATCTAGATCATCCATTGACAAAAATGGATAAATTGTACTTTCTGAAAAGTACTCTCGTTTTTGATAATATATTTCAGAAATTTTATTTTGATTTCCTGTAATATCTTGGTCATTATCATCAGAACGAAAAAAATATTTACCTGCATGGTCATGTAATTGAGAGGATGCAGGAACTCTTATGATAATTAAATTTCCATCAGGATGCTTAACAGTTATTGGTTGAAGGTATAAAGGAGGATTGACACACTCTTTATTATTTAAATTAGCTGCAATAACTTGATGGAAGTTAGCTAAATCATTTTCTTCAATACCTTTTATATTCCCATCATTATCAGAACCTAAAACAATTATACCACCATCAGTGTTGCTAAAACTCACTACAGTTTCATACAACGACACTGGAATACCTCCTTGAGCAATTTTATACTCTATGGTTGTGCCTTCTCCTTTGTTTAGGATATGTGTTAGTTCTTCAGGTTTCATAGATTATAAAAATTCATTCAATATTTTTTTAAAATCTTCTTCAGCTTTTAAACTTTCATTCCAGGCGTTTTTTAAATCTTCCAATGCTTTTTCTACTGAAGGCAAATTGTCTTCAATAATTTTTTCCACATATAAAGGAATATTTAAATTGTAATCGTTTTCTTTTAAATCTTTTATGGTGGCTACTTTTACGTAATTTTCCACATCTTCATAAGTAGTAAACCAATTAAAAAGTTGGTTTACGTGTTCAGGTTCTAAAAAGTTTTGTGCTCTACCAACACGTACTTGATCGGAGCCATCAATAAATAGTACTTTATTCTTTTTATTACTTTCTTTTTGTTGTTTAAACACCAAAACACAGGCTGCCAATTGCGTTCCATAAAAAATATTTGGCCCTAAACCAATCACAGCTTCTAATAAATCATCTTCTAACAGCTTCTTTCTTATTTTTCCCTCAGCCCCTTTTCTAAATAAGGCTCCGTGAGGCAACACAACGGTCATTCGGCCTTCTTTATTCATAGATTTTATCATATGTTGTACCCAAGCCATATCTCCGTTTCCTTGCGGCGGAACACCAGCTATGTTTCTTCCATAAGGATCGTTTGCCCAATTTTCAGCACCCCAATCTTTTAATGAAAAAGGAGGATTTGCAATAACGCAATCAAAGGTTTTTAATCCATCTGCTTCAAAAAAGGCAGGATTTCGTAAAGTATCATCCCGGTAAATAGAAAAATCTTCAATTCCGTGTAAAAACATATTCATTCGGGCAATAGAACTTGAAGTCAAGTTTTTTTCTTGTCCAAATAATTTAAGCGTTCTATAATCTTCGTTATTATGTTTTAAATGGTCTACACATTCCAATAACATTCCACCAGTTCCACAAGCTGGATCGTAAATTGTTTCACCTTCATGTGGGTCTAAAATTAATCCTAGTAAATGAACAACGGAACGAGGCGTGTAAAATTCACCAGCTTTTTTATTAGTTAAATCGGCAAAATGTTTGATTAAATATTCATAGGCTTGTCCCAACATATCTGGATCCACGTCTTCATTACCCAATGTGTATTGTGAAAAATGTTCAATTAAATCAATTAATAATTTATCGGATAATTTATTTTTATTGCTCCACTGTGCATCCCCAAAAATACCATATAAAAATTCTTGGTTGGCTTGTTCAATGCCTCTTAAAGCCTTTTCAATTGCAAGTCCAACATTTGTTGTTGTTTCTCTAACATTGTTCCAATGACAATCTAACGGAATTTCAAACCGGTGAAATTCTGGTAAAGAAGCATATTCAATATCTCCTTCACTTTCTTCTAAAGCATTTTTAAATTCATCATCATATACATCAGAAATTCGCTTGAAAAACAGAAGTGGAAATATATAAACTTTAAAATCGGAAGCATCAACAGGACCTTTTAAAATCCAGGCTGCTTTTGATAAATATTGCTCTAATTGGGATAGGGTAAGTTTTTTATTCATAGTTTTTCAAAAGTACTATTTATTATGATTTATTGTTATTTAAAACACATTTTAATTTAAACAATTAAATCATTATTCCATAGCGCAAGTACAACGTGCATTTGAGAATTATGCTGAATATTTTTATTTTGAATTTCATTCCATAAAGCCGTTGGTTGTATCTCTAAATTAGATTTTTTAAGTACTTGTACAGCTTTTAAAGCATACGCTTTATTTTTAGCCGATTTTGTGTATTTTCCTTTTGAAATACCTTTTACCAATCCATCTTCACACAATCCTAAAAAAGTAGATTTTGGACAACTTTTAATGGCTGAGGTAGATTCTCCAAAAATTTCCAAAGTAGCTATTTCCCATGCTTCAGCTGGTGTTTTTCCTAAATTTATTAAGTCAACAGATTTAATTGCTGCCTTTCCATATTTATTCATAATAGAAGTTTAAATAATTACAATTTTTTTAATTTTTACTAATTTAATATTTTGTCATTAAAATGATAATGATAAAAGTCAAGTCAATAAGATCTAAATAAAAAGACCAGATTTAAATAATATTGTTAGCTGGATTATAATAATTTGGGTCTGAAACATAAACTATTTGTTCAGTTTCAGTATCAAAATAAGCTACAGATCCATCATAGCTAACTGGAAAATTTTTTATTTTTATAAAGCGTAGTTTTTGAATGTTAGAGATTTGATGATTTTTATTTAAATCATTTGCATTTTCAGTATTAGAAAACATTTTTTTAACTACAAATTTAGCTCCATCATAAACAGCATTTGCAATGAAAGCATCTTTAACTCCACCAAAAGTCATTTCGTTAGGATTGTATGGTTTCCCCAAATTTAATTTTTCATTAGGGGATTTTGATTGCAACCTTAATTTAGTTTTATGATAGCTATATTTTTTTCTACATTTTGAGGAACAAAACCGTTGTTTTCCTCTTTTCGTAGGTTCGTATTCCTTTTTGCACAAATGACAAATGTAGTTTCCGGTTTCCATATTATTTTTTTTAATTTAACGTCTAATTAGACGCTAACTAGACGCATAATTCTATTTTTTAGCTATTTTTCAGAATATAATCGTTGGCTTTTTCATCTAAATCATCTATGGTAATTCCTTTTCCTTTTTCAAGCCAGTTTATTATTTCTGATTTTTTGAATTGCAACTTTGCACCTTTTTTATAAAATGGAAGTTGTCCTTTATGCTTTAAATCATAAATAGTTGCAACAGCATAATTTGTTAATTCAGCAACTTCTTTAACGTTTAAAAATTCATCATTTTCATCGTGGTTCTTATTTATTTTTGTTTTGCTTGGTTTTGCAGGAGGATACATTTTATTTTCTAACTTTTGATAAAGAGGAGTATTTCTAACATCGCTAGTATATGAAATCAATTTAAATTTTGATAGATCATTTAGATTGTACATTAATTCATATAAATTATAATTATTGGTCATTATTCTTGAGGTTTCTAATAAAGCATCATGTGCTGCAATTTCAGAAATGATAGTCTCTAAAGTTTTTTCAAGTTTGATATTTGAATTTTCTAAAAGCGGAAGTATTTTCAAATTAACAATATTATTGATGCTATTTTCCTCATAAATTTCAAACCTTTTATTGAACAAATTGGTTACTTCGGAATAAGGATATTGTTTTAAGTATTCAAATTTTTTGATTTCAATTGTATTTATTTCTTTTAAATACTTATTACTCGTATAATTATAAGATTGTAACGCCTTTTTTGCTTCCAAAAGGGTAGTGTAAATAAAGCGTTCTCTTTCTTCAAAAGCCTTATTATAACTATTTGTATATAATTGATTATAATCCATTTAAATCTAAATTTATTCTGTTTGCTGCTGCTATTTTGTTTTTATCTAAAACCTTTGTGTAAATCTGGGTTGTATTTACATTTTTGTGCCCTAATAATTTTGATACAGTATAAATATCAGTTCCATTAGCTAATTGTAATGTAGCATAACTGTGTCTAAAATTATGAAAACTGATTTTCTTATAAATTTTAGCATCTTCTATCCAGATTTTAACAAATCTTGCAGTTTTTGAATATTCCAAACCTTTAAAAATTGTACTTTCATTTTTTCCTTCTTTTAATAAAATTTCATAAGCTTTATTAGAAATAGGATGGTTGTGAATATTACCTGTTTTTTGTTCCTTTAACTTTATATAGTATCCTTGATGAATATCACCATAAACAGTTTCCCAAGTTAAATTCTTAATATCAACAAATCTCAATCCTGTCATAGCTGAAAAAAGAGCAGCTCTTTTAATTTGAGGAAACTTAATTTCAGTGTTCCATAATTTTACCAGTTCTTCTTCAGTCAAATATTCTCTAAAAGTTTGCTCTTCTTTTATATACTCAGCGTGTTGGGCTAAATTTGAATTGATTATTTGTTCTTTAAACGCTCTTTTTAGAACATAAATAAAATGTTTGTAATAAGATGCAGCACTATTGGTTGAAAGTGTTGATTTTTTAGATTTGTTAGATTTTGTAGTTAATAGAAAGGATCTATAATTTTTCACTATTTCAATTGAGATATTTTTTGAACTAACCTTATTACCTATAAATTTTTTGAAATATGCAAAAGAAGCCTTCCATGTTAAATAATTATTGCGACTTCCTTTATTTAAATATTCTTCAACAATGGTACTATAATAGCTTACAAAATTGATGTTTGCTTCTATATTTTCTTTAAAGCCAAACTCTTTGTTCCGTATTTGTACCAGTCGTTTTGCTCTAATTATTTCGGCAAACTCAATAGTAGTTTTATTATGTTGCTTTTCGGTTTGTTTTGTTGGATTGTTATGAATAGTTAGTTTTAAAAATTCTCTTCGTGTTTCCTTACCAGTTTTGGGACTAATGATAGGAGGGAAGTAGTCTAAATATAAACTTGATTTTTCATTAGCAATTGATTTTTGACGAAGTGTTACATTAGCCATTATTTTGAAGGTTTTTAGGGTTTCCGAAAATTTTGATGATATCTTTTTTAAGAATATAAGAGTGACTTCCAAGTTTTATTTTGGAAATATTATTTTTCTTTAAAATAGTATTCAAAGAATGACCAGTTGTATTATACATATTGAGAACTTCTCCTATAAAATAGTAATCATTTATGTTAAAACTATTTTTAAAATTGATTACTTCATCTGGAATACTTACAATCTGAAATTGTTCTAAAAAAATATCTATATGCTTTCTCTTGATTATTACCTTTTTATTCAATTTATTGATTTCAATTTTTTTTGTTTTTATATAGCGATTTATAGTAGATCTACTTATACCTAATAATTCACAAGCTTCATTTATACTTAAAAATTCTTTATTACTAATTCCAATGGTATAAGAGTTGCTATTATTTTTACTTTTTTCAGCTCTTTTTTTAGTATTCTTAATAACTCTAATTCTACTTAAAAGTTTATAATGAGTTTTATTACAATCAGGACTACAGTATCTCGTACTAACTCTTTGGGCAGTGAACTCATTTTCGCAATATTCACATTTTTTTAAAATTTTCATTCAATTTGTGTAAAGTTAATAATAGAATTTAGTTACGACAATACCTTTCCAATGGTTTTTATTGTGTCTATATTTCCCCAAAAAGAAGTGTCATATTATACTTTATTGTGTCGTATTGTATCATATTGTGTCATAACTTCGCCACCCTAATTTTCCAGAGTTGAAAAACACAAATGAGGTACAATAAAGGTACAAAAGGAGCCAAAAACCTACAATAAATTACAAAATGGAAGGTGCTGAAAACAATGTTAAATTGTTAATAACTAAGTGTTTTAAGTGTGTTTTTTATGTAAAATTTTGGAAATTATTTCCCGATACAAAAATTAGCAAAAATATTACCTAATAAATCTTCTGTAGTTACTTCTCCTGTAATTTCACCTAAATGAAATAAAGCTTGTCTGATATCAATTGCAAACAAATCGGTGCTAACTTGATTTTCAATTCCTTTTTGAACTTCTTTTATTGCGCTAAAGGCATTGTTTAGTGATTCAAAATGTCGTGAATTACTTACAATGGTTTCGTTATTACTTAAAGCTCCTTTGTTGGCTAAATTGGTTAGGGTAGTGGTTAAATCGTGAATTCCTTGTTTTTCTTTCGCTGATAAAATAATTAGATTTGAGAATTGAGATTTCAAAGTTGAGATTTGTTCTACACTTAACAAATCGGCTTTATTTACAATGGTTAATATTTTTTTAGACGGATATTTATCCTTTAATTCTTTAATTGTTTGTTGTATGTTGGTAATTTTTTTACTATCAATTAAATGTAATACTAATTGTGCTTTTTCAATATTTTGAAAAGTTTTTTGAATACCTATATTTTCAACAAAATCTTCTGTAGCTCTTATGCCTGCGGTATCAATAAAACGATAGGTAACTCCATCAATAGAAATTTCATCTTCAATAGCATCACGTGTTGTGCCTTCAATGTGACTAACAATGGCTTTTTCTTCGTTTAAAAGTGTATTTAATAAAGTAGATTTTCCAACATTTGGTTCTCCAACAATGGCTACAGGAATTCCGTTTTTTAATACGTTACCCAATGCAAATGAATCGATAAGTCTTTTTAAAACTGCACTTATTTTATTTACTAAATTTGTGAATGCTGTTCTATCTGCAAATTCAACATCTTCTTCAGAAAAATCCAATTCTAACTCAATTAAACTGGCAAAATTTAATAATTGTGATCGTAAATTTTGAATTTCGTTGCTAAATCCACCACGCATTTGTTGCAAAGCAACCTGATGAGATGCTGCTGAATTAGATGAAATTAAATCGGCAACTGCTTCTGCCTGACTTAAATCCATTTTTCCATTTAAAAAAGCACGTAATGTAAATTCGCCTGGATTGGCATTACGAACACCATTTTTTATAAATAATTGTAAAATTTCTTGTTGAATATATACAGATCCGTGGCAGTTAATTTCTACTACATTTTCACCGGTATAACTATTTGGATTTTTGAAAACAGACACCAATACTTCATCAATAATACGCTGATTGTCAATAATATTTCCTAAATGTATGGTGTGAGATTTTACTTTTGTTAAATCTTTATTAGTGTATTTAGATTGAAAAAAATCATTAACAATTTCAATAGCTTTTTCTCCAGATAATCGAATAACAGCAATTGCCCCAACTCCAGAAGAAGTTGCTAAAGCTATAATAGTATCGTTTGTAATAGCAGTATTCATAGCTGCAAAAATACAGTATTTTAAGATGTTATAAAATATTATTTATAGACCAATTTGTGCACTATTTATTTTAAACCTTATAATTTATAAATTAATTTATACCAAAACCAAAGTATACAAGAAAATGAAAATTGAAGTTTGTATTGTTAAATAATCATAAAAAGTGTTAAAAAATAGATTTAAATTCAATATAATTTTGATTTTAAATAAAAAAATCTATTTTAAGAATAGACTGAATGTTTAACAAATAAAAAACTTTAAAACAGCACATGAATTATTTAAATCTAAATAAAGAGAAAACATCAAAAACAGTATTTGAATTAAACTTACTTTTGGCAGATTATCATATCTATCATCAAAAATTAAGAAATTTTCATTGGAATGTATTGGGTGAAAACTTTTTTGATTTGCATGCGAAGTTTGAAAGTATGTATACTGATGCTTCCAAAAAAATAGATGAATTAGCAGAACGAATTTTAACGTTAAGATACCAGCCATTAAGTAATTATTCTGAGTATTTGAATATTTCAAATTTAAAAGAAGCTTCTGCCGATGGTTCTGATATTCAGATGGTTGAAATGTTATTAAAAGATCATATTTTATTGTTACAGCAAATGCGTACAGTACTTAAATATGCCAATGAAGCTGAAGATGAAGGAACTGTAGATTTAATAGGAGGTTATATTAAAGAACTTGAAAAATCTTCTTGGATGTTGGATGCTTGGCATTCAAAAACCACTGATACTTTAGCCAAACCAATGATTTCAAAAATTGCTTCCAATTAATTTGTTATTTGTGTAAGAGTTAAGGGAAGAGAAAGCATCATTTTAAAATGGTGCTTTTTTTATAGGTAAATGGCTTGTTTTATAAAATCTTCATAGTCTTCATAAAACTCTTCAAATTGGTGCATTGCTTCATTAAAAAATAAATAAGCTCCTTGCCACGTATTTTTGTTGTGGATATTAAATTTACCGTTGTATTTTACATAAATTCTGTGGATGATTTTACCGGTGTCTAATAAGTAAATGTCATCAAAAATAATATCGGGTAAATAATCTTCTATTAAAATGCTTTTTAATTCTAACACTTGCCCATAAAGTAGTTCATTTTTAGTTCTGTCATACGATTCTATATCTAAACAAACCAACGCTTGTTTTTTGTCTGCAACAAACTTAAAATTAAAATCTTTAATTTTTGTATTGTACAATAACCATTTTCTTGGAAATGATTTTCCAAAACTAGTCCAAAATTCTTTACGCAATTGAGCAGATTCTTCTTTACTAAACATTTATCCGTGAATGGTTTCTTTTGTTCCTAAATTTTTCATTAATTCGGCTTCAAATTCAAGCAATTCATTCCATTTTTTATCCACTTCTTTCCGATCGCCAAAATTTCGAGCAAAATTTAAAAATAATGTATAATGATTTGCTTCTGAAGCCATTAAATCTCTATAAAACTTTGCCAATTCTTTATCTTTAATATTTTCAGAAAGTAATCTAAAACGTTCACAACTTCTTGCCTCTATTAAAGCAGCATACAATAATCTATGAACTAATTGTGTAGTTCTGCTTCCACCTTTTGGAAAAAATTTTAACAAACTATTTACATATTCGTCTTTTCTATCTTGGCCTAATTTTATGCCTCTTTTTAAAAGACGTTCATGCACCATTTTAAAATGGCTCATTTCTTCTTTTACTAATGAAACCATTTCTGTAACCAAGTCTGAATATTCAGGAAAACTCATTATTAATGAATTTGCAGTTGATGCTGCTTTTAATTCACAGTGTGCGTGATCAATTAAAATTTCATCAATGTTTTTTTCTGCAATATTTACCCAACGCGGATCGGTTGGTAATTTTAAACCTAGCATAAGTATAATTTTTAGTTAAAGATCTAAATCAAAAGTTTTTTTCAACAATTCTATCGCTTTGTTTTTTTCTTTTAATTTTTCATATTTTTCAACCGGTGTATAGGCAAACTTTTTTTCCGCTTTTTCGTTTAAATGAATAATTAAATCAACTTTATAGTTATTTAATTTTTCTTTAATAAATTTCATTAGTAAAGGTTTTCCAGTTTCTAACTGGTCTCTCATTCCTGGCGCAGGAACTTCAAAGTGTATTTTATTGTTTACTAACTTTGGTTTATCGGAATTTAGTATAGAATTTAAAATCTTTTTACCATTTTCTAGTAATAAGTTACTGTATTCACTCCAAATTTGTTGCATTTTTTCTTCAGAAAAGTCATCGGTTGGTCCAGAAACTTCTTCAACAACAACTTCAATGTTTTTTACTTCTTTATCTTTTTCAATGCTTTTTAAAGAGAGTGCTGAGCGTCTTCTAGGAGTGTTTAAAACAACTTTAGTAGGCTCATTTTCAGTCTTTAAAATTGGTTTTTCTAAAGTTTTTGGAGCTTCTTTTTTTGTAAGTGTAATTGGAGTTTCAGGTTGTAATCTGACTCTTTTTTTGGTGTTTTTAAAAGTAACCGATGCAATTATATATGGTTTGTTATTTTTTTTTTCTCCATCAAAAGTGATAGAGGCTAATTGCATTAAAGTGAGTTCAACCATTAACCGCTGGTTTTTGCTGCCTTTGTATTTTAAATCGCACTCATTTGCTAAATCTATAGCTTGTAATAAAAAGCGTAGTTCGCATTTTTGCGATTGTTCTAAATATTTCTTTTTAGCATTGTCACCAACTTCTAATAATTCTAAAGTAATTTTATCTTTTGCAACCAACAAGTCTCTAAAATGAGAAGCCAAGCCATTTATAAAATGATGTCCTTCAAATCCTTTTGAAAGAATGGTGTTAAAATGTACTAAAACCTCAGGAATTTTATTTTGAAGCAATAAATCTGTTGTAATAAAATATTCATCGTAATCTAATACGTTTAAATTTTCTGTTACAGCTTTACGAGTTAGTTTATTTCCTGAAAAACTTACAACTCTATCAAAAATTGATAAAGCATCACGCATTGCGCCATCTGCTTTTTGGGCAATAATATGTAACGCATCATCTTCGGCGCTAATATTTTCCTCTAAAGCTATTTTTTCAAGATATTTTTTAGCATCAATAACGCCAATTCTTTTAAAGTCAAAAATTTGACAGCGTGATAAAATTGTTGGAATTATTTTATGCTTTTCGGTTGTAGCTAAAATAAAAATAGCATGTTTAGGTGGTTCTTCTAAAGTTTTTAAAAAGGCGTTAAATGCTGCTTGAGACAACATATGAACCTCATCAATAATATATACTTTATATTTTCCTGTTTGTGGTGGAATTCGAACCTGATCGGTTAGACTTCTAATATCATCAACAGAATTGTTTGAAGCAGCATCTAATTCAAAAATATTAAAAGCAAAATCTTCATCCAAATTGGATGAAGTTGTGCTATTTTGATTGATTTTTTTTGCCAAAATACGCGCACAAGTTGTTTTTCCAACGCCACGAGGACCTGTAAACAACAATGCTTGCGCTAAATGGTTATTTTTTATAGCATTTTCAAGCGTGTTAGTAATGGCTTGTTGCCCAACAACTTCCTCAAAAGTTTGAGGTCTGTATTTACGGGCTGATACTATAAAATGTTCCATTTTTTTTAATTAGGTTATTGTGCAAAAATATAAAACGTAAGTTTGATAACGTAATTAAAAGTTATTTTATTTCGTAAATTTTATTGTATAAATGTTGATATTTTGCGATAATCTCAGTTCGTTTTGGTTTCATTGTTGGTGTTAAAAGCCCATTATCAATTCCCCAAACATCAGGTGTTAATTCAAAGCGTTTTATCATTTCCCACTTACCAAAGTTTTCATTTCCTTTATCTATTTCTAGCTGTATACGTGCAATTACACTTGGATTTGCAATTAAATCTTCATTATTTCCAGGAATTGGTTCGTGGTGAATTTTTGCCCAATCACGTAAAAATTGAAAGTTTGGTTGAATTAAAGCTGCTGGCATTTTTTGACCTTCACCAATTACTAAAATTTGTTCAATAAAACGTGATTGTTTCATTTCATTTTCTATAAATGCAGGTACAATATATTTTCCGCCAGAGGTTTTAAAAATTTCTTTTTTTCTGCCCGTAATTTTTAAGAAGCCTTCATCATCAATTTCTCCTTTATCACCTGTATGAAAGAAATCACCCGTCATAACGCCAGCTGTTTTTTCTGCATCTTTATAGTAACCTTGCATAACATTTGGACCTTTCACTAAAATTTCTCCATCTTCAGCAATTTTTACTTCAACATTTTTAATTGGTTTACCAACAGTTCCAATTTTTAATCCGTTATTTTTATATTCATTTACAGAAATTACTGGAGAAGTCTCAGTAAGTCCGTAGCCTTCCCAAACTTGCATTTGTGCAGCAGAAAATACTTTGGCTAATCTTGGTTGAAGTGGAGCACTTCCAGAAACCATAACTTCTAAATTACCACCTAAAGCTTCACGCCATTTGCTAAAAATAAGTTTATTTGCTAATGCTAGTTTAGTATGGTACCACCATCCGTTTTTTTCATAGGGTTCATATTGTAAACCAAGATCAACTGCCCAGAAAAATAAAAATCGTTTAATGCCTTTTAATTCAGTTCCTTTTGCAATAATGCTATCATAAACTTTTTCTAATAGACGAGGAACCACAGTCATTAAATTAGGTTTTACCTCTTTAATATTTTCACCTACTTTTTCAATACTTTCTGCAAAATAAACTGAGCAACCGGCATATTGATATAAGTAAATTAGCATTCTTTCAAAAATGTGACAAACAGGTAAAAAACTAAATGTTACAGATTCTCCTTTTTTAATTGGAATTATAGGTGTGCAATCTGTAACATTGCTTACAATATTTCCGTGAGAAAGCATGACTCCTTTAGGTTTTCCAGTAGTTCCTGAAGTATAAATTATGGTAGCTAAATCATCAGATTTTATGGTGTTTTTTATTGCTTCAACCTCGTTTTGATTGCTAGAATCTTCACCAATTTTTAAAATTTCATCCCAATTTTTACAATGTTCATTACTTTCAAAGATGTAAATTTCTTTTAAAGATGGTACTTTAGATTTTACAGCATTTGCTTTTTCAAACAGTTCATTATCAGATAAAAAGCAATACGATATTTCAGCATGATTGAAAATATATTCGTAATCTTCTTTTGAAATAGTTGGGTAAATTGGAATGTTAATTGCACCAATTTGACTAATTCCAAAATCAACAATATTCCATTCGGTTCTATTGTTTGAAGATATTAGTCCAATTTTATCGCCTGGCTTAACACCTAATCGTAATAAACCTCTACTTATGGCATTTCCTTTGTTTAAAAATTCTTGTGAGGAAGTTGATACCCAATTACCATTGTATTTAGTATTAAATGCTTTCTCTAATTTGTAGGTTTCTTGCTGTGAGTAAGCAAAATCGAATAATCTTTTAATTTCTATTGACATTTGGTTTAGTTTAATTGCAATATTGCAAAGTATAAAATTTAATATGATTGTACAAGTATGTTTGTTACCTAAAAATGATATTATTTTTGGTAAATATTTCGATATAAATTTTCGAATTTTAATTTAATTTCTTTACGTTTCATTTTTAAAGTGGGCGTAAGCAATCCGTTATCAATGCTCCAAATTTCTGGAGTTAATTCAAAGGCTTTAATTTTTTCCCAATCACCAAAGCTAAGATTCGCTTTATCAATTTCTTTTTGAATTCGTTTTATAACTTTTTTATTAGCAATAATTTCTTCAAATGATGCATTTTCAATTTTTAAGTTTTTGTGTTTTATCCATTCTTTAATAAATTCAAAATGTGGTTGAATAATAGCAGCTGGCATTTTTTCGCCTTCGCCAATAACCATAATCTGTTCAATAAAACGTGATTCTTTAAGCTTACTTTCTAAAACAGCCGGAGCAATATATTTTCCACCAGAAGTTTTAAACATTTCTTTTTTTCGGTCTGTAATTTTTAAAAAACCATTTTCGTCCATTTTACCAATATCTCCGGTATGAAGAAATCCATCAATAATCGTTTTTTTTGTTAGCGCCTCTTCTTTATAATATCCTAGCATAACATTGCTTCCTTTTACTAAAATTTCACCATCATCTGCAATTTTAACTTCAATACCATCTAATACTTTTCCAACAGAACCAATTTTAAAACCATTATTTCTGAAATCGTTGATAGAAATTCCTGGCGAAGTTTCTGTCATTCCATAGCCTTCAAAAACTGGAATTCCAGCGGCTGTAAAAATTCTTATAAGAATAGGTTGTAATGGAGCACTTCCTGAAACAATAAACTTAATATTGCCACCAAATGCTTCGCGCCATTTAATAAATACAAGCTTTTGAGCAATTTTTAATTGAAAATGATACCACCATCCATTTTTCTGGTAAGGCTCGTATTGCTTTCCTAAATTTAGTGCCCAAAAAAAGAGCATTTTTTTTACGCCATTTAAAGCACTTCCTTTATCAACAATTTTATCATATATTTTTTCTAAAAGGCGTGGCACAACCGGTATAAAATGCGGTTTTACTTCTTTTAAATTCTCTGCTAATTTATCTATAGATTCTGCAAAATAAATTTCAAAACCCATCATTTGATAATAGTATAAAGCAAACCTTTCAAAAATATGACAAATAGGTAAATAGCTTAAAACTTTATGACTTTCCGAATTAAAATCTAATGCTTTTGCACTTACTAAAGTGTTTTCAACAATGTTTTTATGCGTTAACATTACACCTTTTGGTGTTCCAGTTGTTCCGGAAGTATAAATTATAGTAGCTAAATTTGATGGTAAAACGGCAGCTTTTAAACGATCAACTTCATTTTGATTACTGGTATCTTCACCTAATTTTAATAAACTTTCCCAAGTGGAAATATTTGGAAGAGTATCAAAAGAATAAATATCTAAAAGTTGGGTTTCAGTTTTTATTTTAACAACTTTTTCATACAATGCTTTATCGGAAACAAAACACAAAATTGAGTCGGAATGATTGATGATATATTGATAATCTGATGAAGTTATGGTTGGGTATAGCGGCACATTTACAGCACCAATTTGTAAAATTGCAATATCTAAAACGCTCCATTCCAATCGGTTATTGGTAGTCACAACTGCAATTTTATCGTTTGCCTTCACACCCAATCGTAACAAAGCTCTACTAATAGTATTGGCTAGGTTAATGTATTGCTTTGTTGAAGTTGCAACCCATTCATTTTCAATTTTAGAGTTGAAGCATTTTAATTGAGGTTTAACCTCTAATTGATTGTATGCAAAATCAAACAAGCGCGTTATATTCGTTGTCATAAATATATATTTGGTTAGTTGCAAAGTAGAAATAAAAAAGCAATTTGCAAAAAATACCTTTTTTAAAATGATAATTGAATATTGTTAAAGGTTAATTTAGAGTAATTTATGCAGGCTGAGTTTCAATAAACTATTGTATATTTATCGTAATCTAAAAAATAATTGTACAATGACAAAAATTAAATTTAAATTTTCAATGTTAACTTTATTGATGGTATCTTTTTTGGTGCTTTCATGTAAAGATTCATTAAAACAAAGTATTGCTGATGATTCAAAATTTTCAATTGATTTTGAAAAGTATGAACTAGCAAATGGTTTAGATGTTATATTACATCAAGACAAAAGTGATCCAATTGTATCTGTAGCCATTCAATACGGTGTGGGTTCAAATAGAGAAAAAACAGGTAGAACAGGTTTTGCTCATTTATTTGAGCATATGTTGTTTCAAGAGTCTGAAAATGTTCCACAAGATCAATTTTTTAAAAAAATTCAAGATTTAGGAGGAACATTAAATGGAGGAACTTGGAAAGATGGAACCGTCTATTATGAAGTTGTTCCAAACAATGCATTAGAAACTGTTTTATGGTTAGAAAGCGATAGAATGGGATACTTAATAAATACAGTAACTGAATCGGCTTTTTACAATCAACAAGAAGTAGTTCAAAATGAAAAAAGACAGCGTGTAGATAATAATCCTTATGGACACACAAGTTGGGTTTTAGACAAAAATATTTATCCAGAAGGACATCCATACAACTGGCAAGTAATAGGGGAATTAGAAGATTTGCAAAATGCAACCGTACAAGATGTAAAAGATTTTTATAACCAATATTATGGGCCAAATAATGCTACATTAGTATTAGCTGGAGATTTTGAAATGGATGACGCAAAAGCATTGGTTGAAAAATATTTTGGTGAAATAAAAAGAAGAGAAGAAGTTAAAAAATTAGAGCCACAACCAGTATCTATTGCAGAAACAAAGCGTTTCTTTCATGAAGATAATTTTGCAACAGCACCACAATTAAATATGGTTTGGCCAACTCTACAACAATATACAGATGACGCGTATGCATTAGATTTTTTAGCTGAAATTTTATCAAGTGGGAAAAAAGCTCCTTTGTATAAAGTGTTAGTAAAAGAAAAAGATATTACATCAAGAACCACGGCTTATAATAATTCCCAAGAATTAGCAGGTGAATTTCATATTATAATTACTGCAAATGCTGGTAAAGATTTAAAAGATGTGGAGGCTGGTATTTTTGAAGCTTTTCAATTGTTTGAAAAAGAAGGTGTTACAGATAAAGATGTAGAGCGAATTAAAGCTGGTTTAGAAACAAGTTTCTATAACGGAATTAGCAGTGTTTTAGGAAAATCGTTCCAATTAGCGCAATACAACGTATTTGCTGGTAATCCTGCATTTATTGAAAAAGATATTGAAAATATTAAAAAAGTTACTAAAGAAGACGTGTTGCGTGTGTACAACACTTATATTAAGGATAAACCGTATGTAATGACAAGTTTTGTGCCTAAAGGGCAATTAAATTTAATAACAGAAAATTCTGTAAAGGCAGAAGTTGTTGAAGAAGAAATTAAAGAAAATGTGGTTAAAACAGTTACAGATGTAAAAGAAGAAATTGTTAAAACACCTTCTAAAATTGATAGATCTAAAGCACCAGAAACAGGAATTTCTCCAAAACTAAAAATACCTGAAAGTTGGAATGCAACATTATCAAATGAAATGAAAGTTTATGGAATTGAACAAAATGAAATTCCAACTGTAAACTTTAGTTTGGTAATTGATGGTGGCCATTTATTAGATAACAAAGATAAAAATGGTGTAGCCAATTTAATTACCGATATTATGATGGAAGGAACAGCCGATAAAACGCCAGAACAATTAGAAGAAGAAATTGAAATGTTAGGCGCAAGTATCAATATGTATACAACCAACGAATCTATTGTAATTAGTGGAAATACGTTAGTTCGTAATTTTGATAAAACAATGGATTTAGTAGAAGAAATTTTATTAAAACCACGTTGGGATGCAGAGGAATTTGCAAGAATTAAAACAAAAACAATCAATCAAATTAAGCGTTCTAATGCCGATCCAAATAGTGTAGCTGCAACTGTGTATAATAAAATACTGTACGGAGATGATCATATTTTTGCGTATCCAACAAGTGGTACAGAGGCTACTGTTGAAGCAATCACAATGGATGATTTAAAAACATTTTATACGGCTAATTTTTCACCATCTATAAGTAAATTTAACGTAGTTGGAAAAATATCAAAAGAAAAAGCATTAAGCAGTTTAAAAAAATTAGAAGAAAATTGGAAAGCTAAACAAGTAGAAATACCTGAGTTTCCAATTGTAAATACTAGAGATAAAGCCTCATTATATTTTGTAGACATCCCTAATGCAAAACAATCTGTAATAAATATTGGCTATATTGGTTTACCAAGAACGGATGCTGATTTTTATCCTGCAGAAGTGATGAACTATAAATTAGGAGGTTCTTTTTCTGGAAACGTAAATTTAATTTTACGTGAAGAAAAAGGCTATACTTATGGTGCAAGAACTGGTTTTAGCGGATCTAAAACACCAGGTACATTTACTGCAAGTTCAAGTGTAAGAACAAATACCACGGGTGAATCTGTTCAAATTTTTAAAGATGAAATTGCAAAATACAAAGAAGGTATTAGCCAAGAGGATTTAGATTTTACTAAAAATGCTTTAATAAAATCGAATGCTCGCCGTTTTGAAACGCAATATTCTTTATTAGGAATGCTACAAGATATCAGCAACTATAACTTAGCACCTAATTATATTGAAAACGAAGAGGCAATTATAAATAATATGACTTTAGAACAACACAAAGCATTAGCAAATAAATATTTAGATGAATCTAAAATGGTGTATGTTGTTGTTGGTGATGCAGCTTCACAATATGCTCAATTTAAATCTATGGGATTTGATGAAGTGAAATTAATCACTAAAGATGGTAAAGAAGTAAAATTAGAAAAAGTTAAACAATAGTTTAAATACTTTTAAAATCAAAAAAAAGGACACCATTTTGGTGTCCTTTTTTTGTTTGTTTAATAAAAACATGGATGCTAAAATGCCTCCAAAAGTGTTATTTTTTGTACTTGTTAGGGAATAATATATTTTTTTTTAGAAATTCATTTTTTTAAGAACTATATACTTCAAACGTTTTAGTAAAACATTCAAAAAACCAAAGACAAACAACTCTTTTTTTAGCTGATATTTATCATATTTTTCATTTATAAATGCCCTAATTTTGCTCGGTAATTGAGGATTTCAATAACTAAAAAAAGAATCAAATTTTAAAATAAATACATGAAAACTAAAAAATTTAACGAAGGAATTTGGAATGAAACCATAAATTTAAGAGACTTTGTTACAAGAAATATTACACCTTACCATGGTACTTACAGCTTTTTAGTTGGGCCAAGTGAAAAGACTTTAAAATTATGGGAAATTTGTAAAGAAGGTACAAAAGAAGAAAGACAACGAAATGGAGTTCGTTCTGTAGATACCGAAGTTATTTCAGGAATTAATGCTTTTAAAGCCGGATATATTAGTAAAGAAAATGAAGTAATTGTTGGTTTACAAACGGATGAATTGTTAAAAAGAGCAATGAAACCTTTCGGAGGATTTAAAGTTGTTGAAAAAGCATTATCTGAACATGGTTTAAAACCAAGTGATAATTTATCAGAATTATTTTCAAAATATGTAAAATCTCATAACGATGGTGTTTTTGATGCTTATACTGATGAAATTAAAAAATACCGTTCATTAGGTTATTTAACAGGTTTGCCAGACAATTATGCACGTGGAAGAATCATTGGAGATTACCGTAGAATTGCACTATATGGAATAACACGTTTAATTGAAGCTAAAAAACAAGATTTAGCAGCAATCACAGGTCCAATGACCGATAAAGCTATTCGTTTGCGCGAAGAAGTTTCAGAGCAAATAAAAGCTTTAAAAGAAATGATTGCAATGGGTAAAGCGTACAATTTAGATTTGGCTCGCCCAGCTGAAAATGCACAAGAAGCTGTACAATGGACTTATATGGCGTATTTAGCTGCGGTTAAAGAACAAGATGGTGCAGCAATGTCTTTAGGAAATGTATCATCATTTTTAGATATTTTTATTGAAAGAGATTTAGAAGCTGGTATTATTACTGAAGTTGAAGCTCAAGAATATATCGATCAATTTGTAATGAAATTACGAATGGTGCGTCACCTGCGTATGGAAGCTTATGATGAAATTTTTGCAGGTGATCCAACGTGGGTAACTGAAGCAATTGGAGGAATGTTAGCAGACGGAAGAACAAAGGTTACAAAAACTTCGTTCCGTTTCTTACATACATTATATAATTTAGGCCCATCACCAGAACCAAATATCACTATTTTATGGTCTGAAAGTTTACCACAAAACTTTAAAAACTATTGTGCAAAAGTAGCAATTGACACTTCTTCAATTCAATTTGAAAATGACGATTTAATGCGTAACAGTCGTGGTTCAGATGATTATGGAATTGCATGTTGTGTATCATATCAAGAATTAGGAAAATCCATACAATTCTTTGGTGCACGTACAAACCTAGCAAAAACATTATTATTAGCTTTAAATGGTGGACGTTGTGAATTTACTGGAACTCAAATTGTTGAAGGTATTCCTGAATATACAGATGAATATTTAGATTTTGATAAAGTAATGGCAAACTTTAGAATTGCTATGAAAGAAGTGGCAAGAGTGTATAATGATTCTATGAATATTATTCACTATATGCACGATAAATATTATTATGAAAAGGCACAAATGTCATTAATTGATACCAATCCAGGTATTAACATTGCTTACGGTATTGCAGGTTTATCAATTGTTGCCGATTCTTTATCAGCCATAAAATATGCAAAAGTAAAACCGATTAGAAACGAAAAAGGCTTAACGATTGATTTTGAAATTGAAGGAGAGTTCCCAATGTATGGAAATGATGATGATAGAGTTGACTTTTTAGCAAGTAATGCAGTTGCAGAATTTAATAACGAATTAAAACAATTACCAGTTTATAAAGATGCGGAAGTTACCATGTCGGTATTAACTATTACCTCAAATGTTTCTTACGGTAAAAAAACTGGAGCAACGCCTGATGGTAGAGCGCAAGGAATTCCTTTTGCGCCAGGAGCAAATCCAATGCACGGACGTGATTGTAACGGTGCTATTGCTTCATTAAACTCAGTGTCAAAAATTAATTATGATGATTCTAAAGATGGAATTTCTAATACATTCTCTATTGTACCAAAATCTTTAGGTGCTAATGAAGAAGAACAAATAGAAAACTTAGCAACTACTTTAGATGGTTATTTCTCACGTAATGCACAACATTTAAATGTAAATGTGTTAAATAAAGAAATGCTGTTAGATGCCATGGAAAATCCTGATGAATATCCACAGTTAACAATTCGTGTATCTGGATATGCAGTAAACTTTGTGCGTTTAACCAAAGAACAACAATTAGAAGTAATTACACGTTCGTTCCACGAATCTATGTAATCAACTATAATCTACTAAAAGCATTGAAAAGGTACGCATAACTTTTCAATGCTTTTTTTACTAACTACAAAAAAATAAAGACTATCAAAACAGAAGAAAATACACTGAGAGTACATTCGATTGAATCGTTTGGAACTCACGACGGGCCAGGTATTCGTTTGGTTGTTTTTTTACAAGGCTGCAAACTAAAATGCTTGTATTGTCATAATCCTGATACCATAGAAACATCAGGAGGAACTGAATATAAAATAGAAGAACTTGTTGAAATCGCCTTAAAAATGAAACCTTATTTTGGTAAAAAAGGTGGTGTTACCGTTTCAGGTGGTGAACCATTATTACAAGCCAAAGAATTAATACCTTTTTTTAAGCGATTAAAAGAAGAAGGTATTCATACAAATGTTGATACCAATGGGCGAATTTTAAACAGTTTCGCAAAAACATTAATTGATGAGTATGCCGATTTGGTAATGCTAGATATTAAGCACATGACAGAAGAAGGTTATTTTGCTTTAACAGGTGTTAGTTGTAAAGAAACTACATTTAATTTTGCTGCGCACAGAGAAGCATCAGGTAAAAATATGTGGTTGCGTTATGTGTTAATTCCTGAAATTACAAGTAAGCCAGAATTATTACACGCTATGGGAAATTATTTTAAGGAATTCAAAACCATTGAAAAAATTGAAATACAACCGTATCATAAATTAGGAATACACAAATGGGAAGCCTTAGGTTGGGAGTACCAATTAAAAGATGCTCGAGAAAATACACCTGAAGAATTAGAGGAAGCAGCAGCAATCCTCAAAAAATATTTTAAAGAAGTAAAAATCAATTAATGCGTGTTTAAAAGCAACATAAATTTTTTATAATGAATACACCCAAAGAAGTTATTGAAATAGTAAGTAAAATTGCAGAAACTAAAGGAAAATATAAAGTATCTAAAACTTTAATTTTAGCCTTTTTGGCGGGTGCTTATATTGCCTTTGGTGGTTTGTTAGCCATAATTGTAGGCGGTGGTTCTCCGGGTATTGCAGCTAGTAACCCAGGAATTACAAAGTTTCTTTTTGGAGCAATGTTCCCGCTAGGACTTATTTTGGTAGTAATATTAGGTGCTGAACTTTTTACGGGTAATAACGCCTACTTTATGCCAAATGTTTTAGTAAAAAAACAACAAATAGGCACAGTTTTTAAAAATTGGGGGTTAGTATATGTTGGTAACTTTGTAGGTGCTGTTTTTGTTGCCTATGTAATTACACATTTAACACATTTAGTAAGTAATGCGCCATTTGTAGATGCTGTACGTGAAATTGCAATAGGAAAAACGAGTCATACTTTTTTAGTTACTTTTCTTAAAGGAATAGGAGCTAACTGGTTGGTTTGTTTAGCAGTATGGCAAGGAATGGCAGCAAAAGATACTACTGGAAAAATATTAGCTATTTGGTTTCCTGTAATGGCGTTTGTAGCTATGGGATTTGAGCACAGTATTGCTAATATGTACTTTATTCCATTAGCTATTTTTGAAGGTGCTGATATTACTTGGACAACATTTATAGTGAAGAACTTAATTCCAGCAACCTTAGGCAATATTGTGGGGGGAGCATTTTTTGTTGGAACTCTATATGGTTATTTATATGGGAAAACAAAATAAATCATTATAATATTAAAGAAGTTATTTTATTAGTATTCAAATAAATAGTATTTTATTAACCAACTTTTAGCATTTTCAAAAGCTTTAGCTTTTTAAAATAAATGTTATAAAATTTTAGTATCCATATATTTAAATAGGGAAACTTAAAGTAAATATTGATTTTCCATTTATTGAATTGTAATAGATAATTCCTTTATGTGCTTCAACAATACTTTTTGTAAGTGTTAAACCAATACCAGAACCGTTTTTTCTTGTAGTAAAATAAGGAATAAAAATATTGTCTTTTATTTCGCTTGAAATTCCAATGCCATTATCAATTACTTGTAAATGAATACGATTAATTTCTTCTGAAACTTTAATTTCAATGGTAGGGTTTTCAGTTCTATCTAAAGCATATAAACAATTAGAAATTAAATTTATAAGTATTTGTTCAATTTGCTGTTTGTCGGCATTTAATGTTATTTTATTTTTGGCTTTAAATAGAACTTTTATATTTCGTGATGTAAATTCTTGCTTATAAAGAAGAATTGTGTTGTTAATAATATTAATTAGATCAATGTTCTCTTTATTTGGCAGTGGTAGCTCTGTAAGTTTTCTGTAGGCATCTACAAAAGAAGTTAAATGATGTGAACGTTTTTTTATTATATCTAATCCTTCGGACAATTCAGAAATAGTATCTTCATCTGTGTTTTCTTCTAGTAACAATGAGCCTAAATTTTCTGCTAAACTGCTAATTGGTGTAATAGTATTAATAATTTCGTGAGACATAACATTCATTAATTTATACCAAGCTTCTTTTTCTTTTTGGTCAATTAATTGTTGAATGGTTTCTAAGGAAACAATAAGATATTCAAATTCATTAGTTTGTGTAACCGATGTTTTTAAGAAAAAAGATTCTTGATTTTCATTAATTTTTAATGAAATTGTATATTTAATTTCTTCCCACTTGTTGATAAAGTTTGATAATTTCCCAAGTTTTTGTTGTAGTAAATTCCAGTTGTAAAATTTTGGAATTTTTAAAAATTGAACAAATGCATTGTTAATTTGAAAAACAGTAACATCATTATCTGTATTTTTTCTAAGAATCAAAATACCGATGCTTAAACTTTCTAAAATATTAGTAAAAATAAGCCGTTCAGAAAAATTTTGAAGACTCTGTTTTCTGTGTTTATCTAATAATAAAGCAGTTTTATTATGTAAAGGATTTTTTCTTTTTTTTGCAGAAATTGTATTTGAATAATCTTCATACAATAAACAGTCTATTGATTTTTCTATGTCAGAAAATAATTTTTTAAGATATTCTATAAAAATAAAAAGTTGAAATATAAGAAGCAAAGTAAAACCAACTCCATTTATAAAAAAGCTACTTTTAAAACTATAAGCAATAATAATACCATTTATAATTAATAAAAACAATCTAGTTATAACTTGAATGTATTGTGGTTTTCCCATTTATAGTTGATATTTTTCTAACCGTCTATACAAAGCAGCTCTTGTTAAACCCAAATCTTTTGCTGCTTTAGAAATATTTCCTTGATGTTTTTGAATAGCTTGTTGAATTAATACTTTTTCAGTTTCTTCTAAATTTAAATTGTCAGAGACATTAATGTTCATGCCTTTTGAAGAGAAATACAAATCTGAAGTTTGAATTTGGTTATTATCTGTAATAATAACAGCACGTTCAACAATATGTTCTATTTCTCTAATATTTCCTGGCCAATGATAATTTTCCATTGCATTTATGGCTTCTTTAGTAAAACTACCAATTTTCTTTCTATATTTTAGGGTTAATTTTTGTAAAAAATGATTGGCTAATAATGTAATGTCTTCAATTCTATCTCGTAAAGGAGGTAAATTCAATTCAATGGTATTAATTCTAAAGAGTAAATCTTGCCTAAATGTTTCATCTGCTACCATTTGATATATAGGAGCATTTGTTGCACAAATAATTCTTGCATCAATTGCTCGTTCTTTACCTTCACCTAAACGTGTTATTTTTCTATTTTGAATAACAGTTAGTAGTTTAGATTGTAAATGCAGTGGTAAATTACCAATTTCATCTAAAAAAATAGTTCCACCTTTTGCTAATTCAAACCTACCTATTGTATCTTTGTAAGCATCTGTAAATGCGCCTTTTACATAACCAAATAATTCACTTTCAAATAAGTTTTCATTTAAAGAACCTAAATCAATATGAATAAATGGATAATCTTTTCGATTCGATTGCAAATGTATTTCTTTTGCAAACACGTATTTTCCAGTTCCATTTTCACCTAAAATAAGCACATTTGCATCAGTTGGAGCTACTTTTTTAACTAAATTAATAGCTGTTTGCATAGTGGTAGAGTTACCAATTATATGTTCTGTTTTTTGATGAAATTCTTTGTCTTGCTGTTTTTGAATAGTTTCTAATTGCGTATTTTTTCGTTTAGAACGAGCGAGTTCTACTCCAGAATTTACTGCTGCATATAATTTTTCTGAATTCCACGGTTTTAAAATAAAATCGGTAGCACCTTGTTTTATAGCTTCTACAGCTAAATGAATACTACCAAAGGCGGTCATTAAAATTACTGTAGTTTCATGACTAATTTCTTTAATGTGTTTTAACCAATACAAACCTTCTCTTCCATCTTCAAAACCAATGCAGTAATTCATATCCAATAAAATTACATCAATCAAATTTTTTGTAAGATGTTGATTGATATTCTTTGGGTTATTTTCTGTAATAATATTGGTGAAATAGTTTTTTAAACTAATTCTTGCTGAAAATAAAATATCATCATCATCATCAATCAGCAAAATGGTTGCTTCTTTTTTTCTCATATTACATAAATAATCAATTGTTTGAATATGAACAAAACAATGTTCAATTTTGAACACTAAAAAAAATAACTACAATTGTATAGTTTTGATATTTAGGATTTTACGTTTTATTTTTTATTGGCATATTTATGGTATATAAAATATTTAATTAATATAATAATGATGGATAAACAACTTCAACCAAAAAATAAAGCAGTTAAAAAAGGGTTACTTTGGGGAATTTTAATAATTTTTTTATTAACAATTATTTTGGTAAATGTAACAAATAAAAAGCAAGTAAATTTAAAGAGAGATACTTTACGAATTCAAGAAGTAATTAAAGGTGATTTTGAAGATGTAATTTTATTTAATGCTACTGTAGAACCCAAAACTTCAGTTTTAGTAAATGTAATTCAAGGGGGAGCGGTTTCAGAAATTTTTGTAGAAAGTGGACAAATTGTTAATAATGGCACGCCACTTTTAAAAGTATACAATCCTAATGCAGAATTAAATTATTTAACTCAAGAAACGGCTATGGTAGAGCAGATAAATAATTTAAGAAATTTAAGAGTGAGTATAAAAAATCAACAATTAAATTTAGATCAGCAATTATTGAGTATAGATAATGATTTTAGAAATGCAAGAAGACAGTATAAAATAGATTCTACTTTGTATAAAAAAGAAGTGATTGCTAGAAATGACTTTTATAAATCAGAACAAGAATATACGTTTCAAAAAGAGAGAAATAATGTGATAAAGAAAAGCGTATCCGAAGAAAAAAGAAGTAGGGTTGTACAATTATCTCGGATAGACACTTCTTTGTTAAATATGGAAAAAAGCTTAGAATTACTTCATAAAAACAAAGAGAATTTTATTGTAAAAGCACCTGTCAGTGGTTTGTTATCATCTTTTAACCCAATTTTAGGAGAGAATTACAACCAAGGACAGCCTATTGGAAAAATTGATGTACTAGATGGGTATAAATTAGTTGCAAATGTAGATGAATATTATATTTCTAAATTATATGATGGCATAAGTGGTAGCGTAGCTGTTAATGATAAAAGCTATGAAGTAAAGTTATCTAAAATTTATCCAGAAATTAATAATGGGCAATTTAAAGTAGAGTTGAATTTTAAACAAGATTCACTTTCTGCTGATATTAAAAGAGGAATGTCTTTAAAAACAAAAGTATTTTTATCAGGTAAAAGTAAAGCTTTATTGGTATCGAAAGGGTTGTTTTATCAAAGCACAAATGGTCAATGGATTTTTGTTTTGAATTCTGAGGATAAGGCAGTAAAAAGAAACATTAAAATTGGAAGAGAAAATCCTTTCTATTACGAGGTTTTAGAAGGCTTAAAAGCTGGAGATAAAGTAATTACTTCTAATTATGATGATTTTAAAGATGTTGAAGAAATAAATATAGAACAGTAATTTAAAACAAAAAATAACAATAAAAATATATAATAATGATAATAGCATTAATAATAGTATTGACTATAGAAATTATAACTGCAATTTTTTAATAAATACAAATGATGATAAAAATAAAAGATTTAGTAAAGATTTATAGAACTGAAGAGGTAGAAACAACCGCTTTAAATAAGTTAAGTTTAGAAGTTAAAAAAGGTGAATTTATATCAATTATGGGAGCTTCAGGTTGTGGAAAATCTACTTTGTTAAACATTATTGGAATGTTAGATGCACCAAATGGAGGAAGTTATCTTTTTGATGAAACGGAAGTTGTTAATTTTAATGAAAAACAACGATCAAACTTGCGAAAAGCTAACATTGGTTTTGTATTTCAAAACTTTAATTTGATTGATGAATTAACGGTATATGAGAATATTGAACTGCCATTAATATATAATAATATAAAATTAGTAGAAAGAAAACAACGTGTAACAGAAATTTTAGAACGCGTTGGTATTGCGCATAGAGCTAAACATTTTCCGTTGCAACTTTCTGGAGGTCAGCAACAAAGAGTTGCTGTAGCAAGAGCTTTAGTAACAAATCCAAAACTAATTTTAGCAGATGAACCAACGGGGAATTTAGACAGTAAAAGTGGAAATGATGTAATGGAATTATTAACAGAATTGCATGCAACAGGATCAACTATTATTATGGTTACACATTCACCTTATGATGCTCAATTTTCGTCTAGAATAATTACTGTAAAAGATGGAGAAATTATTTCTCAAAAAGAAAATAATCATAAAGTAGATGTACTTATTCAATAATTATTAAAATAAAGAAATGATACTAACTTGGTTTAAAATATTTTTTAGAAATAGTAAAAAAAATTGGCTAAACATACTTATCAATATTTTAGGATTAACGTTAGGTTTTGCAGGTTTATTAATTGTATTACTATATTTTAATGATGAGCAAAGCTATAATGCAAATAATCCTAATAAAGAAGAAGTATTTAGAGTAATTCATAAAATTTCTAGTGGTGAAATTTGGTCAAACAGTAATAATTTAGAAGGCCCAAAATACAAAGAAGATATTCCTGAAATTTTAGCGTATTATTTGTGTGAAGGCTGGTATGAAAGCACTTTGGTAAGTGTAAATGGGAAAGAGTTGTTTTCTGAAAAAGTTCTACAAGGAAATCCAAACTTTTTTGATTTTTTTCCATTTAAAATTATTGAAGGGAATGAAAAAACATTTCAAGAAGCAAGAAATCATATAGCTATTTCAGAAAAACAAGCGAATACTTTCTTTGGAAAAGAATCTGCAATAGGAAAAACTGTTGAAATTTTTAATAGGGTATTTATTGTAACAACGGTTTATAAAATAGAAGGAAAACATTATTTTATGCCAAATATAATTCTACAATTTGAAAAAGAACCAGAAGGACATTGGGGTAATTTTTCTAACATTCTGTTTGTAAAAACAACAAAACAACCTGATATAGAGATATTAAATAAAAAAGCTCTAGATGTTTGGTATCAAAATGAAGTTTTACCATCTTCAAAAAGAGATGGTATTTCACCACAAGAGTTTATAGAAAAATACGGAACAACTCCTATTTTCGAATCTATTAAGAACATTCGATTAAAAACCATTTCAAGTGATGCAGGACCAGAGGGTAAAGGTAATTATCAGTTGATAATTATTATGTTAACTTTATCTATTTTGTTAATTACAATTTCTTGTGTAAACTTTATCAATCTTTCTATAGCCTCAGCAACACAAAGAGCAAAGGAAGTTGGTGTAAAGAAAACTTTAGGATTGTCTAAAACTACATTAATCAGACAATATTCTTTAGAAATCGTTTTACAAGGTTTTATTGCGTTTGTATTTTCTTTACTGTTGGTAGAACTTATTTTGCCATCTTTTAATCATTTTATAGGTAAAGATATTTCTATATTAGAGATAGACCTATTACTAAAAGTTGTATTGTTGGCCATACTGGTTTCAGTTTCAATTGGGGTTATTCCAGCAATTTACTTGTCAAAATTTAAAGCAGTTGAAGTCTTAAAAGGAAATGTATCAAGAAGTAAGCATGGTGTTTTTGCTAGAAATTTAATGTTAGGAATTCAATTTTTAATTTCTGGTTTTTTCTTATCAGGCTCAATCATTATAAATGAACAAGTAAGCTTTATGATGCAAAAAGATTTAGGGTTTAATGGAGACCAAGTAATAATGATTCCTATGAATAAATTTAAAGATAGGTATAAAAATTACTTGCTAGCTAAAAACGAGTTAATTAAACATCCAAATATTGAAGCAATTACCACTAATTCTTTTTTGATAGGAGGAGGAACTTCTCTTTCAACTAATTTTAATTATAAAGATATTTCGGTACAAACAAATGGAAATGCTATAGACTATAATTATTTAGATGTGATGGGTATTAAAATTTTAAAAGGAAGAGGTTTTAAAGAAGAAATAGCTTCTGATACTATTAAGAATATTTTAATTAATGAAACATTGGCTAAAGCATTAAATATTTACAATGATCCTATTGGTAAAATAGTAAATGCAGGTTTTGGAGGTGATGATAATGATGGAAAAAATTTAAAGATAATAGGTATGGTGAAAGATTATAATACATATGGTTTTGATACAGAAATACCACCAACAGCATTTATGCATTGGAATAGTTTTGATTGGATGAAAAATAATTTATGGATGATTCAGTTTAAAATAAAGCCAAACAATATGCAAGAAACATTAAATTTTATAGAGAAATATTGGAATGAAAACATAGAACAAGGATATCCGTTTAATCCTGATTTTGTAAACAAACGTTTTGCACAAACCTATGAGAAATATCAAAAGCAACAAATTTTATTTTTTATATTAACATGTATAGTCATTATAGTGTCGTTATTAGGCTTATTTGCCTTGGCAACATTAACAATTCAGCAACGTTTAAAAGAAGTAGCCATTCGAAAAACATTAGGGGCATCAGTTGAAGAAATCATGTATCAACTTATAAAAAGTTTTTTAAAAATTACGTTAATAGCTTCCGTTATTTTAATTCCAATTGCCTATTATCTTATGCAAAATTGGTTAGATAATTTTGTGTATAGAATTGAGATGCCTATGCTACCATTTATTATTACACCAATACTCCTTATAATATTGGTTTTTGTAGTAGTAGGATTAAAAGCATACAATGCCACCAAAATTGATTTAATAAAGTATTTAAAATATGAGTAATCTATATTTTTGAAAGTTTTAGAAAATAAGGTTTCTATGATGTTACGTATTATCTTTTCGAAATAATTGATTCGTTTTTTTAGAAATAATTCATTCTGAATAAAATAAAAAAGATTACAGCACTTATATAAAAAAACAGCTTTTAGAATATTCTAAAAGCTGTTTTAAAATAGTATATGTAACTATTATTCTTTTTCTAACCATTTTCTAGCATTTACAAAAGCTTCAGCCCAAGGCGAAACTTCATCTTTTCTGCCTGAAGGATAGTTTGCCCAATTCCACTGAAAAATTGAACGTTCAATATGAGGCATCATTACTAAATGTCTTCCATCTTTACTACTCATCATTGCAACATTATAATCTGAACCATTCGGATTTGCAGGATACGATTCATATCTATATTTGGCAACAATGTTGTATGCATTTTCTTCCATTGGTAAGTTAAATTTACCTTCTCCATGTGAAATCCAAACGCCTAAGGTACTTCCTGCTAATGTTGAAAGCATTACAGAGTTGTTTTTTTGAATAGTTACCGATGTAAAGTTACTTTCGTGTTTATGAGAATCGTTATGCAACATTTTTCCGTGAACTTCGTGTTCTGGATTGATAACTTCTAATTCCATAAATAACTGACAACCATTACAAATTCCAACAGATAAGGTATCTTCTCTTTTAAAGAAATTATCTAAAGCAGTTTTTGCTTTTTCGTTGTATAAAAATGCACCAGCCCAACCTTTTGCAGAACCCAAAACATCGGAATTAGAAAATCCTCCAACAGCTCCAATAAATTGAATATCTTCCAACGTTTCACGACCAGAAATTAAATCGGTCATATGTACGTCTTTTACATCAAAACCAGCTAAATACATAGCATTTGCCATTTCACGTTCAGAATTTGATCCTTTTTCACGTATAATAGCGGCTTTTGGTCTTGGTTTTGTAGCATCAACAGTAGGAATTTTACCTGTAAAGTTTAAAGGGAATGAATATTTTAATGGTTGATTTTTATAGTTATCAAAACGTTCTTTTGCTTTATTGTTGGCAGTTTGTTTTGCATCTAATAAATAAGAAGTTTCGTACCAAATATCACGTAATTCAGCAACGTTAAATTCAATTGTATTTCCATGATTAGTGATTGTTACATTATCACCTTTTACAACTTTCCCAATATTGAAAAATTCGACATTAGCAGCGTTTAAAATACTAGGAATTTCTTCGTCAGAACTTTGGAAGATAATTCCGCTATTTTCTGCGAATAAAACTTTTATAAAATCCTCCTCACCTAAATTTGAAATATCAATAGTTGCACCAATGTTTTCGTTAGAAAAACATAATTCTAATAAAGTAGTAAGCATTCCACCAGCTGAAATATCATGACCAGCTAATATTTTACCTTCTTTAATTAAGTGTTGAATGGTATTAAATGCATTTTTAAATTTAGCTGCATCCGCAATAGTTGGCGTTTCTTTACCAATTTTACTTTGCGTTTGTGCAAATGATGAACCTCCTAATTTATAAGCATCATTAGATAAGTTAATATAATAAATACGATTATTTGGACTTGTTTGTAAAACAGGCTCCACAACTTTAGTAATATCATTACAATGTGCAGCTGCTGAAATTACCACAGTTCCAGGAGATAACACTTCATCATTTGGATATTTTTGTTTCATTGAAAGTGAATCTTTTCCAGTAGGAACATTAATTCCTAATTCAATTGCAAATTCTGAAACAGCTTTTACAGCTTTATATAAACGTGCATCTTCACCTTCATTTTTACAAGGCCACATCCAATTAGCGGATAATGAAACAGAATTTAAATTATCTTGTAAAGGAGCCCAAATAATGTTTGTTAAGGCTTCAGCAATGGCATTTCTACTACCAGCAACCGGATTAATAATAGCACTAACAGGTGCGTGACCAATAGAAGTTGCAATTCCTTCTTTACCATTATAATCAAGCGCCATTACACCTACATTATTTAAAGGTAATTGCAAAGATCCAGCACATTGTTGTTTAGCAACTTTACCACCCACGCAACGGTCTACTTTATTTGTTAACCAATCTTTACAAGCAACAGCTTCTAACTGTAATACTTGTGTTATGTAGGTTTGAATATTTTTTACATCGTATGAAACATCTTCATAATTTCTAACAACAGTTTTATCGGTCATTATTGTTTTTGGCGAACTACCAAACATATCATTCAATTCCAAATCCATTGGTTTTACTCCAGTTGATTTAGATTTGAAAGTAAAGCGGTTATCATTTGTAACATCACCTACTTCATAATAAGGAGAGCGTTCTCGGTCTGCAATTCTATGTAAAAATGCGGCATCTTCTTTTCCAATGACCAATCCCATACGTTCCTGAGATTCATTTCCAATAATTTCTTTGGATGAAAGTGTAGGGTCACCCACAGGTAATTTATCTAAATCAATCAATCCGCCAGTTTCTTCCACTAATTCCGATAAACAATTTAAATGCCCACCAGCACCGTGATCGTGAATAGAAACAATTGAATTGTTATCACTTTCAACCATACCACGAATAGCATTGGCAGCTCTTTTTTGCATTTCCGGATTAGAACGTTGCACAGCATTTAATTCAATACCACTTGCAAACTCACCTGTATCAGAAGATGATACTGCAGCGCCACCCATACCAATACGGTAATTATCTCCACCTAAAATTACTATTTTGTCACCAGTTGAAGGTTTGTCTTTCAATGCTTGATCTGCTTTACCATAACCAATTCCACCAGCTTGCATAATTACTTTATCGAAACCTAATTTACGAGCTTCTTCTTGGTGTTCAAAAGTTAATACAGAACCTGTAATTAAAGGTTGACCAAATTTATTTCCAAAATCAGATGCTCCGTTAGATGCTTTTATTAAAATATCCATAGGTGTTTGGTACAACCATTTACGTTCTTGCATTCCATTTTCCCAAGGTCTATTTTCATTTAAACGAGAATAGGAGGTCATATAAACAGCCGTTCCAGCCAACGGTAATGAACCCTTTCCACCAGCCAAACGATCTCTAATTTCTCCACCACTACCAGTTGCGGCACCGTTAAAAGGTTCTACAGTTGTTGGAAAATTATGGGTTTCAGCTTTTAATGAAATTACTGATTTATAGTCTTTTTTCTCATAAAAATCAGGTTTGTCTGGAGATTTTGGAGCAAATTGCTCAACAATAGGTCCTTCAACAAAAGCCACATTGTCTTTATAAGCTGAAACTATGGTGTTTGGATGTGTTTCGGATGTTTTTCTAATTAACTTAAATAATGAAGTAGGCATTTCTTCACCATCAATTACAAAAGTTCCATTAAATATTTTATGGCGACAGTGTTCAGAATTTACTTGAGAAAATCCAAATACTTCAGAATCGGTTAGTTTTCTACCAATTTTTATACTTAAATTATTTAAGTATTCTACTTCTTCATCACTTAAACTCAATCCTTCTTGCTTGTTGTAGGTAGCAATATCTTCTATAGCTAAAATTGCAGCTGGCTCAATATGAATGTCAAAAATATCTTGATTTAATTCAGTATATTTTTGAAAAATCATAGGGTCAAATTTTTCATCTTTTGTTGAAGCTGAAAATTCTTCTATACGAATAATGCCTTCAATGGCCATATTTTGGGTAATTTCAACAGCATTGGTACTCCAAGGAGTAATCATTGCTGCTCTAGGGCCAATAAAAAAAGCATCGATTGATGCCTGATTTATTTGTGGTTGATTTCCAAAAAGCCAAAATAATTTTTTTGAGTCTTCTTGCGTAAGTTCTTTTGACGTTTGCACAGCATAAATTTTGCTGTTTTGGTTTCCAAAGAAATGAATCATAAAGTGATTTTTTAGTGTATTGTTAGAAAAATGCAAATTTAACCAAATAATTAGAAAGTAAGTAAACACAAACCATAATAATCAATCATTTGTTAAATGAGTTTTTAACAATTTAAAAAGTAATGGTATATAAACATAAGGTTTCACTATCATTAGGAATTTTAATTTTTTTAATAAATTTAAGTCCTAATTTTTCTATGAGTCGTTGTGATTGCAAGTTTTCTTCAGTTGTAAGCGCACTTATTTTAGAGAGCTTTAATTTATTTTTACCCAAATTTAATAAGGCTTGGGCACTTTCAAAGGCATATCCCAAACTTTCATATGTTGGTAAAAATGCAAAACCGATATCAACGCCATCAACGCCTTCTCTGTTATATAAACCACAACTTCCAATTTTTATTCCGTCAGTTTTTCTAATTACTGTATAATTTCCATACCCAAGTTCATTAAATTGAGGTAACATTCTTTCGGTTATATATTTTTCCGCATCCTTAACGGAATGTACATTTCTATCTCCAATATAAAGTAACCATTTAGTTGTGTTTAACAACTCAAGAAAAAAAGCAGCATCTTTAATATTAGATTGTTGAAGTATAAGACGTGAAGTTTCAATGGTTTTAACGTTAGACATTCGATTTAAATTAAGAATATATTTTTGTTACTTTGTTAAATAGTTAACAAAGTATTATTTTTTGTAAATTTTTTACAATTGTACTAGTGCTATTTTAAACAAATGTATATATTTGCGATGTAAAATTAAAGAACAATGCGTTTTATTCAATTACATCATCATCATTTCCATACTTGCACTCGAGCGAGCTAGAAATGTATTGAATAAAATTAAAAAAGATATATTTATAACCCGTTTGAGTTAATCAAACGGGTTTATTATTTTAATACCTTAAAGATTGCTCAAACATAACAACAAAAAAAATGAGTAAAATTAAAATTGCAGTTCAAAAAGCAGGAAGATTAAACGAAGATTCCTTGCAATTATTAAAAGATTGTGGCATTTCTATAGACAATGGAAAAGATCAATTAAAAGCTTCAGCCAGTAACTTTCCATTAGAGGTTTTGTACCTTAGAAATGGTGATATTCCTCAATATTTAAGAGATGGCGTGGTAGATATAGCTATTATTGGCGAAAATGTTTTAATTGAAAAAGGAGGCGATATTATTGTTGCTGAGCGTTTAGGTTTTTCTAAATGTCGCGTTTCTTTAGCAGTGCCTAAAGGAACTAAATATAAAGGAATAGAAGATTTAGATAGAATGCGTATTGCTACATCGTATCCTAACACAGTTCAACAATATTTTAAACAGTTTAATGTAACACCTGACATTCACCTAATTAATGGTTCGGTTGAAATTGCTCCAAATATTGGTTTAGCAGATGCTATTTGCGATATTGTTTCTAGTGGAAGTACCTTATTTAAAAACAACTTAAAAGAGGTAGAGGTTATGCTTAAAAGTGAGGCTGTATTAGCTGTTTCACCTAATATCTCTGATGAAAATAAAGCAATTTTAAATAAACTTCAATTCAGAATTCAATCGGTTTTAAAAGCACGCAATTCCAAATATATTTTAATGAATGTACCCAATAATAAAGTGCAAGCTGTTATTAAATTATTGCCAGGAATGAGAAGTCCAACAGTATTACCTCTTGCTGAAGAAGGCTGGAGTTCTATACACACCGTAATTGAAAAAAATTCTTTTTGGGAAGTAATAGATGAGTTAAAAGCAAATGGTGCTGAAGGGTTATTAGTAGTGCCAATTGAAAAAATGGTTTTATAATAGTAAAAATTAAAATAATGAAAAAAGTTATAAACCCTCCAAAAAATGTATGGTTAGAGCTATTGCAAAGACCAACACAAACTGTAGAAGCTATTGAAGAAACAGTTACAGCTATTTTTGCTGATGTAAAAAGAAATGGAAATGATGGTGTTAAGCGCTATACTTCTATTTTTGATGGTGTTGAGCTAGATGAATTATTTGTATCGCAAGCTGAAATTGATGAAGCCAATCAATTAATTTCTGAAGAGCTAAAACAAGCCATTGCTTTAGCAAAAGCAAATATTACAGCTTTTCATACTGCTCAAAAAACTGCAAAAGTTACTATTGAAACAACAGAAGGTGTTACTTGTTGGCAGGAAAAAAGACCGATTCAAAAAGTAGGTTTGTACATTCCTGGAGGAACAGCACCATTGTTTTCATCGGTTTTAATGTTAGCAATTCCTGCAAAAATTGCAGGATGTGATGAAATTGTTTTATCTACACCTCCAAATAAAAAAGGAAAAATTCACCCAGCAATTATTTATGCTGCACAACAATGTGGTGTTACAAAAATTGTAAAAGTTGGTGGTATTCAAGCAATTGCTGCTTTAACTTTTGGTACAGAAACTATTCCGCAAGTTTATAAAATATTTGGACCTGGAAATCAATTTGTAACAGTTGCAAAACAATTAGCTACTAAATATGGTGTGGCTATTGATATGCCTGCAGGACCAAGTGAATTATTAGTAGTTGCTGATGAAAGCGCCAATGCAGATTTTGTAGCGTCTGATTTATTAAGTCAGGCTGAACATGGTACAGATAGTCAGGTTATTTTGGTTTCAACTTCATTAGAAAAATTAAAAAGTGTAGAAATTGCTTTAGAAAATCAATTGCAACAATTATCAAGAAAAAAAATAGCTGAAAAAGCCATTGAAAATTCTAAATTAATTTTTGTGGAAACGAAAGAAATTGCGTTGGAGTTGATTAATGAATATGGCCCTGAACATTTTATTGTTTGTACCAATGATAACGATTTTTATGTAAACGGAATACAAAATGCAGGATCTGTTTTTATTGGTAATTATACACCTGAAAGTGCCGGTGATTATGCTTCCGGAACCAACCATACCTTACCAACAAATGGGTATACAAAAGCATATTCTGGAGTAAATTTAGATTCATTTTTAAAAGCCATTTCATTTCAAAAAATTTCAGAAATAGGCATTCAAAAGATAGGAAACGCAATAGAGGTTTTAGCTTCAGAAGAAGGGTTAGATGCACATAAAAATGCCGTTACTTTGAGATTAAACAGTTTAAAATGAAAAATTTAAGAAACTTTTTTAAATTTGGAAATTAATAATTGTTACAAATGAAAATTGAAAAACTACTACGAGAAAACATTAAAAAAATGCTACCATACTCATCTGCTAGAGATGAGTTTAAAGACGATGTTACCAACATGGTTTTTTTAGATGCCAATGAGAATCCATTTGAAAGTGGTGTAAACAGGTATCCAGATCCGCAACAAAAAGCATTAAAAATTGAACTTTCAAAACTTAAAAATGTTCCAGCAAATCAAATTTTATTAGGAAATGGAAGTGATGAAGTGTTGGATTTAATTTATAGAGCTTTTTGTGAACCAAAAGTTGACAATGTAATTACATTGCCTCCAACCTATGGAATGTATAAAGTTTTGGCAAACTTGAATAATGTTGAAGAAAGAGAAGTGTTTTTAACGAGTTGTTTTCAACCTAAAGTAAAGGAAATATTAGAAGCAGCCGATAAGAATACTAAAATCTTGTTTTTATGCTCACCAAACAATCCAACAGGTAATTCTTTTTCACAAGAAGCTGTTGAGGTGTTATTAACCACTTTTAAAGGATTGGTTGTGATAGATGAGGCCTATATTGATTTTTCTTCTAAAAAAAGCTGGTTAGAACGTTTAGATGAATTTCCAAATCTAATAATCACTCAAACCTTGTCTAAAGCTTATGGTTTAGCAGGAATTCGATTAGGAATTTGCTATGCATCGCCTGAAATAATTGCTATTTTAAATAAAATTAAACCTCCTTACAATGTAAATGAATTATCACAACAAAGAGCATTAAAAAGGTTGTTGGTAATTAAAAAAGTACAGGAAGAAATTGAAGCGCTTATAGAAATGCGAGGGAAAATAATTGAAAAATTAAAAACACTTCATTTTGTAGAAGAAGTGTATCCTTCAGATGCAAATTTTGTACTAATAAAAGTAGATGATGCAGTAAAAAGATACCATCAATTATTGAAAAAAGGAATTGTAATAAGAAATAGAACCACACAACCTTTATGTGAAAATACTTTAAGAATCACTATTGGAACTAAAAAAGAAAACAAAGCAATGTGCAGCGTTTTAAATGAATTATAACATGAAGAAAAAAAAGGTATTATTTATTGACCGAGACGGAACAATTATAAAAGAACCTGCAGATGAACAAGTTGATGCATTTGAAAAAATTATATTTTACCCAAAAGCATTTACCTATTTAGGAAAAATAGCAAATGAATTAGATTTTGAACTGGTAATGGTTACCAATCAAGATGGTTTAGGCACGACAAGTATGCCCGAAGAAAACTTTTGGCCTGTTCAAAATTTTGTAATTCAATGTTTTGAAAATGAAGGTGTCAAATTTAATAAAGTGTTTATTGATAAAACCTTTGCGAAAGATAATGCACCAACAAGAAAACCAAACACTGGGTTGTTAACAGAATTTTTTTCTGATGCTTATGATTTAGAAAATTCATTTGTGATTGGCGATCGATTAACGGATATAGAATTAGCAAAAAATTTAGGTGCAAAAGGAATATTTATAAATGACAATACCAATTTAGGTACCGATGAAATTACAGTTAAAAGAGCTGAATTAGATCCATTTATTGCTTTAGAAAGTAACGATTGGCAGAAAATTTATGAGTTTTTAAAACTAAATAATAGAACAGCTGAATTAACCAGAAATACCAACGAAACAAAAATTTATATCCAATTAAATTTGGATGGAACAGGTAAAAGTAACATTGCAACAGGTTTGCCATTTTTTGATCACATGCTCGATCAAATTGCACGCCACGGAAGTATGGATTTAACCATTCAAGTACAAGGAGATTTAGAAGTTGATGAGCATCATACTATTGAAGATACTATGATAGCTTTAGGTGAAGTTTTTACAAAAGCTTTAGGTAACAAATTGGGTATTGAGCGTTATGGATTTTGTTTGCCAATGGATGATTGTTTAGCGCAAGTAGCCATAGATTTTGGTGGAAGAAATTGGTTGGTTTGGGATGCAGATTTTAAACGTGAAAAAATTGGTGAAATGCCAACAGAAATGTTTTATCATTTATTTAAATCCTTTACAGATGGTGCACGTTGTAATTTAAATATAAAAGCAGAAGGTACTAATGAACATCATAAAATTGAAGGTATTTTTAAAGCCTTTGCAAAAGCTATAAAAGCTGCTGTTAAAAGAGATGCTGAAAAAATGATTTTGCCAAGCACCAAAGGACTTTTGTAAAGTAAGATATTAAATATTAGAAGTATGAGGGTAATCTTACAATTGAACTTCTAATATCTAACTTTTAAAAATAATAAATTGAAAATAGTCATTATAAATTACGGAGCAGGAAACATACAATCTATAAAATTCGCCATTCAACGCTTAGGTTATGAAGCAGTTTTGAGTCACGATGAAGCGGAAATAAGAAATGCTGATAAAGTGATTTTTCCGGGTGTTGGTGAAGCAAGTAGTGCTATGCAAATGTTAAAAGCAACAGGGTTAGATAAAGTAATTCCAACTTTAAGACAACCCGTTTTAGGAATTTGTTTAGGAATGCAATTAATGTGTAACTATTGTGAAGAAGGTGATACGCAAGGATTAGGTATTTTTGATTGCGACGTTATTAAATTTTCTGATTCAGAAAAAGTACCGCAAATTGGTTGGAATCAAATTGAAAATTTAAAATCCAATTTATTTAAAGGAATCAAAGAGCAAGAATATATGTATTTAGTGCATAGTTTTTATGTTCCAATGAACGATAAAGCTATTGCAACCACTAATTACGGATTAAAATATGCATCTGCATTACAAGAAAAAAACTTTTATGGCGTACAATTTCACCCAGAAAAAAGCAGCAAAGCAGGATCACAAATATTACAAAATTTTTTGAATTTATAAATATATTAACGTTGTCATTCCTGTGAAAACAGGAATCTATAAAACGATTGTAAATGAAAACTATACATCAATATTATGTGTATATTTTAGCAAGTAAAATAAGAGGAACATTATATATTGGAATTACAAACGATTTACAGCGAAGAGTTTATGAACACAAAAAGGAACTTGTGAAAGGATTTACGCAAAAGTATGGAGTACATAAATTAATGTATTTTGAAACTTTTAAAAGTATTGATGAAGCAATAAAAAGAGAGAAGAATTTGAAAAAATGGAAACGAGATTGGAAAATTAAATTAATTGAAGAAGAAAATAAAAAATGGTTAGACCTTTCTTCTGATTGGTTTAATGATACTTTAAAAGATTAGTATAGATTCCTGCCTTCGCAGGAATGACAAAAGTAAACACCTATAAACTTTCAATATAGAAAAAACAATGAGAATCATCCCAGCAATAGATATCATCAACGGTAAATGTGTACGTCTTTCAAAAGGCGATTATGCAACTGAAAAAATATATAACGAAAATCCGTTAGAAGTCGCTAAAATGTTTGAAGCACACGGTGTAAAATATTTGCATTTGGTAGATTTAGATGGCGCAAAAGCAAGTCATATCATAAATCATAAAGTATTAGAAACTATTGCCACAAATACCAGTTTAAGTGTTGATTTTGGTGGCGGATTAAAAACTGATGACGATTTACGTGTTGCTTTTGAAAGCGGCGCAAATCAAATTACTGGCGGAAGTATTGCAGTTAAAAATCCTGACATATTTAAAAGCTGGTTGCAAAAATTTGGAGCTGATAAAATTATTTTAGGTGCCGATGCGCTGGATGAAAAAGTTGCCGTAAGTGGTTGGCAAGAAGAAAGTAATGAAGAGTTAATTCCTTTTATTCAAAATTACATGAAAGAAGGCGTGCGTTATGTAATTTGCACCGATATTTCTAAAGATGGTATGTTACAAGGGCCTTCTTTTGATTTGTATCAAAAAATATTGAATCAAACCAGCATTGTCACTTCAAGCGCAGTTGAGAAGATTAAATTAATTGCCTCAGGTGGAATTTCAACGTATGATGAATTACCTCGCTTAGCTGAAATGGGTTGCGAAGGAACTATTGTTGGTAAAGCCATTTACGAGCATAAAATTAGTATGAAACAAATAGAGAAATTTATAATGCAAAGTTAGATTTACGATATTAGAAGTGCAATTGATACTTCTAACTTCTAACTTCTAACTTCTAACTTTTGAAGATGTTAACAAAAAGAATAATTCCCTGTTTAGATATAAAAAACGGTAGAACTGTAAAAGGTGTAAATTTTGTGGATTTAAGAGACGCTGGTGATCCAGTAGAATTAGCTGAAATTTATGCAAATGAAGGTGCTGACGAATTGGTGTTTTTAGATATTACTGCCACAGAACAAAAAAGAAAAACCTTGGCTGAATTGGTCATGCACGTAGCAGAAAAGGTAAACATTCCGTTTACAGTGGGTGGCGGAATTTCGTCAGTGGAAGATGTTGAAATATTGCTAAATTCTGGCGCAGATAAGGTTTCAATCAATTCTTCTGCAGTAAAAAATCCGCAATTAATAAACAATTTAGCTGCAAAATTTGGAAGTCAGTGTGTAGTGGTAGCTATTGACGCCAAACAAATAAATGGTGAATGGATGGTACATTTGGTAGGAGGAAAAGTACCAACAGCTATAAAATTATTTGAATGGGCAAAAGAAGTAGAACAACGTGGCGCAGGTGAAATTTTATTTACATCCATGGATCACGATGGTACAAAAAATGGTTTTGCAAACGAAGCATTGGCCAATTTAAGTGAATTGGTAAATATTCCAATTATAGCTTCAGGAGGTGCAGGAACTATGCAACATTTTACCGATACTTTTATTGAAGGAAAAGCAGATGCAGCATTAGCCGCAAGCGTTTTTCACTTTAAAGAAATTGAAATTGTTGATTTAAAAAACGAATTAAAAAGAAATAATATCCCAGTAAGGTTATAAGAGTACGTTAGTCTAAAATAAGTTTAGGATGGCGATTTGAAAAGAAATAAAAAATAAAAAAATGAACATAGATTTTAATAAAAATAACGATGGATTGGTTCCTGCAATTATTCAAGATGCTAAAACAAATAAAGTGTTAATGTTGGGTTATATGAACGCTGAAGCGTTTGAAAAAACTACAGCAACAAATAAAGTAACTTTTTTTAGCAGAACTAAAAATAGGTTATGGACAAAAGGTGAAGAAAGCGGTAATTTTTTAAATGTTATTTCTATAAAAAATGATTGTGATAATGATACCTTGCTAATTCAAGTAAACCCAGTTGGTCCAACATGTCACACAGGATCTGATACTTGTTGGAATGATGTCAATGAACAATCATTTGGGTTTTTATCAGAACTTGAAAATGTAATTACAAGCCGACGAGAAAATGCAGATTCTCAAAAAAGTTATGTAGCTTCATTGTTTGAAAAAGGCATCAATAAAATTGCACAAAAAGTAGGAGAAGAAGCGGTGGAAATTGTGATTGAGGCTAAAGACAATAATGATGATTTGTTTTTAAATGAAGGCGCAGATTTATTATTTCATTACCTAATTTTATTGCAAGCTAAAGGATATACGCTAAAAGATATTGTGAGCGTTTTAGAAGGCAGACATAAGTAATAAAAAGTCACCCTGAACTTGATTCAGGGTCTCATAATTATTAACTTGTTGTATGAGATGCTGAATCAAGTTCAGCATGACGACTGTTAAATATTAATAACTTTAAAAACTGAAATTTAACTCATATGATTTCAATATCAAAAACGACCATCCATTTTTTAAAAGCTTTGAAAGAAAATAACAATAGAGATTGGTTTGCAGCGCATAAAAATGAATTTCAACAAGAACAAAAGAAAGCAAAAAGTTTTTACAATGCTGTAATGGAGCAATTAAAAAATCATGATGCTATTGAAAGTTTTAAAATGTTTCGTATTTATCGCGATGTGCGTTTTTCACCAGATAAAACACCTTATAAACCACATTTTGCTGGAAATTTTGTAAGAGCTACCAATAAATTAAGAGGCGGTTATTATTTAAGAATTCGACCAGGTGAAAGTTTTTTAGCTGGAGGTTTTTGGGAACCTAATAAAGAAGATTTGTTGCGTATTCGTAAAGAATTTGAAATGGATGCTACTGAAATTCGTGAAATTATGAATCATTCAACCTTTGTAAAGTATTTTGGAAAATTAGAAGGAGAATCTTTAAAAACTGCACCACGCGGTTTTGATAAAGAACACCCTGATATGGATTTAATTAGAATGAAGCAATTTATTGTTATGCGTAAATTTACAGATGATGAAGTGCTTTCTCCTAATTTCTTACATGATGTAAATGAAAGTTTTAAAGCAATGCGCCCATTTTTTAATTATATGAGTGATGTGCTCACTACCGATTTAAATGGAGTTTCAATACTTTAATAAACTTTAAAAAATAATCATATAAAAAGCGACTCAAAATGTGAGTCGCTTTTTTATTAGTTAACAATTATTTTTTTTGTTGAAAAGTACTGGTCGTTAAATACTTTTAGGATATACAATCCGGTAGGAATATTTTTAACTTCTATTTTATTTTTAAAAGTGGTACGAGTATCCATAGCATATAGTAATTGCCCCATAAAATTAAATAGTTGAACTTCATGGTTGCCAAATTCTTTTTTAAACGAAATGGTTACAGAATGCGTATTGGTAGGATTTGGATACACCGAAAACAAGTTTTCAATAAATTCTGGTACAGATAATGAACTTACAGTATGTGTTCCTAAACCATCTGCGGTATCAGAAGCAAAAGTATCCCATTCCGAAACCGTGTAGGAAGTATTAGGTGCAGTAATAGTGCTTTTTCTTCTTAAAGTTGTATTTATTGCAAAGTTGGCAGTATTATTTAAAACTCCAACAATATCAATTAAAACACCATTTTTAAACAATCCAATCGGATCATTTCCATTAAAATCCATTGGAGTACCAGCGACTGTTCTGTTGGCTGCAGCTAATATAGTTGTATTAGAACCGCTATTAGCTATTACATATACATTGTTATTGGCTAAACTACCACTTAAAACTATTTCATTTACCCAAGCACCTGCTCCATTTGCTTGTTTCTTTATTGAGTACACAGATAAATCTATAGGACTCCCTGTAAAATTAGCTATTTCAATGGCTTTATTATTGCCAGATCCTTCTATGTATTCAGAAATAAAAAGTTCAGAAGCTGTTATGGAAGTATTGGTTGTTGTAATGGATAATGTATTACTTACTTCTGAAGTATTTCCTGCAGCATCTTTAGCATATACTGTAAAATGATAAGAGGTATTTGCAGTTAATGCAGTAACATTGTATGAATTTGTAGCAACAGAAGTTAAGTATACACCGTTTTTATAAATATCATATTGAGATACACCAATATTATCTGTTGAAGCAGACCACGATAATAAGGCCGTTGTGTTTGTAACAGAAGCGGCATTTAAATCAGTTATGGCAGTAGGAGCTTCTGTATCAGCAACACCAGAGTAGCACGACCAAGAAATATCATCAAAAATAACACGATTACTTGTAGTGCTATTGCCATCAATTGTGATAATAACATTCCCACTGGTGTTGATACCTGAAATGGTTGTGGTTTGTTCTGTAGCATCATATGGAATGGTCCCTATTAAATTGCCATTTACTTTTACATCAAACGTTCCAGAAGTTCCTGTAAATACCAATTGTGTAGTCACTGTTAAATTGGCAATTCCATTTACTGTAGTCGGTGAAGTGATTGCGCCATTTCTAATAGTTATGGCTTTTCCATTTAAAACCTGATCGGTTCGCGCATCCGTAGCACTCCAAGAACCTCCGTTATCTCCTGTCCAAGTCACTGTTGTATAGCTAGAGTTACTTGCTCCAATAGTATCAAAAGTTTCAGAGGCACAAATTGAAGGAGTTGCTATGGTAGTGCCATTTACGGCGTCACTTGCAGCAGACGAATTTCCTGCAGCATCTTTTGCAATAATGGTAAAGCTATAAATGGTTAATGCTGTTAATCCAGTAACAGTATAGGAGGTGGCAGTAGAAGTCGCATGGTAAATGCCATCAACATAAATATCATAATTGGCAACTCCAATAGCATCTGTAGAAGGTGTCCATGTTAATTTTATAGATGCATTCGTTTCATTGCTAACAATAACATTAGTAGGTTTTGTTGGAGCAGTAACATCAATAAAATTGGTGGTAGTTGCAGTTTCAGTATTACTTACTAACGAGGTATTTCCATAGGCATCTTTAGCATACACAGTAAAGTTATATGTAGTATTCTGCGTTAATCCGGTAATTATGTGTGAATTTGTTGCTGCTGAACTATACAGCACACCATCTTTAAAAATTTCATAAGATGTCACCCCTATATTATCTGTGGAAGCCGTCCAATTTAAATCGATTGTGGTATTTGTTTCATTTGAAGCGATTAAATTAGTAGGAGCAGAGGGTGCTTCTGAATCAGGTGTTGCACTCCAAATTTGCGCCACATACTCAGGATGATCTATAAAAGGGTTTCTATTATTTTGTCGAGCATAAATAGCATTATTTCTCGCTATTTCATATGAACTTACAGGATCTTGTTGATGCCAAGTCATTAAAATGGTTAAAAAAGGCTCGGTAAAAACTTTATTTGTAGAACCATCAAACATAGCGTAAGAAACGCCCCAAGTAGTTAATTCGTTTTCATATCTGGTGGCAAAATAGAAGTACATCCGAGCAATATCTCCTTTAAATTCATCAATAGGTTCAAATACCGTTCCTGTATAACCAGCGGCATATCCTGAATTTGATGCTGCGCCCAGTTTAGACCCATTTTGAGAAGTATAGGTAGCCGTTCCAACCATTCCGTGCGGATAATTAGAACGCATTCCATTTACCTTTCCGTCAGTGGCTGTTATAAAATGTGCATCGTTTCGTTCAGGAGACACTTGATTGAATACTGATTGCGGTATGATGTGCTCTCTGTTGTAACAGTTTCCCTCAACACTGTAAGTTCCACATTGATCTGTTGTAATGGTATAATTGTATGGATCTGAAGCTGATGGATTTTCAGAATACATATCTAAAATAGTACCATCATTTTCATAGAAATAATCTCTATCCGAGGTTTCATAAGTTACCCATAAACCTGAATACCCATTATCTGTATGACCTTTTATGATATTATATAATTGGGTTTTTAAGGTGTATCCAGTGCCCAAAGCACTATCATAATATCCAGCGGGAATTTGACTAAAAGTAGCTGTTGTAACAAAGAAAAAAAAGAGTAAAAATTTATGCTTAGTTTAAATTTGGAGAATAATTCGCAAATTTAAAAACCATATGTTAAATAATTGTTTTTTTATTAAAAAATCTAACTTATTCTTTCTAACAAAGCCATATAAAATCCATCATAACCAGATTTGTATGCTGAAACTTTGTTTTGTTTCTCTAATTGAAATTCTGGATGACTATTTAAAAACAGTTGTACTTGTTTTTCGTTTTCCGAAGGTAAAATAGAGCATGTAGCATACACCATTTTTCCTCCAACTTTTACTAGTTGTGAATATTCTTCAAGTATTTCAGCTTGTGTTTTAATGATATTGTCCACAAATTCTGGTTGTAATTTCCATTTGCTATCAGGATTTCTCTTTAAAACACCAATGCCGCTGCAAGGCGCATCAATTAACACTCTATCTGCCGTACTTTTCATTTTCTTCATTACTTTTAATGAATCAATTACTTTGGTAGTAATGTTGTGTACCCCGTTTCTTCTAGCTCTAATTTTTAATTTCTTTAATTTACTTTCATAAATATCAGTTGAAATTAATTGTCCTTTATTTTCCATTAAAGCAGCTAAATGCAACGATTTTCCGCCAGCACCAGCACACGTATCAATAACTTTCATTCCTGGTTTTACATCTAAATACTCAGCTACTAATTGCGATGAGGCATCTTGCACTTCAAAAAAACCTAATTTAAAAGCTTCCGTAGTAAAAACGTTGGCACGTTCTTTTAATTTTAACGCATATTCATAGCCTCTAATAGGTTCGGTTTCAATACCTTCATCTTCTAACTTTTTTTGCAATGCTAGCTTTGTGGTTTTTAAAGTATTTACACGTAAAATTACTTCGGCTTGTTCATTTAATGCACTAATTTCTTTCGTCCATTTTTCGACACCTAATTCTTTTACACCTAATTCATCCATCCAATCTGGAATAGATTCTTTAAAAACACGTTCTTTTTGAAGTTCATCAAATTTCCCTTTAATTCTACGTTCTGGAACTCCTTGTAATTGATTCCAATCAGGTAATTTATAACCTTTTAATACCGCTAATACGGCAAAATTTTTCCAAACGTTTTCAGTTGTATAGTGCGATTTTGTTCCTGCAATTTCATTGTATAAACGTTTCCAACGCACCATATCATAAATAGTTTCTGCAACAAATTTACGATCTCTTGCGCCCCAACGTTTGTCTCTTTTTAATGCTTTTTCTACAACTTTATCGGCATATTCTCCTTCATTAAAAATTAATTTCATAGAATCGATAACCGTAAACACTAAATTTCTGTGTAATCTCATATTAAAATTTTGGACTGCAAAGATACATAATTAGATTATAAGATTTTGCAATTGTTTATTGCCACTTGAATTGTTACCTTCGTATTTTTATAAAAATGGCAATTTACACACTAAACACTTCTATAGCTTATTTAAAAGGTGTAGGACCTAATAGGGCAGATTTACTAAAATCTGAGTTAGGTATTTATACGTTTGGTGATTTGGTGAACTTTTATCCGAACAGGTATTTAGATCGTACACAGTTTTATAAAATGAATCAGTTACAACAAAATGCGGCTGAAATTCAGGTAATTGGTACAATAACAGCCATTAAAACAGTACAGCAAAAGAAAGGAAGCAGATTAGTAGCTACGTTTGTTGATGAAACTGGCGCAATGGAATTGGTGTGGTTTAGAGGTGTAAAATGGATTAAAACGGCATTAAAAGTAAATACGCCGTATGTTATTTTTGGAAAAACAAACTATTTTAATGGCACATTTTCAATGCCACATCCTGAAATGGAGTTGTTAACAGATTATAAAAAAAGTTTACGAACTGCGTTGCAACCTATATATCCTTCTACCGAAAAATTATCAAATAAAGGCGTTACCAACAGAGTGATTTCAAAAATGGTTGAAAGTTTGTTTGAAGAAGTAAACGCAACATTTACGGAAACATTATCCGCAGCAATAATGCAAAATTTTGGATTTATTTCTAAAACTGATGCATTATTAAATATTCATTTTCCAAAAAATCAAGAATTACTTACAAAAGCCCAACAGCGTTTAAAATTTGAAGAATTATTTTTTATTCAAATGCAATTGATTCGAAAAAAAATGATTCGAAAAGCAAAGATTAAAGGCTATAATTTTGATAAAGTAGGGGATTACTTCAATCATTTTTATGCCAATAAGTTACCGTTTGCTTTAACCAATGCGCAAAAAAGAGTGTTAAAAGAAATCCGAAAAGATATGGGTTCTAACGCTCAAATGAACCGATTGTTGCAAGGTGATGTTGGTTCTGGAAAAACAATTGTGGCATTGTTAAGTATTTTAATTGCTATAGATAATGGTTTTCAAACAGCGTTTATGGCTCCTACAGAAATTTTAGCAACACAGCATTATAATTCGCTGGTTGAATTATTAAACGGAATGGATGTTACTGTAAAATTGCTAACAGGTTCAACCAAAACAAAAGAACGAAAACTAATTCATGAACAATTACAAACAGGCGAATTGCATATTTTAATTGGTACGCATGCACTTATTGAAGATAAAGTGCAGTTTTATAATTTAGGATTGGCAATTATTGATGAACAACATCGGTTTGGTGTTGAGCAACGTTCTAAAATGTGGAAAAAAAATGAATTACCACCGCACGTATTGGTAATGACTGCCACTCCAATACCTAGAACATTGGCAATGAGTGTGTATGGCGATTTAGATATTTCTGTAATTGATGAATTGCCACCAGGTAGAAAAGAAATAGTGACAGCACACCGGTACGATAAAAATAGATTATCGGTATTTAAATTTTTAAAAGAAGAAATTGCAAAAGGCCGTCAAATTTATATTGTATATCCGTTAATTAATGAATCCGAAGCCATGGATTATAAAGATTTAATGGATGGCTATGAAAGTATTTCACGCGAGTTTCCAAAACCGCAATACCAAATAAGTATTGTGCACGGAAAAATGAAAGCCGAAGACAAGGAATATGAAATGCAACGCTTTTTAAAAGGTGAAACACAAATTATGGTAGCAACTACGGTAATTGAAGTGGGTGTAAATATTCCCAACGCAAGTGTCATGGTGATTGAAAGTGCCGAGCGCTTTGGATTATCGCAATTGCATCAGTTACGAGGTAGAGTTGGGCGTGGAGCAGAACAAAGTTATTGTATTTTAATGACCAGTTTTAAACTATCTGATGATGCAAAAATTAGATTACAAACTATGGTTGATACCAGTGATGGATTTAAAATATCGGAAGTTGATTTAAAATTACGAGGTCCTGGAAATTTAATGGGAACACAACAAAGTGGTATATTAAACTTAAAAATAGCTGATATTCTTAAAGATGGAAACTTATTAAAATTAGCCAGAAAACAAGCTATTGAGCTACTCACAAATGATCAGTCGCTTGCAAAACCAGAAAATATAATGATAAAAACTGCCTATATAGAAATTAGCAAAAAAAGTACTATTTGGGCTAATATAAGTTAGTGTAACACAATAATAACTAACTATTTGTCTATTTGTTTCTTTTAAAATTATCGCAAAAAAAAGAAGGTTAATATGAAGTAAAAGAGTAGTGTTTTTTTAACTACTTTCTTACTTCACAAAAACCTTCAATAACAATCAATCAAAAAGTTATATGTTAAAATTTAAATTAGAATGCTATTATCATTCTTAGTTTTAAATTATAGTTAGTATTTCTTAGAACTTTATTTGTTACAATTATACAATTTCGAAATCGATATAGATGTTAAAAAAATTATAAAATATGAATAATAAATTGTGAAACAAAAGTTAATTTATTTTAAAATTAAAGGTGAAAAAGTAACTTTTCACGTTATCAATCTAAATTGTATTAATTATCTTTGCAGTTCGTAAAAAAATAAATAGAAATGAAAATATCGTACAATTGGTTAAAACAGTTTTTAAAGATTGATTGGGAAGCGGAAAAAACAGGAGAATTATTAACCGATTTAGGACTTGAAGTTGAAGGTATAGAAACCGTTGAGTCTATTAAAGGAAGTTTAGCAGGTGTAGTGGTTGGTAAAGTTTTAACGTGTATTCAACACCCTAATGCTGACCGCTTAAAAATTACAACGGTTGATATTGGTTTAGAAGTACCTGTACAAATTGTGTGCGGTGCACCAAATGTAGCAGCAGGGCAAACTGTTCCAGTTGCCACCATTGGCACAACTTTATATGATGATAAAGGTGAACCCTTTGTTATTAAAAAAGGAAAAATAAGAGGAGAAGAAAGTCACGGAATGATTTGCGCTGAAGATGAACTAGGTTTAGGTGCTAGTCATGAGGGAATTTTAGTTTTAGCAGATACTTTTAAAGCAGGAACACCAGCTTCAACAGTATTTAATGTAGCCTCAGACCAAGTTTTTGAAATTGGGCTAACTCCAAACAGAGCCGATGCAATGAGTCATTTAGGTACGGCAAGAGATTTGCGTGCAGGCTTAATTCAAAATAAAATTTCTTTAGAGTTAATTTCGCCATCTGTAAGTGATTTTAGAGTAGAAGATAGAACACTAAAGTTTGATGTAGTTGTAGAAGATACTGAAAAAGCACCGCGTTATGCCGGTGTAACTATTTCGGGTATTACCGTAAAAGAATCACCAGATTGGATTAAAAATAGATTAAAAGCTATTGGGTTAACTCCAATTAATAATATTGTAGATGTTACCAATTATGTATTGCATGAATTAGGACAACCGCTACACGCATTTGACGCATCAAAAGTAAAAGGAAATAAAGTAATTGTAAAAACCTTGCCATCAGGCACTAAATTTACAACGTTAGACGGAGTTGAAAGAGAACTACACGAAGAAGATTTAATGATTTGTAATGGTAATGAAGAGCCTATGTGTATGGCAGGTGTTTTTGGAGGTTTAGAATCTGGAGTTTCTGAAAATACCAATGCAATATTTTTAGAAAGTGCGTACTTTAATCCAGTTGCCATTCGTAAAACAGCTAAAAGACACGCTTTAAATACTGATGCTTCTTTTAGGTTTGAAAGAGGAATTGATCCTAATATTACAGAATATGCTTTAAAACGTGCAGCCAATTTAATTCTAGAAGTAGCTGGCGGTAAAGTAGCATCTGAAATTGTTGATTTATACCCTAAAAAGATAGAAGATTTTCAAGTATTTCTTTCTTTTGAAAAAATGAATAGAATAATTGGAGCTAAAATCCCAAAAGAAACCGTAAAAAATATTTTAGCATCACTTGAAATTAAATTTAACAGCGTAACTGAAGCAGGAATGGGTTTAACCATACCAGCATACAGAGTTGATGTTACCAGAGAAGCCGATGTTATTGAAGAAATTTTACGTGTATATGGTTACAATAATGTAGCGTTTTCACATAAATTAAATACTTCAATTTCTTTTTCTGAATTTGATCCAACTAAAATTGAAAACATTGCGGCTAACCAACTAATGGTACAAGGATTTAATGAAACCATGGCAAATTCTTTAACAAAACCAGCATATGTTTCTTTTTCAGAAGTTTTAAATCCTGAACATAATGTAGCAATTTTAAACCCTTTAAGTAACGATTTAGGTGTATTGCGTCAGTCATTGTTATTCAGCGGCTTAGAGTCGGTTGCGTACAATATTAACAGAAAAAATAATGCGTTAAAATTCTTTGAATTTGGTAAAACATATCATCGTTTTGAAAGTGGTTATAGCGAACAAAAACACTTAACCTTATTTGTTTCTGGAAACCGTTATAAATCTAACTGGAATACTGCTGATAAACCTTCTGATTTCTTTTATTTAAAAGGAATTGCAATTGCATTATTAGAGCGTTTAGGAATTAAAAATTTAAAAACAACTCCTACCAAAAACGATGTATTTTCTGAAGGAATTACGTTAAGTTTAGGGAAAATTAAATTGGTAGATGTTGGACTTGTAAAAAAATCAATATTAAAAGACTTTGGTATTAAACAACCAGTGTTATTTGCTGATTTTGATTGGGAAAATGTATTAAAAGTTGGTGGAAAAGGGCAAATAAAAGTAACTGAATTACCAAAATTTCCTTCAGTAAAAAGAGATTTTGCTTTACTTTTAGATACGCAAGTTACTTTTAGTGAAATTTATAATTTAGCGTTTCAGGCAGAGAAAAATTTATTGAAAGAAGTAGATTTATTTGATGTGTACGAAGGTGATAAATTAGCCGATGGTAAAAAATCGTACGCGGTTAGTTTCTTATTACAAGACACTTCTAAAACATTGAATGATACACAGATAGATAAAATAATGCAAAAGTTACAACAAACTTTTGAAAAGAATGTTGGCGCTACATTGCGTTAATAAATTATAAATATATATTTTAAAATGACGGCTTTTAGCCGTCATTTTTTTTGCTACAAAGTCACCCTCATAGAAAGCACGTCACCCTCAGCAAAAAGAAACGTCACCCTCAGAGAAAGCACGTCACCCTCAGCTTGACTGAGGGTCTGTCGTTTTCAAAAGCAACAGATTCCCTTTTGCAATGGAATGACGGTGCGTGTTCGTCACCCTCAGAGAAAGCACGTCACCCTCAGCTTGACTGGGGGTCTGTTACTCCAAAGTGAAAGATTCCCTCTTGCAAGGGAATGACGGTGCGTGTTCGTCACCCTCAGCAAAAAGAAACGTCACCCTCAGCTTGACTGGGGGTCTATCGTTTTCAAAAGCAACAGATTCCCGCTTTCGCGAGAATGACGGTGCGTGTTCGTCACCCTCAGAGAAAGCACGTCACCCTCAGCTTGACTGGGGGTCTGTCGTTTTCAAAAGCAACAGATTCCCGCTTTCGCGAGAATGACGGTGCGTGTTCGTCACCCTCATAGAAAGCACGTCACCCTCAGCTTGACTGGGGGTCTGTCGTTTTCAAAAGCAACAGATTCCCGCTTTCGCGAGAATGACGGTGCGTGTTCGTCACCCTCAGAGAAAGCACGTCACCCTCAGCTTGACTGGGGGTCTGTCGTTTTCAAAAGCAACAGATTCCCGCTTTCGCGAGAATGACGGTGCGTGTTCGTCACCCTCAACTTGATTGGGGGTCTGTTACTCCAAAGTGAAAGATTCCCTTTTGCAAGGGAATGACAGTAAGAAGAGAATGACGGTGAGAAGAGAATGATGATGAGAAGAGAATGATGATGAGAAGGAAATGAGGCATTGAAATTGTAATTTTTTGCGTTCAATCCAATCCCTTTTATTAATTTTGCACAAACAACAGTATATGTATAAAAGTGTTATCCGTCCTTTCTTTTTTCTTTTCGATCCAGAAAAAATACATCATTTTACTTTTTCACTTATAAAAATACTCTCTAAAATTCCTGGTATTCCTTTCATTTTTAGAAGTTTATTTACAATTTCCGATAAAAAGTTAGAGCGACAATTGTTTGGATTAACCTTTAAAAATCCGGTTGGTTTAGCTGCTGGATTTGATAAAAACGCTGTATTGTACAATGAGTTGGCTAATTTCGGTTTTGGTTTTATTGAAATAGGAACAGTAACTCCAAAAGCACAAGCAGGAAACCCTAAAAAAAGGATTTTTAGATTAAAAGCAGATAATGGTTTAATAAACCGCATGGGTTTTAATAACAATGGTATTGAAGCCGCTATAGAAAAACTAAAACAAAACAAAGGACACGTATTAATTGGTGGAAATATTGGTAAAAATACAACAACCATGCCTGCAGATTATACCAAAGATTATGTAGCTTGTTTTGAGGCATTACATCCGTATGTAGATTATTTTGTGCTAAATGTAAGTTGCCCAAATGTTGGTAGCCATGCAAAATTAACTGATAAAGATTATTTAATAGCGTTAATTACCACTATTCAAAAAGCAAATGCAACACATACCAACCAAAAACCTGTTTTACTAAAAATTGCACCAGACTTAAATCCTGTTCAGTTAGATGAAATCATTGAAATTGTTGCCGAAACAAAAATTGATGGTATTATAGCCTCAAATACTTCTACTATAAGAGAGGGATTAAAAGCGTCATCACAACAATTAGAAGCCATTGGCAATGGTGGTTTAAGTGGAAAACCTATAAAAGATAGAAGTACGGCAGTTATTAAATACTTAGCCGATAAATCAAACAAAGCTTTTCCAATTATTGGTGTTGGGGGTATTCATACTGCTGAAGATGCTTTAGAAAAATTAGAAGCTGGTGCTGATTTAGTACAGATTTATACTGGTTTTATTTATGAAGGACCATCATTAGCAAAAAAAATAAACAAGGCAATTTTAGGGCGTAATTAATAGTATAATTAGCTTCTCGATACAATTTTGTTACATTTCATTCCACAAAACCACTCGAAGTGACGTTTAAATCGTCATTCTCGCGAAAGCGGGAATCTTTTTACTCTTTGGTCTAATTTACCTTTTCAGAGTGGGTAAGAGGGTGTGTTTTTAAAATACCGTCAGTTCGAGTGCCGAAATGCAACGGAGGTGTATCGAGAACAGTGACGTAATGCTTCTCGATACAATTTTGTTACATTTCATTCCGCAAAACCACTCGAAGTGACGTTTAAATCGTCATTCTCGCGTATACGGGAATCTTTTTACTCTTTGGTCTAATTTACCTTTTCAGAGTGGGTAAGAGGGTGTGTTTTTAACATACCGTCAGTTCGAGTGCCGAAGTGCAACGGAGGTGTATCGAGAACAGTTACGTAATGCTTCTCGATACAATTTTGTTACATTTCATTCCACAAAACCACTCGAAGTGACGTAAAGAACGTTATCCTTAGCAATAAGCACGTCACCCTCAGCTTGATTGGGAGTCTGTTACTCCAAAGCAACAGATTCCCGCTTTCGCGAGAATGACGGTGCGTGTTCGTCACCCTCAGCTTGACTGGGGGTCTGCAACTACAAAGCAACAGATTCCCGCTTTCGCGAGAATGACACTGCGTCACCCTCAGCTTGACTGGGGGTATGCTGGTTTCAAAAGAGAAAGATTCCCGCTTTCGCGAGAATGACGGTGCGTGTTCGTCACCCTCAGCTTGACTGGGGGTCTGTTACTCCAAAGCAATAGATTCCCGCTTCCGCGAGAATGACGGATGGAAACGTATGACAAAGAGGAGCTAAAAAAACAATTAATTAAAGTACATTTTTTACATTACTGATAAATAAAGTATCTTTACACTAAATTTTTACACAAAAAAAACATCAAACCTCAATAAAATAGGTAGCTTACGAGTTTTTATGAATAAAAAGGCCACAGATTCCAATGAATGGTTATTTGAAATAACCCCTAAAAATAAATTGTTTTCGCTTAACTTAAAAGAAGTTTGGCAGTATCGTGATTTACTATTTTTATTTGTAAAAAGAGATGTAGTTACCGTATACAAACAAACGATATTAGGTCCGCTTTGGTATTTAATTCAACCGTTATTTACATCCGTAATTTTTACTATAATATTTAACAATGTTGCTGGTATTGATACAGGAACAGTACCTCCGTTTTTATTTAATTTAGCAGGAGTCACTTCTTGGAATTATTTTAAAGAATGTTTAACTGCTACGTCAGACACTTTTAAAGCCAATGCAGGTTTGTTTGGAAAAGTTTATTTTCCACGCATGATTATGCCATTATCCATTGTGGTATCTAATTTAATTAAATTTGGTATTCAACTAAGTGTATTTATTGGATTTTATATATTTTATGTAATGAAAGGGATGCCAATTGTACCAAACACATTATTAATTGCCTATCCTTTACTAATACTAATTATGGCCATGTTAGGATTAGGGTTGGGAATGATTATTTCATCCATGGTTACAAAATATAGAGATTTAACTTTTTTAGTAAGTTTTGGTGTGCAATTATTAATGTATGTTTCGGCTGTAATGTACCCAATGGCCTTGGTAAAAGAAAAATTAGCAGATTATGCTTGGGTAGTAGAATTTAACCCAATGGCACATATTATTGAAACTTCGCGTTATATGTTGTTAAATGATGGAAGTTTGTCATGGAATGGTATTGGTTATTCGGTAGCTTGCACCGTTATTATTTTTTTAATAGGTGTGGTTATCTTTAATAGAACAGAAAAAAGTTTTATTGATACGGTGTAATTTTGTGAGAAGTTAGAAGTTAGACGTTAGACGTTTTTAGTTAGAAGTTAAACGTTTTTAGTTAGAAGTTAAACGTGTACTCGTTGGAAGTTAGAAGTTAGACGTGAGACGTTTTTAGTTAGAAGTTAAACGTGTACTCGTTAGAAGTTAGATGTGAGAAATGGCTTCGAGGGCTCAATAGTGAATAGTGAAAAGTGAAAAGTGAAAAGACGTCTCACGTTTCACGAAAAACCGTATAACGAAATAAAAAAATGGATCATAAAGAATTAGATGTTTGGAAAAAAAGTATGGATTTGGTTGAAATTATATATAAACTTTCAAACTCATTTCCTGATGCTGAGAAATTTGGTTTAATAAGTCAAATAAGGCGAGCAGCAGTTTCAGTACCTTCTAACATAGCAGAGGGAGCAGGAAGAAAAAGTAATAAAGAGTTTATTCAATTCATTCATATTGCTTTTGGTTCTCTTTCGGAATTAGAAACTCAATATTTAATTGCGGTTAGGTTAAATTATACAGAGAAAGATAAAAACATAGAAGTATTAATAAACGATGTTAAAAGATTATTATTGGGATTTAGAAATTATTTAAAAAGTTAGACGTTTGACGTGAATTGTTAGAAGTTAGAAGTTATACGTGAATTGTTAGACGAAAAACGACTCACGAACAAACGTATCACTAAAAGACGTTTTACTAAATAATATTATAATTATAAGAATTAACAAAAGTTAAAAAGAGATCGTCTCACGTTTCACGTAAGACTTCTCACTTTAGCCAGCGATTGAAATGAGCGAGATAATTTTAAAAATAGAAAACCTAAGTAAACAATACCGTTTGGGTACGGTGGGCACAGGTACGTTAAGTCACGACCTTAACCGATGGTGGCATAAAGTACGTGGGTTAGAAGATCCTTTTTTAAAAATAGGCGATGTAAATGACCGAGCAACAAAAGGTAGTTCAGATTATGTATGGGCTTTAAAAGACATTAATTTTGAAGTACAAAAAGGCGAAGTATTGGGTATTATTGGCAAAAATGGTGCAGGAAAATCAACCTTATTAAAAATACTATCCAAAGTAACAGGTCCGTCAACCGGAAGCATTAAAAGCAACGGACGTATTGCTAGTTTGTTAGAAGTAGGTACAGGATTTCACCCAGAATTAACAGGTAGAGAAAACATTTATTTAAATGGCGCAATTTTAGGAATGACCAAAGCCGAAATTAACGCTAAAATTGATGAAATTGTTTCTTTTTCAGGTTGCGAACGTTATATTGATACTCCTGTTAAACGCTATAGCAGTGGTATGACAGTGCGTTTGGCTTTTTCTGTAGCCGCACATTTAGAGCCTGATATTTTGGTAATAGATGAAGTATTGGCTGTGGGTGATGCTGAGTTTCAAAAGAAAGCCATTGGTAAAATGCAGGATATTAGCAAAGGCGAGGGGCGTACCGTGTTATTTGTAAGTCATAATATGGCAGCTGTAAAGAGTTTGTGTACCAGAGGGATTGTGTTAGAACAAGGGTGTATTGCAATGGATGGAAATGTTGAAAGTGCTGTAAGTTATTATTTGGGTGGTAAGGGTATTGATATGCTTAATAAGGTTGTTTTTGATAAAGAATTCAATAAAGAAATATTTCATTTACATGGGATAAAATTAAAAAATGTAGGAAGTAGTGAAAATGAACCAATTGTGGAAGATAAAGAAATTGAATTAATTACTGACATATCTTTTAAAACCAAAGATTTTCATAGGTTTAGTTTAACATATCATATGGTTAATGAACTTGGAGAGGTAATGTTTTCTTTTTTTGACAAGCATAATAAATTAAAATTAGCTCAAGGTAAGAACGAAATAAAATGCATTATCCCAAAATCTTTTTTACAATCAGGAAATTTTTCATTAACTCTTTTTATTGTTGAAGATAAAAGAAGGTCTATTTTTTCAGAAAGAGATATTGTTCAATTTACAGTTGTAAATGGGCACAGAGATTTGGGGGTATATATGGGTAGAGAACCTGGCTACATTACACCAACATTTATTTGGAAAAGTTAATTAGGTTTATAGATTTTATAAATAATATTTAAGTAGATTAAATTGGAAATTTTACATGTTTTTAACGATGATAAATTTATTGATCCTGCAATAAAATTAATTGAATCAGTTTATCCTAATAGCTCTTTATACTTCATAATTCAATCAAATGAGAGTCCATTTAAATATGTTAAATCTCCTTTAGGAAAACCTTTAATTTTGAAAGGAAGTGAAGATGAAATAAATTTTGTTAAATTTATTCATGATAACAAAATAAAGGTTGTTTTTTTTCATGCTTTAGATTTTAAAAAGCAACACCTTGTTAATTTGTTAAAAGATGAAATTTTAAAAGTTTGGTTTATTTGGGGGTACGATTTGTATTATAATTGGCCTTTATTTAAAAAGAATATATTTGAAAAAGAAACCAAGAAATATTTAAATATTAATTTCAACACAAAGGAAAAAATAATTTATAATACATTTTCTTTATTTCTTTTTAAAAATTTATACAAACTAGAGAATGTATTACCAAATAAAATAATAAGGATTTTAAAAAATAAATATGATACAGCTTTTTATAAAGCAGTTAAAAAAATAGATATTGTTGTTCCTGTAGTACCAACTGAGTATAAATTAGTGAGAAAAATTGATGATAATAATGTTTATGGGCCTTTTACCTATGGATGTATAGAAGATATTTTAAATGATAAAATTAATGATAATGTTTTAGATGCTAGGAATATTTTAATTGGAAATTCAGGTGACCCTTCAAATAATCATTTAGATATATTTAAAAAATTAAATGAACTTGGTATTCATGATAGAAAAATAATTGTACCATTAAGTTATGCCGGTTCTAAAGATTATATAGCACATGTAATAGAAATTGGGAAACGTTATTTTGGTGAAAATTTTATTCCATTAGTAAATTTTATGCCATTAAAAGAGTATAATCAATTAGTTTCAAGTTGTGGTTTTGTAGTTTTTAATCATGTACGTCAACAAGCAGTTGCTAATATAATTGCCATGAGTTATATGGGAGCTAAAATATTTTTGAATGAAAAAAGCCCTGTGTATGAATATTATAAAAGTATTGGAATTAATTTAAAAGGTATAAAACAAATTAATAAAAATACATTAATTACAAATTTAACTTTAGATGAATTTAAAAGGAATCAACGAATATTGTTTGATATTTATTCAAGGGATGCAGTACAAAATAAGATTAAAATACTTTTAAATGTTGTTAATCAACAAATAACGTCAAAGTAAATAAAGTTAGTATAACCTTTTACCTCATCAAAAACAACTTGAACACAACCCAATAAATCAAATGACCAACGAACAAACCGCTATAAAAACTACCTACTTTAGTATTATTGGCAATACTTCTTTAGCTTTAATAAAAGGCTTCGCCGGAGTTTTTGGAAATTCGTATGCGCTTATTGCCGATGCTATTGAATCTACCACCGATATTTTTTCATCGCTATTGGTGCTGTTTGGTTTAAAATATGCCAAACGCCCCGCAGACGATAATCATCCTTACGGACACGGAAAAATTGAACCGCTCATCACTTTTTTAGTAGTGGCCTTTTTAGTGCTATCGGCTAGTATTATTGCTCATGAAAGCATCCAAAATATTAAAACACCGCATAAAGTTCCTGAACCTTGGACTTTAATTGTGCTTGGGTGTATTATTTTATGGAAAGAAATCTCTTATAGAATAGTTATTAAAAAAAGTAAAGAAACACACAGTTCTTCCCTAAAAGCCGATGCTTGGCATCATAGAAGTGATGCCATAACATCAGTAATGGCATTTATCGGAATTTCTATCGCCTTAATTTTTGGTAAAGGCTTTGAAACCGCTGATGATTGGGCGGCTTTGTTTGCAGCAGTTTTTATTTTGTACAATAGTTACCTTATTTTTAGACCAGCTTTAGGGGAGATTATGGATGAGCATTTGTATGATGACCTTTTAGAGGAAATCCGATTGCAAGCTGTAAAAGTGCAAGGTGTTTTAGGAACCGAAAAATGTTTTATCCGTAAGGCAGGAATGAAATACCACGTTGATTTGCATGCAATAGTTGACGGAGCAATTTCCGTTAAGGAAGGGCACGATATTGCACATAATTTAAAAGACTTTTTACGAAGTGAAATACCAAATTTAGGACACGTATTAGTTCATATAGAGCCAAATGAATAAAAGGAATTTGACTCTTTAAAACCAACAGCCCCAGTCAAGCTGAGGGTGACGTTGTTTCGTCATTTCCTTGCATCCGTCATTCTCGCGTAAGCGGGAATCTTTCACTTTATAGTTGCAGACCCCCAGTCAAGCTGAGGGTGACGTTCTTTCGTCATTCCCTTGCGTCCGTCATTCTCGCGTAAGCGGGAATCTTTCACTCTGTAGTTGCAGACCCCCAGTCAAGCTGAGGGTGACGCACCGTCATTCCCTTGCGTCCGTCATTCTCGCGTAAGCGGGAATCTTATAGTTAAAATGAAAAGCCTCTTGTCATTTCGAACGATAGCGAGAAATCCCATTATTTTGAGCCTTTTTATGCGATTCCTCCGTTGTCGGAATGACATGAATGAACGTCACTTCGAGTGGTTTTTTGACATGAAATGGAAAAAAATTGTATCGAGAAGTTTTCCTTACTGGTTCTCGATACATTTCAATTCCGCCGAGCTACATTGAAACACTCGAACTGACGGTGTTTTATTGTCGTCACTTCGAGTGGTTTTTTGAAATGAAATGGAAAAAAATTGTATCGAGAAGTATCGGTTAAAAAAATCATACTAATAAAAAAAATATTTATTAGTATAGTTATTCAAAAAGATACTAATAAACTTAGAGCTTTATTAGTATAAATTGGTTGTATTATACTAATAAATTAAAATTTTATACTATTAAATTTTTGGTATAAAAAGCATAAAAAAAATCCCGAACTGAATTAACAGTTCGGGATTGTATCCAAATTAGTATTAAACTAAATAATTAGCTTACCCACCAATGGTTTTAAACTTCACAATTTCTAGCATATCTCTTAATTTAGCCCCAGGTCTAAAATTTAAATGTGCTTTTTTAACCGTGTTAGCACTTACTTCTTCAGGTGTAATTTCACCTTTTGAGGTAACACCTACTTGTAAATTTCCAAGTCCACCTAATTGCACAATTTTACCCTGTTTTAATTCATCCATAATATTATGCTCTAATGCACGAAGCACCGCATAGCAGTCCGATTCACGCACTGTACATTGGTTAGACACTAGATATGCCAAGCGTTCAAAATCTATAACACCTTGCGATATTGCTTTCGCATAATATTTGTTTTCCGCGTTAACGTCTTGCGGATTTCTTCTTTCTAAGGCCTTAATACAAACCATTAAAATATATAATTTATTTTGTACAACTTTGAAAAAGGTAGTTGTACCGACACCTTCTTTTAAATTTTACGCATTAAAATACACTGTTACGTTTGGTAACTAAATCCACTACGTTTTTAGTGGTATTCGCTTAAAAATACTTTAAGAGTGTTTAAAAATTAAATTATGTCATAAAACTAGCTTTACTAAAATTTTTGTTAAAACTTTAGGTAGGCTAAAAGAAGAATTGTAGATTTGTAGAACAAATTTAAAAAATCTAATGCTTCTTTTAGCATTACCATCTCAATCAGGTCTTAAAGCTCCAACTTTAAGACTTTTTGTTTTATAGCACCTAATTTGGTACTAGTAAGAAAATAGCACTTTGCTATTTTCTGGTTCTTAAACAGTAATTGTTGTTACTATTTAGTTTGTAAAAATACCAAATATTTAAACCCTTAGCATTTTTTTTGGCTATTAGTTAATAACATTTTATTGTTGAAAAGTTGAAAAAAAGTAAATTTTAGTAGTTTATAGCGCATTTGTGTTGTTATAGTTTTAACACTCAAGTTTAATTCCTATTTTTACCTTTTAATTAAATGAGCAACAACCAACTGTCACATCGAGCGCAGTCGAGATGCAACAACCAACAACCAACAACCAAATGAACACCCCATTAGTATCTATTATAATCCCTACCTACAACCGCGCCCATTTAATTGGCGAAACGTTGGATAGTGTGTTGGCACAAACCTATACCCATTGGGAGTGTATTGTGGTAGATGATGGTAGTACCGATGGTACGGAGGAAGTATTAAAAATGTTTGTTGACAAGGATGACCGGATACAATACCATCTTAGACCCAAGGACAGACCAAAAGGCGCCAATGCATGTAGAAATTATGGTTTTGAATTAAGTAAAGGGGAGTATATCAATTGGTTTGATGATGATGATGTGATGTTACCTGATTTTATAAAATTGAAGAAGGATGCTTTTACTTCATCTATTGATTTAGTTATTTGTTCAGGATTTTTGGTGGATAGTGATTTGGAACATAAAAATGCCATTATTTTAAATGAAAAGCCTGATTTATATAAAGAGTATGTGTTGTGGCGTTTAAGAATAATTACAGGCTGTGTCTTATTTAAAAGATCATTTTTAAAAAATAAAGAATTATATTGTCATATAATTAAAAGAGGGCAAGAATCAGAATTATTTTCAAGGTTGTTTTTTAAGTTACCTGAAAATTCTTTTAAAATAATTAATGAGCCATTATTTTTATACCGGCAACATGTAAATACAAAATCTACAAAAAACTTAGCTTATGTTAAAGAGTATAAAGAGTCTGAAACTATAATTGCTTTTGAAAATTTAAAGAAGAGTATAGTAATTAATGATTGTGAATTAACAAATTACTTATATAAATTTTTAATAAATATTTTTTTCAGAGGCATAGAGAATAATCATTTAAGCAATTCAAAAAAAATTTTATCGAATCTTTTATCTGTTGTTCATAAAAAAAACTTTCAATTAGCATTAAAACTTTTTATTTTTTGTAATTTTTTTTTATTTATAAATAGAGGGAGTTACCGAATTGAAAAAAATATTAAGAAATATAAATTTTAATAAGTGAAAGTATTTATTTCAATAATTGTTCCATGCTACAATCAAGCTCAATTTTTAGATGAGGCATTGCAGTCTGTTTTAGCACAAACCTATACCAATTGGGAATGTATTATAGTGAATGATGGAAGCCCTGATAATACTGAAGAAATAGCATTGGCTTGGTGTTATAAATATAAACGCTTCAAATATATTAAAACTAAAAACAAAGGGGTTTCACACGCTAGAAATACAGGAATTGAAAGTGCTATTGGAGAATATATTTTACCTTTAGATGCAGATGATAAAATAGGGGCACAATATTTAGAATTGGCAATAGAAGCATTTAAGACAGATGACTCTCTAAAAGTGGTATATTGTGAAGCTGAAAAATTTGGTGATGAGATTGGATATTGGAATTTAGAACCATATTCATTTAAGAAGTTGTGCCATAGAAATGTTATTTTTTGCACAGCATTATTTAAAAAAAGAGATTGGATATTTGTTGGGGGGTATGATGAAAGTATGTATTTAGGTTGGGAGGATTGGGATTTTTGGATATCTATTTTAAAAAATGGAGGTACCGTAAAACGGTTAAGTTATATTGGTTTTTATTATAGAATAAAAAAAGAATCTAGGAGTAAAAATTTAAATAAAAATACTGAAGAAAAAATTTATAAGTATCTATCCTTAAAGCATGTGGAAGTGTTATTAAATCAATTTGGTTCATTTCACAAATTGAAAAATGAAATTGAAATAATAAATTATAGATATTCAAAAAGTTTAAAAAGTAGGAAATTTGCAATTAATATTTTTTGTAAAAATTTTTTTGGTATATATATGTTTAAAAATTTTAGATAATTTAACAATTTTAAAATCTACTCGTACTACCTAATGTTATCAATTATTATATGCTCAAGGACTAAAGAAATTAAAAATGAACTTTTTGAAAATATAAAAAGCACAATTGGATGTGATTATGAATTAATAATTATTGATAACTCAAATAATTTATATTCAATTTTTGAAGCATATAATTATGGAATAAAAAAGAGTAAACGTGATATTTGTTGTTTTATGCATGATGATATTTTAATACATACTGCAAATTGGGGAATATTAGTAGAATCTATTTTTAAAAATAATTCAGAATTAGGATTGTTAGGGGTTGCAGGAGCAAAAGTTAAGAGTAAAATGCCTTCTGCTTGGTGGGATTGCGATTCAGTAGATAAAATGGGAAATATAATTCAACATTTTCCAGATGGTAGAGTTAAAAGGCTGAATTATGGTTTTATTGATAATGTTTTGCAAGAGGCAGTTGTAATAGATGGTATTTTTATGGTGATGCGTAAAATTGATGGTTTACAATTTTCTGAAAGTTTAAAAGGTTACCATAATTATGATTTAAATATATCTATTGAGGTAATAAAAAGAAATTATAAAATTAAAATTACAAATGAGATACTTATTGAGCATTTTTCACTCGGAAATTTAAACTCAGAATGGGTAATTTCTTCTTATAATTTATATAAAACCTATGAAAACTTCCTTCCTTTAAAACTTTATAATACCACTTATAACAAATCTTTAGAAGTAAAAAATGCGAAAAAGTTTATTAATTTATGTTTTCAATATAACCAGGTTAAGTTGATAAAGGAGTTTTGGTATAAATTATTTTTGTTGAATCCTTTTATTAAAACTCATTTCAAATATTTACTTAAATATATTAATTTAAAATTCTTCTAATGCTTGCAATAGTAATACCATTTTTTAAATTAATATACTTTAATGATACATTAAAATCATTAGCGAATCAAACAGATAAACGTTTTAAAGTATATATTGGCGATGATGCAAGTCCTGAAAATCCGTTAGATTTATTAGAACACTATAAAGGTACATTTGATTTTGAGTATAAAAGGTTTGAAACAAATTTAGGCGGTCTTTCATTAACAAAGCAATGGGAGCGTTGTATTGAAATGATTGATAATGAAGAATGGATTATGCTATTAGGAGATGATGATTATTTAGATGAAAATGTTGTAGCATCTTGGTACTATAATTTTAAAAATTTTGAAAGCAAAACTAGTGTAGTACGCTTTGCAACTATTGTTGTTAATGAAAAAACTAATAGAATAAGTAAAATTCATAAACATCCAATTTGGGAAAGTAGCATTGATTCATTTTGGAGAAGATATGAAGGAAAGACTAGAAGTACTTTATCGGAATATATATTTTCCAAAAATAAGTATTTAGAATTTGGTTTTAGAAACTATCCATTAGCTTGGCATAGTGATGATATGGCTTGGTTAGTCTTTACAAATGCAGGTAATATATTTACGATTAATGAAAGTGTTGTATTCTATAGGTTTTCTGAGATAAGCTTATCTGGAAAAAAAATGAACCAAAATTTAAAAGACAAGGCTTCTTATTTATTTTATAAAGATATAATTGAGCAATTTTTAACTGAATTTGATTTAAATAAAAAATTAGATTTAATCTTAGAATATGAAATTACGATTAAAAAAATTAATATTTTAAGTAATAATGATTGGTATTATATTTTAAAATTATATATGAAATATTTTAAATTAATACCATTTTTAAAATTTGTTAGAAGATTTTTAATTGATTTTAATAAAAAATGAACAAATTAATATTAATAGCAATAGTAATTCCATATTATAAGTTTTCTTATTTTAATGAAACCCTAAAATCACTTGCTGTACAAACAGATAAACGTTTTAAAGTTTATATTGGTGATGATGCAAGTACAGAAAGTTGTACCAACTTATTACATAATTACAAAGGAAAAATAGATTTTGAATATAAAAAGTTTAATACTAATTTAGGGAAAATATCATTAGTAAAGCATTGGGAACGTTGTTTAGATTTAGTTAATGATGAGGATTATATCATGATATTAGGAGATGATGATGTTTTAAGTGATAATGTAATAGAAATGTTTTACAATAATTTAGAAAATATAAAAAAATATTCTAATGTAGTTAGATTTTCTAGTTGTAATATTAATGATAAAGGTCAAATTATTTCTAAGATTTTTAAAAATCCAATTATTGAAAATTCTGTTAATTTCTTTTTTAGAGAACGAAGGTCATCATTAAGTGAATATATATTTAATAAAAATAAGATTAAGGAAATAGGTTTAAGAGATTTTCCACTAGCTTGGTGTACTGATATTTTAGCTGTTTTAGAAGTTTCCAATTTTGGAAATGTATATTCAATAAATGAATCTATTGTTTTTATAAGAATTTCTAAAAATAGTATTTCAGGAGGTCTTGAAAACAATAAACAAAAGAAAGTCGCTGCTTTTAAATTTTTAAATTATCTAATTACCAAAAAACATAGCTTTTTTAATTTAACTCAAAAAAATAATATTCTAGACGAAATTGAGAGATTATATTTAAATGATAAAAAAAATATTAAATTGTTCTTTGAAATTTCGAATCTTTTATTAACTAAATTTTTGTTTAAAAGGTATTATTTTTTTTTAAAATCTATTATATTAAAGTATCAAAATAAAATTGCACAAACTTAATATTGTTGGAGTATGGTAATAAGTAAAGATTTTTTAGTAACAGTCATTATTCCTACATTTAATAGAGTAAACTTAATTAAAGAAACACTTGATTCTGTATTAAATCAAACCTATAAAAATTGGGAATGTATTATTATAGATGATAGATCAACAGATGGTACCTTAGATGTTTTAAGATATTACCAAAAAAAAGATGATAGGTTTAAAATAATAATTAAACCTATACAATTTATGCAGAGTGCTAGTATTTCAAGAAATATTGGTTTAAACAATGCACAAGGTGATTACATTCAATTTTTAGATTCTGATGATTTATTGGCTGCTAATAAAATAGAAAGCCAAATTAATTTACTAAAAAATGAAGATTCATTATCTATTGCAACGTGTAAATGGGGTAAATTTAATTCTTCGCCAGCTTCAAGTCAACTTTATGAGAGTAAAGAAGATTATAAAGATTTTAATTCACTAAAAGAATATTTTGATTTAATTGGAATTATTGGTGGTTTTTTTCCACCTCATAATTTTCTGTTAAGCAAAGCATTAATTAACAAGTCAGGATATTGGAATGAAAATTTAATTATGAATGATGATGGAGAATTCTTTTTCAGAATATTTATGAATGCAGAAAAAATCATTTTTGATAAGAATACTCATGTTTGGTACAGAACCCATTCTAATGATAATATAAGTTTATTAAATTCCATTGAAAAAGCAAATTCACTTTTAAATAGTTGGAAATTGATAGAACTCATGTTTTTAATAAAATATAATGAGATTAGTTCAAATTACGTTAGCAAAAAAAAGGAAGCTGTTTATAATGAATTAAAAAAAACATACCCAATTTTAATAAGTAAAAATAAGCTTTTCTTTAAAGAGCAAATTAAAAATGATAATTTTATGCTGCGCCTAAAAAAAATAAAAAAGCGATTTGAACATAAATTGAGTAAGTATAAATAATTATGCGCATAGGCAACCATCCATATAAAGATAAGGAGTTAGATACAACAAAGTATACACACCAAATAATTGTGCCAGTATACATACCTAATGAAGATGGCTATTTTAAAGATGCTTTTAAAATATTTAATTATTGTTTGCAGTCTTTAATTACTACAGTGCATTCGCAAACATTTATTACCATAGTTAATAATGGCAGTAATTTAAAAGTTATAAATTATTTAAATGAATTACTTTATCAACAAAAAATACATGAACTAATACATACAGAAAATATAGGAAAGTTAAATGCTATTTTAAAAGGACTGGCAGGAAATAATATTGATTTAGTAACTATAACAGATGCCGATGTACTTTTTAAACCCAATTGGCAACAAGAAACATATAAGGTATTTAATACGTTTACTAAAGCAGGCGTTGTAGGGTTAATACCACAATTTAAAATGTTTGAACTATATTGTGGGAATGTGTTGTTTGACACTTTTTTTTCTAAAAAAGTTCAATTCACAAAAGTGAAAAGCAAAGATGAATTGGCTCAATTCTATAAAAGTATAGGTTGGGAACCCAATTATAATCCAAATTATTTACAACAGAATTTAAGTATTACGCATACACAATGTACGGCTATTATTGGCGCTGGTCATGTGGTTGCAACCTATAAAAAGGAATTGTTTGAAACTATTAAAACATATATTGGCGCTAAAATGGGGGCAAATTCTGAGGGCTATTTAGATAAAGCACCTTTGTATAAAGGATTATGGCGCTTAACAACTGAAAAAAATATGGCTTACCATATGGGTAATGTTGTAGAACCTTGGATGGAAGAGGTAAGCACTGCGCCAACTGAAAAAGCTATTGAAATACCACTGTTAAATACGTATAAAAGCAAAAAAAATATATCATCATTTCTCTTTTTTATAAAAAACAGATTGTTTGGGAAACTTTTTTCAAACAGTCATTTTAAAAAGTTGTATTATAGGTACAAAAAGTTACCAAAAGAAATGATTCAAAACTATTGAGGTTCTTATAAAATGAAAACTTTTTCAATACTTATTACTACAAAAAACAGGATAGAAGCGTTAAAAATAACGCTTCAAAAAATACATCATTTAATTGATAGACCTGATGTTGAATGTATTATTTGTAATGATGGGTCTACAGATGAAACATCAAAATACATTAAAGAATTCTATCCCAACATTCAATTAATTGAACATACAATAAGTAAAGGCTTAATTGCAAGCAGAAATAAGTTGTTAAATTTAACAAAAGCTAATTATGCTATTTCTTTAGATGATGATGCACATATTGTAAGTGATGAACCACTTAAAATAATAGAATCTTTTTTTCAAAATAATCCAAAATGTGGCGTACTTGCTTGTAGAATATTTTGGGGTTTAATATTGCCAAATGATTGGTGCATTAACGAAAATGAAACTAAAGTAAGAAGTTTTGTTGGTTGTGGTCATGTGTGGAATATGAAAGCATGGCATGAAATTCCTAATTATCCTGCTTGGTTTGTGTTTTATGGCGAAGAAGATTTTGCTGCTTTTCAGTTATTTAAAAATGGGTGGGAGGTACATTATGTACCTGAAATATTAGTACATCATAGGGTTAATGTTAAAGCACGAAAAAAGGACAAAGATTATCAACTAAGGCTAAGGCGTTCATTACGTTCTGGTTGGTATTTATATTTATTGTTTTATCCATTACAATTAATACCAAAAAAATTGGTATATTCTTTATTGATGCAAATCAAATTAAAAGTCTTTAAAGGCGATTTTAAAGCATTGTTGGCAATTATCCAGGCGTTGTTTGATGTAATTTGGAATATACCAAAACTTTATAAAAATGCCAATAGATTAACGATGATAGAATTTGAACAATTTATGAAATTGAATGAAACTAAATTGTATTGGGAACCCAATGAAAATGAAAATTAAAGTATATTTACATCACCGTGAATAATATAAAAAATATAGTAATAATACCAGCAAGAGGTGGTTCTAAAAGATTACCAAATAAGAATGTTAAACTATTAGGTGGTATTCCATTAATAGTGCACAGCATTCAGTATGCGAAAGAAAATTGTATCCATGCAAAAATTGTTGTAACAACTGATAACAAACAGCTTAAAGACATTGCGTTGCAACACGGTGTTGAAGTAATTGATAGACCCGCAGCATTATCAGGAGATGATTGTACAACGGTCTCAGCTTTACAGCACGTTTTAGAAACTAGCACTGAAACTTTTGATACTGTAACTTTATTACAACCTACAAATCCGTTACGCCCAAAAAACCTATTTAAAGAAGCTTTTTTAAAAATGGCTGAAGGGAATTATGAAAGCTTAATGACTGTAAGTAGAAACGAACAAAAATTTGGAAAAATTATTGATGGTAGGTTTGTTCCATACAATTATACAATAGGACAACGCAGTCAGGATTTAGAGCCTTTGTATTTTGAAAATGGCTTGCTATATATTACAAAAGCATCATTAATATTAGAAGGTAAAATAGTTGGAGAAAACAATTTTCCGTTTATAGTGAATCATCCTTTTGCAAATGTTGATATTGATACCATAGAAGATTTAGAGCATGCAGAGTATATAATAAATCGTCACTTCGAGTGATTATACGAGCGACGCGGAGTATAATCGTATCGAGAAGTGGTTTGGAGTAGTAAAGGTTCTCGATACAATTTTAACACGAATTTCATTCGTATTAAAACCACTCGAACTGACGTTGTGTA
>NZ_FOZP01000001.1:707956-709263 GCF_900116115.1 Lutibacter maritimus | reverse complement strand
AATCGTATCGAGAAGTGCTTTGAAGTAGTAAATGTTCTCGATACACTTTTAACTCGAATTCCATTCGATTTAAAACCACTCGAACTGACGTATAGAATATAATAAAAGAGATATGAACCCATACATACAAATAGGAAAAAGAAAAATAGGATTAGATTTCCCGCCATTGGTAATTGCAGAAATAGGAATTAATCACGAAGGTTCTTTACAAACTGCTTTTGAAATGGTTGATGCCGCAGCAAGGGCAGGAGTCGAAGTTATTAAACATCAAACACATATTGTTGAAGATGAAATGAGTGGTGCGGCAAAAAAAGTTATTCCTGGTAATGCAACTATTTCTATATATGACATCATGAAACGTTGTGCTTTAAATGAGTCTGATGAAATAAAACTCAAAAAATATGTAGAAAGTAAAGGAATGCTCTTTATTTCTACGCCTTTTTCAAGAGCTGCGGCAGATCGCTTGCAAAAAATGGAGGTGGTTGCTTATAAAATTGGTTCAGGAGAATGTAATAACTACCCATTATTAGAACATATTGCTCAATTTGGAAAACCTGTTATTTTAAGCACAGGTATGAATACCATTGCAAGTATACAAAAAGCAGTTGAAATTTTTGATAGAAATAACATACCATTGGCATTAATGCATACTACCAATTTATATCCAACACCTGCACATTTAGTACGATTAGGGGCAATGCGTGAAATGCACAATGCATTTCCTACAAAAGTGTTTGGTTTAAGTGACCATACCTTAAATAATAATGCTTGTTTAGGTGCAGTGGCTTTAGGGGCTAGTATATTAGAACGACATTTTACGGATACAATGCAGCGTACAGGACCTGATATTGTTTGCAGTATGGATGAAACTACAACTAAAGAATTAATAATTGGAAGTAATGAAATATGGCAAATGCGAGGAGGAGTTAAAGCACCAGCAAAAGAAGAGCAAGTAACTATAGACTTTGCTTTTGCAACCGTTTGTAGTATTGCACCAATTAAAAAGGGAGAACTGTTTACAAAAGCAAATATTTGGGTAAAACGCCCAGGAACCGGTAAAATTTTAGCCGAGCATTTTAATACAATTCTTGGTAAAAAAGCAATTAGAGATATTGATAGTGATGAGCAATTGAGTTGGGAAGATATTGAATAGTTCTCGATACAATTTTAACACGAATTCCATTCGTATTAAAACCACTCGAACTGACGTTGGTTCTCGATACGCTTCGCACTCGAACTGACGTTGTGTAGTGTTCGTCACTTCGAGTGATTTTATGAAGCAAAGCGGAATAAAATCGTATCGAGAA
>NZ_FOZP01000001.1:78070-707046 GCF_900116115.1 Lutibacter maritimus | reverse complement strand
TCGTATTAAAACCACTCGAACTGACGTTGGTTCTCGATACGCTTTGCACTCGAACTGACGGTGTGTAGTGTTCGTCACTTCGAGTGATTTTATGAAGCAAAGCGGAATAAAATCGTATCGAGAAGCGGTTTGTTTTTTAAAAAGTAGTAAACACTAAATGAAAAAAATAGTATTTCTTACAGGTACAAGAGCTGATTTTGGTAAATTAAAATCACTAATTCAAGTACTTCAAAATAATAATGATTTTGAGCCTTTTATTTTTGTAACAGGCATGCATTTACTGGAAAAATACGGATATACTTTAATAGAAATAGAACGCAGCGGATTTAAAAACATTCATGCCTATAAAAATCACACGCATGAAACTACAATGGACTTAACCTTAGCAAAAACAATAGAAGGTTTTTCAAGTTATGTTAAAGAAGTAAATCCGGATTTGATAATTGTTCATGGTGATCGGGTTGAAGCCTTAGCAGGTGCAATAGTAGGCTCGCTTAATAATGTTTTGGTAGCCCATATTGAAGGGGGAGAATTATCAGGAACTATAGATGAATTAATCCGACATTCTGTAAGTAAATTGAGTCATATTCATTTTGTAGCTAATGACGCTGCTAAAAAAAGATTGTTGCAAATGGGCGAATTGGAAACGTCTATTTATGTTATAGGATCTCCAGATGTTGATGTAATGTTTTCAACGAATTTACCAACAATTGAAAAGGTTAAAGCGTATTATGAAATTGATTTTGACACGTATGGTGTGGCCATGTTTCATCCGGTTACAACAGAAATAAAAAGTATGCAATTGTATGCCGCTAATTTTGTGGAGGCTTTATTAAATGATACTAAAAACTATGTAGTTATTTATCCAAATAATGACCTAGGGTCAGAAATTATTTTAAAAGCATATCAACGGTTAACTGGTAATAAACGCTTTCGTGTTTTTCCATCCATTCGATTTGAATATTTTTTAACTTTATTAAAACACAGTGATTTAATTATTGGGAATTCTAGTGCAGGCATTAGAGAAGCACCTTATTATGGAATTCCAACCATAAATATTGGTTCACGCCAAGAAAATAGAGCGGTTCATTCACACATTATCAATACAGATTATTCCATTGCTGCTATATCAGAAGCATTGTTGTTAAATAAAGAAAAGGTGACAATAACGACCGCATGTTTTGGTTCAGGTACAAGTGCACAAGAATTTTTGGAGAGTTTAAACTCAAAATTACTTTGGAAAATTAACCATCAAAAACAGTTTAGAGATTTAAAAAATAATTAATGAAAAAATTAGGTGTTGTTATAACCGATGGTGTTGGCTTTAGGAATTATGTAATGAGTGATTTTTTAAAGGAAGCTTCAAAACAATTTGATAGTGTAATTGTATATTCTGGATTGCCAAAAAGCGCTTATAAATCAATTGAAAATTCAAATATTATTATTAAAGAACTAACGGTTTTTAATGAGCCTAAATTAACGTGGTTTTTTAGAAAATGGAAAGAAGTAGCGCATTTAAAAAAGTATCAAAACTTTTTTGGAATGAAGGCTAGTTTGGCTTTAGGATATCCTTCTAACAATTCGTTAAGATCGTTATTAATAAAATTTATATATGCTATAACTAGTATTTTTAACACATCAAAAAGTATTCTTTTTATTGAAAAATTACAATTTTTATCATTTTCAACTCATAAAGTAACAAAGGAGTATGTAAAGATTTTAAAAGAAGATATACCGACACATTTATTTTTTACACATCAAAGACCACCTTATTTAGCACCTTTTTTATATGTAGCTTTAAAGTTAAAAATTCCAACCACCACCTTTATTTTTAGTTGGGATAATTTGGCTTCAAAAGGTAGGATGTTGGGTAGTTTTAATCATTTTATGGTTTGGAGTAATTTAATGAAAGAAGAGTTGCTTTATTTTTATCCGAATGTTAAACCAAATGATGTAAAAGTAGTTGGAACCCCACAGTTTGAACCATATGTACTGGATAGATATACTATGAATGAAAATGATTTTTTTTCAAAATTTAAGTTAGATACATCAAAAAAAATACTATGCTATAGTTGTGCAGATGTTTCTATTGGTAAAAATGATCCTATAGTTATTAGTGTTATTGCAAAAGCCATTAGAAATAAAAGTATAAATGAGCAAGTGCAACTTATTGTGAGGACTTCACCAGCTGAAGATGAATCGAGATTTAAAGAAGTGAAAAATGAGTTTCCTGAAATAATTTGGAATGTGCCTAAATGGATATTAACCAGAGAAAACCATATTGAGCGTTGGTCGCAGCGGATACCTTTAGAGGAGGATATAAGAGATTTACGCGCTTTATTAACGTATTCAGCTATTAGTATTAATATGTGCTCAACCATGAGTTTAGACTTTATGTTGTTTAACAAGCCTGTGATTAATACAGTTTTTGGAACAAAAAACAATGGTTTGTATGATGATCAAAAGTTTTTAAACTACGATCATTATAAGAAAGTGATAGAAAGTGGTGCTGTAGTTATTGCTAAAAATGAATATGAATTGATATCAGCTATTAACAACGAGTTAACAGCACCTGAAAAAAGAAAGCAACAACGTGAAAAATTAATTGCTTTGCAAATAAGTAAGGAATTGAAAGGGACGAGTAAAAGAATTGCTGAAAATTTAGCATTATGAAATCACAACAAAGAATAGCAGTATTATGTAATTATGCCTTAGATGCGGATAGAGTTGGTGGTATGGATTATTTTTTTTGGAATTTTGATGAAATTTGTAAAGCAAATGCTATACGTGTAGATTGGTTTTTTCCAAATAAATTGGCACACGGCGGTTATAAAAATATGACTATCTATGCAAGTAATCAGGTTAATGTTGAAAATTATTTTGTAAAAAACAGCTTACAAAACAAATCTGAATATAGTTATATTATTACGCATTTTGTTGAGCTATGTACCCATGTTTTTAAAGAAATAAAGCAAAAATCAAACGCAAAAATTATTTGTGTTGACCACAATCCTAGACCAATAAATGGATATACTTTTAAAAAGAAAATAGCTAAAAAAATAAAAGGGTTTCTGTATGCTAAATATATTGATTTATTTGTAGGTGTTTCAAATTATACTTCAAATGAAATTATGAAGGATTTTGGTGCGCATTTAAAATCAAAAACAATTACCATATATAATGGTGTTGTTATAGATGAGATCTTAGTTAGAAAAGAAAGAAATTTTCAAAACCCTACTTTTTTAGTGGCGTCACATTTAAGGGAGTCAAAAGGTATTCAAGATTTAATTGCCGCTGTAGATTTACTACCAAAAAATTTGAAATCTAAAATTAAGGTTGATGTTTATGGCGATGGGCCTTATAAAGCTACTTTACTAGCGTTGATTAAAAAATATGAGTTAGAGCCTCAGATAACATTTAAAGGAAGTGTATCCAATTTAAATAGCATTTACTATTTATATGATTATATGTTGCAACCTACACATATGGAATGTTTTAGTTTATCCATTTTAGAAAGTTTGGCAGCCAATGTACCTGTTATCACAACCAATGTTGGAGGTAATGAAGAAGCAATACAACATACAAAAAATGGATTTATTTTTAAAGCTGGAAACATACAAGAACTTTGTACTATTTTAGAAAATATAGTAACAGCAGAAATGAAAATTACAACAGCAACCAGAAATTTAATTGAAACCTCATTCTCATTAAATGAAATGGTAAAAAATCACTTCAAATTAGTGCAATGAATATAGCTTTTTTAACTTCCGAATATCCTCATCCTAAAATTCTGAAATCTGCTGGAATTGGTACAAGTGTTAAAAATTTAGCAGTAGCATTAGCTAAAAGAAATTATAACATTACTGTTTTTGTTTATGGACAAGATTGCGATGAAGTATTTGTTGAAAATGGTGTTGAGATTCATAAAATTAAATATGTAAAGTTCCAGTTTCTAAGTTGGTTTTTTTACAGAAAAAAAATTCAGAATTATATCAATCGATTTATTTTAAAGAATACTATATCGTGTATTGAAGCTCCAGATTGGACAGGGATTACTGCATTTATGAAATTTAAGTGTCACTTGGTAATTAGACTACATGGTTCTGATGCATATTTTTGTAATTTAGAAGGCAGAAAACAAAAATTTAAAAATTATTTTTTTGAAAAAGTAGCATTAAAGTCTGCGGATTCTATCATATCAGTAAGTTCATTTACCGCAAAAAAAACAACAACGCTATTTAATTTAAGTGCGAATATTAAAATTATTCATAACGGAATTGATATGCATTATTTTAATACAAAATTGATAACTAGTATTTCCAAAACTACTAATAAGGCTGTAAATACCAATCAATTATTATATTTTGGAACAATTATTAGAAAAAAAGGAGTGTTAGAATTGGCTGAAATTTTTAATGAAGTGATTAACAAAATGCCAACTACAACTTTAACTCTTTTAGGGAAAGATGTTGTAGATATTTTTGAGAATAAATCAACCTTACAACTTTTTAAAAATAAATTATCTAAAGAGGCAAAATTACAATTAACACATATTGATGAAGTTACTTATGATGAAGTAAAGAGTTATATAAATAACGCAACTGTTGTTGTTTTGCCTAGTTTTGCTGAAGCATTTCCAATGACTTGGTTAGAAGCTATGGCAATGGGTAAGGCATTGGTTACCTCAAATATAGGTTGGGCAACAGAATTAATGATTGATGGTGAAACAGGGTATATGGAACATCCAAAAAATCACATAGAATTTGCTAATAAAATTATTGTATTGCTACAAAATAAGGAGTTAAATAGTACCTTTGGAATAAATGCAAAAAAACGAATAGCAACCCATTTTTCAATTGAAATTATAGGAGATGAAAATAGTAAGTATTACCAATCTATAGTACATGAATGAGATAAAAACACATATAACTAAAACAGGTGAATCATTATTGTATTTTGGAAATCCTGATTTAAGTCAATTAGATGAATTAGCATTAGGACCTGGAGATTTATGGCATAGCTCCTTAGATCAGGGGTTTACAAATGCATTTGAAGATATTATCTATCAAACGGCTGTATATTGGTGGTTTTTAAATGACTTTGAAGGGTGCAATCAAGTTGTTTCATGGCGTGTAAATCCATCCAGTTTTGTCATTCGAAAAAAGATATGGGAACAATTAGGAGGATTTGATTCAATGTTTCTATCCATGGAAATGAAAGGTATTGATGTAGGTTGTAACTTGTTGCGAAATCAATTTGGCTTACCACTTTATATAAAAGGACTTTTTCAACCAGAAGAAAATAATATTGAAATTCCTTCCAATGATCGCTATTTATTTTATCGGAAACATTTTAAGATTCATCATAGTATTTATATGATTTATAGAAAAGGGTTGTTTAACTTTTTTTCAGAAATAAAAGCTTATAAGTATGCAAAAAATCATTTTGTAAAAAAAGAAGTACTTCCAGTAACACCTAGAAAATTAAATCCAATTGAAGGAACTCCAACAGTTAGTTTGGTGATACCAACCATGCGCAGGCAAAAATACACTCAGTTGTTGTTAGAAGACCATAAAAAGCAAACGTATCCTATTTCACAAGTTGTAATTGTTGATGCAACACCAGAAGAGGAGCGAGATGCAAGTTTTTATAAACAAGCTGATTTTAATTTTAAGTTAGACGTGCATTGGCAAACCACCAAAGGAAGTTGCAGAGCTAGAAATGAAGCATTAGAAAAGTGTACTGGCGATTATATTATTTTTGCCGATGATGATATTCGCATTCAACCAGATTTTGTTGAAAATCATATTCGTTTATTACAAACCTATAATGCTGATGCTTGTAATGGATTGGATATAATGGCTGAAAATGTAAACCAAAATTTAGAAGATTTAGAGAATAGATTGAATAAACTTGGAGAAAAAAGATGGCATGTTGGCGTAGCAAAAGCATTTAGTAATGCTAATTCCTGTGTTAAAAGAGCATGGATTGATAGAATTGGATTTAATGATATCAATTTTGATGGTGGTTATGGTGAGGATAGTGATTTTGGAATGCGTTTATTAAAAAATGGCGCTGTAGTATTACACAATCCATTTTCAGCAAATTTACACTTAAAACCTCCAACAGGTGGATATAGATGGTGGGGAAGCCAAGCTAATATTCTTGGTAAAAAAAGAAAACAACAACCATGGGAATTAAACAATCCTGTTAAATATATAAAACCAGTTCCAAGTCCTACTATTACTTATGGAATATTGAAGCATTATAAACCACATCAAATTAAAGAATGGCGTACAAAACATTTTTTTATTTATTTATTGAAAGCGCCATTAAAGGTTCAACTAATTAGGTTTTTAAAATATCCGTATAAACAACTTCAATTTAGCAAATCACTACAATATGCAAAAGGCTTGCTACATATAGGTGAACGTTTTAAATAATTTATTTTATGAAATTTAGCCTAATTATTTGTACCTATCAGCGAAAAGAAGCTATTGAACAACTATTAAATTCAGTTACCCATCAAACCTTGTATCCTTCCGAAATTTTAGTTGTTGATGGTTCAATAGATACTGAAACCCAAACATTTATTGAAGCATCCAGCTATAAAAATCTACACTACTTTTTGGTAGAAGCAACAAATAGGGGATTAACAAAACAACGCAATTTTGGAATTTCAAAAGTTGCAATAGATAGTGAAATTGTTTGTTTTTTAGATGATGATACCATTTTAACTCCCACTTATTTTCAAGAATTACTTAAAACGTATCGGATTAAACCAGATGCTTTGGCTGTTGGGGGCTACATAGCCAATGAAGTAAAATGGAGTAATGCTGTAATAAAAAATGGCTATTGCATAGATGGCTATTGTAGAAAAGAAAGTGTACGTTTTCAACTTCGTAAAAAATTAGGACTTATTGATAATACACCACCTGGCTTTATGCCTACATATTCACATGGTCGCTCTATAGGTCATTTACCTCCTAGTAATAAAGTTTATCCTGTGGAGTTCTTTATGGGTGGAGTGGCTTCCTATAAAAAAGAAGTAGTTGATAAAATTCAGTTTTCTACCTATTTTGAAGGCTATGGTTTATATGAAGATCTAGATTTTTGTTTGCGAGTTGCGAAACTGGGAAATTTGTATGTAAACACAGCAGCTCAATTAGCGCATGATCATCACGAAGCAGGAAGACCAAACAAGTACAAGTACGGTAAAATGGTAGTACGCAATGGTTGGTATGTTTGGCGTGTAAAATACCCGAAACCAACATTAAAAGCTAAATTGTTATTTCACCTAAATGTAATTGTGTTATTAAAACTGCGTTTTATCAATAGTATTACTGGAAGTCATAAAAAAGAAGCATTTACAGAAGCTTTAGGTAGATTGGTTGGTTGGTTTTCATTATTTTTGAATAAACCTAAATAACCGTATGAAATTCGCTATAATAACACATGCCGAACATAAAATTCATGAGCAGCAAATAGTTGCGTATGAACCCTATGTGAAAGAAATGAATTTATGGTTGAAGCATATTGATGAGGTTCAAATTGTTGCTCCGGTTGCTAAGGGTAAGAGAAGTGAAATTGATAGTAGTTATCAACTAAAGAGACAGATTCCCAATCAAGTTGGGAATGACGAATACGTAGTACAGGTCTCAAATCAAATTCAGCAAGACGAATCTGAACGGCATCCTCAGCTTGGCGACAGCAAACGTCATCCTCAGCTTGGCGACAGCAAACGTCATCCTCAGCTTGGCGACAGCAAACGTCATCCTCAGCTTGACTGGGGATCTCAAGAATTGGAAAACGAGTATAAGATTCCGGATCAAGTCCGGAATGATGGAATAAAACTAATTGGCATACCTTCGTTTGATATCACTTCATTGAATAATAGTATGAATGCATTGCTAAAAATTCCAAAAATTTGTTATAAAATTTACCAAGCCATGCAATGGGCAGATCATATTCATTTGCGCTGCCCAGGAAATATTGGATTGTTAGGATGTTTTGTACAAATATTATTTCCAAAGAAACCAAAAACGGTAAAATATGCTGGAAATTGGGATCGAACAAGTAAGCAGCCAAGAAGTTACAGGCTTCAAAAATGGATACTTTCAAATACTTTTTTAACTAGAAATTGTAAAGTATTGGTATATGGAGAATGGCCGAACCAATCAAAGAATATTGTACCCTTTTTTACTGCAAGTTATTCAGAAAAGGAGATTGAAGCGATTGAAATTAGAAGCGTTTTGGGTTTTAAGAAGCAGATTCCGCATCAAGTGCGGAATGACGGATACGATGGGCAAGAATCAAATGAAGTTCAGCATGTCGATTCAGAACGTCATCCTCAGCTTGACTGGGGATCTCAAGATTTGGATTTCGACAAACAGATTCCGCATCAAGTGCGGAATGACGGAATACTAAAATTCATCTATGTTGGTGGATTAACACCAGGAAAACAACCATTGTTAAGTGTTCAAGTAATTCATAAACTGAAAAAGAATGGCTATAATGTTCAGTTAGATATGTATGGCGATGGTGTTGAAAAAGCTAAAATAACAGATTATATTTTAGATAACTCATTAGAAGGTATTATAATTTTACATGGAAATACTTCAAAAGAAATTGTAAAAAAGGCCTATCAACAAGCTCATTTTTTAGTATTTATTTCAAAATCTGAAGGATGGCCAAAAGTAGTTGCAGAAGCTATGTTTTGGGGATGTGTTCCTATGACAAGTAATGTATCATGTGTTCCAGAAATGTTGGGAAATGGTAGTAGAGGAACTATTGTTACTGCTAATTTAGATGAGATTGTAAATGCTGTAGAAAACTATGTTAATAATGACAGTTTGTATGCTCATCACGCTCAAAATGGTATGGATTGGTCTACATTGTATACATTGGAAAAGTTTGAAGATGAGATTAAAAAGTTATTGTAATATTCCCATCCAAGAGGGGAAATGTGATGAATGAAAATAAATTAATGAACAAAACCATAAAAGTCATACAAATTATAGATTCTCTACATCCAGGAGGTGCTGAAATGATGGCAGTAAATATTGCTAATGGTTTGTATGAGCAGGGAGTTGAATCGCATTTGTGTGCCACTCGTGTTGAAGGTTCTTTAAAAAATAATATTGCTAATGGAGTTGGTTATTTGTTTTTAAATAGAAAGCACACATTAGATATACAAGCAATTTTAAAGTTACGATCTTATGTTACTAAACATCAAATAACTATTGTTCACGCACATTCATCGTCATTTTTTGTGGCAGTATTGTTGAAAATAGTAAAGCCATCAATTCAAATTATTTGGCACGACCATTATGGAAATAGTGAGTTATTACACGAAAGAAAAAGTTTTGTGTTAAAATTTTGTTCCTATTTTTTTAAAACTAGTATTGCAGTTAATCAATTATTGTTAGATTGGGCAACTATAAATTTACATAGTAAAAATAAAAAGTATTTAGCAAATTTTGCTCATTTAAATACTACTGTTGAAAAGAAAACATTTTTAAAAGGCATAGAAGGGAAAAGAATACTATGTTTAGCCAATTTGCGCCCTCAAAAAGATCATTTAAATTTATTAAATGCTTTTAAAATAGTGCACCAATATTGTCCTGATTGGACGTTACATTTAGTGGGAACTGATTTAAATGACCAATACGCTTCAGAACTAAAAGAATTTATACAAAAAGAAAGATTGCAAGCGTTTGTATTTATTTATGGTAACTGTGCAGATACCTTTGAAATTTTAAAACAAGCATCTATAGGAGTACTGGCATCAAAATCTGAAGGCTTACCTGTTAGTTTATTGGAATACGGACTGGTTTCTTTACCGGTAGTTGCAACAGATGTTGGAGCGATACGTAATGTAATTATTGCAAATAAAACGGGTATATTGATTCCTGCTGCTAATCATTTAAAATTAAGTGAGGCATTATTGAATTTAATAAATAACAAAGATACAAGCATTCAATTAGGAGCTGCATTGCATATATTTGTAACTAAATATTTTTCTAAGGAAAAATATATAAATGAATTAATTAATAGATACCAATTTGTATAGCTTTTCAAAATATACACGCACATTTTTAACATTATTACATTTGGTATTAGGTGTTTTATTGTTATTAGGTAGTGTTAGTAAGATTTATTCAATTCTTATATTATTTATTGGCTTGTTAGTTATTTTTAAAACTAAAAATAAACATAATGAAGCTATGTTTTGGAGTGGTTATTTGGTTGGTGGAGAAGTATTGTTTAGAATGTCAGGTGGTATGTTTTTTCATGAGTTACCAAAATATGCAGTGTTACTATTTTTATTTATGGGATTAATGGTAGAGACCAAAAGACATCATGTATCCGTAAGTTACCTCATATATATATTATTATTATTAATTGGCATTGCCTTTGTTGATATTCCTTTTAATGAATCTATACGAAAAGCTATTGCTTTTAATTTAAGTGGTCCAATTCTTCTAGGTGTAGCTGCTATTTATTTTTATGGAAGAAAAATAACATTAACAGCACTTTTAAATGTATTATTTGTAATGTGTTTACCTATTATTTCCATGCTAAGTTATTTGTATTTTAAAACACCTGATATAAAAGATATAGCATTTGGAGGAACTGCAAATTTTGAGACTTCTGGAGGTTATGGCCCTAATCAAGTAGCTACGATATTGGGATTGGGGGTTTTTATTTTGGTTGTGCATCTTTTTTTAAAAAAGCGCTTTTTATTTGTTTTTAGTCTAGATATTTTGTTGCTGTTATATTTGTTATTTAGAGGATTGATTACACTGTCAAGAGGAGGAATGCTAACTGCATTTATTGCGATTGTTGCTTTTGCCTTTTTTTATATTTTATCTAGAGAAGATAGAGTAATAAGTTTTTTAAAATATGCTGGGTTAATGACATTGTTTTTGTTAATTACTTGGATATATTCTGCTGATTTAACAGGAGGCATGTTAACCAATAGATATGCTAATAAAAATGCAGCTGGTGTTGTAAAGGAAGATGTTAGTACTGGAAGAATTGATTTATTTGAAAGTGAACTGGAGGCTTTTTTTGAACACCCATTTTTTGGAATTGGAGTTGGGGGGTCAAAATATAAAAGAATAGACGAATCTGATATTGTAGCAGCATCACATAATGAAATAAGTAGACTTTTAGGAGAACATGGTATGATTGGTTTACTAATTTTGGGAATTCTTTTAATTATTCCAATACGTAATATGTTTAAACAACCTTTACTAACAGTAGCATTTTTAAGTGCTTTTTTAATATTTTGGTTTTTAACCATCAACCATTCTGCCATGCGTGTAGCATTTCCTGCTTTTATTTATGGTTTAAGCTTAATAATTTTAGAAAAAGATAAAGAAAATGAAGAAGCTACTGTATATAGGAAATAATCTTTCTCATGGAAATCCAACCACCATTATACAACTGTCTTTAGCCTTAAAAACTGAAAATGTTGAAGTATTGGTATATTCTAATAAGAAAAATATATTTTTTAGATTATTGGATATGTGTTGGGGAATCATAAAAAATTATAATGCATCATACATTTTAATTGATACTTATAGCACCGCTAATTTTTATTATACATTTATAACATCACAAATAGCAAGACTATTGCATATAAAATATATTCCGATATTACATGGTGGAAATTTACCTAATAGGTTAAAAAACAGTACCTTATTGTCAAAAATGATTTTTAAGAATTCTTATATAAATGTTTCACCTTCTAAGTACTTGTATCATGAATTTTCAAAATCAGGTTATGATACAATCTATATACCTAATGCAATTTCAATGCGTTTGTATCCGTTCACTTTAAGATCAGTGTTTACTCCAAAGCTTTTATGGGTACGTGCTTTTGATGAAATTTACAATCCAAAAATGGCAGTAGAAGTACTTTTTGAGTTAAAAAAGAAATATAAAAATGCAGCGTTGTGTATGGTTGGTCCTGATAAAGATGGTAGCTTACAAGAAGTAATTGATTTGGCTAAAACTAAAAGTGTAGCTGACTCTATTGAATATACAGGATTGTTAAGTAAACAGGAATGGATTAAAAAATCTAAAAACTATAGTTTTTTTATAAATACAACTAATTTTGATAATATGCCTGTAAGTATTATTGAAGCTATGGCATTGGGTTTGCCTGTTATTTCAACAAATGTAGGAGGAATGCCTTATCTAATTGAAGATGGTGTTACAGGAAAATTAGTTGCTAAAAATAATGTTTTACAAATGGTAAATACTATAGAAAGTATTATTGAAAATTCATCTTTAGGTATTGAAATTACGAAAAATGCAAAACAACAAGTGACACATTTTGATGAGGCTATTGTAAAAAAAATGTGGTTAAATTTATTAAAATAATGCTCTATAAATTAATTTTTAAAATTGGTCAATATTTTAGAAACCCTTCATTAACAAATAATTACTTGTTTTTGAAGGCTTCAGAAAAATGGTCTTTAGAAAAATTACAAGCATATCAACTGTTAAAACTACAAGCATTAGTTACATTTTGTTACCAAACTTCACTTTATTATAAAACCATTTTTGATGAAATTGGTTTAAAACCAGAAGACATTCAATCATTGAATGACATAAAAAAAATACCAACAATATCTAAACATGAACTGATTCATTATAACGCTACAATTCACACTTCAAAAAAAATAAGAAAGAAATTTAAAGCATCAACTTCTGGTACTTCAGGTAGCTCATTAACATTTTGGAAAGATGAACATGCCGATTCATTTAATAGAGCAAGCATTTTTAGAGGTTATTCTTGGTATAATGTAAATCCTTGGGAGCGAAATTTATATTTTTGGGGGTTCCAATTTTCTGTAGTTTCAAAAATTAAATATAGTATTTTAGATGGGTTACAAAACAGATTTAGAATGTTTAGTTACAATGAAAATACCATAAAAAAAATAATTCCTAAATTTTCAAGCCTTTCCTATATTCACGGTTATTCCTCTATGATTTATGAAGTTGCTAAAATTTACAACAAACTGCATTTAGAAAAACCTAAAAAATTAAAAATGATAAAAGGCACTTCTGAAAAAGTATTTCCGGCCTATCAAAATGAGATAATCAAAGCGTTTGGATTGCCAATAATTAATGAATACGGAGCTGCTGAAACTGGTATTATTGCATTTGAATGCCCTAAAGGAAATATGCATTTAAATATGGAAGGTGTAATTGTTGAAGAGGTTAATAATGAAATATTGGTTACAAACTTACAGCAAACTTCATTTCCCATATTGCGCTATAAATTAGGAGATTACGTTACGTTAAGTGATGTTAAAGTTCAGTGTGCTTGTGGAATACAACATACTATAATTAAAGAAGTTACAGGAAGAGTTGGTAAAGTTGTTTTAGGGTTTAAAGAACAATATCCGAGTTTATATTTTTATTATATTTTTAAAAACTTAGGGTTAAAATACCAGTTATATTTAAATTATCAAGTAAAGCAACACGAAAAGGGAAAATTACTATTTTTAATAGAACAAGATTTAAGTATGGGGCAATTAGAAATCTTAAATAAAGAAATTTTTGCTTATTTTAATACAGATATAGTTGCTGAAATTACATATAATCAGAGAATTTCATCTAACTTAAAAAAACAAGAAAGTTTTATTTCAACAATTTAGTACATGAATAACCCTTTAATTTCTATTATTACTCCCAATTTTAACGCAAGTCAATTTATTTCGCGCACAATAAATAGTGTGCTTAATCAAACGTATAAAAATTGGGAACTGCTAATTGTTGATGATTGTTCTACAGACAATTCAGTTGAAATAATAGAAAAATTTGTTTTAGAAGATGCGCGAATAAAACTTTTTAAAACACCTCATAATTCGGGACCAGCAAGTACCAGAAATTTAGGTATTAAACAAGCGTCAGGTACTTATATTGCTTTTTTGGATAGTGATGATTATTGGGATGTAAATAAATTAGCAATTCAAATTAAAACAATGCTTGAAAATGAGCTATCTTTTACATTTACAGGGTATTATGTAGTGAGTGAAGACAATCAAGAGTTAAAATTAGTAAAGCCTAAACACATAGTTAATTATACTGATTTATTGACAAACAACTATATTGGTTGCTTAACGGTAATGTATTCTGTTGATGCTTTAGGGAAAGTGTATTTTCCAAATATATTAAAGCGACAAGATTGGGCTTTATGGTTAGCTATAACAAAAACAGGAATAAAAGCAATTGGCATAGATAAGCCTTTAGCATATTATACCAAAAGAAATAATTCAATTTCAAGCAATAAATTATTGCTATTAAAATATAATTGGATAGTTTATCGTAAATTTGAAAAAATTAAATTGTTACAATCATTAAAATTGATGTTCATTTTAATTATAAAAAAAATTTTGAAATAATTGTTTTTACTTGTATTTCATAAAAATTAAATGCCAAATTCTAAAATACATTTCTCCCTATCTGAACGTAAATTATATTTGCGATTTTTAGATATGTTTTTCCCCATTTTTAGCTTTTATTTAATTAGTTTACTTACAGATTATCAGTATTTTAATTTTAATAATCCACAGATTTTTACCTGGAGTATTTCGTTAAGTATTTACTTGTTATTTTTTGGTGAAATATTTGAAATGTATAACTTAAAAGTAGCAAGTGATATTTATTTAACCCTTAGAAGTACCATACTTACCGTAGTGTTTGCAACGTTGTTTTATGTTTTTACACCGTATTATTCTCCTTTACTACCCCAAAACAGGTTACAAATACTTTATTTTTTCGGAGTACTTTTAGTTGCAATTTTATGCCACAGATTTATTTACATCAAATTTATTTTTTCTCCACGATTTTTAAAAAATATATTAGTTATTGCTGAAGAAGAAGAAATTGAAAAAATATTGGCCTGTAAACAACATCAAGAAATAAATACTATTAAGTGTTATGTTTCCAATGAAAGAATTGAAAATGACACTCTAAATTTTATAAATGTTAACGATGCTAATATTGCTTTTTTGGTAAAAGAATATGCTATTAATGAAATTGTTGTAGCATCAAACAATAGTAAGTTAATTACTAAAAGTATTAATAATCAGTTAATTGCAATTTTTGAAAAAGGATTGAATATTAAAAGCGTTGATAGTTTTATTGAAGATGAAACTTTTAGAGTTTCAGAAAATAAACTAACACATAATTTTTATAATTATTTTACATTTAGTAAAAGTCATCAAAATAATTTATACATGGCTTTTCATAGAATTTTAGATATTGTTATTGCTATTATAGGAATACTTACACTTGTAATTTTAGTTCCTGTAGTACTTTTAGGAAATTTATTGGGCAATAGAGGAAAGTTAATTTATACACAATTGCGTGTTGGAAAAAGAGGCAAAGTATTCAAAATTATTAAATTTCGTTCAATGGTTTCTAATGCTGAAAAAGATGGTGCAGTTTGGGCTCAAAAAAATGATATGCGTGTTACCAAATTTGGTAGATTGTTGCGTAAGTCTAGAATTGATGAAATTCCTCAATTTATAAATGTTTTAAAAGGTGAAATGAGTTTAATTGGGCCAAGACCTGAACGACCTGAATTTGTGAAACAATTAGAAAATGAAATTCCTTATTACGCCATGCGTCATGTAATTAAACCAGGTTTAACAGGTTGGGCGCAGGTAATGCATCCGTACGCCAGTACTTTTCAAGATCAGCAAGATAAATTAATGTACGATTTATATTACATTAAAGAGCGAAATTTGTTGATGGACTTTAAAATTATTGTTAAAACAATTAGTACCGTTTTATTTTTTAGAGGAAATTAAAATTTTTCAAAAACTCCCAAACCAAACAACGCAAAATCGTATTTTACAGGATCAAGTTTATCCATTTTCCTTAAGTTGCTATCAAGTTCAGCCAATGCTTTAGCATCGTTTTGTTTTCTTTTAAGCAATCCTAATTTTCGGGCAACATTTCCAGAATGCACATCTAGCGGACACGATAATTGAGCAGGAGAGAGATGTTTCCAAATACCAAAATCTACATCAGCTGCATCATTTCTAACCATCCACCGTAAAAACATATTGATCCGCTTTGCAGCCGAACCTTTTAAAGGGTCTGATATGTGTTTTTCGGTACGTTTTAAATGATTAATTTCAAAAAAAACATTTTTGAATTGATGTATAGCAGGTTGTAACGAGTTTTTTGTAGCTGAATTTTGAAAGATAGTTTCTAAACCGTTATAATTTTTATAAATATGATTTAATGCAGTTATAAAATAGGAAAAATCGTCACTGTTAAAGGTTCGATGCACAAAATTATCAATGGTATTTAAATGTTCTTTTTTATGGTTCATTACAAAATCAAAAGGAGAATTACCCATTAAGTCTATCATTTTATGAGCATTTTTAATAATCATTTTTCTATTTCCCCAAGCAATAGTTGCAGTTAAAAACCCTGCAATTTCAATATCTTGTTTTAATGAAAATAAATGAGGAACTTGAATAGGATCACTTTCAATAAATTTTGGATGATTGTATTGAATTACTTTTTCATCTAAAAATTGTTTTAGTTCTGTTTTATTCAAAATGTAATAATTCGGTTATTTTTTTTATGATTTCAGCGGTATTTTCATCAAAGTTAAACCAATGAATATCAGTATCTTTTTTATTCCAAGTAACTTGTCTTTTAGCAAACCTTCTGGTATTTTTTTTAATCTCTTCAATGGCAAAATCTAAAGTAAACTCATTTTCAAAATAGCTAAATAGTTCTTTGTAACCAACAGTTTGCAAGGCATTTAAGTCTTTGTGTGGATGTAGTTTTTTAGCCTCTTCTAGCAAACCTTGTTGCATCATTATATCAACTCGTTGATTGATACGTTGGTACATGATTTCTCTTGGAGCTGTTAATCCTATTTTTATAGTTTTAAAATTTCTTGGATGTTTATTTTTATTTTTAAATGAAGCGTAGGTTTTTCCTGTACCAATACAAATTTCTAAGGCTCTAATTAATCTTTGAGGGTTTGCTATTTCAATGGTTTGGTAACTTTCAATATCCAATTTTTTTAATTGTTCTTGAAGTGCGGTAATTCCATTTTGTTGTAACTGATGATTCAGTTGTTTTCTAATATCAGGAGAAACTTCTGGAAAATAATCTAACCCGTCAATTACAGCGTTGGCATATAAACCACTTCCTCCAACAAGCACCACTACATTATGTTTTTTAAATAACTCTTCTAATTTTTTGATTGCATCTTTTTCAAAATCGCCTACACTATAATCATCAAAAATTGATCTGTTTTGTATAAAATGATGTTTTACTGCATTCAATTCTTCTTTGTTGGGAACTGCAGTGCCAATTTCCATTTCTTTATAAAATTGGCGAGAATCACATGAAATAATTTCAGTATTCAAATGTTTTGCTAATTGAATGCTTAATGTTGTTTTTCCGATAGCAGTTGCTCCAACAACAGCAATTAAATACTTATTCATAATTTAATTTTTCGCCACAGTTACTACAAAAACTTGAATTGTCTAAATGTTTATCTGAGCCACAGTTTGCACAATGTTGTGTATTTTTAGGAACGTTATCTATTTTAGCCATTTCAGAAGAAACAATCCCTGTTGGTACGGCAATAATTCCATAACCCAAAATCATAACAATACTTGCAATAAATTGCCCAAGAGGAGTTTGTGGTGATATATCTCCATAGCCAACTGTTGTTAAGGTAACAATTGACCAGTACATACTGTAAGGAATGCTTGTAAAACCGTTTCTAGGACCTTCAACTAAATACATAATTGTTCCTAAAATAATGGTAAGCACTAAAACGGTTAATAAAAACACAATAATTTTAATTCTACTGGCTTTTAAGGCTGTAGTTAAAATTTTTGATGCACCTAAATAACGGGCGAGTTTTAAAATTCTAAAGACTCTTAAAAGGCGTAATGCACGTAATGCAATTAATGCGTGAGTACCAACAAATATTAAAGATATATATTTTGGTATGGTGGCTAACAAGTCTATAATTCCGTAAAAACTAAAAATATATGAACTTGGTTTTTTTATAGTAAAAATCCGTAAAACGTATTCAATGGTAAATAAAATGGTAATTATCCATTCTGCAATATTTAAAAAGTTGTGATAATTTTTATTTATGCTTTCAATACTTTCTAGCATAACTAAAATGATACTCACTATAATAGTGAGTATCAAAAGTATGTCAAACCATTTTCCAGCAGGAGTATCTGCTTCGTAAATAATTTGATGTATTTTTTCTTTCTGTTTCTCGAAAGTTGTTTTAGTTTCTTTCAATTATTATTTTTTAATAAATATAAAGTCTCCACCTTCATCACCAATACCATGTATTACACCGTATTGCGGAACATTAGGACTGTTATTTGCAACAGGTGTTTTTATGGCACTAAATAAGTCTAATGCAGACATATATTTTTCATTATTATTTTTTAATCTATCGATTAAGTATTTGTAAAATACACTTTTATTTGGAACTGTTTTTAAAGTTCCGCTTGTAATTGCTTTTTTACTTGGTAATTCATATAATTTTTTAAATGCCGTTGGTGCATCTTCTGTTAATGCTCTAGATTTAAAGATACTTCCACTAAAACAAGCATCAGAAATTAGTAATGTATGTTTAGATTTTATTCTTTTAATTGTTGAAACAATTACAGAATTTTGAATCCAATTTGCAGTGTATTCTTTTTCAGCATCCGAAGGTAACCAATATCCAACTTCAGAATCTTCTTCATAAACACCGTGGCCAGCATAAAAAATTAATAAATTATCTTCATCAGTTAATTTTTTTCGTAAATCATCAAAAGCATTTAAAATTTCAGTTCTTTTAGCATTTACCAATACTTTTACATTTTCAGGCTTAAAATTATAAAATGTTTTTAATATAGTGGCTAAACCTTCGGCATCTTTATTTGGTAAATCTTCTAAATCTACAATTTTTGCATCACCATATTCACTAACACCAATTAAAAGTGCATAATATTCTCCGTTATTGGTGGTAACAACATTGTCATTATCGTCATCATCATTGTTATTGTTGTTATTATTAACAACCACTACCGGAGATTCTCTTTTGAAAAAGAATTTTTTTGTTGTTGTTTTTCCTTTAATATCAGCCGCTGTAACTATCAATTCATTATCGCCATATTTTAAAGGAACATCTGCATTAAAATCTCCATTTGCTGTAACATAGGCATCAATATCGTTAATTTTTACGTAGTAAATACCATCTTTATCGGTTGCTTTACCTCTAACTTGAATATTTTTTGTTTTTACAATTTTAAATCCTCTTGAAACAACTTCTGGTTCAATAATTTCTATTTCTGGAGGATTATTAAAATCTTCTTGAAGGTATTTAATTTTAAAATCATCAATTTCTAATACTGTTTTATCATAAATTACCCAGCCAAATCCTGTACCTGGCAATGAATATACATCAATTTTATCTAAATATTGATTGTTGATAAAGAACCTAAATTGATTTCCGTTTTTACGAATACTTAAATGGTTTGGTGCGGTTCCTGTTGCAATATACGGACTCTCTGTCCAATCAAAAACAATTGTTTTTTCTCCATTTATATATTTGCGGAGTAAATAACTGCCATTATTGGTAATAAAAAATTCATATTTATTATTGTCGTCTTTTTTGCCAAATACAAATGCTAAACTTGTATTTGCCATTGTTTTTCTTTCTAAAGTGGTTTCAATTTCAAAATCTTTAGATTGATTAATAGTTACATTTTTACCAAAGTACCATCCACCAGTTTCTCTTTTGTGCTCAATGTGGTATTTGCCATTTGCAACGTACGAATAATAATTTTCAGTATTTGCAGATACCCACGAAGCGCTGTTATTGCTAAAATCTTCATTAATGATATAATCTTTATCATTATTGTCATTTGTTACAATTACATTTTTTTTGCCATCTAAATACTGAATTGTTAAATAGTTTACTGCAAATTTTTGCGTTGAAAAAGCCACAAAACCAATATTATTGCCAAAAAATGGTGCATAAGAAATTTCATTTACATACGTATCATTAATATAAAATGTATATTTATTTTGATCTTTTTTTATTTTTAATTTATTGGCTACTCCTATATTTTTGTTAATTGCATCTGTAGTTTTCCAATCTATAATATTAGTATATACGCCATTTTCATATTTTGATATTCTATAAAAACCAGTACCCGAAATATTAAATAAGTATTGATTATTAGCATCGTTTCTTCCAAAAACTAATCCATAACCACTATTATTTTCACCAGAAATTCGTGTTAATTCAGTTTCAATTTCAAAATCTTTGTATGAATCTATTGGAGCATTGATAAATCTGTAAATACCTGATGATTTTTTAAATTGATCAAAATAATAATTTCCAGCTTGTAAATAAGTATTCACATCAGCATTTGATCCTGTTGGCCAATAATTTGTATTTGAGGAAAATTGTTCATTAAAAGCAAAATTTTGCCCATTAGATAAATACGAAACATTTATGTTATCAATTCCAATTTTTTGATTTTGATTTACAACAAATCCAACTCTATTAACATCAATTGCTTTTAAAGTTGCTGTATAAATTAATTTGTTATTTACATAAAAATTGGTGGTATTTCCTATTTTACTAATACTTAGTATGTTTGAAGCTTCTTCGGAATTATTAGTATAACTTGTATATTCCCAATTTTTTAATGCAACAAATTGATTGGTAGATTTGTTGTAATTGTATAAAGAAAAATAGCCCTGGCTGGTTATTAAAAACTCATAATAATCATTATCAGTACCCCAATCTAAACCATAACCAGAGTTTTTAACGCCGCTAATTTTTTTAATTGCAGCTTCAATTTTATAGTCTCTTTTGGTATCAATTGTTATATTTTGAGTTGTTAGCCAGCTTCCTTGTAGTTGCTTATGTTCAAAATAATAAAAGCCATCTCGAACTGAAAAAGTTCTTTTGTTATCACTTCCTTCATACCAATTGTTGATGTTTGAATTGAAATTGTCTGAAAAAATTTCTGTACTATTTTGAGCTATAATGGTTTGAAAACAAAATAATACAAGAAAAAGAGCTTTAAGTTTCATAGTATTCTATTTATGGTTTACTTCTATAAATAATGGTACAATAGCTGCATTTTTATTTGTTGAAGTTGCTTTAAAAGCAATTGAGTTTTCTTGTAATTGTAAATCTTTACCAGCATATAAATAAGGTTTTAATATAGATTTTAAATTACTCGTAAATTCTCCGTTCATTTGTTTTAAGGATGTAAATATTGAATTTAAATCAAGCATTTTTGTACTGTATAAAATGCATAAAATATCTGTACCAGGCTTGTTATCAAATTCAATAAAATAATCTTCATTTGGAATGGCAATTTCACTTTTTGAGTATCCAAAGTAAGCGCTGTAGTTTTCAAAAGGATATAATTGATTGATAGATTTATCGCTACCGCCATAACCAATTAAATAAATATAAGCAGCTTGTTGGCTATCAAAATAAATTCTGAATTGAGTTCCAGAACTATATGAATCAACAATTTTGTAGGTGCTTTTGCTTGCTGCAACTATATTAAAGTTTCTTGTTGCATCTGGTAAAAGTTGCGCTTTCATAGTTGTTCCATTGCTTAATTGAAGTTTCATAGAACCTTGTAAAGCAATAGTTTCAGGTTTAGGTTCTTCAATTTTATCAATCATTACATAGGCAGTTTTTACATAACTTTCAAAGTTATTATATTTTACCCAAATAAATCCGTTGTTTCCCCAAGTTGCCCCCCAAGAATTCATAATTTCAAAAGCACCGCCATCTTTGTTATCATCATAACCAACTACTACCATTGCATGTCCACCAATTCTGCCTGATTGTAATCCGCTCCAAGTTCCTTTGGTATAATGAAATGTATCTGATATTTGCATACCAATTACTACCGGATTGTTATTTGCAATTGCTTTTTTTACTTTTAAGGCTAGGTTAGAAGGATTGTCCCAATTTGCTAACCTTTCAAAATTTTCAATTTTATTCATACCTGCAATTTCAAGTGCGCTATCAGTAGGCAATAAGGTGCAACTTTGTTGATTGTAATTGAAATCACTTAATTTTAAAATGCCATATTTTTTAATAAGCAACATGGCATCCGAAACATAAGATCCGTTTTTACAAGCGGTGTCTGTAGGTCCTTTAATTAAGTTATATACAAATGCTGGTGAAAAAGTGTTTTCATTTATTTTAGCAATGTTATTTGCCCATTTATTTTTAATCGCATTTGAAATTGTTCTTGCTCCAAAACCACTTGCCCATCCAACACATGATGGTTGAGCTCCTTGACTTTGTGGCGTTGGGCAATATGCTTTTAAACTGTAGGAAGCTGGTAAATCATCTAAACTTCTTGTTGTTAATGGAGCGGTTAATTCAATAGCCTCATACTTTTCTTTGTCTAATAACAATCCTGTTGTAAATTGTTCTTGACTAAAAATGATGGAAGTGAAGCATAAAAATAAGAGCGTAATTTTTTTCATTGCTGACAGATTTTATTTATAATTAATAAATGAGCTTTTAAAGTGCTCATTTACAAATATAAATTTTACGCATAACATAAAAAATACGCTAAATGCCGTATATTTTATATTACGATATTTTTTTAATGATTTTTTATGCGAAAATTGAATTTATTGCAAAGCCTGTTTTTACATACATAAATTAATTAAAACTTAAATTATTTTAATTGAAATAGGTTGTTTTTGAGTTATTATAATTTGTTTAAAATATTCTTGTAAAAACTCATAATCTGAATTGTAGTATACTGCCTTATTTATAGTAATTGTGCTGAACAATCCTAATTTAGAATTACTAAATTTTTTGGTAGTATGAATAAATTTTCCGCCATTTTCTGGTAAACTTATGGCTACATTGTTTGGAAATGATTCAATTTTATAGTTTTCAGGTATTTCTAACATAAAATTAACCACATACTTTTTTGGATGACCAAAATTAACAGGATATAATCTTTTATTTTGTTTAAAAGGGTTTTGTTTAAATTGTTCTGTAAAGTATGGATTTATAAGATGTGTTGTTGCGTTTGTTTTATTTTCAATTACAATATCAATAATTTGTATAAGCGGTTCATTTAAATTGTCTTTGTTTTCAATTTTATAATCTGTTACTTCCAGTTTATTGAAGTCTTTTTCAAAATCAGACATTAAATACTCAATACTTCTATTTTCAATTTTTTTACGTTCAGAAATGGCATCATAACCAAAACTCAATTTTTTTATTTTTCCAGTAATTGTACCATTTTCATCTAATTTTAAATCTACATTTAACTGACTTTTTGAATTTTCTATTGGAATAATATCTGTCCAATAACTGTCATTTTCAAAATCCATTACTCTTCCATCTTTATTTAAACATCTAAAAGGTAATGTGCCAAACGGCGTAAATTTATCAGTAGCATCAAGAAAATAGGTGGTATTGTTTATGGTAGTTTTTGCAATAATATAATTAAAGTCAGAAATTACTGGATGCAATTTTGTTGGAAAACCATTTTCACGAGTTGAAATTAATACAAGATCACAGTTTATATTGGCTGCTTTCAGGGAATTAATTAGTGAAATATTAATTTCACCTACATTTCCTATTTTGGTTTTATAACTTTCTTTAATATCTATATCTTTAAAAATGTTGTATTTTTTGTTCCAGGTATAATAAGATTGAATATAACTATAAATAGCTTTTGCTTTATCTAATTCTGAAGTTATTGTATCAATTTCTGGCGGTAATTTATCTTTAAAAAAGTTAGTTTTTTTAAATTGTCCACCTATATTTTTATCTGTTTTAAATTCACGGTCAACTGCTTCCCAGGTTGTTGTGTATTTTTGTTTTCTACCATCAAACCAAATAAAATCTGCTAATTCAAATTTAATTTTTGATATGAAGTTTTCCTCATTAGTCATGTAATCTTCAGGTGTAAAAGCAGGAATGTCTTTTATGGCATACGTTACATTTTCACAATTTGCAGTATTTACATATCCAGGTACTCTAAAGCAATCTTTTTTAATATCTGAAGAATTAACATCTAGTTTTAAATAACCATTTAAAATTCGGTTGTAGTAATAATTTCCTGGTATTGAAGCTTTGTATATACTGTAAACTTTAGGAATACTAGATTGAAATTTCCATCCTGTTAAATTAAATTTAAAAGGAGAGTCTACCGTATATTCTAATTCTATAACACTTCCGTCTTTTAAATTGGGCATTGTAAATTTAACTTCATTTACATTCTCAGTCAATTTATCTTTAAAAATTTGAGACTTATTTAAATATGTTTTTGTAAAACCGTTATGAGTTATTGCTTTAATATCAATTACTTCTTCGCGTGCATTATTTGTTTTATACAATTTAATACTAAAAGTTCCATGTTCAAATCCGTTAGAATTAAAGAGTTTTATTTTTTTATAAAATTTTGTACTAATAATTATTTTATCATTTTTAAGATCAAATGTTGTAGCACCCATTTCAAAGAGTACAACAGCATTGGCTAAAGTATCTTTATCATATTTTTTTAAATCGAGTTCTTCTTTTGATACAATGCCAAATTTATAGTTATCAAAATTTTGAGCAATTGTGGTTGAAATTAAAAGTAATGTAATAATAAGGGTAGCAATCTTTTTCATCTTTTTTAAGTTTAAAATCGAATGAGCTTTTCGACTTTGTTTTTTTGTAAGTAATTTTTTATAATATACCTATTTTCAATAGAGTTTTCCATTGGTGAAATAAGGGTTCTTAGTATTTCTATATTATTAATCTGATATTCTAAATTTACGTAGCAATAGCCTTTAAATTGATTGTTTTCAATAAGTAAAACAGATTTTTCGCCAATAGATCGCCCTTTATCAATCACTAATAAATTTTCGTTGCTAAATTCAATTTTAGAAAACTGTTGTTTTTTTGTAAAGTTGAATTTAGGTTTGTTGGTTTTAATTTCTTCTAAATATTTTAGTTGTGCAATTAAATCGTTTCCTGTTTCTTCATAAGAAACAGACACTACACTGTTTTGTATAATAGTTGCTTTTTTGGAAGATCTTAAAAATAACTGATTAACTGCTTTTTGTATATTTAAACCTTTGCCAATATAAAGAATGTTGCTGGTGCAATTATGTACATAAAACAAGCCAATCTTTTTAGGAAGTTCATCTAAAATATTTAATAATTTAGGTGCTAATTTTCTTGTTGTATCAATTTTAATAGCACTTTTAATAATTTCTTTATGAACGTCTTTACTTAGTAAAAGTTTGAATAATTGTACGGTGGCAAGGGCATCACCTTCAGCTCTATGTCTACTAGAAACAGGTATACCTAACGATCTGCAAAGTTTTCCTAATTTATAGGAATCTTGTTCTGGAATTAATTTTTGACTTAATTCTACCGTACACAACGTTTTTCTTTCAAAATCAAAACCCAAACGTCTAAATTCGGTTGTTAAAATTCTATTATCAAAATTGGCATTATGTGCCACTAAAACACAATCTGTAGTTATTTCAACAATACGTTTTGCAACTTCGTAAAATTTAGGAGCATTTTTAAGCATTCCGCTATTTATGCCAGTTAAATTCACTACAAAAGGTTGAATTTCTCTTTCAGGATTAATTAAACTAATAAATTGATCAACTATTTGATGCCCGTCAAATTTGTAAATAGCAATTTCAGTAATTCCTTCTTGATTGAATTTACCGCCCGTGGTTTCTATGTCTAATATTGCGTACAAAAATTAATTATAGTTTCTTGTTCCAAAAATTGAACTACCAATTCTTACCATTGTACTACCTTCTTCAATGGCTATTTCATAGTCGCCACTCATTCCCATTGAAAGTATTGTGGGGTTAAAATTGGTTGTTTTGTATTTTTTTGATGAATTTAAGTAATTTTTTAGTATTCTAAACTCATTTTTTATAATAGTTTCATCATCTGTAAAAGTAGCCATTCCCATAAATCCTTTTATACAAATGTTATTTAAATTTTTAAGATTCTCATATGCTAATAGTTGAGTTGCTTCAGTTGTTGATAATCCAAATTTGGTATCTTCAGAAGCAATTTTTATTTGAAGCAAACAATCAATAACGCGGTTATTTTTTATAGCTTGTTTGTTAATTTCTTCTAGTTTTTTAAAACTATCAACACCGTGTATTAAACTTACAAAAGATGCCATATATTTTACCTTGTTGCTTTGTAAATGTCCAATCATATGCCATTGAATATCTTTAGGCAGCGCTTCATATTTTTCAGCCATTTCCTGAATTTTATTTTCTCCAAAAACACGTTGCCCTGCGTTATAGGCTTCTAAAATATCAGATTCAGGTTTTGTTTTTGAAACAGCAATTAAGGTAACTTCTTTTGGTAATAATTTTTTAATGTGTTGTAGGTTTTCTGCGATACTCATAAAATATAAATGCTATTAAAGTTCAAAGATACTTTAATTTTGCTAATCATTTATTTCAAAAATGGTTAAACCACTTCTTAATTTTGGTTCAATGTATGTACTTTTTGGTGGCATACGTAAATCTTCGTTTACAACTGCTTTTAGCTGATCGACAGAAACAGGAAACAAACCAAATCCAACTTTAAAACCACCAGAATCTACTTCTTTTTTTAATTGTTTTTTGTCTAAAATAGCTGGTAGGCACTTAATTCTAGGATCCGTTTTTAAATCGTAGATTCCTAAAATAGGTTTTAATATTGTTTTATGAATGATGTGCGTGTCTAGGTCAGAAAGTGCATTGTTAATTTTATAATTGGTATTTTTTAAGTACAACGAGTAGTAATTACCGTTTAAATACATACTAAAATGATGTTTTTTACTTGGCTTATATACTTTTTCACCTTTTAATTCAATGGTATAAAATTCACTTAGTTTTTCTAAAAATTGTTCGCTGGTATAACCATTTAAATCTTTTACAAATCGGTTAAATTCTGATATTTTTAAATTGGCATCAGAAATTAAATATCCCATAAAATAATTATAACATTCCTCACCAGTATGATTTGGATTCTCAGTTTTCAATTTATTTGCTAAATAATTAGATGAAGCTGTTCTATGATGTCCATCGGCAATATAAATAGCATTCATTTTTTTAAATTCTTCAGAGATGGTTTCAATATCAAATTCATCATCAATAATCCACATTTTATGCAGTCGTTTTGTATGAGTCATAAACTCATATTCTGCTCTGTGTTGTGAGTATTTTCTATAAATTCTATTTAAAGAATTATTATCAGGATAGGTGAGTAGTACAGGCTCAGCATTAAAGCCTGCAATACCTAAATAATTCCCGAAAAGTTCTTCTCTTTCCTTTAATGTATCTTCGTGTTTTTTTATGATGTTATTTTGATAATCTTCTACATGAACTGCTGCAATAATTCCCCAAAAAACATCTTTTCCGTACGATTTTTGATGTAGATAATAATTTGGTTTTGTGTCTTTTTTATAAATTTCTTGGTCTTTAAAATCTTGATAAGTTTTATGTACCATTTTAAATTTTTCTTCGCCCGATAAATTAATGTCATTTACATATCCAGGTTTTATTATATGAAGAAAGGAGTAAGGGTTGTAACTTAATTGTGCTTTTAACTCTCTTTTAGAATATTGATCATATGATCTTGATGTTGCAAGAGCAGCTTTATCTCGTGTAGGTCTAATTGCTCTAAATGGTTTGATATTTGCCATATTGATAAAATGAGTTTGTTGCGTTATTGATAAATTAGCTATTCAAATATACGTTAATATTACATTTTAATCAAAAAAAAGGATGCTATTTTAGCATCCTTTTAATTTATTTTGGTATTTGTAATTATTTTAAAATACTTACAATTTGTTCAGCAAGTTCTGTTCCAATTCTATCTTGAGCTTCAGCTGTTGCTGCACCAATATGAGGTGTTAAAGATAAAGCAGGATTCATTAATAATTGAATTTCAGGCGTTGGTTCATTTTCAAAAACATCTAATGCAGCACCTGCAATTTTACCAGATTCAATTGCTTTTACTAAAGCAACTTCATCAATAACACCACCACGAGCAGCATTTACAACAAAAGCACCATCTTTCATTAAATCTAATTCTTTTGTAGAAATTACGTACTCTTTTTGAGCCGGTACATGAAGTGTAATAAAATCAGCTTGTTTTAAAACTTCTTCTTTTGAAATGGTATTGATATTAAAAAATAACGCTTGACCATCAAAAAATTCAACTTCTAAATTTACAGCATCAATAAATGGATCAAAAGCAATTACTTTCATTCCTAAACCTAATGCAATTTTTGCGGTTGCTTGTCCTATTCTTCCAAAGCCTAAAACACCTAATGTTTTTCCTTTTAATTCAATTCCTTTACCATAGTTTTTTTTAAGTGCACCAAATTTAGCATCGCCTTCTAATGGCATATTTCTATTTGATTCAGGTAAAAAACGCACTAATCCTGATAAATGAGCAAATACTAATTCTCCAACAGAATGTGATGAAGCAGCTGGTGTGTTTATTACTTTTAGTCCTTTTCCTCGGGCATATTCTACATCAATATTATCCATTCCAACACCACCACGACCAATAATTTTTAAAGAAGGACAATTGTCAATAATATCTTTTCTAACTTTTGTAGCACTTCTAACAAGTAATACATCAATATTATTTTTATTTATATAATCTACTAGTTGGTCTTGTGCTACAGTAGTTAAATCTACTTCAAAACCATTTAAACCAAGTGCTGCAATACCACTTTTAGCTAAACCGTCATTTGCTAATACTTTCATTTTATATTTATTTTTTTAGTTATGCTATTTTTCTAGTTGTTGCATGGCTTTAATAAGAACTTTAACACTTTCTAAAGGTAAAGCATTGTACATACTTGCTCTGTATCCACCAACTGATCTGTGACCTTTAATTCCGCTTATTCCTGCTTCATTCCAAATTTTATCGAAAGCTTCTTTATCACTTTCATTTGTTAAGTTAAAAGTTACGTTCATTAAAGATCTATCTTCTTTTGCTGCATATCCAACAAAATGCGGATTTCTATCAATTTCTGCATATAAAAGAGCCGCTTTTTCTTCGTTAATTTTTTCAATTGCTGAAATTCCACCTAAATCTTTTAACCATTGTAAAGTTAACATTGAAACATATACAGGGAAAACAGCCGGTGTATTATACATACTGTCTTTTTTAATATGAACCTGATAATCAAGCATTGAAGGGATTGTTCTGCCTGTTTTTCCTAAAATTTCATCTTTAACAACTACTAAAGTTGTTCCTGCAGGGCCCATATTTTTTTGTGCACCAGCATAAATTAAATCAAATTGAGTAAAATCTAATTGGCGAGAAAAAATATCTGAGCTCATATCACAAACTAATAAGCTATCAGTTTTAGGGAATGTTTTTAATTGTGTTCCGTAAATTGTGTTGTTAGATGTGCAATGGATGTAATCTACATCTGTTGGAACTGTGTAATTTTTTGGTATATAATTAAAGCCTTTATCTTCTGATGAGGCAAACACATTAATTTCTCCCATCATTTTTGCTTCTTTAATAGCTGCTGTACTCCAAGTTCCAGTATTCATATAGCCAGCTTTTCCATTTACTTTTAATAAATTGTAAGGTGTCATTAAAAATTCTAGACTTGCGCCACCTTGTAAAAATAATACAGAATAGCCTTCGGGTAAGTTTAATAGTTCTTTTACTAAACTACGCGCATTTTCCATTACATCTACAAAATCTTTGCTTCTATGCGATATTTCAATTAATGATAAATTTAAATTGTTGAAATTAAGTACTGCATCAGCAGCTTTTTTTAAAACTTCTTGTGGTAAAATACAAGGACCTGCACTAAAATTATGTTTTTTCATTTTTTATAATATGAGTTTAGTTCAAACAAATTTCGTGAAAAAAAGAGAAATAGCCCTAATTTATTTACTAAAAAAAAGGTTATAATTTTAGTAAAAATGAAATTGTATCAACATTATCTGCATAATTCCATAATTTAGGATGTTGAGTTTGCCCAAATTTTACGAAATCTACAACGTTTTCGTTGCTTACAACGCATTGAATATCTGATTTTTCAGTATTTAGTTTATTTAGTAAATTATCAAAATCATCATAAAATTCGTAAAATACTGTTGCTATGGGAGATGCGTAGCTTTTATCTTCTTTTAACATTACAAATCCGTTTTCTAAAATATTGAACAAACTCATAATATAAACTGCTTTGTTATAGTCGTAATTGTTCTCGTATTTTTTATAATTTATAATGTTATTAAATTTGTAAATGGCTTTAAAAAGCATATCAAAATTATAATTTTTTGGTACAAATAATTTTGAAACACTTCTGCAACCTAATCCAAAATATTGAAAAATATCTTCGCCTAATAATGCTAATTCTTCTTCAGTTTCTTTTCCTGTTAAAATAGCTACAGAATTTCTGTTTTGACGAATAATTGAAGGATATTTTCCAAAATAATGCTCAAAATATCGTGCAGTATTATTACTTCCAGTTGCAATAACCGCATCAAAATCAGTTAAAACAGTATCAGTAAAAGTAATTTTATTTTTAAAATATGGATTTGTGTGTTCTAAAAACTTAGCAATTAATGGCAAAAAATGTTTGTCGTTAGATGATTGTTTTATTAGCGCTTTATTTCCAGTTATTAATACCGATAAAAAATCATGAAAGCCAACTAAAGGAATGTTACCAGCCATTATAATGGCAATAGTTTTAGGAGATGTGTTTTTGGAGAAACTATATTTAGAAGTCCATTCAATTAAATTTTCTACGCTTAAAGCTTCACTCCAACTTTCAAAGGCTTTTAAAACATTTTCTTTGGTAAACCAACCATTAAATTCTTGTGCCCGTTCAATTTGCATTTTAAAAGCATCAAAAAATAATGTATTTATTTCAGAATTTGAATGTTTTTCAATTTTAGCTGTTGAAAATTGTTTAAAGAAAATACCCAATTTTTGAAATGCATTTATCCGTTGCGCTAAATTCATTGAAATAATTTTTTAGATTTAAAATTTTATATTTGCACAAAAATAATCTAAATAATAGTATGGCAATAAAAATAACCGATGAATGTATTAATTGTGGCGCTTGTGAACCTGAATGTCCTAACAATGCCATTTATGAAGCATCTGAAGAATGGCGTTATGCTGATGGAACCTCACTTTCAGGAAAGTTAGTATTACCAAATGGAAAAACTGTAAATGCAGAAGATTCGCAAGAACCAGTTAGTGATGAGTATTATTTTATAGTAACTGATAAATGTACGGAGTGTAAAGGCTTTCATGATGAACCACAATGTGCAGCTGTTTGCCCAGTAGATTGTTGTGTGCCAGATGAAGAGAATGAAGAAACGGAAGAACAATTACTTGCTAAACAACGTTTTTTGCATAAAGAATAATTTATTATATTCGCCTAATTAAAAAATTTCAAATTTTATAAATTATGCTGAAGAATTATATTTTTTCTATACTATTTTTAACGTTTTCTTTGTCATATTCTCAAAGTAAGATTACAATTACTGCAAATTATACTGATGCAACTTTCTATAAAGTAGTAGGAAATGATATTATAAAACCCGCATTAGGAGTTGGTTCAATAGTTCTAAAACTTGAAAAAAATGAGCTGAATAAAATTATTGTTGTTAAAGAAGGATTTCAATCAGTAATTCAAGAATTTCCAAGAACCAGAAAATGGCCAAAAAATGTTCAAGTTAACCTTGAAAATAGATTAATTGAACTTAATGTTGAGCCATATGATGCTGGAATTTATGTAGATGGTCATTTTGTTGGTAATAAAAAATACAATTTAGTAGTTAAGAAGGATTTTAATGCAACTGTTGAAATTAAAAAGAAAGGATATAAACCTATAATAAAGACTTATTATAATACCAATAATAAAGAAGTTCCACCATTTAATGCAAATTTATCATTAGCTGATAGAATGGTGCAAGTAAAAGTTTCTCCAGCTGATTCAGAAATTTTTGTAAATCAAAATTCTCAAGGAATAGGGTATTCAGAAGTTATTATACCTAAAGGAGAATGTGTTGTTGTGCAAGTAAAAAAAGATGGTTTTGTTTCTGAAGAAAAAGTTTTTTGCAATAAAGAAAATGATACAGAACCTCCAGTTAATTATCAATTTAATTTAATTGATAGATTAGTAAAGTTAGAAGTTACGCCTAATGATTCCGAAATTTTTGTTGATGGAAAAGTTGTAGGTGTAGGTGTATATGATTTGAAAGTGCCAGAAAATACGTGTGTAGAAGTAATAGTTAGTAAAGAAAGTTTTTTATCTATTAAAAAAAATTATTGCAATTCAAATGATTATCAAGCACCACCTTTTAGAGATCATTTAGAACTAGTTGAAGACGAGGCTTATAAACAGTCAATTGCTACGGATTTAGCGAATGTAAATTTTACAATTGTGGTTAATCCTGATGTTTCTGAAGATGATGCGTGGAAGTTATTAAGCTCTATTGTTACAACGGAATTTGATGTTTTAGAAGTAATTGATAAAGAAACAGGTTATATGAGAACTGCATGGCAAGTAGAAGGTTTTAGTGGTAGTACGATTAGAACAAGAATTATTGTTAAATTAGGTGATTCTAATCCATTAAAATATGTTATGAAAATTAGTAGTGAGAGAGCAGATGGTGCAGTAAGCGTAAAAGATGATCAGAAGTTTGATGAATGGGGTAGAATATTAAAAAAGTATAAAAATATTATAGAAGAAGCGCAATCGAGACTTTAATTTTTATGAAAAAAATATAATATACTAAAAAAAATCCCAAGATGACATTTCATTTTGGGATTTTTTTATTTTGATAACTATTTAAGTTACTTTTAATTTTGTAGTAGAAAAAGCCGCATACTCTTTGGTTTTTACAATTTCAACAATTCTAATAACAGCCTCATATAAATCTAAATAAGTAGTGTAAAGTGGCGTAATTCCAATTCTAATAAAACTTGGAGGTCTAAAATCAGGAATTACCACTTTTTCTTTTTTATTTATAGGATTAATCATTGCTAGATTAATTCTATAACTTTCAGGATGTTCAATAGCAATATGAGAACCTCTTTGTTTATTGTTTAAAGGTGAAACCATTTTAAATCCTAAAGGAACTAAATAATGTTGAATTAACTCAATTAAAAATTCACTTTGATTGTTACTTTTTGTTTGAAGATTTTTAATGCCAGCTTCTAAAATTACATCCAATCCAGGTGCTATTGCACCTAATGAAAGTATAGAAGGAGTGCTAATTGCAAACTTTTGAATTCCAGGGTTTTCTACAAAATTTGAATCAAAATCAAATGGGTTTTTATGTGCAAACCATGACCAAATTGGATTGTTTAATTTTTCTTGTAAATCTTTTCTAACATATAAAAATGCAGGCGCTCCTGGTCCACCATTTAAATATTTATAAGTGCAACCTACGGCCATATCAGCATTGGTTTCATTTAGTTTTATAGTAGTAGCTCCAGCCGCATGTGACACATCCCAAATAACCAAGCTATTATTTTTATGAGCTAAATTATTAACGGTTTCCATGTTGTATAAAAATGAACTTTTATAGCTTACCAAACTTAAAGTTATAACAGCTGTTTTAGTATTTAATGACGATTTAATTTTTAAATCATCCATAAAAATTTCATTTTCACTTTTTAAAACTTTTAAAGTATGATTTTTAAATTGTTGATTTATAAGTCCTTGAATAATGTATAAATCTGTAGGAAAATTTAAATCATCAGTAATAATTTCTGTTTTATCTTTTTGAATTGAAAGTGAAGCAAATAAAAGTTTGTATAAATTAATTGAAGTTGTATCACCAACAAAAATTTCATCAGGTTGGGCTCCAACTATTTGCGCAATTTTTTTAGCAATATCCCCTGAAAGATCCATCCAATTTTCATTCCAACTTCTAATAAGGCGTTTTCCCCATTGATTATTTACAATATTTGAGGTTGTTTCAATGGTTTTTAAAGGCAATTTCCCTAAAGAATTTCCATCTAAATAAATCATAGCTGGGTCATTCTCAAAATAATTTTTAAAGTGCGCTAAATGGTCTGTTTTATCTAGAGTAATAGCTTTTTTTAAAAAAGTATCCATAATTTTTGTTTAATTGAATTTTTTTTGAATGATTTCATTCACCCATAATTGATGCATTAAACCAGAAAAATGAAGTCCGTCAGAAGCAAAATATTCAGGTTTGTTTAACCCTTGTCTAGATATTGGAGTAATATCAATAAATTTTACATTTCTTTTTAATGTTTCTTCTTTTTTTACGGCATTAAAAGCATCAATTTCAGCACTTATTTTATCTCGATCTCTATTTTTAGCAAACGGACTTACAGCCCAATCAGGTATAGAAATTACTAAAACATTATCGCTGTTATTTTTTGCGAAAATTATGGCCATATTTAATAATTCTGAAAATTCAGTTCTAAATTCTTCAATATTATATCCTCTATATTGATTGTTTACTCCAATTAATAAAGTAACCAAATCATAGTTGTTATCAATATTTTCTTTTAAAATAGCTGATTTTAGTTCTCCAGTTGTCCAACCTGTTTTAGCAACAATTTTAGGTAGATTAAAATTGAAGTTTTTAGTATTTAAATTATCAACAAGAATTACTGGAAAACGTTCATTTTCAGAAACACTTTCGCCAATGGTATAACTATCGCCAAGTGCTAAATAATTTTTTGTTATTTGTGGTTCAATTTCCATTTGATATGGCTCAGTGTTATTATTTTTGTTTGAACAAGAAAATAATAGTAAGATAGTAATTATAAAATATTGTATTTGATACATTTATTAAATTGATTTATGTTTAATTACATAAATATAAATTAAAATAATTACTTCACAATTTAAATTTAATACATAAAAAAGTTGGTGTAATATTTATCAATAAAGTATTAAACTATTTTAGTATTTCATTTGATTTATAGCCTGAAATACCATAAAATATTAAATATAGCATTCCTATTATTGGAATTATAAATGAGGTTTGAACATTTACTTTTTCAATAATAACACTTTGTATCATCGGTAAAATAGCACCACCAACTACTGCCATTACTAATAATGATGATCCTTGTGAAGTATATTTACCCAAATTATTAATTGCCAACGAAAAAATGTTTGTCCAACCAATTGAAAAGAATAAACCAGTACTAATAATTACTATAAAAGCAAGTTGACCTTTAGCTAATAGTGCAATTGTTAATAAAATAAAGTTTATAACTGAAAAAATTACTAACGATTTTGAAGCTTTTCCTTCACCTAAAATAAATGCCACAAAACACAATGCAATAAATGCTAAATACATCGCTATGTTTCCAAAAGGAACTGGATGAAAAGCAAACGAGCCTTCATGCATTTTTATGCCAGTTACTAAATAAATTCCAAAAAAGACAATTAATCCAACAATAGCCATTGAAAAGTATTTTTTACGTTTTGTTAATTCAACATTTAACGCGTAGCTTGCCATTAATCTACCAATCATAAGTCCACCCCAAAAAAATGATAGAAAGTAACTAGCGTTTTCTTCAGTCATTCCAACAATAGTATCATCTTTTAAATATTCAACAATCCAACTTCCAATAGCTACTTCAGAGCCTACATAAAAGAAAATAGCTAAAATACCTAATGTTAATTGTCTGTGTTTAAAAACGCCACCACCAGATTCAATTTTTTCGGTATTTTGAAAAGATGGCATATTGCTAAATTTTACAACTAAAGCCAAAACAACAAATATAATTCCATAGGCTAAATAGGTTTTACTTATTGAAAATGCATTTAATTCACCGGTTGAAAATACTTTGTAAATTAAAATTGTTCCTACAATTGGACCTAAAGTTGTACCTAATGAGTTAAAACCTTGTGCTAAATTTAAACGACTGCTTTCAGAACCTTTATTTCCTAAAATTGTAGCATAAGGATTTGCGCAAATTTGAAGCAAAGTAACTCCTGAAGCTAAAATAAATAAAGAAATTAAAAATGAATAATAAGAATTTAAATGTGCCGAACCAAAAAAGCTTATACAACCAATTCCACAAATTAATAAACTAATTGCCATCCCATTTTTATATCCAATTTTATTGATAGGATCTTTTCCACTTGAAGAAGAAATCAAATAATAAATTAGAGAAATGATAAAAAAAGCACCAAAAAAAGAAAACTGAATTAAAGCTCTTTGTGTAGGAGTTAAATCAAAAACACCTTTAAATGTATTAATTAAAATGTCGTTCATTACAGTTATAAATCCCCACATGAAAAATAACGATGTTAATAATGAAAATGATTTGCTATAGTTTTTTTTTGTGTTCAAAATAAAATGGTTTTAAGAGTTCTGTATTTTTTTGCCTATAAAAATGACATATAAATACCTAATAATTAAAGAAATGATAAGTGGTAAAATGGCTATATTAAAAACTTGAATTTTAAAAATCCAAACAATTATTGTAATCACTAATAAAATAGTTAATACTTTGTAATATGTTGTTATCCAGTTTTTTAAATTAGTTTTTGTGATGTAAAAAGCGATTATTAAATTTGGAGCAAAAGCCCATAAAAAATTTAAATTTTTATAGGTTGCAGTGTGTGATGTTGCAAACCATAATAATAAAACTACAACACCAACAATACCTGTAACAAATAAAATTAGAAAGTCTAAAATTTTGGTTCTTCTTTTTAATTTATAGTTTTTATATGTTATAAATAATATCATAAAACTTATGATTGAAAATATAAATAATGGAGTAAAACTGAATGAAAATGGCGCTTTTGTAATTGGCTTTTCATCAATTATAGTAAGTTCATTTTTTATTAAAGGAAGTTTAATAGTATCTGTATTTATAGTAGCATTTTCAAATGCTTTAAAAATATAATCAGGCAAAAATTTATATTCATCTTTGGTTGCTTCTTTGTCAATAACAGAACCTAAAGCTAAATCAATTCCAAATTTCCCCCATTTTTGATTTTTTGTATAATCTGCAATTAAATCTCTATGTGTTTTATGGCTTGTAATGTGATTGTTGTTAAAGGTGATTGTATTTGGTAGCGCTTTTTTTAAAACTTCTTCAATTTTGGTTGAACAATTATCAAAAAAGAAATCGTACTGATAATTTTTATTTTCAGGTTTGGCATTATTTTCTAAAAAATTAAATACCTGCACAACTTCATTTTCATTTAAATTTAAAACCTGTTCTTTTACCCATCTGTTTTCATACCTGTATTCTGCTAAAAAATATTGAAATCTTGTAGTTGATAGCTGATAAGTAAGTTTTCCTTTGGCAAAATTTAAATAAAAGTTTGGTGCATTAAAATCAAAAGTGCCATAATTGTAAACTTTATCAAATCCCGTTTTTGGATCGTGAATTCTAAAAGCACTATGTCCAAATGTGGTATAAAGTTCACTTCCAGGACCACAAGTTAAAACGCTTATAGTTGCTTTATCTGTTAAAACAGATTGAGTAAAACCTATAAAAAAGGAAATAGAAAAAAGTAAGGTTACTAATTTTTTTTGAAACATAATTATCTAAAATAATCAAAATCTAATACTAATGAAAACACGTTTGAATATAAGGCATTTCCAACACTTGCTATATTTGTTAAAGCATAATCAATTTGAATTCCTTTGTATTTAAAACCAACGCCTAAATTGGGTTGAAAGGATATTTCTTTGGTGTTGTCAAATCGTAATTCATTTTGAATATTTCCAACACCTAAACGTAAAAATACAGTATTTAAATAATCAGCCTGCACGCCTATAGCAGGATCAATACTTATAAAATCTGTTGAAATAATATCATTGGTTTTTGAAAAACGAAGATTTAAATCAATTTCAGAAAGTAAATTAAAATCGCGTGAAATTTCAAATTTTCTGGCAATACCTAACTGTGCTTTTGGTGGTGTTAGCTCAGTAGTTTCGGGTAATTCTTGATTTTGATCTGGAATTGAATTTTTTATTTTTTCAAATTCCAGTTCATCGATACTCCAACTATTAAAAGTGGTTGTAATATCACGAACCATCACTCCAAATTGCCAATTATTTTTTTTAAACTGAATTCCGGCATCAAAACCAAATCCCCAAGAAGTTGCAAAATCGCCAATAATTCTTCGTACAATTTTTGTATTTAAACCAATATTTAAGCCTTGTACTGGTAAATTTCTTGCGTAGGCAAAATTTAAGGCATAATCTGCTGCAGAAAATAAACTAATTCTATTATAATCTATATTTCCGTTGTTATCTATAAGTTCAGTTGTGTTTAAAATGTCATCCACTCCAAACCTAATTAATGAAATTCCTAAAGCACTGCTATCATCTATTGGCATTGCAAAACCTACATAATCATATTTTGCAATTCCTTCAAAATACTCAGCGTGCATAATTGCACCTTGATAATCTTTGATACCAACTAAACCAGAAGGATTCCAATACACTGAGTTTACATTATTACTAGTGGCAACAACAGCTTTACTCATTCCAAAAGCAGCAGCATCAACTCCAATGTTTAAAAATTCATTAGAATACTTTCTAACTGACTGGTTAAAAGCTAATTGGTAGACAAATAGTAAGAGGAGTAAACTTTTTTTCAAGAAATATAAATTTTAAAGCGAATGTAAAAAAACTTTGTAAGATTCTGTTTAAAATTATGAAATTATATGATTCATAAATTCTAACACTCTGTTTTCACTCCAAAGAAGATCTCTTTTGCCAATATATGTATTGAAACCAACATGTCCGCCATATTTTGGGGTTTCAAAATAAAGCTTCTTATTTTCTAAGGCTTCTTTAAACGGATAACAACTTTCTGATAAAAAAGTATCATCTAACGCATTTATTAACAAAGTAGGTATGTTAATATTTTTTAAAAATTGCTTTGAACTACATTTTGTCCAATAATCTTGAGCATTTTTAAAACCAAATAATGGAGCTGTTACAGCATTATCAAAATCAATAAAATTTTTAGCATTTTTAATAGCAGTAGGATTAAGCGCTGAATTTGGAAATTTTTGATGTTTTGCTACACTTTTTTTTATTAATGAAATTAAAAAACGTTTGATATACACTTTGTTTTCCCAATGAGAAAGCGCATTAGAAGAACCTTCTAAATCTGTTGGAACAGAAATTGTAATGGCTCCTTTTATTTCGGAAGGTAGTTTTGTGTTTTCTCCCAAATATTTAAGTGTAATATTTCCGCCCATACTATAGCCAACTACAAAAATGTTTTTATAATTGTAATTCTCTAAAATATAGTTAATTACGGTGTTTAAATCGTCTGTTTTCCCACTATTGTATGAATAAATTTGTTTATTATCTTCTTCACTACAACCTCTAAAATTTACAGCAACTGAATCAACATTTTTCGAGTTTAAAAAGTTAACTAATGATATAATGTATTTAGATTTTGAACTTCCTTCCAATCCGTGTAATGCAATAACTAGGCTTTTAGAGGCAATTGTAGAAAAATCTAAATCTAAAAAATCATTGTCAGGAGTTGTAATTCTTGTTCTTTTATATTGATTGGTGTTGTTGTAAAATAACGTTTTGTACACGGTATTAATATGCGCACTTTTAAATAAAAGTGTAGGTTTATAGGTTGATTGAATTAAAGGCATTGTTATTTTTTTAAAAAATAAATATAAATAAATCTTACTAAAAAATAGTTTATTAAATTTACCAGAAACAAAACCAAATGAATTTTAAAAAATCTATACCAAATATTTTAACCTTATTAAACTTATTATCAGGTACTATAGCTGCAATTTTTGCTGTGCAAGGCGAATTAGTTTTAGCGGCATATTTTGTTTTTTTAGGTATATTTTTTGATTTTTTTGATGGTTTTGCAGCAAGGTTATTAAATGTTCAAGGCGAATTAGGAAAACAATTAGACTCTTTAGCAGATGTTGTTACAAGTGGAGTAGTGCCTGGAATAGTGCTGTATCAATTGTTAAAAACAAAAAATACATTAGAAATTTTAAATACAGAAATTATTTCTTGGGAACCTCAAAAAATTGAGTTTTTACCTTTTGTAGGATTGTTTATTACTTTAGCAGCAGCATACAGGTTAGCAAAATTTAATATAGATGAGCGTCAGACAAGTTCATTTATTGGGTTGCCAACTCCAGGAGCATCGTTGGTAGTTTTATCGTTACCATTAATTTTAGAGTTTACTTCTTTTGAATTTGCCGCAACAATTATTGAAAATAAATGGTTTTTAGTGGTGTTAACACTTGTGTTAAGTTTTTTAATGAATGCTGAAATTCCGCTTTTTTCATTAAAATTTAAAAACTTTACTTGGAAAGATAATCAACTAAAATTTGTTTTTTTAATGTGTACAATGTTGTTAGTTGTTGCTTTTCAGTTTATTGCAATTTCACTAGTTATTTTATTATATATATTTTTATCGTTGTTTTATAAAGAAAATAAGTTGTAATTACTTTTTAAAAATAAAATAAACGGCTAAAATTAAAAATACAAAACCTATTGCATGGTTTACCCTAAAAGTTTCCTTTTTAAAAACAAGGATGGTGAAAATCACAAAAATCACCAATGTAATTACTTCCTGAATAACTTTTAATTGAATTAATGAAAAAGGTCCGCCGTTACCTTTAAAACCAATTTTATTAGCTGGCACTTGAAAACAATATTCAAAAAAAGCAATTCCCCAACTAATAAGTACAATGGCAATTAAACCCAGTTTATTAAACCATTTCCATTCAGCAAATTTTAAATGTCCGTACCAAGCTAGTGTCATAAAAGTGTTCGACAAAATAAGCAATACAATTGTTACAACTGATTTCATAGTGATTTTAATACATGATGATTTAAAAAATAGAGACTTCGGTTTCTGAAGTAAAAAGCTCTAAAAACTTTATGCCTTTATTAGAATTTCCTTTTTCATTTAATTTAGGACTCCAAACGGCTATGCAGTATTTGTTAGGGTGAATAGCTACAATACCACCGCCAACGCCACTTTTACCTGGTAAGCCAACTTTAAAAGAAAAATCTCCAGCTTCATCGTAAAAACCACATAACTGCATTATTGCGTTAATACGTTTAGATTTACTTCTACTTAAAATAATTTCTTTTGAAAACGGACAAACACCATAATTGGCTAAAAATAAAAAAGTTTGAGATAACTCTTTGCAAGTCATTTCAATAGAGCAAAGGTTAAAATAAAAATCTAGGACAACATCAATATCATTATTAATATTTCCGAAGGATTTCATTAAATTAATTAAGGCGGCATTTTTGTAACCCACAGATTTTTCAGAATCAGCAATTCTACTACAGTAATCAATAGTTGGTATGCCAGAAACTTTTCTAATAAAAGTAATTAATTCTTCTTTTGGGTTGGTTAAATGTGTTATAAGAATATCGCAAATAACAAGCGCCCCAGCATTTATTAAAGGGTTTCTTGGAATTCCTAAATCGTGTTCTAACTGAATAAGTGAGTTAAATGGTGTGCCAGATGGCTCAACACCTACACGTTGCCAAAGATTTTCACCTTCTATTTTGTAAGCTAATGTAAGTGATAAAACTTTTGCAATACTTTGTATTGAAAACTTTTCATCAGCATCACCAAAATTAAAATGTTTGTTTGCAATAGTAGTTAGATGTACGCCAAATTTTGAAGGATTTACATTGCAAAGTTCTGGTATGTATGAAGCAACGTTACCTAAATTTTCAAAATTAGCAAGTTCACTATTAACTTTTTTGAATATTTTATTGTACTTCATAAACGAAAAAAAAGTTAGAATTTTTTCTTTTTAAGTTGAAAGTCTTTCCCTAAATAAACACGTCTAACAGTTTCATCTTCAGCAAGTTCTTCTGGAGTTCCTTCTTTTAAAATTCCTCCTTCAAACATTAAATAAGTTTTATCAGTAATAGCTAACGTTTCTTGTACGTTGTGGTCTGTAATTAAAATACCAATATTTCTATCTTTTAAATGCGCCACAATACTTTGTATATCTTCTACAGCAATTGGGTCAACTCCAGCAAAAGGTTCATCTAATAATATAAATTTAGGGTCTGATGCTAAGGCGCGCGCAATTTCTGTCCTTCTTCGTTCACCACCAGACAATAAATCGCCTCTATTTTTTCTAACGTGTCCTAAACTAAATTCTGAAATTAATGATTCTAATTTATCTTTTTGAGCTTGTTTTGATAGTCCTGTAAATTCTAATACAGACATAATATTATCTTCAACCGAAAGTTTTCTAAAAACAGAAGCTTCTTGTGCTAAATAACCCACACCTTCTTGCGCTCTTTTGTACATCGGAAAGTCAGTAATATTTTGATTGTCTAAAAAAATAGTTCCTTCATTAGGTTTAATCATTCCAACAATCATATAAAATGAAGTGGTTTTTCCAGCGCCATTTGGACCTAATAATCCCACAATTTCGCCTTGTTTTACTTCAAGTGAAATACCTTTTACAACATACCTACTTCCGTATTTCTTTTTTATATTTTCAGCTCTTAAAATCATTTTTTTTTAATTTTTAATTGATGTGTTGGTTAGTTTTATTGATTTGTTGATTCCAATTCATCCCAAAATTCATAAGCTCTTCTTAAATGTGGAATAACAATAGTGCCGCCAACTAAGGTTGCAATAGATAAAGTTTCCATAACTTCTGCTTTTGTTGCACCTTCTTTGTAACAAGTTTCAAGATGATATTTTACACAGTCATCGCATCTTAAAACTGCTGAAGCAACTAAACCTAGCAATTCTTTTGTTTTAACATCTAAATGTCCTTTTGCATACGCATTGGTATCTAAATTAAAAATTCGCTTGATAACTTTATTATCATCAGCTAAAATTTTTTCATTCATTTTTTTTCTATATGCGTTAAATTCTTCTACTTGATTAGGCATTTTTTTCTTTTTTTGTTTGACGTTTAATTACAATTTTTGAAATAAAAATACTTACTTCGTAAAGCAATAATATTGGAATAGCAACAATAATTTGACTAATTATATCTGGCGGAGTTATTACAGCTGCCAAAATTAGTACTAGTACCAACGCATGTTTTCTATATTTTTTTAAAAAGCTTGGAGTAACCAACCCAATTTTAGTTAAAAAATACATTACAATAGGTAATTCAAATACTAAACCACACGCTAGTAATGATGAACGTACCAAAGAAATGTATGAATCAATTTTAATATTTCGCTCTACCAAGTCACTAATTGAATAATTTCCTAAAAAATTAACCGAAAGCGGTGTAACTACATAGTAGCCAAATAATACTCCTACAAAAAATAAAAAGGAAGAAATGATAATAAAACTTTGGGCATTTTTACGTTCGTTTTCATACAATCCTGGACTAATAAATTTCCAAAATTCCCAGATAATAAAAGGAAATGCAATTATAAAACCAACAGTAATTGATGTCCAAATATGCACACTAAATTGTTCGCCCATTGCCAAACTTTGAAATGTAAAAGGCATATCGTCAATACATAAACCATCGGTTCCAAAAAATTGGGAGACCTTGCAGAAAAAACGATAGGTAATAAAATTTGGATCTTTGGGTGCAAATAATATTTGATTGAAGATTAAATCCTTTAAAAAAAAGGCTACTGTTGCAAAAATCATTATTGCAAATGATGATCGTACCAAATGCCATCTTAATTCTTCAACATGGTCTAAAAAAGACATGTCTTTTAATTCTTTTGCCATACTAAAATATTCCTTCTTTTAATAAATCATGTAAATGAACAACGCCCACATATTGGGTATTGTCTACTGCTAATATTTGAGTAATGTTATTATTTTCCATAGTTTCAAGAGCTTCAATTGCCATGGCATCTACAGAAATTGTTTTTGGGTTTAAACTCATAATATCTTTTGCAACTAGGTTGCTAATATCGGAATTATCTTTTAACATGCGTCGTAAATCTCCATCAGTAATAATTCCAACAAGTGCATTGTTTTCTAGAACAGCAGTTGTTCCTAATCGTTTTTTTGAAATTTCAATAATAACATCTTTAATTAGCGTTAATGGCGTAACCATAGGTACTTCATTTTTGCTAATTAAATCGCTCACACGCAAATATAGTTTTTTACCTAACGCACCGCCTGGGTGGTATTTTGCAAAATCTTCATTTGAAAAATGATTCATATCTAACAAACAAACAGCTAGCGCATCACCTATAACCAATTGTGCGGTTGTGCTTGATGTTGGCGCTAAATTATTTGGACAGGCTTCTTTTTCAACAAAAGCATTTAAACAAAAGTCAGCATTCTTTCCTAAAAATGATTCGGTATTTCCTGTAATTGCAATTATTTTGTTACCATAATTTTTTATAAATGGTACTAATACTTTAATTTCAGGAGTATTTCCACTTTTTGAAATACAAATTACTACATCGTTTTTTTGTATGGTACCTAAATCACCATGAATAGCATCAGCTGCGTGCATATAAATTGCTGGTGTTCCTGTAGAATTAAAAGTAGCCACAATTTTTGTTGCAATTAAACCACTTTTTCCAATACCCGTAATAATAACTCTTCCTTTAGAATTATGAATATAATTAACAGCATTTTCAAAATCTTCATTTAAAAAATTAACTAAATTTGCTATTGCGTTAGATTCAGCTAATATAGTTTGCTGTGCGTTTTGTAAAATTGTATTTTTAATTTTTTTCAAAAGTTTAAGTTTTTGAATTAAAAAAATGTTTTATATTTAATAGCTAACAAAATTAATTTATTTAAGTTAGTAAAATAGAAATCTATAAAAAAAAATAAATGTAATATGTTAAATTTACTTTGCAATAGTTTGAAGTAAGTATATAACTAAAAAATAAGAATGAACAATAAAGAAATTGATTTACACGGCGCTTTGAAAAAGTATTTTGGGTTTAATAAATTCAAAGGTTTACAAGAAGATGTAATTAGAAGTATAATTGATGGTAATGATACATTTGTTATTATGCCAACTGGAGGAGGAAAATCGTTATGTTATCAATTGCCTGCATTAGCAAAAGAAGGAACTGCAATTGTAGTTTCACCTTTAATTGCGTTAATGAAAAATCAGGTGGATGCTATAAGAGGAATTTCTGCAGAACAAGGCATTGCCCACGTTTTAAACTCATCACTTAATAAAACGGAAGTAAACATTGTAAAATCAGACATAGAAAAAGGGATTACAAAATTATTATATGTTGCTCCAGAATCATTAATAAAAGAAGAATATATAGACTTCTTAAAATCGCAAAAAATTTCATTTGTAGCCATAGATGAGGCACATTGTATTTCAGAATGGGGGCATGATTTTAGACCAGAATACCGAAATTTAAGAACAATTATTGAAAAAATTGATGATGTTCCAATTATTGGTTTAACTGCAACAGCTACTCAAAAAGTACAAGAGGATATTTTAAAAACCTTAGGAATGAGTGATGCTAAAACATTTAAAGCATCGTTTAACAGACCTAATTTATTTTATGATGTGCGTCCAAAAACCAACAATATTAATTCGGATATTATTCGCTTTATACGTGAACATCAAGGAAAATCGGGAATTATTTATTGTTTAAGTAGAAAAAAAGTTGAAGATATTGCGCAACTTTTACAAGTAAACGGAATAAAAGCAGTTCCATACCACGCAGGTTTAGATGCAAAAACGCGCTCTAAACATCAAGATATGTTTTTGATGGAAGATGTAGATGTAGTAGTTGCAACTATTGCTTTTGGAATGGGTATTGATAAACCAGATGTTCGTTTTGTAATTCACCATGATATTCCAAAAAGTTTAGAAAGTTATTACCAAGAAACAGGAAGAGCGGGAAGAGATGGAGGAGAAGGTTACTGTTTAGCTTATTATGCGTATAAAGATATTGAAAAATTAGAGAAATTTTTATCAGGCAAACCAATTGCTGAACAAGAAATTGGAAATGCATTGTTACAAGAAGTTGTAGGATATGCAGAAACTTCTATGTCTCGCCGAAAATATTTATTACATTATTTTGGTGAAGAATTTGATGAAGTAAATGGCTTAGGTGCTAATATGGATGATAATGTAAGAAACCCAAAAGTTAAAAAAGAAGCACAAGCTGAACTGAAAAACTTATTAGAAGTAGTTAAAGAAACCAATCAAAAATATAAATCTAAAGAATTAGTAAACACGTTAATAGGTAAAGTAAATGCCTTGTTAAAATCGCATAAAACCGATGAAAAACCTTACTTTGGTTCAGGTAAAAATCATGACGATAAATATTGGATGGCATTAATTAGACAAGCACTGGTTGCAGGTTTTATTAAAAAAGAAATTGAACAATACGGAGTGGTTAAAATAACAGATAAAGGATTAGAATATATCAAAAATCCATTTTCTTTTATGATGTCTGAAGATCATATTTACAGTGAAAATGAAGATGCATCTATTTCTGTAAATACAAAAGGTGGCGGTGGTGTAGCTGACGAAGTTTTAATTAAATTGTTAAAAGATTTACAAAAATCAGTTGCAAAGAAAAATGGTGTGCCACCTTATGCTGTTTTTCAGGAAACTTCTTTAGAGGATATGGCTTTAAAATATCCGATAACCATAGAAGAATTAAAAAATATTTATGGCGTTGGAGAAGGGAAAGCATCAAAATTTGGAAAACCGTTTGTTGAATTAATAGCAAAATATGTTGAAGAAAATGATATTTTAAGACCCGATGATTTTATTGTTAAAAGTACAGGAGAAAACTCAGGATTAAAATTATATATCATTCAAAATACAGATAGAAAAATTCCATTAGAAGATATTGCAAAATCTAAAGGTTTGGCATTTAACGAACTAATTGAGGAAATGCAACGTATTGTGTATAGCGGTACAAAATTAAACATTGATTATTGTATTGATGAATTACTAGATGAAGACCAACAAGAAGAAATTTTTGATTATTTTATGGAATCTGAAAGCGATAGAATTCAAGATGCTTTAGATGAATTTGATGGAGATTATGATGAAGATGAATTGCGTTTAATGCGTATAAAATTTATAAGTAAAGTAGCAAATTAAAATAAATTTCACTAAAAAAAGCACAAAAGACCGCCACTTTGAATAAATTTCAAAGTGGCGGTTTTTTTATATATTATAAAAAGCTTTTTAGGCCAAATATGCTACGAGCATTCCAACTAAAATAGCAATAAATTTCAGCAAATTAAATTTATGATCTTTTGAAGTTTCAAAAAGGATAATGGTAGAAATATGTAAAAATATTCCAATAATTATTGCTGTAATTTCAGTTTTGTAAGTAGTTAAAAATGTAATATTTTCTCCTGCAAAACTTCCAAATGGCGACATCAATGAAAATAATAATAAAAATAAAATTGCATTTATTTTAGATATTTTAGACTTCACAAAAAATGTTCCTAAAATAATTGCAATTGGAACCTTATGTATAACAATTGCCCACAATAAATGCTCGTGGTTGTGATTATGCGCTAAAGGAATTCCTTCCATAAATGCGTGAACACAAATACTTATAAATAAAGCCCAGGGAAAAGCGGTGTTTTCTTGTACATGAATATGGCCATGTTCTGCACCTTTTGAGAAAAAATCTAAAATTAGTTGCAATAATAGTCCTAATAAAATAAATAAACCAATATTAGAATGATTTGATGCCGTATAAATCTCAGGAAATAAATGTAAAATGGTGATAGATAGTAAATAAGCTCCACTAAATGAAAGTGATAGTTGTACTGTTTTATTGCCAGGTTTTAAACCAAAAACAATTAAAACACCAACTAAAACCGAAGAGATAAGCGCTATATAAGTCATTCTAAAACTAAAATTAATCGATCAGAAGTTTGTTCATTAAATTCTTCTAATTGATAGTTTCCAAAAGTATGTTTTATTTTAAAACCTACAGAATTTAAATATAAATTAATTTTTTGAAGGTCTAAACTTTTAACTTTTTCAAAATATTTATGTTGTTTTCCATCTGCCTCAAAATTAATTTCTTTTACTATAAATCCATTTTCTAAATAACGGTTGATTTTAAATGTAATTCCATCAATTATTTGTATTTCTTCAGCAACTAAATTAGAAATTACATGTGTACAATTCATAAAATCAATAACTGCAATTCCATTTTTATTTAATCCATTTTTAATATTTTTTAAAATGGCTATATCTTCTGCATCGTCTTCAAAAAAACCAAAGCTTGTAAATAAATTTAAAATAATATCAAACTTTATTTTAAATGGGTTACGCATATCATGTTCAATAAAATGCATTCTTTCATTTTCATGTTTTTTTGCTTTTTTTATACTGTTTTTAGATAAATCTGCGCCAATAACATTGTAGCCTAAAGAGTTTAAATATATGGCATGTCTGCCTTTGCCACAAGCTAAATCTAACAAAAGAGCATCTTTTTTTACCTTTAAAAAAGCTATTAAATTTTGCATAAAATTTTCAGCTTCTTTATAATCTCTATGTTTATATAATGTATGGTAATAATTGGTGTCAAACCAAGAAACAAACCATTCTTTAGTTTTAGTCATAATTTTTAAATTGAAACAAAAATAATCATTTGTTTTGTTAATGAAGAAATTTTTCAAGCCATTTAAATTTTAAAAACTGTTTAACAGTATATTTAAAACTTATTAATTAAGTACTTTTGCAAAAATATTATTTATGAGTCGTAATTTTAAAATGGTTGCTACCACAATTTTTGGTTTAGAAGAAGTTTTAGCCGAAGAACTTAAAAATTTAGGAGCACAAGATGTTGAAATAGGAGTTAGAAACGTATCTTTTTCGGGTGATAAAGGTTTTATGTACAAAGCAAATATTGCATTGCGAACAGCTATAAGAGTTTTAAAACCTATAAAACGTTTTAAAGTAGGAGATGAAGATGATTTATATAAAAAATTACAAACTATTGATTGGGAGCGTGAAATGGATGTAGATAGCACATTTGCAATTGGTGCAGTTGTAAATTCTAAAAATTTCACTACAAATTCACATTATATTGCATTAAAATCTAAAGATGCAATTGCCGATTATTTTAGGCATAAATACCATAAAAGACCCAATGTTGATGTGAAATATCCAGATTTAAAAATTCATGTACATATACAAAACGATTTATGTACTGTTTCATTAGATAGTTCAGGAGATTCTTTACACAAACGCGGTTATAGAAGCGCTACTAATATTGCACCAATTAACGAAGTTTTAGCTGCAGGCTTGGTGTTACTTTCAGGTTATACTGGTGATTGCAATTTTATTGATCCAATGTGTGGTTCAGGAACTATTTTAATTGAAGCTGCAATGATTGCTAATAATATTCCGGCCAATATTAACAGAAAAGAATTTGGTTTTGAAAAGTGGAAAGATTATGATGAAGATTTATTTTTTACAATTCAAGATGCTTTGTTGAAAAAAATTAGAAGTTCTCATTTTAAAATCATGGGTTTTGATAAAGCTCCATCTGCGGTTAGAAAAGCAACTGAAAACGTTGAAAATGCTAATCTATCAGAATTTATTGGCGTGCATCATGTGAATTTTTTTAACTCTGTAAAAGAAGTGTTCGGACAAACAACCATTTTGTTTAACCCTCCTTACGGTGAACGTTTAGATATTGATATGCAGGCTTTTTACAAAAATATTGGCGATACCTTAAAAAGCGGTTATCCAGGTTCAACAGTTTGGTTTATAACTTCAAATATAGAAGCTATTAAACATGTAGGTTTAAAAACTTCACGTAGAATTCCACTTAAAAATGGTGATTTAGATTGTATTTATGTCCGTTATGATATGTATGAAGGTAGTAGAAAAGCAAAAAAGAATAACTTAGATAGCTAAATAATTAAGCTATATTTTTAATTATAAATGTTGATGTTGGTTCTGCTACTGAAGAGTTAAAATCAACATTTTTTTTGCTCAATAAACATTTATTAGTGTCTTTTATACAAAATCTTAAATTTTATTGTATACTTGTTAAAAATATAAATATCTGTATATTAGATATTTATAATTAAATAAACTTTAATTTCATTATTTTATTAAAAATATAGTTTTGTTAGTTCGGAAAATACCGAACTAATTGTATATTTGCAAAAATATTTTAAATTATGTTAAAAGATTTTGATTTAAAAAAGAAGGAACTAATAGAAAAGTTAGGAGTTCATATAGAAGCTAATGACCATTACGCACCATTAGCGGCTAGAATTGTAGCTTTTATAATTTTAAATGGAAGAAAAGGCGCAACTTTTGAACAGTTAGTTACAAATTTATGCGCTAGTAAAAGTACTGTTTCAACACATTTAACTCATTTACAAAGTTTAAAAAAGATTTTGTATTATACTAAAACAGGTGACCGCAAAAAATATTTTGTGGTTAATAAAGATCATCTTGTACAAAATATGGATAATATGATTGCTACTTGGACTTCTCAAAAGATATTACATGAAGAAATTAAAGAATTTAAAGATTCTTATAATCAATTGGAAACAACGGATGATGAATCAAAATTTGATTTAGAATTTCATACAGATTTTATCACATTTTTAAATGAAGCAACTGCATCAATATCTATATTAAGAAAAAAATTAATTGAAAAACATCATATTTAAAACGTATAAAAAATTAAAAATAATTAAAGACTTAAAACACATGAAAAATAAAATAATCTACTATTTAATACCTGGTGTAATTATTATTTTAGGTATTGTAATTAGTATTAGTAGCTATGGTAGTGAAAATACAAAACAAGCAGCACCTAAAAGTATGGTTTTGCCATTTCCAGTGGTTAAAGTTGTACAGCAAAATACTACAAGTTTTCAAAAATTTCCTGCAAGTATTGAGGGAGAAATTAATAGTGAAGTTAGGCCAAAAGTAACAGGATATATACAAGATGTATTAGTTGATGAAGGTGATATTGTTAAACAAGGTCAGTTGTTATTTAAATTAGAAACGCAATCTTTAAGTCAAGATGCTGCAGCTGCAAAAGCGAATGTTAATACAGCGCAATTAGCAGTAAATAAATTGATTCCATTAGTTGAAAAAAATATTATAAGTAATATTCAACTTGAAACAGCAAAAGCTCAGTTAGAACAAGCCAAAAGCGCTTATAATAGTGTAATTGCAACTATTAATTATGCTAATGTAAAAAGTCCAGTTAATGGTGTTGTAGGTTCAATTAATTACCGAAAAGGAGCTTTGGTTAGCGCTTCAAACTCTTTACCTTTAACAAGTGTATCATCTATAGAAAATGTGTATGCGTATTTTTCAATGAATGAAAAAGCATTTATCGAATTTATTCAAAATGCAGAAGGAAAAACTATTGAAGAAAAAATTAAAGCCCTTCCAAAAGTGCAGTTAGAATTGGCAAATGGGAAAGTTTATGAACAAGATGGAATTATAGAAACCATTACAGGAGATATTAACCAACAAACAGGTTCAGTTACATTTAGAGCAAAATTTAATAACGAAGCAGGTTTGTTAAGAAATGGTAGTAGTGGTACAATTTCAGTTCCTAAAATTTACAAAAATGCATTGGTTATTCCTGCAGAATCTACCTTTGAAAATCAAGGGAAAAAGTTTGTTTATACAGTTCAAGGAGACTCTCTAGTAAATACCTCTATTTCAGTTTTGGACTCTTCAGATAAATTATATATCATTGAAAGTGGTTTGCAAGAAGGAACTATAATTTTGGCAAAAGGTGTAGGTAAAGTAAAACCAGGGATGAAAATAGCGCCAATTTTAACTCCACTAGATAGTATTACCAACTCATTTCAAACAGTATTTAAATAATTAATTAAACACGTATGTTAAAGACATTTATTGAAAGACCAGTGCTTTCAACAGTTATCTCTATTATAATAGTTATACTAGGGGTGTTAGGTTTATCGCAGTTACCCGTAACTCAATATCCAGATATTGCGCCACCAACAGTTCAAGTTACAGCATCCTATCCTGGAGCAAATGCAGAAACAATATTAGAAAGTGTAATTATTCCTATTGAAGAGCAAATAAATGGTGTTGAAGGTATGACTTATATAACTTCAACAGCAAGTAATTCAGGTAGTGCAAGTATTCAAGTATTTTTTGAACAAGGTTATGACGCCGATATTGCAGCTGTAAACGTACAAAACAGAGTTTCAAGAGCCAATTCATCATTGCCTTCAGAAGTGATAAGAGCTGGTGTTACAACAGCAAAACAACAAAACTCTGCATTGCTATATGCGGCAATTTATTCTGAAAATCCAGAGTATGATGATACGTATCTTCAAAATTATTTAAATATAAATATAAAACCAGAATTATTACGTGTAAATGGAGTAGGTGCTTTAAATGTATTTGGAGGAAAAGATTACGCGATGCGCGTTTGGTTAGATCCGAATAAAATGGCTAATTACCAATTGGTTCCTTCAGATGTTATTGCAGCAATTAATGAACAAAGTTTAGAAGCTGCAGCAGGTTCGTTAGGCCAAAATGCCGGTGAATCTTTTGAATATGTAATAAAATATAAAGGACGTTATAAAACAGCTACAGAATATGGTGATATCATTATTAAAGCTTTAGAAAACGGTCAGTTTTTAAGGGTTAAAGATGTTGCTAAAATTGAATTAGATGCGTTTTCGTACTCAAGTACTTCGCGTTCTAAAGGTTTTCCATCATTAAATTTTGGTGTATTTCAAACACCAGGTTCTAATGCTCAGGAAATCATTAAAAATATTTATAACAAATTTGATGAATTAGAAAAAGATTTTCCTGAAGGTGTTCATTATTTAGTAAATTATGATACCAATAAATTTTTAACAGCATCAATAGGTAAAGTTAAAACAACCATAATTGAAGCATTTTTATTGGTTTTTGTGGTGGTGTTTATTTTTTTACAAGATTTAAAATCTACAATAATACCAGCAATTGCTGTACCCGTTTCAATTATTGGAACGTTCTTTTTCTTAAATTTATTCGGATATTCCATAAACTTATTAACGCTATTTGCTTTAATATTATCTATAGGTATTGTTGTTGATGATGCTATTGTTGTTGTGGAGGCTGTACACGTAAAATTAGAAAGAGGAATGAAAGATGCGCGAAAAGCATCAGTTTCTGCTATGAGCGAAATAAGTGGAGCAATTGTTTCAATTACATTGGTTATGATTGCGGTGTTTTTACCAATTACTTTTATAACAGGACCTTCGGGTGTGTTTTATCAACAGTTTGGTGTAACACTTATGATTGCTATATTTATTTCGGCCTTAAATGCACTAACATTAACTCCTGCATTATGTGCAATATTTTTAAGAAAATATAAACATGCTGATGAAAAAAATCAAAGTTTATTGCAACGTTTTTATGGTGCATTTAATACGGGCTTTAATGCTACAGCAAACAAGTATGCAAAATCTTTAGGTTTTTTAATTAAATTTAAATGGGTTACTGTTGGTATTTTAGCAATAAGTATTGCAATTATTGTTTTTATAGGTAAAATTATTCCAACTGGATTTGTACCAACAGAAGATCGTGGGGTTATTTTTGCAAATATAGAATTGCCAGCAGGTTCATCTTTAGATAGAACATTTCAAGTAACTGAAGAGCTTTCAAAAATAATTAAAACCATAAAAGGAATTAAAACAGGTTCATTTGTAAATGGTAGAAATTTTTTTGCTGGTGAAGGAAGTTCTAACGCATTAGGATTTATTATTTTAGAAGATTGGGCAGATAGAAAATCGGCTCAAGAATCTGTAAATGCTATTGTTGGACAACTTTTTCAGAAAACAGCAACTATAAGTGAAGCTAATATCATTTTTTTTACACCACCTAGTGTTCCAGGTTTTGGTTCATCTGAAGGATTTGAAATGCGTATTTTAGATAAGTCTGCTGGTGAATTAAAAAAATTAGATGAAACATCTAAAAGCTTTTTAAACACCTTAAGGCAACAACCTGAAATTGCGTTTGTTTCAAACTCATTTAGTACAAATTACCCACAATTAGAATTAAATATAAACGAAGAAAGAGCTAAACAAGCCGGCGTTTCTATCAATACTATTTTAGCTACTATTCAAGGATATATTGGTGGTTATTATGCTGCCGATTTTAGTAGATTTGGAAAGCAATTTAGAGTATTTATTCAAGCGTTACCAGATGATAGAACTAATGAAGCTAGTTTAAATAGTATGTTTGTTAAAACTCCAAGTGGTGAAATGGCACCTATTTCTCAATTTGTAACTTTAAATAGAGTTTATGGACCTCAAACAATTAATCGTTTTAATTTATTTAATTCTGTTACTGTAAACGGATCTCCAGTTCCTGGATATAGTTCAGGTGATGCAATTAAGATAATTGATAAATTAGCTGAAACTGAATTACCTGATGGTTATTCAATTGCTTATTCTGGAATTACACGTGAAGAAATAGCTTCTGCTGGGCAAAGTATTATTATTTTCATTATTAGCATACTCTTTGTTTACTTTTTACTTGCAGCCCAATATGAAAGTTACTTATTGCCATTATCGGTTATATTTTCATTGCCAGTAGGTATTGCCGGAGCATATTTAACCACCTATTTTTCAGGATTAGAAAACAACATTTACTTTCAAATTGCTTTAATTATGTTAATTGGTTTATTAGCTAAAAATGCCATTTTAATTGTAGAATTTGCAATACAAAAACGTAAACAAGGATTTACATTAACCGATGCAGCAATAGAAGGAGCAAAAGTAAGATTGCGTCCAATTTTAATGACATCATTTGCTTTTATTTTGGGGTTATTGCCATTGGTGTTAGCAAAAGGAGTTGGTGCAGAAGGAAATAATTCTATTGGTACAGGAGCTGCTGGTGGTTTGTTGATTGGAACTATTTTTGGAATTTTTGTAATACCAGTTTTGTTTGTTGTATTTCAATGGTTACAAGAAAAAATTACTGGTGCTCCAACACCAATTATTGTTGAAAATTTAGAAGAAAAAGCTTAAAAATGAAAACACAAAAAATATATAAAATACTTTTAATTATTGGTTTGCCAATACTTTTATCATCGTGTTTTGCAGCAAAAGAGTATAGTAGACCAGAAACGATTATTTCAGAAAATAGTTTTAGAACAGATGCCATTTCTAAAGATAGTTTATCAATGGCTGTAGTTTCTTGGAAAGAACTATTTACTGATCAATTTCTTCAAAAATATATTAATGAAGGGTTGATAAATAATATTGATAATAGAGTTGCTTTACAACAAATTATTGCTGCTCAAGCTTATTTAAAGCAAGGAAAAGCAGGTTATTTACCTACTTTAAATGGAAGTTTGCAATTTAATCATCAAGAAAATTCAGATAATATGGGCTACGCTATATCATCTGCAAATCAATATAGTTTAGGAGCTAATTTATCTTGGGAAGCTGATATATGGGGAAAGATACGAAGTAATAAACGTGCATTTGAGGCATCGTATTTGCAATCTGTTGCTGCACATCAGGCAATAAAAACTACCTTGGTTTCTCAAATAGCTGCTGTTTATTATCAATTATTATCGTTAGATGAACAGGTGAAAATAACTAAAGAAACTATTGAAACCAGAGAAAAAGGTTTAACAACAACACAAGCGCTAAAAGAATCTGGATATGTTACCGAAATTGCAGTAAAACAAACAGAAGCTCAATTATATACAGCAAAATCTATTTTAATTGATTTAAATGAGCAAATTCATTTGTTAGAAAATACCATGTCTATTTTGTTGGGAAAATCTTCATCAAAAATTGAAAGAAGTACTTTTAGTGAACAAAAAATAGCGATTCCTTTAGAAATAGGAGTTCCAGCTTTGTTACTGAGTAATAGACCAGATGTAATAGCAGCAGAATCGCGTTTTATGCAGGCATTTGAGTTAACAAATGTGGCAAGAAGTAATTTTTATCCAACTATTACTTTAACTGCATCTGGTGGATTTCAAAGTTTAGATTTTGATAATTTTTTTAATGCTAGCTCTTTGTTTTCAAATGTATTAGGTGGGCTAACTCAACCAATTTTTAATAGTAAAAAAATTAAAACGCAATATGAAGTTTCAAAAGCACAACAAGAGCAAGCGTTGTTGAGATTTAAAGAAACGCTGTTAAATGCTAGTAAAGAAGTGTCTGATGCAATGTATAGTTATAAAGCTGCAACAGAAAAAATTGCAATTAAAGAAAAAGAGTTTAATGCTTATAATACAGCAAGTAGCTATTCACAAGAGTTATTAAATAATGGTTTAGCAAATTATTTAGAAGTGCTTAATGCACAAGAAAATGCTTTGAATTCGCAACTAGGATTAATAAACGCACAATTCAATCAATTAAAATATACTATTGATTTATATAAAGCATTAGGTGGTGGTTGGCGATAAATTTTGAGTTTGGTTGATTAAAAAGCCTTTTAGTTTTGATACTAAAAGGCTTTTGTTTTTTTACGAAAATGCTAACTAATACTATTTAATTTATCCTCTTCTACTTCTTGAATCGGAGTCTGAACTACGCACTTTAGATTTTGAAGCATTATTTTTAGTTCTACTTGATTCTCTAGTATTTTTATTAGAAGTATTAAAAACACGTTTATTATTATCTGAACTTTTATAATTTCTGTTTTCTACTTTAGTTCTATCTGTTTTTACAGATTTTTCAGGTGAACGTTTAGTAATTGTTGCAGTTCTATCATTTGAATTTCTATTACCGTTTGTTCTATCTTTATAAACTGTTCTATCAACATTATTTCTATTTTTATCTATAGTACGTTCAACATTTGTATTTCTATTAGTACTATTTTTACCGTAATTTATAGATCTGTTTGTTGCGTTTCCTCTATTAGTATTATTGTTTGAAGTATTAGCAGTTCTTCTATTGGTACTTTCCACTCTTGAATAACTTCTATCATCATTTATTTTAGGAATTTTAATAGTTGCTACTCTTGAATGATTAGTGTTTCCATTATTTCTTTGATTATAATTTCTATAGTTTTTATTGTAATATTTATTTCTAGAATGATCACTATAATATGTATAACGTATTGGTTTGTAGTGATTTCTATATGGTTTGTAGCTTACAATTCTAAAATCAAACAATGGTCTTACAAAGTAATTATGATATGGATGGTACACATAATGACGGTTGTATGTATTTATATATCCTGAACAATGTGAATATAATCCTCGGCTATTATAATAAACGTGCAATCCGCCTAAAGTTATTAATCTACCATTTCTATAATTTATTTGTGTATTTCCAATTCTTGAAACTCTACCATAATAATCATAATCTATATAAATATCTTCAACTTGAATAACTGCGCCAAAATCGTCATATTGTACATAAGCATCATAGTTATAACCAGAGTTAAAAGTGATATCCATGCCGTTTCCGTGATATCCTACATGCAATCCGTTTCTTGGGTTAATGTAAAAATCAAATTCTCCATTTTGGAAAATGGCAAAAGTTACGCCTCTTTCTACAAAAGTGAATGAATTATCATAATTATTATAATCTGGATATACATATGCAGAACTTACAGTATTGTTAGTTGAAGCAATAGATCCAAAGCTAACTAATACAAATGTTGCGAATAAAAATAATGTGTTTTTCATAATAAAAAATTTAAAGGGTTCATACTAAATATTATTGGTTAGCATTCTGCATAATAGGAAGCAAACAGCGTGCCAAAAAAATATGCCCAATAAAATTGGGCATATATAGTTCTTAAAATCAGGGTATTAAAAATATATTTTAAATGTTTTTAGGTAGCTCACCTGTTAAAGAATTTAAAAATGAAATCAAGGAATTCAAATCTTTTTCTGAAAGATCTTTATTTAATTGTATCTTTCCCATTATTCTAATAGCTTCTTTTAAATCTGAAACGCTTCCGTCATGAAAATATGGATATGTTTTTTCAATATTTCTTAAAGAAGGTGATTTAAAAACATATTTATCATTTTCATTTTTTGTAACTTCAAACTTTCCTTCGTCAATTTTTGTGCTTTTTGTATATTTCCAATAATTATCATACACTCCAAATTTTTGATAGATATTTCCTCCTAACACATTTCCAGAATGACAAGCTACACAACCTGTACTAATAAATAATTTTAAACCTTCTTTTTCATCAGTTGTTAGGGCATTTAAATCTCCATTAATAAATTCATCAAATCTAGAAGGAGTTACTAACGTTCGTTCAAAAGCTCCAATAGCATTTTGAATATTTTTATAGTTAATAGGGTTTTTATCAGTTGGGAAAACTTTTGCAAACAGGCTGTTGTACTCATCAATTGCAGATAATCGCTCAACAACAATAGTTTCACTTGGCATAGCCATTTCTACCGGATTTAAAATTGGTCCGCCAGCTTGCGCTTCTACATCAGGTTCTCTACCATCCCAAAATTGTGACATGTGTAATGCTGCATTAAAAACTGTTGGTGAATTTCTAGCACCAAAACCACCATCATTTCCTGGTGAAGTCCTCAAATTATCAACACCATATGTTTCTAAATTATGACACGTGTTACAACTTTGCGTATTGTCTTTAGATAATCTGTTATCGAAAAATAGTTTTTTACCTAACTCCACTTTTTCTTGGGTTACTTTATTATTCGGATTTTCAACTATTTTAGGTAATTTACCAAACATAGAGGAAGCTGTTTTTTGTAAAGCTACGTACTCTGGATTTTCGTCTACTTTTTTATCATTTTTAGATTCTTTACAACTAATCATGCTAATTATAAAAACGAACAGTATAAATATATTTTTCATTATAAATATTTTAAAAAATTAATATAAATTTATTTAAAAATGAATGGGTTAAAGCAACTTAAATTACCTAAGGAAGCAAATAAAGTGACATAAATTATAAATTGCTTTTGTAGACATTTTAATTTGAATACTTTTACTTTTTATTTTTATGAATTGAATAATTTTATAAACGTCATATTACCAATTCCGCTTCAAAAGCAATTTACCTATAAAATTACAGAAGCCGAAGCTGCATTTTTAAAGTCAGGAATGCGTGTTGCTGTAGAATTTGGAAAATCTAAAATTTATACAGCGTTGGTATATACTATCCATAACGAACCGCCAGTAGGTTATGAAGCCAAAGAAATATTTCAAATTTTAGATGAAACTCCTATTGTAAATGAAATTCAGTTAGCGCATTGGGAATGGATTTCAAATTATTATATGTGTTCTTTAGGTGAAGTTTTTAGAGCAGCATTACCATCAGCCTTTTTATTAGAAAGCGAAACAGTAATTCAGCAAAATATTGGGTTTACAACTGAAGAACTATTAAATGATGATGAGTTTTTAATTTATGAAGCGCTGCAACATCAAACGCAATTAACCATAAATCAGATAGTTGAAATACTTGGAAAAAAGGCAGTTTTTCCAGTGATTAAAGATTTAATTGAAAAAAATGTAATCAACGTAAAAGAACAAATTTACGAACAATACAAACCTAAATTAATAAAATATGTTCGGTTAAATGCTGTTTGGAATGAAAAAGAAAAACTTTCAGAATTATTAGAAACTTTAAGCAGAGCGCAAAAACAGCGCGATGTTATTTTAACATATTTTCAGCTTCAAACCACTAAAAAACCAATAAAGGTTGTAGATCTTCAAGAAAAAGCGAATAGTTCAGCAGCTGTTATAAAATCGTTGGTTGATAAAGATATTTTGGAATATTATTTTATTCAAACCGATAGAATAAATTTTGATGGTAATTCAAAAGAAATAAAAATATTAACATCACATCAAGAAGAAGCTTTTTTAGCTATTAAAAAATGTTTTGAAACTAAACAAGTAACTTTGTTAAAAGGAATTACAAGTAGCGGGAAAACAGAGATTTATGCTAAATTAATAAAGCAACAATTAGAACAAGGGAAACAAGTTTTGTATTTATTACCAGAAATTGCCCTAACCACCCAACTAATAGAGCGTTTGCAAATTTATTTTGGTGAATATTTATCCATATTTCATTCTAAATATTCTATGAATGAACGTGTAGAAGTATGGAATAATGTTTTAGAAAATAATCAAAAAGCACAACTTATTTTAGGAGCACGTTCCTCGTTATTTTTGCCATTTTCTGATTTAGGTTTAATTATAGTTGATGAAGAGCACGAACCATCGTTTAAACAATATGATCCGTCGCCACGATATCATGCTCGTGATGCTGCAATTGTTTTAGCAAATCAACATAACACAAAAGTATTGTTGGGTTCTGCAACGCCAAGTATAGAAACATTTTACAACGCGCAACAAGGCAAATATGGGTTTGTAGAGTTAAACAGACGTTTTGGAAATGTATTATTACCAGAAATAGAATTGGTAGATGTTAAAGAAAAGCATCGAAAAAAAAGAATGAAAGGTCATTTTTCTGATCGATTATTAGAAATGATTTCAGATGCACTTAAAGAAAAAGAGCAAGTTATTTTATTTCAAAATAGAAGAGGATTTGCGCCAGTTGTTGAGTGCGAAACTTGTGGCGTTTCTCCACAATGTCCGCAATGCGATGTTAGCTTAACCTTTCATAGTTATAGAAAGGAATTACGTTGCCATTACTGTGGTTACCGTCAAGCAATGTTGCATAATTGTGGTGCTTGTGGCAGCGAAAAATTAAATACAAAAGGTTTTGGAACTGAACAAATAGAGTTGGAATTGCAGGAACTGTTTCCAAATGTTAATATTGGTCGAATGGATTTAGATACTACACGAGGAAAATATGGCTATCAAAAAATATTAGGGCAATTTCAGGCTCAGGAAATAGATATTTTAGTGGGAACGCAAATGCTATCAAAAGGATTGGATTTTGCAAATGTATCGTTGGTTGGTATTATGAATGCCGATAACATGCTAAATTTTCCAGATTTTAGAGCGCATGAGCGTAGTTATCAATTAATGGTGCAAGTTTCGGGTAGGGCAGGGCGTGATCAAAAAAGAGGGAAAGTAGCTATACAAACATTTAATCCGTATCATCAAATATTGCAACAAGTTTCTACAAATTCTTATGATGAAATGTTTAAGGAACAGTTGCAAGAACGCTGGCAATACCATTATCCGCCATTTTATAGAATTATTAAAATTACGTTACGACACAAAAATTTTAATTCTGTAGAAGATGGAGCAAATTGGTTGGGGAAATCTTTAACTGCTAATGTAAAAGAACAGATTTTAGGACCTACAACACCAGCCATTTCGAAAATTAGAAATTATTATATTCGTCAAATTATTATAAAAATTCCACCAAAACAATCTATTGCAGCATCAAAAAATAAAATAATTAGAGTGGTAAATGCTTTTCAGGCAATAAAAGAGTTTCGTTCAATTAAATTAACAATTGATGTAGATAATTATTAAATTGGCGTTGATTTTATGCTTTTAGTTAAGTTGCTAAAAATCTATATTAAATTTGTGGCTTTAGCACTTGCCATTTAATTAAATAACAGTATATTTGCACCCTTAAAAGTAAAAACTTAAATAATTAATTATGAATCATTACGAAACTGTTTTCATTTTGAATCCCGTTTTATCTGATGTTCAGGTAAAGGAAACAGTAAAGAAGTTTGAGGACTATCTTGTTTCTAAAGGTGCCGAAATGATATCAAAAGAAGATTGGGGGCTAAAAAAATTAGCTTACACAATCCAACACAAAAAAAGTGGATTTTATCACTTATTTGAATACAAAGTTGCTGGAGAAGTAATTGCTCCGTTTGAACTTGAATTTAGAAGAGATGATAGCATTATGCGTTATTTAACCGTAGCGTTAGATAAACATGCTGTTGCTTGGGCTGAAAAGAGAAGACAAAGAAATAGTAACGCTAAAGCAGCTAAAAAATAAGAGATATGTCTATAGAACAACAAGCAAAAGGAGGAAAAACTGGTGATGTTCGTTACCTAACTCCGTTAGATATTGATACTAAAGAAGTAAAAAAATACTGTCGTTTCAAAAAGAACGGTATCAAGTATATTGATTATAAAGATGCTGATTTCTTATTATATTTAGTAAATGAGCAAGGTAAAATTTTACCTCGTCGTTTAACTGGAACTTCATTAAAATATCAACGTAAAGTGTCTGTTGCTATTAAAAGAGCACGTCACTTAGCTTTAATGCCATATGTTGGTGATTTATTAAAATAAAAGAAGAAGGATTATGGAAATTATATTAAAACAAGACGTTGAAAACTTAGGTTTTATTGACGATATTGTAACTGTAAAAAACGGTTACGGACGTAACTTCTTAATTCCTCAGGGATTAGCAGTATTAGCAACAACATCAGCAAAAAAAGTATTAGCTGAAACTTTAAAGCAACGTGCTTTTAAAGAAGAAAAGTTAATAAAAGACGCTACTGTTATTGCAGACGCTTTAAAAGAATTAGATATTAAAATTACTGCAAAAACTGCTGATAGTTCAAAATTATTTGGTTCAGTTAACAATGCAGATGTTGCAGAGGCTTTAGCTGCTGCAGGTCAAGTAGTTGATAAAAAATATATTAAAGTTGAAGGTGGTAATATTAAAAGAATTGGAAAATACAATGCTACTATTAGATTACATAGATCAGTAGTTGTTGAATTACCTATTGATATTATTGCTGAAGCAAAATAATATTTATAACTTTTTAGTTATTAAAACCCACTTTATAGTGGGTTTTTTTATGATTAAATTATACCAAAAGGGTTAAAATTTAATATATTTGAACCGCTTTTATTTGGCGGTTTTTTATTCAAAAAAATATGAAATACAGACTTTTAACAAAAGAACAATTACAAGAACTACACGAAGAATTTTCAAAGTTTTTAGCAACCCAACAAATTGATTCGGAAGAATGGAAAACTATAAAAAAAGAAAAACCATCTATGGCAGATGAAGAATTGGCTGTTTTTAGTGATGTTGTTTGGGAAGATGTACTAACAAAAACATCCTTTTTAGAACATATATCAGAAAATCACATGAATTTGTTTAAATGTGACGCAACTAAAATTTTTAGAATTTATATAAAACTAAATGATTCTTCAAAAAGCTTTTTAAATAATGATGATTTTAACTGGTTTATTAATAATCCATTAGATAATTCTATTGAATATTTTAAGGCATCAAAAAAATATGATTTAGAGAGAAATTTAGAACTTTTTAAATTAATAGAGTTAGGAAGTGTTATTTCAAAAGGTGAGTTATATACTTCTATAAGTCAATTAATTGATTAACAACTTTTGGAACACCTGTAGAAGCATTTTCTGCGATAATTTTTAAATTAGGAAAATAGTTTTTTTGAATAACTGGTTGAGGGTCAATAAAATAAATATGAGTAGCTAAACTTACATAATTAATTAAATTGGCAGCAGGATACACTTGCATAGACGTACCAACTATAATTAAAACATCAGCCTGTGAAGTAATTCTTGCGGCAGTACTAAGCAAAGGTACTTCTTCTCCAAACCAAACAATATGAGGACGTAGTTGTGAGCCAAGCTCGCAGGTATCACCAATATTGATATCGTTTAAGCATTCATAAATTAATTTTGGATTTACCGTGCTTCTAGATTTTAATAATTCGCCGTGTAAATGAATAATATTTGTACTTCCAGCGCACTCATGTAAATCATCAATATTTTGAGTTATAATAGTTACATTGTATTTGTACTCTAATAATTTTAAAGCTGAATGAGCTAAATTTGGTTCAACAGTAAGTAATTGTGAGCGTCTTTGATTGTAAAAATCGAGTACCAATTGTTGATTTTTTTCCCAACCAATAGGCGAGGCAACTTCCATTACGTCGTGACCTTCCCATAAACCATCAGCACCTCTAAATGTTTGTATGCCGCTTTCTGCACTTATACCTGCACCTGTTAAAATAACAATATTTTTCACTCTTAATTTTTTTTTTAAAAGTAAAATTTTAATTGATAAAAACAATACAATTTTTTATTTCCTCAATCAAATTATTTAGTTCGCTCATTTAAAAATGTTTGTAGCCAATACTCCAATTTTTTAATTGTTCTTTTCTGAGTGTTTAAATCATTATGAATTCCCATAAAAAAAATTCTAACCAATAATTAAATCAGTTAGAATTTTTCAGCTAATCTTCTTTCAAAATGTTGTTAATCACAATCATAAACATATTGTGTTGTACTCGTAATATTAAATCCAAAAGTAATAATAGTTGCTACACTGGTGCGTAATAATTTTTGTGCATCAATTGTATTTGTTACTTCTCCTATTACAGTGCCGCTTCCATCTTTTGAAACGGTACTTTTTAATTGACAATCTTGATACGTGTGTACATCGGTTTGCGTAATTGCATTACTTGCATTGTAGGTTTGAACTAACTGCGGAAAACTTCCGGTAATATTCAAGAAATTTGAATAAACAGTATACCCAGTTAATGCTCCTGTAGCTGTATAATTATCGGTACGTGTAAGACGCATAGATGTGTCATAGGTACTTATAGTATAACTCGTTAATGTTCCTCCTGCATCATAAGTATTTGCTCTTACCGTTTTATCACCATTGCTATAGCTATATTCAATAGAGTTTTGAAGAGTACCTCCAACTCTAGATTCATCCTTAATTCTTCTTCCCTGTGCATCATATTGAATGCTTACTACAACATTTCCAAAGCCAGTAAAAGTATCAATTGAAGCAATCATTTTTTTCCCATTCACTGTGGTATAGCCATAGGTGATTGTTGTTGTAACACCTGTAGAAACGGTTGTTGTTTTTTGAACATAACAATCAGGTAAATTACACGGATTACTATTGCCTCCAGATTCAGCCGTTACAGTAACTTGTTTTGTTATTTCATTAGTTCCTGTAGCATTTGTAACTACTAATTTTACGTTATAATTACCTGCCGTAGTAAAGGTAAATTTAGGATTTTGAGCAGTAGAGCTAAAACTTGTTCCTGCTGCCGACCATTGGTACGAAGTGGCATTGGTACTTGTGCTAGTAAATGTTACTTCTTCGCCTATTTTTGGGCTTGCTGGTGCAAAATTAAAGTTTGCAACCGGCGCTGGTAACGTTGCTGTTACAGTAACTTGTTTTGTTATTTCATTAGTTCCTGTAGCATTGGTAACTACTAATTTTACGTTATAATTACCTGCCGTAGTAAAGGTAAATTTAGGATTTTGAGCAGTGGAGCTAAAACTTGTTCCTGCTGCCGACCATTGGTACGAAGTGGCATTGGTACTTGTGTTAGTAAATGTTACTTCTTCGCCTGTTTTTGGGCTTGCTGGTGCAAAATTAAAGTTTGCAACCGGCGCTGGTAACGCTGCTGTTACAGTAACTTGTTTTGTTATTTCATTAGTTCCTGTAGCATTTGTAACTACTAATTTTACGTTATAATTACCTACCGTAGTAAAGGTAAATTTAGGATTTTGAGCAGTAGAGCTAAAACTTGTTCCTGTTGCCGACCATTGGTACGAAGTGGCATTGGTACTTGTGCTAGTAAATGTTACTTCTTCGCCTGTTTTTGGACTTGTAGGTGAAAAGCTGAATCCTGCAACTGGTGCTGGTTGTACTGCCGATACTGTTACTTTTTTGGTTATTTCAGCTGTTCCTCCAGGTCCTGTTGCTATTAATTTCACATCAAAGTCACCTGCCGCAGTAAAGGTAAATTTAGGATTTTGAGCAGTAGAGCTAAAACTTGTTCCTGCTGCTGACCATTGGTACGAAGTGGCATCAGTACTTGTATTGGTAAAGGTTACTTCTTCGCCTGTTTTTGGACTTGTAGGTGAAAAACTAAAGCCTGCAACTGGTAAGGCTAACACGGTAACTTTTTTAATAATTTCCGTTGTTCCTCCAGGTCCTGTTGCTATTAATTTCACATCAAAATCACCTGCCGTTGAGAAGATGAATTTTGGATTTTGCGATGTAGAGGTTAAGCTCGTTCCTGCTACCGACCATTGGTAAGAAGTAGCATCAGTACTTGTATTGGTAAAGGTTACTTCTTCGCCTGTTTTTGGGCTTGTAGGTGAAAAACTAAAACCTGCAACTGGTAGGGCTAACACCGTAACTTTTTTAATAATTTCCGTTGTTCCTCCTGCTCCTGTAGCAACTAATTTCACATTGAAATCGCCTGCTGTAGTAAAGGTAAATTTTGGGTTTTGAGCAGTAGAGCTAAAACTTGTTCCTGCTGCCGACCATTGGTATGAAGTTGCATTGGTACTTGAATTACTAAAAGTAACTTCTTCATTTACCTTAGGACTTATAGGAGAAAATGTAAATTCAGCTGTAGGAGGTTCTTCCTCTTCTTTGGAACAACTTACAGCGATTGTTAGGACTATAAAAGAAAAAAAGATTCCTTTTAATATGGTTGAAAAATGATGTAATTTCATAATAAAAATGATTTTAATTAGATTAATAGCTTTTTATTTCGATAAAATTATTTTTTTTAATTCGTAATTGTTATACGGCATTTGCCCTATATTTTTTATAAGAAGTTGCTATTTCTTAAAGAAATCATTAAAAACGTGCTTTTTTTTATCGTTTCTCTAATTTTATAATAAAACACAAGCGCCTTAAAAAGCGCTTGTGTTTATAGGTTTTGTACAACAGATACCATTGTTGGTGCTAATTATTCTTTATTACTATTTTAACGATTCAATTATACATTATTTCTAACATATATAACCATCAAAATTTACTGTGTTTGCAAATCGTATAACCACAGCTTCAATATCCTAATGATACGTAGCAATAGTTTGGTATCCAGGTAGTAAGCCAGTGTGCTCATACTTATAAATGGAAGTGTATATTTTTTGCTCTTTTTTATTTCTGAATACAGAGCCATCATTCAATGTTTCAATAAATTTGCTCAAATCTTCTCCTGTTGCTAGTATTGAGTCTGTATCAATGTAATGTTGATATAATTTCGCGCTTAAATCAAGGAAGTTAACAGTGACTTTTCCTAATATTGGAATATCTTACTTTACTCTCATTGTTTATTTTTAATGTTGCCTACTCATTTATATGACCACCAAAGTCACACAAAGCTACCCCCATCTTGTTTGTATATGTGCGATAGCAATCACACAAAAAATATTTTAAACTATTCTATTTTTATCATTGCAATTCACCAAAATGGAAACATCATCAGCTTTCAATTTTTTTATAAGAGTTGTAATTTTTCAAGAATAGAAGTAATAAAAAATAAGAAATTAATCACTTTTTTAGTGGTAAAATTAAAATTTTGTTATTTCTATACATACTTCAATAAATGTATGCTGATACTTTTTGAAGCCCTTATGTATAGGCTAAAATAGCTTAATTGTAATTGTAATTGTAAATTAATTAATATAATGGTTATTTTTATGCTTCATAAAACTAACGGTAACCATTATGATTAAATTCGCTATTAGTTGGTAAAAGTGTTTAAATCTATTAAAAACGTTAAAACCATGATAAAAACACTTTTTGGGAGGCTTTTTTTATATTATGAGCACCTTTTTTTAAAAGTTGGGCAACTTATTTCAATAGTTTTGCAACTTATTTTATTTGTTGTGCAACTTTTTCCAAAAAAAAACGCTCAAATAGTTGTGCTATTTGAGCATTTTTATGCACGTTTTTGATGTGCGTTTTACACGCCAAAGTTGCTAAAATTGCGTTGTTTTTGTCGGTTTATTTATACAAACCTAAGGTTGTTATGGACTTATTTTGCTTAAATAAAAAGTGTATTGCGTTGTTTTTAGTTGCAATGTGTTAAGTAGGGGCATTGGGGTGTATAAGGGTTTTTTCATAGCAGGTATTTTTTATTTTTTTAATTCTTAAATTTACAAAATAATGGAATTATAAATAGTATTTTTATTTTATTTTATTTTAATAACAATTTTATGTTGAAAAGTATATTTTTTTCCAACAACAATGCGCAGTACAATTAATTTTCTTCTATTGGTTTTGGTAGGTTTTATTGCAACTTTGTTAAAATGATAATGGTTTCTTTAATGTTTACAGTTTACAATTGTTTTGTAGGGTTGTAATGTTGAATGATAGTTGCAATAGGGTTCCATTTTTTAGCGGATTGCAAATAGCCAACAGTTATTAATTTTAATTATCCAACCAACCGAAAAATACCGTTTTATTGATGTTTTCCAGTGTTTGGGGCTATTCTTTTATACTCAAAAACCCGTATAGGGAATCTTAAAACCAAAAGAAAATCTGTACCTTTGGTTGCTAATAAAATTAAAAATGATTGATCACCAATACATAGCCTATTTAGAAAAATTGGTAACAGCTAAGCGAAAGGACTTGTTTAAAAAAGTTTTAGAAGAGCGCACTAAGCATTTTACAGTGGCTGTTGAAGATTTATTTCAGCCACATAATGCGAGTGCTGTTGTAAGAAGTTGTGAAGTTTTTGGGGTTCAAGAAGTTCATATTATTGAAAATAAGTATAAATTTTATGCTTCAAGAAAAATTGCAAAAGGCGCTCAAAAATGGTTAGATTTTTCTTTATATAATGAGTTAAACACAAACAATACATTAAAATGTATTGATAATTTAAAAGCAAAAGGTTATAAAATAATTGCAACTACACCACACAACAATTCTTGTGTTTTACAAGATTTTGATATTACACAAAAATCGGCGTTCTTTTTTGGAGTTGAAAAAGCGGGATTATCACATAATGTTTTAGATAATGCTGATGGATATTTGCAAATACCTATGGTTGGATTTACAGAGAGTTTAAATATATCTGTTGCTGCTGCAATCATTCTTCAAAACGTAACTGAGCGTTTGAAGCAATCAAAAGTACAATGGCAATTGACTGAACAAGAAAAAGCAGAAAAATACCTCGATTGGCTGGAAAAATCAATAAAAAGTATTAAGAAAATAAAAACAAATTATTATTCTAAAATTATTTCTGAATAGTAATTTTTTCAATAAAAGCTACTGAATCACAGTTTTTTACAATAATTGAAATATGTTTTAATTCATTATTTCCAGTAATTGAATATTGAATGCAAGTGTCTAATTTAACTTTGTTCCACATATCCGCATCACCATCTTTTAATATTTGAGAGATAGTGGCTGTATCAATTTCAAAAGTTTTTAGTGTTGATAAAGCTTCATTAGAAAAAATGCGTTCTTTCAATCGAATATTTTTAAGTAATCTGGCATTAGGACCGTAATCAAAAGTGGTATTCTTTTTTCCTAAAAAAAACACTACAATAATAATTCCTACTGTTAACCCACCTAAAAAAAATGGTAATCGTTGCTTAAATGTCATGCTACAAAAATAATAAATTTATATCTCTAAAAGGTAAATTAAACCAATCAGCAACTGTTTTGTTTGTTAAAATTCCGTGATAAAAATACATGCCTCTTTGTAAACTTTTATTTATGCGAGAGGCATTTTCAAAACCTCCTTCTTCAGCAATATTCATTAAATAAGGAGTGAAAATATTACTAATTGATACTGAGGCAGTTCTGGAATATCGAGACGGAATATTAGGTACGCAATAATGTATTACTCCGTGTTTTATAAAGGTTGGATTTTTATGTGTTGTAACTTCAGAAGTTTCAATACAACCGCCTCTATCTATGCTAACATCAACTACTACAGCACCTTCTTTCATTTGTTCAACCATGGTTTCAGTAACTAAAACTGGCGAACGAGCATCGCCACGTGCTGCTCCAATTACAACATCGCAACGCATTAAAGCTTTTTGAAGTGTTTTGGGTTGTATTGTTGAAGTATAAATTAACTGACCTAAATTATGTTGAAGTGCTCTTAACTTGGTGATTGAATTGTCAAAAACTTTAACACTTGCTCCTAAACCAATGGCAGATCTTGCCGCAAACTCAGCTACTGTTCCTGCTCCTAAAATTACAACTTCACAAGGCGGAACACCTCCAATATTACCAAGTAGCAAACCATTTCCACCATTATCATTGCTCATTATTTCTCCGGCAATTAATATGGAAGCAGTTCCTGCAATTTCACTTAATGATTTTACAACCGAATAAACACCATGTTCATCTCTAATATAATCAAACGCAATGGCTGTAATTCTTTTACTTGCCAAAGCTTCAAAATATTTTTTTGTTTGCGTTTTTAATTGCAAAGCTGAAAATAAAATACTTTGCGGATTAATATATTGAATTTCATCTAAAGATGGTGGTTCAACTTTTAAAATAATATGGCAACCAAAGGCTTCTTTAACATCGTATGATATTTTTGCACCAGCTTCAGAATATTCTTTATCTGAAAATTTAGCGCCATCTCCTGCGCCCGTTTCAATAACAAATTTATGTCCTTGTGCAGTTAGTGCCGCAACTGCATCGGGTGTCAAACAAACTCTTTTTTCTTGATAATGCGTTTCTTTTGGTATTCCAATAACAAGTGAACCTTTGTGTTTAGCAATTTCTAAACACTCTTCTTGTGGAATTAATTCGAATTTACTGAACGGAGAAGAAATTTGTTTACCCATTATTTTTTAGTGTAATAGTTCGTAGTTGATTTTTATTTGATGTAATTGTAATACTTACAGCATTTAAAGGTACTAAATTTTCAACTTTATTTGGCCATTCTACTAAACACCAGTTATTACTATAAAAATATTCTTCAACGCCCATATCTAAGGCTTCATCTTCTTTATTAATTCTATAAAAGTCGAAATGATAAATTTTTTCTCCAGTTGTAGTATGATATTCGTTTACTAAAGAAAAAGTAGGGGAGCTAACGTTATCATTTACGCCTAATTGTTTTACAATTTCTTTAATAAGTGTTGTTTTTCCAACACCCATTTCGCCATAAAAAAGCAATACTTTGTTAGCTGCGTTTTTTATCACTTCATTTGCAATTTCAGATAAATCTGATAATGTATAATTTAAAATCATTATATGTAACTATAAATTAATTAAGCACAAATATAGTAAGTATTAAATAATGTTAAATTAATTATGGTATAAGTTATTAAACTATTTTGGTTCAAAAATAGCACAAGGAATTATCATTTCTTCTAAAGAAATACCTCCGTGTTGATAGGTGTTTTTATAATATTGAACAAAATGATTGTAATTATTTGGGTACGCAAAAAAGTAATCTTCTTTTGCAAAAATAAAGGAACTACTAATATGAAGTGTTGGCAGCATAATATCCTTTGGATTTTTTACTGCAAAAACCTCTTTATCTTCATACGTAAGACTACGTCCTGTTTTGTAACGTAAATTAGAACTGATATTTTTATCGCCAATTACTTTTGTAGGTACTTTAGAATTTATGGTTCCGTGATCGGTAGTAATTATAAGTTTTAAACCTAATTTTTGGGCTTTTTGTATAATTTCTAATAAAGGAGAATTTATAAACCAGCTATTTGTAAGCGATCGGTACGCCTTGTCATCACTTGCTAATTCTTTTATAACTTCCATTTCAGTTTTAGAGTGTGAAAGCATATCAACAAAATTATAGACAATAACCGTTAAATCATTTTCTTTAGTTGCGTTAAAGTTTTCAGCTAGTTGTTTACCATTTTTTATATTGGTAATTTTATGAAATCCTACTTTTAAATTTTGTCGCAATCTTTTTAATTGTTCGAATAAAAATTCTTCTTCAAATAAATTTTTACCACCTTCATCCGTATCATTTTTCCAATAATTTGGATGCTTCTTTTCCATTTCAAGCGGCATTAAACCAGAAAATATAGCATTTCTGGCATATTGTGTTGCTGTTGGTAAAATACTGAAATAAGATTTTTCTTCTTGTTTTTTATAATAGTTATTAATGGTAAGTTCCAATATTCTAAACTGATCATATCTTAAATTATCAATCACGACCAATAATGTTCCTTTTGAATTTAAAACTTCTGGTAAAATTATTTTTTTAAATAAAGTGTGTGATAAAATTGGAGCATCATCATCCTGTAACCAGTCTTGATAATTAGATTTTATAAACTTAAAAAAAAGTGAATTAGCTTCTTTTTTTTGACTTTCTAATATTTCAACCATTCCAGTATCTGAAATATTTTCCAATTCTAATTCCCAGTAAATTAGATTTTTATAAATTTCAACCCATTCGTCTATTGAATTAACCATCATTAAATCCATAGAAATTTTTCTAAACTCTTGTTGATAATTTAACGTCGTTTTTTGTGAAATTAATCTAGAATGATCTAAGTTTTTTTTTAAACTTAAAAGTATTTGATTTGGGTTTACGGGTTTAATTAAATAATCGGCAATTTTACTACCTATAGCATCTTCCATTATATATTCTTCCTCACTTTTTGTAATCATAACAATAGGAAGATTTTGATGCTTATTTTTAATTTTAGAAAGCGTTTCTAAACCACTTAATCCGGGCATATTTTCATCTAAAAAAACAATATCAAAACCATCGGTTTCGCATAAATCAATAGCATCTGCACCATTGTTGCATTTAGTAACATTATAGCCCTTTTTTTCTAAAAAGAGAATGTGAGGTTTTAATAAATCTATTTCATCATCTACCCATAAAATTTTTATTGCGCCCATATTACTATATTTGTATATTATTTAAACATTGATTTTGATAGAAAAACAAACCAACAAACTAAAAATATTAAACGATCCAATTTACGGATTTATTACTATTCCTAATGCTTTAATTTACGATTTAATAGAACATCCTTATTTTCAACGTTTAAGAAGAGTTTCGCAAATGGGATTATCTTATTTGGTATATCCAGGAGCGCACCATACCAGATTTCACCACGCAATTGGTAGTATGTATTTAATGCAAAACGCCATTAGAATTTTACGCTTTAAAGGTGTTGAAATTTCTTTAGATGAAGAAAATGCAGTATACATTGCTATTTTATTGCACGATATTGGTCACGGACCATTTTCTCACGCTTTAGAAAAAAGCATTGTAACAGGTGTTACACACGAAAGTATTTCATTAAAATTTATGGTAGCTTTAAACGAAGAATTTAAAGGTAAGTTAGCTTTAGCGATTACCATTTTTAAAGATGAATATCATAGAAAATTCTTACATCAATTAATTGCTAGTCAATTAGATATGGATAGGCTTGATTATTTGAAAAGAGATAGCTTTTATACAGGTGTTGCTGAAGGAAATATAAATTCAGAAAGAATTTTAACCATGTTAAATGTAAAAGATGATACATTAATGGTAGAAGAAAAAGGAATTTATTCTGTAGAAAAATTTATTGTAGCACGCCGATTAATGTATTGGCAAGCGTATTTGCATAAAGCAGGTTTAGGAGCAGAAAAATTAATGGAAAAAGTGTTAGTTAGAGCTAACGAATTAACCTTAAAAGGTGTTGAATTACCCGCTAGCAAAGCTTTTAAGTACTTTTTAAAAAATCAAATTAATGAAGATAATTTTACCAATGAAACTTTAAAAACCTTTTCAAGATTAGATGATTATGATGTGTTTTCATCCATAAAAGAGTGGATTTCTAATGACGATTTTATTTTATCAACATTATCAGAAAATTTAATAAATAGAAAGTTACCAAAAGTTAAATTACAAAGTCAACCATTAAGTTTAACACAAATAAATAAAGTTAAAAATAAAGTAAAAACCAGTTTAAATTTAAGTGATAACGAAGTTGATTATTTTGTGTATTCAGGCGAAATTTTTAACCAAGCATACGATTCAACTAAAAATAATATCCAAATTTTATATAAAAATGGCAAGATAAAAGATATTACAGAAGCATCAGACCACTTGAATATTCAAGCATTATCTAAACCTGTTTATAAGTACTATTTCTGCTATCCAAAGAAATAGGTATAGTTCAACTTTTTTTTTACTTTTGTCGTGATGAAATTTACAGCAAATCAAATAGCAGAAATTTTAGAAGGTGAAATTGTCGGAAATGAAAATGTAGAAGTTTTTAAACTATCTAAAATAGAAGAAGGAGAAGAAGGTTCGTTAACCTTTCTATCCAATCCAAAATACAAAAATTTTATTTATGCTACAAAGGCATCAATTGCCATTGTAAATAAAGATTTTGTACCAGAAAAAGAAATAACCACAACCTTAATTAAGGTTGATGATGCTTATAAAGCATTTTCTAAATTATTAGAATTTTATAACCAGGTAAAACTTAATAAACAAGGTATAGAGCAACCAACAGTTATAAGTGAAACCGCTATAATAGGAAAAAATTTATATTTAGGAGCTTTTTCTTACATAGGTAATAATGTAAAAATTGGAGATAATGTAAAAATTTATCCAAATGTTTATATTGGTGATAATGTTGAAATAGGTTCAAACACAACCATATTTGCTGGTGGTAAAATTTATTCTGAAACCATTATTGGTAATAATTGTTCCATTCATTCAGGAGCAATAATTGGTGCTGATGGCTTTGGATTTGCACCTAATGCTGAAGGGCATTACAGTAAAATTCCACAAATTGGTAATGTTGTTATTGAAGATAATGTAGATATTGGTGCAGCTACTACCATTGATCGAGCAACTTTAGGTTCTACAATTATTAGAAAAGGCGTTAAATTAGATAACCAAATTCAAGTTGCACATAACGTTGAAATTGGTATCAATACAGTTATTGCTGCTCAAACAGGTATTGCAGGCTCAACAAAAATTGGAGAAAATTGTAAAATTGGTGGACAAGTTGGTATTGTTGGTCACATTACAATTGGAAATAACGTACAAATACAAGCCCAAAGTGGTATTGCAAGAAATATTGCCGATAATGATGTTATTCAAGGCACACCCGCAATAGGTTACAGTGATTTTAATAAATCATATGTATATTTCAAAAAATTACCACAAATGGCAGCAACATTGTATTCCATTGAAAAAGAAGTTAAAGCTTTAAAAGAAGAAGAATAATGTGTAAAAAACAAAAAACAATCAAAAACGAAGTAACGCTATCTGGTGTTGGTTTGCACACAGGTAATAAAGTTACAATGACATTTAAACCTGCACCAATAAATCACGGCTATGCTTTTGTTAGAATTGATTTAGAAGGTGAACCTATTATTGAAGCCAGTGCAGAATATGTTATAAACACACAAAGAGGTACAAATCTTGAAAAAAGAGGTGTTTTTGTAAATACATCAGAACATGTACTTGCTGCAGTAGTTGCTTTAGATATAGATAATATTATTATTGAATTAAATGCACCAGAACCTCCAATAATGGATGGTTCATCTAAACATTTTATTGCTGCTTTAGAAAAAGCTGGAATTGAAGAACAAGACTGTGAAAGAGAAGAATATATTGTTAAAGAGGTAATTACATATAAAGATGAAGAAACTGGCAGCGAAATTATATTAATGCCAAGTTCTGAATATCAAATTACTACAATGGTTGATTTTGGGACAAAAGTTTTAGGAACTCAAAATGCAACACTTGAAAGACTTTCTGATTTTAAAGATGAAATTGCAGATGCTAGAACATTTAGTTTTCTTCATGAATTAGAAATGTTATTAGATAATAATTTAATAAAAGGAGGTGATTTAAATAATGCAATTGTTTATGTTGATAAAGAAATATCAAACGAAACAATGTCAAAACTAAAAACAGCATTTGGTAAAGAAACTTTAACAGTTAAACCTAATGGAATTTTAGATAACTTAACATTGCGTTGGGCCAATGAAGCAGCTCGTCATAAATTACTTGATGTAATTGGAGATTTAGCGTTAGTTGGAACAAGAATTAGAGGTAAAGTTATTGCAAATAAACCAGGACATTTGGTAAATACTATTTTTGCCAAAAAACTGCAAAAAATTATAAAACAAGAAAAACGTAATAACGTTCCTTCGTTCGATTTAAATTTACCGCCGTTAATGGATATTCATAAAATTATGAGTATTTTACCACACAGACCACCTTTTTTATTGATAGATAGAATTATAGAACTTTCAGAAAATCATGTGGTTGGTATGAAGAATGTGACAATGAATGAGTCGTTTTTTGTTGGACATTTTCCAGATGCACCAGTAATGCCAGGAGTTTTACAAGTTGAAGCAATGGCGCAATGTGGTGGTATTTTAGTATTGAGTTCAGTGCCAGATCCTGAAAATTATTTAACGTATTTCATGAAAATGGATAAAGTTAAATTTAAACAAAAAGTATTACCAGGTGATACTTTAATTTTTAAAGCAGAACTTATAACACCTATAAGAAGAGGAATTTGCCACATGCAAGCATGTGCTTATGCAAATGGTAAACTTGTTGCCGAAGCAGAATTAATGGCTCAAATTGCAAAAAAACCAACAGAATAATGAATCAACCTTTAGCATATATACATCCAGGAGCAAAAATTGCAACCAATGTGGTAGTAGAACCATTTACAACAATTCACAATAACGTAATTATTGGTTCAGGAACTTGGATAGGTTCAAATGTAACCATTATGGAAGGAGCAAGAATAGGAAAAAATTGTAGAATTTTTCCTGGAGCAGTAATTTCCGCAATTCCACAAGATTTAAAATTTGATGGAGAAGATTCTTTAGCAATTATTGGAGACAATACTACTATAAGAGAATGTGTAACTGTTAATAGAGGAACCAAAGCATTAGGCAAAACTCAAATTGGTGATAATTGTTTAATTATGGCAACATCTCATATAGCGCATGATTGCGTGATTGGAGATAACTGTATTTTGGCAAACGGTTCAGTAATTGCTGGTCACGTAACCGTGGGTGATTATGCTATATTAAGTGGGTTGGTTGCTGTACATCAATTTATACATATTGGAGAACATGCAATGGTATCTGGAGGATCTTTGGTTCGAAAAGATGTTCCTCCGTTTGCAAAAGCAGGAAAAGAACCATTATCATACATTGGTATAAACTCAATTGGATTACGAAGAAGAGGATTTTCAACTGAAAAAATTAGAGAAATACAGGATATATATCGTATTCTTTACCAAAAAACATACAATAATACACAAGCTTTAGAAATAATTGAAGCTGAAATGGAAGCAACCAAAGAAAGAGATCAAATAATATTATTCATAAAAAACTCTCAGCGAGGAATTATGAAAGGTTACACAGGTAGTTAAAAATAAAGATAATATATAAAATATGGCAACAACATCAGATATTAGAAATGGATTATGTTTAAGATATAATAATGATATTTTTAAAGTAGTAGAATTTTTACACGTAAAACCAGGAAAAGGTCCTGCTTTTGTAAGAACAAAATTAAAAAGTTTATCATCAGGAAAAGTATTAGAAAATACATTTCCGGCAGGTAGAAAAATTGAAGATATTAGGGTAGAAACAAGAAAATATCAATTTTTATATCCAGAAGGTGATGTGTTTCACTTTATGAATACAGATGATTATAACCAAATTACGCTTGGTAAAGAAACGCTTGATACTCCTGATCTTTTAAAAGAAGGAGAAATTGTAACAGTTATTTTTAATACTGAAGACAACATGCCTTTATCAGTTGATATGCCGGCTAGTGTTGTTTTAGAAATTACACATACTGAGCCAGGTGTTAAAGGAAACACTGCAACAAATGCAACAAAACCAGCAACAGTTGAAACTGGAGCATTAATTAACGTACCTTTGTTTATTAATGAAGGAGATAAAGTTAAAATTGACACAGCAAAAGGTGCTTATTTAGAAAGAGTTAAAGAATAATTGTATGAAACTTCCTCGTAAATATAGTTTGCAAGAGATTGCAGAACTATTAAATGTAACATTTGTAGGACCTGAAAGTTTTCCTATAACTGGTTTTAATGAAATTCATGTTGTAGAAGAGGGAGATATAGTATTTGTAGACCACCCAAAATATTATGACAAAGCATTACAATCTAGAGCTACAGTAATTCTAATTAATAAAAATGTAAAATGCCCTATTGGAAAGGCATTATTAATTTCTAACGATCCTTTTACAGATTTTAATAAGTTATCTAAATACTTCAATTCATTTAAAAGTTCAAATAATTCAATTTCCGAAACAGCAGTAATTGGTGAAAATACTATAATTCAACCAAACTCTTTTATAGGTAATAATGTAGAAATTGGAAATAATTGTTTAATACATGCTAACGTAACAATTTATGATAATTGCAAAATTGGTAATAATGTTACCATTCATTCAGGTACTATTTTAGGTGCAGATGCATTTTATTATAAAAAAAGGCCTGAAGGTTACGATAAACTATTATCTAGCGGAAGTGTTATTGTTGAAGATAACGTAGATATTGGTGCTTTATGTACAATTGATAGAGGTGTAACAGCAAATACCACAATAAAAAAAGGTACAAAAATTGACAATCAAGTACAAATTGGTCATGACACCATTATTGGCGAAAATTGTTTAATTGCTTCACAAACAGGAGTGGCAGGTTGTGTTATTATTGAAGATGATGTTATTTTATGGGGACAAGTTGGAACAAATAGTGGAATTACTATTGGAAAAGGAGCTATAGTTTTAGGACAAACCGGAGTAACAAAATCAATTGTTGGTGGGAAAACTTATTTTGGAACACCAATTGAAGAGTCTCGAAAAAAATTAAAAGAAATTGCAGAAATAAAACAATTATTAAAAAATCAAAAAAGGTAAATATTTTATCATAAAAGCATATAATATTTTACATTTGTAAATAGTTTAATAAACTTAATTTTAAAACACAGTTCAATGAGCGTATTAGTTAATAAAAATTCGAATATTATAGTTCAAGGTTTTACAGGTAGTGAAGGTACTTTTCATGCTACTCAAATGATTGAATATGGTACAAATGTGGTTGGAGGCGTAACTCCAGGTAAAGGTGGTCAAACCCATTTAAATAAACCAGTTTTTAATACTGTTCAAGATGCTGTTGATAAAGTTGCTGCAGATACTACAATAATATTTGTTCCACCTGCTTTTGCTGCCGATGCAATTATGGAAGCCGCTGCAGCAGGAATAAAAGTTATTATTTGTATTACAGAAGGTATTCCGGTTGCAGATATGGTAAAAGTAAAAGCGTATATTGCTGATAAAGATTGTAGATTAGTTGGTCCAAATTGCCCTGGAGTTATTACACCAGAAGAAGCTAAAGTTGGAATTATGCCAGGATTCATATTTAAAAAAGGAAATGTTGGAATAGTTTCTAAATCCGGAACTTTAACTTATGAAGCTGCGGATCAAGTTGTGAAAAAAGGATATGGTATTACAACCGCAATTGGAATTGGAGGAGATCCAATTATTGGTACTACAACAAAAGATGCTGTTGAATTATTGATGAATGATGATGAAACAGATTGTATTGTAATGATTGGTGAAATTGGCGGTCAATTAGAAGCTGAGGCTGCACGCTGGGTAAAAGCAACAGGAAATAAAAAACCAGTAGTTGGTTTTATTGCCGGACAAACAGCGCCGAAAGGTAGAACTATGGGACATGCCGGAGCAATTGTTGGTGGTGCGGATGATACAGCTCAAGCAAAAATGGCTATTTTAAAAGAAAACGGAATTCATGTTGTAGATTCTCCTGCAAAAATTGGCGCTAAAGTTGCTGAAATTTTAGGATAAAAAACAATTTAAAAGAATATTATTAAAGCCTTCGAAACTATTCGAAGGCTTTTTTTGTTACATAAATTTAAAAAATATGCATTAATATTGTAATGTTAAGAAATAATATACTACTTATAACTAAAACAACTTTAATGAAAAAAATACTTTCAAAAAATAATATTTCAAATGCTATTTTTATTATCGCTTTGGCAATAATAATTTACCCACCTACAAGAGAATGGTTTATGCGTCAAATTGCATTTTCACCTTCAATTAATACATCAAAAGAAAAAGTTATAGACAATTATCAATGGCAATTAAAAGGATTAAATACTAAAAGTATAAACTTTGATGAACTTAAAGATGAAGTTGTTTTTGTGAATTTTTGGGCAACTTGGTGTCCTCCTTGTAGAGCCGAAATGCCAATAATTCAAGAATTATATGATACTTACAAAAATAAAGTATCATTTGTATTTGTAACAAACGAAAATTGGGAAACTGTAAATTCTTACTTTGTTAAAAACGATTACAATTTACCAGTATACAATTCCTTAAGTAATCCGCCGCAATTATTTACTGAAACTAATAGTATTCCAGCTACTTACATAATTAATTCAAAAGGAATTGTTCTTGTTAATAAAACAGGTGCTGCAAATTGGAATAGCAGTAAAATTAGAAATTTATTAGATGAATCTATAAAAAATAAATAATAACTGTAGCGTTTTAAATTTTTTTACCGTAAAGACTATTAGATACTATTTTAAAAACTATAAATCTTTAAAAGAATTTAAACCATGAGAAAATACTTATTATTATTTGTAATTTTAGCAACTTTCAATAGTTGTAATGATTCTGATTGCGACCTTTATTCTACAGGTCCTCCAATAACATATGTTGAACTAGTTGATAGTGATACTGGTGAAAATATATTTACATCAGGTGAGTATCAATATACAGATATTGAGGTTGTTAATGCTGAAGGGGAAACTGTAACATCTGATTTTATATATGAAAATGATTATAATATTATTCGATTTATTCCGTATACTTATTCTAGTTCAAATGTTATTTTCATTAAAGTTGAAGATAATATAAATGAAGACGACATAAATGTTAAAATAACTTTTGATATTAAAAAAGTTGAAACTGAATGCTATACAAATTATTATATTGAAAATTTAGAAGTAGAAAACTATCTTTCTGAAACAGATGCTAACACTGGTTTATTAACTATAAAAGTATAATTTTTATAGAATTAACTTAACTTTGCTTTTCACTTAAACCAATATTTATAATGAATACTATGAAATATAAATTTTCATTAGTTTTTTGCATTTTATTTATAATTACATCTTGTAGTAATGCTGACGATACGGCTGTGTACAATGATTTTTTGAATAATACATCAAGCTCAAATGTGATATTACGCATTAACAAATCACTTTTTGATAATATTGATAATAATAGAATTAATAACGTATCAGAAGGAAATTTTATTAAAATAAATAATGGTAAAAAAAATGGCGATTTTATTGAATTATCTGTGTCGTATAGCGGAGGATGTAAAACACATAATTTTGAAATTATTTGGGATGGTATTGTTTATACAAATGAACCTTGCAATATGAATTTTCTTTTAGTTCATAGTGGTAATAATGATAGCTGTGAAGCTTATATTACAGAAACTATTATTATAAACTTAAAAGAATTATTGGGTGATGTTACCTACAGTAGCAGTTGTAGTTTTAACATATTTAATACTTACAATACATCTAATATTCCTAATATAAAAATTTAAGTGTAAAAAAGCGAAGTGTAAATTCATTAGGAATTGAACTAATTTGAAACCAAAAATAAGTAAAGACATCCTTATTGAAAAACTCTTAATTGAGTGTGAAAAAGGAAATGTATTATACCAAGAAAAGCTTTATCAGCATTTTTATGGATATGCTTTGACTATTTGCAGGTTATATTCTTATTCTGATGATGAAGCAGTTAGTATTTTAAATGATAGCTTTTTAAAAGTTTTTACATCAATTCAAAAAAAACAATATAATAAAGATTTACCTTTTGAAGCTTGGTTAAGAAAAATTTTAATTAATACAGCAATTGATTATTATAGAAAGAATTTTAAACACAATAATCATCTTGATATTGACGAGGTTATTTATTTGGAAACAGATGCTGCAAATGCAATTGACAATTTAAAAGTTGAAGATATTTTAAAATTACTAGATCAACTACCTGAATTACATAGAATTGTTTTTAATTTATTTGAAATTCAAGGATATAATCATCAAGAAATAGCATTACAATTATCTATAGCAGAAAGTTCATCTAGAGTTTTTTTAACAAGAGCCAAAGCGAAGTTAAGAGTTTTAATTCATAAAAACTTTTAAAATTAATGAATAAAGATTTTGATAAAATATTAAGCAAAAAAATAAAGGTAACTTTTGAAAATCAAAACTTACCATACAATCCTGAGCATTGGAAAATGCTACTTGCTAAAAAAAATAAAAAGAAAAAAAGAGTTTTATTTTTATGGCGTGTTGCTGCAATTTTTGTTTTTTCATTATTAGCCGGTGGATTTGTGTTATTTTTTAACAAAACAACAAATTTTGAAAATTCTTCAACACCAAAAATTATTTTTGAAAGTAAAAATGATTCATTAAAAAAAGATAGTTTAAAATTTAAAAATGAAATCCTTATCACTTCAAGTTTTAAAGACACTTTAAATAAAGTTAACCAGCAACAAAAAAGTTCAGATACTGTATTTAATGTTCAGCAAAAAAAGATTTTAAACCAAAATAATACAATAAATAAGTTTATAAAAAAGAATGAAATAACGCTAAATAAACAAATTTTAGAAAAGCGATCCAATAAAACTTTTGCGAATGAAATTTTGCAAAAAGATAGTTTAAATAACGTAGTTTATTTAGCTTTAAATGATTCTTTAAACACTAATAAAATTAAACTAGCTGAAGTTAAAAAGGATTCTATAACTACAAAAAAAGATTTTATTGCAACCCTTGACGCTCTCAATAAGCCTAAAACTGATGAAATTGAAAAGGAAACAAATAAGCATCTTAAAATTGGAGTTGATTTTGCTCCAATAATTAATTATACATCAGAAAATGAAAATTCAACAATAGGTTTGGTGAGTGGTTTTTCAATAGATTATCCAATTTCTAGTACAATAGATATTTCAGCAGGAATTTTATATTCTAATCAAAAATTTGATTTAAATCAACCTTCAAATTATTTAAAAGATGCCGTAAGTTTTTCAAATTCAAGTCAATTAGTTGATAAAAGCGCAACGCTTGAAGGAATTGAAATTCCAATAAATATTAAATATAATTTTTCAATTGATAATAAAGCTGTTTTTGTATCATTAGGATTTTCATCAACCTCTAGTTTTAATGAAAATATAGAATCAAAATACAAACTGAACACCAGTACACAAACAAGAACCAAAGATGCTTCAGGAAATAATATTGTTAAATATGAATTATATTATGTTGATAAAACTATTTTAACACCAAATACTTCAAAAGCATTCAATTTTGCGAATATTATTAATGCTTCATTAGGAATTAATATTCCAACAAAAAACAATCAATCTATCATTGTTGAGCCTTATTTAAAGTATTATTTAGCACCAATTTCGCAACAAAAAATGGATGTTATTGGAGCAGGAATACATTTGCGTTATATTTTTAGTTTACAAAAAAATAATTGATATTTTTTGTAGCGTTTTAAAACTTTACAACGTAATAGATATAAATAGGTTAAAGCTTTTTACCACAATTTAAAAAGTTTAATGTAAAATCTCTATGCTTATTCATTTGAATAAGCTGAGATTTTACAAAAATGTTAAATGAATGCTAAAAAAAATTAAAATGAAAAAAATCCGTACTCTTGTATTTATAGTAACTGCACTTTTAATTGTAAGTTGTAATAATGATATTTCAACTAGTGATGATTATTTAATGACCGATGATTTTAGTTCAAGCAGTGGAGAATATCCAGAAGGAGGGCAACAAGAACAAGCCGGTTTAATAACTGCAGGAGAGTGGAATGATTTAGCAAATTGGGATTTTTGGAACAACCTTTTAAATGGACAATCGTATTCAGATAAATCAGCCTATTGGAGTTTTTATACCAATAATAGAGTTTCTGTTCAGGTTAAACAAAATAGCAACCCAGCTGTAAATGTTACTGTTGCAATTAAAAAAAATCAAGATGTAATATGGGAAACTAAAACAGATAATTTTGGAATTGCAGAGTTATGGATTGGACTTTTTGATAAAGAAACAACAATTGATGTTGCCGATTATTCTCTATTTATAAATAATCAACAAGTTGACACTCCTGTAAAATGTTTTGAAGATGGTATCATTTCTATAGAATTAAATTCAATACAAAATACTTCAAATAAAGTTGAATTAAGTTTTATTGTTGATGCCACAGGATCTATGGGAGATGAGTTAGAATTTTTAAAAGACGATTTAAAAAGCGTTATTCAAAGAGTAAAAAATGAAAATTCAACTTTAGATATTTTTACATCGACCGTTTTTTATAGAGACGAAGGTGATGCGTATGTAGTAAAACATTCCAATTTTACAAATGATATTTCTTCAACACTTAATTTTATAAATCAACAAAGTGCAGATGGAGGAGGTGATTTTCCTGAAGCGGTTGATACAGCGTTAAATGCAGCCGTAAATAATTTGCAATGGTCCGATAATTCAAAAACAAGAATTGCCTTTCTTTTGTTAGATGCACCGCCACATTATACTAATCAGATAATTAATACACTTCAAAATTTAATTAAAAAAGCATCACAAAAAGGTATAAAACTTATTCCTGTAACGGCCAGTGGAATTGATAAAGAAACAGAATTTTTAATGCGTTTTTTTTCAGTTTCTACTAACGGAACATATGTTTTTATTACCAATCACAGTGGTATTGGTAATGATCATTTAGAAGCTAGTGTTGGAGCATATGATGTTGAAACTTTAAATGATTTATTAGTTAGACTGATAAATAAATATGCTCAATAATTTTGCGCATAAAAAAACCTGTATACATCTAAACAGGTTTTTATATTTTTAAGAAATTAATTTTAAGAAGCATATAATCCATAACGTCTGTATCTATCCCATTGTAATCTTTTAGTGTTTGAAAAATTTACTAAATGTACTTTTTTAGTATTTTGTTGTGGTAAGTTTTGTTCTAAAGTTTTCATAATAAGTAGTTTTAAATGTTTTTGTTTACTTAAATGACGACCATAAAACATTATTGTTACGCTATTGTGTATAACATAGTACTAAATTAACATTATTTTAACTAAAAGTCTGCAATTAAGGAATTTATTACTGACACAGTATTAGTAATCTTTTTGAATATCTTCAAAAATTTCATTTAAAGTTTCAATTAAAATATTACAACCAATATAAATTTCATCATCTGAAATAGTAAGAGGAGGAGAGATTCTTATTGCTTTTGTTTCAAATAATAGCCAATATAATAACAATCCTTTATCTAAACATTTTAAAATAACTTTAGATGCAATTTCACTTGTTTCAACTATTATGGCTAGCATTAACCCTTTTCCTCTAATTTCAGAAATTAATGGATGTACTAGTAATTTTTTAAATAAAGATTCTTTATATTCAATTTGCTGTAAAACATCAGCATTAAATAATTCTTGTAAAGTAGCAAGTGCAGCTGCTGCAATAACAGGATGACCTCCAAAAGTAGTAATGTGGCCTAATTTTGGTTGTTGTTTTAAGCAACTCATAATTGTATTAGAAGAAATAAAAGCACCAATTGGCATTCCACCACCTAAACCTTTACCTGTAACAATAATATCTGGAATAACATTGTAGTTTTCAAAGCCAAATAATTTACCTGTTCTTCCAATTCCAGATTGAATTTCATCTAAAATTAACAAAGTTCCAACTTCCTCACACTTTTGTTTAATAATTTTAAAATAATCGTTTTCAGGCTCAATAAATCCGGCTCCACCTTGAATAGTTTCAAAAATTACAGCAGCTGTTTTTGAGGTGATTTTTGATATTTCTGATAAATTATTAAATTCAATAAATTTAATACCGGGAATTAAAGGTCTAAATGCGCTATTTTGTTCTTCGGCACCACAAACGCTCATAGATCCTTGTGTATTACCGTGATACGCATTTTTTGCAGCAATAATTTCGCTGCGTCCAGTAAATCTTTTTGCCAATTTTAAAGCGCCTTCTGTAGCCTCAGTTCCAGAATTTGTTAAATAGGTAGTATTAAGGTTTTGTGGTAATTTTTCGGCTAAGAATTTACATAAATCTAATTGTGGTTTTTGAATAAACTCTCCATAAACCATCACATGCGTGTACTTATCTACTTGATTTTTAATTGCTTCAGAAATTTTTGGATGATTATGCCCCAACGTATTTGCTGAAACTCCTGCAATAAAATCTAAATATCTATTTCCTGTTGTATCATAAACATAACTTCCTTTGGCTTCTGCAATTTCAAGAGCTAAAGGACTTGGGCTTGTTTGCGCCTGATATTTTAAAAAATCTGCTTTCAATTTTTATGTTTATTGTGTTATAATTTTTTTATCCGTTTTTTTGGGAGGAACAATTTCTTCATCATGAATAAAAATATCTTCCATTTTTTTTGGTCGTTCTGTTTCACGCCAAATAAAACCTTTTAAAAGTTTATCTTTTTCTAAAAATTTGGATGGAGGATATGTATTTCCTGAAGGTTTAATATTAAAATCAATGGTTTCAATTTCATTGTTATTCATGGTAATAAAAATATTTCTACTACTTTGCATTTTTACAATACCAATTAAAACCTGAGCCTCATCTCGCATATAATAAATAACCTCACTATTTCCAACATCATCAAGGGTTTTTAGCTTATTATTTTCAAATTTACCATACATGTTTTTACCTTTTAATTGGCTGTAACCTGCAGAATCTTTTTGTATCATAAAAGCATTATTTAATACTTTTAATGAATCCAATTGTTCTGTTTTAGCGTTAGAAATAAAATGAATAGTATCTCCAGTAATTTGGTTTCCTTGAGCCCACATTACTGGGTTTTTTAATAATTTGGTTAAACCCGTTTTTTCATTTGTAATTAACGAATCGCATTTTCCTTGTAAATCTACCTTAAAAAATTTCACTTTATTAAAAGCTCGTACTATGCGTTCATCCACTTTGCCGGTTACCATTAATTTATTGCCATGAATGTATAGAGAGTCTTTTTCAACTAATGATATTGCAACAGCTTTATCGGTGATGTACACGGAATCTTTTAATTTGTAATATTCAGCATAACCACCTTTTATCACCGAGTGGTTTATAGTATCTAAAACTTTAATATTGCCAGTTGCCGAGGCAAATTCCTTATTTTTATTATAGTATAAACTGTCTCCCGAAATAATTCTATCCTGATAATATATCTTTGAATTTTTTAAGAAATGTGAAATATTTGTTTTAGAATTATGATGACCGTTTTCTGTATAAATGGAATTTTTATCATTTGTAATGGTTGATGGTCCAGTTAAATCTGCAATACCAGTATATGTATTATAGTCTAACTGATTGGTTATTAGCTTACTGTCTTTATTTGTAACTTCAACATTGGTATATGCTTGAAACTTTTTAGTTTGTAAGTAATAATAGCCAATTTTACTTGTTAAAACATTTGTGGTGTCTTTAATTTTTCCACCTGTTACATAATGAAGTAATTGTTTTTCTCTGTCAAACTTTAGAGTATCTGTTTCTAAAGTCATCATTGGATCTTTTAAAACAACTTTTCCCCATGATGTCGCAAACTTTTTATTGCCATCATAATCAACATATTTGCTGTACTGTATAACAGTATCTCCTTGGTTCATTATTACATTTCCTAAAGCTTTTATCAGTTTTTTTTCTTGATATATATAAGCTTTATCACAACGAAGTGTAGCACCATCGTGTTCAACAAAAACATTACCTATTGAAATTGTTGCCCCAGGATATTTTGGATCAGTCAAAGTATTATCTGCTTGAAGAATTTTTATTCTCTTTGTTTGAGAATAACCTAATGAGCAAATAATGAAAAAAGTAAGAAAAATAATTTTTTTCAAATTATAAATATTTAGAGCCAAATTTAATTAAAACTTAAATTAAAAGTTATAAATGTACGTTAAAAAAAAGCTTCAAATTTTTTGAAGCTTTTTAATACTATCGCATTATTGTTTGTTTTCTATCTGGGCCAACAGAAACAATTTTAATTGGAACTTCAACAAAATCTTCAATAAATTTAATATAATCTTTTAGTTCTATTGGAAGTGTGTCTTCAGTAGTCATTCCAGTTAAATCTTGTTTCCAACCTTTAACTTCAGTATAAATAGGAGTAACGTTATGTTCTTCAATATTGTAAGGTAAGTAATTAACTTCTGTACCTTTATAATTATATGATGTACAAACTTTCAATGTGTCAAATCCAGATAAAACATCACCTTTCATCATCATTAGTTGAGTAACACCATTTACTTGAACAGCGTATTTTAAGGCTACCAAATCTAACCATCCGCATCTTCTTGGTCGGCCAGTTGTTGCGCCAAATTCGTTTCCAACTTTTGACATAGTTGCACCTGCTTCATCAAATAATTCTGTTGGAAAAGGACCAGATCCAACTCTAGTAGTGTATGCTTTAAAAATTCCAAAAACTTCACCAATTTTATTAGGTGCAACTCCTAAACCTGTACAAGCACCTGCGGCTGTTGTGTTTGATGAAGTTACGTATGGATAAGTTCCAAAGTCAATATCTAATAATGATCCTTGAGCTCCTTCTGCTAAAATTGTTTTATTGTTTTTAATAGCATTGTTTAAATATTCTTCGCTATCAATAAAAGTTAGTTGTTTTAATACATTAATGGCTTCGCAAAATTCTGCTTCTAATTCTTCTAAATTATACTGAATATCAACATCAAAAAATTCTATCATTTTAATGTGCTTTTCAGTTAAAGCAGCATATTTATCTTTCCAATCTTCTAATTCTAAATCTCCAACACGCATTCCGTTTCTACCAGTTTTGTCCATATAAGTAGGGCCAATTCCTTTTAGTGTAGAACCAATTTTTGCTTTTCCTTTTGATGTTTCACTAGCAGCATCTAACAAACGGTGTGTAGGTAAAATTAAATGTGCTTTTCTTGAAATTAAAAGTTTTGTTTTAAAATCTAAATTAAACTGAGATAGGTTTTCCAATTCTCTTTTAAAAATTACAGGATCAATTACAACGCCATTTCCAACAACATTTACAGCGTCTTTATGAAAAATTCCTGAAGGAATGGTATGCAAAACGTGTTTATGTCCATCAAAAATAAGTGTATGTCCTGCATTTGGGCCACCTTGAAAACGAGCAATTATGTCATAGTTTTTGGTAAGAACATCTACAATTTTACCTTTACCTTCGTCTCCCCATTGTAGTCCTAATAATAAATTTACAGCCATGTTGGTTTTTTATAATATGTTAGTTGTTTTGTTTTTTTGTTCCGTAGAAATAAAGTGAGTGATTTTGAATTTCAATATTAAAAGTTTCTTCAATAGTTTTTTTAATAATTTGAATTCTAGGATCACAAAATTCAATAACTTCACCTGTATCTGTTAATATTACGTGATCGTGCTGTTTGTCAAAATACGATTTTTCGTAATGTGCTTGATTTTGCCCAAATTGATGTTTTCTAACTAAACCCGATTCTAATAATAACTCTATGGTGTTGTATAAAGTAGCTCTACTAACACGGTAGTTTTTATTTTTCATTTGGATATATAAAGATTCTATATCAAAATGATGATTGAGGTCATAAATTTCTTGTAAAATAGCAAAACGCTCAGGTGTTTTTCTATGGCTATTCGCCTCTAAAAAATTCACAAAAACATTTTTTACAATTTTTTGATTGTCATTACTCATAAATTCAACTTTTTAGGTTGTAGAACTAAACAACAAAGTTACTTCTTATTTTTTAAAATTAAACCAGAAAAAAGCATATTTATTAACGTTTAATTGTTTATAAATTAATGTTTATAAATTCTATCGACCGTTTCAATTCCTTCTATTTTTTTTATACTATCGCTTAATTTTTGTAATTGACTTTTATTTTGGACACTTACGGTTATTTTACCATCAAAAATTCCATCTAAACCAGAAATGTTTAAACTTAAAATATTTACACTCATATTTTTTGAAATAACCTGAGTTATTTCGTTTACCATTCCTACGTGGTCAACTCCATGAATTTTTAAGATAGCTTTAAATTCTTGTTTTGAGGAATCTATCCATTTTGCTTGAATTATTCTGTATGCATAATTTGCCTGTAAACTGATAGCGTTTGGGCAATCTTTTTTATGAACTTTAATACCATCGTTTATGGTTACAAACCCAAAAACCTTATCACCAGGAATTGGATTACAACACTGCGACATTTTAAAATCTAGGCGTTCTTCTTCACTTCCAAAAACCAATGAATCATATTTGTCAACAATTTCATCTTTATCTACAGCATCTGGATTTTGAGCGCTTCTTTTAATTCTATTTTTGAAGAAATTAACAAAGGCATTATTTCTATGAGAAACAAAATCTTTTAACTCATTATTGTCAATAGATCCATTACCCATTCTGTAAAACAAATCTAAACTTGTTTTTAACTTAAAGAAAACAACTAATTCATTCACAACTTTTTCATTTAAAGTAATTTTTAAATGACGAAGTTTTCTTGTTAAAATTTCTTTTCCTTCTTCAGCGGTACGTTTTTGACCTTCTTTTAAAGCACTTTTAATGCGTGTTCTTGCTCTTGCAGTTACAACAAAATCTAGCCAACCAACATTGGGTTTTTGGTTTTTTGATGTAATAATTTCAACTTGGTCACCACTAAATAATTCTTGACTTATGGGTTTTAATTTTCCATTAATTTTTGCGCCACGACAATTCATTCCAACTTGAGTATGAATTGAAAATGCAAAATCTAAAGCGGTTGCATTTTTTGGCAATGCTTTTAATTCACCATTTGGAGTAAATACAAAAATTTCTTTTGCATATAAATTTAACTTAAAGTCTTCCACAAAATCAATCGCGCTACTATCTTGATTTTCAAAAGTTTCCTTAATTTTATTCAACCAATCATCTAAACCACTTTCACGTTCATTTTGGTTTTTATATTTGTAATGAGCCGCATAACCTTTTTCTGCAATTTCATCCATTCTAGATGATCGAATTTGAACTTCAACCCATTTTCCTTGCGGTCCCATTACAGTAATATGTAATGATTCATAACCTGTAGATTTTGGTTGACTAATCCAATCTCGCATTCGGCTTGGATTCGGTCTAAAATAATCTGTTACAATAGAATAGATTTTCCAAGCATCAAATTTTTCATTTTTTATGGTTGATTTGTAAATAATTCTAATAGCAAACTTATCATAAATTTCATCGTAAGAAACCCCTTGCGAAAGCATTTTTTTACGAATGGAATAAATGGATTTTCGTCTTCCTTTTATAAAATAATCAAAACCTTCTTTATCTAAAGCTTCTTTAATTATACTAGAAAAACCTTCAATATATTGATCTTGCAGATCTTTATTTTGCCTAATTTTATCTTGAATTTCTTTATAAATTTCAGGCTCGGTATATTTTAAACCTAAGTTTTCAAGTTCAGTTTTTATGTTATAAAGCCCTAAACGATGCGCTAATGGGGCATAAATATAAAGCGTTTCTGATGCAATTTTTAATTGTTTGTCGGTTGGCATTGCATCCATAGTTTGCATATTATGCAATCTGTCTGCAATTTTAATTAGTATAACCCGAACATCATCATTTAAAGTAAGTAGCATTTTTCTGAAATTTTCAGCCTGTACCGATGCATCTTGATCTTTCTTTAAATGTGATATTTTTGTAAGTCCGTGTACAATTTTTGCTACATTTTCACCAAATAAACGTTCAATATCTTCAACAGTATAATCTGTATCTTCAACAACATCGTGTAAAAGTGCCGAAATTATTGAAGTTGTATCTAAACCAATTTCATAAGCTACAATTTTTGCAACAGCAATTGGATGATAGATATAAGGTTCACCAGTTTTTCGTCTTTGACTGCTATGTGCTTCCACAGCTATATCAAAGGCTTTTCTAATTTCCCTTTTATCTTCATCAGTAAAAGTTTGGTAGGCACCTTTTAAAAGGTCTTTATAACGCCTAGCAATTTCTCTATTTTCTTCTTCTGTACTGATATTGTATGACATATTTTAAAAATAATACTTTAAACCAATTAAACAATAGGTAATCACTATTTTTTTAAATTTAAAATGCGTTGTAATAACGGAGGATGTGAGTAGTGAAACTTAACATACAAACTGTTAGGTGTTAAGTTACTTAAACTATTTTTTGAAAGTTTTTTTAACGCAGAAATTAATGCGTTTTTATTAAAATTATATTTTGCATAATTATCTGCTTGATATTCAAATTTTCTTGATAGAATATTCATAAAAAAACCTGTTATTTCTGATATTGGACTGTATAAAATAGTAAAAGCTATTAATCCAATATGAAAACTTGGTTGTTCAACTCCTAATGCTTGAGATAAAACAGAATTTCCTATTAGTAATGATAAAATGTATAATGTTAAACCCATTAAAAGCAACGATAAAACTAGGTTATAAATGATGTGTTTCTTTTTATAATGACCAATTTCGTGCGCTAAAACAGCCACAATTTCATCAGTTTCTAAATCATTTATTAAGGTATCATACAGAGTAATTCTTTTTTGAGCGCCAAATCCTGAAAAATAAGCGTTTGCTTTTGTTGAACGTTTTGAGCCATCAATAACAAAAATATTATCAATTTTAAATCCTACTTTTTTTGAGAAATTTTCTATAGCAGTTTTTAAATCACCAGCTTCTAATGGTGTTTGTTTATTAAAAATGGGTACAATTAATTTTGAATAAAATAAGTTCATAAAAATTGTAAAAACAGCAATTAAAGCCCAAGAAAACAACCAAAAGTTATTAGTTGTAGCTTGGTAAAACCAAGTGATTAAAGCTAAAATTCCGCCACCAATAATTACCATCATTAACCAACCTTTAATTTTATCAAAAATAAATGTTTTTAAAGTAGCTTTATTAAAACCATATTTTTCTTCAATTACAAAAGTTTTATAATAAGAAAAGGGTAAAGAAATTAAATCGCTTGCAAAAACTATTATTCCAAAAAAAAGTAACGTGATAATTATTTGATTATTTGAAATACTTCTAACAATAGTATCAACAAAAGCAAAACCATCAAAAATAAAAAATAGCACAGTAGTTAGTACAGAAAATCCACTTACAATTGTTGAAAATTTGTGATTTTCCTTTTTATATGCTTGTGATTTTTTATATTCTTCTTCATTATAAATTCCTTCTAATTCTAATGGAATTGGATCGTTAAAATGTTTTGCATTTAAATAATCTAAATACGTATCAAAAAAATACTTAAAAAGTATAATTCCAATTAAAATATAGAATACTATTGTAGGGCTCATTTTTTGTTTATTTTTTTAGTTGACGTTGTCTTACACCTTCAAAAATTATAATGGCTGCGCTTACAGATACATTCATAGAATCTATTGCTCCGCGCATTGGAATTATAATATTTTTAGTGGTATTTTCTAACCATTTGCTAGTTAAACCAGTTGCTTCAGTTCCAACAACAATTGCGCTTGGTTGGGTGTAATCTATAGTTTGATATTCTACGGATGCTGTTAAGGCTGCGCCATATATATTTATATTTTGTTGCTTTAAAAAACTAATAATTTCTTCGCTTGTTCCAGTTGCAATAGTTGTTGTAAAAATACAGCCAACACTACTTCTAATAATGTTTGGGTTATACATGTCTGTTTTAGGGTTTGCAATTAATACAGCATCAATTCCAGCGGCATCAGATGTTCTTAATAATGCACCAATATTTCCTGGTTTTTCAGGTGCTTCAACAACTAAAATTAATGGGTTTTTTGTTGATAAGTGCAACTCATTTAAAGTTAAATCTTTAGTTTTTGCAACTGCTATAATTCCTTCGGTTGTATCTCTTAAAGCCAATTTTTTATAAACTTCGCTAGAGATTTCAATAACTTCTACACCAGAAATATTTTCAATTTGATTTACTAATTTTTCAGTAAAAATTGAAGCATCAAAAAGTATTGTTTCAATTGTATAACCACCTTTTATAGCTAAATTAATTTCGCGCAAACCTTCAATTAAAAAGGTTTGTGTTTTTTTTCTAACACGTGATTTATCCTTTAATTGTACTAATTCTTTTATGTACGGATTTTGTGTGCTTGTAATCACTTTTTTCATACTGCAAAAGTAAATTTTAATTGATTATAACTTGTTGATTTTATAATAATTTACAAGCAATACAACCATTTTACTATAGCTTTTAATTCCATCTTCTTGATTATTGGCTTTTAAAAAGTTATCATAAAATAGTTTAAAATATTTCTCTGACCAATTTTGATACGATTCCCAAAAATCTTGATTTTCTTGTAAATCTTTTAAAATACCAATGTTCAAGGTAGATTTTAGTTCCTCAAATTTTTCAGGATGTGTGTAAAAAAGGTCATTTAAACAATAACGCAATGCATTTAAGTAAGCGCCATATTGAAAATATTTATCGGATGAATTAATTGCTGCTAAATAACCAATAAAATTAGCTTCGCTTTCTGGTCCAATGCCAATTTGGTGAGCCAATTCATGACAAACAGTTGCGGTATACGTGTTTTTTGGAATTAAATAATTTGCTTGAGCTTCATTTGTAAATGGATTTAGATATCCTGCAAAACCCATATAAGTAAGTGGAACGCTAAATAATGAATTTTTTATTGTTAAATTTTGATGATAAAATATGGGATAATTTTGTTGAAATTCATCAAAAACCAAGTAAGATTTCTCTCTAATTTCCTCTTTATTTGCTAAATTTTTAATTATAATAGTGTCGTTTTGTGTAATTGAAATATGTGTTGCATTTAATTTTTCAATTAATTGCGCGGTTAGCTGTTCCAAATCATTAGTTGAATAGGGTTGTACTTCAAAATTTAATTTTTCTGAAACTGGTATTCTATAATAATTTAATCCCCAATTAAAATGAAAAACAAAAAAGATTATTGAAATAATGGCGCCGGATTTCCACAACGTATTTTTAAGGTTAAATGATTTCTTTTTAATTGTAATTGCCACGTTCTTAATAAGATAGATGATTAATATTAAATATAAAACATCACCAATTGAAAATGGTATCCAACCAAATAAAAGTTGGTATATTTTATTTAAAAATATATACAATCCTTTAGAATAGAAACGCTCAATAATGCTTGGAAATTGGGCAATTAACTGTACAAATGCCCATTGCATAATTAATAAAATTACCAATATTTTACTTATTTTCTTTTGTTCCATATTTCAAAAGTACTGAATTAAAAATGAGTTTCGTATAAAATTAGTTATTAACAATTAACGCACTTTTCAACAAAATGTGTGTAAAAAATATTAAAAAAACACTCGTATTTCAGCTATTAAAAATTACTTTTGCTTTTGTTGAAATAGAAAATATTTTATAACAAAAGTTAGCACAATATTTTGTATATTAAGCGTGGTAAAATTAAGTTCAATTCAGTTAAAAGTTAATAAAATCTAGTGAAAAATTTACAGCCTATTCCATCAAAATCTTTAAAAAAAGCTACTGTTATAAGCCTTGAAAAAGGTAAAATTCCACCACAAGCTGTTGAATTAGAAGAAGCTGTGTTAGGAGCTATGATGATTGATAAAAAAGGTGTTGATGATGTCATTGATATTTTGCATCCAGAGGCTTTTTATAAAGAATCACATCAATTTATTTATGAAGCTATTTACACTTTATTTCAAAACTCTGAACCTACTGATTTATTAACAGTAGCTAATCAATTGCGTAAAACAGGACATTTAGAATTAGCTGGTGGAGATTTTTATTTGGTTGGCTTAACCCAAAAAGTATCATCTTCTGCACATATTGAGTTCCACGCGCGTATTATTTTACAAAAATATATTCAACGAAAATTAATTTCAATTTCTTCAGAAATTATTGAAGAATCTTATGATGAAACTGTAGATGTCTTCGATTTGTTAGACTCTGCAGAAACTAAGTTGTTTGAAGTTACACAAGGAAACTTAAAAAAAGGGTCTGAAGATGCACAAGGTTTAGTTAATCAGGCAATTAAAAAAATTCAAGAAATTTCTAACAAACAAGGAATGAGTGGTATTGCCACTGGTTTTACACGTTTGGATGAGCTAACATCAGGCTGGCAACCTTCTGATTTGGTAATTTTAGCTGCGCGTCCAGGTATGGGGAAAACAGCATTTGTAATGTCTATGGCAAAAAATATGGCAATAGATTTTGATGAACCTGTAGCAATTTTCTCATTAGAGATGTCATCAGTACAATTGATAACCCGTATGATCTCAAGTGAAACAGGAATTTCTTCAGGTAAACTAAGAAAAGGAAACTTAGAGCCGCATGAGTGGGAACAATTGAACGTAAAAGTTAAAAATTTATCAAAAGCACCAATTTTTATTGATGATACACCATCATTATCAATTTTTGACTTACGAGCAAAAGCCCGCCGTTTAGCATCGCAACATGGTATAAAAATTATTATTATTGATTATTTGCAATTAATGACTGCAGGGTCATCACAAAAAGGAGGTGGAAATAGAGAGCAAGAAATTTCAACTATATCAAGAAACTTAAAAGCATTAGCTAAAGAATTAAGTATTCCGGTAATAGCGCTTTCGCAGTTGTCACGTGCCGTTGAAACCCGTGGTGGTAGTAAAAGACCATTACTATCAGATTTACGTGAGTCTGGAGCAATTGAGCAAGATGCTGATATTGTATCTTTTATTTATCGTCCTGAATATTATGGCCTTACAGAATGGGATGATGAAGAAAGGACACCTTGCGAAGGACAAGCGGAGTTTATTGTTGCAAAACATAGAAATGGTGGTTTAGACAATATTCGTTTAAAATTTACAGGTCATTTAGCACAATTTAGTAATTTAGATGAAGATTATGGAAATGAGTTTCATTCAAAAATGAATAGTGCTATTTCTCAAAGTCAAATCCCATCAGCAGAAGATGCTTTTGGAGCACCAGATAATTTTGATGATAATGATGTGCCATTTTAATAAAAATATTAAGCTAAAAAATATATCTAAAACAGTATCAAAACTAAAATTGATACTGTTTTTTGTAATTATCTATTCTCAAAATTTATTGGCTTCATTTATTTTAATTCCTATGGATGAAGTTACACAAACCAATCATTTAAAAGCCTACGGAATAACTTATTGGTCTTTAAATCAAGGAAATAAAGCAAAATGGTTGTTAAATTATGAAGGAGGTTCTTTTTTATTAGAAGACAATGAGGCTACCAGAAAAGAATGTAAAATTAGAGGAGTTACATTTCAGGTGATTTCCGATACACAAGCAGCAACAATTTTAGAAGAAATAAGCAGTCCATCAAAAAATATGGAAGCTGTTGATTTAGAAAAAGCTCCTAAAATTGCAGTATATTCACCAAAAGATAAAATGCCTTGGGATGATGCTGTAACAATGGTTTTAAATTATGCCGAAATTCCTTTTGATGTGGTTTATGATGAAGAAGTTTTAGGAGATAAACTATTGCTTTATGAGTGGCTGCATTTACATCACGAAGATTTTACAGGTCAGTTTGGAAAGTTTTATGGAAGCTACAGAACAACACCTTGGTATATAGAACAAAAAAAGGCTGCTGAAGAATTAGCCAAAAAGCTTGGCTATAATAAAGTATCTGAAGAAAAATTAGCAGTTTCATTAAAAATTAGAGATTTTGTTGTTGGCGGTGGTTTTATGTTTGCAATGTGTTCTGCAACGGATAGTTTTGATATTGCTTTAGCTGCTGAAGGTTTAGATATTTGTGAAACAATGTTTGATGGAGATCCTTCTGATATTGATTATCAAAATAAATTAGATTTCAATAAAACCTTTGCTTTTAAAGATTTTACGTTGGTTAAAAATCCAACAGAGTATGAGTTTTCTTCTATAGATATGACTGCAAAGCGAACTATTCCACGAACTTCTGATTACTTTTCGTTACAAGAATATTCTGCAAAATGGGATCCAATTCCAACAATGTTGTGCCAAAACCACACACAATTAATTAAAGGTTTTATGGGGCAAACAACTTCGTTTGATAGCAATGAAATAAAATCTAACGTGTTAATTATGGGTGAGATAAAATCAAATAAAGAAGCTCGTTATATTCATGGAACTAAAGGAAAAGGAATGTTTACGTTTTATGGTGGTCACGATCCAGAGGATTATCAACATAAAGTTGGAGATGCTAAAACAGAATTAGACTTATTTCCTAATTCGCCAGGGTACAGATTAATTTTAAATAATGTGTTGTTTCCTGCTGCAAAAAAGAAAAAACAAAAAACCTAACCATTGTTAATAACACACAAATAAGTTTCTTTTATTTTTTTGGTAAAACCAACATCAAAAATACTATTTTTGCGTTTTAAATTTAAATTATAAAAATGTCAACTACACAACAATTGCAAGATTTTGCACAACAAGTACGAAGAGATATTGTTAGAATGGTTCATGCTGTAAATTCAGGACATCCAGGAGGCTCATTGGGCTGTAATGAGTTTCTAACAGTTCTTTACCAAGATGTAATGGAATATTCAACAGATTTTAAGATGGACGGAATAAATGAAGATGTATTCTTTTTATCAAATGGTCACATTTCACCAGTTATGTATAGTGTATTGGCAAGAAGTGGATTTTTTCCGGTAGCAGAATTAGCAACATTTAGATTGTTAAACTCACGTTTACAAGGACATCCAACAACGCACGATGGTTTGCCAGGTATTAGAATTGCATCAGGATCGTTAGGTCAAGGAATGAGTGTAGCATTAGGTGCTGCACAAGCTAAAAAATTAAATGGAGATACTAAATTAGTATATTCTTTACACGGCGATGGTGAATTGCAGGAAGGTCAAAATTGGGAAGCAATTATGTATGCTTCAGCTAAAAATGTAGATAATTATATTGCAACTATTGATTATAATGGTCAACAAATTGATGGATCTACAGATCAAGTATTACCAATGGGAGATTTGAAAGCTAAATTTGAAGCTTTTGGATGGATTGTTTTAGAGATAGAAAAAGGAAACGATATAGAAAGTATTAAAAATGGTTTAGCTGAAGCAAAATCATTAACAGGAAAAGGAAAACCTGTATGTATTTTATTAAAAACAATGATGGGTAATGGTGTTGATTTTATGATGCATACACATGCGTGGCACGGAAAAGCACCAAATGATGCACAATTAGAAACTGCATTAAACCAAAATCCAGAAACTTTAGGAGATTATTAATATCAATTATTGTTGATATTTTAACTATAGAAACCTCTTTCAAAAATATTTATGAAAGAGGTTTTAAATTTTAAGCTATTTATAACGCTTCTTTTTAAGTTATTTGTAAGATTACAGTTATATTTACGTCTGTTCAAAAAAATAATTAAATGAAAATAGGAATTGTTTGTTATCCAACATTTGGAGGTAGTGGAGTAGTAGCAACTGAATTAGGAATGGCTTTAGCTAAAAAAGGTAATCATGTTCATTTTATAACATATAAGCAGCCTGTTAGGTTAGATTTTATTTCTAATGACATCCATTTTCACGAAGTATTTGTTGAAGAGTATCCTTTATTTCAATTTCAACCCTACGAATTGGCTTTATCAAGTAAAATGGTTGAAGTAGTTTTAGCCCATAAATTAGAAATTTTACATGTACATTATGCCATTCCTCATGCGTATGCTGCCTATATGGCTAAACAAATGTTGAAAGAGAAAGGTATTGATATTAAGGTGGTTACAACTTTACATGGTACAGATATTACTTTAGTTGGAAGTCATCCAAATTATAAAACTGCAGTAGAGTTCAGTATTAATAATTCTGATGTGGTTACAACAGTTTCTGAAAGTTTAAAAAAGGATACGTTGCGTTTATTTAATATTAGAAAAGATATTAAAGTGATTCATAATTTTATTGATTTTGAAAAATATCCTGAAATACATTCAGAAGAATGCCAACGGGGTAATATTGCTAGTGATAATGAACGTATTATATCACATATTAGTAATTTACGCCCTGTAAAAAGAGCAAAAGATGTTATAAAAATATTCTATAAAATTCAACAAGAAATTCCTTCAAAATTGTTGTTGGTTGGTGAAGGTCCAGATAGAGAAATTATTGAAAATTTAGCAAAAGAATTAGGAATTATAGATAAAATTCTATTTTTAGGAAATAGCAACGAAGTAAATAAACTTTTATGTTATTCAGATTTGTTTTTATTACCCTCAGAAACTGAAAGTTTTGGTTTGGCAGCATTAGAAGCAATGGCTGCAAGAACACCGGTAATTTCAACAAATTCAGGAGGTTTACCAGAAGTCAATATTCAGGGGGTTACAGGTTTTTTAAGCAATGTTGGAGATACTGATGAAATGGCTAAAAACGGTATATTTATTTTAAAAGATGAAGAAACCTTGCAACAATTTAAACAAAATGCATTAGAACAAGCAAAACAATTTAGTATGCAAAATGTGCTGCCTAGTTATAAAGAAGTTTATCGAGAAGTTGTAGCCGATTGTTGTTAAACGTTATAAAAATCTAAAGCAGCAATTAAAAGTTCTTTTTCAACTTTACTATCTAATTTAAACTTTTCAAAATCAGATAGTAAAACGAAATTAACTTTACCACCAACATTCTTTTTATCGTGGATTAACAAATCTAATATTGGTTGATAATCAGCAGGTTCAATAGTTATTTTTCCATAAATTTTAATTAGCACTTCTTTTATTTCAGCTAATTTATTTTCAGGAAAATTTAATAATTTTTGAGATATAAAAGTTTCGGTAATCATTCCAATAACAATCGCTTCACCGTGGGTTAGCTTTTCTTTAGTTTCAGTTTCTAAAAAATAAGATTCTACAGCGTGCCCTAATGTATGTCCGAAGTTTAAAATTTTACGCAAGCCAGTTTCTTTAGGATCTTCAGTAACTACCTCATTTTTTATTTGAATTGAACGATGAATTAATTTACTTATATTTTTGATTGACAATTCATTAAATGATATTATTTCATTCCATAATTTAACATCATAAGAGAGTCCATATTTTAATATTTCAGCTAAACCAGAGCGTAATTCTCTTTCTGAAATTGTATCTAAATAAGTAGTATCTATAAGCACCATTTCTGGGTCAGAAAACAAACCAATTTGGTTTTTTAAAACACCTAAATCAACCCCAGTTTTTCCACCAACAGAAGCATCAACCATACTTAATAAAGTTGTTGGAATATTTACAAAAGCAATTCCTCGCTTAAAGCAAGATGCTACAAAACCACCTAAATCTGTAATTACACCACCACCTAAGTTAATTAATAAGCTTTTTCTGTCAGCGCCTAATTCTGTAAGCGCATGCCAAACACCTGAGCAGGTATCTAAATTTTTATTTTCTTCACCAGATTCTATTTCAATAATCTCTATAATTACCTTACATTCAAGTTTTTGCAGTAGTATTGGTAAGCAGTTTTCATTCGTATTTTCATCAACTAAAACAAATATAATTGATGGATTATAATTGGCTACAAAACTGTTTAATTTCTTGTAAGCATCATCTTGAAAGTTAACGTAGTAATTATTGGATAAAATAGGTGTCATTTTGGATAAAATTTGCGCAAAATTAAAGATAAAAATTTAAAAATATGAACTGTTTGAAAACTATCTTTGTATAAATACTTATATAATGGAAAAAATATTTAATAATACAGAAGTAGCTTTTGCTTTAAAAACTAATTCAGAGCTTGATAGAGCTTTTTATTTGTTTGAAATGATAAAAAGGGAGCCACTTGTTAAAATTGGAACGGCTGTAACAAAATTTGCTTTAAAAACACATCTTCCTGTTGAAGGTATTATTAGAGCAACCGTTTTTGATCATTTTTGTGGTGGTGTTACTGAAAAAGATTGCATGCCAACTATAGATAAAATGTATACAAAAAATGTACATTCAGTCTTAGATTATTCAGCAGAAGGGAAAGAAGTTGAAGAACAATTTGATTTAGCAATGGAAAAAACGTTAAATACCATAAAATTTGGTACAGAACGTAAAAGTATTCCATTCGCAGTTTTTAAACCTACTGGATTTGGTAAATTAAGTTTATATCAAAAAATGACAGAAGGCACACCTTTAACTGCTCATGAAGAAGTTGAATGGAAAAGAATTAAAGAACGCTATAATATTGTTAGTAAAGCTGCTTACGAAAGAGATGTGCCATTATTAATTGATGCTGAAGAAACTTGGATGCAAGGCGCTGCAGATGATTTAATTGAAGCAATGATGAAAAAATACAATAAAAAGAAAGTAATTGTATTTGGAACATTACAGTTATATCGTTGGGATAGATTAGATTATTTGAAAGAATTGCACACAAGAGCTAAGGAGCAAGGTTTTAAAATTGGAATGAAATTAGTGCGTGGTGCTTATATGGAAAAAGAACGCGAACGTGCCGATGAATATGGTTATAAAGATCCTATTTGTAAAAATAAAGCTGCAACCGATAAAATGTTTGATGATGTTTTAACCTACATGTTTAAAAATATTGATGACATGGCTATTTTTGCAGGAACTCATAATGAAGAAAGTTCGTACTTATTAATGGATTTAATTGCAAAATCTGGATTAGATAAAAATGATAAAAGAGTTTGGTTTGGACAATTGTATGGTATGAGTGATCATATTAGCTACAATCTTGCAAAAGAAGGCTTTAATGTAGCAAAATATCTTCCTTTCGGACCAGTGAGAGATGTTATGCCATATTTAATTAGAAGAGCAGAAGAAAACACATCTGTTGCTGGGCAAACTAGTAGAGAGTTAAATTTATTAAAAACAGAACGAGAAAGAAGGAAAATTTAATCCAATATTTTAAATATAAAAAAAGAGCTACTAGTAGCTCTTTTTTTATGCCTTTGTAAATCAGCATATTAATTTAAAATTATTATTTAAACTAATATAGTAAAAAACAAAATAAATCAACTACTTTTGCACCTGCTTAAAAAATCAAATATGCAATCTATTAGAAACATCGCTATTATAGCACACGTTGACCACGGTAAAACAACTTTGGTTGATAAAATAATTGACCAAGCTCATATATTAGATGAGCGTAAAGTAAGAACTGATTTATTATTAGATAATAATGATTTAGAAAGAGAAAGAGGAATTACAATTCTTTCTAAAAACGTTTCTATAATTTATAAAGGTGTTAAAATCAACATTATAGACACTCCAGGTCACGCCGATTTTGGTGGAGAAGTAGAGCGTGTTTTAAAAATGGCTGATGGTGTATTATTATTAGTTGATGCTTTTGAAGGACCAATGCCTCAAACACGTTTTGTACTAGGTAAAGCTTTAGAATTAGGATTAACTCCAATTGTAGTTGTTAATAAAGTAGATAAACCAAATTGTACACCAGATTTAGTTCACGAAAAAGTATTTGATTTAATGTTTGCATTAGATGCTACTGAAGAACAATTAGAATTTAAAACTATTTATGGCTCTGCTAAAAATGGTTGGATGAGTGATGATTGGAAAAATGAAACCGACAACATTGTTTCTTTATTAGATGCAATTATTGAATATATCCCTGAAGCCCCTTATTTTGAAGGAACACCACAAATGCAAATTACATCTTTAGACTTTACTTCATTTGTTGGTAGAATTGCAATTGGACGTGTATTTAGAGGAGATTTAGTTGAAGGAAAAGATTATATGCTTTGTAAAGCTGATGGTTCTACTAAAAAAGTTCGTATTAAAGAATTACATACTTTTGAAGGTTTAGGAAAAGACAGAGCTGAAAAAGTAAGAAGTGGTGATATTTGTGCAATTACAGGTGTTGATGGGTTTGATATTGGAGATACAATTGCCGATTTAGAAAATCCTGAACCATTACCAAGATTAAAAGTAGATGAACCTACCATGAGTATGTTATTTACAATTAATAATTCTCCATTTTATGGTAAAGAAGGTAAGTATGTAACATCCAGACACTTAAGAGATAGATTATTTAAAGAAATTGAAAAGAATTTAGCGTTAAGAGTAGAGGAAACAGATACTGAAGATAAATTTAATGTTTTTGGTAGAGGAATTTTACATTTATCAGTTCTTATTGAAACAATGCGTAGAGAAGGGTACGAGTTTCAAGTTGGAAGACCAAAAGTAATTATTAAAGAAATTGATGGTATTAAATGTGAACCTTACGAAACGTTGGTTATTAATGTGCCAGAAGAATCTGCAAGTAAAGCAATTAACTTGGTTACTTTAAGAAAAGGTGATTTGCTAGTAATGGAACCAAAAGGAGATTTACAACATTTAGAGTTTGATATTCCTTCGCGTGGTTTAATAGGTTTGCGAAATAAAATATTAACTGCAACACAGGGTGAAGCAATTATTAACCACAGATTAAGAGGTTTTGATGCTTTTAAAGGAGATATTTCAACATCAAATAATGGTGCAATTGTTTCTTCTGAAACAGGTAAAGCAACAGCTTATTCTATTGATAAATTACAAGATAGGGGAAAATTCTTTATTGATCCAAACCAAGAAATATATAAAGGACAAGTTGTTGGTGAAAACAACAAGCAAGAAGATATGGCAGTTAACCTTATAAAAGGTAAAAAACTGACAAATGTACGTGCTTCTGGTACTGATGATGGTGTAAAAATTACCCCAAAAACAGATTATTCGTTAGAAGAATGTATGGAATATATAAAAGATGATGAGTATTTAGAAGTTACTCCACAAAGTTTACGTATGCGTAAAATTTCTTTTAGATAATTTAAAATATACTATATAGTTAATAAGCTCTCAATTTTTGAGAGCTTTTTTTGTTTAAAAAATATTGTTTTATAGCAACATTTGTTACAATTATCAATTTAAACCTTTCTAAAAAATAGTGGTCAAAGAGTTATTATAATTAATTAAATATTTAAATTTATGAAAAATATATTTTTAGTAATTGTTATACTATCCTCTTTAATAATTACAAGTTGTTCAAATGATGAGATAGATGCTGTTACTGCAACAGGAATCAATGATGAAACAGCCACACAAATCAGTTTAACGACTAATGAATTAGATGATTTATTATTTTTACGAGAAGAAGAAAAATTGGCAAGGGATGTTTATTTATTTTCTTTTGAAAAATATAATATGCAAATTTTTAAAAATATTTCTAATAGTGAAGTTCAACACATGAGTAATGTACTACAGTTATTAAATACATATAATATTGATGATCCTGCATCAACAGAAATTGGGGTTTTTAATAATTCGGCACTGCAAGCAATTTATAATGAGTTAATTGAGCAGTCAAGTATTTCACTTATAGAAGCTTTAAAAGTGGGAGATAAAATTGAAGATTTAGACATCAGGGATTTAGCATTAAATGAGCTAAGAACAGATAAATCAGATTTGCTTTCGCTTTATGGTTCATTAAAATGTGGTTCAATAAATCATTTAAGAAGTTTTCATAGCCAGGTATTACAAAATAATGGAGAATATATGCCAGAATTTATTTCTCAAGAATATTTTGATAGTATTGTAACAACATCAAACGAAAAATGTGGTTCTAATTAATATAAACATATATAAATGAAAAAGCTATTTTTAACTTTAATAATAGGCGGATTATTATTATCAAGCTGTACAGATTCTAAAAAAGAGGTAAAACAAATTGAAAAGGATGGCGGTATAGCTAGTTTAACTGAAAATGAAGGTTTAAAACTAATGCAGCAAAATTGCTACGCTTGTCATTCTGTAGTTTCAAAATCACATGACGAAATTATTGCGCCACCAATGGCTGCTATAAAAAGAAGGTACTCAATGTCTTACCCAAATAAAATGGAATTTATGGAAGCATTTACAAACTGGGTTATAGATCCCAAAGAAGAAAATGCATTAATGAGAGGGGCAGTAATGAAATTTAAAGTAATGCCAAAACAGAACTTTAATAAAAATGATATTGAGAAGATTTCTGAATATATTTTTGAAAATGAAATAGAAACTCCAGTTTGGTTTCAATCACATTTTAATAATCAACATTCTAGCGGAATGGGAAATGGAAAGGGTAGAGGCAACAGGCTTTTTAATTAATTTTATACTTTATTAGTAGTGGTAATTCAAATTTATTAACAATTTTTTATAATATTTAAAAAAAATACATTTTTATCAGTTGTATATTTTTTTTAAGTATTTCACATTATACAATTACCAAAAGCCCTTTAAAATATAGCCTTTTAGCTAATTATTAAGTACTTATATCAGTATTTAAATATTTGTTTAACTTCAAAAAAACATTTTTTTTTCAGTACAAATGCAAAGTTTTTAACAAAAAAATTTGTTTAATATAATAATTGTATATACATTTGATGTCTATACAATAGTAGTATAGAAAATTGTTGTCCCCCCGAAGTTGAATAAAAATGATAAAAAGGATGAGTTAAACTTACCTGGTTATACAATAGATAACATATTACAAACAGGTAATTGGATGACTGAAACATATTCAGACCATCTAAAACAATACGCTTTATCAATTCAACAATATCAAGTTTTACGTTCTTTGAGAGATTTAAATGGTGAGCCTACTGATTTGTTAACCCTTTCAGCCCAAATGGTTAGTAAAAACAGTAACACCACTCGTTTAGTTGAAAAATTAAGGTTAAAAAAATTAATATCAAGAGTCCAAAATGAAGAAAATAGGAGGAAAGTAGATATTACTATCACAGACAAAGGTATAGCATTACTTGAAGAGATAGATACAATTCAACCACAATTTGAAACTGGAGTAGTTAATACTTTAACAGAAAGCGAAATTAAAACTCTAAATATATTATTAGAAAAATTAAGAAATAAATAAATCACCCCAAAATAAAAGTTTTTTTTAATTAACTATTTACACCCCTAAATATTCAATTAAAAAAATCTCAAAAGTTAGTAAGAATAATTAAAAAAAATTAAAGTAAGAATTAATGAAAAAGTAAATCAACCCCTTAAGAGGTAGTCACACTGTAGTCACATACTTATTTAAAGTGATCCGAAAATGCTTTAAAAAGTTAGATGGTTAGTAAGAACCTTGTTTCTACCTCTTTTTTTTAAAATTAAATTAGTGTAATAGTAATAAATCAACCCCAAACACAAAGCCAAAACCCCAAAGACATGAATAATCAATCATTAATCTTTTTAAGATTTCTATTTTGCGCTACAACCCATAATAGCAGCAAAAATCCAGAAAAAAACAACATTTCTACGTTGTTTGAATATTATAGTATTCAAGATTTTTGCAATTCACTTACAAAACATATATTTTTTTTTCAAAAGTTATATCTGCAAATTCTTTGCGGCCGTAAACTATTTATCAACATTCAATTATCCCCACAACGGTAATAATAACGATAATATTTACGGTCGCTTTTTCATAATAATAAAATCAACAAACTTTAAACCCCAAGAAAATGAATTTATTAAAATCTAACCTGTTACTGCTAGTTGCAGTTGTTTTAACTATGTCAGCTTGTTCTAATGAAGATGATGGAATTTATTTTGATAAAGTAAATCAAATTAGTGAACTAAAAGTTGAATATTCTGAAATCGAATTAGAAATTTTAGATCTAGTAAATAATTATAGAAGTGAAAGAGGATTGAATGAATTACAAACCTTAGATTTTATTTCAACAATTGCAAAAACACATACCACTTATATGTTAGAAACAGGTTTGGTAAACCACGATAATTTTCCAGAACGTAATGAAAAATTAGTTAGAACTGTTGGTGCTAAAAATGTAGGAGAAAATGTTGCATATGGCTATTATTCAGCGCAAGGAGTTTTTGATGCTTGGATAGCAAGTGAGCATCACAGAGAAATTATTGAAAATGATAGTTATACACATTTTGGAATTTCAACAGAATGCAATACTACTGGAAGAAATTATTTTACACAAATGTTTATTAAAAAATAACTTAAATTCAAAATATTATGAAAACGGTTAAGAGTAAACCCAAAAGTAAAGAAAGTAAACACGAAAAAAATATAATTAATGCATTAATGCCTTACTTTGAATACAAAAATAAAAAAGGTATTGTGATTAAATATTTACTATAAAATATAATTTGAGAAAATTGTTGTCCCCAAACAACACAAATGTTTAAAAAAGGTTGTTGTTAAAAAAAAACAGTTGTAAAATCATTAGAAATTCGTCGTCCCCACAACGTGTAGTATTTTTAAAAAGATTAAAACAACTGTTTTTATTAAAATTTTGAAAAAAACAGCCGCAAAACCTTTGAAAAAACTGTCGTCCCCACGATAATTTTTTTTTAATTAGTAATACGACTGTAAATTATTCCTTAAACTTTGTAAGTAATTTATAAAGCTTAAGGAATTTTCGTTATAATTTGTAAATTTATAGTTTTACACTAAATAAAGCAATTTTTTTAAAAAGATAATATAAACAAATTTGCAGGTTTTAAATGATACATTTTTTTAAAATATAACTAAAATTCTAGCTTAAAAAAGTATTAATAATGGATAATGTATGTTATGAATTTAAACATCAGGTTGAAAGTAATGAAATTGACAGTTTAAACCATGTTAATAATATTAATTATTTAAACTGGGTTCAGTTAGCAGCTAATAAACATTGGGCTTCTCTAACAAATTCAAAGTTTGATAATAAGTATGTTTGGGTGGTTTTAAGGCATGAAATTGATTATATTTCACCCGCATTTTTAAATGATATTGTTACTATAAAAACTTGGATTGGCGATACTTATGGAGTTAAATCGGATCGATTTGTTGAAATTAGTAGAAATGGAGAGTTATTAACAAAAGCTAAAACTACTTGGTGTTTATTGGATAAAAAATTAATGAAAGTAGTTCGTATACCAAATAATATTTTACAACTGTTAAACGAATTGAAATTATAATTTTTTATTTTTTTCTTCAATCCATTTGGATAAGTATTTGGTGCTTTTCATTTTATGATGTAACAACATTAAGCCAATAAAATTATTTTGTCGATGTTTTTTTAATTCTTTTACTAAATTTTCAATTTCTAATAATAATATTGAGCTATATTTTTCTTTTGAAAAGTTATGTTTAATAATATTTATGCCATTTTTTTGCGCTTCAAGCCATGTATTTTCATTTACATATAATTCTACAGCTTTTTCAGCAAATTTTTCGGCATCATCTTCAATAAATCCATTCCAATTTAAATCACTTTGCATTGCTTCGGCACCTATTGTAGTTGTAACGCTAGGAGTTCCAAATTGCATAGCTTCTAATAATTTTCCTTTTAAACCAGCACCAAATTGAATAGGAGCGAGGCACACTTTGTAGTTTATGTATGCGTTTTTAGAATCTTCAATCCAACCTTTTATAAAAATACGATCTTTAATATTTTGTAATTGGTACACCTTTTCTGAAGCGTAAGCACCATAAATATGCATTTCAGCTGCAGGAAGTTTATTTTTTATTATTGGCCAAATATATTTTTTTAAATACAAAACAGAATTGTAGTTTGGCTCATGTCTGAAATTTCCAATAGTTGTAAAGTGTAATCTGTTTGAAAAAGTAGGATATTCACTTAATTTATTTACTTCAGTATTATTAAGTAAAAAAGGTAAATAAAATAATAATGATTCATTAATATTAAATTCTTTAATTAGAATGTTCATCTCAAATTTTGAGATAATAAGTGTTAAATCGCATCTATAAATACTTGCAATTTCTCTTAGCGTAATATCGTTAATTAAAAAAGCTTTAAAATCATCCTTATTTTTTTTAATAGCTGTTTGTCTAGCGTTTCTTAAAAAATGTAAATCTTCTGTATCTAAAATTTTTAATGTATTTGGACAAACTTCATCAACTCTCCATCCAAACTGTTCTTCAGTAAAATATCTGTCAAACAATACAATTGATGGATTTATTTGTAGTAATAGTTTATCAAAATTTTCATTGTTTAATTCAATTTCAAATGATTTTATCCCTGAATATTCTAATTGAAAAGAATGTGTGTTTTTTTTAGAAGCACTGACAAAAGTAATGGTGTAATTTTCCTTTTTAAAAAGATCTATAATTTGAAGCATCCTTTTTCCAGCTGCTGTAGAGTTTGGTTCTGGCCAAACAAATCCAATTATTAAAAGGTTTTTCATATAGTTCAAAATTATAATTAAATAAAAAAAAGACCTATAATTTATAGGTCTTTTTTAAAATTTTGTATGAAATTAGATTAAAATTCTGTGTTTAGATAATTTATTAGAATACCAAACTAAAAATAACGCAATTAAAATTACTACTGTAGGCATTATTGCCTTTTCTCCAGTAATTTCAACATAATTTTGAATAAAAAAAGAATAAATTGATTGCACAACAACACCTACTAAAGACATTATAAATAAAGTTACTGCCCATTTTTTACGAAGTAGTAGCGCAATACTTCCAAGTGTACCAGCAAATACAGCAATGGCAAATGCTGCTGTTACCCAAGCAGGTACATTATTATACCAAGCTTGTTCAGCTTCTGGTAAAAGAGCTAAAGCTTCATCTGTTATATATGCTTGGCTCAAATAAGCTATAACACCCATTATATTCCATAATAAAGCGATAACGCTTATAACCCAAAAAATTACCGTTGGTTTTGTTGATGAATTTGACATAAATTTAGATTTTAGTTATTAATAGTTATTATGAAAGTAATGAAAAATGCTATTATAAACAAATATGACAATTTTTTAATAATTTAATTTTAAAATTAGTTAAAATAAGATAATGAAGTTTTGTAAAATTGAAATTTTATTAGTAATTAAAAAAAACATTATTCTTTTCATTCTTATTTCTTTTTTATATTGAAAATAATTAAAAATAATCAAAACTTAATTTTATATTTGCAAATGTTTACTTTTTTTAATATAATTAAAGTAACCCTATAAATTGTTTAGGACTAACAATATAAATACAACTTAAAACATAAAAATAATTAATGGCAGGATCACAAGAAACCTTTGGTAAAAAAGAAAGAGAAAAAAAGCGTTTAAAAAAGAAACAAGATAAACTGCTTAAAAAAGAAGAACGCAAGGCAAGTGGTCAGGAAAGTATGTTTGTTTATGTTGATGAATATGGTCAACTTACAGATACGCCTCCAGATCCGTCAAGAAAAATTAAGGTGGATGCTGCAAGTATAGAAATTGGAATTCCTAAAAAAGAAGATAGAGTTGAAGAACCAGATGTGCCAAATGAAGGAAAAGTTTCTTTTTTTGATACTTCAAAAGGGTTTGGTTTTATAATAGATGCAAAAACTCAAGAAAAATTCTTTGTACACGTTAGTGGTTTATTAGAAGAAATCAAAGAAAATGATAAAGTAACTTATGAACTTGAAAAAGGCTTAAAAGGTTTAAATGCCGTTAGAGTTAAAAAAATATAATTTATTTTAAAAAATAAAAAAAGCCGTAAAATATATTTTACGGCTTTTTTTATACAATAAAGTGTTTTTAATTCAATCTATTAAAGAAGTCTGCAGGTAATTCTTTATCAACATGCATTCCAGTTTCATATTTTGAATCACCTTTATAACCTTTAAAATCTTCAATAATTACAGAAGGTTTCTTTTTAGCAGAAGTTTTAGCACTTGGTACAATTTGTTCAATCGCTTTTGCTAACAGCGGTTCAGTTTCTATACCAAGTTCTTGAAAATCAGAAACATATTCAATTATTTCAACAGTTGGATCAAAACCATCTTTATCATTAACACCTAATTTATTAACAGTTTCTAAAACAATTGGCTGTATTGCCCAAGTGTGTCTTGGGTTTAAATTAGCACCAGTTCTTCCAAATGTATCAGAATCGTATAAAGTAATAGACCCTGTATATTTTCCAGATGTTTTAGTACCTATAGTTATTACATTTATATACGGATTTAAACCATTGATAATTAATTCACTAGCAGAAGCTGAACTTCCAGTTGTAATAACAAAAACTCTATTTAAATTTAAACTATTAATAGGTAATTGTATAGTACTTCCATTTGAATTTTGTTTAGTAATTTGGTTTTCAAAACTATTAACCAGCCAATCAGGATGGTTAGATTCAAACCAACTTTGCAATTCAGTGTTCCATTTTTCTTTCGCAAATAATTGTCCATTAAACTGCCCTGTAATCATACTTGCTAAATAAACGGATGTTTGTACAGAACCACCACCGTTATATCTTAAATCTAAAATTAATTCAGTTGCTCCTTCAGATTTTAATTGTCCAAAAGCTTCATTTAATTGTTGATCATAAGTGCTTGTAAATGCATTATACATAATATAGCCAATTTTTGTTCCACTGACATCTAATGTTTTAGCTATTAATACTGGATTTTCTTGGTAGGCACTTTTTGTTAAAGTAACCGATTTTCCGTTAGAAACAGGAACTCCACCGTTTAAATTCGCAAAATTCATAGTGTAAGTATCTTGTGCAAGAAGACTACTATAATTATCAACTGTTAATTGTATCCCATCAATAGCATCAAAAACATAACCACGTTTAACATCTTTTGTTGATGCATCAGAATTTGGTTGTATGTAGCGAACATAACCTAAAATATTATAATCACTACCAGATTCGTATGATAATCTATATTTAACACCATTACTAGTACTAATTCCTTGAAATGAATTTTCTAAAGCAATATAGTCATCAACAACCCAAGACCACTTATCAGTATTTTCTCTGTTGTAAATTAAACTTTCAAAAAAATTATCTGGATCTGGATATGATTTTAAAAAATTATAATAACTCTCATTATTATCATCTTTAGAATTTGCCAGAGCAGGAACATTGTCTTTCCATAAATAATATGCATTCATTCCTTCCCAAATAAAGTCTTGTATTTCAACCTGAGAAAAATCTATTGCTGTTGAAGAGTTTGGGGAATCATCACTTTTATTACATCCTAAAAAAAATGTAATAGTTAATAAGCTAAGAGCTAATTTATAGCTAACTTTTTTCATATTGTTATTTGAATTTAATTTTCATTTAATTTTGTCGCAAGATATTAAAATTAATTACATTTTTTTAATGTTGCTGTTACAAAAACGAAAGTTGTTCGTCATAATTGTGTAATCGACTTAAAAAGTAAAAAACCAAACTTAAAATGAAGCAGTCAGAGTTTTTAAAAACTGTAATGCCTTTTAAAGATAAAGTATTTCGATTGGCTAAAAGGTTATTAGTATCTACTGAAGAAGCAGAAGATGCAACACAGGAGCTTTATTTTAAGCTTTGGAAAAATAAAAACAAATTAGCAGATTATAATAGTATAGAAGCGTTTGCTATGACTATGACAAAAAATTATTGTTTTGACAGATTAAAATCTAAACAAGCAAGTAATTTAAAATTAGTACATAGTAATTATCAAGAAAATGGCACGTCATTACAAAAACGTGTAGAGTTAAATGACAGTGTAAGTTTAGTTCATAAATTGATTGAAAACTTACCTGAACAACAAAAAATAATAATACAATTAAGAGATATTGAAGAATATGAGTTTGAGGAAATAGCAGAAATGTTACAAATTAATCCAACAGCCGTAAGAGTTTCATTATCTAGAGCAAGAAAAACAATTAGAGAACAATTAACAAAACAACATAATTATGGAATTAGCTAACATAGAAAAGTTGTTGGAAAAATACCTAAATGCAGAAACTAGCATTGCAGAAGAAAAAGAGTTAAAAAACTATTTTTCGCAAGGTAATGTAGCGCCACATTTAAAAGAATATGAAACATTATTCGGATATTTTTCAACTAGTAAAAGTGAACGATTTACAAAAACCATTCAATTAAAAACTAAAAAAACGAATTGGAAATGGTTATCTGTAGCCGCCTCAGTAGTTTTACTAGTAAGTGTTTACACTGGTTATCAAAAAAACCAAGAGCAAAAAGCTGAAAAAATTATGGCCGAAACACAAATGGCTTTAGGAATGCTTTCAGCAAATTTAAACAAAGGAACTGTTGCTGTAGCACAATTGCAACAGTTTGAAACCACAAAAAACAAAGTATTTAAACAACCTAAATGAAACAAAAAATGAAAAAATTAATCTTATTAGTAGCGATAGTTACCTTGCCATTTGCAAATTATGCACAATCATCAGTTTTTGATAAATTTGAAGATATGGATGATGTAACAACAGTAGTAATTACTAAAGAAGCCTTTAAAATGGCTAGTAAATTTGGAGGAAATAGTCCTGAAGCAAAAGAATATATTGACATGGTTAAAGGCCTTAATAACTTAAAAGTTTTTACCACAGAAAGTTCAGCTATTGCAAAACAAATGAATGATGTAGTTACTGGATATTTAAAATCTTCAAAACTTATTGAATTAATGAGAGTAAAAGATAAAGATGCCAATGTTAAAATTTATATTAAACAAGGTAAAGACGAAGATCACGTTAGTGAACTGTTAATGTTTGTAAGTGATATACAAAATAAAGCAAACCAAGAATCTGTAATTTTATCTTTAACTGGAGATATAGATTTGAATAAAATTTCAAAAATTACTGAAGGCTATATTCCAAATAGTGGAAAACAACTTAAAAAACAATAAAATGAAAGTATTTTCAAAAGTAGCAGCACTATTAATTGTAACTATCGTATTTTTTAGTTGTAATTCTGGTCCATCATTGCAACAATATTATGTTGATAGTAAAGAAAATAACGAATTTATTTCTATTGATTTACCAGCAAATATTTTACAATTAAAAGATGAAGACGTTTCTGAAGAAATTAAAAACACGTTAAAAACTATTAAAAAAGTAAACTTTTTAGCATTGCAGATTTCAGAAACAAACAAAGATTTGTTTACTTCAGAAAAAGAAAAAGTAAAACAAATTTTAAAAAACCCGAAATACAAACAATTAATGCGAATGAATGGAGGAAAAGGAAATGTTAGCATTAACTATTTAGGAGATGAAGATGCTATTGATGAAGTTGTAATTTTTGGATCAGATAGTAATAAAGGCTTTGCATTAGTTAGAGTAATTGGAGAAAATATGAATCCGAGTGATATTCTAAAAATTTCTCAGCAAATTAAGTTAGACGGAGATTCTAATCAACTACAACAATTAGAAAGCTTAATGAAAAGCATTAATTAGTAAACTACATTTTAAAATTATTAAAAAGCCATACTGTTTAGTATGGCTTTTTTTTAAGTTATTATTAACGCCTTAGCACAATTAAAATAGTATTTTTGAAACTTTAATTTAAATATCATATGAAAAAAATAATACTAGCTTTCATAGTGCTCATTTCAGTTCAAATAGGCGCTCAAAATAAAGTATATCAGCCAGAAAGAGAAAAAATTAACGATTTAGTGCACACCAAATTAAAAGTAGATTTTAATTTTCAAAAACAACAGTTAAACGGTGAAGCTTGGATTACTTTGCAACCTCATTTTTACCCTACAAACAAAGTTACTTTAGATGCAAAATCATTTGAAATAAAAGAAGTTAAAGTAAATAATGTAAAGTACGGATTTAATTATTCTGATAATGAAATTACTATTGAATTAGGGAAAGTTTATAAAAAAGGTGAACAATATGAAGTGTATGTAAAATATATTGCAAAACCAGAAGAAGTAACCCAAAAAGGAAGTAAAAGTATTACAGATGCTAAAGGGTTATATTTTATTGATCCTAATGATGAAGATCCTAATAAGCCTACTCAAATATGGACACAAGGAGAAACCGAATCCAGCAGTTGTTGGTTTCCAACAATAGATTCTCCAAATCAAAAAACTACACAAGAGATTTACATGACTGTTCCTAGTAAATACATAACACTATCAAACGGAACACTAAAAAGCCAAACTAATAATGCTAACGGAACGCGAACAGATTACTGGAAAATGGATCAAAAACATGCGCCATATTTGTTTTTTATGGGTGTTGGTGAATTTAGTGTTGTAAAAGATACTTGGAAAAACATTAATGTAGATTATTATGTTGAAAAAGAATATGAAAATGTAGCAAAAGACATTTTTGGAAATACACCAGAAATGATTACTTTTTTCTCAGATATCACCGGAATTGAATATCCATGGGATAAATACAGTCAAATTGTTGTGAGAGATTATGTGAGTGGCGCTATGGAAAACACCACAGCAGTTGTTCATGCAGAAGATGCGCAACAAAAAAAAGGACAACTAATTGATGAGAATGAATGGGAAGGAACTATTGCCCATGAATTATTTCACCATTGGTTTGGTGATTTAGTAACAACAGAAAGTTGGGCAAATTTAACAGTAAATGAGTCTTTTGCAACGTATAGTGTATATTTATGGTTTGCACATAAATACGGAAAAGATAGAGCAGATGCACATATGTATCAAGATGTACAAACTTATTTACAAAGTGATAGTGAAGATAAAAACTTGGTTCGTTTCTTTTATCATGATAAAGAAGATATGTTTGATACTGTAAGCTATCATAAAGGAAATGCAATTCTACATATGTTGCGTGATATTTTAGGTGATGATGCTTTTTTTCAGGGTATTAACTTGTATTTAACTGAGCATAAATTTGGCACTGCTGAAGCGCATGATTTACGTTTAGCTTTAGAAAAAGTAAGCGGTAAAGATTTAAACTGGTTTTTTAATCAATGGTATTTTGGAAACGGACATATTAAAATGAATGTAACCTATGATTATAATACAATTAATAACAAAGTAACGGTTAACATTCAGCAACCAGGAAAAGTTTTTAAATTTCCTTTAACTATTGATGTTTACGAAAATGTAGGTGTAAAAAGCACTTACAATGTTTGGGTTGATAGCGAACAAAATTCATTTACTTTTCCTTTCAATAAACTTCCAAAATTAATAAATATTGATGCAAAACATATTTTATTAGCTGAAATTTCCGATAAAAAGAATTTAGAAAATTATATTTTTCAATTTAACAATGCACCACATTATTTAGATAGAAGATTGGCTTTAGAGGAAATAGTTAAACAACAACAAAATTCTAAAGATGCTTATGAAACAGTAATTAAAGCACTTAATGATCCTTATTTTGAAATTAGAAAAATTGCATTAGAAAATATAGATTTATTTCAAAAATACAACAAGAAAGATGCTATTTCAAAAATAGAATATTTGGCTCAAAATGATAAAAGTACGAGAGTACAAGCTGCAGCTTTAAAGGTTTTAGGTAAATTATTAGATCCAATTTACAAACCGCTTTTTGAGAGAGGAATGGACAATCCATCATATGCAATTACTGGAGCTTCATTAACATCACTTTATTTAATAGATAAAACAAGCGCAATAAGCAATGTAAATACTTTAAGTGAAGATGTTAAAGAGAGTTTAGCGGATGCAATTACAACTATTTATATTAGTGAAAATAATAAAGAAGAATTGCCATTTATAGCAAACCATGTTTTAAAAGGAATGTTTTTATCTGAAGATCCAAAAATACAACAATTGTATAACGGTGCATTTAAATGGATTGCGGAAAGTGATAATAAAGATGCAATAAATAATTTAACGAATGATTTTGTAAAACTTGGAAATCAATATAAAAAGTACAATTTTGATAAAATGGCAGTTAATATGTTAAATCAAATGGTTCAAATGCAGTTATTATCATCAAACAAAAATAAAGATGAATTAATGTTAATTTTAAAAACTGGAATTGCTAAGTTATTAGAGTAAAAAACGCTTTAACAATTAATAAAAAGGCTTTTGATATTATCAAAAGCCTTTTTTTAGTTAAAGTTGTTTGTAATTTTTAAAAGTTCCATTTTTAAAAAAAATAACAATTCTATCAATTTCTTCTGACTGAAGACTGGTTGATGTTAATTGTTCTTTCAAATGCTCAGAAGGTTTAGTTTGTTCATTTCCTTCAGAAAATAAGTTTAAAGGAGGAGTAGGGTTTGTCTTCGTTTCAGTTTTTTTTGGAAAACTACCAGTGCCATTTAATAGCCAATATAATTCCACCTCTGGAAACTCCTTCAAAATTTTCAAAACAAACTCTAAACTAGGTTTGTTTCTTCCAGATAATACATGTGAAATACTAGAACGCTGTACATCTATTTTTTCGGCAAATAATGCAGCGGAAAGTTCATAGTAATTCATAATAATATTTAATCGTTCTGCGAATTTATCAACATTTACCATAAGTTACATTTGTAAACCGTTTATTAGTTACAAATGTAGCGCATTGCAATTACTAAAACAAATTTACCATTACATATTTGTTTATAACTAACATTTTAATGTAAATATATACTTTATATAATATAATATAACTACATAATATATAATCAATTATAAATTTAGTATAAGTAAAACTTATAACTAATTGCTTGACTGTAATACGTACAAATAAGTAACCAATAACTATTGTTACATTTGTAAAAATTTAATCAAAAATATTGATTTACAAATGTAAACTATTGATTGATTACATTTGTAAACTTAAAATATTACAATGAATATAGTGCAGTTGAATAATTTAGAAGATTGGTACTTAGCCAATTTTGAATCGCAATTAAAAGGCAGACAAATTTTGTTTGATGATATACATCCATTAATTAATAATTTGTCTTCAAAATTTAAAAAAGAACAAATAGGCTTTTCTGAAAATAAAATACCTATTTATAAAATTTCAATTGGTTTAGGATCAATAAAAATATTTTCGTGGTCACAAATGCATGGAAATGAAAGTACAGGAACAAAAGCTGTATTCGACTTATTTAAGTTGTTTGAAACACCTCCTAGCAGTCATAAAAATTATATTGAAACAATATTAACCAATTGCACACTTCAGTTTATTGTATTATTAAATCCAGATGGCGCAATAAATTTTACACGTGAAAATGCGCGAAATATTGATTTAAATAGAGATGCTGTTGATAAAAAAGCGGTTGAAAGTAAATTGTTACGCAAGCATTTAGATAGCTTTAAACCTCAGTTTTGTTTTAATTTACACGATCAGCGTTCAATTTTTAATGTGGAAGGAACTCCAAATCCGGCTACTATATCATTTTTAGCACCATCAGAAGATGTTGAACGAACATTAACCGAAGGAAGAAAAGAGACAATGAGTGTAATTGTTGCTATGAATAGTCTGTTACAACAATTAATTCCAAATCACATAGGAAGATATACCGATGAGTTTTATCCAACTGCAACAGGTGATAATTTTCAAAAACTAGGTTATAATACAATTCTAATTGAAGCAGGGCATTTTAAAAACGATTATGACCGAGAAATCACTAGAAAATACAATTTTTATGCCCTTTTACAAGGTATTTATTTTATTTCAACAGCAAGTTCATTTAAAAACTATAAACCATATTTTCAAATTCCTAACAATGACAAAATGTTTTTAGATATAATTTATAAAAACATTCAAGTTGTTGAAAATAATGAAACTACAAAAACAGACCTAGGAATACAATTTAAATTTAAAGTAATTAACGGAAAATTAGTAAGATACGAGGCAATTGAGCAAACTGGAGACTTATCTGATTATTATAGCGATAACGTTGTAAATGCGGAAAAATTAAATATTAATGAATTAAAATTATCAAATTCGTAAATATTTTATGTAATTATCCGATTTTTTTAATAAATTTGCTAAATATTTTATATTTAACAATAACGTAGTATGAAAAAATTTATGTTAGATGAGATTGATCATCAAATTTTAGATATTCTTATTGAAAATGCAAGAACACCTTTTACGGATATCGCAAAAAGTTTAGTAGTTTCTGCAGGAACCATTCATGTGAGAGTGAAAAAAATGGAAGATGAGGGTATTATCAAGGGTTCAACACTTACGCTAGATTATGAAAAAATGGGATACTCATTTATATCTCATGTAGGTATTTATTTAGATAAGACATCTAAAACAATGCAAGTTGTAAACGATTTAAAAAAGATCCCTAACATTACAGTTGCTTATATTACCGCAGGAAAATTTAATGTTTTCTGTAAAATTAGAGCAAGAGATACTACACATGCAAAAGAAATTATTTTTGAAATTGATGATATTGATGGAGTTTCAAGAACGGAAACAATGATTTCTTTAGAAGAAAGTATTAATGATAAAACACGTTTAATGCACTCAATTTTTAGAGAGCTTTAAAACTAAAATAACATTTTAAAAATACCTTATCATTTTTTGTGATAAGGTATTTTTTTTTACTGCAATAGTGTAAATTTGATACAACCAATTTATATATAATGAGATCTCAATTAAATGCTGTTAACAAATTAGTTTATTTTCAAGGTAAATATTCAAATTCTGAATTGATAGATTTATACAAGTCTATGTTAAAACCTCGCTTAATTGAAGAGAAAATGCTTATTTTATTACGACAAGGTAAAATTTCAAAGTGGTTTTCAGGTATTGGTCAAGAAGCAATTGCTGTTGGCGTAACAAAGGCATTAAGTTTTGATGAATATATATTACCTATGCACAGAAATTTAGGCGTTTTTACCGAAAGAAATGTGCCTTTACACAGGCTATTTTCTCAATGGCAAGGTAAAAAAAGTGGTTTTACAAAAGGTAGAGATCGTTCTTTTCATTTTGGAACACAAGATTATAAAATAATTGGAATGATTTCTCATTTGGGACCTCAATTAGGGATTGCAAATGGTATATCGTTGGCCGATGTTTTAAAAAAGCAACCCAAAGTTTGTGCTGTGTTTTCTGGGGAAGGAGGCACGAGTGAGGGAGATTTTCATGAAGCTTTAAATGTTGCTTCGGTATGGAATTTACCAGTTTTATTTTGTGTTGAAAATAATGGATATGGTTTGTCAACTCCTATAAATGAGCAGTTTAAATGCGTTAACATTGCAGATAAAGGAATTGGTTATGGAATGGAAAGTTATATTATTGATGGTAATAATATTTTAGAAGTTTATTCTAAAATTACTGATATTGCTGAAAGTGTACGTGCAAACCCACGTCCAATTTTAATTGAGTTCAAAACTTTTAGAATGCGAGGACATGAAGAGGCAAGTGGTACTAAATATGTTCCTAATGAATTAATTGAACAATGGGCACAAAGAGATCCAATTGACAATTATCAACACTTTTTAAAAGGTAATAAAATACTTACGGATGAGTTGGAAGTATCTATAAAAGAGGAAATTCTTTTTGAAATAAACGATAATTTACAAATTGCTTTTGATGAAGAACAGCTTAAATCAACCATTGAAAATGAACTAAGTGATGTATACCAAACCTTTAATTTTAAAGAAATAAAACCTTTAACAAAAACTTCAAATATACGTCTTATTGACGCTATATCTCAAGGATTAATGCAGAGCATGAAACGTTATGATAATTTAATTATAATGGGACAAGATATTGCAGAATATGGAGGCGTTTTTAAAATTACAGATGGCTTTGTTGCGCAATTTGGAAAAGATAGAGTCAGAAATACTCCCATTTGTGAATCATCAATAATAGAAGCTGCGTTTGGTTTGTCAATTAACGGTATAAAATCTGTTGTTGAATTACAATTTGCAGATTTTGTTTCTTCTGGATTTAATCCTGTTGTAAATTTATTAGCAAAATCATATTACCGATGGGGACAAAATTCTGATATTGTTTTAAGAATGCCATGTGGTGCTGGAGTTGGCGCTGGACCATTCCATAGCCAAACTAATGAAGCTTGGTTTACAAAAACTCCAGGCTTAAAAGTTGTTTATCCGGCTTTCCCTTATGATGCGAAAGGCTTGTTGGCAACAGCAATAGAAGATACAAATCCAGTATTATTTTTTGAACACAAAGCTTTATACAGATCTATATATCAAGAAGTTCCAGAAGAATATTATACACTTCCATTAGGAAAAGCTTCGACAATTAAAGAAGGAAATGATTTTACAATAATTACGTATGGTGCAGGTGTACATTGGGCAATTGAAATAGTTGAAAAAAATAATCTTTCTGCAGAAATAATTGATTTAAGAACATTACAACCTTTAGATGTTGAAACTATTATTAAAGCTAGTAAAAAAACAGGTAAAGTATTAGTTTTACAAGAAGATACCTTGTTTGGTGGAATCGCATCAGATATTTCAGCTATTATTACTGAAAACTGTTTTAAATATTTAGATGCTCCTGTAAAAAGAGTTGGAAGTATTGAAACACCAATTCCATTCACTAAAAATTTAGAAAACAATTACTTGCCAAAAGACAGATTATATAATGAGATTATAAACTTGCTAAATTATTAAAGTATTTTCAGGTTATTGATTTTTATCATACAATTCCATTTTCATAAATTTTAACTTTAACAATAATTGCTGAACTTATGGAGTTAAAGGAAAAAATTGCATTTTACAAAGTATGTTTTGATTCAATGCAAGCAGGAATATTGGTATTTAACAATGAGCGAGATATTGTTTTGGCAAATATTCCTATTTCGTTAATTTTTGAATATTCTTCTGAAGAATTACGAAAATTTAAAGCTTGTAAACTTTTTAAAAACTGTGGTGTTTTAAAAAATTTTATTATACATTCTGACAAACAAAAATACAAAACACTTGTTGAGTTAATTGGTGTTAAAAAAAGTGGACAAGAATTTCCTGTTGAAGTCAGTTTTGGTAAAATTGAATATGAAGGCAAACCTTATTTTAAATTATTATTAACTGATATTAGTTTAAGAAAAAAACGTGAAAAAAAAATAAAATCTTTAAATTATCAACTAGAAGAAGAAGTAAAATTGCGGAATATTGAACTTGAACAAGTTATTGAAAAATTAAAAAAATCTTTAAGCAAAGAAAAAGAACTTAATTTTTTAAAAACCAAATTTATAGCACTTGCTTCCCATGAATTTAAAACGCCTTTAAGTGCTATTTTAAGCTCGACTGAATTAATGGCTAAATATGCCGATTTAAATAATTTTGAAAAACGTAATGAACATTTAAGTAAAATAAAATCAATGATAAATCACCTAAACAACATGTTAGATGATTTATTAACCCTTGAAAATATTGAGTCTGGTGAAATTAATTTAAACATCACAAAATTTAATTTAAATGATTTAATTAGAGATATTTACAAAAACAGCAAACCTTTATTAAAGAAAAATCAACAATTAATTTTTAATAATAATGATGATAAAGAAATTTATCATGATTATAAAATTATTACCATAATTCTTACAAACCTACTATATAATGCTATAAAATATACCAATGAAGATGGCTCAATTAAAGTTGAAATTAAATCAAACAAAAAAAACATTTATTTCACAATTGAAGATAACGGAATTGGCATTCCAATAAATGAACAAAATTTAATATTTACCAGATTTTTTAGAGCAAAAAACGCATTGTATTATCCTGGCACAGGCATTGGATTAAATATTGTAAAAGGATATATTCAAAATTTAAATGGAGCAATTTCATTTGAAAGTACTGAAAATAAAGGCACAATTTTTAAAATTCAATTGCCAAAATTAAATACCTATGAGCAAGAAAGTATTACTAATTGAAGATGATAGAATTGTAAGGGAAAATACTTCCGAAATTTTAGAACTTGCCAATTATAAAGTTAAAACTGCAGAAAATGGTAAAGTGGGCGTTTTATTGGCAAAATCTTTTTTACCTGATATTATAATTTGTGATATTTTAATGCCTGAACTTGATGGATATGGAGTATTACAAATTGTATCAAGAATACCTGAGCTTGACCAAATACCGTTCATTTTTTTAACTGCTAAAACACATCATCAAGATTTAAGAAAAGGAATGGAATTAGGTGCTGATGATTATATAAACAAACCTTTTGAAGAATCGGAATTATTAAGAGCTGTTGAAACACGGTTAAAAAGAGTAGAAGCATTTGAAAGTAAAATAAAAAGTAAAAATGAAATTCCATTATTAAACAATAAAAAAATAAAATCTAATATAGATATTAAAGATTTTGATCAATTTTTAAATCAAAAACCAATTTTTAAATATAAAACTGGCGAAACAATTTATTGTCAAGGAAACCAAAGCAATCACATTTTCTTTATAAAAAAAGGCAATGTAAAAACTTATAAAATAAACGAAATAGGTAAAGAATTTATTACTGGGATTTATACTGACCAGCAATATTTTGGCTATGCATCATTTGTAAAACAACAGCCTCATGCAGAATATTCTGAGGCAATTACAAGCACACAGTTGTATAAAATAAATAAAGATGAAGTTGCTGCAATTATAAATAATAATCACCATGTTTTATATCAATTTATAGATTTTTTGGTTGAAAAAACGGTTTCATACAAAAACAAAATGTTATTATTAGCTTACGGTTCAGTTAGAAAAAAAACTGCAGAAGTTTTATTAAGTTTACAGAAAGATTTTTTATCAAATTCTAAAAATGAAATAAGCATTAGCAGAAGTAATTTAGCCGATTTAATTGGTGTTGCCAAAGAAACTTTAGCTAGAACTTTACACGATTTTAAAGTCGAAAATTTAATAGATTTTACTTCAAAAACTATTACTATTTTAAACAAAAATGCACTTCAAAAAGTACAATAGTTATTAAAATTATTGACAACAATCAACAATAACGATGATTACAATCATTGCTATTTTTACATTCTCAGCGTAATTTAGACTCACAAAAGTTAAACTAAATTTTTTATTATGTCATTAATAAAATTTAACCGACGTTTTCCTATGTTCGATGCTATGTTTCCAGAAATATTAGACACCGATCGCTTATTTAACGAGGATTTAGTTTTAAAAGACAACTGGGTTCCAGCAATTAATGTAAAGGAAAACAAGAATGACTTCGAGATTGAAGTAGCTGCGCCAGGTTTTTCAAAAAAAGATTTTGAAGTAACCATTACAGATGAAATTTTAACAATTTCGGCTGAAAACAAAAATTTAAAAGAAGAAAAAGAAAAAGATTATTCACGTAAAGAATTTTATTACAATTCATTTAAACGCTCATTTACATTACCAAAAGTAATTGATTTTAAAAAGAAGATTGATGCTAAGTATGAAAATGGTGTTTTAAAAATTCATTTGGAGAAATTGGATGTTTTAAAAAATGAAGAACATAAAAAAGTGATTGAAATAAATTAGTCTTCTTTTATTAAACCCAAGAAATCCTTGAGTTTCTTGGGTTTTTTAAAATTTTAAACATGAAAATTATGAAAACGCTCATTCCAAAACAAAAAACACCTTTTTTAAAAGACGGTATTGAAGTATTACACGCAAAAACCAATAAATGGATTTCTGAAATTGAATTTATAAAAATTGAACAAGACTTTTTAAAAGAAATGCTTTCAGAGCATATTATTAGTTTGTGTGAAATGGAAAATTTTAAAACTGCGAAGCTTTTCTTAAATGGTGTTGAGCATGAGGAAAAATTAGGTGCAAAATTACTTGCTGATATTCAAGATCACAAAATGAATTTAGCATTGTTAATGGAAAACATTTATTTGAAAAAAGAAGACGATTTTAGAAAAAAACACGAAGAAATTAAAATTGAAGTTTTTAACTATATACAAAACTTTAAATATATAAAAGAACAAGTATTTAAATTAGTATTGCACATAATGAAAAAGGAGAAAGCTCAAAAATTACTTTCTAAATAATGCAAGTAAATTTGAATATTTAACCGTTTTCAAATTTTAGTTCTTTGAAATTTTACAGCAATTTAATAGTTAATTATCTAAAAACATAAATTTTAAGTAGCTATTAAATTAGCAATTTGTAAGTCAAGTTAATTATTGGGGTGAGATTTATTTGGTTAATAATAATTGAAATTGTAAAATTTTGAAGTAGTAAAATATGTAGAACATAAGTTTGAAAGCGGTTTTTTTTTAACATTAGATATTTTCCGTTTTTAAATTTATTCTTAAAAACTGTTTCATTAAAATTCAACTATTTAGCCATCCATTGTGGTCGTGACAATTAAAAAAGCTAAATAACATATTTTAAACTACATACGTTAAAACAGTTAATTTTAAAGTTTAAATTTAAAAACGGTTTTTTATTTTAAATATTCCAATTAAATTTTTCAAATATTTTATACCAATCATCAGGAAAATTAGCTTTTAAATTTAATTGTATTCCTGTAAAAGGATGTTTAAATTGTAAAGTGTAAGCGTGTAAAAAAAGATTGGCACAGGCAAATTCAGTTTCAAACATTCTATTATGAAATCTGTCACCATATTTATAATCACCTATAATTGGATGACTAATTTTATTCATATGAATTCTTAATTGATGCATTCTCCCTGTTGTTGGAATTAATTTTACCAAACTATATCTAGAATTTTCATAAGGATGTACAGCAATATCACATAAATAAGTTGCTAAAGGCTCACATAAAGTTTCAGCATCTTTGTAAACTTTGGTATCAGCATTTTTAACTGGAGAATTTATTACAATACTTTCGGTAAAAAAACCTCTAACAATTCCTAAATATTTTTTTTGAATGTCATTTGAATTAAATAAATCTTGAAAAACAACTACATTTTCCTTTTGTTTTGCCAAAACTAAAATACCCGAAGTTTTTCTATCTAACCTATGTATAGGGTAAAATGACTTATTAAATTGCTTTTCAAGTAAATCTAATAATGTAGCGTCTTTAATATTACGTGCGTAATAAGAATTATGTATTAAAATATTATTAGGTTTATTAATAACAATAATATAGTTGTCTTCAAAAAGAATTTCAATTTTCATGTTGCAAATATAGTAGTAAAAAATATTAATTTGATTGCTTCACAAAAATCATAAATAAACAATATATTTAAGTTTTTTTATGATATTGCTAAAATCAAATATGTGAATTTTATAACTATTTTATAATAAAATGTAATTTTTTATATGCATTTAACATGTACATTTGGAGTATATATTTAAACAATCTAAAAACAAAAAAAATGAAAAAAATAATAACATTTGTACTTTTAGTTTCAATAGTTTTTTCTTGTGGAACACCTAAAACGGTAATTCAGTCGAAAAAAGTTATCAAAGGATATTGGACTTTAAGTGAAATTACTTACAGTGAAATGGGAACATTTGATGTAACTTTATTAAATGATGCCTCTAAAGAGTGTTTTATAGGAAGTACTTGGCAATTTATTCCGAATAATAATAGCGGAATTTACACTATTAATGATGCACATTGTGTGCCAACAGGTGATCGTAATTTTATTTTTACTATTCAAGAAGTAGATGCCAATACTGGACTTTACGATTTTTTACTAAAACCTACGAATGTTAAAGGTAAATCCGAAAATGATTTAGGGTTTAGACTTCAATTAACACAACTTTCAGAAACTACCATGAGATGGGAACAAACTATTTCAGTAGAAGGAAAACCATTTAAAATTTATATGAACTTTAATAAAATTAACGAATAATGAAAACAATTTTAAAAAAAATAGCAATTCTTACATTATCATTAACTGTAGTGATAAACTTAACAAGTTGCAACGCAACAAAAAACGCAAATAATGCACAAAAAGGCGGTGTAATTGGTGCAACTGGAGGAGCAATTTTAGGTGCAATTATAGGTAATAACACAGGTAAAAAAGGTAATGGAGGTGAACTTGGTGCTGTAATTGGTGGTGTTGTAGGAGGAACAGCAGGTGTTTTAATTGGTAAAAAAATGGATAAACAGGCTCAACAAATTGAAGAAGAAATACCAGGAGCTACAGTAGAAAGAATTGATGATGGTATTGTTGTTACTTTTGATGAAAATAGTGGTGTATTTTTTGAAACTAACAAATACAATATTAATGCAGAATCTGATATGTTATTAACTAAATTGGCAAATATTTTAAAAGAATATCCTGATACAAACGTTTTAGTTGTTGGACATACTGATAGTTCTGGTGCAGACGCTTATAACATGACACTTTCTAGAAATAGAGCACAATCTGTAACCAATTTCTTTACTTCAAAAGGTTTGAGTTCTAATCGTTTTGTAACCAAATGGTTTGGTGAAGAACAACCAATTGCTGACAATACAACAGCTGAAGGTAGAGCAAAAAATAGAAGAGTTAATTTAGCCATTATTCCTAATGAAAAAATGAAGGAAGATGCAAAAGCAGAAAGTGGAGAAAATTAAACCAAATTAAAAGTTTTTTAAAAGCTGTTTCTTTAAAAGAAACAGCTTTTTTTATTTCAGAATTAACATTCAATTTAAGTACCTTTAAAACTTCAAAAATTAGATATAATTTGCAATATTTTACAGAAATTTTAGCACCATATCATTTATCAGTTTTAAGTTTTATTGTTGCATTTTTGGCAGCCATCTTATTAGGCATAGGAAAAGCAGGAGTTAAAGGGCTTGGCGTGTTAATTGTGCTTTTGATGGCTTTTGTTTTTGGTGGAAAATCATCTACTGGAGTATTAATTCCATTAATGGTAATTGCAGATATTTTTGCAGTAATTTATTACCACAGACATACGCAATGGCACTACTTAAAAAAATTACTTCCAACAATGTTTTTAGGAGTTTTAATAGGAGTGTGGGTAGGAAATGATATTTCTGAAGTACTTTTTAAACAAATAATGGCTGTTTTTATTTTAATTACAGTTGCAATAATGATTTGGATGGAAAAAAAGAAAGTTACTGACATTCCAAAGCATTGGACTTTTGCCAGTGGAATGGGACTTTTATCTGGTATTACATCTATGATTGGTAATTTAGCCGGTTCATTTGCCGATATTTACTTTTTAGCAATGCGTTTACCAAAAAATGAATTTATAGGTACAGCAGCTTGGCTGTTTTTTATTATAAACGTATTTAAATTGCCTTTTCATATTTTTGTTTGGAAAACATTAAACTTAGAAACATTCAACTTAAATTTATTAATGATTCCAGGAATAATTGCAGGTTTTTATATTGGTGTTACTGTTTTAAAAAAAATAAACAATCAACTATACAGAAAATTAATTTTTATAGCAACTGTAATTGGAGCACTATTAATTCTGATTAAATAATTATGGAAGAACACTTTTTTCAATGTCCGTATTGTTGGGAAGAAGTATCTATTTTATTAGATCCTTCGGTTAAAAAGAATGTATTTATTGAAGATTGCGAAGTTTGTTGCAATCCGTTAGAATTTTCAGTTCAGTTTGAAAATGAACAATTAATAAACTTTACAGTCAATCAATTTCAATAAAAAAATCATTCGCTAATAACTTGTTTTAACTGACTTAAAGACATCATTCCAGATTGTCTGAAAGTTTGTTTTCCATTTTTAAAAACCATAAAAGTAGGAACACCCTGAACCTGATACTTTGCAGCTAACTCTTGGTTGCTATCTACATTTATTTTTATAATACTTACAGTATCTTTTAATTCGGTTTTTAATTGCTTTAAAATAGGAGCCATATTTTTGCAAGGTCCACACCAGTCAGCATAAAAATCAACTAAAACAGGAACTTTTTGATCGATAATTTCGTTGAATGATTTTTTCATTTTACTAAACTTTAAACAATACTTAAAGTTACAAAATATTCTATATTAAACATTTTTTTTTGATGCTTTTAAATAAAGCAATAACAGAACGGAAAGAAATCCACAAATTGAAAACCCAACAAATATTGGTAGGGCAGTAGTAGCTGTAAATTTTCCGATAAATATACTAATTGGAACAGCCATAATAGTAGAAATAAAACCTGTAATTGCAGCACCAATACCGGCAATATGTCCAACAGGTTGCATAGCCAATGCTCTTAAATTTCCAAACAAAAATCCGATAGAAAAAAATTGTAATCCAAAAAAAATCAATAAAATATAAATAGGAGGGTTGGAAGTATTATAAAAAAGAATAACATATAATAATGACACACTAAAGAAAGAGAATAGTGCTATGGTTACTAATTTCTCCATGCCATATTTTATCACAAGCGTTCCGTTTAAAAAAGTTGCAGTTCCAATAGCAATAGCCAAACCAGCAAATATATAAGGAAACTCATCCATCAATAAATATTGTTCCTGAAAAATATGTTGTGAAGTGCTTAAATACACCATAAACGAGCCAGTAATAAACCCAGAAATAACTGTAAAACCAACAGTTGCTTTCGATTTATAAATTTCTTTTAGCCCATTTACAAAAACATATTTTGAAAATTTTACACGGTTTTCTATGGCAAGTGTTTCAGGTTGTCGTTTCCAAAACCAAAAAGTAATAAGCACACTAAATATTAGTTGTATGTAAAATATAGCTTGCCAGTTATAATGATTTAAAATAAATTGCCCCATAGCTGGTGCAACAATTGGTACTAAAATAAAAACAACAGTTATAAACGACATAATACGCGCCATATAATCGCCACTAAAAGTATCTCTTACCATAGCAATACTAATTGTTCTTGGTGCTGAAAGTCCAATTCCTTGTAAAATTCTACCAAAAACCATTACTTCTAAACTTGTTGCTGATACACAAATAAGACTGGCAATAATGAAAATTCCAAATCCTAAATATACAATTGGTTTACGTCCAATAGTGTCAGAAATTGGTCCAAATAGTAAAGGACCAATCCCTAATCCAAGAAAAATCATTGTAATTAACAGCTGATTATCAGCTGATTCTGAAGTGCCAATTGTAAAACCTATAAAATTTAATGCTGGTAATAAAGCATCTATCGCTAAAGCTACAATAGACATTAATGAAGCCATTAAAGCTATAAATTCAAATTGTGATGGAATCTTTTTTTGCATGCTGCAAATGTACAGTAATTGTTGAAGTTGAAAAGATATTTTATAATTGATATAAACAATTGCTTCATAAGAATTTGTAATTTGCAACTTAGAAAAATAGTTATATGGATATAGGAATTATTAAAGATGCAATAAGTGGTACTGATATTTATATTTTAGACCAAATTTTAAAAAATAGGTATCAAACTGGAGATTCAATATTAGATGCAGGTTGTGGGAATGGTAGAAATTTAAAATGGTTTTATCAAGCAGGTTTTGAAATTCATGGAATTGACACTGAATTACAAAGATTAAACTTTTGTAAAGGATTGTATGCAACACAAAAAGAAAATTTTATCCAAGCAAGTATTAGTGAGTTACCATTTAAGCAACATAGTTTTAATCATATATTATGTAATGCAGTTTTACATTTTGCTGAAGATTTTAATCATTTTTTAAATATGTTTGAAGAATTATTACGTGTATTAAAACCAAATGGAAGTTTATTTATAAGAATGGCTTCCGAATTTGGAATTGAAAACCAGGTTGAATTATTAAAAAATGGAACTTACAATTTACCAGATGGTTCAACAAGATTTTTATTAACCAGTACTGTTTTAGAAGATTTAAAAAATAACAAACGAATTATGTTGATAGAAGATGTAAAAACAACGATTGTTCATAATAAGAGGAGTATGACAACATTGGTAATAGAAAAGTTATAAAAGAGTTATGGTATACATCAAATTAAATATTCTATTTAACATAATGTAAATTATAATACATATTAATAATATTATTTTAGCCAATAGCTGAAGCAATAATTAAGAATGAAAGCGCGCTGGGAATTGCTGTATAGCTGTATTTCAGACTATTTAGTGTAATGTCATAAATAAACAGGCTAATGTTTATATCGATAGATAATGTGTAAATATCCCAGAAGCCTTTAATTTTATTACACTCTCTATATTTATTTTTTAAAGCTGTGTTCGTGATTACTTCGTAGTTGCTACTATCAAGCACTTTATTAATTAGTTAAATAGAATTTAAAGTACTTAATATAGATTGTAATTGTTAATAAATAAATAAATAAATACACATTATAAGCCTAAATTCATTCTTTTTTGTACTTTTATCTGAGTGCTTATAATCACTTATTTCTAAGCTATTTAACTATTATTGTAAATATAGTACATTTTTATACTATTTTATCTACATTGTTTTATCAAATTATCTACATTAATTTAAAGTATAATATACTTTATTAAAAAGATCTATACGTATCTTTTATAAGATTTATTAAATGGTTGTACAGAGTTTATTAATATAAATTACAACGTTTAATATATATAAGCACACTCACCTATTGTTTTAGCCATATTATCATAGTCTTATTCTTATTTTATATTGAAAGAATAATTAGCAATTCACTGACTTCAGATGTATTGTTGATAATCTATTTCTTCCACTCCAGTAATATCATCAATAGTTTGAAATAAAGGGATGAAATGTCTAAAATATTCTGCTTTTTTAAGTGATTTTATATACTTTGAAAATTTAGTTTTCAGACCACTTGAGTCTTTAATTTTATATAAACCTGGAATTCCAGAAGGCTTTACTAGTTCATAATTAAGTAAAATTTCATCGTCAAAATAATGTTCTATTGCTAAATAGAAATGTTCTCTTTCTTGTTTTACATATAATTCTCTAAACTTTGGAATAGGGAGTTTTAAACCATAAATATTAGCATCTTTCATTTTTTTAACTCTTTTGTAATCTTTGTAAAAGTCAAACTGTAATCCGTCAAATTGATTGATACCCTCAGTGTCATGGTCAAATAATCCAATAACAAAAGTATTATCGAGGGCAAGAGGTTTTGCCTTGTCTAATATAAACTTCACTTCTTTTGCTCCACCACTTTTGTTACCAGCAGGCTTTACTTTCCAATAAGGTATTTTATTATTTGTGAGTATTGTAAATGCGTGTTCTAAAATTTCTGCATCCGTAGATCCCTCAGTAATCAATGTAATTTTTTTATTAGATTCTATTAAGTCAAGATTAGAAAACCTTAACCTATTGGCTGGCAATTTAATCAAATCTTTAGTAACATTTTTCATTTTAAGATAAGCTTTACCCAACTGTTGCTTAATATCTTTATGATCTGAACTGCTATTGAAATATAGTGCAAATTCAGCAACTGTGACTAGATATGGATCCTTAAGTATTGAAGTTTCATCTAATAGTTTTTGAAGATATTGGGAATTACTAATCCTTTTCGAGTGGAAAATGGCAGCTATTGTTAATAGTTGATACCCTGTACTTGTTTCACCTTCTTCTTTATACTTTTCTAATAATCTATTAAAAGCTAAACTTAAAGGTTCAGAAAGTGTAGATGATAAAAAGTTTAAGTAAAAGTAGTACATATTAAAAATTGATAATGCCGGAAGTCGCATTTTCTTAAATAATAAAATATCCCCATCCGAAATAATTTTTTTATACCATTCGTGAAGGATTAAGCTTTGATTTAAAGACAATAAAACAGCTTCTTCTCTAAGTTTATTATCTGTTTGATATAAAGCTTGCAATAAATAACCAAGTCCTAATATTGCATTATTATGCTCTTCTAACTTTGATGCTTCTTTAATTTTTTCTATGATATTTCTAAGGAAATCAGGCATATCTTTTGACTGACCAGCAAAAAATATAGCTACGTTTTGCCAGTTTAAATCAAGGAAATTATCTACTAAATCTTTTTCCAAATTTCTTTTATGTTTGAAAATTTCTAAAGAAGCGTAATATTCTAGAAATGATTTATGTGAAAAGTTGACGTATTCTTCTTCTTCAATTTTTAATATACCAGAATTATCTATAAAAAAATGTAGAAATTCTTCAATTACTTCAGTTGCTACACTACTTGATTTTGCTTCAAAATACTCTTTAAAAAATTTAACAAAATTTATCTTTGAAAATGGTCGACCATTATTGTTTTGTAAGATTTCTAGAGCATAAATAGATAAAATGCGTTCTCTGAAATTAAAGTCAATTATGTCAAACTTTTTAGTTGCAGTAATCTTTCCTAAAATAAGTTGATTGAAGTTATCGTAAATGTCAGAAATTGTAGCAGGTATCTCATAATTTTCCTTTTCATAAACTAATGCAATAAGAGATAGTGAAAGCGGTGTTAATGGCAATCTCTCTAAAATCCTATGATCTTCCAAAGCATCAATTAGATTACTTGAAATACCATTATCATTAAAGAATCTTGAAGTAAATTCTTTTATCTGAGTATCATTAAACTTCCTTAATTGAAAAAAACTAACATCTTTACAGTATGAGTTTATTTTCCCTGTTTTTATAGATCTGGTCGTTAATATATAGCGAATATTTTTAGACTTAGATAAATCATTTAGCTGTTCAACCACATTTATTTGTTCTTTTTCTTCAAAATCATCAATATTATCAATTAATAATAAGATATTATAAGATTGAATAATTTCATTCCAATCACCTGGAACTTTATCTTTTAATAGTTTTGTAGAAGCTGCCTGAATATTGAAATCTGAATTAAAAAGTAATATTGGAGAAATAAAAATAGGTAGTGTTTTTAATTCTTGCTGTTCTTCAATTTGAAGTCTACCTATTTCTTTTAATAAAGTACTTTTGCCAGAGCCTGTATCACCTTCAATAACACAAGACTTTGTCCTTTTCATAATATCAATTTCTTGAACTCTATTAAGTTGCGTGCTATTACTTTCTAAATCACTTTTAATTTCAAATATTCGAGGTTTTACATAAATTTCAATAAGCTTTTTGGCCTTAGCCTCAAGTCCTTGTATATTTAGTAATGCAGATTTTTCGACCATTTCTTCTAAAAAATATTTTTCATAACTTACTAAATCAAAATTTTCATACATCCAAAAGTTAGGAAAATGAGACTCTATTAAGTCTGATAAACTTTCTCTTTGCATAATTTCTAAATTGAAATTAATAGCTCCATTTATTGTGCTTTCTACAGATTTAGAAATACTAAAACCTGAAATTAGCATCATCGAATTAGGATTTGTTGCTTTGTGTGCTAACTTTAGTTTTTCTATTAATTCTTTTGCTTCTACATTGCTTCCTGAAAGAATTTTTTGATAAAGATAAAAGGTAGTAGTTAATACAGACAACCCCTCTTTTGTTTCACCCGTGATGATATTAACGGTGCTGCTTTTTAAATTTTTATATCCTTCTTTTTCCAAAAGACTGAAAACGACTTCTTTCAACCTTAATATTGAAAGTGTTTCTAACTGATTTGCCTTTATATTCATAGTTTATTTTTTATCTTAACAAATATAAGAATAATCTCATTCCACACACATTACACTTCCCTCCTTTCGTCAATCAATATAATAAGTGTTTACTCGCTTCTATTTTATTTTTCAAATAGGTGCTCGTGAATCTGCTAACATTATTGTGAAAATTATAGCTGCAATCTTAATTAATTTTCATTTACTAATCATTCAATTGCTTTTCATACAATAGAAAAATGAACATCTCCCGTTTATTTCATTTGCAGGTAGTATATTTGTCCTAATTATTATAAAAAAGACACCAATGCCTTTTAAAAAATTACATACTAATATAAAAGAGAAGTTAGAAAATCTAGAAATAGCAGCACCTACTCCTTTTCAACGTAAAAGTATTCCTATAATTAAAAGTGGTGCTAATGTTTATTGCATTGCTCCAAAAGATAGCGGAAAAACAACCGCGCTTATACTTACTACTTTGCAAAAATTAAAATGTGAAGCAGTTGGAAATACACCAAGAGCTATAATTCTTGTGGAAAACAAGGAAAAAGCCTTAGAATTATATGCTGATTTTTTAACATATACCCAACATAATTCGTTACGTGTTTATGTGGGCTATGAACAACTTCATATTGATGTGCAAAAATCAGAAATCTTTGAAGGTATAGATATTCTTATTTCTACACCTATAACAATAAATAAGTTGTTTTTAACAAATGGAGTAAGCACCTCACAGTTAAAAATATTTAGTGTTGATGACGCAGAATTTTTAGTTCAAAATACAGCGTATAATGCGCTAATGTCTATAACTCAAAGTATTGATAAATGCCAATTTGTGATCTATGCTGAAAAAATGCATCCAATATTAGAACGCTTTGAATCTTATTTTATGGAATATTCTAAAAAAGTTATAATTTAGGTATAACAATAAATATGCTTTAAATTTATTCCATTCCCTTTTTTATCAAAAGGTCCATAATAAATTGTGTTTCCTTATTGTTTTCTTTTTTTACCTTAAATATTGTAGTTACAGCATTTTTAATATCTTTATTTGGTGAATTAGCTTCAAGAGTTTCAAATTTTCGTTCAATAGTACTTTTAATTAAAGGAATAGTGTCTTCATAACCTATAAAAAGAATACGGTTTAAGGCTATTTTATTAAGTAAAAGATTTACTTCAAATTCGCAACCTTTGTTTTTTTCGGAAAACCCACGCAAGTCCATTAAAACTACACTGGCAGTTTTTATTAAAGTTTCTACAGTCATTTGCCAAGTATTATCGTAACATGATATTGGTGTTTCTTTAAATGTACCATCTAATTTTACTGGCTTGCGTTTTAATCTCTCTAATTCAGAATGCAATGCACTTTCATTTTGAATAAATCCACGTTTCATATTTCTAATACTCCATATTATAAATACAATAGCTCCAATTATCATCAAAAAAATAAAAGGACCAAATGCTCCTGGTGCTGAATTTTCTAGTTGGGTATAAATTGCAAATATAAGTACCATAACAACTGGAAAACTATGCTTAAATTTCTGTTTCCAAAATACTTTATAAAATGATGGATCTGACACTGTGAAATACGAACCAAAATGTTTCCAAAATTTTGCCAAACGTGAAAATGTAAATAATGAAGTCTTTTTAATTAAAAATACCCTTAAAATTAACAGTGTTAAATTTGGTTGATTTTTAGCCTTAGTATTTAAACGATACAGCATAAAAATATGAAATCCTACAGCAATTAATAATTTAATACCTGTAGAAAACTCCATAATACTCATAAATATTCCAGCTGTTAAAGCTATTAATAACAATGCAATGGATATCAAAAATTTCCATTTAGTTTGAAATACAGCAAATATAAATTTCCATAAAGGTGCTATAACATCAAACAAACCATTTTTGTAAGCTGTAAATTGATGTCTAAATCCTATTTGACCCATTGTTGTCCAAATTAAAAAGAAGACGAGATATAAAAAATATGAAAGAGCAAAAGGCATGTCTAGTTCCCATTCAAAAAGAAAATCTTCAAATACAATTACACCAACAATAGTATAGACCAAAATAATAAGTAAATCAGTAATATATTGATGTTTCATCATTTTTTTAGCACGTAAAACTATTGATTCTCGTTGTGCTGATAATGTAGAAATGTTTGTTTCAGAATTGTAATATTCAAAAGTGAGTTTTTGTTTGTTAATTAATTCTGGTGTTGGCATTTCATTAATTGCATTTTTTTCAACTTTAGAAGATTTAGATAGCATCCAACGGTTCATAAAACGAATTAAAATAAATCGAGATATATATGCAATAATAGCTGCAATAACTACAATTCCAACCCTACTAGCTATACTATCAGTTGGATCAATTAAAAATAAAAGAATATGTAATTGAATTTGACAAAATTTAAAAAAAATTTGGAATACAATAAATGAATACATAATACGATAGTTTTAGTTAGTAGTAATTAGTTGAATACCAATATAGTAATAATTGTTCTTATTTGTAAAAAGTAAGAATATTAACTTAAAAAACTGGTATGTAAAAACTTGATAAAATCATCATTAGGATTGTCAGTATCCATTAAACAGGTATAAGCTTTATAAGCATTTGTGTGCATAGATATTTTTTCTCTAATTCCAGACATTTCAGCAGCTTTTGTATAGTATTCTTTTGCTACATCCATGTTATCTAAGTACAAATTAGCTTCAGCAATAGTAGCATATTTCCATAAATTATTTCTGCAGGCATTTGCAGCTTCTAGGGCTTGATTTGCATATTTCAGCATTTCGGTTTCGTTATTTTTAGCAACAATACTTAAAAAAGCAAGGTTAATAGCTTGATAATAAATCTGACTTAAGTTATTATCTTTCAGAGCAACCGTTAAACCTTTCATATAATAATCAATTGCTTGTTGTGCATCTTCTATTTTATGGTTAAGTAAATAAGATCGTTTATATCGTCCACCAATAATTCCAAATAAATCACCATTATCTTTTGCTAATGAATGATTTGTTATAAGTTCTAAAGCTTCGTCTTTTCTATCGGCACCTTCTAAACTAAAGACTAATTGTCTTAAACCATTAATATCAAGTGCATTTGCATTAGGTAGCAATTTTTTAATAACAGCATCATATTTACCTAATGCTATGTTAATTTCTTCGCTATTAGTATATTGATTATAAAATGTATTATTTGTTAATGTGTTTACAATAAGATTATAAGAGTCATTAAACTCATCTTTTGGTTTAACCATAGATGAATGATTTCCTGCAACAATTTCGCAATATTCTTTTGGAAATGATCCAAAACTAGATGCTATATCTACATATTCATCATCTATAGCTGCAGCAACTTTTAATTTAAATGGATACTTGTTTTTAAAAATACTGTCCCATTCATTTCTCAATGAAACTATAAAATCACCCGTACTGCTTAATTCTTTGTATTTGTTATTCCATAATTTAGTGAGTTGTGCAGCTTCTATACCATAGTTTGGTGTTCCTAATAAAATTAAATGAGAAATTTTACTTCTAAGTTCTTCATTTGAATTTATTATTGCTTTTTGAGCAATTAATCCACCCAAACTATGTGCAACAATGGCAATTCTGTCGTATTTATCAAATTTATATCTGAAAGATTTAGCTAAATACTTAGAAATTTTATCAATATCTTTTATCCCACCCCAAATATCTTTACCAAACTCTGGATCTACATTTGGTGAATATCCCATTGGTTTCATGTCCCAGCCATTCATTCTTTCATCTTTCATCAATAATTCAGGAATTATACCAAATGTATCGGCTGCTTCGCCTGAAAAACCATGAACAAAAAGCAGCAAGTTATTAGATGACTCAGTTTCTCGATAGGATGTAACAACTTCTTTTAATTCTTTACTCGATTTATCTTCTGATTTTTCTGAAGTTTGGATTGATAGTTTTTTTCTAATTTCTTTTGGAACATAACTGAGCACAAAATTATCATACAGCTGAAGATTTACGTATGGGTTTTGCGCTTTACCTCCTTGCATTGCTATTTTGGGCACTTCTTCTTGCAAATACGATAAAACTTCATAAATTCTAATAAATGGATCTTTAAATTCCGATTTATTTTTCCCCTGAACGGCATCTATTAAACATTTGGTAAAAATACTATTTTGACCTGTTGGTTGATATGATAATTGATCTTCTCTGCAAGAAGAAATTATTGAAACCCCTCGTTCATTGTCTATCTTTTGACCTAAACCATCTGCAACTTCAGAACTCTTTGCGCTTAAAGTAATTCCCGATTTACTTTTAATTTCTTCTTTTTGATTAAAAAAGCCACCTTTTGTCATTCCTTCCGCATGGCAACAATCTAAAAAGAAAATAAGTCGTTTAGATTTTAACCCATTTAATTTCTCTTTTAATTCAGAAGCACTTACCCAAGAATTTCTAACAGCTTCAGCTGGTGATCCAACTATTCCATATGGTTGAATAAAATATTCACCCAAACCATAACCTCCATGTCCCGTATAATATAAAAAAACAGAAGAGTCTTCATTGGTCATTTGTTGTAGTTTATCGAAAGCATCCAATATATGTTTTCTGGTAGTTTCTTCACCACTTAAAAAAATAATATTGTCTGGATGATACGCTGAAAGGTTTTCATCTACCAACATATCATAAATTCCCTTTGCATCAATTAAAGTATCTAGTTTATCATCTTTAACACCAATTAAAAGCGCATACGCATTGTTTAATCTTTCCATAATATTTACAATTTTAAGTTGTTAAATAATAGTTGAACTTTATTTACCTGCGCTTGACTAATTGTTTTATCGCTTGCATTAGTTAAATCAATTAAAGTTTGAAATAATTTTGCATTTTTAGCAGTTATATTCCCAGATTGTAACAATTCATTTTTAAGCTCAATACTTGATTTGGATAGTGTAGAAATATTATTTTCTTGCGATTTTAAAATAATGCGATGGTTTAAGTTGTCTCTCAGCTGCAACATTTGTTGAAAAGGCGTTTTAGGTATTTCAGGTTGCTCCTCCTCTCCTATTTTAAATGCTGATTTAGCAATTAAATTATTCTCATCTTGTGTTGGTAAAAAATTTTCAATTGCTTTATCTATTTGTTGATCAAATTTTAATGAAATTCCTGTTGCAGTAGCATCAATACCACTTAATTTACGCATTATATCTGAAAAATGTTTTCTGAAAATTATAAATATAATTAGCAACGTAAATGGCCAAATTAGATGTTCAATTAATTTACTAATAAAATCTAAATTTGATGTCACAGCATTTAGTTGTTGTGTAGAATCTTGAATAGCCATTTTAGTTAGTTAGTTAGTTAGTTAGTTAGTTAGTTAGTTAGTTAGTTAGTGCCAAAAAGTTAGAATCTCTTTAAATTTAGGATTATCAAAATATGACACAAAAATTGGATCGTTTAAATAAGATGTTGGGGTGTATAAGTAGCCTTGAGATACTGCTTTTAATAAATGTTTCATTACTAAATCTTCATTTTTAGTAATTGCATAGTATTGTGCCAAAGCGTAATCAATTTTTCCGTATTGATAAGGCATTTGTAGTTGTTTCAATTTTTCAATAACAGCTTCAGATTGTTCTATATTTCCTATTTTATATTCGCAACTTGCAAGTTTAGAAAGTGCGTTTACATTATTTGGTTCTGAATTTAGTTGCTGTTGGTATAATTTTGCTGCTTTATTATAATTTTGTGTATAAAAATATGCTAACGCCAAATTTCCATCTTCATCATTTTCTTTGCAAGAGGCAATTAATTTATTAAAATAAAAATCAGCTTTTTCTTTTAAATTTAATAGCAAATACTCTTTTGCTATGTGTAAATATAAATTTTGAATATCGTTGATAGCACTTGAAATCTCTGCTTTTGACATAAATTCATCAACTTTAATATCATTTTTAGAACGAATATATGCTGTAAGTAATGTTCTTTTTAATCTGGTTTTGTTAACTTTTTCATTTATATTAACCAATAAATCAATGGCGGTATTGTAATTGCCTAATTCAATTTCTGATAAAGCTTTTACATAAATTCTATATTCGCAATAAGCACAATTTTCAACATCCATACCTTTTGTTGAAATTACTTGAAAAATGGTATTGACATCGGCTGGTTTATTTACAAATTGAAGTGCTATTGTCATTTGACTTGAGTTTGACAACAAATCAAAAGGAGTTATTTCATATTCTTTTTGCGAGAAATTATAAACCTTTTTATTATCTCCTTTTAATAAAGCTTCATATAAATTAAGTAAGTTTAATTGCCTTTGGTTGGTGTAGGAAGTTGGTGTAATTTGTTTTAATAGCGAATCTGATTTTTTAAAATCGCCAATATTATAGTAATACGCAACTTTTAAAACTTTTGGTTCAAAATAATTATCATCAATAGCTATTGATTTATTTATGAGTTCTATATATAATTTAGAATTAGATATGTTCTCTTTTGCAGCAATTAAATATTTATACGCCTCAAATTTTGGAGGAGAATTTTCTTGTAAATTTGAAATTTTATTATCTTCAGAAATAAGATATCCTAATATAAGTTGTGTTAGTTTTTCAATACATTCAAGAGGCGTTTCTGAATCGCATTCAACTAATTTAAATGATATTAATTGAATATTTTTTGCGCCATCAGTAATTGAGCCTTGAAACAATAATTTATTTTCTTTTAAATAAAAATTTCCAGAAATTAATTTTCCAGCACTAAAATATTCTTTAATAATTCGCTCATTATCAAGCGGTGTTAAATTGGTTGAAGTGTTTATTAATCCAACATAATCATCTAAAATTTCAGGAGAAACTACTTGACCAACGTTGTTTTCTGTAATTCTGTGCACTATCCAATCGGCAGTCATTTTACTAACTATATCATATTTTTTATCGCCAGTATTATTGCCAAATTTTAACACAGCAATTTTATCACTTATTTCAATATTTTGAGATTTTTTAGTGTTACTAAAATTATTATTAATAATTAAAGCTACTATTGAAAGTGAAACAATACTTGTAATTATTAATACTGTAAAATACATTTTTTGAAAAGGACTATTTTTTAGCGTACGATTTTCTAAGTCACCTTCATCGTTAATAATCATTTGTTTATAATTCAAATGAACTAAATGATATTTCCAAACTAAAAAACCATTAACAGGAAATCCGATTAATGCCAAAATAATAAAAAAAGTAACTGTTTTTTGAGGTAAACCCAATGGTTGCCACGTAACTGCTAATACTTGAAGAAGTACCCAACAAGATACAATGTAAATAGAAAGTTTTTTAAAAACTTCCTTATCATGGCATTCTTCTACAAAGTTTTTCAAATTCATTTTTTTGCTTGCATAATTACGTTTAGCACTCTATATCAATCCCTTATTAGTTGTAGAATTGAAATATTTTTACTAATATAGTAAAATATTAACTAAAAAAAATATCCGATGTCTAAACAAAAAAATGAAAACATAAAGCCTAAAACCGGCATTACTATTGAGCCAAAAACTGGTATTACTATTGAGCCAAAAACTGGTATTACTATTGAACCTAAAACCGGCATCACTATTGAACCTAAAACCGGCATCACTATTGAACCTAAAACTGGTATTACTATTGAGCCTAAAACTGGGACTTCTATTAAACCAGAGTAATTTTCAAATTAAAAACATAATACAAAAGCCCATCAAAATATTTTGATGGGCTTTTGTAAAATTTAAAGTCTCTATATTAGATCACTTTAGGTTTAATCGTATCTTCCTTATTGTACTAACTTTAATTATAAAATAATTTAAATGAGTTTTTATCAGCAAATTGCGCCCTTTTATCACCATATTTTTAAAATTAATGTGAATCAAGTTGATTTTATTAAGTTAAAAATACCTGAACATAATAGTACTGTTTTAGATATTGGTTGTGGAATTGGAACACTTTCATTTGAATTGGCAAATTATTACAAAAATGTATTGGGAATTGATATGGATGCTGAAATGATACGAGCAGCTTCAAAAAAGAAGCTGGATAAATCAAAATCCATTCAATTTCAACAAGTAAGCATGCTTGATTTAGAGGCTTTTTTAGATGAAAATTCTGCGGATGGTATTATTTGTTTTGGAAATACATTAGTTCATTTAAATTCGTTAGATGAAATTGCAAATTTTTTAAAACAATCAAAAGGTTTATTAAAAACAAACGGCAAATTATTATTGCAAATAGTTAATTATGATAGAATTATTGAAAAAAACATAAAACAATTACCACTTATAGAAAATGATGAAATCATATTTGAACGAAATTATTCTTATCGTAAGTCAGTTAATAAAATTGATTTTAATACGCGATTAACAGTGAAAGCTACCCAACAAATAATTGAAAACAGCATTGAATTATTACCATTGTTAAAAAACGAACTAACACTTTTATTGAATAATGCAGGTTTTAACCATTGTAACTATTATGGAAATTTTAATATGGAATCATTTTCAATTGATAGTCCAGCGTTAATTATACAAGCTTGGTAAATAATTTGCATACTTGAAGCTTGTTTAATTTTAACTCAGAAAACTACCCTTCTTTCCTTAAAACTTCTAGCGGCGGACTTTTTAAAACACTGCTGATATTACTTAAACCGATTACTAAAACCAATAAAGTAATACCTGGTAAAAAAACTAAAAATGGAATAAGAGATGGTATAAAAGGCTCTTTAAATAAAAATACAGCCAATAACTGACTACTAAGTAGTGACAGTAAAATACCTACTAAACTACCTAACATTCCTAAATAAATATATTCTAGCGCAGTAATTTGCAAAATTTGTTTGCGCTTTGCTCCTAAAGTTCTTAACAACACACTTTCTTTAATCCGTTGGTGTTTGCTATTTCTAACTGAACCAATTAAAACAATAATTCCTGTAAGAATACTAAAGAAAGCCATAAAATTAATAATCCAAGATATTTTAGATAAAATATCTTCAATTACAGTATAAACTTGTCTTAAATCTAACACAGATATATTTGGAAATTTCTTGACTAAATCTTGTTGTAAAGCTGCTGAACTAGATTCATTGGGTACATGAGTAGTTAATACGTTAAATTGAGGTGCATTTTCTAAAACACCCGTTGGAAATACTATAGAAAAATTTAATTGCATGCGTCCCCAATCTACTTTTCGAATGCTTCCTATAACGGTTTTCATTAAAACTCCTTGTACATTAAAAATTAAGGAATCACCAATCTCTAAATCTGCATCTTTAGCAATGTTGTCTGATATTGAAATTAAAATTGGTTCGCCATGCTCTATTTTTCGAGTCCATATTCCTGCAACTAATTCTTCTGAATCTAATATTGAATCACGATACGTTACCCTAAACTCATGATTTAAAATCCATTGATTCATTGTTGAAGTAGTATCTTTTCTAATATCGTTCACCAATTCATTTTTAATTTGATGCAATCGCATAGTAACTATAGGAATATTATCAATAATCTCAAATCCTTTAGAAAGTACGGTGTTAATAACAGCTTCTTTTTGTGCGTTTTGCACATCTAATAAAATAATATTTGCATTGTCTGAACTATTTTCAATTGCTGTTTTTGCTAACAAAATATCTTTAGTAAAATACAAAGTGCTAATTAAAAAAGTACCTAAACCAATGGCTAAAATTAATACCATTGTTTGATTGTTTGGTCTAAATAAATTTAATAAACTCTGACGCTTTGTAAAACCCCAATTATTAGGAAAATACTTTTTTATAAGATTCATAAAAAAACTCGAAATTCCGGCCATAATTGCAAAAACAATTAAAATCCCCACTGTAAATGCCAGTCCAAATAAAGCATCTTTTAACAACCAAAATGAAAATAAAAAGATAAAAAGTATAATTGCTGCCAAGGTTAAAAGTCTGGCTTTTCGTGGTTTTACTAAGTTTTCATCTGTTCCTCTTAAAACTTCTAACGGAGAAACATACCAAGTACCTAGCAACGGTAATAAAGCGAATAAAACGGACATTAAAATACCTAAACTCACTCCCATAATTAAAGGTTGAACTGTAATAGATATTTGCACATCAAAAGGTAAAAATTCTTGTAAAAAATAAGGAAAAGCATATTGTAATACAATTCCGATACCAGCGCCCAAAATTCCTCCAATAAAACCAATACAAATAACTTGTGTTAAGTAAATTAAGAAAGTTTGTTTTCTGGTAGCTCCTATACATTTTAAAACAGCAACATTCTTTAATTTTTCTTTAATATAAATATGAACAGAACTTGCAATTCCTACACAACCCAATAAAAGAGCGATGAATGCTGCTAAATTTAAAAACCTACTAACGTTATCATACCTTCTACCTAAGCGCTCACTTGTACTGGTATGTGTATCTAAATCTGCATTTTCATCATCTAAAATAGGATCTATAGTTTTATCCAAAAGCTCCAAATCCATAGTTGGTGGTGCTACAAAAAAGTATTGATATTCTTTTCTACTTCCTAATTGTAACAATTCTGTATCATCAATAAACCGAAAAGGAATAAGTACTGGCGGTGCTACAGAAGTAAAAACTGCTGTGCTTCCAGGAATAGATTTTAAGGCACCATTTATAGGAAAAGTGAGTTTTCCTAATTTAATAGAATCTCCCGGTTTTAAATTAAATTGAAGCATTAGAGTTGCATCAACTAAGGCGCCACCTAAATCTTGATATTGTTTTGCAGCATTTATTGGCTCAGTTTCTAAAGTACCGTAAAAAGGGAAATCACCTTCAATGGCGCGTACTTTTACTAATTTTGTTCCTTCATTTTTTGGAAATGCCGCCATAGAAACAAAATTCACTTCTGAAGCCGCAACATTTAATGAATCTATTATAGCTTGAACTTTTTTATTTGGAAGTTGCCTACTATCAATTATAAAATCAGCACCCATTAAGGCTTTACTCTGATTTTTTATATTTTGTTTTAAATTTTCACTAAACATTTGAATGGAAACAACTGCCGCAATACCCAAAATAATAGATGCCATAAAAAGCATTAATCTGGAAAGGCTCGCTTTTCCATCGCGCCAAGCCATTTTAAATAGCCATAAAACAGAAGCTTTGTTCATTAAACTACAATTGTTTTTTTGTTAGACATAATTTTTCCTCCTTTTAACCGTAAAATTTGTTGTGTTCTATTAGCTAAATCTAAATCGTGCGTAATAATAACTAAAGTAGTACCTGCTTCTTTATTTAGTTCAAACAATAATTGAATCACTTTTTCGCCAGTTTCTTCATCTAAATTTCCAGTAGGTTCATCTGCAAATAAAATAGAAGGTTTGTTTGAAAAAGCTCTAGCTAAAGCTACACGTTGCTGCTCACCACCTGATAATTGGGATGGATAATGGTCAAAACGATCTGACAATCCTACTTTTTGTAATAATTCCATACCAATTTTAGCTGCATTTTTTTCGCCCTGCAACTCTAACGGTACAATTATATTTTCTAATGCAGTAAGTGTAGGTAATAATTGAAAGTTTTGAAATATAAAACCTACTTCTTTATTGCGTAATTGAGCGCGCTCATCTTCATCTAAATTTTCTAAATTTCTACCGCATAACTCTATTGTTCCGTTACTTGGATAATCTAAACCGGCACATAACCCTAGCAAGGTTGTTTTTCCACTACCCGAAGGACCAACTATTGAAAAAACACTTCCTTTTTCAACCTCAAAAGAAATATGAGATAATACTGTTAATTTTTTTAAACCACTAGTGTATATTTTCTCTAGTTCGTGAATCTTTAATATCTTTGTCATAGTACTTATCAATTATAAATGTTGCCAAAAAATGCTGAAATTGAAAAATAATCAATTGATTTTAAATATGAAGAATAATACAATGAAGATTTTCCTAAAGTTTTGTTATTTTTTACTTTTGATAATTGTATTCTCTTGTAAATCAGATAATAATAAAAATCAGGATACAACTGAAAAAACTTCTGTTGAAACTGAAACCACTGAAGAAAAAAGCAGTGCTACAAAAACAATTTTAGTTTTTGGCGATAGTTTAACTGCTGGTTATGGTTTAGAGGATGTAAATGATGCTTTTCCTTCAATTCTTCAGACAAAAATAGATTCACTTTCATTAAATTATACAGTTATAAATTCTGGTGTTAGTGGAGAAACAACTTCAGGAGGAAAAAGTAGAATCGATTGGGTACTAAATCAAAAAGTAGATATTTTTATTTTAGAATTAGGTGCTAATGATGGATTGCGTGGAGTTCCTTTAACAGAAACAAGGAAAAATTTACAAGCGATTATAGATGCTGTGTTAGCAAAAAATGCTGCAACTAAAATTATTTTAGCTGGAATGCAATTACCACCAAATATGGGCCAAGATTATACTACCGAGTTTAAAACCATTTTTCCTGAACTAGCCGAGAAAAACAATCTTTATTTAATTCCTTTTTTATTAAAAGATGTTGGTGGCGTTCCTGAATTAAATCAAGCAGATGGTATTCATCCAACCGTTGATGGGCATAAAATATTGGCAACAAATGTTTGGGCAGTTTTAGCACCAATAATTAATTTATAAAAATTTTAATAGTATAAAATTTAAAAGCCTCATTTATAACTAAATGAGGCTTTTAAATAAAAAATAATTCTGTTTTATTTTATCATTGGCAACTCAATTCTAGATTGGTATTTTAAACTATGGTGAATTTTGTTGTGTGCAATAACGCCTTCTTTTTCGTCATAATTGTTGCCTCCTGTATTTAAATTTCTTGCAAAACGAGGAAAATTACTACTAGAAACTTCAATTCTAATTTTATGTCCTTTTTTAAAGAAATTACTTGTGCTCATGGGTGTTAATTTTACTTCATAAACAGTTCCTTTTTCCATAAATACTTCTTTATCATAACCTTCTCTGTAACGCACTCTTTGAATGGTTTCGTCTAAATTATAAGCGCTTCCGTCAGGATAAACATCAATTAATTTAATTGTAAAATCGGTATCTTTTGCATCCGAAGAAACATAAAGTGTAGTATTTATAAAACCAGAAACTTCAACACCTTCTTTTAAAGGATCTGTTGAGTACACTAAAATATCTTCTCTCATTTCCATCTCTTGTTGGTCAAAAGAACCTCCTTTAATTGCATTACCAGTGCAACAAACATTTCCACCGTAAGAATCTACTGGTTTTAAAGGATCGTATGTGAAAGAATCAGCTTTGTTATTTCTAGCTTTTTTTAAAGTCAATTTTCCATCTCCGTTTAAAGTATTTGCTTTTCCATTGCTATCTAAGTAAAAAGTTGTCATTTTAGCTGCTTGTGGCGGCCAAGTTTCAGAAGATTTCCATTCGTTTAAACCCATTAAATAGTATTGAACTCTTGGAGTTTTTTCTTTAAAATCGTTCTTTTCACCTTTCAACCAAAAATCAAACCAAGCAGTAATTTGCTCGTCATAATTTAAACGTGCATCACCAACACTTCGCTCTCCAACAATTGTATTTTCTGTTGCTCTAGTGTATGAACAATGTAGCGTTGGAGCAATTACTAAATATTGATTGTCTCTAATTTCAGGATCTGAATGATTGTTTCTAACGTGATTAAACAATGCTAAATTTGGACTTATAGAAACGTCGTACCAAGAAGCAAACCAAAAACTTGGAACGCTAATCTCTTTATCATCATGGTATAAACCTCCTTTAAACCAATCGGCATCATTGGGTTTTCTGCGTACCATTTTGTCGAAGACTTCTTTTTTACCATGTATATTTTTTAATATATCTTGAATTGGCAAATGTTTTAACGCAACAGCCATATCTACTGTTGGATTCTCAGGTGCTAAATCATAAAATCTTGAAATTCTAATTAAATCTTCTTGTGTTGCTCCTGCAGGAATTCGAGGTTTAAATTTATCATGTTCAACACCGTATAACCAAGAGAAAAACAATAATTGTTCAACACCTCCTCTATACCAGTTTCCTTGCTCAAAATATTCTCCTACTCTACCAACACCTGCACCAAAACCTTGAGGTACCATTGCAGCATGAGATGGATGATCTAAAGCTGCTACTGCCATTTGCCATTCTGCAGTTGAAGAACATCCAAGTGTTCCAATTTTACCATTTGACCAACTTTGGTCTTTCATCCAGCTAAAAGCGTCATAACCATCGGTTAGTGGAACTCCTAAAATATCCCATTCTCCTTCTGAAAAATAGCGTCCGCGTTCATTTTGAACAACATAAGCATATCCTTTTAAAACAAAATTATAAGCTGTTTCTAAAACTCTTGTTCGTTCTTCTCCATCAACCCATGAATTAAAATTATAAGGTGTTCTAGAAAATATAATCGGAACAGGTTTATCTGTTTTTGGTCTGTAAATATCTGTAGCCAAACGAACTCCATCTCGCATAGGCATCATAACTTTTTGATCTACTATTGCAATTTCATTCAGCTTCTCATGAATGTCGGTTTGCGCTTTTATTTGGAATGATGTAAAAAATGTAATTCCAATAAACAGCAAATTTGTTATACAACTTTTTTTCATTTGTTAAGTATTTTTACAGTTGATTTTAAGATTTTAAATATACCAAAAAAATTGACTTATAAATTAATGCTAATATTTGATTGAAAAACATTAATTTCTCAATCAATAATTAATTTACAACATCTGTAAAGTGTATTAATTATTTATGTATACTTTTAGTTTCGATTATGATACAAAAAAATCTTTTTTATAGTTCTTTTAACTTACAAGCATTAGCTAATATTGCAGTAATAGCTGATAAATTAGGATTGGATATGTGGCAAGATGAAACAGAAGATTAAAAGAGTTTGTTTTTAGCTTTAAATTATTTAACGCTGCTATTTTAAATATTTTAATTTTTTAAATAAGCATATATATTTAAAGAATTTGCAACAAGTAACCAAATAAAATAAGGCGCAATTAATAAGGATTTTTTACCCATATCAGCATTAAAATTGAATAAAAAGTAACCAACTAAAATTGTTAATGATATTAATATAAATAGCGCAACTCCAATCATATGTATATTAAAGAAGAAATAGTTCCAAGAGATATTCAGAACAAACTGTATAAAAAATAAAATCCAAATATAAGTTACTGGTTTATAACCTACAAGCGAAGTCATGTAAAATGAAAAACACAGCATAATTGTTGTCCAAGCTACTCCAAAAAGCCAACCTGGCGGACTCCAAGGTGCCTTATTTAAATTTAAATACCAGTTGGTTGTTGGTCCTTTATCCATTAGCCAACTTCCAATAGCTAATGCTCCAAAATTTAGTATTAAAAAAAGTAAAAGCAATTTATAATTATACATAATGTTGTTTTTAAGATTTCTTTTCCACTTATAATTTATATTTCTATAAATTTATCATTAAAAAGGAAATTCTACAAAATTTCTTGGAGTTTCATATAATTTTATTTTTAACTCTAAATCATTACCTATATGTTTTTTAAGTAAAAAATAAATAACCATTGCAATATTTTCTGCTGTTGGATTTAACTCTTTAAATTCTTCCACATCTAAATTTAAGTTTTTATGATCAAATTTATCAAGCACTTCAGTTTTAATGATGTCTGACAGAATTTTTGTATCTATCACGTAACCAGTTTCGCTATTTACAAATCCTATTACTTTAACTTCTAATTCATAATTGTGCCCATGAAAATTGGGATTATTACATTTCCCAAAAATCTCAATATTTTTTTTGTCAGACCAATTTACATTGTGCAATCTGTGCGCGGAATTAAAATGTTCCTTTCGCACTACAGCTGTTTTAAATTTCATAATTATTGTTTAATTATATATATTCAAAGTTAAACATAAGCTTTATAATATATTTTTAAAAATAATCATTATTATTTATTATTTAATAGTTAATAACAATAGTAATATATTTTGTATTCAAAAATATATTGTTTAATTTACAGATATATACATTAAACAAAAAACTCTAAAAAAATGGTTAAAAAATCAATAATTACAGAATCCAGATTAATAGAATTTTATATGGATTATGTTTTAAAACATAATAAACAACCTGCATCTGTCTATATTTTTTCTAAAGAAAATAATTTTGATGAGGCACTTTTCTATAATTTTTATGCAAATTTTAATGCTGTTGAAAAATCAATTTTTAATGAATTCTTTAAAAACACATTACAAATTTTAACTAAAAATGATGATTATGAAACTTATGATTCAAGAACAAAACTTTTAAGTTTTTACTATACTTTTTTTGAAAATTTAACTGCAAATAGAAGTTATGTAGTTTACGCTTTAAATAAACACAAAAACAGTTTAAAAAACTTAAGCGCATTACAAGAATTAAAAAAATCATTTTTAGCATTTATAGATACTTTAGAATTTGAAACCTTTAAAATTGAGCAAGAAACAATTGCAAAAATGCAAGAAATGGGAATAAAAGAGTCTTATTGGATTCAGCTTTTATTAACATTAAAATTTTGGTTAGATGATAGTTCTGCAGGGTTTGAAAAAACTGATATTTTTATTGAAAAATCTGTAAATACTAGTTTTGATTTAATGGATATTAAACCATTAAAAAGTGCTATAGATTTTGGTAAATTTTTATTAAAAGAAAAAATGAATTTTAAAGTTTAAGCTGTAGATGAAAACAATTGATAAAATACCTGTTACCAAAATTCAAAGAGCATCTAAATTAGCGCAAACTGGTGCAAAAGTTGGCATAAATTACATTAAATATTATGGCGATAAATTAATATCATCAGAAGTTGAAGCAAAACAAAGATTAAATCAAAACAATGCTGAAGATATTTATGATGGTTTAAAAAAACTTAAAGGAAGTGCACTTAAGGTTGCTCAAATGTTAAGTATGGAAAAGAGTATTTTACCGCAGGCTTATGTAGAAAAATTTTCATTGGCACAATTTTCTGTCCCTCCTCTTTCAGCACCTTTAGTGGTAAAAACTTTTAAAAATTATTTTGGAAAAACTCCCAATGAAATTTTTGACGAATTTAATCCGAATTCAGTAAATGCAGCAAGCATTGGTCAAGTTCATAAAGCTAAAAAGGATGGTAAAACTTTAGCTGTAAAAATTCAATATCCTGGAGTTGCGGGAAGTATTGCTTCCGATTTAGCTTTGGTTAAACCAATTGCTATGAGTATGTTTAATATTAAAGGTAAAAATTCTGATAAGTATTTTAAAGAAGTAGAAAATAAATTAATTGAAGAAACAAATTATATTTTAGAAATTGAACAAAGTAAGGCTGTTGTTGCAGCTTGTGAGCATATTCCTAATTTAAAATTTCCTAATTATTATGAAAATTTATCTTCTGAAAGAATTATTACAATGGATTGGATGCATGGAATACATTTATCTGAATTTACTGCAATTAATAATAATGAGAATTTAGCAAATCAACTTGGACAAGCGTTGTGGGATTTTTACATGTTTCAAATTCATGAGCTTAAAAAAGTACACGCCGATCCGCATCCAGGAAATTTTTTAGTTTCAAACGATGGCAATTTAATTGCATTGGATTTTGGTTGTATGAAAAGTATTCCAGAATCGTTTTATATTCCATATTTTGAACTTGCAAATAAAAATAATCTTGAAAATAAATCTTATTTTCAAGAAAAATTATTTGAATTAGAAATTTTAAAAATAGAAGATTCGCCTGAAGAAATAATATTTTTTAATGAAATGTTTCACGAAATGTTAAGTTTGTTTACACAACCATTTCATCAGCAATATTTTGATTTTTCTAATCCTGAATTCTTTGGTAAAATTGCAGAATTAGGTGAGCGATATTCTAAAAATACGGAATTACGTAAAATGAATGGTAATAGAGGTTCTAAACACTTCATTTATATTTATAGAACTTTTTTTGGTTTGTATAATTTAATGTTTGATTTAAAATCAAATAAAATTAAAATTCAAAATTTCAAATCACTATAATAATTCATTATTCAACAAATAAAACTAAAAATTATAATTTTCAGGTTCATATAAAAAATTTTATAAAGTCATTTATTGTTTTTTTTCAATGCTTTTTATTAAAAAACTTAAAACAAGTTCATTTAAAAAAGAAGATTAAATATTTTTTTTAAATACTATTTAATCTTAAAATCTTTCTTAATTTTGAAGAAACCCTTTTTACAATGAAACTTCGTTTATTAACTTCCATACTTTTATTGTTTTTAATAATTAATAAATCACATGCTCAATATAAAGTAATGTTTGGTAATGATTATCCGCCTTACAATTATTTAAATGATAAAGGTGAATTAGTAGGTTTTAATGTAGATATATTAAATGCCATAAAAAAATTATACAAAACACCTATAAATGTTGAAGCTAGTGATTGGAAAACAATTAATGACTATTTAAGCAAAGACAGTATTCAAGGTATTGGAGGTGCTAACTTTCCGGGGTATTCAGATGATTATATTTACACTAGATCTGCAATAAATACATCGCATTGTTTTTTTTATAATACAAACTTCACTTCTAAATTTTCACTTGAAATTTTAAGAACAACTAAAGAGCCTTTAGTAGGTATTTGGAAAAATGAAGTACTAAGTCATTATGTACTATCAATTAACCCAACAGCAAAGTTTATTTATGTAAATGATTACAATAGTCTTTTAAAACTAATTGATAGAAAGGAAGTTACATGTATTTTTGGACAACGAGTTGGAGCGATGTATTATGCTAAACAACTTGGTAAAGATTATGTGAGGCCTTTAGAACATCGAATTTTAGAACGCAATATGGGTTTTAAAGTTTCTAAAAATGCACCAGAGTTGGCCAAATTATTAGACAATGGATTAGAAATTATTTTAGCGAATGGAGAATATCAAAAAATATATGATAAATGGATTGCAGCATATGATAAAGATTATAATTCACCCCAAATTAATTTAAAATACATACTCTTTATTGGTGCTTTTGTTAGTTTACTTGTATTTTCATTACTAATTTTTAATCGTGTTTTACAAATACGTGTTCAAGAAAAAACACAAGATTTAAGAGATCAGCTCCAATTAAATTCAGAAATGATGATAGAGCTTGAAAAACAAAAAAACATTGCTGAAGAAAGTGATAAAATGAAATCTGCTTTTTTAGCTAATATGAGTCACGAAATTAGAACACCAATGAATGGTATTTTGGGTTTTGCGGAACTTTTAAAAACAAACTCCTACTCTGTTGAAAAACAAGCACAATTTATTGGAATTATTCAGCAAAGTGGTAATAGAATGCTTGAAACTATTAATAATATTATTGATGTTTCAAAACTAGAATCGGGTCTTGAAAAACTAATTATTAAACAAGTAAACATTAAAAAAGTTATAGATGAACTTATAGACTTTTTTACTATTGAAGCAAAAAAGAAAGGATTAAAACTCACTTTAATTGAAGACACTTCGGGTTTAACTCAACCATTTTTTACAGATGAATACAAACTAAATTCAATACTTACAAATCTTATTAAAAATGCATTAAAATTTACAAAAGATGGGTTTGTAGAAATTTCGTATAAATTAACTAATGAGTTTGCTGAATTTAAAATTTCTGATAGTGGTATTGGAATACCATATGATAAACAAGCCTCCATTTTTGAACAATTTGTTCAAGCAGATTATTCACATTCAAGTGGTTTTGAAGGATCAGGTTTGGGACTTTCCATATCAAAAGGATATGTTACTCTTTTAAAAGGTAATTTAAAATTAGAATCAATTCCAGCAAAAGGAACAACATTTTATGTAAGCATTCCTAATTCTGTTTCTAATACTAATCATATAGATCAAGATATAGCACAACAATCATCAAACAACATACACTTAAAAAAACATAATTTTATAGTGGCTGAAGATGATGAAACTTCTTTTTACTTTTTAGAACAAATTTTAGAGCCTTTTTCAAACAAAATTATAAGAGCAAAAGATGGTAAAGAAGCTATTGAAAAAATTAAAGAATTCCCAGATACATCCATTATATTAATGGATATAAAAATGCCAAAACTTAATGGTTTTGAAGCAACCGAAGCAATAAGAAAATTTAATAAAAAAGTGTTTATTATTGCACAATCTGCTTATATTCAGGAAAGTATTCAAATTAGTGCTACTAAAGCTGGTTGTAATGCATTCATTTCAAAACCAATTGATAAGCAAAAGTTATATCAACTGTTAGAAATGGTTAAAGTTTAAATTTCTAAATAAATAAAATTATTAGCAATAAATTACTTTTCTTAAATTGTTGGGTTCATAAAATATTTAGCTAAGCTACTTTCATTTTAGTGACTTTAAATAGTTTTCCCAATTATTTCATTGCATCTTTTTGAGTATTGAAAAATAATTGCGAAATAGGAATAATTAATAATCCTGATATTAAAAATAAAACAAACGCTGTTTTTAAATTAAATAAATGCGCTAAATAGCCAACTAATGGCGGACCTAAAAGCATTCCAACAATTCCATAAGTTGTAATTATTGAAACTATTAAACCTGCAGAATATTTTTTTGATTTTCCAGCTAAAGCATATGTCATTGGAATAATTGCCGCTACTCCAATACCAACTAAACTAAACCCAATAATTGCTGGCCAAAAATAAGGGAAAATAATAACCATACTAATTCCTGATGAAATAAAAGTAGCACTTATAACATACGCTTTTTTCATACCTATTACATCAATAATTTTATCGGAAACAAATCTAGAAAATGCCATAAAAAACATAAAAATAAAATATCCTAAGGTAAAAACATCTTCTTTAATAACTTCTTTAAAGTAAACACCGCTCCAATCAAACATACCTCCTTCACACACTGCTGCTAAAAAAACTAAAATACCTAAAAGTAAAATAAATGTATCGGGTTTTCCAATAATTAATTTATTTCCAGTAGTTGGTTTATCACTTTTCATTAAAAACTGATAAGAAATTAAAGCAATAGTTAGTGAAAAAATAGCAATAATTAGCAAGTGGTGCTTCATTGTTACATCAAATTTTACCATTAAGGTTGAAAAGCCAACACCAATTAAACCACCTAAACTCCACAAACCATGAAATGAACCTATAATTTTTTTTTGAAATGTATTTTGAAGGGCTATTGATTGTGTATTTATGGCAATATTAATAATTCTCATACTAAATGAAAATAAAAATAATGAAACTGATAAAAAGAGTATATTATTTGAATATCCAATAAAAAATAACGCTAAACTGTAAAATATAAAGGAAACTATAAGCGGATTTCTACTGTTAAATTTTGAAACCAACCAACCAGAAAAAGGCAATCCAATTAAAGAGCTAATTGGCATTATAAATAATAAGTTACCTAATTCAGCTTCATTTAAATTGTAAAATATTTTTATAGTAGGTATTCTTGAGGCCCAAGTTGCAAAGCAAACTCCTGATAAAAAGAAATAAGCACTTAGTGAAATTCGTTGTTTTATTTTTAATTCCATTCACACATTAAATAAAATGCAAAAGTGCATCCTTATTTTTTAAAAATAAAAATTAAAAGCTGTTATTTTTAAATAATTTTATGCTTTAGCTTTATCAATTTCAAAAGAAATAACACAATTTTTAAAACGTTATTTCATCAAGTTATTTTTTGAAAAAAATAATTAAGGATAGATAATAAATAAAGTGTGAGAAGCAATTAACTCATTGTTACATAGTCATCATCTTCAAATTCATTTTCTTTAAATTCAACATTTAAATAATCTAAACTTGCTTTTAAAGTTGAAAAAACTTCTACTTTATTTTTAAAATGAGGGTCTTCTTTTACTAAAATTGAAAACATGGTAGAATTTGGTGTTTCTGTCAAAATTGCCCATTTAAAATTTGGTGGTAATGGTTCTCTTTTAAGTACTTCAACATAATCCATCATTTCATCAAAAGTCATTTTAAAATCGGCACCAATAAGGTTTGTTAAAACTTTATAAACAACAAAAATCTTTGGATCATTACGATAAGATTTATGGAATTCATATAATTTTGATGCAGTAATTGTATTATTCAGCACATCAACTAACAGAAATCTTTCTTGGTAAATCTTATACTTTAAACTCATTTTGTTAGTTTTTTATACATCATACTTTAAATATAAAATAAAAAATAAGATATTCAAAATATAAAAATATAATGTATTGCAATCGTGTTTTAAAATAAATATTAAAGAAAAATTTAGCTAGGAATTTGTTGGCTTAAACAATGTAGCGTACCAAATCCCCAGATTAAATCTATTGCGCTAATACCTATTATTTGTCTATCTGGAAAACAGTTGGCAATTGTATTTAAAGCAATTCTATCCTTACCATCGTTAAAAGTTGGTACTAATACAGTTTTATTTAATATTAAAAAGTTTGCATAACTAGCCGGAATTTGAATTCCATCAAAAATAAGTGGATTTGGCATTGGAAGTGTCACTATTTTTGGAGATTTCCCATTCTCTAGTTTAGCGTTTTGCAGCCTTTTTAAATTATCTTGTAAAGGTTTGTAATTTGCATCTTTTTCATTTTCTTCCACAACAGTAATTATGGTATCTTCATTTACAAATCTACATAAATCATCAATATGCCCGTGCGTATCATCACCAACAATTCCATCACCTAACCAAATAACATTGTTAATCCCCAAATATTCTTTAAAAACAGCTTCGTAATCTTCTTTTTTAAAACCTTTATTTCTTACTTGAATTGCTGGATGTAATAAACATTCTTCTGATGTTAATAGCGTTCCTTTGCCGTTAACATCAATTGCACCACCTTCTACAATTACAGGTTTTCCTTTGTAAGTAACTTGTGTTAAAGGAATATTTAAAAAGTTTGAAACATGTTTAGGAACGTATTTATCTAACTGATAATTAGTGTATTTAGCCCAACCGTTAAAGTTAAAGTTTAAAGCTTCTCTACCATTTTCATTGTAAACAATTATAGGGCCAGAATCACGCATCCAACTACGGTTTGTTTTATAAATGATAAATGAAACATTAGAAACATTTACATGAGCAGTTTCTAACATTTGTACAACTTTGGCTTTTAATTTTTCTGTAGCCACTACCAAAATAACTTCTTCAACAGTAGCAACTTTTTTAATAAATTCTACAAAAGCCCATTGAATTGCTTCATATTTTCCTGGCCAATCGTTTCCATTATGAGGAAAACATAGTAAAATACCTTGTTGTTTTTCCCATTCAGCAGGAAATCTTCTAGTTGAATTTACCATTTTAATCTATTGATCTTTTAATAATTTCACCATAGGAATCAATTCTTCTATCTCTAAAAAACGGCCAATTCTGACGTACATTTTCTTGTAAATCTAAATCAACTTCAGCAATTAAAATTTCTTCCTTATCGTGCGAAGCTTGAGCCAGAATTTCTCCTTGTGGTCCAGCAATAAATGAAGATCCCCAAAATTCAATTCCTTCTGTTCCTGGAATATATTTTTCTAATCCAATTCTATTTGCTGCAGCAACATACACACCATTTGCAACAGCATGACCTTTCATAACATTCATCCAAGCTCCGTGTTGATTTACGCCATATTGCTCTTTTTCAGTTGGATGCCAACCAATTGCTGTTGGATAAAATAACACTTCTGCACCTTGTAGCGCTGTTAATCTAGCTGCTTCAGGATACCATTGATCCCAACAAATTAATGTTCCAATTTTTCCTTTTTTAGTTGGAAATGCTTTAAAACCAATATCTCCAGGTGTAAAATAGAATTTTTCATAAAAATGTGGATCGTCTGGTATATGCATTTTTCGATATAAACCGGCTTCACTTCCATCAGTATCAATAATATATGCACTGTTGTGATAAATACCAGCCATTCTTTTCTCAAAGAAAGGAACAATAATTACAACACCTAATTCCTTTGCTAATGCACTAAAAGCTATAAATGAAGTACCATATAATTCTTCTGCAATAGAAAAATTAGCTGTGTCTTCACTTTGGCAAAAATAATGACTACTGTACAATTCTGGTAGCAATATAACTTCAGCACCTTTAGCGGCAGCATCTTTTATCCAGCTGATACATTTTTTTAAATTATTCTCTGCAACATCATTTAAATTTAGCTGAATTACAGCAATTTTATAGGTTTTATTTGGCATTTTAATAGCTTTTAGAATGTAAAAATATAAATTTTATTTTATTGAGCGTATATAAAGTTTTTCAACTTTTTCACGCGCCCAAGGTGTTTTTCGTAAAAAAGTTAAACTAGATTTTATGGTTGGATTAGATCTAAAACAGTTAATTTTTATTCTTTTTCCTAACTCTTCCCAACCATACTCTGCAACTAAATACTGAACAATTTCAGCTAGTTTTATCCCATGTAACGGATCGTTTGGATGTTGTTCGCTCATAATTATAAATTTACCAATCTATTGGACGATAATCTTTTAAAAACTTACCACACCAATGTTTTCCTGTATTAATTCCATCAATTAATGGATCCATAACTCTTGCAGCTCCATCAACAATATCTAAAGGTGGTTGAAAATCGTGTACTTCAATTTTATGTTTTGATAAATCTACTGGATCTTCATCGGTTACCCAACCCGTATCAACAGCATTCATATAAATTCCAAAATTTGCCAAGGTTGATGCTGATGTATGTGTAAGCATATTTAAGGCAGCTTTTGCCATGTTTGTGTGTGGGTGACGGTCTTGTTTTCTAAATCTATGGAATTTTCCCTCCATTGCAGAAACATTTATGATATGCTTTTTACCGGTATTATCTTTTTTCATTAATTCTCCAAGTCGGTTACACAACACAAATGGCGCAATAGAATTAACCAGTTGAACTTCAACCATTTCTGTAGTTTCAATTTCTCCAATACGCAGGCGCCAACTATTAGTTTTACGCAAATCAACTTGTTGCAAATCTGCATCTAATTGTCCTTCTGGAAACACTTCGCTTGCCGCCAAAGAGTTATCAAAACTATACGGAATTTGTGATAATTTAGCAGATGCTCTTAAACCAATTCCAGGCTCAATACCGTGCCAAGTTACTGGCATATTTTTATTGGTTGAAACAGTTTCAGTCAACAATTTTAATTCATTTAAACAATTAATATGATTGGATAACAAATCTTGTGCAGATTTCGGTAAATGCTCAAATGGCATTTCTTCTTTTTCCATTAAATGATGAAAAAATCCTGCTGGTCTTCTTACCGTTTGCGCGGCGTTATTTATTAAAATATCTAATCTATCGTACTGTTGTTCAATATAATTACAAAAAATCTCTACACTAGGAATATGTCGTAAATCTAACCCGTGAATTTTTAAACGATCTTTCCACTTGCTATAATCATCTTCTTTTGAAAAACGTAAAGCAGAATCTACAGGAAAACGTGTAGTGGCTACAACCGTTGCTCCAGCACGTAATAACATTAAAGTTATATGATACCCAATTTTTAAACGAGAACCTGTAATAACAGCTACTTGTCCAGTTAAATCTGCGGTTTGAAAACGTTTTGCATAGTTAAAGTCGCCACATTCTGTACACATTGTATCGTAAAAATGATGCAATTTTGTAAATTCTGCTTTACAAACGTAACAATTACGAGGAGATTCTAGTTCAAGTTCCTTTTCATTTTGCCCAGTTAAATCAATCATTATAGGCGCCGAAAACACACTTGCTTCTCGAGCACTTCTTATACCCGTTTCTTTACGAGCATGCCTATCCTTGGCAATCATTTTTCGTTTTTCAGCTTTTTTAGCGTCTTTTTTTCTTCTAGAAAACTCGTCTCTATCTGGGCGTGTTAGTAGTCCAGCCGCTTTAATAAGTGCAACTCTCTTTTCTTCTGAAAGTTCAAAAAGTTGATTGGTATCAATAACTAATTGCTGTAAAATTGCAATACAAGAATCTAATTGTTCATCGCTAATTTTAGAAAGATTCGGCTGATTCATTTTATTAATTTAAAGGTGCAAATATAATTGAAATAGCAAATAAAAAGACTTAAATTTTAAAAATGTAATTGACTGAATTATAGCCTAAAAAACATTTTTTTAACTATAACCAATTACTTTTTTAAAAAATATTGATATTTAGCAGTAATAACTTTTAATCTTCTGGAGGATAGCCATTTATTTCTTCAAAAATAGTATCGAAATTTTCTAGAAGATAGGCTCTTAATTTTTTTCTATAATCATCATTCAGCCAATCAATAAAGTTTTTGGTGCTTTTACAAATACACCTGATATATTGTTGAATTCTATATTCAATATCTTCACCTAATTGATTCATTAAAATTAATGCATCATAAACATCTTCACTGTTTTCAACACAAATTTTTGCGTGTTGTATAATAGAACGTTTTAAAACTTCTTTTGAAGATTCACCACTTTGGATAGCATCAACATACGTACTTTTAATATCAAAATACACAACTTCTGATTTAGCAAACTGCGCTCGTAATTCAGGAGACATCTCATATCTAAAATTGCTTTCTAGCTCCTCGTCATTAATTAAATTATCTAAATAATAATTTGGAGATTTGAATATTTTTTGCCAGTTTAAATTTGAGCCCCACATTCCAAATCTATGGAAATTATTTCCTAAATCTATGACGTTAAAGGTTGTTTTGTCTTTTAAAATACGAGATCCTCTTCCAATCATTTGATAGTATAATGTGAGTGATCTAGTTGCTCTATTTAAAATTATGGTATCAACAGTTGGTTCATCAAAACCAGTAGTTAAAATACTTACAGATGTTAATATTGCATTAGGTGTTTTTTTAAACCAACGTAAAATATGTTCTCTTTCTTTTTTTGATGATGTATTATCTAAATGTGCAATTTCATAACCTGCAGCTCTGAAAGTGTGATAAACGTTGAGTGATGTATTAATTCCGTTATTGAAAATTAAGGTTTTTTTACCTTTAGAACGCTCTTCGTACGCTTCTAAAAGTTTTCCTAACATTTCATTATTGGTATATAAATCATCTGATGATTTTACCGTATAATCGCCATTTGCACCAACAACTAATGAAGTTAATCCAACATTATAAGAATAGGTAATTGCGCGTGCTAAAAAGTTACTTTCAATTAATGACTCAATAGATTCTCCAACAATTAATTCTTCATAATTATCATTCATTGGAAGTTGAATGTTTGAACTTAATGGCGTTGCAGTTACACCTAAAAAGAATGCTTTTGAAAAAAACTTAAAAATTTTAGTAAATGAGTTGTAATGAGCTTCATCAATAATTACCAATCCAACATCAGAAATATCTAACTTATTATCATTCAATCTATTATTTAAAGTTTCAACCATTGCTACAAAGCAAGAATATAAATGTTGATCATCTAAATTAGCTTTGCTATGAATTACTTTATTTACCACCTCAAATTCTGTAAGCATTTTAGATGTTTGCTTACATAATTCAATTCTGTGAGTTAATATTAAAACTTTTTTATTGTGATTTTTTAAATATTGCCTTACTATTTCAGAGAAAATAACTGTTTTTCCTCCTCCAGTAGGCAATTGAAATAGTAGATGATAATCTTCTCTGGCTTCATCAAAACGCTTAAATATCTTCTCTATAGCTTCTCTTTGATAGCTATATAAGTCTTTACCCGTTTTTCTTTCTTCTAATTCAGTAGATCTTACAGACACATTTTTGATTTTAGTAATAGCTTGTAAAAATACAACGAATTATAGGCTTTTACCTAATAATTTAGATAAAAAATATTTTTTGAATTAAATTTTGGTATAAAAAGTTCTGTTGGCTTATAAATTATTATGACAATAAGCAACTTAAATTTAAACAGTTATTTGCATAAATTTAATACCCAATTCTTTTTGAATTTCTTGAATTTTATTTATTTCGTTTGGTAAAATTAAGGCAATTGAAAATCCAGTTTTACCAGCTCTAGCAGTTCTTCCGCTTCGATGGGTGTAGTATTCTAATTGTTCTGGTAATTGATGATGTATAATGAATGCTAAATTATTTACATCAATTCCACGGGCAGAAACATCTGTAGAAATTAAAACCTGTAAACTTCCGTTTTTAAAAGCACGCATAACTTTATCGCGTTCTTTTTGTTGCATATCGCCTTCTAACGCTTCAACAGAAAACCCTTCTTCTTTTAAAGTGGCAGTTAAACTTTGTGTACCCGCTTTGGTTCTACAAAATATAATTCCTCTATCAGTTTGTCTTCTTTCTAATAGTTTAATTATAAGGTTTACTTTTTCTTTAATATCCGTTTGTATAAATTGATGTGTAATTTTTGCATTTACCAATGCATTTTTATTTACAGCTATTTTTGGAGCATCTCCATCAATATAAGTTTTTATAATTTTTTGAATTTCTGTAGGCATAGTAGCTGAAAATAACCATGTATTTCTAGAGCCGCTTGTGTATTTTAAAATTCTGTTTAAATCTAGTTTAAAGCCCATATTTAACATTTCATCAGCTTCATCTAAAATTAAGGTGTTAATTTTCTTTAAATCAACTTCTCCTCTTTCAATTAAATCTATAAGTCTGCCAGGTGTTGCAACAATAATATGCGTGGTTCTTTTTAAAGAACTTAATTGTTTTTCTATTTTTTCACCACCATACACGCCCTCTACAAAAATTTTCTTATCAGCATATTTTGTAAACTTAAATAGCTGCTTTTTAATTTGTTGCACTAATTCTCTTGTTGGAGCTAAAATAAGTCCCTGTATTGATGGTAAATCTGGATTAATAGTATGCAATAAAGGTATTCCAAAAGCGGCTGTTTTTCCAGTTCCAGTTTGTGCTAATCCAACAAAATCGGTTTTAGATTTTAGTAAAATTGGAATTGTTTTTTCCTGAATTTCAGTCGGATTTTTAATTCCAAGTTCTTTAAGTGCAGCTATATACTGCTTTTGTACTCCTAATTCTAAAAATGTTGACATACCTTTTATTTTAAGGCTGCAAATGTACACTTTATTATATAAATCACTTGTTTCTTTAAATTTAGAAAATTTAAAAGTATTTATACCACAAAGTATCCACAATTTTTTAAGTATTTTTGTATGTAAATTTTAAAAATATGAAACTAAAAACTAGTTTAATTTTTGCTTTAATTATATTGTTTTCTTGTGAAAAAACATATACTCCAAGAGAAAATGTAACCGTTTCCATAGAAAAATTTAAGATAGACAGTACAAGTATTAGAGCAATAGAAATTATTAATGATTCTACAATTGTTTATGCGGGTTCTATAGGAGATTTAGGTATAATTTCTGGCTCTGGAAAATTAAAATCAACTCAAAAAATTGTAACCGATACTATTATTCCACATTTTAGAGCATTGGCGTATACAAAAGAAGCTGTATATGCTTTAAATGTTGGAAATCCTGCCTTATTATATCAATATAAAAATAACAATATTGATATTGTGTATAAAGAAGAAAATGATAAGGTTTTTTACGATTCTATGCAGTTTTTTGATGAATTAAACGGTATTGCAATGGGAGATCCAACAGATAGTTGCCTTTCTATTTTAATAACCCGTGATGGCGGAAACACTTGGGGAAAAATTAACTGTGACATTTTACCAAAAGTTGAGCTAGGAGAAGCCGCTTTTGCTGCAAGTAATACAAATATTGCTATTGTTGGAGAAAATGCGTGGATTGTATCAGGAGGTTTAAAAGCACGTGTTTTTCATAGTTCAGATATGGGTTTAACTTGGAAAGTTTATGACACTCCAATAATTCAAGGAAAACCTACAACTGGTATTTATTCTGTTGCTTTCGCAAACGAATATGAAGGAATTATTTGTGGTGGTGATTATACCAATAAATTTGGAAATTCCGCAAATAAAGCTATTACAAAAGATGGTGGGCGAACTTGGAAACTTGTCTCAGAAAATAAAGAACCTCAATACGTTAGTTGTGTGCAATATGTTCCTGAAACCGATGGAAAGGAAATTTTTGCTGTATCTACAAACGGAATTTTTTATTCAAATAATGCGGGTGAAAATTGGAAAAAAGTAAGTGATGAAGGTTTTTACACTATTAGAATTGTTAATAAAAATACTGCGTGGCTTTCTGGAGAAGAAGTTATTGCTAAAATGACAATACAATAATTATTTAAACGTAAAAACATGAGAAAGTTTAGCGTATTTTTTTTATTAATAATTGTAATTATAAGTTGTAAAAAAGAATCAGATTTAAGTAAAGAGTTTGATTGTGATTATGAAGGGTTAAGTAATTTAAAAACGTATTCAGACTTTAAAAATAACTTTAAGATACATATTCCAACTTCTTGGAAAACAACTAAATATTATTCTGATGTGCAGTCGGAAATTTTTACAGCAGATACTTTAAAACAACTTACTGAAACCTATATTTTAAAAACCTCATATGCTTTAGGTTCACTTAATTTTGATACAGATTTCTATCAAAAAACGGATTCAATTATTCATCAAAATAACTTAAAAAAAATAAAATCAGGAACCACTACATTTATTGAATTACCTACTTTTTGGTATGTTGTAAAAGGTGAGAAAAATGGTTTTTCATATCATCAATTTAACTTAATATCAAAAAAAGGTGATCTCGCCTACTTCACTGCTTCAGTAGAAATTTATGGCGATTTAAATGTTAATGAACGTATTTGTGAATCCTTAGCTTTATTAGAAAAAATTGAATTTTTACAATAATTTAAGACATTTACATTGTAAATACTTATTCGAATACTTACTTTTGATAAAAAATTATAAATAATGCAAAAAATAATAGATCGCTTCGTAAAATATATTAAGGTAGATACACAATCTGACCCAGAAAATCCTGCTTTTCCAAGCACTGAAAAACAATGGGATTTAGCTAAAATTTTGGTAGAAGATTTAAAAGAAATTGGAATGGAAGATGTTACGTTAGATGACAATTGTTATATAATGGCAACTTTACCTTCAAACGTAGATTTTGAAGTTCCTGTAATTGGTTTTATAGCACATATTGATACAAGTCCAGATTATACTGGCACAAATGTAAATCCACAATTTTATCCAAATTATGATGGAAAAGATATTGTTTTAAATAAGGAACAAAATATCGTGTTATCTCCAAGTTATTTTGATGATTTATTGTTATACAAAGGTCAAACTTTAATAACAACCGATGGTACTACCCTTTTAGGTGCTGATGATAAAGCTGGTGTTACTGAAATTGTATCTGCTATGGAATATTTAATTCAACATCCTGAAATTAAGCACGGTAAAATTAGAATTGGCTTTACTCCTGATGAAGAAGTTGGTAAAGGTGCGCATATGTTTGATGTTGATAAATTTGGTGCAGAATGGGCATACACAATGGATGGAAGTCAGGTTGGTGAGTTAGAATTTGAAAATTTTAATGCAGCTGGTGCCAAAGTTACTATCAACGGAAAAATTGTACATCCTGGTTATGCAAAAGGAAAAATGATTAATTCAATGCTTATTGCAAATGATTTTATTTCAGGGTTACCAAAAAATGAAGTTCCTGAAAAAACTGAAGGGTATGAAGGTTTTTACCATTTACATACTATGGAAGGTGAAGTTGAAAAAACCAATCTGGAATATATTATTAGAGACCACGATATAAAATTATTTGAAGAAAGAAAAGCTACTTTTCAAAAAGTTGCTGATGACTTAAATAAAAAATTAGGTTCAAATATAGTTGAAGTTGAAATTAAAGATCAATATTTTAATATGCGTGAAAAAATTGAGCCAGTAATGCATATTGTTGATATTGCGGAAGAAGCAATGAAACAGTTAAATATTAAGCCATTAATTAAAGCAATTCGTGGCGGAACAGATGGTTCTCAACTTTCTTATAAAGGGTTGCCTTGTCCAAATATTTTTGCTGGAGGTCATAACTTCCACGGAAGATATGAATACGTTCCTGCAGAATCTTTAAAACTAGCTACTGATGTAATCATTAAAATAGCACAAATAACTACAGAAAGAGCTCAATAGTTTTTTTAAAAAAAATATTTTAAAAGGAAATGTTAAAATTTACATTTCCTTTTTTTATTGTATTTAACAAGTTGTTAAATATTGTTATTTTCTCAAATTATATTTTTAAAACTAATTTGGTTTTATACATTTGAAACTTCTAAAATTAACTAAATGGAAAATCAATTATTGGTATCACTTTCTGAAAAATACGGAAGTCCTCTTTATGTTTATGATGCTGAAAAAATTATTTCGCAATACAACAGAATTACAAGCGCATTTGCTAATGTTAAAAGCTTAAAACTAAATTATGCTGTTAAGGCAAACTCAAACATTAGTATTCTAAAACTTTTTAAAAAATTAAACTCAGGTATTGATACCGTTTCAATTCAAGAAGTGAAATTAGGGTTAGAAGCCGGTTTTGCTCCTGAAGATATTATTTTTACTCCTAATGGTGTTTCTTTAGAAGAGATTGAAGAAGTAGCAAAATTAGGTGTTCAAATTAATATTGATAACATTTCTATTTTAGAGCAATTTGGGTATCATTATCCAAATATTCCTGTTTGTGTTCGAATAAATCCACACATTATGGCTGGCGGAAATCATAAAATTTCTGTGGGTCATATTGACTCTAAATTCGGAATTTCAATTCATCAATTACCATTAATTAATAGAGTTGTTGATAATACAGGAATGACAATTAATGGAATTCATACACACACAGGTTCTGATATATTAGATATTGATGTGTTTTTAGCGGCTACTGAAATTATTTTAAATACAGCCAAAGATTTTAAAGATTTAGAATTTATTGATTTAGGAAGTGGATTTAAAGTTCCTTATAAAGAAGGCGATATTTCAACCAATATTGAAGAATTAGGAGAACGTTTGTCTAAACGATTTAATAAATTCTGTAAAGAATACGGAAAAGAGTTAACCTTAATGTTTGAGCCTGGTAAGTTTTTGGTAAGTGAAGCTGGTAGTTTTTTAGTAAATGTTAATGTTGTAAAACAAACAACATCAACTGTATTTGCTAGTGTAGATAGCGGTTTTAACCATTTAATCAGACCAATGATGTATGATAGTTACCACCATATTCACAATATTTCAAATCCAAATGGCAGAGAACGCTACTATTCTGTAGTTGGTTATATTTGTGAAACAGATACTTTTGGAAGCAATAGAAGAATTAGTGAAATTAGAGAAGGTGATGTTTTATGTTTTAACAATGCCGGAGCCTATTGTTTCTCAATGTCATCAAACTATAATTCGCGTTTTAAACCTGCTGAAGTGTTGGTGTATAATGGCAAGGATTATTTGATAAGAAAAGAAGAAACTTTTGAAGATTTATTAAAAAATCAGATAATTATTGATATAGAATAAAAGAACAACTCCGGAATTTATTTCGGAGTTTTTTATTATTCGTAAAAAGTACTTTGAAATATTAGTTAGAATATAGTTGAATTGTAATAAAAATAAAATTTCAACAAAAATTAAGATAAAAGTTTGCTGTTTTAAAAAAACAAGTAAATTTGTGGTATGCAAAATCAAAAATCAAATATTAATTTATTAAACACACAAATTGTGTGTGATTTTACAATTGCTATTACTACAACTACAACAACCCTTTAGGGGTTCTATTCTATTCATATCATCGTATTTATATTCGTTTTCATTAAAAAATGAAACAAGGAATATTATTAAAAAACAATCAGTTTAAAATCACGAAATTTATATAATTTCTATTCATAAATTAAAAAGATGAAAGTATTAAAATTTGGAGGCTCTTCGGTTGCTTCTTCTGAAAATATTAACAAAGTAATAAATATAGTTAAAGATAGTTCGTATAAAAATAACATAGCATTGGTAGTTTCAGCACTTGGAGGCGTGACAGATTTGTTATTAGAAGCTGGAAATTTTGCTTGTAAAAACAACGCAAAGTATTTAGAAAGTTTTAAAATTATTGAAGAAAAGCATTTACAAGTTACTAGAGAATTAATTCCTGTAAATAATCAAAGTGGTGTTTTAGGAACCGTAAAAAAAATGCTAAACAAATTAGAAAACACCTTAGAAGGTGTGTTTTTAATTAATGAATTATCTCCTAAAACTTCTGATAAAATTGTGAGTTTTGGTGAGTTATTATCTTCATATATTATTTCTGAAGCATTAAAAAACAAGAATTTAGATGTCGTTTTAAAAAATTCTCAAGAATTAATAATTACCAATGAAAATTTTTCAAACGCAGCTGTTAAATTTGATAAAACAAATGTAGCTATTGAAGATTTTTTTAATGATAACAAACACAAAATAGTTGTTTTACCTGGTTTTGTAGCTTCCACTGAAAATGGCGAAAATTCAACATTAGGTCGTGGTGGATCAGATTATACTGCAGCTATTGTTGCTGCAGCTGTAAATGCTTCAATATTAGAAATTTGGACGGATGTTAGTGGTATGTTTACTGCAAATCCTAAAATAGTAAAAGAGGCATTTCCTATAAAAAACATTTCATATCAAGAAGCTATGGAATTGTCGCATTTTGGAGCAAAAGTATTGTATCCACCAACAATTCAACCAGTACTTAAAAAAGAAATTCCAATTAGCATTAAAAACACTTTTGATGCCAAAGCTGAAGGCACTTTAATTACAAAAGTTTCTAGCAACACAAATCCAATTAAAGGGATTAGTCATATAGAAAATATGGCATTAATTACGTTAGAAGGTAGCGGAATGGTTGGTATTCCTGGTTTTTCAAAACGATTATTTGGTGCACTTTCTGAACAAAAAATTAATGTTTCGTTAATTACACAAGCATCTTCAGAACACTCAATTTGTATAGCCATCAGCAATAATGATGTAGATAAAGCAAAGGAAGCTATTGATACTGAATTTAGCTATGAAATGGAACATCATAAAGTGGATGAATTAGTGATTGAAAAAAACAATGCTATTATTGCATTGGTTGGTGATAATATGAAAAGCCACCAAGGCATTAGCGGTAAAATGTTTAGTACTTTAGGTAGAAACAACGTAAATATTAGAGCTATTGCGCAAGGCGCTTCAGAAAAAAATATTTCTGCAGTAATTTCGCATAAAGATATTAAAAAAGCATTAAATTCTTTACACGCTGAATTTTTTGAAAATCAAACCAAACAATTAAATTTATTTGTTGTTGGTGTTGGTAATGTTGGAGGTAAACTAATTGAGCAAATTAGAAAACAACAGCAATATTTATTAGACAATTTAAGAGTTCAGGTTAGGGTAATTGCATTAACAAATTCTAAAAAAATGGTTTTTAATGAAGATGGAATCGATTTAGAAAACTGGAAAAGTGCTTTAGAGAAAGGTGAAGTTTTAAATATGGATACTTTCCACAACAATGTAACAGTCCTAAATTTACGAAATAGTATTTTTGTAGATAATACTGCCAACGAAAATATATCTAAATTATATGCTAACTATTTAAAGCAAAGTGTTGCTGTTGTAACTTGTAATAAAATAGCTTGTTCATCTAATTATGCAAACTACCAAAAGTTAAAACACTTGGCGCGCGAGTACAATGCTCCTTTCTTATTTGAAACCAATGTTGGAGCTGGATTGCCAATAATAGACACGCTTAAAAATTTAATTGCATCAGGAGATAAAGTAACTAAAATACAAGCAGTTCTATCAGGTAGCTTAAACTTTATATTTAATAATTTTAATGAAGATTCTGCATTTTACGATGTTGTAAAACAAGCGGGTGTTGAAGGTTATACAGAACCAGATCCACGAATAGATTTAAGCGGTGTTGATGTGATGCGAAAAATTTTAATTTTAGCTCGTGAAAGCGGAACAAGATTAGAATTAGAGGATATCAAAAATAATTCCTTTTTACCTAAAGCTTCATTAGACGCTAAATCTGTTCCTGATTTTATGGAAACATTAAAAACAGAAGCTGCTCATTTTAATAAAATTCAACAAAAAGCTGCTGCAAACAATTGCAGATTAAAATTTGTTGCAGAATTTGATAATGGAACCGCAAATGTTGGTTTACAAGAAATTCCTTCAGATCATCCGTTTTATAATTTAGATGGAAGCGATAATATTGTGTTATTTTTTACAGAAAGATATAGTAAACAACCTTTAATTATAAAAGGTGCTGGCGCTGGTGCAGATGTAACTGCTTCAGGCTTATTTGCTGATATTATTAGAATTGGAAACAATTAAATTATGGAACAAATAAAAATATTTACACCTGCTACTATTGCCAATGTTTCCTGTGGATTTGATGTTCTTGGTTTGGCTTTAGATACTGTTGGTGATGAAATGATTATTAAAAAAGTTGCTAAAAAAGGAGTAACAATCACAAAAATAATCGGTCAAAATTTACCATTAGAAACACATAAAAATGTTGCAGGTGTTGCTGCATTAGCTTTACTTTCAGAAACAAATTGTGAGTTTGGTTTTGAAATAGAAATTATAAAAAACATAAAACCAGGAAGTGGTATTGGTAGTAGCGCCGCAAGTTCTGCTGGTGCTGTTTGGGCAATCAATGAAATTCTTGGAAAACCTTTTAATACAACAGATTTAGTCCGTTTTGCAATGGAAGGTGAGCGTTTAGCAACTGGCGTACCACACGCGGATAATGTTGCTCCTGCCCTTTTTGGCGGATTTACATTAGTTAGAAGTTATCAACCTTTGGATATAATTAGTATTCATACTCCAAACGAATTATTTGCCACTGTAATTCATCCACAAATTGAAGTAAAAACTTCAGATGCTCGTGAAATACTAAAAACCACCGTTTCTTTAAAAGATGCCATAAAACAATGGGGAAATGTTGGCGGATTAATAAGTGGTTTATATACAGAAGATTACGATTTAATTGGGCGATCGTTAGAAGATTATATTATTGAACCTATTCGCTCTATTTTAATTCCAGCTTTTGATACTGTGAAGCAACAGTCGTTAAAAGCCGGAGCTTTAGGATGTGGAATTTCAGGTTCTGGTCCATCCATTTTTGCGTTAAGTAAAGGTGAAGAAACAGCTAAAAAAGTAGCAGACGCAATGAAAATGGTGTATGAAAAAGTAGGCATTGATTATGATATTCATGTATCTAAAATCAATAAAAAAGGAATAAAAATATTATAAAATATTAATTAACGTCAACCTGAAATTATTTCAGGTTCTCATCAATGGTATAAATTAGCACATTGAGATTCTGAAACAAGTTCAGAATGACTTATAAAATTAAATAAAATGAACTATTATAGTTTAAATAAAAAAGCACCAAACGTATCTTTTAAAGATGCCGTAATTAAAGGTTTAGCTCCGGATAAAGGATTATATTTCCCTGAAAGTATTACACCTTTAGCAAAAGAATTTTTCAATCATATTGAATATTTCACCAATAATGAAATTGCATATGAAATTATTAAACAATTTGTTGGTGATGAAATTCCTGAAAAGGAATTAAAAAAAATTATTGCTGAAACATTGGTTTTTGATTTTCCTATGGTTGAAATTGAAAAAAACATTTCAACATTAGAATTATTTCACGGACCAACAATGGCTTTTAAAGATGTTGGTGCACGCTTTATGGCACGTTGTTTTGGGTATTTCAATAAAGATGAAAATAGTACTAAAGTTACTGTTTTAGTTGCAACTTCTGGTGATACTGGTGGCGCAGTAGCCAGCGGATTTTTAGGTGTTGAAGGTATAGATGTTGTTATTTTATACCCAAGCGGAAAAGTTAGCGAAGTACAAGAAAAACAGCTAACAACACTTGGCAAAAACATAAAAGCACTTGAAGTTGATGGTACTTTTGATGATTGCCAAGCTATGGTTAAAAAGGCTTTTTTAGATACTGAATTAACTTCAGTAAAAAATTTAACTTCAGCCAATTCAATTAATGTTGCTCGTTGGTTACCTCAAATGTTTTACTTTTTCATTGCTTACAAACAGTTAAAAAATAAACGTAGAAAAATTGTTTTTTCCGTCCCAAGTGGAAATTTTGGAAACATTTGTGCAGGAATTATGGCACAACAATTAGGCTTACCTATAAAACAATTTATTGCATCGACAAATATTAATGATATTGTTCCAAATTATTTAGAAACGGGTATTTACACTCCAAAACCATCAAAGCAAACCATTTCAAATGCAATGGATGTTGGTGATCCTAGTAATTTTATCAGAATTCAGGAAATTTATAAAAATGATGATACTTTATTAAAACAACATTTAACATCGTATTCTTTTACTGATAAAGAAACAAAAAAAGCGATGGTTAATATCAACAAGAAATCTGGATATATTGCCGATCCTCATGGAGCAGTTGGTTATTTAGGGTTGAAAAAATACTTTAAAAATAAAAAAGCACAAGGCATATTTTTAGAAACTGCGCATCCAGTTAAATTTTTAGATGTTGTGGAGCCTGTTTTAAATACAACAATTGAGTTTCCTGCACAAATTCAGGAAGTAATAAATAAGAAAAAGGTGACAATTAAAATTTCTAAATACGAAGAATTAAAACAATTTTTATTGAAATCGTAATTCATAAATTTTAAAATAAAAATAGTAGATTAGCTAGATAAAAATCATTTTATGAAAAATTATCTAGCTTTTTTATTTTGTATAGTTGCACTTAATTTATTTTCTCAAAACACTTTAAAGTATGAAGATTCAAAAGAAACATTTAAAGCTAGTATTGATAATGTTTCTTGGATTGCAGGTTATTGGGTTGGAGAAGCTTTTGATGGTGATATAGAAGAAGTTTGGACAAATCCGTTAGGAAATTCTATGATGGGTTCTTTTAAATTAGTAGTTGATAATGTTATTCAATTTTATGAATTATGTACTATTTCAGAAGAAAATGAGACCTTAGTTTTTCGTTTAAAACATTTTCATAACGATTTAAAAGGATGGGAAGAAAAAGATGAAATGATTGAAGCTCCATTGGTTAAAATTGAAAATAACAAAGCCTATTTTCATAAATTTACTTTTGAAAAAATAAGTGAAACGGAATTAAATATTTATGTTTTGTTTGAAGAAACTACTGGAAATGAAACTGAAATGAAATTTAATTATAAATTAAAACATTAAATGAAATCAAAACCAAAATTTGAAACTTTAGCCATTGAAAGCACAAAAAATGAGTTTTTAAATGCGCAACCAATAAGCACTCCTATTTATTTATCCAGCACTTACAAAAGAAATAATGACGGGTCTTATAATAACGATTTTGTATATTCTAGAACCGACAATCCAAATAGAAAAATTTTAGAAAAAAGTATTGCTTCGCTTGAAAATGGAAAATTTGCATTTGCATTTGCATCAGGAATGGCGGCAGTGCACGCTACAATTCAAAGTTTAAAAGCTAATAGTCATATTTTACTTCCTGATGATATTTATTTTGCGATTCGAAAATTAGTAGACGAAGTTTTTAAAGATTGGAATTTAACCTATGATTTAGTTGATATGACTAATTTACAAGCTGTAGAAAAAGCTGTAAAATCAAATACTGCGCTTATTTGGGTTGAATCTCCATCTAATCCGCAATTAAAAATTAGTGATATTGAAGCCATTTCAAAAATTGCAAAAAAGTACAACATACTTTATGCAGTTGATAATACATGGGCAACTCCGGTTTTTCAAAATCCTTTAGAATTAGGTGCTGATATTGTGGTTCATTCTACTACAAAATATTTTGGTGGACATAGTGATGTTTTAGGTGGTTGTGTTGTTGTAAATGATGAAAAAATTGCTGAAAAAATAAAAGCTATTCAATCTTTATCTGGAGCAGTTCCTGCTCCTTTTGATTGTTGGTTGATTGCTAGAGGAATTCAAACCTTGCCTTTAAGAGTTCATAAACAAACGGAAAATGCGTTAAAATTAGCGCAATATTTAGAAACTCATCCTAAAATTGAACAGGTTTTATATCCTGGTTTGGAAAGTTTTCCTCAACATAAATTAGCTAAAAAACAGCAGAAAAATGGTTTTGGTGCCATGCTTTCTGTATTAATAAAAACATCAAAAGAAGAAACCCTTATAATCTCCACAAAACTTAACTATTTTACAACTGCAACTAGTTTAGGAGGCGTTGAAAGTTTGGTTGAACATCGAAAATCTGTTGAAGGTGGTGATACAAGTCCAACCCCAGATAATTTGTTAAGAATTTCTGTTGGAATTGAACATATTGATGATTTAATTGCAGATTGGCAACAAGCCTTAAGCTAGATTTAATCTAATTTTGGTAAAATAAAACTATCTAAAACACTTGGTAATTGCATAGCGGCTTCAATATCATCAGAAGTTCTTGGCGCTAATACCGATAAATTTACTGGTCCGTTTTTAGTAATTAAAATATCATCTTCAATTCTTATGCCTATTCCCCACCATTTTTCATCACAAGGACTTCCTTCTGGAATATAAATTCCAGGTTCCATAGTAACTACCATATTTTCTTCAAATTTATTGTAGTTTCCAGGATCGTGAACATCTAACCCTATATGATGCGAAGTTCCGTGTGGAAAATATTTATGGTAGGCTTTTTCTGAACTTATTATTCCTAAATCTGCTAAACCTTTGTTAATAATTTTTATAGCAATTTTGTTTGGAGTGCTCATATCTGTTCCAATGGTATATGCTGCAATTCCAGCTTCTTGTGCTTTATACACTAAATCGTAAATTAATTTTTGCTCTTTAGTAAATTTCCCATTTGCAGGAATGGTTCTAGTAACATCGGCAGTATAACCGTGGTATTCCGCCCCTAAATCCATTAAAATTAAATTAGAATCACCTATATTAGTTTTAGAATTTTCAACATAATGTAAAATACAACCATTATTTCCAGCACCAACAATTGACGGATACCCTTCATATTCAGCACCATATTTTTTATATATAAATTCGTGCACACCTTGCGCTTCTGTTTCAGACATATCGGGATGCATTGCTTTCATCATTTCTAACTGTCCGACAGCTGAAATTTCAACAGCTTTTTTAAGTAAAACTAATTCTTCTTTTGTTTTTACCTCACGCAGTGTTGCCATAAAGCCTTTTAACGACTTGGTATCAATTCGTTTTTTGGTTTCATTATAAATTTTATCATTGTCATTGTTTTCAATGGTAATATAATCAAATGAAACTTTTTCTTTAAAAGTTTTAATTAAATCGAATAAATCAGCTGTATCACGAGTATCTCTCACATCATTTTTAAACTGTTCAAATAAAATTTTATCAAATTTTGAAAAATCAATTTCAAAACTCTTAAAATCACCACCATTAAAAACAATTCTAAATCCTAAATTATCTTGTGCACCTTTTACTCCGAGCCTTTTTCCTGTCCACATTTCAGCATATTCATTTCGCTCTTGTACAAATAGTACTTCATTAAAAGTTTTTCCTTGAATATTTTGCTCATCTTTAAATACCATCAATAATGCATGTGGTTCTTTGTAACCTGTTAAATAATAGAAGTTTGGATCTTGGTGATACACATATTCTACATCATTTGCTCTGTTTCTTACTGCATTTGCAAAAAATACCGCAACGCTGTTTTTAGGAAGCTCTTTTCTTAAGGCTTCTCTTCTCTCTTTATGAAACTCTTTTGTTAAATAATCTTGCGGTAAGTAAGGATTTTGTGCGTTTAATGAAACTACAAAAAAGAAAATAATGAAGTGTTTAAAATTCATCAGATAAATATTTTTTTCAAATATAGCTAAAAATAATAGCTTCAAAACAAAATAGATTTTGTATTCAACACAATTTATAAATAAGATAATAAAAAGGTAAATAAATACCATTTGAATTATTGAATAATTAGTATTTTTGTTACAAATTTATATTAAATGAAAAATACAGCGTTAACACATATTCATGAATCTTTAGGGGCAAAAATGGTGCCTTTTGCTGGTTATAATATGCCAGTACAATACGAAGGAATTAATATTGAACACGAAACCGTTAGAAACGGTGTTGGTGTTTTTGATGTTTCACATATGGGTGAATTTTTCCTAAAAGGAGAAAATGCATTACAATTAATTCAAAAAGTTACTTCTAATGATGCTTCTTTATTGCATATTGGAAAAGTACAATATAGCTGTATGCCAAATAATGAAGGTGGAATTGTTGATGACTTGTTGGTATATCAAATTGGAAATGAGGAATATATGCTGGTAGTAAACGCTTCAAATATTGAAAAAGATTGGAATTGGATTTCTAAACATAATAATTTACATGTTGAGATGATTAACAAATCTGATGAAATATCTTTATTAGCAATTCAAGGTCCTGATGCTGCTGAAGCGTTACAACCTTTAACTTCAATTGATTTATTTAATATGAAGTATTACAATTTTGAAATTGGCACTTTTGCTGGTATTGAAAATGTAATAGTTTCTGCTACAGGTTATACTGGCTCTGGCGGTTTTGAAATCTATTTTAAAAATAAAGATGCTGAACAAATTTGGAATAAAGTTTTTAACGTTGGAGAAAAATTTGGGATAAAACCAATTGGATTGGCAGCAAGAGATACTTTGCGTTTAGAAATGGGATTTTGTTTATATGGAAATGATATAAACGATACAACATCGCCTATTGAAGCTGGTTTAGGTTGGATTACAAAATTTACCAAAGATTTTATAAACTCTGAAAATTTAAAAAACCAAAAAGAAACTGGAGTCACAAAAAAATTAGTTGCTTTTGAAATTTCTGATAAAGGAATTCCTCGTCACGGTTATGAAATTGTAACAGAGAATGGCGAAATTATTGGCGAAGTAACTTCTGGAACTATGAGTCCTTCTTTAAAAAAAGGAATTGGAATGGGTTATGTTACAAAAGAATTTTCAAAAATTGGTACACAAATAGGTATTCAAATTAGAAATAAAGCAATTCCTGCAGTTGTAGTTAAATTGCCATTTTATAAAGGATAAACACTTTTTATACAAAAAAAGGAACTAAAATTTAGTTCCTTTTTTTTGCTTTATAAATTAAAATTCTCTGGAATTTTACCTTTAACACCTGAGTAAAATTGATAAAAATGCTTAAAATCATTTTCCATAGAGTCCGTTAAATAATACGGTTCTGCAATTTTCACTTGTTTTTTGCCAAAATCTAAAGTAGCCATAACAATAGGAACATTTGCACCTTTTGCAATGTAATAAAAGCCTGTTTTCCATTCATCAATCTTTTTTCTTGTGCCTTCTGGCGATAATGCTAAAACAAAGTTTTCGTTTTGATTAAAAACATTTACAATGGCCTGTACTTTATTAGTACTTTCACTTCTGTTTACAGGTGTTCCGCCTAACCATCTAAAAATAAATCCAAATGGTGGCTTAAATAGTGAAGCTTTCCCAATATAATTTATTGGTGCTTGATGAATCCATTTTACTAAAATACCTAAAGGAAAATCTTGCCAATGCGTATGTGGAGCAGCTATAATTACATATTTTTTTAAATTTTTTGGAAAAACGCCTTCAATTTTCCATCCTAAAATTGTAATGAGTAAAAATTTTGCAAATAATTTCATAAGGTTGTTAATAACTACTTTCTTATTTTTTATGTAGTAATTATTACGGCAAATATAAAAATCTTAATTTAGTAAACTAATTAAATTTAAAATGACACCAACTTTTTTATATTTTTTAATTGCTATTGTTTGTTTAATTTTTGGCTTTATAATTGGCAAATTACTTACTAAAAGCACGCTAGAAAAACTAACTTCTGAACTTGAAATACGAAATAAACTTTTACTTGAAGAAAAAGAAGTTACTAAACTTATTTTAAATACTTTAAGTGAAGAGAAAAATACATTAAGTAAAGAAAAACACGAAATTGATTTGTTGTATAATCAAAAAATATCTGAGCTTAAAAATTTAGAAGATAAATTGCAAGAAAATAAAAATGAAGTTGAAAAATTACAAGATAAATTTTCTAAAGATTTTGAGATTTTAGCCAACAAAATTTTGGAAGAAAAATCAACTAAATTCACAGAACAGAATAAAGAAAACTTAAAAAATATACTAAATCCACTTCAAGAAAAAATACAAACTTTTGAGAAAAAAGTAGAAGAAACTCATAAAGAAAGTATTGATTATCATGCAGCTTTACGTCAACAAATTGTTGGTTTAAAAGATTTAAATCTTCAAATGAGTAAAGAAACTATCAACCTAACAAAAGCATTAAAAGGTGACAGCAAAATGCAAGGAAATTGGGGTGAATTGGTATTAGAGCGAGTTTTAGAAAAATCTGGTTTAGAAAAAGATAGTGAATATTTTGTACAACAAAGTTTTGTAAATGATGAAGGAAAACGCATAATGCCCGATGTAGTTATTCATTTACCAGATGAAAAGAAAATGATTATAGATTCTAAAGTTTCCTTAACCGCTTACGAGCAATATGTAAATGCAGAAGATGATACTGAAAAAACTCATTTTATTAAAGAGCACGTAAACTCTTTAAAAAGACATATTGAACAGTTAAGCGATAAAAAATATGAAGATATTTATAAAATTGATTCACCCGATTTTGTGTTGCTTTTTATACCAATTGAACCGGCCTTTGCTGTAGCATTAAATTTTGACAATCAACTATATAATAAAGCCTTTGAGCGAAATATTGTAATTGTAACACCAACTACACTTTTGGCTACTTTACGCACTATTGATAGTATGTGGAACAATGAAAAACAACAACGTAACGCTATTGAAATTGCGTTGCAAGCGGGTAGATTGTATGATCAGTTTGTAAATTTAACCGATGACTTAATTAAGGTTGGAAATCAATTAAAAACTGTACAAGGTTCTTATGATGGTACTATGAAAAAACTTACAGGAACTGGTAATTTAATTAGAAAAGTGGAAAGCATTAGAAAATTAGGCGCCAAAGGAACTAAAAATTTTAATGATAAATTGTTAGAACGTGCTGAAGAAGCTGATGAATAAATAAAAAATCCCACTTTAAAAGTGGGATTTTTATTGCTTTATTTTTTAAGAACTTTCTTTAAAACAACATCCTTATCTAATTTTCTAGTACAGAAATACCAATCTTTACAATCCATATCTTCTTTTCCTTGCATTCTATCTTCTGCTGAACCACATGAACCTGCTGGTCCAATTATAACATCATCTCCAGGTTCCCAGTCTGCCGGAGTTGCAACTCCAAATGCATCAGCAGCTTGTAACGCAATAATTACTCTATATAATTCGTCAAAGTTTCTTCCTAAACTTAATGGATAATAAATGATGGCTCTAATAATTCCTTTTGGATCTACAAAAAATACAGCTCGCACAGCTTTTGTAGAATCTTCATTTGGCTGAATCATACCATATTTTTTAGCAACTTCCATAGTGATATCTTCAATCAATGGAAATTTAACTTCTACATTTTTCATTCCTCTGTACTCAATTTTATCTTTTATTGAGCGTAACCAAGCAATGTGACTGTACAAACCATCAATAGATAAACCTACCAATTTACAATTTGCTTTTAAAAATTTTTCTTCCATAGTTGCAAACGTCATAAATTCTGACGTACAAACTGGCGTGAAATCTGCAGGATGACTGAATAATATTACCCAATCTCCTTTATAATCATTAGGGAAATGAATGTTCCCTTGTGTAGTAACGGCTTTAAATTCAGGAGCTTTATCTCCTATTCTTGGCATTGATGTAATTTCTTGTTGTGTTTCCATTTTAATAAATTTATAATTTAATACTGTATTTAGTAAATACAATAACAATTAAAATTACTGAAAGCTATTTAAAGAATTGTAACCAAAATCACCTATTTTTATTAATACTAAAGCAAAAAAAATCCCGCATAATGCAGGATTTTTATAGTTGTTAAAAATTATTTATTGATATTTTTGCAATATACCTTGTAATTTCATTCCCCAAGCTTGTCCAGCAGCCATACCTTTTTGACTTAAGTCACCTGTTTTAGCAGCTAATTTTTTTCCTACAGGAGTATCATAAAAAGCTAATAATTCTTTTATTTCATTGTGAGAAAATTCTTCTTTATAAATTTCAGCCATAGCAGCAAATAATTCAGGAAAAGTAGCTTTAATGTCTGCTACTAAATCATCTTTTTTGTCCTCAGCAACCATTCCAGAAAATTGATCAATTACTGGAGAAAATGCCGATTCTGAAACTATTTTTACTAATTTTTGTGCATCTGCTGTATAAGCATCTTCTACTTCTTGTGCATTAATTGTTATTGAAAAACATACAAACGCTACTAATAATAATACTTTTTTCATAATTTTTTTGTAATTAAAATTTAAATAATGGTCTGTGTGACATCATTTCATTTACTTTTTCTGCTACTTGTTCTAAAATGGCTTCGTCTTCAAAATTATTTATTACTTCATCAATTAAATCAACAACTGCAACCATGTCTACTTCTTTTAAACCTCTAGTAGTTACTGCAGCAGTTCCAACTCTTATTCCAGAAGTTACAAATGGTGATTTATCATCAAAAGGAACCATATTTTTATTTACCGTAATATCCGCTTTTACCAATGCGTTTTCAGCATCTTTACCACTAATGTTTTTATTTCTTAAGTCAATTAACATGCAGTGATTGTCCGTTCCTCCAGAAATAATTTGGTAACCTTTACTTACTAAAGCCTCAGCCATAGCTGTTGCATTTTTCTTTACTTGAATTTGATAGTGTAAAAAGTTATCTGTTAATGCTTCACCAAAAGCAACAGCTTTAGCAGCAATAACGTGTTCTAATGGTCCTCCTTGATTTCCAGGAAAAACGGAAGAATCTATTAAACTAGACATTTTTTTAAGCGTTCCGTTTTTTAATTTTTGACCAAATGGATTGTCAAAATCTTTTCCAATCATAATAATTCCACCACGTGGTCCACGTAAAGTTTTGTGAGTTGTAGTGGTTACAAAATGACAATGAGGAATTGGATCGTTTAAAATTCCTTTAGCAATTAAACCTGCTGGATGAGAAATATCCGCTAAAAGCAACGCTCCAACTGAATCAGCAATTGCTCTGAACCTTTTAAAATCTATATCTCTAGAATATGCAGATGCACCTGCAATAATTAATTTTGGTTTTTCAATTTCGGCAGTTTCCTGAATTTTATCATAATTTAAAACGCCAGTTTCTTTATCAACACCATAAAAAGATGTCTTATACAATTTTCCTGAAAAGTTAACTGGAGATCCGTGTGTTAAATGTCCACCATGTGAAAGATCAAAACCTAAAATTTTATCTCCTGGATTTAAAACTGCTTGATAAACTGCTGCATTTGCTTGTGAACCAGAATGCGGCTGTACATTAACATATTCTGCACCAAATAATTCTTTAGCTCTATCAATAGCAATTTGTTCAACTACATCAACAACTTCACAACCACCATAATAACGTTTATTTGGATAACCTTCAGCGTATTTATTTGTTAAAACAGAACCCATAGCTTCCATAACTTGTTCACTTACAAAGTTTTCTGAAGCAATTAATTCTAATCCATTTATTTGTCTTTCTTTTTCGTCTTGAATTAAATCGAAGATAATTTGATCACGTTGCATTGTTGTTTAATTTTATAAAAGTTAAAATAATGGCAAAAATACTAATTTCATTTTGCATTTAATAAGAAACTTCTATATTTGGTAAGAATATATAAATAACTATTTAAATAGTTCATAATTATGCAAATTTCAGCAAATAATCCAACTAGAAAATCGTGGCTACCAGTAAGTGAAGGTTGTGATTTCCCAATACAAAATATTCCATTTGGTGTATTTTTAACAAAAGATGATATAATAACTATAGGAACAAGAATAGGAGAATATGTAATAGATTTAGGAGCTTTTCATCAATTAGGCTATTTTAAAGGAATTCCATTAACAGATGATATGTTTATGCAAGATTCTTTAAACGATTTTATTTCTGATGGTAGAAAAACATGGCGATTGGTTAGAAATAGAATTGCAGATGTGTTTGATGCTAAAAATCCAGCTTTAAGAGATAATGCAAAACATAAAGAGGTTATTATTTTTGATATAAAAGATGTTGAAATGCTATTACCAATTAACGTTGGTGATTATACCGATTTTTACTCTAGCAAAGAACACGCTACAAATGTAGGTTTAATGTTTAGAGGTAAAGAAAATGCATTAATGCCAAACTGGTTGCATGTACCTGTTGGTTACCACGGTAGATCATCTTCTATTGTAGTTTCAGGAACTTCAATTAGAAGACCTTACGGACAAACGTTGCCTGCAGGTAAAGAAAATCCAATTTTTGGACCTTCACAAAAAGTTGATATGGAACTAGAAACTGCATTTATAACAACTGATGTAAATAATTTAGGTGAACCAGTTCCTGTTGATGAAGCCAGCGAATATATTTTTGGAATGGTGTTGTTTAATGATTGGAGCGCACGCGATATTCAAAAATGGGAATATGTACCATTAGGTCCATTTATGGGGAAAAATTTTGCATCAACAATGTCTCCTTGGATTGTAACTATGGACGCTTTAGAACCTTTTAGATGTGAAGGTCCAAAAAAAGAATTTAAACCACTTCCCTATTTACAACAAAAAAGAAAAGATACTAGTTACGATATTAAATTACAAGCGTTTTTAGCAACTGAAAATGGAGAAAGTAACTTATTAACTGAAACTAATTTTAAATACATGTATTGGTCAATGTCTCAACAATTAGCACATCATACAGTGAATGGTTGTAATGTTAGAGCAGGTGATTTAATGGGAAGCGGCACAATATCTGGACCAACAAAAGGCAGTTTTGGATCTATGTTAGAACTTACTTGGGGAGGAAAAGAACCTCTAACTTTAAAAGATGGTAGTACAAGAACCTTTTTTAATGATGGAGATAAAGTAATATTAAAAGGATATTGCACAAAAGATAATGTGAGAATAGGTTTTGGAAATTGCTCAGGTAAATTATTACCACCTATAAAATATAAATTCCCTATTTAATAATATACTATATATAAGCCCTTTTATTAATTTATAAAAGGGCTTTTTTATGTACATTTGGCATTGAAATTGTATACATGTATTTAAAAATATTTTATGATAAAAAAACTACTCCTTTTCACTTTAAGCATTACTACCATTGTAAGTTGCTCAAGTATTAAAAAAACGCAAGAGGCTTTAAATTATGGTAACTATGATCAAGCAATACAAATTGCAGTAAAAGAACTTAGAGAAAATAAAACAAAGAAAAGTAATCAGGATTATATACTTATGCTTGAGGAAGCTTTTGAAAAAGCTACATTAAAAGATATTGAAAACATTACTTTTTTAAAAAAAGATGGGAATCCTGCAAATTTTGAAACCATTTATAATACGTATTTAAATTTAAAAAATAGGCAAGAATTAATTAAACCATTACTTCCTTTACCAATTTTAAGCAAAGGTAAAAACGCTAAATTTTCATTTACAGATTATACCAATGAAATTTTAGCAACTAAAACAAAATTGTCTGATTATTTATATGCAAATGCTAAAAACTTATTAAAATCATCATCAAATAAAGAAGATTTTAGAAAAGCTTTTGATGATTTAAATTATTTAGATAAAATAAATCCGAATTTTAAGGATGTTCGCGATTTAATTGAAGAAGCACATTTTAAAGGAACAAATTTTGTGTATGTTTCACTTCAAAATAAATCTGACAAAGTAATTCCAATGCGTTTAGAAGAAGATTTATTAAATTTTGACACCTATAAATTAAACGATTTATGGACTGTTTATCATAACAACAAGCAGCCCAAAACAATTTACGATTTTGAAATTGAAATTAGTTTTAGAGAAATTAATATTTCTCCAGAACAAGTAAAAGAAAAACAAGTTGTAAAAGAAAAACAAGTGGTTGATGGTTGGAAATATTTAATTGATAAAAACGGTAATACTGTAAAAGATAGTTTAGGAAAAGCCATAAAAGTAGACAAATACAAAACAATTGTTTGTAAAGTTGAAGAAATTACGCAGTTTAAATCAGTACAAATAGTTGGGCAAATTAAATATATAGATTTAATTACCAATCAGTTAATAAAGAATTTCCCTTTATCCAGTGAATTTATTTTTGAACATAAATACGCCACCTATTCTGGTGATAAAAATGCGTTGGAAAAAGAATATTTAAATTTATTATCATATAAATTTATACCTTTCCCAAGCAATGAACAAATGATTTATGATACTAGTGAAGATTTAAAAAATAAAATTAAAAGTATAGTTTCACAAAATAAAATATATTATTAATTGAAAACTAATAACGTTAAAAGAGCATTTAAAAAATTAAATGCTCTTTTTTTATTTACCAAGTTGAAATTTTAAACTTTCAACGGATATATCTCCGTGAGAAGCCGTAAAAATTACTTTACCATTTTTTAACAACAACAACTGTGGTGATTGATGTAAAACATCAAAATCACCTGCAATATTATTTGATATTTCTCTAAATTTTAATAAATCTAAAAAATACATTGTAATTTCTGATTCTGGTATATCAAATTCTCTTTCAAAATTTTTCAAAACCATTCTGCTAATTCCACAGCGAGTACTATGTTTAAAAATGGCTATATATTCATTTTCAACATTGGCTTTAATAGCTTCTAATTGTTGGTTATTTGTTAAGGCAATCCAATTCATAATAGTTCTTTTTTAAGGTCAAATTGTCCGTAAACAACTAAAAAATAAGACAAAATGACTTATTTTAAGCATTTATGCGATGTGGAATATTTTTTGACATGACAAATATAGAAACAAAAAAATAATACGTTATGAACTTTAATAAATTTACAATAAAATCGCAAGAAGCTATACAAAAAGCACAACAACTTGCAGAAAATTACGGACATCAACAAATAGAAAATTCTCATATTTTAAAAGGAATTTTTGAAGTTGATGAAAATGTTATTCCTTTTATTTTTAAAAAATTAGGGATTAACATTGAACTACTTAAAAGTTTAATAGACAAAACATTAGAAAGTTACTCAAAAGTTACTGGTGGCGAAATATCATTATCTAGAAATGCATCAAAAATGCTGAATAACGCCACAGATGAAGCATCAAAAATGAATGATGAATTTGTGTCTATTGAGCATTTATTACTGGCACTTTTAAATACTAAAGATACAACATCACAAATTTTAAAAGACCAAGGAGTTACAGAAAAAGGTTTAAAAATAGCCATTGATGAATTACGAAAAGGAAGTAAAGTTACCTCGCAAAGTGCCGAAGAAACTTACAATTCCTTAAATAAATATGCTAAAAATTTAAATCAATTAGCCAAAGATGGAAAATTAGATCCTGTTATTGGTAGAGATGAAGAAATTAGAAGAATTTTACAAATTCTATCACGCAGAACAAAAAATAATCCAATGTTAGTTGGTGAGCCAGGTACAGGTAAAACTGCCATTGCTGAAGGTTTAGCACATAGAATTGTAAAAGGTGATATTCCAGAAAATTTAAAAGATAAGCAAATTTATTCGTTAGATATGGGCGCACTAATTGCGGGCGCAAAATATAAAGGTGAGTTTGAAGAACGTTTAAAATCTGTAATAAAAGAAGTGACTTCTGCTGAAGGAGAAATTGTGCTTTTTATTGATGAAATTCACACTTTAGTTGGTGCTGGTGGCGGACAAGGAGCTATGGATGCAGCAAATATTTTAAAGCCTGCATTGGCAAGAGGTGAACTAAGAGCAATTGGCGCAACAACATTAGATGAGTATCAAAAATATTTTGAAAAAGATAAAGCACTTGAGCGTAGATTTCAAAAAGTAATGGTAAATGAGCCAGATACCGAAAGTGCTATTTCTATTTTACGTGGTATTAAAGAAAAATATGAAAATCATCATAAAGTACAAATTAAAGATGATGCCATAATTGCTGCTGTAGAACTTTCTCAACGTTATATTTCTAACCGTTTTTTACCAGATAAAGCTATTGATTTAATGGATGAAGCGGCTGCTAAATTACGTATGGAAATCAATTCAAAACCTGAAGAGTTAGATGTTTTGGATCGTAAAATTATGCAAATTGAAATAGAAATCGAGGCAATTAAACGTGAAAATGATGAAAAAAAATTAGCTAGTTTAAAAGAGGAATTAGCCAATTTAAAAGAAAAGCGAAATGAAATTAATGCTAAATGGGTAAGTGAAAAAGAATTGGTTGACAGTATCCAAGCAAGTAAAGAAGCTATTGAAAACTTTAAGCTTGATGCTGAGCGTGCAGAACGTGAGGGCGATTATGGTAAAGTTGCAGAAATAAGATATGGGAAAATTAAAGAAGAACAAGAAAAGTTAGACAAACTTCAAGTCGAATTAAATGAAAATCAAAGTTCCGCTTTAATAAAAGAAGAAGTCACAAGAGATGATATTGCAGAAGTTGTGGCAAAATGGACTGGTATTCCCGTAAGTAAAATGCTGCAAAGTGAACGTGAAAAATTGTTGTTATTAGAAGATGAATTACACAACAGGGTTGTGGGTCAAGAAGAAGGAATTGCTGCCGTTGCTGATGCTGTACGACGTTCTAGAGCAGGTTTACAAGACTCTAAAAGACCCATAGGAACGTTCCTGTTTTTAGGAACAACCGGGGTTGGTAAAACAGAATTAGCAAAAGCATTGGCTGAATATTTATTTGATGATGAAAATTCGCTAACTAGAATAGATATGAGTGAATATCAAGAGCGTCACTCTGTTAGCAGATTAGTTGGTGCGCCTCCAGGATACGTAGGTTACGATGAAGGTGGGCAATTAACAGAAGCTGTAAGAAGAAAACCATATTCTGTTATTTTATTAGATGAAATTGAAAAAGCACATCCTGATACTTTTAATATTTTATTACAAGTATTAGATGAAGGAAGATTGACTGACAACAAAGGAAGATTGGCTGACTTTAGAAATACTATTATAATAATGACTTCTAATATGGGTTCTCAAATTATTCAAGAACGATTTGAAAAAATGGATATGAAAAATAGAGATGCCATAACAGATGTTACCAAATTAGAGGTTGTTGCTTTATTAAAACAAACAATTAGACCAGAGTTTTTAAACAGAATTGATGAAATTGTAATGTTTACACCTTTAAATGAAAGTGAAATAAAACAAATAGTTAAATTACAATTAAACGGTTTAATTAAAATGTTAAAAGCGCAAGATATTCAAATTGAATATACGGAAGACTTGGTAGATTCATTAGCAATAAAAGGATTTGACCCTCAGTTTGGTGCACGCCCTGTAAAGAGAGTTATACAAAAAGAAGTTTTAAATGAATTATCAAAAGAAATTCTATCTGGTAAAGTAACAGCAACCAGTCGTATTTTATTGGATGCTTTTGATGATAAAATTGTGTTTAGAAACAAGTGATTTCATTTGTAATTTTTTAGAAAAACTGACAAAAAATATTGTCGGTTTTTTTTAATTAAAACATTAATTGTCAGATGTATAATGTCATTTTATCAGTTATTCTGTTTTTTTGACATAAATTTTAAAATGGCATTTATTTTGCTTTTTATTAAATAAATAAAACATATTGTTTAACCTTAAAATTATAATATTATGTTAGTAAAAACATCCGGTATTCCTGTAATACCAACAATATTTGATGATTTCTTTAGAGATTGGTCTAGTTCTAATTTTTCAAGAACAAATACAACTTTACCAGCTGTAAATATTAAGGAAGACGATGAACAATTTGTAGTGAAAGTTGCTGTTCCTGGAATGGATAAAAAGGATTTTAATATTAATTTAGACAACAACATTTTAACTATTCAATCGGAAAAAGAAGCTGAAAATAATGATGAAAGTGAAAATTATACTCGTAAAGAGTACAGTTATCAATCATTTAGAAGAAGTTTTACTTTACCTAAAAACGTAGTAGATAGCGATAAAATTGAAGCTAACTATGTTAATGGCGAATTGCAAATTATAATTCCAAAATTAGAAATTGCAAAACCAAAACCAATAAAACTTATAGAAGTTAATTAATTATTTAAAAGGCAGTTTAATTAAACTGCCTTTTTTTATTTCATAAATTTTAAAAATTGGAAATTAACTTTTAAATAGATACATTTATTTTCATAATGAAATTTTCCACTTCAATAAAAAAATTCAAATGAGAAAAATAGTATTGTTAATTATATTTTTAGGTTCAGTAGCATTGTATTCACAAGAAAATATGACTACTACGTATTATTTTATTCGGCACGCTGAAAAAGTACTAAAACCATCAGAAAATAATCCGGAATTAACAAAAAAAGGTAAAAAGCGTGCAGAAAATTGGAGTAATGTTTTTAAACACGTAAAGTTTGATATGGTTTTTTCTTCAAATTTTAAAAGAACAATTGCTACTGCCTCTCCTACTGCTAAAAGTAAAGGCTTAAAAATACAATTATACGATGCTAAAAATGCTATTAACAAAAAGTTTCTAGAAAATACTAAAGGTAAAACAGTTTTAATTGTTGGGCATAGTAATACAATTCCAAATTATGTAAATAAACTAATTGGCAAAAAAAAATATTTAGATATTTCAGATTCAAATAATTCGAACCTATACATTGTAACAGTTAACAACAAAACAGTAAACAACATATTGTTGAAAATTCCTTTTTAAACTAAAAAGTTGTTTAAAAAACATACAATTTATACACAACTAGAAATACAATTAATTTTATAATTTGTAGTACATTTGCCTTAGTATGCAAAAAAATATCAACATAAAAAATAAAAAAGCTCGTTTTGAATACGAGATTTTAGATAAATATATAGCAGGCATTCAATTAACTGGAACCGAAATAAAATCCATTCGCGAAAGCAAAGCACGTATTACCGAAAGTTTTTGTGAGTTTAATGAAAAAGGTGAGTTATTTGCCGTAAATATGTATATTGAAGAGTATTTATATGGCAACGCTTATAATCATCTTCCAAAAAGTGAACGTAAACTTTTATTAAACAAAAACGAATTAAAAAAGTTATATAAAGAAGTTCAAAATGTTGGGTTAACTATTATTCCTCTTCGTTTGTTTTTAACTGAAAAAGGTTGGGCAAAATTGGAAATTGCACTTTGTAGAGGTAAAAAGAATTACGATAAACGTGAAAATATTAAATCTCGAGAAAATAAAATTAATTTAGATAGAATTAAAAAGAATTTTAATTAAACCAATAATGCAGTTATCCGCTTTTTTTAATTTAATTAGATGGAAAAATTTACTGCTTATTATATACATTCAAATTGCTATTAAATTTTTATTTTTTCCAAATTTTGATATAGGTACTAATCTAACTAATTTTCAATTTTTTATACTATTACTAGCAATTTTAAGCATTACCGCTGCAGGTTATATTATAAATGATATTTTTGATATTGAAACCGATAAAATTAACAAACCTAAAAAGTTGATAATTAGCGTAATTTTTAATGAAGAAACTGCTAAAAGATGGTATTTATATTTAAACACAATTGGTATTTTCTTCGGAATTTTTATATGTTTAAAAATTGAAAAACCATCACTTTCATTCATATTTATAGGAGCTGCACTACTACTCTATTATTATTCAAAAAAACTAAAGTCACTTCCTTTAATTGGTAATTTAATCGTTGCTCTTTTGGTTTCAATTAACGTACTTATTTTACTAATTTTTGATTTAAATACTACTGGTAGTGTTACTAATTTAAATTATGTAAAAACGACTATATTAATTGTAACCTTTTTTGCATTTTGCATCAATTTCATACGAGAATTAGTTAAAGATATAGAAGATATAAATGGCGATTATAAACTAAAAATGAATACATTACCTATTTTAATTGGAATAAAAAGAACAAAAAATATTATTAGTATACTCTGTGTTTTTTTAATATTTTTATTGGTTTTATTTTTAAATTATTTTACTTCTGGACAGATTGTTATTTCATTATATATTATAGTTTTTATACTACTTCCAATATTGTATGTTACTATAAAAATTAATAAAGCTAAATCCCAAAAAAAGATACATACAATTAGTTCATTATTAAAATTAGTGATGTTTTTTGGAATCAATATATTAATAATTTTATCAATTATACATTAAAAATGCTTGTAGAAAAATTTAAAAACAACACTATAATTTTAGCATCTGCTTCACCTCGCAGACAAGAATTATTTAAAGAATTACAAATTCCTTTTACAATTGAAGTAAAATCTATTAATGAAGTGTATCCAACAAATTTAAAAGGTGAAGAAATTACCAATTATTTGGCCACTTTAAAAGCAAAAGCTTTTGAAACTTCTATTGCTGAAAATAACATTGTAATTACATCAGACACTATTGTTTGGCTAAATAATAAAGCGCTTGAAAAACCAAAAAACAGCAACGAAGCTATAGAAATGCTTCAAAAAATATCTGGAAAAAGTCATAAAGTAATTACATCTGTTTGTATAAAAACAATTGCTAAACAAGTGGTATTTTCTGACACTACAGTTGTAAATTTTAAACAATTAAGTACAGAAGAAATTAACTTTTATGTTGAAAATTATCACCCTTTTGATAAAGCCGGTGCTTATGGAATTCAAGAATGGATAGGTTTTATAGGAGTTACAAGTATTGAAGGTAGTTATTATAACGTTATGGGATTACCTGTTCATAAATTATATCAAGAATTAAAAATTTTATAAGTAGTACTCATTAATAATCATTATTTTTGAGCCGTTTTAATAAATAAAAAATGAAAAAATACACATTTACAGAAAAGAAAGATACCAGATCGGGATTTGGAGCAGGTTTAGCTGAATTAGGAAGAACAAATCCTAATGTTGTTGCATTATGTGCTGATTTAATTGGTTCATTAAAAATGGAAAAATTTATTGAAGAAAATCCAGAAAGATTTTTTCAAATTGGTATTGCGGAGGCAAATATGATTGGTATTGCTGCTGGTTTAACAATTGGAGGTAAAATTCCATTTACAGGAACATTCGCAAACTTTTCAACAGGAAGAGTGTACGATCAAATTCGTCAATCAGTAGCTTATTCTGAAAAGAATGTGAAAATTTGCGCATCACACGCTGGTTTAACTTTAGGTGAAGATGGTGCTACACATCAAATTTTAGAAGATATCGGGCTGATGAAAATGTTGCCAGGTATGACAGTAATTAATACTTGCGATTACAACCAAACAAAAGCTGCTACTATTGCAATTGCTGATTACCACGGACCAGTTTATTTACGTTTCGGACGTCCAGTTGTTCCTGTTTTCATGCCAGAAAATGAAAAATTTGAAATCGGAAAAGCTATTCAATTAACTGAAGGAACCGATGTTACTATTGTTGCAACAGGTCATTTAGTTTGGGAAGCATTACAAGCAAGTGAGCAATTAGAAGCTATGGGAATTAGTGCCGAAGTTATTAACATTCACACCATAAAACCTTTAGATGAAACTGCTATTTTAAAATCTGTTGCTAAAACAGGTTGCATTGTAACGGCTGAAGAACATAACATTATTGGCGGTTTAGGTGAAAGCGTTTCAAGAGTATTGGTTCAAAATAATTTAGTTCCTCAAGAATTTGTTGCTGTAAATGATAGTTTTGGAGAATCTGGAACTCCTGCACAGTTAATGGAAAAGTACGAATTAAACGATAAAGCCATAGTAAAAGCTGTTCAAAAAGTAATTTCCAGAAAATAAAGGCATAATTATTGCGTTTTAAGTAGTGAAAACAATAAAATTAAAATCTTATGAAGAAAAAAATTCTATTACTTACAGCTACTTTTCTGTTTTTTTTAATTTCAGCTCAAGCCCAAAGTAGCTTTGGTTTAAAAGGCGGTTTAAGTTACAATTCTAATGGTGATTTAAGTGAATTTACTACTGAAGCAAATTCAATTATTAAAGATAAAGGAAAAGGTAAATCTGGGTATAATATTGGAGTTTATGGTAAAATTGATTTAGGTAATTTATATATTCGTCCTGAATTAGTTTATACAAAAACAACCAGTGAATACGAATTAAATTCTGGAAACCAAGATTTTGAATTATCTAAAATCGACGCACCAGTTTTACTTGGTTTTGAACTTATTGGTCCTTTAAGTGTTTTTGCGGGTCCATCATTTCAATATATTTTAGATAATAATATAAATGGTATTGATTTTGACAAAGTTGAAAACGAATTTACAATGGGATTAAATATTGGTGCTAGTTTAGAATTTGGAAGATTAGGAATTGATGTTAGATATGAAAGAGGTTTAAATGAGAATGAAGCAAAATTTGTTAGCAACAACACAAACTTTAAATTAGATACTAGACCAGAGCAAATTATTGTTAACCTTTCATTTAGTTTAACGAAGAGTAATAAGTAAAAATATAACTAAGCATAAAAAAAGCTTCTCAATTGAGAAGCTTTTTTTATGATATACTAAATTGATATTTTAATTATCTGGATCTAAATAATTTGGAGTCCCATCTTGATCATCATCATCTGTTAAACTTTCATTTTTAGTTAATATTCCATCACCATCATCATCAGTATCAACATAATTAGGAATTCCATCATTATCAGTATCGTCATTCTTCACATTACCATCACCGTCAATATCTTCATCTATAGATAAAATTCCATCATTGTCATGGTCAGCATAATTTACATCGTGTAATTCAATTTTAAATACTAATGGTGAATTTTCTGGAATTACACCTTGTGCACTGTTTGCATATGCAAGTCCTGAAGGAATAAATAAATAACCTTCACCGTAATTTTCAAAATGAAAAGATTCATCAGTATTAACTACTTTTGTTCCACCTTTAAATTTTGTAAATCCATAACTCCATCCATCAATTAAATTTGTTAAAGAAAACCAACTTAAGCTAGCGTTTGAATCAAAAACAATACTATCTAAAGTTATTCCTGCATACTTCGTTAAAATTGAATCTGGCCTTTTTGGACTTATTGTAGAACCTTCATTTTCAATTAAATAATACAATTTATAAGAAATATCATCTTTTGAAACTGTCATAACATCAACCTGGCTCATTAAAGGAGTTTCTCCATTTGTAATAGTCCATATTGCGCCATCATCGTTTAAATAATGTGACTGTAAATATTCAATTAAACTAACATCATCAATTTCAGCTTGTGCTACTGCATCAAAAGGTTCTTTATTATCTTTTCCACAAGCAAAAATTAATAGGCCAAAAGTTGCTATAAAAAATATGTTTTTAATTTTCATTTATATTGTTTTTTAAGGAGCGCAAGATACTATTTTCATACCTTTGGAAAAAGATAAAAAGTAAATTTTAACTTTATTATATGAGAATTGATAAATATTTATGGTGTATCCGTTTTTATAAAACTAGAAGTATTGCTACAGAGGCTTGTAAAAAAGGACATGTAAAAATTAATGGCGATAGTGTAAAACCATCAAAAATTGTGTTTAGTGGCGAAAAATTAACTGTTAGAAAAGATCAAATTAACTATCAAATTCAAGTATTAGATATGCCTACCAGCAGATTAAGTGCTAAATTAGTAGATTTATATAGAAAAGATATAACACCTGCTGAAGAGTTTGAAAAGTTAGATTTATTAAAATATTCTAAAGATTTTTACAGAAAAAGAGGCACTGGAAGACCTACAAAAAAAGACAGAAGAGATATTGAAGATTACCAAGATGATGAAGATTAATTTACAACATAAAAGAGCACTTGTTGGGGGAAGTACTCAAGGCTTAGGAAAAGCAATTGCCTTAAAATTAGCAAAATGTGGAGCCTCCGTAACTTTAATGGCTAGAAATGAGCAAAAATTAAAAACAGTTTTAAATGAATTAGACACAAGTTTAAATCAAAAACATAACTATTTAGTAGTTGATTTTTATGATTTTTCTTCATTTGAAAAAATTACAACCAACTATTTTAAAAATAATACTATTGATATTTTAATAAATAACACCAATGGCCCAGAAGCTGGAGGCGTTTTTGAAAAAGAAATCATTGATTATCAAAATGCATTTGATTTACTGTTTAAAACAACCAACCATTTAACCATGTTGGCATTACCACAAATGAAATTAAATAATTTTGGAAGAATTATAAATACAACTTCCATATCTGTAAAAACTCCACTTTTGCATTTAGCACTTTCAAATACTATTCGATCAGCAGTAGTAATGTGGGCAAAAACATTATCAATAGAAGTTGCAACTTATGGAATAACTGTAAACAATATTTTAACTGGAATATTTGATACAGAAAGAATTAAACAATTAAATAAATTTCAAGCTCAAAGTAAAAACATTTCATTAGAAGAAAATTTGAAATTAATTACCGATGATATTCCTACTGGAAGATTAGGAAAACCAGAAGAATTTGGATATTTAGTTGCATTTTTAGCATCTGATTACGCTGCATATATTACCGGAACAAATATTCCAATTGATGGTGGTTTAATAAAATCTATTTAAAAAATGAATTCAAGGTTTAATAAAGATTATTGGGAAAATAAATATAAAGAAAATGCTACTGGCTGGGATATTGGTTATGCTTCTACTCCACTAACAACATACTTTAATCAACTTACAAATAAAGACTTACGTATTTTAATTCCTGGTGGAGGAAACTGTTATGAAGCTGAATATTTATTTGAACATGGATTTAAAAACGTATTTGTTATTGATATTGCTTTACAACCTTTAAAAAATTTAAAAAAGCGTTTCCCAGATTTTCCTGATGAGCATTTAATTCACGATGATTTTTTTAACCATTCCGAAACGTATGATTTAATTATTGAACAAACTTTTTTTTGTGCTTTAGATCCTAATTTAAGAACCGCATATTGTAATAAAATGCACAACTTATTAAATAAAAATGGTAAAGTTATCGGGCTGCTTTTTAATTTTGAACTTACCGAAGTTGGTCCACCATTTGGAGGAAGTATTGTAGAATACACAAAACTATTTTACGAAAAATTTTCAATAAATGTATTAGAAAGATGCTATAATTCTATAAAACCTAGAGATGGAAGAGAATTGTTTTTTATCTTTGAAAAAAATTAAATAACCATGGATAGTTCTATCATATTAACAAATGAGCAAATTCAAAATAAAACAAGAAGAATTGCTTATCAAATATACGAAACTAACAGTAACGAAAAAGAAATTATTATAGCCGGAATTAATGGAAATGGCTATGTATTTGCTCAAAATATAGTTAAAATATTAAAAGAAATTTCTACTATAAAAATTGTTTTGTGTGAGGTGAAAATTGATAAAAAAAATCCATTAAAAAAGGTTGAAACAGATATACCTTCTAATGATTATAAAAATAAATCTTTAGTTTTAGTTGATGATGTTTTAAGTTCAGGAACAACATTAATGTATGGAATTAAACACTTTTTAGAAGTTCCGTTAAAAAAATTTAAAACAGCAGTTTTAATAAATAGAAATCATAAAAAATATCCAGTAAAAGCAGATTTTAAAGGAATTTCGTTATCTACATCTATGCAAGAGCACGTTGCTGTGGTTTTTGAAAAAAATAAGGCGCTAGCAATAATTGAGTAATTAAATAAATGTCATTATTTCTTTTGAAACTTCACTAATACTTTTATTATTAACTAAAATGGTATTATCAGATCTTTCATAAAACTGATTTCTTTCAAATAAATGCTTGGCAATAAACTCCTTTAAATTATTTGTTCCTAAAGTAGCAACTAAAGGTCTTTTAGATGTTTCACCAATCAATCTTTCGTAAATAGTGTTTATAGATGCGTTTAAATAAAAAGATTTGGATTTATTTTTAATTATTTCCATATTATTTCCATAGCATGGTGTTCCGCCTCCTAATGAAATTATTAAATTTTTATCAAAATTTAATAATTCTTTTAAATATTCACCTTCTTTAATTCTAAAATATATTTCTCCTTTTAATTTAAATATTTCAGAAATACTTAATTGTTCTTTTTTTTCTATAAAATCATCTAAATCAACAAATTGAATATTTAATTCTTTAGCTAATAATTTACCAACTGCAGATTTACCACTTGCCATATAGCCTAATAAAACAACTTTCATACTCTTAATTTTGAGCTTTAAAATTTAAAAAAACAAATATCGGTTAAAAAACTACATAAAAAAACTTGTCATATATAACTATTGGTTATATATTTGCACTCGCAATTGCGAAAAAGGAAGAATGACCTGGTAGCTCAGTTGGTAGAGCACCTCCCTTTTAAGGAGGTGGTCCTGGGTTCGAGCCCCAGCCCGGTCACAAAAGGTCAAGCCAAGTGCTTGACCTTTTCTTTTTTAATTTAGCGCGTGTGGCGGAATTGGTAGACGCGCCAGCTTGAGGGGCTGGTATTCGCTTAGAATGTGCTGGTTCGAATCCAGTTACGCGCACTTAAAATTAAATTTATACAATAATTATAGACTTTAAATATTGTTGTAAGTTCCTTACCCATCTTTAAAATAAGTTTTTTTAACTTTTTTTATAAAAAAATACAGTTTTGGTTTTTTGAATTAAAAAACGATTTACATTTGTGTCATGAAAAAATGGTTTTTTTTAAGTATTATTTGCTTACTTTCAGTGCACTACTGCTTTGCAACTGAAGGTATTGATAAAACTGTTCAAATTAAATCCAACATTTCTCAAACTAAAATTAGTAAACTTCAAAAAGATACTGGTTTTACTTTTGTAGCTTCTACAATAATAACATCTATTGCGGAAAATGAAAGTTCTTTACAAGAATCTAGTCAATCTCAAATTTCCACATTTAAAAATAATTCGAATAATTTTTCACTTTTTTTAAAAATAACTGAAGAAATTTATTCAAGTACCTTTTCGCAATACACAACTGCTTTTTATAATTTTTTAATAAAATATAGAAAAACAGATCTTATATATCCTTTCCATTATTTTTGGTGATTTTATTTTAACACTTACGTATTTTAAAGCATCATAAACAGCTATTTTATATTTAAACACATCATATGTGCATAAATTTAGTTTTATATGCTATTGATTTTTAAATAAATAATTAAATAAAACATAATATAATGGATTCAAGTACACTTATAATTGGATTAGTAATGGTTGCGCTTTGCACCTTACCATTTATACTATCAGGAAATAGTAGAACAAAAAATGAACAAAAAATTAAAAATGCTTTTTTTGAATTAGCAACTAAAAATAATACAACCATTTTACAAAATGATATTTGGTATAAATCTGCAATTGGCATAAATACTACCAGTAATGAATTGTTTTTTTATAGAAAAATTAAAGACACTGAAACTTCAGAAATAATACAATTATCTGATTATCAAAAATGTAAAATAATGAAATTAAATGACAGTAGTAATCATATTGAATTATTACAGTTAGTTTTAACATCAAGCTCTTCAAATAAACCAGAAATAGTTTTAGAATTTTATAATGCAGAATTAAACCCTCAACTAAATAAAGAGGTACAATTAATTGAAAAATGGTCGAAATTAATTAATGATACTATTCATTCTTCAATAAAAATTAAAAAAGCAGTTTAAATACACTCTAGAGCACATTTAATAAAATTTTAAATTATTAAATGTGCTCTAAAATATATTAAAATCTTTAGTCAACTACTTTAAAAGAATTATTATATTTAGTTTATTGTAAGTGACATAAGTCAATTATTAATAAAATTAAATTTTAGAAATTTGCATACATCTTTAGTGTGAGTTTTTAAAATTTATCAGATGTAATCATATTTAAATTTTACAAAACTTAAAACATAAGTCTTATTTAAACTATACTTAATGGATTTTGATAAAAATAGAATTGAGCAAATGAATTATAATAAATTCACTTTATCATTTCCTGAAGAGAAAGAAATTTTATATCGAAAAAAATATTTTAAAGACTCACTTTTACAACTAAGAATTGCACTGCTTTTACTTGCAACTATATACGGTTTATTTGGGTTTTTAGATTTTCAAATATTTCCTGAATATGCTGATATATTTCTTAAAATTAGATTTTTAGTTGTAATTCCTTTTATTTCATTTGTTTTAATATTTTCATTCTCTAAAATATTTCAAAAGTATTGGCAAGCATTATTAATAATTAGTTTTATTGTTGGTGGGACTGGTATAAGTGTAATGACCATGTTTGAACCTGAAAATTACTCATATTATGCGGGCTTAATGTTGGTTTTTTCGGCTGGATATTTTTTTATTAAATTACGTTTTTTTTACGCCACTATTGCTGGTTGGATTACGTTGATTATTTTTAACATACTTGCTATCTTTATTATACAAGCACCGCTAATAGTTATTATATCTAATAATTTCTTTTTTATTAGCGCTAATGTTATTGGCATGGTTGCTAGTTATAATATTGAATTTCAAAAACGTAATAACTTTCACTTAAACCAAAAATTAGATGATGAAAAACTATTAATTGAAAAATTAAATAAAAATTTAGAAAAAAAAGTAACGGAAAGAACTCAAGAATTAACCCTTGCAAAAGAAATAACTGAAGCAATAAATTCTAATATTACGGCAATTATTGAAGGTACAACAAATAGCATTTGGGCTTTTGATAATGATTATAATATTTTATACATAAACCATGTATTTCAACAAGAATTTTACAATTCTTTTAATGTGCTATTAACACAAGGCTCTAATTTAGTAAAAGGACTTCCTGAAAATTTAAGGCCAATTTGGAAACCAAGATACGACAGAGTATTAATTAACGAGCAGTTTTCTATTGAAGATATTGTAGATTCACCAAACGGAAAAATATATATACATATTGATTTTAACCCAATTATAAAAAACGGAAAAGTAATTGGTGGTTCATGTTTTGGAAGCAATATAACTGAAAGAAAACTTATAGAAGAGGAACTTTTAAATGCAAAAGAAAACGCTGAAAAAAGCGATAAATTAAAATCTGCATTTTTGGCGAATATGAGTCATGAGATACGAACTCCAATGAACGGTATCTTAGGATTTTCATCACTATTGCAAGAACCACACCTTTCAGGAGAAAAACAACAAAAATATCTTGAAATTATTGAAAAAAGCGGAAATAGAATGCTTAATATTATTAATGATATTATAGATATTTCGAAAATAGAATCTGGATTAATGCAAGTTTCAATAAAAAAAGTAAATATTAATGAGCAGTTAGAATATATTTATTCCTTTTTTAAACATGAAGCTGAGAATAAAGCTTTACAACTTACTTTGCTAAAAACACTTCCAGATGAAGATGTGATTATAAAATCAGATCCTGACAAACTATCTGCAATACTTTCAAATTTAGTTAAAAATGCAATCAAATATACTTCAAAGGGATCTATAGAGTTTGGATATCATAAAAAAGAAAATAATATTGAATTTTTTGTAAAAGATACAGGTATTGGTATTCCAAATGATAAGCAGAGTGTAATTTTTGAAAGATTTATTCAAGCCGACATAGCTGATAAAATGGCAAGGCAAGGTGCTGGATTAGGATTATCAATATCCAAAGCATTTATAAAAATGCTGAATGGTGAAATTTGGGTAGAAAGCGATGAAAATAAAGGAAGTACTTTTTATTTTACACTTCCTTACTCCAATAACATATCAAAGCAAACAACTGCAAATAATAAAGTTCAATCAACCAATACTAAAAATCTAAATCTTAAAATTTTAATTGCAGAAGATGATGAAACTTCCTCATCGTTACTTTCAATTTTAGTAAAAGAAATTAGTAGTGAAATAATTACTGCTTTTGATGGTGTTCAAGCTGTTGAAATTTGCAAAAAGAATCCTGATATTGATTTAATTCTTATGGACATTCAAATGCCAAATTTAAACGGATTAGTGGCAACAAAACAAATAAGACAGTTTAATAAAAATGTAATTATTATTGCTCAAACTGCTTATGGCCTTTCTGGAGATGAGGAAAAAACAATTGAAGCAGGTTGTAATGGTTATATTTCAAAACCAATTGATAAGGATAATTTATTTGCATTAATTACAAAATACTTTAAAAATTAGTAAGTTTGTACAAAAAGTATATTGAATAAAACAATAAGTATTTTAGGATGTGGATGGTTAGGATTACCAACAGCAAAACAATTAGTTAAAAACGGTTATTTTGTAAAAGGTTCTACAACTTCTGAAAATAAAATTAACCTATTTAAAGATTTAAAAATTGAACCGTATTTAATTTCATTAGAAAATTTATCAAATTCTAAAATTTCTGATTTTTTAAAATCAGAAATTCTCTTAATTGCAATACCTTCTAAAAATATTGATGGTTTTAAAAAACTACTCACTTACATCAGCACATCCACAATAAAAAAAGTGATTTTCATAAGTTCAACATCTGTTTACACTGCTAAAAATAATATAGTTACAGAAAAGGATGTTTTAGAATCTTCACCGCTTTTAGAAATTGAAAACCTTTTTTTAAAAAATAAACAATTTAAAACAACCATTATACGTTTTGCTGGTTTATTTGGCTACAATAGAAAACCGGGTAACTTTTTTATGAATGGTAGAGTTATTCCTAATCCTAATGGTTTTGTAAACATGATTCATCAAGATGATTGTGTAAATATTTTATATGAAATAATTTCAAAACAAATTTGGGGTGAAATATTTAATGCTTGTGCTGATATACATCCAAATAGAAGAGATTATTATATAAAAGTTAAAAGTGATATTGGTGTTGAACAACCTGTTTTTGAAGAAAAAGACAACAGTCCTTTTAAAATAGTATCAAATAAAAAACTAAAAAAAGCATTAAATTATTCTTTTAAATATCCTGATCTTTTAAAAATAAATTATAATTCTCCAGACTTATAAAAGTGAATTATTTTTTAATTATAATTAACATTATTTTATAAGATTAATAGTAATATTGCATATGATGAAAAAATTATTATACATAGCCATAATCCTTATTTCATTTGATGGAATTTCTCAGCAAATAAAGTTAAAGGACTCATTAAAACCACTAGAACACACATTTCCTCTATATGGACAAATAGTGGATTTTTCAGACAAACAGCCTTTAAAAGCTGCCAATCTGTTTAATTTAAATAGTGTTATTGGAACAGTAACCAATGATGAAGGAAATTTTGAAATTCCTACAGCGGTTAATGATACTTTATATATTTCCTATTTAGGCTATCAATCTATAAAATTGAAAATTACTAATGATTTGTTAAAAGGAAATGAATTAGTAATAGAATTGCATGAAAAAGCAGAACAACTAAAAGAAGTTGTAGTAAAATCGCATAAACTTATTGGTGTTTTAGAAATTGATGCAAAAAATGTACCTAAAGATAAGTATGCTCGTATACACATAAATGGAATTCCTCAAACTTATGAAGTTGGTGTTAAACAAGCTAAAAGTTACAATTCTGCAGTTGACGCATTGTTTAGACCAATTGATTTTATTTACAATAAGTTTGGAAAAAAACCACAACAGTTAGCAAAGCTTAAAAAACTAAGAGATCAAGATGAGTTAAGATCTTTATTAGAATCAAAGTTTAATAGAGAACTCATGATGGAATATTTAGAATTGGATGAAAATGAGTTGAACGAATTATTAAATGAATGTAATTATTCTGATTATTTTATTAAACAAGCCAGTGATTTACAATTAATTGAAGCCGTACTTTTATGTTATGAGAATTATAAAGCCATAAAAAAAGGAAGTACTATTAAAGAAAAAGACAAACAATAATTTTTAAAGATTATTTCAATAAAACTTATCATAATAATAAATGCCTGATAAAAAATTATCAGGCATTTTTATGCATTATATAAAATGGAAATTTATAATTAATTATTTCCCAATATTAATGGTAAACCATCTTTAGAGCTACCAACAATAACCACTTTACTATTTGGAGATTTTGAAAGCTCTAATGTAGCTTCAATACCTTTATCTTGTAAAATTTTATCAGTTAATGATGCACTTAAAATTTTATTTGCATCAGCTTTACCTTTTGCTTCAATAATTTGTTTTTGAGCTTCCTTTTGTGCAGTTACCAATCTAAATTCGTATTCTAAAGATTCTTGCTCTTGTTTTAATTTGCGTTCAATTGCATCTTTAATTGTAGCTGGTAGTGTTACGTCACGTACCAAAACTTCGTTTAATTGAATGTATTGTACATCAAGAATTTTTTTAGTTTCTTCAAAAATTTCACTTTGTATAACATCTCTTTTGCTAGCATATAACTGTTCTGGTGTATAACGACCTACAACACTACGTGCAGCAGAACGCAAAGCAGGTTTTATAACACGTTCTAAATAATTTTCACCTTTTTCTTGATGTAATTTTCCTAAATTTTCGTGTTGAGGAACATACCAAGCAGAAACTTCTAAAATAATATCCAATCCGTTAGAAGAAAGAACTTTCATTTTTTCAGATAATTCTTGTTGACGCACTTCATAAATAACTACACTATTCCAAGGTGCTACAATATGAAATCCTTCACCCATTGCTGGTTCATCTATTACTACTCCTCCATCAAAACGTTTCCACAAAACACCAGATTCACCGGCATCAATAGTTACTGTAGATTTAGAAAGAAATATTATTAAAACTATTCCTAATATAATTAAAGGCATTAAACTTTTAGGCAATTGTAATTGTCCGTTACTCATCTTTATTTTTTTTAAAATTTTATCAAAAATACGAAACAGAAGTTAGATATCTTAATTAAAATAGAATATTCGGCATCAATCATTCAATGTTTATTCTTCTAAAGGAGTAAAAACACCTTTCACTAAAATTTGTTTATCTTTTAATGAATTTTCAGAATCTAAAACTTCTACAAAATTTTCATTTTTTAACCCAATTTCAACAGTTCGTTTTTCAAATTGATAATTTCCATCTTTCTGTTCAGTTAGCAGCAAAATAGCATAAGAATTATCTTCTTCAATTATTGCAGAAATTGGTAAAGCCATTCTTTGTAATTCATTAGTAACAATTTCAGCTTCTACAAACATGCCTACTAAAAAATCTTGTTTCTCGTTTTCTAAATGTCCGTGTACTTTTACCGTTCTATTTTTTTCGTCAATAGCTTTTCCAATTAAATGCACTTCGGCATCGTACCAATTTGTTGAGTTTTCCGGTAATTTAAAGCGTATTTTTTGGCCTTCTTTAACGTTCATTACATCTTTTTCAAAAATGACCAATTCAATATGTTTATGCAAATCATCAATAATTTCAACCAACACATCAGATTCATTCATAAATTTCCCAACACTTGCATACACTTGTGTTACACTACCATTTATTGGCGCATAAACTGGAATTGTACTTGTAAATTTACCAGCTTTTACATTGTTTATATTAATATTCATCAACCTTAATTTTTGCCCTAAACCATTAAATTGAGCCAACGAACTTTTATAATCACTCTCAGCTTTTAAATAATTTTTTTCTGAAGTAATTTTTTCATTAAATAAGGTTTTCTGACGTTCAAATTCGTTTTTTAAATACGTAAGCGTTTCATTCAACTCTAAATAATTTTGTTGAATTTCAATAAAATCTGGATTTTCAATAGTTAGCAATAATTGTCCTCTTTTAACTTTTGTACCAATTAATAAGTGTGAAATTTTAACATAACCGCCCATTATAGCACTTACCATTGCTCTATCAGTTGGTGGCACATCAATAAATCCGTTTGTTTTTATAGTTTCTGCAAACGTTTGATGTTCCATTGTTTTTAATTCCATTCCAGCACTTTTAAACTGAGCGTCTGAAACTGCTATTAAATTTGGATTTTTAGTAGTTTCAGTTACTTCTGTTTCTGATTCTTTTGAATTGTTACAAGCAGAAAATATGAAAATTGAGATTGCAACTATTGTATATATAAAATTTTTCATTGTTGAAGATTAAAGGTTTAAATAATTAATTTCTAAAGCAATTTGATTGTATGCGTTTAAATACATTAAATAATCAATTTGTAACTGATTGGCATTTTCAATACTTTGTATATATTGAAAAAAGTCTATTTCACCATTTTTATAACTTGCTGTGGCAGTCTTCAAAATAGCGCTGGCAATAGTGTTTCCATTTTCATTAAAATACGTTAATTGCGCTTCGTTTTTTTGTAACTCTTCCATTAAAATCGCGTATTTAGATTTTAACTTGAAATTAGCTTCTAACGATTCTTCTTGAGCAATATCGTATGCTATTTTTTTTGCTGAAATTTTACTGGATTTTCCCCAAAATGCTAATGGAATTGTGATACCTGCCTGAAAACTATTCACTGAATGATTGGTTGAAACATCTTCACTTCTAAAGTAATTAAAATGTAAATCTGGCAATAATTGCTGTATTTCCAACCCTTTTTGAGCCTTAAATAATTTAGAATTTTCTGTATAATATTTATTAATTAAATGATTTTCTAACTGCTGTTCTTTAATAGTTATTTTATGCAATTCTGAAGTTGAAATTTCAAAATCTTCATCTTTCTGCAATAATTGTTTTAAAGTTTGATAGGCAATTAAAATATCATTTTTAAGCTGATTTAATTGCAAGCTAAATTGCTTAAATTTTGCTTTTGAAGTAATCATTTCTAAATAATTAGACTCGCCCAATTCAAACTTTCGTTGCGCTGCATTTGAAAAATTACTATATAAACTGTCCATATATACTAAATATTCTAATTTTTTATTTAGAAATACAATTTGATAATATGATTTTGATACCTTTTTAATCAATTCATTTTTAGCTATTTCAAACGAAATTTCCGACATATTAGTTGATAAATTTGCCGTTTTATTTCGTGCAAAATACACCGTTGGAAACTCAATAGTTTGACTAAAACCATACGTTTCATAAGGTTTACCATCAACTCCTAAATTGGTTCTGTCTTTTAAATAATAAACACTTGTTTTATCAATATCAAAAGCACTCATTTTTGATTTATTAGATTTATCAATTTCCAAAGATTTTATTTGCAGTTGTTTGTTATTTTCTACAGCTATAGAAATTGCATCGTCTAAACTAATCGCTTTTATTTGTGAAAAACTAACTACTGGAATTAGTAACAATAACAATAGCAAAGTTTTAGTAATTTTCTTTTTTCGTTTCACTTTTATTAATTTTTTATCAAACAAAGCATATAAAACTGGTAACACTACCAAAGTTAAAAATGTAGCAGTTACCAAACCTCCAATTACTACAGTTGCTAATGGACGCTGAACTTCTGCTCCAGCATTTGTGGAAATTGCCATTGGTAAAAACCCTAAAGCAGCGGCTGCGGCAGTTAAAATTACAGGGCGTAAACGTTCTTTTGTACCTTTTAAAATACGTTCGTGAACATCATCAAAACCTTGTTCTTTAAGTGATTTTAAATGCTCAATTAACACAATACCATTTAGTACGGCAATACCAAATAATGCAATAAAACCAACTCCTGCAGAAATACTAAAAGGTAAATCACGCATCCATAAAAATAATACGCCTCCTACTGCAGAAAGCGGAATTGCTGAGAAAATCATTAAGGCATCTTTAATTGAATTAAATGCAAAATGCAACAATATAAATATTAATAATAATGCAATAGGAACAGCTAATTTCAATCGTGCTTTTGCGCTATTTAAATTTTGAAACTGACCACCGTAAGAAACTGTGTATCCAACTGGCAACTTAACATCTGCTTCAATAATAGTCTGAATATCTTTCACAACTGACTCCATATCTCTATTACGTACGTTTACACCAATTACTATACGACGTTTGGTATTATCTCTAGAAATTTTTGCTGGACCTTTTGTGTACTCAATAGTTGCTACTTCGTTTAATGGAATTTTATAACCAGATGGTGTGTCAACATATAAATTTTTAAGATTATCAATATTTTTTCTGTAATCTGCTTGCAAACGAACTACCAAATCAAAACGACGTTCACCTTCAAAAACACTACCCATTGTATGTCCAGCAAAAGCCATAGACACAATTTGATTTAAATCTTGAATATTTAAACCATAACGCGCCACTTTATCTCTTTTATAACTTACTGTCATTTGTGGTAAACCATCAATTTTTTCTACAATAATATCCGATGCACCTTCAACGTTTACAATCTTATTTCTAATTTCATCGGCTTTTGATGCTAGAATAGCTAAATCTTCACCATAAATTTTCACAGCAACATCAGATCTAACACCCGTAATTAATTCGTTAAAACGCATTTCAATAGGTTGCGTAAATTCAAAATCAATTCCTGGTATAATGGCAAGTTTCTCTTTAAATTTATCAGCTAATTCATCTTTTGAATCTGCTGAAACCCATTCGCCTTTTGGTTTTAATTTAATAATTACGTCACTTTCTTCCATAGACATTGGATCGGTTGGTACTTCCGCTGCACCAATTCTAGAAACAACTTGATCTACTTCAGGAAAATTTTCTAATAATATTTCCTCAATTTTGGTTGTAATTTCAGTAGTTTTTGTTAAAGTTGTTCCAGTTTTTAACACTGGTTGAATAACAAAATCACCTTCATCTAAGGTTGGAATAAATTCTCCACCCATAGTAGAAAATAAAGCGACTGTTCCAAATAATAAAGCAACAGACATTGCAATAACTGCTTTTTTATGTTTTAATGCCCATTGAATAACAGGCTCGTACATTGCAGTAAAAAAGGCCATTAAACGTTTAGAAACGTTGTTTTTAGTAACTTTTTCGGGTTTTAAAATAATAGAAGATATTACTGGAACGTACGTAAAACATAAAAACATTGCGCCAATTAAAGCAAAACTAAATGTCATTGCCATCGGTTTAAACATTTTTCCTTCAACCCCACTTAACGATAAAATTGGTATAAAAACTATTAAAATAATTAACTGTCCAAATACTGCTGAAGTCATCATTTTTGAACTGCTTTTATACGTAATATCATCAATTATTTCTTGACTTTCATATTTAGATAACTGCAATAATTCAGCTCTGCTACTCGTAATTTTAAAAGCAATATATTCAACAATAATAACAGCTCCGTCTATAATTATACCAAAATCTATGGCACCTAAACTCATTAAATTTGCATCAATATTAAAAATGTACATTAATGAAATTGTAAAAAGCAAGGCTAACGGAATTACAGAAGCAACCACAATACCCGATCTAAAACTACCTAATAATAAAATTACTACGAAGATTACGATAATTACACCTAAAATTAAATTTTCGGCAACAGTAAAAGTTGTTTTTCCAATTAACTCACTTCGCTCTAAAAAGCCATTGATATAAACGCCTTCCGGTAGTGATTTTTGAATTTCAGCAACACGTTGTTTTACTTGATCAATTACTTTATTAGAATCTCCATCTTTTAACATCATTACCTGACCTAATACCTTCTCTCCTTCTCCATTACCAGTAATAGCACCAAATCTATTAGCCGAACCAAAGTTTACATCTGCAATATTTTTGATTAAAATAGGAACTCCTTCCACATTTTTTACAACTATATTTTCAATATCCTCTAAAGATTTTATCATTCCTTCACCACGTACAAAATAACTTTCATTGGCTTTTTCAATATAACCACCACCGGCAACGCTATTGTTTTTTTCAATTGCTTCTAAAATTTCCGCATGAGAGATATTCATCGATTTTAGTTTCTCCGGATTTAAAGCAACTTCATACTGTTTTAAAAAACCACCCCAAGTATTTACTTCTACTACTCCAGGAATACCAGATAATTGACGTTTAACCACCCAATCCTGAATGGTACGTAATTCCATTGCGGAATATTTTCCTTTAAATTCAGGCTTAGTTTCTAACGTATATTGATAAATTTCTCCTAAACCTGTAGTAATTGGCCCCATTTCTGGTGTTCCAAATCCTTCAGGTATTTTTTCTGAAGCTGTTTTAATTTTTTCGGCTATTAACTGTCGTGGCAAATAAGTACCAATTTTATCTTCAAAAACAATGGTAACAACCGATAACCCAAATTTTGAAATAGATCTAATTTCTGTAACACCCGGTAAATTAGCCATTTCTAACTCAACAGGATATGTAATAAATTGTTCCACATCTTGTGTTGATAAATTTCTGGAAGTAGTTATTACCTGAACCTGATTATTTGTAATATCAGGTACTGCTCCAATTGAAATTTGGGTGAGAGAAAACAATCCAAATCCAAAAATTGCAGCGGTCATTAATAATATAATAAGCTTATTATCAATACTTGACTTAATAATTTTTTGTAACATAATGTATTAATTAGTAATGAGTAGTATTGAAAACCAAAACCATGATTCTCAAATTTATTAATAAAAAAACGAAGCTATGTTACTTTTGTGGAGGTTGTAAAAAGTTGTTTGTGAATTGATTTGATGTAGGTTCTTTGTATATGAAGTTTTTAGTATTAAAACCTATTTCAAGATTAGATACATTTAATTTTAAATTATTCATCACAAATAATTGCATATGAGAATCGGAATGTTGATGCTTAAATGGTAAATCTTTGTGTTCTTTATGTTTTTCTTGATGAGAATTTGATTTATTACCATAATGTAAATCAATAAAATTACCAAAGTTATCTCCATTCTCAATATGACAAGTAATATGATTTATTAAAGTAGGTAATTTGTATACATCATCTATTTCAAAGTTAAAACTTTGAAATAATATAGTAAATGATAATATAAATGCGCCAATTTTACCCACAAATACAATAATATATATTGAGATTATAATATGATGCTAAATGTTTCGAAATTAAATTGAATTAATAAAATTATTTTGATAAGGTTTATTGATAGTGCTATTTGATAAATTTATTGAATGTGATAAAATATTAAATTTTTCCATAATATTTACGCATAAACCACTCTATAGTTAATAAAATTACAATAAAAGCAAGCAACCATTTCCACTCAATTAGTGGAGTTTTTTCAATGGTTGATTTTTGGATGATTTTATAAGAATCATTTAATAAAAGTTGCTGTATAAGCTTATTTTCCTGATTATTATAAAAAATAGTACCATTGGTATTTTGTGCTAAAATCTTTAAATCTTGTGGGTTAGAATTACTAAATTGTTGCTCAACATCAAAAGGTAATACTTTAAAAATTCCAGAAACTGTTTCTTTTTGATTTTCTACCGATACAGTATAATTATAATCTCCAGCCTTTAAATCAGATAGTTCTAAGTTAAAACTATTAAATTCCAATGCAAAAGGAACTTTCTTTAAAATTGTTTTATTATTGTTAAAAACAGTAATCCATAGCTTACTTCTATCATCAAAATTTAAGTTTTTATCTAAATAACTTGCTGAAATACTAATAGTTTCATTTGTATAATACATCGGCTCAATAACTACATTTAACCTTTTATTCAACTGAGTTGAAGATAAATATTGAATTAAGTTAGCTATAAATCCATCAAACTGTTCAAAAGATCTATTTTCTTTAAAATTATTCATTCTCCATTGCCAACTATTTTCGCCAAATAAAATGGCCCCTTTTTGGTTGGCAACTTCATACGTTGCTAAAAGTGGTTTTTGCAACGTAATAGTTCCAATTTTTTGATACAACAATGTGTTGTAAGTACTGGAAAAATTTACTTCACCAAATAAATCTTCTAAGGGTGCAAAACTGTTAAAATCAATTTCATTCGTTTGAAAAATTGCGTATTCTTTATTTAATACTGGACTATATTTTTCTGATTGATTTGTAACTGTTTTTGAAAATATTTTTTGTGCAGAATTTAAAAAATTCCAGTCAGTACTTAAACCTGTAATTATAAAATGGTTTAGTTTTTTATCAACTACTTCTTTAAAAACAGCATTAAACTTATTGTTTGGCTGATATATTATAATCAATTGATAATCAATTAATTTTAAATTTTTATTATCAATATTTAAAATAGTAACAGACCGTTGTTTATTACTTTCAATAGCTTTTTTTAACATCCCTAAATCTGGATGAGTAATTGATGTTAACAACAAAATTTTAGTCTGATCTTCAATGACATTTACACTAAATATTTTTGAATTATTCTCTTTGTTTTTTTCATTTACAAGTGGCTCTATTACAGCAGTATAATATTGATTTCCACTTTGTTTAGATGTTATAAAAAACGATTCAGTATGTACTTTTTTTGTTGTCGAAAATTCTATCTGCTTGTTATAAACTACTTTATTATTGTGGTAAACCTTAAATGTTTTAGTTACTGATTTATCGCCATTATAATTTATAAAAACTTCAACTGGTAAATTATTATTTATATATGTAAATTGATTAACATTTAATTGATTGATAAAAATATCTTCTACAATTGTAGTATCTCCAACAATAAATGGATAGACAGGACTTTTATAATTAGCAAACGCTACATTATTACCAAGGGTTTGATTACCATCAGTAATAATTACAATTGGATTTGTTTCATCTTTATATAACTTTGAAAATTCCTTAAATGGAAGTTGTAAATTTGTTTTACTCTCTTTAAATGAAAGGGAATCTAAAGTATTTAATTGAGTGCCAAATTGATAAAAATCAACTTCAAATTTATCGTTTAAGGCAGTATTATTTTTTAATAATTCTACAAAATTTAAAACATTTTCAGATTGTGATTGGTGTTTTATAGAACTTGAATTATCAATAGCAACCAATAATTTTGGTTTTATAGTTTCAATAATCCGTTTTTTTACACTTGGATTTATGAGTAAAATAAAAATTGAAAACAAGGCTAAAAAACGTAAAAAAGAAAGCCAATAATTTAATTGGCTTCTTTCTTTATTTTTAAAAATATATTGAAACCCAGCGATACCTACTGCAACAAAAAAAGCTAAAACAATAAATATCAACACTTTAGTTTCCAATTATTTATGTTTTATGTTAACATACCACCATCAACACTTAGTGTTTGTCCAGTAATATATGAACTCATGTCAGAAGCTAAAAATACGCAAGCATTGGCAACATCTTCAGGAGTTCCACCTCTTTTTAATGGAATAGCATCTCTCCATCCTTGTACAACATCTTCATTTAATTTTCCAGTCATTTCAGTTTCAATAAATCCTGGTGCAATGGTATTACAACGTATATTTCTTGATCCTAATTCTAAGGCAACAGATTTTGTGAAACCTAAAATTCCAGCTTTTGACGCAGCATAATTTGCCTGTCCTGCATTTCCTTTTATACCAACTACAGAACTCATATTAATAATAGAACCAGCACGTTGCTTCATCATTGGACGAATAACGGCTTTTGTTAAATTAAATACAGACTTTAAGTTTACTTCAATAACTGTATCAAAATCTTCTTCAGAAATACGCATTAATAAATTATCTTTTGTAATTCCTGCATTATTAATTAAAACATCAATCGTTCCAAATTCTTTTAAAACATCATTAGCAAGTTGTTGAGCTGCTTCATAATTTGCTGCATTAGATTGGTAACCTTTTGCTTTAATACCAAAAGACTCTAATTCTTTTTCTAAACTATTTGCTGCTTCAACAGAAGAACTATAAGTAAATGCTACGTTAGATCCTTGTTTAGCAAATTCTAATGCAATTCCTCTGCCAATACCTCTAGTGGCTCCTGTTACTAAAGTTGTTTTATTTTCTAAAAGTTTCATTTTTAATTTTTTAATTTTTATAAGTTCAAATATACACAATTGATATAAAAAAAGCTTCTATTAAGAAGCTTTTAGATATTGCATATTAATATTTATTTACCTGTTATATATAATTCTCTAAACTCTTTTGTAACTTCAAAAGTGACAACGCCATTTATTTTTGATATATCTATGGCTTCATTATCAACTTCAATTTTATCAATTTTAAATGGTAAGCCATGTATGTTGATTTTAAAAGAATTATAAGAAGTTATAAATTTACCGGATTTAAACTGTTGAATTGTTAATGAATTGGGTTTACCAACTTGGTTAAAATTACGTAAACTATATCTTCCTTTTTTGTAATCGTAACCATCACCTGCATCTTCATAAACTTCTGAAGATTCTTTTCCTTCTTTATAATAAACATCTAATTCTAATTGCTCAATAATCTTTTCACCAACATATTGTTGAATTGGATACTTTGGTATAATCGCTCCTTCCTTTACAAAAATTGGCATACTATCAATATCCGCATCAACCCAAACTTCTTCTCCACCAATCATTATTGAATTATCCCAAAAGTTGTACCATCTTCCTCTAGGAATATACATTCTTCTACCTTTTGAATTAGGCTCAATAATTGGACATACTAATATTTTTTCACCAAAAATAAATTCGTCATTTCTATAATGTGTATTCGAATCTTCTTGATCAAAAAGTACTAACGACTTTAAAATTGGAATTCCTTCATCTGCATATCTCCAAAATGTAGTGTATAAATATGGTAATAGTTGGTACCTTAATTCAATAAATTTTCGAACAATATCAGTTACAGTTTTTCCAAAAACCCAAGGTTCTTGGTCACCGTGATCACCTGATGAGTGTACTCTACAAAAAGGATGAAATACGCCTAATTGAATCCAACGTGCAAATAATTCTCCGTTTGGTTGTTCTGCAAATCCACCAATATCTGATCCTGCAAAAGAAAAACCAGACATACTCATACGTTGTGCTTGTTGGTTAGCAATAGATAAATGATCCCAAGTTGCAACATTATCTCCTGTCCATGTTGATGTATAACGTTGCGTACCTGAATAAGCTGCTCTTGTAATTACAAAAGGACGTTTTGGGTAGCTAAATTTCTTTAAACCATGATATGTAGCACGTGCCATTTGCATTCCATAAATGTTATGTGCTTTTCTATGGCTACAAGGATTTCCGTCATAATCATGACGAACATCATCTGGAAAAGATTTTCCTGGAACATCCATAACGGCTGGTTCATTCATATCATTCCAAACACCTGCAACTCCAATATCTTCAATTAACTCTTTAAAAAGTTCACTCCACCATTCACGAACTTCAGGATTTGTAAAATCTGGGAAATAGCACTCACCTGGCCAAACTTTTCCTTTCATATAAGGACCGTCGGCACGTTTACAAAAATAATCTTTTTCTAAACCTTCTTTAAAAACACTGTAATCATTATCAATTTTTATTCCTGGATCAATAATAACAATAGTTTTAAAACCATCATCTGCCAATTCTTTTACCATTTTTTTGGGATCAGGAAAGTATTCTTCACTCCAAGTAAAGCATCGGAATCCTTCCATATAATCTATATCTAAATAAATAGCATCACAAGGAATTTGCAATTCCCTAAATTTTGAAGTTATTTCTTTTACTTTAGATTCTGGATAATAACTCCATTTACATTGATGAAATCCTAATGCCCAAAGCGGTGGAATATGTTGTGGACGCCCAGTTAAATCGGTATAATTTGACACAACTTCTGTCATTTCAGGACCGTAAATAAAATAGTAATTCATTTCACCACCTTGCGCCCAAAAACTTGTGATGTTTCTTCTTTCATTACAAAAATCAAAATAACTTCTGAATGTGTTATCAAAAAACACTCCATAAGATTTTTCATGATGAATGGCTGTGTAAAAGGGAATTGTTTTATAAATTGGATCTGTTCCTCTGCCATAAGCGTAAGAATCTGTTACCCAATTTTGAAAACGTTTGCCTTTTAAATTATTTTCAACAGGTTTATCACCTAATCCATAATAATTTTCTCCTTGTTGTGATTTTAATGACATTTTTACAATATCACCACCAATTTCATAACTTTCTTCCCAATGAAATCCTAATTCATCTTCACAAATTAAGGTATTGTCTTTTACATCAAAAATAGTTTTACGCATATCAATCTTAGATATATGGCATACTAATTTTGAAGTAGTAATTATATATTTATCGTCATCTTCAGTAATTTCTAAATGGTTGTAACCTTTACTTGCATATATAGTAATTGCATAAGAAAAGTCTTTATCAAACATTCCTGTTGTACTATATCTAAAACGCAAAACACTATCTCTTTCGATAGTTAATTGTAGTACAACACCGTTTTCACTTTTAAAGTACAGAACGTTTACGTGCTTTTTGTAAAAAATTATTTTTGAAGGAAATAAGTTTCCTTTATATTCTAATTCAGTGTTTAAAATCATATTCTTTTCATTTAATCTAATTGCAAACGTACTAAAAAACTTAAGTTTTACTACTTTCTTTTCAATAAAAATGCACCTATAATTTTTCGAGATTTATAAAATTATAGGTGCAATTTTTTAATTAGTTAAAAACTATTCTATTTTAACTGTAAAATGATGATTCCTAAGGGCGGCAAGGTTAATTCAGCTGAATATTCTCTACCATTCCATGGTTGCTTTTTACTTGTTATTTGTTTTAAATTTAATATACCACTTCCACCAAACACTTCACTATCACTATTAAATATTTCTTTTAACTTAGATTTGTTTGGGACTCCAACTCTATATTTTTGAATTGGGTTTGGTGTGAAATTGCAAATAACTAATACATTGTCTTCTGGTTTATCTCCTTTTCTGATAAAAGATATTACGGAGTTTTCTGTATCATCATAACTAATCCATTCAAAACCAGCTTGTGTAAATCCGTTTTCAAATAACGCCGGTGTTGTTTTATATAGTTTGTTTAATTCTCTAAAATAATTTTGTGTTTTTTTATGAGGTTCAAATTCTAATAAATTCCAATCTAAACTTTTTTGAAAATTCCATTCATTATACTGGCCAAATTCACCTCCCATAAACAATAATTTTGTGCCAGGATGCGTAAACATACAACCATAAAGCAACCTTAAATTTGCAAAACGTTGCCATTCATCACCAGGCATTCTTCCTAAAATAGAATTTTTACCGTATACTACTTCATCGTGTGAAAGTGGTAACATAAAATTTTCAGTAAAAGCATAGGCTAAACTAAAGGTTATTTCATTTTGATGATATTTTCTATAAATAGAATCTTTTGCAAAATATTGTAAAGTATCGTGCATCCATCCCATCATCCATTTCATTCCAAAACCTAAACCTCCAGCAAATGTTGGTTTTGATACCATTGGAAATGCTGTTGATTCTTCTGCAATTGTTTGAACATCGGGAAAAGAGCTATATACTTCAATATTTAATTCTTTAAAGAATGAAATAGCATCTAAATTTTCATTTCCACCATATTCATTTGGTTCCCATTCACCTTCTTCTCTAGAATAATCTAAAAACAGCATAGATGCAACTGCATCAACTCTTAAACCATCAGCATGATATTGGTCTAGCCAAAAAATAGCATTACTAATTAAAAAAGCACGAACTTCATTTCTGCCATAATTAAAAATTAAACTTTTCCAATCTTGATGGTATCCTTTTCTTTTATCTGGATGCTCATATAAATGCGATCCATCAAAATAACCTAAACCGTGAACGTCTTCAGGGAAATGTGAAGGAACCCAATCTAAAATTATTCCAATTCCGTTTTGATGTAATTTATCAACTAAAAATTTAAATTCTTCAGGATATCCAAAACGAGATGTTGGTGCAAAATATCCTGTAATTTGATAGCCCCAAGAAGGATCGTAAGGATATTCCATTATTGGCATAAATTCTACATGAGTAAAATTCATATCTTTTAAATAGGCAACCAATTCATCTGCTAATTCAAAATAAGATAACGATCTATCTTCTTCCGCTTTTTTTCTCCAGGAACCTAAATGAATTTCATAAACAGAATATGGCGATTTTAATGAATTATGCTCTTTACGAGTTTTCATCCAATTTTTATCCTTCCATTTATAAGTGTCTTCCCAAACTACTGATGCTGTTTTAGGAGGATGTTCACAACGTCTAGCGTACGGATCAGCCTTTTCACTTATATATCCTTGATTGTTTGAGTGAATTTTGTATTTGTAGATAGTTCCTTTTCCAACATTTGGTATAAAACCTTCCCAAATACCTGAAGAATCCCATCTAACATTTAATTTAAATTCGCCATCTACCCAATGATTAAAATCTCCAATAACTGACACCTGATTTGCTGTTGGTGCCCAAACTGAAAAATAAGTTCCTTTAACTCCATCAACAACTACAGGATGTGAACCAAATTTTTCATACAACCGAAAATGTTTTCCTGCCTTAAATAAATTGATATCAAAATCTGTAAATAAACTATACGATTGTACTTTACTCATAATTTAAATTATAAAACCATTAGGAATTATTGCATCTTTTTTAACAACTACAATACCATCTCTTACTACATAAGTGTCTGTTTCACAATCTGGTAAATGTTTACCTCCATTAATTCTAACATCATCTCCAATGCAACAATTTTTATCTAAAATGGCATTTTTAATAAAACATCTAGCTCCAATACCCATAGAGACTACATTTGGATTTACAATATCTTCAAGTGGTTGATAATAATCGGCTCCCATCATATAAGTATTAATCACAGTTGATTCAGCATCTATCCTAGATCTAACACCTATTACTGAATGTTCAATTTTACCTGCATTTATAATACAACCATCTGCAACAACTGTTCTATCTAAAATAGTTCCAGAAATTTTAGTTGTTGGTAACATTCTAGCATGCGTATATATTGTTCTTTCTCTACAGTATAAATCAAACTTTGGAAAGTCATCGGTTAATCCTAAATTGGCGTCAAAGAAAGAATCTATATTACCAATGTCTGTCCAATATCCTTCATATTGATAACTAAACACTCTATTTTTGTCAATAGCTTGTGGAATTATTTCTTTACCAAAGTCATTGGTATCTGGGTTTTCCATTAATTTAATCAATAAATCTCTATTAAAAATATAAATACCCATAGAAGCTAAATAATCTCTTCCTACTTTTTGCATATCATCACCAGTATCTGAAGTCCATTCTGGTAATAATTCAGCAGCTGGTTTTTCTATAAAAGATGTAATTGCGTCTTTTTTATCAGTTTTTAATATTCCAAAAGAAGTAGCGTCTTTTGCATTTACAGGAATCGTAGCTATGGAAATTTCAGCTTTATTTTTTATATGAGCGCTTACCATTTCATTAAAATCCATTTGATACAATTGATCTCCAGAAAGTATTAAAGCGTAATCAAAATCATGACTCACAAAATGGTGCATACTTTGTCTAACTGCATCTGCTGTTCCTTGAAACCAAGTACTGTTACCTGGTGTTTGTTCAGCTGCTAAAACATCAACAAATGCCGAGCTAAAAAAACTAAAGTGATATGTATTTTTAATATGCCTATTTAACGACGCTGAATTGAATTGTGTTAATACAAAAATTCGCTTAATTTCAGAATTAATACAATTTGAAATAGGAATATCTACTAACCTATATTTACCTGCAATTGGTACAGCAGGTTTTGAACGTGTTGCAGTTAGTGGATATAATCTGGAACCTTGTCCACCTCCTAAAATAATTGCTAATACTCTTTTTCCTGACATAATTTATCCTTTTAATGATTTGTATAATTTGATATATTCTTTTGCGGAAGCATCCCAAGAGTGGTCTATACTCATTATTTGCTTTCTTATTTTTTTAAATTTAGTTTGATTTTTATATAAATCTAACCCTCTTGAAATTGCATGAACAATTTCAGAAACTGTTACGTTTTGATGACAAATTCCAAAGCCATTTTCTTCAGAAATATCTATAACGGTATCTTTTAAACCACCAATATTTCTAACAATTGGTATTGTTCCATACCTTAGTGCGTACATTTGATTTAAACCACAAGGTTCTACACGCGATGGCATTAATAGAAAATCTGCGCCTCCATAAATTATATGAGATAATTTTTCATCATATCCAATATATGCGTTGTAAACTCCTTTGTGTTCTTCTTTTAATTTTTCCAATTGTTCTTCAACATCTTTGTTTCCAGAACCTAACAATAAAATTGAAATATCTTTATTTATCAATGCATTTCTAAAAACCTCTGGGAATAAATCAGATCCTTTTTCACCTACTAATCTTCCAATAAAAGCGAATAATGGTTTTTCAAAATCTAAATTAAATTCATCACATAGCCATTTTTTTTGAGCGTTTCTACCAGATTGAACAGTTTTAATTGAATAATTTTTTATTAGATAAGTATCTTTTTCAGGATTCCAAACATCCGTATCAATTCCATTTAATATTCCAACACATTTTGCGCTTTCATCATTTAACAACCATTCTAAACCATTTGCAGATAGTTTTAATTCTTCCATATAACTAGGTGAAACGGTATTTACTCTCCAAGCACATTTTAATGCTGCAGCCATTGGATTTATACAACCGCCCCAATCTAACAATCCTACATTAGAAAAATCAAATTCAGGAATTAATCCAACCTTATCATGTGAAAACCATCCTTGATATTGTGCGTTATGAATGGTGAAAATTGTAGGTATTTTATTTAAGTCTTTATATTTTAATGATTGTGAAATCATAAACGGCGTTAAACCTGTATGATGATCGTGACATTGAATAATAGTTGGTTTCTTTTTCCAAGTTAATACCCAATCTAATGCAGCAATTTGAAATGCTAAAAATCGATCAGTATCATCATTAGAGTACACATACTCTTTAAATAAAAGCTCAGGTATATCAACTAAAAATAAATCATAACCTAACGTGTTATTTTCAATTGAAACTATTCTGTATTCAAATGCTGTCTCTCCTAATTTTACTACCGATTTAAATTCTTCAATAAATTTATTTTCTTTAGTAAACTTATTATTATAAAAAGGCATTATTACTTGAGATGTAACATTTTTTGAATTTTGATATTTTGGAAGTGCTCCTACCACATCAGCTAATCCACCAACTTTAGCAATAGGATAACATTCAGCACTTATATGAAGTATTTTCATAATTTTTTTGATAAAAAAAGTAGTTTTTAAGAGTAATCTATATTACTAAAAATGTAAAGAAATTCCTAATAAAATAGTTATAAAAAAATGCGGGTTTATAAAAAATAAAAGAGGAACATAATGTTCCTCTTTTATTAAAATATTTAAATAGTTAATACACTAATTAACAAGCATTTTCCTTTTTAATTAAATTTAAGGCTGAACCTTCATTATACCAAGCAATTTGACCTTGATTGTATGTGTGATTTAATTTAATTGTGTCTTTATTACCGTTTTCGTGAACAATTTCAAGTGTTAATTGTTTTCCTGGTGCAAATTCATTTAAATCAATAAAGTTAAATGAATCATTTTCTTGAATTAAATCGTAATCAGTTTCATTTGCAAAAGTTAAGCCTAACATACCTTGTTTTTTAAGGTTTGTTTCATGAATACGTGCAAAAGATTTTACAATAACGGCAGCAACACCTAAATGACGTGGTTCCATTGCCGCATGCTCTCTTGATGATCCTTCACCATAATTATGATCACCTATTACAATTGATTTAACTCCAGCAGCTTTATAAGCTCTTGCTGTATCTGGTACTGGACCATATTCTCCTGTTAATTGATTTTTTACAGAATTGGTTTCTTTATTAAATGCATTTACTGCTCCAATTAAACAGTTATTAGAAATATTATCTAAATGTCCTCTGTAACGTAACCAAGGTCCAGCCATTGAAATATGATCTGTTGTACATTTACCAAAAGCTTTAATTAATAATTTAGCATTTGTAATAGAATTACCAATTGGCTCAAAAGGAGTTAGTAATTGAAGTCTATCAGAATCTGGTTTTACAATTACACTTACTCCAGAACCATCTTCATAAGGTGCTTCGTAACCAGCATCTTCAACTGCAAATCCTTTTGGAGGTAATTCTAATCCTGTTGGTTCATCAAAAGTAACTTCTTCTCCATTTTTATTAATTAATGTATCAGTCATAGGGTTAAAATCTAATCTACCAGCAATTGCAATTGCTGCAACCATTTCTGGAGAAGCCACAAATGCATGTGTATTTGGATTTCCATCCGCTCTTTTAGAAAAGTTTCTGTTAAAAGAATGAATTATAGTGTTTTTTTCTTGCTTTGACGCTCCTTCTCTATCCCATTGTCCAATACAAGGTCCACAAGCGTTTGTGAAAATTTTAGCATCTAAATCTTCAAAAATCTTTAATAAACCATCTCTATCGGCAGTATATCTAACTTGTTCAGAACCAGGGTTAATACCAAACTCTGCTTTAGCAACCAATCCTTTATCTACTGCTTGTTTTGCAACTGAAGCTGCTCTTGACAAATCTTCGTATGATGAATTTGTACACGATCCAATTAATCCCCATTCAACTTTTAATGGCCAATCATTTTTTGTAGCTTTTTCTGTCATTTCACCAACCACTGTAGTTAGGTCTGGTGTAAAAGGACCATTTAAATGAGGTTTTAATTCTGAAAGGTTTATTTCTATAACTTGATCAAAATATTTTTCAGGATTTGCATATACTTCATCATCTCCAGTTAAATAAGAAGCAATTTTATTTGCTTCATCTGCTATTTCATTTCTATCAGTAGAACGTAAATAACGCTCCATAGAGGCATCATAACCAAAGGTAGAAGTTGTTGCTCCTATTTCAGCTCCCATATTACAAATGGTACCTTTTCCAGTTGCTGATAAAGATTTAGCACCTTCACCAAAATATTCAACAATGCAACCTGTTCCTCCTTTTACAGTTAAAATTCCTGCAACTTTTAAAATTACATCTTTTGGTGCAGACCAACCGGAAAGCTTACCTGTTAATTTAACACCTATTAATTTTGGAAATTTTAATTCCCAAGCCATTCCAGCCATAACATCTACAGCATCAGCTCCACCAACACCTATCGCAATCATTCCCAATCCACCTGCATTAACTGTATGTGAATCTGTTCCAATCATCATTCCTCCAGGAAATGCATAATTTTCTAAAACTACCTGATGTATTATTCCTGCTCCTGGTTTCCAAAAACCTATTCCGTATTTATTTGATACTGAGGCTAAAAAATTAAAAACCTCACTACTATTATTTAATGCGGCTTGTAAATCTTTATCTGCTCCTATTTTAGCTTGAATTAAATGGTCACAATGTACAGTTGTTGGAACAGCAACTTTGCTTTTTCCCGCTTGCATGAATTGTAATAACGCCATTTGAGCTGTTGCGTCTTGACAAGCAATACGATCAGGAGCAAAATCTACATAATCTTTACCTCTTTCAAATGCTGTGGTTGCTTTTTCATCCCAAAGGTGATTGTATAATATTTTTTCAGCTAACGTTAAAGGTTTACCAACAATGGATTTTGCAGCGTCAACACGTTCTGCCATTCTTCCATAAACACCTTTAATCATTTCAATATCAAAAGCCATATCTATAATAATTTATTTAGTTATTTTAATTGTGCGAAGTTACAAAAAATCATTCCTTTTATTGTGTTTTCGTTACCTACAAAAGCATTTTTAGAGATATAAATATTAAGTGTGTACTTTTTTTTATTATAGATAAAAATCACCTACGAAAACGTTGTAAATATTAGGAATATGATAAAAAACTAAGTAGGTCTATAAGCCGAATTTTGTACTTTTAATAAGTTCTTATCATTTATCTAGACAATAAATTACTTTATTGCTCAATCTGCCTACCCCTTGAAATAGAACGAGTAGCTCTAAAATTTCAATATACATGGCATTGCACCGCATAGAGTTTACCTGGTTTCACTACAGCCTAACTGTACTTGCTTTCTGTTGCACTTGTCCTCAGCTCACGCTGGACGGATGTTATCCGCTATGCTACTCTGTGGTGTCCGGACTTTCCTCTTCAATAAAATTGAAGCGATAAGACGACCTACTTAATTTTGAGCAAAAATACGTTATTTATATATATAAAAAAACCCACTCAAAGTTTGAGTGGGAAAATTGCTATGAAAAAGAAAAAGTGTTATCATTTATTTCGCTGATAACACTTCAAATATAATTTATTTTTCGTTAAACTGAAAATAAAATAAATACTTTTTTATGAGAACATATCTTTTACTTTTTCAAAAAACGATTTATCAAATTTTGATGGATTTGGTTTAAAATTTTCATCATTTTGCATTTCTTCAAAAAATTTCTTTTGTTCTTTATTTAAACTCTGTGGAGTCCAAACATTTACATGGACTAACAAATCGCCATTTCCATAATGATCAATGCTTGGCAACCCTTTACCTCTTAGTCTTAAAATTTTACCAGATTGTGTTCCTGGTTCAATTTTAATTTTTACTTTACCAGTAACAGTATCAATATTTTTATTAGCTCCAAGTACTGCCTCTGAAAAATTAATATACAAATCGAAATGTAAATTAGTACCTTCTCTTTTTAAGCTATCATGTACTTGTTCTTCAATAACTACTATTAAATCTCCATCAATAGAATTATTACCTGGCGCTGCATTTCCTTTACCGTTTACTTTTAACTGAACACCTTCAGTAACTCCGGCAGGAATTTTAATAGAAACTGTTTCTTCTTTAAACTCTAATCCTTGTGCATCAGCATTTTTTGATGATTTATCTAAAATCTCACCTGCTCCTTGACACGAAGGACAAGTAGATGCTGTTTGCATTCTACCTAAAATAGTGTTTGTAACTCTCATTACTTGCCCTGAACCATTACACGTTGTACATGTTTTAAATGTAACCCCATCGGCCAAGACTTTTCTTCTAACTTTTACTTTCTTCTCAACTCCACTAGCAATTTCTTCAAGGGTTAATTTTACTCTAATACGTAAATTACTTCCTTTAACTCTCGCTCTTCCTCTAGATTGACCACCGAAACCTCCAAATCCACCACCAAAAGCACTACCAAAAATATCTCCAAATTGGCTGAATATATCATCCATATTCATTCCGCCTCCGCCAAAACCACCTTGACCGCCTTCAAAAGCCGCATGACCATATTGATCATATCTCGCTTTTTTATTTTCGTCACTTAAAACTTCGTATGCAGCGGCGGCTTCTTTAAATTTTTCTTCAGCCTGTTTATCCCCTGGGTTTTTATCTGGGTGATATTTTATAGCCATTTTTCTATAGGCTTTTTTTATTTCGGCTGGTGTAGCATTTTTTTCAATACCCAATACTTCGTAATAATCTTTCTTCATTTTTATAAAATTATTGTCCTACTACTACTCTAGGATATCTTATTATTTTATCTCCTAATTTATAACCTTGTTCTACTACATCTATTATTTTACCTTTTAAATCTTCACTTGGCGCAGGTATTTGAGTTATAGCTTCATGAAGTTCTACATCAAAAACATCTCCTGATTTTACACCTATTGGTGATAATCCTTTCTGCGATAATGAATTACGTAATTTATTATTAATTAATTCCATACCAATTAGCGCAGCTTCTTCATTTGTTTTTTTCAATTCGGCTAAACCTCTATCAAAATCATCTAAAATAGGCAGTAAAACTGTCATTAATTCCTCATTGGCAGTTTTAAATAGCTCTATTCGTTCTTTTGATGTTCTTTTTTTGTAATTCTCAAATTCAGCAAATAATCGTAAAAACTTATCTTTTTCTTGACTTACTTCTTTTTTTAGCTGCTCTTCAATGCTAATATCTTGAACTTCAGGCTGAATTTCTTCATTTTCAGAAATTTCTTTTTCTGCCTTTGTATCTTTCTTTTTGCTCATATTAATTGCTTAAAATTTTTCTCAATAATTTATTACAAAAGTATTGCCAATATTGATTTTATGACAATCTGACACTTTTTTATAACAAATTGAATTGTTTAAATTAGAATTGTTTAAATTGTGAAGTTTTAATTTGCAGCAACTCTTGTTATTTTAGCACCAATTGCACGTAATCTTTCGTCAATATTTTGATATCCACGATCAATTTGTTCAATATTGTGAATGGTACTTTTCCCTTTTGCTGAAAGTGCTGCAATTAATAATGAAATTCCTGCTCTAATATCAGGTGAAGTCATAACTGTAGCTTTTAAACTAGATTCGTGATTCATACCAATAACAGTTGCTCTATGCGGATCACAAAGTATAACTTTTGCTCCCATATCTATTAATTTATCAACAAAAAACAAACGGCTTTCAAACATTTTTTGATGTATTAAAACGCTTCCTTTTGCTTGAGTGGCAACAACTAAAATAATACTTAATAAATCTGGAGTAAATCCAGGCCAAGGTGCATCTGAAATTGTTAAAATTGATCCATCAATAAAATTTTGGATTTCATAATTTTCTTGTTCAGGAATAAAAATATCATCGCCTCTTCTTTCTAAATTAATACCTAATTTTTGAAAAACACGCGGTATTAAACCTAAATTATCCCAACTTACATTTTTAATGGTAATTGAAGACTTAGTCATAGCAGCCATACCAATCCAGCTACCAATTTCAATCATATCAGGTAAAATTCTATGAGAACAACCGCCTAAATTTTTAACACCTTCAATTTTTAATAAATTAGAACCAACACCAGTAATTTTAGCTCCCATACTATTCAACATTTTACATAATTGTTGAATATATGGCTCACAAGCTGCATTATAAATAGTAGTAATTCCTCTTGCTAAAACGGCTGCCATTATAATATTTGCAGTACCCGTTACTGAAGCTTCCTCCAACAACATATCAGTTCCTGTTAAATATTCTGCTTCAACTCCATAAAATTTTTCATCGGTATTGTATCTGAATTTTGCACCTAAATTAATAAAGCCTTCAAAATGCGTGTCTAATCTTCTTCTTCCTATTTTATCTCCTCCAGGACGAGGAATATATCCTTTTCCAAAACGCGCCAATAAAGGACCAACAATCATAATAGAACCTCTTAAAGAACTTCCATCTTTTTTAAATTTATCAGATTCTAAATACTCTAAATCAATATCATCAGCCTGAAACTCATAAGTATCTTCATTTAACCTATTTATTTTAACGCCTAATTCACCAAGTATAAAAATAAGTTTATTAACATCAATAATATCTGGAACATTGCTTATTGTAACTTTTTCTGGAGTTAAAATAACACTACAAATTACTTGAAGGGCTTCATTTTTTGCACCCTGAGGAGTTATACTACCACTTAATTTATGACCTCCTTCTATTACAAATGTTGACATTAATTTTGATTTAAATAATTACTACTTCTTTTTCTGGCGATTATTTTTATTGGTATTTGATTTTCTTTTGCGCATTAAATCTTTAACTTCTGATAAATTTTCATTACGCTTATCTAAATCAATTTTTCCATTAGAAAGTTCTTTTAAATGTTTAAAAATCACTTCATCTTCAACAGTATCTTTATTCCAATTTAAATAACATTTTTTCATATGGTTTGCAATTGCATAATATAATGCAGTTCTAGCTTCACCTTCTTCCCAGGTTAAAGCCGTATCAATCATTGTTTGAATGTTATTTCCATAAAAACGATATTTAGAATCGTAATTTGGATAAGCTAATCTATCTGGTTTAGCTTGTAAAACTTCCCTTTCTGGTTTTTCATAAGGAGATTCTACATCCAATTTAAAATCGGACATAATAAATAATTGATCCCAAAGTTTATGTTTAAAATCGGGTACGTCTCTTAAATGTGGTTGTAAATTTCCCATTACGTGCACAATTGCTTTTGCCATTTTATTACGTTCTTCAACATCTTCTAAAGCAATACAATGATCTACTAATTTTTGTATGTGTCTTCCGTATTCTGGGATTATTAAATGCGATCTTTCAGCATTGTATTCTAAATCAAATTCCATATATCTTTACTTCGTTATTTTAATATTGCAAATTACAATATATAAATTGGTTTTACAATGTAAATATTTAGCTAATTATAGTAAGCTTTGCAAATTGTAGTAATAATTTTTTAACACCTACCGATGCAAATCTAATTTCTGCTTTTTGATTTGCTCCTGAACCTTCTAAACTTAGCACTTCACCTTTTCCAAATTTAGTATGTGAAACTATTGCTCCAACGGAAATGTTAGCATCAAATAAATTAATAGGATTGTTAGTAGTTTTAACCACTTTTTTTAAGTTTTTTGGAGGTTGAAATTCTACTTTAGGTGCTGAAGTTGGTTTAACCGGCGTTCTTTGTATTGGTTTTTTAAAACGAATTCTATCTTGTGGAACACTTCCAAAAATATCTTCATTAATAAATTTATTTTGTACAGGTTTATGGTTAACGGTGGTTAAATTTTCTAAATATTTTTCGTCTATTTCTTCTAAAAACCTACTAGGTTCGCAATCAACCAATTTTCCCCAACGGTAACGCATTTGTGCATGACATAAATACGCTTGTTTTTCGGCTCTGGTTAGTGCTACATAAAATAATCTTCGCTCCTCTTCTAACTCACTTCTTGTAGTCATACTCATTGCTGAAGGGAATAAATTTTCTTCTAAACCTACAATATAAACATACGGAAATTCTAATCCTTTTGCTAAATGAATGGTCATTAAAGAAACTCTAGGTTTATCATCTTTTGTAGCAACATCGCTACTGGTTTCTAACGCAGCTGTTTCTAAAAAATGTGCTAAAGAATCATCTTCAGCTTTTTCTTTTTGTTCTTCGGTAAAGTTTTTTACTTTGTTTAATATTTCCTGGACATTTTCAACTTTACTTACACCTTCTGGGGTTCCATCTTGTTCTAAATCTTTTATAAACCTCACTTGTTTTATTACAAATTCTGCAACTTCAAAGGCATTTTTGGTTTGCGCTTCAATTTGAAAATGCTGAATCATGGTTACAAAATTGAGCAATTTTGTTCGTGTTCCAGAGTTAAAATTTAAATCATACTGATCTAAATTTTCTAAAATCTCAAAAATTGATTTTTTATAATGATTGGCTGCGACAGCTAATTTATCAATAGTTGTAGCGCCAATTCCTCTGGCTGGATAATTTATAATTCGCTTTAAAGCCTCCTCATCATTCGGGTTTATTAAAATACGCAAATATGCTACAACGTCTTTTATTTCTTTTCGTCCGTAAAATGAAATTCCTCCGTAAATCACATAATCTATATCTTTTTCACGCAAAGCATCTTCCAAAGCTCTAGATTGCGCATTTGTTCTGTATAAAATAGCGAAATCAGAATTTTTTAGGTGATCATTCATTTTATGATCAAAAATAGAATCGGCTACAAACCTTCCTTCTGTAACTTCATTTACAGTTTGTTTTACTTTTACTTTTGAACCTTCATCATTGGCTGTCCAAACTTCTTTATCTAATTTAGTTTTATTCTTTTCAATTACACTATTTGCTGCTTGAACTATATTTTTTGATGACCTATAATTTTGTTCTAATTTAAAAATTTGAACATTGTCATAATCACGTTGAAAGTTTAAAATATTTTGAATATTAGCACCTCTAAATGCGTAAATACTTTGAGAATCATCACCAACAACACATATATTTTGAAATCTATCTGCCAATGCTTTTACAATTAAATATTGCGAATGGTTTGTATCTTGATACTCATCAACTAAAATATATTTAAAACGCTGTTGATATTTTGATAACACTGCTGGAAAACGAGTAAGTAACTCATTGGTTCTCAGTAATAAATCATCAAAATCCATGGCACCTGCTCTAAAACAACGCTCTACGTATTGATGGTAAATTTCACCTACTTTTGGGCGTTGCGCCATTTTATCAGCCTCAATTAAATCAGGATTTCCAAAATATGCTCTAACCGTAATTAAACTATTTTTGAACGAAGAAATACGTGCCAAAATTTGCTTTGGTTTGTATTTTTCTTTGTCCAATTCCATTTCTTTAATTATTGAAGTAATTAAGCGAACGGCATCTTGCGTATCGTAAATTGTAAAATTCTGAGGAAACCCAATATGATCTGCTTCTGATCGTAAAATACGTGCAAAAACAGAGTGAAAAGTTCCCATCCATAAATTTTTAGCTTCAGAAGTACCAACCACATTGGCAATTCTTTCTTTCATTTCTCTCGCAGCCTTGTTGGTAAAGGTTAATGCCAAAATATTAAACGGATCAATATTCTGATTCATTAAATGAGCAATTCTATACGTTAAAACGCGAGTTTTACCAGAGCCTGCACCAGCAATAATAATCATCGGTCCTTCTTTGTGTAAAACAGCTGCTTTTTGAGATTCGTTAAGTTCTTGTATGTATTTATTCACAGGAATTCTTTAAAATTCAAAAGTACTATTCAAAATTAAGTTTGGCAATAAAAGTTATCGACAATAATATTACAAAGTTGCTTTTTGCTTAAAAAGTTGCGAAATAAATAGTAAAAATATTCCTAAAAATAATATAACGCTGCAAATTAGTAATAGTGCGTTGTGATTAGAAATCGGTTTTAATTTCGCTAAAATCAAAAAACCTTGTCCAAATAATAAAAATTCTGTTAAAATAATTCCTGCTAAAAAAGTAAATAATCCAAATTTTGAACTATTGTTTGTGAAAAATATTTTATTTAATTCACTCAATACCAACACTATAAAAACGCTCATAAATGCTAGTGTAAATAAATGTAAATATCCTATGATAAAAAAAGGCTTTAAAGCAATTGATTTTTGAACAAAATATGGAAAAGCAGAAAATAACTGGCTAATAATTTTTAAACTATATGCAATTATTAAAAATTTTAATAAAACTTTTGATAAAATATTCCATTTTAAATTTAAAAATGCCTGCTGCATAATTTTAAATAAAAACAGTAATGAAATTAACTGTAAAACTGCTGCTGCAAAACCCAAAACATAAAAAAATGTAGAAACATTACTCCACAAAATTGACAATGCATATGCAGGAATACAAGCTACATTTAAATACATAAAAAATAGCTTTTTGTATTTTTCAGAAATTTTAATTTTTTGATTTTCAAAAACTTTAAATAACAACCCGAAAAGTGCGAAAACAAAAAAACCATTGTATAAAAAATGTAAATAAAAATAAATAGTATTATAATATAAATCCGATTTTCCAAACTTTATAATCACAAAAACTAAAAACCAAGTTGCTAAGCTTGAAATTAAGTAATAATAAATTGAAAATCGTATTAATTTAGTTGAAGTATCACTTCCATTTAGATGCTTCAAGATGTTAAAAGACAATATATATGATGAAATACCAAAAACAACAAGTAATACTATAGAAAATGCTTTATAACCACTAAATGGAAAGCTAAAAAGCATTAAAAATATACTAATTACAGCAATAATTATTGAAATTTTGAAAGTGTTATTCCATGTGTATTTTGGAACAAAAGTGTGCAAGATTAAACCGAAAACTGCTAAATATCCCCAACCTAAAAAAGCAACATGAGAGTGTCCTTGCACAAAATTTTTATATGAAATTAATGCAGATGGAAACACAAAACTCCATCTAATTAGCAAACCAAGAAATGCAGATAGTACAAATAATGCAAGGGCTATTAAATAGATGTTTTTAGAAATTAATTTTTGAAGCATTTTTAAAAAAAATTTATCATCTTACAAATAAACAAGAAAATAAATAATTTGTATTATCAAAACAAAAAAAAAGCGACTTCAATTTGAAGTCGCTTTTTAAAATTTAATTTATTATTTATTTTGAAAAAGTATAAGAAACTCCTAACATAATCATATCAGTGGTCATTTCATATCCAACTTTAGTACCTGGCACAGATCCATAAGGATTTGTTTGAGAAGCCATCATTGGATTTAACATTGGACCTTCTGTTTTTCCATCACTTGCACCGTGATGATACACTCCATTTAAAGTAATTTGGTCATTAAAGTGATAACCAAAACCAAATTGAAATGCATTTTTAATAACTGCAGTTGCAGGTAATGAGAAAAATGCTAATTCTTTATCAATTGGATTACTACTATAAGTATAACCGACTCTTAATGGTAATTTTTCAATCCCTTTATATTGTATACCTGCAGAAAGAATATTAATATTTTTCCAACCAAAACCTTGAACTGAAGCTGTTTGAGTCCAACCTTTTGCTTCAAAACCTTCTGTATTTTCATAATCAACTTGTCTATAGTCAACAGCAAAATCAAAACTATCTGTAGAATATCCTAAACCAAAAGATAAAATTGCTGGATAATCCATTGTAAATGCAACATCCGGAGCAGCAGAACCATCTAAATAAGTATTACTGAATTCAAATTCACTAAATTTTTGAGCAGTTTTATAAGAAGCTCCTAATTTTATACCGCCTGGAGAATTATAAAAAATACCAAATTGTGCACCATATCCAATTGCACTTGCTTTATCACTTACAGGATAACCTAAAGTCATACTTGGTGATGATAAAGGATTTGGAGCTAATTCTAACGATGAATAATTAATAGTTGGTTGAATTCCGATAGAAAAATTATCAGTAATTTCATATGCCCAAGCTAAACCTACTTGCAACAACATATAATCAGATTCTACATGTCCAAAACCATTCATGTTTTGTGGATAGTTTATTGGATTTGAATCATTTGGATTCCAATTAGGGTTTGGATTGTTATTTACATCCATTGGTAAACTTGTTTCTTGTGGAAAAGTAACACCAAAACCACTAATACCAAAAGCAGATGCACCAAATGTATGTTTACTATCTTCCTTTCCCCAAACCATTGCTAATGCAGGCATTGGAGATACGCCTCTATCATCTTTAGTAATTCCTGAAACTTGTGGAGATGCTGGTGAACCTGGACCGAAAGCATTTTCTGGCCACATCATTCCTGCTGGAATTGTTGAACTTAATTCTGGAGAAGAAAAGAATGCACCTATATCAAAGTTCATAATTTTACTATCAAAAGTAGAAATTGAAGCTGGATTCCATTGTAAAGCTCCACTAATATCTAAAGGTTGTGCAGTTGCAGCTCCTCCCATTGACATATTTACTGATCCTACACCTTGCATTATATGACCTGCTTGTGCAAAAAGAGCTGTAGAAAATAATAATACTACAAATTTTAATAAATTTTTCATAATATAAATTTAGTTTAATTGATGTTTGTTTGCTTTGTAACAATTGTTACAAACTGTGTTACAAGTACTTATACTGTAATTTTAAAACAAAATTAGAGTCTTTAGTTTCTATAAATGCTGACAATTATCATTAATTCAACAGCACATGGTAACAATTGTTACGCTAGTATTATGTAATTTTTTTAAATAAATCTAAATCAAACACTTGAAAAAAATACAATAGTACTTATTTTAATTTTTCATTTAATTATATGAATGTTCTATTAAAAATAATAAATTTGAATTTTACTAAATATTTATGAAATTAGATCAAATTTTAGAATTACTAAGCTTTACGATTCCGGCGATTGTTACAGGCGTTGTTGCATATTATTTCTTTTTAACACACGCAAAAAATGAAGAAGTTAAAATGAAATTATCTATGGTTAAGGCTAACAGAAAACAAGCTTTACCAATTAGATTACAAGCCTATGAGCGCATGACTTTATTTTTAGAGAGAATAAATCCTTCTAATTTATTATTAAGAGTAACTTCAGTAAATAATGATAAAAAAGCCTATTCTTTAAGTTTAATTAATACTATTGAACAAGAATTTGAACATAATCTTACACAACAAATATATATTTCAGAAAAATGTTGGAGTGTAATTGTAGCATCTAAAAATGCAACCATACATATTATTAAACAAAACTCAGAAAATGAAAGTGTACAAAATGCACAAGAATTACGTGAAGCTATTTTAAAAACTGTTTTAAACTCTTCATCTCCGTCTACTGCTGCATTGTCTTTTATTAAAGAAGAAGTTAGAGATTTTATATAAAACAATCTAGCATACGTACACTAGATTGTTTTTATATAAATAATATTTCTAAAAATTAAAATCTAAACCAATTTTATAATTTCTACCTTTTGTAGTATACCCTAATACTTCAACAAAATCTTCATTAAATAAGTTATTTACTTGCGCAAAAACAGAAACTTTATTTTTAATTATTGAGTAGCTACCATAAAAATCAATTAAACTATACGCATCAAATTTCATAGTTGAACCTGTTCCCCATTGATCAAAAAATGTTCTTTTAGATATATGTTTAAAATTTAAAGATAAATAGGTGTTTTTAAAAGAAGTAGTTCCAACCTCAGCAGTAATCTTATGCTTAGGAATATAATCTATATCTGCATTTTTATAAGTATATGTGTGTCCTAAACTAATGTTTAAATGGTGTATTTTATTTGTTTTTAAAATTGTTTCAACACCTTTTGCATTTATACTTTCATTGGCATTTTCATAACTACTTGCGCCAAATAAAATAGCATCTTCCATATTTCTATAAAAGAAAACAGTATTTAATTCAACTATATCATTTAATTTATAAATAATTCCAGCTTCAACAGAATTATCTTTTTCAGGGTTTAAGTTTACATTTCCATATTCTGAAAATAATTGATAAATACTTGGTGAAATAAATGCAGTACTATAGCTTGAAATTAACCTAAAGTTATTTGAAATATTGTATGACGGATTTACATTGTAAACAAAATGATTACCATATTCACTATGAATATTTAAGCGCGCACCTGCGTTTATATTTATTCCATTTTTTGAATTATAAACTATTGTTGCATAAGGATCTAACATATTAAACTTCGCCAAATCTTCATCAATTTCTCCGTAAGGAGAGTTTGTTTGATTACGCTGGTTTTGATAAGAAATCCCAGTTATTAATTGAAATTGATTATTAAATTTAAACTCATTTACAACATCAGCAAATATACTTTTTCCAGTATATTCATAATAATTCATACTGTTTGTCCAACTACTATATTCATCTAAAAATCTATTATTTTGATTATACGATGCAATAAATTTTAAGTTTCCTTTGCTATAATTAAGATTTGAAGAAAATCCAAAACGACTTTGCTTATTTTCACCATTGTTAATATCTGAATCGGTAAATGCGCCACCATCATAATCATAAATATCTTTATCAAAATTATGAAATAGCGCTACATTTAATTTTTCAGAAAAATTATAACCTAACTTAACATACGTGTTAGTTGGTTTAAATTTATCATACTCAAATTTTGTTGTACTATTTTCATCACTTGCATCTGACATACCACTAATTGATGATGCATTTACATTAACCAAATAATTAAATTTATTTAACGAGCCATTTATGGCAATATTTTGGTTAAAATCATTTAAATTGATAGTGGTATTATCTTGAGAATTATTAGTTCCAATTGCTAACTGATAATGTAATGCTATTGGCTTTTTAACAGCTTCTTTTAATTTAATATTAACAACTCCGGTAGCAGCTCCAGAACCATATAATGTACTTGATGCTCCATTCATAATTTCAATAGATTCTATTTGATTTAAAGTTAATAATCTTAAATCAAATGCATTATTAATTCCAGATGGATCACTTAAAGGAACTCCATCAATTAACACCAAAGTTTGATAACCTCTTCCTCCTCTTACATAAGCACTTTTGTCTTTTCCTGCCGAACTATTATTTCCAAAAATTTGAATTCCGGCTAAATTATCCAAAACATCAGCAACAGATTTTCCCTGAGCATTGGCTAATTCTTCTTTTGTAATTTGATAAATAACTTTACCAATTTTTTCTTTTTCAATAGCAAATTTTGTAGCTACAACGGTAACTTCACTTAATTTTTCTACTTTTTCAGTAGTTTCTTGTGCATTTAAAGTACCCAATGTTAAAAACATAGCAGTACATAAATGAAATACATTTTTTTTCATTTTTAATGATTTAATTAATAAAATAAATCAGGTAAAATTATAAGTACAGATAAAAAAAGCCATACTCAAACCATTTTCTCCCGAATGTTTGAACTATACTGATTTTGGCAGGTCTCCTGACTCGCGTATTGTTATTCACCTTCCCATTCTTAAAAGAACAGTGGTTAAAAGTTTAATAACAACCATCGAAAAAAATCGACTAAGCTTACAGTTGCGGGTACAGCGTTGGATTTAAACCAACTTCCCTTTTCATTTATGCATACAGAAGTAAACATAAAAACCATAATCGGATGCAAAAATAAGTAATTAAAGATTAATTAGTACTATTAAAAATGTAAAATAGTACATTTGCAAAAAAAACTTTTTAAATGAATACTTTTAAATTTGCACTTACTTTAATATTTATTTCACTCTCTTCAGTTGCTTGTAAAAATGAAGTTAAAAACAATAAATCTGAAAAAAGCATTACTAAAAGCTTCATTAAATATGCAAAAGGATTTGAAATTCAGCAGTTTAATGACTATAAAAAAGTTATAATTAAAGCACCCTATAATGGATCAAAAGAAACTTTTGAGTTTATTTTAACACCCAATAAAACTACCAAAAATAATGAAATTACTATCCCCGTAAATTCCATTGTTGTTACAAGCACAACTCATATTCCAATGCTTGAATTGTTAAACGTTGAAAATAAATTAATAGGTTATCCAAATACCGATTATGTTTCATCAGTAAAAACCAGAGCGTTAATTAATAATGGAAAAATAAAAGAACTTGGCAACGAAGAAAGTATAAATACTGAGTTATTATTAGATTTAAACCCCAATGTTGTTATGGGATTTTCTATAAATAGTAATAGCAAAATGTTTTCAACCATTCAGCAATTTGGTATTCCCGTAATTTTAAATGGTGATTGGTTAGAAGAAACACCCTTAGGAAGAGCTGAATGGATTAAATTATTTGGCGTTTTATTCAATAAAGAAAAACAAGCGGATAGTATTTTTAATGAAATTGAAAAAAATTATTTAGAAGCAAAAAGTATTGCCTTAAACGCAACTAATCAACCAACAATTATCTCTGGAGGTTTATTTAAAGACATTTGGAATTTACCTGCTGGAAATAGTTTTGAAGCTACTTTTTTAAAAGATGCAAACACTAACTATTTATGGAAAAACACTGAAGGTAAAGGAAGTTTGTCTTTAAATATTGAAAATGTTTTTGAAAAAGGGAAAGATGCAGATATTTGGATTTCACCGAGTTTTCATACATCTTTAGAAGATTTAAAAACATCTAATGCTATTTATTCCCAATTTAATGCGTTTAAAAACAAAACTATTTATTCATTTATAAATAAACGTGGTGAAAAAGGTGGATTCATATATTTTGAATTAGCTCCTGCCCGACCAGATTTAGTGTTAAAAGACATTATTAAAATTGCTCATCCAGAATTGTTAAAAGACTATGAACTTACATTTTTTGAACAATTAAAATAACTTAATTTGTCCATTACTGTCTTTTTCATCATTATTTTTGTCATCTTCAATTTCACCATCTAACTCAAAAGTAATATCTTCATTCTCTATAACTTCCTCATCATTTACTTCAACATCATCAACTTCTTCTGGAACATAAGGTAATGATTCTAATAACGTTACTTGCTTAATTTTATCAGAAGTTAACTGATTTCCTAAAGCTTTTATTCCTTTAACAGCTATAAACTCTTCTAAATTAATAGTCATATTTTCAATACTTCGTTTAGAAAACGTGATTTCAGCCATTGGTCTGTAATCTGTAGAAACAATTTCTAGTTGCGATTTTGGATGTTCAGAAATAAATACTTCTTCTTTATTTGGGTTATCAATCATAAACCGTTTTATAAAGTATTTTTCTTTTTCACCATCAAAATAAATAGCTGAAATTGGTTTTTGAGGAATCCATTTTTCCAAAACAATCATATCGTTATCAAAATGTGTTGTTAACTCTGGTTTTATGGTTTTTACAATACCTTTTTGGTTAATTATAAGCAATCTATCTTCGCCTCTAAATTCGCCTAAAAGATCACCTCTTTCATCAACATTTAAACGTTGTACAGTTTCATCAAACCAAATTTTACGTGGTTTTAAAGTAGAAACTCCTTCGCTTTTTAATTCAATTTTTTTAATAGCATATTTGGTTACAGTATTTCCTTTTGAGCTTCTTCCTTTAATTGCTAAATCGGAAAAATCTATATCCCATTTTAATTTTTTAATAGATCCAACTGCTCTTAAAACAATAGAAACTGTTTCTGCTTCTCCATTTGGATTTGCGGTAAAATATAATACCGATGAGCCTTTAGTTCCGGCTGTTAAATCGTATTCTTTATCGCGTGTTACCCCAGTAACATTAAAGCGTTTCATATAACTTGGGCCACTTTTACCATCACGGTAAATCATATTATACACAGTACGTTTATCATTCTTTTTAAATACTGCAATATGAATAATGTCTTTTCCTACAAAAGTTTTTGAATCAACTTTAGTAATCATCATAACACCATCTCTTCTAAACACTATAATATCATCAATATCGGCGCAATCATCAACATATTCATCTTTTTTTAATGATGTACCTACAAAACCTTCCTCACGGTTTACATATAATTTTGTGTTACGCATTACTACTTTGGTAGCAACAATATCATCAAACAATCTAATTTCAGTTAAACGTTCTTTGCCTTTTCCGTATTTCAACTTTAAGTTTTTAAAATAGTCGATAGCAAAATCTATTAAATTAGCTAGATGATTTTTAACTTCTGCTATTTTATCTTCTAAACTTTCAATAAATTGTTTTGCTTTGTCAATATCAAATTTTGATATTTTTTTAATTCTGATTTCAGTTAAACGAACAATATCTTCTTCTGTAATAGCACGTTTTAAATGTTTAATGTGCGGCTTTAAACCTTCATCAATAGCTTTTATAACGCCTTCCCAGGTTTCTTGCTCTTCAATGTCACGGTAAATTCTATTTTCAATAAAAATACGTTCTAATGAAGCAAAATGCCATTGTTCCTCTAATTCATTTAGCTGAATTTCTAATTCCATTTTTAGCAATTCAACTGTATGATCAGTAGATCGTCTTAAAACTTCAGAAACGCCAATAAAAACAGGTTTATTATCATCAATAACACAACACAATGGTGAAATAGAGTTTTCGCAATTTGTGAAAGCAAACAAAGCATCAATTGTTTTGTCTGGTGAAATTCCCGGAGGTAAATGCACTAAAATTTCAACATTTGCAGCAGTATTATCTTCTATTTGTTTTATTTTAATAGTACCTTTATCATTGGCTTTTAATATAGAATCTATTAAACTAGAAGTTGTAGTACCAAAAGGTATTTCATTGATTACTAGCGTTTTTTTATCTATTTGCGAAATTTTTGCGCGCACTCTAATTTTTCCACCTCGTTTTCCATCATTATAATTAGACACATCAGCAATTCCTCCAGTTAAAAAATCTGGAACAATGCTAAAATTTTTACCTTTTAAATGTTTAATTGAGGCATCAATTAATTCATTAAAATTGTGTGGTAATATTTTTGTTGATAAACCTACTGCAATTCCTTCAGCGCCTTGCGCCAATAACATTGGAAATTTTACAGGTAAATCTATGGGTTCTTTTCTTCTACCATCATAAGAAGATTGCCATTCGGTAGTTTTGGGATTGAAAACAACGTCTAAAGCAAATTTAGATAAACGAGCTTCAATATAACGTGATGCAGCTGCACTATCACCGGTTAAAATGTTTCCCCAGTTTCCTTGCATATCTATCAACAACTCCTTTTGACCAATTTGCACCATTGCATCAGCAATAGAAGCATCACCGTGCGGATGATATTGCATTGTATGTCCAACAATGTTTGCTACTTTATTGTAACGGCCATCATCTAAATCTTTCATAGAATGGAGTATTCTACGTTGTACAGGTTTAAAACCGTCTTTTATACCAGGAACTGCACGTTCTAAAATTACATAGGATGCGTAATCCAAAAACCAATCTTTGTACATTCCTGTAACTTTGGTAATGGTTTCTTGATTTCCAAATTCTTCGTCAATCGGTTCGTTGTTTTCTTCTTGCATGTTATGCTTCTTCTACAATATCTAATTCTATTTTTAAATTTCTAATGATAAACTTTTGTCTATCTGGCGTATTTTTACCCATATAAAATTCCAACATTTTTTCAATTGGCATTTCTTTGTCTAACATTACAGGGTCTAATCGAATATCTTTTCCTATAAAATGCACAAATTCATCTGGTGAAATTTCACCAAGTCCTTTAAAACGTGTTATTTCTGGTTTTCCTTTTAATTTATTAATGGCATCTTGTTTTTCTTCTGGAGAATAACAATAAAATGTTTGTTTTTTATCTCGCACTCTAAACAATGGCGTATCTAAAATATATAAATGGCCTTCTTTAATTAATTCTGGAAAAAATTGCAAGAAGAAGGTGATTAATAACAGTCGAATATGCATTCCATCAACATCGGCATCAGTTGCAATAACTATATTATTATACCGTAAATCTTCTAAAGAATCTTCTATATTTAGCGCTGCTTGCAATAGGTTAAACTCTTCATTTTCATACACAATTTTTTTATTCATTCCATAGGAATTCAACGGCTTACCACGCAAACTAAAAACGGCTTGGGTATTTACATCTCTAGATTTTGTAATAGATCCACTTGCGGAATCTCCCTCAGTAATAAATAAGGTGCTTTCAAGTCTATTTTCTTTTTTTAAATCGTTAAAATGCACTCTGCAATCACGTAATTTTTTATTGTGAACACTTGCCTTTTTTGCACGTTCTCTAGCCAATTTTCGTATGCCGGATAAATCGTTTCGTTCTCTTTCTGCCTGTAAAATTTTCTTTTGAATTTTTTCAGCAACATCTGGATTTTTATGCAAATAATTATCCAAATTGGTTTTTACAAAATCTGTTATATAAGTACGTACAGTTGGTAAGCCATCACCCATTTCTGTTGACCCTAACTTTGTTTTAGTTTGGCTTTCAAAAATTGGCTCCATCACTTTTACACTGATTGCAGAAACTATGGATTTTCTGATATCGGAAGAATCGTAATTTTTACCAAAATATTCTCTAATTGTTTTTACAATAGCTTCTCTAAATGCATTTTGATGTGTTCCTCCTTGTGTTGTATGTTGGCCGTTTACAAAAGAGTGATATTCTTCACTATATTGTGCCTTGCTAAAGGTTAATGCAACCTCAATATCATCACCTTTTAAATGAATTATTTTGAATAGTTTAGATTCATCGTCAATATTTTCATCTAATAAATCTCTTAAACCATTTTCTGAATAATATTTTTCACCGTTAAAAATGATTGTTAAACCTGTGTTTAAATACACATAATTTTTAATCATTTTTATAATATACTCATTTCTAAATTTAAATTTTGTGAAAATAGTTTTATCAGGCACAAAGGTTACTTTAGTACCTTTACGTTGCGAACTTTCTTGTGGCTTTTCTTCATTCGTGATATTACCTTGCTCAAATTCTGCAGTAACAGTTTGATTATCTCTAAAAGATTGTACTTTAAAATATGAAGACAATGCATTTACAGCCTTTGTTCCTACGCCATTTAATCCAACAGATTTTTTAAAAGCCTTAGAATCGTATTTTCCACCAGTATTCATTTTAGAAACAACGTCTACTACTTTACCTAATGGAATTCCGCGTCCGTAATCTCTAATTGAAACTGTTTCATCTTTTACAGAAACTTCTATAGTTTTTCCAGCACCCATTACATACTCATCTATTGAGTTGTCGAGTACTTCTTTTATAAGAATATAAATACCGTCATCAGGTGAAGAACCATCACCTAACTTACCAATATACATTCCAGGACGCATTCTAATATGTTCTTTCCAGTCTAATGAGCGAATATTATCCTCGGTATACGATGTTTGTTCTGCCATTTATTTTTGTAAAATTCTTGAAGAGTTGCTAAAGTACTATTTTGCCAACTAAAATAAAAAAAAGTCTGCTAATATTTTTATTAACAGACTTCTTTAATTTATACTATATTTTAAGATTATACATTAAATCGGAAATGCATAACATCACCATCTTTTACAATGTATTCTTTACCTTCAACTCTCATTTTTCCAGCTTCTTTTACTTTAGCTTCACTTCCATATTTTACATAGTCATCATATGCAATAACCTCAGCTCTAATAAAACCTTTTTCAAAGTCTGAATGAATAACACCTGCTGCTTGTGGTGCTGTATCTCCAATATTAATTGTCCAAGCACGTACTTCTTTTACTCCTGCTGTAAAATATGTTTGAAGATTTAATAATTTATATGCTGCTCTAATTAAAACTGCTGAACCGGCTTCTTCTAATCCTAAATCTTCTAAAAATAACTGACGTTCTTCAAAAGATTCTAATTCTGTAATATCAGCTTCAGTACCAACAGCTAACACAATAACTTCTGCGTTTTCATTTTTAACAGCTTCTTTTACTTTGTCTACATATTCGTTTCCATTTACTGCTGATTTTTCATCAACATTACAAACATATAATACAGGTTTGTCTGTTATAAATTGTAACGGAGTTACGTATTCTTCGCGTTCTTTTTCAGTTAATTCAATAGCTCTTACTGAAACTGCAGCTTCTAAACCTTTTTTAACTTTTTCTAAAACTTCTTGCTCTTTTTGAGCATCTTTATTTCCTGTTCTCGCAGTTTTTCTAACCTTTTCCAGTTTTTTATCTAAAGATTCTAAATCTTTTAGTTGCAACTCAATATCAATGGTTTCTTTATCTCTAATCGGATTTATATTTCCATCAACGTGCACAATATTACCATTATCAAAGCAACGTAAAACGTGAATAATTGCATCTGTTTCTCTTATATTTCCTAAAAACTGATTTCCTAATCCTTCACCTTTACTTGCGCCTTTTACCAAACCAGCAATATCAACAATATCAACAGTAGCTGGTAAAACACGCTCTGGATTAACCAATTCTTCTAACTTTACCAATCTATTATCAGGAACATTTACAACACCTACATTAGGCTCTATGGTACAAAATGGAAAGTTTGCACTTTGCGCTTTTGCATTTGATAAACAGTTAAACAATGTTGATTTTCCCACATTTGGCAATCCTACTATACCAGCTTTCATATTCTTATTATTTTGTGAATCCCTTTTTTAAAGGCTGCAAATATAACATTTACAATTGTATTAAATATAATTAATTAGCTTTAAATTTATGGTTCTTTTTTATATAATAATTGGTGATTTATAACTAAAAAGGCGCAAAATAATTTGCGCCTTTTTAGTTATTTTTTTAAAATTTAACGAGAATAATTTGGAGCTTCTTTTGTAATTGTTACATCATGTGGATGACTTTCACGCATACCTGCTGAAGTAATTTTAACAAATTTTGCAAGTTTTTGTGCTTCTATATCTTTAGCGCCACAATAGCCCATTCCGGCTCTTAAACCTCCAATAAATTGATGCATTGTTTCATTCAATTCACCTTTATATGGAACTCTTCCTACAATACCTTCTGGTACTAATTTTTTAATATCATCTTCAACATCTTGAAAATATCTATCTTTTGAACCATGCTTCATTGCTTCAACAGATCCCATTCCTCTGTACGATTTAAATTTTCTTCCTTCAAAAATAATGGTTTCTCCTGGCGATTCTTTTGTACCTGCTAATAAAGAACCTAACATTACAGTATCTGCTCCAGCAGCTATAGCTTTTGGAATATCACCTGTGTATCTAATTCCACCATCTGCAATAACTGGTACTCCTGAACCTTTTATGGCATTCGCCACATCAATTATTGCTGATAATTGCGGAAATCCAACACCTGCAACAACACGAGTTGTACAAATAGATCCTGGTCCAATACCTACTTTTACTGCATCTGCACCTGCTTCAACTAAGTATTTTGCGGCTTCACCTGTTGCAATATTTCCAACAATAACATCTGTATCTGGAAACTTACTTTTTACTTGTTTTAAAACAGTAACTACACCTTTTGTATGTCCGTGAGCTGTATCAATAATTAAAGCATCTACTCCTGCATTAATTAAGGCTTCTGCTCTTTCTACAGCATCACCTGTAACACCTAATGCAGCAGCAACTCTTAATCTACCATACTGATCTTTGTTGGCATTTGGGTTTTCACTAACTTTAATAATATCTCTAAATGTAATTAACCCTACCAATTTATAATTTTCATCAACTACTGGAAGTTTTTCAATTTTATTTTCTTGTAAAATTATTTCCGCTTGTTTCAATGATGTTCCCTTTGCAACAGTTACCAAATTTTTTGAAGTCATTACTTCAGCAATTTTACGAGTGTTATCATTTTCAAAACGTAAATCTCTGTTGGTTACAATTCCGATTAAAGTACCATGTGCATCAACTACAGGAATTCCACCAATACCATATTCGTGCATTAAAGCTTTAGCTTCAAAAACAGTTTCATCTTTAGTAATTGTAACTGGCTCTATAATCATTCCAGACTCAGATCTTTTTACTTTTCTAACTTCTGCAGCCTGTTGTTCAATAGTCATATTTTTATGCAAAACTCCAATACCTCCTTCACGTGCCATAGCAATTGCCATGTCAGATTCCGTAACTGTATCCATAGCTGCGGACACAATTGGAACATTTAAAGTAATATTTTTTGAAAATTTTGTTTGAATACTAACTTCTCTTGGAAGTACTTCAGAAAAAGCAGGAATAAGTAAAACGTCGTCGTAGGTTAATCCTTCTCCTACAAATTTATCGGAATGTGAAATCATGGTGCAATCAATTTAGTAATTAATTGCGTGCAAATTTACACTTTTTAATTGAAATATATGTTAATATCTCTTTTTAGAAATTAATATTTGATATAGTATTGAAAATGTGGCTACTACAAAACTTAAGGTCATAAAAAAACCAGAAATTACAATAATATATTTAACCCAAGTAAAACCTTTCCATAAAAAATAAATACCGCCAAAAGTGAATACGATTGATAAAAAAGGCTCTATCATTAAAAAATATTTTAGTTTTTTATTGATGGAAGTTGTAGAAAGAATTAAAGACAATAGCAAAAAAATAACTGATAATGACAAGATATGATTGTGAACAACGGTTAAAATTTCGCGTTCACTTTTTTTGAATTTCATATCCATTGCTTCCTCATCATCTTCATTTCCTAAATAATGAGTTTCAATGCCATTTACATGCATTGATGTTGTGGTATTTACAAAACTCAATCCACCATAAAAGCCAATGCTTAAAACACTTATAAAAGCAACAATAACTACTTTTATTTCTTTTGGAAATTGATGAATTAAACCGTGTAATTGCATTATAATACTTGTTTTTGATGTAAAATTTGAACTGTTTTAAGCAATTTATTTATTTCATTTGTCATAGATTTTGCCGAAATAGTAGCTCCAGAAATTGCCGCAATATCTTTTTGATATATTAAATTATCAGCTTTTGATTTTCCACTAAACTGATTTAACCAACGTTTGCTACCTACTTCACCTCCGTGATCTTCTCTGTAAACCAATACCTTAACTTTAGAAACTATTAAATTTTTATCAAAAATAACAATAAAGTCGAAATAATCTGCTTTCCCGAAAGCTTGTCCAAAATAATAATACCCTAATAATTTTTGATTGTTATAAATTTTATAAAAATTAGTATCGGTAATCTTTTGGGGTAAATTTTCACTTATATCATTTGATATTGAAATATTCTTTTTTTGAAACGTTTCAACAGAAAAGATACTTTTTATTTCCTTAGCAATAAGGGCTTCAATTCTTTTTGAAACGGTAAAACTAGAAGTTAAAAATACTAATGCAGTTATGTAAATAATTTTTTTCATAAATACTATATTGTAATAATAGTAATTTTAAAATTAAAATGAGGCCACCATTAATTAATAAATATTAATGCAGCCCCATTTCTATACTATTTTAATTAAAACCAAACTGCAACTCCAGCATTAAATACTTTAGATGTATCACTTCCTGAAACTGCATTGTTCACCAATTGGTAATCTATTTTAAAGGCAGCTCCGTTGGCTACTTTGTAGTTTAATCCAAAAATAACTTCGTCTTTTTCAAAAGCTTTATTAACAGCTAAACTTCCAGCCGTATCAGCGTGTGTATTGTATTTTTCATAACGTATAAATGGCGTTAATTTTTCTTCTCCTTTTAAATCAAAACCGTAAGCAATTTCACCATACAAACCAGTCATTTTAGACCCTAAATCTTTACCTGTTAATGTATTGTAATCTTCTGTATCAGATAAATTTGCAAGAATATATTGTCCTCTTAATTCTAGATTGTTGTATTTGTAACGTGCATCAAACCCAAGCATTGAAACGCTAACTGTTGATGCTTCTAAAGAAGTATCATCTGTTTGAGTTCTCCCAAAATAACCAGATAACCCAACTCTTAATCCTGCAATTCCATAATAATCTAATTTAGTTGAGAAATTAGGCGAATTTACTGTAGACTCTGCTCCTTTTTGACGACCAGAACGTAATCCGTTTGAACCTTTAATTAATCCTGATCCTGCTGCATACGATTTAAATCCGTTAAACAAATACGCTTGATATTTTAGCGATGCATTGTCAATTTTACCTGAAACACCAATTCCTAATTCTCTCCAAGTTGTTGGAACAATTACGTTATCAACATTTGGGCGTTCAACACCATAGTAAGTTGTAGGTTCATGATATTCGTTAATAATTCCCATTGGCACTAACATTAAACCAGCTAAAATATTAGCGTTTTCATTTAATTTGTATTTTAAATAGGCTTGCTCCACATAAACTTCTTCCACATGCTCATATTCAATTTCAGTTAAGAAGCTTACTTTATCGTTAAATTTATAACCAAACAATAATACCAAACGGTGAACATCTAATTTTCCAGGTGCAGAACCGTCTGCTTCATTATAATCTATTTGTCCATATCCACCAATAGTTATCCCTTTTGGTAAATTGTCATTTAATAATTTGTTTCCTGAATTTTCATAGGTTTCGTTGTTAGTTTCTTGTGAATATGCTACCACACTAATTAGAATAGCTACTAAAAGTAATTGTAATTTTTTCATTTTTGATTAATTGTTTATTTTTATTTAGACTTGTTTTAAATAATGAAGCAAAAATATGTAACTATAATTACATAGCAAAGTCTTATTTAGAATAAATATAAATAATATGACAAATGTCAGTAAATTAATACCTAAAAAAATAAAGTACTAAAATACAATGTGTTAAATTTTCTCGAAAATTTTTAAAGCTTCATTATAAGCGCTTTCAAAGCTCATTGCATTCATATTTGTATTACATTTTTGTTGATTGAAGTACGTAATCAACTTTTCTGTAGGCATATTTCCAGTTAACTCATCTTTTGCCATTGGGCAACCACCATAACCTCTAATTGCTCCATCAAAACGGTTACAACCAGCTTTGTAAGCAGCATCAACTTTTTCAAACCAAGTGGTTGGTGTGGTGTGTAAATGTGCACCAAATTCAATCTTTGAATATTGTGGAATTAAATTTGAAAATAAATAATCTATTATTTCAGGTGTTGAACTACCAATGGTGTCTGACAATGATAAAATCTTCACTCCCATTTCTGCCAATTTATGCGTCCATTCAGAAACAATATCAACATTCCAAGGATCTCCATACGGATTTCCAAAACCCATTGATAAATACGCTACTACTTCTTTATTTTTTTTTGCAGAAATATTTAAAATTTCATCTAAAACTATAATAGATTCTGAAATTGTTTTACCAGTATTTCGCATTTGAAAATTTTCTGAAATAGAAAAAGGATAGCCTAAATAATTAATTTCTTCAAATTTTGAAGCCTCTTCAGCTCCACGTACATTTGCTACAATGGCTAATAATTTACTTTCGGTTTTGCTTAAATCTAATTTAGAAAGAACATCCGCCGTATCGCGCATTTGAGGAATTGCTTTAGGCGAAACAAAACTTCCAAAATCTATAGTATCAAAGCCAACTCGCAACAAAGCATTTATATATTGTGCCTTTTGTTTTGTATCAATAAAATGAGATTTAATGCCTTGCATGGCATCTCGTGGACATTCTATGATTTTTACTTTGTTCATATAATTCAAATGTACAATAACTAGTTTGAAAAAATTATAAAAAAAGCGATACCAGCAAAAACAACAATTTTAAACCATTTTATATTGGTGTTAAATTTTGGGTGCATTTTTAAATATGCTGCAAAACTACCCGACAGTACTGATACTAATGAGAAAATTATAAATGCTTGCAACATAAATAAAAAACCTAAAACATAAAATTGTACAATAGTACTTTGTGTAGCACTGTATAAAAACCCAGGAAAAAAAGCCAAAAAGAAAATAGAAACTTTAGGATTTAAAACATTCATAATAAAACCTTGTTTAAATAATTTCAACAATCCTTTTTTTTCTGCTTTTGAATTTAGTAAAACTTCTTCATCAGATTTATAGGTTAAATATGCCAAATACAACAAATAAAATGCACCAAATAGTTTAATTGAAAAAAATAAATATGCTGAACTCTTTATAATTGCAGAAACGCCAAAAGCAACTAAAGTTGTATGAATAATAATTCCAGAAACCAAACCTAAAGCTGTAGCAATGCCAAATTTTTTACCGTTACTAACGCTTTGCACCAATACATAAATAATGTCTGGTCCTGGCATAATTGTAAGCAACATGGATGCGCCTATAAACGATATGAGTATTTCTAAATTCAATTAAAGTAAAATATTAAGTATTTAACTTTAAATAATTATTTACAAACAACTTAACCCCTTCTTCTAAATCTGTTGAAGGCTTAAAATTTATATAATTAAACAAACTTTCAACATTAGCATAAGTAGATTTTACATCACCAGGTTGCATCGGTTTAAAAACAATTTTTCCTTTTTTATTCAAAGCTTTTTCAATAGCTTTAATAAAATCCATTAAGGCAACTGGACTATTATTTCCAATATTAAAAATTTGATATGGTTTTGAACTTTTTGAAGACACTGGCTTTTTAAGATTAAAGTCAGCATTACTTTTTGGAGCTAAAGGAAGTAAACGTTTAATACTTTCTACAATATCACCAACATAGGTGAAATCTCTACTCATATCACCATTATTAAACACTTCAAACTCTTCATCATTTACAATTGCTTTTGTAAAAATATGTAGTGCCATATCTGGCCTTCCCCAAGGTCCATAAACCGTAAAAAAGCGTAATCCTGTACTTGGAATATTATATAAGTTAGCATAAGAATGTGCCATCATTTCATTAGCCTTTTTACTTGCGGCATACATGGCTAAAGGATGATCTGTACAATTGTCTTCACTAAAAGGAATTTCTTCGCTTAGGCCATAAACAGAGCTTGATGATGCAAAAACCAAATGTTCTACAGGATATGCTCTACAACTTTCTAAAATATTTAAAAAACCAGTAATATTGCTATCTACATAAGAATGCGGATTTTTTAAAGAATACCTTACTCCTGCTTGTGCTGCTAAATTAACAACATAACTAAACTGTTGATTTTTAAATAATTGTTTAATATTTTCTAAATCAGTTAAATCTAGTTTAATAAACGAAATATTGTTACCAACTAATAATGTATTGTATGCTATTTTTGAAGTGTCAAATCCTAAATCCTCAAGTCGTGCCAACTTTAAATTTTGATCATAATAATCATTTATATTATCCAATCCTACAACTTCATAATTATTATTTACCAATAGTTTTGCTAAATGGTAACCAATAAAACCTGCCATTCCAGTAATCAATACTTTTTTCATAAATACAACATTGTTATTTAAACACAAAAATAGAATTAATTAAACAAACGGTTAATATATGTGCAATTTATTTTAAAATAGTAATAGCCAATTAAAAATTAACTACCTAAATTTGAAACACCAAAATATAATAACAATGAACAAACAATTAATTGAATGTGTACCTAATATAAGTGAAGGAAGAGATAGTGCTAAAATTAAAGCCATTGCTACTGTAGTTGAAACTGTTGATGGTGTTAAATTATTAGATATCGATCCTGGAAACGCAACTAATAGAACCGTAATTACTTTTGTTGGTGAGCCAGAAAATGTAATTGAAGCTGCCTTTAGATTGATAAAAAAAGCGTCAGAATTGATAGATATGAGTAAACATAGTGGTGAGCACCCTAGATTTGGAGCTACCGATGTATGTCCATTAGTACCAATTTCTGGAATTACCTTAGAAGAAACTGCCGTTTTTGCTCATAAATTAGGCGAACGTGTTGGAAGAGAATTAGGAATTCCTGGATATTTTTATGAAAAGGCAGCAAAAGAAGAAAAAAGAAAAAACTTAGCGAATTGCAGATCTGGAGAATATGAAGGATTGAAAGAAAAACTAATAAACCCAACTTGGAAACCTGACTTTGGTCCTGCTGAATTTAATACTTCAGTTGTAAAAACAGGAGCTATTGCAATTTCAGCGCGTGATTTTTTAATTGCCTACAATATAAACTTAAATACAACTTCTACAAGAAGAGCTAATGCAATTGCTTTTGATATTCGCGAAGCTGGAAGGGTTCAATATGAAGGAAATAAAGTTTCAGGAAAACCAATGTTAGATGCTAATGGTGAACCCATTAGAATTCCAGGAAAATTAAAAGCCGTAAAAGGTATTGGATGGTTTATTGAAGAATATGGTATTGCTCAAATATCATATAATTTAACAAATATAAATATAACATCTATGCATGTTGCTTTTGACGAAACTGTAAAAGCTGCAACAGAAAGAGGTTTAAGAGTTACCGGTTCTGAGTTAATTGGATTAATTCCGCTAAAAGCGATGCTTGATGCTGGTGATTATTTTTTAAAAAAACAACAACGTTCTTTAGGAATTTCTGAAGAAGAAAAAATAAAAATAGCTGTTAAATCTTTAGGCTTAGATGATTTAAAACCATTTAATCCTAAAGAAAAAATTATTGAATATTTACTAGAAGACAACACTAAAAAGCTTGTAGATTTAACAGTTAAAAATTTCGCAGAAGAAACCGCTAGCGAATCTATGGCTCCTGGTGGAGGTTCTATTTCAGCGTATGTTGGTGCGCTTGGAGTTTCTTTAGGAACTATGGTTGCTAATTTATCTGCTCATAAAGCTGGTTGGGATGATAAATGGGAGTATTTCTCAGACTATGCTGTAAAAGGACAAGCTTATAAAAATAAATTATTGTTTTTAGTTGATGAAGATACCAATGCTTTTAATAAAATTATTGAAGGATTTAGAATGCCTAAATCTAACAATGAAGAAATTGAAAGTAGAAAAATTGCCATTGAAAATGCCACAAAATATGCTACTGAAATTCCGTTTCAGGTTATGGAAACAGCTTTTAATTCATTAGAAATTATGAAAACTATGTTAAAAGATGGTTTACAAAGTTCATTATCTGATGCTGCTGTTGGTGTTTTATGTGCAAGAACAGCTGTTGTTGGAGCGTATTTTAATGTAAAAATTAATGCTAAAGACATAAAAGACAGAGTTTTCGCTGAAAATATAATAAATAAAGCTACTGATATTTATACTAAAACTATAGCTGCTGAAAAAGAAGTGATAGATTTTATAAATTCTAAGATGTAAAATATTATAAGTATTAAAAAAGCCTAAGAAATCCTTAGGTTTTTTTAATTTACTGTTTTGTACTTATAAAAAACTCTTTAAAGCTAGTTCATAACTTTGCAAGCCAAAGCCAGCTATTACACCTTTTGCATTTGGCGCAATAAATGAAATATGCCTAAAATCTTCTCTTGAATGCACATTAGATATATGAACTTCAATTACGGGCGTTTCAACTCCTTTTATAGCATCACCAATAGCCACTGAAGTATGTGTGTATGCGCCTGCATTTAAAATAATTCCATCAAAACTAAAACCAACTTCATGAATTTTATTTATGAGTTCACCTTCTACATTACTCTGAAAATAATGCAAATCAATAGTTGAGTATTTCTCTTTTAAAGTATTAAAAAATTCTTCAAAAGTTAAACTTCCATAAATAGCTGGTTCTCTTTTTCCTAAAAGATTTAAATTAGGACCGTTTAAAATTAAAATTTTCATAAAATTGTTTAAAATCATCGTTTTCAAAAGTAAAACATTTCTTTTTTATATGTTTACTTAATTATCAAATTTATACGCCAATCCTATTTGAATGCAGTTTAATTTTTTATATGAATTATAACCATAGTCTATATATTTAGAAAGCGCCAAATTATAACGAGCATCAAGTGATAAATTTTCAGAAATTAGAAAACTTGCACCTAAATCTGCAGCTAAAATAAATTTTTTATAACCACCTTCTTTAATATTTGTATTGCTTACTTTTAATAAAAACTGTGATTCTGGTCCTCCATAAATTTCAAATTTATTGCCTAATTTATACTTTAGCAAAATTGGAATATGCAATAAACTAATATTGTCATTCACCAAATTATCTGTAGAAGAATAATTAATTTCTGGTTGAATAGAAAAATCTACGGTTCTAACAAACTCCATAAAAACACCTACAAAAAAACCTGTTTTATTGGTTGTAGATGATGTTTCATCTAACTTTGAATGAATTCCCATCATATTAACACCTGCTTTAACTCCAAATTGGTTTAAACTTTGAGCATTTAAAAATTCAGAATTTAACACCAAACCCATTATCAGTAAACTTAAAATATATTTTTTCATAATTTTTAAAATTTTGCTCAACTAATATACTTAAAATCAACAAAAGATTAGCATTAAATTATTTTAAACAAAAAACAATTTTAAGCATATATTTACAATATGAAATGGTTAGATATTTTAAAAGATTATCAATTTTATTTAAAAATAGAAAAAGGCTTATCCAAAAATTCTATAGATAGTTATTCTCGTGATGTTAAAAAATTAATCTATTATTTAGAAGAAAATAATATAATTGTTACTCCTATTTCAATAACTAATGATGATATTCAACAATTTATTTACACAGCAGCAAAATCAATTAATGCGCGTTCTCAATCTAGATTAATTTCAGGATTACGAAACTTTTTTGATTATTTAGTTTTTGAAGATTATAGAAAAAATAATCCCACTGATTTAATTGAATCTCCTAAAATTGGCAGAAAACTACCCGATACACTTTCTTTGGAAGAAATTGATTTATTAATAAATGCTATTGATTTAAGTGAACCACAAGGCGAAAGAAATAGGACAATTTTAGAAACACTTTATAGTTGTGGTTTACGTGTTTCTGAACTCATAAATTTAAAACTGTCTGATTTATTTTTTGAAGAAGGTTTTATACGTGTTTTAGGAAAAGGCAACAAAGAACGGTTTGTACCTATTAACACACAAACTCAAAAATACATTCTTTTTTATATCAATACTATTCGTGTTCATTTAAACATTCATAAAAAATACGAAGACACTATTTTTTTAAATCGAAGAGGAAAAATTTTAACAAGAGTTATGATTTTTACAATCATTAAAAATTTAGCTGTAAAGGCTGGTATTAAAAAGAAAATTAGTCCACATACTTTCCGGCATTCATTTGCAACCCATTTATTAGAACGTGGAGCTGATTTAAGAGCGATACAACAAATGCTTGGACACGAAAGTATTACAACTACCGAAATATATATGCATTTAGATAAAAGTTTTTTAAAAGATGTATTAAACACATTTCATCCAAGAAAATAAATAGTTAAAATAAATTCAAAAAAATAGTTACTAACAAAAAAATCTCACCGAAGTGAGATTTTTCAATTTAATTTATTTTAACAATAAATTGCTATTTAGCAATATTTACAGCGCGTGTTTCTCTAATAACAGTTACACGAACCTGACCTGGATAGGTCATATCATTTTGAATTTTTTGTGATATATTAAACGATAATTCAGAAGCTTTTGCATCATTCACTTTCTCACTTTCAACAATTACACGTAATTCTCTACCTGCCTGAATTGCATATGCTTTTTGAACACCTGTAAAACCAAAGGCAATATCTTCTAAGTCTTTTAAACGTTGAATGTAAGAATCTAATACTTGACGACGAGCGCCTGGTCTTGCTCCAGAAATAGCATCACAAACCTGAACAATTGGTGCAATTAAATATTTCATTTCAATTTCATCGTGGTGAGCTCCAATGGCATTACAAACTTCGGCATTTTCATTATATTTTTCAGCCCACTGCATCCCTAATAATGCGTGTGGTAATTCGCTTTCAGTTTCAGGAACTTTACCAATATCGTGTAATAAACCTGCGCGTTTCGCTAATTTTGCGTTTAAACCAAGTTCTGCAGCCATGATACCACAAAGGTTTGCAACTTCACGTGAGTGTTGTAATAAATTTTGTCCGTAAGAAGAACGGTATTTCATACGCCCGATAGTTTTAATTAATTCTGGATGTAATCCGTGAATTCCTAAATCTATAACGGTACGTTTACCTATTTCAATAATTTCTTGTTGAATTTGTTTTTCGGTTTTCTTAACAACTTCTTCTATTCTTGCTGGGTGAATTCGCCCATCAGTTACCAAATTATGTAATGACAAACGTGCAACTTCTCTTCTAACTGGATCAAAACAAGATAATATGATTGCTTCAGGAGTATCATCAACAATAATTTCAACACCTGTTTCTGCTTCTAAAGCACGAATATTTCTTCCTTCTCTACCAATAATTCTTCCTTTTACATCATCCGATTCAATATTAAAAACTGAAACACAGTTTTCTACTGTTTGCTCAACACCAACGCGTTGAATAGTATTTAATATAACTTTTCTAGCTTCTTGCTGTGCTGTTAATTTTGATTCTTCTATGGTTTCTTGAATAAATGCCATAGCATCAGATTTTGCTTCTTCTTTTAACGATGCAACTAATTCTTTTTTAGCATCATCAGCAGATAAACCAGAAATTACTTCTAAATTTTCAACTTGTTTTCTGTGTAACTTATCAATTTCTTCTGTTCTGCGCTCTAAATATTCAATTTTGGCATCATAATCTAAAATTTTTGCCTCAATTTCATTATTCAGTTTTTTGTTTTTGTCTAATTCTTGTGAAACTTGAGATTCCTTATCTCTGATACGTTTTTCGGTATCAGCCATTTTTTTATCGCGGCCAATAATTACTTTTTCGTGCTCAGATTTTAACTCAATAAATTTTTCTTTGGCTTGTAATATTTTATCTTTTTTAATAGCCTCAGCCTCAATTTTAGCTTCTTTTATAATTGTTAAAGCTTCTTTTTTGGTGTTTTTTATAATTTGGGTTGCTTTTGTTTTTTCTAAAACTTTTGCTATTATATAACCTATTGTTAACCCTATTGCGATACCAATTATAATTGGCACTATGTAATTATCCATAATTTTTGAAATGTGTATATATAAAAAAACCTACATCAGTGAGGTATTGTAAACTCCTTATAAACAAGTTTAGGACTAACAAACTGGTTGAGGATCCGTTCTAAGACGGCTTGCTCTAACAATTTAGACTCATCCTTTATAAAGATCTAATGTTGAGTTTAACAAACAATTACTAATGTAGGCAGTATTATTAATTAATATTTTAAAGAACTTATTTTGTTAAATGCTCATCAATTATGGCATTTAATTTATTTAATTTTTCTGCTGCTTCATTTAAATCAACCTCTTTTGTAATGGCATTTATTTCTAAAAGTGAAGCAAATTGTAATGCGCACATTGCTAAAACATCTTGCTTATCACTTACAGAATAATTCTTTTCAAATTTTGTAACCAAATCATTTATTTTTTTTGCTGCTTTTCGCATTCCTTCTTCTTCATGTGCACTATTCACTTTTATAGGATATACTCTTCCTGCAATGGTTACTTTTATTTTTAAAGCTTCTGTCATTTTTTAAAAGATCTTATTCACTCAATTGTGCTATGCAAGCATCAATTTCACGAATTAAAGCGTTTATTTTGAGTTTTGTTTCTCTCGAATCTTCTTTACTGCCCTCTATAGTTTTAGCAATTTTTAACAATTGATATTGTTTTTCAATTTCATTAAACATTTGCTTCTCTTTAGCAATTTGAGCTTCTAATCCTGCAATTTTCTTGTACAATAACTCATTTTCTTCTTTTAAAAAATTATAATTCTCTAAAAGTATTTTGAGTTTATCTTCAACTAAATTAACAACTTGTGTTATACTACTCATTTGGCTAAAGTAACTAAACTATTAAATACAAAGTTAACATTAGTATATTAATATTACAACTGTTTTTATTCATTTTATAAAAAAGTAATGATTTATTTTATAATTGCTTGAATATTTCATAATTAAGAACTATTAATTTTATTATTTTAGCCAAAACAATTTTTGTGAAAAACATAATTTATATATCATTTTTAATTTATACTTCAGTTTGCTTTTCGCAAGGTGATATTTCAATAAACAATTCGTATCCAACAAATTACTTTACCAACCCAATGGATATTCCGTTAATTTTATCGGGAACTTTTGCTGAATTAAGACCTAACCATTTTCATTCTGGGTTAGATATTAAGACAAAACAACGCGAAGGAATTGAAGTTTTTTCTAGTGCTGATGGCTATATTTCAAGAATTAAAATTTCTTTATGGGGATTTGGAAAGGCAATTTATATAACGCACCCAAATGGCTACACAACCGTGTACGCACATTTGCAAAAATTTAGTGATAAAATAGAAAATTACATACGCAAAGAACAATATAAAAATGAAAGTTTTGAAGTAGAAGTATTTCCTAAAAAAGATGAATTACCTGTTTTAAAAAAGGAATTAATTGCGTTTAGTGGAAGAACCGGCGGTTTTATGGGTCCTCATTTACATTTTGAAATTAGAGACACCGAAACTGAAAAAACTATTAATCCGCTTTATTTTGGAATAAATATAAATGACACCAAAAAGCCAACTATTAATACTTTAATAGGTTATTGTTTAGATAGTATTTCGCAAATAAATCAAATTAACGAGCCTAGCCAATTAACTTTAATAAATGATGCTAATGGTAATTTAGTTGCAAAAAATATTACTGCTTCCGGAAAAATTGGTTTTGGAATAAATGCTTATGACCAGCTAGATGATGCTGCAAATAAAAACGGAATTTATAGTCTTGAGACTTTTGTAAACGGGCAAAAAATTTACGAATTTAAAGCCGAAGAATTTGCATTTTACGAAACAAATCTTATCAATGTTTTAATAGACTATAAAAGATTTCAATTACTTAAGCAGCGTATTCAAAAAAGTTTTAATCAATATAAATACAATTTAAGTTTAACTAAAGATTCTTCAACAAATGGTATTATTACTATTGAAAACGGATTAAATTACATAGTTGAAATAGTTGCCAAAGATTTTAAAGGAAATGAACAAAAAATCACCATTCCTATTACTGGCAAAAAAGAAAATATTATTGCTAAAAACATAGAAAATGTAACTCCTTATAAAATTAAGCATCAAGAATTTAATGAGTTTACTAATGAAAATGTAAAGGTTACTTTTCCTAAAAATACGTTTTATAGCGATTTTTATTTAGACTTTACGATAACAGATAACATTGTAAAAGTACATACACCAATTGTTCCTTTAGCAAATAATTACACCTTAACTTTTGATGTATCTAACTATAACGAAACTGAAAAAAACCAACTTTATATCGCTTCAATTTCAGAAAAAGGTAAAGAAAATTACGAAACAACGATTAAAAAAAATAACACTTTTTATACATCAACAAAAAAATTAGGTAAATTCACATTACTTGCTGATAATGAAAAACCTACAATATCATTATACAACTTTAAAAATGAACAATGGATATCCAATCACACCTCTATAAAAGTAAAAATTTCAGACAAAGAAACCGGTGTAAAATCGTTTAGAGGAGAAATTGATGGCAAATGGATTTTAATGGAATACGATGTTACAACCGGAATTTTAACCTATGATTTAAAAAATATAACGTACACTGATGCAAAACATCATCTTAAAATTGTTGTTATAGATAATGTTGGAAATTTAAACACATTAGAAGCTACATTCTACCGAAAAAAATAAAATATGATAAAAAGAATAACATTAATTTTATTATTACTTTTTACAATTATTTTAAATGCTCAAAATGGTGTTATAAAAGGTGTTATAAAAAATTCTGATAAACAACCTATTGAAGGCGTAGCCGTTTCTTATTTAAATAACGGAACAATTTCTGATGAAAATGGCGCATATACATTAACAGTACCTGATGAAGTTAAAATTGAAATTATCTTTAGTCATGTATCCTATAAAACACTTCAAAAAAATATTGTAATTCCTAAAAATAAAACTGTAAGGTACTACCCTATTTTAGAATTTAAGGTTGAAGAAATTGATGAAGTTATAGTTAAAGATTACAAAAGAGATGCACAAGGAACCATAAAAATAAATCCTAGTGATGTTGTTAAAATTCCTGGAGCAAACCAAGGAATTGAAAATATTTTAATGACACTTCCTGGCGTAAATAATAACAATGAATTAAGCACACAATACAACGTGAGAGGCGGTAATTTTGATGAAAACTTAGTGTATGTAAATGGTATTGAAATATATCGTCCTTTTTTAGTAAGATCAGGGCAACAAGAAGGCTTAAGTTTTGTAAATCCACATTTAGTGCATGATATTAAATTTTCTGCTGGAGGATTTCAAGCAAAGTATGGCGATAAACTTTCTTCTGTGTTAGATATTACTTACAAAACACCCACAGAATTTGCGGCATCCGTAAATGCAAGTTTATTGGGTGGAAACATTTCAGTTGAAGGTACAATGTTTAATAATAAACTAAAAGCATTATTTGGTGTTAGATATAGAGATAACAGCCTATTTATTAATAGTAAAGACATTAAAACAAACTCAAACCCCAATTTTACCGATGCACAAACATATGTATCTTACGAAGTAAATTCAAAATTAAATATTGATTTTTTAGGAAACTTTTCTTTAAATAACTACAACTACACACCAAAAACAAGACGAACAAAATTTGGAACAATTTCCGATCCTTTAGAACTTATTGTGTATTATGACGGACAAGAAAAAGATAAATTTAAAACCGTTTTTGGAGCATTAAAAGGAAGTTATGAAGTAAATTCTAACTTAAATTTAAATTTAGTTACATCATCATATCATACAGTTGAGGAAGAATATTACGATATTTTAGCTAGTTATAATATTGGGGAAGTAAATAACGATTTTGGTGCTGATAATTTTGGTGAAGTGGAATTTTCTGAAGGAATTGGCTCACAATTAAACCACGCCAGAAACGATTTAGATGCTTTAATTGTAAATTCTGAATTTAGCGGTTCCTTCAAAAAAAATGAGTATCAAATTGATTTTGGTATAAAATTTCAGAATGAAGATATAAAAGATAGAATTAAAGAATGGGAAGTAATAGATTCTTTAGGTTTTAGCGTTCGTCCGCCTTTAACTGCACCAAACAACCAACCTTACGAGCCTTTTACGGGTGAATTAATTCCTTATAAAAACATTAGCACACAAAACCATATTACTATAGACCGATTGGTTTATTACGCACAATACAGTAAAAAAACCGATTGGAATAACCATAAAATATGGTACAACTTTGGTGGCCGCGCACATAATTGGAATGTTAATGGCGAAAATGTTGAAACATCAAACCAAATTATTTATAGCTTACGTGGGCAGTTTTCTATAAAACCTGCTTGGGAAAAAGATATGTTGTTCAGAATTTCTGGTGGAATGTACAACCAACCTCCTTTTTATAAAGAATTAAGGAATTTTAAAGGTGAAATTGTGCCAGATGTTAAAACTCAAAAATCGTTACAAGTTGTTTTTGGTAACGATTATAGTTTTAAATTATGGGAACGACCTTTTAAATTAGTTTCAGAAATTTATTATAAAAACTTAACAAATATCAATTCATATACGGTTGATAATGTTAAAGTTAGGTATGTTGCCAACAATAATGCAAAAGGTTATGCTACAGGTTTAGATTTACGGTTAAACGGTGAATTTGTTCCTGGAACTGAAAGTTGGGTAAGTGTAGGATTTTTAAAAACTGAAGAAAATTATAACAACCAAGGATATATTGCGCGTCCAACAGATCAACGTTTTAAATTTGCCATGTTATTTCAAGATTATGTACCAAATATACCGAACATTAAAATGTACTTAAATTTAGTATTTAATGCTGGTTTACCAGGCGGATCTCCATCATACACCAATTCGTACGATTATCAAAACCGATTAAATTCTTACAAACGTGCAGATATTGGAATATCTTATGTATTTAAAGATGCCCAACATCAAACAAACAGCGGTTTATTTAAGAATTTTAAAGAGTTTTCTGCCGGATTTGAGATTTTTAATATGTTTGATGTACAAAACTCAATTACAAATACTTGGGTGCGTGATGTGTATTCAAAACGTTTTTATGGCATTCCAAATTACATGACACAACGTGTGTTTAATATAAAATTTGACGCTAAGTTTTAATAAAGATTTTACTTATTAAAACCTTCTTCTTTGGTAAATTTTAAACTCGACAATAGATTCTTTAATCTTTTGTCAGGGCGAAATAACACTCGTTTTTGTTTCACCGATTTGATCCCTAATTCTTCTTTTGTTGCTGCTCCATGAGAACTGATGCTAATTTGAAAACTTCCAATAGTTCCAAACCGTACAATTTTACCTTGGCTTAATGCATCTTTAACATTGTGTTCTAAAGCCTTTATCACAGCATAGCAATCTGCTTCTTTTACGGTACATTGTCCAGCGGACTGTAATGCCAGCTCTTCAAAAGTTACTTCACCTGTAGACTTGGTTGAAACATAAAATTTGGTGGGTTTTGTAACATCTCTTGGATCTCTTTTTTTAACAATTTTTAATGGTAATGACATAGCTAATTTTAATAATTAATGAATAGTTTAAAATTATTAAGAAAATTTTAATTATTGCTAAAAACTTTTTTGAAACTTACTAATAAACTTAAGTAAAACATCTAGATGTTTATACTAAAACAACCAGATGTTATAATATAAACATCCGGTTGTTTTTATTTAATCACTAAGCTATTTAAAAATTTTACTTACTAGAATGTTTAAAGTACTAAACAGAATCTGTTCTACTATTCTTTAGAGTTTTTATATCTAAAAAATAAATAATAGCGTATTATAGTTTTACGGGAAACAACATTAGTTTATATAAAGCAAAAAACCCAAGTAATACTTAGGTTTTTTGCTTTATTATTAAGAGAATTTTTAAAATTCTTGAGAAGGAACATTGGCACTCCAAGCAACTCTTGAAATAGCAGTTCTTTCTTTTGAAGTTATAACTCTTGCTTTATACCAATAATAAGTTATTTTAGACAACTCTGACACAAACTTTTTGTGAAGATAATTATAATTATCGCCATTATATTGTTCGTTCATTAATTCAATCAAATCATCTATTTGATCCATCATTGTAGTGCCTGGTTTTACAAACTCATTATCAATATCAAAATCAGTATTATCAATATAAATTGTAGGATTTAAATTAGAATATGGATATGGATCATTAGCATCTTCTACTCCATCACAGTCATTATCAATATTACCAAAATTTTCTGCATTCAAAAACATTAAATCTTTGATACTTGAATAAGAACCTGTTGGGCTTAACACTGTATTTACTTCTTCAGAATCCAAATCTATTGAATAAATAATGTCACAACCGAAAGTTGAAGATGAAATAAATTTATTATAACCCAAATACTCAATTCCTTGAGCAGTTCCACAACCTGGAGTATAAAAAGAAAATAAGTAGTTAACATCTCCATCTTCAGCATCAATTTCATACAATTCAACAGGTTCATCTGAAGTAGCGTAAATTAATCTATTATCATCTTCATCAAATGTTAAACCAACTCCTCCGCTTTGAGAAACTGTAGTAAATGCATTCATTGTATTCGTTGAAAAATCATAAGTATTTACCTCTCCTGATTGAAAAACAAAATACAAAGTTCCATCATTACCAAAAGTTAAATCTTGTGGTCTTGTATTTCCATTTGCTGAAACAATTTCATCAACAAATGTAACAATTCCAGTTTGCATGTTTAAAGTGTAAAGTGATCGCCCATTATTTCCATCAGCTAATAAATAAACTAATCCATCTTCTTTATTAAAATCAATACCATAATTGTTACTGGTTTGTGTGCTTTTAGTACAATACTCATTTAAATAAATATCATTAGTCATAGGATTATATATATATTTTGAAATATTATCTGATGATTCCCAAGGAGCTAAAGCAAATAAACTACCTTCAGAAATATCAATGTCAGGTCTAGCACTTACCTTAACTATCTCTGAAGTTTTAGAATTCAAATTAGCATTTTCTGGTAGCATTGTTATTTCTTTATCACAACTAACAAAAAAAGTAGTAAATGAAAAAAGTGCAATACAAATTTTAAATTGTTTCATGTTAAAAAGTTTAAGGTTAATTAAATTTACATAATACCATAATACCTAGTATGATTTTTAATAATATTAGATCTTATTATTTATAAAACTACAAATAATATTCAAATATTAAAACTATTTCAAAAAATATCAATACTTAAATATTTCACTTTTAATAAATAAAGTATAAATAATAATTTAATTACTCAAAATTTGGCTAGCGTGCTCTTTTGTTTTAACTTTTGAAATTACTTCTTCAATAATTCCTTGTTCATCAATTATAAAAGTAACTCTATGAATACCGTCAAACTCACGCCCCATAAACTTTTTTGGTCCCCAAACGCCAAATGCATTTATTACTTTTTTATCTTCATCAGCCAATAAAGGAAATGGTAATTCATTTTTAGCAATAAAATTTTGTTGTTGTTTGGCAGCATCTGCGCTTACGCCCAACACATCATAACCTTTGGCTAAAAAACTATGGTAATTATCTCTTAAATTACAAGCTTCCATAGTACAACCTGGTGTACTCGCTTTTGGGTAAAAAAACAACACTAACTTTTTTCCTTTATAATCTGCTAGTTTTACAGTATTCCCATTTTGGTCTAATGCTTCAAAATTTGGTGCCTTATCTCCTACTTTTAATGTATTCATAATTGATTTTTTTAATGAATATCAAATATACTAAGTGTTAAAGGAAAAAACTAATTGCATTTTTATATTAATTTTAAAACCTTTTGAAACTTTGTATATTTACAACCTTATACCATAAAAATTAAAATGACCAAAAAAGAAAAAGTTCAATTTGTTATTGATACACTTGAAAAATTATATCCTGAAGTTCCTATTCCTTTAGATCATAAAGATCCGTACACTTTATTAATTGCGGTTTTATTGTCTGCCCAAAGCACCGATAAAGGTGTTAATAAAATAACGCCCATTTTATTTGCAAAAGCAGATAATCCGTACGATATGATAAAACTTTCTGTTGAAGAAATTAGAGAAATTATAAAACCAGTTGGCTTATCACCTATGAAAGCCAAAGGAATTTATGGATTATCCAAAATTTTAATTGAAAAACACCATGGAAAAGTTCCTCAAAATTTTAAAGATTTAGAAGCATTACCAGCAGTTGGACATAAAACCGCGAGTGTAGTAATGAGTCAGGCTTTTGGCATTCCTGCTTTTCCTGTTGATACGCACATTCAACGTTTAATGTACCGATGGAATTTAAGCAACGGAAAAAATGTGGTTCAAACTGAAAAAGATGCGAAGCGTTTATTTCCCAAGGAATTATGGAATAAATTGCATTTACAAATTATATTTTATGGTCGCGAATATTCTCCTGCAAGAAGCTGGAATATTGAAAAAGATATTATTACCAAAACAATTGGTAGAAAATCGGTTTTAAAAGCCGAAACCAACTAGATTCGCATTGATAATGGATTACTAATCTTTACACCTCTACAAAATATTATTATGGCAAAAAAAGGAAGTGCAAAAAACACAAAAAACAAAGCACTACACTCCAAGTTAATGGAGCGTAAAAAAAATAAATTAAGAGATGAAAAAATTGCGCACAAAGAAAAATTGAGAGCAATTATTAAAAAATCTCAAGAAAATACTAATTTATAAGGTTTCCTGTAACCATTTAAAAAATTCGCGTTGCCAAACCAAACTGTTTTGAGGATTTAAAACCCAGTGATTTTCTTCTGGGAAATACAATAATTTACTTTTAATTCCTTTTAACTGTGCCGCCTGAAAAGCTTCTAAACCTTGCCCAATTGGCACTCTATAATCTTTTCCTCCTTGAATAATTAAAATTGGCGTTGTCCATTTATCCACATAATTAACCGGATTAAATTTCTCAAAAGATTGTTGAGCTGCTACATTTGATGCATCCCAATAATTACCACCTAAATCCCAATTTACAAAAAACAATTCTTCGGTTGTTCCGTACATACTGCGTAAATTAAACATTCCGTCGTGCGCAATAAAACTTTTAAATCTTCCTTCGTGTATACCTGCCAAATAAAATACCGAATAACCTCCATAACTTGCTCCAACGGCTCCTAATCTATCGGTATCTACATAGGGTTCTTTAGAAATATCATCAATGGCAGATAAATAATCTTGCATATTTTGTCCACCATAATCTTTACTAATTTGTTCATTCCATTCCACACCAAAACCGCTCATTCCTCTTCTACTTGGCGCAACAATTATATAACCATTTGCAGCCATTAATTGATAATTCCATCTAAAAGAGTACGATTGACTTAAAGGCCCTTGCGGACCACCTTTACAATATAAAATTGTTGGATATTTTTTTGAGGAATCAAAATTTGGTGGATAAATTACCCAAGTTAACATATCTTTTCCATCGGTAGTTTTTACCATTCTTTTTTCAACAGTACTTAAATCCAAACCATTGTAAATTTCTTCATTTTCATGAGTAAGCTGGTTCATTTTACCAGTTTTTAAATCTACAGAATACAACTCAATTGCATGATTCATATCTCTTCTGCTCACAACAATGGCATTATTAACTTGCCCAACAATTCCGCTTACATCAAACTGTCCTTCAGTAAGTTGCTTTGGTTTGCTTATTTTTTTTGTTGAAGTAGGAATTGCAATTTCAAATAATTGCATTGTTCCAAAAGTTGGTGCAATAAAGTAAATTTTTTCACCTTTATCTTGCCAAACAAAACTATCAACAGTTTCATCCCAAGCGCCTGTTAAATTAACCGATTCATCATTAATTTTTATAATAATATCATTCTTATCAGCCTCATAACCATCTCTTTTCATTTGTAACCAAGCCAATTGCCCTTTTGAAGAAAAAGCAGGTTGCGTATCATACCCTTTGTTTTCTTCAGTTAAGTTTTTGGTTATTTTTGATGCTAAATCATACTCGTAAATATCTGTATTTGTACTTGTTGCATATTCAGTTCCTGTAAGCTTTTTTGCAACATATAAAATACTTTTACTATTTGGGTTCCAAACGTAATCTTCCGAGCCTCCAAATGGTTTTGTAGGGCAATCAAATGGTTCATTAAGCATAATATCTATCCAATTGTCATTTTTATTTTGAGTAGATTGATACCCAATATGACTATACTTTCCATCTTCCCAAGTATCCCAATGCCTGTAGTTAAGTGCATCATAAATTTGAACATTTGAATTTGACACATCATTATAAAAATCTGAACCCTCAATATTTTGAAGCTTCACCTCTGAAGTTGAAATGATATATGCTCCGTTTGGTGAAACATTTTTATTTGAAAGCAATGTTTTATAATTATCTATTAGCATTGCTTCTCCTCCTGAAATTGGTATTGAATAATAGTTAGTTTTACTTGTGTTTAGGCTTTTATTGTATTTTGATACGGAATAAATAACATGGTTTCCATCTTTTGAAATTCCTTTTCCTGAAACTTTATTTAGTTGTAATAAAATTTCTGGAGTCATTACATTTTGTGCTGATAATTGCAAGAAACAAAAAGCAAAAACAATACTTAAAAATAATTTATTCATACTCATTTGATATTTATTTTGGATAAAGAGCAAATTTAGTTTTTTATTATTTTACTATACAACTTCTTTTAATTATTCTGTGTAATAAATATTACTGTGAATAATTAAAAAAAATTGAATTTTAATACTAATTAGTATTTTTAATTAGTAAATTTACTTAATTGCTATAAAGAACCCCTATATCATGAATATTGATGTGCACACCCTTTTTTATATTTTTTCTCTTGGAAAATATTTAATAATTTTTTTCTTGTCTGTTTATGTTATTTTTTACAACGTAAAAAATCCAATTTTATATATTTTTATTATTTCAAAAATACTATATGCATTTTTATGGATTTTATTAGCTTTAAGAGATAATATTCCTTGGTTTTATGGAGTAGTTTTACCAAATACTTTTCTAATTTTTGCTATATTTTTAGATCTTTATTCTATTATAAATGCAAACAAAAAATTTGCAATAAACCATTTTAAACGCTCTATAACCATTCCTGTTGTATTATCAATTGTTTTCTTATTTGCTGGAAATCTACATGAAGGAACTAGAATAGTAGTTATGTCTATAATTATTGCATTTTTATATATTGCCGGAAGTTTACTGCTAATTTTTAAAAAGGATAAAACTAAAATTCAAGAATTAGTTAGTTTTCTTTGCTTTTTAATTGGCTTAACATTTGTTTTCAGAAGCTTTTGGGCTTATTTCCAAGAATCTTCAGTGATATTGAATATAAATAATAATGTTCAAATTATTTCTTACCTACTATTAATAATAGGTTCTTTTTCTTTCCCAATGATATTGTTGTTGATTTTAAAAGAAGTTGAAGAAAAAGAAATTAAAATTAAAAACGAAACTTTAATACAATCAAATAAAAATAAAACAAATTTTTTTGCAATTATAGCGCACGATTTAAAAGGACCTTTAGGTACTTATACGCAAATGATAGAATTGCTTATAAATAGACATAAAGAAATGCCAGCATCAAAAATAGAAGAGTTTTTAGTAAAATTACACAACAGTTCTAAACAAACCTTTCATTTATTAGAAAATTTATTGCAATGGTCACGTGCAGAATCAGGAACAATTAAAGTGCATCCAGAATACGTTCAATTAAAAAATATTTTTAATCCGGTAATTTTATTGATGAAAAATAGCATTTCAATTAAAAATTTATCATTAGAGGTTCATATTCAGGAAGAAGCAACTGTATATTGTGATTATAATATGATTATGACAGTTGTTAGAAATTTAATTTCAAATGCCATAAAATTTACACCTAACAATGGAAAAATTATAATAACTTCAAATATTAACACTGAAAATTATATTGAAATTTCTTTTGAAGATTCAGGTGTAGGAATATCAAAAGAAAACTTAAAAACTATTTTTGATTTAAACTTTAATTCAAATACAAAAGGAACAAACAATGAGTCTGGAACAGGCTTAGGCTTAAAATTAGCGAAAGAATATATTGAAAAAAATAATGGTTTTATTGGAATTGAAAGTGAGGTAAATGTAGGTACCAAAGTTTGGATACAAATACCAACAACAGAATTATAAAACATTAAATATCTAATTTTCAATTTTTTAAAAACATCTAATATTCATAATTAATTTTTTTATATTAAAAATTTATAGCTAAATTTACTATACAAGTTTAAACCAATTAAAATTTTTTACAATGGCAAAAAGTCAAGATGCAAAAAAAAACGTAAAAAAAGAACCTCTTAAAACTGCTAAAGAAAAAAAAGCAGCAAAAAGAGATAAAAAACCTAAATACGAATAATTTTTAATGTCCTTGTTTTTAAAAACAAGGATTTTTTTTTGAAGTTATTTTAATTCAAAATAATTTTATAATTCATAAAATAATTTTATATTGCTCATTATTTTAGCAAAGTAAGCACCTATATTTAGCAATATGAATTATTTATCAAATAACATTAAGCATTTACGCAATTTAAAAGAACTAACGCAAGAGCAATTTGCTCAAATTTTAAACGTTTCTCGCTCAAGAATAAGTTCTTATGAAGAAAACAGAGCCATTCCTCCTATTGAGTTTTTAGTAGCAATTTCAAACTATTTTGGAATTAGTATTGATATGCTAATAAAAAACGATTTAACAAAAATTAAAGACGTATCATTATTAAAAATAGGAAATGACCGACTTTTATTTCCTATCACCATAAATGAGCAAGATGAAGAACTGATTGAAATTGTTCCTATAGAAGCATCTGCTGGTTATTTACAAGGATATTCCGATCCGGAATATATAGAACATTTATCCAAAATAAAATTACCTTTTTTACCAACAGGAACACACAGAGCATTTCCAATAAAAGGCGACTCTATGCTACCCGTAAAAAGCGGTTCGTACATTGTTGCAAAATTTATTGAAAACATTAGCCAATTAAAAAATGGAAAAACCTACATTGTTCTTACATTAAATGATGGAATTGTATATAAACGAGTATACGATAAAATTGAAGAACATAATATGTTGCTTTTAGTATCTGACAATACAAAATATGATCCGTATTATGTGCCTGTTAATGAAGTTCTTGAACTATGGGAGTTTACTTGTAGTATTAACACTCAAGAATATGACGAACACGAACTAAAAATAAGCAGTATTGCAACTATGTTAAATCAATTAGGCGTTGAACTAAAAGCACTTGAAAAATCTTTAAAATAATGTATGCAATAGTTGATATAGAAACAACAGGACATAGTTCAAAAATTACAGAAATTTCAATTTTTATACACAACGGTAAAAAAGTAATTGGTGAATTCACAACTTTGGTAAACCCACAATGTAGCATTCCTCCTTTTATCACAAACTTAACAGGTATTAACAACCAAATGGTTGCCAACGCTCCAAAATTTTTTGAAATTGCAAAAGAAATTGAAGAAATAACTAAAGACACCATTTTTGTTGCCCATAATGTTAATTTCGATTATACTATTATTCAACAAGAATTTAAAGATTTAGGTTTTAGTTTTAAGCGCAAAAAACTGTGCACAGTTCGCTTATCAAGAAAGTTGCTTCCAGGTTTAAAATCATACAGTTTAGGCGCTTTGTGTAGCTCTCAAAATATTGTAATAAAAGACAGACACAGAGCAAAAGGTGATGCAGAAGCCACAACAATTTTATTTAAAAAATTATTGGATTTAGATGAAGATAAAACCGTTTTCAGTTCATTTTTAAATCCACGCTCAAAACAAGCAACTTTACCTCCATTGCTTTCTAAAAAAGTTTTTGATGCATTGCCAACTACAACAGGTATTTATTATTTTAAAAATACGAAGGATGAAATAATTTATATTGGTAAAGCCAACAACATAAAGCAACGTGTATTAAACCATTTTTACGATAAATCTAAAAAAGAAGTTACCATGTGTTTAGAAACTTCAAACATAACTTTTGAAGAAACTGGAAACGAACTTGTGGCACTTTTATTAGAATCATCTGAAATAAAAAAAAGATATCCAAAATTTAACCGAGCACAAAGAAGAAACAATGAAAGCATTGGCTTATTTTATTATGAAGATAGAAACGGTATTATTCACCTTGCATCTAACAAATTAAAGTTAATTTCAAATCCAATTCAAAAATTTTATACTGAAACTGAATGCCGACTTTTTCTTGAAAAATTATGTGAAACTTTTGAGCTTTGCCCAAAATATTGTCACTTACAATCCAACGTAAGTAGCTGTTTTCATTATCAAATTAAACAATGTAAAGGAGTTTGTAGAGATGAAGAAGACATACATTCATATAATAAAAGAGTGATGGAAGCTGTAAATTCCATTAAATTCAAAAATAAAAATTTTGTGATTAAAGAATCTGGTAGAGTAAAAAATGAAACTGCTTATATTTTAGTACTAAACGGTATTTATAAAGGTTTTGGCTTTGCAAAAAATGAACATAAATTACTAACTGCTAAAGATTATTTAAATATAATTACACCAAAAAAAGACAATAGTGACATACATAGAATTTTAAAACCCTATGTTAATAATGAAGAAAAAATAATACATAATTTTGAAAATGAAATTAATGTAGAGTCAATTGAACTTTTTTCAACTTTATTTTAATTAATTTTGAACTTTTAGAAAACTACAAAACGATACTTATGAGTGAATTTAATGTTCCTAGTGAAAAAATATACCAACCAAGTGCCAACAGATATGAGCATATGAAATATAACCGAACAGGAAAAAGCGGCTTACTTTTACCTGCAATTTCATTAGGTCTTTGGCATAACTTTGGTTTTACAGATAATTTTGAAAATTCAAGAAATATTTTAAAATGTGCTTTTGATAACGGTATTACCCATTTTGATTTAGCTAACAATTACGGTCCTCCATACGGATCAGCAGAAAATACATTTGGCACAATTTTAAACAGAGATTTTAAACCTTTTAGAGATGAATTAATTATTTCATCAAAAGCAGGGTACGATATGTGGCCTGGACCATATGGAAACCTAGGTTCTCGCAAATATTTAATTTCAAGTTTAGACCAAAGTTTAAAAAGAATGGGATTAGAGTATGTAGATATTTTTTACCATCATCGTCCAGATCCAGATACACCTTTAGAGGAGACAATGGGTGCGTTAGACCAAATTGTTAGACAAGGAAAAGCGTTATATGTTGGATTATCAAATTACCCAGCAGAAGAAACTGTCAAAGCATCAAAAATACTAAAAGAACTAGGCACACCTTGCCTTATTCACCAACCAAGATATAATATGATGGATAGATGGGTTGAAGATGGATTACTAGATGTAATAGAAAATGAAGGTATTGGTGCAATTGCCTTTTCTCCTTTAAAACAAGGAATTTTAACCAGTAAATATTTAAATGGCTTTCCTGAAGATTCAAGAGCTGTAAAAGATGGTCGCTATTTGCAAACATCACAGTTAAATGAAACTGTACTTAATAAAGTGAAACAACTAAATGAAATTGCTATTTCAAGAAATCAAACGTTGGCACAAATGGCAATAACTTGGCTACTTAAAGATAAAAGAATTACATCTGTTTTAGTTGGAGCAAGCAAGCCAGAACAACTTTTAGATAGCTTAAAAGCATTAGACAATTTAGAATTTAATACTGAAACTTTAAATAAAATTGAAGCTATTTTAAAATAAAAATTAAATAAAGAATATATTATTATTTTATATAATTTTAATGAGAATTAAATAAAAATTATTATTATAACAAAATAGACCCTTTTATATTTAAACTGCACATTACAAATGAAAAAAATTGAAAATATTGAACTTACATTTTTAACTCAGGACGATTATCAAGAGCTTAAAAAAGCTATGATAGAATCTTATACAACTATGCCCAACTCCTATTGGAGAGAGCATCAAATTGATTCATTAATCAACCGATTTCCTGAAGGCCAAGTTGTTATAAAGGTTAACAATCAAATTGCAGGCTGTGCATTGTCTATTATAGTTGATTATAGTAAAATTCGCAAACATCACACATATCAAGAAATTACTGGAGATTATACATTTAATACACATACTGATGAAGGTGATATGTTGTACGGCATAGATGTATTTATAAAACCAGAATTTAGAGGTCTTAGACTTGGTAGAAGATTGTATGATTACAGAAAAGACTTGTGTGAAAAACTAAATTTAAAAGGTGTTGCATTTGGAGGAAGAATTCCAAACTACCATAAATATTCAGATAAATTATCACCAAAAGAATATATTGATAAAGTTAGAAAAAAAGAAATTCACGATCCAGTGTTCAATTTTCAAATTTCTAATGATTTCCACCCTGCTCGTATATTAAAAAGTTATTTAGAAGGTGATGAAGCATCAAATGATTATGCTGTTCTATTAGAATGGGATAATATTTATTATGAAGAAGAATCTACCGAGGCAACAACTCAAAAGAAAATTATTCGTCTTGGGCTCATCCAATGGCAAATGCGTTCTTATAAAAATTTAGAAGAACTGCTGCAACAAGCCGAGTTTTTTATAGATTCTGTTTCTGGTTACAGATCCGATTTCGCATTGTTTCCAGAATTTTTCAATGCGCCTTTAATGGCAGAAAATAACCATTTAACTGAGCCAGAAGCTATTAGAGAGTTGGCAAAACATACCGAGCCCATTGTGCAAACATTTTCAAAATTTGCCATTTCATACAATATCAATATTATAACAGGAAGTATGCCTGAATTTATTGATGGTAAATTATACAATGCTGGTTATTTATGTAAAAGAGACGGAACCATAGAACGCTACATAAAACTTCATATTACTCCTAACGAAGCGAAAGTTTGGGGCATGGAAGGCGGAAGTGAAATAAAAACATTTGATACAGATTGTGGTAAAATTGGAATTTTAATTTGTTATGATGTGGAATTTCCTGAATTAGGAAGATTATTAGCGGAAGAAGGAATGGATATTTTATTTGTACCTTTCTTAACCGATACACAAAATGGATATTCACGTGTTAGAAACTGTGCACAAGCTAGAGCTATTGAAAATGAGTGTTATGTAGCCATTGCTGGTAGTGTTGGAAACTTGCCAAAAGTGCATAATATGGATATTCAATACGCACAATCTATGGTATTTACACCGTGTGATTTTGCATTTCCAACAAACGGAATTAAAGCGGAAGCAACTCCTAACTCTGAAATGATTTTAATTGCAGATGTTGATATTGATTTATTACGCGAATTAAATAAACAAGGAAGTGTTCGTAATTTACATGACAGAAGAACTGATTTATATAGTTTAAAAATGAGATAAATTAATTAATGGCTAAAAGAAAGTTTTTAAATAGAAAAAATTTGAATCCTTCAACTCCTGTTTTTACAGGAGTGAAACATTCCGATAATTTAAGTGTTCAATTATTTAAATATAATAAAGATGAATATTTAGAAGAAATAATTTTTTCTGAAAATGATTTAAAAGAGTTTTCTGATAGCAATTACCAACATTGGTTAAATACCCACGGAATACATGATGTTGAAAAAATTACAGCACTGTGTAAAACACTAAACATTCACGATTTAGTAATACAAGATATTTTAGATGTAAACCAACGTCCAAAATTTCAAGAGTTTGATGATTATTGGTTTTTTTCAACCAAATCCATTTTACCATCTAAAACTAATGAAATTGAATCAGAACAATTAAGTTTTATAATTGGTAACCATTTTTTAGTTTCATTTCAAGAAAAAAAAGGCGATTATTTTGAGCATATTCGTTATAGAATACGAGAAAAAGTAGGCATAGTTAGAGAACGTGGTGCTGATTATTTATTGTATTTATTATTAGAAGCTTTATTAGATAATTATTTTAAAACGCTTGAAAGAATTGATAGTGAAGTAGAAAAGTTTGAAATAATTGACATTAATAGTGACCCTTCACCAGAAATTTTAAATACTATTGAAGCATACAAACGTCAAATAAATTTTATAAAAAAAACAATCATTCCAATTAAAGAAATTGTAACTAAGGTAGAAAGAGAAAAATTTCATTTAATTCAGAAAAAACATATAAAATACTATTTTGAGTTAAAAGATTTAAGCTTAACCTTATTAGATATTTCTGACTCAATATTATCTCGATTAGAAAGTAGTGTTAACCTATTCTTCTCTGTTCAAGGACACCGTATGAATATGGTAATGAAAACATTAACTGTAATTTCATCTATTTTTATTCCACTTACATTTATTGCTGGAGTTTACGGAATGAATTTTGAAAATATCCCAGAACTTCATTTTAAATGGGGTTATTTTGCAGTTTGGGGAATTATGATCTTAATTTTTGTATTGATGCTTTTTTACTTCAAAAAGAAAAAATGGTTTTAGCTCGCTAAAAGTTTTCCTTTTGCCATTTATACTTCTATACCAATTTCATCAAAAAAATAAGTAATTTTGCAGCTATGATTCAAAACATTCAGCTTAGAGTTTCTATTAAAGAAGAAAAATTAGAGGGAATTTTAGTTTTTAAATGTGCCCAACAATTAGGTATTTCTAAAAACGAAATAACAGCCGTTAAAGTATTGCGTAAATCAATTGATGCACGTAAATCACTAATATTTTTCAATTACAAAGTAGCTGTGTACATTCAAGAAAAACCTTCCGAGACACCTGAATATATTTTTGATTATAAAGATGTTTCCAAATCCAAGGAAGTTCATATTATTGGTTTTGGTCCAGCAGGAATGTACGCCGCATTGCGTTGTATTGAATTAGGTTTTAAACCAATTGTTTTAGAACGTGGTAAAAATGTACGGGACAGAAGAAGAGATTTACGTGCCATAAATCAATTTCATATTGTAGATGAAGATTCCAATTATTGCTTTGGCGAAGGTGGTGCCGGAACGTATTCTGATGGAAAATTATACACCCGAAGTTTAAAACGTGGCGATGTTCGTAAAATATTTGAAAACCTTGTGTATCACGGAGCAACAGATCAAATTTTGGTGGATGCGCATCCTCATATTGGCACTAATAAATTACCAAAAGTTGTTAAAAATATTCGAGAAACCATTTTAAAATATGGTGGTGAAATTCATTTTGAAAGCAGAGTTACTGATTTTATCATCAAACAAAATAAATTAGTTGGATTAAAACTTTTAAATGATAAAGAATTTCATGTAAATGCGGTTATTTTAGCAACAGGCCATTCTGCACGAGATATTTATTATTTATTGCATAAAAAAGCAATTTCTTTAGTAGCAAAATCTTTTGCAATGGGCGTTCGTGTGGAACATCCACAAGAAATTATAGACTCTATTCAATACCATTGCAAAGGTAAAAGAGACGAACTTTTACCAGCAGCTTCATATAGTTTAGTGCAACAAGTTAATGACCGTGGCGTGTATTCATTTTGTATGTGTCCAGGTGGATTTATTGTTCCTGCAGCAACAGCTAATGGTGAAGTGGTTGTAAATGGTATGTCGCCATCAAAAAGAAATAATTTATTTGCAAATTCAGGAATGGTGGTTGAAATTAATGTTGATAAAGATATTGCTAACTACGAAAAATTTGGCGTATTAAAAGGCTTAGAATTTCAAAAAAATATAGAAAAAATGGCTTTTGAAGCTGGTGGAAAAACACAAACTGCTCCAGGACAGCGATTAGCAGATTTTGTGGAAGGCAGATTATCAAAAAACTTAAACCCTACCTCCTATCAACCAGGTTTAAATTCAGCACCACTTCATACCTTATTACCAAATTTAATTGGCAATAGATTAAGAACTGGTTTTAAAGCATTTGGACAAAAGATGCACGGTTTTTATACCAATGAAGCCAATATCATAGGTGTTGAATCACGAACATCTTCTCCTGTTAAAATTCCGAGAACGGAACAATTAGAACATCCAGAAATTGAAGGATTATACCCTTGCGGTGAAGGTGGCGGATATGCTGGTGGAATTATTTCTGCAGCAATGGATGGCGAACGTTGTGCAGAAGCAGCAATTAAAAATTTATAAGATTTAAAAAAATCATTAAACGTATTGATTATTAACAACTTATGATTAATTGCGAATATTAAAACAATTAACCTACCTTTGCGCCCAATTAAAAATAATACATGACATTTCAAGATTTAGAATTAATAGAGCCTTTACAAAAGGCCATAAAATTAAAAGGATATACACATCCAACCCCAATTCAAGAACAAGCAATTCCAATTTTATTAAATAAACACGATTTATTAGGCTGTGCTCAAACAGGAACAGGAAAAACCGCAGCTTTTGCATTACCAATTTTACAACAAGTTTTTTTAAATAAACAACAACACAATAAATACAGAAAAATAAAAGCCTTAGTACTTACGCCAACTAGAGAATTAGCCATTCAAATTTCAGAAAATTTTACAGAGTACGGTAAATTTACTGGACTAAAAAATAGTGTAATATTTGGTGGCGTAAAACAAGGTGCTCAAACCCAAGAATTAAAACGAGGCGTTGATATTTTAATAGCAACACCTGGAAGATTGTTAGATTTAATGGGGCAAGGTTTTATTTCATTAAAAGATATAGAATATTTTGTATTGGATGAAGCCGATCACATGTTAGATATGGGTTTTATTCACGATATAAAAAAAATTGTAAAAAAATTACCTGTTGATAGACAATCACTTTTTTTCTCGGCAACAATGCCGCCTGAAATTATTGATTTATCAAAAGAAATTGTTGGAAATCCTAAAAGAATTACTATAAAACCAGAACAAGCTACTGCTGAAAAAGTTGAACAAGCAGTGTTTTTTGTTGAAAAAGCAAATAAAACAAAACTATTATTACACTTATTAGAAAGTAATGAACCTCAATCTACATTAGTATTTTCAAGAACGAAGCATGGGGCCGATAAAATTGTAAAGTTTTTAGCAAAATCATCCATAAAAGCAGAGGCAATTCACGGAAATAAATCGCAAGGAGCTAGACAAAGAGCGTTAGGGAACTTTAAAAATAGTGATACATTTGTTTTAGTTGCAACTGATATTGCAGCAAGAGGAATAGATGTTGACGATTTAGCGTTGGTTGTAAATTACGATTTACCAAATATTCCTGAAACTTACGTACATAGAATTGGAAGAACTGGAAGAGCTAAAGCAAGCGGTATTGCCTTATCGTTTTGCGCAACTGATGAACGTCCTTTTTTAAGAGATATTCAAAAATTAATAAACCAAACTATTGAAGTTGTTGATCATCCTTTTAAAGAAGATGGCGCTACTAATCCAACAGAAAAACCTGTACATACAGCACATAAACCTTCAAAAAATGCTAGAAAAAAAACTGCAAGAAGAAAAAATGACAGCTTTAAAAGGTTTCCAAAAAACAATTAGCAATAATGCTTTGTATTTCAATTTTAATTAATTTTACTAGGTGTTAAATTCAATAATTAAAATCATACATTTAAAATGAAAATACTTGCAATTGGGAAGAATTATGTAAACGATGTAACTGAAATTTTTTCAAATAAAAATGGGCAACAAATTATTTTTTCAAAGCCAGAATCTAGCCTTGTTACTAATAATAAAAATGTTGAATATCCAGATTTTACAAGCAATTTAATTTACGAAGCTGAATTAGTAATAAAAATTGGGAAAAAGGGTAAAAAAATAAGTGAAAGTGATGCTGTAAGCTATATTTCGGAGATTGGTATTGGAATAGATTACACTGCAAAAGATATTTTTGATGCATCTAGAGAAGGAAAAGGACCTTGGGATTTAGGAAAAGGTTTTGATGGTGCGGCTCCTATTTCTTCATTTAAAAATATTTCAAATTTTAAAGATATAACAAACATTAATTTTGGATTAAAAATTAATGGAAAAGAAATGCAAAAAGGAAATACAAGCTTAATGATTTATAATTTTAGCGAGATAATTGCTTTTGTTTCTAAATTTATGACATTAGAACCAGGTGATTTAATTTTTACTGGAACACCAGCACACGGAACTGGTAAAATATTGAAAGGTGATCATTTACAAGCTTCTATTGAAGGTGAACTACTTTTAGATTTTAAAATGGTTTAAATTCATATTAAAAGAGATTGTTTAATATTAAACAATCTCTTTTTTTGCAATTAAATTTAAGTGATTAAATTCTTTTAAAGCTCTAATTTTTAATGAAATAGCAGCAAAAACAAAATAAATAGCTGTTAAAATCCATAAATGATTCCATTCATTAATTATTTCTAAAAAAGATGCTTCCATTTGTGTTAATCTCACAAATCCATTAATTCCTGGTGTTGAAGGAATTATTTTTGAAATTAGTTGATAAAATTCTGAAAAGCTTTCTATAGGAAAAGACAAACCACTTAACATTAAAGATGGAATAGAAAGCAATACTAAAAAAACAATGGAATCTTCCCTTCTTTTAAACAATGCACTAATAGTAATTCCTAAAAATACCACTGAAAATACATACGGAATTATAAATATATACATTAAAAGTAAAGAAGACCGCACTGGTATTCCAAATAAAGCATACACAATACCAACTTGAATAGGAATAATTACCATAAAAATTGCAGTGTACAAACAAGCTTTGGCTAACAACACAGGAATTGTTCCTCCTTTATGCAATAACCTCGGAAAATTGGTATGTGTAGTTACTGTTTCTCTGCGTGATCCGCTTAAAATACCAATTCCCATTAACAATACTAACTGAACAATTAAGGCTGTTAAAACAGGAATTATATATGTTGCATAACCGGCTGTAGTATTAAATAAACTTGTAGAAATAGCTTGAATAGGCGTATAATTTTCCTGAGCTTTAGCAACAGAAACACCTTTTGCCATTTCCTTTTTTATAAAAATACCTGCACTAAAATACCCATTAATGGTTGTTACATCTCCTAAAATTCGTTTATAAAAAACCATATTAGAAGCATCCGAAAAAGTTGTAATTACAACTTGTTTACCACTTCTTATATTTTTTTCAAAATCTTTTGGAATAATTACAATTCCCTGAACATTTTTTGAATAATAGGCTCTTTTAGCTTCTTGTAAATCTGTATAGGTTGAAATTGCTTTTGTACCTTCAGTAGCATCTAACATAGCAATATAATCTCTACTCATTTTTGTAGCATCCTGATTAACAATTGCTACCGGAACTTCTTTAACTACTTGATTTGAATATATATACGTGTAAACAACTAAAATAATAATAGTTACAGAAAGAAATGTGCTTATAACTGCTTTATCAGATTTAATAGACTTCCACTCCGTTGAAAATGTATTCCAGAAAGAGATTTTTGCTTTATAATATAATTTGAATAAATTTTTCATTTTTAAATATTATGATTAAATACTCCTTTTGAAAACAATCTTTTTAATTTAAACCAACCTAATGAAACTGGCACAATACACAAAACCACTAAAATAATAAGCGGTTTTAATGAATAAAATACTGGAAATCCTCGTTGAGATTGATCTAATAATAATTCAAAAAAATGTGTAAACGGAAAAATTTGACTCAACCATTGCAATACTTTTGGCATTCCAAAAATTGGAAAGGTTATTCCTGAAAATGACAAACTAACAGCTGCAAAACCTGATCCTATAGTTAAAGCTTCTCTAAAACTGCTACTTACAGCAATAAAAAATAATGCGTATGATTGATTTGCAATAATTAATAACAACAATCCAACTAAAACAGCTAATTTATTTCCAAAAAATGGAAAATCTTGCCAAACATACATACTGAAAAGCGTCATAATACCAACTAATAAAAACCAAACAGTATAAGGCAATACTTTTCCTATAATTATGGCTGATAAATTTCCTTCCGTAATATTTAATAATTTATTTCCTTTACTATACTTTAAATCTGCTCCAAAACAATAAATGGTTGTTAACATTACAAATATTTGGAAAAACATTGCCAAAAAACCTGTATTTAAGTAGTACGAATAATTTGTATACGGATTTGACAATACATGATTGTTTGAAACAATTGGTTGATAATTAACCTTTGCTTGTTGTATTGACACTCCTTGTTTACGTTGTTTTTCAATATTAATACCTGCTGAAATAGTTCCAATAACTTTTCTAAACGCTTTATATTCTAATCCTCCTGGCAACAATAAATTACTGTTATATTGATTGATAATATGTACTTGTTTACCACTTTTTAAATCTGCTTCAAAATTTTGAGGAATTGTTATTACACCATACACTTTTCCCAACCGCACCAATTCTTCACCTTTTTGTTGATTTAAAGGAAAGTAATTTACTTCAATTTCCGGTGCTGCATCTAATTGTGCAATTACATTTCTTGAAATTGCAGTATGATCTAAATCTACTACGGCAATAGGTAAATTCCGCGCTACACCTTCACTTAACAGCGTATTAAAAAACAATATTGAAACAAACGGAAGTACAATTGCAAAAACAAAAGTAGAGCTACTATTAAATAACAATGCCACTTCTCGTTTTGCAATTCGTAAAGATGGTTTTAGTTTACTCATCAAATTGAGAATAATCAATTAAAATACTCATTCCTGGTCTTAAATCTACTTCTTTTGAAACAGGAACAGCTTTAATTTCAAAAGTTCTTACATCAAAATCTCCAGTTGCTTTAGTAGCGTTCCAAGTTGCGTAATCAGCTAAAGCAGCTATATAATAAATTCTAAATTTTACTTTTTTGTTATCTAAAGCAGGAATGGTTGCTTCAAAAATTGCATCTTTTTTAAAGTTAGATAAACTTGTTTCTTTAATATTTAAAACCGCATAACTATTTGCTAAATCTACCAAATGAACAACAGGATAACCGGCTCCAATTAATTCACCTTCTTCAGGTAAAAAATTAAGAACTTCAGCATCTATTGGCGAAACAATATTTCGTTCATTTTTATAACCTTCCAACTCAGACAAAGCTCCATCTGCTTGTTTCACTAAGGCTGTTGCAGCATCAATATCTTCGTTTCTAGCTCCTTTCATTGCCATTTGATACATACTTAACGCAGCCTCTTGATCTTTAATAGCTACTTCTTTTTTAGCAAAAACTTCATCACGCTGTTGTTCAGATATAACGCCATCTTTAAATAAGTTTTCCATACGTGCAAAGGTTTTTTTCATAACATTGGCAGCTGCAGTTGCTTTTTCATACACACTTTTTGCAGCTCTTATTTCTTCTACACGCGCACCGTTAGTTGCTTTATTTTTTTGAGCATTTGCTGCTTCTCTTAAAGCCAAAGCTTGTTGTTCTTTAGCCATAATTTCTGGACTTGTTAGCGTTGCTAATAATTGTCCTTTTACAACACTTTCACCTTCTTTTACTTGAAAAGAATTAATTCTGGTAGGTATTTTAGCAGATAAATAAATTTCTTTAGCTTCAATTCTACCTTGTAAAACAAGTGCTTTTGGTTTAGAAATAAACCAAACACCCGATAATACTAAGATGGCAATAATTACAATGCTAATTAATGATTTTATAAATTTTGGATTTCTCATTTTAATTTTAATTTTGATTTAAGAAAGATGCTGTTTTACCTGTAAGTACCATTAACTCACCATAAGCTACATTATACTCAAACAAGGCTTTTATTTTATGTAATTGTATTTCTGATAGTTTTAAAGTAGCGTCAACCACTTCTAAAGAAGTCCCTGTGCCTTCTTCAAAAGCACGTGTACGCATAAATTTTAATTTTTTAGCCAAAGCTTCATCGGCATTTAAACTTTCATATTGTTCTAATTCTTTTTGCATTGTATTGTACAATTTTTCTGTATAAGTTGTTAAATTTAATCTTGCTTGCTTATCAAATTCTTCAACTTGTTCAATTTTATATTTTGATGCTTTAATTTTATGTTCTCTTTGAAAACCGTTAAATAATTCCCACTCAACACCTACTCCAACAAACCATTTGGTATCAACTAGTGGCAAATTATCTTTCCAAAGTATGTACTTTCCCATAACACCAACTTTCGGAAAATAATCACTGTTTTCAACTTTTACACCAACTTCTGCTAATTCATGATTTTTTTCAATAGTTTTTAACTGGTTATTTTCAGTTAACATATCATCTTGAAATTCTTTTAATGGTTTTACAATTGTTGGTTCTTTAAATGTGGTTGCTATTCCTTCAATAGAATTTAAACCAATTAAATTTTGTACAGCTGTAATTGCTAATGCTTCATCTTTTTTTGCGGCTAGTAATTCTCTTTTAGCATTAGATAATGCCACTTTTGCATTTAATGTTTCTACTTCTGGAATTAATCCATTTTCAAAAAACTTAGTTGCCTGGATGTTATGTAATAAAATAACATTGTATACTTCTTGCCTAAGTTGAACGGCTTCTTTTGCTAATTTTAGTTTAAAAAAGTAGTTGATTAAATTGATGGTTAACTCATTTTCTTTAATTTGATGTTTTGTTTCTGTTAACTCTAATTTTATTTCTGAAGCTTTGCTGGCTGCATTAATTTTTCCTCCAGCAAAAATTGGCATAGAAAAATCAGCAGTTGCAAACCCCAAGTTTTTTTCCTGTAAGGTAAAATTCCAATCTCCTAAAACTGTTGCTGGATTGGGAATGCTTAATAAACCTCCCACCATATTTCTTTGTGTATTTAAATCAACTGCAATATCTTCATCTAAATGTAAATAAGTCCCTGATACACCTACTGTAGGTAATCTAAGTCCTTTCGTTGCTTTATGTTCTTCCTCCATAGCTTTTAATTCAAAACTGGAAGCTTTGGCTTCGCCATTGTTAGATAACATTAAATTATATGCTTCTTTTAAAGTTAAGTCTTGAGCATTTGTTACTGTTGTAATAAAACCTAACAACAGTAATAATTTTATAGGTTTGTTACTTAATTTTATTGAACTAAAATTTATAATTGTTTTCATTTATTTTAAAATTTTTAAAATATTTTCTGTAATACTTTTCACATCATTAATAGTTACTTCGTGCTCACCAAATATATTTTTACGTGTAAAATTTATATAATCTACCGGATAAACTAAAATGTGATAATGCAATTGATATGTTGTAATTGTTGATGAAATTTCACCTGCTTCAATTCCTATTTTTTTAATGCGTTCCATTAATTTTAAATTAGCGGTTTTAATTTCATCTGTTGTTAAAAAATTATCATTATGCAATAATTGATAAAAAAATTTAGAAGCAATTGGCTCATTTAAAAAATAAATTACCCTGTTTTGTATAAACGACTCAATCAGTGGTTTTACACTTGTTTGATTAAGTGCTAACAAAAATTCTAATTCTTTAAATAATGAGTTTACTTTATCAAAATACAATTCATTTATCAAATCTTGTTTTCCAGCGTATGTTCTATATAGGTAGCCTCCACTTACATTCGCTTTTTTTGCAATCATAGCTATGGTAGTTGCTTCAATACCTTTTTCTACGATTACTTGCTTGGTAGCTTCTTTAATTCGAAGAATTTTATCTTCATCAATTTTACGTGCCATTTTATATTTTTTGATTTGCAAATTTATGAATAAATATTCATTCATTTAATATTTTGTAAAAAAAAATATACAAAATAGATTGTCGAAAATTAAAATGTTTAAATTTACTATATGAATCAACCATACATTGAAAGCAAAGAATTTAAAGGTAAAAATTATACCAATACACCTTTTGAAACAGCAGATTATGATAATTGCACTTTTTTAAATTGTAATTTTTCAGGAATTCATTTATCTAATAATCAGTTTATTGAATGTCATCTTATTAACTGTAACTTAAGCTTATCTAAAATTAAAAATACAGCATTTAAAAATGTACATTTTGAAAATTGCAAATTAGTTGGATTGAATTTTAGCGAGTGTGATCCCTTTTTACTTGAGTTAAAGTTTACAGAATGTCAATTAAATTTAGCTTCGTTTTATAAGTTAAAATTAAAAAACACCTCTTTTAAAAACTGCCATTTAAATGAAACCGATTTTGTTGAAACTGATTTAACAAACTCTATTTTTGATAACTGTGATTTAAAATTAGCCGTTTTCGAAAAATCTAATCTTATGAAAGTAGATTTCACTACTTCTCGCCACTACTCTATTAACCCAGAAAATAATAATGTAAAAAATGCCAAATTTTCTAGAGATGGTTTGGCTGGTTTATTAGAAAAATATCAACTTATAATTGAATAATATGAAAAACTTAGTAAACATTTACATAACATTGTTTATAACTTGCGTGTACGCAAACAACACTAAAAATTTTATGACTTTAAAAGACTCCATAAAACATAAAAACCTTATTCAGTTTGTAAATCCGTTTATTGGAACTAAAAATATGGGACACACTTTTCCTGGCGCAACAACTCCATTTGGAATGGTTCAATTAAGTCCAGAAACCAATCAACAACCTATGTTTATTGATGGAAAATACAATCCTGACACTTACAAATATTGTGCTGGTTATCAATATGATGATTCTACAATTTTTGGATTTAGTCATACACATTTTAGCGGAACAGGACATTCAGATTTAGGCGATTTTTTAATAATGCCAACAACTGGAAAATTGAATTTAGAACCTGGTAATGCTAATATTCCACAAAGTGGTTATCATTCGCAGTTTTTACACAAAAATGAATTTGCCGAACCTGGTTTTTATAAAGTTGAACTAGATGATTACAATATTTTAGCAGAATTAACGGCTTCAGATAGAGTTGGTTTTCACCAATACACATTTCCAAAATCAGAAGATTCTCATATAATTTTAGATTTAATTTCAAACATTTATAATTATGAAGATAAAAATGTTTGGACGTTTGTTCGAGTTGAAAACGACTCATTAATAACTGGTTACAGACAAACAAATGGTTGGGCGCGAACAAAAAAAGTGTTTTTTGCTATGCAGTTTTCAAAACCTTTTAAAAGCTATGGACACAAAAAATACGACAATGTACAATACAACGGCTTTTACAGACGCTTTAATGAAGAAGAAAACTTTCCAGAAATGGCTGGAAAAAATATAAGAGCTTATTTTAATTTTGATACTGTAGAAAATGAACAAATAAAAATAAAATTTGCACTTTCAAACACAAGTGCTGCTGGAGCTTTAAAAAACTTGGATGCTGAAATTCCACATTGGGATTTTAATAAAACAAAACTTGAAACCCAACAAAAATGGAACGACGAATTAAATAAAATTGTTGTAGAAACTGAAACTAAAGCTGAAAAAGAAACATTTTACACAGCATTATATCACACTATGTTAAGTCCTATTATTTATGAAGATGTTGATGGCGCTTACAGAGGTTTAGATCAAAATATTCATCAATCAGAAGGCTTTACCAATTACACTATTTTTTCACTTTGGGATACTTACAGAGCATTACATCCATTGTTTAATATCATTCAACCAGCAAGAAATAACGACATGGTAAAATCTATGGTTGCACATCACAACCAAAGCGTACATAAAATGTTACCTATTTGGAGTCATTATGCCAATGAAAACTGGTGTATGGTTGGCTACCATTCTGTAACTGTAATTGCAGATGCTATTGCAAAAGAAACTACAAATGTAGATTTAAACCAAGCATTAAAAGCTTGTGAAAACACAGCAAATGTTAGCTATTTTGATGGAATTGGTGACTATATAAATCTGGGTTTTGTTCCTGAAGATAAAAGTTCTTCTTCCGTTTCTAAAACTTTAGAATATGCTTTTGATGATTGGTGTATAGCACAAATTGCAAAAAAAGCTAAAAATGAAACAGTTTTTAATACATTTTTAAATCGTTCTAAAAATTATAAAAATGTATATGATAAAGGTATTGGATATATGCGACCAAAATTAAGCGATGGAACTTGGCGAAAAGATTTTGATCCAATTGATACACACGGACAAGGTTTTATTGAAGGAAACGCTTTAAATTATGGACTTTATGTTCCTCATGAAATAGATAATATGATTGCAATGATGGGCGGAAAAGATAAATTCTCAAATCATTTAGATTATATTTTTAACACAGAAATAGAAGATAAATACATAGAAAAAAACGAAGATATTACACGCGATGGAATTATAGGAAATTATGTTCATGGTAATGAACCAGGACATCATATTCCGTATTTATATAATTGGACAAATCATCCGTATAAAACTCAAGAACGCGTTAGAATGATTATGAATACTATGTATAGTAATGGTGAAGATGGTTTGTGTGGAAATGATGATGCGGGGCAAATGAGCGCTTGGTATGTTTTTAGTGCATTAGGGTTTTATCCTGTAACGCCTGCTTCAAATGATTACGCAATTGGAAGTCCAATGATAAAAAACGCACAAATTAATTTAGAAAATGGTAAAACAATTTTTATAAATACAGTTAATCAAAGTAGTAAAAATGTATTTGTAAAAAAAATAGAAGTAAATGGAAAAAGTATAAACAACTACTTATTAAATTACAACGCAATTAAAAATGGCGGTACCATAACTTTTTATATGGCATCAACTCCAAAATAAATTAAAAAAATGAGCACTACACACTTTGATAAAAAAGCTAAAGATTGGGATAAAGATGTTGAAAAAAGCACAAGAGCCAAATTAATTGCAACTAAAATTGTAAATTATATAAAACCTACAAATCAAATGAATGCTTTAGAATTTGGTTGCGGAACGGGTTTGTTAAGTTTTGCTTTAAAAGATGCTTTTAAAACAATTACGCTTGTAGATTCATCTGAAGGAATGATAAATGTTTTAAAAGAAAAAATTGAAAATCAACAAATTAAAAACTTTAAACCTTTATTGATTGATTTAATAAAAACTCCTTCAAAAATAGAAAAAACCGATGTTATTTTTACCTTAATGACACTTCATCATATTAACAATATTGAGCAAATTTCAAATATATTTCACTCATTACTAAATACAAATGGTTATTTATGTATTGCTGATTTAGATGAAGAAGATGGATCGTTTCATCCAAAAGAGCAAAATTTTGATGGACATTTTGGTTTTAACAAAAATAATCTTGAAACAATACTTAAAAATGCTGGTTTTGAAATTGTACACTATTCCATTCCATATACAATAGAAAATAAAGAAACGGATAAAAAGTATCCTGTTTTTTTAATGATTGCTAAAAAAAATACTGCTTAATTAATTTCCAACACTAATTCATCATAAGCTATAAACACATTTTCTGGTAATATTTTTTCTATTTCGGCATGAAAACCTAAATGATGACTAATATGCGTTAAATATGTTTTTTTTGGTTGTAATTCATTAATTAAATCTAAAGCTTCTTCTAAATTTAAATGAGAATGATGTGGCTTAAACCGAATGGCATTAATTATTAAAATATTTAAATTTTTAAGTTTTTCTTTTTCAGATGCATCAATAGTTTTTACATCGGTTAAATATGCAATATTGTTAAACCTATAGCCAACTATTTTTAATTTTCCGTGATTTATTTGAATAGGTAAAACTGATAAATTATTTAATTTAAACTCTTGATTATCAATAACATTTTGCTGAACACTTGGTGCACCAGGATATTTATTTTCATCGTTAAAAATATAATCAAACCTAAAGGCTAAATTATCCATCACTCTTTTTTGAGCATAAATTGGCACACTTCCTAATTGAAAGCTAAAAGGCCTCAAATCATCTAATCCAGCGGTATGATCTGCATGTTCATGTGTAAATAATACGCCATTTATTCTGGTAACATTGGCACGTAACATTTGATATCTAAAATCTGGTCCGCAATCAATAACATAAGCATAGTTTTCCCATTCTATTAAAATTGAAACACGCAAACGTTTATCTCGTTTATCTTCAGACAAACAAACTGGATGCGAACTACCAATAACTGGAATGCCTTGTGAAGTTCCTGTACCTAAAAATGTGATTTTCAAATTAAATTTTTTATAAAAATACATGAATATTTAAAACTTACTAAACTGCTTTTAAAAAAATATTAATGAAATATTTATTTTTTCAATTCTTTTTTAGCAACAATTATTACACAATTCGCAATTATGTTATTGATTATTAATAATCCATCAAAAATGTGATTTTTATCAACTTTTATAAATTATTAAGTTTATATATTTACTTACTATCAAATTTATTATAATAATGAAGTTATTTTTAACAACCTTAATCAACTTTTATAATATTTTTTTTATGCATTTTATTTTATAAAACTTAATTTAAAACTAGCTTTTGGCTGGTTTTTATTTTTATAAAATAACAACAAATTAATGTTTAATAAACATTTTAATAAAAACTTAATTAAATGAAAATAGGAATATTAAAAGAAACTCAAAAAGGAGAAAGACGAGTATGTATTTCGCCTTCAATTGCAAAACAACTTATAGAAAAAGGTTTTGAAGTAATTGTTGAAGATGACGCTGGTTCAACTTCATCTTTCAAAAATTCAGACTATGAAAAAATTGGAGCAGTTGTTGAAAAAAGAGGCGTAGTATTTAAAGAAGCGCAAGTTTTAGTTAAAATAAATCCTTTTGATGAAGAAGATTTAAAACTGGTTGATGATTCTCATATTTTAATGAGTCAATTATTTCATAAATCACATCCTGAACTAATAAAAGCTATCGCAGAAAAAGGTGCTACAGCATTTTCTATGGATGCAATGCCACGTATTTCTCGAGCACAAGATATGGATGTTTTAAGTTCACAAAGTAACCTAGCTGGCTATAAAGCTGTTATTTTAGGTGCTTATGAAATGACAAAAATATTCCCTTTAATGATGACCGCAGCAGGAACAATAACACCTTCAAGAGTTTTAATTTATGGTGTTGGAGTTGCAGGTTTACAAGCAATAGCCACTGCAAAACGCTTAGGTGCTGTTGTTGAAGCAACCGATATTAGATTAGAAACAAAAGAACAAACGGAATCTTTAGGTGCTAAATTTATAACCGTTGATAATACTGGCGAAGAAAAAGCTGAAGGTGGTTATGCCAAAGCAGCTTCTGAAGATTATATTAGAAGACAAAAAGAAGCAGTTAACAAATCTTTATTTCAAGCTGATTTAGTTATCACTACAGCAATGGTTCCAGGAAGAAAATCTCCAATTTTAATTACCGAAGACCAAATTAAGCAAATGAAAAATGGTGCTGTAATTATTGATTTAGCTGCAGCTCAAGGAGGTAATTGTGAATTAAGCAAATTAAACAAAACAGTAATTGAACACGGAGTAAAAATTATTGGAACAACCATTTCTCCTGAAAGCGTTTCTACAAATGCAAGTGATTTATACGGTAAAAATATGTTAAATTTTATAAAACATTTAACTGAAGAAAATAAATTTAAGTGGGATTTAGAAGAAGAAATAACAGACGAAACTTTAATTGTTAAAGATGGAATAATTAGAAAAAACGGTAAAACTGAATAAAAAATGACAGAATTTATAGATTTTATTAGCAATAACCTCCAAATGATATACATAGTTATATTAATGATATTTGTTGGAGTTGAAATAATTGGCCATGTTCCTGCAGTATTGCATACACCATTAATGTCTGGGGCAAACGCAATACACGGAGTTGTAATTATTGGTGCAATTTTAGTAATGTTAGGCGCTGAACCAGATAATATTCTTGCATTATCTCTGGGTTTTGTGGCTGTATTACTTGGTACTTTAAACGTAGTTGGTGGATTTGTTGTAACCGACCGCATGTTAGAAATGTTTAAAAAGAAAAAATAATGGAATATATATTTAGTCTCGAATTTATTTACTTAATAGCATCAGTCACCTATATTTTAGGATTAAAAATGCTTGGACATCCTGAAACCGCAAGAAGAGGAAATTTAATTGCTGCAGCTGGTATGACAGCTGCAATTTTTGGTACAATTTTTTTATACCAAGGTGAAGTAGCTAACATAATTTATATTTTAATTGCAATAGCCATATTGATTGGAACAGTCATTGGTTGGATGGTTGCTAAAAAAGTAGGAATGACCAAAATGCCTGAACTAGTTTCTCTATTTAATGGTATGGGTGGTGCAAGTGCCGCTTTAATTGGCTTAATTGAATTCCATCATTACATTGGCGATCAACTTTCAATTTTAACAATTATTGCAGGAATGATTATTGGAAGTGTTTCTTTTTCTGGTAGTATGATTGCCTGGGCAAAATTAAATGGAACATTAAATAAACCTTTAAGATTGCCACAATACAACATTATAAATAATATTTTCCTATTAGGTATAATAGGATTTGGTGCATACATTGTATTTAGTGGTTCTGATAGTTCTCTGTTTTTATATGCGTTATTTTTTGCAGCATTAGCCTATGGAGTGTTATTTGTTTTACCAATTGGAGGTGCAGATATGCCTGTTGTTATTTCTTTATTGAATTCATTTACAGGATTAGCGGCTGCATTTGGTGGTTTTTTATACGGAAATATGGTAATGTTAACTGGAGGTATCCTAGTTGGATCAGCAGGTACCATTTTAACACTTGCTATGTGTAATGCTATGAATAGACCTTTATCCAACGTTATTTTTGGAGCTTTTGGTGAAAGTAGTAGTACTCCAGGTGCTGGAGGCACTATTGAAGGAAGTATAAAAGAAGCTTCTGCAAGTGATGTAGCCATCTTAATGAATTATTCAAGAAAAGTAATTATTGTACCTGGCTATGGTTTAGCCGTTGCTCAAGCACAACATATAATTCATGAATTAGAACAACTTTTAGATAGCAAAGGAATTGAAGTAAAATATGCAATTCATCCAGTTGCAGGTCGTATGCCTGGTCATATGAATGTTTTATTGGCAGAAACCAATGTTGATTATGATAAATTGGTAGAAATGGAGGACATTAATCCTGAATTTAAAAGCACGGATGTAGTCTTTGTTGTTGGAGCGAACGATGTTGTAAATCCAGCAGCCCATAACGATCCTTCAAGTCCAATTTACGGAATGCCAATTTTAGATGTTGAAAATGCAAAACATATAATTGTAAATAAGCGAAGTATGAAACCTGGTTATGCAGGAATAGAAAATGAATTATTTTATAATCAAAAAACATCAATGTTATTTGGTGATGCAAAAGCAGCATTAACTAAACTTGTCGCAGAATTAAAAAACATGTAAATTAATTAAATTCATTGTTTTAAAAAGGGCTAACAATATTGTTAGCCCTTTTTATTTTCAGAAAAATTAAGCTTGTAACTCTCATTTTTTATTAATTTTGCATCAAACTAAAAAAAATCATATGCCGTTACAGTTAAAAGGTGATGTTATTTATAACGAAATTCCTTCAAGTAAAGACAAAGCACTAAAAATAAATTTAAATAAATTCATTTATGGTACCTTTTCTGAAATTGGTGCTGGTCAAGAAACTGTTCGTCATTTTTTTAGAGCTGGTGGTGCTTCAGGAACTATTGCAAAAGCAATGAGCGCTTATGATAAAGATTTTTCCGACTCTATTTATGGTATTGAAGAAGACGGAAGATATGTAACTGAAATTAGACTTAAAAAAATGCTTTCGCATGAAATTGAATTAACTGAAGACAGGTTAAACAGAAAACACCACCCAGGAAAAATTTTCTTTTCATACGCAAATACTGTAACAACTATAGATTTTGCAAGAAAATTTAAAGGACATGGTTGGGTTGGAATTAAATTTCAACTTGATCCTTTAGAAGAATATAATGAAATTATACTTCATATCAGATTTAAAGAAACTGATGCCAAACTTCAACAAGAAACACTTGGTATTCTTGGTGTTAACTTAATTTATGGTGCATATTATTTAAATGATAAACCTAAAGAACTTTTAAAATCGCTTTATGATAATTTACATAAAGTGCAGATTGAAATTGATATGATTAATTTTTCGGGACCTCGATTTTCATATGTTGATAACCGATTAATGAGTTTATTATTGGTTAAAAATGGCATGACAAATGCCGTAATGTTTGGACCTGATGGTAATAATTTATTACCTGCACAACAATTATATAAAGCAAATATATTGGCATTAAGAGGTAGTTTTAGACCGGTAACAAAAGTAAACATGGATATGTTTAACTCAGCCGAAAAACTATTTTTAAAAGAAAGTAGAGTTGAAAAAGATAATACAAAAATAATTTTTGAAATAACGCTTACCAACCTAAGTGCTGAAGGAGAAATTGATGAAAGAGACTTTTTAGAACGTGCTGAATTATTATGCTCATTGCATCAAAATGTAATGATTACTAATTTCCAAGAATATTACAAATTGGTAGAATATTTTTCAGAATTTACAAAAGCACGTATTGGTTTAGCAATGGGTGTTTCTAGTTTTGTTCAAATTTTTGATGAAAAATATTATAGAAATTTAAGTGGAGGAATATTAGAAGCATTTGGAAAACTGTTTTTTAAAGATTTAAAAGTTTACCTATACCCTCTAAAAGATCAACGAACTGGTGAAATTAGAACCAGTGAAAATTTAAAAGTGCATCCACGTATGAAAGAATTATATAAATTCTTTAAATACAATGGACGTGTTGTAGATATTAAAGATTACAATCCTGAAATTTTAGATGTATTTTCTAAAACTGTATTAGAAATGATAGCCAAAGGTGAACATGGATGGGAAGAAATGCTTCCAAAAGGAATTGCAGAAATAATTATTGAAGAAAGACTATTTGGTTATTCTAGAAGAAAATTTGCCAAACTTAAATAATTTCTTTTTCATTAAACCTTTACTAGTTTTAACAGTCTAATAATAAACTATTAGTAGGTGATTAACGAAAAAATATTAGTAGAAAATCTGAAAAACCCTAAAAGACAAGAAGAAGCTTTTAGAGAACTTATGGGTTTATACAAAAAACGATTATATTGGCATATTCGTAAAATTGTATTATCACATGATGATACTGATGATGTATTACAAAACACTTTTATAAAGGTTTTTAAAAATATTCATGCATTTAATGAAGATAGCAAATTATATTCGTGGATGTACAGAATTGCTACAAATGAGGCGATAACTTTTATCAATCAAAAAGCAAAAAAAAGAAACATTGAATTAAGTGATTTACAAATTGAAATGGCTAATAACTTGCAATTTGAAAATGATTTTACCGGAGACGAAATACAACTACTTTTACAAAAAGCTATTGTAACATTGCCACACAAGCAACAACTGGTATTTAATATGAAATATTTTGACGAAATGAAATATACAGAAATGTCTGAAATATTAGAAACATCGGTAGGCGCATTAAAATCATCTTATTTTCATGCTGTAAATAAAATTGAAGAATATTTAAAATCGCATTAAACCATTATTCAAAAAGTTTGTCTTAATATTAAAATGAAAACAAAAAAACTACATAAAATTGCACCAACTTTAAGTAGTATCAAAAAAGATACAGGTTTTCAAGTATCCGAAAATTATTTTCAAACTATTGAAGATGGCGTTTTTGCAGCTATTTCCGAAAAAAAATTAGTTAATATTAAAAAATCAGAAAATTTTAAAGTTCCTGATAATTATTTTGAAAACACTGAAGATGTGGTACTTACTAAATTGAAATCAGAATTACTTGAAAATAAAAATAATTCAATACCAGAAAATTATTTTGAAAATTTAGAAGATCGTGTTTTTACAAAACTCAATAAAAAACAAAAAGTTATTTCTTTTAGAAAAAATACGTTTAAATATGCTGCCTCTTTTGCTATTGCTGCATCATTAGCACTTATTTTTATATTGACCCCATCAAATAAAGGTTCAGAAATTACTTTTGACTCTTTAGAAACATCTGAAATTGAACAACTTATTCAAAATGGATTAATTGAGGTAAACTCTGTAACATTATCTTTAGCTTTTCCTGATTTTGAAGTAGACAATAGCCTAAATAATAACAGTATTTCAAATGAAGATTTATTAAATTATTTAGACTCTCAAAATATTGAAAATTTACTTATTGAAAATTAAAAATATACCAATGTTTAAAAAACTTATAATAATAATTTTACTTATTGTTTCAACAAATTCAATATTTGCACAACAATTTAGGCAAAAAATTTACCTATTAAAATCATCGTACATTACAAATGCCTTAAGCTTAACACCTAAAGAGGCTGAAAAATTTTGGCCAGTATATAATTTATATTCTGATAAAATTCATGAATTAAAATTTGAACTTGAAAATAATTTAGACAAGAAATTATTAAAAAATGGAAACTTGGAAGCACTTTCTGATAATGATGCTGAAAAATACCTCAATAATTCGTTACAAATGGAACAAGAAATTGTAACTCAAAAAATAAAAATGCAAAAAGAATTATCTAAAATAATTTCGGCTAAAAAAATAATACTACTTCAAAAAGCTGAAAAAGATTTTAATAGACGAATGTTACAAGAATATGGCCGAAGAAAAGGAATGATGAAAAACCAATAAAAAAGGGAGCAAATTGCTCCCTTTTTTATTATGAATATAATTGATTTCTTAAATCTTTAATTTTAGGGTCGTCTAAATACTCATCAAAAGTTGAATACCTATCAATAACACCTTTTGGTGTAATTTCTATAATTCTGTTTGCAACTGTATGTGCAAATTCGTGGTCATGAGTTGTAAAAATTACGGTTCCTTTAAAATTACTTAATGAATTATTAAATGCCTGAATAGACTCTAAATCTAAATGGTTTGTTGGTTCGTCTAACATTAAAACATTGGCTCTAATCATCATCATTCTAGACAACATACATCTTACTTTTTCACCTCCCGAAAGCACATTACATTTTTTTAACGCTTCTTCTCCACTAAAAATCATTTTACCTAAAAATCCTCTTAAAAAAACTTCTTCACGCTCCTCTTCAGTTTTTGCATATTGACGTAACCAATCTACTAAATTTAAATTAGAATCTTTAAAAAACTCTGAATTATCAAGTGGCAAATATGATTGTGTTGTAGTTACACCCCATTGAAATTTACCTTTATCAGCTTTATCATGTCCATTTAAAATTTCATAAAAAGCTGTAACTGCTCTTGAGTTTCTTGAAATTAAAGCAACCTTATCTCCTTTATTTAAGTTAAAGCTAATATCATTAAATAACACTTCTTCTTCTGTTGATTTTGATAAGTGTTCAACATTTAAAATTTGGTCACCAGCTTCTCTTTCTCTTTCAAAAATAATTGCAGGATATCTTCTACTTGAAGGTTTTATTTCATCAATATTTAATTTTTCAATCATTTTTTTACGACTGGTTGCTTGTTTAGATTTAGCAACATTTGCAGAAAAACGACGAATAAATTCTTCTAACTCTTTCTTTTTATCTTCAGCTTTTTTACTTTGTTGCGCACGTTGTTTTGCAGCTAATTGACTTGACTCGTACCAAAATGTGTAGTTTCCAGAATAATGATTTATTTTACCAAAATCAATATCAGAAATATGTGTACAAACAGCATCTAAAAAGTGACGGTCATGCGAAACAACAATAACGGTGTTTTCATAATTTGCTAAAAAATTCTCTAACCAACCTATAGTTTCAAAATCTAAATCGTTGGTAGGCTCATCCATAATTAGCACATCAGGATTTCCAAATAATGCCTGCGCTAATAAAATACGCACTTTATCTTTCCCTTCAATTTCACTCATTAACATATAATGCATATCTTCTTTAATGCCTAAAGAAGACAATAAACTAGCTGCATTACTCTCTGCATTCCAACCATTCATCTCTTCAAATTCAACACCTAATTCTCCTGCTTTTATACCATCTTCTTCAGAAAAATCTGGCTTTGCATATATAGCATCCATTTCATTTTTAAGATCATATAATTTTTTATTCCCCATCATAACGGTATCTAAAACTGGAAATTCATCAAAAGCAAAGTGATTTTGAGAAAGTACAGACATACGTTTTCCTGGATCTAGATTTACATGACCTGAGGTTGGATCAATTTCTCCTGAAAGAATTTTTAAGAATGTTGATTTTCCTGAACCGTTGGCTCCAATTATACCGTAGCAATTACCTATAGTGAATTTTGTATTAACGTCGTCAAACAAAATTCGTTTACCGAATTGAACTGACAAATTTGATACTGAAAGCATGTTGTGTATTTATTTTTAAATTTTTGCAAAAGTACTAAATTAGATTTACTAAAAATTGCATAATCAAAAGTTAATTTTGTGAATTTTCTTGTTATTTAACAGCATATTAACAAGTAAAAAAAGAATATGTATGTATTTTTGTTTCAATTCAATCTCAATGAAATATTCAATTCACATTATAGCAATTTTACTTTTAATTAGTTGTAATACAACTAACAACAAAGATTATTTAACCTATTTTGGAGGTGAAATTATAAATCCAAAAGATAGTTTTGTTGTTCTTTTAAAAGATGATAAAATTATTGATACACTTCAGCTTGATAATAAAAATAGATTTATTGCAAATTATAAAAACTTAAATGAAGGGCTTTATACTTTTAAACATGGTATAGAATTTCAGTATATTTATATTGAACCTACAGATAGTATTTTAATTCGTTTAAATTCTTGGGATTTTGATGAATCCATAGTTTTTAGTGGAGATGGTAGCAGTAAAAATGAGTTTTTAATCAACTTATTTTTACAAAATGAAAAAGAAGAAAGAGCCATGTATCAATATTTTAGCTTAAATGAAGTCGCATTTTCAAAAAAAATTGATTCATTATTATTAGAAAGACAATCAATTTTTAATGAATTTTCATCAACTGAAGAAAATATTTCTGAAGGATTCCAAAAACTTACCGAATCGGCTATTAATTTTCCATTATATAGGTTAAAAGAAATTTATCCTTACTATCACAAAAAGGCTTTAAATCTAGATACGTTTCCTGATTTAAATAATGATTTTTATAAATTTAGAAACAACATAAACTTTAATGAAGAAGATTTAATTTCATTTTATCCTTATCAAAATTATGTAGTTAGCTATTTATACAACTTAAGTTATCAATTAATTGAAAAAGATAGCACTAAAAATAATTTAACAATAAATATTTTAAACGCTATTGATGATAATATACAATTGCCTGAATTTAAAAACACGCTTTTAAAACGGGTTGTTGTAAATGATTTTTTAAAAAGTGAATCTTCTTGTACTATCCATGAGCCAACATTAAACTTATTTTTAGAAAAATGTACCAATGAAGAATACAAAACTCAGGTTAAAAATTTAGTAAATGATAGTAAAGCTGTTGAAACTAACAAACCATTAATTAGTTTTGATATACAAACAAGCAATGATGAGATTACAGATATTAATAAAGTAATAAAAAATAAAAATGCAGTGATTTATTTTTGGACTACTGAATTTATGTCAACCGAATATTTAGTAAATAGAATAAAATACCTTAAATATAAATTTCCTTCAATTTTATTTATTGGTATTAATATGCAAACCACATTTAAAGAAATTAAAACCGAACCTCATTTAAAAAAGTTGGATATTCAGCAACAATATAAATTACCAAAAACAAGTGCAGCCTACTCTTTTTTAACAAGTTATTACCCAAGAGTTATTATAGTTGGTAAAGATGGTCTTGTAAAAAATGGCTTTACTTATTTGGATTCCAAGAAATTAAATTCAGAATTAGTAAAATTAGAATTAAATTAATATTTTGTTGGTGGTATTAAAATTAGCCGTACCTTTGCACGATTTTTAACCGGTTTATAGATGGGCATCTGTAAATCAATAATTTAACAGAATGTCGACATTTAAAGAATTAGGGCTTAGCCAAAATGTGCTAAAAGCCTTAACCGATTTAGGATACGAAAATCCTACACCAATTCAATTACAATCAATTCCACAAGTACTAGCTTCAAAAGTAGATTTAAAAGCTTTTGCACAAACAGGAACGGGAAAAACAGCAGCATTTAGTTTGCCAATTTTAGAACAAATTGAGGCTAAAAGCAAAAACACACAAGCAATTATTTTATCACCAACACGTGAGTTAGCAGTTCAAATTGCTAAAAATATTGAAGAATTCTCTAAATATTGTGATGGCGTTAATGTATTAGCGGTTTATGGCGGATCAAGCATAGAAGATCAAATAAGAAAACTTAAAAAAGGAGTACAAATTGTTGTTGGAACTCCTGGCAGAACTGTTGATTTAATAAAGCGAAGAGTTTTAGATTTAAACTCAATACAATGGGTAGTTTTAGATGAAGCTGATGAAATGTTAAATATGGGATTCAAAGATGAATTGGATGCTATATTAGAAGCTACTCCTGCAACAAAACAAACATTACTTTTTTCTGCAACATTCCCAAGAGAAGTTGAAGATATTGCACGTCATTATATGACAAAACCTGTAGAAATTACTTCAGGTGAGAAAAATAAAAGTTCAGATCAAGTTTCACATCAATATTACGTAGTTTCAGAAAGAAACAGATACAATGCTTTAAAAAGAATTGCAGATGTTAATCCGGATATTTACAGTATTATATTTTGTAGAACTAGAAGAGAAACACAAGAAGTTGCTGATAATTTAATTAGAGACGGATACAATGCAGATGCACTTCACGGAGATTTATCTCAAGCCCAACGTGATAGTGTTATGGAAAAATTCAGAAAAAAACATTTACAAATTTTAGTAGCTACGGATGTTGCTGCCAGAGGTTTAGATGTGAATGATTTAACGCACGTAATAAACCATAAACTACCAGATCAAATTGAAAGTTACAATCACAGAAGTGGTAGAACAGGTAGAGCTGGAAAAGAAGGAATTTCAATTGCTATTGTAACCGCACGTGAAAAAGGAAAATTAAGCCCAATTGAAAGAAATATTGGTAAAAAATTTATCAGTACTCCTATTCCAACAGGAAAAGAAATTTGTCAAAATCAATTATTAAAGTTAATTGATAAAGTACATGATATAAAAATAAATGAAACTGAAATTTCAGATTTCTTACCTTCTATTTATGAAAAATTAGAAGGAATGGATCGTGAAGAATTAATTAAACGTTTTGTTTCTTTAGAATTCAATACCTTTTTAACCTATTATGAAAATGCTCCAGATTTAAACGATAGTGGGCATATGAAACGTTCTTCTGATAGTAGAGGAAAAAGTAGAGATGATGAAAATATGACGCGTTTCTTTATTAATATTGGACGAAAAGACAAATTAAATCCAGCACGTTTAATTGGATTAATTAATGACCAAAGTATTGCAAAAAACATTGAAATTGGTCAAATAGAAATTTTAGATACTTTTTCATTTTTTGAATTAGATAAAAATTATCAAGAAGAAACACTTACTGCTTTTCAAAAAAATGATGTTGATTTTGAAGGTAGAAATGTAAATGTTGAAATTACTGAGAAAAAACGTTCAGGAAGAGGTGGTTCTGGAAGTTCTAGAGGAAAAAGAAGAGAAAAAAGCGAAAACAGCTCAGAGGGAAGCGGAAGAACCAGAAGTGGTGGTGGAAGAGCTAGAAGCAAAGATAGAAAAACTGCTGGTGGAGGAGATTTTAGTAAATTTGGTAGAAAACGCTCTGATAGCAAAAGCACTAAAAGAAGAGGAAGAGATTAAATATTAAATACTTAATCATAAAAAAAGCGGCTTAAAAGCCGCTTTTTTTATGAGTTAAAACTCTTGTATTGTTTTCTTAATAATTGAAACACAATCTAACAATTGTTCTTCATTCATTACCAAAGGTGGTGCAAAACGAATAATATTTCCGTGTGTAGGTTTTGCTAACAAACCATTATCTCTTAATTTCATACAAATATCCCATGCAGTAGTACTATCTTCTGTATCATTAATAATTATGGCATTCAACAATCCTTTTCCTCTTACTAATTTTACTAAATCGAACGAATCAACTATTTTTTGAATTTCACTTCTAAACAATTGACCTAATTTTTCAGCATTATCAGCTAATTTTTCATCTTGTATTACTTCTAAAGCAGCAATTGCCACAGCACAAGCCAATGGATTTCCTCCAAATGTAGAACCATGTTGCCCTGGTTTAATAACATTCATAATATTATTATTTGCCAAAACTGCGGAAACCGGATAAACACCACCGCTTAAAGCTTTTCCTAAAATTAAAATATCTGGAACTACATTTTCATGATTTACAGCTAACAATTTACCTGTACGTGCTATTCCTGTTTGCACTTCATCTGCAATAAACAATACATCATATTTTTCACATAATGCTTTTGCTTTTGCCAAATAACCTTTTGAAGGCACGTAAACACCTGCCTCACCTTGTATTGGTTCAACTAAAAAACCGGCAATATTTTTTGTTGATTTTAATGCATTTTCAAGTGCATCTAAATTATCATAATCAATTTTTATAAAACCTGCAGTATATGGTCCAAAGTTTTTACGCGCATCTTCATCATTAGAAAATGAAATAATGGTAGTTGTTCTTCCATGAAAATTATTTTTACAAACAATTATTTGCGCTTCATTTTCAGGGATATTTTTTTGTTCATAAGCATATTTTCTACATAATTTTATAGCAGTTTCAACAGCTTCAGCACCAGTATTCATAGGTAAAACCTTATCAAAACCAAAATATTGAGTTAAATATTTTTCATATTTTCCCAATACATCATTATAAAAAGCACGTGATGTTAAAGTTAAAGTTGTTGCTTGTTTTTGCAATGCATCAATAATTTTTGGGTGACAATGTCCTTGATTTACAGCTGAATACGCCGATAAAAAATCATAATATCGTTTACCTTCAACATCCCAAACATACACACCTTCTCCTCTACTTAAAACTACTGGTAAAGGGTGATAGTTATGTGCTCCGTATTTGTCTTCTAAATTAATTGCTTGTTGTGATGAAATTTGTTCAGAAACCATCATTAAATAAGTTTTAAAAATTGAAAATTATCAATTCCTCATTTTAAGGAGAGAAATCATCCTATTTTAAACTGCAAATTACAAATAATTTATCAATAAAATAATTTCGGTGAATATGATTTTTAAATAATAACTTTAAAATTAACAATTCAACTCACAAAATATTTTTTGTCATAAAAATCACACTATGTTTAATTTAAATCAATAAATTTGTCGAATAATTTATAACAAAAAAAAATGAAAAAATCAGTTTTAGTTTTAGGGTTAGCTGCACTATTTTTTGCAAGTTGCGGTGAAAAAAAGAAAGACGAATTAAAAAAAGAAGTTGAAACTCCAGTAGAAGAAGTAAAAGAAGTTGCTACGGAACCTGCAAAAGGACCAGCAGAATATTTAGTTTTGGGTGAAAAACTTTTTACAGAAAAAACTTGTGCTACTTGTCACCAAGCAGACACTAAAGTTATTGGACCTTCAATAAAAGAAATTAGTAAAGTTTATGCTAAAAACAATGCAAATATTGTAGCATTTTTAAAAGGTGAAACTCCTGCAATTGTTGATACTGACCCAGGTCAAGTTGCAATTATGAAAGCTAATTTAGATGGTTTTGTGAAAGACCTAACTAGTGAAGAAATTGCTGCTTTAGCAGTTTATATGGCTAGCATAAAATAAGAATTCTTAAACATTTTTAAAAGCATCCCTTTAGGATGCTTTTTTTATGCTAAAATGCTACATTTGCAAAATGACAAGAAAGAAAACACAAACAATTTTTGAACACATTGAAGTTGTTGATGCCGGTGCAAGAGGTAAAACTGTTGCAAAAGCACCAGATGGTAGAGTTATTTTTTTAACAAATACAGTTCCAGGAGATATTGTTGATGTTAAAACAGGCAAAAAACGCAAAGCATATTTTGAAGGTACCGCAGTTAAATTTCACAAATACTCAGAAAAAAGAACGGAGCCTGTTTGTGAACATTTTGAGCATTGTGGCGGTTGCAAATGGCAAAATATGAAATATGAGCATCAACTTGCTTATAAAGAAAATGAAGTAAAAAATAACTTAATTAGAATTGGACATTTAGAATTACCTGAAATAACACCAATTCTTGGCTGCGAAAATATCTTTTTTTACAGAAATAAAATGGAGTTTTCTTTTTCAAACAGTCGATGGTTAACACAAGAAGAAATAAATTCAACCGAAGAAATTGATAACAGAAATGCTTGTGGATTTCATATTTCTGGAATGTGGGATAAAATTTTAGATATAAAAAAATGTCATTTACAAGAAGATCCATCTAATGCAATCCGTAATTTTATTAAAGATTTTGGAATTAAAAATGGTTTAGAATTTTATAACCCAAGAGAACAGTCTGGTTTATTAAGAACTATTATGTTAAGAATTTCTTCTATTGGAGAAATTATGGTAGTTATTCAGTTTTTTAAAGAAAATATCAAAAAAAGAGAAGTATTGCTAAATGCGCTTGCTAATGAGTTTCCTCAAATTACATCACTTCAATATGTTATAAACGGAAAAGGAAATGATACTTTATATGATCAAAATATCCTACTTTTTAAAGGTAGAGATCATATTTTTGAAGAAATGGAAGGTTTAAAATTTAAAATTGGTCCAAAATCTTTTTATCAAACCAATTCTAAACAAGCATATGAATTGTACAAAATAACTAGAAATTTTGCAGGTTTAACAGGCAATGAAGTTGTGTACGACTTTTATACCGGAACTGGAACTATCGCTCAATTTGTTGCTAAAAATGCAAAAAAAGTGATTGGTGTTGAATCTGTTCCTGAAGCTATAGAAGATGCAAAACTAAATGCACAATTTAATAACATTAAAAACGTTGAGTTTTATGCAGGTGATATGAAAGATGTTTTTAATGATAACTTTATTAAAAAACACGGACAACCTGATGTAATTATTACAGATCCACCAAGAGATGGAATGCATAAAAATGTAGTTGCAAAAATTTTAGAAATTGCACCAAAAAAAATAGTGTACGTTAGCTGTAATTCAGCTACACAAGCACGTGATTTAGCATTAATGAAAGATTACTATAAAATTATTAAAACTCAAGCTGTTGATATGTTTCCGCAAACGCATCATGTAGAAAATGTTGTACTTCTTGAACTTAAATAAAACATATGAAAAAATATAGTTTACTCTTATTCATTTTAATTGTTGCATTAACCAATTGCGAAAAAGATGATATTTGCATTGAAGCAACAACGCCTAATTTAATTATTAAGTTTTACGACACAAATGATCCTGAAACTTCAAAAGCAGTAAATTCACTCACAGTTACAGCTAATGAAAAAGAAGATATTTATACCGGTGTATCTTTAGATTCTATTATAATTCCATTAAATTTATCTGAAAATAGTACAACTTATAAATTTCAATCTGGAACAAAAACCGATACAATAATTTTTAATTATGATAGAAAAGATGTATTTGTATCGCGTTCTTGTGGATACAAAACAGTATTTGAAAATTTTACGATGCAAACAACTAATAACTGGATAAAAAGTTATGTAATTAATAATTCAACAATTGAAAACGAAACAAATGCGCATATCAATATTTATCATTAGTTTATTTATATCAGTTGCTGGATTTTGCCAACAAGAAAATGATACTATTAAACGAAAAGAAAGTTATGGAATAAGGATTGGGGCCGATATAAGTAAACCCATAATTTCATTTTTAGATAGCGACAAAAAAGGGTTTGAATTAACTGGAGATGTTCGGTTTTTAAGAAATTATTATGCTGCAGTTGAATTAGGCTTTGAAGATGTAATTTCCACTGAAGATTACATGAAATTCACCACAAAAGGTTCTTTTATAAAAGTAGGTGTAAATTATAATGCATATCAAAATTGGAAAGGAATGACTAACGAAATTTATTTTGGAGGTCGTTACGGATTTAGTTTCTTTAACCAAACCTTAAACAGTTATACACCAAATATAAAAGGCACCTATTTTGAAGCTACGTTACTAGAACCAAACACAGAATTTAAAGACCTTTCTGCACATTGGCTAGAATTTGTTGTAGGAATGAAAGTAGAAACATTCAAAAACCTGTATTTAGGAACTCAAATAAGTATCAAAAAAATAATAAATACAAAAGAGCCAACTAATTTTAAAAACCTTTACATTCCAGGATTTAATCGTGTATTTTTAAATGATATGGGAATTGGTTTTAACTACAGCATTAGTTACTTAATACCTATTGTAAAAAAAAATAAATAAAATTTTGTATTTTTAATTTGTTAATTAAAATATATAATGAAAAATATACCTAGCGTTAATTTAGCTGATTTTCTCTCTGAAGATGCTAAAAGAAAACAAAAATTTATACAAGAAATTGGTGAAGCTTATGAAGAAATAGGTTTTGTAGCATTAAAAGGTCACTTTTTATCCGATGAACTTTCACAAAATTTATATAAAGAAGTCACCGCTTTTTTTGATTTGCCAAAAGAAGTTAAAGAATCTTATGAAATTGATGGAATTGGAGGTCAACGTGGCTATACATCCTTTGGAAAAGAAAGTGCAAAAGGTAAAAAAGAAGGCGATTTAAAAGAATTTTGGCATTTCGGACAAGAAGTTGTTGGAAACGATAAATTAAAAGCTGAATATCCAAAAAACGTCCTTGTAAATGAAATTCCAGACTTCAATAAAACGGGAATGGAAGCTTATAAAATGTTGGAGAAAACGGCCATTTATGTTTTAAGAGCGTTGGCTTTATACATTGGTTTAGATGAAAAATATTTCGACAAATATGTGATCAACGGAAATAGTATTTTGCGCCCAATCCACTACCCTCCTATTAAAGGTGAACCAAAAGGTGCAGTGAGAGCTGCAGCACATGGCGACATTAATTTAATTACTTTACTAATGGGTGCATCGGCAGCTGGATTAGAAGTTTTAAATAAAAAAGGAGAATGGATTCCTGTAACTGCCTTGCCTGAACAATTAGTAATTAATGTTGGAGATATGTTAGAGCGTTTAACAAACAACAAATTACGCTCAACTATACACCGTGTTGTAAATCCACCAAGAGATGAATGGGACAAGCCTCGCTATTCTATTCCATTTTTCACACATCCAATAAGTGAAATGAAATTAAATTGTTTACCAGAATGTATTACAGAAACGCATCCAAAAGTGTATGATGATATTACAGCTGGCGAATTTTTAAACGAACGTTTAAGAGAATTAGGTTTATTAAAATGATTTCAAAAAAAGTAATCTCGCTTTTTACTTTTGGTGTTTTTCTAATAATTGCTGGTGCCATTTTAAAAATTGCAAATAATCCTCAAGCAAGTATTATTTTAGCAATTGGTTTGGTTTTTGAATTATTAGCAGCACTACTTTTTATATGGAATAAACTTCATAAAAAGTAATATTTCAATTACCTTAGATGATTATAAAATGAGTAAAAAAAAATTAAATAGTTTAGAAGATTTAGGTGGATTTGTATTTTCTACAAATACCAATTTTGAATTTGAAAACGAAGAACAAGAAGAAACTTTAGTACCAAAAAAGCAATTTTTAGAAGCCCATTTTTCTAATAAAGGAAGAGGAGGAAAAACAGTTACAGTAATTACAGGTTTTGTTGGATCGGAAGATGATTTAAAATCTTTAGGAAAACTACTGAAAACAAAATGCGGCGTTGGTGGAAGTGTAAAAGATAATGAAATTATAATTCAAGGGAATTATAGAGATAAAATAATGGAAATCCTTAAAAAAGAAGGATATAATATAAAACGCGTAGGCGGATAAATTTATGAACAAAATAGCAGCTTCAGAGCTAATTTTAAACCCAGATGGTAGTGTTTATCACTTAAACTTAAAACCAGAAAATATTGCTACAAATATTATTTTTGTAGGCGATCAAAATAGAGTACCAAAAATAACGGCACATTTTGATAGTGTTGAATTTGAAACTCAAAAAAGAGAATTCAGAACCATTACAGGAGTGTATAAAGGCACAAGAATATCTGTGATTTCTACAGGAATTGGACCTGATAATATTGATATTGTAATGAATGAATTAGATGCTTTGGTAAATATTGATTTAGAAACCAGAACACTAAAAAAAGAGCATGTACAACTAAATATTGTTAGAATTGGAACTTCAGGTTCTTTACAAAAAGATATTCCTGTTGATAGTTTTGTGCTAGCGAAATATGGTTTAGGTTTTGATGGAATGTTACATTCATACGATTGTGAACATATTTTAGAAAAAGATTTTGAAGATTTATTTATAAAACATACTAATTGGAGTCCAAGAAAAGCACGTCCTTACGTAGTAAAAAACAGTGCTGAGTTAGAAAAAAAATTAACTAGTGATAACGTATTTGTTGGTGTAACAGCTACTGCGGGTGGCTTTTACGGCCCACAAGGTCGTGTTTTGCGTTTAGCATTACAAGATCCTGCTTTAAATAGTAAAATTGATAATTTTGAGTTTAATGGGGTAAGAATTACAAATTTAGAAATGGAAACTTCCGCTATTTATGGATTATCTAAATTGCTAGGACACAATGCTTGCTCAATGAATGCAATTATTGCCAACAGAGCAAACGGTACTTTTAGTGAAAATCCTTATAAACCAGTTGAAGAATTAATATTGTACACTTTAAATAAACTAGTTTCATAAAATAATTTAGTATATTCATTCGTTAATAAAATAATTGAAATAAAATCGTAATGAAAAAATTCATCATAAAATTAGTTGGAATTACTTGTATAGTACTGATATTTGGCGCTTGTAAAGCAAAAAAAGGAGGATGTGGTTTAACAAGTGATGCTTCAAAAATTGAGCAAACAGTAAAAATTCAAAAAATATCAAAGGCAAACGTTTAACTTTATAACATATCTAAAAACCGCTTTAAAAGCGGTTTTTTTACCTAATTTTTCAGCAAAATATATTCTATCAATAAGTTTTTTATATTACATTCTATTTAAATGAAAGCATGTATCTTTGCTAAATTCAAAAAAACAAGAAAATGAATAACGGATTATACGCAAAATTTAACACTTCAAAAGGTGTTATACTAGTAAATTTAGAATTTGAAAAAACTCCTGGAACAGTAGGAAACTTTGTTGCTTTAGCAGAAGGAAATTTAGAAAATAACGCAAAACCACAAGGAAAACCTTATTATGATGGGTTAAAGTTTCATAGAGTTATTGCAGATTTTATGATTCAAGGAGGTTGCCCACTAGGAACTGGAACTGGATCTCCTGGTTATAGTTTTGATGATGAATTTCACCCAACTTTAAAACACAATGCACCAGGTATTTTATCTATGGCAAATTCTGGGCCTGCTTCTAATGGAAGTCAATTTTTTATAACACACGTTGCAACGCCTTGGTTAGATAATAAACATACTGTTTTTGGAAATGTTGTTGAAGGACAAGATGTTGTTGATGCGATTGCTCAGAATGACATAATCGAGTCTATTGAAATAATTAAAGTTGGAGAAGCTGCTGAAAAATTTAATGCCGTTGAAGCATTTAGAACTTTTGAAGGCTCAAGAGCAAAAAGAGAAGCTGAAGCAAAAGCTGCAATGAAAGCGCAAATGGATAAAATTGCTGCTGGTTATGATGAAACTCCTAGCGGATTACGTTATAAAATATTACAAGAAGGTACAGGAAAAAAAGCAACTAAAGGAAGTATGGTTTCTGTGCATTATAAAGGTCAGTTGTTAGATGGTCAAGTTTTTGATTCATCATACCAACGTAAAGAGCCTATTGAATTTCAAGTTGGTGTTGGTCAGGTAATTGCAGGTTGGGACGAAGGAATTTTATTATTAAATGTTGGCGACAAAGCTCGTTTTGTAATACCATCAAACTTAGCCTACGGAAGTCGCGGTGCAGGTGGAGTAATTCCTCCAGATGCAACCTTAATTTTTGATGTTGAGTTAATGAACGTATTATAAAACTTTTGTTACTAATTCATATTTAAATCGTCTAACCTTGCAAAGGTCTGGGCGATTTTTTATTTTTAACATTCTCATTTCATTTATATCTTTCAATTATGAAAATAAAATCCTTTTACATATTTATAGTTACACTACTATTTATTAGTTGTAATTCAAAAATAAATAGTCCTGAATTTATTGAAAATACTACTGGAAGGTATTTGTACAATTCTGATGAAGTAATTGAAGTTTACTTTAAAAATTCTGAATTATTTTTAAAATGGCGAGGCGCTAATGAAATAAAACCTTTAAAAACTGATGAAAATACATTTTATGTAAAAGAAATGAATGAAAAAATTCAATTTAAAATAAATCCAGCTAACAATAAAGAATACATAGTTTTACTACCTAAAAATGAAAAAGATTCGCTTCAATATAATTATAGAAAACTAAATGAAGATGAAAAAACACCTACTGAATATTTATTAAATGATGAATTTGATAATGCCTTAGAAGCCTATAAACTAATTAAATTTAATGATTCATTAGATCCTTTAATTGAAGAGGCCTATTTAAATAGACTCGGTTATAATCAATTAAAAGACAATAATTATAAAAAAGCCATTGATATTTTTAAAATAAACGTTGCGTTATACCCAAACAGTTCAAATGTATATGATAGCTATGCTGACGCCTTGTTTAAACAAGGCGACACATTAAAAGCTATAGAAAACTATAAAAAATCATTAACGCTAGATTCTGGGAATAAAAATGCCATAAGACAAATTAAACGCCTAGAAAAAAAATAACAATATTTTTTTACACTAAAGTACTGAAGAGATTAGACGAATTAATGAAAATGTCTTCTTCTATCATCAGAACCTCTTTTACTTTCTTTTCCTGAAGGAGGTTTTATGCTATATGTAAAACTTAACATTGCATAAGTCCCAAGGCTTTTCTTAAAGGTTTCTTCAAAATAATTATCAGAACTCACTCTTTCAATTTCAATATTTTTATCTAAAATATCAAGTACTTGAAACTTTAAATTTCCGCGCTTACCTTTCAAAAATGCATATTCAACTGCTACGTTCCAAATTGGAACTGTTTGCGAATCAAAGTTATTATCAGTGTATAATGAATAATCAAACTGGGTATTAAAATTGAAACTATTAGTAATATCCCAATCAAATTTTGAATAATAATTTTGTTTAAAATAGTCTCTATCCCTTCCTTGAAGTGAGTAAGTTGTTTTGTCTAAATCATAATTTGCACCAACAGTAATATCAACATTATTTTTAACATCATTACTTAAACTTAATCCAAAACTATTGCTGTTTGTTTTTGTTTTATTATAAGCATTATCAATAATTGTTGTGTAATCATTAAAACTAGAGCTTACCCTTAATGTATACCTAACAGGAAGTCCTTTAATTTTATTTCCATAATGAATCATTCCTCTAATATTCGTTTTAGAACCGTAATTTTCATAAGTTCTGTTTGCTACATAATTTTCATCAATACTTCTATTAGTAACAATTGCATTAGTAGTTTTGCTATAATTAATAAAACTAAAAAAACTTGCTGCTGTTTGAAAATTATGTGAATACATTCTTAAATTAACATTATTTGATTCTTCTGGAGTTAAATTTGGATTTCCTACAGTAATTGATAATGGATTAAAATCGTTTACTATTGGTGTAACTTGATTAGAACTTGGTAATGATGTAGATTTATTATATCTAAACCTTAAACTTTTACCTTTTTTAAATTCATAATTTACAGTTGCACTTGGTAAAAAATTGTCGTATTTATTGTTGATGTTTGAATTAGAGTCTATATCCAATTTTTGCTTCATTGTTTCTAAACTTCCAGATAAATACACTTGAATTTTATCTTTACTATACACATAACCTAACTGATTTTCAAACGTTTGATTTGTATAATCTAATTGATAGATAAAAGGATTTTGTTCAATTGTATTTATGGTTTTTGTTTGATCTAAACTTTCATCACTTGCATTATTTTCAAAACTTGTTGAAAAACTTATTAAATGATGTTCAATTATAGGTTCCATATATCTAAAAGAAAGATCATAATTAAACCCTTTATTTCGTTCTTTTCTTTCCGTTCTTTCATCAGATTCTGTATATGAATTTACATCTGAAATGTTGTATTTAGTTAACGAGTTTTGATAATTTACATCATCATTATCAGAAAAAGAAATTGCACTTCTAACTCTTATATTTCTTCCTTTTTCATTTATTTTTTTTCGATATGAAAAATTTAAATTTCCACTATTTCTTAAATCATCACTGCTAGTATTTCTTGTACTATTGGTGTCTTCTATTTTATTTTCATCAAAATAGGTTGTTGTATTTGTATTTGATGAAGATCTATTATCGTTTTTAAAGTTTCCTCTAAACTCTAAATACGTATCTTTTTTAGATCTATCGCGTAAACTAAAGTTTACATTATGGTTGTCTGAAATATTTTCACTGGTAGTTTCTTGCTCATTTGTAAAAGATGTTTCACTTGTAAACTCTGTTCTATTAGAGCTTTCTTCTTGTTCTCTATCTGAATGTCCAAAATGATAGTCTAAATTAAAATTTAAATCCTTTTTAAACTCATAATTATAATTAGCACCAGCTGTACCTGTGGTTAAATAACCACTTCCATCTCCTCTACTTCCATCTCTACTAAAAACAGCTGCTCCAGTGTTATTTATGTTATTTAAATTTCCAAATACTGCTAATTGAGAATTTTTGGTAAATCTATTAATATCAAAATTAGAAGTATATCTATCATTTGTACCTATACCTGCACCCATTTTACCAAAGTAACCTGATTTTTTACCTTCTTCTAAAACAAGATTTATAATTTTAGTTTTTTCGCCATCTTTAACACCTGTTGTTCTGGCATCATCACTTTCTTCATCAATAATTTGAACACTTTTAATAGCATCAGCAGTTAAGTTTTTTAATGCAATTGTTGGATCGTTATTAAAAAATTCTTTCCCATCAACCAAAATTTTAGTAATTTCTTGTCCTTGTGCAGTTACAGATCCGTCTGTTCCAATTTGTACGCCCGGTAACTTTTTTATTAAATCTTCAACATTATCATCTTGTTTAACTTTAAACGCTTTGGCATTAAAAGCAACAGTATCTTGTTTAATTTTAATTGGCACAATTGCATTTACCACAATTTCATTTAAATTATTCACCTCTTTTTCTAGCTTAATTGTACCTAGGTTTAATGGTGAATTGGTAACTTTTAAAACCCTTTGATTGGCTTGATAGGTCATTAAATACACTTGAAATAGATATGTATTTTCCTTAAATTCAGACAATTCAAATTTTCCATCAACTCCAGTTGTGGTATATTTTATAAGTAAAGAATCTTTTTGTTGTAGTAACGCTACAGAAGCAAATTCTAGCGGATTATTATCTTCATCAACTACAACACCTTTTATACTTTGGGCATATATGGAAATAAAACAACTTAAACTTAAGAATAGTGTTACTATTTTTTTCATTTTAATAGAATAATTAATTTATATGATATGCTTTTTTAAGCAAATATTTGCGGTTCTAAATTTTTAATATCTTTATAGCAAAGTTTTAAACACCAAAATTGAGTTAAAATATTTTAAAAACCCACTTTTAATAGTTAATAAGTGTTAACAAAACTAAAAAAATGAAAAAATTACAAACTTGGTTTGATGAATATGCAATAAGTCATCAAAATAAAACAAATCAGTTAATACATTATATTTGTGTACCCGCTATATTTTTTAGTATTGTTGGTATGTTTATGAGTATTCCTTCTTCAATATTTACAAATACTTTTAATATTCAGAATCCTATTATAGGAAATTGGGCAACCATACTACTTGTTGTAGTATTACTATTTTATTTACGATTATCTTTCTCTTTGTTTCTTAAAATGTTTATTTTTTCTGCAATATGTTTAATTGGAAACCGTTATTTATCTATTGTTTTTCCATTATTTTATGCTTCATTAACTATTTTTGTAATTGCATGGATTGGTCAATTTTATGGACATAAATTAGAAGGGAAAAAACCATCTTTTTTTAAAGATTTACAATTTTTACTCATTGGTCCGGCTTGGGTTTTTGAAAAATTAACAAATAACAACCGTTAAAAAATATATGAAGAAAGTAACTCTTTTATTAATTTTATTTTATGTCAATTTAAGTTTCTCTCAACAAAAAGATTACGAAGTATTTAACACTGCAATTAATTCTAAATTTGCTGAATTAGGCACTACTTTTTTAAAAAATAACACTTTAATTTTTGCTTCATCAAAAAAAATTGACGACGACAAAAATTTTTTAAAAGACCGAAGAAAAAATAACGGACAATCATTTTTAGAATTTTATACTGGAATTGTAAATGATAAAGGTGATATTATTGAAACAGGAAAGTTTACTAATGAAATTAAAAATAAATTTTTTGAAGCCGACATTACTTTTAGCCCCGATTTAAAAACAGTGTACTTTACTTGGAATAATTTTTATAGCATTGAAAGTAAGGAAGATATTGAAAAATGGAAAACCTTACGAATTGTTAAAGCTACACTAAATGAAAATTTTGAAACAAGTGATATTACATTTTTACCATTTAATAGCGAAACATATTCTGTAAGAAGTCCTATTGTAAGTAATAATGGTAAAAAATTGTTTTTTGTGTCTGATATGCCCGGTGGTTATGGCGAAAGCGATATTTATTTTGTTGATATTCATACTGACGGAACATATGGAAAACCTGTAAATTTAGGTCCAAATATAAATTCAGCGTATGATGAGCAATATCCAACCTTAGATGCCAATGAAACACTTTATTTTTCAACAATTGGAAGATCTGGTAAAGGTGGTTTAGATATTTTTAAAAGCGAATTTAAAAATGGCGAATACCAAAAAGCAGAAAATTTACCAGAACCTATAAATAGTAAATTTGACGAATTTGGTTTTGTATATAATAACGCTACTGATTCTGGTTTTTTTACTTCAAATAGAAAAGATGGTATTGGAAATGTAGATATTTATGCATTTGTACCAAAAGAATTACTTTGTAAACAAGATTTTGCATTTAATTTTGTTGATGAAAAAACAAAAAAAGAAATAGACAATTTAAACATTACCCTAACTAATTCAGACAATCAAATTGTAGAGGTACTTTCAGATAAAAATAATTTAGCATACAAAACACAACTTAAATGTAATTTAACCTACAAATTAATTGTTGAAAAAGAACATTATAGACCATTTGAAACTTTTATTACAACCAACAATACATTAAACAACAAAATTTCTGAAACGTACAATTTAACACCTTTAGATTGTAATCAAGTTGTTGAAATCACTATTCTTTTTGAAGATAATAACAAAATGGTTGATAATTGTACTGTTTTAATTGTAGATAATAAAGGATCTGTATTAACACAACCAGTTGATGAAACACATAAAATTTCATTTAAAGCTGATTGCAATACATCGTATAATGTAATAGCAAATGCAACTAATTATTTACAATCTGAAATTGCATTTAGTACAGACAGTGCTTATAATACACAATTTAAAAAAGAAATTACGCTTACAAAAAAATCTTGTAACCAAACAATTACTGGTGTAATCACCAACACAAATAAACTTCCTATTACAGCCAATGTATCCTTATTTATTGATGGAAAATTAATTGAAAAACAGGTTACAAATAATTTCAATTTTAAAGTAAACTGTAATGCTACTTATGTAATTTTAGCTGAAGCAGATAATTACCAGCAAAGTGAAATTTTAATTAAAACAGGTGCTAATGCCAATATTGTTAATAATGCATCACTAGAGTTACAACCTAAAATATGTAACCAAGTAGTTGAAGTTAATGTAAATACCAACACTACAGATTTTGAACTTAATAACGTAACGGTAGCTTTGTATTCTAACAATGTTTTAATGGAACAAAAAAATATAAACAACTCAAATACAGTTAGTTTTAATTTAAATTGCAATACTTCTTATAAAATAATTGCTACAGCTACAAATTTTGAAAATAATGAAATTTCTTTTAAAACAGATACCGAAAATAATTTTAAAATCAATAAATCAATCACATTAACAGCAAAAAAATGTCAACAAAAAATTGAATTATTAGTATTTAACAAACTAACAAATCAGCAAATAAAAAATACTAAAGTTTCAATTTACAGTAATAATATGTTACTTGAAGAAAAATATATTGCAAATAATAACGCCTTAATTTTTGATGTAGCTTGTAATACAAGCTATAAAATTATTGGTGAAGCTGAAAATTTTGAATCCGAACAGTTAGAATTTAATACAGATTTAACTTTTGATTCCAGTACAACAAAGCAATTATATTTAAATCCAAAACCTTGTATTCAAACCTTAACACTCTCAATTTTTAATAAAGAAACAAAAGAAGCATTACAAGGTGCAAAAGTTACTATTTTTAAAAACAATGAAATTTTAAACAGCCATTTATTAGCAAATGAAACTACTTCTAATTTAGAATTAAATTGTGATACCAATTATAATTTAAAAGTAGAACTTGAAAAATTTGATACACAATTTTTTGAATTTCAAACAACTAACATTTACAATAGCGAGTTAAACAAAATTATTTACTTAACCCCTTCTGTAGAATATGTAACATTAGGAGGGCAGAAATTAATAAATACAAATAATATTTATTTCGATTTAGATAAAGCGGATATTAGAAATGATGCTGCTATAGAACTTAACAAAGTTGTGAGTTATTTAATAAACCATCCAACTATTAAAATTGAAGTAAAATCACATACCGATAGTAGAGCACCAGATAATTATAATTTAAAACTTTCTGATAGAAGAGCAAAATCTGTTATAAATTATATCATTTCAAAAGGCATAGATGCATCAAGAGTAACTGGAAAAGGTTACGGAGAAACACAACTATTAAATGAATGCTCTAATGGTGTTAAATGTACTGAAGCGCAACATCAACTTAATAGAAGAACCGAATTTGTAATTATTGAATAACCTAAAATGAAACCAACAATTAATTTTGATGACTTTTTAAAAGTTGATATTCGTATTGGAACCATTATTGAAGTAAAAGATTTTCCGAAAGCCAAAAAACCGGCATACCAATTAACTATTGATTTTGGTGAATTAGGCTTAAAAAAATCTAGCGCACAAATAACCAATTTATATAGCAAAGAGCAACTTCTTAATAAAAAAATTACTGCTGTTGTAAATTTTCAAAAAAAACAAATTGCAAATTTTTTTAGTGAATGTTTAGTGTTAGGAATTGAAAATAACAACAAACAAATTGTGTTATTACAACCCACTAATAACATCATAAAAAATGGAGAACAAGTTAGTTAATTATCCTTTTTTAACATCCTATTTTTAATTAAAAGTAAGCTTTAAACTCAGTAATATTTTAGTATCTTTCCATTGAATTAATTTTTCAATTTGAAATAAAAAAATGCTTCAAAATTTATCAAATTCTTTATCTGGTGAATTATTTTTTGATGATTTACTTAAAAGTATTTACGCTACCGATGCTTCAGTTTATAGAAAAATCCCATTAGCTGTCGCATATCCAAAAAACACGGAAGATATACAAACACTTATTGCGTTTGCAACTAAAAATAAGATTTCTTTAATTCCCAGAACAGCAGGAACTTCATTAGCTGGACAATGTGTTGGTGATGGAATTGTAGTGGATGTTTCTAAATATTTTACAAAAATTGTAGCGTTTGATGAGTACTTGAAAACAATTACTGTACAACCAGGAATTATTAGAGATGAGTTAAACTTATTTTTAAAACCTTTCGGCTTATTTTTTAGTCCAGATACCTCAACCACCAACCGTTGTATGATTGGCGGTATGGTTGGAAATAATTCATCAGGCACAACATCTATTAAATATGGCGTTACGCGTGATAAAGTATTGGCTTTAAAAACTATTTTAAGCGATGGTTCTGAAGTTACTTTTGAAGCCTTAACCAATGAAGAATTTCAACTTAAAAAAAGAGGAAGTACCTTAGAAAGTGCTATTTACACTAACATTTATAATGAACTTTCAAATCCTGAAATTCAACAAGAAATTGAAAAAGAATTTCCAAAAGTTGCTATACACAGAAGAAATACTGGTTATGCAGTTGATGAATTACTAAAATCATCTATATTTTCTGATTCAGAAGAAAAAATAAACATCGCTAAACTTTTATGTGGAAGTGAAGGAACGTTAGCTTTTACAACAGAAATTACACTACAATTAGACAATTTACCACCAACTGAAAGTGTGTTAGTGGCGGCGCATTTTAACAGCATTCAAGAAAGTATGGAGGCGGTTGTGATTGCAATGAAACACAACCTTTTTATGTGCGAATTAATGGATAAAACCATTTTAGATTGCACAAAAAATAACCGAGAACAATTAAAAAATAGATTTTTTGTTGAAGGAGATCCTAAAGCTATTTTAATGTTAGAAGTGAAATCGGACACCATTACTGAAACCCAAAAATTAGCGGATGCATTAATTGCCGATTTACAAAAGCATAATTTCGGTTATGCGTATCCTAAACTTATTGGCGAAAATATTCACAAAGCTATTAATTTACGAAAAGCCGGTTTAGGTTTACTAGGTAATATTGTGGGCGACAGAAAAGCAGTAGCTTGTATTGAAGATACTGCTGTAGAAGTAGTTGATTTGCCAAATTATATTAGTGAATTTTCTGCAATGATGGCTAAATACGGGCAAGATGCTGTGTATTATGCACACGCCGGTGCAGGTGAAATTCACTTACGCCCTATTCTAAATTTAAAAAAGAATGAAGATGTTGTTTTATTTAGAACCATTACTACTGAAGTTGCCAAATTGGTAAAAAAATACAAAGGTTCATTAAGTGGAGAACACGGAGATGGTATTGTAAGAGCTGAATTTATCCAGTTAATGATTGGCGAAAAAAATTACGATTTATTAAAGCGAATTAAAATTACTTTTGACCCAAATACCATTTTTAACAAAGGAAAAATTGTAAACGCTTTTCCAATGGATCAGAGTTTGCGTTATGAAATTGATAGAACTGAACCAATTATTGAAACCATTCAAGATTTTTCTGATAGCCAAGGAATTTTAAGAGCTGCAGAAAAATGCAATGGTTCAGGCGATTGTAGAAAACCAGTTTCGGCAGGTGGAACCATGTGTCCGAGTTACAGAGCAACCAAAAATGAAAAAGATACAACCAGAGCACGTGCAAATGCACTGCGTGAATTTTTAACCAATTCTGATAAAATCAATAAGTTTGATTCTGAGGAATTAAAAGATGTTTTTGATTTATGTTTGAGTTGTAAAGCTTGTGCCAGTGAATGCCCTAGCAATGTAGATATTGCGGCATTAAAAGCAGAGTTTTTATACCAATATCAAAAAGCAAACAAACCTTCATTACGCACACATTTATTTGCTTACAACAACAAATACAATAAATTAGGAAGTATGTTGCCTTTTGCAACTAATCTACTTTTAGATTCCTATATTACTAAAAAAGTATTAGGGATTGCTACACAAAGAAGCATTCCAAAGTTGTATAAAACAACACTAAAAAAATGGTACAAACTAAATGTTGAAAAACTTCAAAAAGGTAACTTTATAAATGGTGAAGTCTATTTATTTTGTGATGAATTCACTAATTATTACGATGTTACCATTGGAATTGACACTGTTGAATTATTAACTAAATTGGGTTATAAAGTACTGATAATTAACCACAAAGAAAGCGGCAGAAGTTTTATTTCTAAAGGATATTTAGATGAAGCTAAAGTAGTAATTGATAAAAATATTGAACTATTTAAAGATAAAGTTTCAGAAAATACACCTTTAATTGGGATAGAACCGTCGGCTATTTTAGGTTTTAGAGATGAATATATTCGTTTGGCAGATGATAAAATAAGTGCTAAAAAACTAGCATTAAACACCTTTACAATTGAAGAATTTATCAAAAAAGAATTTGAAAAAGGTGCTATAAAAGTTTCTAGTTTTAAGAATACTGCCAAAGAAATTAAAATACATGTGCATTGTCAGCAAAAATCATTAAGTACAACTGAAGCCACCTTTGTAATACTTAACATTCCAACCAATTACAAACCTACTATTTTAAATACTGGCTGTTGCGGAATGGCTGGTTCATTTGGTTACGAAAAAGAGCATTATAACATTTCTATGCAAGTTGGAGAAGATACGTTGTTTCCAAAAGTGCGAAATACACCAATAGAAATTGAAATTTCAGCATCTGGAACTAGTTGTAGACATCAAATAATGGATGGAACTAAGCGTACAAGTAAGCATCCGGTAAGCATTTTAAAAGAAGCTTTAGTTTAACACATAAAAATACTTTAGTTAAAACGTAAATTTTTAGTTGTTTTTTCTAACTGCGTAAATAAGTTCATCTAAATAAACACCATTTTTATACAATGTGTTTTTAAATGTACCTTCTAAAATAAAACCAGCTTTTTCTAAAACTTTTTGCGAACCTATATTTGTTCCAAAAGGTCGTGCAAATATTCTATCAATATCAAAATTTTCAAATCCGTATGTTACAATTTCTTTCACTGCATTGCTAACAATTCCCTTTCCCCAATAAGGTTCAGCTAACCAATAACCAAGTTCTGCGTTTTTTTTATGAATATCGGTTTGCGGATGCAAGCCAATTCCACCAACAGCTTCACCATTAATTTCAATTGCAAAAATACTTATGGGATTACCTTTGGATGCCATTTCAATAAATGCTTTTCCGTTTTCTAAAGTATAAGGATGCGGAAATTGATCTGTTAAATTTGCTGCTATTTTTTTATTATTAGCATATTTAACCAAGCTATTAATATCATCTAATGTCCATTTACGTAATTTGAACTCCATATTTTAACTTAATATTTGTTTATTTTTAAATCAAAAATATCATTATTTTTACTCGTTCTAATACTAAAGTATTGAATATCCAATTATAAAAGATATAGATTTATATGTAGAATCCCAAGAAACATAGTTCGTTAATAAATCTCTATCACTATGATATCTAAACTCTAAACTAACTTTTTCATTATAATTATAACCAATTCCAAAAGCAATATTAGTACCTGATTTTATATCTAATGTAGAATCATATTGTCTTTTAAATTTCATTGTTGAGTTTAAATTAAAATCCATGAGTACAAATCCATTTATAAATAACTTAGAATTTTGATTGATATACATATAGTGCCTTACACCAAATGGTATTTCAATAGATTTATAATCTACTTCAGATTTTAGTGTTGTGGTTTCTTTTTTAGCTGTGAAGTTTTGGTATGTAGGCTCAATTATTATAGCCCATTTATTGTTATTAAAAGGTAAAAATATTTCAGCCTCAACTCCTACTCTAATTCCAACTTTATTACCAAAATCAGTTTCTTTTAATTTTGATACACTGTTTTTAATGTCTAAAGATGCACTTTTAATTCCTGCCTTAAAGTACAAATTAAAAGTTCCTTTATTATTTTTAACTTCATAATTAGTAAACTGTGCGTTGGTACATTTATTATATTTTACAAAAATATCAATTAACTTATTTGACTTATAATCAATATTTTGAACATCATTAATTGAAATATCACTACAATTTAAATTTGTAAAAATTTGTTGTCTGAAATTGTTATTTTTTAAAACTTGATTTTCATCAGATAGGTAACTTTTATAAATAAGTTGCTCTATTTTTGCATTGTTAACACTAAAAAAGAATTTTTCAATATTATTAGCATTGTAAACATATAAATTGGCTTTTCCTTCAATTAAAACTTTTAAAAATAGTTGTTCTTCTTTAAAAATTGGATTTCTATTACTATCCAATGAATTTAAAAAATTACTTGACCTATCGATGTTTACAGTATGTTTTTGATATTTATTTTTACCTATAATTTCAAACTCTTTAATAGTTTCAATACTTACTGTTTTAGGTTCTTCATTTTCAGTTAATTTTACACTAATCGCTGTTGGATTATTTAACCAATCATTATTTAAAATCAAACATGGTACTTTTTCATTATTAGTAGTAATGTAATAACCTGATTCATAAGAAGTTTGTGAAATACAATTTACACTTACAATTGTTAAAATTGCAATTAAAATTAATTTTAGTTTCATAACAAAGTGCTTTTTAGGGGTGATTTTATAAATTTATTTAAACATATTATTTAAAGCGTTTAAACAAGGTGAAACATCAAAATACAATCCTTCAATGTTACTATCATTTTCAGCTAATTTTAAATAATCATAATGATCAATTAAACGTTGATCATCTCCATATTGAAATCCAATAACATCTAAAATATCATATTCATGACTTGGATTAATTACATAAAATGCTGTTTCCTTGCTCAGTCCATCTCCAGTACTTAATATGGCATCTAAAACCATGGTGGCTTTTGTTAAGCAATTTTGAAATTCTGTAATTTTAAACATTTTTTCTAAAGCATATAATTTTATATTCATGGTTCTAAGATCAAAAGGATATTCTTTTAAAATAGCATCAGAAAATTTATTTAATAAATCAAAATCACTCATTTCAATATTTTTTTTATTGAGTACTATGGATAAACTATCTTTAAAATTTGAGTTTCCGTAAGGCGCATACTTTTCATTATTTACATACCCAAAATACAAATGTCTCCGTTCATTGAGCGTCATGGTAGTATCAGATGCCTGGTATCTTTGCATTAATTTATCATAAAACAAATTAGAATTGGAATCTTTAATTGCGATTGCTATTTTTTTATAATCTGGTTGTTCAAAATTTTGATTTTGAGAAAATCCTTGTTTTAGAAACAAAAAAAGGATTGCGAACATAATTAGCTTTTTCATAACTGTACTATTTACTTTTAAAATGCAATTTTTACACAACCAAAAATACCATAATTTATGTTTAGAAGCATTTTAAATTTGTAAAGAAATATTGGTTTTAATTAAGATTTACTTGTTATTTTCTTAATATTTTTTCCATTGCTTTCCCTTTTGCCAACTCATCTACCAATTTATCTAAATATCTTACTTTTTTTGTCAATGGCGTTTCAATTTCTTCTATCTTATAACCACAAATAACTCCTTTTATTAAATGAGCATTTGGATTCAATTTTGCAACAGCAAAGAATGTTTTAAAAGTTACTTTTTCGTCGATAAGTTCTTGAAGTTTACAATCATCAAAACCTGTTAACCATGTTATAACTTTATGTAAGTCATCCTTTGTTCTGCCTTTCTTTTCAACTTTATTAATATAATGAGGATATACTGAGGCAAATACCATGTTTGCAATTCGTTCATCATGTGCTAGTGTTGTTTTCATATTATTTTAATTTCTTTTTGTATTCAATTATTTTAAGCACATCATTAATTTGTTCAATTCTTGACACGTTAATTATTAAAGGAATTAGTTTGCCAATATTTTCACTTTTACTAAAATCTTCTTTAATTCTATTTTCAATATCCAATTCATTAATTCCTAAACGTGTTTTTTCGGTAAAATAGAATCCTACTTTAAAGAATTTATTCCAAGCTGAAATCCAACACACAGTCTTTTTTTTATTGGAAACTTTGCATAACCAAGATTGTCCGTCTTTATAAAATCTCCATTCCGGTACAAGAGCATATTTTTCATTTGAGAGAGTTTCTATTAACGCATTAAACGCCAAATAACTTTCTCCTAAAACTTTTTCTAAAACTTCTTTATTTGGATACACTTCTTTTTCTCCTAATAATCTTGTTTCCATGTTATTAAGTATTTTAATTAGAATCTTGATTTCTGCAAAGCTTACAATGGGCTTTTATAAGGTTTGTGTGACTGGAAAATCGGAGATTTTTCGGACGTAATAAATCGTTTATTGAATGTTTGTTGTTTATATTAGTTTAAATTTAAGCATAAATTATATGAGTTGTTGCCTAAAGTTATTTATTCAGTTTATATTTTTCTCCTTGAATTTTTATCAACTCTTTATCAATTCTCTCAAATTGATAAGTTCTTTTTTCTCCGAAAATCCAAGTTGATTTGGATAAAGCCAATTTTATCAATATTTCATAACTCTTGTCATTTTCAATTCGAAACTTAAAATTCTCATAACCAAAAAATTCAACCTCATAATTTTCATTCACTTGATTTTTCATATATTTAAAAGTTATAATTCCATTTGGATTCGAAATATTCTCGTTGAATTCAAATTCTCCAGATTCTTTATGGAGATTAACTCCCATCATTTTAATTCCGTATTGGTCAACAAATTTGAATTTATGAATTATTGAGTCTTTCGTAGTGTTTTTAATCTCTGAAATCTCAATTTCACTTCTAAATTCTTTGTCATTATTGTCAAATGATAAAATCAAATCAGAGCTCTTAATTTCATAATTACCAATTCCATATTTATAGGTTCCTAGACATCCAGATAAAATAAATACAAATCGATTATTTTCTTTAAAATTAATACAGGTTACATCAGATTCGCCTATTGGAATTGTACAATAGTTTCCTATCAATTTTTCTTGAGAAAAAAGAGTAATCTGAATCAGTAAAAAGTTTAGCAATACTATCTTTTTCATAATTTTAGGCTACGACGAGTTTTTACATGATTTTTTCGACTGGAAAATTGGAGATTTTTCGGACGTTGCAAATCGTTTGTTGGATGTTTATTGTATGTGCTAGTTTAAATTTTATAAGGTGTAATATGCAGTTAATCATTCCAAATTCCTTTTTCTCGTTGTTCTTTTATTATAGTAACAATATTACTTTTTAATTCAGAAACGTCGCTATTCAAAATTTCCTGAGCCATTTCTCTATTTGTTGTATTAGACTCAAGGTATTCTTTAACTTTCTCGTGCTGTTTTGAATTTGAGCATAATGACCATTTAGCTGAAGCTCCTGTCAAAAAGAGATTAAAATCTGTTCTGTTTTCCGCCTCTGAACAATTGTTAAATATCAAATCAAGATATTCAGTTTTACCTGTTGAGAAGAAAGCAGCCCAATTCATATCGTTAAAAGATGGAGAAATTGGATATTTACTCATAAAGGTTTTAATATTTTCATTAGTAAGTGAAGTGAACATGTTTTTAATGTTCTCATTTTGAAATTTTTCAATATTATTTTTAAAATCATTTTTTATTTCAGGTGAATCGATAAATAATCCTCCAAAAAATCCAATAATAATATGTTTTAAATTTTTATTGTCAGGATTAATGTTGTTGAAAAAATCAATAGAATGTTCAAGTAGCATATTATCTTTTTCAATGTAATATGTTTGAAGAATTTGGTTGAAATTTCTTTCATTGTTTTGACTAAATAACGTATTGGAAAAACTTAAAATTGTTACTATTAATAATGCTATTGTTTTTTTCATAAGTAATTTTTTTGTAATTGCATACAAGGTGTTTTTATAAGATTTGAGTTGCTTGAAAATCAAAGATTTTTTAGGTGTTTATTGAATGTTTGTTAGTTATTCTAATTCAATTTTAAGTATAAATTTTATGAGTTGTGTTGTTTAATTAAGTTCAACGAAGCCATTCAATAATTTTTCAATTTCCGAACTATAACTATCAATTAAATTTTGTGAAGTATATGTTACGAATTGAACGGTTCCATTTGTGTTTGAAAAATAATAACTATAGTAGGAAACTTTAATTCCTTGCATAGTTCCATTCATTTGAAGAAGAAGTACTTTGAATCCGTTAACAGTTCTATATTCTTCCTTTACAATTTTTAGATCTGGAGCAACTGATTTACCGTTTTCTAATGCAATTGATTTCATTGTTTCAAGTGGGATGTGAACTTTTTCAGATATTATAATTCCATATAAATCTCCACCTTTCAGTTGAAGTTCATATTCTGAATCAGGATTATCAGTTGATTTTTTAAATGACCATATCTTTGGATTTAACCAAAAACCAACATTAAATTTAGTACTTTTTAGTAAAAACGTTGAATTCTCATCCTTCTCAAACTTTTTTGAATTGGTTGGTATTTCAGTTTCTTCTATATGCTCACCATTCTTATATTCCCATGTTCCATCATCAAATAAAATTACTTCTTCTCCAGTTTCTGTAACTGCTTTTTGTTGAGCTTGAGATAAAGAAATTATTAATAAGCATGATAATAGCAATGTTATTCTTTTCATATTTTTTGTTTTAAATACAAACAATAAGTTTCTATAAAATTTGCTACAACTTGAAAAATTTTTGATTTTTCAAGTTGTAGCAAATCGTTAGCTGAGTGTTTGTAAGTTATTTTAGTTTAAATTTAAGCATAAATTATTTGAGGTGTTACAAATAGTACTTTTTAAAATTTAATTATTACAGTTTGAATTATAAAAATTCACTATTTTTTCAACCTCTCGTTTTTTAATCTCATTTTTATCCAATTTTTCAATTAATGTATAGCAGTCTTGAAATAATTCGAGTGTTTTTTTATCTAATCTAGTACCAGTTCTAATAAGTCTATTATCTTTTTCAATAAAATAGACTATCTTAGTAAATGAACCCATTGGGGTCATCACTCCACTAGGTCCCATAGGAATCATATGGGTACCAGAATTGTTAACACTAAATAAACTAATTTTCCCTGAAATCTCCATTTTCATAGGTCTTAAAAAAGATGCGTTTTCGACTATCTTGTATCTGTATTTTTCAATGTCATTCTCTTTCTTAATGTCATATCCGATAATATGCTTTTCGTCATAGTAAATTTCTTTCGAATTTTCATCTAATTTGAAAATTATTCCATCAAACTTTTTAACTTTAATTAATCCTTTTTTTTCTTTTCCAGTTTTGTCGTAAATTATTCCTTCTCTGAATTGTCCATAAGATAGCAAAAATGATAGAAGCGCAATTAGTGTAAATATTTTTTTCATAGAGTATTATTTGTAACGTGATTTTATATGATTTGTACGACTGGAAAATCGGAGATTTTTCTGCCGTAGCAAATTGTTTGTTGAATGTTTGTCGTTTGTACTAGTTCAAATTTAAGCATAAATTATTTGAGGTGTTGGCAATAGTTTATAAATTATTCACTCAATTCTTTTTGATTACTGCTTGTAATTTCATGATTCTTTTTTCTAAATAAATTCATGAGTGGTTTAAAAAATGCAGCCACTGCAATAAGAATAATTTTCCAAAATTTTAAGATTAAGGCAAAGAACCCAACTTTTGTTAATACTTTTCCAGCAACTAAACCTCCAATTGTCCAAGCAGCAACATCATCAATAGATGAGTCAAAATCAGCATACTTATTTCCTTCCGAGAATTGTACAATATCTAATACTTTCGGGATATCATTTTGAACGTATGTTAAATCGGGTATTGTAGCTATGGCATTTAAAACAAGAACTCCTTTTCTTCCTAAAATTCTGATATTGTAATTTAATGTATTAATTTCTTGATCACCAAATTTTATTTCTTTAGCCCAATGTAAAATTTTTTTACTTTTATCATAATAAGGTTTTGATGCCCAGCCAATAATATTTATTGGTTCATAACCTTCCTTAATACGTTCCTTATTTTCTTCCTTTGAATCATCTTGAATTTGAGTTAACAATTCATCATAGTCAATTTTATTAGCATCATCATCCTCAACATAACCAATTTCATCATATTGAATATTAAAAACGTATCCATTATCATCCATTATTCCTTGGTTTTCAGGAAGAATCAATCCAAGAGTCATATCTGTATATTTTGGATTTCCCCATAAATCAGTAAGGACTCTTTCTGATTGCTCAATATTAAGGTATTTGAAACCATTTGGGATAATTATTTTACCTATATTATTTTTTAAGGATATTGTTCCATATTCATAATTAAATGATTTTTCTATAGAGTCAATTTTTTGTTGATAGTCTTCTTCTTCTTGTGAAAAAGCAAAAGACACAAAGAGTAATGTAATAATAGTGAAAGTAATTTTTTTCATAGTAATTTTTTTAAATAATTGCAACGTGTTTTTATATGATTTGTGCGCCTAAAAATCGGAGATTTTTCGGTGGTAGCAAATCGTTTATTGAATGTTTGTCGGTTTGTACTAGTTCAAATGTAAGCATAAATTATATGAGGTGCTGTAGCACGTTTTTATTCTATTAAAAATAAATATTTTATTGGTCTTTTTAAATTTTCAATTTTTACTGAATTTAATTTCCTCAAATCAATTTGGCAGTATTTATCAAAAGGCTGATTACCTACAAATACTGATTCTAAAATTCCATCTTTGCTAATGTGAATAATAACAGGTATTGGATATTGATAATTGATGTTTTGTTGTTCTAAAGAAGTTTTAATGTCTTTAACAATTTTAGATTTTAGCTTTCTGGGAATCTGTTCATAATAATACCCATTTCCAATGCTTAAATCATCATCCATAGTTGCATTTATGCTAGTCACATTTTCAGCAATGAATTTGAATGTTGATTTGTACGATTTTTTTACATCAAAAGAAGAACTTTCTTTTGAAAGATAACTTGAAATAGGTCTAATTAAATTACTTATTTCTTTGAATAAACTATCGGAATACGTCCAATTACCTAAGGAGATAGCACTTGAAGCTGATATTGAACTAATTTCACCATCTTGTATCATATAATTCATAATTTCTTTGGTGGATGTTCTAATAATTATTTCTAGTTCATTGTTGTTATCTATGTCTTTAGAAATTTTAAAACTTTTAGAATTCAATTTATTAAGAGGGATTTCATACAAAAACTGATAATAATGAACTTTATCTTTTTTTGATTTCCTTAAATCTTGAATTAGAAGAACGTTTTGAAATGAATCAAATTTGAAATAGTATTTTTTTTCTGTATTAAATTCAGGAGCTTTTACTTCAATTGTATTTGGTAGATTGTTTAAGTTTTGAAATACCTCTTGACCAACTATATCATTTATATTTAACATTGTTAATATAATAATAACTAATAATATTTTTTCTTTCATTTCTATTTTTTTAAATGTGCTACAACGTGATTTTATATGATTTGTACAACTGGGAAATCGGAGATTTTCCGGTGGTAGCAAATTGTGCGTTGGTTGTTATTTGGTTCATAGTTAGTTTAAAAGTAAGCATAAATTATGCGCGGTGTTGGCAGTTGGCGTTATATCAATACATTCTTCTTTAAAAATTCACTTCTGATAACTCTTGATTGTCTACTATTAGTTCCAGCATACATACTTGCATAATATTTTGCAAATTCATTTGTGCTTTTATCACCGGTTTTATTTTGTATAATATTTGATTCAGCTATATTCAAATTTTCAAGAATATCAACTATCTTCTTATTTGATAATGAGATTTCACAAACAAGCGTAAAAAAATTAGATTTTCTGAACCAAATAGAATCTAATTCTAAATCACTAGTCAAAATATCTATTATTGTTTCTGATATTATTGTTTTTGCATTCTCAAAATTGGGAAATTCATTATTATATTTTGAAATATATTTTTCAACTTCTTTATCTTGGGTGAAGTAGCCACCTTCTTCTAAAGTTGCCATTACTAAAAGTATAAAATGCAAATCAGCCATTCTGGTTAATTCACTTTCACTAAATATTGGAACTTTTAATTCATTATCATTTATAATACTTAAAATTTCTTTTGCACAAGTTATGAACTCGCCATTATATAAAGCGTTATTAATTTCAATAGCTGTTAATGTGAAATTTGTTGAATTTATTCTTTTAAAGATTTCTATGATAGTATCAGCAGAGACATCTTTTAAATCACGTATTGTAACGTCATAATTTAAAAATTCTCTCTGTTCATTTTCAGATAGTTCTTTATATTTAGGAATTCTTTTTTCAAAATCCCAATCACCATCAATATATCTCTTAATAGTCGTTAATCTTTGTTGTCCATCAACAACAACATTTTGTGTTGATAATGTAGTTAGGTCAATTCCTTTTTGAGAAATATATATTTCCGGAAACGGATAGCCATCAAGAATGGTTTTAATAAAGTTTTCCATATGAGATGGAGTCCAAACAAAACCTCTTTGAAATTCGGGTTGAAGGATTAGCTCGTTTCTTTGAATTTTACCTATAAGATCTGATATAGTTTTTTTATCTGGTTGTGCAGGAATTTGTTTTGACATTTTAAATATTTTTTAATTTATAGGTAATTTCTTCAATTGAAAAGCGATAGTATTTTTCTGCAAATGATTGATTTTTAAACAAACCAGCCTTTACTTTATAATTTCCAACTTGTGATTTAGAATAGGAGATACTTAAGAAAAAATCATCCCAATTTTGTCTAATCTCCTTAAATTCAGTCGTATTTTGTGGTAGTAAATCGGGTCTCATCCATCCTCGTATAAAATATTTTATAAATTTTAAATATTCTTTGGATTGTGCCGAACTTAGCCTTATAATTTGTTTTTTAATTTTGTATTGATATTCACTTATTAACTCGAAATAAATATCAAATAATTTTTCATTGAAAATTACAACATCAATATCTGAATTTAATGAAAAGTCTGTTAATTTATATGGGCTGAAACCAAATTTAGAAGAACCAACAATTAGAACCTCATAAAAATCAATTTTAAAATTATCAGCAATTTTTTTTCGGAAATAGTAATACTCATTTTCTCTATTCTCAAAAACTAAAGGTAGTCCGTGAAAGTAGTGTTTCTGAGTGAAAATTTTCTTATCATCTTCACTCTTTAATTCTAATATTTCTTCTTGATATTCTTTTTTTGTCACAATTTCTATTTTTAGCTTACTGCCAACGTGTTTGAATATGCTTTGTTGCGTGGTTTAAGCACCTAATTTAGTAAATAATTACCGAATAGAAAATCCGCGAGGATTTTCGTAAGTAGGCTATGACCAAGCAATAAAGTATATGCAGTGTTGCCAGCTTTTATTTTAATATGTATTCTCAATTCTATTTGAATTATTTCCTATTCTATGATTAATTCTTTCTCCTGTAACTGGATAAGAATAAATCGTTTCATGCTTAGTTTCTCCGTCAATTCTATATTCAAGAATAATGGGATTTTCAGATTTTATTGGAATCCACTCAGTTTGTCTTTCTCCAACTCCAAGCTCATTTATTATTTTAGTTTCTCCTCCAATTATTTTTAAATCAGTCAATTTAGCTCCAGTTTCATTAATCAATGAAATTCTCATAGTACTCATTAAAAACATAACAATAAAAAAATAGAAAACCGCGATAGGAATATTTAAAATCATTATTCCAGATGTTAGAATATGTTTTTTTCTATTCTCTTTTTCGTTTATTAAATTAATCAGAACTTTTACCAAAACGCCTAAATTAATAATTCCTGCAATAGCAATAAAAATCATTCCGAATAATGTCATGGAATATGAATTTGTCAAATAAAAAATAATTAACAAAATTGTTCCAATCAAAAATGAAATCAAAGCAGTAAAAAGTCCTATTTTATTTGTCATTTTTCTTGTAATCTAATTGCTGGCAACGGTTTAGTATGAACCAAAGTTGCGTTTGGTTTTTACAATTTTTCGATGTTAAATATAACATTTTAAGAATTAAGAATTGTTCTAATTTAGTGAAATAAGCAATTTTGGTTATACAATGTTAGCCACATTAGGGCAACACCAAACTTTGGGCAAAAACGTACCTTATTTATTTTCACCAAAACCAACCGAGACAGAATGCCAGCGATACGTTTTTAAACAAACATTTCAATTTTGATAAATCGAATCACATTTAAAATACAAAACCAACTATCTTGCATTTAGGTTGGTAGTTTAAGATTTTCATTTGCGCCTTTTTTGGATTAGAACGAGGCAGAACGCAACCGAAAATTTTCTTTAAACGACTCATTTATCAATGTAGATTTCAGTTTCTTAAAAAACTAAAACTATCTAGCGTTTAGTTCCCAAAAAAGGATCAAATCTATCCGATTAAATTTAAAGAACGTATTTATAATTTGTTAAACAATTCGTTCATAATGAACTACTTAATTCGTCTTGACCTATTGTTGCTAACTTGTTATATCCATATAAAAATAACAATTATCAAATTAAAATTTTACGGATAACCGTATAATACGTTCATTTATTCGCAATTTTTAAATTAAATAGTATCTTTTTGTTAAAATTAGTAAAGTATCTGTTAATAAAAAAACAACAAAATAAGGTTTATTACTACAAAATATAGTATCTTTATAGTAGCATAAGTTATTATAAAATTCGCTCAAATAATAAGTCCTTTATTTATAAAGTACTACTTTTATAAATTAATTGTACAACATTTTTAAGATAGTTGTACATTTTTTTACAATAAATTGTACAACTTTTTTTTTAAAGTAAAGCAACTTTACTTACAAAACCCAGCAACTTTGTATCAATTTGTGAGCAGTATTTATATAGAAGTACCATCACAAAATTTGGGTGCTAAAACAAAAAGGGGTGCTCATTGCTGAACGCCCCCTTTTCTGTAGTACATTCACAACCCCAAAGTAAATGCACAGTATTTGTAAATATGAAATAAAAATAACGCTTTATACTATATTTAACTTACGGCTTTCCATAATTGATCCTTTTTTTAACAAAATTATATGATTTTTAAACAACAAAAAGGGATGCCAATAAATTAGCATCCCTTTTCTAAATACATTCACCAACCACAGTAAATGTATTGTTTTATGTTTTTAATTGGGTGTTACGGTTCAATAGTTGCTAAAGTAGTCAATTTTAAATTAGTAATCAATGTATCATTTACACCTAAATAACGTTTACTTCCTAAATAATGTGTCACCAAATACTCATTGTAAACCGGTGAATTAACATCGGCTGAATTAATTCTTACACGTTCTGATGCATGAATGTATTCTTTTTTACCATTGTCTAACCAAATTCCTACGTGTGTTACACGCTGTTTTTTATCTCCATCAGCTTTGGCTCCAAAAAAAAGTAAATCTCCTTTTTCTAAACCTTCAAAAGTTAAATTTTCATCTACTACTTTGCCAGCATAAATTTGTTGCGATGCATCTCTAGGAATTACAAAACCATTCATTAAATAAACCGTTTTTACAAATCCGCTACAATCCATTCCTTTTGATGAAGTTCCTCCCCATAAATACGGTGAACCTAAAAAAGATCGCGCATACGTTTCTATCAATTCTTTTGATGGGGTTACATTTGCTATCCAATCATCATATAAACTGGCTTCATTATTTTTTATATAGCCAATTCTACCATCTGGAAATTGAACCTGATACCTGCTTTTTTGCTGGTTAATTAATTTTAGCTGTGCACCAATTACAATATCAGACATAATAGTAGTACACGCTTCATCTTCGTATACATTACCAACAATTTGAGTATAAATTACTTTTTTAGCTTGTTGCCACGCTAAAAAAGTAGTTGCATCCATTAACGTAATACCACCTGCATCTACCCAAGAAATATAACCATCTGGTGTTTGTACTAAATAAAAATAATCATCATATTTAAACACTTTTAATTCGGTTCCTAAAATAGCTTGTGTAGCTAATTCTGCCGCATGATTAGGATTACTTCTAATATTGGCTATAGAATTATTTACAATGGCATACTTTAAAGTAGCTATTGTAGCATTGGGCAATATGTCAACATTGTTTTTAAAAACTACTTTATCATGTTTTAATTTTGTAATCAATTCATTTACAGCTTCTGCATTGTTTGTTTCACCACTTAAAAATAACGTATCGTTTTTCATTTCAATAGCTACAGTATATAGCGCCACTCTCCTATCTGGCGCATACTTTAATTGTATGTTTTTATTGTATTGTACATACTGGTCAATGTTTTTAGTAGCAGTATTACACCCTATTAATATAATAAAAGTACCAATAATAAAATTTTTAAGTGTGCTCATAATTTAAATTATAAACTATTTAAACTTGCTTTTATGGTTTCAATTTTTGCCAATGCATCTGCTTCTTTTTGGCGTTCTATTTTAATTACTTGTTCTGGCGCATTATTTACAAAACGCTCATTACTTAATTTTCCTTGCACCGATTTTAAGAAACCTTGTGTGTATTTTAATTCTTCTTCTAGTTTTGCTTTTTCTGCTGCTACATCAATAGCGCCCACCATTGGAATAAAATATTCGTTGGATTTTACTCTAAAACTCAACGCACCTTCTACCGTTGAAGTTACATAATTAATTGCCGATAAGTTACCCATTTTTTGAATAACCGTATCAAAATTAGTACTTACTTTATCGTTATTCAATACTGAAAACGCTATCGTTTCTTTAAAAGAAATGTTTTTATCTTTTCTGATGGTTCTAATTCCTGAAATAACATCCGCAGCTACGTTAAACTCACTAATTAAAGCCTTATTAAATGATTTTACTTTTGGATATTCCGCAATTATTAACGCTTGTTCAGGAGTTCTAGGTGCAATGTCTTGCCAAATTTCTTCTGTTAAAAATGGCATAAACGGATGTAATATTTTTAAATTATCTTCTAAAAACCCAATAACTTCCTTGTACGTTTTAGCATCAATAGGTTGTTGGTATTCTGGTTTTACCATTTCTAAAAACCAAGAAGAAAAATCGTCCCAAATTAATTTATAAATATTCATTAAGGCTTCACTTAAACGGTATTGTTCAAACGAGCTATCTAATTCTGCTAATACTTGTTGAAATTTTGCATTGTACCACTCTATAGCAATGGCTGATGAAGCTGGTTGCTCAATAGTTTCTGATACTTCCCAACCTTTTACCAATCGGTAAGCGTTCCATATTTTGTTAGAGAAATTACGTCCTTGTGCACATAACTCTTCATCAAATAACAAATCGTTTCCAGCAGCTGAACACAATAACATACCAACACGTACACCATCGGCACCGTATTGTTCCATTAATTCAATTGGATCAGGTGAATTTCCTAATGATTTCGACATTTTTCTACGTTGCTTATCACGTACAATTCCTGTAAAATACACGTTTGAAAACGGTTTTTCATTTCTAAACTCGTATCCTGCAAAAATCATTCTGGCAACCCAAAAGAAAATAATATCAGGTCCGGTTACTAAATCGTTGGTTGGATAATAGTAATTAATTTCTTCATTGTCAGGAAAACGTATTCCGTCAAAAACTGATATTGGCCATAACCACGATGAAAACCATGTATCTAACGCATCAGGATCTTGTGTTAAATCACTAGTTGTTAGTTGTTGGTTGTTGGTTTTTTGCTTTGCTAATTCTACAGCTTCTTCAATAGTTTCTGCAACTACAAAATCATGTTCACCATCGCCATAAAAATAAGCAGGAATTTGATGTCCCCACCACAATTGACGTGATATGTTCCAATCGCGAATATTTTCTAACCAATGACGGTAGGTATTGTTATAATGTTTTGGAAAAAATTTAATTGCTGAATCTTCTAACACTGCTTTTAAAGCAGGCTCTACAATAGTTTCCATTTTTAAAAACCATTGTGCTGATATTTTAGGTTCAATAACTTCTTTGGTTCTTTCAGAAGTACCTACTTTATGTAAATGTTGTTCAATTTTTACCAAACAACCCAATGCTTCTAATTCTTTGGTAATTTCTTTACGAACTACAAAACGATCTTTTCCTTCGTAATGCAATCCAAAAGAATTTAAAGAAGCATCATCATTAAAAATATCAATCACTTCTAATTGATGTTTTTCACCCAATATTTTATCGTTCTGGTCGTGTGCAGGCGTAACTTTTAAACAACCTGTACCAAACTCAATATCTACATACTCATCTTCAATAATAGGAATTACTCTATTACAAATTGGTACAATGGCTTTTTTACCTTTTAAATGTGTAAAACGGGCATCATTTGGATTGATGCAAATGGCTGAATCTCCTAAAATGGTTTCAGGACGTGTGGTAGCAATGGTTAGCACATCATTACTTCCTTCAATTTTATAATTTAAGTAATATAAATTTCCTTGACGTTCTTCATAAATAACTTCTTCATCAGACAACGTTGTTTTAGCAGAAGGATCCCAGTTTACCATGCGGTATCCACGGTAAATTAATCCTTTATTATATAAATCGATAAAAACTTTGGTAACGGCTTCACTTAAATCTGCATCCATCGTGAATTTTGTACGTTGCCAATCGCACGAAGCACCTAATTTTTTTAATTGTTCTAAAATAATACCGCCGTGCTTATCTGTCCATTCCCACGCATGTTTTAAAAACTCATCACGTGTTAAATCGGCTTTATTTATACCTTGTTGCTTTAACTTATCTACCACCTTAGCTTCTGTTGCAATAGAAGCGTGATCAGTACCCGGAACCCAACATGCATTAAAACCTTTTAAACGTGCACGTCTAATTAATACATCTTGAATGGTATTGTTTAACATATGCCCCATATGTAACACACCAGTAACGTTTGGCGGTGGAATTACAATGGTGTACGGCTCTTTTTCATTTGGTGTAGAATGAAAATAATTATTTTCCATCCAGTAATTATACCATTTATTTTCTATGTCTTGTGGGCTATATTTTGTAGCTAAACTCATTTTGGTCTGATATTTGTAATAGATTTTGCAAATGTACAATTATAAGAGATAACACAAAATATTTTGAAAGCTTAAAAAAATAACTAACTTTACAATATTAAAACGATTAAAAAAATGAAAAAAATAGCACTATTATTGTTTATTGGACTTGTATCACTTTCAATAAATGCACAGGAAAAAACGACAGCTACAACTGATTCAAATGCTGCGGTATTTGAATTTGAAACTGATGTAATTGATTATGGAACTATTCAACAAAATGCTGATGGTTTACGTGTTTTTAAATTTAAAAACGTGGGAAAATCACCATTAGTAATTGAAAGAATTCAGTCTACATGTGGATGTACTGTACCTAAAAAACCAGAAGGACCTATTATGCCAGGTGCAACAGGTGAAATTGAGGTTAAATACAATACACATACTCCAGGTGGATTTTCAAAAGCTATTACCGTATATTCAAATGCATCAGAGCCAGCTAAGATGTTGAGAATTAAAGGAATTGTATTAAAACCAGAATCTGAAGTGGTAAAACAAAAATCTTCAGTTTCTTCAAAATAATTAAAGAATACAAAATAAAAGGCTGTTTATACAGCCTTTTTTAGTTTATAGCATTTTCTAATCTAAAACTAAAGTTATAATCTTGATGATTTCGTTCAATAACTAGGTTAATTTTCATACCTTCTTTTTGATAAAAGTAATCTACAACCTCATCAAACTTCATTCCGTAGGTATACTTACCATTTATTTTTACTAAAATATCATCTTTTTTTAAGCCTGCTTTATGTGCTGGAGAACCTTCAGTAATTTTATATATTTTATATGATGGTTTAAAAGTGTATTTATAACTGTAATCAATTAGTGTTATAATTTTATTATCTGACTGTGTCTTATCTCCAAATTTTATTGAATTACCCGCATTTTCTTTTACCAAAATTTTTCCATTATGAACCAGCTCTATACCGCTCATATTATACCTAAATGCATCATTAAAACCACTTCCTTTTTTAAATAGAATTTCATTATTTGGATAGTTAAAGGTAACAACAAAACGTTTTAAAACGGAAGCACCAATACTACCATTTCTTTCTTCAAATTTAAGCGCATGAGCTACCGATAAAGAATCTGGAAATGAAACTGTTGGTTTTTTAAATTCAAATTTTCCAATTACTAATGCTTCAATTATAGATCTTTTACCGTGTACAGCACCACTTAAACCTTCGCCTAAAAAATCTTCAAAATACTTGGTGGGCGCTACTATTTCAGGCGCACTATTTTCAAATAGCCACATAGCATCACTTCCGCCAGAGTCTATAAGTAATTTTACTGGAATTGTTTTGTTTGGATTGGCTTCTAATTTAACCCCTACATTGATATATGGTTTATACGAATTAAATTCAATAGGTAACAATTCGCATTTTCTACAATTTTTAGGTTTATAACTTTCCGCGGCTATAAATGTTAAGCTTTTTAAGTTATAATTAACAGTTACAACAAAATCTTTTAAAATATCATACCCAATAATGCCATGAATGGTCAGTCCCATTTTTGATGACAAATCAAAACTATCATCAAAAATTACATATAAACTTTGATTTTCACCAACAATATTCTTGAGTTTAAATACATTGTTTTCAGATAAAACGGCTTCCACAGCATCGTCTTCACCAAGCCCCTGCAACTTTATTTTATGGGTATTAAATAGCGGAATAGAATCGTTGTGGTTGATATTAAATAAAATAGTTTTTCCAACACCAGAATCTAAAATAAAATTTAATTCCTTTCCATTAATTTCCACCGGAAAAACAATTAAGTTGCTTAACAATTGAAATTTAATCGTTTGCTTTTTGGTATTGTTTAAAAATTTATAGTTGCCTTGCGAAAACGAATTTTCGGCACTACAAAAAAATAACAACACTAAAAAAAAATGTAAATACCTCTTTATCAATTTATATAAATTTAATTATTGTTAATTTACAAAATCATACGTCTACAGCACAACTTTTGTGAAAAATTTAACCTTTAAAAAATCGATAAAAAGTTACACTTTTTAAATTTAATTTCGCAATTTTGTTACATCATTTTTAATAAAAATTGAATAATGCCTACAATATCTCTTAAAGGAAAAAATATGCCTGAATCACCAATTAGAAAATTGGTGCCTTATGCAGAAAACGCAAAAAAGAAAGGAATTGAAGTTTTTCATTTAAATATTGGACAACCTGATATTAAAACTCCTGAAGTTGCTTTAAATGCTATTAAAAACAATACTATAAAAGTGTTGGAATATAGCAGATCTGAAGGTTCAGAAACCTATCGCCAAAAAATTGCCAATTATTACGAAAAATATAACATACATGTATCAGCAACAGATATTATTGTAACAACTGGAGGTTCTGAAGCGTTGCTTTTTGCTATAGGAAGTATTACAGATCCGGGAGATGAAATTATTATACCTGAACCATTTTATGCAAATTATAATGGTTTTTCAACCGCTTCAAGTGTTTCAATTGTACCCGTAATTTCTAAAATTGAAAATAATTTTGCATTGCCTCCTATTAGTGAGTTTGAAAAATTGATTACACCAAAAACTAAGGCAATTTTAATCTGTAATCCAAACAATCCAACGGGTTATTTATATTCTAGAGAAGAAATTGAAAAACTGGCTGAAATTGTTAAAAAACACGATTTATTTTTAATTGCTGATGAAGTATATAGAGAGTTTGTGTACGACAATGTTCAACATCAATCGGTATTAAATAATTTTGGGCTTGATAACCATGCTATAATAATAGACTCTGTGTCAAAAAGATATAGTATGTGCGGCGCAAGAATTGGTTGTATCGTTTCAAAAAATAAAGAAGTAATAAGTACTGCTTTAAAATTTGCGCAAGCACGTTTAAGTCCACCAACATTTGCACAAATTGCAAGTGAAGCGGCATTAGAAACACCACAATCATATTTTAATGAAGTAACCGTTGAGTATAAAAAAAGAAGAGATATTCTTATTGAAGAGCTTTCTAAAATTGAAGGTGTAAAAGTGGCAAATCCGAGAGGAGCATTTTATTGTGTTGTTGAATTACCTGTTGATAATGCTGATAAATTTGCACAATGGCTTTTAGAAGATTTTAATTTAAACAACCAAACTGTTATGGTTGCTCCTGCCGCAGGATTTTATTCTACCAAAGGAATTGGCACAAAACAGGTTAGAATTGCCTATGTGTTAAAAAAAGAAGACCTTATAAGATCGGTTGAAATTTTAAAAGCTGCATTAATTAAATATAACGCTTAGCGCATTGACTATTTTAGAAAATATATCTTTAAAACCGTACAATACTTTTGGAATTGATGCCATTGCAAAGCAATTTGTAACTGCGAATTCTTTCAATGATGTAAAAAGCATTTTATCGTTAAAAAAAGAGCTTTTTTTGTTAAGTGGCGGTAGCAATATGCTATTAACTAAAAATATTGAAAAACTTGTTGTACACTTAAATTTAAAAGGAATTACTACAAGTGATATAGATGAAAATTACGTGTTGGTTACTGCAGAAGCTGGTGAAAATTGGCACGAATTTGTTTTGTGGTGCATTTCAAAAAACTATGGAGGTTTAGAGAATTTATCGTTAATTCCAGGGTATGTTGGTAGTTGTCCTATACAAAATATTGGTGCGTATGGTGTTGAAATTAAAGATACTTTTTACCAATTAGAGGCTTTAGAAATAGCTACCGGAAAAACCCATATATTTAATAATAGCGATTGTAATTTTGGGTATAGAAATTCTGTATTTAAAAATAACTTGAAAGGAAAATATATTATTACTAAAGTTACTTTTAAGCTTACCAAACAAAATCATCAGTTAAATATTTCATACGGCGCTATTAAATCTGCTTTAGAAAACAACCAACATCCAACACTTAAAGATATATCTGATGCCGTAATTGCTATTAGACAAAGTAAATTACCTGACCCAAAAGAAATAGGAAATAGCGGTAGTTTTTTTAAAAACCCAGTAATTGATACGGAATCTTTTAAAAAACTTCAAGAAAAGTATCCTGAAATGCCACATTATATAGTTTCAGAAAATGAGATAAAAATTCCTGCTGGATGGTTGATTGAACAAAGTGGTTTTAAAGGAAAACGTTTTGGAGATGCTGGTATACACAAAAATCAGGCTTTGGTTTTGGTAAACTATGGAAACGCTACTGGCAAAGAAATTCATGAACTTGCCCAACATATACAGCAAACCATTTTACAAAATTTTGCTATTGAATTAGAAATAGAAGTAAATGTTATTTAAACAGTTGTTTCTACGTTTTCCGTAATTTATTTTAACAAACTTTAATGGATAATTACGTGTTAGCGAATCAGTGTTTTTAAATTATCTATTACAAAATCAATTTCTTCAGTAGTATTTAACTTACTAAAAGAAAAGCGAATGGATGTATTTTTTGCTTCTTTTTCTGATAAAATTGTATTTAAAACGTGTGAACCTTTACTGCTTCCACTCTGACAAGCACTTCCTCCTGAAACTGCAATCCCTTTTAAATCTAAATTAAAAAGTAACATTCCATATTCTTTTGGAAACTGAACATTTAAAATAATATAACTACTAAGTTGCTCATTATCTGATGTTCCATTAAATTTTATACCTTCAAAATTATCTTTTAACTGTTGAATAAAATAATTTTTTAAAGTTTGAATTTCAGCAGCTTCTTGGTTTAAATTTGCATAGGCAATATGCAAGGCTTTATCCATTCCTAAAATGCTGTGCACATTTTCTGTTCCAGCTCTTGCGCCTCTTTCTTGCTCACCACCGTGTACTATTGGGTAAATGCCAATTCCTTTTTTTATATAAGCAAAACCCACCCCTTTTGGTCCGTGAAATTTATGTGCGCTTGCAACAAAGAAATCGATTGGTGTTTTTTGAATATCAAATTTAAAATGACCAACTGCCTGAACAGCATCAGAATGAAAAAGCGCTTTATATTTGGTACATAAACTTCCTACTTTTTCAATATTTAAAATATTACCAATTTCGTTGTTTATATACATTAAACTCACCAATTTTTTAGAATCATCTTGCTGTAACAATGCTTCCAAATGCGTTTCATTTATTTCACCATTATTGGTTAAATCAACCCATTTTACAGTAATACCAAACTCTTTAATTAAATTGTCAATAGTATGTAAAACGGCGTGGTGTTCAATTTTTGAAGAAATAATGGTAGTTACTCCTAAATTGATGACTGCATTTCTTAAAATTAAATTATCTGCTTCACTTCCACCTGCAGTAAATACAATTTCTGATGCCGATACATTAAAATGTTTAGCTATGTTTTTTCTAGCTGTTTCAACTAAAGATTTTGCTTTTCTACCAATTTGATGAATAGAAGAAGGGTTGCCATAAATATTCTGCATAGCCTCAGTAATTGTAGTAATTACTTCAGGCAATAGTGGCGTTGTTGCTGCGTTATCTAAATATACTTGTTTCACTTAGCAAAAATAACTAAAATAAATGGTTTCAATTAGTGCTTAATAGTTGAAAACATTTATTTTTGCTTCATAAAATTTTAAAATGAAAAAAATACTGACTCTTTTATTAATTTTTTCACTAAGTTCTTGTAGCGATGGTGATTTTGATGTTCCTTCATTTAATTTTACAGACACAGTTACTAGTTGTGGCGAATATGTTTTATACGTTACTAATAGTAGTAAAACTGAGTTATTAGCACTTTCTTTAGTAAAAACTCACTTAGGAACTACTGTTGGCGAAAAAACTATCACTCTTGGAAGCACTGCTGCCGCAACCTCTATTAAAGCTACCTACAGAATTGTAGCCTCTGCAATTGGTACAGATTATTTTTGTCAAAATATTCCTCCATTAGAACCAAAAGTATCTAAAGAATTAATTGCTACTAGCGGAACTGTTACCATTAAAACAACCGAAGTTTTATCTGGTACAACAATTACTGGTTACAAGCATGAAATTTCTTTAAACCAATTATTATTTTTTGATGGTACTGAAAGAGTATTTTTTGAAACTTTTCCGTTTGGTACAGTTACAGTTAAAATATAATTACTTCGGGTTTTGATAAATATATACTTCTGTTGCGCCTAAACCATATTTTTTATAAGAAGCTGCGTATGAAGTAATATTGTATTGTTTAAATAAAAATTCTAATTCACTTTTTAACACACCTTCACCAACGCCGTGAATAAAAACAATTTTTGGTAATCTGTTTTTTATGGCAAATTCTATTTTGTGTTTTGCCGTTTCAATTTGTAGATTCAACATATCATAATTATCCATACCTACGGTAGATTTTGTAAGTTGATGAATGTGCAAATCTACTTCCATAGGCGGTAAATCTTCGGGCTTCATAGTACTCTTAAATTTCGGAGTATTTTTCTTTTTCTCTTGGTAGTTTAATTTTTCTGTTAAGCCTTCATTAAAAATATCGGAATATTTAGATAAATCTGCCTGATTTTCTTTAACAACCACTAATTCGTTCGGAAAAAACTCAAAAGCAAAACCTTCGGTGCTTTCTACACTAATTTTTCCATGAGCAATACCTACTACTTTACCTTTAATTACATCATCTAAAACTGCAACTGTATCACCTATTTTAAATTCTCTTTGCATTTTTAATTATTTTTAATTGAAAACAAATTTCTTAACTTTTTAGTAATTTTGACGAAATATGCGTTATTTCTATTAAAATTATTTTTACGCAAAAATATAAAGATGCTGCGAACTGAATCTATAAATACCGAACATTTTTTTAAAAGTGCTTTAGAAAACTTAACAATTGATGAAAATAGGAAGCAACTATTAAAATCAATTGCTATTTATATTGCTAAACAATTAACGGCAAACAAAAAAGTGAACATAAATTATATTTGTACACATAACAGCCGAAGAAGTCAATTAGCACAGGTTTGGAGTAGTTATGCTAACAATTATTATAAGTTTTCTGATATTAATAGTTTTTCTGGAGGCACTGCAGCAACGGCTTTTTATAGAAATACTGTAAAAACATTACAAGAAGTTGGATTTACATTTCAAATTATTGAGTTCTCTCATCAAAATCCGGTGTATGCTATTAATTACAAAAATGGTATAAACCCAATTGTAGGTTTTTCTAAATTATATGATGATGAGTACAATAAAAAACCTTTTATTGCTATTACAACTTGTTCAAATGCAGCGGAAAATTGTCCTTTTATTACAGATGCTATAGAACGTTTTCACTTACCTTTTAATGATCCAAAAACATTTGACAACATATTATATCAGTCAGAAAAATACTTAGAAATCAACCAACAAATTGCGGGTGAAATACATTTTATTTTTAAAAATATAAAAAATATGCTTTAAATAATTGTATCTTAGATTTATAATATAATTATTTTGCATTATTTATTTATATGGAACAATTTCAACCCAAAAATTACTTAATTGAAGCAATTTTAGCTACTATTTTTTGCTGTCAACCATTTGGTATTATTAGTATTATTTATGCTGCACAAGTAAATTCTAAATTTGCTGAAGGAAATTACGAAGGCGCTGCTAAAGCCTCTAAAAACGCAAAAAATTGGATGATTGCAGCAATTGTTTCTGGTTTAATTGTAGCTATTTCAACTGTTATTTTTATAGTAGCTATAGGTGGCTTCACAATATTAGAATCTGGTGATTTTTAATAAATTAAAAAAAAATAAATTCAAGTATTTTGTAATGCTATTTTTTGGAATGGGATTACTTTTTATCTATTCTACCATAAACCCAACCAATGTAAATTTTTTACCAAAATGTCCCTTGTACGTTACTACTGGTATTTATTGTCCTGGTTGTGGAAGTCAGCGCGCAACACATTATTTATTGAATTTAAATTTTATTGGAGTTGTTAAACAAAATGTATTGTATATTTTAGGCCTTTGTATTATTGTTTATCATTTTTTAATTATTGCAATTAATGCAGTTTTAAAAAAAAGAATTTACAATTACATTTACCACCCCAAAACACCTTTAATAATTTTAATTATTGTACTACTATTTTGGGTGTTGCGCAATTTACCCTTTGCCCCTTTTCATTTATTAGCGCCACACTAAATTAAAAAGTACCTATTAAACCTATATTGCCAACACCAATATTTACATTCCAATTTATAAGTTTTTCTTTACTACTATTTTGCTTTTGTTGCAAAAAATTATCAATCCCATCAACAATTACAACCCCTAATACCATTCCTAAGGTTACATCCGTTAACCAATGAGCTCCTGCCCATAATCTTGAAACTGGTGCAATTAACCCAACAGTATAAATCCCCCCTTTTACCCATATATTTTTAAATTGTTTTGCAATTGCATGTGATGCTGTAAAAGATAAAATTGAATGACCCGAAGGAAAGGAATGATAGCCAGATTCTTTACTCATAAATTTGAATTTTCTACTTCCAACATCTTGTGATGGTCTAGCTCTACCAAAAGCATTTTTACTTATCGTTTGTATTAACCCAGTTGCCACAGCTGAAGAAATAATTAAAACACCTGTGTGCCTAAACGCTTCATTTTTAGCAAATAATCCGTATCCATATATCCCTGCAGAAATCATAAAAAAGTTTTGAGGACTACCATAATACCAACCAATTTCTTTTAACATTTGTGGGGCATTTTTATTTTGATTTACAAAATACTCACTAGTTTGCTCATCATAAATATACATAAATGCAGTTCCTGCAACAATTCCTCCTGCCGTTAACCAATCATCCTTTTCCCATTTAAGTGGTTGTGTGTAAGCATGCTTAACACTTTGTAATATTAAAGTACCATCTTTTTTAAAAAGATTCCAAGTATTTTCTTTAACTTCTACTTTTTCAGTTTCTTGACAATTTACCAAATTAACAAAAGCAACAGCTAACGATATACAAATAATGCGATTAATTTTTTTAAATATCATTGCGCAAAATTAACAATTAAAATTTTTAAAAAAATTTAAAAATGATGCTGTTTGTTAAAATAATTTTTAATTACAATTAATTGAAAAATTACGAATATTGAAAATACAATAAAACTTAAAGTAAATGTATTTGAAAAATGAATTTTTGAAAATATTTCTATTGATGGTATATTTTTAAAAAATGAAACATCAATAAAGTTAAACATAGCAGGTAATTTTGTTTCAATATTTAATAAATAACCAATAACACTAGCAAAAATTAATACAATTACAAACCATGATGTATTTGAAATTAATGGTTTAAAAGAAGTATTTAACGCTGTTGTATTCTCTAAATAAATTGCATCCATTACCTTGTTTACAAATTCTTCAGATGGTTTTTCAACACTCGCTTCTTTTACTATATATTTTGCAAATTCGTCTATTTCTTTATCTGTCTTCATCATAAATCTATGGTATTTATTTCTATCACATTTTTTAATAATTCTGCTAACTTTTTTCGAGCTCTAAATAGTTTTACCTTTACATTATCTTCAGATAAACCTACCACAATTACAATTTCTTTAACTGGTAATTCTTCAAAATAATACAGCGTAACTATCACTTTATCTTCTTCCGATAACTTTAACAGCGCTTGATTGATAATGTTTTTTCGCTCGTTATCGTGTAACTCACTATCTGAATTGTGAGAATCTTCTAAATAAGCACCCTTTATTACATCAATATTTTCAGCATTTACTTGGCGTTTATTGCTTTTCAATTTATCTAAACTTGCATAATAGGCAATTTTGTAAATCCATGTGGAAAATTTTGAATCTCCTTTAAAATTAGCTAAATTTCTATAACCTTTTATAAAAACATCTTGAGCAATTTCTTCTGCATCTTCTCTGTTTTTAATAATCCTGACTGCCAACGTAAAAACCATATAATTATACCTTTTAACTAAAAAAGCATAAGCATTTACGTTTCCATTCAACGTTTCTTTAATATAATATTCGTCTGGTTTACCGGTCATTTTGTTTGTATGACGATGCTAATTAAAAAGTGGTTACAATTTAATGCAAAAAAAATTAATAATTATTTTTTGTAACCGAGTTAAAACAATTGTCGTCATACCAAATGAAACACATTAGAAACTTAAAAATTTATTATTATGCCAGAATTAGTATTCATATCATTATTTGTAATTATTTTCGGAATTTTTTATTTACACTATTCCACCAGAAATAAAGAACGCCTTGCTTTAATTGAAAAGGGTGCAGATGCAAGTATATTTTTTAGCGCAAAAGCTGCACAAAAAATTCCATCAGTGCCAATTTGGAAAGTTTTAATATTAAACTTAGCTGTTTTATTAATTGGTATTGGAATTGGAATATTTTTAGGTTCAATACTTGAAGCGTACACTATTTTAAATGAAGATGTAGCTTATACAGGATCTATATTTTTAATGGCAGGTATTGGATTATTTACTGGATTTACTTTATCTAAAAAATTAATTGAAAAAGAATAATTTTACATCTATACATAAAAAAAGCAGCTTTAAAAGCTGCTTTTTTTATATAAACTAGTAAATTATTACTGGATTTCGTTAAAATTCGTATCCATTTTTATATAATCTAAAAATTCTCTACGAATATCTTTATCTTTAAATTTTCCTCCAAATTCTGAAGTTACAGTACTACTTTCAATATCGCGTACACCTCTAGAATTTACACATAAATGTTTTGCATCTATAACACAAGCCACATCATCCGTTCCTAAAGCTTCTTGTAAAGCTTGAACTACTTGCATAGTTAAACGTTCCTGAACTTGAGGGCGTTTTGCAAAGTAATCTACAATTCTATTCATTTTAGATAAACCTATTACATTTCCGTTAGAAATATAAGCTACGTGCGCTCTTCCAACAATAGGTAATAAATGATGTTCGCAGGTTGAATAAACTGTAATGTTTTTTTCAACTAGCATTTCACCATATTTATAATTATTATCAAAAGTTGATAATTTTGGTTTATTAGCTGGATTTAAACCAGAAAATAATTCATTTACAAAAGCTTTAGCAACTCTTCTTGGAGTTCCTTTTAAGCTATCATCTTGCAAATCCATTCCTAAAGTCTCTAAAATATCTCTTACACTCGATTCGATTCGATTTCTTTTTTCTTCATCTGAAATTTCAAAAGCATCGGCTCTTAAAGGTGTTTTAGCAGAAGATCCAACGTGATCATCTCCTCTTTCATCGATTTTATTTGTCATTATGTTTTTACTTTCAAACATTTTTTAGTTATTAGTCTGCAAATTTACAACTTTGTTTTAAAGTTATTGGGTGATTTTAAGTAATTCTTCTAAACTACATTCTTGTTGTTCACCAGTTTGCATGATTTTTACAGTATATTTATTTTTTTCTATTTCAGAAGAACCAACAATTACCACAAACGGAATTTCTCTTTTGTTTGCATAATTCATTTGTTTCTTCATTTTTGAACTATCTGGGTATAATTCCGATTTTACGTTGTTTTCTCTTAATTTTACTAAGGCTTTCATACAAAAAGCAGCTTCTTTATCGCCAAAATTAACAAACAACACTTTTGGTTTTGGTAACTCAACAGTATCAAATAAATTTAGTTCTTCCAATACTAAATAAATTCTATCTAAACCAAAAGATATTCCAACACCGCTCATATCTTTCAATCCAAAAATCCCCGTTAAATCATCATATCTTCCGCCGCCGCCTATCGAGCCCATTTGAACTCCTTTTGGCGCTGAAACTTCGTAAATTGCTCCTGTATAATAATTTAAACCTCTTGCCAAAGTAACATCAATAGTTAAATGAGCACTTTGTAATCCTAAAATTTCAATAGTATCAATTACAAAACGTAAGTCGTTTACTCCATTCGTTCCTTCCACAGAATCAGCTAACAACACTTGTAACTGATTTAATTTTTCTTGATTTGTACCATTAAAATGAAACAACGGTTGCACTTTTTCAATGGCAGATTCTGAAATTCCTTTCGCTAACATTTCCTTTGTAACTCCCTCTGCACCAATCTTATCTAACTTATCTAAGGCAACTGTAAAATCAATTAATTTATCGGCCTCACCAATAATTTCGGCAATTCCTGCTAATATTTTTCTATTATTTAGTTTGATAGTCGTTCCTGTTAACTTTAACTTACTAAAAACAGCATCATATAATTGAACAAATTCTATTTCTTGCCACAAACCTTTACTTCCAACCACATCGGCATCACATTGGTAAAACTCTCTAAAACGCCCTTTTTGTGGTCTATCAGCACGCCAAACTGGTTGCATTTGATAACGTTTAAAAGGAAACTCAATTTCATTTTGATGTTGCACTACATAACGTGCAAAAGGCACAGTTAAATCGTAACGCAATGCTTTTTCAGATATTGATGCTGTTACTTTTAAACTATCTTTTGATGCTAACAATGTTTCATCAACTTTATTTAAATAATCACCAGAGTTTAAAATTTTAAAAATTAATCGGTCACCTTCATCACCATATTTTCCCATTAATGTTTCTGAATTTTCAAAACTTGGTGTTTCAATTGGCTGAAATCCATACGTTTCAAAAACATTTCGTATCGTTGAAAATATATAGTTACGCTTTGCAACTTCTGTAGGTGAAAAATCACGTGTTCCTTTTGGTATGCTTGGTTTTTGTGCCATTTATAAAAATTAAGGTGCAAATATCCGAAATTTAAAAAACTATTTAAAGCTTTTCTAATAGAGATTTTTCTTTGTTTGTTAAAGGCACATCATTTACAAATTTATTTTTAGTTGGATAAATGGCTAACATCATTAAAACCAAAATACCTACCAATATAAAATAAAAGCTATTGTTAGATTGCCAAACAAAAAATACACACATAAAAGCAGGAAACTGTAACATTGCCATTCTAAAAATATGTGCTGTACTATACTTAATGGCTTTTAGTGACAAATCTGCATCTTTTGGAATTTGATTTATCAATTTTGCATATATAAATTTACTTGTTAAATTTCCAGCAAAAGCTATAATTATAGCTAAATATAAAAATGCTTTACCCTCTTGATACGAAAAAAACAAACGATCTTTTGCATTAAATGCAACATATGAGGCAAACACTAACACTGCTGCTAGCAATGCAAAATGAATAATTTGTAACGATTTAATAAAATCCTTTGGTTGTCTGTTGATATAACTCATTGCTTAGGTTTTGATGATTTGAATAACTTAAATACTTTAAAAATGAGCCAAAAAATAATGGCTACACATATAATTGCTACTACCGGAATAAAAATTGAAAATACCGACATTGCAATTGACGAACCCGTTTCTATTGTTGAAATTACAGGATTTGCAATACCTCCTGTTGTTGCTGTTGATGCCAATCGTGAGGTACTGGTTGAACCTTTTATTGCAGTTGCAGTTCCTCCTCCAGCAATAATTGCCAATGCCCAAGTAATTACGGGACTTAAATCGCTTACGGTTGCTACCATAACTGCTGTTCCTGCAATTGCGGCCAATGGAATTGCTATGGTATCTAACAAATTATCAAACCAAGGAATAAAATATGCTAAAATTTCAACAATTGTGGCAATACCCAATAATAGCAAAGCATTTGAACTACCAACCCATAGCCAACTTTCATTTAACGGAATTATATTGTAATAAGAAGCTATACTTAATGCAAAAAGTGGCACAAATATTCTGAAACCAACGGATGCTGCTAAACCTATTCCTATTAAAATACTAAAAATTGTTTCTGGAGAAATGCTCATTATTTTTTCATTTTAAAAATAGCATTGGCTTTTTCTAAATCTTCCGGCGTATCAATTCCTATAGCTATCTCATTGGTTTCTAACATTTTTACTCTTAATCCGTGCGCTAAAAAACGTAAATTTTCTAATTTCTCAGCCGCTTCTAATTCATTGATAGGTAATTTTGTAAATTTTAACAATGCTTCTTTTCTAAAGGCATAAATACCAATATGTTTAAAATATTTTGCTTTTGAAGCATCTCTTGGATATGGAATTGGTGAACGTGAAAAATATAGCGCAAAATCATTTTCATCCGTTACAACTTTTACGTTGTTCGGATTATTGATCTCTTCTGCATCTTCCATTTTAAATTTTAATGAAGCAATATCAATTAGTTGTTTTTCATCATTTTTAAAAACTTGTAATAGTTTTGAAAGTGGCTCGGTTTTAGTAAAAGGCTCATCGCCTTGCACATTTACCACAATATCTACCGCTAAATTTTCAATAGCTTCGGCAATTCTATCACTACCACTTTCGTGCTGTTTTTTACTTTTTATGGCTTTTCCTCCGTTTGAAATTATTTCATTAAAAATAATATCGCTATCGGTAACTACAAAAACTTCATCAAATAAATTGGATTGTTTTGTGGCTTCATACGTTCTTAAAATAACTGTTTTTCCAGCCAAATCTTTCATTAGTTTTCCTGGAAATCTGCTAGCTTCATATCTGGCAGGAATCATTGCAATTATTTTCATTTTTTTATTGTTTTATATGAAATCGTCTTAAACTATTTATACTGGCATTTAATTCAAAACCAAGCAATAAAATGATGGAGTTAAGCCATACAAAAAGCATTAAAACTAATAAAGTTCCTATAGAACCATATAACTGATTATAGGTTGCAAATTTTAATACATAAATTCCGAATAACTTAAACATTAATAAGGTTAATAAAGTAGTTAAAATAGCTCCTGCATTAAAAAAAGAAATGTGTTTTACTTCTTTTGTTCCATATTTATATAAAAAGGATACTACCACAAAAATTAACATTACAAAAAATAAAAACTGTCCTTTTTCTATCCAAAATAAATCATTTTCCAACCAACCTTTACTTTTTAAATTAGCAATTCCAATTTCAAAATAAACTAAAACCGCTACGGAGAATATGAGTGTTAATGATAATAAAATTGCCATTCCCATTGAAACAAAGTATTGACGAATGATGTTACGCATTTCTGTTACGTGATATGAATATTCAAAACCTCCTAAAATAGCATTTACACCATTTGCCATTAAAAAAATGGAAGCTATAAAACCAAATGATAATAAATTGCCATACCTATTATTTATAATGTCATTTATAACTACATCAACCGAATGGGCAGTATTTGGTGGTAATATTTTTTGAATTGTGAATAAAAAATCGCTTTGAAAATTATCTATTGGAACATAGGGAATTAGTGTTAAGATAAATAACAAAAAAGGAAACAATGCCATAAAAAAACTGAAAGAAATTCCTCCAGCTCTAGCTGTTAAAGCACCTTTAATAATTCCAATAAAATACAATTCAATAACATCATATAAAGACATACCCGATAACCCTGGAATTATAACACTTTTCCCAAGTTTTACAATCCATTTTACAATTGGAATTTTTTTAAGGTTATCTTCAACGATTTTTGTCATTCCACAGCTTTTAAACTTAAATCCATGTTATAAACGGAATGGGTTAAGGCTCCTGAAGAAATATAATCTACACCACATTCTGCATATTTTCTGGCTGTTTCTAAATTAATTCCACCGGATGATTCTGTTTGACATTGATTTCCAATTATTTGAACTGCTTCACGAGTTCCATCATAATCAAAATTGTCTATTAAAATTCTGTGAACTCCTCCAACGGCTAAAATTTCTTTAATTTCATCAATACTTCTAGCTTCCACAATAATTTTTAAGTCTAAATTATGATCTTTTAAATACTGTTGCGTTTTTAAAATGGCTTTGGCAACACCACCACAAAAATCTATATGATTGTCTTTAAGCATAATCATATCATATAATGCAAACCTATGATTTTCTCCGCCTCCTATAACAACAGCCCATTTTTCTAGCGCTCTAATTCCTGGTGTAGTTTTTCTGGTATCTAATACTTTGGTTTTTGTGCCTTCTAAAAGTTTGGCAAATTCTTTGGTTTTTTTTGCAATAGCACTCATTCGTTGCATTACATTTAATACCAATCGTTCCGATTTTAAAATGGATTGTGAGCTTCCTTCTACATAAAAAACAATATCGCCGTATGATACTTCAGCTCCATCATTTATTAAGGTTTCTACTTTTAGATCTTTATCAACATAGTTAAAAATACGTTTTGCCATTTCTACTCCGGCAATAATTCCGTCTTCTTTCACCAGCAATTTTGCTTTCCCTTTTGCATCTATAGGTATACAAGCTAAAGAGCTATGATCTCCTTCCCCAACATCTTCTCTTATGGCATTAGAAATTATTAAATCAAGTTCATTTTCAAATTGTTTTTTTGTAATCATTGTGCGTAATTTTCAAACAAAAATAACTTTTTTATTTTCAAAAGTTTCAACTTTAATTCTTTTTATATTTGCCTTATGAAAATTAAATTACTGGCAATCGGTAAAACCGACGATAAAAATTTACAGACTTTAATTGAAACGTATCAAAATAGATTAAAGCATTATATTCAGTTTGAAATTGATATTATTCCTGATTTAAAAAAAGTTAAAAACTTAAGCGAACAGGAACAAAAAGAAAAAGAAGGCGAATTAATCTTAAAAAAATTAGCACCAACAGATGTGTTAATTTTACTGGATGAAAAAGGAACAGCATTTAGATCTGTAGATTTTTCAGACTATCTTCAAAAGAAAATGAATGCTGGAATTAAACAATTGGTGTTGGTGATTGGCGGACCTTATGGTTTTTCTGAAGCTGTTTACAAAACAGCAAAAGGAAAAATTTCTTTATCAAAAATGACCTTTTCTCATCAAATGATTCGCTTATTTATTGTAGAGCAAATTTACCGAGCATTTACCATTTTAAAAAATGAACCTTACCATCATGAATAAATTAAAACTAGTTTTTGCCACTAACAATGCCAATAAATTAAAAGAAGTTCAGGCAATGTTAACTAATTTTGAAATTATTAGTTTGGCTGATATTCATTGTTTTGATGATATTCCAGAAACCGCAAATACGTTAGAAGGAAATGCCATTTTAAAAGCAAATTATATTACAGAAAAATTTGGATACGATTGTTTTGCTGATGATACTGGACTGGAGGTAAATGCTTTAAATAATGCACCTGGTGTTTTTTCGGCACGTTATGCTGGAAAAGAAAATAATGCAGAAGCAAATATGCAAAAATTATTAAACGAGCTGGGAACTAATTCTAACAGAAAAGCACAATTTAGAACTGCAATTGCATTGAATATTAACCAAAAACAGTTTATCTTTGAAGGCCTTTGTGAAGGACAAATTTTAACAAAAAAACAAGGTTCTAGTGGTTTTGGATACGATCCAATTTTTATGCCTAATGGTTATACAAAATCCTTTGCTGAAATGAATATAAATGAAAAAAGCACCATCAGTCACAGAGGAAAAGCCATTGAAAAATTAGTAACATTTTTAAACAAAAAAGATTGGTAAGTCCAACAAAATCATACAAAAACACATTTATTATTTTAATAATAACGCTTTTTCTAATATTTATAATTAATATAAGTTTAGGTTCAGTGTACATTCCATTAAAACAAATATTTCTGGCTTTTATAGATGGGAATATTGAAAAAGAATCGTGGAAATCTATTATTTTGAATTACCGATTACCAAAAGCAATTACTGCAATTATTGTAGGTTCCGGACTTTCAATTAGCGGATTATTAATGCAAACCTTATTTAGAAATCCTTTAGCCGGACCTTTTGTTTTAGGAATAAGTTCTGGAGCAAGTTTAGGAGTTGCTATTTTAATTTTAGGAGGTTCATTTTTAGGCGCAAATATTTTAAGTTATGCATTTACAAGCTGGGGACAAGCTTTAGCTGCTAGTATTGGCGCATTTTTAGTACTATCAGCTGTAATGATTGCTGCTGCTAAAGTTAGAAACACCATGTCAATTTTAATTATTGGTTTAATGTTTGGTAGTTTAACTTCTGCAGTGATTAGTGTTTTAGCCTATTTTAGTAGTGCAAATCAATTACAACAATATATGTTTTGGAGTTTCGGCAGCTTGGGTAATTTAAGTTGGAAAGAAATCACAGCACTTTTAATCGTTTTTATTATAGGAATTTCGTTTGTAGTTTTTATTATAAAACCTTTAAACAGTTTACTTTTAGGTGAAAACTATGCCAAAAGTATGGGCGTAAATGTAAAACAAACACGTAATTTTACATTAATAGCAACTAGTTTATTAACTGGAGTTATAACGGCTTTTTCAGGCCCCATTGCTTTTATTGGTTTAGCTGTTCCACATTTAACAAAATTATTGTTTAGCACATCAAACCATAAAACGTTATTACCAGCTGTTGCCATTAGTGGTGCTATTATTATGCTTATTTGCGATAGTATTGCACAAATGCCTAATAGCGAATATACATTGCCAATAAATGCTATAACATCATTATTTGGCGCACCAATTATTATTTGGTTACTGGTTAGAAAACGTAAGATTTATTATTAATGACGCAACAAGAAAAATACATTTTAAAAGTTTCAAATTTAAGCATTGGTTATCGTTCAAAAAAACATACTTCAACCATTGCATCTAATTTAAATATTAGCTTAAAATCTGGAAATATGGTGTGCTTGTTAGGTAAAAATGGTATTGGAAAATCTACATTATTAAGAACTTTAACTAAAGTACAGCCACAATTAAATGGTGATATTTTTATTGATGAAAAAAACTTAAAATCCATTACAAATAACGAATTAGCTAAAACACTTAGTTTAGTACTTACCGAAAGATTGCCAGATAGCAGTTTAACTGTTTTTGAATTAGTTGCACTAGGGCGGCAACCTTTTACAAATTGGATTGGTTATTTAACCAATGAAGACATGGAAATTATTTATGCTGCATTTGAAAAAACAAACACCAAGCATTTAATGAATACTAAATGTTATGAGTTAAGCGACGGGCAATTACAGCGTGTTTTAATTGCACGCGCACTTACACAAAATACACCTATTATAGTTTTAGATGAGCCAACTGCCCATTTAGATTTGCACCATACAATTAGAACTTTTTCACTATTAAAAAACCTGGCTTCTGAATTTAATAAAACCATTATTATTTCTACTCACGAAACAAATTTAGCACTACAATTAGCTGATGAATTATGGTTAATGTCTGCCTCAAAATTTGTAAGTGGAGAAACTAGTCAACTTATTGAAAATAATGAATTAGATAACTTGTTTGATTCTGAATTAATTTATTTCAACAAAACTCTCAAACAATTTACCATCTCAAATTCAAAATAGTTTTAATATATTTGAAAAACATCCTACAGAAAATGAAAAAAACAATACTATTAATTTTAGGGCTTATTTTTTTAAGCTGCGGTAGTAATAACCACATATCCGAAAACAGTGAACCCATTATAACTACTGGTGAAACAGCACAAAATTTTGCCAACACAATATCTGTATCAGATTTAAAAACACTTTTATACATCATTGCTTCTGATGAATTTGAAGGAAGAGAAACCGGTGAACCTGGACAAAAAAAAGCAGCAGAATATATAAAAACATTTTATAAGGATAGAAATATTGCGGCGCCTTTAGGTGATGATGATTATTTTCAGGAAATCCCAAAAGAACATTTAAGACCTAATTTAAATCCTTCAGAAAATGTATTGGCTTTTATTGAAGGCTCAGAAAAACCTGAAGAAATAGTTGTAATTTCTGCACATTATGATCATCTCGGTATTAAAAATGGCGAAATATACAATGGCGCTGATGATGATGGCTCTGGAACAGTTGCTGTAATGGAAATTGCTGAAGCATTTAAAAAAGCATCAGAGAATGGTAACGGACCAAAAAGATCAATTTTATTTTTACATGTTACTGGTGAAGAAAAAGGATTGTTAGGTTCAAAATATTATATCAATTTTCCAATTTTTCCATTGGCAAATACAGTAGCAAACTTAAATATTGATATGATTGGCCGTGTGGATGATGCTCATGAAAATAATCCTAATTTTGTTTACTTAATTGGGTCGGATAAATTAAGTACTGAACTTCATCAATTGTCTGAAGAGATGAACGAAAAATTCATAAAATTAAAATTAGATTACACCTATAATGACGAAAATGATCCGAATAGATTTTACTACAGATCAGATCATTACAATTTTGCAAAAAATAATATTCCAATTATCTTTTATTTTAATGGAACGCATCAAGATTACCATAAACCATCTGATACGCCTGATAAAATAAATTATGAATTATTACAAAAAAGAACACAATTAATTTTTTATACTGCTTGGGAAATTGCCAACAGAGAAAAAAGAGTTGTTGTAGATAAATAACGATGGGTGTTTAATGTTACTTTTATCAACAAGTTAATGTATAATTTTAAACAATAATTCTTTTAAAATATCTCCTGCAGGTAAAGCATTAGCTCCAACACCTTTGCTTTTTACATCTGCATCACGTAATAACGCAATTACTTGTGAAACTTTACGCATTGGATAATTTTTTCCTGCTGTTATATAATCTGGCACAAAAAAAGGATTTACACCCAATGCTCTTGCTACACTATTGTTAGATTTATCTTTTAAACTATGATAAATAAGCAATTGAGTAAAAAAACTATTTAATAAAGAAATTGTCATAATCAACGGATTGGCTTTTTGATTTTGTGCAAAATGATTGATAATTCTATTTGCATTCAACACATTTCTTTCGCCCACAGCTTTGCGCAATTCAAAGTTATTGAAGTCTTTACTAATACCTATATTTTCTTCAACAATTGTTGGAGTAATGGTTGAGCCAACTGGTAAAACAACCATTAATTTATTCAGTTCATTGCTAATTTTACTTAAATCATTGCCTAAAAACTCTACCAACATTAAAGTTGCTTTTCCTTCAATTTGGTATTTTTTACCAGCTAAAACTCTTCTAATCCAATCGGCTATTTGATTTTCGTATAATTTTTTACTTTCAAATATCAATCCATTTTTTTTAATTGCTTTATACAGCTTTTTTCTTTTATCAATAGTTTTATATTTATAACAAAGTACTAAAACAGTTGAAGGTTGCGGATGATCAGCATATGCTGCTAAGTTTTCAATAGTACGAGATAAATCTTGTGCTTCTTTTATAATGACAACTTGTTTTTCAGCCATCATTGGGTAGCGCTTTGCATTATCTATTATATCTTCAATAGTGATATCTCTACCATACAAAACCATTTGATTAAATCCTTTTTCATCTTCACTTAAAATGGTTTCATCAATAAAATCTGAAATTTTATCAATATAATAAGGCTCATCACCCATTAAAAAATAAATTGGTTTTACATTTCCTGCTTTTATATCAGAAACTATTTTGGCAACATCACTCATTTATGAAAATAATTTAGCATTTTTGCTGTATGCAGACATTGAATTTACCTACTTATAAATTCAGAATCAAAAGTAACGAAAATAAGCTTTTTATTTTTGATATTCTTCGAAAAAAATATGTTGTTCTTACACCAGAAGAATGGGTTCGACAACATTTTGTGCATTATTTAATTGAAGAAAAGAACTATCCTATTTCACTTATTGCTATTGAAAAAAAGCTAACAATTAATGGTTTAACTAAAAGAACTGATATTTTAGTTTTTAATACCAACGGCGAACCTTATATTATTGTAGAATGTAAATCGCCGTCTATAAAAATAAACCAAGACACTTTTGATCAAATTGCACGTTATAATTTAAAATTACAATCGCACTTTTTAATTGTAACCAATGGTTTAGAGCATTTTTATTGCACAATGGACTTTAAAAACGAAAATTATCAATTTTTAGCTGATATTCCTGATTTTTAAAATTTTACAAACGTTGTTTTATTCTATAGTTAACAATTTACTTTTAGCAAGTGAAAATTCAGGAAATAACTTTAAAGCTCTTTCAAAACTTAATTTAGCTTCAGCTTTTTTATCTAAATTTAGTTCAATTAAACCTTGTATGTAAGCAATTGCAGGTTTAAGTGGTACATTTTGATTGTAATTTTTATTTACTTGAAAGTTTACAGTTATTTCCGCATTATCCAACATTTGATCCGCTTTTTTTATAGAAACTAACGCTTCATCAAACTTACTCATGGCTAATTGCAATCCTGCAATTTTATAGGCGTGGTAGTTATTGTTAGATTTTAAAAGAAGAAGTTTATATTTTTCAATAGCTTTTTCTATTGCCCCTATTGATTCTAATGAAATTGCATTCATTTCTAAAATATCAACATTTTCTGGGTTATTTTTTAATAAATCATTGGTTACTAAAAAACACGAAACAAAATTTCTTTCATTAAAATATAAATAAGCCAAACTATCTTTATAGGTACTTGTTGGACCTTCTAATGCAATTATTGAAAACATTGAATTTGCTGCTACAGTTTTATCGCTATAAATAAGGGCTTGTTTTAATTTTTGTTTTTCTAACTCTAGATTATTAGCAGTTTGAGCAATTGCTGACACTGTTATTATAAAAGTAAAAATATACAGTAAGTTTTTCATTTTTTAGAATTTTTATTAATTGTGGTAAAACTATAAAATTTAAATCTAAAAGCGATTAAAATATTCTTAAATAAAACATTGTTATACAAAAAAAGGTCTGTAAAAACAGACCTTTAATTTTGGGTGGAAGACCGGGTTCGAACCGGCGACCTTCGGAACCACAATCCGACGCTCTAACCAACTGAGCTACAACCACCATTTAATGAGGATGCAAATGTAATACATTTCTTATTTTTTACAAATATTTTTTAAAATAAATTATCTAAATTTTTAACTGCCACGTAACGCTCTGTATTAAAGCCTTCTGCAAACTCAACCCCCACTATTCTACCTAAATCTTGGGCTCTATAATACACACTATCTAAAAAGTTTTTGCTTGAAATAGGTGAAGTTGGTTCTTTACTGTTAGGATCATAAAATTGTGAGCTATATGCTTTCACTGCATTCATTTTAATATCTATAAAACCGGTAACATCAACCACAAAATCAGGAGTTACATTTTTCCATTGTATATAATGGTATACTTGTTTTGGTCGCCAAACGTTTTGTTTTTTATCATTTAATTCAGTTTCAATTTTAATTAAGCCAGATAAAAAGCACGCATCTGAAACTAATTTACTTCCTTTTGGATGATCAATATGTCGATCATCAAAAGCGTTACACAAAACAATATCAGGTTGGTATTTTCTTATTATTTTAATAATTTCTAATTGATGTTTTTTATTGTTTTCAAAAAAACCATCGTCAAAGCCTAAATTTTCTCTCACGGTAATTCCTAAAATTTCAGCTGCTTTTTTAGATTCTACATCTCTTATTTCAGCAGAACCTCGTGTTCCTAATTCGCCTCTTGTTAAATCTAAAATACCTACTTTTTTACCTAAAGATATTTCTTTTGCAATTGTTGCCGAACATCCTAGTTCAACATCATCTGGGTGCGCTCCTATGGCTAATATGTCTAATTTCATATTATTTTATCTATTCTTTTAAACAAATATAACACATTTTTTATAGGTAATATTTTATTAATACGTCTACTTTTTAAAATACATAAAAAAACAATAAAAAGCATAAAAAATAAATAAATGGTAAGTTTTTGTAAATAAATGGTAATTTTATTTGTTTAATTAAATTTAATTATATACTTTTGATTTATAATTTCAAGGAATAGTTTTAACTAAATCCCAAAGACAATGAAAAAATTAATAGTTTTAGTAGCGTTTATTTTATCAGCCCCTCTTGTTAGCGCTCAAATTTCTGATTTGGAAAGAAATGCTTTAATTGATTTATATAAATCAACGAATGGTAACGAATGGAATTCTTCTTGGAATATTAATGAAGATGCATCAACTTGGTTTGGTGTTACCGTTAAAAATAATAAGGTTGTTGAATTGAATTTAAGTATGAATAACTTAAATGGTACAATTCCTTCTTCTATTAAAAATTTAACAAGTTTAAAAGTTTTAAATTTAGGTTTCAATAAAATTAACGGTACAATTCCGTCAGAAATTACATTAATTAAATCGTTAGAAAGTATTCAATTATTTATGAATCAAATTGAAGGCGTAATTCCATCAAACATTGGTGATTTAGCAAGCTTAAAAGAATTAGTATTATTTAATAATTTAATAAGTGGTGTTTTACCAAATTCTATTTATAATTTAACAAATTTAGAAGTATTACAAATTAGTAGCAATAAACTATCTGGAGTTATTTCTGAAAGAATTTCTAACCTTACAAACTTAAATACACTTAGCTTTTTTGACAATTCTATGTACGGAAAATTACCAGCACAACTTGGAAAATTAGTTAATTTAAAAGAATTAGCATTGGCAAATAATTTATTTGAAGGTGCTATACCAACTGAATTAAGCAACTTAATTAAGTTAGAAGTATTATTACTTAATGATAATAGATTAAGTGGAACTGTTAGTGAGTCTATTAAATCCCTACCCCTTTTAACGATTTTAGATTTCAATAATAATCCAAAAGCAATTGAGGTTTTAGCTAACCCAGTATCAATTTCACAATAAATCAACCCCCACAATAATAATAGTTAACAGATAAAAATCACTCTAATTTTAGAGTGATTTTTTTATTAACACTATTTAACATAGTTGCATATGCAACTTTATCAATTTCTACTATATTTGTATTTTTTCATGGAAATTAGCACAGAAAATTCTGACTTTAATAAAACATTTGCTCCTTGGATAAGCATTACTTATAAAATGATTGATGGGTATATTGCCGATATTTTTTTAAAAGAAAACATTCAAGTAACTAAGCAACAATGGATTATTTTAAAAATTTTGTATGAAAAACAAAATGAAATAATTCAGAATGAATTGGCATTTATTACCAACAGAAATAAAGCTTCCCTAACTCGGCTTATAAGCGTAATGGAAAAAAAACATTTAGTTGTAAGAAATCAATCTGAAAATGATGCCCGAATAAATTTAATTTGCATTACCGAAAAAGGAAAAGAATTATTTCTTAAAATGAAACCATTAATGCTTAACAGCATACAAAAAATTCAAAGCGGACTTACACAAACCGAAATAAATACTTTAATTGAAACGCTCTTAAAAATTCAACAAAATATACAAAAACAAACAATATAACTATGAGAAAAAATATATCTATAGTATTTGCTATTCTCCTTTTAATTGCAGCTTTTTTACTCGCAAAATATTTAATTGATAACAAACAAAAACCAGCACCAAAAGCAGAAAAAATAGTTAAAACTGTTTTTGTTGATGAAGTTAAAAATACAACCGTTCCAATAATCATAAATGCCAATGGAAATTTAGTAGCCAAAAATAAAATTGAATTGTATGCTGAAGTACAAGGTGTGTTGGTTAGTACTAACAAAGATTTTAAACCTGGAACCACCTTTTATAAAGGTGAAACAATTATAAAAATAAATAGCGATGAGTTTTACGCTAATTTACAAGCACAAAAAAGTAACTTATACAATGTAATTACAGCATTAATGCCGGATTTAAAGTTAGATTTTCCAAATAACTACAATGCTTGGCAAAATTACCTTCAAAATTTTGATATAAATAAATCAATTCAAAAATTACCAGAGCCAATTTCAGAAAAAGAAAAATTCTTTATTTCTGGTCGAGGGATTTACACAACATATTACAATGTTAAAAATTTAGAAGTTAAATTAAGTAAATACAGTTTAAAAGCACCTTTTAATGGAATTATTACAGAATCAATGGTAAATCCAGGCACATTAATTAGAAGTGGTCAAAAATTGGGTGAATTTATAGATCCTTCTGTTTATGAAGTAAGCGTTTCCATAAAATCTGAATTTAAAAATTTATTACAAGTTGGCAAAGAAGTTACACTCTATAACTTAGAAAAAACGAATAATTGGACAGGAAGAGTTGTGAGAATTAATGGAAAAGTAGATACGGCAACACAAACCATTAAAGCCTTTATTGAAGTGAGAGCCAAAGATTTAAAAGAAGGACAATATATTGAAGTTGCCCTGCAAACTACTCCAGAAGAAAATGCCTTTGAAGTTGCTAGAAATTTATTGATAGACAATTCTAAATTATATATTGTTAAAGATTCTGTTTTAGATTTAGTTGATGTAAACCTTATTTTTGAAAATAAAAACACTGTAGTTGTTAAGGGGTTAGAAAATGGTACTAAAGTAATTTCTAAACCAATTCCTGGAGCTCATGCAGGAATGCTCGTAAAAATATTCAACGCTAATAAACCGCAATAATGAGAAAAGTAATTACTTATTTTATAAAGTTTCCAGTTGCGGTTAATGTATTTATTTTTGCATTTATTGGTTTTGGTTTAGCAGGAGCTTTATCCATGAAATCTTCCTTTTTTCCACTTACAGAATCAAGAAATATTTCAATTAATTTAAATTATCCGGGCGCTTCTCCACAAGAAATGGAAGAAGGTATTGTTTTAAAAATTGAAGATAATTTAAAAGGAATTGTAGGTGTAGATAGAGTTACTTCGGTTTCAAGAGAAAACTCTGCTACCATAAATGTTGAAATTATTAAAGGAAAAAATATTGATGTTGTTTTAGCTGATGTAAAAAATGCTGTAGACAGAGTCCCCTCCTTTCCGTCGGGAATGGAACCTCCAATAATTGCTAAAATTGAAAACATTCGGCCAACCATAAGTTTTATTATTTATGGCGATAATATTTCATTAGCAACATTAAAACAATATGCCAGAAATGTTGAAAACGATTTAAGAAGTGTAGATGGTATTTCACAAGTTCGCCTTTCAGGTTTTCCTGATCAAGAAATTGAAATAGCCGTTCGTGAAAATGATTTGTTAGCTTACAATTTATCTTTTACTGAAGTTGCAAATGCTGTTAGCAAATCTAATTTATTAATATCGGGTGGGAATATTAAAACAGATGCTGAAGATTATTTAATTAGAGTAAGAAATAAAAATTACTATGGAAACGAACTTTTAAATTTAGTTGTAAGAGCCAATGAAAATGGAAACATTATTCGTTTAAGCGATATTGCTGATGTAAGTGATACTTGGTCAGAAAATCCTGACAGACTCTATTTTAACGGTAAAAAATCTATTGATATAACAGTAAGTAACACAAATAGTGAAGATTTACTCTCAACTGCTGAAAGTGTAAAAAAATACATTGAAAAATTCAATCAACAACAAAGCGAAGTTAAAATAGACATTTCTAGTGATAACTCCATTACACTAAAACAACGATCAGAATTACTACTTAAAAATGCTGTAATGGGTGTTTTATTAGTACTGTTCTTTTTAGCATTATTTTTAAATATAAGATTAGCTTTTTGGGTAGCAACAGGTATTCCAATTGCCTTTTTTGGAATGTTTATTTTTGCAGCAAATTTAGGAGTAACAATAAATGTTTTATCATTATTTGGGATGATTATTGTTATTGGTATTTTAGTTGATGACGGTATAGTTATTGGTGAAAATATTTATCACCATTACGAGAAAGGAAAATCACCAATTCAAGCTGCTATAGACGGAACTTTAGAAGTAATTCCACCTGTAGTTTCAGCCATTTTAACTACGTTAATTGCCTTTTCAACTTTTTTCTTTTTAGATGGTAGAATTGGAGAATTTTTTGGCGAAGTTGCCTTAATTGTAATTCTAACATTAAGCGTTTCATTAATTGAAGCATTAATTATTTTACCGGCACATATTGCACATTCAAAAGCTTTAGAACGAAAAGATAAAAAAAGAAATCAACTAAACACCTTTTTCTTTAACATTAATCAAGCGGCAGAAGTTGGACTCTTTTTTGTTAGAGATAATTTATACGCACCCTATTTAAGATTTTTTCTAAAAAATAAATTATTAGGTTTTGCCATTCCTATTGCTCTTTTAATTTTTAGTTTTGGTGGACTTGGTGGAGGCATCGTAAAAACATCTTTTTTCCCTTCCGTTGCAAGTGACAGGGTTTCAATTGATTTAAAAATGTTGCAAGGAACTAATGAAAAAATTACCGATTCTATTATTTCTGAAATTGAAAAAACTGCTTGGGATGTTAACGATGAATTTACAGGCAAACAAATAAGTGGCGAGCCAATTATTCAAAATATTATAAAAAGAATTGGTCCAGGTTCGGCAAATGGAAGTTTAACAATAAATTTATTACCTGGAGAAGCTAGAGATTTTTCATCACCTGAAATTACAAATGCAATTAGAGATAAAGTTGGTAAAGTTCATGGTGTAGAAAGTTTAACTTTTGGTTCTGGAGGAAACTTTGGAGGTAGCCCTATTGCTGTTTCATTACTAGGTAATAATATTGATGAACTTAAAGCAGCAAAAGATGAATTAAAAACAATTTTAAATGATAATCCTTTACTAAAAGATATTACTGATAATGATCCTGCAGGAATAAAAGAAGTTAGAATAAAATTAAAAGACAATGCTTATTTACTTGGTTTAAATTTACAAAATGTAATGAGCCAGGTCCGTTCAGGATTTTTCGGATTACAAACACAGCGTTTTCAGCGTGGACAAGATGAAATAAAAGTTTGGGTGCGTTATAAAAAAGATGACAGATCTTCTTTAAAAAATTTAGATGATATGTGGATTGCAACGCCGTCCAATCAAAACGTACCATTTTCAGAAATTGCAACCTATGAAATTGAACGTGGAGATGTTTTAATTAATCATTTAAATAGCAAACGTGAAATTCAGATTTCAGCAGATCTAAAATCACCTGATGAAAGTGCTTCCGATATTTTAGATGAGATTAAAACAACTATAATGCCTGAAATTTCATCAAAATATCCAACAGTAAGTGCCGTTTATGAAGGGCAAAATAGAGAAGCTAATAAAACTAAAAATTCTGCTTTTAGCGTTGGATTCACAATTTTAGCATTAATTTATATGGTAATTGCGTTTACATTTAGATCTTATGAACAACCTTTACTGTTAATTTTATTAATTCCATTTAGCTTAATTGGAGTAGTTTGGGGACATTGGTTACATGATTTTCCTGTAAACATTTTATCTTGGTTAGGAATTATAGCTTTAATAGGTATTATGGTAAATGACGGATTAGTACTTATTGAAAAATTCAATACTTATTTAAAAGAAGGTATGAAATATGATGAAGCTCTTTTACAAGCTGGAATATCTAGATTTAGAGCTATTTTATTAACTACCTTAACAACCGTTGCTGGTTTAGCGCCTTTATTATTAGAAAAAAGTAGACAAGCACAATTTTTAAAACCAATGGCAATTTCAATTTCGTATGGTATGGCAATAGCTACTGTTTTAACACTAGTTATGTTGCCATTACTTCTATCTGTTTCAAACTCTATAAAAGTTTTTATTAAATGGATGCGTACAGGTAAAAAAGTAACAAAAGAAGAAGTTGAAAGAGCAATCATTGAACAAAAAAGTGAAGAACATGAAACATATTAAAAACAATTTATACTTTTTATTTTTATTGATGGGTATATTAAGTTTTTCGCAAGAACAACTTAGTAAAAAAGAGGCAGTTTCATTAGCTTTAGAAAATAATTATGGAATTTTAATTGCTAAAAATAATATTAAAATAGCAGAAAATAACGCCAGTATTTTTAACAGCGGTTACTTACCTAAAGTTACCGCTTCCTCTGGTATTAACTATTCAAATAACAGTACTGAAAATACATCGCAAAATAATATCATTTCAAAAACTACAAATGCAGAATCAAAAAACTATAATGGTTCTATTGGTTTAAATTATACAATATTTGATGGGTTTGGAAGAACTTATAACTATAAAAAACTAAAAGAAACTTATAATTTATCAGAATTAGAAACAAAAGCAATCATAGAAAATTCATTATTACAAGTTTTCACTATGTATTATGAAGTTGCCCGTTTAACTGAAGATACTAAAAATATTTTTGAAACATTATCTATTTCAAAACAACGATTAAAACGTGCCAATTACGCTTTTGAATATGGACAAAGCACAAAATTGCAATTATTAAATGCTGAAGTTGATGTAAATAATGATAGTATCAGATATATCAATATCAACCGTTTATTAGCAAATGCAAAACGTGATTTAAACTTATTGTTAGGAAGAAATGTTACTACCAATTTTAATGTAAACACAAACGTTTCTTTTAATTTGTTTTTTGAATACAATGCGATTTTAGAAAAAGCAAAATTGAAAAATATTGAAATTCAAAAACTAAATAAAAGTATTGTTTTAAATGAATTTGATCTTAAAATTAATAAATCAGATTTATTGCCTACCCTTAACTTAAATAGCTCGTATGGTTTTAGCAAATCTGACAACGACGCTACTTTCAATTACGCAGAACAACTTTCAAAAGGATTATCAGCCGGAATCAGTTTAAATTGGAATATTTTTGATGGAGGAACAACAAAAACTCGTATACAAAACTCTAAAATAATTGCAGATAACCTGCAAATTCAAAAAGAACAAATTAACAATAGTATAGAACGTTCCATTGCAAACGCACTTGAAGTTTACAATAATGCATTGTTTATTTTACAAGCCGAAGAAAAAAATGTGGAAACCAACTTTAGAAACTTTTCAAGAACAGAAGAACAATTTAAATTAGGACAAATTACTACAATTGAATTTAGACAAGCTCAAATAAACCTTTTAAACGCTCAATCTAGTTTAAATCAGGCTAAATACGATGCAAAAAACGCCGAATTAATAATTCTACAACTTTCTGGTGACCTTCTAAATATTGAATTTTAATTCTATAAAAATAAATTTATTTAAGGGAGGTTTAATAACCTCCCTTTTTTATTGAATTATTGGGCTCGTAACAATAATTACATTGCATTAATTTGATAAAATTGAATGACATAAATCATAATAATCTACAGCGACTCTTATTAAATTTGTAAACATTAAAACTAAAGATTAACATAAATATAAAATTTAAAGATGGAGACGAGTCAAGAAGTCAAAACTAGAGTTTACAAGTTTGGAAATAAAACTGCAGACGGAAATAGTAAAATGAAAAACCTATTAGGTGGTAAAGGCGCTAACTTAGCCGAAATGAGTTTAATTGGTATTCCTGTTCCTCCTGGATTCACAATCACTACTGAAGTATGTACAGAATATAACCTTTTAGGTCAAGAAGCTGTAGTGAATATGATTACTCCTGAAGTTGAAAAAGCAATCGAAAATATTGAAAATATAATGGGAGCTAAATTTGGTGACAAAGAAAACCCATTATTAGTTTCTGTACGTTCTGGAGCAAGAGTTTCAATGCCAGGCATGATGGATACAGTTTTAAACTTAGGTTTAAATGATGAAGTTGTTATAGGTTTAGCCAACAGAACAGGAAATGAGCGTTTTGCTTGGGATTCTTACCGTCGTTTTATCCAAATGTATGGTGATGTTGTTTTAGGTATGAAACCAGAATCAAAAGAAGATATTGATCCTTTTGAAGAAATCATGGAAGCCTTAAAACATAAGCGAAATATTGAATTAGATACACAATTTACAGTTCAAGACTTAAAAGACTTAGTATACGATTTTAAAGATGCAGTAAAAAAACGTACTGGTCATGATTTCCCAACAAACCCTTACGATCAGTTATGGGGAGCTGTTGTAGCTGTTTTTAATAGCTGGAATGGAGATAGAGCTGTTTACTACAGAAATATGCACGGATATCCATCAGATTGGGGAACTGCAGTAAACGTTCAGGCAATGGTGTATGGAAATATGGGTGATAATTCTGGTACTGGAGTTTGTTTTACACGTGATGCTGGTACAGGAGAAAATCTTTTTAATGGTGAATATTTAATTAATGCGCAAGGTGAAGATGTTGTAGCAGGAACTAGAACTCCTCAACAAATTACTAAAATTGGATCTATCCGTTGGGCAGAATTAGCTAAAGTTGAAGAAGATGATAGGTTAGCAAATTATCCTTCACTAGAAGAATTAATGCCTACTATTTATAATGAATTAAATGATTATCAAGAAAAATTAGAAAAGCATTATAAAGATATGCAAGATATGGAGTTTACTATGCAAGACGGTAAACTTTGGATTTTACAAACTAGAAATGGTAAACGCACAGGAGCTGCAATGGTTAAAATTGCAATGGAAATGTTAAAAGAAGGCTTAATTACTGAAAAAGAAGCTCTTTTACGTGTTGAACCAAATAAATTAGACGAGTTATTACACCCAGTATTTGATCCAAAAGCATTAAAAAAAGCAAACGTAATTGCTCAAGGATTACCAGCTTCTCCAGGTGCTGCAACTGGTCAAATAGTTTTCTTTGCTGACGAAGCTGCAAAATATAAAAGTAGTATTTTAGTTCGTATTGAAACTTCTCCTGAAGATTTAGAAGGAATGAATATTGCTAAAGGTATTTTAACTGCTCGTGGTGGTATGACATCTCACGCAGCTGTTGTTGCACGTGGAATGGGAAAATGTTGTGTTTCAGGTGCTGGTGCGTTAAAAATTAATTACAAAAACAGAACTTTAACCGTTGATGGTCACGAATATCAAGAAGGTGATTGGATTTCTTTAAATGGTTCTACTGGAAATATTATTGAAGGAAAAGTTGCAACTATTGAACCAGAATTAAGCGGGGAATTTGCTGAAATTATGGAATTATCAGATAAATATGCAACAATGGCAGTTAGAACAAATGCTGATTCTCCTAAAGATGCAAAAATAGCTCGTAGTTTTGGTGCTCAAGGTATTGGTTTAACAAGAACAGAACATATGTTCTTTGAAGTTGATCGTATTAAAGCAATGCGTGAAATGATTTTATCGGACACAGTAAAAGGTAGAAAACAAGCATTAGATCAATTATTACCAATGCAACGTGATGATTTTGAAGGAATCTTTGAAGCAATGGCAGGCTTACCTGTTACTGTTCGTTTACTAGATCCACCTTTACATGAGTTTGTACCTCATGCTTTAGCGCAACAAAAAGAATTAGCTGAAGAAATGCACATTTCATTAGAGGCTGTTAAAAGTAAAATTGTTGAGTTAGAAGAATTTAACCCAATGTTAGGTCACAGAGGATGTAGATTAGGTATCACTTATCCTGAAATAACAGAAATGCAAGCAAGAGCAATTATTGAAGCTGCATTAAATTTAAAAGCAAGAGGAATTGAAGCAAAACCAGAAATTATGGTTCCGTTAATTGGAACAATCGCTGAGTTTGAAAGTCAAGAAGGAATAATAAGAGCAACAGCTCAAAAGGTTTTTGAAGAAAGAAATGATAGTATTGAATTTTTAGTTGGAACTATGATTGAAATTCCTAGAGCTGCTTTAACTGCTAACTTAATTGCTGAAAAAGCTGATTTCTTCTCATTTGGAACCAATGATTTAACTCAAATGGCATTTGGTTATTCAAGAGATGATGCTGGAAAATTCTTACCAATTTATATTGAAAAAGGTATTTTAAAAGTTGATCCTTTTGAAGTATTAGATCAAGAAGGTGTTGGACAATTAGTTCAAATGGGTACAGAAAAAGGTAGAAGTGTAAAACCTAATTTAAAAGTTGGTATTTGTGGTGAACACGGTGGTGAACCAAATTCAGTAGAATTCTGCTTTAATACTGGTTTAAACTATGTTAGTTGTTCTCCTTATAGAGTGCCTATTGCACGTATCGCATCTGCACAAGCTGCTATTAAAAAACAAGGATAAAAAATATTGTTAAATACTATAAATTAAAAATTCCGTCTTTTTAAAAGGCGGAATTTTTTTTATGTTTATATTCGCATAATGATTAAAGTTGTAGTACTTGGTGCTGGTAATTTGGGCTATCATTTAACACAAAAAATGTTAAACAGTACTACTATTAAATTAATTCAAGTTTATAATAGAAATATTCATAAAATTGAATATTTAAAAGATAAAGTTGAAATAACCAATAACTTAAATCATTTAAAACAGGCCGATATATATATTTTATGTGTTTCAGATAATGCAATTCAAGAAATATCATCACATTTAAATTCTCCAACTAAATTAGTACTTCATACTTCAGGAGCAACAAGTATAGATAATTTAAAATCTAATTCGGAAAAAGGAGTTATTTATTTTCCGCAAACATTTTCAATAGATAAAAATGTAAATTTTAATAATATCCCAATTTGTATTGAAGCATCTGCTGATAAAAGTCTTACACTCTTGAAAAAATTTGCATCAGAATTTTCAAACAATATTTATTTAATTAATTCTGAACAAAGAAAAGTTGTACATTTAGCTGCAGTTTTTGTAAATAATTTTGTGAATCATTTATATTATAATGCCGAGCAAATTTGTAATGAAAAAAATGTCCCATTTGAAATATTACACCCAATTATTTTAGAGACTGTTCAAAAAATAGATAAAATTTCGCCCTTTAAAGCACAAACAGGACCTGCAAAAAGACAAGACACTAAAACAATAAATACACATAAAGCAATGCTAACATCTACACAGTTAGATATTTACACATTGTTAACAAAATCTATACAAGAAACTTATGTCAAAAAGTTATAAAGAAATTATGCCACAAATTTCAACATTTATATTTGATGTTGACGGTGTTTTAACCAATGGAATTGTACACATTTCAACAACCGGAGAACTTACAAGAGCCATGAATATTAAAGATGGTTACGCTTTAAAAACAGCTATTGATTTAGGGTACAATATTTGCATTATATCTGGAGGTGCCAATGAAGGTGTAAGAAAAAGACTAGAAGGTTTAGGAATTAATGATATTTACTTAGGAGCACATAACAAAATGTTTCAATTTAAAGAATATTTAGAAATTAAAAATATTAGTCCAAATGAAATTTTATATATGGGTGATGATATTCCAGATTTTCCAGTAATGAAAGAAGTTGGTTTAGCTTGTTGCCCAAAAGATGCAGTTCCTGAAATTCAAGAAATTTCATTATACATTTCACATTTTAAAGGCGGTTTTGGATGTGTTAGAGATGTGATTGAACAAGTTTTAAAAGTTCAAGGCAAGTGGAATGGACAATTTGATGCAAAATACGATTAACAAATAAATATATAATTATGAAAAAAAACGTTTTATTATTAGTAGTCCTGGGCTTGTTTATTACATTCTCAAGTAATGCACAATCTATTTTTGGAAAATGGAAAACCATTGATGACGAAACTGGAAAAGAAAAATCTATTGTTGAAATATACAATGTTAATGGAAAAGCTTATGCAAAAGTTTTGCAAGTTTTAGAAAAAGGAAAAGAAGACAAAGTTTGTGATTTATGTAAAGGTGACAAAAAAAACAAACCCGTAAAAGGAATGGTAATTATTGATGGTTTATCTAAAGATGGTGATGAATGGAACGATGCTAAAATATTAGATCCAAAAACTGGAAAAGAATACAAATGTTATATTACTTTAGAAGAAAATAATAAATTAAAAGTAAGAGGTTATATTGGTTTTGCCTTAATAGGAAGAACTCAATATTGGACAAGACTTAACGACTAAACAAAAAAACGCCCTTTTAAAAGGGCGTTTTTTTAATTCTTTTCTTTTAGCATAGGTACAAACCTAAATTCGCCTAGTTCGTGCTTCTCAAAATCTTTTTCACTGTTTCTAACAAATAGAGTCATAATTTGAACCTCATCTCCAATAGGAATCACCAACTTACCTCCTATTTTTAATTGTGCTAATAAAGCATTTGGCACTATTGGTGCGCCTGCAGTAACTATAATTCCATCAAACGGAGCTTCTTCTGGTAAACCTTTATAACCATCACCAAAAACCATTTTTTTAGGTTTATAATGCAATTTCGGCAAAAAAAACTTTGTTTTTTTAAACAATTCTAGCTGTCTTTCAATCGTATAAACTTTGGCTCCTATTTCTATTAAAACTGCTGTTTGATAACCCGAACCTGTTCCAATTTCTAATATTTTTTGATTTGGTTTTATGGCTAATAATTGTGTTTGAAAAGCAACTGTATAAGGTTGTGAAATTGTTTGGTCTGCAGCTATAGGAAATGCTTTGTCTTGATACGCAAAATCTACAAAACCAGAATCCATAAATAAGTGTCTCGGTACTGCAGCTATTGCATTTAAAACATTTTTATCTGTAATTCCTTTTTCAGAAATTATTTTTACTAACTGATTTCTAAGTCCTTGATGTTTGTGGGTATCTTTCACTAATAATTAAAATTTGAAAGGCTAAAAATAGGAATAAATGAGCAAAGATTCTTACTTTTGTTAACATTAAAATAAACATACTTATTATGCTAAAAGCAGGAGTTTTAGGTGCTGGCCATCTTGGAAAAATACATTTACGATTATTAAATCAATCAAATAAATATGAATTAGTAGGTTTTTACGATCCAATTAAAGAAAATGCAAAAAAAGTTGCAGAAGAATTTGGCTATAAATCTTTTGATACTATACAAGAATTAATTGAAGCAGTTGATGTGGTAGATATTGTTACACCAACGCTTTCTCATTTTGATTGTGCCAAAGAAGCCATTGAAAAAGGGAAACATATTTTTATTGAAAAACCAATTACAAAAACAATTGAAGAAGCAGAAACTTTAATTGAACTAACAAAAAAACACAACGTAAAAGGTCAAGTTGGTCACGTAGAGCGTTTTAATCCAGCTTTTACAGCTGTAAAAGATTCTATACATAACCCAATGTTTATTGAAACACATCGGTTAGCCGAATTCAATCCGCGTGGTACAGATGTTCCTGTAGTGTTAGATTTAATGATTCATGATATTGATATTATTTTAAGCGTAGTAAAATCAAAAGTTGTAAGTGTACATGCAAGCGGCGTATCTGTAATTAGTGATACTCCAGATATTGCTAATGCACGTATTAAATTTGAAAACGGCTGTGTTGCTAACTTAACCGCAAGCAGAATTTCATTAAAAAATATGCGTAAATCGCGTTTTTTTCAAAAGGACGCATACATTGCAGTAGATTTTTTTGAAAAAGCTACTGAAGTTGTAAAAATGAAAGATGCACCAAAAATTCCTGGTGATTTTGATATGATTTTACAAAATGCGGAAGGTATAAAAAAACAAATTTATTTTGAAAACCCAACAATTGAAGGAAATAATGCTATTTTAGATGAGTTGGAAACTTTTGCCGATGCTATTAACAACAATACAACACCAATTGTAACTTTAGAGCAAGGAACAGAAGCTTTAAAAGTTGCACATATGATAATTAACGATTTTTAACATGAATATTTACCAGGTTGATGCTTTTACAAATGAACTATTTAAAGGAAATCCTGCTGCAGTTTGTCCTTTAAAAAACTGGATTTCAGAAGATGTAATGCAAACTATTGCAGAAGAAAACAATTTATCTGAAACTGTATTTTTTGTTCAAAACAAACATCAATTTGAAATTAGATGGTTCACTCCTACTTGTGAAATTGATTTATGTGGACACGCAACTTTAGCTGCTGCGCATATAATTTTTACAGAATTAAATTATACAAAAAACAGCATAGAATTCAGTTCTAAAAGTGACATTTTAACTGTCGAAAAAAATAATGATTGGTATATTTTAAATTTTTCATCAGAAGAAATAAAAGAAATTGAAACGCCTATAATCCTTCAACAAGCATTAAATGTTCCAATTTTAAAAACTTTTAAAGGAAAATGGAAAATAATAGCATTGCTTCAAAATGAAGAAATAGTTCAGAATTTACAACCTAACTTTAGTAAATTAACTGAACTTGAGTTTTCTGGAGTTATTGTAACTTCAAAAGGAGATTCTTTAGATTTTGTTTCTCGTTTTTTTGCACCAAAAATTGGCATTAATGAAGACCCTGTAACTGGATCAGCTCATACATTGTTAATACCTTATTGGGCAAACATATTAAACAAAAACATATTAATTGCTAAGCAATTATCTAAACGTACAGGATTTTTAAAATGTAAAAATTTAGAAAACAGAGTTGAAATGAGCGGCCAGGCAGTAACTTATTTAAAAGGAAAAATAACTATTTAAACTAAAAAAATGAAAAACATAGCTGTTATTGGTGCAGGAACTATGGGCAACGGTATTGCGCATGTGTTTGCACAACAAAATTTTAAAGTTTGTTTAATTGATATTTCTCAGGAAGCATTAAATAAAGGTTTAGCAACTATCACTAAAAACCTTGATAGATTAATTGAAAAAGAAAAAATTTCGGTAGAGACTAAAAATAGTACTTTACAAAATATTTTAACTTTCACATCTATTGAAGAAGGAGTGAAAAATTGCGATTTAGTTGTTGAAGCTGCTACAGAAAATATAGAATTAAAACTGAAAATTTTTAAACAATTGGATGAATTTGCTCCTGATAATACAATTTTAGCATCTAATACTTCATCTATTTCAATAACTAAAATTGCTTCGGTAACAAAAAGACCCGAAAAAGTAATTGGAATGCATTTTATGAATCCTGTTCCAATTATGAAATTAGTTGAAATTATAAATGGTTATAATACTTCAAAAGAAGTGACGGAAACTATTATGAAACTTTCAGAAGCCTTGCAAAAAGTTCCTGTAGCCGTAAATGATTATCCTGGTTTTGTTGCTAACCGCATTTTAATGCCAATGCTTAATGAAGCTATTGAAACTTTGTACAACGGAGTTGCTGGTGTTTATGAAATTGATACAGTTATGAAATTAGGAATGGCACACCCAATGGGACCACTTCAATTAGCAGACTTTATTGGGTTAGATGTATGTTTATCTATTTTAAATGTGCTATATGATGGATTTAAAAATCCAAAATACGCTCCTTGTCCATTGCTTATTAATATGGTACAAGCCGGAAAATTAGGAGTAAAATCTGGTGAAGGATTTTATGATTATTCGCAATCTAAAAAAGCTGAAATAATTTCAAAACAATTTAAATAAAAAAAGAGTCGCAAAATTTGCGACTCTTTTTTTATTATAAATATTTAAGGAAAAAATCCATCATATCTTCTTTTAAATCGTAATGCATTTTAACAAAGGTTTTCATTTCATCTTTTAATAGTATTTGTTTTTCTTGAAATACTACTTCTGGTTTATTTTCAACTTTTGCATGTGCAATCTCACGCTTTTTCATTCTAATCCTATGTCTTAAATGACCCATAACCTCACGTTCACGAATTATTTTATTTTGAAAATGTTCTAATCGAACCATTACTTCTTTTCCTAAATCACGAATTGCTATATGTTCTAATTTTTCTTCAAAATAATCCATTTCACTTTCTTGAAACTTTAATTCTCTTTTCCACACCTCTAAATTGAAGTTTAAATCACTTAAGAATAATATCTGACTTTCCATACGCTATATACTTTTAAATTTTAATAATATAAAGTTCATACTTTTAAAATAATATATGTCTGATAAAAATCATAAAACAAAATGTAAAACAATAATTATTATTAAAGTACTTGTATAAATATACAAAAAAAGCGCTTTAATATAAATTAAAACGCCTTAAATTATTGATAAAAATTATTTACTAATTTTCTTCTTCTTCATCTTTTTTTGATGTTTTATTCCATATTTTAATTTCATCATTTATTGTTACTCCTGATAAAATTTCAACATTAATACCATCAGAAATTCCTAACTCTACATCTTTTCTTTCAAACTGTTGATCACCTGTCTTAATTTCTACGTATGGAGCTTCCGTTTTTTTATCGAATTGAAGTAATGCTTCTTTAATTGATAAAACACTATCTTTCTTTTCTAATACAATATCAGCATTTGCACTATAACCAGCTCTTACAAAAAACTCGTCATCTAAAGTTACATCACCTTTAATTTTAAATTGTACTGCGCCATTTTCTTCTGTTCCTTTTGGAGCAATAAAATTAAGTTTTGCAGGATATTTTTTCTTTTCAATAGCTCCTAATGAAACTTCTAAAACAGTACCATTTTTAATTTTACCTACTTCGGCTTCATCAACTTTTCCTTCAAAAATCATTTTTGTCATATCTGCAATAGTTGCAATAGTAGTTCCTGCATTAAACGTATTACTTTCTATAACTTGATTTCCTTTACGGACTGGTATTTCTAAAATTGTTCCTGAAATTTCAGCTTTCACATATGTGTTTGCTGTTTTTCCCATTCCTGCAGCAGATCCTTTTTTAATAATATCTAAATTATTTTGCGCATTATTTAAATCTTGCTTAGCGCTATTAAAATTTAATTCAGTTGCTTCAAATTCTTGTTTAGATACCACACCTTTTTCAAATAAAGATTTATTTCTTTCATACAAAGTTTTTGTATTGTCGTATCTTAATTGAGCCGTTTTAACTGCACCTTGCGCACTGTTTAAAGAAGCTACATTTGGTACAACTCTAATAGTAGCAATTAAGTCTCCCACCTTAACAATAGCTCCTTCTTCAACAAATATTTCTTCTATAATTCCTGAAACTTTAGGTTTAATTTCAGCTTCCTCTAAAGGAACTACTTTTCCTGTTGCTACTGTTTTTTTAACAATATTTGTTTTAAATGGTTTTTCTGTTTCGTATTGAATTGGCGATTTACTGTTTTTAGCTCCAAACCATAGTAAAACAGCAATTAATGCTACTGCTATTGATCCAAAAATTATAGTTTTTTTCATTGGTATTGATTTTCAGTTTATGTGTTTATTTTTTTCTTTTTGTAATTTACTCTTCTCTTAATGCTTCTATTGGTCTTATACTAACTGCTGTTTGGGCAGGAATTAGCCCAATTAATGTACCTAAAACAACTAATGTTAATGCGGCAATTAATATCACTGGAATATCTACTGTAGGATTTGTTAATACTGGTTCATCTCCTTTTCCTAAGGTTGCGTCAATAATCATTAATATAAAACCTCCAAAAATAATTCCTAAGGCACCAGCAATAGTTGTTAAAAAAACAGATTCCATAATAATTTGACGTTTAATCTCCCAAGGTTTCGCGCCAAGTGCACGTCTAATTCCTATTTCTTTGGTACGTTCTTTTACGGTAATTAATAGTATATTTCCAATTGCAAATACCCCTGCAATTAATGTAGCAATACCCACAAACCAAGTTAAAAACTGCATACCTGTTATAAAACCAGTTACTTTTGCTATTTCTTTTCCTAAGTTAAAACTTCCAAATGCTCTATTATCCTTTGGATGTACATTGTGTAAGTTTTTTAGCAACAATTTTACATCTGATTCAATTTGGGTAATATCAAAGCCTGGTTGCCCAGTAATCATCATCCACCCAACGCTATCACCTCTATTATATACTTGTTGAAATGTGGTAAAAGGAATATGAATATTTCCTTGCGGACCACCACTTCCTATTTGTCCTTCTTTATACATTCCAACAACATTATAATTGATGTCATTTATTTTAATGTATTGTCCTATTGGATATTCATCTTTATCAAAAAGTTGTTTGTAAATTTCTTCCTCAATTACACAAACTTTCTTCTTTTCTTTTATGTCATTATCATTAATAAATCGTCCATATACTAAATTTCTTTTTTGAACTTTATCAAACTCAGGATAATCTCCAAAAACACCAAAATTTCCGGTTTTAAATTTATTAACTGTAAGTGCTTGTGTTTGATGACGCGGTACCACAAATTCAAGCCCTTTAATCTCATTTCTTATGCTTTCTAAATCTGACATTTTAAGGGTTAACCCTTTACCTTCCTGAAAACCTTTAAATGGTTTACTAGTTTGTTGTGCCCATACAAAAACACTGTTGGTGGCAAAATCTCCAAATAATCTATTAAAATTATTTTCAACTCCTTTTGCAGCTCCTAATAAAACAACCAATAAAAATATACCCCACATTACACCTACTACAGTTATTGCTGTTCGCATTTTATTTTTGCGAATGCTACTATAAATTTCTTGCCAGGTATCTGTATCTAATAAAAATTTAAACATAATTATTCGTCGTTTAATGCTACAATTGGTTTAATACTTGCTGCTCTTTTAGCAGGAATATAGCCTGCAATGGTTCCTGCAATAATTAGTACTATAGTTGCGCCAACAACTACATAGGTTTCAACACTTGGATTAAGAATGAAATATTTCTCTAAACTATCACCCAAGGCTCTTAAAGCAAATACTCCCAACATTAATCCGGTATAACCAGCTAAAGCAGTAATAAAAATTGATTCCATTAAAATCATTCCTATTATTGAACTAGGAGTTGCTCCTAAAGCTTTTCTAATTCCTAATTCTTTAGTTCTTTCTTTTACTATATATACCATAATATTACTTATACCAATGATACCTGCAATTAAAGTTCCTATCCCAATAAAAAGAATAATTACATTTAAAACTGTCATAAATTGTTGTACATTTTTAGTTCCTTCTGCATAATTACGAACTCTAATAGCCGCTTGATCTCTTGGATCTATATTGTGCTTTTCTTTTAAAACTTTGGTAAGTAAATTACTGAAAGCCAACGCTTCATCTACACTAAGTTTAGAGTTGAATGTAAGTCCAAAATAATCTACTTCATCATTAGGTTTATACATTCCTTGTATGGTAGTAAACGGTGCATAAATGTAACGTTCGTCATTATCTCCCCCAGGATCATTAAAAACACCTACAACTTTATATGAAATACCATCAAGATTTATATTTTTACCCATAGCACTTTTTGCTCCAAATAAATCTTCTTCCACCAATCTTCCAATAGCAATAACTTTTGCTCTTCTTTTGATATCTATATAACTTAAAAAACGACCATCTTGAATTACAGCTGATTCCAATGGTTGATAATCTGGATAAACGCCTCTTACTGTATATCTGTTTTGCTCACCTTTATAAATTGCCTGCATACTACGTTGAATATTTGGGCTGAAAAATTGAATTTCATCTGGAAATTTTTCATTTATAAATTTAGCATCTTCATTTCTAAATTGAATTTGTCTACCGCTTTGTAATCCTTTATAAGGTTTGGTAGTAGTTCCTGAATTTATATAAACAGAATTTTGGGAATCACCCGCAAACTGTTTTTCAAAAGTATGTTTTAAGCCATTTCCAATACCGAACAATAATGTAAAAAGCAAAATAGCAAATGCAATTGTAAAACCAGAAAGAATAGTTCTTAGCTTATTTTTACTAATAGTTTGGAAAATTTCTTGCCAACGATCTAAATCAAACATAGCTTATACTTTTGATTTTTTTAAAGTTTTTTCATCGCTAATAATCACACCATCTTTTAAACGTACAATTCTATCGGTTTCTTCGGCAATATCTTCTTCGTGTGTAATAACAAAAACGGTCATTCCTTCTCTATTAATTTCTTTTAACAATTCCATTACAGAATGTGATGTTGAAGAATCTAATGCTCCTGTAGGTTCATCAGCCAAAACAACTTTAGGTTTTGTTACCAATGCCCGCGCAATAGCAACACGTTGTTTTTGCCCACCAGAAAGTTCACTAGGCAAATGAGTTGCCCAATCTGCCAATCCCACTTTTTCTAAATATTGCATAGCAATTTCATTGCGTTCTTTTCTTCCCATTCCTGAATAATATAAAGGAAGTGCAACATTTTCTAGGGCATTTTTATAATTTATTAAATTAAATGATTGAAATACAAATCCTAAAAATTTATTTCTAAGTATGGCTGCTTTCCGTTCATCTAAATTTTCAATTAACTGACCGTTTAAATAATAATTTCCAGAATCGTGCGCATCTAATAAACCTACAATGTTTAATAAAGTTGATTTCCCAGAACCCGAAGAACCCATAATTGCAACAAATTCGCCTTCTTTAATATGTAAATCTAATCCTTTTAATACGTGAAGAGAATCTTTTCCTATTGGATATGATTTGTGTAGTTTTTCAATCTTGATCATTTGGTTGTTGTTTTATAACGAATTTAAAAATTGATATTGAGAGTTGTTACTAATTTTTTGTTAAAACCATAAAATATTAAATAATCATGTAACTTTACTCTATGAACAATTTTGAAGGAAAATCAATTATTTTTTTTGATGGTGTTTGTAATTTATGTAACTCCTCGGTTAACTTTATTATTAAACACGATAAAAAAAAGCAATTTTTATTTGCCTCACTTCAATCAGACGCTGCAAAAGAAATTTTGTTACAGTATAATTCAAAAAAAATAAATTTAGATTCAATTGTTTTATTAGATAATGGAAAGTTATACGAAAAATCTACAGCTGCCTTAAGAATTTCTAAACACTTAAACAATGGTTTATTTTTGTTATATATCTTTATTATAATACCCACATTTATAAGAGATTACTTGTACAATTATATTGCTAAAAACAGATATAAATGGTATGGAAAGAAAGATAGTTGTATGATTCCCACTATAGACTTAAAAAGTAGATTTTTAGAATCTTGAAACTGTATTATTTTCTTTTATGATACTCATCATCCCATTCCTTAATATTTGGCTCATGAAGTTTTCCTAACCACTTTGCAACTAACATAGAAACTGATGCATCACCAGTAACATTTACAGTTGTTCTGCACATATCTAAAGGTCTATCAATAGCAAAAATAAGTGCCAAACCAGCTTCAGGTATTCCTGCCTGACCTAATACAATTACCAACATTACCATTCCTGCACCTGGAACAGCTGCCGATCCAATACTTGCCAACGTTGCAGTAACAATAATTCCTAATTGAACGCCTAATGACAAATCCATACCAAAAGCTTGTGCAATAAAAACTGCTGCTACAGCTTGATATAAACTTGTTCCGTCCATATTTATGGTAGCGCCAATTGGCAGTACAAAACTACTTACCTCTTCATCAACTCCAAGATGTTCTGTTACACGTTCCATAGTAACAGGTAATGTTGCGGCACTACTACTTGTTGAAAATGCTAACAATTGCGCAGGAGAAATTCCTTTAAAAAATGTAGAAGGATCTTTTTTAGTAATTAACCAAACAAGTAAATTATAAAAACCTATCATTAAAATTAGACCTAAAATAACTGTAAATGCATACCAAATTAATGCCTTAAATAAATCTATACTTGGTGATTCTACAACTAAAGCTGCTAACAATGCAAACACACCGTAAGGTGCAGCCAGCATAATTAAATCAATCATTTTTAGAATTACTTCATTGAAACCATCAAAGAATTTTTTTACAGGTTTTGATTTTTTTTCTGGAATTAATATTAAACCAATACCAAAAAAGATGGCAAAAAATATAATTTGCAACATATTTTTATTTTCAGATGCGGCTCCAAAAATATTATCAGGAACAATATCAACCAAAGCTTGTAATGGTCCACTCTCTTTTTGTTTAAATGCTTCTTCGGAATATTTGGCTGCATCACCACTATAATTATTCACCAATTCTTGTCTGGTATCTTCAGAAATTGAATTTCCTGGCTGAATAATGTTTACTAATAAAAGACCAATTGTTACTGCAACTACTGTAGTTATTAAATATAAACCAATGGTGCGAGTTCCCATTTTAGATAGTTTAGAAATATCTTTTAAATCTGAAACACCTTTTATTAATGATGCTAAAATTAAAGGTACAGCTATTAATTTTAAAGAATTTATAAAAATAGTACCAAACGGTTTAATCCAATCTTGTACAATATCTTTTCCTTGTTCGAATTGAGTCATCAATAATCCAATTAAGACTCCTAAAGCCATCCCAATTAAAATTTGCCAATGCAAAGCTATTTTCTTCATTTAATAATTTTAAATATTATGGAAAGATAAAAAATACCCTGCGATTATAAATGTTATAAGCAAAAAAAAAGCACTTAATAGTGCTTTTTTTTAAAATTTTCTAAAACTGATATCTAACAGACAAGGCTAAATCTAAATCTGTATCTTTACCATAATCCCCTATAAGCCCAATTTCTGGCCTAAAATCTAATGAAATTAAAAAAGGTGCGTTAAAGTTATATTCTATTCCAATGTTTCCATCTGCATTTAAAAAAATTCCATCATCATTATAATTAGCATCAAAACCATTATCAATGCTCCAAGAACCTACACCTGCACCAAAACCAGCATACCAATTGAAACCACTATCAATATTCCAAACCCATTGATAAATACCTGAAAGTTTAAATGCATTATAATGTTTATGGTCTCTGTAACCTAAATCAACTTCCAATCTATTAATATCGGAAAGTTTCTTTTGATAAGATATTTCACCTCCAAATCCATCATTATCACCCAAACGCAATCCTAAAGCATTGTTAGAAATTTCTTGAGCTGTTAAAAAATTTGCTGTAGCAAACATAATTGCTATTGCTAAAAATATTTTTTTCATAAATTAAAAAGTTAAATTTTATTATATTTTAAAAAGTTTACGGCAATAGCATCATAACGAGTAATTATTTTTTTTATTTTGCAGTGACTTCTTAAAAATTATGGTGTCATAGTAACAAATTATTAATTTCATATACAAAAAAATGGCAGGACTATTAGATTTATTAAACAGCGATTTAGGAAAAACATTAGTGAACAACGCAAGTTCACAAATTGGGGAAGACAAAGTTAAAACAGCTTCAGCATTATCAACGGCGATGCCTTTAATTTTAGGTGCAATGAAAAATAATGTATCTACACCTCAAGGAGCAGATGGATTATTAAATGCTTTATCTGGGAAACATGATGGAAGTTTATTAGATAATTTAAACGGAATGCTTGGAAATAATGATGTTTTATCTGATGGTGCTGGAATTTTAGGACATATTTTTGGAGGAAAACAACAAACAGTAGCGAATGTAGTTAGTAAAAAAAGTGGTATAGATGTTAGTTCTGCAATGAATTTATTACAAATGGTAGCGCCATTTATAATGGCTTATTTAGGAAAACAAAAAAGGGCTCAGAATGTAAACAATAGTAATGAAATTAGTGATTTATTAGGAAATATACTTGGTAATGGAGCTGAAAAAGAGCAAAGCCTAATTACAAAAATACTAGATGCCGATGGTGATGGTAGTGTTATTGACGATATAATTGGAATGGCTGCTGGAGGAAAAAAGAAAGGTGGAATTGGTAGTTTATTAGGCGGTTTATTTAGTAAATAAACTTTTATTTGAATAAATTTTAAAGGTCGAGTAAAAACTCGGCCTTTTTTAATGAAAAATTTTCTATTTAAAATATAAATGTATTTTTGCCTCGGAAAATTATTTAAATGAAAAAATTAAAACAACGCTGGGGCATAAAAACTAATTTTCAAATAGTTTTAATACTATTGGTTTTTTCAATAAATGGTTCCTTTGCTACATATATTGCTAAGCCTTTAACAGAATTTATTGGTTTAAATTACGAAACTACAAATCCTTGGTTGTTTTGGCCTGTTAGAATTCTATTAATATTTATTATTTACCAAATAACGCTTCCAATCGTTGGGTTTTTCTTTGGACAATTTAAATTTTTCTGGAATTTTTTCACAAAAAAAATGTTATTAAGAATAGGTTTTAAACGCTATTTTAAAGAGGTTTAATTTCATCATTGTCTTTCTTTAAAATAAATTTATAAATCCAAGTAAGTGTAAATGTTGGTAAAAAATCAGTACCAAAAATACCAGCTTCTTCAACAAATGAAATAATACTACTTACTTTACCTTCAGTACCTTTAAACATTTTATAAATTAGAAAAGCCGAAACTGGCGCCCATAAAATATCAAATGTTTCGCCAATAAATGGCACAACAAATGATAACATTCCAACAAGGTCAAAAATCACACTAAAAATAAGTAATTTATATTTTTTTTGCATTAATAATTGTTTAATTTATAGAATACAATAAGGATGCCAGATTTTTTAATCTTTTAATTTAGCCTTGTATTTTTTTATAAATTTTTCCAATTTTGGATTGATTACTGCTACACAATACCCCTGCGTTTTATTGTTATTATAATAATTCTGATGATAATCTTCCGCCTTATAAAATGATGTAAATTCCGTAACCTCTGTTACTATTTTAGCATCAAAAACCTTTGCATTAGTTAATTCCTTAATAAAATTTTCAGCAATATTTTTTTGCTCTTCTGAATGATAAAAAATTGCAGATCTGTATTGAGTACCAACATCATAGCCTTGTCTGTTTAAAGTTGTAGGATCGTGGGTACTAAAAAAAACATCTAATATTTCTTGAAAAGAAATAATAGTTGCATCAAATTTAATTTCAATAGCTTCAGCATGGCCCGTTCTACCTGTAATTACTTCTCTATAAGCAGGATTTTTAATGTTTCCTCCAGAAAAACCAGAAGTAACAGACTCTACTCCTTTTAATCTTTGAAAAATTGCTTCTGTACACCAAAAACAACCATTTGCTAATGTTGCAGTTTCTATTTTTTTATTCATTTGATTTTTTTTAGTAAATGTAGATTGTGCTTTAGTTTCAGATAATCCCAAACCTAAAACAATTAGAACTAATATAATTTTCTTCATCTTGAATTATTTATAGTTCAGTCGGAATAAATTAAATAAAATTACATTCCTGATTAAATCAATCTTCTTGGAAATTGAGTTAACCTTTCTGTCTCATCTTTTTCAACACTAGCAACACCAAATAAATAATGATACTTTTTATATATGTTCAATAGTATTTACAACCATTTCTAACATCTCTTCGGTAAAATCAATATGTGTTACCATTCTTAATTTACCTTGCCCCATAGATATTAATGATATTCCAGCTTTATTTAATCGATCAATAAAATCGTTTTCATTAATTTCATCAATTACATTAAAAATAATAATATTGGTTTCAATTGGTTCTACATGCTTAATTAACTCACAATTTTGAAGCGCAACACCAATAATTTTTGCTCTTGTATGGTCAATGGCTAATCTTTCTATATGATTATCTAACGCATAAATTCCTGCTGCAGCTAAATAACCTGCTTGTCGCATTCCTCCTCCAAATAATTTACGAATTCTTAATGCTTTTTCCAGATGTACTTTAGAACCTAATAATACAGAACCCACTGGAGCTCCAAGCCCTTTAGATAAACAAATTGAAATAGTATCAAATACTTCTCCATATTGTTGTGGTGTTTCATTTTTTGCAACCAAGGCATTAAATAACCGAGCCCCATCTAAATGAAACGCTAAATTATTTTCAGTACAAACCTTTTTAATTCGTAAAATTTCTTCAAAATCCCAACAAGCTCCTCCTCCTTTATTTGTTGTATTTTCTAAAGCAACCAATCTTGAAAAAGGTGCATGAATATCAGACCTATTTCCTGTAATAATTTCGCTCAACTGATTTGCTTTAAACATGCCTCTATTACCATCTATTAAACAAGAAGTCACTCCAGAATTAAATGCAGGACCACCTCCTTCAAAATTATAAACATGTGCCCATTTATCACAAAACATTCTATCACCTGGTTGTGTGTGCAGTTTTACAGCCGCTTGATTTGCCATTGTACCTGATGGAAAAAACAATGCGTCTTCCATACCAAACATTTTGGCCATTTTTGTTTGAAGTTTATTTACCGTAGGGTCCGTTTTAAAAACATCATCACCTACTTTTGCGCTCATAATAGCAGCAAGCATTCCTTTTGTTGGCTTAGTAACAGTGTCACTAATTAAATTTATTTGCATAGAATTAAAAATGAAAAGTTATTTTTGTATTTCATAATATATGAAATGATAACAAACGAACACATAAATAAATTACAGGAACGCCTGAGCAATTTAAAAACTTACCTTGAAATTGACAAGAAAAAAATTGAAATTTCTAATGAAGAAGAAAAAACTGCTAATCCTAATTTTTGGAACAACCCAAAAGAGGCAGAAATTGTAATGAAAAAACTTCGACTTGAAAAAAAATGGGTAGAAGATTTTGAAAATGCAGTGGCTAATTTTGAGGATGTTACTGTTTTATATGAATTTTATTTAGAAGATGAGATTTCAGAAACTGAAGTTGAAAACAAATACAAATTAACTTTAGATTTAATTGAAAACTTAGAGTTTAAAAATATGTTATCTGAAGAGGGAGATAACTTAAGTGCTGTTTTACAAATTACTGCTGGCGCTGGAGGAACTGAAAGTTGTGATTGGGCACAAATGTTAATGCGTATGTATTTAATGTATAGCGAAAATCATGGATTTAAAGTTAAAGAGCTAAACTTTCAAGAAGGAGATGTTGCTGGCATAAAAACGGTTACTCTTGAAATTGAAGGTGAATTTGCTTTTGGATATTTAAAAGGTGAAAACGGTGTTCACAGACTTGTAAGAATATCGCCATTTGATAGCAATGCAAAACGTCACACATCATTTGCATCGGTATATGTGTATCCTTTGGTTGATGATAGTATTGATATTGTATTAAACCCAGCTGATATTGAAATAATTACCTCAAGAAGTAGTGGCGCTGGTGGACAAAATGTAAATAAAGTTGAAACTAAAGTTCAACTAACACATAAACCAACCGGAATTCAAATTTCATGTTCTGAAACTCGATCACAACACGAAAACCGAGATAGAGCATTACAAATGCTAAAATCGCAATTGTACGAAATTGAATTAAAAAAACAGCATGAAGCACGTGAAGATATTGAAGCTGGTAAAATGAGAATTGAATTTGGTTCACAAATACGTAACTATGTAATGCATCCTTATAAATTGGTAAAAGATGTGAGAACAAGTTTTGAAACTGGTAATGTTGATGCTGTTATGGATGGTGAAATAGATGGTTTTATTAAAGCTTATTTAATGCAGAACGGACAAAAAGATTCTTCTTCTAATGAGTTATAATACAAATGAAATAGAAATAAATACAATTATTTTTGATATTGGAGGTGTTTTAGTTGATTGGAAACCTGAATACGTGTACCAAAAAGCATTTAATGGTGATAATGAAAAAATGCAATGGTTTTTAAAAAATGTATGTACGCCAGAATGGAATATGGAACAAGATGCTGGAAGAACTATTGAAGAAGGCGAAAAACTTAAAATTGCTGAATTTCCTGAACATGAACAGCTTATAAAATTGTTTTATAAAAACTGGACTGAAATGTTTTCCGGACCAATTAAAAAAAATGTTGAACTTTTTAAAAATTTAAAAAACTCAAACAATTACAAAATTTATGCACTTACCAACTGGAGTGATGAAAAATGGGAAACAGCCTTAGAGTTATTCCCTTTTTTAAAAAATTTTGATGGTGTTGTGGTTTCTGGAAAAGAAAAAACTAGAAAACCATTTGAAAAAATTTATACTATTTTATTAAATCGTTTTAATATTATTCCTGAAAAAGCCTTGTTTATTGACGACAATTTTGAAAATTGTGAAACTGCAAAAAAGTTAAAAATAAACAGCATTCATTATGAAAATTACAAAGACTTAATAAAAAATTTAAAATTGCTTAAAATTAAAATTTAAGATTCCTTTTGTCTTATAAACAATAAACAGTATTTTTTTTTACATAAAGCGCTGTTTATTAACAATATTTTGTATTTTTATCGCGAATAAAGATTAAATTATCATTATTATTAATGATAAAAAAAATTGTTGTGAACAAAATAACCAATAAAATATGAGAAAAGTACTTTTAATACTTATCTTAGTGCTGCCTACTCTTCTTTTTAGCCAAAAGAACCATACCAATATTTATACTGTTTCTGGGAAAATTTTAGATGCTGAAACCAAAAAACCAATTGAAGATGCAACTATTATATTTAAAGATCAAGATTCGGTAAAAATAAAATGTGGTGCAATTACAAATTCTAGAGGTAATTTTACCATTGATGTTAAAGAAGGTAATTATTCTGCAAGCGTTGAATTTCTCTCTTACAAATCTAAACAACTAAATATTTCAACAGTAACAAGAGACTTAAACATTGGTATTGTATTATTAGAAATCGATACCGAATATTTAAATGAAATTGAAGTAATTTCTGAAAAAAAATCATTGGATTTAAAATCCAATAAAATGGTTTTTAATGTTGAAAAAGATTTGTCGTCAGCAGGAAGTTCAATATCAGAAATTTTAAATAACATACCTTCTGTGAATGTTGATCCTGATGGAGAAATTACTTTAAGAGGACAAGGTGATGTTACCGTAATGATTAACGGACGAACATCTACAATGACAAAAGCCGAAGCGTTAAAAGCATTACCTGCTGGTTCAATTGAAAAAGTTGAAGTACTTACAAGCCCTGGCGCAAAGTACAAAGCAACTTCCACTGGAATTATAAATATTATTTTAAAAAAAGGAAAAGATGAAGGTTTAAATGCGTCTATTACTTCATCTGGCGGATACAAAGATTATTTTGGTGGTTTATTAACTTTAAATCACAAATCCGAATACGTTAATTTTTTCACTAATACTTCATTTTCTAATAGCAACCCAATTACAACTGCAAAATCTGAAAATGAATATTTTAATAACGGAAATACTACTGCTTATTTAAATGAAAATAGCGAATTTGACAACAAGCAAAAAGGATTTACTTCAACAATTGGTGCTGATTATTTTTTTACAAAAAACACCACCCTTACAACCACATTTAATTATACTGATTTAAATTACAATAGTTTAGGAAAAACGAATTCAGATTTTTTAAATACATCAAAGGAAATAACAACAACAAATAACAGAAGCTATGATAGTGAATTTTCAAATGAAATTTTTGAATTTATTATAGATTTTGAACATAATTTTAAAAAAGAAGGCAGACAATTAACTTCATCTTTTAGGTACCTAAAAGATGATGAAAACACAAATAGTGAAATTAATAATACCAACTCAAATTTTACAGATGAGAGTTTTGTACAAAAAAGTTTTCTTAAAAATTCAATTTTTGACATAAACTTTATCAATCCAATTGGAAAATCATTTTGGTATACCATTGGTTATGAGGGTGAATTTGGAAAAATTCCATTTATATACACCGGAACAGCTACCCATAAAGATTTAGATTATTCTGAAAATATTCATAGTACATTTTTAGATTTGGAATACGAAACAGAAAAATTCTATTTTACAGCTGGTTTACGTGCAGAATTTCAGGAATCTACAATTAATTATATTAATTCAAGTATTACTTTAGATGAAAATCAAAATGACCTATTCCCTTCAGCGTCAATTGATTACACAATAAGTGATGCAAATAGTATTGGTATAAGTTACCGCACAGGAATTCAACGTTTAGCACCTTCTATTTTACAACCTTATGAAGAAAAAATTAGCGAAACATCATCATTTATTGGGAATGAAAAAATTAATCCGGTTGATATTTATATGACTAATTTAACCTATTCATATAGTGGTAATAGATTTTCAATTTCTCCAAGTATATTTTATAACAGATATAATCGCTATTGGGAATACGTTACTTATGAAACTGGAGAGCAAATTAACGGCATTAATAAATTAATAACGACTCCTTTTAATGTAGGAAAATTGGATTATTACGGATTAAATTTAACATCAACTTTTAAAGCAAATAATAATTTAAATTTTAGTGGAAATTTATTATTAGTCAATTTTGATCAAACTGGTACTTTTGAAATTATTAATACAGCAAACCAAACAATTACTAAAAATTACAACCATAAAAATTTAATAGGTTCTATTAGTTTGCTTACTCAGGTTAAAGTTCCAAACGTGTTTGATTTTCAAATTAATGCAAAACACCAATTAGCATCTAACGCTTTATATTTTAAAAGAAAAGCATATACCTATGCAAGTGCAGCTTTTAATAGAGATTTGTTTAATAAAGAAGCATCTATAAGCCTAACTATTGATGATATTTTTAAATCTAAAACCATTAATAGAGATAGATTTGATACTGGTTATTTATCAAAAAGTATCATAGAAAATAAATACCGAACTATTATTTTATCATTTACCTACAGGTTTAATCAAAGTAAAAAAGATAGACAAATTGACTTTGATAAAAAAGATACTAAACCTAATTACTAATTTTTTTATTTTAGCTATATTTAAAAAAATAAAGAATGAAAATTTATCACAATCCACGTTGCAGTAAAAGCAGAGAAGGTTTAGCTATTTTAGAAGCTTCAAAAATGAAATTTGAAACCATTCAATATCTTGACAATCCGCTTACAAAAGAAGAACTTACTGAAATTATAAAATTACTGGGCATTAAACCTATAGATTTAATTAGAAAAAACGAAGCTATTTGGAAAGAAAATTATAAAGGAAAAACATTATCAGATTTAGAAATAATAAATGCAATGGTTGAAAATCCAAAATTGATTGAAAGACCTATTGTAATAAATAATGATAAAGCTGTAATTGGCCGTCCACCAGAAATTATAAAATCTATACTATAAAATTTAAGCTTTTTTTAACAAAAAATCTTAACAAAAATCATCAATTAATTTTGATGATTTTTTTATTTAAATAAACCAAGTTACTTATTATCAGTTTTTTATATTTTTAAATTCAATAAGAATCAAATAAAATAACCTTTAATATTCATTAACACTAGTTAACATATAAGTAGTTAAGCATAAAGTATATTTGTACCATAAAAATTTAACTAAAAATCAATGAAAAAATTCATTCTTTTAACTTTAAGCTTTATTTCCTTAATAAGTATAGCTCAAAATCCAGGAAACCAAAGTCCACAACTAAAAAACAATTCGGCACAACAATATTCTATTACAGGAATTGTTTTAGATGCAGAAACTAAACAACCATTAGAATATGCTACAATTGTTTGCACACCACTAAATGGAAAAGCTATTACTGGAGGAATTACTGACCAAAACGGAAAATTTGATGTTCAAGTTGCAAAAGGTTCCTATGATATTTCTGTAGAGTTTATTTCATTTAAAACCAAAACATTTAAAAATAGAGAAATAAAAGAAGATTTAAATTTAGGCACTATATTATTAGAAATAAATGCAGAATCTTTAAATGAAGTTGAAATAATAGCAGAAAAAAGTACTGTTGAAATTAGACTTGACAAAAAAATATACAATGTTGGTAAAGATATGACAGTAAAAGGAGGAACTGCTTCTGATGTTTTAGACAATGTTCCATCAGTTAGTGTAGATGTTGAAGGAAACGTAAGTTTACGTGGTAGTGAAAATGTACGAATTTTAGTAAACGGAAAACCTTCTGGTTTAGTTGGTTTAAGCGGAACAGATGCCTTACGCCAATTACCAGCCGATGCAATTGAAAAAGTTGAAGTAATTACAAGTCCATCTGCACGTTATGATGCTGAAGGAACTGCAGGTATTTTAAACATTATTCTTAGAAAAGGAAAAGCATTAGGCTTTAACAGTTCATTCACTGCAACTGCCGGAAATCCTGATTATTTTGGAGCTTCAGCTAATTTAAACTACAGAACAAATAAAGTAAATTACTTTACTAATATTGGTTATAATTACAACAATTCTCCAGGAAAATCTAAAAGTGATGTAACTTATTTAAACCCAATAAATGATGCGCCAAAATATATAAGTGAAAACACAAAATATACTAGAGAAAATAACAGATTTAATTCACAATTTGGTGTAGAATATTATATTAATGATAAAACTTCATTAACTGGTACTGTTTTATACAGAACATCTGATGGAGATGATGCATCTACAAATACAAGACAAGAATTTAATGCTTCAAAAAGTTTATTAGCAAAAAATTATAGACTTGAAGATGAAACTGAAAAAGACAAAACCTTAGAATATACTTTAAATTTAACAAAAGACTTCAAAAAAGAAGGTCATAAATTAACAGTTGATTTTAGATATGGAAAAAGTAATGAAGATAATAAAAGTAATATTTTTGAAGAAGATGATTTAGGAATTGTTGATGAAAATACTATAGAAAGAAGTTTTACTGATGAAACATCTGAAGATGTTTTATTAAAAGCAGATTATGTACTTCCTATCAACGAAAACACTCAATTTGAATTTGGCGTAAATGCAGATTTAAATAATCAAACAACCGATTATTTATTAGAAGAATTTGAAAATAACCAATATGTTAACAATACCAATTTTTCAAATACATTAGATTTTCAACAAAATGTATATTCTGTTTACTCACAATATGGACAAAAAATAAATAAATTTTCATATTTATTTGGATTACGTTTAGAAAATACAGACAGAACAATTAAATTAATTCAAACCAATGAAGATTTTTCTGAAAACTTTACAGAACTATTTCCAACTGTAAATTTAGGTTTAGAATTCAGTGAATCTGAAAATATAACATTAGGTTACAGTAGAAGATTAAGCAGACCGCGTAGTTTTTACTTAAATCCATTTGAAACAAGAACAAGCAAAACATATATTAGATCAGGAAATATTTATTTAGATCCAACTTATACCAATTCATTTGATTTTGGTTATTTAAAAAGATGGGATAAAATTACTTTAAACTCATCAATCTATTACCAACACACAATTAATAACATTGAATGGGTAGAATCAGAAACCTTAAGAGATATTGATAACGTTGAAACTTTAGTAATACTTAGATCACCAATTAACTTAAGTTCACAAGATAGATATGGTTTTGAGTTTACCACAAATTATACGCCATTAAAATGGTGGAAACTAACCAATAGTTTTAACTTTTTTAAATCTTCAACTGAAGGAAACTATAATAATGTAAGTTATGATAAAGAGGATACTAATTGGTTTACTAGACTAGAATCTAGAATTACGTTACCAGGAAAAATAGATTGGCAAACAAGCGGAATGTATATGGGCCCATCAGAAGGAGCGTTTTCTAAAAGAGATGGAATATTTTCGGTTAATTTAGCTTTTAGTAAAGATATTTTAAATGAAAATGGAACATTATCATTAAATGTTAGTGATTTATTAAATTCTAGAAAAAGAACGTCAAGTAGTTATACTAATAATACGATATCTAAAAGTGAATTTCAATGGAGATCAAGACAAATTCTTTTAAACTTTACGTATAGATTTAATCAAAATAAAAAACGTGAGAGATCTAGAAGTTTTGATAGTGGAGGTGGAGAAGAAGAAATGTTTAAAGCATAAAAACAAAAAAGGGACGATTAAAAATCGCCCCTTTTTTTATATAAATAAGAATAATAAATTATTTTTTTGCTACTGTTTTATCTTCTTTTCTGTACTTCCATGCTTCTCTAAAATATCCAACTAACCAATATGGAATTACAAATGTCAATAAAAAAATCATCAACCAAAATCCCATGGTGAAAATTGCTAAAAATACTAAGAATCCTGAAAATTGAGATAAATCCATAATTTGTGAATGTTTTTTTATTTTTTACAAAATTAATATTTATTTTTTAATTAACTATAGTAGTTTTTAATTTTTTAATGATAATTCTCATCTTTTAATTTAAAAATTTATTTACCATTGTTATTTAAATTCTGCAAAAAAATCATTCCCTTTATCATCAACCAATAAAAATGCAGGGAAGTTTTCAATACGAATCTTTCTAACAGCTTCCATTCCTAATTCAGCAAAATCTACTACTTCAACAGATTTAATACTTTCTTTAGCTAAAATTGCAGCTGGCCCTCCTATTGAACCCAAATAAAAACCACCATTTGCTTTACAAGCATCGGTTACTTGTTGTGATCTGTTTCCTTTTGCAACCATAACCATACTACCTCCAACTTTTTGAAAACTATCTACATACGGATCCATTCTACCAGCTGTTGTAGGCCCAAAACTACCTGAAGCCATTCCTTTAGGTGTTTTAGCAGGCCCAGCATAATAAATAGGATGATCTTTAAAATATTGAGGCATCTCCTCACCTTTGGCTAACATTTCGCTTATTCTTGCGTGCGCCATATCACGTGCAACAATCAATGTTCCTCTTAAATTGAAACGTGTTTTTACAGGATATTTTGAAAGTTCTTCACGAATTTTATCCATTGGCTGATCTAAATCAAGTTCTACAGCATTTGCTAAATGTGGCGCTTCTTTTGGTAAATATTGTCCTGGATTTTTTTCTAACTCTTCTAAAAAAATACCTTCTTCAGTAATTTTCCCTTTCACATTTCGGTCGGCACTACAGCTAACACCTAAACCTACTGGGCATGATGCCGCGTGACGCGGTAAACGAATTACACGAACATCGTGCACAAAATATTTTCCACCAAATTGCGCTCCTACACCACTTTCCTGACAAATTTTAGTTATCTTTTCTTCCCATTCCAAATCTCTAAACGCTTGTCCGCCATCGTTACCTTCTGTTGGTAAATGATCTAAATAACCTGCCGATGCTTTCTTCACCGTTGCTAAATTTGCTTCTGCTGAAGTTCCTCCAACTACAAATGCTAAATGATAAGGTGGGCAAGCGGAAGTTCCTAAATCCATAATATGTTTTTTAACAAAGTTGGTTAGGTTTTCTTCTGTTAATAAAGATTTTGTCATTTGGTATAAGTATGTTTTATTACCTGAACCACCACCTTTTGTTATAAATAAAAATTCATATTTATTACCAGTTTCAGCATAAATATCAATTTGTGCAGGAAGGTTAGTTCCTGAATTTTTCTCTTCTAACATTGTTTGAGGAACAATTTGAGAAAATCTAAGATTATCTGTTTGATATGTATTAAAAACACCTTTTGAAATATATTCTGCATCATTTACACCTGTATACACATCTTCACCTTTTTTAGCTACACAAATTGCAGTTCCTGTATCTTGGCACGTTGGCAATTCACCAGCTGCAGTAACCATTTGATTTAGCAACATTGTATAGGCAACAAAACGATCATTATCTGTAGCTTCAGGATCTTTTAAAATAGTTTCTAATTTTTTTAAGTGAGAAGCACGTAAATAAAAAGATACATCGTGATAAGCTGCTTGCGAAAGTAATTCAAGTCCTTCAGGAGCAACTTTTAATATTTTACGTCCATCAAATTCTACCACAGAAACGTGATCTTTAGTTAATAAACGATATTTTGTGGTATCCTTTGTAATAGGAAACGGTTTTTGGTATTTAAATTCAGCCATCTTATATATATTTTTTTTAATTCAATTTAAACTCCTACAAATATACAATGGCTATAGAAAATAGCAGAATATAAAAAGATTTATTTACCTTTTTATTTGCAAAAAAGTGAAACAATGCACTAAAAATTAGTAGGTACATTATACTTAGAATAGGTTGCCTAATTTTTGTATCAATTTGTTAGCCCATTTTAATTGTATAGGAGCTATTAAGCATAATAAGGCTTTATATCCTAATAATTTTTTATATCCTATTTTAGAACTATAATTTTTTTGTTGCTTATTAGCATGGGTGTGCAGTTAGGGAGCATTTGTATGGCTATTTTTACTTAATAGCGTTACAAACGTTCTAGTTTTATTGTTTAAGTAGTAGGTACTTTTTTAATATAATAAAGTGTTTTTACAAGATTTGTGTGACTGGAAAATCGGAGATTTGTAGGTGATAGCAAATCGTTTGTTGAATGTTTGTCAGGTTGTACTAAGTCAAATTTATGCATAAATTATATGAATTGTTGGCTCCTGAGTTTATTTTATTTACTTAATATTTTTGTTTCATATCCGTCAATACTTCTAACATTTTTCTCGCTCCAATATTTTTGAATTCCACTATCACCTTGCTTGTCTGCCCATGAATTAAGAGTAGTTCTTTCTTCTTTAAAATCCATAAATGGGACCGCAAATCCACAAGAGGTTTGAACTAAGTCAATATCCATTTCAATTATTTGTCTTGAACCTGAAAATTTTGGAAAGTAGTTTAAATATTCTTTAAATTTTTTATCACGCTTGTGAAAAATATTTGCAACTCCATAGAGTCTCAATATCAGAGGTTTTTCTTCAAACCCACAAAACATTATTGTCATTCGGTTATTTTTAATCAAATGAGCAGCTGTTTCATTTCCACTACCAGTTAAGTTTAACCAAACAATTTTATTTTCCCCTAATACTCTAAATGTATCAATTCCTTTTGGAGAAATATTAACCCTACCTTGTTCAGCTGCTGTTCCAACAAAGAATATTTTCTGTTTTTTAATAAATTCACTTAATTCAGATGTTATTTTTTCTAATTTTTTTCCCATTTTATTTAAAATTGGCCGCAACAGTTAGGGTATCAGCTGTTGTAGGTTTTACAACTAACTTTTCAGTTTAGCACTAAACTTTGTTTTATTTTTATACTTTCGTTTTAGCATTTTCGCCTCAATTGCTTATAGCTCTTGTTAGCTGCAGATTACTTTTCAAATATTAAATTTTCTAAATACCTAAGCGCAGAAGCCATTAGATTTTTTCGATTCTTTGCCTTTTCATTATAAAAATCCAAAGTCTCTCTATTTAATTTCCGTCCCTTTACAAAAACATAGGTCGGATTTTCAAGTGTTGACAACGCTAAAAGAGGGTTTTCATCAACTAATAATAGATTAGCCATTTTACCCACCTCAATAGTTCCCATAGAATTCATAATAGAATGTGTTTTGGAAGCATTTACAGTAGCCGTTTTTAATACTTCGTAATTAGAAAGTCCACATTCTTTATAAAATTTAAGCTCTTTATGTATTGAAAACCCAGGAAGTGTAATTCCAATACCAGCGTCCGTTCCACAAACTATATTTACTCCTGCTTTATGTAGTTTTCGTACAATGGCAAGATGAAAATCATGTTGATTTTTTATTCTACTAACTACATTAGAGTCTTTTTGCTTTTCATTGAACCAACGGTCAAATTGATTTTTACTATCTACTTTTTTGATGAGTGGATTCATAAACTCCAATGATTCTGAATCTAAAATTGAATCATCAATCATCATTTGGTAAATATTATTAAATACCGTAATTGTAGGACAATAACTTGTGTGATTTGATAGAGCGATTGAATCTATAATTGGTTGCAGTTTAATAGTATCTAAATCAAACTGTAAAGGTTGTTGTACTATTTCTTCGGCATGTTCAATAGATTTAATTTGTGGATTTAAATGATATGAAAAAGGTACTTTTTGAGAAGGATGAGCAACAATATCGGTTTCAGAAATTTTGGCTTGTTCAATCACGGCATCAAAAATGTCTTTATCCAATCCGTAATAAGTTTTAATGAAATCATAACCTCTGTTTTTATATGAAATTACCATTTCTTTAACCTCACTAGGATTAGTTATATTTAAATTATCGTCACCTATGAATACTCTACCTGTTAATTTTGGTCCTGATGTAAAAAACTCGGGTGAAAAAATATTGTTTTTAATTACGTCTTCTTTTATTCTCAAATGCATAGGCATACCCCATAGATTTCTAACTGCTGTTACACCATTTGATAGGTACAAACCTAGTTCATATTTATCCCACACATGAACGTGCATATCTATAAGACCAGGTGTTAAGTATTTGTTTTTTGCGTCAATAATTTCAATTCCTTTAACCCTAATAGAGTCTGCAATCTTTTCAATTATACCTTCTTTTATGTACACCATTTTATCTATTAAAATAGTGTCTTTATTCATTGGTATTATATTTACATTGATAATTAAATAAGAATCATTTGATGTTGGTTCATTTTTATTGATTCTTAAATAACTAGTTCCTAATGAATCAAGCCAAAGTGTAATAACTCCGGTAAGCACAAGTACTCCAATAAGAGCAAAGATAATTTTTAAAAGTCGTTTTAATATTTTCATTTATCTAATCTAATTATTGTTAACGTGATTTTATATGATTTGTGTCACTGGAAAATCGGAGATTTTTCGGTTGTAGCAAATCGTTAGTTGAATGTTTGTCGTTTGTATTAGTTCAAATTTAAGCAAAAATTTTATGAGGTGTTGTGGATAGTACTTTTTTCATTTACTTAATTTCAATATTCTAAATGCACCTTGAATTACTAAAATAAAAACAATAGTTCCGATAATCAAATCAGGTTTACTCGAACTTAACCAATTTACTAAAATTCCTGCGATTATTACTCCTAAATTGATAATCACATCATTTGAAGTGAAAATCATACTTGCTTTCATATGAGCTTCTTCTTTACTTTTTGACTTTTGTAAAATGTATAAACAAATTCCATTAGCGATAAGTGCAAAAATAGAAATGATAATCATAGTCGAAAAATTCGGAATTTTTTCGTTTCCAAAAAATCTCCTTAAAACTTCTACAAATCCAATAATAGCAAGAGAAATTTGAAAATATCCAGCAAGTTTTGCAATTCGCTTTTTCTTAATCACAGTTCCGCCAACCGCAATCAAACTAATTCCGTAAACAAAACTGTCGGCAAGCATATCCAAACTATCTGCAACAAGTCCCATTGATTTTGAGATAATTCCTGTTGTCATTTCGATTATGAAAAAGGCAAAATTTATTGCAAATACAGACCAAAGTAGTTTTTTTTGATTTGCATTTTCTTTAAATTCCGTTTGGTCGGTTTGTTCAGTCGAGATTTTCTTTCCGCCTAAATTCAGTTCGATAACAGACTTTTCGATTTGGTCAATTTCTCCACTGTGAAAAACGGTTAGTTTTCGATTCGCAATGTCAAAGTCCAAATTTGCAATACCTGAAATTCCTTCTAATTTCATTCGGATTAGATTTTCCTCTGATGGACAGTCCATTTTAGTGATTTCAAATATTGTTTTATTCATTCAGTTTTTCGGTTAAACATTGACCTTTTTTATCATTACTTACTTTTATTTTAGCGGTTACACCGCTATTATTTTTATACATTGTTGTGGGCAGTTTATTTATATTTCGTTTATTTTAATATGAAAAATAGGTTTGTTATCGTCTTCGTTATCTACACATATACTTTCCAAATCTCCCATTTCGAATTCGTATTCACAATATTCTAGATAACAAACATCAGCATCAAATATATTCATCATTGAAACTACAGCTAGGGGGTAAATGTCCATATCATCCAACGCATAAGCATATTTGATAATGTCTCCAACGTCATTATAGCTCTCTGAGAAAATCTGAAATTGTCTCCAAGACCTTTCTTTAGATTTAACTAAATGGTTGGTCTTACCAACTTGTTCTCTTATTCTTACATAAATGTTATCCCAGTATTCTTCCCACAAATTATGCATTACAGGAATGAAATGTGCTTTTTCAATTCCAGCATCTAAATATATCTCACTCCAAATATTGTTATCTGTCATTGTATAAATCTCGGAATACGCTTTTTTCTCAATGAAATATTTTAGCTCTTCAATTTTACCTTCATAAGTGTCCATTATGTATTCTACTTCATCTGTTCTGAAGTAAATTATTTCACCGACTGTTTGCAATTCATATGATTTTTTTTCTTTTCCTTCTAATTCAAGAAAATGTTCAAAAGCTTCAATAAAACATGAATATTTAGGAACACCATTACTTTTGTTATTCCAATCAAAGAGAAATTCTGCTAATTTGCTTATACCACCAGTCTTAATTATAACTTCAACTCTATTTATTTCTTCTTCAATATTTTCATTTTCATTATTGAAAGGCAAAATGTACTTTTTTAAATCACTAATTGTATAATAGTACGGGTGATTCCATTTTAATTCTTTTTTATTATTATCCCAATCATTTTTTTTTGGCTTATAATTAAGATTGATAATTCTCGGTTTATCTTTAAGATTCAATATAATTTGAAGTCCAAATTTTGAATTATTTTTAACATCAAAAAATGTTTTGGTTACTCTTGATTTTTTTGTTAAGTAAGAGTAGTCTGTTACATAAGATGATGATGTTTTATGTGAGGTTGACCATTTTTGGTTGATAATTATAGTTTAAAAATAGTTAAAGTAATCGGAACATTGATAAGATTTTTTAAAAAACTCCCTTCGGGTTTTAAAAAACTTACCAACATTCCTACGCTGATTTTTTTGCATAAGATTTATATTTTTGCTGGTTGAAATTTAAGTGTATGTACTTTCCTGAAATAAGTTGACTAAAAATTAAACACTTTTAGTAACTTATGGATACACAACAAAATTCAACCTGTCGAAAAAAGGAGTATCAAAAAATTAGTTATGAGCTCAAACTTTCCATCATTGACCAAATTGCTAACGGACAAATTTCTGTTAATTACGCATCCAAAAAATATCAAATATTTCGAAGCTCTATTTTCTATTGGACAAAAAAATTGAGTAATTTTAAACAAAAATCTACTTCTATTGGTAAAAATAACGAACTTAAAAAACTGCGCGAACGTATTGAAGAATTAGAGTTTATCAAATACTTTCAACAAGATATAATTGCCGATTTTGAAAATATTACTGGTGAAGAATTTTCAAAAAAGTATTTGCCCGAGGCATTAGCAAAAGAGATAGAGAAAAAGAAACAAGCCCTTTTAAAACAAAATGGCTCTATCAATGCTTCGGAGTAAGCAAACAAGCTTATTATCAAAGAATAAAGGCAAATCAACTAAAATAAAAGCAATACAAAATTCTACTTAATTTAATTCTAAATATTCGTAAAAGAATGCCCAAAGCTGGTACACGAAAATTATATAAACATATTAAAAACGAACTAGAAATAAACAACATCAAAATGGGAAGAGATGCTTTGTTTAACTTGCTCTGATCCTATGGATTATTAGTGAAGAAAACTAGACGATTTCATATTACAACAAACTCCAATCATTTCTTTTACAAATCCCCTAACCTACTTAAAGAGTTAGAAATAATACACGCTGAACAAGTTTTTGTAAGTGATATTACCTATATTAAAATTGACGGCGGACACGCTTATTTAGCCTTGGTAACCGATGCCTATTCTAAAAAAATTATGGGCTATAAATTGGATAACCATATGAAGATATAATTGTGTGTAGATACGCTTAAAATGGCTATTAAAAATCGAAAATACCCTAATCAAAAGATCATACATCACTCCGACAGAGGTTTTCAATATTGCAATCCTAAATATACCGATTTTGCTGAAAAAAATGGAATCATTATGAGTATGACTGAACAATACGATCCTTATGAAAACGCTCTTGCCGAAAGAGTTAACAGAACTTTAAAATACGATTACGCATTAAAGAAAACAATTAAAAATACAGAACTCGCTCAAAAAATAGTTAAAAATGCAGTTTATATTTACAATCATTTAAGAACTCATTTTAGCCTGAATTTAAGAAAACCTTTTGAGGTTCATAATAATCCTAACATCAAATATAAATCGTATCGAAAAAATAAAGTAAGTTTACTCGAACTTAAAATTTAAGACCGAACTTTAAGTTCAATCATTTTTTGCCACTCAAAGGCTAAAAAAATGGCTTAACTGGATAAATAAAAAACGAAATAACCATTAAAAATGGTCAACCTATTTCAGTATAATACAAACAAGCAATTACTTTAGTCATTGCTATAAATAGTTTTTTATTCAGGTAGCTCAACGTTCAAATTTATATCTTCAATAGAATCAAGTTTATATTCGACAAATTTTCCATTTGTATTTATTCCTTTTGCTTTTAAAATAAGGAAGTTTTTTGAAGGAATAATCTCTGTAAATAATAGTGTTTCTAATGAGGAAAGTTTAAAAATCGAGAATAATTTTTTTTCAGTTTCCTTTATTTTTAATTTATACTTGGCAATTCTTTTATCTCTGTTATTTAAAATTTTAAATATAACTTCTTTGGAACCCTTGTTCTCCTTTATTTCTGAAAATTCAAATTTATAATCCTTAACAAATTTCTTTAAACTTTTAGTTTTAATAAACTTTAATTTCAGTGAATCTGCTTTATCTATATAAAAATAATGAACTATATTTTCTTTAGTATCGAATATTCTAGACACCAAAGAATCATTACTATAATAAATTTGCATATGATACGAATCATCTTCGGTATTAAAAAGGTTAGTATGTTTTTGATTCGGAATATATTTAGTCGAAAATGTATTATTCACTATTTTGTCAAATTTGTAATTTTTTTGTCCATAAGAATTACAAATCACAAGAAAGATAAATATCGAAAAGGTAGTTTGAATTATGTTTTTCATAAATTATTAACAACTCATTATATCTATGTAAAGCAGCACATTTATTTTCATGGATTTGCAGATAAACGCAGGCTTTGTACATTTTATTAGTTTGCACTATTTTTATAGTAGTCGCAATTTATTAACTGTTTAAATATACTAAAAACTTGAAAACATACAATTTCACTTAAAAAAAAACTGCAAATTGTTAGTAAGTTTACAGGTAGTTAACAGCTTTTATAGGCTCTTTTTTGTATATTTGAGTAAGTTTCTACAACTCTTTATTTATAAGGGTTTTTAAGTACTTTGTAAATTAAGTACATTTTTCACCTATTTTATCTACATTATTTAATGATTTTATGTACATTATCTTATAAAGTATTGTACTAAGTTAACAAGTAAGCTACCTATCTTTAACAAGACTTAATTGTATCTTTTACAAAGTTTATACGTATAAATAACAAAGTTGTTCCGTATGTATTTTTAAAAGTATTGTTATCTACAAACAACTAAGTTTTTATTTATTGTTTTTATTAAATTAATTAATAATTAAAATTTTTGCTATTTTTTGTATTACCTGCATATGCAATAAATGCGAATATAAATGTAATAAACACCTATCAAAACTACTTGTAAAACAAAAATATCGTGTTTTTTATATTATAAAAATTGATGGTTGCGTATTTAGCTTTAATAACGTATCTTTTTTTTGAAAAAGATTTCAACCAGTACACATATAAAAACAACCCTTAAATTAGTGTAAGGCATAAGAATTATATAAATTTCAAAATTTACAAAACAAAATAGTTTACTTATGAAATATAGAATTGAAAAAGACACTATGGGAAAAGTGGAAGTTCCTGCAAACAACTATTGGGGCGCACAAACAGAACGTTCCAGAAATAATTTTAAAATTGGGCATTCAGCATCTATGCCATTAGAAATAATTTATGGCTTTGCCTATTTAAAAAAAGCAGCAGCACACACAAACTATGATTTAGGCGTTTTATCTGAAGAAAAAAGAGATTTAATTGCTGTTGTGTGTGATGAAATTTTAGCTGGAAAATTAAACGATGAATTTCCTTTAGTTATTTGGCAAACTGGCTCTGGTACACAAAGCAATATGAATGTAAATGAGGTAATTGCAAATAGAGCACAAGAAATTTCAGGAAAAATAATTGGACAAGATGAACCAACAATACAAGCTAATGATGATGTAAATAAATCGCAATCAAGTAACGACACCTTCCCTACTGCAATGCATATTGCTTGTTATAAAATGCTTATAGATGTTACTATTCCTGGTATTGAAAAACTAAGAGATACTCTTCAAAAAAAATCAATTGAATTTGCAACTGTTGTAAAAATTGGTAGAACACATTTAATGGATGCTACTCCTTTAACTTTGGGACAAGAATTTTCTGGTTATGTATCGCAGTTAAATCACGGTTTAAAAGCCTTAAAAAACACATTACCACATTTAGCTGAATTGGCTTTAGGTGGAACTGCTGTAGGTACCGGATTAAACACTCCAAAAGGATACGATGTTTTAGTTGCTAAAAAAATTGCCGAGTTTACCGGTTTACCTTTTATTACTGCTGAAAATAAATTTGAAGCATTAGCATCACACGATGCCATTGTTGAAAGCCACGGAGCATTAAAACAGTTGGCAGTTTCATTAAACAAAATTGCCAATGATATTAGAATGATGGCTTCGGGTCCGCGTTCAGGAATTGGAGAACTCATAATTCCGGCTAATGAACCAGGAAGTTCAATTATGCCTGGTAAAGTAAATCCAACACAGTCTGAAGCTTTAACAATGGTTTGTGCACAGGTGATGGGAAATGATGTGGCAATTACTGTTGGAGGTACGCAAGGTCATTATGAATTAAATGTATTTAAACCATTACTGGCTTCAAATTTTTTACAATCGGCTCGTTTAATTGGTGATGCTTGTGCTAGTTTTAATGAGCATTGTGCTGCGGGTATTCAGCCAAATTATTCGCGTATAACTGAATTACTCAATAATTCATTAATGTTAGTAACTGCTTTAAATCCTAAAATTGGGTATTATAAAGCTGCTGAAATTGCAAATACTGCACATAAAAACGGAACAACATTAAAAGAAGAAGCAATACGGTTAGGTTATGTAACTGCCGAAGAATATGATGCTTGGGTAAAACCAGAGGATATGATTGGCTCTTTAAAATAGAAATTTTAAGGCTTTGAAATAAAAAAAGCGTTGAACAAATTCAACGCTTTTTTTATAATTACATCTTGTTATTAACTTAATAATTGAAAAGATTGTTTTGCAATTTCTAACTCTTCATTAGTAGGTATAATTAATACTTTTACTTTTGAGTTTGCTGAATGAATTTCAGTTAATTTTCTTGCTTTCACATCATTCTTTACTTCATCAATTTCAATTCCAAAGAAATCTAAATGATCACAAACCATTTTTCTTAAAACTATTGAATTTTCTCCAACTCCAGCAGTAAATACAATAGCATCAACACCATTTAAATTGGCAATATAACCACCTAAATAATGTTTAATTCTGTAGGCACTCATATCTAAAGCTAATTGGCATTTTTCATCGCCTTTTATGGCTTCTGCTTCAATATCTCTATAATCAGATAAACACCCTGTTAAACCAATCATACCGCTTTCTTTTTGAAGCATTGTGTTTACATCATCAAGCTTATACCCTAAATTATTTACCAAGTAAAAAATAATTGAATTATCAACAGCACCACTTCTACTTCCCATTATTAATCCTTCATTTGGACCAAATCCTAAAGATGTGTCTACACTTTTTCCATCTTTTACAGCAGTAATACTACAACCGCCACCTAAATGGATCGTTATCATTTTTTGCGATTGTTCTTCACCTAAATGAAGACGTGCTTGTTCTGCTACATATTTATGACTTGTTCCGTGAAAACCAAATTTACGTATGTTATGTTCTTCTAAAAGTTTGTTTGGAATGGCATATTTATAAGCTTCAACAGGCATAGTTTGATGAAAAGCTGTATCAAAAACTGCTATTTGAGTTGCTTCAGGAAATATTGTTTCGGCAACTACAATTCCTTCATAATTAGCAGGGTTATGTTGTGGCGCTAAAGAAAATAATTCTTTAATTTTTGCTTTTACATTTTCATTAACTACAACAGTATCAGAAAACGCACTTCCTCCGTGCACAACTCTATGACCAACAGCAGCAATTTCAGAAGTAGATTTTATAACACCCGATTCTTCATCTAATAACAATTTTACAACTTTCTCTAAACCTTCTTTATGGTTGGTGATCATACAAACTCTATCAATTTTATGATCTTTTGACTTATAGTGTATTTCTGGGTTAGTCAATCCTATTCTTTCAACTAAACCTGAACAAATTACTTCTTCTTGAGGCATATTAAATAATTGATATTTAATGGAAGAACTACCTGAATTAATTACTAAAACTTTCATTATAAACCTTGTGCTTGTATTGCAGTTAATATTACTGTGTTAAAAATATCGTCAATTGTACAGCCTCTACTTAAATCGTTTACTGGCTTGTTTAAACCTTGTAACATTGGGCCAATTGCTAATGCTCCTGTTTCTCTTTGCACTGCTTTATACGTGTTATTTCCTGTATTTAAATCAGGGAAAATTAATACGTTAGCTTGCCCTGCAACTTCCGAGTTTGGCATTTTGCTTTTTCCTACTGAAGGATCAACTGCTGCATCATATTGTATTGGTCCTTCAACTTTTAAATCTGGACGTTTTTCTTTTACTATTTCTGTAGCTTTTCTTACAATATCTACATCTTCACCTTTTCCAGATGCGCCCGATGAGTATGAAAGCATTGCTATTTTTGGTTCAATTCCAAAATTAATACTTGATTCTGCTGAAGAAATTGCTATTTCTGCTAATTGTTCTGCAGTTGGATTTGGGTTAATTGCACAATCTCCAAACACAGAAACTCTATCATCTAAACACATAAAGAAAACCGATGAAACTACCGAAACTCCTGGTTTTGTTTTTACAAATTGCAATGCTGGTTTTATAGTATGTTGCGTTGTGTGCGCTGCACCAGAAACCATTCCGTCTGCCAATCCTTTATAAACCATCATTGTTCCAAAGTACGAAACATCGCTCATTAAATCTTCTGCAATTTCTTTTGTTACACCTTTAGCTTTTCTTAATTCATAAAAAGTGTTTACAAAATCATTATAATAACTAGAATCTAGTGGATTGATAATTGAAACTTTATCAAAATCCATTTTTAAACCAAGTCTTAGTAAGGTTTCTTCAATTTTATTTTTATCGCCTAAAATTGTTATATCAACAATATCCATTTGAATTAAACGAACTGCTGCAGCAATAATTCTATCATCATTTCCTTCAGGTAATACAATGTGTTTTCTGCTGGTTTTTGCTCTTTTTAATAAATTGTATTGAAACATTCTAGGTGTAATTCCATTATTTTTAAATGTTTCAAATTTCTCTGTTAATTTATCAGCATCACAATATTTATCAAATGTGTTTAAAGAGGTAATAATTTTCTCTTTATTCTCTGCATACATATGAGAACGTACAGCTCCAATTTTATTGGCAACATCAAAAGTTCCTTCATTAACCGATAATATTGGTACAATATGTTGTAAACCATCAATTAATTTTACAATTGGTTCTTCTGGTAAAATTCCACCTGTTAACACAATTCCTGATATTGATGGATAATTAGATGAAATATTTGCTTGTAAAGCTCCTAAAATTATATCGGCTCTATCACCTGGAGTTATAATTAAACAATCTTGCTCTAAATGCGTTAAATAATTACGCAATTGCATTGCGCCAACTTTAAACGTAGTTGTTTGATTATTTAAATATTCTTTACCAAAAATTACTTTTGCATCAATAGCTTTTGCAATTTCTTTAATTGTTGGATTTTGTAATGATGGAATTAATGGAATTACATTTACAGAAACATCTTTAGGTAAATTCTTCTCAACACCTTCTCTAACAATTTCAATATTTTTTTCTTGCACTTTGTTGGCAATTACTGCTAAAACTTTTACTTCTTTTTCGGCAAAAGAATCGTATGCAATATGTAAACCATTAATAAATTCATCTAAAGTTTTTCCAATTCCGCTTGAAACTATAATAGCAGGAATTCCTAAATTTTTTGCAATTAAAATATTTGCATCTAACTCAATTGCTGTTCCTTCACCTGAAAAATCTGTACCTTCTACAAGTACAAAATCGTTCTTCTCCTCTATTTCTTTATATTTTTCAATAATAGTATCATATATTTCACCTTCTTTACCTTGGTTTCTTTTGCTTATAAATTCTGCCCTGGTAAATGCAAATGCTTCATTTGGGTTTATATCTAATTCAAAATGCGATATAATTGTGTTAATATGATTGTCTTTTTTCCCTCCTTTATGACCATCAATTATTGGCCTAAAATACCCAACTTTTGCAGTTTTACCTAACAGCATTCTCATGAGTCCTAAAGCAACAATTGATTTACCACTATTTGCTTCACTTGTTGCAATATATATAGCTTTGTTCATTCTTAAAATTTTTTGCAAAGATACTCTATACTCACTGGTTTACCACTTTTTTTTTAATTAATTTTTGTGACATTTGTCACGTTTTCAAAAAAAAAACTGCATAAAATACTCTATAAATTATCTGTATATTTGAATTAAATTTTACCTCAAATTATGAAAACTGCATTTATTAACATAAAAGAACTGATTCAAATTGAAGATTTACCAAAAAAATATGTGTCAGGTAAAGAAATGAGTAAACTCCCAACATTAAAAAACGCTTTTTTAATTGTTGAAAATGATATTATTTCAGATTTTGGCACTATGGATAATCTACCTAATAATATCCATTTTAATTCCATAATAGATGTTACGGGCAAATTGATATTACCAACTTGGTGTGATAGCCATACACACATTGTTTACGCGGGTAATAGAGTTCAAGAATTTGTTGATAGAATTCACGGACTTACGTATGAAGCAATTGCAAATAAAGGTGGAGGTATTTTAAATTCGGCAAAACTTTTACAAAAAACTAGCGAAGAAGATTTATATGCGCAAGCCGCAACACGTGTAGAAGAAGTAATGCAATTAGGTACTGGCGCTATTGAAATAAAATCTGGCTACGGCTTAACAAAAGATGCCGAGTTAAAAATGTTAAGGGTAATAAAAAAGTTAGATAAAAATTATCCCATTACAATAAAAGCAACATTTTTAGGGGCACACGCGCTACCTACTGAATTTAAAGATAGAAAGAATGAATATTTAACAGCTGTAATTGAAAATATTTTACCAACTGTTGCTAAAGAAAATTTAGCCGAGTTTATAGATATTTTTTGTGAAACTGGCTATTTTTCTGTTGAAGATACCGAGCAATTATTAGAAGCCGGAAAAAGATATGGTTTACAACCAAAAATTCATGTAAATCAATTTAATGCAATTGGTGGCATTCAAGCTGGTGTTAAATACAATGCCCTTTCTGTAGACCATTTAGAAGCAATGAGAGACGAAGATATTGAGTACCTAAAAAACACCCATACAATGCCCGTTGCATTGCCCTCTTGCTCCTATTTTTTAAGTATTCCATATACGCCTGCAAGAAAAATGATTGATGCTGGTTTACCGTTAGCTTTGGCTACGGACTATAACCCAGGTTCTACTCCATCTGGAAATATGAATTTTGTGGTTGCTACTGCTTGTATAAAAATGAAAATGACGCCTGAAGAAGCGATAAATGCAGCTACAATTAATGGTGCATACGCAATGGGTTTAGAAAAAACTCATGGAAGTATTTGCAGAGGGAAAAAAGCAAATTTTGTAGTGACTAAAAAAATTCCAAATTATAATTTTATTCCTTATTCATTTGGTAACAACCATATTGACAGAATATTTATAGAAGGTGTTGAAATTTAAAATTTCTTTTTCTTAAATATTTTGCTAAAAAATGATTGTTTTTCATTTTCATGGTATCCATTTGAATATTTTCCATAACCGCCATAACCGTAACCGTATCCGTAACCATAGCCATATCCGTAGCCATATTTTGTTTTAATTTTAAAATCATTTAAAACAATGCTAATGTTAGAAATTTCTTCCTTCTTATATTTTTCATTAATCATACGTAACATCCCTTTTTGAGAATATCCTTGTCTAACAACATAAATTGTAGAATCTGCATATTTTAATAATTCAATAGCATCACTAACCAATCCAATTGGTGGTGTATCAAGAATTATATAATCATACGTTTCTTTTAAATAATTTATTAATTCATCAGTTGCTGAACTAATTAATAATTCTGATGGGTTTGGAGGAACTGGTCCTGAAGTAATTACATCTAAATTTGGGATAGTTGTATTTTGAATAATCGCTTCTTTATTTTCCTCATCTATTAAAAAGTTCACAACTCCTTTTTCGTTGGTCAATTCAAAATCACCAAATATTTTTGGCTTACGTAAATCCAACCCAACTAAAACAGTTTTTTTACCGCCTAAAGCAAAAACGGTAGCCATATTAATAGACACAAATGTTTTTCCTTCACCACTTACAGAAGAGGTTACAATAACAGTTTTTGACTTATCTTTTGATTTTCTGACAAATAAAAACTGAATATTTGATCTTAATGCTCTAAACGATTCAGCTACTGTAGATTTTGGTTTTAAAAACACCGCCAAATTATTTTTAGCAGTATTTCTACCCACAATGCCTAGTATTGGTATTGGAGAAACTCGCTCAATATCTTCAGCTGTATGAATTCTATTATCTAAAATTTCTTTAGCAATTATTACAAATAATGGCAAAATAATTCCTAATAACAACGCTATCATATAATTAAAAGATACTCTTGGCAAAATAAAACCTTGACCGGTATCTTTGGCTGAATCTAACATAGAAATATCTGAAACACTAGCTGCAATTGCAATATCGGCTTCATATCTTTTTTGCATTAAAAACACAAAATTAGATTCTGTTAAACTATATTTTCTTTGAAAATTTAATAACTTTTGTTCTTTATTTGGTAATTTATTTAACTCATACGTATAAGAATTAAGCCTTCTTAAACTATTGTTTAAACTAACTTTTGTTGCTTCTTTTAATGATGATAAATTTTCAAGTAAAACATTTCTGGCTGTTTCAATTTCTTGATTTGCTAATTTTAAAGAAGGATGATTTGCGGTTACCTCTTTAGATAGTTTTTCTTTTTTTATGGATAATTCAGTTAAATTGCCAACCATTCCAGCAATTGAGGCATCTTCTATATTAATAATTGCTGGCGCTGGTATTTTAGCATAATTATTATGCGTTTGTATATAATTTTCTAAATTATTAAAATAGGCAATTCTATCTGAAAGTTGTTTTTGCATTTTATCTAATCCCGTAGTTTGAGAAAATATTTCTCCACCCTGCGCTGATAAATCATAAATTGAATTTTTTTGTTTAAACTCTTCAATATTATTTTCAATTAACTTTAAACTATCCGAAGTATTTTTAAACTGTGCGTCAATAAATTCTTTGGTGCTTCTGGCGTAATTTGTTTTTTGTTCTAATTCAACTTTCGCTAAAACTTCAACAGTTTTGTTTAAAAAATCAACCAATCTATTTTTATTGGTTCCGGTTAAAGAAAGTTCAATTAATGACGTTCCTGCCAAACCTTTGGCGCGTACATTTTGGTATTTTCCTGTAACCTGGTCAATCGTATTAAATTGAATATAATATGAAGCTCCTTTTAAACTTTCTTCAGTTGGTTGTACACTAATCTGTCCTTTTAAAAAAGGTAAATTTATGTATTCATCTACTATAAAAGTTTGTGAAAATTGTGAAGAATTACTTTTAAAATTTTTGGTAGATTGATCTTTATAATTAATTAATTTATACTTTCTTTCATTCTCAAAATTCACAGACAATTGAAATGATGTATTGTCAATAAAATCAATTTTAATAAGCGTATTTAATAACTGATATTGGTTGGGTTGTAACGTAATTTTAAAAGGAGTCATTCCATAAACATCTTCCTTTCTAAAACGCCCTTCTTTTAAATAATCAATGTAAAATTCTAATTCTTTAACAACATTTTCATTATGAGATCTTGATACTAAGGCTTTCCTGATAGATTCAACTTTATCACTTACGCCTCCCCAATTAAATGCTATGTTTGTTCCAGAAGAAAACAGTGGATTGCTTTTTTCCTTAACTTCAATGGTATTGGTTAATCCATATATTTTTTCAGTTGAAATATTAAAATAATATGCAATGGCTAGCGCCACTGGAATAGTTACTAAAAACCATTTCCAATTAGATAAGATTCTAAATAAATAGTCTTTTATATCCGAAATATGGTCTCCAGGATTTTCAATAAATTTGAACTTATTATTCATTACAATTATTATAAATTTTTAACCAATAATACTGAACTTACTAAAAAAGATAAGATTGTTACAGCGGTAGAAAATGTTTGTAAACCAGTTGTTCCTGTACCCCAAGATTTTTGTTTTAAAGGTGGTACATAAATAATATCATTTGGCTGAATGTAAAAATTATCAGATTCAAAAATGGCGATTTTTGTAAAATCTAATTTGTATTTTTTAACACCATCTAACGATTTTCTGATTACAATTACTTCTTGTCTATTCCCCATTTCTGAAATTTCTCCGGCATTAGCAATTGCATCAATAATAGTTACTTCATTTTGCATTAAATTAATTGTTCCTGGCGAGCCAACTTCACCAGTAGCTACAAATTTAATTCCTGCTAATTTTACAGTTACAAAAACCGCTTCCGGATTTTTTAAAAATTTTGCTAGTTCAACTTCAATTTTTTCTCTTATCTCTTTTTCAGTGTAACCTAAAACATTTAAATCTCCAATATATGGAATTCTAATATTTCCATGTCTATCAACAGTATAACCTGTAAAATACAAACCCTCTCCTTTTGCAGCTGCTCCGCCAGCATCATTACTTCCACTACTTTTAAATAATGATACTATTTCTGGATTTTCAGCTTTAATATCAATATATAAAATATCATTTACTTGTAATCGATATGGTTCATTATTTAATTTATAAATATCCGATTTGCTAACCGGTTCACCTTGAAAGTAAGTGGTTTGCTTTGTAGAAACACATGAGGAACAAATGGTAATAAAAATAAGGTATAAAAATATTTTTTTCATATAAATAAATGTGGGTAAGGCAAATATAATTTTAAATCGCTTATTAAAATAATTTTTCTATTATTTTCGCATTAAAATAAGCTTTCATGTGGTTTAAAATTTCTACATATTTATCATTTTTATTAAAATCAACAAATCAACATGGGGTGCATTCGCCTTTTGTTTATAATTTAGTTACAAAATGCTTTTATAAAAAAACATCTGAAGACAAAGTTTTATTGTTTAAAAAAATTAGAAATAGTTTAACTACTAATTATGCTACCATAGAAGTTTTAGACTTTGGAAAAGGCTCTAAAATTTTTAAAAGCAATACACGTAAAATTTCAGATATTGCCAACATTGCTGGAATTTCAACAAAAAAAGCCTTATTATTAATCCGATTAGTTGCATATTTTAAACCTAAAAATGTGCTTGAAATTGGAACTTCCGTTGGTTTAGCAAGTAGCGCTTTAAGTATTGGAAATTCAAATTCAAAAATAGTTACACTTGAAGGTTGCGAAAATACAGCGAAAGTTGCTGAAAATACATTTCAAAAGTTTCAATTAAAAAACATTCAATTAACCGTGGGCGATTTTAAAAATACGTTACCAGAAATTTTAGTTTCCTCAAATTTTGATTTCATTTACTTTGATGGAAATCATCAAAAAGAAGCAACTTTAAACTATTTTAATAGGTGTATAAAAACAGTAACGAACAATTCAGTTTTTATTTTTGATGATATTTACTGGAACCCAGAAATGACCGAAACTTGGGAAATAATTAAACAACATCCAAAAGTAACTGTTACAATAAATACGTATTTTTGGGGAATTGTTTTTTTTAGAAAAGAACAATTAAAACAACATTTTACAATACGAATTTAATAACGTAAGCATTAAATTAAACATATAGTTTATGAAAATATATACCAAAACAGGCGATAAAGGAGAAACATCATTATTTGGCGGAACCAGAGTTCCAAAATACCATTTACGAATTGAAGCCTACGGAACAATTGATGAATTAAATTCCTATTTAGGATTAATTCGCGACCAAAAAATAGATCAACATTCCGCAGATATTTTAATTGCAATACAAAATAAACTATTTACTTTGGGCGCAATGTTGGCAACGCCACCAGAAAAAACCTTTTTAAAAAGTGGAAAGGAACGCTTAAATATCAATAAAATTAATACTGAAGCTGTTGCGCTTTTAGAAAATGAAATTGATACAATGAATGAAACTTTACCTGCAATGACTCACTTTGTTTTACCTGGCGGCCATACAACGGTGTCATTTTGTCACATAGCAAGGTGCATCTGCCGAAAAGCGGAAAGAATTACAACTCAATTAAGTACTGAAAGTGAGATTGATGAGCAAATTTTAATTTATTTAAACCGACTTTCTGACTACTTATTTGTGCTGGCACGAAAATTGACTTACGACAATAACGCTCAGGAAATTCAATGGATTCCTGAGAAAATAAAATAAGTTCTTTTTAATAGTGAAAAAAAAGCAAAAAATACTTGGTTTTTTAAGTAAAAAAATTATTTTTGCAAAAATTTAATACACATAAAATTATGTATTGGACATTAGAATTAGCATCTTATTTAGCAGATGCACCTTGGCCAGCAACAAAAGATGAGTTAATAGATTATGCAATTAGAACAGGTGCTCCTTTAGAAGTTGTTGAAAATCTTCAAGAAATTGAAGACGACGATGAGAATTTTGAATCAATTATCGAAATTTGGCCTGATTATCCTTCCGATGAGGATTATCTTTGGAATGAGGATGAATACTAAAAAATATTAAAAACCTAAAAAGTCTCTATTGAGGCTTTTTTTTATTTTTTAACTTATTATTTTAATTTGAAGTTAAGATATAATCTTAAATTATTTTAACTTCGCTTTGTAATATTTAACACTATTAAACCCTTTTTAAAAGTTGGTATAATAAAAAAATAACCTAAAAATGAGTATATTAAATTCAGTTCTAAAAATATTTGTTGGAGATAAAAAGAAGAGCGATCTAAAACTACTACAACCAATAGTTGCCAATGTAAGAGCCTTTGAAAGTGAAATTTCAAAACTATCTAATGATGAATTAAGAGCAAAAACAAATTATTTCAAACAAAAAATTAACGAAGGAACATTAGAATTTACTTCAAAAATAACAGCACTAAACGAAGAAGCTCATGATGCTAATGTTGACAGAAAAGAAGAAATTTACGCCGAAATTGATAATTTAGAAGATTTACGTTACGAAGCTTCTGAACAAATTTTAAAAGAAATCATGCCTGAAGCATTTGCCGTTGTAAAAGAAACAGCAAAACGCTTTGTTGAAAATGAAAATATTACGGTGTCTGCAACGCCTTTTGATAGAGAACTTTCCGCAACAAGAGACAATATTAGTTTAGAAGACGATAAAGCCATTTGGAGAAATACTTGGGATGCACAAGGTAAAGAAGTTACTTGGGACATGGTACATTACGATGTTCAATTAATTGGTGGAGCCGTTTTACATCAAGGAAAAATTGCTGAAATGATGACTGGTGAAGGAAAAACACTAGTTTCAACGCTTCCAGTATATTTAAATGCACTTACAGGAAAAGGAGTTCATGTTGTAACAGTTAACGACTATTTAGCAAAACGTGATGCTGCTTGGATGGGACCAATATTTGAATTTCACGGATTAAGTGTTGATTGTATTGACCATCACCAACCAAACTCTGACGAACGTAGAAAAGCTTATAATTCAGATATCACATACGGAACAAATAACGAATTTGGTTTCGATTATTTACGTGATAATATGGCACATTCGCCAAATGATTTAGTGCAACGTCCACACAACTATGCAATTGTTGATGAGGTCGATTCAGTTTTAGTGGATGATGCCAGAACACCATTAATTATTTCTGGAGCAACAGCCAATGCTGATCGCCATGAATTTAATGAATTAAAACCTAGCGTTGACAGAATTGTTACCACGCAACGTAACTATTTAACAGGTGTTTTAGCTGAAGCTAAAAAACTAATTGCTGAAGGCGATACAAAAGAAGGCGCTTTTTTATTATACCGTGTTTTTAGAGGATTACCAAAAAGTAAAGCATTAATAAAATATTTAAGTCAAGAAGGTATTAAGCAATTGTTGCAGAAAACGGAAAACTTCTACATGCAAGATAATAACCGTGAAATGCCAAAAATTGATGAAGAATTATATTTTGTGATTGATGAAAAACATAATTCAATTGAATTAACTGATAAAGGAATTACATTTTTATCAGGAGATGATGGCGATGAAAACTTCTTTATTTTACCAGATTTAAGTACCGAAATTGGAAAAATAGAACAAGAAAATACTTCAACAGAAGAAAAAACAGAGAAAAAGGAAACGCTTTACAGAGACTTCAGTATCAAAAGTGAGCGTATTCATACAATGAATCAACTATTAAAAGCATACACCTTATTTGAAAAAGATATTGAGTATGTAATTATGGATGATAAAATTAAAATTGTTGATGAGCAAACTGGTCGTATTATGGAAGGCCGTAGATATTCAGACGGTTTACATCAAGCAATTGAAGCAAAAGAAAATGTAAAAATTGAAGCAGCTACACAAACATATGCTACGGTAACACTTCAAAATTACTTTAGAATGTACCGCAAACTATCTGGTATGACGGGTACTGCAATTACAGAAGCTGGCGAATTTTGGGACATTTATAAATTAGATGTTGTTGAAATTCCAACAAATGTTCCTTTACAACGTTTTGATAGAGAAGATTTGGTATTTAAAACCAAACGTGAAAAATACAATGCTGTAATTGATGAAATTGTAAACTTGGTAAATCAAGGTCGTCCAGTTTTAGTTGGTACAACATCTGTTGAAATTTCTGAATTATTGGGTAGAATGCTTGCCATCAGAAAAATAAACCACAATGTATTAAACGCGAAATTACATAAAAAAGAAGCCGACATTGTAGCGCAAGCAGGTAATGCTGGTGTTGTTACCATTGCAACAAATATGGCGGGTCGTGGTACGGATATCAAATTGTCTGAAGCTGTTAAAAAAGCTGGAGGTTTGGCAATTATTGGTACAGAACGTCACGATTCTAGACGTGTTGACCGTCAGTTACGTGGTAGAGCTGGTCGTCAGGGAGATCCAGGATCATCACAATTTTATGTTTCTTTAGAAGACAACCTAATGCGTTTATTTGGGTCTGAAAGAATTGCCAAAATGATGGACAGAATGGGATTACAAGAAGGTGAAGTAATTCAACATTCTATGATTACTAAATCTATTGAACGCGCACAACGTAAAGTTGAAGAAAACAACTTTGGTGTTCGTAAACGTTTATTAGAATATGATGATGTTATGAACTCTCAACGTGAAGTAGTTTACAAACGTCGTCGTCACGCATTATATGGCGATAGATTACAGGTTGATATTGTAAATATGGTATATGATACCTGTAGTGCATTAATTCAGGAAAATAAAGGTACAAATGATTTTCAAAATTTTGAGTTTGAATTGATTCGTTTTTCTTCAACAAGTTCTCCTTTTACTGAAGAAGAATTTAAAACATTACCAGCTCAAGAATTAACTGATATTTTGTTTGATAAAGTTTATAAACATTATAAAGAAAAATTAGCTAGAAATGCACAAGCTGCATATCCTGTTATTAAAGAAGTTTACGAAAAACAAGGTGACAGATTTGAAAGAATTGTTGTTCCTTTTACAGATGGCTCAAAAGAATTGAAAGTTGTAACAAACCTAAAAGAAGCTTATGAAACTGAAGGAAAAGGGTTGGTTACAGATTTTGAAAAAAATATCACTTTAGCAATTATTGACGATACTTGGAAAGATCACTTACGCCAAATGGATGAATTAAAACAGTCTGTTCAAAATGCTACTTATGAGCAAAAAGATCCGTTATTAATTTACAAATTTGAATCATTTGAGTTGTTTAATTCGATGCTTGATACCATAAATAAAGAAGTATTATCATTCTTATTTAAAGGTAGTTTACCTTCTCAAGATTCAAATCAAGTTTATCAGGCTAGAGAGCATAAACGTGAAAAAGTTAAGTTAAGTAAAGAGGAATACCAAAGTCCTACAGAAGCAACACAAACCAACCAAACTCAGCAACCACAAGTTGTTGAAACCATTGTACGAACTGAACGTAAAATAGGTAGAAATGAGCAAGTTACTATTAAAAATGTGATGACAGGTGAAAATAAATCTGTGAAATACAAACAAGCAATTCCTTTAATTCAAAAAGGTGATTGGGTAGTTGTTGAAGAGTAACTTATTTTATAAATAATAAAAAAGCCTTAATTAAAATTTAAGGCTTTTTTATTGAATTAAATTTCCAACTTTTTATCATAAGGAATACTCTTTAATATATGATTTATGGCTGCTACTCTAGCAAAAGTCTTTTTATTAGCTCTTATAACTTTCCAAGGCAAACCGCTTAATGCTGTATTTTCAAACATTTTTGCTTTATAAGCAGTATAGGTATCCCAAAGTTCTTGTGCTCTCTCATCAACAGAAGTCATTTTCCAATGTTTTAAAGGATCATTTTTAATATCTTCAAAACGTTTTGCTTGCTCGCGTTTAGAAATTGACATATATATTTTAACCAAACGTATACCTGATTCGGTAATCATTCTTTCAAATTCGTTGACTTGTCTCATGAAAGTTTCATATTCTTCAGGTGTACAAAATCCGTTTACAGGTTCTACTACTGCTCTATTATACCAGCTTCTATCAAAAAAAACGATTTCACCAGCTTTTGGAAATTGATTAACATATCGTTGAAAATACCATTGTGTTTGCTCATCTTCTGTTGGTTTAGGCAAAGCTATAATTCTTAAATGACGAGGATTCATACGTTCCGTAGCTCGTCTAATTGCGCCACCTTTTCCTGCTGCATCTCTTCCTTCAAAAATTATAATTACACGTTCATTTTCATTTATTGCCCATGTTTGTAAACGAATTAATTCAACTTGTAATTTTTTTAATTTTTTTTCATATTTAACATACCTAACAGCTCTTTCTAAATTGTAAGGCTCTTTAGATAATATTGCTTTTAATCCTTTATTTGAATTCAGAATTTCAACATCTTCTTCTGTAAGTTTAAACTTCTTCTCCATATTAATCAATTTGTTTTGATGAACGATAATATCTTGAAATTATGTTTGGATCTGGCAATAAAATAGTTAAAGCTTCACTTTTACCATCATAATTAAACAATGATAATACATGACGAATACTCTCAAGCCTTGCGGTTTTTTTGTTGTTTGCTCTCACTATAATCCAGGGGCTATAACTGGTATGTGTTTTGCTATACATTAACTCTTTAAAGTGTGTATACTTGTCCCAAAGTTCTTGACCTTTTCTATCTACCGGGCTATATTTCCAACGCTTTAGTGGTGTTGAAATTCGTTCATTAAATCTGGCTAATTGTTCTCCTTTAGAAATTGAAAACCAAAATTTTATAAGTACAACACCGTCTTCATAAAGCATATGTTCAAATTCAGGAACTTGTACCATAAAATTATCATATTGAGATTCATTACAAAATCCCATTACTGGCTCTACTACAGCTCTATTATACCAACTTCTGTCAAAAAAAACTATTTCTCCAGAGTTTGGTAATTCCTTTATATACCGTCTAAAATACCATTGCCCACGCTCAACTTCTGTTGGTTTAGTTAACGCAACTACACGCATTGCACGCGGATTTAAATGTTCTGTAAACCTTCTAATATTTCCTCCTTTTCCAGCAGCATCTCTACCTTCAAAAATTATGGCAACACGCTTTTTATTTTTTACAACCCACTTTTGAAATTTTACCAATTCAATTTGTAATTTCTTTAGTTCTTCTTCGTAAAATATTTTGGCATTTACTTTTTCTAAAGATATTTTTTTATCGTTTATTAGTTCAATAAGTTCTTGGTTTGTTGATATACTTTCAAAATCATTAAGAGTTAGCTTTGGGTTTTCTTCCATAAGTACTATTCATTTTCAACGGTTATACATTCTGCTGGATTATTAGAAATTTGTAATTTCGCATCAGAAGGTGAAATATACGGAATACCTAAACCTAGCCCTCGCAAAATAAATAATATTCCGATAATAACAACAAAAACTGGAATTGCTTTTTGTATTTTTTTTCGAAGAGTTAAATTAACAAAATTTCCTAATAAAATTGCTGCTGTCATTAAAGGAATTGTTCCTAATCCAAATAAAAACATATACAATCCTCCATTTAACGCATTACCTGTTGAAATTGAACCAATTAAAGCCATATAAACTAATCCACAAGGTAAAAAACCATTAAAGAACCCAATTAAAAAAATTGATTTATTTGATTTTTTATTGAGATAAAGTCCTAATTGTTGCTTAATTTTTCCAATAATTTTATATAAAGGTTTTGTGAAATTATATTTATTGAATAGTGAAACTGGAATTATTATTAAAAAAATCATTAAAACGCCCACCAAAATGGATAAGCGTTGTTGAAAACCTGCTAAATACAATCCTTTTCCAATAAATCCAAAAAGAACACCAATTATAGAATAACTTAATAATCTACCAAAATGGTACAAAAACGTTTGAAAACTTAATTTTGATTTGGATGATTTATCTACAGGTAAAACAAAAGCGATAGGACCGCACATACCAATACAGTGAAAACTACCAGCCAATCCTAAAATTAGTGCAGTCCAAAGCATATTAATAAATTAATTTTTCTTTGTATAAATAATCAATATTATTCACATTCCACTCAATTTTTACATCCCACCTACCTTCAACTAATTTTTCATCTTTAATTAAAATTTCATTTGAAGTTAATTTAATTGGAATATTAAAATCAATTTTATCGTTTGATAGTCTAACAAAAGAAATGGTGCCATTTATTTTTGATGGCTCAAATTCAACAGGAAATATAATTGTTAAGCCTAAAGAGTCCTTTTTAATTTTTATATTTTCTTTTAAAGCAACACCTTTATTTTCTTTATTAATTTCCTGCTGATAGTTAAGTTCATCTTTATAATATTCTTCAGAAACTAAATGATGGTCGTATTCTGGCATAAATGTAACTTTATACACAAATGATAGAATAAAAATTACAAACGCTGTAATTGCTATTATAATTCCCGTTGGCCAACTTATTTTTAATTTCATTTAGTTTATTTTTAAAGGTCCGGTAAAGTTAGTTGAAGTGGTTTCAATTAATTTACCTTTGGAATAAATTCCAATTTTTAGTTTTTCTTTCGACGAATTTAGGTCTTTTTTATTAATTTCAATAAATAAAGTACCTTCTTTTAAACCTTGTTTTTTTACATTTAAAGTGCCTCCAACCATTAAAATTTCACCTTTGTGTGATATTAATTTAATTTCAACATCATCAATATCTTCCGTAGTTTTATTAATTAATTTTACGGTATATACATTTTTAATTGTGTTTTCTGTAGATTGAAATGTTTGTCCTGGTAATCTCAAAATAGTTGCTTCTACATCATTTCTTAAAAACAACATGGTAACTAAAACTCCTATTAAAATTGTTAATATTACTGAATATGCAATTAATCTTGCTGTAAATTTAAATTTCTCTTTTTTCTCAATATTGTCTTCAGATGCATAACGAATTAAACCTCTTTCAAATCCAGTTTTATCCATTATATCATTACAAGCATCAATACAAGCAGTACAGTTTATACATTCTAATTGAGTTCCATTTCTAATGTCAATACCTGTTGGGCAAACTTGTACACATTGTTTACAATCTACACAATCTCCATACCCTAACGTTTCTCTATCTTCACCTTTTCTAATCTTTTTCCTACCTTTTTCTCCTTCTCCTCTAACAAAATCGTAAGCAACATTTATAGATTTATTATCTAATAAAACACCTTGCAATCTTCCATATGGACAAACAATAATACACACTTGCTCTCTAAACCAAGCAAATACAAAATAGAAAACAGCTGTAAAAGCTAATAATTTAATTAGCATACTCACATGAGCTAAAGGACCTTCTGATATATATGCTAAAACTTCATCAGATCCAACAATATATGCTAAAAATACATTTGCAATGATAAATGAAATTAAAAAGAAAGCAATCCATTTTGTTACTCTTTTTCTAATTTTCTCGGCATCCCAAGCTTGTTTTTCAAGTTTTATTTGTTTACTTCTATCACCTTCAATTAGGTATTCAATTTTTCTAAAAACCATTTCCATAAAAATAGTTTGAGGACACATCCATCCACAAAAAATTCTACCAAAAACAACTGTAAACAATATTACAAATACAACACTTACCAATAGAGATATTACTAATAAATGAAAATCTTGCGGCCAAAAAGGAAACCCGAAAATATGAAATTTACGTTCTATAACATTAAATAACAAAAATTGATTTCCTTTCACTTTAATAAAAGGAGCTGCTAATAAGAATGCTAATAAAAACCAACTTACATAGGTTCTGTAATTGTATAATTTTCCTTGTGGTTTTTTTGGAAAAATAAATTTTCTTTTTCCACTTTCATCTATTGTTCCAATAGAATCTCTAAATTTTTCTTTTACTTGTTCTCCCATATTTTGATAAAAAAAGGCTTTCTTTTTATTTTTTCACTTTCCAAATTTATAGCTAATAACTTAACTTAATAGAAACAAAAGTGACAAAAAATAAAAACAAAGCCTAATTGATAGCCACTAATAAAAACTATTCAATTTCTATTTATTTTAACCTTATTCTTCAGGCCAAGTAATATCTCCTTCAGGCGCTTTTGGCGTTGCTGGTTGAGTCCCTTGCATTGAAACAATATAACTTGCTAACTGAATTCTTTCTTCTCTACTAATTGTACTTTCCCAAGCTATCATACCTTTTCCTGGTCTTCCACCTTTAGAAATAGTGTTAAAAATGCTTTTAACATCTCCACCTAAAATCCATTTATTGTCTGTTAAATTAGGACCAATACTTCCTCCTAAATCAGCTAAATGACAAGCGAAACATGTTTTTTCAGTAAATAATGCTTTTCCTTTTGCTAAACTTTCTTCATCAGTTAATGCAACTATATTTGAATCATCAAATAATTGAGGGTTAGCAGCTTTATAGGCTTCTACCTGAGCTTTTCCTTCTGCTATTTCTGTAGCAAATTCTTCTGCTTGACTATATTCTTCTGAATTATAAAATACTTGAATATAATAAAATATACTAATTGCTATTGTTATATAAAACCCTGCTAACCACCAAGGTGGCAATACGTTATCTAATTCTTTTATACCATCATAATCATGGTCTAACATAATATCTTCTTCGGTTCCTAAGTCGTGTGCTTTGGTCATAGATTTCATAAACCTTTTCCAAGCAGATATGTTTTCTGAATTTTTATTCATGGTTAAATTCTTTATTATTATCGTTATCTAAAGGCAATTGACTAACTTCATCAATATTTCGTTTTGGTAATTTATATACAAAAACAATCATAGTTACAAATACTGTAAAAAACAGTAATAATGAAATTATTGGGTATATTTCTACGCCATCAATGCCTTCTAAATTATGCTTTATAAATTTTAACATATAAAATTATTTTAATGCTGTTGTGTTTGCTTTAATATCCGTACCTAAACGTTGTAAATAAGCAATTAAAGCAACAATTTCTTTATTTTGAATATTACTAGAACCGTAATTTTTCACAAATTCAGGATCTTGTCTTAAATTTCCTTCTATTTCTTTTGCTTGTGCTAAAAGTGCTTGTTTAGCTCCGCTAATATCTTCTGCAGTATAAGGTACTCCTAATGTTACTAAACCTTTCATTTTACTTTCTAAATTTGAAGCATTCATGTCATTTTTAAGTAACCAAGAGTAACGTGGCATTATTGAACCTGGAGATGTTGAACGTGGATCCATCATGTGATTAAAATGCCAGTTGTCATTATATTTTCCTCCAACTCTATGAACATCTGGTCCAGTTCTTCGTGATCCCCATAAGAATGGAAAATCATATACATATTCTCCAGCTTTTGAATATTCACCATATCGTTCTACTTCTGAACGGAAAGGACGAATCATTTGAGAGTGACAGTTATTACAACCTTCTCTAATATAAATATCTCTTCCTTCTAACTCAAGCGGGGTATAAGGTTTTACACTTTCTATAGTTGGAATATTTGATTTTACTAAAATTAATGGAACAATTTCAACCAAACCACCAATTAAAATAGCAACTGTGGTTAAAATTGTAAATAATACTGTTTTTCTTTCTAACCAAGTATGGAAACCTTCACCTGCAACTCTTTGTCCGCTAATTTTTTTCAACGGAGCAGCTTCTGCTAATTCGTCTTCAACAGTTGAACCTGCTTTTGCAGTTTTAATAACGTTTATTGCTAATAAAATAAATCCGGTTAAATATAAAGTACCACCAATTGCACGCATTGCGTACATTGGAATTACTTGTGTAACTGTTTCAAGGAAGTTACCATACACTAACGTTCCATCAGGATTAAATTGTTTCCACATAAAAGCTTGTGTAAACCCAGCAACATATAATGGAATGGCATAAAATAAAATACCTAAAGTACCTAACCAAAAATGCGTATTTGCTAATTTTCTAGAATATAATGGTGTTTTCCAAAGTTTTTCAGCTAACCAATATACAATTCCAGCAATCATAAATCCGTTCCAAGCTAATGCTCCAATATGAACGTGACCTACAATCCAATCAGTATAATGTCCAATAGCATTTAAATTTTTAAATGATAACATTGGTCCTTCAAAAGTTGCCATACCATAACCAGTAATTGCAACCACAAAGAATTTTAACACTGGGTTTTCACGAACTTTATCCCAAGCACCACGCAATGTTAATAAACCATTAATCATACCACCCCATGATGGGAAAATAAGCATTACAGAAAATACGGTACCTAAGTTTTGTGCCCATTCAGGTAAAGCAGTATATAATAAATGGTGAGGACCAGCCCAAATGTATAAGAAAATTAATGTCCAAAAGTGAATAATGGATAATCTATAAGAATAAACAGGTCTATTCGCTACTTTAGGTACAAAATAATACATTAAACCTAAAATTGGTGTTGTTAAGAAAAATGCCACAGCATTATGTCCGTACCACCATTGTACCAATGCATCTTGCACTCCTGAATAAACTGAGTAACTTTTAAATGCAGATACTGGCATTTCTAAATTGTTAAATATATAAAGAACAGCAATTGTTACTAATGTGGCAATATAAAACCAAATAGCCACATAAATATGACGTTGTCTTCGTTTTAAAATAGTACCAATTAAGTTAATTCCAAAAACCACCCAAATTAAAACAACCGCAATATCAATTGGCCATTCTAATTCTGCATACTCTTTTGAAGATGTTAAACCTAAAGGCAATGTTATTGCAGCGGCAACTATTATTGCTTGCCAACCCCAAAAATGAATTCTACTTAAAACATCATTAAACATTCTCGCTTTTAATAATCTTTGCGTAGAATAATAAACTCCTAAAAAGATTCCATTACCCACAAAAGCAAAAATAACTGCATTGGTATGCAATGGGCGTAAACGACCAAAGCTTAACCAAGAAATTGCGTTATCTGCTCCTGCAAATTCTAATAGTCCTGGGAAAACAAAAAGTAGTGCTACTAAAAGCCCTACTAACATTCCTACAACTCCCCAAAGAATTGTAGCCCAAAGGAACATTTTTACGATTTTATTATCATAATAAAACTGTTCTTTTTCCATACTTATTTGATTAATTGTTAATTATTTATTTTTAGTTGATTGAGATTTCTTTTCAGTGTCTTTGTGTTTGTCTTTATTTTTTTCAGTAACTAACTCATCATCAAATAGCATACGTACTGATGGCGTATACGTATCTTCATACTGCCCAGATTTTACTGATTTAATAAATATAATGAAAAAAAATATGGCTACAATAATACTAACGCCTATTGTAATATATACGACTTCCATTTTTTAGTTATTAGTTTTTTACTGATTTTGCTACAAAAATAATTTTTTCGATGAAAAATTATATGATAATTATCATATTAAAAAAATAATGTCAACTAAATTACAAACTTTTTTGAAACCAAATTAGTCATAACTGTTACAAAAACCACAATACTTATTGAACTTAACGGCATTAAAATTGCTGCTACAACTGGCGTTAACTGACCAGTTAATGCAAAATACATACCTATTAAATTATATAGTAATGAAATTACAAAACTTGTTTTAATTATTTCAATAGTTTTATTTGACAGTGTTAAAAACTTTGGAAATTTGTTGAAAAGTTTTGCATCTAAAATAGCATCACAAGCTGGAGAAAATACATTTACATCTTCTGAAATTGCAATTCCAACATTGCTTTGCGCTAAAGCTCCCGCATCATTTAAACCATCACCAACCATCATTACCTTTTCTCCTTTTTGCTGTAAATTTTTTATGTAATTTAATTTATCTTCTGGTTTTTGATTGAATTGAAATTTAGTGTTTTTAGGTAAAAAATTTTGCAAATAAGTTTTTTCACCTTCGTTATCACCAGATAAAATAATTAAATTGTAGTTTTCTTTTAATGTATTAAACACTTCTTGTAAACCATCTCTATAACTATTTTGAAATATAAAACATCCTTTTACTTCATTGTTTATTTTAACATAAATTGAAGTTTCATTTATACTTTTAGATGCTACTTCAACAAAACTCGCAGAACCTAATTGAATTGACGTATTATTTATAGTAGCTTTAATACCTTTTCCTAATATTTCATCAAAAGAAGTTAGTTTTTCTGCAAATGGTTTTTTATTAATATGCTCATACAAAGTTCTGCTTAAAGGATGATTTGAAGCTCTTAAAACTGTTTTAATTATTTTAAGTTCGTCAGATGTTAAAGCTGTTCCAGTATATTCCAATTGTGTTTTATGACTTGTAGTAATAGTTCCTGTTTTATCAAAAATAATAGTAGTTACTTTTGAAATTTGTTCTAAAGTTTCGGCATTTTTTAAATAGAATTTTTTGTAACCAAAAATTCGTAACATATTACCAATAGCAAATGGCGCAGACAAAGCTAATGCGCACGGACAAGCAATAATTAATACGGCTGTAACAACGTTAAATGCCATTGATGGATTTTTAAAATACCAAAATATACCCGCAAAAAATGCAATAGTTAAAATGGCAATGGTAAAATATTTACTTATAGAATCTGTTAAATTTTTTATGGTAAAATCAGTTGTTTTATTAAATACATCATTACTCCATAATTGTGTTAAATAACTTTGAGAAATTGTGCTAATTACTTCCATTTCAATGGCGCCTTGCGTTTGTTTTCCTCCTGCAAATAACTTATCGCCGCTTTGTTTTACTGTTGGAACAGACTCACCTGTAACAAAACTATAATTGATAGCTGCATTTCCGTTAATTAAAATTCCATCAACAGGTATTAATTCTTCATTTCTAATTAACAATCTATCACCTTTTTTAATATCATTCACTGGAATATTTATTTCCAATCCATCAACAATTTTAGTCACTGCAATGGGAAAATACGATTTATAATCGCGTTCAAAAGATAAAAAATTATAGGTTTTTTGTTGAAAAAATTTACCAAGTAATAAAAAGAAAATCAATCCAGCCAAACTATCAAAAAAACCAGAGCCAATATCTAACAGTATTTCAATAGTACTTCTAATAAATAATACTGAAATTCCTAACGCAATAGGTACATCAATATTTAATATTTTATGCTTTAACCCTTTATAGGCCGAAATAAAATAGCCTTTTCCTGAATAAAAAACTACCGGAATTACCATTACAAACATGAGCCATCTAAACAAATATTTATATTTTTCCAACCAAAATTCATCAACCTCAAAATATTCAGGAAACGATAAAAGCATAATATTACCAAAAGCAAAAGCTGCTATTGATACCTGATAAATTAATGTTTTATCAACTTTATGTAACTTTTTATTGTCGTCTTCTAAACTTATGTAGGGTTCGTACCCAATTGAAGTGATTAATTCTGCTAACTCTTTTAAGTGACATAAGTCATTTTTAAAAGTTATTCGCAATGTTTTATTTGGAAAGTTTACCATAGATGTAATTACACCTTTATTTAATTTCGATAAATTTTCCAGCACCCAAATACAAGAACTACAATGTATGCTTGGTATATAAAATTCAACAACCGAAGTAGATCCATCATTAAATTCTAACAATTTTTCAACTATTTCGGGGTTTTCTAAATAATTAAATTTGCCTTTAATCTCTTTAGGAATAGTGCCCGGAGCATTTTGCAAATCGTAATAACAAGTTAATTCATTGGCATTTAAAATCTCGTAAACGGTTTTACAACCGTTACAACAAAACTCTTTTTCGTTAAAAATAATTGGTTTTTTACCACAATCTGCCCCACAATGGTAACAATCTTTTGAACTCATACTTATTATTTACGTTTGCAAAACTATAAATTAGTTGAATTTTATCTATGACAAATATCATACATTGTAAGTGATATTTGTCATTTTATTTTTTAAATTTGTAATCGATAACACTTTATTTAAATTTAATGATATATGTCGAACTGCAGACAATGCATAATTAAACGTTTTAACGCTTTAAAGACATTAACCCAAGAAGAATTAGAAAAATTTTCTGATCACAAAACTACTTTGGTTATAAAAAAAGGAGAAAACTTATTAACTGAAGGAAACGCTATAAATGGACTTTACTGCATTAGAGATGGTAAAGGTAAAATGACTAAACTAAATACCAACGGTAAGGAACAAATTATAAAGTTTATTAAAGGTGGTGATATATTAGGACATAGGTCTATTTTAAGCGAAGAATTAGTTGGTTTAAATGCCATTGCCCTTGAAGATATGCATGTTTGTTTTATTCCTAAAGGTGATATTTTAGAAACCATAAAAGAAAATGCTAATTTTTCGTTGGATTTAATGCGAAATATTTCTCAGCAACTAAATGATGCCAATACTTCTATTTCACAAATGGCTCAAAAACCAGTGAAAGATAGATTGGCTGAAACTTTAATTTATTTAGAAGAAATTTTTGGAGTTGATAATGAAGCTTGTATTGATGTTATTTTAACACGAGAAGAAATAGCAAACACTATTGGTACTGCAACAGAATCAGCAATTAGATTACTTTCTAACCTAAAAAAAGATCGTGTTATAGATTTAATTGGAAAGAAAATTAAAATTATAAATAAAAGTGCATTAAAAAATATTTCAGAAGGATATTAAAATGTTGTTCTTTTAATTAAAAAAGCCTTTTAGAAATTTCTAAAAGGCTTTTTTAATTTTATAAATATATTAAAAGATTTACATCATGGAAGCTGCAATTCTTTTATAAATACCTTTTTCAAGTTTTTCTCTAATTGCAGAAAACGACTCAATTGTTTCTTTTACATCTTCTAAAGTATGAGCTGCAGTTGGAATTAATCTTAAAATTATCAATCCTTTTGGAATTACTGGATACACAACTATAGAACAAAATATTGCATAATTTTCACGTAAATCATTTACCATTGCCATGGCTTCTGGAATATCACCTTCTAAAAACACTGGTGTCACACACGTATTTGTTTTACCAATGTTAAATCCGTTCTCTTTTAATCCATTTTGAAGCGCATTTACATTTTCCCATAATTTTGCTTTCAATTCAGGCATTGTACGCAGCATATCTAAACGTTTTAATGCCCCTTTAACCATTGCCATTGGTAATGATTTAGCAAACATTTGTGAACGCATATTGTATTGTAAATACTGAATAATATCTTTATCTGCAGCAAAAAATGCTCCAATACCAGCCATAGATTTTGCAAATGTTGCAAAGTATACGTCAATTCCATCCTGCACACCTTGCTCAAAACCAGCACCTCTTCCGCCTTCACCTAAAGTTCCAAAACCATGTGCATCATCCACTAAAAATCTAAAATTGTACTTATCTTTTAAACCTACAATTTCTTTTAATTTACCTTGCTCACCGCGCATTCCAAAAACACCTTCTGAAATTACAAGTATTCCACCGCCAGTTTCTTCTGCAAGTTTAGTAGCACGCTGTAAGTTTTTTTCTAAACTTTCAATATCATTATGTTGATAGGTAAATCTTTTTCCATGATGCAATCTAACACCATCAATAATACAAGCATGAGAATCAATATCATACACAATTACATCATGTTTAGTAACCAATGCATCAATAGCAGAAACCATTCCTTGATACCCAAAATTAACTAAATATGCGGCTTCTTTACCAACAAATTCTGCACATTCTCTTTCTAGTTGTTCATGGTAAACAGTGTGTCCAGACATCATTCTAGCTCCCATTGGATATGCCATTCCATATTCAGCTGCAGCCTCAGCATCTGCTTTTCTAACTTCTGGATGATTTGCTAAACCTAAATAGTCATTAATACTCCAAGTAACAACATTTTTACCGTTAAATTTCATTCTGTTTGAAATTTCACCTTCAAGTTTAGGAAATACGTAATAACCTTCAGCTTGTTTTGCCCATTTTCCTAACGGACCTTTATCTTTTACGATTCTTTCAAATAAATCTTTCATTAGTATATTATTTATGTCTAAAATGTAACTAAACATCTTGCATTTTTACAAGTGCAAAGTACGTTATTTTTTTTGTGGTTTTCAAATGTAAATTTTATAAAAAAAGAGGTTAGAAAAAATATTCTAACCTCTTTTAAATTTTTTACAATATATTTTTATTTTATAAACTCAACTTGTTGGTGAGCGTGTGTTTTTGAGTCAAAAAAACCTTGTTCTTTCATCCAGTCATCACTATATATTTTTTCCATATAACGCGATCCATGGTCAGGTAAAATTAGTACTACTTTTGAGTTTTCATCAAAATATCCTTTTTCACCATATTGCATTGCTGCTTGAATAATTGCACCACTTGTGTATCCTGTAAATAAACCTTCAGTTATAGCTAATTCTCTTGCGCGATGCGCTGCATCTTCGTCTGACACTTTTTCAAAAACATCTATCACATCAAAATTGGTAGCAGTAGGAATTAAATTCTTTCCTAATCCTTCTATTCTATATGGGTATATTTCATCCTTATCAAATTCGCCAGTTTCGTGAAATTTCTTTAAAATTGATCCATATGCATCAACACCTAAGACTTTTATTGCTGGATTTTGCTCTTTTAAATATTTTGCAACTCCAGATATTGTTCCTCCTGTTCCACTTGCTGCAATTAAATGGGTTATTTCTCCATTTGTTTGTTCCCAAATTTCTGGTCCAGTAGAATTATAATGTGCATCAGCGTTTAACTGATTGAAGTATTGGTTAATATACACTGAGTTTGCAGTTTCTTCGTGTAATCTTTTTGCTACTTGATAATATGAGCGAGGATCATCTGCACTGACATGTGCTGGACAAACATATACCTTTGCTCCCATTGCTTTAAGCATGTTAATTTTACCTTCAGAAGCTTTTGAGCTTACGGCTAACATACATTTATAACCTTTAATTATACTAACTAAAGCGATACTAAAACCTGTATTACCAGATGTAGTTTCAATAATAGTACTTCCTTTTTTAAGTATACCTTGTCTTTCTCCTTCTTCAATAATATGCAAAGCAATTCTATCCTTCATAGAATGTCCCGGATTGAAACCTTCGTACTTAGCATAAAAATTTCCAGAAAGATTATTGGTGATTTTATTTAATCTAATTAAGGGAGTATTACCTATAAGGTCTAAAATATTGTTACTTATACCTTTATTTTTTGTCATTTTTAATAGTTTAATTCAGATATAATATTTTTCAAAAATGAAATTAGAATAATAATCTATAACGTGCAAATTTAATAATTTTTTTTAAATTATTGTTCGTCCTTCCAAATCAATAATAAAAGAATAATCTCTAGCTACTTCTTTTAAGGAGTCAAAACGCCCGGAAGCCCCGCTATGACCTGCATCCATATTTATATGCATTATTAAAATATTTTTATCAGTTTTTAATTCTCGAAGCTTTGCAACCCATTTTGCAGGCTCAAAATATTGCACTTGTGAATCATAAAGACCTGTTGTAACTAACATATTTGGATAATTTTGTTTAGTCACATTATCATAAGGAGAGTACGATTTCATATAATTATAATACTCTTTTTCGTTCGGATTTCCCCATTCGTCATATTCACCAGTTGTTAATGGAATACTATCATCTAACATTGTCGTAACTACATCTACAAAAGGAACTGCAGCAATAATTCCGTTAAAAAGTTCTGGTTTTATATTAATCACAGCTCCCATTAGCAACCCACCAGCTGAACCACCATAAGCGTATAAATGTTTTGCTGATGTAATTTTGTTGTCTTCTAAAAACTGGGCACAATCTATAAAATCAGTAAACGTATTCATTTTATTGAGTAGTTTACCATCTTCGTACCAATTTCTACCTAAATATTCACTTCCTCTTACGTGTGCAATGGCAAATATAAAACCTCTATCTAACAAACTTAAACGTGTTGAACTAAAACTAGGATCAATAGTATGACCGTATGAACCGTAACCATACAATAATAAAGGAGTATTTTCTGAAAATTCAGTATTTATATGATGTACTAATGAAATAGCCACTTTTGTTCCGTCTTGTGCTGTTGCCCAAAGTCGTTCACTTTTATAGTTTTTCTTATCAAACTTACCACCTAAAACTTCATGTTCTTTTACAATATGTTTTGTTTTAGAAACTACATTAAAATCTATTACTGAACTTGGTGTAGTCATTGAATTGTAACCATATCTAACAATATCAGTATCAAATTCTGGATTATAATACACGCCAGCAGAATACGTTTCTTCCTCAAATGGTAAATAAAAATCTTCTGTTTTATCCCATTTTATGATTCGTATTTTACTCAATCCATTTTCACGCTCTTCAACTACTAAAAAGTTTTTAAAAATTGAAATATCTTCAAGTAAAACATCTTTTCTATGTGGTAATACATCTACCCAATGTTCTTTTTCGGTTTTATCTTCAGATGTTTTCATCAATTTAAAATTGGTGGCTTCATCTTTATTGGTAAGTATGTAAAAATCAGAATCGTAATGCGCAATACTATATTCTAAATTGCGTTCTCTAGGTTGCAAAATTTTAAATTCTCCGTTTGGATTATTAGCATCTAAAAAACGATATTCGGTTGAAACTGTGCTATACGAACCTATTACAATATATTTTTCCGATTTTGTTTTATATACAAAGGTGTTAAACCTTTCATCTTCTTCAAAAAACACTTCCACATCTTCAGAAACATTAGTCCCTAAAACGTGTTTAAATATTTTTTCACTTCGTAAAGTTATCGGGTTGTTTTTGGTGTAAAAAATAGTTTTATTATCATTTGCCCAAGTGCTTCCGCCTGTGGTATTGTGTATTTTTTCAGAAAATAACTTTCCTGATTCTAAATTTTTAAACTGTAATTTATACTCTCTATTTCCTTTTGTATCTATACCAAATGAAACTAATTTATTATCTGGACTCACAGACAATCCGGATAACTTAAAGTAAGAATGCTTTTTTGCCATTTGATTTACATCAAACAAAATTTCTTCTTGTGCTTCAAGAGTTTCCTTTTTGCGTGTATAAATCGGATATTGTTTTCCTAATTGAAACTTCGTAATATAATGGTAGTTATTTTTTTTATATGGAACCGATTCATCATCTTCTTTAATCCTCGCCTTCATCTCTTCATATAAAGCAGACTGAAATTTAGTGGTATGCGCTGTTACATGATTGTAATAATCATTTTCTTCATGTAAATAATCAATAACATTTAGGTTTTCTTTATCGTTTAACCAATAGTAATTATCAATTCTTACATCTCCATGAATTTCTAATTTCTTTTCAATTTTTGTAGCTTTAGGCGCTTTTATAATTTTTTCCAATATTAATTTATTTTCAATAGTCCGCAAAAATACTATATTTGCTTGGTATCAACTGTTAAAAATGTAACAAAATGTTTGGAGACTTATCTGGAATGATGGCTAAATTAAAAGAAGCGCAACAAAAAATTGAAGCTACTAAATTACGATTAAACACTATTTTAATTGATGGTGAAGCAGGTAATGGTTTGGTAAAAGTTACTGTAACAGCCAATAGAGCCGTTAAAAACATAGCTATTTCTGAAGAACTTACCGATAAAGAAGAAATAGAAGACTTGTTAGTTATTGCTTTAAATAAAGCTTTAGAAAAAGCAAATTCTATAAGCGAAGCTGAATTAGCTGCTGCTGCAAAAGATGGAATGCCAAATATTCCTGGAATGGATCTATTTAAATAGTTTTAAATAGTTTTACTATTCAACAAAAAAATCATCTTTAAAACCAATTAAATACACTTTTTCCTGCGCTCTTGTAACTGCTGTATATAACCAACGCAAATAAGGAATACTTTGTCCGTCTGGCAAATAAGGTTGTTCAATAAAAACTGTTTTCCATTGTCCACCTTGTGATTTGTGGCACGTTACTGCATAGGAAAACTTTACCTGCAATGCATTAAAATGTTTACTTTTTTTAATACCTAATAGTTGTTTATATTTAGATGTTTCATGTGCAAAGTCTTTGCCAACTTCATGGTATAATTTGTTAGACTCTTCATAAGATAATGATGGTGTTTCTGAAGTTAAAGTATCTAACAACAAAACAGTTTCAAAAGGTTTTTGATTTGGGTAATCAATCATTCTCACTTTTACTTCAGCAAATCTAAATCCGTATAACTCATTTATAGAGAATATTTGGAGAATTTCACAAATATCACCATTGGCAATAAAACCTGCATCGCTACTTTCTTTTAACCAATAATAGTTGTTTTTTACTACCATTACAAAATCTCCTGTAGAAATTTCGTTTTCTTGCCCTCTAATTTTACTTCTTATTTGCTGATTGTACTGATTGGCTCTTTTATTTGAGCGTACAATAAATGCAGTATCTTCTACTCCAAAATTATCATACGCACTATTAATGGCATCTTCAATTTCATAACCATCAATTAAACGTATTAAATCAGGATAACCCAATTTAAATTTAAAATCGCTAAAACCATTATTTGCTAAAATATATCTTAAATCTGTAGCATTCACTAAAATTCCAGATTCTGCATGTTGACGCATTACTTCGTTTAACTCAATTTCGGTTACAATTTTATCGTAATTTAACTCTAATTTTTGTGCATCTAAAGCCGGACTTAATTCCAACTTTACTGGCGGTAATTGCGCTGTATCGCCTATTAAAACCAATTTACAGCGTGCTCCGGAATACACATACGACATTAAATCATCTAATAATGAAGAATTTTCAAATAAATTTCCGTTTGTTGATGAATCTGGAATCATAGAAGCTTCATCAACAATAAAAATTGTATTTGTATGCTTATTTGTTTGTAACGTAAAATCTACTCCTCCTGATTTATTTTTTTTAGGATGGTAAATTTTTTTATGAATTGTAAACGCTTGCCTACCCGAATATCCTGAAATTACTTTTGCTGCTCTACCCGTAGGCGCCAATAAAACTGCTTTTTTACCAGCTTTCCACAAATTATTAACTACCGTACTAATAGACGTTGTTTTACCTGTACCCGCATAGCCTTTTATTAAAAACAATTGTTTAGAATCATTTTCAAAAATAAAGTCAGTTAATTTTTCAAGCAGCAAATCTTGTAAATTTGTAGGCTCAAAAGGAAAGTTTTCAATCAGGTTTTTGTAAAATTCTTGTGTAGTTTTAATCATTTTGTAATAAAATTCAAATATACAAATTGATTTATGCTTAAAAGTTTTTCTCATTAAAAAAAATTTGTAGATTTGCGTACACAGATAAAAATTACAAACACAAACACAAATGACAACAATATTGATTATTATAGCGGCGATTGTAGTTACCGCATTTTTAGCTTATGCCATAGTTAATTTTATACCAAAAAAATTACACTGGGTTTTATCGGTTTTATTAATTGCAATTGCAGCTTTTTTAGTGTATAAAATCAATTTCGAAATACAAAAACCTATGCAATTTAACAAAGAGAAAAAAGTTAAATATGCTAGAGTAATTGAAAGCATGAAAATTATTAGAGATGCTGAAGTTGCATTTAAAAAAGTAAAAGGAAGATATACTGATAATGGACAAGAATTAATTGACTTTATTGATAATGGTAAATTTGCCTTAACCCAAACCAGAAACGTAGTTAAAACCGTAAATGTTGGTGGAGGTATCACTAAAGAAATTGAAGAAAGAGTTGTTGATACTATTGGATATGAAGACGTAAGAGCAAAATTTGCGGGTAAAGACTATAAAAATATGCTTAAAATTCCTGGTACTGACCAAAATTTTAAAATTGAAATTGGTTTTGTAGAAAAAATCGCTGGTTTAAAAGCACCTGTTTTTGAAGTAAAAGTAGACAAAGCTTTAATTTTAGATGGTATGGATATGAATCTTATCAAACAAGAAAAAGAAGCCATTGGTGGAGAAGAAATTAAAGGTGAATATATTAGAGTAGGATCATTAGGCGAAGTTAGTGAAGACGGTAACTGGCCACCATTTTATGATAAAGCAGACAAAAAAGATATCGAAGAATAATACTATAGATTTTAACAATCTAAAAGATTACCATTTATCCATCCAACTTAGTTTGGATGGATTTTCTTTTTGTATTTGTAATATTCATACTAAAAGCATTGAATATTTTAACTCTTTTGAATTTGCTGATGAACACAAAATTTCGCCATATAAACATTTAGAGTTAGTTGAGCACGTTTATAATAAAGAGTCTATTCTTAAGTATAAATATCCATCAGTAAGTGTTACGCACTTTAATAACTTAGTTACGCAAGTTCCAAAACCAATTTTTGATAAAAATAATTTAGCCAATTATTTAAAATACTCAATTAAAGTTTTAGAAAACGACTATATTACTTTTGATGAAATTAAAAATTCTGACATTGTAAATGTTTACATACCGTTTGTAAACATCAATAACTTTTTATTTGATATGTATGGTTCATTCATTTTTAAACACGCATCAACAGTTTTAATTGAATGTTTATTAAATGAATTTAAAAATAATATTGAACAACAATATTTTGTTAATGTTACTAAAAATACATTTGAAATTGTTGTAATTAAAAACAAAAAACTAGAACTATATAACATCTTCAATTTTAAAACAAAAGAGGACTTTATATATTACATTCTTTTTATAGCCGAGCAATTAAATTTAAATCCTGAAGAATTTCAATTAATACTTATGGGCGATATTGAAAAAGAATCTGAACTCTATAAAATTGTATACCAATACATTAGAAATGTAAGTTTTTATAAAAATTTAACTTATAACAATATTATTGATGGTATTTCATCACACGAGCATTACACTTTATTAAATCAAATTTAATGAGAATTATTTCTGGAAAATTTAAGAGCAAAAGGTTACAAGCTCCAAAAAAATTACCTGTTAGACCAACTACAGATATTGCTAAAGAAGCTTTATTTAATATTTTGAATAATCTTTACTACTTTCATGAAATAGCTGTATTAGATTTATTTTCAGGAACTGGAAACATTAGTTATGAATTTGGCTCAAGAGGTACAGAAAAAATAACAAGCGTTGATGAAAACTTTGGTTGTATAAAATACATTAATCAAATTTCTGATGAACTTGAGTTAGGCATTACAACCATTAAAAGTGATGTTTTTAAATATTTAGAAAAAAATAGTAAAACTAAATTTGATGTTATTTTTGCAGATCCTCCTTATGGATTTGAAGAAGTTCAATTTGAAAAAATAGTAGAACTCGTTTTTAAAAATCAATTATTAGATGAAGGTGGTGTGCTAATTATTGAACACTCTAAACATACTAAAATTGAAAATCATGAGTTTTTAAGCTATCAAAAAAAATATGGAGGTAGTGTCTTTAGTTTTTTTGAAAACTCTGAAATATCATCTTAGAACAGCGATTCAATAACTTGTTTTTCAGTAACACCCTCAGCTTCAGCTTTGTAATTTTTAACAATTCTGTGCTTTAAAATTGCATAAGCAACTTCTTGCACATCTTCAATATCTGGTGAATATTTTCCATTAACAGCTGCATTTGCTTTAGCTGCTAAAATCAAATTTTGCGATGCTCTAGGTCCAGCTCCCCAATCAATATAATTATTTACTATTTCTGGCGCATTAATTGAATTTGGACGAGTTTTAGACACCAATTTAACAGCATACTCAATTACATTGTCTGCAACTGGAATCCGTCTAATTAAATGTTGAAATTCATTTATTTCATTCGCCGAAAGCAATGGATTGATCACTGCCTTAATATCACTTGTGGTAGTTTTAACAACTTCAATTTCCTCATTAAAAGTTGGATATTCTAAATTAATTGAAAACATAAATCTATCCAACTGCGCTTCAGGTAAAGGATAGGTTCCCTCCTGTTCTATTGGATTTTGAGTTGCTAAAACAAAAAATGGTTTTGCCAATGTGTGATGATGGCCGGCAACGGTTACAGAACGCTCCTGCATAGCTTCTAAAAGTGCTGCTTGTGTTTTTGGAGGTGTTCTATTAATTTCATCTGCTAATATAATATTGCTAAATATTGGTCCTTTTATAAATTTAAAATGATTTGTTTCATCTAAAATTTCACTTCCTAAAATATCGGAAGGCATTAAATCTGGAGTAAATTGAATACGTTTAAAATCTAACCCTAATGTTTGCGCTATTGTATTAACTATTAAAGTTTTAGCAAGTCCTGGAACACCAATTAATAGCGAATGACCTCCACTTAAAATAGAAAGTAAAATATGATCAACTGCTTTATTTTGACCAATAATAATTTTTCCTATTTCCTGTTTTAAAGCTGTATGTTTTTCAACAAGTTGTTTTAACGCAGCAACATCCGACATATTAATCTTTTTTCCAGTTATTTTTAAAATCGCATTTTTTAAAATCATTGCCTATTTTAATATAGGTATCTCCAATTTTATTTTGCACCCATTTTTCAATAGCTTCTTCTTGTTTCTTTTGCAAAGTAAGTTGTTGAATTTTTTCGTAATCTTTTACAAAATCTGCTTTATGAGTTTCATTTTTGCTTTTTAGTAAAATAATTTTATGCATTTTTTCGCCACCTCTTACTTCTTCATAAAAAGGTTCAGTAATTTCTCCAGTTTTTAAATTATTTACTTTGCTATATAAATCAGGTCCCATTAAAGTTAAATCAAATTTTGTATCATTTGATTCAGGGTTTAATATTAAACCTTTATTATTTCTTGTTTCAACATCATCAGAATATTTTAAAACGGCATCTTCAAAGGTTATTTCACCACTTAAAATTTCACTTCTAATTTTTGCTAGTGCTGCTTTTGAAGCATTTAATTCATCTTCACTTATTTTTGGTTGAATTAAAATATGACGCACATCCCGTTCTTGACCTTTAATTTTTTCAACTTGAATAATATGATATCCAAAACCAGACTCAAATGGTTCAGAAATTTCACCTTCATCTAATGAAAAGGCTACTTCTTTAAACTCTTTAATAAATCCGCTTTCACGTGTAATTGTATATTTACCTCCTGAACCTGGGCCGTTTCCAGAAACCGCAGGATCATCAGAATTAATGATTGCTTTTAATCTAAAACTATAGCCATCTTCAATCTCTTTTTTTAACTCTTTTAATTTAGTTATTACTCGGTTAGTTTCTTCTTCAGTTGGTTTTAAATATTTTACTATTTGAGCTAATTCAATTTCTGCACTAAATTCAGGTAAATTATTACTTCTTTCAAGATTTTTAAAGTATGTTCTAACTTCTTCAGGTGTTACATCAATTTTTTCAGTGATACTAGATCGCTCTCTTTTTACTAAAATTTGTTCTTTTTGTATTTCTGACAATTCGTTTCTCAAATCTTCTTCATCATTAAAACCATACATTTTAAGTACTTTTTCCATAGAACCTAATTGTTGTGTAAAATAACTTATATTTCTTTCAACTTCAGATTGTATTTCTGCATCAGTTACCACAACGCTATCAACAACTGCGTGGTGCGCTATTAATTTCTGAGTCATTATTTCTTCTAAAATTTCGCAATCTGAAATTTCAATTTTACCTTCTATACGTTGCTGCAATTCTTTTTTAAACTTCTCTATATCAGAATCTAACACAATGTTTTTTCCTATAACAACTGCTACTCCATCTACTTTAATTCTTTCGCTTTTTATACTTAAACTATCTTGTGCTTTTAACGTAAAGGCAACTAATAAAAAAGCGATAATTGTTATTTTTTTACTCATTTTAATATATTTCAAATTGTTTTTTGTTTTGTGCATCTTCTATTAATGTTTCTTCAATATTTTTTAATAATTGCAATTTTCTTTGATGCAAAATCATCTGTTTTATTGAAGGTGTAATATAACTTTTAGGAGCAACATCATTCCTATTTAATACATTTTTAATTTTGACCAAATATAAGCTTAATGAATCTTCTTTTTTAACAAAATTATCTTTTTTTAGAAGTTCTTGTTTATCAATATCTTTTAATATTGGTACTTTGGAATATAGTTCACTTAACTTTACCCAAATTGAATCGTTTAAGTGGTGTGCTTTTAAAAATATTTCTCGTGCTTGAAGCGTATCTAAATCTTTCTTTTTTGAAGATTCAAAGAGTTTAATTAATTCATTTTTGTTAATTAAATTTTTTCCTATTTTAATGTACTTTAATTTAACTAACTCTTCATTTAATTTAAAATTTTGACTGTTTTCTATATAAAACTTGTCAATATCTTCTGGTGTTATTTCGTAATCTAAATACTGTTTTACAACGGCTTCTTTATAGGAATTTATATATAAATCTTCTCTATATTTTTTTACCAATGCTTCAAAATCAAATTGACTATCTTCTAAATTTATTTGAGCTTTTGAAAGTAACAACTGTTGTTTTACCCAATTATTTATATAACTATTTGCTAATAATATACTATCTTGTTTTGATAAATCTGAATTAAAAATCTTTAATAAATCATCTTTATATAAGTACGTATCATTTACTCTTGCAACTGCCTCTCTTTCATTACTTTTAAAAGTAAAATAATTGCAGGATTGCAAAAGCATTAATAGCACTAAAAATTTAATTAAATTTTTCAATAGTTATATTTTAAGTTTTAGAAGTTTTCTTTTTTCAGATTTATTAAATACTACATTGTACTTTAAATATAAATCTTTTATCCATTGTTTCTCTAAATATTCTTGAAAATCTGAAATTACGGTTCCTTTTATATTTGACAACTCTTTATTTTGATATTTTTCTACTTTATTTTGATTAAAATAATTTGCTAACGCTAAGCTGTCTTTAGATGTATTCCACACTTTCTTTTCAATTAAATCGAATAATAATAATCCTTCTTTAAATTCTTTAAACATTAACGCAAACTCCTCATTATCAGTTTCAATATGTTGTTTGTAATACTGTATAACTTCTTTTTCTTTAAAACCTGCAAATGCTTTATTTATATCCGTATTTTTAACTGTTTTTAAGTAAGATATAAAGCTGCTTTGTGGAATATGTATATCTTTTATTGTTAATAAATTACTTGTGAATTTTTCTGGAGAATCTTTCCAATTATCCGTATTAAGCTTTTGTAAAGCATCTTCATTAACAGCAACATTATATTCTTTAAAAAGTCTTTTAATAACTGTTTCACCAATTAAATTTGATCGCTCATCATTTTCTACTTGTTGGGTAATTTTTTCTTTTAATTTATCAAAACTTTCTATTGGATATTTTTTTAACAACTTAACAATATGCCAACCAAATTGTGTTTGAAATGGTTTAGAAACTTCACCTTCATTTTCTAATTTAAAAGCTTCAACTGCAAAACTTTCAACCATTTGTCCTGTGCCAAATTTATTCAATCTCCCGCCCTGTATAGCGCTTGCTTTATCATCAGAAAACTGTGTTGCTAATTCAAAAAAATTGGCATTTTTAGTACTTATTTGATTGTAAATAGAATCAATTTTAATTTTAGCATTACTACTATCATTTTTAATCATTATATGAGCAACTTCAACATCGCCTTTTGATTTTCTAATATTGTGAACTTTTAAAATGTGGTAACCAAATTTTGTTCTGAATGGCATTGAAACATCACCAATACTTGTAGTAAAAGCCTTATTTTCAAAAGGATAAACCATTTGCAAACCAGTAAAATATCCAATTCTTCCGCCATTTTGTTGTACTGTTGGATCTTCAGAATACTTTAAAGCTACATCACTAAAATGATTTCCATTCATTACTAAGTTTCTAGCTTCTATTAGTTTATTATAAGCATCTAAAGTATCTTTAGGAGTAGCATCTGGCTTTAAAAATAATAAAATATGACTTACATCAACTTCTTTTAAAATTCTTTCATAAGCTTCATTAATTAAATGTTCTGAAACTTTTTTATCTTTTAAGTAAGGTGCTATTAAACTTTCTTTGTATGAATTTAATTCATTTTTAAATTTAGGAAATGTATCTAAACTAAGCTCATACGCCTGCTTAACTTTTAACTTATAATTTACGTATAAATTTAAATAATTTTCAATTCCTTTTTTTGAAGAATCTTCTATTAATGCACTGTTTTTCTTATAAACATCAATAAATTCTTGCGTAAAAACAGGTTCATCATTAATACTAAACAACACTTTTTGGTTATTTTGTGCTACTATATTAGTAGCAATAAAAAGTACAATAAGCGTTACAATTCTAAAATTCATATTTTTTAAATATGCTTGTTATCAAACTATTGATTTATTGAAGTTTTTTGAGTTAAAAAACGTTGCAATTTATTTTTTATTTTTTGTTTTTCATGTTAAAAGTATCACAAAGAAATAATACCTTCTATTTTTTCAGCTTCCATATATTTTATAATAATATGATCGGCTTTTTTCATAACCACATGAATAGACACACTGGTATACTTTCCAGTTTTTGATGATGTTTTATTTATTACAGCACCTTCATAATTAAATAAATTTTCAATTTGATTTATTTTATCTTCATCCGTAGGTACAATAAACTTAAACAAGTATTTAGAAGGAAATGTAGTATCTTGCTTTAATTTTTTCTTTAACTTTTTATAAAATTGAGTTCTATTATCCATTATCTTTTTTATTTATAGTACTCAAATTTAGTACCATAATTAAACTGTTAATATTTAACTGACAAAATTACACTATTATTTTTAGTATTATTTTATGAAAAACTTATTTTTGTAGTATGCAAAAAAAAATTGTTTTAACTGGTGGGCCTAGTACTGGCAAAACCACGGTAATTGAAGAATTATTGAATAGAAATTTTATGTGTATGACAGAAATTTCAAGAGAAGTTACTTTAAATGCCCGAAAAAAAGGTGTAGAACAATTATTTTTAACCAAACCACTATTATTTAGTGAATTACTTTTAGAAGGAAGAATTAACCAATACATTGAAGCTGAGAAAAAAAATTGTGATTTAGTTTTTTTTGATAGAGGAATTCCAGATGTTCATGCATACATGAACTATATTAGTATTGATTATCCAGAAACATATATTGAAAAAAGCACATTGTACAAATACGATTATATTTTTTTAATGCCTCCTTGGGAAGAAATTTATATATCAGACAGTGAACGCTACGAAAATTTTGAACAAGCGTTGGCAATTCATAATCATTTAGAGCGTACCTATAAAAAATTAAATTATAATGTTATTGAAGTGCCTTTTGGTACCGTAGAAAAAAGAGCCGATTTTATTTTAGACTTTATAAAATAATGGCAACTCCACTAGAAATTCTTCAAAAATATTGGAATCATAACCAATTTAGAGCGCCGCAAGAAGAAATAATAAACGCTGTTTTAAATAAACAAAACACCGTAGTTTTATTACCAACTGGCGGAGGAAAATCACTTTGTTATCAAATACCTGCAATACTTTCACACGGCGTTTGCATTGTTGTTTCACCATTAATTGCACTAATAAAAGACCAAGTAAACAGTTTAAAAGATAAAAACATTAAAGCCATTGCCTTAACCTCACAATTATCTCAAGATGAAACTATTACTGCATTTGATAATTTACAATTTGGTGATTATAAATTTTTATATATTTCACCCGAAAAATTACAATCACCTTTAATTCAAGAAAAAATAAAGCAATTAGAAGTGTCAATTATTGCAATAGATGAAGCACATTGCATATCGGAATGGGGACACGATTTTAGACCATCCTATTTAAAATTACACATTTTAAAAGAGTTACATCCGGCAGCTACTTTTATTGCTTTAACGGCAACTGCTACAAGCAATGTTTTAAATGATATTCAACATAATTTAAAACTTGAAAATGCGCAGCTATTTAAAAAATCATTTCAAAGAAAAAACCTTCAATATTATGTTATTGAAACTGAAGATACCTATAATAGACTGTTAAGTATTACAAAAAAAATAAACGCTCCAACAATAATTTATACCAAAAGCAGAAAACAAACTAAAGATATTTGCAATTTTTTAATTAACCATAATTTTAAAAGCAGTTTTTATCATGGAGGCTTATCTGTTGATGAAAAAAATAATGCCTTTAATAATTGGATGCAAGAAAAAACACCCATAATGGTTGCTACAAATGCTTTTGGAATGGGAATAGACAAAGCCAATGTTACAGCAGTAATTCATATAAATATTCCAGATAGTTTAGAAAATTTTATACAAGAAGCTGGAAGAGCTGGAAGAGATGATAATAATGCTTATTCATTTATTTTAACTAATAATGCTGTTATAAATGATTCTTTAACAAAATTTAAAACCACATCACCAACGGTAAAATACATAAAAAAAATCTATCAACATTTAAATAGTTTTTATAGTATTTCTTATGGAGATTTACCTACTGAATTGTTTAGTTTTTCACTACAAGAGTTTTGTGCAACTTACCAATTAAACATTTTAAAAACCTACAATACCATAAAAGTTTTAGAACGAGAAAATATCATTCAATTAGATGAAAATTATAGCAAAAAATCTACCATACAAATAGCTTTAAACAATCAACAATTGTTTAATTACATAAATTCTCATCCAACGTTCCAAAATTTATTAAAATTGCTTTTAAGAACTTATGGTGGCATATTTGACCACATAACTTTAATTAATGAGTTTTCTTTAGCATCAAAATTAGGGCTTTCAAAAACTGAAATTATAAAACAATTAGAAAGTTTAACTAAAGATGGTATCATAAATTACACCTATCAAGATTCAACATCTAAACTATCTTTTTTGGTTAACAGAGAAGATAATTACACTATAAATAGAATTTCAAAAAGAATAGAACAACAACAACTGCTAAAATTTGAAAAGCTAAATGCTACCATAAATTATCTTCAAAATAAAAAAACGTGTAGAAATAAATTATTACTCGCTTATTTTAATGAAATAATAACTGAAGATTGTGGTAAATGCGATAACTGTCTAGCAAAAACAAAAAATAAAGCTACGTTTAAAAACATATCTGAAGCTATTTTAAATTTCCTAGCAATTTCATCCTATACTTCAATAGAAATAATTAACAACTTACAATATTCAGAAAAAGAGATTTTAAATACACTTAAAATACTTTTAGAAAAAAATAAAATAACGATAACTTCGCAAAATAAAATTAAAAGAACCGATTTATGAGAGATTTGAGAATTGTATTTATGGGAACTCCAGATTTTGCAGTTGCAACATTAGACGCTGTTTTAAAAGCAAACTACAATGTTGTGGGCGTAATTACTGCACCAGACAAACCAGCTGGACGCGGACAAAAGCTTCAACAATCTGCAGTAAAAAAATATGCTTTAGAAAATAACTTAACTATACTACAACCAACAAATTTAAAAAGTGAATCCTTTTTAAATGAATTAAAAAACTTAAATGCTAACTTACAAATTGTAGTAGCTTTTAGAATGTTACCCAATATTGTTTGGAAAATGCCTGAATACGGAACCTTTAATCTACACGCATCGCTATTACCAAATTATAGAGGTGCAGCGCCAATTAACTGGGCAATTATAAATGGTGAAACTAAAACGGGTGTTACTACTTTTTTTATTGATGAAAAAATTGATACTGGAAATATAATTTTACAAGAAGAAGTTGCTATTGCTGATAATCAAACTGTAGGTGAATTGCATGATACATTAATGACAGTTGGAAGTAATTTAGTAGTAAAAACCATACACCTTATTAAGCATGATAAAGTTATTACAACCAAACAACCAGAATTTGAAGAAAAAGCCGCTCCAAAAATTTTTTCTGAAACCTGCAAAATAAATTGGGAAGCATCTGTAAATACTATTTATAATTTAATTCGTGGTTTAAATCCTTACCCAGCAGCTTGGACAACATTAAAAAATAATGAAGAAGAAATAAAAGTTAAAATTTATGATGTGAAAAAAGAACAAATTCATCATCATCTAAAACCAGGTTCTATAGTATGTTCTAAAAATGAAATAAAAATTGCCGCAAAAAATGGATTTATTTTAGTTGAAAGTTTGCAATTAGCTGGTAAGAAAAAAATGGACACCAAAAGTTTATTAAACGGATTTACATTTCAAGAAAATTATATAATGCTATAAACCCTTAATTTTAAAGGCTTTTGTAAATAATAGTAAAAATTAATGAAGGTTATTAACATTTACACTCTTTTATTAACAAAAGAGTGTTTTTTTTAGGCAAAAACTTGCACAAACCCTTATTCCGTCTAACTTTGTTAAGCTATTAAAAGCGAAATATGTTTAACCAATTAATTTAACATTTAAATTATGAACAAATCAGATTTAATTGATGCAATGGCAGCTGATGCTGGCATCACAAAAGCAGCAGCAAAAGCAGCTTTAGAATCATTAACAGACAATGTAACTAAAACTCTTAAAAACGGTGGGAAAGTTGCATTAGTAGGCTGGGGAACTTGGTCTATCTCTAAAAGAGCAGCAAGATCAGGAAGAAATCCTCAAACAGGAAAAACTATTAAAATTGCGGCTAAAAACGTAGTTAAATTTAAAGCTGGAGCTGGTTTTAGCGATGCTGTAAATTAATATATAAGAAATATTCTTATTCTTAAAACTCTTCAATTTAACATTGAAGAGTTTTTTTTATTCCTAAATTTCATTATATTTAATTTAAAATATATCTTATATGCTATCTAAAAATCCATCAAAAGGAAAATTATTAGTTGCAGAACCATCTATTTTAAATGATAAAGAATTTAATAGATCGGTGATATATTTAACGGAATATAATAAAGAAGGTTGTATTGGTTTTATACTTAATAAACCAAGTGAATTTGTTTTAAAAGATTTAATACCTGATATTGAATGCAACTTTACCATATATAATGGTGGACCTGTTGAGCAAGAAAATTTATATTTTATCCATAAACTTCCTGAACTTATTCCAAACAGCATTAAAATTGATAAAGATATTTATTGGGGCGGTGATTTTGAAACTTTAACAGAATTACTAAATTCAAAAAAAATAGCAGAAACGGATATTCGCTTTTTTTTAGGATATTCTGGTTGGTCAGTAGCGCAATTAACTGAAGAATTAACAGAATCTACCTGGTTAATAATCCCAAATAAATACCCAAATATTTTTGATATTGATAGTGCTACTTTTTGGAAAAATCAACTAATGTCTATTGGTGGCGAATATCAAATTTGGGCAAATGCACCAATGAACCCAGAATTAAATTAATTTATCTAACATATTTTTTATTTCATTAGAAACAGCTGTTTTATAAACCATTTTTTTATAAAAATTAACTGGTTGAATTCCAATAATTGCATTTGTTATAAATACCTCATCAGCCTTTTGTAGCTCAAATGGTGATATTTCAGTTTCTTCTAAAGTATAAGTTGTATTATTTAAAATTATTTCAATTATTTTTTTTCTAATAATACCTTTTATACAACCTTGAGAAATAGCAGGAGTTTTAATTGTATTTCCAAAAACTAAAAATATAGTACCATTTAAAACCTCAACAATATTCCTTTTTTCATTTAATAAAACACAATTATCTAATTCATTTTCTTCAGCAAAAATAGCAGCTAATACATTTATAATTTTATTGGTAGTTTTTACAGTTGATAGAATTCCTGAATACACATAATAATCCTTAAATAATTCAATGGTGTAGTCATTTTTTAAGTTCAATATCAACTCCTTTGCTTCTACTAAATATTCAATTTTATTTGATGCTGGATTGTACAAGCCTCCATCCACTCTATAAACTGTACAACGCACTCTGCTATCCGTTAAATTATTTGCTTTTACTGTTTTTAAAATTTCTTCTTCAAAAAATTCCATGGTAAAATTTAATGGAATTTCCATACGCAACATTCTCATAGAAGCCATTAATCTAAAGTAATGATCTTCTAAAAAATGAATTTTTGAGTCTGTTATTTTTAAAGTTTCAAAAAGTGCATCACCGTATTTAAATGCCCTATTTTCAAAGGTTAAATTAGCGTCTAAATTATTTATTAAAGTACCGTTTAAATTAATCATTTTACAAAATTAGAAAGAATCTTACATAAAAAAACCCTGAAAAAATCAAGGTTCTTTTATGAGTATTTTCATTTTTAAGCGCCTATCGTATGTTTTAATTCATCTATTTGATTTTCCCAAAACATTTTAGCTTCATCTATTTCATCTTCATCTGCAAAATCGGTTACAATTAATGATACGTCTTTTGTTATTTCATCTACTTCTATACGAAATTCAAAAAACGATTTTTCATCATCTGTATCCATCCATCTAAATTTAATTTTTTCATCTGGTCGTTCTTGAAGTACTTTTGCTTTTTCTTCAGACCCATCCCATATAAATGTATATACTTCACCTCTTGAATTTACGTTATCGGCAAACCATTCTGATAATCCCGATGCGGTACCAAAATATTGATATAACATATGAGGTGATGCGTGAATTGGGAATTCTATTTCAAATTTTATTTTTGTTGACATGCTTTATTTTTAAACGCACAATATATATAATTTATCTATCCTAAAAAAATTTAAATTATTAAAAAATTATCCATTTTTTATTTGCTAGAACAAGTTTTTTATTTTTATATTTGCACCCTCAATAAATGGCGTGGTAGCTCAGTTGGTTAGAGCGTCGGATTCATAACCCGGAGGTCTCCAGTTCAATTCTGGATCACGCTACAAAATGGAAGTCAATAAGAATGCGCTCTAAAGCGCATTTTTTATGGCTTCAATACTTATAAAATTACGTACCGAATATTTTACCGAATATTCTATGAAGCAGTATTCTAAAGTAAAAATTTACCACGGCGGCAAGGATTTTGACTTGTCAAAGAGGTGGTATGTCTATTTTAATTATGCTCATCCAACGCTTAAAAACACTGATGGCTCTCCAAAGCTAGTGCAACAAAATCCTATTTATTATAACATAAATAAATTGTATCATATAAAGTCGGAACGTATGAAAGCATTAAAAGAGTTGAGGGATGATGTTGAGGAACTTCTAAAAAAAGGATGGTCACCATATGAAAATGAAGAAAGTAGAATTCAATACAAGGCTTCATATTCACTGGATTTTGCTCTAAAAATAAAAAAAACTGAAGTAAAGGAAACTACTTATAAAGATTATGAAAGTCGAATTAATCAGTTTAAAGATTTTCTGAACAAAGAAAATTTTATTGAACCAATTGATAAAATCGACAAACAATTAATATCTAAATTTCTTAAAACTTTCCCAGGAGCAAAAAACAGAAATAATGTTAAAGCTGCATTAAGTTCAATTTTTTCAATATTATCAGATGAAAGTTTAATCCCTTTTAATTTTATTAAAGAAATCAGGAATGCTAAAGTTCGTACAAAAGCTACAAAACTAATTGATGCAAAAACAATACATAAAGCCTACGAATTACTTAAAGAACAAGATCAGGATTTATGCGTTTACATAGATTTGATAAGTATTATGTTTTGGCGACCAATTGAAATAGTTCGCATTAAAATATCAGATATTGATTTATCAAATAAATTAATGGTTGTAAATACTAAAGGGAAAGATTCAAAAATAAAAATAATTCCTTCAATAATTTATGATGTTGTTGCTAATTATATAGAAAATAGAACTGGTAATATGTTTGATTTAAAAGCAAAATCAGACATTGATAAAAGAGGTTATATGACTGAACGATTCCGAAAATTCAGGATTAAAAACAAACTTGATTCTAAATTAACACCTTACTCTTTTAGGCATTACAGAATTACACAACTATATTTAACTTTAAGAGAAACTTTTAATCAAGAGGAAACAATTAAACAATTGAGTTTAATAACAGGTCACGAAAGTAAAGCTATATTCAATTACATACACACCAATGATATTGAATTACCTGAAGATTATTCCGATTATTTGAAATAAAATTTGCGATGTATGGATGAAACATTATTCAAAAAATTAACTAGAATATCATTTGATGACTTTAAACATAATATTGTAAATGCTCCATTTATTGATATAGATGATGATTATTACAGCACTTGTTTAAACGATTTAGAATCTGATATATCTGGGAGTTTTATTAAAGCATCAATTAAAAATGAATTTAATATTGAGTCTTCAGAATTAAATAATTTAATTGATAAATATCAGAAAATAGCTCATAAATCAGCTTTAAATTATATTCAAGATTTTAAAAAAAAATCAAATAATAAAGAATAATCAAATATTTACTTTATATTTGATTGTTGCCGAAAGGCAATTCTTTTTCATAGCAATTTACCCACTTCTAACAGAGAAGTGGGTTTTTTATTTTTATCAATAACAAAAGTTTGAGTGTTTCCGCAAGCATCCTTAATAATTACAGTAGCTTGTTTTCTTCCAAATAGTCTTGTTTTTATGCCTAAAAACTTCCACTGATTGCGTTCCCAATATTTAATAACATCACTTGTGTTTTTAAATTGCCGATCTGTTATGTTTAAGCTTAAAGTGTCATTTTCAAAAACAACATACCCTTTAATTATCATACAAGCTGTAGAATCTATTACAGGAACTTTTATGTTTTGTTTTTGCTTAATAGCATCTAAAATTGGTTGTAGATTTACGTTTTTAATAGTTGTATCTCTATATTTTAAACTTTGCGTAATAATTTGCTCAATCTTTCGAGTTGCTATTTTATTTTCTTTAAGAAATTGCTGTAAATCTTTTCTGTTGTATTCTAAATATTGGTCTAATTCTTTTTTAGTGTAGGTTTGTGAAGCAAATTTTAAACTATCATATTTTCTAATTTGCTCCATATTTTCAGCTTGTCGTTGCATTTCTACACCTCTAAATTCCCAACTTTTATAAAACCACACCACACAAATAATTGCTATTATGAGCGCATATGTTTTTAAATTTTGTATTGATAGCAGCTGTAACATTTTATTCATTTACAATTATTAATTCGAACTCTGCAGGAGCAATTTCTAAAATACGTTTTAATGTTTTTTTAGAAGAAGTAACATCTCTAAAACCATCACCATTAATATCTGTAAAAGCATTACCAACAATTATACAACCTCTTGTATCAGTATAGTAGTTTCCAAAATGAATGAGAATTAATTCGCGACCTTTAACATTTAATAAAATGTAATGCCATCCGTATTTTTCTGAATAACGTAATTTACAAGTGTATTTTCCTTCCGGAACTCTACTTATAGAATTATCGTTGTTACGGTCTGGCAACTCTAAAGCTTTGCATTCAAAAATTAAATTTACGTCATCATCAAAAAATAAAAACGCATCTAATGTTTGTTTAGCTTCCTGTACTAATCGTATTAATTTTGCTTTCATTATTCTTTAAAGTTTTTTAAATCCAAATTTTCTTCAAATTTTTTCAATTTGTTCATCCAACCAATTGGTGGAAACTTCCCTTTTGTTAATATTGAACTATTATAAAAAGCTGAGCCTGCTGGGTACATAAAAACAGTTAATCGCAAAACAATAACCAGGTACTCTTTTATAAATGAATCATCTTTTGCAATAGCATTAACTCCTTCAAATAAAAAGCCTACAGCAACCACTAATCCTATTTTAGTTATTAATCCTGTAATATTTTTTTTAAGTGAAAAATCACGTTTAATTAAATGAAGAATTGAACCAAGTAAATGATCTATTGCAATTGCGATAAATACAAACATTACATATTCTTGATTATCAAATGCCCAATGCGTAATTTTCTCCGTTACATAAGCAATTGGACTTAGTGCAATTGCTAATGAAGCACTTGATTTTAATTTTACTAAAAATGTACCTTTATGAATTAAAGCTAAATTTGAAGCAATAAATGTGTAAATTAGGGTGATGAATTTCATTTTTAATCTATTTTAATTTTTAATCTATTTTTCCGAGTGTTTCTCCAATAAAGTGAATTGCAATTGGAACCACCCCTAACCATTCCGCTATTAATAAGCTGTACCATTCAAAAACAAAATGGCCAAGCATACCAATAACAATAAAAGCTGCTGCATATATTTTAAATTTTCGTTGCTCTTTGGAACTGTACAAAATCATAACAACTATTGAGTAAGCAAAAAATAAACCTGCTAATGTAAAATGTAGTGTTGGAAAACTTAAATGTGGAGTAAGTACAACACCAGCTAATAATGCACCTAAAATTATGTTGTAGTTTTTTCGCCAGATGGCACCACTATAACCAAACATTGAAGCTGAAATTATTAGCAAAAAGTAATAGACTTGATTATGTTGCATATACACGTAATTACTAATACTATTGCGCACAATTCCGTTATCAAAAGCAATTAAAACTATTGGCATTGTTAGTAACAAAACTACAAGCCATTTTTCGTAATTAAAAAGTCGGTTTCGTAAATTCATTTTATTTAAAATTTTCTATTCTATTTTTAAATTCTTCTGCTTCTGGAGTATCAAATCTGAAAGCTTTTAATTTTGCTACATTATTGTAACTTAAATACAATTGCAATACTTGATTAATATTTGATTTAGTTGTTTCTAATTCAACTACTAAGTCTTTTAACGCTTGCGGAACATCTCCTTTAAGCAGGTAGTTTACTCCAGCTTTGGCTAACGAAGTTCTAAATTCATCAAAAACAATTTTACCTTGCTCAATTAGCTCATCATATAATTGCTGCGCTGTTGGTTCAATTTCTTTATTCACACCAACCAATACTTCCATAGTTTCATCATTAAAATTTGACAATTCTATTTCCTTATAACTTTCACCTTTATTCAATAATGGATAAATAATTAAGTAAAAACCTAATTGTTGTAATTGAATATCTGATAGCCCAATTGAAATAGTACTATTGCCTATGCTAGTTGGATACTTGGCGTACTTTTGTATTTGGTTATTTATTTTTGTTGCGTATTTCATATCGATTGTTTACTGAGGTAATAAAATTGCTTGTACATTATCAACTGAGCCATTAAAAGTTCTGCCTACTTGATTTATATATAAATTATATCCTGCACCACTAAATACTAAATCTTCTTCATAATGTCCAATTTGAGTTCTTGGTGTACCTAAAGTACCATTACCACAATCTATTCTAACAGAACCACTTATTAATGATACTATATCGTATTTAATTCTAAATGTTCTTCCTGTTAAATATGAAGGCAAACTTTGGTAAGCCCTACCCCCACCATTATCAATAAATAATCCTCCAGATATACTCCAACTAGAATCATAATTCCATTCTGTATCAGTATCAAAACCGCTATTTCTAATCGCATTATAGTTTTCAAGAAATCTATACCCTCCATCAGTTATAACCCATCCATCATTAATCAAATTATTTCTAGCTGTATTAGATGGACTGTTTAAAGTATATTTTGCACTTCCAGCACTAAATATTACATTACTTTTATGTGTTTGACTTTGCCATCCTATTAATAGTAAATCATAGTTATCCGAGTTAAAATAAGAAGTTGTGAACATTACACGAGCATCTGTAACTTGACTAATATTCCAATCACTTATATCTTGATTAAATGCATCTGATAAAAAGAACATGTAACTAATATCTTTCACAGATGCTGTGTTCCAATTATTTAATGGTTGATTGAATACTCTTGCATCTAAGAACATTTGATACATCGTAGTTACTTTTGAAACATCCCAATTATTTAATGGTTGATTGAATGATGTACTCCCATAAAACATTCTACCTAAATTAGTAGCTTTAGACATATTCCAATTACCTATTGCTGAGTTAAACCCACCACTTTGATAAAACATAGAAGAAAAATTTAAACCATTCCCAACATCCCAATTAGATAAATCATTAGAAAACGAACATAGTTGAAAACTTTCAGCAAAATTTATAACTTTAGAAACATCCCAATTTTCTAAATTATTTATAGTCATTGCACCATTTTCTGCAAATAACCTTTGAATAGTTGCATTTGTACCGAAAATAGGTATATCTAAAGCAGTAATATTTAAGTTTTGACAACCTTTAAAATTAAGTGCATACCAAATGTTTGTACCCCATTGTATAACTTCAAATATCTTATTTCTATCTGTATAACTATTAGATACAAAAGCTCCTATAATTCCACTTATTTTTACTGTATATGTACCTGCAGCAACATATGTATGAGTATTATTAATATCATTATAAGAAGTGATGTTTGTATCATTACTTCCATCACCCCAATCTACTGTAAAATCATATGAATATCCATTAGCTAAAGGAAGTGAAATTGTATCGTTATTAGCAACAACCCACTTAGTAATAAAAGATGTAACATCATTTTTTATTAATCCAAATCCAACATTTTTATTTCCGAATATTGCCATAATTTAAGGTCTTAAATAATTTGACATTCTAAATATTGGAGTTGTTCCATTCAAACATTGAGCAGAAATATAATTTACAATTCCACTTGTTGTAAAATCAATAGGTACATCATCAAAATCAGCAACATTAACGCCTGTTTGCCACGTTATAACATTGCTTGGCGAACTACTGCTAATATGTAAGTCTTGCACTTTTGCGCCTGCATAATCAGCATACTTTGTCATTGTTAATGTTACATTTCCTATTAAATGCAATTTATAACGAACCGCTAAACTCCAATCTAAATTAACAGTTCCGCTTACGTTACCTAAGTCTATAATTGTTTTAAAAGCTGGTTTAAGTTCGGCATAGCCAACACTATTAATTGGCAATAAACCTGCTGCACTACCACTATCTACCCAATCAGGCGTGTCAACGTCCCATATCCAAACGGTATCAGTTGCGCCAACAATGGCATAATTACCCTCAATGCCAGTTGGATGGGCGGCTCTTAATGCAGATTCTGTTGCGTAATATCCTAAATTTAAAGGATCGGCGGAACTCACCGTTTTGTATTGTAAATCATTCCAAGCTGTAACGCCATCACCGCGCTTTTCTTTTCCCGTGTCTGTTTCATAACCTTCTTCCCCCTCTGCTAGAGTTGGATTTCTTGAGGTCCACAGTGCAGCTGTTCCTCTTCTTATTTGTATTATATCTGCCATAATTTTACTTTTTAAGGTTCGCCACCATCACATTTTTGAGTTGGCAAATACACGCTATCTGGCGCGCCACCATCTATTTTTTTCGATGGGTATCCTGTTTTTCCAAACAAGCCATCTTCATCAACCGTTGCCAAATAAACTGGTGTTTCAACTGTTTCTAATTCTTTAACTTTTAGCTTTAATATTTTATGAATCCAACTCATTATTGCTCTATTTCTATAGTTTCTATTTCATCATAATTTTCAGGTAAATATTGATTACCTCCTTTGTATCTCCATTTTAAAACAAAAGTGTACCTATCCCAATAATTACCCCAGATAAAATCTCCTGGTTCTAAAATTTGAGAATTCACTGTATTGTCATAACCTTTATCAAAATAGTATTTACGGCCATTTATAACTACGGTATTTGGTTCTGGATAAACTGTGGTGTAAACATTTGTTACTTCAGTTCTATTTGAAGTATTACTTATGTTGTTTATGTTTTGAATGTAATTTATTCTGTTTGCAATACTTTGAACAGCTTTACTTGAAATTGTAGTGTTTTTAGTCACTAATTGTTGTAAAGTGTATGGTATAAAATCTGCAATAATTGCTTCAATTTGATGCTTATTAACTAATGGAAATGATACTTGTGAAATTCTAATTGCTCTATCAATTCCAAATTGACTATCTACAATTGTAACCAAATCACCAGCATCTAAAGTAATTGCATTCTCTTTAACATATTTTGGGTTTATAGTTGCGAAATACAACATTTTAGGCACGCTATTTTCATCTAAAAATCGTTGTGTTGCATCTTTTAAATCTTGTTCAGCTTTTATTACATAACTATAAGGCATTTCTAAATCCCCCAAAGTATAAGTATCTCCTACTTTTGGCATTAAAGTTTTGTTTGGTAATTTGTATGTATCACCATCAATAAATGGATTAAAATAGATGCGTTTATTGATGTGGTCATATTTCCATATCTCAAATTGATTTCCTGTTAGATCACCAGTTTTAAAAACAATTTTAGCAGTTAAACCACTTAGTAAATAATCATTAATATCGAAATCAATACTAGAATCTTCTATATAACTATCGGTTACATTAAAATCATTTTCTTCAAATAAAATATTTGTTACTGTTAAAGCTCCTGTGCGCTTTGGGTAAATTTCATCATCAGTAAATTGTGCTTCACGTATTCCAAAAATTGAAATATTTTTTTCAAGTTTCCTTTCTTCAAACACCAATCTTTTAGCTCTCTCTCTATATGTATATGGTATATTTTTTGTACCTCCAAATCCATATACACGGGTAAATACACTTTTATTATCTACTTGTCTGCGCTCAATACTGTAAAGACCATTTCCTCTACCGTATTGAAAGGTATAAGGTTTTACAGTTCCAATTGCTTTCTTAAAGTGAATGGTTTTCCCTACTAATTGAAATTCATATTTAAAAGCTTCAGAAACTTTTGTTAATGCAGTTCTACAAGTTTCATTTACAAAATCAATGGTTTTATCATAACTCTCATCAATGGTTCCAACTGTCCAACCTGTTGAAATTTCATTCATTGAATTCACAATCATTTGAATATAACTAGTTGCATTTCCAACATAGGTAAAATCACTTAAGCCATCCGATGAAATTAAAAGTTTATTGTACAAATCATACAACACACTTTGAAAAGTTGCAGTATATTTATAGGTATTAGAATTCACTTTTTCAATACCTGGTAACTGATTTAAATAGTAATATTTAGTATCAAAAACAATATAATCACCTAACTCAATAGGTAAAACTGCTGATGTAAAAAATTCAGAATTTATTCTATCTTCATTCATCAATTTTTTGGTAAGTATTGTTTTTTCATCAATAATTACTCTTGCAACTTCTACTGCACTCCTATATATAATTAACTCACTCATACTATTGTTAATTTTATATTGAAACTCGCATATACTTTTCCATAAATACGCACCTTATCTATTCTAAAACCATCAACAGCAAAACAATTAATTGCATTATTATCTAAAACAATTGAACGTAATCCTGCACTTTTAAAAACTGTTGAAAGTGAATTTATTTTAGATTTAAAATCTGTTATGTCATTTGCTATTATAAATCCATTCAATTCAAGTGTTGATGCTTTATGCTTTGTAATTTGATAACCTTCTTTTCCGTAAATTGTAAATAATTCTGTTTTGGCACTTTCAAGCATTGCAATACCTTTGGATGTTGAAATGTGTAATCCGTAGGTTGTAAATGATATGTTATCTATAGTATACATAAATATTAAGATTGAACATTCCAAAGTGGTTTATCACCAATCCAATGAGTTACTGAATTAGATGCATTTAATTGTATTACTAAAATATTTGAACCCTCAATAGTTGCTACTGGTTTATAACCAGGAGTTCCGTGCAATGGTGTTTGATTAAAAAATGACCAACTTTCTTCTGTAGTATTATTAATTTTATTGATTAGTTGATTTACTATTGATGTTGGGGTATCACCTAAAAGTGATGTATATGATACTGTTACATTATAAATCATAATATTGTAAACTGTTCCATGTACAACACCCTCTCCTACTTGAAATTTTTGAGTTCTAATACTACCATAAATTGTAATTTGACTTATATAATTTGCTGTTTGTTCAAATTGTGGTGACATTGTGCAAAAACCTTGTTCATTTGCATATGATTGTGTTAATATAGAATCTAATTCAGCTTGAGCTTTAGCATCTGCATCCGCTTGACTAATTAAAGAACTATATTTATATGCAGCAATTTCATAATTTACTGTCGAACCAAAATATCCGGATCCACAATCATTTTTAATCATTTCACCAAATTTTCTAGTATTGTAATAAACCGTTGGATTTAAAATACAAGTACCACTCACATTGGCATAATCTTGTTTGTTTTCACGCACCCAATTAATTGCTAATTGATTGGCTGCATATTGACTTAATGTACTTGTAAATTGTCCAGCAGTAGCAGTTAATGCAACTTCTGATCCGTGATAACCACTTTCACAATTATTTTTGATTGCACTTTCACTATATTCAACTGAATAATACGTTGTAGTTGAACTTCCAATATTACAAACAGCACCAACTTCTGGTTCTCTAAATTCAATAATTAAAGTTGAAGCGTTTCTAAAAAATGTAGGAGTAATTTTATCCACTTTCACACAAAATATACCATAAGGTGTTTCAAATGGAACAACACTTGTAAAATCATTAATTGTAGCTTTTAACAACTCAATATTAGTTTCAACTTCACTTTTTGTTCCTTTAATAATTCCAGCAAAATAAATAGTTCTACCTCCAAAAAACAGTTCATCAGCATCAACATATGGTTCAACTCCATTTTCATCATCCCATTCCTTTTGCGTTATACCAATTCTTTTAGGCATATCAAAACAACCTTTTACGGCAATTCCCTCACCAATCATTTTACCAGGAATAATTCCATAAGTACCTAATGCTATGTTGTTTAATTTATACATTTCTTTATCCTAAATCCAATAAATAATGTTCACGAGTATTCTTTGAAATATCTTTTAATTCTGCAACAGCAAATTGTAATTGTTCTACAGTTTGTGATGTATATAATTTTATGAGTTGAAGATTTTCAATTGCAGTTTTACTATAGTTTAAACCTGTTTTAATATCGTCTGCAACATTTCGTATAATTCCTGACAAAACTGATGCGGTTTCTTCAGTCATTTCTCGCCTTAAAGCTTTAGTAAGTGAATTTTGATAATTGTTAGAATTTCCAAAAACAACTCCAGATATTCCAGCATCAGATAATATTTGATTTAATGCTTCCATTTCAGAAGCTGAATTTTGTATTAATTCATTAAAATTGCTTCTTAATAGGTTTATTTCTGCTGATGTAAGAATTTTATCGCTTTCTGATAATGTTCCAAAAAGTTCAAAAAAATCATTTGTAGCATTCTCTAAATATTTAAGTTTAAAACTTTCAATTATAGCATCTTTCATTAGGTCCTCAAAAGTCCCTGCAAAATCTTCTATTGATGATTTCCCATTTTTAAAACCCTCCACAATACTATCAGTAATTGATTCTGAAGTGGTAGCGGTTAAAGTTTCATAAATCTCTATTTGTAAATTTTTTAACTTATGTTCTAATTCATCAATATTATCTTCAAATTCTTTAATCTTATCTGCATCAGTTCCAGAACCAGCACCTTTATCTCCAACATTTATTCCTAAGAATTTTATTTTTTTCCGCGCTTCTAGTTCTGCTTCTAATGCATTTTTATTAGCTTTTAACAATTCAGATTCTTCTCTTAATGCATCCAACCTCAAATCTATTTTATCAATACCTATTGCATCATTAATATCTCTTGAAAGTCTGTTTAAAACAATAGTTAATCTTTCAATTTCCTTTTCAAATTTTGCAGTATCACTTTCAATTTCAACAGTAATTGCAGCATTTAAAACTTGTAATGAACCTTGAATTACAGCAAGTGGATTTCCTGTTGCTACTCCAATAGCTATATTGCTAACACCTTCGGCAATACCAGCTAATTGATCTAGCAATTTTGCGGTATCTTCATCACCAAATTTTCTAAATAATGATGATGCTTCATTTAAAACTCCAATTATGTCCCCTATTGTTTGTTGAGTTTTATCTGCTGAAGCTTGTTCAGCATCTTCAATTTCTCCTTTAAGTTTTATAATTTCAGCTGCATATTTCTTTTCATCTTTTAGTTTTTCTGAAAGTTCTTTCTTTTTATTGTTTATTAATAACCTTAATTCTTTTGAAGATAAACTTGCAATAGTTCTATTTAAATCCTTGTATAAATCCTCTTGTTTGTCTAAACTTTTTTTAGCTTCATCAAGTTTCTTTTCTTCAGATTTAATTTTTTCTGCAATACTCAATCTTTCAGATTCAAACTGTGCTTTGTTCCACTCTTCATATAATTTTTTAATCTTTAATTCAATTGCAGCTATTGATGTGTTATCTATTGTAAATCTTAATTGAATTGGTGCTACCGTAGTTACTATTTTGTCAACTGCTTTTCTATCATTTAATCCAGATCCCTCTTTATCCAATGCTTCTAAAACTTTAACCTTATCATCCGCTTTTTCTTTAGCATTGTATAAGTTTCTTAAATAAGTAATGTAATCCTCTTCATTTAATTTGTATTGCACTTTTAATTGTTCTGCAAATTCTTTGTCATTATTTAACAATGCTAATTGATAAGCCTCATATTGTTTTTTCTTGTTTGACAATGATTTTTCAAATGATTCATCATCATTTTCTAATCCTGTAGGTTTAAAAGTCAAATAGGCTTTTCTTTTTTCTGCAGCTGCTTTAATTTCTTCATTTTCAGATTTTAAATATTCAGCTAATGCATTTGGATTTTTTTGATATGATTCTTTGGTTATTGAATTAATGTCATTGATGATTTTTAATACTTCTCTCCTTTCAGTAATAGCTTCTTTAATTTTTGAATAGGAGTAAGATTTATCATAAAAATCCAATTTTGATAATTCTGTTATCTTTTTTATTTCACTTAAAACATCCTTATATCCTTTTTCATTATCCCTCAACAATATTTCTTGCTTTGTAAGTTCTGATGTTTGTTTTTCTAATTCTTTAGTTACATTAAAAGACTTATCCTTAAAAAGTGTAATTGCGTTATCAAATTCAAATAAACGTTTGGTAATATCATTTGCATCACCAAATAGTTGGTCCCAAATACCGTTATTTTTGTCAGTAACAAATGCAGATCTAATTTTTTGATATAAAATATGTGGATCTTCCGTCAAAGAAATATTTAATTCTATTCCATTTAATTTTGCAAAATCTTGAGCTTCTTTAACTACACTATAAAATCCAGATAAATTCTTTTGAAGAATTGCATTTAGCTCTTCTTTCTTTCTATTTAAATTATCAATACCCTCTTCATATCCTGATAATTGAAGCCTTCTTTCATGAAGTTTATTTATTTCTTCTAATGTTCCTTTTACTTCTTTTAAAGTATCCTCTAAATTTTCATTTTTTATTTTATCTAGGTCTAAACTTTCTAAATAATCTGGATAATCCTTTTTTAATTCTTTTAAAATTTCAAGTTTTTTATCATATTCTGTATTAGTATCTATTAGTGTATTTTTCAGTAATTCATAAGCAGCAGCATTGTGAGCCGTTTCTTCTCGTAATTTAGACGATTGCTCAAATGCTTTGTTCAAAATTTTAGCCAATCCAGTGCTTAATTGTAAAACACCATCACCAATACCTTCTAAACTTCCTTTAATATTATTGCTAAATAATTTCCATTGATTTTCATTAGTTCCAACCATTTTTGAAAAAGCTTTTTCACTCTCACCAGCTGAATTGGATAATGCTTCAAAATCTTTTGCTGCCCCTTCAGCATTTTTACCAGCAATACCAAGTATAGCAGAAACAGCTTCTACACTACCAACTAATTTTTGAACACCAACTTGACTACCATCTGCTTTTTCATAAATTAATTGAAATGCTTCCTGAAGTGACATTGCATTAGACCAACCATCACCTAACGCTTGATTTGCTCCAATAATAGCTTGACGAATTTGTGTCATTGCTTGTGCAGTTGGAACACCTTGTTTAGTTAAAGATGCAATTGAAGCTAATATTTCTTGATAACTAATATTTGATGCAGCTGCTATTGGAGCAACGGTTGCCATATTTGCAGCTAATTCGCTAAATGTTGTTTTACCAAGTTTTACCGTTTGAAACATTGCATCTGCAACGGCTTCACTTTCTTCTGCTTCTAATTTAAATGCATTTAAAATAGTTGTTAAACCATCTGCAGCTGTTTCTGTATCTGTAATTCCACCAGTTGCAGCTTTTGTAGCTACTTCTAATAATTTCAACCCTTTTGCACCATCATATCCAGCAGAAACAATTTGATAATAAGCTTTTGCTAATTGTGCCGGTTTATCCGTAGAAATATTTGAAAGTTCAAAAACACTCTTAGCAATTTTGTCATAGTTTTTTTGAGTTGCCTCAGAAATTGTTTCTACTTCTTTCATTGCAGTTTCAAATTCTCTTGACATTTTATAGGCCGAATCTGCAATAATTGTCATAGCAGTTATAGCACCAACAGTTAATGCTGCAAATGGATTAATTTTAGATATAGTAGACCCTAAGCCTTGTACAATATTAACTGCATCAAGAGCACCTTGTCTCAATCCAGAATTATCTAAACCAGTTGCAAAAAACAAACTATTTTCACCTCTAACAGCACCCATTTAAAAAATATTTTGAATAAAAGTACTATTGGCATAAACAGAATTAAAGTATATTTGAAATAGAAATCAGTAGTTGCACTAACTTTTTATGTACACACTTCAATTCAAAAAAAACAGCTCTAAATATTTTAATGATGCATTAGCATTTGCTTATGAATTAAATGCTGATTTTGAAAATGATATTATTACAATTAGAGTTCCTGATGAATATTTAGTAAATGCATATGCCACATTTAGATCATTATTTGGAATAATTCAGAATTGGAAAGGAACCGTTGCTTATTATAATAACAAAGAAGTTCATCCATTTCAATTTATATTGAAAGCTCATAATATTGGTGATTGCGAATTAAAAAGAACCAATTGTAATAGTTATGATTTTGGTTGTAAGTTTTTAAAGTTAACCTGGTATAAAGTTGGAAATTTTAATGGTGAAAAATGGGTAATTGACAAACCTAAAATAAAAGCAAAATTAGAACATCAAATAAATGAAAATGCAATCAACATTTGTAATATTTTTGATAATAATCAAGTGAGCTATTTTATAGAAAATTTACCTGATTTTATTATTCCTGATAATATTACTTTTAAAACTATTTATAAAGATAAATATGTTGATGGTATTAAAATTTCGGTGCCATTTTCAGTATCACCAATTAGGGAATATAGAAATGCAATTATTTTATAAAGTGAATTTTAGATATTTTTATTTATAATGAATTTAAATTAAAGAAATAATATAACTGATTAAATTCAATTTTATATATTTACACCATAATACTAGCCATTGTAGTATTATAAAAGAAAAAATTAAAGCCTTTAACTGACGAGTTAAAGGCTTTTTTCGCAGATACACCACTGCGAGATGTTGGTGAATTCTTTTAATTCCTAAATTTGTTAACAATGGCGAAAACAGGAGAGGGTAAAAAGAAAGTGTATGTGAAACCTCATACAACTACTCGCAAGGGTAAAGAAGTGAAGGTTCCAGCGCACTATCGTTCAACACCTAACTAAAGGTGACCCGATCCCCCTTTCGAGGGGGATTTTGTTATGGTAAATTTATTGAATTATACTAAAAGCTCTACTTGAAACTAATCCAGTTGCATTTTCATGTTTAATTACAAATGCATAATCTTTGGCTTCAACAGTAGCATTTCCCCAAGCTTCAACTTTACTTTGATAATCAGCAATACATTTACATTTATCAAAAGCTTCACCAATACATTCTTTAACTCTAAATGTTGAATTTTGAAATCCTTTTACAAAACTACTGTCAAAAGCTTCACAATGTGCATAATCAAACAAAATAACTTTACTATGTCCATCTGCAGTTATTTTGGCATCACCTAAACCAATTGCTTTTTTATCAGTAATATGAATGGTTCCAGTTATATAAATATTATGTGAGTTTAATTCCGTTTCATTAAACCATTTTTTAATATCTGATGTTGATGCAACACCACTATTAATTAACCATTCAAAATTATTGGTTAACAATTTCCAACATGCATTCTCATCATAGTTATTATGTAAATCAATTATCTTTCTCCAAAAGGTTGAGCATAAAATATTTTCATCCAATTTCAGTTTTAATAATCTTTTATAAATAGTATTAAATGCTTTTTTCATAATTATTCAGTTAATGGTATTCCTTTCATTATATCATTAAAATCATTGGATTCTTCCTTTTCAGTACTATCATCATTTTTATTTTTTGAATTTGATTTAGGAACAGATGATGACAACATTATTAAATTTTGATAACTTATTTTATTTACAACCTCATCCCATGATAAATGAAAATAATTACAAACAGAACCAACGAATTTATAAGGGTTGAAAATTATTTCATTTAACTTTTTAACGTCATTGGATTTATTGCTTCTGCAATCTGGATAGATTTCAAAAAAAAACTGGATTGTGTTTTTAATGCTGCCTCTGAAAATAATTGAAATAATTCTTTTGGTGTAACATTATGAATTAAAAAATCTACCCACCAATTAGGAAAATCACTTGTTTTTCCATAGGCTAAAATTGAAAATGCAGTAGCCATTTCAATTATGTATTTTGAAGCTTTTTCAAATGATACAATAGATCCAGGTTGCTTTAAATCATCTGGTATTTTTGCCATAGTTAAACCCGCTTTTGATAAAACAGATAATACAGGCGGTTTTAATACAAATTCAATTTCATTATTATCTTTTAAATCATCTGGGAGCATAGAATTGTCAGAAACTGATATTTTAAAAACAGTTGGTTTTTCATAAAATGCTTCTAGTATTTTTTCTTGTGCAGTCATAAGCTAAAAAAGGGTGTAAATAAAAACACCCTTTTAATTTAAAAATATAAGTTTTATACAGTTATTTCCTTTCTGTTATATGGTGCATATCGTGTGCCATTAGCTGCAACTGGAGTATTTGCAATAATTTCTACATCTATTGCTGGCAATCCATTTTTAGTGATATTACCTTGTTCACGTGCATTAATTTTTCCATAAGGAATCTCTAATACTTGTTTAACACCACTAATTTCTTTTCCTGTTAAACGTACACTTAACCAAATATCAGGAACTACCTCTGGAGCATCCCAAGTTTTTGTTCCTGCGGTATATGTTCCGCCCATTAACATTGGAAAATCAGCTTTATCAACTCCATACAAACGAACAACCAATTTTGCTGGTGTTGCATTTGAATTTAACGTGATGTAACTATCTTCTTGTTCTGTTGGAATTGTTTCTGTATTGGCTTGTGGTCCATCAAAAACCATTGAATTAACCTCTACTTCAGAGAATTCAGTTAATGCAGCACCCATAATTCCATCACCTGGCACACCCATTTCGAATTTTCCAACACCTAATAAATTTTGTGTTTTTCCCATTTTTTATAATGTTTGAAATTTTAATTTTAAATTATAGAAATACATACTATCCTTTTCAACATCTTTAAAAATGCCTTTATCATCATCAATTTGAAAATAGACATTATCACTCATTGAATCCTCCAATAAAGGAATCAGAACAGCTATTATTTCATTGAACTTTTCAAGGTTTGGTCTTCCAGACTTCACCTCTTTTATATGAACATTTACATTTGCATAACCACTTTGCAAATATTCATTTGGATTTGTTAATGTGTTTAACGTAATATTTTCATCCTGATTTCCATCTGGCTCATCACCAATAAAAACTTCACCAGAAATAATATTATTAACTACATCAACATTTATTAGTTTATATAAAGCTGATAATATTTGTAAACTAGATTTCACTTAAAATTGATTTTAACAATTCAACTTCAGGAGCTGCACCTGTAATAACATCAAATCCTTTTGCTTCAACAGCAGCTGCATAATTCATTCCTGCAACTCCAATTAAAACATATCCATCTGGATATTCAGTTTTAATTTCATTTGCAATTTCAGCACCTTTGTTTTTACCCACCTTCTTTCCTGAAAAGTTAGATTCAATTATTTTTCCATCTTTTAAAATAATGTACCCTATTGAACTTCTTAAATTTCCAGTTCTATCTTTGTAAGTGTCATTAGACCTTGCCTCATTTACAAATTTTTCACCTAAATATTGTAATATTTCTAAGAACTTATTGTTTGTTTGCTCTTCAAATTGTTCAAAAACTTCTCTAAATTGAGCACCTTTAAATAATGCCTTTAATCCATTTATTCCAGCCATATTTCGCAATGTGATTGGTAATTAAATAATTGCACTATTTTAAATTGTTTACCATTAAATTTAAATGATTTACCATCTGCTTCATAAGGAGTTAAATCCAATTTATCACAATACCATTTTGCTGAATAATCTAATGCTTTGCTTTGTCCTGATGGCTCATATCTTCCCTTCACTAATAACTCAATTTTAGAAATAGTAGGAATACCATTTTCATTTGATATTTCACTATTAATTATAATTGTACCAGTATGAGGAAATCTTTTAAGCATTTATAGCATTAACATTAACATTAATAATCTTAGGACCCATTTCAGAAAGTTTTGCATCATCATATTTTGTGTAAATACTTTTTGCTCTTGCTTTTAAATCTGAAACATTATATTTGATTGATAATTGTCCTTCTTTAAATTCTGGTAACAGAGCAATATCTAAATACAAATCAGCAGAAACCAATTCCACACTTTGCAAATCATTTTCAGTATAATTAGCCGCACCATCAATGATGCGGCCAATTAATTTGGAGTTTATATGTTCCAATGTTACCATTGAAAACAAAGGGTTTGCTTGTATGGCTTCTAATATTGTCATTATACAGCTACTAATTCAGCTTCAAACAATGCAACTCCTTCTTCAGATAAACTATTAATTTTCTTAGCTAAAGTTGCATCTAATTGTGAAATTGACGCCATTGGAACTTGTTCATCAATAACTCTAGCTGCATTAATACCAGTTACAACAGAGGCTTTCGTATAAAGTACTGTTTTGTATAAGTAATTTGCATCACCTTCAGTTTGAGTGTCTTCACTTGCGGTTGCTTCATTAGTATCTAATAAATAAATACTATCAACATTATCAATTACTGGAATTGCCAATGCTTGAACACTTGTATTTTCTTTCAATGGATTGTTAGTTCTAAACATAGAAACTAAAATAAAATCATCAACAACACTATATTCAACTCCAGCAACTGGATGATCCACTTCAGCAAGTTCACCATAAGTTAAAGTTCCTAAATCTGTAGTAGTTGTAAATGTAACCATTCCTTTTTCCCAAGGTTCAACAGCAACTTTTTTTCCACCTTTTTCAATTTGGCATACTTTATTGATAACAATTAATTGCAACCCATGTTCTTGAATTAAGTAATTCTGTAATTCTTCATTGGTAACTCTAAAAATATAATCTACATTTATTTTCATTAAACCTGCAAAAGCAGCCTTAACCTGTGCATTCAATTTAAATGCATTATACGTTACCTTATCAATAAACATATATTTTAAAATATGTCCATTTGAACGAGCTTTTGAAATTACATTTTCAATATCATCAATAGGAGTTGCGTCTGCATCGGTCCATACTTTTGTTATAGCACCAAGTTGATTTTCTTCTGGAATACCAAAATCAATTCTAATACCTTCGCCAGTATTTGTATTTTCATCAACCAATGTTACACCAGTAGATAATGCTTGTAAAAACATCATATCTAAACGTTCTTGAACACCTTTTACGCTATCAACAGCATCTTTAAATAATTTCTGTGCAATTTCGGCTTCTTTCTTTCCTCTGGCAGTAAGATTTTTCAAGGCTTGCAACATACTTTCATTTAATGCTTTTATCATACCAATTTTAGGAATTTCTCCAGTTGCTGATGCATAAGAACCTCTTTTCTTTAAGGTTAATTCTGAATCCAATGTTACAACATCTGCTGCAACAATGCTTGTGTTTGATGACAAGCTTTCGAATTTCATATCAGGTGAAAAATCCTTTTTTAAATACTTTTTATGTTCGTATTGAATTTCACCTTCTTTGTCATTTACCTTTTCGGTAATTTTCTTTGCTAATTTTGGAAATATTTTTCCAATTATATCTTTAAAAATTGAAGCTTCCATATTCTTATTCGTTTATGAATCTGATTAAACTTAAAGCTGTTTTTGCACCTGCAGGAATTGCATACTTTGCATAAGCTTCATTTACTGTTCCTCTTACCATAATTGCGGCCATTGCTTTAGCTGTTTCTATAGAAGCAACTAAAATACCTGCATAAGTATGACCTTCTGGCAATGTTCCACTTGTTGGAAGTGGTTTGTACTCGCCAGTTGCAGTTTCTTTGATAATTACGTGACCTGCTGATATTTCTGCATCAGCAAAGCCTGTAACATCTAATGTTCTACCACCAGCAATACCTTCTAAATGATTTACGATTACTACAGAATCATTTGTAGTATCAACATTGTTTTTGCTTGTTAAATTTACTGTAGCCATTTTGCTTTTTTTAGATTAAATTATCTGCAATTGCAGCAATTTCTTCATCTGAAGCTTCACCTGTTGGTGGATTACCACCTTGTGGTAAACCTGGAATTTTAACGTCTCCCAAAATAGTTTTGTGAATGTTAGTATATTCCGTTTCTAATCCTTTTAACTGTTCATCAAATGATGTTTCACTCTCCAAATTAAACCTGTTTATCCATTCCTTTTTAAGTGTATCTGGTAAAACTTTTGAAGCATTAATAACAGTTGTTGCTTGTTCTAATTTTGTTGATTTTGTTTTAGAATTTTTCAATTCTTTAACATCATCCATTAAAGCTTTTGCCCAAGCTGGCGTGTCATTGTTTTCATTTTTCATTTTTGTAGGATCATCATCATCGTTGTCTTCTCCATTTATTTTTTTGAAATACTTTTCCTGGAATGTTTTAATGCCAGCTGTTACTTTTTTATCATGTTCACTTTGTAAACTTTTTGATAATTTAAGCACATTGTCAAATCCAGTTTTAGTAATAAATTCAGAAAATTTAGGAGACCCCAACACAGTATTAAAGTCTATTTCACCATCATTAGATTGAGTTGATTGTAAACCAATTATAATTCCCTCAATTTGCGCTTCTGATGTAATGTTAATTGTTTCTGCAAGCTCCTCCGATAGCCCTGCTGCTTTGAGTGCCAGTTTGAGTTTCTCTTTTAGCATAAAATTTAATTATTGATTAAAATTATTATTGACAATAAAAATACTTCGAGCATCAATAATTAAGAATATTTAAACATTGTTTAATCAGTAGTTTCCTTTAATATGTCATTTTGAACAGTTTTTGTTGATGCAAATACCATTTCTGAAATATTTATGAATGATTTTTTTACAGATTGGGTTGCTTGGTTTTTAACAAAATACCATTCAGCAAATAGCTTTCTTTTTTCTAATAATCTTTTATCTCTTCTCATTTTCTCTAACTTGGAGTTAATATTTTCTTGTTTTAAATATGCTTCAAATTCAATATGCAATCTATACTTACGTTCAAATTCAATAAATAATTCTTCAACAGTACAAGGCACATTATGTTTATTGATGTACTTTTCTGCATCAGCTATTATATTTCTTGTTTTGCTCATTTTTTACTAATTTTGTTATTATGAAAGAAGAACTTACAACCAAAATGCACTCTGAATTCAGTATTGATTCTGAAACAGAAATATCACATCGTGTTTCTTGTGTTGTTGATGAATTAAATGAAGGGTATGACACCCTTGAAGTATTATTAAAAGATTATAATGTAACCATTGAACAATACAATAAGTATCGTTCTAAATGGGAAAAATTATTGAAATAAATAATTTAAAAACCATTCTAATTCTTTTTTATTTGTCAAATCAATGGTGCCACTCCACCAAGTACCTAACAATTCTTTTTTACCACCTTCTATATTTGCAAATCTTATCATTGGAAAAGGTTTATCATTTCCATATTTTTTATAATGATAATTTGCTTTTCGTTTAGCAATTTGCTTAAAAGCTTCATTTTGAGATTTATTAATAATATGTAAAACTTCACTCTTTTTAGTAGCTGAAAAACCATATTTGGCCCAAGCATAGCCACCCACATCAATATTAGCAGTTACGTTAATTTGTTTTATATTTCCAGCTTCATATTGTTTATATAATGTTTGAAACATTTTTTTAGTTAATCCTTTTCCTTGCGTGCTTTTTGGAACTCTCAAATATGCGTGGTATACACTATTAAAATCATCTTTATATTTAATTTCCCTAGTCATTTCAAAATCTCTACCTGATAATGAAAAATTAAATCCACTATTACTAAAATCAACAGTTTTTCTAATTCTTGAAATTCCATTTAATTGAAGTTCCGTTTCTAATGATGAAAACATAGTATTCAAATCGAAACCTTTTGCTTTGGAATTAAAATCGTTTAATGAAGTTTCATTAAAATTCACATGAACACCAGAGTTTTTAAGATTGGTAATCATATTGTTTTCAACCAATTTTGGAACTTTCACATCAACACCAATATTTTTTTTTAAAGAAAATCCAGCTTTTGTGTTTTTAAAATTTTCTGCAACAAAATGAGGTTTGTTTGTTAAACCTTTTATACGTTCAGAATTATTATTTAAATATCGTGCTGCATTAATAGGAATTGATTTCACATATTTTGATTGTGAAATTTCCTTTCCTTTCAAATATTTTACAAAATCTTCTTTTGATAATAATTTTGATTTTGAGTAACACAAACAATTAGGATGCCATCCAATAAAATTGAAGTTTTTAGGATAATCACCTTGCAATTCATCGCAAATATCATAAGCCGGATGCGCATTGCTTAAATGAACTTCAATACCTAAAACAAATGGTAAATTTTGTCGGCGCAAATTGTCTGCAGTTCTATAAGCAATATTAATTTCATTACGAGAAAGCCTAAGTGCATTTTTATAAGATGATCTATAAACCCCACGCCCAGGATGATAATTTTTTGCAGGATTGCTTAATATTAATTTTCCTGTTTCTGGATCTCGTAATCTTCTAAACCTTCTTTCAGGTTCTTTTAAAAATTGCTTTAAATCCAATGCTAATTTTGAAGCTGGACGACCAACGGTTAAACCTGATGAAATAAAAGTTTCTAATTGCTCACGCGTTTGATTTGTTAAACTCCAAACTCTATCAGATAACCGAAACCCCTCTTTGCCTCTATTTATAAAAGATTGAACAGCTGCTGCATTTCTTTGATAAAACTTTCTTTGATAATTATCAGGAATTGTAATTCCGTTAGTATAATTCGTTATTAAATTATCAGTATGATTATTAGATAATTCCCAAGATTGCTGAACACTATTTGATATATAATTAAAATACACACCTCTGAATTTGTTCATTAAAACATCTACTTTTCTTTTTACATCTTTATTTTTATACCAAACAGATTTATCAGTTACTTTATATTGCCTAAGAATTGAAGCTAAATCATTAGCCATATTGCTATATAATATATTCAGGTTGTTTTCCTGGATAATTAATAGATTTAAAAGTTCCTTATGATTTTTGGGTGTTGGCAATTTTAGATTTTTCTTTTATTATAAAATCATCAAAAGTTAAACTTCCATCAGCTGATAATTGCTGAATTGTTTTTTCTTTTTTATTAAAACTGATTGACTTTTTAAGTCCAGAATTAGTATAGCCTAATACCATAATAACAGTTTCTTTATCTGAATGAATTATTTGATTCTTTGTAAATCCATTTGTTTTAATGTATTGTTCTATTTCTTTTATTTTTTCCATGATATTTATTTTTAATCAATTCCTAATTTTACTAATACGTTTTGATCTTTTGTTAATTCAAAATCATACACAGCACTTTCATATCCTTTACTGGAAATAAAATACTTAACACCTGTTTGTCTTATTTCAATTCCAGTTACAAAATATTTTTCTTGTTCTAAATCGGTTTTCAAATACACAATTTGACCGATATAAAAAGCTAATACAATTTCTTTCATTATATAACCGTTGAGCCTAGTTCCACTTTTTTAGCATTGGTTTCTTCTTCTTGAATTGTTTCCAATTCTTCTTCATTATCTTCAACCAATGGATTATTTGCAACAGCTGTTGCTTGACTCATTGTAGCTTTACCTCCAGTTGCTTCAGATAAAATTTCCATAATTTCCTTTAAGTTTTTAGGCAAAACAGATTGAAATTGCACATTGAAATCATTTTCTTCTAAATCTATTTTTTTACCGTTGTAACCAAACACTTTCACACTCGCTTTCATAATATTGATTATCCTACTAATAACAACCTGGTAATCTCCTTCATCCCATTTAGCTTTTAAAATAGATCCATAAAACATTAACTCCATTGCATAATTGGCTACATTACCTATTCCTTTCATAGATTCGGTACTGAAGTTTGCTGTATCGGACAATCCATAAATCAATTTTTCTGAAGTTTCAAACTCTAATTTTAAAGCTTCGGGTGCTCTATCCCAAGAAATAATATCAACATCTCCAGAAACAACATTTCCATTTTCTGTTTCAACAATATCAACTTTAATAGCTGTTGTATCTTTATCTGGATAAGTTCCAACCGAACCTTTAATTTTGTATTTAGGATTTGCAAAATAATCGTTGGTATCACAAAATCTTGCAAAAGTGTTTTCAAACCTATCAATTAAGTCTTGTACTTCCCACCATTCAGGATGTTCTTGAGATAAATACACAATAGGAATTTTCTGCAATTCATTTTTTGTTTCTCCATTTTCACTTGCCAACAACCATTCTTTTTCATTTCTAAAAATGTAATTTGTTTCAGCAGTATATAAATACAAGTACTTTACTTTTTTATCATTTTCAGTTGTTTCATATTCCCAACCAAATGAAATCATATCTCCAAAAGCATCAAATTCTGGATATAACTTACCCGAAGTATTATCTAAAATTCTTGCCTTAATTTTTGTTTCAATTTCACCTTCTTTTTTCACAGGGAAAAAAACAATTGCTGCCGATGTTTCAGATTTCACAGTTTTACAAAAATTTAGGAGTAAAGAATCCATTCTTAAATCATCCCATAAATCGGTAATTATTGAATTATTATCATTTACTTCTTTTCCAATTAATTTAACTGGTTTAGCAAATAAAAATGAAGCAGCACTTTTAACAATTTTTCGCTGAAATGGAATAGGTATTTTAGCTACTTTAATAACTTCCTTTGCTGTAACTTTATCACTACGTTTACCAACTTGTGTAGCTCTTATTGTGCGGTCATTATTAAATTCTTTTGTGTATTTTTCAACATCACCAACTGCATTCTTTTGTAATAATTCTATTGCATCAGCTATTTTACCCTCTTTAATTAAATCTATTACCATTGTATGTTCATTTAAAATAATCCTAATTCTTCCTTACTTAATTCTGTTTTTAGTGTTACTTTTTTCACAGCTTCAGTTTCAATGATTCCTGTTAATGTATCAGGTCCATCATCAATTTTATTTTCACTAAATATTTTTTTATACGTTGTAATGTGCTGATAAAAATCTGGCCACCTTATATGCCAATCATCAGGCATTACAATTTCATTATTAACAGATGCACTTTCAGAAAATATTCGAGCTTCTTTATTATTCCCTTGATGAAACCATATAATTGCTGTGTTTTTATACTTTCTATTTTTTATTTCAGTTTTTACATTTCTAGCAAAACCACGTCCACCATTATTACTTTCAATTTTTGCCAAATTCACATTGTTATCATTCAACAATTTTGCTGTTTGTGGTTCTGTAACTTCCATCGCTTCATTTGTGAATAAAACATCAATTATATATTTATGAGTATCTATTTTATTTAATGGAATACCATATACTATTGAGCATAAATAATCTTTACCTGTATCAGCTGTATCTGTATAATTCTTAATAATCTTTAATTCTGGTAATTCTGTATATGTTTTGAATTTTCGATACAACAATCCTTTTTTATTCACTGGATTTCCTTGATGTAAACATTCAAATTTATCAGGATCTTTATCTCGTGTACTTTCTAACTTTTTTTTAGAATGTTTTTCTTCCCATAATGCCTCTCCTGGTTTTCTTGGATCTAATTCAGTTGGTTCTCCAACCTTTAAAGCTGGAAAGTTTATCATTAAAAATTGGTCATCTCTTAAGTTAGCAATTACTGTATCTAAATCTTCAGAACCGTCATATAAAACAACCAATCCTAATGAAATTAGTTTTGCAATTAAATCATTATCACTCCAACGCGTAAATGTGATGAGCTGTTGGGAGTCATTATGCAGTCTTGAATCTGCAACTGCTATATACCAATCCCAAACATTTTCTTGTACTATCGGTGAATTAGCTTCTTTCCAATCTTTATATAAATCATCCATTGCAAGTATATCAATTGCATCCCCTGTTAATGGACCACCAACACCTACAAATTTCATTGAACCTAAAGAATTTATGGATTCTCTTTCAGTATTTGTATTTGCTTTAGCACCTGTATAACCACGTTCAGGATATTGAACATTTGGAAAAATGTCTTTATATACCTGTTCACGCATAATTCCCATTATTTCCCTCCCAAATTTTTCAGATTTAGTTGCTGCATAACAAATTAAACCCATCTTTTCATCTGGTCTTAATCCAGCAATAAATGCGAATAGTCTTCTAGTTGCAGCTTCACTCTTTCCGTGTTGAGGAGGCATAGATGTAATCAGATTTTTAATTTCTTTGTGTGCAAATCTGTTTAATATGTCATAGAACTTAATATGAAATTCTTTTGGTGTGAATTTCTTAAATGTTGTTTTTGTGAACTTTAATAAATTATCTCGACTATCCTCAACATCATTCAAATACAATAAATGCTTTAATCTTTCATATTCATTATGATTCAGACTCATTGTGTTTTTTAATTAATTCCTGGATTTCAGCATCTCGTTCTTCTCTACTTAAATTCATTTTTTCACCTCCAGTGGTATGGTCAATATTCTTTGTATCTCTCCATTTTTCAGGTTGTCTATTTTTTAACCAAAATATTGCTGCTGTGGAATCAGGCGCATAATGTTTTTCAACTGGAACTTTCACTGGTTTTCCATCATGAAGAAATACTTTAGTATCTGGATGTTTAAATCCTATTGCTTTTTTATATAATGATGAAGCTACATTTGCATCAGCTTCAATTTTTCCCTTTTTTATGGACTCTGAAAATTCTTTATGTTTTAGTTTCCATAGATTAATAGTTGATTCAACTACACCAAAAAAATCAGCCATTTCAATATCTGTAGCACCTAATATTGTAAGTTTTAAAGCTTGAGTTGCATATTCAGCTTTATAACGCGTTGGCCTACCAACTTTTCGTTTGGTGGTTTTGACTGTATTTTTTTTACGAACAGGCATTAATAGATATTTCTATTCCTTTAAAAAAATTAATAAAACGTAATTGTGATTGGGTGCAATTGAATAATAGGACATTATTCCTTCACCTGTATTTCAAGTATTTATTGATTGTTTACAATCATTGTTTTAAAAAGAATTATTCTTCTTTTTTAAGCAATCCTTCAGCAGCATCAACATCATCTTCTAACTCTTCAATACGTCCTTTCATTTCAAAATAGCGTTGTTTTGCCATTGGTGATGCAGAACCACTATCAATTAAATCTTGAAGGTCTTTAAATGATTCTTTTCTTCTTTTTAATTTTCTTTTTAAGTAATCTATGTACATTAAAAACTTATTTTGAAAATCACTCATCTATTGAAAATATTAGACGACTAATTTAATTATTTTTTATAAATCTACCTCCACTATCTTTTTCGGATAGGGTTTTGCAATCTTCATTATCTTTTTACGCTGCCATTTATCTAATGGAAACACATATTTTATTTTAGCCTTACCTTTAACAATTTCAGCATTGGGGTCTACTTTTTCTTTTAAAACACTTAAAGTTGAAGTTCCATATTTTTTATTTATAGATCTACGATGTGTTAATTTTCCATTTAAAATAATACCTCTTTCATTTGCATATTCGCCTAAATAATACCAATTAGTAGCTTGGTAAATTGTTCCAATATGGTTTTGATTACGGTCTGCATAACTCACAATAATTTTTACAGCTGGAGCATCTTTTGTAATTTGACGTAATGTAGCTGCCAACACTTGGGATGTTGCATTTTGTTTACCATTTAATGCAACACGAACTAATTCTACAACTTGACCTTGTACCAATCCGAATTCTGATGCAATATGCGGATTTGCCCCATTTGAAAACAATACAACTCCGCACCATTCATTCGCATCATTAAAAACTGAATATCCCAAACGTATTTGAGGTACAGCTTTTGCATAATGAAATTTCATACAAGCATATTTAATGGCTTTTCCTGAAGCTTTTTCTATTTTCATAATTCACCTAAACTAAAACTGTATTTAATGTCCTGGAACAAAGGATTTATTCTTTTTAATTCAATAATTTCTTTTTCAAAATCATTCATTTGTTTTTCACTTACAAATGTTATTTTAATAGTTGGTGGGTTGTCTTTTTTAGGAGCCGTTAACTCATCCATTGTTGGCTCATCAAATAAACTTGTATCAATGTTTAATTCTTTAAAATCGAAACCTATATCTTCTAATTCAGCAATGCTAAAATCTAATTCCGATAATTTGTCTTCATTCCATTTACCACGATGTAAATTATCTTTCAACATTCTTTCCTTTTGAATATCATAAGGAACATCATTTTCAACAAAACAAATTGCACTATTAAAACCTAATAACTGTTGTGCTTTAATTCTTTGAGTTCCGGCATAACAATAATATGCTCCATTTGTAAAATTTATGAGTGATGGCCGTTGATGTAAAAAATTAGGATCCTTAGAAATATCATCCGATAATTTTTTTAATTCATCATCAGTAATTTCTCTTGGATTTTCTTCCAAAAGAATAATTTTACTTATGGGTAGTTTTATGTGTTCTATTTTACTCATTATTGATATTATTAAAACCAAACAGTATCACCTTTCTTCTTAGGTATTAAAACCAAGCTGGTGAGTTTTTTACTTTGTTTATTTCTTTTGATTTTGTGCTTTACAAATACTTGAATATTTTTATACAACTCATTTCTAACAACAATTAGATTTTGTGTGTATTGCATTTTCTTTCCTCCAATAATTGCAATTTGTTTTTTATTAATGTTTCGTTTTGAAAAACCGCTGGTAACATCGCGACTTTCAATTTCTGAAGCAGAAACAACCTTATATCTTTTTTTTAATAGGAAATCTAAAATCATACATTTAAATTTTAAAAAATGCTAGTCTTTCCTAGCAGTCAGAATTACTTTTCAATTCGGTCAGAAAATTATTTTGTTTGTAAATCCGTTTGATTATTCGCATAATTTAAAAGTCTTTCCTTTTTGTCAAATCAACACTTCTCGTTTACTACTCAAATTTTCATTCGTCTATCGGATTGCGTTGTAGCGAGAACAGGACTCGAACCTGCGACCTGGAGGTTATGAATCTCCCGAGCTGCCAACTGCTCTATCTCGCGATTTTTAAAAAAGCCTTTAACCTATTACACACATTAAAGGCTTTTCCTACTTAAACTAAATATTAACTAACTCAAATATTATCTCTTGGACACCTATACTTACTTACCAAAAAATCAGCATTTTTTTGTGTTGCATGTATTTTAAAGCTTTGATTCCAATTTTGCTTAAATACACTTTTATCCAAACAATCAAATTCAATTGCTAAAGGATAACTATTAATTAAAATAAAAACATCATTCATATCATATAGATCTAAAGTGAATTGATGCATTAATACATTATTGGTTACAATTGCTTCATTGATAAAGCTGTCATCAATTACATTAATGACATCCGATTTATTGGCAGCGGTGGTTGTAACCGTTCCACACACTGTGAACATCATCATCCCAATGATGCACACTAAAAGCCTACTCGCTTTCATAAAATTGTTTATATGGTTAATTGAAATAATCATCAATTACTGTTTTAGATTCATCAAATGAATAACACACTGCACATTTCCATCCAACAGATTTTAAATGCGCTAATACTTTTAATTGATTTTCAGAAGGTTTGTTTGGTTCAATTTTAAGTTCAATAGCTAAACCTATATTGCTAATTCCTTCAATTATGTTGTTGCCATTTTTAATGAATTTAGGTTGAAAAACCATAACATCAGGCATTCCAGATTTAACGCCTAAACGCTTCAATTTGGCACCACGAGCTGGTGAAGTTTTACGCTCATTGGCAATATGGCAAAACAATATTTTTGAATATTGCAAACGCAAATAGTCAGCAACTGATTGTTGAAGAATTTCTTCTTTAGTCAATGTTTTGTAAAATGTGTTTTGAAATATCGGCGCCTAAAGTGTTTCTATAGGACTTTTTGAAGTATCATACTAAATTCAAATATAGCTAAATAATTTGAAATTATAAAAGGTTTGAAAAGATTATTGATGTTGTATATTGGTTTAAAATAAATTTTAAACTAAACCTTTCAAATACTTTTCAACAACATAAGGTTGAATTTCTTATGTTACACATATTATACAAATGATTGGAAAAAAGTTACTGGATAAAGTTGTCAAATAAATGCGTTATTATTTTGAATGTTTTATAAACTTTTAGATTGATGGTTTGTTAGATTTTAAGTATAAAGCATATCGTAATGTCCTAAAAAACAAATTGTTTGATGAGCTGAGGAACTAACACTTAATAGTAATTTTTATATTAAGTTTGGAATTAATGGTATTAAAGTGTAAAAATCTTATACAAATTTATAATTTTGTCAACACAATTACACTTTCTCTCATGTTATCAATATTCATTTTTTTGGATTGTTGACTACTTGTCTTTATTGGCCTTGCAATTCTAATTTCTTCACATCTATATCCAATCAATTCAGCAGCTTTTGCAATAATTACATCAACCTCAATAATATGATTAGAATAAGCTGAATTTGATACATTAATATATAATTTAGCATTAGGATTTAACTTTGATTTTAAATCTAAAAGAAGATTTTGCATATCATTAAAATAACCTCTTACCATATTAGGAATATTTAGATTCCATAATTCAGCTTCATCACTTTCTAAATATGCAATTGTTTTTTCTAATTCTTCAATTTTTGGAAAGTCTACTTTAGGTAATTGTATTTGAACATGAGAAGTTAAAGCACTTTTTCTTATCACTTTTTCACTTTTATAAGTTGATACATAACCTAACATCCATAATTCAAGTCTATATATATCAGTATAGTCTCTGGAATTTAAATAAGGAGGAGATGTGATTACTATATCAATACCATCACTAATTTCTTTTATTTTTTTTCTTGAATCTCCAAAAAGAATATCATTTTCTTTATAAAAACCCCCATATTTTAAATCAATATTTTTTAAATCCTCTAAAATTACATTTTTTGAATGATTCAAAAAAAGTTGATGTACTTTTTCACGTTCATATTTTTTTTCTTGCCAATTTTTTTTGTAAGATAAACATTTACCATTTTTAAAAACGTTACTTACTTCTTGTAAAATTGTGGCTAATGATATTTTGAATACTTTTTTATATTCTTTATTATCTCCTTTACAGATTTTATCTATTGATTTAACAATATCAAAAATACCATTTGATGCAGATTGATGAAAAACCCATTTTTCTCTTTTTGAATTTTCAAAAAATGTCTTGGACTGTAGTTTTGGATGTTCAACTAAAGATTTGCTTTTTGATAAACTTATAGCAATTTTATTCATTAATTTCTCTAAAATGTCAGAAGATAAATTAGAGAAATTAATTTTAATATTAGATACATCATAAAAAAATGGACTTGATTCTATTGAAACACATTTAATCCCCATTTCATAACAAGTTAAAGCTGTAGTACCAATACCCCCGAAAGGATCAAAGCAAAATTCAGGTTTATTTTCTTGTTCTTCAATAATATTTTTAACAAAGTCTGTAGAATATCCTTCAACTAATGGATACCACCTATGAATTGGTGTGTTTTTATTAGGGGTAAATGTAACTAAATTAGAGTATTGGTTAGTGTAGTCTTTAAAATTCAAATTAATAATTTTTTATGATGGATGTTGATTAATTACTTTGAAATCTGGAATTTTTTTAAATCTTGGATAATACTTACTCAAATCTTCAATCAAATGCTTTTCATCAAATACATCAACAGTGTCTGGTAAATCTTCATTTCTTGCATCAAAAACAGCTAAATAAGCTAATTTGATATTCTTTCTTTCATTATTAAGTTGTCTGATATAATCTACAGTTTGTAAAACCGCATTTGGGTTTATATCTTTTGCTTCATAACAAGTACCTATTTTTTGTCCTAGTGAGTGTATACTTACACCAACCCATTTAACTTCAATTAAATAAAGCTCTCCAAAATCATCATTTATAAATATATCTAATCTTTTAAAATTTTCAAGAATATATTCTTTACTTAAAACTGTAGCTTTTAGATTTTTTGTCAAGTACATTCTTAAATCATCTCTAAACCTATCCTCTGGCTTATTTTCGAGTAATTGTTTATGTTCATTATTAAAATCCTCGTACTGTTTTTTAGTAGGATTATCAATTAAATGTTTGCAAAGTGAAGATTTTGTACTTTTAGATGCAAAAAATTTATAATAATTATTTTTTACTTTTAAATGGCTTCGATATTCATCAAATATTTCTATAATTTTTGTGATATCTTTTAGTTCATTATATGTATTTAGAGCATCAGTTGTAAAGAAAATTGCTTCTCCAACATCTTTACCATCTACAAAATAATGAACTCCTTTAGGGTTAATTAAAAATACACAAACTTCACAAGATAATTCTAAATAATATTTTCTTGCATCATTGTTATTCTTAATTTCTTTCCTCTCAACCTTTATTAAATCTAAATTTCCATCAAAAAGCAAATGATTATTTATAATACACTCATTTTCATCTAATGTTTTAAATAATTTATCACTAAAATCTGTAATTAAATTACTGATTTCATCTTTTGAAATTAATATGGCTGTAAAGTCTTGAATAGGTCTTTCTCTATGATAAGTTGCTATACATCTATGTAGATTTTTAAAATTATCAGTTTCCTGAATTCCACTTTCCGTTCGAATATGAATTTGTGATTCTTTATCTTTTAAAAATTGCTTGAAAGAATCTGTTCTAAAATTAAATCCTCCCATATTTATTCTTCTCTTAAAATTATTTTACTAAAGACATATTCAAAGTATAGTTCAAGATATTCATCTTTACTAATCTCTGATATGTCATTTAAAGTTTCTTCAAATGCAGCTTTGAATTCATTCAAAGTTTTTACTGTTTTATTTTCTGGAGAAGTATCTAATGTTTTTTGCGAATTTGTTTCTATAGCTTCTTTATACAACGGATCATTGATTGTGAAACTAAAAATTTTATTTTCGCCATATATACCTAAAATATAAACAATAGTTTTAAGCCAATTAAACTTCTTTTCATCACCTTCAAATTTATATTTAAATTGTGAAAGCTTTAAATTACCTTCTATATCTTCAGTTAAAATTTCTCTTACTTTTAAATCAAGTATTGAACGATTTATAAGCTCGGAATATGGACCAGTAATACTTATTGAGAAATAATAATCACTAAATAAATTTTCATTCTCATCATTAACGAATGTATAAAGTACTTTGGTTAAATATAGCGTTCTTTGTATAGATTGCTCTCTAATAGATTGCCAGCCAATTCCTTTGATGAGTTGTAGTAAACCAATTATATCATTGTTTGAATTATATAATTCTTTAGTGGACTGTTTCATTATTTAATTTTTAATTTAATTTTATTATAAACTTCTAACAATGTATTACTTGCATTTTGAATTACTGATTTTTTACCGATATCTAAAAGACTAATAATAGATATTTGATTTTTAGATAATTCTATCAAATGATTTAAGAATTCGCTATTATTTAAGTTTGTAGTCAATATTAATGAGTTATCTTTTTCCAAAAATTTCATAAATACTTTTGCGGCATTTTTTTCGTATGAAATATCTAAACTACTATCCGGAGTTTCAACTATATAAAAAGTTGGTTTTGTATAAAAAAAAGATAGAATACTCATTCTGAATGAATGGTCAACAAAAAACCTTTGTGATTCTGAAAGTTCTTCTTCAAATTGACGGGTCTTACCATCAATAACAGGATAAAACCTTTTATTTCCATCACCTAAATCAGCATATGTTAAAGAACATTTTACGCCAAGAAATTCTCCAGCAAATTCTGAAAATAATATAGAAAATCTTTTAGTTTCTTTTGAAATTTGTTCTTCAATTAATTTTGAAAATTCATCAGCTTTATTTTTTTCAATAGTACTCTTTTCTTGAAATTCATTTTTTAATTTTTCAAGATTAGCTATTTCATCATAGAAGGCTTGAAGTTGGTCTGTTTCAGAATTTGGCACTTTAGAATTACTAAATTCTAACTCTCTTAAAGTTGATTGAAATTCTCTTTTTCTCGCAGAAATAATCCTAAATTCTTTATCTAATTCTTTAAGAATTTTATCATTTTCACTTATTTCCTTTTGAAAGTTTTGTAGTTTGCGGTGTTCTTCAATTAATAATTTGTTTATTTCATCATATTCTAAATCTAAAGATTTATTTTCTACTTCATTAATTTCTTGATTGCATAATATACAATTATTAGAATTACTTAATATAGCTTCAGCGAAAGTATCTTCAACTTCCTTGGTGCATAAAGGACATATGTGATTAGTTTTTATACTTTTAAAATATAAATCATAATTCTTATGTAAATGCTGCCATTTATTTGCAAATAGTTTATTCTCAGCTGTTTTTTTATCCTTATCAAGGTTTGTCTCTTTTACACTAATCTCATTTATTTGATTACTTAATAATTGAATTTTATTATCAACTTTCTTCCTATAACTTTGTTTATTATCAAGTTGCTTATCAAGTTTTTCAATTTCATTTTTTATATTGATAATTTTAGAATTAATGGATTGAGTATTATCGTCTTTATTCTTACTATCATTAACTTTATCTAAAACTTTTTTAATAGCTCTAATATCTTCAGATCTGTGTCTTGCACTACTGTCAAAATATTTAGCTTGCCTCTCTGCTTCTTGTCTTAATTTATCTAATTCTGGAGTATTGAAATATTTATTAAATAATTCATTTTGAACATCATTCCCTATTTTACCATCATTCCATAAAATTGTTTTGTGATCTTCTCCAAAATATAATATTTCATTTACAAAGAAAATCAAATCATCAAATGATAGTTCAGACACTTTAGAAATATCATCTTCATATTTTTTCTGTAAATATTCGTGTTTTATATCATCACTTAAATCTTCATATTTACTTTGAGAAATAATTTTTCCTTCAATTTTATCTCCATTCAAAGAATAAGAATTTAAAGTAATACTTTCTATACATCTTGTGACTGAAAATAGATTATCATTAATTTCAAAACTTATTGTGATATTGGCTTTTGAATCAGTTGTTATTGAACTATCCTGCCTATTTTTATAATAATCCATTGGATGTAAAATCCTTTTTTCAATTTTACGGTCTTTGTAAGTTCTTGTAAAGTCAAAATCTTTTTTGTAATGACCAATTATGGAATATTTAATTAAATTAACAAGAGTGGTTTTTCCCATCCCATTTCCACCAATTATGATGTTTATTCCATTGATAAATTCATATTCAAAGTTTAAACCATTTGGATATAAAGTAAAGTTTTGTATGTGAATTTTTTTTAATGTTGGCAGATATATTTTTCTCATATGATTTGTAATATTTTCATCATTAACATTTTAAAATGTTCTTCCCGGATTAATGGATGGATGTGTGTTACTGAAGTTTTTTAAAATTGTGATTTGAATAATCATATTATTTTGATTTATTGCCATTTATTTTAAAACAACTGACTTATTAAGTCATCTATATTTTAAAAAAAATATTATTAACATTGCAAATATTTAAGCAAAATTTAAATAAACAGATTTCTTAAATAATTTAATTTTTATTCAAAAGTACTAAAAATATTGTGTGCTAGGAAACCTAATAAATATAATTGCAATACATTTAAAATAAATATTCATAAAAAGGTTTTATTATAAAAAAACTCAAATTAAAAACTAAAATGCTATGAAAATAAAATCACTTCTATTTGGAATATCTATCATTTTAAGTTTAGGTTTCATTACACCTATTGACAATACCGTTTATGTTTGTGGTAAAAGTGAAATTTATCACAACTCAAAAAAACATTCAGCTCTGGGAAGATGTAAATCAGGAATTAAAGAAATGAAAGAATCTGAAGCAAAAAAAGCTGGTAAAAGAATTTGCAAGTGTAAATATTAGTCATTTCACTATAATCCACAATGCATTTAACCTCTGATTAAAATAGATTCCGCAAGCTCCACAGTATTTTAATCAGGTAGTTGCCACACATTTGGAATAAAAATTGCAGTTAATTAAAAAAATATTATATTTGAATATATGAAAGCAGATAGAAAAAAAACATTAGGCGCAAGATTTCGTGCTGCTGGTTCTTCTGGGACTAAAGCTCATATCATTTCAAGAAAAGGACATTGGGTGATTTTCAAGGAAGGATCTGATAGAATTTTATCTGAATATTCTACAAGAAAAATAGCTATTTTAAACGGCAAAAAAATTCTTGAATCTGGTGAAGCCGACAAATTAGTTTTACACAAACCAGATGGAACTGTTGAGAAAGTTCAATTAGCCGATTAATCATTTATGCCTTTTGAAAATAATATATTTATTAATTGTCCTTTTGACAAAGCATACCAACCAATCATAAAAGCTATTGTTTTTGGAGTAGTATATTTAGGTTACAATCCTTTATTATCAGAAACAATTAACGGAGCAAATGCAAGAGTCGGTGGAATACAAGACTTAATAAATGAATCAAAATTCAGCATTCACGACTTATCCCGAATGGAATCGTCGAAAAAAGGAGAATTAGCAAGGTTTAATATGCCTTTTGAGCTTGGGTTAGATATGGGATGTAAAAGATTTGGAAGCCCTTTTCATAATGAAAAATACTTTTTAATATTTGATAAAGAAAAATATCGTTATCAAAAATCAATTTCAGATATTGCAGGAAATGACATCTGTATTCACAATAATGAACCTGAAAAAGCTCTTCGACAAATTAGGAATTGGATTAGAAAAGTTAATGGACAACATATTGACAGTGCCAACAAAATTTGGAGACTTTTTAATGAATTTAATGGTGATTTTTTTGAAATTGCAAGAGCAGATGAACTTAATGAAGAAGATATTAAAGAAATGCCTTGGGATGAACATTGTTTTTACATTAGAGAATGGCTAAATGGACGAAATAATTTTGAATAAAACGTGCGGCAAAAATGCATGACCAAAATTGTTGCATTTAATAATATATTATATTTCTTAATACTAATTTTGTTAGTTTTATAAAACGAAAAAATTGTCTTAACCAAAACACAACTTTGGTTATACTAAACCGTTAAAAGCAATGCTAACTATTCAGTAATCTTTGATGGTTCATTTTTAATCACTTCAATAATTCTAGTCCCAAGGATGCAATAAGCTTTATCTAAGCCATATAGTCCACCTTTCAGAATGTAAGTGACATAAACATGAATTTCTTTACCTGTATAGTTTACTCCATCCCATTCTTGAAGTTCTAATTTATCTCCAAGTTTATAATCTCTATCATTTTTACGAATCTCAAAAGGTTTATTTCCTGATGCTGCTGCTTGATAGTATTCGGGTAATATTTTTAGTTTGTGAGTTGACATAATTGGTTTAAATTTAGTGAGGCTTTATTTTTATTAGTTCTTGTACGTGTTCTAAATGATTGTCTTTTGGTAATGGCCCATACTTTACAATAACATATCCTTTTTGTTCGCAAAGTTCAATAACCTTACCTATAGTTTTGGTGCATCTATTTTTTACTGGAGTTCCAATGGCTAGTTTTTGTTTTTTTGCAGTTTCAGCTGCTTCATAACTGCTAAATAAATGGCAACTGCACGTGTATAATCCTATGATTCCTTTCATATTAATTAAAATTGAATGCTATTTGATGTTTACTGTAATTAGTTATTAAAATTTCTTGTTTTCTATTCTTTATATTTTTTCGCTCTTTTAAATAGATTACATTCATTTTATAATCTGACGCAAAGTCTAACACTTGTTCATTATAAAATTCAGACATAGCACAATTAATTCCACTTGTAGCCATAATTTTAAAGCAATCTTCTGTATCTGAAGTTTTCCAACTTGGCACTTTATAATAATGTTGCGTTCCTAAATAAACTGGATCTAGATAAACAAAAGCTTCATCTTTAGTAATTAGTTTTTTTGAAAATGAAATTTTAGGAATTACATTTCTAAAATCACAAGTTGTGAGTTTTACGTTTTGCAATTTTAAAAATGTTGGTTCAATATTCTTAATCAATATTTTTTTTGCATTATCTAATCCTAACCTTAACGTATCTCCTTTTCCTAAATAGGTAAAATTTGAGAGTAGTAAAAATCGTAAAGCTTTTTTCATTGGGTCAATTTCCAAATTAACTTTCCAATGCTTGATCAAACTTTCTGAAATTGGCATTAATTGAATTTGCTTAATTAATTCTTCTTTATTGTTTAGAATTACTAAGTATAAATTAGTAACATCATCATCAAAATCATTCAGAATTGCATATTTAGGCGCTGGCAAGTAGAAAAATGAGCCACCAGCACCAAAAAATAATTCTATACGCATTTTATGCTCTGGGAAGTAAGTTTGTAGCTGTGTTTTCATTTTTCTTTTATTGCCAACTCTAGTTAATACCATTACTCTAAATTTTCGTTTTTTAAATCGTTGCTAAAACCTAACAATGCATAACAGCAATTAAAAAAGCTGTTATAAAAACCGTTGTACGCAATTATGCTAACCGATATTTTTCATACAAAGCCCACAATATTCAACATCGTCAAAACCAGTCCGAATATTCGGATATTCACAATCACATAACTGTTTGCTTTGCTCATTTATAAATTCTCTAAAATCTTTCATTGTTATTTTTGTATTTAATTAAACTAATTTTACCAGTATCCGTTGGCAGTAATTATGATTTAGCAAATCTTTTAAGACAATCATTGAAGTCATCTTGACTGGTTCTACCTATCCTTCTTTTGTCTTTTCCAAATTTTTCTAACTTATCTTCAAGTTCTGTGAATTTGTCAAATACATTAAAACTAAGAGTATTCATTTCGTATTTTGCAATTCTCATCGCTTGGGCTAAAACCCTGGCTTCGTCCTTTGTTAATTTCATATCCAAAATTTTAGTTTATAAAATCAATGTCATTATAAATGTGTTTTCCTTTTTCTTAAAATTGAAGTAGTGTGATGTTTCCATATCTAAATCAAACAAGTCAGAAAATAAAATCCCCATTACTTTGTTTGTAAATGCTTTATATCCTTTTCTATCAGATAAATGATAGTTATCATCCTGTTTTTCTTCTAATTCTACTCTTACTTTTTTTTCTTCTTTATTGATATAAAACATTATTCCTTGTTTTACAGGGTCAATATTTAACAATTCACAAGTTGACTTATAGAACCTGAATTCACCTTTTGGAAGGCTTAAGCATACTTTAGGAATTTTATGTTTAGTACCTGTTATTCTTTCTTTTCTAATTGCTATAAATTCACTCATTGGTTTTAATTTTATTATTCAAATAATCTTTAAGTATTAAGTTTCTGCAATGGTAGCTTATATCAATTTTTCCTGTTTGAATAGCTTTCAGTGTTTTTTTAATTTGATAGTTTTCTTTAGGAATAAGAAGTAAATTATATTGCTTTAATACATTATGAACTTCAGCTTCACTTTTACCATTACCTAAATGAAATTTTATCAATGCTTTTCGTTTATTATTTTCAAGATTAGAAATTGAAATTCCTTTTGATTTGTAGAGTTGTTTATGAACTCTTTTTTTTATCCAATCAGTATATTTTTTATCATGACGTGGTAATTTTCCTTGTTTAAAAAGTTCATAGTATAAATACATATAATTTGCTTCAATCTCTCCAGTTTTAAGGAACTGTAATGTCATTTCGGTTAAATGTTTGTCTATTAATTTTAATCGGTCAGCCTCTGAAATAATGTGTTTTGGTAATTCTTTAACAGCTCCAACAATATTGTTATCTTGGCGCACTTTAGTTATAAAATCTGTATATTTCTTTAAAACTTTTGAAACATATTCCGCATTAAAAAGCTGAAAATGAGGTATTGCATCACCAGAATATCTATCGTGTTTAAATGCGAATTCTATTTCTTCTAATGATAAAAACTTGTATTTTAAAGAAATCATTTCAGCAATATCGGTTTTATTGATTTGACTAATTGGTTCTTTAATTCCGCTTAAATTTGAAGCCTTTGTAAAAATCATAGACAAACCACTTGCAACAGTCTTATTTTCTAAATTTCTTATTTTTTGAAATTCAGTAATTTTCTTTGCAAAATCAATTTCATTCAATTTCCCAGCCTTCGCTATTACTAACGATAGTTGCTGCTGTTTGACGGTTAATTGTTGGTTGTTTGTTTCCATTTTTATTTAATTCTTTTTGTTCAATACTTTGCCAATTAATAGCAAATCGTTGCAATCGTGCTTGTAAAACTTTGGGGACATAATCCAATGCTTCTTCTTCAACTTTTAAATCATACATCATCAACATTTTTTCAAATTCAGAAATAGAGTTTTTAAATTTCATTTGAAATTGTTCCCAAAAAATTAAATCATCTTTTAAAATTTGGTGTGGCGTTTTTTCTACGTTCCCTTGTTTAATTGGTTCATGGTTTATTTGTTTATTTATACTATCAATGCTTTCACCTGTGCTTTGTACAGTGCTTTCACCTGTGCTTTCACCTGTGCTTTGTACAGTGCTTTCACTTTTTTTGATAGAGCAAATACCATTTTTCACTAATGCTTTGTCAAGTGCTTTGTCAAGTGCTTTGTCAAAATTTGATAGAGCAATTATATTGCTGGAGTATTGATTTTTACTTATTTCAATCATTTCAATAAAACCCCATTCAACTAAATCTCTTAAAGTTTTTATATATGTGTTGTATGATTTAATTCCTATTGCTTCCATTGTCATAGAACTTGGTAAACCAAACTTTTCTTTCCAACCTAAACGATTACAATGTTCAATTGCAAAAAAGTAAATAGCTGTATGATTAGGCTTTATTAACTCAGGGTTTTCAAAGCAGAAATCAAACCAATTTCTTGAAAGTTCATATCCATTCATTTTGTATTAGCTTTAATCTATTTAAATAAATCTTTTACATTATTTATAAAATCAGTTTTCATTTCATCAGTAGCTCCAGTTATTGTATTTGCAGTTGCAGCTTTAGATTGGATCATTTCAAACAATTTTTCATCAATAGTATTTTCACCTAAAAAGTAAGTACACATCACATTATTTTTTTGTCCAATTCTGTGAGCTCTATCTTCACATTGTACACAATCTGCATATGTCCACGGATATTCAATAAAAGCAACTCTAGAACTCGCTGTTAATGTAATACCAACTCCAGCTGCTTTAATGTTGCAAACAATCAATTTAACATCTGGATTTTTTTGAAAAGCATCAATATTTGCTTGTTTCACATCCATAGAATCTCTTCCAGTAACAGTAACTGCATTTGGGTATTCTTGAAGCATTGCATCAACAATTGAGTGAAGTGAACAAAACACAATTAATTTTTGTCCAGAATCCATTACTTCATTCACAAACTCTTTTACCTCAGCTAATTTTCCTAATGCTGAAATGCGTTTTAATTCACCCATCTTCACCATTATTTCACCACGTAATTTTTTAGCTATTTCTTTATCATCCCAACCTTGCTCTTCTAAATATTTTACAAATTGGTTTTTAGCTCGGTTGTATTCATTCCTGGTAGTAATATCACATAAAATGGTTTGTCGTTGCTTTTCAGGTAAATCTTTTGCAACATCAACCTTTTCTCTTCTGAAAAAACAGTACTTGTTTAGCAAAAAATTAAGCTCTTTTAAATTAGATGCACCATAACCACCTTCACAATATCTTACTTTGTAGCCTTTTGGGCCTCCAAACTTATTTAAATGGCCCATAATGGCTAATTGTGGAAATAAATCAATTGGTTTATTAACCACTGGTGTTCCGGTTAATAAAATGCGCCAATGCTTATTTTGAGAAATACGCAAAGCAAATTTTGTTTGTTGTGTTTTAGTGTCTTTACATCTATGTGATTCATCAATTATTACAGATTTAAATAAATCTGCTCTTTTGTTCAACTTAATATCCATTGAATTGCGCATTTGTCCTTTCGGTGGCATATAATCAACAAAGAATTTTTTTAAGCTTTCATAATTTGTAATAAAAACATCAACCATTCCCATTTCATAAAAGCGGTGCCAGGTATTTTTATTTTTATCATCTAAAACAACTGCTTTTTTATCGGTCCATTGATGCCATTCTCGTTGCCAATTTATTTTAGTTGAAGATGGACAAATAACCAAGCACGGAAATGTTTCTTCACCTTGTTTATCTGCCACATATAAAGTTGAAATACTTTGAACAGTTTTACCTAAACCCTGTTCATCACCATTTATAAATCGTTTCAATTGCAACCCTCTTGCAACTCCATTTCCTTGATATGGTCTTAATGAACCTTGCTTTAATTGTAAATCAAAATCTAAACTTGGCAAAGGTGGTAATTCTTCAATTTTTATAGCATTTTGTTTTTCAACTACCAATAATTCAGCTCTATGTGTTTTCACTAATTCCAACACTTCATCTGATACTTGAATTGGAGCTACCCACATTTTTTTTACTGGATCAAATCTTCTATTGCTTAAAGCTTTAATAGCTTTCAAATTACGTTCGCGCCAATTGTTAAATGGTATCCTTATATGGAATTCTTTTTGATATTGAATGATTTGCATTTTAATTACTTGTATTAAATTTTAATTCCATTTTTAACTGAACTCCTAAGGTGTAGCCTTTTTCCTTGCAAACTTTCACAAACCTTTCAGGTGTTTTCACACTATATTTTAAATCATCTAAAATCAAATGGTCAATACTTTTGTAATACCAAACTTGGAATCTGCGATTGTTACATCCAAAATTGGCAATCAATTCATCATATTCAATGATAGTAATTTCTCTTTCTGCGATATAAGTCCAAAAATTTTCCATTCCACTTTTTCTGGTTGCATTTGGATTACTATCAATAATAAATGCAATGTATTTTCCTTGTGAACTATGTTTATTGTATAAAGCATACTTCACTTTATATGAATTTTTTGAAGTATGCTTTTTAATAAATGCTATTTCATCTGAACTGAATTTATATGTAGTAGGTTTACTCCATAATTCCATTATGTCATATGAACTATTCATTACAATTATTTTTTGGCTTTTGAAGTTTTTTTACCTTTCACTACTTTTTCTTCAACAACTTCAATTTTAGATTTTAAAGCATCTATTCTTTGACTACTTCGTTCAATACGTTTATCTGCAATTTCTTTTTGTGAAGCTTCAATTGCTTTAATTTCATCTGAGTAGTATTCTTCTAATAATTGTTTGTATGCAGCAGCACAGTTATTATTTTCATGTGAACCATAATTCACATTTAATTTATGACTTATAAAATGTCTAATAGTTAAATTTACTAACTGATCTGGAACAGCTTCAGTACGTATTTTATTAATGTTTAGATTTTTCACAAAATCTAATTCACTATGTAAATGGTAACATTCTGAAGCTAGCGCCACTATTAAGGCTACTTTTTCATTGTTTGATAATGGCTCATCATTATTTTTAAATGTACTTACATCAATTTCTTTTACAGCAGTCCAAATTTTTTCGGCATCTAACTCTAAAGCTCGTTTTGCTCTCTCTTCAATTTTAGCAATGTCATTTTTTATAGAATCATCATTTGAATTTAATTCTGAATTTGTATTTGAAGCAATTGGTTTTACCCAAATTGTTTCATATTTACCAATATCATTTCCGGATATATTGAAAGCTTGTTTTTCAATAAAGCCACCAACTTTATATGTCCGATAATCATCATAATACTTTAAAATTTTCACATCAAATTGTTTGCATAAATTCAATAAAAAATCATCAGGTTTAGCACTACCTATTATACATACATCTTCATTTTCATTTATAATTCTGGCTAACTCTTTTTGTGTAAAAGCATCCAATTTATCACTATAGCATTTTTCATCAAAACAACTATCTTCACTCTGAAATTCATCAAATAACATTGGGTTTGCTTTAGACCTTTTTGGACAAACAGTACAAGCACAAACACCCTTTATTAACTCATCATCTGCAATATCAAAAGGTGCTTCATCTAAATTCAACAAATCATCAGCAATGGTTTCTTTTAATTCTTTGTAGGTTCCATAATTAGGTTCGTCTTCTTCCCTCCAAGGTTTTGCATCTGCAAAAATTTCACCTTGTTTATTTTCATCACATTTTGCAATTAATGTAGCGTGACCTATTCCTAAATAGCCAGCTTTAAAATGTTCTCGAATTGGTTCTATTAAATCAATTAGTTTTAATCTTCCAGCAATAAAAGTTTCTGTTTTAGCCATTTTTGCAGCAATATCAGCTATTTGGTATTTGCCACTATCTAACATTTGTTTAAATGCATCTGCTTCATCTAAAGGATGAATATCTTTGCGTTCTAAATTTTCAATTAATTGTAATTCAAAAGCTTCATCATCATTTAAATATCTAATGTTTGCAGGAATGCTTTTTTGTTTAGCTAATAAAGAAGCTTTATATCTACGTTCCCCACAAACCAATTCAAATTCTTGTTCATTTTTTGAATTGAATCCATCTGGAATAGGTCTAACTAAAATTGGCTGAAAAACACCATTAGTTTTAATACTTTCAGAAAGTTCTTTTAATGCATTTTCATCAAAAGATTTTCGTGGATTTGTTTTTGAAATGAATATTTTATCCAATTCTAAAATTTGCAAGTTGTTGTCAATTTTTGTTTTCATTTTTTCAATTATTATGTTAATATGTATGGAACTTAAAAGATAATTTTCACGTCCCTACGCTCTTAATGAATTATATTTTTTAGCAATGATTTTATTGCAACTATGACGTTGTTTATACACTTTTACAATGGTGCCGTTTTTGTGTAATTCAAATCTTTTTGAGTGAATTCTATTGATATGAAATACATATCCGTTTTGATCTAAAAAGCCACACATAGCTCTGTATTTTTTACTCATCATTTGAAGCTGCAGAAACTGAAATTGTTATATCATTTTCTTCCATTATTTTTTTAAAATCACCCGCAATTTTCATAAATGGTTTATTTAAAGGTTCATCCATATTATCTTCTCCAAAATCAAAAGATTCTTGTTTTGGCATTGGTGCATGTTTACCGTTGTAATATTGATAAACTTCTTCTCTTAAAGCTTCAACTGCTTCTGTAAATTCACTTATAAATTTGTAATCTTCATCATCCCAGCGAATAAATGGTGTGCTTAAAACAATAGATTTTCCAGAAGTTAAATAGCGTTTACCTGAAATAACTACACCTTCAGAATTTGCTGAACCGGTAATTTTAAATTCTGATACGCGATAATCTTTAAAATATGAAGTATCTTCTTCAATATCATCAATACCATTGTTTATGGCCTTTTCAATAGTTTCATTCACCAATTCCTGTTCACATAATAAAATTAGATGAGGAATTAAATTCACATAAGCTTGTTGACAATCATCATGGATTGGTAAATCTGATTTCTTTGTAACTGTTTCTGTACAAGCTTCTTTTTTCTCTTCAAAAGAATATTGTAAAAACATTTGACTCAATACTTTGCCTGACTTTATAGTAATTGTAGATTCAATCATTTTTGTAGATTTTTTTAATTAATTTTTTGAATATTTATTCCTGGAAGATTGTTGAACTTTACTCCAGACTTTTTTGAAGTTTTACCATCATAAGAATGCTCAGCCATTACATCATCACCTTCTTTTAAATTGTCGCATAATTTTTTAAGAACACCTCTAAATTCTAAAAACACATAACCACTCTCATTGGTTTTAATAGATACTCTTTTTTTAAGGTGCACACCTTGAGATAAATCTTCAATCTCTTTAATTTTTCCTGTTACAATTCCCATTGTTAATTTTAATTTTTTGTTATACTTCAGCTTTTATTAATTGGTCACTATTAGATTTTCTTTTTTCAAAAAAACCTACAAACTCCGGGCATTCTTTTTCCAATAATCGAACATAGAATGGTGTGTAATTATTATTATATTTATATCCATCTTGTTTAAGATCACCACCCGTTTTAAAGCGCATCACTTGGAATAATCCGCGAGCTGAAAAATGTTTATGGCCTAAGTTTTTAGCATCAATAGCTAATTGTTTAAATTTTTGAAATACTGATGGATATTTAGTGTGGTATTCCAAAAATTTATCGGTGTGATTTGCATTTAAAGCATCAAAAATGTCATATTGTAAATTTTTCATAAGTATTGTTTTGATGATTGTTTACTAATTTCTATTTCAATGTCTTGCAACATTGCCAAGTCTTTAGGTTCTGGCAAATAAATTCCAGCTTCTTTACTCGCAAAATCTCTAAATTTATCAATAGCCAAAGTCATTTCTTGAGTATTTAAATCAGATGTGCTTAACCATTTTTGAATGGTTACTACACCATTTTTATCACCTTCATAAAACAACTCTGGGTTTACATGTTTTTTGAATATTTCTTGTTTAACTTCCTGAAGTGTATATCCAGTTTGCAATCCAAACCAAGAAAGAATTAAATGCAAATAGCTATTTTGAGCTATAGATCTCTTTTCTCGTTTCTGTTTTATTTCAAATATTTTTTTATTAGAAACAAGCCACTTTAAACGAGTTATTGCATTTTGCACGTCTATTTCTTTGTTTGGGTTGTAAATCATTTTTTAGTTACTTTTTAAAAACCTGCCCTGTATTTCAAGGGCAGGAAAATTGCTATGAAAAAGATGGTAGTTTTAACCCTTCACACTACCAAAGATTTTAAATACTGTTATGTGGTTAATTTAAATTGTGAAGCATCTACAATTAATAAGTGATTTTCATCATCAACTAAAAGAATATTGTTTTCGGTTTGCATCAGCTTATAATCTTTATTTGGCGGAACCACTTCTTTATAAATTTTCTTATATGTAAAATATTTACTCCAAAACCTGCAGAATACTTCATTTAAACCAATGCACTTAAATTTTCTTCCTGTAAACTGATAATCTTTCATTTTTAAAATGGTGTTTTATTAAAGTTGATACTTATACCATTATTGGCAACGGTTACTGTTTTTTGTGTAGCTTTTTCAACTGTTTTTTGAAATTCAACCTCATTGCTATTTGAATCTGATAAATGGATTAAAACAATGTTATTTACTTTCGAAAGGTCATTTTTTGATAATGCTTCCAAACAATTTTCTAAACTTAAATGTGATTTTAATATTCTATTCCTTAAAAACTCTGGAGTTGCTCCAGCTCTCATTTTTGCATCAATTATTTTTTGCGAAAAATTGGCTTCAATAATGATGTTATTTAGGTTTTTAAAAGTGTAGGCACAGTAAAAAGTATCTGTTAAAAACAATACATTTCCACAATCATTATGTTTGATAATAAAACCAAACGGTTCTGCTGCATCATGTTGCACATCAAAAGGCATTACTTTAAAATTTCCAATGGTTAACAACCCCTTATTAACCATTGGTATTGCACGATGATTTTCAATTTTTAAAGCTTTAAATGTTGCTTTTGAAGCATATGTATTGATTCCTACTTTTAATAAATCTTCAATGCTTTTTGCATGGTCCATATGTTCATGTGAAACAATACAACCAGCCACTTTTGATACATTGAAGTTTAAAGCTTGTTTTATAGATTGAATATTAACCCCTGCTTCAATTATAAGAGCTTCATTTTCATTTTCAAGCAGGTAACAATTACCTTTACTTCCTGTGCCTATTACTTTTAATTTCATTAGAATTCTGGTTGAGTAGCTTTTAATTGTATATTCTCTTTGTCTTCAATTGAATTCTTGGATTTAATTTCTGACTCCTCAATCGGTTGCTCATTTTCAGTCACATCTTCAGCATCAATGTCTAATGTTTCTTTATTGGCTTTTTCAGTTATTTCATTTTCAACAAATGCTACTGTAGTATCTGTAATTTCAATTTCATCAAACAAATCAGCATCATCAGAACTTCCAATTTTTGTTTTCAACAATCTAGAAACAACTGTTTTTTTTGCCATCTCATCTGGAAACTTTTGATGAGCAGGAGAATTACCTTTAGCTTTCCCCATTTCCCAAGATGACCTTATTTGTTCCATATTCATCACTTCTGCATCTGTGGTACCATCTTTAAAAATGGCAATTGCATAAGCTCCTTTAACTTTCTGAGGATTTATATTTTCAAAATTTTGCTCATGTTTTGTAATGTTTTTTCTTCCTGTTGTAAAATCAAAACCATATTCAAATACATCTCCATCATAAATTGCTATTGATACAACATCCTTAATTCCAGCAACTCTTTTACCAATTGCCATTGTTCCCATATAGCTTCGTTGCATCACTAATTTATTTCCATAAACAATATAGTAGCATTGCTTTTTTGATGGTGATAAACCTTGTAAAACTGTATCTAATAATGCATTTGCAATACTTTCTTTAGTGCAAACTTCTAATGCTGGACGTTTATTTAAATCTTGTGTTTCTTGTAAAATCAAAAAAGCACTTCTTAAAGCATTTTCAGCACTGTAATTTTCAGGTAATTTTAAGCCACCTTCTGTTTTAAATTGTTCTAATTTTGTCAATACTGAGCCTACAGTATCTTCAGTAAATTTTTTAATTTGTGTACTCATTTTTCAAATATTTAGTTAATTAAAATTTCAAATAAAAACAGTTCTTAACTCCCCAACTGTAAAAGCGGCTGTTCCTTTAACAGCTTACCTTTCTGAGTATATTTTTAAGCTACTCTTAAAGTTTTATCTGGTTTTGATACAATAAGATTTACTATTTGAGATTTACATTCAATTATATTGACAATGCTTTCTCGGTTATCTATGAATATCGGTGCTGTAATTTTGTAGAATTCACAAAGTGTATTTATAATGTCCAAACCAGCATTAATTTTTGAAGCTGTGTTTGCATCAGAAAAAGGAACACCATCAATTAAGGTATGACAACATTCAACCTCTGCACCATTAATTTGAGTTTCAAATAATTTGAATTTTACGAAATGAAATTTTTCATTAATCAAATTCTCAAGCGTATCAATTTTTCTTTTAATGAAGTTTTCAATAACAAATTGTTCCTTTTCTAGATCTGAAATTTGTTGCGCATAATTACTTTCTTGAACTTGTAATTCTGCCACACGCTTTTTAGCAGTTTCAATTTGTGTTTCAATTGCTAATTGAGCATTTATTTCAGTTATTATAACTTCTATTGATTTTTTATGATTCTTTAAATCTTCAATATTGATGGTTTCTTGAACTTGTGAAGCTGCTTCTTTGGTAGTTAGTTCAGCTTTTAATGTTTGATACGTTTCATTTTTACTTAAAGCACTTTGTATTTCAACATCAATATTAAGAACATCATTAGTAGAATCCTTAGTTGACAAACGCTCAATTTTGGCTTCAATATTTACAATGTCAAGTAAAATTTCATTGTTAAGTTCATTCCCTTTTGCAATTCTGCTTTTTAGTGTTTCAACCTCATTTAAAAGAGCTGTTCTTTGTTCTGCTAATAATTTACCCTCACTATTTATTGCAGTTAAATTTTCACTTTTTGTTTTAGCAAATGTTTCACTTATTTCACGTTTTTTAGCTGCAATATCACTACTTTCAAAATCACGTTTACACGTTGGACAATGAAAATTATGTTCATCAAAAGTTAGTTGTTTAGCGTTTTCATCTTCCCATTGTTTGCGTTTGTTAAAAATTTTAGTTTCATAAGAAACAACCTCATTTTCTAAACCTTGTAATTTTAATTGCAATGATTTTAATAAATTTTCCGCTGATTTTAGTTCACCCTTTTTTGCAATCAATTCGTTATTTAATTTGTCGATTTCTGAGGAACCTTGCTTTGCTGAATTAACAACTGTTTGTTTGGTTTCAAACTCAATGTTTTTAAGTTTGCTTTTAATTTCAAAAATTTCATTAGCCAATGCATTTCTTCTTTCTAAAATTGCATCAAAAGCTTTTGTTTTGTCATCTATTTGAGATTGAATTTTATCCAAAGATTTTTGATGCGCTGTTTTATCTAATGCTAACTGAACAAAATCTAAAGGTGCTGGCATATTTTTGTAAACCTCATCAACACGCGTTGGAATAGATTTAATTTCGTCGTTCAACTTTTTACGTTGTGCTGCTAATTGCTTTTTGTATTCCTCAATAGATTTATTGGTTAATTTGGCTAATAAATTGGTAAAATCTTTATTGGTTCCGGCAATAACTTCATCACTAACATTTCCAACCAATTCAATTAAAGCAGTTCTTTTATCTTGCCATTTCATTGAATTAAAAGCCAGCGGATTTGTAATCATTTTAAAAACAGATTCATCTAACAATGAGGCTATTTTTTCTTGATATTCCTTTTGAGATTTTGGAACATCATTCCAAAAGTAATCAGTTATGTTTCCAGAGAATTCAGCTTCTAAAGAACCACGCTTTTTTACCCAATTTTCTTTTAATATTCTTCGAACTGAAATTTCTTCACCATTTACTTCAATAATAGCAGCAACCTCATGTTCAATTTGAGGAATTACATTATTATTTTTATCGAGGGTTTTAATTTCAAAGTTTGTTCTATCAGTGCTGTCTTTACCGAAAAGCAACCATGTAAATGCATCGAATATTGTAGTTTTTCCAACTCCATTATCTCCGAAAATATTTGTGATGTGATTAAAGTTGATTGTTTGATTTCTCAACCCTTTAAAATTTAATAGGCTGATTTGTTTAATGGCAATTGAATTTTCCATAATTTTGAATACTTTTATAAATTAGACTTCGGTTTGATTGGCCCACAGTTGCAGCTGTGGGTTATTTTTTTAATTTTTCTGATATTTTTGGATCTACCCAGAAATAGTTACTTATAACATTTTTTAAATAGAATCCGATTGATAAAAACACACTTACATTTGCTAATAAAATCACAATAAAAAGTATGATCGAGATTTCTATAGATTTGAAGAGATATATTGATGCTGTTGGTACAGCAGCCAATGCTATGATTCCTTTTGTAATTTGGGTTTTCATAATTTTTACTTTGGTGGATAAAAAATGTGTTTTTTTAACCATTTGATTCTTTCAATTTTTCTTTGAGCCTTTTCTGATAAAATGTGTGAATTATCCATTCTCAACTGAATATCCTTTTCAAGCTGCTTAAACAACTTAAATTGCTCACTTACATCAAGTGCTTTAATAATTGGATATACAGTTTCAGCTAACATTATTTAATCATTACAGCATTTTTATTAGCGATAAAATTTTGCATTATAACAATTAAGTTTTCTTGAATTTTGTATTTTTTAGGGATTTCAAAACGATGAAACCACCCTACCCTAACTGATGATACTTCCAAACCAAATTCTTTGGCTACAACTTCATAAAACTCATTTCTGTCTTGCTGAATAGCTGCATCATTGAATAGATTTTTAATGTTGTCTATTTTTTTCATTTATATACTAATTTTACTTTGATACGATTTGTTTGTAATGATTGAATACAACGGATTTATTAAAGCTTCAATAGCTTTAATTCTTGCTACATTATTTGTAATTTCAATTTCATTCTGCTTTTTAAAAATAAATTCAATTACATCTGCTTCAGATTGAAGAAGATCATATTCCTTTTGCAACCAAATGTTAATGATTGGCAATGCAGGAAGTTTTATTTGAGGTTTTATAAAAAACATAATCTTAAATTGAATAGGTTTTAAAATGATTTTTAGCAATACTATTTCTGTATGAACTAATTATTGAACTCACTTTTTTTTGAATGGTGATTACACCATCAGGAGCACAAACAAAAACTGTTTCTAAAACTGGTAATTGGTACATTGTATTCATATTAATTAGATTTACGTACGTTAGTTGTTCTTGCTCTAAAGGTTTTTATTTTATTTACTCTTCTCATTTCAAAGTCATTTTCTGAAAAAATGATAAAACTCTGTATTACTAAAAACATTAAAGCTTGAACTATTTGCTTTGGATTGTCAATTGATCCCAAATAAATCAAAATAGCATGCGACATATTTTTGGCATTTAATTTTGATTTAATCCTCTTACAATGTGTTATTACTGTATTTACACTTCTAAATCTTGTAGAGGCAATTTCTTTGTTACTGAAACCTTGCATTGTATTTTGCAATATTTGTTCTTCAGTTTTGGTTAATGTATGTGTCCTCATTTTTAGGTATTTTAAATATTATGCTTGTTTTAACTCAGTCATTTAATTAACTTTGTTGTAACACATTACAAATATACATACTTTGTACCTAATGTACCAAATTTATTTAGTACATTTTTACAAATATTTTAGTACTTTGTATATAACTACTTAAATATGACAGGATTAGAACTAAGGGCTTTAAGAAAAAAGTATGGTTTATCTAGAATAAATTTTGCTGATTTATTAAATATTTCAGTACATACATTAGATTCTTGGGAGGGTGGCAAGAGAAATATACCTGATTTAAAAGCTGAAATGATACAAGTCAAATTAAATCAACAAGACACATTTAATGATGTTAATTTAATGGCTCCAAAAAATCAATTTAAACCTGAAGGAAAACTAATCAATGAAGAAGAATACCCTATAAAAGAAGTATACATAATACCAGTAAAAGGGCGTGGAGGATTAAGCAACGTTTATTTTGCAGATGAAGCTATTAAAAAATTGGAAACAGAAAAACTACAAGTAAAACAAATGCCTTCAAACGGAAGTAAATACTTTAAAATTGAAGTTGAAGGTATAAGTATGGATGATGGTTCCAAGAAAAGTTTAGCTGAAGGTGATTGGGCTTATTGTAGATCTATTCCAAAAATATATTGGAATAGTAAGCTACATTCTCATAAATGGGATATATTTTGCTTTTTTCATAATGAGCGAGGAATCATATTTAAAAAAATAAAGGCCCAGGATGTTGACAATGGAATTTTAACTTTAAGTTCCTTACACCCTGACAAAAAACAATTTCCTGATTTTAAGATTAAATTATCTGAATGTTCATATATATGCAATGTAATTAAAGTATTATCTGAATTTTAAACACTAATTTTTCAATGCTATGATAAAATTTTACTTAACCATTATAATTACACTTTTCACTTTATTTAGTTCAAATTGTCAATCCTTTAAGTTAACTCCAGATGGTTTTAAAACTATTGATGGTAATGAATATCTCGTAATAGATTTTGAAACTAGCAACAAGGATGTATTATTTAAAAACTCACTCATATATTTCAATTCAATTTATAAATCACCTCAAAATGTAATTAGCTTGGTGGAAAATGAATCAATAACAATAAATGGAAAAGCTAAAAATTCAATCAAAAGAAATTCTATGAATATATTTGACATGGATTATACAATCACTTTTCTATTTAAGGATGGAAAAATAAGAATTAACCCTCCAAATTTTGAATTGAAAAATTCAATAGACCACTCAAGAAAATTACATGTTAAATGGGCTAAAATTAGTATGAATGGATATGATCTTGGCATTTATGGGAAAAATGATAAATTAAAATCAGAATCAGCAAAAAATGATTTAGAAAACTATTTTAACACTTTTCTAAATGACTATATAAACAGTTTAAAGACTAATAAAAATTCTGATTGGTAAAAATCTGACAAAACAATAATAGCATTCTTATTGATGAATATTTTAGCGAATATTTTGACCTCAATTTTAAGTGAAATTGAATTTTTAACTAATTGATAATCAATAAAAATTATTTTCAAGTTAAATTCATAACCCGGAGGTCTCCAGTTCAATTCTGGATCACGCTACAAAATGGAAGTCAATAAGAATGCGCTCTAAAGCGCATTTTTTATGGCTTCAATACTTATAAAATTACGTACCGAATATTTTACCGAATATTCTATGAAGAAGTATTCAAAAGTAAAAATTTACCACGGTGGTTTAAAAAAGCGTTGGTACGTTTATTTTTCGTTTCAAAATCCAAAAACTGGAAGATTAAAGAGAGTAACTCCCTTTTATGGAGAAGCTCATAAATACAAAACAAAGTCAAATCGCATGTTTGTTTTAGCTGTTTATAAATATAAAATTACAGAGTTATTGTAAAGAAGGCACAATACTTTTGAAATTAATATTTGACTTATTAAAAAGGGCAAGAAGTATTATAAAACGTATTTTTATTTTGTAGAATATAACATTCTTAATTATGATATTTTAACCCTTCATATAAGATTATTAATGAAACTGAGGAATGGTTTTCTTTCTCAAAATACTCTTTTCAACATTTAAGCTCCCATCTGATTTCTCTTTCATTATTGCGTAAAGAAGATCTTGTCCTTTTTTTATTCTTCTCATAATTAGCTTCATTCACCCTAATTAGCAGTGATTATGTAAAGCTTTTTGTAATTTTCTAACTCTTTAGATCATCCCAAACAGGTAAAGAAATACTACTTTTCCCTGTTAGTATTATTTTTAAAGGAATCTCTGCATCTTTAATCGTCTCTAAATTCACATCCCTACCCGTTCCGTAGTTAATCTGAGCATTATTATTTTTATTGATATTAACAACAATTACAATACTACTTCCCTTTTCTAATTTTTTACTGATTAATTTAGAGTTATCAAATGCAATTTGTATTTTTTGATTCGGTATTAGTAAATTTCTATGTTCTCTGTCTTTAGCAAAACTAGCTCTACCAATATAATAGCTCAAATGAAAGTAGTTACCTTCTGGTGTTAATTGATATAATATCACAGAATAATCCACATCTTTTTTATTGATCGTAAATTCAAGATTCCCTAAAAAAGACCCATTTATAATTGCATCATTTTTTAAAGGCTCCGACTTAAAAACCAAACCATCTTTTAAATTGATACTCTCCTTTTCTAAAGGCCATGGGTAGTACTCGGTATTAGTCATGTTTTTTCTGTCTTTAAAATCAACAGTCATTTCAATTTTAGAAGCATTAGGTTTTGGTGTCAACGTATAAAAATCTTTTATTTTATGAGCACTTAAATGAAATTGCAATGTATCATTCGTCATAGCATTTATACTTGGTTTGTGCATCCACCTATTGGTGCCCATCACCTGAAAATTCACTTTGTCTTTCAAAATACTTGGTTTTTCTTTTCCTTTTAAAATATAATCAAACCACTGATAGACCAAATCATATCTAATATTAATTAAAGCTGCTTTATCTAATTTATAATTTCTCAAATATTCTACTGGTTTGGTTTGCGAAGTCCAATGATCATATGGACCAACTAATAGATAGTGATTTGGATTCTTTATATATTTATGATGTTGATTGTAGTAATACATAGCACCTCTTTGAGAATCATCATAATAGCCCGTAATGGTCAAAATAGGAATGTTAATTTTTGCAAATTCTTGTTGATATGGAATCATTTTCTTCCAAAAATCATCGTAACTTGGATGCTGCATATAAACATTCCATAATTTATTTTCCGTTCCATCAATGCTATCCAACTTATTAAAAGCCACTCCAGAATTATACCAGATGTTTTTTAAGTTCTCCCAACGGTTATAATCATTAGAAACTTCATTATCTAAAAATTTATTATTGCTTACATAAAAATTCCATGAATACGAATAATTGTGCAATACGTTGTTTTCCATCGGATAATCAATCCCAGGCGCAATTGCCACCATAGGAACAATAGTTTTTAATGCTGGATGTACTTTATGTTTCATAGATGCCCATTGCGTGAACCCATTATAACTTCCTCCGTACATGCCTACTTTTTGATTGGACCAAGGTTGTTTGCTAATCCAATCAATCACTTCATACACATCGGTATTTTCATATTCAAACGGCTTTACATCTCCACTACTTAATCGTTTCCCTCTGGTATTCATAATCACTCCAATATAGCCTTTAGAGGCTGACAACATCGCTCCAGTTTCATTGGTTCCAGCATAAATAGATGCAATTAATATGGCTGATTTTTTAATGGAAGTAGTTCCTTTTCTTTGAATTAACACCACAGAAACCTCGGCGCCGTCATTGGTTTGTATTAAAATGCTATCATTGATATGATATCTACGTTTGTGATCATGCTTAATTTCCTCAAAAAAGAGATTTCTTGTTGCTGCATAAACCGTTTTAAAAAAATACTTCTTGACTAAACTTTGGGCTCTTTCCATTGAAATAGTATCCGTTTCAATATTTTTGTAGCTATTGTTAAAATCAGCAATAAAATAGTCTGTTGCATCTCTAGAAATTAAGGTGTCATCTATATTTAGCACCTCAAAATCATCAGAATTCATGAGGTGCTTTCTGTATAATAGTTTAAAAGTATCTATAAAGTTCGAAGATATTATTGCTTTTAAATAAGCTTGATACATATCCAAATAGATACTTTCTTCTCGGGGAGTATCTTTGATGCTTTGTTCTATAGTAGCCACTGCATCTTTATACTTACCGCTTATTAATTGAAACTTAAATAGGTCAAATGCTGATAATTTTTTTTGATCACAGGCAGTTGCCAATTGCTTCATTTGATTTGCAAGCGCTATTGAATCTGATAGTTTTACCTTATTAAATGGTAATTCTTGTGCAAAAGAAGTAATACTAATTGCTAGTAGAAATAATAACAGGAATAATTTTTTCATTTTTTCTTGTTTAAGATTGATAACAAACCATGTGTTACCTATTATTTGGATTTGAGTAATTAATTAGCTCTTCATTATACAAAAAGTCGTCTTGAGTTTGTGTCATTTTAATAAAGTTTTTTATTTCCGGAGCGTATAACCAAACTTCATCTGTTCTTGCACTATATCCTCTTGAATTTGAAACTATTCCTTTATACAGAATGGTGTAAGCCATAAAGGTACCAGCTTCTACAGTTTCTTCTTTAAAAGATATAACTTCTGCATCTTGACTTTGTTTCCCCTTAGTGCCGTCTTGACTTGTCCAATTTTCTTCATATCTCCACTTTTCACCAACTTTTAAAGGCCATTTATATTTTGGCGTTTCGCTTGCTTCTGGCTTCACTATGTCTGTTACTGGAATAGTGTCTTTTCCAATGACCATACCTAAAACACCATCTAAACGAACTATTTCTCTTATATCTTGTCCATCCGAACGTACTTCACCTTCGCTTGTTACGCCTTTATATTTCCAAGTCCATTTTTCTCCAACTGTATAATCAGATAGGATTGGTTGTTCTGCTACTAAAGCATTGTTTTCATTACAATTTGATAACAATGAAACCATAGCTATAACTATGATTTTTGACATTTGTGATATTGCTTTTAAAAAATTCATAATATGATTTTTAAATTAATTATAGCGCAAAGTAATAGTGTTTATTACTATCAAAAAATGAAAAGTACAGGAGCGTAAATAAATGTAAATGAACGTTGAAAATTAAACGATTATTCCTTTATAAACTATTCCAATTCTTAAACTTCACTGATTGTCGGCTTGACACCTCTATCGTTTCACCAGTAGTTAGTGTAATATGAAGCGTATTGTTAAAATGCGGGTAAATTTCTTTAATGTAATGTGTATTGATGATTTGACTTCTATTGGTTCTGAAAAATACGGTTGGATCTAACTTCTCTTCCAATAGATTTAAAGAGCGTTTAATCAATGCTTTTTGATTCCCAAAATACAAGCGTGCATAATTATCTAGAGACTCAATAAAATAAATCTCAGACAAGGGAATAAAATAGCAATTTTCTCCATCCTTTATAAATATTTTTCGATGCATGGGTAATACATCCGTTTTAATTTCTTCTTTTTTTACTAACTCTGCTTTTACTTTTTCAATCGTTTTTGCAAAACGCTCTTTACGTAAAGGTTTTACTAAATAATCTAAGGCATTCAATTCAAATGCTTTTACGGCATATTGATCGTAAGCCGTGGTAAAAACAACTTCTGGTACTGTTGTGAGTTCTTCTAACAAATCAAATCCAGATTTTCCTGGCATATGAATGTCTAAAAATATAATATCTGGCAAAACACTTTCTATCATTTCCTTAGCTTCAACTACATGACTTGCTTCGCCAATAATTTCGAATTCTGGATACCCTTTCAATGCACGTTTTACTTCTTCACGAGCCAAACGTTCATCATCAATTATAATTGTTTTAAATTTCTTCATTGTCTATAAATGGTATTCTTATTTTTGCTTCCACCACATTTTGGTTTAGTTCAACTAAAACAATGGATGCGTTGCCTTTGTATTGTATTTTCAATCTTTCTTGAAGGTTTTTTAAGCCAAGTCCCTTATTTGTATTGTTTAAAAACAATCTCCCAGGATTTAGTACTTGTATAGAAACAAAATCTTCATCCTTTTTAATAGTTATAGAAACAATTCCACCTTCAATCTTTGAATCAATGCCATGTTTAATAGCATTTTCCACTAATAATTGAATGCTTAATGTTGGAATTTTAAAAGATTCTAGTGTTTTATCAACAGTAACTTGTAGCTGCAAACGCTCTTCAAAACGCATTTTCTCTAATTCTATATAATCTTTTACTAAAGCTAATTCATCTTTTATAGCAATCAAACCTTTGTCTTTTTCATACAAAGACGATCGTAATAAATCTGATAATAAATCAATAGCTCTTCTTGCTGTTTCTGGGTTTTCTATGACTAAAGATTTGATAGAATTTAAAGAGTTAAATAAAAAATGTGGATTTAATTGAGCTGATAAATTATCTAGTTGAGCTTGCTTAGCTATCACTAAAAGCTTAGCGTTTTGCTGGGTAGCTTCGATTTTATTTTGGTAATAATGATATAAATGATAGGCCAAAATCCATATTGACATTAATCGCAAACCTGTGAGAAGAACGGGATCCCAATATGTTAGTGAATTCCAAAAATTAATTTCTTTACCCCCTATAAATTGCCAGAATAAATGCCATTTTATATTTACAACTAACATGTATAATACTGCTAAAAGTATAATTGAAGGTAAAATTTTTCGAAATAATTGAGGCAAGCTAAGTGAGTTCCATTGTAATTTTAAAGCAATGAATCTATAACCATGGGTTAACGTTATGCCGATTAAAATGTCAAAAATGTAATTCAAAAAAGTTAAAAAGTATCCATAGTGATCTCTAGCAAATACAATATAAGCCCAATAAATGGAGACTGTTCCCCAACCAATAATTTGACATCTCCAATAAAGTGAAATGGATTTACTATTTACTATCTTTTCTATTTTACTCATAATTATCACAAAGTAAAGCAATACATACCTATATAAAAAGATAAAGTACAGGAGCGTGAAAATAAGGAAGTGGATGTGAAAATATTATAGCAGTTACTCCGTTTCTTTTATGCTTACATTTCTTCAATTAATTTTTCAATTTTATTGTCTGTTAAGTTCTGAATATTTTTTGTTATTTTTTCAATATCCCAATTCCACCATTTAAGTTCTAACAGTTTTGAAATGGTATCTTCTGAAAATCGCTTTTTGATTTCTATTGCAGGATTCCCTCCAACTATAGAATAAGGTGCTACATCTTTTATTAGAGTTGAGTTTGTCGCAATAATAGCTCCATCACCAATTGTTACTCCAGCCATAATAGTAGCATTGTAACCTATCCAAACATCGTTTCCTATATTTATATTTCCTTTTTGAGGATAAATTTTTCCATCCATTGCATGCTCCCAACCATTTCCAAAAATTGCAAAAGGATACGTAGTTAACGAATTTGTCAAATGATTTGCTCCATTCATTATAAATTTTACATCAGAGGCAATCATACAAAACTTTCCAATAATGAGTTTATCGCCTACAAAGTCAAAATGATATTTTACATTTTTCTCAAAATTTTCTACATTTTCAAAATCATCATAATACGTGTAATCCCCAACAATAATGTTAGGATTTTTTACAATATTTTTTAAGAAACAAAGCCTATCATAATTGGCTAGCGGGAATTTTAAGTTATTATCAGGTCCAGTCATAGTTTTGTTTTTTTTTATAATTATGTACAGCAAAGTATTATATTAAAAGTAGCAAGTTTTAGACATTTACTTTTCAGGTTATTACTGACATTTTTGTTAATACTTTAAATTTAGCACTTACTTTATTAGTATATTATTGTTAGTTGTTTTTAAAAACACTTAACACGTCATTTAGTTATTTGACTAAAATTCAATTGCTCTTTTTCCCAATTCCAGATTGACATACCAAAGTTTCCAGAATCCTCAATAACTTTCATTTTAATATTACTCATTATTTCAATAACTATTTTACCATTTAAATTACCTTTTCCAACAGAAATGTCTGACCAATCTAAGATTATCCGATTGTCAATTATTATTCCATTTCCAACGTGACACCAATTTTCACCTAACTCATTTTCTTTGGTCTTGTTGTTCATGCGTAACCAAAAGACTTTATTTTGGACAACATTAATCCAAAATAAATTCCCTCCGGTTGATTTCCAAACACCATTTTTTATCAAAATATTTTCATTTCTAATTTTAGACTTCATTTTGTTTCTATTATTGTTATTTACTTTACAACTAAAAATAGTTATAAATATAATTAAACTAAATATTTTTAGTCCTTTATTCATTGGGTTGTTTTTTTATTTAAACATAAAATGTTGCATAAGGTTTGCACCTAATTTCAGCAATTAATCAAGGTTCTCAATTACGAATAATATTATAATGTATAATCCGTTACTTTTATTAGTACAAACAATTAAATGTATAAACCTCTACTGGAAAATCCGCGAGGGTTCTCCAAAAAAGCAATGATCAAGCTATGGATTATATACTGTGTTACCATTAGTTATTTTTTGACTTTTCTTTTTCAATTTGTTTTTAGATGAACTTATAAGTAAAAACTCAATAAAGAAACCACATATTAAAATAAGGCTAATCTCTTTATTTGACTCACCTAATACTTGGTAACAAACTATGAGCAAAATAACCCAAAAAATGCTACTTATTATTTGAATTCTTGTTAAAATTTGAATTAGTTTTCTTGTGTTTTCCATTTCTTAAAATTTTAATTTATTATTTTTTTTAATGTCACTATTTAGTTAGTGACATTAAAAAAATATGACAAAAAATGATGTTTTATTTTAAAAAAACTTGATTCAATTTCTAGTTTACTTATTTTTGTTTGGGGTTGACGATACTCAAATAGCTTTATCTTTTTTAGGGAAATTCACTTTAATAAATAAGTTTTTTATCTTCCGTGATATTCCATATTTGGTTTTGATACATTGTTTTTTAAATATTTTTCGAACCAATTAAGAACTTGTTCATCAACTTCTTTTTTATGTTCAGAAATTCCATGGTCACCACCTTCAAACATTATAAGTCTGTAAGGAATTCTATATTTCTCAAATTCTAAAGCAAGTTTTAGGCTTTGTTCTGGTTTTACTCTCCAATCAGACGTTCCGTGCAGTATGAGTATTGGGACGTTTTTCGAAAATTTATCAGCCCACTTTATTGCAGACCTTTTTTCTAATTCAATAACTTTTTTCTCAGCGTAATTTGGAATTAATTCTGATAAAACTCCTGTTTCCATTTCAGGCCTATCTTCAATTGAAGCAAAATTATCTGAAATAGCTCCTCCAACAACTGCTGCTTTAATTTCATTGGTTTTGGTTAATACTAAATATGTCATCATTCCGCCACGACTCCATCCATACATACCAATTCTATTTGTATCGGCAACTTCTACTTCTTTTAACACTTCAGGTAATATAATTATATCATTCACATCTTTACCTCCAAACTCTTCTTGTCCTTCACTACCTCCATTTCCTCTATATTGACTTGCAATAACTACATAACCTTCTTTAGCTATTTGACCAAGTGTTATTGCTCCATGAGCAATTTTTAATGAACCAAAGTCTCTATTTCCACCTCGATTATATATAATACAGGGATATTTACCTTTTTTATTTGGACTCACCAAAAGTCCTTTTATTTTCAATCCATCACTAAGATATGTAATTGAATAGATGTCAATACTATCTAAATATCTAAATTGCTTTTTAAATTCAATCTGACCATCTATTTCCTCGGTTAATTTAGCGTAAATAGGTGTTTGAGATAGTGATATTAATTTTTGACTCAAAAGAAGTTTAGTTTCTTGAGCTTTACAGTTAGCAAATATTAAAATGAGAGCGAATATTTTAATGTATTTCATAAGTTTTATTTTTTTTCTATCAATTAATTCCATTTTGAAGCCACTGAGATGCAACATTTTCCGTTGAAAAAACATTAAATATAAATTTATCACATTTAATAAGTTCTTTATATAATAATGAAATTGCGGTTATTTGGGGAGTACCCATGATTGCTGTAATCATAATAAAATCATATTGTCCAATGCTTTATAATTTTCGACTTTAATTTCTTCATCTTTTAAGATTAAAATAGCATCAGCTTTATAGTTTTGCTTTCAGTTTTACACTTAGTTTTGATATTAATATCGTTTGTTAATTATTTACAGTTATGTATTATTTTATTCATTGTTTTCACAAAGTAAAGAAATAGACTCCAAATTTAAACAGATAAAATACAGAAGCGCAGAAATTTGGGAGTGAATGTAAAAATTTTATCGCAGCATCTCTTTTCTTTATATTTTATTTGAATTCCTGTAAAAATTTGATTAAATTTTTTATTTTATTTGAATTATTTCCAAAATCCAATTAGAAATTTCTTTCAATGCAATAGGAGAAATTGTCTGTTCAATATCTTTATATTCATTAATGTTTCCTGTTTTACATTCTTGAAATAAATGGTTCATGTTATCTAATTCTATAACCTTATAATTTTTGTTTCCACCTTTTATTAAAGCATTTCGTATCGCATTTTGATTTATGGTTGCATTCACCTGTGTATCCTTGCTTCCATTTAAAGATAATATAGGAATACTTAACTTTTCAAATTCATTCGCAGGATTAAAATTGTAGAAATATTTATTCCATGGCTTTAAAGCAGCCTCGGTTTCCTTTTCAATCAAAACTGAAATATTTTCATCTGTAGCTCCTAAAGATTTTAATATGGGGGCTAAATAGCTATTATTATGTTCTGTTAATGCGTTTCTTTTTTTCGAAATATCTTCGTTAGAAGATGCTATCTTAATTGCTTCTCTTACATTTCTCTCAAAAGATGCTTCATCAGGGACTAGAAAAGGCCTCAGAGATTTTGATTGCATAACAGCTACTTCATTACCTGGAATTCCTGTGGCAGCTAACGTAACTATAAATGATATATCAGCAGTTTGATTTGCAACCATTGGAGCAATAATACCTCCTTCACTATGACCAATCAAACCAATATGTTTTACGTCAATATCGTTTCTCGATTTCAAATAAGTCACAGCACTTAACACATCTTTTGCAAAATCTGCTGTTGTAGCTGTGTTAAAATCACCTGTAGATTCTCCAAAGCCTCTATCATCATAGCGTAAAACCGCTATACCTTTACGAGTAAGATAGTCTGAAAGCACCAAAAAAGGTTTGTGTGTAGGAATGGCTCCATCTCTGTCGTGACGACCACTTCCACTTATTAAAATAACCACCGGATACTTTCCCTTTTCATTAGGTTTAGTAAATGTTCCTGATAACTTAATTCCAGCTTCAGCATTTTCAAAAATAACTTGCTCTTCATAATAAGGATAAGGCTTTATTGGTTCTTGAGGTCTATTAATCTTAGCCATTTCAGGGTTCCCCTTTTTTAATATTAATGTCAATACATTGCCGCCTTCCGTATAAGAACCTTTAATCTGCTGCGTAGTTTCGTCAAATATTCCTTCGTATTTGATGCCTATATTTGAACCATCTACAATTAATTTTCCGCTATTAAATGTAGTTGCTCTTGGTTTGATACCAGCAACATTAAATGTTGGCACAGCCATTGTTGAATTGTATGTTTCTTGATTTTTTTCAAAAAGGAATACAAATAGAATTTCTTTATTATCAGAAGTTTTTGCTATTCCGTGCCAAACACCTGAGATGTTTTGAGCATAAGTTTTTACTATTGTAAAAATTATGCAGAATGATATTGTAATTAATGTTCTCATGTTCGTTAATTTAATTTTCGTTAAACTTTAAATGTAGTTTTCTAAGCCAAATTTTTATTTAGCCAAGTTGTTATAAAAAATAGTAGTAATTGTGTAGTAGTTAGAAGTTTTTTTACAGAACTGTTCCTGCTGTCTTCGCTTGTAAATCCATACGGCGACCTATAAATAAACCGATTAACATACCTAAACTTATTCCTAATGATAATCCTAAAGATCTTTCAAAACTTGCACCAAAAACACCCCCTAGAACAACGCCAAATGCAGTGCCAAATGATATCCCAATATTTGTATAATATCCTGCTGAAATTAAAGAATGCTTGTCTTTTAAATATTCTTTAAATTGTTTTAATATTTTGTTAAAGTGTTTTTTGTTGTTACCTATATTGGATTCTAAATTTAAGCTATCAAGTTCAGATTCAATAGATTTAATTTCATCTTCTGACAACTCTCTACTTTGCAATGCGTTTATAATATAGAGGAACTTTTCATAAATCTTAATTTCAGACTTCTTGTTTGTTTCGTTTTTTAAACTTTTAAAAAAGTTAGAAGCTTCTTGTAATGTCATAATAGTTAATGTTTTCTTGGTTAGTGGCTTACATCAATAAATATTACATGTTGAAACTTATTTTTTTTAAAAAAAATAACAAAAAGCCATTTAAAGTAAGTACATTTAAGCGGTATTTAACTTCTTAAACTTTCTATATCAGCCATCAATTCTTCCAATTTTTTAAATATTCTTCCGTAAACAATATTCACGTCCCACAAATAAATTCTACCGCCAAAATATGCCAGTAAACTTAAAATGATAACTACTATAACAATTCCTATTAGCGGAATTCCAAATATTAAATAGGTGTCAGGGAAATTGATAAGTATTTTATGCACTAATCTTTCTCCCAAAAAAACACCTTGTGCATCTTTAAACCAAAACCCTAAAATAAATGATAAAAATATAATTGGATAAAAAAATGTAGAGATCCTTTTATTCACAGCAACCTGTTTTTTTATCCATTGGTTAAATTCTTTAAGGTATTGATAACTATTTTCACCTTTATCTATATGCTCTAAACTATTTAATAAGCGTTTATTAATAATAACCAGCACCAATAGACTTATAAAAAATATAGCACCCATAATAGGTATTCCTACAAAATAAGATACAATTAAAAACAGAAATGAGAATACAATAATTAAAATTAAATTAATGCGAAACATTCTTTTAAATCTATCTATAATGTGAATAGATTTTTGATTGTATAGGTTATTAATTTTTGGTGCAATTAGCACATCACTTTTTAAAAAACCATCTTTCCATATATTTTCAATTGATTTTTCCATCTAATATTTTTTTTAATCTATCCTTAATTCTTTTTACGCGCACACCAATGTTGTTGGAATTTGTTCCTATAATATCAGCAATTTCCTTTTGTGATTTTTCTTCTAAATACAGCATAATAATCGCTCGGTCTATTTCTGATAACTTTCTAATAGCATCATATAATAGATTTAGAGATTCATCAGAAAAAGCATAATTAGTTTCAGTTTCTTCTGCTGGAACTGTATCTGATACAAAGTGTTGAACATTATTTTTCTTTTTCTTGAGTAAAGTCAGGCAAACATTTAATGAAATACGATAAACCCAAGTACTCCATTCTGATTCCTCACGAAAGTTTTCTTTACTCCTCCAAATCTGTAAACAAACCTCTTGGTAATAATCTTCAAAATCCTCCTGTGAATTCGTATATGCCCGGCATAACTTTATAATTATTCCAGCAAATGGCAAAATGGATGTTTTGTAAAAATCGTTGCTCAATATCTTTTTTTATAGTTAGTGGTGTAAATCATAAAATATTACATGAAAAGTAAAAATTTGTGGAACTAATTTTGCCGTATACTGCATAAACTAAATAATATTAGACTTGTTTTTTCTTTCTCACTATTTTCACAATCCGGTTATAAATTATCTCAGCTAAATTCCAGTCATATCCATGAAAGTTCGTTGTATTATTAAATTGAATAACAATCGTGTCGATATCTTTGTAGTATTTTGCAATGCTCTGATAGCCTGGAAGTAGACCTGTATGGTTGTAGACGTAAATTGAGGAATAGATTTCCTGTTCCCCTTCATTAAATACGGAGCCATCATTTAATGCTCTCAAAAATTTGCCCACATCTTCTGCGGTTGCTAACATTAAACCTGTATTTTCAGTTTTAAAATCTTTATCAATACCTACATAATAGCCACTCATCACGTCTTTTATATTCACTTCCTCAAGCGATCCAAAAGTATGTTTCAATCCAAGTGGTATCAATATTCTCTCCCTGATATATTGCTGATGTGGATACCCTAAGGTTTTATCTATAAGGTCCTCAATCAGCATATAATTAGTATTTGAATAGCCATAATCTTCATTTGGTTTAAAATCAGCTGGTAAATCCAGCGCATAATCAAGAGTTTCTTGTCTATTTTGGGGTGGTTTTATCCAATAGTTAGGATGGTCTACATAATTTGGAATACCGCTTCTGTGTTGTACCATCATTCTCAAGGTTATCTTATCTGAATTTTCAATTCTTCCAGCCAGCTCTGGAAAGTAATGAGCGAGTGTTTCATCTAAAGACAAACGTCCTTCTTTCACTAATTTTGTGGTTGCAACAGCTACATACAACTTAGTGATACTGGCAATTTTGAATAAGGCTTGTGGGTAAGCTGGTATTTCATTTTTTCGGTCATGCCAGCCTGCTGTATAGTACTCTGGTGCTTTCCCACCTTGGTCAACATAAACAATCATTCCGTCAAATCCGTATTTAATTCCTGCATTTAATTGTTCCTGAACAGTATTTGGTAATGGTGTTATCCACGCTCTTACCAAAATCCATGGTACATAAAACATGGAGATTATAGTTCCAACAAACAATGCAATTCTAAACATTTGTTTTGTTTGTTTCTTTGTTACTTTCATTTTTTTATCTAATTTTTATTTACTAATATCTGAAAATCAATCAAATATAAATATTTTATTTATTTTAGTTTAATTCAACAGGTTTTGATATTTCGCTAGCCTTTTTTTCAGTATTAAATTTCCATTTAAGTCCAAATAATGGTCTTAATATATTAACTCTTCTCAGAATAAATTCATATATAAAGTAACACGCAACAAACGCAAATAATGTTATAGCTATAAATTTCAACATTGGATGAATTTGCAGTGGTAAAATGAATAATGCACCCGCGTATAAGACAAACATATGAATAATATATACTGGGTATGCAGCCTGACTCAAATAACTTAGCAAGCTGCTTGGTTTATTGAGATAACGATATCCTAAACCAAAAACGCCAAATATCCAGCAATTAGATTCAATAGCTTTCAAGTAATAAATTGATGTTACATCAAAACCTTTTAAGCGAAGCGTAAATAAAACAGCTGCTATGGTAATATATAACCATTTCCACTTTGAAACCGTTTGCCAAAAAGTTTTTCCTGTGTAAACAACTAAATAGCCAAAAAAGAATGCAAGCAGGCCAATAAAAAATCCATGCCAAGTTTGCGCATATAATTCAAATAATTGTGGTTTCACTAACACTAACTCCAGCATAAAAAATACCGAAACAGATAAAGGTCCAATCGCATAAGTCATTATTTTTGAAAGCACTTTTTTGAATTTACCATTTTCATGCCTTTTCAGATAGAATAAAAGTGGTGAAAGTAAAATTACATAAGCAAAAATATTACCCAAAAACCATAAATGACCCATATGCGGAAAATAACTCAAAGCCATATTATAGTATTTCTGAAAAATTAAAAAATGTAATGGAGTGACAACCAAAATACCGAAAACAAACGGTAAAAGGATTCGTTTCGTTCGCTCAACAATTAATTGACTCCAGTTTCTTTTTTTCATTGCAAAATATAACCCCATTCCCGACACGTAAAACAAAAGTGGAATTCGCCAAACATTAAGCATCGTCAATGGAACCCATAGACTCTCTAACGATTCATCATTCCTCATAAAGCCTATGAACATGGCCCATGGTTGAAATATAATAGCTATATGATAAATAAGCAATAAACCAATGGCAATCACTCTTAACCAATCAATATCGTATCTTCTTTCTGTTGTCATTTTATTTTTTATTTATTGTAACATCATTGCAATAACAGGACGCGCTTTTTGTAGTTCATTCATATCAAGTTCAAAACCCATTGGTTTTAATTGCTGTGAAAGCATATCATAAATAGGTTTCATATCGGCAAACTCTCCCATTACTGTTTCTCTTGGTGTTGCTCCAAAATTGTTTTTTATAGTTTTGTCAGCTTTAGCATCAATCAGCATTTGTACAATTTCTATGCGCCCAAAAAATGCAGCAGCATGTAAGGCAGTTCCACCATCGTTGTTTTTTATAGACAAATTTGCCTGAGCATCAATAAGTACTTTGGCTATTTCTGGTTTATTAAATGTTGCTGCAGACATTAATGGAGTTGAACCACTCATTGCTTCTTTTTCATTAATATCAGTTCCTGCTTCAATATGTTGTTTAACCGCTTCAAGATTTCCTGATATAACAGCTGTATGAATATCTACATTTGGTTTATTGACTGTTTTTTTTATTTCAATAGTATTACTTTTAGTTGTCTTTTTTTCAGATTGTTCGCATGCGCTTATTAACAATATAGTAAATAATAAAATTCCGAATGTTGTTTTAAAAGAGTTCATTTTTAGTGTTTTCATAATTTAAATTTGTAATGATTAATTTTATACTTTTTTATTTCACAAAGATGTGATATTAAGTGAAGTAGCTATAAATATTTATGCAGCCATCTATATAAAGTTTGTTGTCTTTATGAAAATTATGAAGCATAAGTATTAATTATGACTCACATTCAAATTTTCAACAAAAGAAATTTAAACAATAAGCAGAAAATCATTTAAATAAATTTTTCTACTTTTGATTTAATTCAAAATGACATGTCTAATATCTCTTATCAAGGAAAATTTATTGAACAAGTAGAAGCCGTTGTTTTAGAAAATATTTCTAATGAACAATTTGGGGTTTCAGAATTAGCTGAAATAATGAACATGAGTCGTTCAAATTTGTTAAGAAAAATCAAAAAAGACACTCAACTTTCTGCAAGCCAATTTATACGACAAGTTCGTCTTCAAAAAGGATTGGAGCTATTAAAACAAACAGAACTCACTATTTCTGAAATTTCCTATCAAGTTGGATTTGGAAATAATTCTTACTTTATTAAATGCTTTAGAGAATATTATGGGTATTCACCTGGAGAAATAAGAAAAAAAGTTTTTGAAGAATTACCAATAAAAGATGATAGTAATTTTGAAAATAATGAAAATACACAAAAAAGCTTTTTCAAACAATATCAATTGCCAATCACTTTCTTAACATTTTTGATTGTTGTGATTGGAGTATTCATGATTTTCCAAAAGATATCACCCAAAACTGAAAGAGAAAATATTAACATTAAGAAATCTATTGCCATATTGCCTTTTAAAAATATGAGCAGCGATTCCACTAATCTATATTTTGTAAATGGACTTATGGAGTCTTCCTTAAACAACTTACAAAAGATAAAAAATCTTCGAGTGATAAGTAGAACTTCTGTAGAAAAGTATAGAAATACAGACAAAACTATTTCAGAAATTGCAAAAGAACTCAATGTTAATTTCATAGTTGAAGGAAGTGGACAACGCATTGGTGACCAAGTTTTATTGAATATACAATTGATTGATGCATTAAATGACACACCAATATGGACTGAACAATATAAACACAAAGTGTTAAATATATTTGATTTACAAAATACTGTTGCTAAAAAAATTACAGAAGCCATTAAAGCAACTGTAACACCAGACGAATTAAAACAAATTAATAAAAAACCTACTGAAAATCTACAGGCATACGATTTCTATCTTAAAGCCTTAGTACCATTTCAAAATGAAACAAAAGAAGGATTAAACGAGGCTATATTATTGTTTGAAAAAGCAATTACGTTAGATCCTAAATTTGCTTTAGCATACTCTAAACTTGCTATATCATATTATTACTTAGATATCAATCAAACTAAAAAGCAATACACAGATATTATAAATAATTATGCAGATAAAGCTTTACTTTATGATTCTAAATCTGCCGAAAGCCTAATAGCCAAGGCACTTTATTATATTAATATTAATGAGTTTCGGTTGGCAGTACCGCATTTAGAAAAAGCATTAGAATATAACCCCAACTCACCTTCTGTGGTTCAAATACTTGCCGATTTATATTCGCGTGTTATTCCCGATACAGGTAAATATTTAAAATATGCTTTAATGGGTTTGCAACTGGATATTGAAGCAAATGATTCAATAACTAAAAGTTATATGTACTTAGCGCTGAGTAATGCTTTTGTCCAAAATGGCTTTGTAGATCAAGCACATAAATATATAAATTTATCTTTAGATTATAATCCCGATAATAATTATGCACCATATTTAAAAATATTTATCAAATATGCTAAAGATCAAAATATGGAAAAGGCCACAAATTCTTTAGTAAAAGAATGGCAAAAAGACACTACACGTATAGATATTATGCAGGAAGTTGCAAAGTTTTATTATTTCCAAGAAAATTATGATCGTGCATTTTATTATTATAATAAGTTTATAACAATTAAAAATAAGAATGATTTAAATATTTACCCACAAGAAAATCTTAAAATAGGAATTGTATATGAAAAAATGGGGCTTATTAAACAAGCTGAAGAATTTTATAATGCGTATTCAACATATTGTGAAAATGATCAATCTATATATCAACCTGCGAGTTTGGCAATGAAATACTTACATGAAAAAAAACCTAATCTTGCCATTAAGCAATTAAAAATATTTGCAACAAAAAATAACTATCAGTATTGGATTTTGTTGTTTCTTGAAAAAGACCCACTTATGAAAACCTTAAAAAATCACCCTGAATATGATGATGTTATTAAAAAAATTAATGATAGATTCTGGGAAAATCATATTCAATTGAAAAAATTATTAAAAGAAAAAGAACTTATTTAATCTATCCAGTCTAAAATTAATGATAGAATAAATAAAATAATCAAAACCTACAGCTAACACCATTTAAAATTTATAGCTAGTTCCAGCCTGCTTATTAAAAAACTTGCAAATTTTTTATTCGGTTTTTATTTTTTAAATTAGGTGTTTAAACCACACTACAAACTAATTGCACTATTTAATAATAATTAAATTTAAGAAAAATGAGTTTAGAATCAGATAATGTAATTCCAGATAATCGCGGAAAAATATTTGGAACGAACGCAAAAAATCATCAAGATTTAATGAAAATAAAAAATGCTATTTTACATATAGCAGGAGTTAAAGATGTTATCATTGACGAAGATAAATTTCCTAGAGAATTTACCATTCATACAAAAGCAATAGTATCTGTTAAGGAAATAGAAGATGCTGTTAACAGTGTTGGGTTTCACGCAATACCTAAATCGTCGTTTGATCTTTAGTGTATGAACGGAAAAATTAGCCTTAAAGATGCTATTTCAATTGGAATTGGTGGAATGGTTGGTGGTGGAATTTTTGCAGTTTTAGGGCTGGCTGTTTCATTAGCTAAAGGAGGAACACCAATTGCCTTTTTATTTGCAGGAGTCATCGCTTTATTAACAGCATACTCATACGCAAAGCTTTCAAAAAAATATCCACAAGATGGTGGTACAGTTGAATTTGTAAATAATCAATTTGGAAATGGAATATTTTCAGGGGGAATTAACAACTTGCTTTGGATAAGCTACATTGTAATGCTTTCACTTTACGCCTCAGCGTTTGGTTCGTATGGCGCTGAATTAATTTCTTTAACGGGTACAAAGAGTTTAGATATTCATATTTACCAATCATCAATATTAACCATTGCATTAATAATTAATTATTTAAGTGTAAAATTGGTAAGTAAAATAGAATCGTTTTCCGTAGTAATAAAGTTATTGATTTTAATTGCGTTTATAGGCGTTGGATTTTATGGACTTTCTAAAAACCCTGAAAACCTTAATCAATTATCACCTGAAAATTGGGAAAATCCTATTTTGTTGCTTTCTGGAGGTATGGTAATTTTTGTTGCTTATGAAGGTTTTGAGTTAATTGCCAATTCAATATCTGATTTAAAAGACAGAGAAAAAAATACTGAAAAGGCATTTTTTATTGCAGTTGGGTTTGTAATTATATTATACATATTAATAGCAATTGTAACAGTAGGTGCTTTGCCATTTAAGCAAATTGCAGATGCACAAGATTACGTGCTTGCTAAAGCTGCAGAGCCTATTTTAGGACAAATTGGTTTTACAATTATAACTGTTACAGCTTTAATTTCCACTTTTTCTGCTATTAATGCCACAGTATTAGGAAGTGGTAGGGTAAATTATGACATTGCGGAAGACCAAGAACTACCAAAATATTTATGTCATAAATTTTGGGGCAAACCTATTGGTTTTACTTTAACCGCAATCTTGTCAATTATTTTAGTAAACTTATTCAACTTACAAAGTATTTCAACCGCTGGCAGTGCTGGATTTCTGTTGATTTTTAGTATTGTCAATTATATTGGATATAAAAAGCACAAAGAATTGAAATCTAATAAATGGATACACTTAATGGCAAGTATTCTCTGTTTAATAGCCTTTATTACTTTATTAATCCAACAATTTTCAGACAATAAAATGGGCGTTTTAATTGCATCGGGTATTATACTATTTTGTTTCTTATTAGAATTTATTTATAAAAAAACTTTGCCTTCACAACACATCTAATTATTTACTTGGTCTGTGTTTACTTGTAGATCGACCCAGGTTTCTCTTTAAAGCTATTCAAAATTCTAACTTTTCAAGCACCCATTATACAATTAAAGGGATTCTCCTTTTGCTTCAACAAGTGATTAAAATCATCAAGCATTACTATTCAACGCGAAATACTTTCACGAAAATTTGAAATGAAAGGATAACGAATTTATTTAGTACCAAGTATCTTATTAAAAGTTTTTAATTCACATTGATAAAATTGATTAAATTTATATTTCATTGATTTTAAAAAATTGCGCATATTCTAGTGTTTTTTTTGTGTTTAACTAACTATATGACAGAAAAGCATTACTATTGTTACATATTTTATGGATTTAAATGTGAAATGAATTGCAAAACCAAATTTAATAACGCTTGAAAATGAAAAATTCAAAACTGAATTGGATATTTTTACTTGTAATTTTTTGCCTAATTATTTTATTCCTGTATAGTGGATTTAAATTTGAGGAAACATTAACTCAACATATGAAATGGAAATCTGGGAGATTTGAAATGACAAACATTTCTAAACTAATAGGAATATTACTCATAATGTGTTTCCCAACTTATTTAATTATCAAAAATATATTAAAAGATAAAACAGATAATTAAAATTTACTGCAAACAAATTATAACTAAGCGTGGCTTTTCTTTTAATTAAAAGTTAATTGTATATTTATCCTGCTTGATTTCAAAAGCGGAAAATCTTTAATATTTTCCAAACATACATGATTGCTGAAACTGTTAACCAAAATTAGTGAATAAGAAAAAATATGAATTGGTTTTTAGGAATAATTGCTGTTCTGGTTTTAATTTTTTTAATAAACAATTATTACAGAAAAAAAAGATTTAAAGATTTAAAAGTAACACTTCAAAAAAATTGGGGAAAACAGAAAGAAAATGAGTATTTTAATTTTTATGTAATTAAACAATACTTTGAGAATAATTTTCGAAAAAATCAATTCTATCACCAAATTTCTGAAAGAACAAGTGTAGATTTAGATATTGATGAGCTTTTTAAATTTATTGACAGGACTTCTTCAAAAATTGGGCAACAATATCTTTATTTTAAAATAAGAACCATTGAAACGATTGAAAAATTAAAAAAATTTGAATCTTTAACTAACTTATTTTTAAACAATGGAAAATTAAGACTTAATTGTCAATTGGTTTTATCAAAATTAAATACCCAAAACTCTTATGATTTAGAAAAACTTATTAATGATAAACCCATTGATAAACCTAGCTATTTAAAATATATTTATGCTTCATCTTTCACTTCATTATTATTAATAATTATAGGTTTTTTAAATCCAATATTTTTTCTTTTTTTAGTGCCACTATTTTTTATTAATACAATCTTCCATTATAAAAACAAAGAAAATGTCACTTATTACATTAGTGCTGTAGGTCAACTTACAAAAGCTTTAAAAGTAAGTAAAGAACTTTCGTCTTTTAATGAAATTAAACAACATTTTTCTGATTTATCATTTATTAAACAAGTAAGTAAAATTCAGAATAAAACAGAATTTGTAGCCTTTGAAAATCAATTAACCAATGAATATGCTTTACTTTTTTGGTTACTAATTGAATTGTTAAAAATTCAATTTATGATTGAATATATTGTTTTTTATAACTTTATTGATGCTATATCAAAAGAAAAAGAAAACATTGATAAACTTTTTCAATTTATTGGAGAAATTGATGCTGCAATTTCTGTTGCTTCACTAAAATCAGATACGTTAGAATATTGTAACCCAAAATTCACATCTGAAAAACTTATTTATACAAAAGAAATTAAACATCCCTTAATTAAAAATTGTATAGCAAATGATATCAATCTTTCTGAAAAAAGTTTACTGTTAACGGGCTCTAATATGTCTGGAAAAACAACATTTATTAGAACTATTGCTATAAATTCTATTTTAGCACAAACTTTAAATATTTGTTTCGCAAAAGAATTTGTTGCTCCATTTATAAAAGTTTATTCTTCTATTAGAATATCGGATGATTTGCTTGATGACACTAGTTATTATTTAAAAGAAGTTTTAACTATTAAAGAATTAATTGAGGCTTCAAATGATGAACATCCTTGTTTATTTATACTTGATGAAATTTTTAAAGGAACTAATACAGTTGAAAGAATTTCTGGAGGAAAAGCAATTTTATCTTTTTTAAATAAAAAAAACCATATCGTTTTAGTATCAACTCACGATATTGAATTAACAGACTTATTAGTGAAAGAAAATTATGAATTATTTCATTTTAGTGAGTTTATAGAAAATGAGCAATTAATATTTGATCATAAATTAAAAGAAGGAAAATTAAAGACTCGAAATGCAATCAAAATTCTAGAATTATATAAATATCCAACTAAAATAATAGCTGATGCCAGAAAAACAGAACTAAACAACTTTGGCTAACATTTGGTTTGTGTTTTAAGTAGTTTTTAACTTATATTTTAAGTATCATAAAACATTCTATTTCAGTTATTTTATTAAAACAACTTTATAAATTTATCTTATTTTTATAACGTTAATCAATTCACTTTCTTAAAAAATTTAATCTATAAAAATAATAAAGTGCCAAATAAAAAATTTATTCGATATTTGTAGCCTCCTATGACAAATTTTATAATTTACATCCTCGTATATCCAATTGTTTGGTTATTTTCAATACTTCCTTTTAAGGTTTTATATATTATTTCTGATGGCGTTTATGCGTTAATTTACTACGTAATTGGCTATAGAAAAAAAGTAGTTTTAAACAATTTAAATTTAGCCTTTCCTGAAAATTCTTTAAAAGAAAATATAAAACTTAGCAAGCAGTTTTACCATCATTTTGTAGATATTTTTATTGAAATGATTAAATCGTTTACCGTTTCAAAAGAAGAAGTTTATAAACGTTATAAATTTCCTAACATTCAATTTTTTGATGATTTATATAAAGATGGGAAAAGCGTAATTTTAGTAGGATCACATTATGCAAATTGGGAATGGATTATGAGTTTAGACTCTTTTGTAGATTACAAAGGATATGCAGCTTACACAAAAGTAAGCAATCCGTATTTTAACAATAAAGTACTAAAATCTAGAGCAAAATTTGGCACAAATCTAATTCAAACCGCTAAAGTTGTTGGTGAAATACAGCACAATCAAATAAATAAAATTCAGGCAATGTATGGTTTGCTAAGCGATCAATCACCTCAACTTAAAAAAACATTTTATTGGCGTGAATTTTTAGGCGTAAAAGTTCCTATTCATACAGGAGCTGAAATGTTAGCCAAAAGATTTGATATGAATATGGTTTTTATGGATGTAAAAAAAATTAAAAGAGGATATTACGAAACTACTTTTAGCTTAATTACCAATGAAGCCAAAAAATTTCCAGATTACGCGTTGACCGATATTTTTTTAGATAAAGTTGAGCAACAAATTAAAAATCAGCCAGAATATTATTTTTGGACACACCGCCGTTTTAAACATAAAGATAAAGCACCTAAAGTGTCATAAAATAGGCTATCTAAAAAGTGATATTTCCCGTCAACCTAAACTTGTTTCAGGTTCGCATACCAATTAATAACCAGTATAATAAGATTCTGAATTAAATTCAGAATAACAATTTTCAATACTTTTTAAATAACCTCTTTTTATATTTATTTTATGTAAACTTATTAAATACCAAATCTAGCACCCAAAACATACATGTTTTCTAAAAAAGTAAAATGCTGCGATGCAGAGTCACTTTTATTTGCAGTTGTTCTAATATCTTGCATATTAATATAGCCCACTTTTAAATTTGATTGAATAAAAAAGTGTTTAAAAAATGTGATATTTAAACCAGCGTGTGCAGAAACTCCGTAACCAGAAACATGAAATTCATCATAACGCTCTTTACCCAATAAAGTAGTATTTGTTTTTGGATATAATATTCCAACCCCAACACCTTCGGTTAAATTAATATCAATATTTTTTACTTTAAATTTTAACCAATTATCTAAATTATCAAATCTGCTAAACTCAGCATTTACATAATTCAAGCCATCAGTATGTTCAAATAATAAAAAATCTTCTGTTAAAACAATATCATCGTTTGAATACGTTCCGTCAAAATCTCCACCCAAATTAATAGTTCCATTAATTTTTACTGTTTGATCATTTTTCATCACATATTTCATATGGTCTACTCCTAAAGAAATAGTATAATTTTCTTTAATAAAATAACCAATTCTAAAATTAGTTTGTGGAATTGTAACCTCATCAATTTTAAAATAATAAATTCCAAAAGGTTTAGGTTTGTCCTTGGCAGCCACATCACTTAAAATAAAATTATAATTATCGCCTTTAAAAGTAATGTCAGATCGTGAAAAATGCCCTCTATTCCATCCCCAAAACGCAAAAAACTTTCCTTTATTTGGACCAGCATCATTATAGTTAGTTTCTTGAGAAAAAACCATGATGGAACTCAAGAATACAACGGCTAAAAATATTTTTTTCATAGTATTAAATAATTGCTTTAATTTCATCTATAACTCTAATTGCCAAAGCATCTGCATCTTTTTGTGAAGTGCTTTCTGTATATATTCTAATAATTGGTTCTGTGTTCGATTTTCTTAAATGTACCCATTCACTTTTGAAGTTAATTTTAACACCATCAACAGTAATTACGTCTTCATTTTTATAGTTGGAAGCCATTTTTTTAAGAATATCGTCTACATCAATATCCGCTGTTAATTCTATTTTATTTTTACTCATAAAATAACTTGGATAACTATCACGCAATTGTTTACAAGACATTTTTAAATTGGCTAAATGCGATAAAAATAAAGCAACTCCAACCAATGAATCTCTTCCGTAATGCGACTCTGGATAAATAATACCACCATTTCCTTCGCCTCCAATTATAGCATTTGAAGTTTTCATTAATTCTACTACATTTACTTCTCCAACAGCACTTGCTTGGTAGTTGCCTCCATGTTTTTCTGTAATATCGCGCAATGCTCTAGATGACGAAAGGTTTGAAACCGTATTACCTGGCGTTTTTCCTAAAACATAATCTGCACAAGCAACCAATGTATATTCTTCACCAAACATAGAACCATCTTCGCAAATTAATGCTAATCTGTCAACATCTGGATCTACCACAATTCCAAAATCGGCTTTTTCTTTCACTACTAGTGCTGAAATGTCAGTTAAATGTTCTTTTAAAGGTTCTGGATTGTGAGGGAATTGTCCGTTTGGTGTACAATATAACTCAACACATTCCACATTTAATTCTTTTAATAAGGCTGGAATTGCAATGCCTCCTGTTGAATTCACAGCATCTACCACTACTTTAAAATTGGCTTTTTTAATAGCTTCTACATCAACCAATTTTAAATTTAAAACTTCTTGGATATGTTTTTCAATATAGTTTTTCTTTCTATCATACGTTCCTAATTCATCAACTTCAGAAAAAACATAAGCATCAGTTGCTGCTATATTTAAAACTTCTTCACCTGCAGCTGCATTTAAAAACTCACCTTTAGCATTTAATAATTTTAACGCATTCCATTGTTTTGGATTATGACTAGCTGTGATAATGATTCCGCCATCGGCTTTGTCTAAAACTACTGCTAATTCTACTGTTGGAGTAGTTGATAATCCTATATCTACAACATTTATTCCTAAACCTACAAGGGTATTACTTACCAAACTACTGACCATTTTACCCGATATACGTGCATCTCGGCCAATAATAACTGTTAAGTTTTCTTTTTTTGATTGTTTTTTAAGCCACATTCCATAAGCTGCAGCAAATTTTACGGTATCTATTGGAGTTAAATTATCATTTGTTTTCCCTCCTATTGTTCCTCGTATTCCTGATATTGATTTTATTAAAGACATAGCTAAAATTTAGTTGGACAAAGATAAATTTTCTAGTTGTAATAGCGAAAAAAAAAGCTGTATCAAATGATACAGCTTTTTATATATTATAAAATGAATGAAGAATTATTTATTCTTTTTTTCCATTTTTTTCTTCAACGCTAATAAATCTTCATTTAAATCACCAAGTGTAGTTTTTTCTGCAGAATCAGCATTTTTTTGTTGTACTGTTTTTACATTTTTCTCTTCTTGTTCTTTAAATATTGAAGTATGTGAAGCTACAACTCTTCTAAATTCTTTGTTAAATTCTAACACTTTAAATTCAGCTGTATCTCCTTTAGCTAGTTTCGTTCCGTCTTCTTTAGTAATAAAACGACTTGGTACAAAAGCCTCAACACCATTTTCTAATGTTACAATTAAACCTTTATCACTTTTGTCTTTTACAACACCTGTATGAACAGAATCAATAGTATAAGTTTCTTCGTGACCATCCCAAGGATTATCAGTAGTATGTTTGTGACCTAAGTTTAATTTACGTCCTTCAACATCTAATTCTAAAACTTGAACTTCTAATTTATCACCTACAGATACAAAATCTGATGGATGCTTAATTTTCTTAGTCCAAGATAAATCAGAAATATATACTAACCCGTCAATTCCTTCTTCTAATTCAACAAATACACCAAAGTTAGTATAGTTACGTACAGTTCCTTCGTGGGTTGAACCTACTGGATATTTCTCAGCAATGTTTGTCCAAGGATCTGGATGTAATTGTTTAATACCTAAACTCATTTTGCGTTCTTCTCTATCTAAAGTTAAAACTTGCGCTTCAACTTCGTCACCTACAGATACGAAATCTTGTGCAGAACGTAAATGTGTTGACCATGACATTTCAGAAACGTGAATTAAACCTTCTACTCCTTGTGCTACTTCAATAAATGCACCGTAATCTGCAAGTACAACTACTTTTCCTTTTACTGTGTCACCTACTTTAATGTTAGCATCTAATGCTTCCCAAGGGTGCGCGTTTAATTGTTTTAAACCTAATTGAATTCTTGTTTTCTCATCATCAAAATCAAGAATTACTACGTTTAATGTTTGATCTAATTCAACCACTTCACTTGGGTGATTGATTCTTGACCATGATAAATCTGTAATGTGAACTAAACCGTCTACACCACCTAAATCAACAAATACACCGTATGAAGTAATGTTTTTAACAACACCTTCTAATACTTGTCCTTTTTCTAATTTACCAATAATTTCTTTCTTTTGAACTTCAATATCAGCTTCAATAAGTGCTTTGTGAGATACCACAACGTTTTTAAATTCGTGATTTACTTTCACAACTTTAAATTCCATTGTTTTTTCTACATATTGATCGTAATCTCTAATTGGTTTTACATCAATTTGAGAACCTGGTAAGAATGCTTCAATTCCAAAAACATCTACAATCATACCACCACGAGTTCTACATTTTACGAAACCATTAACAACCTCTCCACTTTCGTGAGCTGCGTTAACACGATCCCAAGCTTTAATAACTCTTGCTTTTTTGTGTGATAATACTAATTGACCAGTACTATCTTCTCTTTTGTCTACTAAAACTTCTACTTTATCTCCAACTTTTAAGTTAGGATTGTAACGAAATTCGTTTAACGAAATAACACCTTCAGATTTTGAATTGATATCAATAATTGCTTCACGATCAGTTTTTCTTACAACTAATCCTTCAATTACTTCACGCTCACTCACTAAACCTAAAGTGCCATCTAAGGCAGCTTCAAATGCTTTAATGTTTTCTTCGTCAATTAAATCAATACCTTCTTCGTATTTATGCCAATTAAAATTAGCTAAAAATTCTTCTGGGTTTACTTTTTCAACTTTAGGAGCTTCTGCTACTTTTTCTGTTGCTTTTTCGGCTGTTGCCTCTGTTTGTTTTACTTCAGTAGCTGGTACTTGCTCTTCAGTTTTTTTTGTTTCTTCAGACATATGTGCTGATGATAAAAATTTGTATCTTGTTGTTATTCAGATTTTTAAACGACTATAACTTCAAGAGATTATTTATATATTTTTTCCTTTAACTCCTTTTTAAATCTGTTATCGTAAAAAGGCGTGCAAATTTAGTGATTTTTTTTAATTAACAAAAAGAAAATGAAGCATTTGTACTTTTTTAAACTAAAAATGTAGCGAAGTTTATAAATTGCGTTTTATTTTTGATATACAAACTGTATTTCATCCGTATTTTTTTATGTAACAAACTAAATAATAATCTGTTAGGCTTTACTCCATAATTTTTTAATAGTTGCCACATCTTTTCGCATGGCTTTATACATTAAGTTCTCTTGTTCCGCACTTGTTAAACGATCAAAATTTTCAGTTCCCAAATCATACTCAATATGTAAAGAAACTGGTACATTTATATGGTATTTTTTTAATAATTTAAAATAGGTGTCAAAATCTACCATTCCTTCGCCAATTGGCGTATTAACTACAGACCAAGCACCGTTTATCTTACTCCATTTAAAATCTTTTAAAACAATTGTTTTGATATTATTTTTTATCAATTTCAACCCATTTTCCCAAGAAAGCCCTCCTTCAACCATAGCATGTCTAATATCATATTGACTTCCAAAATAAGCTGAATCAACAAACTCTAATAATTTTTTCACTTCCCAAATAGACGAACCTACGTATTTTCCTGCATGATTTTGATAGCAACCCACAATCCCTAACTCTTTATTAATGTTACTTAGTCCAGTGACTTGTTGTTGATATTTTAAAAGTTCCTCTTCAATATTTCCTTCTTCTGAATATTTAAACCAATTAGATCTGTAATATTGAATACCTAATTTAGACGCTGTTTCTAAAACATCAATAGCTAATTCATTTTCAGCACTTTTAATATCAGTTACCATCATAATACATTGGGAACCTCCTTTTTTAATAGCATCTACAGCAATTGGTAAATCTCTTTTAACAAACTCTGGCAATACATGACCACCTTTTCTAACGGTTAAATCTACTCCTGCAAAACCTAACTCTGCAGTTTTTTCACCTACCGATTTATACTCTAAAAATTGAAAGTGTTTTGAAAAAATATGGATATTTAGTTCGTTTTCAATAGAATTTTCAGCCCACATACTTGTTTGAAAATTTAAAAATGGAATATACGCTGCTGCTGTAGCTGTTTTTTTAATGAATGTTCGGCGTGATTTTATGGCTTTCATAATTTATTTTAAGCAATCCAATTTTTAAAATCTTTTACACGCTCTCTGCTTACAATAATTTCAGATTCAGTAAAAGTATTTAAGATAATTTTTAGCCTACTGTTTGAGTATGAAATAATATCTTTTATCGCATTTATATTTACAAAATACTTTCTGCTTACTCTAAAAAATAACTCTGGATTTAAATTGTTTTCTAAAGTATCTAAAGTGTCTTCAATTAAATAATTCCTATTATCAATAGTGTGTATTTGAGTTGCTTTATTTTCACTGTAAAAACACTCTATAGTTTCAACAGCTATCATTTTTAAGTGTTGCCCAATTTTTACTGTAAAACGTTTTTTATAGAATTTTTGTAAAGGCGAAATGAGCAATTTTAATTGTTCTAAATCAAAATTTGTATTAGTGGCCGATGCTTGTAGTTTTTTAAATTGATCTATGGCATTTTCTAACTCATCAGAATCAATTGGTTTTAATAAATAATCTACACTGTTTAATTTAAAGGCTTTTAAAGCATATTCATCATACGCAGTGGTAAAGATTATAGCGCTTTTAATTTCTACTTCATCAAAAATTTCAAATGATAAACCATCGGATAGTTGAATGTCTAAAAAAAGCAAATCGGGATGTTCATGAGTACTAAACCAATTTACTGCTTCTTCTACTGAGTGAAGCATTGTTAATGGTTCAATTCCAAATTCATTCAGCATCCTGCTTAATCTTCTTGCAGCAGGTTTTTCATCTTCTATAATTACTACGTTCATTTAATTTTGGTTATTGAAATTCATTTAATTAAAAAATAACTGGTTATAAAAATAAGCATTGTTCTTAATAAAGCTACCTTTTTTGGTCTTATTAAATTACTCCCACAAATCGCGTTTATCATTATCCATTATTTCCTTAATCTTTTTTTCTTCCCAATTTTTACCTAATAAAAATTTCATTCCAAATACATTAAATGCATGAAAAAGAATTCCGATGCCCCAAAAAATTGCAGTATTATATGTTTGCCATTGCCAAAAGTTATTAAATTCTCCTTCAGTAAATACTCTAGTTGCAATTAAAAATGCATTTACCAAAATATATACCGTTAAATGCACATAAAATCCTTTAATTGCTTTTACTCTTTTTTTGGCTCTAATATATTTTTGTTCTTCTAAATTTGAATTTTCCATGTGCTATTTTTTTAATATTTATCTTGATCCATTATTTCTCTAATTTTCCTTTCTTCCCAATCTTTTCCAAAAATTAAATTGTTTCCAAAAACACCAAATGCGTGAAAGCCAAGGCCTATTCCCCAGCCAAACATTGGCCACCAAAACCAGTAATATCCTGGTGAAGTCATGTAATTTATAAAGAACAGAAAAGGAATTACTAAACAGTATGCTAATAAATTAGCATAAAACCCTTTTATATTATCAACTTTTTTCTTTGCTCTAATATATTTTTCTTCTTGTGTATATTGCTTTTGCATTTTTTATATGTTTTAAATTAATTATTTAATTTTAATTTTTTGTTTTATATATTACTCCCAATATTGCTTTTTATCTTCATCCATAAACTGTTGTATTTTACGTTCTTCCCAATTCTTTCCTAAAAAAGGATTGTATGCAAAAGCTTTAAATCCATGAAATGTTAATCCTAAACCCCAACCCATTGCAGGAAACCAAAACCAATGAAATTGTGGCACATAGGTTAAATTTATATATATTAGAATAGGAATAACAATACAATAAGCTATTAAACTTGAGTAAAAGCCTTTAATTTCTTCTACACGTTCAACTGCTCTTAAATATTTGCTATTTTCTTGTATTTCAGTTGTTTTCATAATACTTGTTTTTTGAGTTAATAAGGGTAGTTTTACAATAAAACTTTCTGAAGTTTTAATAATTTCTACCTTTTTTAATGTTAATAAATGATATCTATCCACTATATTTTGTAACCCAACTTTAGTGCCTTTTTCTAAAATTGCTTTTGGGTTAAAATTATTGGTAACTACTAAATATCCTTCTTTTTCTTCAATTTTAACCGTTAATGGGTTTTCTTCAGAAACAACATTGTGTTTAATTGTATTTTCTAATAATAGCTGTAATGATAGTGGAATAATTTTTAATTCTGCATTACTAGATTTTTCAGGAATTTGAAATGTTACCGCATTTTCAAAACGCATTTTCAACAATTCCATATACGTTTTTGCAAACTGTAATTCTTCGTCTAATTCAATTAAATCTTTACTTTTTTGCTCTAAAACATACCTGTAAACTTTAGAAAGTTTCGTGGTAAACTTTTCTGCTTGCTTCGGATTTTCACCTATCAGTGATGTTAACACATTTAAACTGTTAAATAAAAAGTGTGGATCAATCTGACTTTTTAACGATTCATATTTTGCGGTTTCTGTTTTTGCAACTATTTGTTGTTCCTTTACTTTGTTTTCAGTTAATGCTTTGTAAAAAAATATGGCATGAAAAACTAAAATTACAAGTAATGTAATTACTAAACTAAATACATAGTAATTTACTGCATACGGATCGTTAAAAAATGATGTTGTTGGTTCTCCTGAAATAATTACAATTGTTACAAATCGTAATACAACTAGTCCAACCATTGTTGCCAAAACTGAACCAATAGCACCATAAATTAACCGTTGTTTTGCATGGTCTTTCCAATTCAATTTTTTATCTAAAAAATAGAATAAATAGGCATTAATAGCTGTTAAAGTAAAAGCATACATAAAATGAATTCCCAATACTTTTAATAACTCATTCATTGTCAAATTAAATCCATCAGCGCTAAATAAACGTTCAATAACAAATATTACAGCGGTAAGTATTAATGAAATTTTAATTAAGTATTTGAAATTGGTTTTCATAAAAATGTATCTCTAAAATGTAACTGCAATTTAAAATTTAATTTCTAAAGTTAAAGCTTCCTCACCTACAATAAACTTGGCGTCTTCAAATTGTGGAGGGCCAAAATTAAAAGGGTTATTAGATGTACCATAACTTTCTTTCGGCATTCCGTTAATTTCAAAATCTAGTTTATTGTTTTCGTTTTCATCATGAAAACAAATTATAGCATATTCACCTATTGGAACAGTATCAAAAGTTGCGGTACTTACTCCGTTTTCAATACTAGCCACTTTACTAAATAATGGCTGCATTCTAAAATTTTCTTTAGTAAAAATTGCAAAATGTACAGTGCCATTATTATTTAATACGTTTGGTACTGAAACTTTTATAGTTCCAAATTTTTCAGTGTTACTTTCTTGCGCATTAGAAATTAATAGTGAAGAAAACACAAATACTAAGGTTAAAATTACTTGTTGCATCTTAAATGTTTTTTTAAATTCATAATTTATTTTACAGTCCAAAAATGCAGGTAAAAAACAGATTGTAAAATTTAAAATTACCGAATTGTATTTTTTTTAGGATGAATTGTAATTTTTTATAGTTTTTAAATATTTAGATATATAAAAACTCTTTCAAAAAAACCCTAACATAAGTCATATTTTTAACTAAAAAAGTTTGTAACTTTATAGAACCTTTTATATAAAATTATTACATTATGAAAATATACGATGATAAACACATTAAAAATGTGGCCTTTGTAGGAGCCAATAAAAGTGGTAAAACTACATTGGCCGAAACAATGCTCTTTGAAGCTGGATTAGTCAACCGTCGTGGTAGTGTAGAAAACAAAAACACTGTTTCTGACTATCACGAAATAGAACAAGAAAGAGAAACTTCCATTTTTGCCACACCGCTTCATACAGAGTGGCGCAACTACAAAATAAACATTTTAGATACTCCAGGATTAGACGATTTTATAGGTGAAATTGCATCAACAATGCGTGTTGCAGATTCTATAGTGACTGTAATTAATGGACAACACGGTGTTGAAGTAGGAACGGAAATAATTTGGAATTATGTTGATAAATATTCAAAACCTACATTGTTTGTAATAAATCAAATAGACAATCCAAATACAGATTTTGATGAATGTTATAAAAGTATCGTAAACCTTATAGGTAATAATGCAGTAAAAATACAGTACCCATTAGTTGTTGATGGCGCACAATGTATTATTGATGTGCTAAAAATGAAAATGTACAAATTTGGTCCTGAAGGAGGAAAACCTGAAAAGTTAGAGATTCCTGACAATCAAAAAGATGTAGCCAACGAATTACATAATGAATTGGTTGAAAAAGCTGCTGAAAATGATGAAGCTTTAATGGAATTGTATTTTGATCAAGGTACATTAAATGAAGATGAAATGCGCGAAGGAATTAAAAAAGGAATGTTAAACCATGAATTATTTCCTGTATTCTGCATCTCAGCGTTAAAAGATATGGGTAGTGGCCGTTTAATGGGCTTTATTGATAATGTAGCGCCGTCTGCAGCCGATTTAAAACCTGAACAAAGTGTTGAAGGAAAAACTGTAGAATGCAAAAATGATGCACCAACCGCATTATTTGTTTTTAAAACTTTATACGAACCAAACTTAGGTCAAATAAGTTTCTTTAAAGTAAAATCAGGTGAAGTTAAACAAAATGATAAATTAGAAAATTCCAGAAATGAAGAAATTGAAATTTTAAATCAATTATACATTATGGATGGAAAAAATCGTGATCAGGTTGAAAAACTAAGTGCTGGTGACATAGGTGCCACCCTAAAATTAAAATATACTGAAACCAACGATACATTAAGAGTAAAAGGATCAGACATTACAATTAAACCAATTGTTTATCCTGAACCAAGAATTACAAAAGCTGTAACTGCTGTTGACAAAAATGATGAAGAAAAATTAAGTGATGCGCTTAAAAAAATACACAGTCAAGATCCAACAGTGACCATTAAATATATGAAAGAATTAAAACAATTAATACTTTCATGCCAAGGTGAGTTACACTTAGCTACTATAGATTGGACTTTAAACAATGTTTACGGAATTAAAGCCGCTTTCGATCAACCTAAAATTGCTTATAGAGAAACCATACAGCGTTCTGCAACAACAAGTTACAAACATAAAAAACAATCTGGTGGTTCTGGACAATTTGGTGAAGTTCATATTAAAATTGAACCTTATTTTGAAGGAATGCCTGAACCTGAAGGATTTAACATTCGTGGTAAAGAAGAAGTAAAACTTGAGTGGGGAGGAAAATTAGTTTTTTATAATTGTATAGTAGGTGGTGTTATTGATGCACGTTATTTACCATCTGTTTTAAAAGGTATTTTAGAAGTAATGGAAGAAGGACCTTTAACTGGTTCTTACGCAAGAGATATAAGAGTTATGCTTTTTGATGGAAAAATGCATGCGGTAGACTCTAATGATATTTCATTTAAAATTGCCGGAGCACATGCCTTTAAAGAAGCCTTTTTAAATGCAAAACCTAAATTATTAGAACCAATACATGAATTATCTGTAAAAGTTCCGGAAGAATTAATGGGTAATGTTATGACCGATTTACAATCAAGAAGAGCTATTATTTTAGGAATGGATAGCGATGGAAAATACCAAACCATTAAAGCTAAAACACCATTAGCTGAAATGTATAAATATTCAACAACCTTACGTTCTATAACGCAAGGTAGAGGAAGTTTTAGCACTAAATTCTCTAATTTTGAATTAGTACCTAACAATGTACAAGAAGAATTAGTTAAAAACAGCTAACAAAAAATAGTTACTAAAATCAAAGACTCGTCATTTAAATGACGAGTCTTTTTTGTTTAAAATGATTAGTGTCTAATTAATTCAATCAATTTTAATAATTATCCAGTTTTAGTTGGTGCAAAGTCCACAAGAATTTTTTTAAAAACCTAAACACTAATCATATAGCAATTTAATAAATATTATAATACAAAACCAATAAAGTTTCTAATATTTAACATTTTAACTATATTTTAGATGGTATTTAACAAAATGTATTGCATATTTCATAATTGAAATTTTTAATATAAATGTATTTACCCTTCATTAAGAAATAAGTATATTTGCACCATAATTTTACACTCATGAAAATATTTTTAATAACTATTGTATTATTAGGTTTAGGTGTTATTGGTATTGCCATTAAGTTATGGGCAAAAAAAGATGGGAAATTTGCTGGTACGTGTGCAAGTCAAAATCCGCATTTAAATAAAGAAGGTGAACCTTGTGGGTACTGTGGTAAATTACCAGAAAATTGCGAAAATAAATAACAATGTTAGAATACGTTTTAATTGCTTTTATAGCAATATTTTGTATTCAATTTATTTTTTATGTTTTTATTTTTGGGGCATTTGCTTTTTCTAAAAGAAAATTACCCAACACTGCATTTAATAAGCCTGTTTCAGTGCTTATTTGCGCTAAAAACGAAGCTAAAAATTTAAAAAAACATCTTCCTCATTTCATTAACCAATCGTATCCTAATTTTGAATTAGTACTTATTAACGACCGCTCTAGAGATAAAACTTTAGAAATAATGAAAGAATTTCATCAGCAATATCCTACAAAAATTAAAATTGTTGATGTCAAAGAAAATGAACAATTTTGGGGAAGTAAAAAATATGCTTTAACCTTAGGTATAAAAGCTGCATCCAACGAGCATTTATTGTTTTCTGATGCCGATTGCAAACCAGTTTCTGAACATTGGATTTCTGAAATGACACAACATTTTTCTGAAAAAGACATTGTTTTAGGCTATGGAGCATACACAAAAGTTAAAAAATCATTCCTTAATAAATTAATTCGGTTTGAAACACTTTTAACCGCCATTCAATATTTTTCTTTTGCAAAAATTGGAAGTCCGTATATGGGTGTTGGTCGTAATTTAGCCTATACCAAATCTTTATTTTTTAGTGTCAACGGTTTTGCCGATCATATTAAAATTAAATCGGGGGATGATGATTTATTTATCAACCAAGTTGCTACAAAAAATAACACAACCAACTGTTTTTCAGCAAATAGTTTTACAGAATCTAAACCAAAAACAACCTTTAAAAACTGGATACTTCAAAAAAGAAGACATGTGTCAACAGCAACACATTACAAACCAGTTCATAAATTTTTATTAGGGTTATTTTATAGTTCACAACTATTATTTTGGTTATTAAGTATTGTTTTAATAGCATTTCTTTTTAACTGGATTATTGTAGCTTCCTTAATTTTTACACGCTTTTTAATTCAAAACTTGGTAATTGGATTTTCGGCAAAAAAATTAAATGAAAATGACTTGGTAATTTTAACTCCTTTGCTTGAAATATTTTTGATATTCGTACAATTGTTTATCTTTATAAAAAATACGATTTCAAAACCTCACCATTGGTAAATAAAAATATTGATATTGCCGACTTAATTGAAAAAGCAAAAAAGGACGATCAAAAGGCTTTTAACACATTATTAAACACGTATTGGAGTGATGTGTATCGTTTTCAGTTTTCAAAAACTGGCGATGAAGATGAAGCTGAAGATATTACCATTAAAACTTTTTCTAAAGCTTTTGATAAAATTCATTTATACAATAATCGGTACAATTTTAAAACCTGGTTAATTTCAATTTCAAAAAATATTTTTATTGATCATTTACGAAAAGAACGTACCAATACAATTTCAATCAATAAAAAAGAATCTGAAGCCTATAAAATTTTTGATGAAACACCTTCTGCCGAAGATCAATTAATTATAGATCAAAATTTAGCACAATTACTGCATTATTTAAAACAGTTAAAACCTCATCATCAAGAAATTATTAATTTGCGTTATTTTAGAGAAATGAGTTACAAAGAAATGGCCGAAAAATTGAACGAACCAATGAGTAACATAAAAGTAAAATTATTACGCGCCAAAAAATTATTGGCTGAAATTATTCAAAATCCTTCTGACAATTGATTGCAAAACGCACACATTGGCTTCATAAACTGGGTCCTGGTTTATTGTTTGCAGGTGCTGCTATTGGTGTTTCACATTTAGTACAATCTACCCGAGCTGGCGCTGATTTTGGCTTTGGATTAATATGGGCTTTGGTGTTAATTCATATTGTAAAATATCCTTTTTTTCAAATAGGCCCACGGTATGCCACTGCTACTGGAGAAAGTTTATTAGATGGCTATAAAAAATTAGGCAACGGTGTACTACTCGCCTATTTTATTTTAAATTTAGCTACCATGTTTACCATTCAGGCTGCTGTAACTATAGTTACTGCTGGGTTAGCTGCTAATTTATTTGGAATCACTACAAATCCCGTTATTTGGAGTGTGATTATCACTTTTATTTGTTTCATCCTATTAGTGATTGGAAAATATAAACTTTTAGATAATTTAATGAAATTAATCATTATCACCCTAACTATTAGTACTATCATTGCCTTAATTGTAGCCAGTATCAACTCAGAAACCACCATTAACTACGCGCAAATTTTACCCAAAGGAACAATAGAAGTTGGTTTTTTAATTGCTTTTTTAGGATGGATGCCTGCACCGCTAGATGTTTCTATTTGGCAATCGCTATGGGCTATTGAAAAACAAAAAGATAAAAGCTGTGAATTTAATACTCAACAAGCTATTTTCGATTTCAATATAGGTTTTATTGGAGCTTTAATTATTGGTATTTTCTTTGTGGCATTAGGTGCATTAGTTATGTACCACACAAATGAAACCTTTAGCAATAGCGCCGTTGTTTTTTCGCAACAGTTAATAAATTTATACACTAAAACTTTAGGTGATGGAATGTATATTTTTATTGCTGCTGCAGCATTTACAACTATGTTTAGCACCACTATTACAACCTTAGATGCATCGCCACGCGCAATGACTAAAACACTAGAATTACTTTCAAACAAAAATTTTAAACATGCCTATTGGTTTTGGATTAGTTTTTTAGCCATAGGAACCATTGCTATTTTGTTATTTTTTATGAGTGAAATGGGTGTTTTAATTAAAATTGCTACCGTGTTATCTTTTTTAACAGCGCCTTTTTTTGCCATCATCAATTTTATTTTAATTTCAGGTAAAAACACACCGCAAGCCTGGAGACCAACGCTGCAATTTAAAGTGCTAAGCTACATTGGTATTGTTTTTTTAATTGGTTTTAGCGGTTGGTATCTTTCAAGTTTATAAATTCTTTGTATTTTTGCAGTCAATTATTACTATAATGACTAAAGAAACTATAGAATCACCAAATACAATTCACAAACCAAAATGGTTACGTGTTAAATTACCCGTTGGTAAAAAATATACAGAACTTAGAGGTGTTGTAGATAAATATAAACTAAACACTATTTGTACCAGTGGAAGTTGCCCTAATATGGGAGAATGTTGGACAGAAGGAACAGCAACCTTTATGATATTAGGAAATATTTGCACACGCTCTTGTGGTTTTTGTGGTGTAAAAACCGGAAGACCAGAAAATGTTGATTGGGAAGAGCCAGAAAAAGTAGCGCGTTCCATTAAATTAATGAATATTAAACACGCTGTTATAACATCGGTTGATAGAGATGATATTAAAGATGGCGGTTCCATAATTTGGGCAGAAACCATTAATGCCATTAGACGCGCAAATCCAACAACAACTTTAGAAACTTTAATTCCAGATTTTCAAGGAAACACCACCAATATTGATAGAATATTAGCCGTTGCTCCTGAAGTAATTTCTCATAATTTAGAAACCGTAAGACGTTTAACACGTGAAGTGCGTATACAAGCTAAATATGATAGAAGTTTAGAAGTATTAAAATATATGAAAGACCAAGGGCAACGCAGAACAAAATCTGGCATTATGCTTGGCTTGGGCGAAACTGAAGCAGAAGTTATTGAAACGATGCAAGATTTAGCCAATGCCAAGGTTGATATTTTAACCATTGGTCAGTATTTACAACCAAGTAAAAAACATTTACCTGTTCAAGAATTTATTACACCTGAGCAATTTGCCAAGTACAAAGAAATTGGTGAAAAAATGGGCTTTAAATACGTTGAAAGTGGCGCTTTAGTACGTTCATCATACAAAGCACAACGACATTTGGTGTAAAAAAGCAGATATTATTAAACCTGAACTATTTTTAATAAAATACCGAACCCTGTTAGCGTTCGGTATTTTATTTTATAACCTTTAAAATTCATTAGTATAAAATTAAATTTTATACTAATAATACAATCAATTTATACTAATAAACTTCTAACTTTATTAGTATCTTTTCATGAACTTATTCTAATAAATAAAAATTTTATTAGTATAAATATTTTACTTCATTTTTAAAAGCACAAAAAAACCCATTTTTTAAAAAAATGGGTTTAAAAAGAACATTAATTCAAATTTAATTCAATATAGTTTTTGTTGGTTTTAATTACTCGTAACTGCTTTGAGTAATTGATTAAATATTGAATTGTTTCAGGTCTAGGTTGCTTCTTCATAGAAGACTTTTGAGTGTAAAGTTTCATCATACAGTACTGGTTTATACAGTAATAACGACAAAACTTTTTGTTTATTATGAGTTTACCAAAACAATTTGATGTTTCTCTATTAATTTTCTTAAATTTATTAAAGCGTAGCGCATTCTACCTAGAGCTGTATTAATACTTACATCTGTATTTTCAGCAATTTCTTTAAAACTCATATCTTTAAATAAGCGCATTACCAATACTTCTTTTTGGTCATCTGGTAATTCTTCAACTAAACTGGCTACGTCTTCTAAAATTTGATTTTTTATTAGTTGCTTTTCTATATTTAAAACATCATCACTAATTACTGAAAAAATATCAAACTCGTCGGTATTTTTAAATGTAGGTATTCTTTTTTGACGACGAAAATGGTCAATAATTAAATTGTGTGCAATACGCATTACCCAAGGTAAAAATTTACCTTCTTCATTATAAGCACCTCTTTTTAAGGTGTTTATTACTTTTATAAAAGTATCTTGAAAGATATCTTCCGCCAAGTCTCTGTCTAAAACTTTGGATAATATAAAACTAAAAATTCGTTGTTTGTGTCGTAAAATTAAAACCTCTAAAGATTTCTCATTTCCGTTAATATAATTGCATACTAAAACGCTATCACTTATAAGTGTACTTTCCATAACTTAAATACATTTTTATGGGATTAATAATTTGTATTTCTTAAAATTTATAAAAAGTAAAAGTGTTGTATAGGCGTTTTATGTTTTAAATGAATGTGTAAATATGGGTTTTATTTTTATAAATAGCAAATTTTAAATCTAACTTTTTAATTTTTAGCACAATAAACCATTTTGTAATTTTTTAGTACTCCTAAAACTTAAACATAGTATATACTGTAATTAATTCTATAAATTTGTAACGATTATAAAAACGTATATTTTTAAATAACCAATGACTCAAAATATTTCAGAACTAAATCCAAAAGAAAACATACTTATTAAAGGAGCAAGTTTGCATAATTTAAAAAATATTGATGTTGCAATTCCTAGAAATAAGTTAGTTGTAATTACAGGACTTTCTGGTTCTGGAAAATCCAGTTTAGCTTTTGATACACTTTTTGCTGAAGGGCAACGCCGTTATGTAGAAAGTTTATCATCCTACGCACGTCAGTTTTTAGGACGTTTAAACAAACCTAAAGTAGAGTATATTAAAGGAATTGCACCTGCAATTGCTATTGAACAAAAAGTAAATTCAACCAATCCGCGTTCAACCGTTGGTACATCAACAGAAATTTATGATTATTTAAAATTATTATTTGCCAGAATTGGTAAAACCTACTCTCCTATTTCTAACTTAGAAGTAAAAAAACATACAGTTACCGATGTAATTGAATTTATTAAAAAAACACCGTTAGATACTAAATTACTATTGCTATCGCCTGTTCATATCCCATCGGATAGAAATGTGCTTCAAACATTAAAAATATTAGCACAACAAGGTTATTCCAGAATACAATATAAAAACGATATAGTTAGAATTGAAGATATAACTACTGAAATTGAACACGATTTTTTATTGGTTATTGATAGAATAATTGTAAAAGATGATGAAGATTTTTATAACAGATTAGGTGATGCCATTCAAACTGCATTTTTTGAAGGAAAAGGCGAATGTATTATTGAAAATATACAAACAACGCATCAAACATTATTTAATAATAAATTTGAACTAGACGGCATTCAATTTTTAGAACCAAACACCCATTTATTCAGTTTTAATAATCCGTATGGCGCTTGCCCTAGTTGCGAAGGTTACGGAAATGTAATTGGTGTTGATGAAGATTTGGTAATTCCAAACACCTCACTTTCAATTTTTGAAGATGCCATTTTACCTTGGAAATCCGATTCGTTTTCAGAATATAAAAACAATTTAATTAATAGTGCTTATAAATTTAATATTCCCATTCATAAACCTTGGTTTGAGCTAACCAATGAACAAAAGCAATTAATTTGGAACGGGAATGCATCATTTAACGGATTGCATAGTTTTTTTAAATTTTTAGAAGAAAATAGTTACAAAATTCAATATAGGGTAATGCTTTCTCGCTACAGAGGTAAAACAAAATGCTCAGAATGTAATGGTAAAAGATTGCGAAAAGAAGCTAATAATGTTAAAATAAACAACAAAAACATTAGCGATTTAGTTGATTTACCTATTAATGAATTAATTGAATTTTTTAAAAATATACAATTAGAAGAATTTGAACAAAAAATTGCCAAACGATTATTGGTTGAAATAAATAATAGGTTGCAATTTTTAAACAACGTTGGTTTAAACTATTTAACCTTAAACAGAACTTCAAACAGTTTATCAGGTGGTGAAAGTCAGCGTATAAACTTAGCAACTTCATTAGGCAGCAGCTTAGTAGGTTCTATGTATATTTTAGATGAACCAAGTATTGGTTTACATCCAAAAGATACCGAACGATTGATTGACGTTTTAAAAAATTTACGTGATTTAGGCAATACTGTAATTGTTGTTGAACACGATGAAGATATTATGAAAGCTGCCGATATGATTATAGATATTGGTCCTGAAGCAGGTACCTTTGGTGGTGAAGTTGTTGCTGAAGGAAATTTTAATGAAATTTTAAAATCCAATTCCTTAACTGCACAATATTTAAACAACAGCTTGCAAATTGAAGTGCCTAAAAAACGTAGACCAACAAAATATAAAGTAGAAGTTATAGGTGCACGAGAAAATAATTTAAAAAATATAAATATTACTTTTCCTTTAAACAGTTTAACTGTTGTAACCGGCGTTTCAGGTAGTGGTAAAAGTACATTGGTAAGTAAAATATTATATCCTGCAATTCAAAAATTAATTGGAGACTACGGAGAAAAAGTTGGACAGTTTACCGAAATTAAAGGTGATATTAAACATATTGAACATATAGAGTTTATCAACCAAAATCCAATTGGTAGATCCAGCAGATCAAACCCTGTAACCTACATAAAAGCGTATGATGATATTAGAACACTATTTGCATCAGAAAAACTGTCTAAAATTAGAAATTACCAACCAAAACATTTTTCATTTAATGTAGAAGGTGGACGTTGCGAAGTTTGCAAAGGTGAAGGTGAAGTTACTATTGAAATGCAATTTATGGCTGATGTACATTTAGAATGTGAAGCTTGTAAAGGAGAACGTTTTAAAAAAGAAATACTAGCCGTTAAATTTCAAGGGAAATCAATTAATGATGTTTTAAACAGCACCATTGATGATGCCATTTCATTTTTTGCCTTACACAAAGAAACTAAAATTGTAAAAAAATTAAAACCTTTGCAAGATGTAGGTTTAGGGTATGTTACCTTAGGACAATCTTCTTCTACCCTTTCTGGTGGTGAAGCGCAACGTATTAAATTAGCATCCTTTTTAGTAAAAGGCAGCAGACAAAGTAAATCGCTTTTTATTTTTGATGAACCAACAACCGGACTTCATTTTCATGACATAAAAAAATTACTAAAATCTTTTAATGCTTTAATAAATAATGGACATTCTATCATTGTAATTGAACATAATATTGATTTAATAAAATGTGCCGATTATATTATTGATTTAGGCAAAGAAGGTGGTAAAAACGGTGGGCATTTACTATTTCAGGGAACTCCTGAAGAATTAATAAAATGTAAAGACTCATTTACTGCGCCATTTTTAGCGGAAAAATTAACCAACATTTAAAAGAAAATTGATAGAAATTAAAGTAAGTTTGCACCTGTGAAAATAGCCATTGTAATTCTAAACTGGAACGGTAAAACGTTGTTAGAAAAATTTCTACCAAGTATTATAAATTTTAGCAATCAAAAAAATGTTGAAATTTATGTTGCTGACAATGCTTCAACTGATAGTTCTGTTCAATTTGTAGCAACACAGTTCCCTACAGTAAAAATAGTGCAAAACGCTACTAATGGAGGTTATGCAAAAGGATATAATGAAGCTTTAAAACATATTAATGCTGATATTTATGGTTTGGTAAACTCTGATATTGAAGTTACCGAACATTGGCTAAACCCAATAATTTCAACTTTTGAAAAAAATGCAAATACGGCAATTATTCAACCAAAAATATTAGACTATAAAAATAAGACAGCTTTTGAATATGCCGGTGCTGGAGGTGGGTTTATTGATAAATTTGGATATCCATTTTGTAGAGGACGAGTTTTTTCAAAATTAGAAGTTGACACTTCACAATTTAATGATGAAATTGACATATTTTGGGCTTCAGGGGCTTGTTTTTTTATTCGGTCGGAAGTATTTAACAAAGTTCTTGGTTTTGATGAAGATTATTTTGCGCATCAAGAAGAGATAGATTTATGCTGGAGAGTTCAAAATTTAGGGAAAACCATTAAATATGTTGGTACATCTACTGTGTACCACGTTGGTGGAGCTACTTTAAAAGAAGAAAGTCCGAGAAAATCATTTTTAAATTTTAGAAACAGTTTGTTTTCATTGGTTAAAAACTTGCCAAAAAGTAAATTAATACCCATTATTTTTGTTCGGATGATTTTAGATGGCGTTGCTGGAGTTAAGTTTCTTTTTGAACTTCGTCCAATTCATACATTAGCAATAATTAGAGCACATGTAAGTTTTTATTACTACTTACCAAAGATGTTTAAAAAGCGTAAATTAAGCATTCAAAACAATACTTATTTTTTAGTGAACAGCATTGTTTGGCAACATTTTATAAAAAAAGTTAACACTTTTAAAGCGCTTAAGAAATATTAAAATCTTCTATACTACCTTTACCTTCTCTTAAAATTGTAATTTCACCATCTGATAAATCAATTACTGTTGAAGGTGTATTATCTCCGTAACCACCATCAATAACAATATCTACAATGTTTCCCCATTTTTCATAAATTAACTCAGGGTCAGTTGTATACTCAATTAAATCATCTTCATCATAAATGGAGGTAGAAACGATAGGGTTTCCTAATTTTTTTACAATATCGCGTACAATATTATTGTTTGGAATTCTAATACCAACCGTACTTTTATTTTTAAACGATTTAGGTAAATTGTTATTTCCTGGCAAAACAAAAGTATAAGGCCCAGGCAAATAGCGTTTTAAAATTTTATACGTAGGTGTATCAATTTGTTTTACATAATCAGAAAGGTTGCTTAAATCATAACAAATAAATGAAAAATTTGCTTTGTTTAATTTTACTCCTTTAATTTGAGCAACTTTTTCCATGGCTTTATTATTGGTAATATCGCATCCTATTCCATAAACGGTATCTGTCGGATAAATAATTAAACCACCTGCTTTTAGCACTTTAACTACTTTATCAATTTCCTTTTCATTAGGGTTTTCTTCAAATATTTTTATAAACTGTGCCATATTCTAATTTTGTAATTCACAAATGTAGCTTATTTTATAACATAAAAAAACCTGCTAAAAGCAGGTTTTTTTATTATTTTTCTATCAATCTGAAACCTTCACCGTGGATATTTAAAATTTCAACATTTTCATCAGCTTTTAAATATTTTCTTAGTTTGGCAATGTAAACATCCATACTTCTGGATGTAAAATAATTATCATCTCTCCAAATTTTAGTTAATGCTAACTCTCTTGGCATTAAATCGTTTTTATGTGTTGCCAACATTTTTAACAATTTACTTTCTTTTGGTGATAATTTTTGAGTTTCTCCTCCATTATATGATAAGTGACGTAATTTTGAATTAAAATCAAATTTACCAATTTTAAATTCAAAAGACTCATCTTCAACACTTTGTTCCGTTTCTTTACGCTGTAAAATTGCTTTAATTTTATATAACAATACTTCAGAATCAAAAGGTTTGTTTAAATAATCATCTGCACCTACTTGGTAACCTTTTAATACATCTTCTTTCATTGTTTTAGCTGTTAAAAAGATGATTGGAATTTCAGAATTAGTTGCTCTTACATCTTTTGCTAAAGAAAAACCATCTTTTCGTGGCATCATGACATCAAAAATACATAAATCAAAATCATCATTTTTAAACATAATTAAACCTTCTAAACCATCTTTAGCCAAGGTTACATTATAATCATTTAATGATAAATAATCTTTTAAAACTGTTCCAAAATTAGGATCGTCTTCTACCAATAAAATTCTATTGTTTTCCATAATTACTATTTTTTAAATTAAAGGTAATTTTATGGTAAAAGTGCTTCCTTGTCCTTTTTCACTTTCAACATAAATATCTCCTTGATGAATTTCTACTATTTTTTTTACGTATGAAAGTCCTAAACCGTGACCTTTAACGTTATGAATATTTCCTCTTTCTTCTCTATAAAACTTTTTAAAGATATTTTTTTGCACACTTTTATTCATTCCAATTCCTTGATCAGACACTTTAATAATAATGTTTTTGGCAGTATTTTCTGTTGTAACCTCTACTTTAGGAGCGTCTTCAGAATATTTTATTGCATTGTCTAAAACATTTACAATTACATTTGTTAAATGAAAATGGTTTGCCAAAATTTCATTGTTTTTAGCATTAAAATGTGTTTTTATATATCCGCCTTTATCTTTTATAATTAAATCTACATGCGTTATTGCTTCTTCTATTACTTCTTTTAAATCAATTTTTTCTTTGCTAACATCCAGCTGATTTTTCTCTAATTTAGAAATTCGTAATACATTTTCAACTTGCCCGTGCATTCTTTTATTTTCATCACGAATCATTTGAACATAGCGCATTACCTTTTCTTTATCTTCAATAATTTTAGGGTTTTTTATGGCATCTAAAGCTAAATTTATGGTAGCAATAGGTGTTTTAAACTCGTGCGTCATATTATTAATAAAATCTGTTTTAATTTCAGAAATTTGTTTTTGTTTTATTAATTGATACAAAGCTGTTACAAAAGCTAAAATAATTATAAATATAAAGAAAACTGAGAGAACAAGTATTTTTGAGATGGATGAAAGTATAAAATTCTTTTTCTCGGGGAACGTTACAAATAACTGAAAGTTGCTATTTCCTTCAGAATCTGTAAACATTGGCACCATATAACTTTTGCCTGTTTCTTTTCTAAAATAGCCCGATTTTACTTGTGTTGCCAAGCCATTACTATAAATACCATATTTAAAATTGGTTGTAATTCCTTTGCTTTTTAGCTCTCTATCTAAACGCAGTGTAAGTTCTTGGTTACTCACTCTTTTATGAATGGGCATTTTGGTTCTTGAAATATCAAAAGCACGTTCAAGTTGCGATTTTTCAGCGCCTTCAAATCTACCAATTTTCAAATAACGTTCTTCTGGTGCATTGATATCACTTCCTTTATTATCTAATGATTGATCTTTTACAATTACTATTTCTTCTTTTCTAAAAATTTCTTTAAAATCTATAGAATCATTTTCAAAGAACTCAGTTGGTACTTTATAATTTTCTTCAATAATACTTTGCGAATACGTAAAACGCTCGTTATTAGTTGTATCTATTTTTTCATAAATGTATTTTCGTACATCTGAATATTTTAATTTAGTACCTTCATCTTTAAAATTCTCAACAATATCTAAATAAAAAGCATTAAACTCATCTTCTTTAATATCTTCAGATACTTTGGCTAAAGCAAAACGCACATTTGAAGTAAACTGTTCTTCGGTAATTTGAATGGTGTTTTTAATCCAAAATACTTGAACAGATATAATACCTATTAAGGCTACGCTCATTAACACAATAATAAGTATAAATATTTTCTTCCCCATTCTGCAAAATTAAACTTTTATCAGCAAATCTATGTTTTATTAACTTTCGTTAACTAAATATATAATTTTTTAACAAATTCTTATGACATTTGATATTGTTTATCCAGTTGCCTTAAAATACTAAGAATTGTAGTCACTTGTTGTTTGGTATATTGTAAGTCATTATTTTTAATTACAAAATTCGATTTTAATATTTTAAAATCATCATTAAGTTGATGTTGCATTCTGGCCAAAACTTCTTCTTTAGAAACGCCATCACGAGCTATTATACGCTGAATTCTAGCATCTTTATCTGCAGTAACTGTAACAATATAATCACAAAGTTTATCACTCCCACTTTCAAATAAAATTGCTGCTTCATAAATAATTATTTGCTGCGGAAATTGTTTTTGAAACTTTAAAAAATGTTCCCTTACTTTTGGATGAACTAGCGCATTTAAAGCTGTTAGTTTTTCTGAATTATTAAAAACTACTGAAGCTAAATATTTTCTGTTTAAAATACCATCAACATAAGCTTCTTTACCAAATAAATTTTTAATTTGATGTATGAGCGCTGTATTAGAATTCATAAGTTTTTTTGCTTCTACATCTGCAATAAATACTTGTACACCTAATTTTTCAAATAATTGTAAAACAGTTGTTTTTCCACTTCCTATTCCGCCTGTTAAACCTACTACCATTATTTTTGAATTAAAAATTCTATTTTATTTGGATTTATTTTTAAGGTTGAAATCAAATCGCTTTTCTGTTCTATTACAGGAGAAAGATAGCGGACTAAAGTATCATTTTGGTATTGTAAATAATCAAAAACTACCGAAAAACTATTTTTATTAATGGAATTAAAATTACTGAGTCCGGCCTGATAAATAATTTCAATTTCTTTAGGAAACGGTATTAGTTTTACACCTTTTGGAATGTTTATAATGTTTACTGGTACTATAAATTTTCCTTCCGTAAATTTATCAACTTCACCAGTAACAGTAACGGTATTTGCCAACATTTTAATATTTTTCCATTTAGGCATTTTTAATTGCATTTGAACGTTTACATTTTCGTAAACTTCATTTAATTCTAAGTTGTTTGTAATAATTTCATCAATGCTATCTAAACTACTTTTTGGACCAGAAATACTTATAGAATCTGGACTTATTTTTAATTCTTCAATAAAATTATATCCTAATTTAAAATTCACTTTTAGCTTAGGGTTAACTGGAACTTTTTTAGAAATGTTAGTGCCTAAATTTACAAAAATGGTATCACTTAAAAAACGCACAATTGTAGAAGTACTTTCTAACTTTTGCTTTAAACTATTAATTTGATTATTAGGCAATAAATAATATTTAGATCCTTTTTTTTGACTTTCAACTAGGCTTAAAATTATTTTTGGTGGGTTTATGGTATATTTTAATAAATTAAATCCTGTTGCTTGAATAACAACCTCCATTTCATCAATAGGTTTATTGAGCAATAATTTATTTGAAGGTAAATTTGTGTAAACTAATTTAATTTTTGTTGTTGAAACATATGATTTTGATAATGCAACAATAAACCATATTACAGTAGTTAAAAAAAGAAAAAAAAGAAAAATTCTTATTTTTCGATTATACTTTAACGAAATTCCTGATGTTTTGTTACGTGAATTCATTTCAATTTAAAAATTAAATATACAAAAAAAGTGAGCTGTTGGGCTCACTTTTTTAGATGTTTATTTCTGTTTATTTACTTTCAACAGAAGTTTCGTACTTTTTACTTAATTCCATTGAAATTGCTGAACGCTCAAATTTAATTTTTCCAGCACCTGTTTCAACAATTACAGTGTTGTCACTATCAACAATATCAACAATTTTACCGTGGATACCACTTGAAGTAACTATTTTGTTTCCTTTTGCAATGGAGCTTTGGAATTTCTTTTCGTTTTTTGCACGTTTCATTTGAGGTCTAATCATAAAAAAGTAGATGACCACAAACATTAATAAAAATGGCAACATACTTGCTAAAGATCCACCACCTGTTTGTAAAAAAATTGTTGTATACATTCTATATTTAATTTATCTATTTATAAGTTAACTTTTTGCTGTTACAGTTCCTGTTAAGCGCACAGTTTCTGTTATTTTTTCAGCATTTGAAGTAATTGTAATTGATTTGTGTTGTTTTCCTACACGTCCATTAGAGTTAAAAGAAAATTTAATTTCTCCAGTTTCTCCTGGTTTAATAGGATCTTTAGTCCAATCTGGCGTTGTACATCCACAAGAAGGTCTTACAGCTGTTATTAGTAAATCTGTTTTGCCCTTATTTGTTACTTTAAAAGCACCATCAATTATTTCTCCTTCTACTATGGTTCCAAAATCGTATTCCATAGTATCAAATTCCATAATTGCTGAACCTAAACTAATTTTCGCGTCTCTTTCTTTTGCTGTTTCTAAATTAGCCGCATCAATTTTTGCTGTTGCATTTTCTTTACAAGAAATAAAAGCTATACAAACTAAAACTGCACTTAAAATTGTTATTTTTCTCATACTATTAATGTTTTTGTAAATTTAAAAAATTATAATAATCCTCTGCCTATTTTATTTAATCTTTTTGAAGTTGTTAAATCCTTCAATATTTTATCTAAAACACCATTAATAAAAAAACTACTTTTATTTGTTGAATAATCTTTAGAAATTTCAATATATTCATTTATAGTTACACGCGTTGGTATTGAAGGGAATTTTAAAAATTCGCAAATTGCCATTTTAATTAAAATCATATCAATTTCTGCAATACGCTCTGCATCCCAATTGGGTGTTTTATCTACAATATCTTTTTCTAGTTCTTTATGGTTTAAAACTACTTTTCTAAATAAATCTAACACAAATTGCTTGTCTTCATCATCTTTATATAACTTACCTAGCTTAAAAATACTATTTGGTTTTATTTGACTTAAAGATTTTACAACCCACGTATTTACAAAAGGAATATCATCAACCCAACTAATATGTTTATCTTCAAAATATTCTGCTAATTTCTCGTTAGGCGCAATAATTTCTTTAAAAATAGTTTCAACAAAAGCTACATCTTCTTTAAAAGTGGTTACCTCAGTTTCCATATATGAAGCGTACGCAGCACTTTCTTTTATCAACTTTAATATTTCGTTAATATACTCAGAGTCTAATTTCCAATAATTTAAATTATTGTTTACCAAGTATTCATTTAATGAAGCGCTTTCATCTAAAAGTTTAAAAACTTGATTGTCAATAAATTTTGTGTTTGGTTTTAATTCCTGAGGAGTTGCTAAAAACTTTTTCTTTGATATTTCTATATGGTTTCGCTCCATATCTCTAACTTCAACAAGTAAACACAATATTAAAACGTATAAATCATACATTTTATCAATACTTGCGTATAAAAACTTTTCTTCTTTGTTTAAGTTATCACTTTTAGATTGCAGCAATGCATAAACCGATTGCATTACTTTTACCCTAATATGTCTTCTGTTTATCATGTAAAGAACTTTGAAACTGTCTATTTTTAACTGCGCAAAAATACTATATTTTTTTAGAAAACTTATTTTGAAATCACTTTTTTATTAAAGTTAAATCTATCTTAATTATTGTCGCATTAAAATATTATTGCTGTATATTCGTGTTTTGAAAATTTTGCTGATTGGCAGTTACTTTTATGAAAGAATTAAAATACCTAAATAAATATTTTTTAAAATACAAATACCGACTTTTAATTGGTATTGTTATTACCATATTATCCAACGTTTTAGCGCTACAAGTTCCACAATTTATTAGAGAATCTTTAAACATTGCTGAAGATTATAGAAATGGAATTGTAACCGATTTAGCACTTGTAAAAACTGGTTTATTAAATAACATTTTATTAATTGTTGGTGCAGCATTATTATCTGGTTTTTTTACTTTTTTAATGCGTCAAATGATAATTGTTACCTCTAGATTGATTGAATTTGATTTAAAAAATGAAATTTACGCACAATACCAACGCCTATCTTTAAACTTTTACAAGAAAAATAGAACCGGCGATTTAATGAATAGAATTAGTGAAGATGTTACCAAAGTACGTATGTATTTTGGCCCAGCTATAATGTATTTCATGAATATGTTAGTACTATTTATTGTAGCTATTGTTAAAATGTACGATATTGATCCAGTACTAACAAAATATACGCTTTTACCATTACCAATACTCTCGGTTTCTATTTACGTTTTAAGTAGTATTATTCATAAAAGAAGTACCATTGTACAACAATTTCTATCAAAACTTACTGCAAATGCCCAAGAAATTTTCTCTGGAATAAGTATTGTAAAATCTTATAGCATTGAAAATAAAGTAATTGAAGATTTCACAAAATTAAGTGACGAGGCAAAAGATAAAAATATTAATTTTTACAAAGCACAAGCCTTATTTTTTCCATTAATGATATTGTTAATTGGTATCAGCAATATTTTAGTAATTTACATTGGTGGTTTACGCTACATTGAAGGCACCATAACCTTAGGTGTAATTGCCGAATTTATTATGTATGTAAACATGTTAACGTGGCCAGTTGCAGTAGTTGGCTGGGTGACATCTATTGTACAAGAAGCTGAAGCTTCACAAAAACGTATTAATGAGTTTTTAAAACATAAACCTGAAATTGTAAACACAAACACTTCAACTTCTGAAATTATTGGCGCAATTGAGTTTAAAAATGTAACATTTACGTATGATGATACAAATATTGTTGCTTTAAAAAATGTAAGTTTTAAAATACCACAAGGCGAAACATTAGCTATTTTAGGAAATACAGGTTCTGGAAAATCTACCATTATAAACTTAGTTGCACGACTTTATGATGTAGATAAAGGCGAAATATTAATTGACAATAAAAATATTAAAGACCTTAATATAGATAACCTACGCCAAAGTATTGGTTTTGTTCCACAAGAAGCATTTTTATTTTCTGACACCATAAAAAACAATATAAAATTTGGTGATGAAAATGCATCAGATGAAAAAATTGAAAAAGCTGCAAAAGACGCTTATATACATCATAATATCATTGAATTTAACCAAGGTTACAACACCTTTATTGGCGAGCGTGGTGTTACACTTTCGGGCGGACAAAAACAACGAATTTCAATTGCCAGAGCTATTATAAAAGAACCTAAAATACTAATTTTTGACGATTGTTTATCAGCTGTAGATACCGAAACAGAAGAGATTATTTTAAATAACCTTTATAACATTAGCAAAAATAAAACAACCATAATTGTTAGTCACAGAATTTCATCAATTAAAAATGCCGACAAAATTTTAGTAATTGACAATGGTAAGATAATACAACAAGGCACACATAATGAGCTTGTTGATACTAAAGGCTACTATAAAGAATTATATGAACAGCAACTTTTAGAAAAAGAATTATAAAAAAATTAAAATAACCCAAATATTTTTATAGATTTGTGAATGAATCTAAATAAATAACGATTAATTAAATAGAAAGTTTATTATGAGTGAAAACGAACATTTAGAACAGGAAGAGATATTCTCACAGGTTCTGAGAGCGGGAAGAAGAACTTACTTTTTTGATGTAAGAGCTACAAAAGCAGAAGATTATTACTTAACTATTACTGAAAGTAAAAAATTCACACACGACGATGGATCATTCCATTACAAAAAACACAAAATTTATTTATATAAAGAAGATTTTGAAGAATTTAATGAGATGCTAAAAGCAGCAACTGATTATATTTTAGATGAAAAAGGTGAAGAAGTTATTTCTGAGCGTCATCAAAAAGATTTCAAAAGACCTTCAGATGATGAAAACGATGATGCTGTAAGCACTGAAAGTTTCACCGATGTAAATTTTGAAGATATTTAAAAACCTATAGGTAAAACAAAAAACACTTCCCAAAAAGAAGTGTTTTTTTATGCATAAAAAAAACCAACGAGATCGTTGGTTTTTTAATTTTATAGTATTTAAAATTTTTAAGCAAGCACTTGTTGTACTTTATCAGCAGCTTCCTGAAACTCTGTTGCGGAAATTACATCTAAACCACTATCATCAATTAATTGTTTCGCTTCAATAGCGTTAGTTCCTTGCAAACGTACAATAATTGGTACTTTAATTGCATCACCCATATTTTTATAAGCATCAATTACCCCTTGCGCAACTCTGTCACAACGTACAATTCCACCAAAAATATTCACTAAAATAGCTTTTACATTTGGATCTTTTAAAATAATTCTAAACGCAGTTTCAACACGTTTTGCATCAGCAGTTCCTCCAACATCTAAAAAGTTTGCTGGTTCACCACCAGATTGCTTAATTAAATCCATAGTACTCATAGCTAAACCAGCACCGTTTACCATACACCCAACATTTCCATCTAAATCAACATAATTTAAACCTGCAGCATGTGCTTCTACTTCAATATCATTTTCTTCACGTAAATCACGTAATAAAGCTAAATCTTTATGACGGTATAATGCATTATCATCTAATACTACTTTAGAATCTACCGCTAAAATTTTATCATCAGAAGTTTTTAAAACTGGATTTATCTCAAACAATGAAGCATCTGATTTTACAAAAGCTGTATACAATGACGTCACAAACTTTATCATCTCTTTTAAAGCATTGCCTGACAAACCTAAATTAAAAGCAATTTTACGTGCTTGAAATGCTTGAATACCTAACAAAGGATCAATATCTTCGGTAAATATTAAATGTGGTGTTTTTTCTGCTACGGCCTCAATATCCATTCCACCTTCTGTAGAATACATAATCATATTTCTGCCAGTTGCTCTATTTAACAGCACAGACATATAATATTCTTCTGGTTGATTATTACCTGGATAATATACATCTTCAGCAATTAAAACCTGATGAACTTTTTTCCCTTGTGGAGGAGTTTGTGGTGTTTTTAACATCATTCCAATAATGCTTTCAGAAATAGTTTCAACTTCTGCTAAACTTTTTGCAAGTTTAACTCCGCCTCCTTTTCCTCTTCCTCCTGCGTGAATTTGTGCTTTAACTACCCACCAACCTGTACCAGTTTCTGCGGCTAATTGTTTTGCTGCTTCTACTGCTTTTTTATGATTGTCGGCAACAATCCCACGTTGAATTCTAACGCCAAAACTGTTTAACAATTCTTTTCCTTGATATTCGTGTAAATTCATTAGAAATTAGGTTTTTTTAATACTTATTCGCAAATGTAATAAATCAAAACTGAACTATTATACTGATTTTTTAAAAGTTTAAATTTTTGTAAGTAATTTTAAATATGTTGTATCCTACAATTTCAAACGATTTCACTAAAAAATTAGAGATTGATACTTTTAACCAAGAACACTTATTTGTTTTAGCTTTTTTAAATCTAAAATTTCAATTTTACGATCGCTTACATTTAAAATTCCTTCTTTATTAAATTTAGATAGCGTATTAATTATACTTTCTTTAGAGTAGCCCAACATATCTGCCAATTCTTTTCTTACAACTGGCAACATATAAGTTGAAGATTTATAAATGGTCGCAAAATCTAATAATAAAATTGATAAAGCGCCATCAATATTTTTTTGAGAAAGTCTTGTCATACTATGAAATAAACCATTTGCAATACCAGACATATGTCTAATTAATGCTAATGAAAAGGCTCCATTGTTTTTTATAAATGTTTCAAAAACATCCATTTCAATAAAACTAACTTTCGTGTTTTCAAGTGCAATAGCAGTAAAATCAAAATTTTTAAAGGCAAAACAACAAATTAATCCAACAAAACTATGAGATTGTACCAATCCTAAAGTTGATGTTTTATTATCATTTACTACCTCTAATTTTACCAAGCCATCGGTTACATAAACTAAATTACTTACAACGGCGCCTCTTTTAACTATAATTTCACCTGCATTAAATTCTAAATCGGTTTTATGCTGTACTAATAATTCCTTTTCATCATCCGTCAACATATTTAAACATTCTTTTGCATTTAAAAAATCACAATCTAATTGTGGCTTTTCTTTTAAAAAATCTGGCATCTTATTTCATTTACATTCTTTGCAATGTAAAATTACATCATAAATCATAAATAAATACATAAAAGTTCATAAAATTTACTGATGAAAAACGGCTTGTTAAGGCTTTATTTCATTGTAATTTTATAGTGTTGAATAATGACACTAAAATTTAAAAGAAAATGAAAAAAATAGTCTTAAAATCGGCTTTTTTAATACCCACTTTTATTTTTGCAATTTTTTTAATAATGACCATTATAGGTTGTACATCATGCTTATTTGGATTTGATCACGACTATTATAGTTGTGCATATTGCAATATTTTTAAAGGAATTACCATAATATCAATTATAGCTTATTTAACCATTTTATATTTAGATATAAAATTGGTATACAAAAAAAATTCATTTAACAAGCCTAAGTAAATAAAACTTAAAATGTATAAATGAAATTATTTGAAATAGTTTTTAAAAATTTAAAAAAATAAAATGAAAAATTTAGTTTTAAAAATAGCTATTTTAACACCTTTAATTCCTGTTGTTATATTTATAGTAGGCCTTTTTATACTATCATATATTGAATATGTAATTATGATTTTTAAAGTGTATTCTAAACTTATAATGCAATAATATTAGTTTTAAAAAGCTATTAGTTATTAATTTATCAAAATGTAGATTATAAAATTTAAATAAATGCCTTTATTAACATTTATTTAAGACGAATTTTGCTAGATGTTAAATATTTTAGCAAACAGTTTTTATATTATAACCTACAATGAAGAAATTCATATTTATTTTTTACCTTTTTACACAAATTAGCGCATTTGCTCAACTAAATCCAAACCCAAAATCCATTCAAGCTTTAAGAATTTCCTCAGCACCAACTATTGATGGTGTTTTAGATGAGTCTTTTTGGCAAAATGCAGAAACTGCAAAAGATTTTATTATGTTTCGGCCAGGTATTGGTACAAATGAACCTTCTGGAAAAAAAACAGAAGTAAAAGTAATTTATGATGATGAAGCTATCTATTTTGGAGCTTTACTTTATGATAATGATATAAAAAATATCCCTATAGAATCTGCTACAAGAGATAATTTTGGTCAAACAGATTGGTTTGGAATTATACTAAACCCGCTAAACGATGGACAAAATGATACAGAATTTTTTATTCAAGCTACCGGAAATCAAGCCGATGCCAAAGCATCCATTAACGATGAAGATTTTGGTTGGAGCGCTGTTTGGGAAAGTGCGGTTAAATTAGATAACGAAAAATGGGTTATTGAGGTTAAAATACCTTATTCTGCATTGCGTTTTTCAAATGAAGAAGTTCAAACTTGGGGTTTAAATTTTCACAGAAGAATGCAAAATACCAAAGAGCAATATACGTGGAATCCTATTGATAAAACTAAAGGAAATATTCAACAATATGCAGGAATTTTAAATGGTATTAAAAATATTTCACCACCAACCCGATTGAGTTTTTTCCCTTATGCCTCTTCATCCTATTCCATTTACAATGGTGAGAATCAATTTGATTCAAGCATAGGAATGGATGTGAAATATGGCATTAGTGAAAGTTTTACTTTAGACGCCACTTTAATTCCAGATTTTGGACAAACAGCATTTGATAACCTTACATTAAATTTAGGTCCATTTGAACAACACTTTTCTGAAAAAAGAGCTTTTTTTACCGAAGGAACAGAATTGTTTAACAAAGGAAATTTATTTTACTCAAGGAGAGTTGGTAACAGACCTTCAACCTACGTTAAAAGTAGCGATTTAGCTGAAAATGAAGAAATTTTAGATACTCCTTCAGATGTAAAAATGTTAAATGCTTTAAAAATTTCAGGAAGAACAAAAAATGGTTTAGGAGTTGGCTTTTTTAATGCAATCACAGAAAAAACAGTTGCTAAAATAAAAAACACCGATACTGATGAAATTCGGAAAATTGTTTTAGAACCATTTGCAAACTACAATGTATTAGTTATTGACCAACAATTTAATAAAAATTCAGCGATAAGTTTTGTAAATACAAATGTAATGAGAGAAGGTGCTTTTAGAGATGCAAATGTATCAGCACTACTGTTTGACCTTACAAATAAAGCAAATAAATATAAAATTGAAGGTGGTGGGGGTATGAGCTATTTAAATGAATTTGATACAACAACAAAAGGTTTTTTTACCGATGTTGCTGTTAGAAAAATAAGTGGAAACTGGCAATACGGACTTGAACATCATTTAGAAGATGCAAAATTTAATAAAAATGATTTAGGCTACCAACAAAGAAATAACTTTAGCAATTTTGAATCTTATATAAGCTACGAAACTTTTGAACCTAAAGGCAGATTTGATCGCTATCAGTTTACGCTTTGGGCAGATTTGGATTATCTATACAAGCCAAACAAATACACAAGCAATTCTATTGGTTTAAATTATTCCTTTCAAACAAAAGAAACTAAAATAGCTTATGGTGGAAATTTTAACACAATCATAAATAAAGAATTTGATTATTACGAACCAAGAATTTCAGGAAGATTTTATAAAAAACCAGGTAGAATATCTTCCAATCAATGGATATCAACTGACTATAGAAAAAAATTCGCAATAGATGCCAACGTTTTTATGGCATCAAGAATTAATGATGATAATTCTTATATTGACATTAGCTTTTCACCTCGTTATAGAGTTAACGATCAACTATCATTTGTGTACGATTTAAACTATTCTAAAGACACTAATGACAAAGGTTTTGTAGATATTATTGCAGATGATGAAATAATTTTTGGTAAAAGAGATGCAAAATCATTTACCAATGCTATTTCTGGAAAATATAATTTTAGCACAAAATCTGCTTTAAACTTAACTTTCCGCCATTATTGGTCGCCTGTTGAATATGATAATCAATATTATTTACTAAACAATAATGGAATACTTGTAGCAAATGATTACACTGAAAACCATGATATTAACTATAATATTTGGAATTTTGATTTAAGTTACACTTGGGAATTTGCTCCTGGAAGTCAATTAATTGCGCTATACAGAAACTCTATTTTTAATGAAGATCAATTAGCTGATTTAAATTTTAAAGAAAATTTAGATAATTTATTTGATGAATCTATGCTACATAATTTTTCAGTTCGTTTAGTATATTATATAGATTATAATAAAGCTAAAAATTGGTTGTAATAAAATATAAATTGTATTTTCACCTTTTATTTTAAAAAATGATTGAAGCAAAAGAAATCCATAAATTTTATGGAGAATTAGAGGTTTTAAAAGGTGTTAAATTAACTATAAAAAAGGGTGAAGTTGTTGCTATTGTTGGGCCTTCAGGTGCAGGAAAAACAACACTTTTACAAATTCTTGGAACGTTAGATCAACCAACCAAAGTTAAAAATGCCGAGTTAAAAATAAACGATACCAATCTGTTAGAATTAAAGGACAAATCATTATCCAAATTCAGAAATCAACATATTGGATTTATTTTTCAATTTCATCAGTTATTACCTGAATTTACAGCATTAGAAAATGTGTGTATACCCGCTTTTATTGGAAATAAATCGAAAAAAGAAACTGAAACTAAAGCAATAGAATTGCTCACTTTTTTAGGTTTATCAGATAGAATTCATCATAAACCAAATGAACTTTCTGGAGGTGAACAACAGCGTGTTGCTGTTGCAAGAGCTTTAATTAATAATCCAGATGTAATTTTTGCTGATGAACCAAGTGGAAATTTAGATTCAACTTCTGCAAAAAATTTACACGAACTATTTTTCACGTTGCGCGAAAAATTTAACCAAACTTTTGTAATTGTTACACACAATCAAGAGTTGGCAAATATGGCAGATCGCAAATTGGAAATGAAAGATGGTAAAATAATCAATTAAAATTTTAAAAATGATTGCAATTATTAGTGCAATGCAAGAAGAAATTCAAGCATTACTAAATAAATTACAAAACGTTTCTACCATAGAAAAAGGAATGCGAACTTATTATGTTGGAACACTTTTTAACAAAAAAGTAGTGTTGGTTTTCTCTAGATGGGGAAAGGTTGCTGCAGCCGCAACAACAACTCAGCTAATTAATGATTTTGATTTAGATGAAATTATTTTTACAGGCGTTGCAGGCGGCATTCATCCAAATTTAAATATTGGAGATATTGTGATTGGAAAAGACCTGTTTCAACACGATTTAAATGCAAGTCCGTTTTATAAAAGGTTTGAAATTCCGATTATTAAAAAGTTGTTTTTAGAAACCAAGAACCCGGATTCATTAATTGCTGCCACAACTATATTTTTACAAAATTACCACTGCTATGTAAAATTAAATGATGCGCAAATTTTTGACATTACAAAACCGAAATTGGTTTTTGGAGATATTGCTAGTGGTGATCAATTTATTTCAAGTTTAAAAAAAATAGCCAAATTAAATAAACAAATACCATCCGCAATTTGCGTTGAAATGGAAGGTGCGGCTGTAGCTCAAATTTGTTATGAATATGAAATGCCGTTTTCAATAATTAGAATTATATCTGACAAAGCAAATGATAATGCAACCATAGATTTTTCAAAATTTTCAAATACAATTGCCAGTAATTATGCATTAGGAATTTTAGAAAACTATTTTGCATAAGTTAAAATTGAATTTAATATCTTTGAGAAATCCTTTGAAAAAATGCAATTTAAACATCCTGAAATTTTATATGCATTATTACTACTTATCATTCCGATATTAGTTCATTTATTTCAACTACAACGCTTCAAAAAAGTTCCATTTACAAACGTTCAGTTTTTAAAAAAAATAGTACAGCAAACTCGTAAAAGTTCAAGAGTAAAAAAGCTATTAATTTTACTTACCAGAATGGCTACTTTTGCATGTTTAATTATTGCTTTTTCTCAACCATATTTTTCAAACAATTCACTGCAACAAAATTACCATACAACTATTTATTTAGACAACTCTTTTAGTATGCAGGCAAAGGGTGAAAATGGAGAATTACTAAAATCAATTGCGCAACAAATTATTGAAAATACCAATTCTAAAAACACCACATTTTCATTAATTACAAATAGTAAAGAATTTAAAAATATAGATAGCAAAACACTAAAAAATGAATTGATTACTTGTGATTATTCTCCAAATAAATTAGATTTAAACACGGTTTTATTGAAATTAAATAGTACTAATTTAAAATCAACAAACACTTTAAATAAAAATATAATAATATCTGATTTTCAAATTATTAATTTTAAAAATAAACCTGAAGTTACAAATGTAAACACAGCTATAAATGTATTAAAATTACATCCTAAAAAAAATACAAACATTTTTATAGACAGCATTTACATTGCAGAAGAAAAAGCAAATGAAATAACACTTTCAATAGTTGTAAAAAGCACAGAAAAAAATTCATTAACCATTCCAATTTCTTTGCAAGACAATACAAAGTTACTTGGAAAATCTATTATTAAGTTTAACAATTCTAACACCTCAATTATAGATTTTTCTATTCCAAACATTACAAATATGAATGGAATTATAACGTTAACAGATGCCAATTTAACCTTTGATAATACGTTCTATTTTACACTATCAAAACCTGAAAAAATGAACGTTTTAGCAATAGGAGAAAACGCGCAATTTTTAAATAAAATTTATACTGAAGATGAGTTTAATTTCACTTCAAATCAGCTTCAAAATTTAAATTATGATGCATTAAAAAATCAACATTTAATCATATTAAATGAGTTAGAAAACATACCTAATGAACTTACAAAAATACTGTTTGATTTTTCAAAAAATGGCGGAACAATTGTTATAATTCCTTCTGTAAATTCAGCCTTAAATTCGTATAATAATTTTTTAAAAATATTTAATGCTGGAACAATTTTAAATAAAACAGCTGAAGAACATAAAATTACTTCAATTGTTTTTGAACATCCTTTAATGACTCAAGTTTTTGAAAATAACGTGACAAATTTTCAATATCCAACAACTAATCTTTATTACAAGTTCCAATTAAAAAATGCTGCTTCTGTACTTAAATTAGATTCAAATGAAGCGTTTTTAACAGCTATTAAAAATAATAACAATGCTGTTTATTTATTTTCATCTCCTTTAAAAAAAGAAGTTTCCAATTTCATACAATCACCTCTAATAGTTCCTGTTTTTTACAATTTTGCAAAAAATAGTTTAAAAAATGCGCGGTTATATTACACTATTCAACCTGAAAACACTATTGAAATTATAACCAATATTGCAAAAGATAATGTGTTAAAAGTATTGAATAATAACAATGAGTTTATTCCGTTACAAGAAATTACACCTAACAAAGTTCTATTAAAAATTGATGGAACAGATTTAAAAAGTGGTTTTTACAACCTAACATCAAACGATAAAATAATTAAAACAATAGCTTTTAATTATAACAGAGAAGAAAGTGAATTAAATTATTTAAACCTAGCGTCACTTTTTAAAAACTCCGAAAACATAGTTATTAACACCGCTATTGATAACTTTTTTACCGAAATGTACAATGAACAGAAAATCAATTGGCTTTTTAAGTGGTTTTTAGCTTTTTCTGTTCTATTTTTGCTAATTGAAATGCTGTTATTAAAATATTTCAAAATATGAATATACTCATAAAGTCTGCTATAATTGTTGATCCTTCAAGTCCTTTTCATCAACAAAAAAATGATATTTTAATTGAAAAAGGGATTATCACCAAAATTTCCAAAACCATACAAAACCCAAATAATTATAAAGAAATTAAACTTGAAAACTTACATATTTCTCAAGGCTGGTTTGATTCTAGTGTTTGTTTTGGAGAACCAGGTTTAGAAGAACGCGAAACAATTGAAAATGGTTTGAACACAGCCGCAAAAAGCGGATTTACAGCAGTTGCAGTAAATCCAAACACAAGCCCAGCAGCCGATAATAAATCTACCATAGAGTTTATAAAACATAAAAGCTTTGGGTTTGCAACCAACCTCTACCCTATTGGAAATTTTACAAAAGGCGGACAAAGTGTAGATTTAGCAGAATTATATGATATGCAAAACTCTGGGGCCATTGCTTTTGGAGATTACAACAAATCTATAAGCAATGCTAATTTATTGAAAATTGGATTGCAATATGTGCAAAATTTTGATGGACTAGTTTTAAGTTTTCCTCAAGACAATTCTATTGCAACAGAAGGTTTGGTAAATGAAGAAATTAACAGTACAAAATTAGGCTTAAAAGGTATTCCTAGTTTGGCAGAAGAACTTCAAATTGCGCGTGATTTATTTATTTTAGAATACACTGGTGGTAAATTACACATTCCAACAATATCAACAGAAAATGCAGTAAAATTGATTAAAAACGCTAAAAAGAAAGGTTTAAATGTTTCGTGTAGTGTTGCTGCACACCATTTAGTTTTAACAGATGATGAGCTAAAAAGTTTTGATGCCAACACAAAAGTATTACCTCCATTAAGAACCTTAAAAGATACAAAGGCACTTATAAAAGGATTAAAAGAAGGAGTAATTGATATGATTACTAGCGACCACAACCCAATAGATATTGAGCACAAAAAAGTAGAGTATTACAATGCTAAATTTGGCACCATTGGCTTGGAAAGTTTATTTAGCGCATTAAATAAAAAAATTGATTTAGACGTTTTTATTGCAAGTTTAACTACCAATCCTAAAAAACGTTTTAAAATTAAAACCGAAACTATTAGCGAAGGAAATAAAGCCGATTTAACACTCTTTAATCCAGAGTTTGAATATCAATTTACAGAAAACAATATACTTTCAACCTCCAAAAATGCTATTTTCTTAAATAAAAAAATGAATGGAAAAGTATATGGTATTATTGCAAATAATCAAGTAGTTTTATAAAAAAAATAAAAAAATGGACGCTTACACTATTAAAGAAGGAAAGACAATTGCTATAATAAGTTATATAACTTGGATTGGTACTTTAATTGCCTATTTTATGAATAATGAAAAACGCAATGCTTTTGCTTCATTCCATATCCGTCAAGCTATAGGAATTTCTTTATTTTCTATTGCAAATAGTATATTTTTAATACGTTATATTGGATTATGGGCAACTGGCTTTATTGGAGTTGGATTGTTTATTTTACTTGTTATAGGTTTGGTAGGCGCTTTACAAGGAGAAACCAAAAAAATACCATTATTTGGAGATATTTTTCAAGATTGGTTTAAAGGAATTGCATAAAACTATATTAAAACTTACTTTTGAAGTCGTGCTAAACAGCACGACTTTTATTTTATACTTATGAAACAATTATCACTGCAATACATTTCAAGAGAGCCAAATAGTATCTCTGAAAAAACGTCACTTTTAATACTTTTACATGGCTATGGAAGCAATGAAGAAGACTTATTTTCATTCGCCACAGAACTTCCTGAAGATTTAATTATAATTAGCGCTAGAGCTCCACAATCTCTAGGTTTTGGCGGTTACGCATGGTATACAATACATTTTAATACATCCGTTGATAAATTTTCTGACATTCCTGAGGCCATCGCATCTCGTGATTTAATTGCAAAATTTGTAACTGAAGTTCAAGAAAAATATAATATTACACCAGCAAAAACTTTTTTATTAGGATTTAGTCAAGGGACCATTTTAAGTTATGCCGTTGCATTAAATTATCCTGAAAAAATACAAAAAGTAATTGCACTAAGTGGTTACATAAATCCAGATTTATTACCAAAAACCCTAGATGCTTCAAAATATACCAATTTAGATTTCTTTATTTCACATGGAAATGTTGACCAAGTTATTCCTGTTGAATGGGCAAATAAAACGCCTAAATTTTTAAATGACCTACACATAAAAAATTGTTATCAAGAATATCCTGTTGGACATGGTGTGGCTCCAAAAAACTTTTTCGACTTTAAAAAATGGATTGAAGAACGAATGTAAACTGAAATAACCTTTAAAAAATTAGTATTATTTATCTAAAACGTGTTTTTGTAAAGTAAAACAAACAAATTCACCTTCAAAAACTACTTCCTGTTTTTTATTAAATACCAAAACAGAAACAACTGTTTTTACATCATTTATTTTTTCTTTATAACTCGCTGTTGCAGTTAAAACATCTCCAACAACAGTAGGTTTTACAAATTTCACTTCAGCCTTACCTAAAACAACATTTGGGTGATTAATTAAAACCATTGCCGCATAATCTGCCAAGCCAAATGTAAAACCACCATGTGAAAGTCCTAAACTATCCACTACCATTTCTTCCGAAATATTCAACTGAACAATTGCCTTATCTTCTTCAATAGAAATAACATTACCTATTAATTTTTTTGAAGTTTTTAAATGTGTATTTTGAGTGATTGTATCCATTATTAGTTTATTTGATAGCAAAAATAACTTCTTTTTATTTTAGAAACATTCTAATTTATCTTATAAAACATCATTTTAACTTACTATAAATAGATCCTTTTAAATGAATTTTAATATTTATAGTTTCTATAATTCCAATTATAATATTTTTTAATAAATTGTAACCTTTAAATAAAATATATGGAAATTTTAGGAATAGACGTTGGTGGAACAGGAATTAAAGGTGCTGTTGTAAATACCAAAACTGGTGAACTTATTTCGAAACGAAGAAGAATAGCAACACCACACCCCGCAACACCTGAAGCGGTTGCGGAAACTATCCAAAAATTAATTCATCATTTTAAATGGAACGGACCTGTTGGATGTGGTTTTCCAACACCTTTAAAAAACGGTAAATGTTTAACTGGTGGAAATTTACATAAAGATTGGAAAAATTTAAAAGTTGATGAGTTTTTCAAAAGTAAAACGGGCAATCAATTTTCTGTTGTGAATGATGCAGATGCTGCTGGACTTGCCGAAATTACTTTTGGCGCTGGAAAAGATGTAAAAGGAACCGTAATTATGATTACACTTGGAACCGGAATTGGTTCTGCCTTATTTTTAGATGGAAAATTACTACCAAATACAGAATTTGGTCATGTATTGCATAAAAGTGGTTGCATTTTTGAAAAATATGCTGCAGATTCTGTACGAATTGAGGAAAACTTAAGCAGAAAACAATGGGGAAAACGCTTGCACAAATACTTTAAACACATTAATTTATTATTATCTCCAGATTTAATTATAGTTGGTGGCGGTTCTAGTAAAAAGTTTAGCAAATTTGAAGCCCAAATAAATATAGATACTAAAATTATTCCTGCAAAATCGGAAAACGAAGCAGGTATTATTGGTGCTGCTTTGGCGGCAGTTTAGAAATATTTTTTATTCAATTCTCAATTCTTAAAATTAAAAAAAGAAGGAAATTAAAACTTTAAATGCAATTTAGAACGACTTTAAAATGGCTAAAGATTATTAAATAAATCCTTTTGCCTTAAATTCTAAGTACTTATTAATCACATTTACTGTTAAATGTTGTGGTTTGGTAAGAATTCCATAAATACCTTTACTTTCTAATTCTTTTACAATCAAGCGTTTTTCGTAAGCAAATTTTTCTGCAATGGTTTTATGATAAATAGTTTGCAAATCTTCCGCATTTTCATTAATTAAATTATCAAGCTCTGTATTTTCAAAAAATACCACTACCAACAAATGAAATTTTGAAATAGCTTGTAAAAAAGGCAATTGTCTTTTTAATGCAGAAATATGTTCAAAATTTGTATATAAAATTAACAAACTTCTTTGGGTAATTTTACGTTTTATAAGCGCATATAAATACCCAAAATCAGAATCGGTATATTGTGTATTTATATTGTAAAGCGCTTCATTTATAGTATTTAAATGTGTTTTTTTATTACTTGCAGCAACAATGGTATCAACTTTTTTGGCAAAAGTTAATAATCCTGCTTTATCGTTTTTACGAAGAGCAATATTTGAAAATGCCAAGGTAGAATTTATAGCATAATCTAATAATTTCAATTCTTCAAAAGGCATTTTCATGACTCTGCCTAAATCTATAATAGAATAAATTGGTTGCGATTTTTCATCTTGATACTGATTTACCATTAACTGATTGCGCTTTGCAGTTGCCTTCCAGTTAATAGTTCTTACATCATCACCAGCGATGTAATTTTTAATTTGCTCAAATTCTAATGTATGACCAATTTTTCTAATTTTTTTCAGTCCAAATTCCGTTAAACGATTGCTCATTGCTAAAAACTCATACTTCTTCATTTGAATGTATGATGGATACACAGCAACCATTTCATTTTCTTGAAATTTAAAACGTCTAGCAACAATTCTTAAAGGTGTTGAAATAAATACATTTAAGTTTCCAAAATGATATTCACCTCGTTCAACAGGTTTTACAGAATATTCAAAATTATAGTTTTCAGCACTTTTTAATTGAATAATTTGTTCAAAATCTCTTTTTTGAAACTGAACTGGTAACTCATCAATTAATTTTGCTTCAATAGTAAATTTATAATTATTCTTTATGGTGATTGGAATTGGATTATCATCGGAATTTGAAAATTTTTCAGTTAAAATTCTTCTGGCAGAAACTCCTTTATTCACATTAAAAAGCATATAAATATCACCAAAAAATAACACTACTAAAATGGTTACTAAAAACCAAGCAGCACTGTATAATATTGGTAACCAAAAGGAAACCAAAAATGTTGCTGCTATAATTGTTAGATAAACAAAAAAGCGTTGGTGAATGTATAAACTTTTAAATATATTCATCATTATCGTGGTACTTCCACAGATTGCACAATCATTTCAATTACTTTATCTGCAGTCATACCTTCCATTTCACGTTCAGGTGTTAAAATAATTCTATGACGTAATACTGGTGAAATTACTTTTTTAATATCTTCTGGAATCACAAAATCGCGTCCATTAATAGCCGCGTAGGCTTTTGATGCATTTAAAACAGCAATACTTGCTCTTGGTGAACCACCCAAATATAAATGTGGATGATTTCTAGTTTTGGTAATAATTTGAGCGATGTAAGTCATTAATTTTTCATCAACTAAAATTTCGAAGATTTGATTTTTATATTCCAACAAATCAGCTTCAGAAAGCAACGGTGAAACTAAGGTTTGTGGCAAAATACCTTTTCTATCATGATGCGTTTTTAAAATTAAGATTTCTTCTTCTAAATTTGGATACCCAACATCAATTTTAAACAAAAACCTATCTAATTGTGCTTCTGGCAATGCGTATGTTCCCTCCTGCTCTATTGGATTTTGGGTAGCCAGTACCATAAACGGTGGTTTCATTTTATAGGTATGTCCATCAATAGAAATTTGGCGTTCTTCCATTACTTCAAACAACGCAGCTTGTGTTTTTGCAGGCGCACGGTTAATTTCATCAATCAACACTAAATTAGAAAAAATAGGACCGTTTCTAAATTCAAATTCAGAAGTTTTCATATTTAAAACAGACGTTCCCAACACATCGCTTGGCATTAAATCTGGCGTAAATTGAATTCGGCTAAAACCAGTATCAATAGTTTTAGATAATAATTTTGCCGTAATTGTTTTGGCAACTCCTGGAACACCTTCAATTAAAACATGACCATCTGCCAATAACGCTACAATTAGCAAATCCATAAAATGTTCTTGCCCAACAATTATTTTACTTAATTCTGCTTTTATTTGAATGACAGCATCTTTTAGTTTTTCTAAATCAACTCTATTATTAAAATTCAAATCGTTATTTTCTTCCATATTGAATTGTGTTTTTAAATTTTTCAATCATTTTATTTAATTTGATGAGTTCATCCATAGAAATTTGATTTTTTAAATGAATTTCATCACAAAATTTGAAGAGTTTTTCTACATCTTCAAATGTGTTTCCGCTACGCAAAGCAACATATTTATAAAAAGTTTCATCAATAGTTGTTGTTGGAATGTGCAGTTTAGTTCTGATAAATTCTAACAAATAACTAATTTTAAATTCGGCTAAATTTTTATGATCTTGCTGCTCATAATACATATTGGCAATAGTGCGCGTAAATGCCAATGTTTGGTTTTTTAGTGGTGTACGTATTGGAATACTGCGTTGTTTTCTTTTTCCTTCAAAAATTACAAAAAACAACACACCAATTAACGCCATATAATACGCCCATTTTAAATATTTTGAACTTAACAGATAATGCATTGGCGATGAAATTCCGCTTTTACCTGTTTTATAATACGAATCCCATAAAAAAGGTTTTGTACTATCAACATAAGATAAAATATTAGCTGTATGTTGCTCATATTCAGTATTTAAAATATTGTAATTTGTAAAAACTTCTGGAAATGTATGAAAGTAAAAATTCCCTTTTCCATAATTAAATTTCACAAAATTAACACCTTCATTTGTACGTTCATTGTTAGCATTTACATAACCTGTAATCCCTAAAACTGTGGTGTTTAAAGTGTCAATTTTAGTAAATACCTGATTTATAAATGCCCTATTAAAAGTAAATTCTTTGCTTTTAAATGCTTTATTGTAGAATTTAAAAAACACTTTTTCATCTAAATTACCAGTTACTAACCGCTTGGTTTTAAAATTAAGAGTATCTATCTGAATTCCGTGTGTTGAAATAAAAACATCGTTTCCTCTTTTTACAAATTCCATTAATCTAAAAAACTCTGCATCACCAAAATTAATGGCTTCATCAGCAAAAAAATAGGTTCCGGTTCTTGTAGAATCTTCTAAATAAATATATGGTGGAATTTTAATTTCATCAATAGTAACATTTGGTAAAAACGTTTTTAGTTCATTTCTTAAAACATACGTGCCATACGGAATTTTATGATTTTCCGCATAACTTGGAAACCAATTTATAGGTTGCTTTTTTGTGCTTTCAAGATATAAATACCCTAAAATTAGCAGTAAAAAAACAACAACGTATATTTTAAACGATTTATCCAATTTATTTTTTATTCAATAGTTTATTTACATTTTCAAAATCTGAAGATACTTTTGTAAACTCTAATTCATTAATATCAAAACTTCCGTACCAAATAAAATCGTACAATTTTGTTAATTTTTTAAAGGATAATTTTAAGTTGACTTCATTTATTTCTGTAGCGTAATCTTCGTTGGTTTTTTGTTGTTCCCAAGTAATTATTTCCTTTTCTTCTAACTGTTTTAACAATTGTAAATAATAATAACGAACTGCCAATCTGTAATTTTTATTCTCAATGGCTTTTGCTATTAATTTTGAAATATCTTTATTTTTAATTAACTCTTCATCTTCAGTAATAGTTACCACTGATTTATTTTTACTATTTGAAACAATGGCATTAGAATTGACTTTTAAAAAGAATTTAAACAATAAAAACAGCACTAATCCGGCAACAATGTATGGCAATGCTAATAAAATTGTTTTAAAAATTCCTTGTGCACTTTCTACTCCAAAAATCCACTCTAAAAAACGCACAATTTGTCTGCCAATCCAATTTAAAATACGATCTAACAGCGTAGGTTCTTTAAACTCTAAGTTTTCTGTATAATCAAAATCTTTATCTGCTTTGTATTCTTCTAAATTACTTTTATCAAACTTTTTTTGAGGTATAACTTCTTTATCTTTTTGTACGGTTAATGTATCTGATTGCGCAAAAACGCTCAAAGAGATTGTTAAAAACCATAAAAAAAGAAGTGTTTTCTTCATAAATTATAACGTAGTATCATTACCAATACTATCGATTTTTTCAAAAGTACCTGTTTGATTTTTTTGCTCATTTAAATCGTAATACACAAAAACAGTTGAAATTAATGGAATTGAGTATAAAATAAATTGAAAAACATAGGATAAAATATTTAATACCAAATAAATAGGATCTTTAAAAATTGAAAATACAGCTGTTGGGTCTTCTGTTCCAACCATAGTGCCTATTTTTATCATTTGATAAATAAATGCTGGAATTGAAAACGCTTGTCCTAAAATAACCAACAACATCCACACAACAATAAGTACTCCAAATGTATTCCACCATTCACCTTTAATTAATGTAAAAGCATGCGAAAATGTATCGCCAATACTTTTTTCTTCAAACACCATAATTGATGTTGCTAAAGACATAACAGTACCTAAATAAATACCTGGAATGTAACAAAAAATCATTCCAACAATGGTTACCAAAGTAATTAAAAAGCCTAATCCAATAAATTTCCAAATGTTTTTTAAAATATTGGTTTTTATTTCTGAAAAAATTGCGTTTCCATGATTATTGATATACGATTTTATAAAATATAACGATGCCATTGATAGCAATGTATACAATAAAATATACACGAAAATTAATCCAAAAACCCAAGAAAATAAGGTTCCTAAAAATGTACCTGGGTTATTTTGAATGCCTCCAACATTGGTAAATAAATCGGACATTGTAAACATATAAAACACCAAAACGGCAAGTGCTACTAATAAAACTGGGCCAACAATTTTTAAAACAGTTAAAAAATATTCTTTCCAATTTTCTCTAATAAATTTAAATGTATCAGTTATAATAGCACCTAAATCACGCTCTTTTTTAAATTCAATAAAATTTTTAACTTCCATCTACAATTTGTTTTTTTGATAACTTAATTGGGTATATAACATAATAGTACACAATTGTACTGAATGAAATTAATATTATAAAAACTGCTAACCAATCGGGCATTTCAGTATGTCGGGTTACAAAACCTTCTAAAAATCCAGCAACAATAAAAAACGGAATGGTACTTATCATAATTTTCATTCCTGCCTTAAAACTTCTTTTAAAAGATGCTAATCGAGTATAGGTTTGTGGAAATAATAAACCATTACCTAATACTAAACCGGCACAACCAGCTATGATAATTACAGAAATTTCTATGGTTCCGTGAATCCAAATTGTTCTAGAAGACTCCCATAATAATCCTTTTTCATAAAAAAAGTACAAAAAAGAACCTAACATAATTCCGTTTTGAAGCATTACATACAGAGTTCCAACAGACAATAATATTCCAAAAATAAAAGCTGTCATTGCAACTTTTATATTGTTTAATGTAATTGCAATAAACATAGTTGCTTCATCCATTTTTTTGTAAACTGCCATTGGATCACCTTTTTCAATGTTTTGCAAGGTTGTGTTTACGTAGCCATCTCCTAAAATTAAACGAACAAAATCACCATCAGTAGCTGCTGAATACGCGCCGATAATTCCAAAAAAAACAAAGGTTGAAAACGCTATTAATAGCTGTTTATGATATTTAACAAACTCTAAAGGAAATTCTGTTTTAAAAAAAGTAATTAACCTGTTTTTGCTTTCCTTTTTGGTTTTATAAATATTTTGATGCGCTCTGGATGCAATAGAATTTAAGTAAACCTCTGTATTACTTTGCGGATAAAAGGTTTTGGCATAACTCAAATCGTCCGTAATTTCAATATATAGGTCGGATAATTTATTGGGAGAAAGCTGTTCTTTTTTATCAAGAACATTTTCAAACAATAGCCATTTCTTTTTATTTGCTTTTACAAAGGATGCTTCACGCATTTTTATTATTTTTGTCGTTTCAATATAGCAATTAATACTATTGAAGATTCAAGTTAACGAAAGTAGAAAATCAAATTGTATCAGCCAAAAAAGATCACCTATAAATAATGGATAATTTTCATATTGAAACTGCCCAAAATGTAACAATTCAACAAAATGTAGCCAATTTAAGTACGCGTATAGGCTCTTTTTTAATTGATATGTTTATTGTTGGCGGATATTACCTAATAATTTACTTAATTTTAGATAGTTTAAATTTAATTTCTGGTGAACTTTATCTAATTTATGGATTGTTAAGTTTACCCGTATTTTTTTATAGTTTATTGTTTGAAACTTTAATGAATGGACAAAGTCCGGGTAAATATGTAAATAAAATTAGAGTTACAAAATTAGACGGTTCAAAACCTACATTTTCAAATTTTTTAATACGTTGGATGCTTCGAATAATTGATATTTCAATGGCATCAGGCTCTATAGCTTTGTTAACCATTTTATTAAATGGAAAAGGACAACGTTTGGGCGATATAGCTGCAGGAACTACCGTGATTTCAGAAAAAAAATTCATTTCAATTAATGATACCGTTGCTGTTGATATTCCTGAAGAATACCAACCAACTTTTCCGCAAGTAACTGTACTTACTGATAAAGACATTCAAACCATTAAAGAATTGTACTTGAAAGCAAAAAGAAAAGGAAATCATAATATTATTGTAAAAATTCATCAAAAAATTGTTGATTTAACAGGTATTCAAACCGATTTAAAACCAATTGATTTTGTGGATATTGTGATTAAAGACTACAACTATTTTACCCAACAAATGTAATGACGCTTTTTAACGTATTAGATATTTTAGGAATTATCTCGTTTGCAATTTCAGGATCTCTTGTTGCTATGCGAAAAAAATTAGATCCGTTTGGAGTTTTTATAATTGCATTTGCAACTTCAGTTGGTGGAGGAACACTACGTGATGTTTTAATTGGTGCACAACCCGTATTTTGGATGAAAAATACCGACATTATTTTTATAATAATGGGATCGTATTTTTTTGCAGTTTTTTTCCGTAGAAAGTTAAAATACTTAAATAAATCGTTGTTTTTATTTGATACCATTGGACTTGGTTTATACACCATTATGGGAACAGAAATTGGTTTAAATGCTGGTTTTCATCCTGTGGTAGTTATTTCAATTGCAACAATGTCCGCATCATTTGGAGGTGTTATTAGAGATATTTTATGCAATGAAGTTCCTGTAATTTTCAGAAAAGAAATTTATGCAACAGCTTGTGTATTTGGAGCTATGATTTATTTATTATTACACAATTTAGGGTTTAATGAAACTATTGTGTATGTGGCAACATCTTCTGTGGTTATAACAATTAGAATAATTGCAGTTGTGTTTCATTTATCATTACCAACATTTTATACCAAGCGTTAAGTGGATTTTACCTATTTTAAAAATAATTTAAACAGAATAACTTCTTTAGAACTTGGAGGCTTAGATGCGCAATTTAAATTAGCTCCTAAAGTAAGAACCAAATTATCGGAAGATTTTATTCAAGCTAAAAACCCAAAAAAAGCTGCTATATTAGTATTATTTTATCCTGATAAAAATAATAAAACTCACTTTTTATTAACACTAAGAGCCAATTATAACGGAACACATGCTTCACAAATTAGTTTTCCAGGCGGAAAATTTGAAACCGATGATATTTTACTTGAAAAAACAGCATTACGCGAAACACAGGAAGAAGTTGGTGTTGAAATAAATGACATTTCAATTTTTAAACAAATGACAGATGTTTACATTCCACCAAGTAATTTTATGGTTACGCCATTTTTAAGTACAATTAATTATTTGCCAAAGTTTGTGAAAAATCACGAAGTAGCAGCACTTATTCATGTATCAATGTCAGATTTTTTAAATGACAATAATTTAACTACACATATTTTATCAACTTCGTATGCTAAAAATATGATTGTACCATGCTTTAAATTAAATAATTATGTTGTTTGGGGAGCAACAGCAATGATGCTAAGCGAACTCAAAGAATTAATTAAAAAATTATAATCATTTTTTTTTACTAAATTTGTTGTAACCAAAACCAACTAAATGCCAATTTTTAAAAGAAATCCTTTTGGCCATATCCTATTTATAAAAAGGTGGCTTATTCGTATTTTCGGAGTAGTTTCTCACGGAAGATACCGAAGATTTAATTCACTTGAAATTGAAGGTTCTGAAATAATTAGACAATTACCCGATAAAAACGTACTTTTTATCTCTAATCATCAAACTTATTTTGCCGATGTTGCCGCAATGTTTCATGTGTTTAATGCAGCTCTAAAAGGAAGAGAAAATAGCATTAAAAATATAGGATACATTTGGAAACCTAAATTAAATATCTATTACATTGCCGCTTCCGAAACCATGAAAGCTGGTTTGTTACCAAAAATATTTGCGTATGTAGGTTCAATTTCAATTGAACGTACCTGGAGAAGCCAAGGTAAAGATGTAAACAGACAAGTTAAAATGTCTGATATTAGTAATATAAAAAAGGCTTTAAATGATGGTTGGGTAATTACTTTTCCACAAGGAACAACTACTCCTTTTAAACCAATTAGAAGAGGAACAGCACATATTATAAAAACCTACAAACCTGTTGTGGTTCCTATTGTAATTGATGGTTTTAGAAGAGCTTATGATAAAAAAGGATTGCTTATTAAAAAAAGGAATGTTTTACAATCAATGGTTATAAAGCAACCTATGGAAATTGATTATGATAATGAAACTATTGAAGAAATTATTGAAAGAATTCAATTTGAAATTGAACAACATCCATCACAATTAAAAGTAATTTCTCCTGAAGAATTTAAAAAACAAGAGGATGAACTTAATAAACAAAGAAAATTTTGGAGTTAAACATAAAAAAAGGGAAGCTGTTGCTTCCCTTTTTTATGTAATTAAAATATTAATTTAACCACGAATTTAACATCCATATTGTTTTTTCTTGTTCCGCAATAAAATCACTCATCATAGAGTTTGTTCCTTCATCATTTGCCTCTCCAGATTCCTCTAAAATTGAACGTTCAATTTTCAATAATTCAGTTAATGAGTTAACTACTAAAGCAACTGCTTCTGTATCTTTTGAAATATTTTTACCAACAGGTACTTTAGCTAAAGCTGAATAATCTTCAAAAGTATGTAAAGGATGTCCACCTAAAGTTAAAATCCTTTCAGCAATCATATCTATTTTTTCTTGAGAATCCGTATAAAACTCTTCAAATTTAACGTGTAACTCAAAAAATGATTTACCTTTTATATTCCAATGTAAACCTCTTAAACTTTGATAATAAACTTGAAAGTTTGCTAATAAATCATTTAAGCTAACTACAAGTTTTTCAGTACGGTTTTTGTCTAATCCAATAATTGTTGTGTTCATATATTTATTTTTTAAATTTCTATAACAAATATCGGCAATATTATTTATTGTTTAATATAAATATTATCGATTGTTTTAATATCTTTATCATAAAAATTTATATAAATGACAATCACACAACTTAAATACATTTTAGCGGTTGCCGAATACCAAAATTTCACAATTGCTTCAGAACATTGCTTTGTAACACAACCTACTTTAAGTATGCAAATTCAAAAATTGGAAGAAGAATTAGATACTCAAATTTTTAATAGAAATAAAAAACCAATTCAATTAACCGATGTAGGCACTAAAATTGTTGAACAAGCAAAAATTATTGTTGATGAAAGCAATAGAATTACTGATATTGTTGATCAGCAAAAAGGCTTTATTGGAGGAGATTTTAAATTAGGTATTATTCCTACTATTATGCCAACACTTCTACCATTATTTTTAAAAACATTTATAAAAAAATATCCAAAAGTTAACTTAAAAATTGAAGAACTAACTACCGAAGAAATTGTAAAAAAAATAACGGATGGTCATATTGATGTTGCTATTGCTGCCACACCTCTTGAAAATGATATTTTAAAAGAACGCGTATTATATTATGAACCATTTGTAGGTTTTGTACCAACAGAACACAGATTATTTAGCAAAAAAACAATTGATGTTGAAAATTTAAATATTGATGACATTTTACTATTAGAAGATGGACATTGTTTTAAAGAAAATATTATTAATTTATGTAGTGCCTTAGGCAATAAAAATTCACATTTTCAATTGCATAGTGGAAGCTTTGATACACTTATAAAACTATCTAAAGAAGGTTTAGGAATGACTTTACTGCCGTACTTACAAACGTTAGATATAAATGAAAAAGATAAAGTATATTTAAAAGATTTTAAAGAGCCTGTACCTGCCAGAGAAGTGAGTTTAATCTATCATAAATCTCAATTAAAGATACATATGATAGATTCGCTAAAAAATGTAATAGACAGTGTAATTAGAGGTGTTATTGCATTTAATGACGTAAAAATTATTAGCCCAATACAACAAAAAAAAGGAGCTTAAAGGCTCCTTTTTGTGTTTTCAACTAATGCTAAACAACCATACAATTCAGGTTTATTTGATGTAAAGTCTTTTAGCCAATAGAATAATTCTTTTATTTCATAGGGTAATAATCTGTTAACTGCTTTTTCTAATTCCTTTTTAAACAAATCTGCGTTAAAGCTAACTTTTTCGAGTACAGCTTTAGTATACTCAAACATTGCTCTTGCCATAAATTATAAAGATTTTAGTTGGTTATTAAAAGAACGTTATTTTGGGTTTATTATTGTATAAATTTAATCAAAAAAAATAATAAATCATAACAAAAAAAGCTTAAATAAATCCTAAAATATTATAAAGAATTAATTTTTGCTAACAATGCATTTGCAGTTTCTTCAAACTCTTTATTGATTGCTTTATAATGTGCTTTATTATCTTCCACTTTTTTAGCATTTACTTTTGCTATTAAAGAATCAAAAGAAGCAATAGCTTCATCAATAATTGCTTCAGCTTTTTTGTTATCAGCTCTTGGGTTTAATAATTCCCATACGTAACATTCTTCAATAATATCACCTAAAACGTAATTAATATCTTTCTTTAAATTTTTAACACTTGCCATAATAATATATTTATATTTTCGGGCAAATTTACAAGAATTTGAATCATTAATTAAATATTTTTTAAATTAATGTTTGATAATTAAAAAAATATTTTATTTTTGGAATACAATATGAAAGCAATTTTATACATACCAACTACTAATACATCAACTATGATTGATTTTAAATCATCGTATTCTGTTGTTTGTACTGTAGCTGTAAATATGCTTAAGCAACAGCAGGTATGTACACATAAAAGCACTTTCTATTATTGTTGATGATAACAAACTATTAAAATATATTTAAAAGGTGCTTTTTACAAAAAGCACCTTTTTTTTGCAATAATTATTAATTTAAAAACAACTATTATGAAACAATCACAAATTATCCAGCAAGTCTATTCCAAAATTTCAACGCTTTGTAATCAATTATTTATAAACAAAAATAGACACATTCCCATACCCTTATTAAATCATTATTAAAACAAAAACTATGAAAACATTAGAAAATACTTATACTAGTCCAGAAAGAAACTTCACAGTAACTGAAAAAGATATCAATAATAAAAACGCCCTTTTAACACACGTTTTATACAATGAAATGGAAGATTTTGTTAAAAGTATTATTACCAAACATGCGTATATGGCGTTTCCACTTCCTCAATTATACAAATTGCAGCTTTTAAAAAATGCCTTTTTAAACGATAAATTGCTTATAAAATCTCAAATTATTAAATACGATGCTTCGGAATTGCATTTATTGGCTACCGTTTATAACCAAGCACCGGAATTAAATGAAACTATTTGTAAAGCTGTTTTTAAATTCCCATTAAATGCAGCTATATCAAATGCTTCTTAACATAATATATTGCTATAAGGTTATTTATTTATAGCCTTATAGCTCTTTTAATTTATTTAGCGCATTTTCAATATGCTTTTCTTCACCGAATTGACTATTAAAAATATACCTAACAATACCCTTTTTATCAATTACATAAGTCACTCTTCCGGGTAAAAATATCATACTTTTTGGAACACCAAATAATGCTCTAACTTTATTATCTACATCAGCTAATAAAGTAAATGGTAAGTTATATTTTTCTTCAAATTTTTTATGTGAAGCCACGCTATCTGCACTAATTCCTATAACTGAAGCTCCTAAATCATTAAAACTTTCAAAATCATCTCTAAATTTACAAGCTTCTTTTGTGCAGCCCGGAGTATCATCTTTTGGATAAAAATAAATCACCATTCTTTTACCAATTTCATTTTCAATATTAAAAAAATTTCCATTTTGATCTTTTAAAATAAAATTAGGTACCTTATCTCCTATTTCAATTATTTTCATTTCTTCTTTTTTATTCAATAATAACAGCAGAACTATACCTATTGTTGCTGAAATTACTATTATTATTTTTTTCATTTATTTATTTTTAACAAATATGCTATAAAAATAATGTTTTATGTAGTTTTACAACTTTAAAATTGCTATTATAAATTTATAAAATAGCAAATTATATCTTAAAATTTTTTATTAAGAATGAAACAATTTATTCAAAATTTACCTAAAGCAGAATTACATTTACATATTGAAGGTACTTTAGAGCCTGATTTATTATTTAAAATAGCAAAAAGAAACAACCTTAAAATACCTTATAATACTGTTGAAGAATTAGCTAAAGCATATAATTTTAATTGCTTACAAGATTTTTTAGATATTTATTATCAAGGAGCAAATGTTTTAATATATGAACAAGATTTTTACGATTTAACCTATAGTTATTTAAAAAAATGTGCTGAACAAAATGTAAGACACACTGAAATTATGTTTGACCCACAAACGCATACAAAAAGAGGCATTTCTTTTAAAACTGTGATTACAGGAATTTCAAATGCCTGTGCTGATGCTGAAGTTAATTTAGGTGTATCTTCATTATTAATAATGAGTTATTTACGACATTTAAGTGAAGAAGATGCCTTTAAAACATTACAAGAGTCACTACCATTTAAAGATAAAATTACGGCGGTTGGGTTAGATTCTTCTGAAGCTGGAAATCCACCTTCAAAATTTATGAAAGTGTTTGAAGCATCCATAAATGAAGGTTATATTCCATTAGCACACGCAGGTGAAGAAGGTGATGCAGATTACGTTTGGGAAGCAATAGATTTATTAGGAATTAAGCGCATTGACCATGGTAATAATTGTTTGCAAGATGAAAATTTAATTGCTGACATTATTGATAGAGATTTGGCATTAACTATTTGTCCTTTATCAAACACTGCTTTAAAAGTTGTGGATGATTTAAAAAATCATCCGTTAAAAAAAATGATGGACTTAGGTTTAAAAGTTACTATTAACTCTGATGACCCTGCTTATTTTGGAGGACACGTAAACGATAATTATATAGCAATTCAAAAAGCTTTAAACCTTAACAAAGAAGAAATTTATCAAATTGCAAAAAATTCATTTCAATACTCATTAATTGATGATTTAAAAAAAGAAGAATATTTAATTGAATTAAACAATTATTATAATAATAAGTAACAACTCTTATCGTTTAAAAAAGAAAATTAAAATAAATATATGTTTAAAAATAAAATATTACTAATTGCATTCATTTTTTCTAGTACATTTTTTTATAGTCAATCAACCAAAAAATTTATTGATACTGGTTCTGTAAAAAATCAATTTGATTATTTAATTAATGAATCGAACAATTATCAAGACCATAAAGTAGTAAAACAACAATGGCTTTTAAAACTTAAAGCGAATGTAATTGATTCTATTTCAAAAAATAAAAATGCATTGGCTATTCATAAAAATAGTTTAATGAATTTTCAAAAAGAAATTGATAGTTTAAAAAATGAACTTACTGAAATTAAACAATTAAATGAAAAATTAACCACTGAAGAACAACAAATTTCATTTTTAGGAATATCCTTAAGCAAACATTTTTATAAAACATTAACTTATTTCCTTATTTTAGTCTTTATCGGTTTATTTGTATTATTTTATATAAAATTTAAGCAAAGTAATCAAATTACAAAAGAAGCTAAATTAAACTTAAAAGAGGTTGAAGAAGAGTTTGAAGAACACCGAACTAAAGCTTTAGAAAGAGAACAAAAAGTTATGAGACGGCTACAAGATGAACTAAATAAGCATAAAAAAGATTAATTACATTTCTTTTTTGTATTTTTATTTAACTAACAATCAAACACCTAAATATATGAAAGCAAATATGGGAACAGCCGATAAATTTATTAGAGTTTTAATTGGCGTTTTAATAGCAGTTTTATATTACCTAAATGTTATTAGTGGCACTACCGCTATAATTATTTTAGCTATTGGAATTGTATTATTAATTACAAGTTTAGCAAGTTTTTGTCCGCTTTATACTTTGCTTGGAATTAATACTTGTAAAAGAAAATAAAAGTATAAAAATAAAAAGAGCTCCATAAATTAAAATTATGGAGCTTTTTTTATACTTCGCCTGAGTAGGTTACAAAATTTCGTGGAGTTTCGTATAAGGTAATTGAAAGCTCCAACTTATTATCAATTTCTGCTCGTAATTTGTTCCAAATAACAACCACAATATTTTCAGCCGTTGGGTTTAAAGTTTTAAACTCTGCAACTTCTTCATTTAAATTTTTATGATCAAATTGCTCTTCTACTTCTTTTTCAATCAAGTATTTTAAAATCTTCATATCCATTACAAATCCAGTTTCTGGATGAATTTCTCCTTTTACCGAAACTATTAATTCATAATTATGACCATGGTAGTTTGGATTGGCACATTTTCCAAAAACTGTAGCGTTTCTAGCATCTGTCCAATCAGAATTGTACAATCTATGAGCCGCATTAAAATGCGCTTTTCTGCTAACTGTTACTTTCATTTTCTTGTTTCCTTTTTAATGCTTGATACCTTTTTTCATTAAATTTCCATATAAACTGCCAAAACAAAACTATTCCAACTAAAATAAATAGCGCTAAATAGTTTAAAAATGATTTTGTAAAATACACTTCTTTAAATGAATAAGCCGACAATTCAAAAATTTTGGTTAAAAAAGCAGTAAAAACACTCCATAAAACACCGGTTCTTAGTGCGTATCTATTTCTTCCGTTCTTTCTAACAAGTTCCCAACTTTCAATAAAATTTTCTTCTATTTTTTTCATTCAACTACTTATTAATAAAACTGTAATAATTTTTAAAAATTATTTTAAACCACTCCGTATAAATTGCCGGATTTTCTTCAATATCATTTTTCACTGCTTCCAACGGCATCCATTTATAACTTTCAACTTCATCACTATTAATTTTTGGCTCACTATTGTAATACCCAATTAATATATGATCTAATTCGTGTTCAGTTAAGCCATTATCAAATGGCGCTTTATATATAAACGATGTAACTTCTTCAATATCACACATAAAACCCATTTCCTCTTGCAATCTTCTTTTACCTGCTTCAATATTAGTTTCACCGTTACGCTGATGACTGCAACAAGTATTTGTCCATAATAAAGGTGAATGGTATTTATGAGCCGCACGTTGCTGCAACATTAATTCATTTTTATCATTAAAAATAAATACGGAAAATGCTCTGTGTAACACCGCTTTTTCATGTGCTTCCATTTTTGGCATTAAGCCTATTTGTTCGTCCTTTTCGTTTACTAAAATTACAAGTTCTTCTTTCATTTTTTTATCAATAAGCACAAACTTACAAAATACAAACGTTAAAAAAGTGCAAAACTGCTTTTCAAGTTTTAAACTTTTCAACTTTCAAACTTTATAACCTATATTTGCACCTCAAAATTTAACAGATGAGTTTTTTAAAAGAAATACAACGCAGAAGAACCTTTGGAATTATTTCGCATCCCGATGCTGGTAAAACTACCTTAACCGAAAAATTATTATTATTTGGTGGGGCAATTCAAGAAGCTGGCGCCGTAAAAAGTAATAAAATAAAAAAAGGTGCAACTTCCGATTTTATGGAAATTGAGCGCCAACGTGGTATTTCTGTTGCTACATCTGTATTGGCTTTTATTTATAAAGATAAAAAAATAAATATTTTAGATACACCTGGACATAAAGATTTTGCCGAAGATACTTTTAGAACTTTAACGGCTGTTGATAGTGTAATTGTAGTAATTGACGTTGCAAAAGGTGTGGAAGAGCAAACTGAAAAATTAGTTGAAGTTTGTAGAATGCGAAAAATTCCTATCATAGTTTTTATCAATAAAATGGATCGTGAAGGGAAAGATGCTTTTGATTTAATGGATGAAGTTGAACAAAAATTAGGTTTATCTGTAACGCCTTTAAGTTTCCCAATTGGAATGGGTTATGATTTTAAAGGAATTTATAATATCTACGAAAAGAAAATAAACTTATACTCTGGTGACAACAAACAAACTGTATCAAAAGGTGTTGAATTTACCGATATTACAACTCCAGAATTAGATAAAATTATTGGTGCTAAATCTGCCGAAACCCTGCGTGAGGAATTAGAGATTGTTCATGAAGTATATCCAGATTTTGATAAAGATGAATATTTAAAAGGAAACTTACAACCTGTATTTTTTGGCTCTGCATTAAATAATTTTGGTGTAAAAGAATTGTTAGATTGTTTTATTGAAATTGCGCCATCACCACAACCAAAAATGTCTGAAGAGCGTTTGGTAGACTCAAAAGAAGAAACTTTAACCGGATTTGTATTTAAAATTCACGCAAATATGGATCCAAACCACAGAAACCGTATTGCGTTTGTTAAAATAGTATCAGGAATGTTTAAAAGAAATGCTCCTTATTTACACGTCCGTCAAGGAAAAAAATTAAAATTCTCTAGTCCAAATGCTTTTTTTGCTGAAAAGAAAGAGATTGTTGAAGAATCTTATCCAGGTGATATTGTTGGTTTGCCAGATACTGGTCACTTTAAAATTGGAGATACATTAACCGAAGGTGAGCAATTAAATTTTAAAGGAATTCCAAGTTTTTCACCAGAGCATTTCCGTTATGTAAATAATGCTGATCCACTAAAAGCCAAACAATTATTTAAAGGTTTAGATCAGTTAATGGATGAAGGTGTTGCCCAGCTATTTACATTAGATATTAACGGCAGAAAAGTAGTTGGTACTGTTGGTGCGCTACAATTTGAAGTTATTCAATACCGTTTAGAACATGAATACGGCGCAAAATGTAGTTATGAAAATGTTCAAGTACATAAAGCGTGTTGGGTAGAACCAGAAAATCCGAAAAGCGAAGAGTTTAAGGAGTTTAAACGTGTAAAACAACGGTATTTAGCAACAGATAAACAAGGTCAATTAGTATTTTTGGCAGATTCAGCCTTTTCAATTCAAATGACTCAGCAAAAATATCCAACAGTAAAATTGCATTTTACTAGTGAATTTTAATACTTTTTATTTTTCATAAAAATTTACTATATTTATAATCACCTTATCCTCAACATGATAAGATATCTTTTCAATTAAAAAAATATATGTTTTTTTTAAGACTTTTATTAACTATTAAAATTACTATTATGAAAAACAAATTTCTTTATTTCGGATTGATTATCGGAATTAGTGTTGGAGCATTTTTACTTTCTGCTGACAAAGTAGACGTTTGCCATGTTCCTCCTGGTAATCCTGAAAATGCTCATACTATTAATATTGCTCGTGTAGCTGCATATGTACACATTGCATTGCACGATGGAGATACTATGGGAGCTTGTGGTTCAAATGAAGAGCCAGAAAAATAATATTTTATTCAAACTTAATTGATTTTACAGGACTTATTTTTGAAATAATAATTGTTGGAATTATTAACATTAATAAGCAAAGTATTAGTGTGCCTATATTTAATAAAATAATATAACCGAAATTTAAATAAATTGGCGCTTCACTTACATAATATGTCTCTGGATTTAACGTAATTACACCAAAATACTTTTGTATAAAAAGAATAGATAATCCTATTAAATTCCCCCAAAACAAGCCTTTTAATATTAAATAGGCGGCGTTATATAAAAACACTTTTCTAATACTAACATTACTACTTCCTAAAGCTTTTAAAATACCAATCATTTGAGTTCTTTCTAAAATTAAAACCAACAAAGCAGTAATCATATTTATTCCAGCAACTAAAATCATAATTACTATAATTAAATAAATATTATTATCAAAAAGGCTAATCCATTCAAAAATAGAAGGATATTTTTCTACAACACTTTCACTGTTTAATGTAGAGCCCGTTTGCATATAAACTTCGTTACTTTTGGGAATAATTTCATTAAAATCAGTAATTAACACTTCAAAACCACCTACTTGATCATCATTCCATCTATTCATTTTTTGAATATGTCTAATATCTCCTATTACAAAACTTCCATCAAACTCCTGAAAACCAGAATTATAAATTCCAACAATTTTTACTACTCTTATCCACGGTGCTTTTGATGGATCATTTTTAACAAAAAGAATGTTAAACTCATCACCTAATTTCAAAGCCATTCTATCTGCAATTTCTTTTGAAATTAAAACATCATTAGAAACTTCACTACTATAATTAGGCAATTTTCCTTCCACCAAATATTCTTGAAAAAATGTCCAATCATAATCATTTGCAACACCTTTTAAAATAATACCTTCAAAATCGGTTTCTGTTCTAATAATACCAGCTTTTGTAGCAAAAACCTGCACATTTTTAATATTAGATACTGTTTTAAATTCTGGATAAAAGTCCTGATTTTTTGAAACTGGCACCAAAGTAATTTCTGAATTATTATTATCAAAATTGGTTATTTGAATATGTCCATTAAAACCCGACAATTTTTCACGTATTTTCTGTTGCAAACCAATTCCAGTCGCTATAGCAATCATCATAATAATGATTCCTAGCGCAATTGCTATAATCGCAATTTTTATTATTGGAGATGATATGCTACTTTTATACTTTTTAGCAGCAACAATTCGTTTTGCAATAAATATTTCGTAATTCAATTTTATATATGATTTCTAAACCGTTCAAAAATACATATTTCTTCTTGTTTTCTTTTGTGTTTTTTATGTTGTTTTCTTGTAAACCTGCAAAACCTATTAATTCGGATGTAGAAATGGAAAAAATCACTTCTGAAAAAGACTCAAAAGGAAAAAAAAATATTATTACCGGAGCGCAACAAACATACATATATTTACCATCTTTATTTTCTAAAAAAATTGCAATTGTTGCAAATCAAACATCTGTTATTTTAAAAAAAAATAATCAATCGTATACTCATTTAGTTGATTCTTTACATGCGTTAGACATAACTATTAGTAAAGTTTTTTCACCAGAACATGGTTTTAGAGGAACTGCTGATGCCAGTGAACTTGTTAAAGATGGTATTGATACAAAAACAGGTATTCCAATTGTATCTTTATATGGGAATAATAAAAAACCAACCCAAGAACAGTTGAAAGGAATTGATGCAGTAATATTTGATATTCAAGATGTTGGCGTGCGATTTTACACTTACATTTCTACTTTACACTATGTGATGGAAGCTTGTGCAGAAGCTGGAATTCCAGTAATTGTATTAGACAGACCAAATCCAAACGGACATTATATTGATGGCCCTACTTTACAAATTGAATATAAAAGTTTTGTTGGTATGCATCCTGTGCCGTTAGTTTATGGAATGACTATTGGTGAATATGCAACCATGATTAACGGTGAAAACTGGTTAAAAACCAACAATAAATGTGACTTAACTGTTATTCCTTTAAAAAATTACACGCATAAAAGTATATACAGTTTACCTATTAGACCTTCGCCAAATTTACCGAATGATGTTGCTATTAATTTATATCCGAGTTTAGGTTTTTTTGAAGGCACAACTATAAATGCTGGTCGTGGAACAGAATTTCAATTTCAAAGATATGGTGCACCATTTTTTCCTGAAAATGAATTTAGCTACACACCTCAACCTAATTTTGGATCTAAACATCCAAAACATGAAGGGAAATTATGTTATGGCGTTGATTTAGAAAACACAGATAGATTAAGTAAAATTAACATTAACTGGCTTATTGATGCATACAAAAAAATACCAGTTTCCGAAACTTTTTTTGGAGCTACATTTACTATTCATGCAGGAAATACCTTACTTGAGGATCAATTAAAAACCAATGTTTCCGCTAAAAAGATTAGAGAATCTTGGCAACACGACATTAATGCTTTCAAAAAAATAAGAGAAAACTATTTACTTTATGAGTAGGTATTATATTTTAATATAAAAAATTATATTAATCTTTTATCTCTACTACAGTAACATCTCCATATTTTTCAGCAATTGGTTTAATTTCAGAGGCTTTACCCACTAAAACAAATTGTAAATTGTCTTTTGGAAAATACGTCGCAATAATGTTATTTGCTTTTGAAAGATCTAAACTATTTACATTATTTTCAAAATTATTAATAAATGATGCGTCAAAATTATACCAAAACATTTCTGAAAGTAATCTTGCCAGTTGATCGGTAGTTTCATAATCTGGAGGAAACTGACCTTTTACGTAATTTTTAGCCGAAGTTAGTGCTTTTTCATCAATACCATTTTGGTGTAATGACTTTAAAACTTCCAAAGCTTTATCAATCGCTTCTTGTGTAGTTTCCTTTGCTGTAAAAGTACTTATATAAAAAGTACCTGCATTTTTTAAAGTACTAAATCTACTACTTGCACCATAAGTTAAACCACTATTTACACGCAATTCATCGTTTAACATGGAGGTAAATCTGCCTCCAAACAACGTGTTTACAACGCTAATGGCTACAAAATCTGGATTATTTCTACTAATTCCAGTTGAACCAATATAAAATGTAGTTTCGTTAGCATCGTCTTTATTTACAAGCAATACATTATTTTTAGATGGCACTTTAACTGTTGCATCAAAAACATTTGCTCTAACAATATTCCTTTTTTTCCATCCTGAAAATAATTTTGTAATGGTTGATTTCATTTCTTTTGATGAAAAATCGCCCACAATACAAATGGCACTTTCATTTGGCAAATAATTATTTTCATAAAAGTCTTTTACATCGTTTACCGCCAATTTTTCAACACTTGTAGTAGTTCCGCTAATTACATTTCCATAAACGTGATTGCCATAAATTAATTTATCAAAATACGAACCAATTACGGCTCTTGGACTTTCTTTTTTCTGTTCGAGTTCTACCAACAATCTACTTTTTTCTTTATCAAATTCTTCAGAATTAAAAGTAGGATTCAACATAATTTCTTTAAATATTTTCAATACTTTATCTGAATCTTTTGAAGCAAATTTTGCGGACAAACCTGCAAATTCTTTCGATGCATAAGTGTTTATATTTGCACCAATAAAATCTATTTCTTCATCAATTTTAGCTTTTGAAAAATTTTGAGTACTATGCATTAAAGCCGCAGCAGTTAATGAAGCTAAACCGGGATTTTCACCGTCATAAATTGCTCCTGCAGCAACAATTGCAGACAAACTAATTACAGGAACATCATGTTGTTCCATTAGGTAAACCGTTAAACCGTTTGAAAGTTTAAAAGTTGTGTAATTTGGTAATTTATAACTTTGGGCAATTAAAGAAATTTGCGTAATTGCCAACAAACAAAATATTACTGTTGATTTTATATTTAAGATTTTCATAACTATTCTTCTACATTTGTTTTTAATACACCTACTGTTCTATTGCTTTTAGAAAAATATTTTTTAGCAACATTTTGTACATCTGTAACAGTTACCTTATTGTAATTTTCTGGTGCATTAAACATTTTTTTATAATCCCCAAAAAACACTTCATACGTTCCAATATTATTAGATTTACCATCAATAGTTTCAATTTGATTGTAAAACTCCATTAATTTTTGATTTTTTACTTTTTGAAGTTCAGTTTCGCTAATTCCTTCATTTTTAACTTTTTCAATTTCAAAATAAATGGCTTTTTCAATAGATTCTGAAGAAACATTTTTATTGGCAACAGCGTAAAAGTTAAATAAATTAGGGTCAAAGCTATCACCATAATCTGTAAAAACCATTGTTGCTAATTGCTGGTTATCAACTAAAGATGCATACAAACGTGATGATTTCCCTCTAGAAAGTATAGAACTTAAAATATTTAAAGCATAATAATCTTCATGTTTAGATTCTGGTGTTTTGTAACCAATCATTAGATACGGATTGGTAACTTCCTTTTGAACAGTTATTCTTCGTTCTCCAGTTTGTTTTGGCTCAACAATATGCACTTTAGGTGGTGCTGTTTGTGCTGGAATTGGTTGTAAATATTTTTCCGCTAATCTTTTAACTTCTTCAAATTTTAACGCTCCAGAAACTACTACCACACAATTATTAGGTGCATAATACGTTTTAAAATAACGCTCTAAATCTTGTTGTGTCCAGTTTTTCATATCATCTTCATAACCAATTACAGGCCAATGATATGGATGCTCTTGAAATGCTGTTGCTTGAAGCGATTGCGACAATAATCTCCAAGGAGAATTTTCTAAACCAGTACTTCTTTCACTCAACACAACTCCTCTTTCACTTTCAACCATTTCAGGATCAATACTTAAACTAGCAATTCTATCACTTTCCAAATCAAAAATAACTTCTGCAGCCGAAGCAGGAAACCAATTGGTATAAACGGTTACATTTTCTGTAGTATATGCATTATTTGCGCCACCATTAAATTCCATAGTTTGATCAAATTGCTTTGGTCCATATTTTTTGGCGCCATTAAACATCATGTGCTCAAAAAAGTGAGAAAGTCCCGTAATTCCCTGATATTCATTTCTACTACCAACTTTATAAAATAAATACATATTGGCATTTGGTATGGAAAAATCTTCTACCACTAAAAATTTCATTCCGTTGGTTAACGTAAACGTTTTTACGTCATCTACTTTCATTTGAGCTTTTAATACAAAAGCGGATAATACAAAAGCGACTAAAATTATTTTTTTCATAAATTATTAAAATCAGTTATTTTTTACTTTAGCTAAGTAATTTGTTTATCAAATAACATGAAAATAAATGACATTTCAAAAAAAATGATTTTTGACACTATTAAATATTAAAAAACGTTAGTAGTATTAACTAAATTGGTAGTTTCTTTTTTAAGGCCTCAACAATATTATAAGCAGCAGGACAAATTTCTGTATTTTTAATAGTTAAATTGGTAATTTGAATAAATTTACGTCTATCAGTATGTGGATATTCACTACAGGCTTTTGGGCGGACATCGTAAATGGTACACATATTATCTTCTAAATCTAAAAAAGAACACGGAGCAGTTTGTAGTACATAAAAATCATCTTCATCTCTTTTTAAATATTGATTTGTAAAATCTAATACTTTCATTCTAAAATGTTTAGAAATTCGTTCAATATCTTTAATTGTAAAAATCGGACTTGTAGTTTTACAGCAATTACCACACGTTAAGCAATCTGTTTTTTCAAATTCTTCCGTATGCAAATCTTGCATTATTAAATCTAAATTTTTGGGTGTACGTTTCTTTAGCTTCTGAAAATATTTTTTGCTTTCCTGCTCTTTTTCTTTCGCTAATTTTGGCAACTCCTTTAAAAAATCTTCCATAGTGCAAATATATCATGTTATTTGTTTGTGATAACTTTATAAATAGTATTAAATTCGTTTTTTAAAATCTTTTTTATGAAATTTCTCAAAACCCTATTAGCAATTTTAGTTGTAAGTACATCGGTTTTTTCACAAACCAAAGAACAAATTAATCACTTAGATGCCTATTTTCAAAAATCATTAAATGAATGGCAAATACCTGGAATGGCAATTGCCATTGTAAATGCAGATTCTATAGTATTTAGCAAAGGTTACGGGTATTCAAACATTAAAAAAAACACAAAAGTTGATGGAAACACGTTGTTTGCTGTAGCATCAAACTCTAAAGCTTTTACTGCTTCAGCCATTGCTATTTTGGTTGAAGAAGGAAAGTTAAAATGGACCGATAAAGTGATAGATTATTTACCATATTTTAAAATGTATGATGCTTATACAACACTAAATTTTACTATTGAAGATTTATTATGTCATAGAAGTGGTTTGGCAACTTTTAGTGGTGATTTATTGTGGTATGGAACAACATTAACTGCAGAAGAAATAATTGAAGCACAACAATATTTAACTCCAAAATATGATTTTAGAACCACTTTTGGCTATTCTAACATTGCATTTTTAGCTGCGGGTAAAATTGTTGAAAAAGTAAGTGGAAACAGTTGGGCTGAATTTGTAAAACAACATTTTTTAAGTCCGCTACAAATGAATAGAACCTTAACATCTACCTCTCAGCTTTCAAAAAGCACCAATGTTGCTACACCTTATTATTTTGAAAACGGCACAAACAATGAAGTAAATTGGGTTAATTGGGATAATATTGCACCTGCTGGCGCTTTAATATCATCGGTGAATGATTTTTCTAAATGGCTACAATTAAATTTACATGAAGGAACCATCAATAAAACCACCATTTTTAATGATAGAAGTTTTAGAAGAATAACCACACCTCACATAAATTTTGAAGTTGGTAAAAATACTGAAAACATTCATTTTAAATCATACGGCTTGGGTTGGGATTTACAAGATTACGAAGGTTATAAAGTAGTTTCTCACGGAGGTGGTTATGATGGAATGATTTCAAAATCGTTTTTTATTCCAGAGAAAAAAATAGGTGTTGTAATACTTACCAATAGCTTAAATTGGTTACCAGGCGCGCTTAGCAATAAAATTCTCGATGTTATTTTAACCAACAATTTAGAAGGTAAAGATTGGTCTGCCGATTATTTAGGATATAAAAACCAACAAGCAAAAAGAGATAGCATTCAATTCAGTGAAATTGAAAATTTAAGAGGAAAACTAAATAGTAATCACTTAACTATAGATAAATACACTGGGGTTTATAAAGATAAAATGTACGGAACAGTAACTGTTTCGGTAAAAAATAACAAGCTGCATTTTAACATGGATAAAACGCCTATTTTTTATGCCGATTTAAAACATTGGAATCATCATATTTTTACCTTTAGATTTCCCAAAGAATTATCATCACTTCCTGAAGGAAAACTATGGTTCGATTTAAATAAAGAAGGTGAAATTTCTAAATTACATATTGATGTTCCAAACCCAGATTTTGATTTTACTGAATTTGAGTTTATAAAACAGTAAAAATTCTATTGAATTTAGTACTTTTGCATTTCGAAATAATTTAGCCATAACATATGCAAACTAGTTTAGAAATAGCTGTAAAAAAAGGATTCAAAGAAATATATGATGTAGAAATTAATTCTGTTGAATTTCAAGCAACTAGAAAAGATTTTGAAGGAGATATTACAATTGTTGTTTTTGCTTTTTTACGTTTTGTAAAAGGCAATCCAGAAATCATTGGAACAAAAATTGGAGAATATTTAAAAGAAAATGTTGCCGAAATTTCCGATTTTAATGTGGTTAAAGGTTTTTTAAACCTAGTTATTTCTGATACATATTTTATTTCAGATTTCAACAAAATTAAAAATAACAGCACTTTTGGAATTGTTGAACCAAATCCTGACCATAAAGCTGTAATGGTCGAGTATTCTTCACCAAACACTAACAAACCGTTGCATTTAGGACATATCAGAAATAATTTATTAGGATATTCTGTTGCTGAAATTATTAAAGCTTCCGGTAAAAAAGTATATAAAACCCAAATTATTAACGATCGTGGTATACATATTTGTAAAAGTATGTTGGCTTGGCAACGATTTGGAAATGGCGAAACTCCGGAAACTTCTGGTTTAAAAGGCGATAAATTAGTTGGTAATTATTATGTTGCTTTTGATAAAGCCTATAAAGAAGAAATTAAACAATTAATTGCACAAGGTAAAACCGAAGAAGAAGCAAAAAAACTAGCACCTATATTACTTGAAGCACAACAAATGTTGCTTAAATGGGAAGCTGGAGATGAAGAAATTGTTGCACTTTGGAAAACAATGAATGAGTGGGTATATGCTGGTTTTAATGAAACTTATAAAGAATTAGGTGTAGATTTTGATAAAAATTATTACGAAAGCAATACGTATTTATTAGGAAAAGATATTGTTGCAGAAGGTTTAGAAAAAGGAATTTTTTACAAAAAAGAAGATGGCTCTGTTTGGATAGATTTAACGAAAGAAGGCTTAGATGAAAAAATTGTTTTAAGAGCAGATGGAACAGCGGTTTATATGACCCAAGATATTGGAACTGCAATTGAGCGTTTTAAAGATTTTGATCTGAATGAATTGGTGTACACTGTTGGAAATGAACAAGATTACCATTTTAAAGTATTATTTTTAATTTTAGAAAAACTAGGATTTGAGTGGGCTAAAAACTGTTATCACTTATCTTACGGAATGGTAGATTTACCAAGTGGAAAAATGAAATCTAGAGAAGGAACTGTGGTTGATGCTGATGATTTAATGTTAGAAATGACAGATACTGCCAGAACAATTTCTCAGGAATTAGGAAAACTAGAAGGTTATTCAACAGAAGAAAAAGAAACATTATATAAAACCATCGGTTTAGGAGCTTTAAAATATTACATCTTAAAAGTAGATCCTAAAAAACGTATTATGTTTGATCCAGAAGAATCTGTTGATTTTGCAGGAAATACAGGTCCTTTTATCCAATACACATATGCTAGAATTCAATCTATTTTAAGAAAAGCTAATTTTAATTATGCTGTAGAAATTTCGGAAATAAAATTACATCAAAAAGAACGTGAATTAATTAAGCAAATTCAATTATTTCCAGAAGTAATTCAAAATGCAGCTAGCAATCACAGTCCTGCTTTAATTGCTAATTTTACGTATGACTTGGTAAAAGAATACAATTCATTTTATCAAACTGTGCCAATTTTAGGCTGTGAAAATTTAAATGAAAAAATATTTAGAACTCAACTTTCTAATAAAGTTGCTGAAATTATAAAATCAGCTTTCAAATTATTAGGAATTGAAGTTCCAGAAAGAATGTAAAAACATTTCATTTTTAAATCTTTAATAATGATTTAAAAAAAGAAAATAAAATAAGTAAATTTGCTGAGTAAAATCAGTCATCAAATTAGAAAATCAAAAAACATGAAATACGACGTTATTATAATTGGTAGTGGTCCTGGAGGATATGTAACAGCTATTAGAGCATCGCAACTTGGCTTTAAAGTTGCCGTTATTGAAAAAGAAAATTTAGGTGGAATTTGCCTAAACTGGGGATGTATTCCAACAAAAGCCTTATTAAAAAGCGCACAAGTTTATGACTATTTAAAACATGTGGATGAATATGGTTTAAAAGCTGAAGCAATTGATAAAGATTTTGAAGCTGTAATTAAACGCAGTAGAAACGTTGCCGATGGAATGAGTAAAGGTGTTCAATTTTTAATGAAAAAAAATAAAATTGATGTAATTGATGGTTTTGGTAAAATTAAAACTGGTAAAAAAGTTGATGTTACCGATTCTGATGGAAAAGTAACTGAATACAGTGCTGATCATATTATTATTGCTACAGGTGCTCGCTCACGTGAGTTGCCAAACTTACCACAAGATGGTAAAAAAGTAATTGGCTATAGACAAGCTATGACATTGCCAAAACAACCTAAAAAATTAATTGTTGTAGGTTCTGGGGCAATTGGTGTTGAGTTTGCACATTTTTACAATTCAATGGGAACTGAAGTAACAATTGTTGAATTTTTACCAAATTTAGTTCCTTTAGAAGATATAGATGTTTCAAAACAATTTGAACGTTCATTCAAAAAATCTGGCATAAATGTAATGACAAACTCTTCTGTAGAATCTGTAGATACTTCAGGAAAAGGTGTAAAAGCTGTGGTAAAAACTAAAAAAGGTGAAGAAATTTTAGAAGCTGATGTAATTTTATCGGCAGTTGGAATCAAATCAAACCTTGAAGGAATTGGTTTAGAAGATGTTGGAATTGTTGTTGACAGAGATAAAATTTTAGTAAATGATTTTTACCAAACTAACATTCCTGGTTATTACGCAATTGGAGATGTTGTTCCTGGTCCTGCTCTAGCTCACGTTGCTTCGGCTGAAGGAATTACTTGTGTTGAAAAAATTGCAGGTTTACATACAGAGCCAGTAGATTACGGAAATATTCCTGGTTGTACGTATGCAACACCAGAAATTGCAAGTGTTGGTTTAACTGAAGCTAAAGCTATAGAAGAAGGATACGAAATTAAAGTTGGTAAATTCCCATTTTCAGCATCAGGAAAAGCAAAAGCAGCGGGAACACCAGATGGTTTTGTTAAAGTTATTTTTGATGCAAAATATGGAGAATGGTTAGGATGCCATATGATTGGTGCTGGAGTTACAGATATGATTGCTGAAGCAGTTTTAGGTAGGAAATTAGAAACAACAGGACACGAAGTGTTAAAAGCAATTCACCCACATCCAACTATGAGTGAGGCTGTAATGGAAGCAGTTGCTGATGCTTATGGAGAAGTAATTCATTTATAAAATTATATTCATAAATATAAAAGTCCGAACTACAAGCTCGGACTTTTTATTTTTATCAGCACCAAAACTGACGTGTTTTTGTATCTTTTTTAATTTCAGTATATTTGAAAAAACAAATAAAAAAATCAATACATTACTATGAAAAAACTGCTAACATATTTATTTTTATTTACATTATTTCTTTCATTGTCTTGTAAAGAAGATAAACCAAAAACCATTCCTGGTAGTAACACTTCAACAAAAATAACCAAGCATTACATTTGTGCTAATAAATGTGAAAATAGTGGCAGTGACACTGCAGGAAATTGTCCTGTTTGTAAAACACCTTACACACACAATCAAGCTTTTCATAATGATGAGTTTTTAAAAAGCGGCCCTATAAAAGTTGAAAGCAATACACCTTTACCAAACGCCAATAGCCCCTCAACAAATTCGGCTGCTGTTGAACCTGCACAAAATGCAAATGGAGTATATCATTACACCTGTAAAAACGCTTGTTATGGTGGAGCTGGAACGGCTACAAACTGCGCTTCTTGTGGAGAAGTTTTAGAACATAATGCAGCATATCACAATTAATATTTAAAAATACTATGGGATTTTCATTTTCAAACTTATTAAAATCAAAAAAAGAACCTATTTCTAACCAAGCATTTCCAAAAATTAAATTTGATGGCGGCACAAAATATGCTGAAAATGAAACGTGTGATGTATATTTAGATTTTGAAGAATTGGGTGGATTTCCATTTATCAAAACAATTTTAATAGCAGATTTTCCAGTTAAAATTAAACGTATTGGATGTACCTTAACTTTTCATTTTGAAAAAGATTCATTAACGATTCATTCTGACAATACAGATATTGATTCAAATGCCATTAAAAACACGCCTTTTCATGTTTCAGAAATTGATTTTGAAGTGAATGAAAAAGAAGCTGCTCAAATAAAAAACAACAAAGTTTTAAGAATTGAGTATGTTTTTAAAAATGAAACTCACTCATTTAAAACCATTTAATTTTTTTTAATATTCAATAACACTAAAAGTTAAATCTAACGGATTTAAAGATTCTAACAACATAGGAATTAATTCCTCTCCTATTTCTAAATAAAACTCTGAAAAATTTCGAGTTCGTTCTTCTAAACTTTTATTTGGAAATAATGCATTTTGAAGATTTTCCAATCTTAAAACTACATCAGATAATTTTCGCTTTTGCGCTTTTAACAAACGCTTTTCTAAATTACCCAAACCTTTTAATTGCTTAGTTTCCTGAGCGTTAACAGCACCAATAAACGAAACATCTGTTTGCTTCGCTAATTCTTTTAAATCCTTAAATTGCTCTTTTAAAAAAAGTTTTTGCTTAGAAAAATCAATATCAATTTCAGAAATTTCTTTTACTTTTTTATCTATTAAAGTAGGTTGTTTTAAAAATAATTCTTCTAAAGTAACATTTAATTTTTGTGCTTTTATAACTTGTTTTTTTGCAATTAATAATGCTGAGTTGCGAAGCAATAAAATTGGAAAAGGTGTATTTATTGCCGTAAAATAATCTTTTAACTGAAACCAATACGCCAACTCTCCACCGCCGCCTATATAACATAAATTTGGTAAAATAGTTTCCTGATAAACAGGTCTCATGATAACGTTTGGACTAAATTTTTCAGGATTATTTTCTAACTCCATCAATATTTCATCTTCAGTAAATGAAATATCAGTTCCATAAATTTTATATATACCTTCATCAAAAATAATACGTTCACGTAAATTTTCTGTAAGATAAAAAAGATTGATTTCTCTAGGATTTACTTGAATTTTATAACTCTCTGCAAGTTTTGTACTTGTTAAAGTTACCTTATTAAATGAAGTAGCATTCAACAATTCATCTTTTACAATAGGTGCAAATTGTTTTTTTAAACTTTTATCATCACCATCAATAATTACTAAACCGTATTCACCAAAAAGTTTGTTTACCAAATAGCGTGTGGAGTCTGTTAAATTTTTATGTTTTAAATATGCTTCTTCGAATAAAAATTTTAAATAATTAGCATTTTTTGTAGTACCTAAATGTTTTGAAAATTCATTAAAAACCTCATCAAAACCATCAGTCTTTAAACGACCTACGGCTCCACTGCTTCCTCTGTTCCAAACAACTTTTTTACCCTTAAAATTAAAATAGTTTATTTCATCAAAATCGTGATCTTCAGTTGCCATCCAATAGACCGGCACAAAATTATACGTTGGAAATTTTTCTTTTAACTGCTTTGTTAAATTAATAGTTGAAACAATTTTATACAAAAAATACAATGGCCCCGTAAAAATATTTAGTTGATGTCCAGTAGTTATGGTATAAGTATTATGCTTGCTTAAAGCATTTATATTACTTTCAGTTTTTATAGAAACTGGAAAATTTACATATTGATTTTTAAGAGCACTTACTAAAATACTCCTACTAGAATCTGAATCAAAATTAGAGTTTTGTCTTAATTTTAGTTGATTTTCAAATCCGTTTAAATTTGGATAATTATCATAAAATTCTGACAATTCAGCGTTTTTATCTAAATAATCTGAAATTAGTTTAGAAAAATAACCTGTATTTTGAAATGGAATAGAATGTACTTTCATTAATTTTATGCTGCTCTTTTAAATAATGAATACACATATTCTCTAGTATTTCCAGATGGTTGAATGTATGTGTAATTAAATGATTTTAATAACTGAAACTCTTTTCCTAAACCTTTTTGAAACATTTCTACATTGTAATTCACCACATTTAATCCGCAGCATTTTTTTGCGCCGTCTAAATTAAATTCTGCTAAAATTACAAAACCACCAACTTTAACTGTTTTTTTTATTAAATTAAAATAAGCTAATTGCTGAGATTCATCTGTAAAAAAATGCAAAACGGCTCTATCATGCCATAAATCAATGTTTTTTAAATTCAATAATTCTGTTGGATTTGTTAAATCATCAACAATAAATTGAATTTTTGTATGCTTATGTGATGTTAAGTTATTTTTTAATTCAGTAAGTGCAGATGCTGCAATATCATTTACAATTATATTGCTATAACCTTGGGCTACTAGTTTATTTATTAAGGTTGTAGCTCCTGCACCTGCATTAAAAATTAATGCATCGGATGATAAATTGCATTCATTTATTAAATCTACAGATTGTATTGGATTTTCTTCGTACCAACCCAAACTTTGTGTGGGCGTTTTTAAATATGCGTTATTCCAATGCTTTTCAAAATTGTATGAATTATCTTCCGAAATGCAAAAATCATCATTCATATTGATAGGTTTATTTTATAAAAGTAATCAATTTAGGCTGTTCGTCGAAATCTGATAAAATATCTAACAAAAAATTAACGATTATTTTTAGGAATTAAATCGATATACCAAAAACTAGTATCCCAATTTGTATTTTTATCTTTTTTATACTCTTTTTTAGTTTTTTCGCCCATAGAAAATTCAATTGGTTTTTTAAAAATTGGTCCGTCATATACAAATGTATGAAACTCGCCATTTTCACCACAAACATCAACACTTTCTGGTAAATCATTTATAAAATTTAAATCTAATACTCTTCCAACAAATGTTTCATCTAAATATGTTGAATTTACATTTACCGTGATTGCTTTAAACCCTAGTGAAATAAATTCTGTCATTATTTCTCTAGAATCTCTTTTCCAAAGCGGGAAAACACCTTTTAAATTCACTTCGGCTAATTTTTGTTCTCTATACTTTTTTAAATCTTCTAAAAATATATCTCCAAATACTGAGTATTCATATCCTTCGGCAACCAAATGATCCATACTGCTTTTCATAATTTCACCGTATAAATCCATTGAAACTTCTTCTGGAAAATATATTTTTTGCAAAGGTAAACCCAAACTTTCTGCTTGCTGATTTAATAACTCTTCCTGAACGCCATGCATTGAGACTCTATCAAAACTTTTATTTACAGAAGTAACCAATTTTTCAATCGAAAAATTAGAGTCTTTTAAAATAGTATACAGTGCCAATGCGGAATCTTTTCCGGTACTCCAATTAAAGAATGCTTTTTTCAAAATATATATTTTTTGCAAAAATAGGCCATAATAATTTTTTGCAATTAATTTCTATGAATTTATTTGAGTACTTTTGGTTTTCAAAATTTTTAAATTCAATGAAGAAAGCACTTTTTTTACTTAATTTTCTTATTACTACAGTAATTTCATTTACAAACGCACAGCAAATTATTTCGCCATCTAGTTTTTTAGGGTATGAATTAGGAACACAATTTACAAATCATCATAAAGTTGTTGATTATTTCTCTTACATAAGTGCAAACTCTAGCAATGTAATATTAGAAAAATATGGGATAACGAATGAAAACAGACCTTTGTTTATCTCATATATTTCTTCAGAAGAAAACATAAAAAATTTAGAGCAAATTAGACAAGATAATTTAAAAAGAACAGGTATTTTAAAAGGTAACCCAGCTATAAAAGTTGGAATTGTTTGGTTAAGTTACAATGTTCACGGCAATGAAGCATCAAGCACCGAAGCCGCTATGGAAACTTTATACAAATTAATAACAGAAAATAAAGATTGGTTGCAAAATACTGTTGTTATTATGGATCCTTGTTTAAATCCTGACGGAAGAGATCGTTATGTTAATTGGTTTCAACAAGTTAAAAATATACCTTATACAGCAAACCCCGATGCACTTGAACATAATGAACCTTGGCCTGGAGGAAGACCAAATCATTATTTGTTTGATTTAAATAGAGATTGGGCTTGGGCAACACAAATTGAAACACAACAACGCCTAAAAATTTACAACAAATGGATGCCACATATTCACGTGGATTTTCATGAACAATTTATAAATAATCCTTACTATTTTGCTCCTGCTGCGGAGCCTTTTCACGAAACAATTACAGATTGGCAACGAGAATTTCAAACTGAAATTGGAAAAAACCATGCAAAACATTTTGATAAAAAAGGTTGGATGTATTTTACCAAAGAGTCTTTTGATTTATTATACCCAAGTTATGGAGATACGTATCCAACCTTTATGGGCGCTATTGGTATGACTTACGAACAAGCTGGTCACGGAAAAGCTGGTTTGGGAATTATTACAGAAAACAACAGCGAACTTACTTTAAAAGATAGAATTGAACACCACACAACCACTGGATTATCTACTGTTGAAGTTGCTACCAAAAACACATCAAAAATGATTGAGGAATTTCAAAAATATTTTGACAATTCTGAATTAGAAGTTAAAAACTATGTTTTAAAAGGAGATGCTTCTAAAATTACAAGTCTAACAAAATTATTAGACAAACACGAAATTACATATTATACAACTAAAGAAAGTTCTGCTAAAGTTTACGATTATAATTCAAAAAGCAACAAAACAATTCAGCTAACTAAAACAGATTTAGTAATACCTACCAACCAACCTAAAGGAAAAATGGTAAAGGTTTTATTTGAACCTGAAACAAAAATTAAAGATTCATTAACCTATGATATTACTGCGTGGAGTTTACCTTACGCTTATGGTTTACAAGGATTTTCTACAAAAAATGAGTTGCCAAATGTAGCAACTAATAATCTTGACAATCAAAAAAGTACTTTTGTTGAAAATGCTTATGCGTACATTCACAAATGGAATGTAGTTACTGATGCAGCTTTTTTAAGTGAGTTATTAAAAAATACTATTAATGTGCGTTTTAGTAATGCTGATTTTTCAATTGAAGGTACAAAATATGTAAAAGGAAGTTTGGTTATTTTAAAAAATGACAATGAACACCTTTCTAATTTTAGTGATTTGATTAAAAATATTTCCGTAAACTTAAATGAGAAAATAGTTGCTGTAAATTCTGGTTTTGTAAGTACTGGTTTTGATTTTGGTTCATCAAATTATTCACTTATAAAACCAAAAAACATTGCATTATTAACTGGTGAAAAAGTTTCTCCCTATAGTTTTGGAGAAATCTGGCACTTTTTTGAAACGCAATTAAAATATCCGGTTACAGTTTTAAACACTTCAAATATGGGAAGAGTTAATTTAAATAAATATAATGTAATTATTTTACCTGAAGGATTTAATGCTAACGATAAAGAATTAAAAATAATTACCGAATACACAAAAAATGGAGGAACAATAATTGTCATTGGAACAGCACTAAACAATTTTTCTAATAAAAAAGATTTTTTATTAAAAACTAAAAAAGATTCTTTGTCAGGTAGTAAAAAACCAAATTTAGTACCTTTTAAAAATCAAGAAAGAAACTATTTAAACAAAATTATTACGGGTAGTATTTTTAAAAGTACTATAGATACCACGCATCCTTTAGCTTTTGGATACGACACTTTTTATTATAGTTTAAAATTAAATGGCACTTCATATAAATTATTTAATGAAGGAATTAATGTGGGTTATTTCCCTGAAAATGCTACTAATGTTTCAGGTTTTGCAGGAAAAGGAGCTTTAAAAAACGTTTCTAACTCTTTATTATTTGGTATTGAAAATAAAGGTAGAGGACAGCTTATTTATATGGTAGACAATCCGTTATTCAGATCTTTTTGGGAGAATGGAAAACTGTTTTTTGCAAATGCAGTTTTCTTAAATTAAGATAAAAAAAGCGAGCTAATGCTCGCTTTTTTTATCTTAATTTATTTTTTTAAACAGGCTCTGCGTACAAATCAAATTCTGTAGCTTCTGTAATTTTTACATTCACAAATTTACCAACTTGCACGTAATGTTTTGTTGCATCAATTAAAACTTCATTATCTACATCTGGCGAATCAAATTCAGTTCTTCCAACAAATAGATTTCCATCTTTTCTATCAATAATTACTTTAAATGTTTTCCCAATTTTTTCCTGATTTAAATCCCAAGAAATTTGGCTTTGCAATTCCATAATATCATTTACACGTTGTTGTTTAACTTCTTCTGGAACATCATCTTCTAAATTAGCTGCATGAGTGTTTTCTTCATGTGAATAAGCAAAAGCACCTAAGCGTTCAAAACGCATTTCTTGTACCCAATCTTTTAATTCTTGAAAAGCTTCTTCTGTTTCACCAGGATAACCAACAATTAGCGTAGTTCTAATTGCCATATCTGGAACAGCTTTTCTAAATTCGGCAATTAAATTAGTCGTTTTTTCGTGTGAAGTCCCTCTGCGCATCGATTTTAAAATATCATCATTAATATGCTGCAATGGAATATCTAAATAATTGCACACTTTTGACTCGTTATGTATCACTTCTAAAACATCCAACGGAAAACCTGTTGGAAAAGCATAATGTAAACGGATCCACTCAATACCATCAATTTTAACCAATTCTTTTAACAAATCGGCCAAGGCACGTTTTTTATAAATATCTAAACCATAATAAGTTAAATCTTGTGCAATTAAAATAAGTTCTTTAATTCCTTTTTTTGCCAGTTTAGTAGCTTCAATCACCAAGTTTTCTATTGGCGTTGAAACATTTCCACCACGCATTAAAGGAATAGCGCAAAATGAGCAAGGTCTGTCGCAACCTTCTGCTATTTTTAAATATGCATAATGCGTTGGTGTAGTTGTTAAACGCTCTCCTATTAATTCGTGCTTGTAATCTGCATCTAAAACTTTTAGTAAATTAGGCAAATCATGTGTTCCAAAATACTCATCAACATTCGGGATTTCTTTTTGCAAATCTGGTTTATAACGTTCACTTAAACAACCGCTTACATATACTCTATCTACTTCCCCTAACTCTTTTTTATTTACGTAATGTAAAATGGTATTTATAGATTCTTCCTTTGCATCACCAATAAAACCACAAGTGTTTATTACAACAATATTTCCATCATCATTTTCATCTTCATGAACCACATTTTTGTTGTTTGCTTTTAATTGTCCCATTAAAACTTCACTATCGTAAACGTTTTTAGAACAACCTAAAGTAACTACATTAATTTTATTTTCTTTCTTAGTTTTTGTACGCACAAATTTTGTATTTTGAATTATATTTTTTGCAAAAGTAATCAAACCTTTTTAATTGAGTTAAGTCTAATTATAAATACCCAAATTTTAACTATTTATAATTTTTAGGTTGTTTTCTAACTTTTGAAAGTTGCTCAAAAGCATAACCTAACTGCAATAATTTTTGTTCTTGAAAAGGTTTTGCAATAAATGTTAAACTAATTGGTTCTCCTGATTTTTCATACCCCATAGGAACTGTTAAACAAGGATATTTTGCAACCGCAGCAAAACCTGCATGATAATTATTTATTGATAAAATTGCATCTAAATTTAAAGAATCCATTGGTTCATTAAAAAATTGTTTGCCAGTTGCATTTAAATTACTTTTTATAACTTCAAGTTCAGCAAGCGTTGTAGAATCTTGCACAATTCCTTCAAATAATTGTTGACCATAAGGAGCTCTTTGAATTGAATCTTCTAAATTAATTTGAATAATATCTTCAATAGATTTTATTTTTAAATTTTTATCAGCATATGCATTTAAATATTTTGGCAAGTCATATTTCATATCTATATTTAACAAGGTTAAAAAACCTTCTAATTGTAATTGACGTGGCTCAAACTCAATTAGTATTGCTCCCGAATTTTTTAATAATTCAACATTTTTCTTGTAAATAGAATCAGATAATAGATCTTTTATCACCCCTAGCCTTTTCCCTTTAATGGTTGATGAAGTTAAATATTTTAAATAATCTACATTAGCATCAACATTTATTGTTGTAGTATCTTCAGTATCAACGCCTGTCATTGCTGCTAAAAAAATGGCATTATCAATCACACTTTTTGTCATTGGTCCAGGAGTATCTAGCGTACTAGAAATAGGTACAATTCCACTTCTACTTAACAAGCCAATTGTAGGTTTTAATCCAACAACAGAGTTTTTACTTGATGGCGATAATATGGATCCAGAGGTTTCTGTCCCAACAGCAGCCACAGCGTAATTTGCTGCAACACTTACACCACTTCCAGAACTAGATCCACCCGTTTCAAATAACTTTCTTCCGTAGGGATTTAATGTTTGTCCACCAACAGCACTATAACCAAGCGGGCAACCATCACAAAAATAATACGCCCATTCACTTAAATTAGCTTTACCCAAAATTAAAGCGCCGTTTTCCTTTAATTTTTTTACAATAAAAGCATCATCAGTATTTGTATTTTCTTTCAGCACAAATGCACCTGCAGTTGTAGGCATTCCAACAGTATTAATATTATCTTTTAATAAAATTGGCAATCCATATAAAGTATATTTTACATCTTTAGGTTTGCTTAAATCTTTATCTCTTGCTTCTTTTATTACATTTGGATTTAATGAAATAATACTATGCAACGCTAAATCATTTGAACTTTCAAATTTTCTGATTCTGTATAAATAGAAAAGCACAATTTTCTCGTATGATAAAATACCATTTTCTACTGATTCTTGAATAGATGGAATATCTTTTTCAATAATATACGGAAGTAAATTTTGATATTCATTTTCTGAAAAATAAGCCAAATCATTTTCAAAAGGTTCAAAAACAGCATTCATATCTAAATATTTAGACTGAATTAATTTAAATTTCATTCTTTCCAACTCATGACTTTGTTGCTCAAAAATTTCATTTGATTCATCATAAGCAGCAAAAACAATAGGATTTTCCTTTTGTTTGCAAGAAATTGATATCAATAAAACAGTTATAAGTACAATGGTATTTTTCATATTAAATAATTTAACATTAAAGATAAAAAAAGACCTTTAATGTTTTACAAAAAAGGTCTTTTTAATAGTACAATATTATTTTTTAATTGAAAAAAGAATCTACAAATTCAATTTTATTAAATACTTGTAAATCATCAATTTTTTCACCAACACCAATATATTTTACAGGAATTTGAAACTGGTCTGAAATTCCAATAACAACACCACCTTTTGCTGTTCCATCTAATTTTGTAACAGCAAGTGATGTAACTTCGGTAGCTTTTGTAAACTGTTTAGCTTGTTCAAAAGCATTTTGCCCAGTAGAACCATCTAACACCAATAAAACTTCGTGCGGAGCATCTACAACCACTTTTTGCATTACACGTTTAATTTTTGTTAACTCATTCATTAAATTAACTTTATTGTGTAATCTTCCTGCTGTATCAATAATTACAACATCGGCATTTTGAGAAACGGCAGATTTTAAAGTATCAAAAGCAACAGAAGCAGGATCACTTCCCATTTCTTGACGAACAATTGGCACTCCAACTCTATCTGCCCAAACTTGTAATTGATCAATGGCCGCAGCTCTAAAAGTATCAGCCGCGCCTAAAACTACTTTTTTACCATTTTTAGTAAACTGAGCTGCTAATTTACCAATAGTTGTAGTTTTTCCTACACCATTTACCCCAACAACCATAATAATATACGGTTTTTTATCTGTAGGAATTACAAAATCAGTTTCATTACCAACATTTGTTTCAGCTAACAAAGCTGCAATTTCTTCACGAAGAATTTTATTTAACTCATCAGTACCTAAATACTTATCTTTAGCTACACGCTCTTCAATTCTTTCAATAATTTTTAAAGTTGTATTTACACCAACATCAGACGAAATTAATATTTCCTCTAAATTATCTAATACACCATCATCAACTTTAGTTTTACCAGCAACAGCCTTCGATAGCTTAGAAAAAAACGATGTTTTTGATTTCTCTAAACCTTTATCTAGCGATTCTTTTTTTTCTTTCGAAAATATTTTTTTAAATAAACTCATTCTTTACAATTTATGGTATAAATATAAAAAAGAAAAAGCTACTCTCTATTATGAAAGTAGCCTTATTATTTTGAAATGAACAATTTTTATTTTTTGCTCAAAAATTCATTTACGTTTGCAGGATCCATAATAGCCTCTACAAATGAATACGCTCCTGTTTTAGGAGATTTCACCATTTTAATAGCTTTTGTTAATCTTTTTGATCCAGTTTGTAACGATGCTACTGCTTTCTTTGCCATAATCCTATATTATTTAATTTCTTTATGAACTGTCATTTTTTTCATGATAGGATTGAATTTTTTAATTTCCATTCTATCAGGAGTATTCTTTTTATTCTTAGTTGTAATATATCTTGAAGTACCTGGTAAACCAGATGCTTTATGCTCAGTACATTCTAATATTACTTGAATTCTATTTCCTTTAGTCTTTGCCATTTCCTAATTATTTTTTATAAAAACCATTTTCAACTGCTTTTTTCATAACAGCGGAGATTCCTAATTTATTTATATTCTTTAAAGCAGATGTGGAAATTTTTAATGTTACCCATTTATCTTCTTCAGGAATATAAAAACGCTTTTTTATTAAATTAGCGTCAAATTTTCTTTTAGTTTTATTCATGGCATGAGAAACATTGTTTCCAACCATTGCTTTTTTTCCAGTAAGTTCACAAACTCTTGACATATTTCTGTACCTTTATTTAGTGTTTTCTCAAACGAGATGCAAAATTATAATATTCCTTCTAAATACACAAACTTATTTCACTAGTTTTTTAAAATTTCTTTTCTAATCATTTCCAAAGCTTTATTTGTGGCTCTTTCTATAACTTTTTCACGTGGTTTTCCAAAGAAAAACTCTTCAGAATAAACCGCTGCAGGAGTTGCTACAGCAATAAAAACTGTTCCTACTGTTGTATCTGTATCGTCGGTTGTTGGACCAGCATTCCCTGTAGTTGCTATTGCATAGGTTGTTTGATATTTTTGTTGAATTCCTTTAGCCATTGCTTCAGCAACTTGACAACTAACCACAGAAAATTCGTCAATCAAACGCTTATCAACGCTTAATTCATTTATTTTCACACTTGCATTATACGCAATTACTCCTCCTATAAAATAATTAGAAGCTCCTGGAATTGCTGTTATTCTTTTACAAATGGAACCACCTGTACAACTTTCAGCAATTGCAATTGTTTGTTGTTTTTCTTTTAGCAATAATCCTATTGAAACTTCAATAGTTTCATTTTCCTCAAATCCTATAATAATATCAGAAATTATATTTTGCAATTTTACTACTTCAACTTTTATGGAATTTTCTAAAATTTCTTTTGAAATTCCTTTAGCTGTTAAACGTAATCTAACATTTCCAAAAGATGGTAAATAAGCTAACTTTATAAAATTTGGTAAATTATTTTCCCAATCCTCAATTCTTTCAGCAACTATACTTTCACCCATTCCGTAGGTTAAAATTGTTTTATGTAGTATGTATGGTAATTTAAAGGTTTGTTGAATTTTTGGTAAAACACTTAAACTCATTAATGTTTTCATTTCAAATGGTACGCCAGGTAAAGAAACAACAACTTTTTTATTGTTTTCAAACCACATTCCAGGTGCAGTTCCAACAGTATTAAATAATGGTGTACACGATGAAGGTAATAAACCTTGATTTTTATTTACTTCAGTAAATGGATAATTTACTTTTGCAAACATGGTTTTAATATGTTCAACAATTTCATCATTTAAAATTAATGTATCATTAAAATATTCTGCCAACGTTAATTTTGTAATATCATCTTTTGTTGGTCCTAAACCACCTGTAAGTATTACAATATCAGCTTTACTTTGTGCATTTTTTAAAGCTTCTAAAATATGTTTTTTATCATCCTGAATAGAGGTAATTTGATATACTGAAACTCCTATTTTATTTAATTCTGTAGCAATAAATTTTGAATTTGAGTCTAATATTTGTCCAATTAAAATTTCATCACCAATAGTAATTATTTCTGCTTGCATTTATTTTATAAAATTTTGTAACAAAAGTACAAATTACAACGCAACCTTTAGGCAAAAATTACATCTTGTAAATAAGAAAAAGCTAAAACCCTATACGCTATGATTACTACTAACGAAATGAGCGATAAAGAACTCTTAAAACAAATTGAGAATTGTTCTTTAGATCCGAGTTTATTTACCCACGAAGTTCTTTTAAGAATGGCGTGGATATTAATTAATAAATACGGGTTGGAAACTGCTATTATTAAAAACTGTGAGATTAAAGAAAATTATTTTAAAAACGCTTTAAATAGCAACAAATTTAATTATACTTTAACAAAGGCTTATACTGAAATTACAGGTCATTTTATGAAAAATTCTACAGCTAAAACTTTTGATAAGTTATTGAAAGAATTTCCTCGATTACAATATAATTTTAAAGATTTAGTGAAAACTCACTTTGGTTACAACATCTTAAAAGAGCACAGAAAAGAAGAGCCAAACATACCAAGGCCAATATTATTTACATTTTAATAAAAAAACCGCCAAACTTAAGTTTGGCGGTTTTTTTATTATTTAATTTTAATTTCAAAGGCCTTTTGATCACAAACTGTTCCAATTAGCACATCACTTTCTGTAACTTTACCAACACCTTCTGGTGTTCCAGTAAAAATAATGTCGCCTTTTTTTAAGGTAAAAAACTGAGAAACGTATGCTATTAATTCATCAATTTTCCATAGCATAAATTTTGAATTTCCATTTTGAACAATTTCTTCATTTCTTTGAAGTGTAAAATTTAAATCTAATAAATCTCCCAATTGATCTTTTGGATAAAACTCTCCAATTACAGCACTTCCATCAAAAGCTTTAGATTTTTCCCATGGTAATCCTTTATCTTTTAATTTATTTTGTAAATCTCTAGCTGTAAAATCAATTCCTAAACCAATTTCATCATAATATTTATGGGCAAATTTTTCATCAATATATTTACCTACTTTATTTATTTTTACCAAAACTTCAACTTCATAATGAATGTCATTTGAAAAAGGCGGTATAAAAAAAGGTTGATTTTTTGCTAAAATTGCTGAATCTGGTTTTAAAAATATGACAGGTTCTGTTGGCTTTTCGTTTTGTAATTCTTCAATGTGTTTGGTGTAATTACGACCAATGCAAATTATTTTCATAAATCATTCTAATTATTGATTATTATGGAATCCATTTTTTCTCGAAGTTTGGTTTGCGCTTTTCTAAAAAAGCATTCCTTCCTTCTTTTGCTTCATCTGTCATATAAGCTAAACGAGTTGCTTCACCTGCAAAAACTTGTTGTCCAACCATTCCGTCATCTGTTAAATTCATTGCAAACTTTAACATTTTTATAGATGTTGGTGATTTTGCTAAAATTTCTTGTGCCCATTCATAAGCTGTATTTTCCAACTCGTCATGTGGTATAACAGCGTTTACCATTCCCATTTCAAAAGCTTCTTGTGCGTTATAATTTCTTCCTAAGAAAAATATTTCACGTGCTTTTTTTTGCCCAACCATTTTAGCTAAATAAGCAGATCCGTAACCGCCATCAAAACTAGTTACATCGGCATCGGTTTGTTTAAAAATTGCGTGTTCTTTACTTGCCAAAGTTAAATCACAAACTACGTGCAAACTATGTCCGCCACCAACTGCCCAACCTGGCACTACTGCAATTACAGCTTTTGGCATAAAACGAATTAAACGTTGCACTTCTAAAATATTTAAACGATGGTAGCCATCATCACCAACATAGCCCTGGTGACCACGCGCTTTTTGGTCGCCTCCACTACAGAAAGAATACACACCATCTTTTGTTGATGGTCCTTCGGCAGATAACAAAACAACACCTATTGAGGTATCTTCACCTGCATCATAAAAAGCTTCATATAATTCTTTGGTAGTTTTTGGTCTAAATGCGTTTCTAACATTTGGTCTGTTAAAAGCTATTCTGGCAACACCATTACATTTTTTATACGTAATGTCTTCAAACTCTTTTACAGTTTTCCAGTTTATTTGATTCATTTTAATTAAATTTAGATGGTAAAAATAAAGGATTTAAACGGTAAAAAAAACTATATATTTAAATCTTAACGTATGTTACAATTGTAACTAAAATAATTTATTATTATTTAAATTAGTAATTTTGCATTTACAATAACGACAAATCATTTAAACTAACTTTTTAAATTATTGAATGAGAATTTTACTCACTAATTATAACGATAATGCTGAATTACCTCTAAAACTAAAAATTAGTTTTGAAGCGGTTTTTGATTATTTAGAAAAAATTTCTTTAGATGAAAATCACTATTTACAGTTAACGGCTATAAATTTATTAGAAGAATACAAACAATTCCCTGAACTTAAACAAGGCTTTGAAGATTTAAATTTACTTGAAAAATTTAAAAAAGAAATTAATAAATTATTATCAATTTTATTCCCAGATTTATTACAAGATAATGAAATAAAAGCCGCTACAATTCCTTTTGAATTTACAACATTTAAACTATCTAAACGATTTCAACAAATTATTGAAGATGCAGGAGAAGACTACAGTTTTAAATTAAGAAATTTTGATGAATCCAATATGTACATTTTAAGCTGTACATTTATTTTATCTTATTGTTATAATGTAAATATTGATTTTAGAAGACCTTTCTTTTTTGATATTCCTGATAAAAATACTGGAATTACAAAACATTACAGAACCATGATAAATGGTGATTTTTTTAAAGTTTACCCATTAAAATCAGCACCAAAAATTACCGACGATGATGTAAAATTATTGTTAGATAATTTTAACAATATTGATATTTGGAAAGAAAAATTTCCACCAAACAGCTATCAATTTACAGGGTTTGGAATGATGAATTTGTTTGATGTAACACAGGATCAATCAATTTCAACATTAAAGGAAAATTTATTGCGAAAAGATGAAAAAGGGTTTGAAGAATTAGAACATAGCATTTCTAAACTATTTGGCTCAACAGCCATTCAATTTGGTTTTTCAACATATTCTTTCAGCAAAGAAGGCATCACTTTTTCAAATCAAAAAGAGAAAAAAAGTTTTTTATTAAATAACAAATCTGATTGCAAAGTTAACGATTTCTTTTGCAAAGGAATTGTTAGTAAAGTTTTCAAAGACAATGAACTACTAGCCATTTCTGATATTGAAAAATATGGAGAATCAACCAACTACAATGGCTTATATACATCCTTAAAAAATCAAAATATTCAAAGTTTAATTTTAGTGCCAATAAAATTAAAAGAAGATTTTTTTGGAATTATGGAGTTAGTTTCTGTAAACAAATACGAACTAAACTCAATTAATGCATATAAATTAAAAGACGTAATTCCTGTATTTAAAATTGCAATAAGACGTTTCATGGAAGAATATGAAACCAAACTAGAATCTATAATTCAAGAAAACTACACATCATTACACCCAACAGTTAAATGGAAATTTTATGAAGAAGCTGAAGAATATATATTTAATATAGAAGATAGTTCGTCTAACATACATAATCTTAAAAACATAACTTTTGAAAATGTAGTACCATTGTATGGGCAAACAGATATAAAAGGCTCCTCCATTGCCAGAAATAACGCCATTCAAAATGATTTGGTTAAGCAATTAAAATTAGCCGGAAATATTATAAAAAAAGCAAATCACATATACAATTTACCTATTTATAGCGATTTACTTTTTAGAATTGAAACATGTTTAAAAAATATTAAAAATGGTTTAAATTCTGGTGATGAAGTAATGCTTACCGATTTTTTAAACAAAGATATTTATCCAGTTTTCAATCATTTAAAAACTGTTGACGAGTCATTAAAAGAAGATATTGCAAATTATATGCTACAAATAGATGAAAAACTTTTAGTAGTATATGACAAACGTAAAAAATATGAAGATAGCGTAACCATTCTAAATGAAGAATTAGCAAGTTTTATAGACCATAAACAAGTGGAAGCTCAAAATATGTTTCCGCATTATTTTGAACGGTACAAAACCGATGGTATAGATTACAATATGTACATAGGGCAATCGTTAGTAAAAAACCATACATACAATAAAATTTATTTGTACAATCTAAGGTTATGGCAATTACAAATGATGTGCGAGGTTGAAAATTTAGCAAATAATTTAAAAAATAAACTTTCGCACCCATTACAAGTTGCTTCCTTAATTTTGGTACACAGCAATCCTTTAGCCATTAAATTTAGAATGGATGAAAAACGTTTTGATGTTGATGGTGCATATAATATTAGATATGAAATTATAAAAAAAAGAATAGATAAGGCGCACATTAAAAACACCAACCAACGATTAACTCAACCCGGTAAAATAGCCATTGTTTATAGTCAAAATAAAGAAGCAATGGAATACATGAAATATATAAAGTATTTACAATCAAAAAAGTACTTATTAAATACAATTGAAAAAGTAGATGTTGAAGATTTACAAGGAATTTCGGGACTAAAAGCAATTAGGGTTCAGGTTAACTATCAAATTAAACATGAAAATAAAATTACTTTTGAAGAAATTATGAACACTGTAACAAACTTAAATTAAACCTGCTGTAAAACCTTCATTTTTCATCATTTCAAACGCAATAACAAATGCTATAACTGAAATTATTATACCAACCATAAAAATATTATAGGCTATTCTCAATAGCCTATATTTTTTTTCTAAAACTATACCTAAAAAATACAAATCTTTCATTAATGATTTGTACAAATATTCTCGATCATTCATAAGCACACTCATTCCTTCTTGAAATTCATCAAGTGGCATTTTATGAAAGTTTCCAAAAAATAATAAATTAACCTTTTTATTAACCACATCTTCTTTTGTAAACTTTCCAGAGGTAACTTTTGGTCGAGTAGATAAAATTGAAAAAATCATGGTAATAACAGTAACAAACAAAAAGAATAAGGTAGGATAAATTAAATAATAATTATCTGCTTTGTCTAACTTTGGAAATAATGTAGAAAGTGCAATTGACAATATTATTGCACTAACAGAAAGCAATATATTTGCTTTAGTATCAGCAATATCACTAAGTTTTATATGATTTTTTAACGTAACTCGGTACATTGTTTCAATACCTCGTTCTGGACGTTCAGCTTTATCTATTTTACGCTTTAGTTCCGCTTTTTTTTGCTTACTTTTTACAGTAAGTTCTTCTTCTTTAAGTTTCGCTTTTTTTAAATCTTTTTCAATTTTTAACCAATTTAATGTTTTTTGTGCAGTTAATTTAGAAAACGCATAATTAGTAAAGTATTTATGAGATTTTAAAAATGTTTCGTTTGTGGTTAAAAATTCAATATCAGTTAAATGCTTATTGCATAACATCTCCCACTCTGATCGTAGTAAATTTGATTTTTCAACAAAGCTTTCTGTTCCTAAATGGTACAAATCTGCATCACAAATAATTTCTTCTAATTTATTTGTAGGTTTTTGTGGCATTTTAGTAACACAAATTAATGTTGTTACTTTTTCAATTTTATGCGAATTATACCCTAATTTATGTAAATAGTTTTCAGCAATTTCTTTACTTTTTTCTTCATGTTTTTCATAACCATGAACAAATCCAATATCATGAAACCAAGCGGCTAATAATAATATTTCTATGTCTTCATCTGAAACACCTTCAGCAGTACCAATTTCAAATGTGTGTTTTACAACCTGATTTGTATGTTCAAAATTATGATAAACAACTTGAGGTGGTAATTCATTTTTAAATAAATTAAAAATAAAAGTTTCTACACCTTTAAAAAAATCATTTTCTAACATTTTAGCAAAATATAATTCAACTCAAAAGTACATAAAAATATGTATTTTTACCTTTCAAAAAACATTGATTAATGCGAACTTCTTCAATTTATCTATTTTCATATTCAATTGTGCTCATGTTTTTAGTTAGCTGCGCTTCTTATAAAGCACAGTATAAAAATGAAAAAAAATGGGATGCAACACTTCTTGAAAATGAAAAAAACTTAGAAATAGCACATACTTTTTATGCAATTGGCGATGCCGGAAATGCAAATTTAAATGAAAATTTAACGCATTTTAATTTATTAAAAAATGAACTTTCTTCTGTTGATAAAAATGCAACTCTTTTATTTTTAGGTGATAATTTATATGAAAAAGGATTGCCTAAAAAATCACATCCAACAAGAAAAATTTCAGAACATAGGTTAAATGCTCAAATAAATTTAGTTGAAAATTTTAAGGGTAAAACCATTTTTATCCCTGGAAATCATGACTATTACAACCAAGGTATAAAAGGATTAAAAAGAGAACAGGATTATATTACCGATAGGTTAGGTAAAGATTCATTTTTCCCAAAAGATGGTTGTCCTATTAAAAAAATTGACATTTCGGATGACCTTGTTTTAATAATAATAGACTCCCAGTGGTACTTAGAAAATTGGGACAAAAACCCAACAATGAACGATAATTGTGATATTAAAACACGAGAACTTTTTTTTGATGAATTTGAAAGTTTAATAAAAAAGAATGAATTAAAAACTACCATAGTAGCAATGCATCATCCACTTTTTAGCAATGGATCGCATGGTGGACAATTTTCATTTAAATCGCAACTTTATCCTGTAAATAATAATTTTCCTTTACCAATTATAGGAACACTTGCCAATATTTTTAGAACTACTAGTGGAATTTCTGTTCAAGATTTAAACAATAGCTTGTATTTAGAATTAAAAAATAGAATTGTTACTCTTGCACAAAAAGCAGAAAAAGTAATTTTTATTTCAGGCCATGAACATAATTTACAATATATTGTGCAAAACAACATTCCACAAATTATAAGTGGTTCTGGCTCTAAAACTGCTGCTGCACGTGTTATTAATGGTAGTGAATTTTCGTATGGAGGTTTGGGATATGCGAAAGTAGTTCTATATAAAAATGGAGCTACAGATGTTTATTTTTACACTGAAGCAAAAGAAAAAAAAATATTGCTTTTTAAAAAAGAAATATACACTTCAAAAAAAGATAAAGAAATAGTAAATTTTCCTGTAAATTTTCCAAAAACTGAAACAGCATCAATTTATTCAACAAAAGAAATTTCAAAAGGAAGCATTTATTTAAGTTTGTGGGGCAAACATTACAGAAAGTATTACGGAACAAAAGTTACTGCTCCAACTGTTTTATTAGATACACTTTTTGGTGGATTAAAACCCATAAAAACTGGAGGTGGACATCAATCTAAATCACTGCGATTAGAAGACAAAAACGGTAGACAATTTGTAATGAGAGCTTTAAAAAAAAGCGCCACACAGTACCTACAAGCTGTTGCTTTTAAAAATCAATATATAGAAGGTCAATTTGAAAATACTTATACTGAAGATTTATTGTTAGATATCTACACAACTTCGCACCCTTACGCACCTTTTACCATTGGAAAATTAGCAGATGCAATTAATTTGTTCCATACAAACCCAACATTGTATTATGTACCTAAACAAAATGCTTTAAGTAATTTTAATAATGAATTTGGAGACGAATTATATATGATTGAAGAACATGCATCAGACAATCATAACATTAAAAGTTTTGGATATTCAAAAGAATTAATTGGAACTGATGATTTATTAAAAAACCTTAGAAAATCAGACGATTTTTTAGTGGATGAAGATGCTTACATTAGAGCTCGTTTATTTGACATGCTTATTGGTGATTGGGACAGACATGAAGATCAATGGCGTTGGGCAACATTTAAAAATGGTAACAAAACAACTTATAAGCCTGTGCCAAGAGATAGAGATCAAGCATTTTCTAAAAATGATGGCTTAATTTTAGGATTTTTAACGCGTGCCATTCCTGCGCTTAAACTTATGCAAGTTTTTAATGAAGATATAAGAAATGTAAAATGGTTTAACTTAGAACCTTATCCGCTAGATATGGCGCTGATAAATAAGGCCGATTTTGCATCTTGGAATAAACAAGTAAAATTTATTCAACAAAATATTACACCAGAAATAGTTGATGAAGCTTTTAAAAATTTCCCAACCGAAGTTCATGACAAAACAATTTTTGATATTAAAAAGAAATTGCTGGGCAGATTAAAAAATTTACCTAAAATAGCAAAAATATATTACAAACATTTAGCTAAATATGCTGTTGTAAAAGGAAATGATAAAGACAATTTGTTTGAAATTGAACGCCTTATAAATGGAAAAACCCTAGTAAAAATTTATAACATAAAAAATAATGAAAAAGGCACTAAATTTTTTCAAAAAATATATTCAAAAGAAGAAACTTCCGAAATTTGGATATATGGTTTGGATGATAAAGATGTTTTTAAAGTAACTGGCGTAAAAAACAATATAATTCCAATAAGAATTATTGGTGGTCAAAACAACGACATCTATAACATTGAAAACAAAAAGAGAGTTACCATTTATGATTATAAAACAAAGAAAAATACATTTAATAATTTACATGTAAAAACAAAATTAACAAATAACTATAAAACCAATGTTTATAATTATAAAAAATTAAAATATAACCAAAATCAAATTATGCCTTCTATAGGCTCTAATCCAGATGATGGTTTTAGAGTTGGAATTATAAATACGTATACGGTTTTTGGATTTGAACGAAATCCATTTACACAACAACACACAATAAATGCGTCGTATTATTTTTCTAATAAGGGTTACGATATTTCTTACAATGCAGAATATGCAAACATTTTTAGAAATTGGAACTTATTAGTTGAAACAAAATTTACCAGTCCAAATTATAGTATCAACTTTTATAATTTCGGAAACGAAACCCAAAATTTTGAAAATGAATTTAACGATAATTATCACCGTGTAAAAATAAGTACTTATGCAGTAAACCCTTTTTTAAAATGGAAAGGAAGACTTGGTTCAGAATTTAAAATTGGTCCTTTATTTGAAAGTATTGAAGTAGAAAACACTGCAAACAGATATATAAATGCTATAAATTATAAGCAAGAAAAAAGAAAAACCTATACTGGAATTCACACATTTTATAGCTATGAAAATTATGATAATAAAGCATTTCCAACCTTGGGAATGAACTTTAGTTTAGAAGCCGGCTGGAAACAAAACATTGAAAAAAACACTGAAAATAATGGTTTCTTTAGCCCTTCACTTGGCATTAATTATAAAATAATAAGTAATGGAAAAATTGTCTTCGCTACAAAGTTTAAAGGAAATATAATATTTGGTGATACTTTTGAGTTTTATAATGCAGCAACAATCGGTGGAATAGATGGCTTAAGAGGTTTTAGAAATCAAAGATTTACTGGAAACTCATCCTTTTACCAAAATTCAGACATTCGCTTTAACTTAAGAAATGTTAAAACCGAATTAGTTCCAATGCAATTTGGTATATTTACTGGTTTTGATTATGGAAGAGTTTGGTTAAAAAATGAAAATTCAAATGATTGGAAAACAGCCTATGGCGGAGGATTGTGGCTAACAGGCGCAGACATGTTAAATTTAAATTTATCAATATTTAATAGTAAAGATGGTGCTTATGTTAAATTTGGTTTAGGTTTCGGATTTTAAAAAATTATACAAATGAAAAAAATATTTTTAGTTGTTTTTTTAGTAAACTTTTCACTTATTTCAAGTTCTCAAGATATTAAGGTGAAAAAATTTAATTCTATGGAATTAAATAATGATCGGTATATAAAAATTTATGTCCCTCCAAGTTATCAAACTGAAACCTCTAAATTATATCCAGTTGCAATTGTTTTAGATGCCGAATATTTATTTGATGTATATGTTGGTAATGCTATTTTATTTGCTAATAAAGATGAAGCTCCAGAACAAATAATTGTTGGAATTAATCAAAATTATAATGATGAAAGATATAGAGATTGCTCCTACCAAAAAGAAAATAGTTTACCTACAGAAGAAGGCGCCAGTTTTTATAGATTTATTAGCGGTGAACTTTTTCAATATTTAGAAGAAAATTATAGAGTTTCGCCATTTAAAACCATTGTTGGCACAACATTAACTGCTAATTTTATTAATTATTTTTTAATTGAAGAGTACCCAAGCTTTAATGCTTTTATCAATATAAATCCGTATTATGCAATAGACATGCCTTTGTTGCTTCATCAAAAAACTCTGAGTTTAAAAGATGAGAATATTTATTACTACCTATCTAACGGTAAAAATAATTCAGAAAACATACAAACAAAAATTAATGAAACAAAAGCATTATTAGACAGTGTTCAAAATCCAAAATTCAAATATAAATACGAAGCATTTAACAATAATACAACAGCAACCATAGGGCAATCTATACCAAGTGCATTAGCATCCATTTTTGAATTATATTCTCCCATATCAACCGATGAATTTGAAAATAATATTAAAAATTTGTCTCCAGCCGATGCAATTGCTTATTTAGAAAATAAATATGTTGAAATAGAATATTTATTTGGAAGCAATTTAAAATTAAGACAAAAAGATATTTTTGCAATAGAATCCATAATTTTAGATAAAGAAAATGGTGATTATTTAAAAAACTTTGGTGAAATGATTAACAAATTATACAAAGATTCACCTATTGGAGACTACTATATTGGTAGGTATTATGAAACCGGAAAAAAATACAAATTAGCTTTAAAATATTACAAAAATGGTTATATGAAATTACCCGAAGGCGATCCTAACGCTGATGGTTATTATGAAAATATTGAACGTGTTTTAAACAAAAGAGACGGTATAATTGATGATTCAGAAACTGAAAATGAAGAAAATAAACAATAAACTTTAATTTAAATACTTATATATGAAACAACTAGTATTATTTTTAATTTCAATACTACTAACAACCACATTGTATTCGCAAGAAGACACAGTAGTTGAAGTAAATATTCCTACCCAACAAAAATATCACTTTGTACCAATTATTGATATTGAAGCTTCGGCAATTAAAAATCAAGGAAATACAGGTACTTGCTGGAGTTTTTCAGCATCCTCTTTTATTGAATCTGAAATTTACAAAAATACAGGTGAAATGATAGATATTTCAGAAATGTACAATGTACGAGAAACATATCCTGTAAAAGCATGGAATTATGTAATGCGCCAAGGTAAAATTCAATTTAGTGAAGGCGGTTTAGCTCATGATGTTTTAAATTCTGTAAAATTACATGGATTGGTTCCCGAAAGCGCATACACAGGATTAATGTCAAATGCAACGTCACACAATCATTCTAAAATTGTTCCTGAAATTCAAGTAATTTTAGATGATTATATTAAAAATGACAAAAACTCTAAATATCCAAATTGGAAAATTTCTGTTGATTCAATTTTAGATTTAAAATTGGGTAAAAAACCTGAAAATTTCAATTATAATGGTATTACTTATACTCCAAAAACTTTTTTAGAAATGACTAAATTTGATCCGTCAAACTATGTTACTTTAACGTCATTTTTACATCAACCATTTAATTCTCAATTTATTTTAAATATCCCTGATAATTTTTCAAACGGACTTTTTTATAACATCACCTTAAATCAATTGGTTGAAGCTACAGACGATGCTTTAAAAAATGGCTATACGTTAGCGCTGGATTGCGATGTTTCTGAAAAAACATTTTCATCAAAATACGGTGTTGCAATTGTTCCAAAAAAATTAGATGATCAAGAAAAATGTTTAACTTATATTGTTGAAGAAAGTGAAATATCTCCAGAATTTAGACAACAAGAATTTGAAAATTACAACACTACTGATGATCATTTAATGCATATTGTAGGTTTGGTAAAAGATCAGAACAATAATGAATATTATAAAGTTAAAAACTCTTGGGGAGCTAATAGTGATAGAATTGGAAACGAAGGTTATGTATATATGAGCAAACCTTTCTTTAAACTAAAAACTATCTCTGTAATGGTAAATAAAAAGGCTTTAAATGAAGCTTTAAAAAAGGATTTAAAAATATAATAAAAAAATCACCTAATTAGGTGGTTTTTTTTATTGAACTAGCTTTATTCCATCATCTTCAATAGTAATAAGTTTTTGCTTAAATAAGCCTCCAACGGCATTTTTAAAAGCCTTTTTACTCATATTTAATTGATATTTAATTTCATCGGGTGAACTTTTATCGTTTAACCCAATAAAACCGTCTTGCTTTTTTAAGGCATTTAAAATAATAATTTCATTTTTAACAATGGTTTGTTTAAAACCAACTGCTTGAAGACTTACATCAATTTTTTCGTCATCACGAATTTTTTTAACATAGCCAACTAAGTTTTGACCTTCTTCAATTTTTTGATACAATTCGTTTTTATAAAGTAACCCTTCATATGCTCCATCTACCAAAACTGTAAATCCTATTCCTGTATTTCTAACTACAAGTAAATCTACTTTATCACCTACTTTTAAATCCATTTTTTTATTCTTTTAAATTATTGAAATATGCTTTTAATATTTTGTCATTTTCTTCTCTTGGCGTAAAAATTTCTAACAATTTTGGCTTTTCAGAATTTTTATAAAACTTTGTAAGCTCTTTGTTTAAACTATCAGAATTACACGCCGAAAAATACTCTAAATTATACATTTTACACAAATGCTCAGCGGTTAAATTATGAGGCGTTTCAAAATAATCTAAAGCATTCGATTTTTGTGGTCCAGGAATAAATCGAAATATACCTCCACCACCATTATTTATTACTATTATTTTAAAATTTGTTGGAATATATTTGTTCCACAATGCGTTACTATCATAAAAAAAACTAATATCTCCAGTTATAAAAACAGTATTTCCTTCAACTGCACATGCAGCACCAATTGCCGTACTGGTACTTCCATCAATACCACTTGTTCCTCTATTACAAAAAACTTTTATTGATTTATGAATATCAAACAATTGAGAATAACGTATTACTGAACTATTACTTAATTGAAGTTGGGTTTCATTTGGTATTGATTTCAACAAGGTATCAAAAACTTTTAAATCGGAATACTCACAATTTTCAATAAAGCTTTTATGTTTTAATAATCTTCCTGCTTTTTTTGTCAACCAAAATTGCTGATAATTACTTTCAACAGCTGAAACTTTTAATATAAATTGACTAAAAAAGTAATTTGGACTTACTTTAAAATGGTATTTTAAACATAAAAAAGTGTCGAATGCTCTTTTAGCATCAATATGCCAATGTTGTTTTGGTTGAAATTTTCTTAAATGCTGTTTAATTTTTTTTGACACAATTAAACCTCCCAAAGTCAATAAAATATCCGGTTGAAAAAATTCCAACTCATTATCTTCTAATGGAAAAATTAATTTATCAATACTATTTATAAATTTTGGATGCGAAACATTCGCCGTATTTTCAATTAAAATTAAAACCGAAGGATCATCAACAAAAAATTCTAACTGTTTTTGTAGCTCATCATTAGGAAAATGCTCTCCAACTAAAATCATTTTTTTTGAAGCTACATTCCAACTAGCTGAAAAAGCATCTAATGTATTAGTATCAATAAATTCTTTTTGTTTTGTTTCAATTACAGCATCAACAACTAATAAATCTTCTGATGTTTCATACAAAGGTTCGTCAAAAGGAACATTTATATGTACAGGACCTTTTTCTAATTTTACTTTATTAATTGCATTATTAATAATATTTTTTATAACATTTATATCGGTATAATTTTCTGTTAAATTAACTGATGTTAAAATGTGATTTTGAAAAACATTTTCTTGTCTAATAGTTTGTCCATCACCAATATCAATTAAATGTTTTGGTCTATCGGCAGAAATAATTAACAACGGAATATTGCTGTAAAAAGCTTCAGAAATTGCAGGATAATAATTTAACAATGCAGAGCCCGAAGTACAAACAATTGCAACAGTTTTTTTCAATTGTTGTGCCATTCCAACAGCAAAAAAGGCAGCACAACGCTCATCAACAATACTATATGTTTTAATTGATGGATGGTTTGAAAATCCTATAGTTAGCGGTGCATTTCTAGATCCAGGTGAAATTACCACGTGCTCAATAGCATTAGCTAAACAAGAAGCTAATACAATTTGGGCGAGTTCGTTTTTTGGAAATTGAGGCATTAAATATTAAAATTAATTTGCAAAGTTACATAAACTAAATTTAGAATTTTCGCCTTTTTTTATAAGATATGATATTGATAATTATCATACAATTTTTTATAAAGAAATAGTATATTTCGTTCAATATTACTCAACAAAATAGCTGTTTTGATTAAAATAATTGCCATATTATCTACTTTATTTGTTAATTTATTTAGTGCAATTACACTTATTTCAACATCAAGCAAAAAATATAAAAATCGTTTTTTTTTAGGACTATTCTTTTTCAATAGTTTTATTTTATTTGTGGGCCATTTTTTATCATTCAATGAATATTGGAGAGCTTTTAAATATTTTGATTTTATCTTTTTAGCTTCATTATTAGCATTTTACCCATTGTATTACTTATATATTTATAGTGCATTTAATTTCAAAATTGCACCTGTAAATTGGATCTATCACTTTACTCCAGCGCTATTAATAGGTATTTTAATGTTATTAGCTTCAAGTTTATCTAGCTGGGAAAGTTATTTAATTTATATGAATAATAATTTATACAATAGTGAATTAACCGATATAAATTCTAAAATTTTAGCATATTTATATAAAGGTAGTAGAGCATTTCATTTATTACAAATTGTAATTTATAACTTTTTAACTATTCGTTTTATTTTAAGAGTAAAATCAAGTATAGACAATTCATTTTCTAATTTAGATGTGTACCAAACTCGCCTATTTTATATAGTAACAATTTCCTTTATTTTATTTATGTCCATTCCAGGATTTTATGTTACTTTAATTGGACGAACACCTTTAAATACAAATGGAATTTTATTATTTTATGTGTGTTTACTATTTACAATATTATATTTAATTTTAACTATTATTGGTTTAATTCAAGTACCAACTACTGAAGATATTGAAAATAATTCTTTAGATATTGAAGAAATTCATTTAAATGATTTAAATGAAATTGAAAAAAATTTAAAGCTATATTTTACAAAAGAAAAACCTTGGTTAAACCCGCACTTAAATATATGGGATGTTGCTAAAGAAATAGGAACAAACAGGTCTTATATTTCAAAGGTAATAAATGATAATATTGGTTGTAATTTTAACCAATATGTAAATGAGTTTAGAGTTAACGAAGCTAAAAAATTATTGCACAAAACACCTGAAATTCCTATTGCAGAAATAAGTGAACTTTCGGGGTTTGGATCACTTAATTCCTTTATTAGAATATTTAAAATATCAGAAAATTGTACTCCTTCAAAATTTAAAAAACGCATACCGTAATTTTTACGATTTAGTACTTATTTTTTACGATTTAAAAAGTTTTCACATTTAAATTAAGTTAATTTTGGGTAAAGATTACACCGAGGTTTAGGTAGCGCTTTTGGGAACGAATTGCTAGAATCTGTTTTACATATTATCCCCCACTAAATGTGTAAAAATAAAATTGTTATAAAAAACTTAAAGCTTGGTGTTTCTTTTTTATAATATATTTTTCATTATTTGGCTTTTTGAAACTGTTTCTTCAAACTCTTTTTCAGGCACACTTTCATTTGTTATACCTCCACCAACAAATATTTCGGCACAATTATTTATAATTTGCATACATCTTAAGTTTACAAATAATTGTGAAGAATTATGCATATTCAACTCACCTAAAAAACCTGAATAGTATGTTCTTAAATAACTTTCATTTTCTAAAATAAATTGTTGTGCAGTATTTTTTGGCAATCCACAAACTGCAGGTGTTGGATGCAAAGCTGTTACTAAATCTTTTAACATATTTAAATGAATTAATTCACCAGAAATATCGGTACGTAAATGCAATAAACTACCAGCTTTTATGGTATAAGGCCCATTAATTTCCTTTATATCAACACTGTTTTTTATGTTATTGATAATAAAATCTGTAACAAACTGCTGTTCTTGTAGTTCTTTATCCTTCCAAACAACATCAGTTGTATTTACAAAAGGTTGTGTTCCAGCCAAAGCCATTGTTTTAAAATGGTTGTTTTTTATATTTAGCAAGCGTTCAGGAGTAGCGCCCATCCAAAGTCCAACTTGTGGATGAAACCATATGTAAACATAAGCATTTATATAATTTTTCAACATTTTTTTATACGTATTTACCATATTAAAATGAGAAAATTCTATAATTTCTTTTCTTGATAAAACAATTTTTTGAGACTTTCCTTCTTTAATAAATTTTAATGCTTTTTCAACTAAATTTATGTGATCTTCTTTTGCTTTATTAAAATTATTATCATTGGTAATTTTTACAACACTATTTTTAGTTAAAAGCGTATCGTATTGCGTAATTTTTGTTTGAAATGTGCTACATTCTTTAGCCGGAAAAAGCACCTTTCTACCATTATCATAAAATGGCATAAATACAAAACCTTGCTGATTATAATCTTCTAACTCATATAATTTTGTATTGTTTTGAACTATTAAAGACACAAGTTCTTCATTTGGTTTTCTATAAACAACAAATGGTTTTTGAGCTTTATATATAGCTGTTATTTTATTAAAAAAAGATGTAATTTCAGTTTGCAATGGAACTTATTTCAGTTTTAAATTATTTTATTTAGCCAAAATGTAATTTGTTAGTTTACATAACGAAATTACTCTACCTCTATCATCTACAATTTTAATTTCAACTAAATGAATGGTTTTTCCTTTGTGAATTATTTTTCCAGTTGCGGTAATATTTCCATGCTTTACACTTCGTAAATGATTGGCAGAAAATTCAATTCCGCGAACACTAAACTTGTTTAAATCAATAGCTAACATAGATGTTGGACTTCCAACAGTTTCTGCTAAAGCCATTGTTGCGCCACCGTTTAAAATACCGTCTGGCTGGTAAACGCGCTCATTAACTGGCATTGTAGCTACTAAATAATCTTCACCCAAATCTGTATATGTAATTTGTAATGTTTCATTTAAGGTGTTTTTACACATATCATTAAGTGCTTGTAATTTGGTTTCCTTTTCAGTCATATAAAAATTCTTGGATTGTAAAAATAAGAATTATAACTTTATATAGTACATTTGTAAATCATATATATAAAAACAATGGCTTATAAAATTAGAGTAATATTAGATGTTGAAAAAGATGTATTTAGAGATTTCCTTGTAAATGAGGCAACTAATTTAGAGGATTTACATTTTTTTATTGCGAAATCTTTTGGCTTTAACGGACAAGAAATGGCTTCTTTTTACAGAAGTAATAATGAATGGGAACAAGGTGATGAAATTCCTTTATTTGACATGTCTGAAGATGATACAGAAATTTCAATGAGTAATTGCTTATTAAATCATGTGTTAACTAAAGTAGGTGATAAATTAATTTATGTGTATGATTTCTTTTCTATGTGGACATTTTTTGTAGAACTTTCTGAAATAACCACAAAAAAAGAAAAAGACTTACCTAAAATTACCCTATCATTTGGTTTTCCTCCTGAAAAAGCTCCTGAAAAAGAGTTTAAAGCAGACAAAATGTATGACGACTTTGATAATTTTTTAGATAGCGATGATTTAGAAAATATTGATGACATAGATTTTGATAATTATTAAATCTATACACAAATTGTTTAAAAATTTTAATTAAACTATCTTATTATATAAGTGTTTACATTTTCATAATTTCTAACCACAAAAGCAAAAGCAACTTTTAAAATTTCGCCCATTGAGGTACATTTTTTAAAGTCTTTATCATTGGTATATTTTACTAAATCCATTTTTAACTGATGAATTTTTTCTGGAGTAGAAATTTTGTCATGCAACATACAAGCCAGCAAATCGTTAACTCTTTCTTGCGAACCTCTAATTCTTCTTGCAATTGCTGAACGTTCTTCCCTTTTATATTGCTCAATAGACTCTTTTTGTAAATTTTCTTCCACCATTTTTACAAACGGATAATTTTCTTTAAAAAATTGTGGAAAATAAACTTTTAAGTTACCTTCAAAACTTTGTTGGTCAAAATCCATAGCTCTAATTCTGTATTCAACTTGGTCAAAATCATACGAAGCTACAATTACATAATTATAAGAACGCATATCGCCCAACAAACGAATCATACATCGCTCATTAAATTTCACAAATTCTTTTGATAAACGTTTTTTTCCTCTAACTGAAACAGTTTTTAAATTTTCTGCTAAAAATTGATCACCAGGAATACCTAACACATGTTCTTCAATTAAAGTATCTTTATAAACCAAAAAGTTAATATTATTTGGCGATAAAATATGTTCTAACTCCAAACCATACACTCTTGATGCATCGGCTTTTTTAATATATAAATACGTATGATTATCGTTTAAAATATTTCTAACTTTAATTCTAAACGGTTTAGAATTTCCAAAAGTACAGTAATCAATAGCATCTACAGTTAAAAAAGGTAAAGAGTCTTCACTTCCATCACCATGCAAAATTAAGTACATACGTTTTAAACTTAAATCAATTTCATCACGCTCATGTTCAGCATAATAAACTCGAATCCACAACGTATCTTCACCATTTTTATCATATACATTTATGGCTCCTGCAAATCGTAATAAATCATCATAAAAAACAGGAATTTTAATATTTCTATTATATTCCGTTAAATAATCATATAATTGTTGATTGATTGGAAATGCTGGTTTTTTTTGAGAAATTAATTTTTGTTCTTCCATATAATAATCTTGTAAGGCTCAAATTTAGTATATTGCTGTAACAATTTTAAATAAAACTCGTCTTAATTTATACTAAACAAAAATCTATTGGAAACAATCTTAACAATAAATAACCTTAATAAAAAGTTTGGAAACATTCATGCAGTAAACAATTTATCTTTTGAAATTAAAAAAGGAAATGTTTATGGTATTTTAGGTCCAAACGGTAGCGGAAAATCTACAACGCTAGGAATTATACTAAATGTTGTAAATAAAACCTCAGGAAATTTTAGTTGGTTTGATGGTAATTTATCTACACATAATGCATTAAAAAAAGTAGGAGCCATTATTGAACGACCAAATTTTTATCCGTATATGACTGCAGTTCAAAACCTAGAGTTGGTTTGTAAAATTAAAGGAATTACATTTGATAAAATTGAGGAAAAACTAAAATTAGTAAACTTATTTCAACGAAAAGACAGCAAATTTAGCACGTATTCTTTAGGAATGAAGCAACGTTTAGCAATTGCTTCAGCGCTTTTAAATGATCCTGAAATTTTAATTTTAGATGAACCAACTAATGGTTTAGATCCGCAAGGAATTCATGAAATTAGAGAAATTATAAAAACAATAGCGCACAACGGAACAACTATTTTATTAGCATCGCATTTATTAGATGAAGTTGAAAAAGTTTGCACACACGTAGTTGTTATTAGAGAAGGTGTAAAATTGTACTCTGGAAGCGTTGATGAAATGATAGCTTCTTACGGTTTGTTTGAACTAAAAGTTGATGGAGAAACTTCTAAATTAGTAGAATTACTATCTAATTTTGAAGGAATTGGCACTGTAAAAATAGAAGATGATAAAATTATTGCAACATTAAGCAAAGCAATAAACGCAAAAGAGATTAACAACTATTTATTTAAAAATGGTGTTATTTTATCACATTTGGTAAAACGCAAACCTAGTTTAGAACAACAATTTTTAACATTAACCAACAACAAATTATAATGTTTAGACTTTTAAATATTGAAATTCATAAATTAAAATATAGCAAAGCAAGTAAAGTTTTAATTATCATTTATTTTGCATTATTAACTTCAATTGCTTTAATAGCAGCTATAAAATTTGATATTGGTCCTATAAAATTTCATTTAGCTGAACAAGGCATTTTTAATTTCCCATATATTTGGCACTTAAATACGTTTTTAGCTTCTTGGTTTAAATTCTTTTTACTGTTGGTTATTGTATCAATGATGGCAAATGAATACAGCAATAAAACATTAAAACAGAATTTAATTGATGGTTTAAGCAAAAAAGAATTCATCCTGTCAAAATTTTACACAGTAATTTTATTTTCACTTATTTCAACTGTTTTTGTATTTACTGTTTCACTTATTTTAGGATATATATATTCAGATTTTAACGAATTTTCTATAGTAACTACTGATTTAGAATATCTAATCGCTTTTTTTGTAAAACTTTTAGGATTCTTTTCTTTTGGACTTTTTCTTGGAATATTAGTAAAACGATCGGCATTTGCAGTAGGCGCAATGTTTGTTTGGTTTATTTTTGAAAGCTTTGTAAAGGGAATGCTTTATTGGAAAATAAAACCAAATGCCGAAGATATTATGCGCGTTTTTCCTTTAGAAGCTATGAGTAACCTAATTAAAGAACCATTTACACGCTTTAGTGCTGTTAAAAGTGTTGCTAAACAAGTTGGAGAAGATTTATCTAAAGACTTCTCTGTACAACCGTTAGATATTTTAATTGTTTTACTTTGGACAAGCGCATTTATTTATTTTTCCTTTTTACTACTTAAAAAAAGAGATTTATAACCATTATTAACAAACGTTTAAGCATATATTTATATATTTGAAATCTTTAGTGTTTTAAATATATGAAAAAATTACTTTTCCTTTTTTTACTTTTAATTTCTAGTACAATATTTTCTCAAGGCGAAGCAAATTTTTGGTATTTTGGAAAAAATGCAGGGATTAATTTTAACTCAGGAAATCCAGTTCCAATAACCGGAAAATTAAATACTAACGAAGGTTGCTCATCTTTTTCCGATAAAAATGGAAACCTTCTTTTTTATTCAGATGGTATTACCGTTTGGGATAAAAATAGCAATGTAATGCCTAATGGAAAAAATTTAAAAGGCGATCCTTCAAGTACACAATCTGCTATTATTGTTCCGCATCCTGGAAAAAACAACATCTATTATCTTTTTACAGTTGGTGCAAATAATTATGATATGGATGGAAATTTAATAAGTGCTACAGAAGGACTTCAATGTTATACCATTGATATGACTGCAAACGGCGGTTTGGGCGATGTTATAGGAGCTCCAATTGATTTATCAAACGGACAAAATGCAAATTGGACTGAAAAAATTACTTCTGTAAAAGGTGCTAATTGTAATTCTTATTGGGTAATATCATTAGTTAATAATACTTTTGTAACCTACAAGATTGATAGTACAGGTTTAATATCAACACCAATCATTTCAACCGTAAATAATTATTCGCAAGATCCAAGAGGCTACTTAAAAGTGTCACCAAGCGGAAAAAAATTAGCCAGTGCAACTTTTGGAGCATATGGAAATTTTTTATTGTACAGTTTTGATGATGCTACTGGAAAAATTAACAATGATGGATTACAACTAATATCTAATGTGGCTGCTGATGGTCACGTTTATGGTGTTGAATTTTCGCCTTTATCCACAAAACTATATTGTTCAACGTATAGTTCAAATACTAATAGACTTTATCAGTTCGATTTAGAAAGTTCAAATATTATAGCTTCCAAAAAATTAATTAACAAACAACCAGGTTACAGAGGAGCCTTACAATTAGCACCAAATGGAAAAATATATGCTACAGTTCCTCTAGATTATAATACAGGAACAAATTATCTTGATGCTATTAATTCTCCTGAAAAACTGGGCTTAAATTGTGATTATCAAGAAAAAGCATTAGACCTAGGTTCTAAAAGTTATGCAATGCAAGGTTTACCTCCTTTTATTTCATCAATATTATTACCAATTGAAATTACCGATGGAATAACTACAGAAAACCTAAATAAAACCGTTGCAAAAAGATGTTTAGGTGAAAGTTATAAACTTGCTTCAGAAAACATCTCTGGAAATGTAATTTATAAATGGATATTTAAAGGAAATGTTATAAGTACTAATGCCACTTTAAATATTAATAATTTAAGCGCCTCTATGGCAGGAGTTTATTATTTAGAAGCTGAAACTGTTGATAATTGTGGTTTTAAAATTATATACAAAGGTGAAGTAACTATTGAAGTTTTTGCAAAACCAACAATGTATAAACCTGCAAATATTTTACAATGTGATGCTGATGGTGTTAATGATGGTTTTTATACTATAGATTTTAATACAATTACTAGTCCACAAATTTTAAGTGCGCAAAGTGCTTCAGGTTTTGAAGTTTTGTATTTTAATACTCAAACTGATGCCAATCTAAATCAAAATCAATTATCCAATTTATATACTAACAAAACCGCATATGGAAGTGAAACTATTTATGCAAGAATACAAAATATAAATAGTCCATTATGTTACCAAATCACAACATTTAATCTGAGTATATTTGAAACTTCGTACCCACCAGTTAACATCACTAATTTATCGCAATGTGATTCTAACAATACAGGAACCGAAATTGATGGTTTTGAAATTTTTAATTTAACAACAAAAAATTCAGAAATACTTAACGGACAAGATCCAACAAAATTTACTATCGCTTATTTTTCTGATGCAGCATATAACAATCCAATAACAAATCCAACTTCATTTAAAAATACCACAATTAACATTCAGCCTATTTATATAAAAATAACCAATAAAAACAATCCAAATTGTAGCACAACTACATCATTTAATATAGAAGTAAATGCATTACCTATAATAAATTCAAATTTTACTTTAAAACAATGTGATGAAGATGGTATGGCTGATGGCTATACCGATTTTAATTTAAATGAAACAAATAATTACCTTTCAAATAATAATTTAAATTTAAAAATAACCTATCATTTAACTAATAATGATGCTGTATTAGGTACAAATGCAGTTATTAAGGCTCCTTTCTCAAACGCAACTCAAAATAAAGTTTTTGCCCGAATTGAAAACTCACAAGGTTGTTTTAGAATTGCTCAAGTAAATTTATTAGTTTCTTCAACCTCATTTCCAAAAAATTATCTTAAAAAAGTAATTCAATGTGATGATGATGCTATTTCTGATGGAAAAAATTTATTTAACCTTTCTCTTCAATCTGAAGAAATCAAAAAATTATTTCCTACTGGTCAAAATCTACAAGTTTCATATTACAGAAATTTAAAAGACGCACAATTAGAACAAAATATTATCTCTGTATCACAACCTTATTTAAATGAAACCCCATACAATCAAACCCTTTATGTTAGAGTTGAAAGTGAAGATAATGGCGAATGTTTTGGATTAGGACCTTATTTAAATTTAATAGTAAATCCTAGACCCAATTTTAACATTCCTGAAACAGCCATTTATTGCAAAAATCTACCACCAATTACAGTCGCTACATTTAATGCAAACGGACAATATACTTATGAATGGAAAAACCAAAATGGGCAAATTATTAGTACTTTACCAAGTGTACAAATTAGTGAAAAAGGTACGTATACTGTTATTGCTACATCAAATGAAGGATGTGAATCTTTCAAAAAAATACTAGAAGTTTTTGAATCTGAAATTGCAACAATTACTTATAATGATATTAAAATTGTAGATGATTCAGATAATAATAGCGTCACAATTTCAACAGAAAATTTAGGTATAGGTGATTATGAATTTGCTATAAATAATATCGGAAATTTTCAACCAGAACCTTATTTTGAAAATGTTGAACCGGGAATTCACACAGTATATATTAAAGACAATAACAATTGTGGTGTTGCAAAAATTGAAGTTTCGGTTATAGGTTATCCAAAGTTTTTTACACCTAATAATGATGGCATAAATGATACTTGGAAAATTTTAGGAGTTTCTGATAAATTTTATGTCAACTCAAATATCTACATTTTTAATAGATATGGTAAACTAATTACTCAAATTGACCCCAAAGGTGAAGGTTGGAATGGTATTTTTAACGGAAATTATTTACCTGCAACCGATTATTGGTTTTCAGTTGAACTAATAGATAATAATGGCGAAATTAGAATTAGAAAAGGGCATTTTAGTTTAATTCGATAAGTTTTAACACAATATAACTTTTTAATAAACAGATATATACTATCTTTATAACAAGAAGCCTCTCTAAATTATGAAAAGAGTAGTGTTTTTTTTGTTAGTTCTATTTCCTATTGTATCATTTTCGCAAAAAGAAGCTGCAATTTGGTACTTTGGTCAATATGCTGGGTTAGATTTTAATTCCGGTGCTCCTATTGTTTTAACAAATGGCCAATTAAATACCTTTGAAGGTTGCGCAACAATAAGTGATTATTTAGGAAATCTACTATTTTATACAGATGGTGTAACTGTTTGGAATAAAAACCATTTGGTAATGCCAAATGGAGCAGGATTGCTTGGAAATGCGTCAAGTACACAATCTGCCATAATAGTACCAAAACCAGGAAATTTAAATCAATATTATATTTTTACAGTAGATGACAGAAATGCCATATCTCCTTTATCAACCAATGGAATACGGTTTTCAACTGTAGATTTAACTTTAAATGGTGGATTGGGAGATATAATTCCGTCTCAAAAGAATTTAACGTTAGTTGCACAAGCCTACGAAAAAATAACCGCTGTAAAACACGCAGATAGCAATTCATTTTGGGTAATTTCATTTATACAAAATAGATTTTTAGCTTGGCGAGTTGATGCAACTGGAGTGAATACAACTCCAATAATTTCAAACGTTTCTAATGCTCCTGATTCTAGAGGTTATCTAAAAATATCTCCTGATGGGAAAAAAATTGCTTGTGCAAATTTTGGAACTGGAGCATCTATGAAAATTTATGATTTCAATCCTGCTACTGGTTCAGTATCAAACGAAACTCAATTAAATTTTGATACTGCTAATGACATCCCTTATGGCGTTGAATTTTCAATGCAAAGTCAAAAATTATATGTTACTACAAGTCAATTATCAGGAAATACTCACAAGCCTCCTGGTAAATTATATCAGTTCAATATGGCTAGTGCCAATATTTCTGCTTCTAGAATACTTATACACTCTTCAAATATAAATACTCGGGGAGGATTGCAATTAGCAATTGACGGAAAAATATATAGAGCGTTATCCATAAGTACTACCAGCCAAACAGGAACCTTTTTTTTAGGAGTTATAAATAACCCAGAGAGTAACGGGGCTAGTTGTAATTATGTACACAATGCTATTGATGTTAGTAATGGAAATCCAAACAGAAAAGTTGTAGAAGGCTTACCTCCTTTTATACAGTCATTCTTTTTATCATCCATTTCTTCAAAAAAATATTGTTTTGGTGATGCTACAGAATTTACAATTAATTCCACTGCTCCACCAACAAGCGTTGTTTGGGATTTTGGAGATCCAGCTTCAGGAGTGAATAATACTTCTACTGTTTTAAATCCTACTCATATATTTTCATCTGGAGGAAATTACACTATAAGTGCAGCAATAACCGTTGGTACAAGTACAAATATTATTTCAACAGATGTCACAATTTTAAATTCTCCTTCTGTTACATCTCCTGTGTCATTATTACAATGTGATGATGATATTGATGGTTTTGTAAACTTTAATTTAGAAGATGCTAATCCTTTAATTTCAGCCGAAAACCCAAGTCCTACAATTACCTACTTTTTAACGGAAACAAATGCCATTAATAATACAAATCCTATTACAAATACAACCGCTTTTAATAAT
>NZ_FOZP01000001.1:0-76255 GCF_900116115.1 Lutibacter maritimus | reverse complement strand
ATTATTATTAATGCACCTGGTTTGTATAGCGTTACAGCAACTGATACAAACGCAAACAATTGCTCTAAAACTAAATCAATTCAAGTAAACAGTTTACCTATTAATAATTTACCCAATTTTACAATTAACAATGTTTTAATTGATGAAATTGCAACCAATAATAATACTCTGACTATTTTAACTAATAATTTACCACCTAGCAATTATCAATTTGCGTTAGATTCTGGAAATTATCAAAACAATAATGTATTTTTAAATGTAAGTGAAGATTACCATAAAATTTATATTAGAGACATTAATAATTGCTTAGAAAAAAGTTTAGTTGTACCTATTATTAAAATTTATGCTTCTAATTTTTGTTTTGGTGATGAAACTCAATTTTCACTAACTTCAACCTTACCTCCAGCTACAGAAACAACTTGGAATTTTAACGACACCGCTAGCGGCATAAACAACACATCTACTTTATACAATCCTACACACATTTTTTCAAATTCGGGCAATTACACAATTAAAGCAACCATAAAATTTGGAACAGATACCTTTATATATTCTAAAATAATTACTATAAATCAATTGCCAGAAATAAATAGTCCTGTAACAATTACTATGTGCGATGACAATCTTAATGGTATTGAAAATTTTGATTTAACAGAAGCTAATACTCTTATAGCAAACCAAATTTCTAATAATATTACTTATTATATTTCTGAAAATGATGCTATTAGCAATACAAATCCAATTTTAAATCCTACTTCGTTTTCAAATAGCTTAGCACCTACGGTTTGGGCAAGAGTTGTAAATACTTCCAATTGCTTTTCAACTGCTCAAATAAATTTAGTAGTTGAATCAATTGAAATTCCACAAAATTTATTACTTAATTTTAATGAATGTGATGATGTTTTAGATGGGAACGACGCAAACGGGATTACTGTTTTTAACTTTAGTGCTGCAACACAACAAATTTTAACTCAGTTTTCTTCAAATTTAAATTTAGAAGTTACCTATTATCAAAATTTAACAGATGCATTAATTAAAAATCAAGAAATTAATCCATCTAATTATCGAAATTTATCATCGCCACACAATCAAAAAATTGCTATTAGAATTGAAAATAGATCAAATGGTTGCTTTGGTATTGGATATCATATTAATTTGAACGTGAATAGCGTTCCTCAATTCAACTTAAAAAATACTGTTGAATTTTGCTTTTTAGCAAATACTCATGAAATTGGGATAGAAAATCCATTAGCTGATTACAGTTATGTTTGGCAAAATGAAAATGGTAAAACACTTGGAAAATCAGTAACTTTAACAATTGATACAGACGGATTATATTTTGTTACAGCCATTGATTCCAATGGAAATAATTGCATAAAAACAAAAAGCATACAAGTAAATAGTAAACCAATTTTAAATTTATCAAACTTCAGCAAAGCAAATATTATTGTAACAGACAATTCTAACAATAACACAATAACAATTAATACCGATAATTTACCAATAAGTACTTATGAATTTGCTATAGATGATGGAGATTTTTCTGAAATTAGTTTTTATGATTATGTTCCTGCCGGACGCCATTTTGTAAAAATTAGAGATACTGAAAACTGTTTAGAAGCTGCAATTGAAATTTCATTAATTGGCATTCCAAACTTTTTTACACCAAATAATGATGGTTACAATGATTCTTGGCACGTAACTGGAATAGATTTTCAACCAACTTCAAATGTCTATATTTTTGATAGATTTGGTAAACTAATTGCAATACTTGATCCGTTAGGACCAGGTTGGAATGGTTACTACAAAGGAAACCCTTTGCCTTCAACTGATTATTGGTATAGAGTTGAATTAGAAGATGGTAGAATTTTAAAGGGACATTTTAGCTTAATCAGAAGGTAGTTTTTTCTTATTTATATTTCTATTTTTAAAACATATAAACTAAAAATACAGCAACATAAAAAAAACTATAAATTTTAGTTTATTTTTGCAGTATGCATTTTAAATTAGAATCAAATTTTAAACCAACTGGAGACCAGCCTCAAGCAATTAATCAACTTGTTGCTGGAATAAACTCACACGAAAAATACCAAACACTGCTAGGAGTTACAGGTTCTGGTAAAACATTTACTGTTGCTAATTTAATTCAAAAAACTCAAAAACCAACATTGGTTTTGGCGCATAACAAAACCTTAGCAGCGCAATTATATTCAGAGTTTAAACAATTTTTCCCAAACAATTCAGTAGAATATTTTGTTTCCTATTATGATTATTATCAACCAGAAGCTTACATTCCAGTTACTGGAACATATATAGAAAAAGATTTATCTATTAATGAAGATATTGAAAAACTACGAATTAGCGCATCTTCTGCCCTACTTTCAGGAAGAAGAGATGTTATTGTTGTAGCTTCAGTTTCATGCATTTATGGAATTGGAAATCCTGTTGAATTCAAAAAAAATGTGATTAATATTGAAGTTAATCAGGAAATTCCACGCACTAAATTTTTACATCAATTAGTAACTAGTTTGTATTCCAGAACAGAAACCGAAGTAAGTAGCGGTACGTTTAAAGTTAAAGGCGATACCATCACTGTATATCCAAGTTATGGAGAACACGCATATAGAATTCATTTTTTTGGTGATGAAATTGAAGAAATTGAAAGTTTTGATGTTACTAACAATCAAGTAGTTGAAAAATTTGAACAATTAACTATCTATCCAGCTAATTTATTTGTTACTTCACCAGATGTGCTGCAAAATGCTATATATGCAATTCAAGAAGATCTTATGAAGCAGTTTAACTATTTTAATGAAATAGGTAAACATTTAGAAGCAAAACGCTTAAAAGAACGCACAGAATTTGATTTAGAAATGATTAGAGAATTGGGTTACTGTAGTGGAATTGAAAATTATTCTCGGTATTTAGATGGTAGAAATCCAGGAACAAGACCTTTCTGTTTGTTAGATTACTTTCCTGATGATTATTTAATGGTTATTGATGAAAGCCACGTAACAATTCCACAAGTTCACGCAATGTATGGCGGTGATAGATCTCGTAAAGAAAATTTAGTAGAATTTGGTTTTAGATTGCCAGCTGCTATGGATAATCGTCCTTTAAAATTTGAAGAGTTTGAAGAAATTCAAAACCAAGTAATTTTTGTAAGTGCAACACCAGCAGATTATGAATTACAAAAAACAGAAGGTATTTTTGTTGAACAAGTTATTCGCCCAACTGGTTTATTAGATCCAGAAATTGAAATACGTCCAAGCCTCAATCAAATTGATGATTTAATTGAGGAGATACAATTAAGAGTAGAAAAAGATGAGCGAACATTGGTTACAACGTTAACCAAACGTATGGCTGAAGAATTAACCAAATATTTAAGCAGAATTGCTATTCGCTGTCGTTACATACATTCTGATGTTGATACTTTAGAGCGTGTTGAAATAATGCAAGATTTACGAAAAGGTTTATTTGATGTGTTAATTGGTGTAAATCTATTACGGGAAGGATTAGATTTACCTGAAGTATCTTTAGTTGCAATTTTAGATGCTGATAAAGAAGGTTTTTTACGTTCACACAGATCGTTAACTCAAACCATTGGTAGAGCTGCAAGAAATGTAGAAGGAAAAGCAATTATGTATGCTGATAAAATTACAAACAGTATGCAATTAACTATTGATGAGACAAATAGAAGACGTGAAAAACAAATTGCATACAATACAGCAAACAATATTACACCTACTCAAATTAAAAAATCTATTGAAAATACCTTAGGAAAAAATACAGTTTCATCTTATAACTATGACAATAGTGTGCAAATGGCAGCTGAAGAAAATTTAGCATACTTATCTAAAGCAGAAATTGAAAAACGTATTAAAGAAAAACGGAAACAAATGGAAGAAGCTGCAAAAGCATTAGATTTTATTGTAGCAGCAAAATTACGTGATGAAATAAAGACATTAAAAGAAAACGTTTAATTCTTTCATAAAAAATTAATTTAAAAAAGGAGTTGCAAATGCAACTCCTTTTTTTATACTATTTATTTAAAATCTTAAATTAATTTCCTTTTTGGTAATCAGCTAAAAACTGAGCTAAACCACTATCTGTTAAAGGATGTTTTAACAATCCTTTTATTGATGATAATGGACCTGTCATAACATCTGCGCCAATTTTAGCACAGTCAATAACGTGCATTGTATGACGAACTGAAGCTGCCAAAATTTCAGTAGCAAAACCATAGTTATCATAAATCAATCTAATTTCAGAAATTAAATGTAAACCGTCAGTTGAAATATCATCTAAACGACCAATAAATGGAGATACATATGTTGCTCCTGCTTTTGCAGCTAATAAAGCTTGACCTGCTGAAAACACTAATGTTACATTGGTTCTAATTCCTTTATCCGAAAAATATTTACATGCTTTTACACCATCTGCAATCATAGGTAATTTTACCACAATTTGAGGATGTAACGCAGCTAAAGCTTCACCTTCTTTTATCATTCCTGCAAAATCTGTTGCAATTACCTCAGCACTTACATCTCCATCAACAATATTACAGATGTCTACATAATGTCTTAAAATATTATCTGCACCTGTAATTCCTTCTTTAGCCATTAATGATGGGTTTGTTGTAACACCATCTAAAACACCTAACGCTTGTGCTTCCTTAATTTGTTCTAAGTTAGCTGTATCAATAAAAAATTTCATTTAGTTGTATATTTAATTAATATTGAATTATTTATTCTTTGCAAAAGTAATGAAATGATTATAATTTATAATGATTCATTAATAACTTTTCATACATTTTATCGGGTAAAATTCTTTTTAAAACAATGGAAAATTTTTGCATAAAATCGCCTACTTTATAATGCACCTTTGGTTGAGAAGTATTGATAATTTTATAAATTGCTTCTGCCATTTTTATTGGATTACTCCCAGCATCAACGTGTGCATCCATTAAATCTAAATTTTCTTGATATACTTTTTTATAGGCTGAATTTTCAAAAACGGGTGTATGATATCTACCAGAAGCAATATTGGTAGCAAAATCACCAGGCGCAACATTAGTAACTTTTATATTAAAATTCTTCACTTCCATTCTAACAGCCTCTGTAACCAATTCTAAAGCGCCTTTAGTGGCAGAATAAATCCCTCTAAATGGCAATCCCATATAACCTGCTATAGAAGTTACATTAATAATTAAACCACTTTGCTGTTTTCTCATTTGCGGTAAAACTGCTTTCATAACATCGATAGCACCAAAAAAATTGGTATCAAAAACCTTTCGCATTTCATTAGTTGGCGTATCTTCAATTGGACCAGTAATTCCCATTCCGGCGTTGTTTATTAAAATATCTAGTTTTCCTTCAGCTATAATAACTTCAGCTACAGCATTTAAAATACTTTCTTCAGAATTAACATCTAAAGCAACTAACTTAAACGGATGATTTGTTATTTTTTTAGGATTTCTACTAGTTCCATAAACTACAAACCCTTTTTTAGTTAAAAATTCTCCAACTGATTTTCCTATTCCAGAAGATCCTCCAGTTATTAAAACTACTCTAGACATGTTTTATTAAAATTTTAAAATGTAAAGTTAAAAAGATATAGCGAAGTACCACTAAATATAAGACATAAAAAAAGGCAAGCTACCTACATCACACCGCTACAACCTAATACCTTTGCTGCGTTCCCGCCCTGGAGGATTCAAAGGGAGCTGGTTGTGTAGGACTTGCCCAGCGCAAAAATACAATCATTTTTTAGTTTACACAATCATTTTTTTTATAATTTTATGTAACATTTTTAATGTTCTGTTTACTAATAATTTAGTTTAAACAATTAATAAATTTTAATAATTACAAGATATACTAAATAGGTATTAGTATATTTGTTTATCAAAAAAATCAAACAATCATGGAAAACCAAAAATCATCATCAAAACAAGTAATGTTAAACTATGGTTTAATATTAGGAGTAGTATCAATTGTTCTTTCTGTAGGTATTTATGCAATGGGCAAAATCTACGACCAAGGTATAGGCGTAATGCTTATAAGTTTTGCTATAATGGCTGTAGTTATATTTATGGCGCTTAAAAACTTTAAAGCAGGTAATAATAATTTATTAAGCTTAGGTGAAGCTTTAAAAATTGGGCTTGGAATTGCTTTAATAGGCGCTATTATTTCAGTAATTTACAACCAGATTTTTATCAATTTTATTGAACCTGACTTTATGGAAAATATGATGAAAGTTGGTGAACAAAAAATGTTAGAACAATATCCTAATATGACCGATGAGCAATTAGAAGGAGCTAGACAAATGCAAGAAAAATTCTCAAGTCCACTTATTGGAGCTGCAATGGGAATAATTGGAAGTTTATTTTTTGGCTTTATTATTTCTTTAATTGAAGGTCTTATTTTAAAAAGAACTGAAGAAGTAGACTAAATTTTATACTAAATGGACATATCAGTAGTTATTCCACTACTTAACGAAGAAGATTCTTTAACCGAATTACACGATTGGATTGCAAAAGTTATGCAATCCAATCGTTATTCTTATGAAATACTTTTTATTGATGATGGTAGTACCGATACTTCTTGGGAAGTAATTGAAAACTTATCACAAAAAAATCCAAACGTAAAAGGTATTAAATTTCAAAAAAACTACGGAAAATCTCAAGCCTTAAATGCTGGTTTTAAAGAAGTTAAAGGCAACGTTATTATTACAATGGATGCCGATTTACAAGACAGTCCAGATGAAATTCCAGAACTGTATAATTTAATTGTAAAGGATGGATACGATTTAATTTCTGGATGGAAGAAAAAACGGTACGATTCCAAAATCAGAAAAAATATTCCTTCAAAATTATTTAATGCAGCAGCACGCAAAACATCTGGATTAAAATTACACGACTTTAATTGTGGTTTAAAAGCTTACAAAAAAGATGTTGTAAAAGCTGTTGATGTAAATGGTGAAATGCACAGATACATTCCTGTACTTGCAAAAAATGCTGGTTTTAATAAAATTGGCGAAAAAGTTGTAGAACATCAGGCAAGAAAATATGGTGTCACTAAATTTGGTATGGATAGATTCATCAATGGTTTTTTAGATTTAATTACCATTTGGTTTTTATCAAAATTTGGAAAAAGACCCATGCATTTATTTGGTTTATTAGGAACATTAATGCTTTTTATTGGGTTTTGTTTTGCCTTTTATTTAGGTATAGATAAACTGTTTTTTAACCCAACAGGTAGATTAATTACAGATAGACCTCAATTTTACCTAGCTTTAGTTACCATGATTATTGGTACACAGTTCTTTTTAGCTGGCTTTTTAGGGGAAATTATTTTAAGAACAAAGACTGATACAAAAAGATATACCATTTCAAACCAAATAAACCTATAACGATTTAGTAAATTGTGTTATAATTTTACAATGAATAACACTATTTTTGTACTATTAAAGATGATAATAAATTACTAAATATGACAATTTTAGAAAAAGCACAACAATGGCTATCTAGCACATTTGATAAAGAAACTCAACAAGAAATTAAACATTTAATTGATACAGATCAAAATCAATTAGCTGACAGATTTTATCAAGATTTAGAATTTGGAACTGGAGGAATGCGAGGAATAATGGGCGCAGGAACCAATAGAATTAATAAATATACATTAGGTAGAGCCACACAAGGTTTATCAAACTATTTAATTCAAACATTTCCAAACAAACAATTAAAAGTGGCTATTGCTTTTGACTGTCGTCATAATAGTAAATCTTTTGCCAAAATTGTTGCTGATGTATTATCTGCAAATGGTATAAAAGTATTTTTATTTGAAGACTTACGTCCTACTCCAGAACTCTCATTTTCTGTAAAACATCTAGGTTGCGATGCTGGTATTGTTTTAACAGCTTCTCACAATCCACCAGAATATAACGGCTACAAAGTATATTGGAATGATGGTGGACAAATTGTACCTCCACAAGATGGTGCAATTATTAATGAAGTTATCAATTTAGATTTTGCTGATATTAAATTCAACGCAAACGAGAACTTAATTGAAGTAATTGGTAAAAATGTTGATGATGCTTTTATTGATGCTTCAGTAAAAAACGGAACGTTTAATACTAAAGGTAGAGAAGATTTAAAAATAGTATTTACATCATTGCACGGAACTTCAATAACTGCTATTCCTGAAGCTTTTAAAAGAGCTGGTTATACTGATGTAAATATTGTTGAAGAACAAAAAGTGCCAAATGGCGATTTTCCAACGGTTAAATCTCCAAATCCTGAAGAACCTGCTGCTTTAAAAATGGCTACAGAGTTAGCTAATAAAATTGGAGCTGACATATTAATTGGAACTGATCCAGATTGCGATAGATTAGGAATTGCTGTTAGAGATTTAGAAGGAAACATGAAATTATTAAATGGTAACCAAACCATGTGTTTAATGACTAATTTCTTAATTAAAAAATGGAAAGAAGCTGGTAAATTAAACGGAAAACAATTTGTTGGTTCAACCATTGTTTCAACAAACTTGGTAAATGAAATTGCTGATAGTTACGGTGTTGAAACAAAAGTTGGTTTAACAGGCTTTAAATGGATTGCCAAAATGGTGCGCGAGGCCGAAGGCAAACAAGATTTTATTGGTGGTGGAGAAGAAAGTTTTGGATATATGGTTGGTGATTTTGTACGTGATAAAGATGCTGTAACCGCAACTCTATTAGCATGTGAAATCGCTGCAGATGCAAAATCAAAAGGAAGTTCTATGTACAAAGAATTATTGCAAATTTATGTTGATAATAATTTTTACAAAGAACACTTAATTGCGATTGTAAAAAAAGGTATGGATGGTGCTGAACAAATTAAACAAATGATGGTAGATTTACGTGAAAATCCAGTAACAGCAATTGGAGGTTCTAAAGTAAAATACATCTTTGATTATCAAGCTTCTACTTGCACAGAATTGCAAACTGGAAAAGTGAATGCTATTGAAATACCAAAATCTAACGTATTAATTTACGAAACCGAAGATGGAACAAAAGTTGCTGCTAGACCAAGTGGAACAGAACCAAAAATAAAATTCTATTTTAGTGTAAAAGATAGTTTGGATACTATTGAAAATGCTAAAAAAATTGAGGCTGAATTAGATGCTAAAATTCAACAAATAATTGTTGAAATGAAATTAAGCTAATTCAAAAACAACTATAAAATATTTAATGAAATACTTTAGGCAAATATTAGTATATGCAAAACCGTATAAAATATACGGTTTTTTTAACATTATAAGTAACATTTTTTATGCCTTATTTGGCACATTAGCATTTGTTAGTTTAATGCCAATGTTAAAGGTATTATTTAAAAGTGCTGAACAAATTACTACACCACCAGTTTATAATGGAATAGCAAAACTGGGTGATTATATTGAAAATTCCATCAATTATTTTATAACTCAAAAAGTAAATAGTGAAGGTGAATTAAAAGCGTTACTTTTTATGATTGTTATTATAATTAGTACTTTTTTACTAAAAAATATTTTTGGTTATTTAGCCATGTATTTCATTACTTTTTTAAGAAACGGCGTTTTAAAAGATGTTAGAAATGATTTGTATGAAAAAACAGTTGACTTACCTCTAGCCTATTTTTCAGAAAAAAGAAAAGGAGATATCATTGCTCGTATTTCAACTGATGTTTTGGAAATTCAACATTCTTTTTTGTCTATTTTAGAATTGATTGTTAGAGAACCATTAATGATTATTTTTACAGTAATTGCAATGTTAGCTTTAAGTCCACAATTAACATTGTTTGTGTTTATTTTTATACCAATTGCAGGATTTATTATTTCTCTTGTTGGGAAAAAATTAAAAAAACAATCAGATAGTGTTCAAAAAGAACAAGGACATTTTTTATCTATTTTAGAAGAAACTTTAGGTGGTTTACGTGTTATAAAAGGATTTAATGCTGAAGGTTTTTTTAATACAAAATTTAAAGAATCAACTTCTCGTTTTTACAAATTTTCAAACTCTTTATTAAATCGTCAAAATTTAGCATCACCATTAAGTGAGTTTTTAGGTATCGGTGTAATTGCTATTTTATTATGGTACGGTGGCTCTTTAGTTCTAGTAGACAAAACCTTAGCTCCAGATGCTTTTATAGTTTATATGGGATTAGCCTATAACATATTAACCCCTGCTAAAGCTATTTCAAAAGCAATTTATGGCGTTAAAAAAGGTGATGCTGCTGCAGAACGTGTATTAGAAATTTTAAAAACTAAATCGCCATTGGCAGACAAACCTAATGCATTGGTTAAAACTAGTTTTGATTCGGCAATTTCATTACAAAATGTATCATTTAAATACAAAGATGAATATGTTTTAAGAGATTTTTCATTAGAAATTCCTAAAGGTAAAACTGTTGCTTTTGTTGGACAATCTGGAAGTGGAAAATCCACCATTGCTAATTTATTAACCCGTTTTTACGATGTAAATGAAGGAACTATAAAAATTGATGGTATTGATCTTAGAGACATTACTAAAAAATCTTTAAGAGATTTACAAGGTTTGGTTTCTCAAGATTCTATTTTATTTAATGACACTATTAAAAATAATATTTTATTAGGTTTAACAAATAAAACTGATGATGAAATAGTAGCTGCTGCAAAAATTGCCAATGCGCACGAATTTATAAAAGATTTACCAAAAGGATACGAAGATAATATTGGAGATAGCGGAAATAAATTATCAGGTGGGCAAAAACAACGTTTAAGTATTGCTCGTGCTGTACTTAAAAATCCGCCAATAATGATTTTAGATGAAGCAACCTCTGCGTTAGATACAGAATCTGAAAGATTGGTGCAAGATGCCTTAGAAAAAATGATGCAAAACAGAACTTCTGTTGTTATAGCACACAGACTTTCAACCATTCAAAAAGCGGATATTATTGTGGTATTATTAAAAGGTAAAATTGTTGAGCAAGGAACTCATAGCGAGTTAATTGCAAATAATAATATTTATAAAAAATTAGTTGAAATGCAATCGCTTTAAACCTTTAAACCAAGTTTTTTAGCTCTTTTCAGCATAAATTCATAGGCTGCTTCATATTCATTAGGAATTTCTCCTTCTAAAATGGCTTCTTTTATTGCATCTTTAATTTGACCAATTTCTCTGCAAGGTGTTAAATTGAAAGTTTCCATAATTAATTCACCTGAAATTGGTGGTTGAAAATTACGCACGTGATCGCGCTCTTCAACTTCTTTAATTTTATTTCTAACTATTTCAAAGTTTTTATGGTACTTTTTAAATCTGTTCGGATTTTTAGTTGTGATATCTGCTTCGCACAAAGTCATTAAACTTTCTACATCATCACCAGCATCAAAAATTAAACGTCTGACTGCAGAATCCGTTACTTCAGTTGCTAATACAATTGGTCGAGAACTTAATAATACCATTTTTTGAACAAACTTCATTTTGTTGTTCATTGGTAAACGTAATCTTTTAAATAGTTTATACACCATTTTAGATCCCACAAACTCGTGCCCGTGAAATGTCCAACCTAATGTTTTGTGAAACTTTTTTGTTGGTGCTTTTCCAATATCGTGTAATAAAGCAGCCCAACGTAACCAAAGGTCTTTTGTGTTTTTCGAAATATTATCTACAACTTCAAACGTATGGTAAAAATTATCTTTATGCTTTTGTCCTTCAACCTCTTCTACTCCTTTTAAATTTGTTAATTCTGGTAGAAAACGTTCTAACAAATTGGTATCATCCAACAAAATAAATCCAACAGAAGGAACTTCAGAAAGCATAATTTTGTTCAATTCATCAACAATACGTTCACGAGTAATAATATCAATTCTTTCAGCATTTCTAGAAATAGCATCTAATGAATCCTTTTCAATAGTAAAACCTAATTGTGTTGCAAAACGAATGGCTCGCATCATTCGCAAAGGATCATCAGAGTAAGTAATATCGGGATTTAAAGGAGTTCTAATAATTTTATCAACCAAATCTTGCATTCCATTAAACGGATCAAGTAACGCTCCAAAATCTGTTTTATTTAAACTTAAAGCCAAGGCATTTATGGTGAAATCTCTTCTGTTTTGATCATCTTCCAACGTTCCATCTTCAACTACAGGATTTCTACTATCTTCATTGTACGATTCTTTTCGGGCTCCAACAAATTCAACTTCAATATCGTCAAAACGCAACATAGCGGTTCCGTAGGTTTTAAATACCTGAACTTTAGGCTTATTTGGTAATAATTTTGCAACTTCGTTGGCTAAATCAATACCGCTTCCAATAGCGACTATATCAATATCTTTAGGCGTTCCTCTTTTTAAGAAAAAATCGCGTACAAAACCTCCAATTACATAGGTTTCTAATTGTAAATTGGATGCTGCTTTTGAAATATATTCAAAAATTGTATGTTCAATTGCGGTTATATACTTTTTACTTTCAGTCATAAATTATGCGCGAAGTACTATAATTTCACCATTTTCAGCTACTTTAAGTATGGTAGATGATTTTTCATTTCGCTCTTCGCGGTGCAAATTTACAACATAGTCTACGCTCTCCAAAATTGGTGATGCTATTTCTTTAAAACTTTTAGGTGTTTCGTTGCCACTAATATTTGCCGAAGTTGATACTATTGGTTTTCCAAAGGCTGCAATAAGTTGTTTACAAAAATCATTTTGAACAATTCTAATGGCAACAGTATTATCTTGCGCAACCACATTTTTTGCTAAACCTATAGGATTATTATAAATAATAGTTGTTGGATTGGTAGTTTTGGATAATAACGCTATTATTTCTTTAGAAATTGTTGGAATATATTGCTGTAGCATTTCAATTTCATCAACCAAAATAATAAGGCTTTTACTTTCTGCTCGTTGTTTTATTGTATATATTTTTGAAACTGCTGCTTCTGAAGTTGCGTCACAACCAATTCCCCAAACTGTATCCGTTGGGTATAATAAAATTTCTTTTTTTTGAAGTATTTTTAAACTTTTTTCTATTTCTTGTTTCATTTAAAAAACAGTAATTATTTGTTGTTGTTTAGGTATTTCTGGTAGCTTTAAATAATCTCCAATACTACAATTGTATTCAAATGGTGTAAATTCTTCTTTACCATCACCTGGATAAAAGGTTATTTCACCAAAATACGTTTTTCCTTGTACAGAATAAAAATCTACACGCGCAAAAGGTAAATTATCAGCTAATTTTTTAGCTAAAATTTTCATTTCATCAAAATTTGAAGGTTTTTCAACCTCTTCTTCAAAATACACCTTTTTTATGGTAGTAAAAGGTAGTTTTTCCCAGTTTAAATTATAAAAACATCTGTAATCTTTAATACCGCGTTCAATATCTATTTGTAAAAATTTAGGCTCGCCATTAAAACAAAAAAACTTATAATCATTTATAACTTCTTTACCTTCTTCTTTTAAAAATTTTTCAGCAATAATTTTAGGTTGAATATTTTTATAAGCCCATTCTAAACCTACTTTTTTATATTGACAATGCTTCATCCATTTTTGCATGGTTTTTTTAGCTTTTTCAATATCTAATTTACTTTTATCTTTTACAATAATATTTAAACTACTACCATGAACACCTTTTAAAACAAATTGATTTGGTAATTCATCAAAATTAATGTCTTCTACTTTATAATATACTTTATAAAGTTTATTTAAAAATTCTGCTCCAATTTTTTCTTCAACATACGATCTTACTAAGTATTTATCGGCTAATTGAGTTAATAATGGTACATGAAAAAACAATTTTAACCAACATATTTTTTCATTAAATGTTTTGGGGTTATTTAAATCAAGTTTTTCTCCGCAATAATATTCATGTCTAATTTTTAGAAGTAATGTATTGGGAATAAACTTTAAATTTTTTAAAATTCTTAGTATTAATTTTCTAATCATAAACTATTTTTAAAAAAATTAAAAAATCCAAACTTCTTTCTAATTTTTAATTTTCTAATGATATTAAATGGTTTTGGTTTTAGTTGATTTTTTTGATTTTCATTAACAAACTCCTCAACAGTATCTATAACTCTTTTGCTAGATTTCCCATCAGCATATGGATGTTCTTCTTTAACAAAAGATGCTATTTTGTGCATTAATTCTGTTGGATACGTTAATGCAAATTCAATACTTTTTTTAAGATCATCAACATTTAAAACATTTATAAAACATTCTTTTGGTTGATTGTTTTTGAATGTAATAACAGGCTTTTTTTGAATAATAAACTCGGTAATAATTGAAGATGTGTCTGTTAACATTACATCTGCTCTTTTTAACGGTTCTAAATTTTCTAAAAAAGGAATATAAGTAACATTTTCAAATTTTTCTAATTCCTGAAACTTCTTAACAATTTCAGAATTCATTTTTGGGTGTAAATTTATAATCCAATTCCAATTTTCACTTTCAATTAATTTTACTAATTCCTTAAAAACCTGATTATCATGTGCAATACTTAGTCTTTCGGTAAAAGTAGAAGCAAAAAATATAGTAGGTGTATGATTGGAATTATTTTCATTAACTGGAAACAAAATATCAACTTTAGACCAACCTGTTTCAACAACTTTAAAATGTTTGTGTTTTTTTTCTAACTCTTTAAATCTGTTTGTTGTTGATGGACCTTGTGTGCAATACAAATCAAAAAAACCTCTAATTCTAAAATGTCCTTTATTTTCACTTCGTTTATTTACGCTAAAACCGTGAAATAATTGCACTTTAATTCCTGGAAAAAAATGTGGTACTTCATTACTAGCCACCAAAACAGCATCTGGGTTGTAAGCAATAACTTCAACAACTGTATTTAATATTTTTTGATTTGATTTAAGTTTCTTTTTACTTTCTTCAAATTCTAAAAACCAAGCTACAGTATGACCTCTTTTTAAAATTTCTTCTTCCAAAGGCTGAACAATTGGAAATCCATAATCGTAAGAAATATATAGTAAAAAGTTCATGTAAAATTTTTATAATGCACAAAAATACTATTTTTTAACATAGCGGTAACATCCTTATGCTTCAAAAGTTACATAAAAAAAGCATCACAATTTTGTGATGCTTTTTAAAAATTTTATTTAAATTTAGTTATACAGCTACACTATTTTCTCTAAGTGCATCGTTTAACGATGTTTTTTTATCAGTACTTTCTTTACGTTTACCAATTATCATAGCACAAGGCACATAAAATTCTCCTGCTGGAAATACTTTTTTATAACTTCCTGGAATTACTACAGAACGTGCTGGTACAACACCTTTATATTCTACTGGAGAATCACCTGTTACATCAATAATTTTAGTGCTCATTGTTAAAACCACATTTGCACCTAAAACAGCTTCCTTTTCAACACGAACTCCTTCTACTACAATACAACGTGAACCTACAAAAACATTGTCTTCAATAATTACTGGTGCAGCTTGTAATGGTTCTAAAACACCACCAATTCCAACACCACCGCTTAAGTGTACATTTTTACCAATTTGAGCACAACTACCTACAGTTGCCCAAGTATCTACCATGGTGCCTTCATCAACATAAGCTCCAATATTAACATAACTTGGCATTAAAATAGTTCCGGCTGAAATATATGATCCGTGACGAGCAACCGCGTGAGGAACTACACGAACTCCTTTTTCTTTATACCCTTTTTTCAAAGGAATTTTATCATGATATTCAAAAATTCCAACTTCAATGGTTTCCATTTGTTGAATTGGGAAATATAAAACAACTGCTTTTTTAACCCATTCATTTACTTGCCAACCATTTTCAATAGGTTCGGCAACACGTAAAGTTCCTCCATCTAATAAATTTACTACTTCACGTATAGCGCTTTGAGTTGCTGTATCTTTTAATAATTCTCTGTTTTCCCAGGCGTTTTCAATAATTTTTCTTAGTGCTTCCATTCATTTAATATTCTATGAATTACAAATATAAAATTTATAAAAGATTTTCTAATTCTAAATACCTAAATTTGCACAACTTTAAAAATTCTGTTAATATTTTGGCTCGTATTTTAGCTTTTGATTATGGTGAAAAAAGAACTGGAATTGCGGTAACTGATGAATTTCAGATTATTGCTTCTGGATTAACTACTGTTGATACTAAAAAAATATTTTCATTTTTAACCGAGTATTTAAAAAATGAAACTGTTGAATTATTTATTGTTGGCGAACCTAAACAAATGAATAATACAGCTAGTGAAAGTGAACATCTTATTAAAGTTTTTGTTGAAAAATTAAGTACTACTTTCCCTAAAATTGCTATTAAAAGAATTGATGAGCGATTTACTTCAAAAATGGCATTTCAAAGTATGATTGATAGTGGTTTAAAAAAGAAACATCGCCAAAATAAAGCGTTGGTTGATGAAATTAGTGCAACATTAATTTTACAATCGTATTTACACAAACAATAAAAAACTTTACTTATTGTTTAATTTATAAATAGCTTCAGCAAATTTTTCGCCCAAATCAATATAACCTTTACTGTTGTAATGCCAACGATCTGAATATTTATAATATCGTGTATTTCTAACAATAGCTGCATTTTCATCAGTTTTTACAAACTTTTCTTGTGCATATTGTACCAATTCACCGTAATCCCAAACTTTACCATCAGCATCATTGCATGAATCTGAAATTTTACCAATTACAACTGGCAAATCATCTACTCGTAAACTGGCTCTTATTAAATCCATTAATCTTTTTAAGTTGGAATAGTATTTATTTGCAACTTCTTCAGTAAAATCGGCATCACTTTCACCTTGCATCCAAATAATTCCAGATGGAATTAGAATATCTGGTTTTCCATTTCCATCAATATCATTAGTATTTAAAGCTCCGTTAAGCGTTGTTAAAAAATGATCGTATTGATTAATTCCTTTAAAATCTAGTTCCCAACAACCAAATTGTCTAGCAGCTATACTATCTATAGATGAACCTCCTTTGGCATATTTTATAAATGCAATTTTATCTTTCGGATATAATTCTTGTAACTTTTTTGCAAATGACAATTCTATTCCGAATCTTTCAGAATACTGGTTTTTTATTCCATCAGAAGAAAAGCCAACGCAATGACCTGGTTTTAATACTTCCCATTTTCCTAAACCTCCGTTTTTATTGTTATCTCCTGTAGGATTTCCTTCATAAATAAAAACATTTTTAAATTGCTTATTCAAGTCCTTTGGCAAATCTTTGTTATAACCATAACCTTCCATATTAGACTGCCCACCTAAATAAAAAACTCTTATAATTTCTTTTTGCTGACTCAATAAAAATAATGGAAAAATTAATAATACTAAAAAGAATGATGGAAAATATTTCATTTGTATTGACGCCTTTATATAATTAAAATTACTAAAATTAAGGTTGTTAAAATTAATACTTTTATAAATATCAGCCATACTAAGCTTCACTAAATATTGTAATAAATTTCAGTAATTTTTAGTTGAAGCCATGTAAAATATTCTTCATCTAATTTCCAAGTTGCTTTTAATTTTACAGGTATTTTAATCGTATTTAAGACTTTACTTTCAACTACTTCAACAATCCATTCTTTTGGTTTATCATCATTCACATCCTTATACCTCATCGCAGAAAATTTTATAAATTCTCCTTCATTATTAAAGTAAAAATATCCTGATGTTAAAATTTCATTAACCAAAATAGTTGCTTTTGCACAATTATCATTTACAAATTCCCAATAAATATTAGAACTTAAAGCGGACGTAGGAAACCAAACAATTTCAGCCAAATATCTTTGAAGCGTTGCCTGATTTATTTTACTATTATTTTTTTCGTTCACAATTGGTAAAATTGCGCCTACTTTTATAAGCATTTCACCCTTTCCATTTGCTAATTTATCTCTTCCAACTAAATTAATTATTGGATTTAAATCCATAGTAACCATCCAATTAAAAGCAGCGGGTTGAGTTATAAAATATTGTTGCGCAATAGCTTTGTACCATTTTTTTTGTTGTGGTTTTAGTTTCATTAAAACTTCTTGTTTTAAATAAACATTTTTAATTTTTAAGTTATTTTTTATACCACAATTTTTTAACCATTTTTGAACAGGAATTGGTAAATTATCTATTGTATTTATTATTGTTGATGTCTTTTGATTTGTTTCAACTTTAGATAGCATTTGGGAAACTTCGGTATTTACTTGGTTAGCAAAGCTAAAATTCCCATAAGCAAACATACAAACAAGTAACATAATTAAATTTATAATAGTTCCATATTTAGCTTCGTTCCAAAATACAACTATCACAATTTGAGAAATTAAAACAGCAAACATTCCAAATAACCACCAATAATTGTTTTTAAATATCAACAAAAAGGTGGTTATTGTAAACATTACAGCTGCTAAAAGCCAAAGAATTCCGTAGGTTTTAGAAATTGAAAGATTTAAAGAATTGAATTCTATAATTTTAAAGGCTTTTAAAAAGCCTATTAAATGAATTATTGCATGTATTTCTATAAAAATTATACCAAATATTTTCATTTTTTTAATTTCATAAATTTTCTATTACACGTTGGTAATACCAATTTGCATCAGGGTTTCTTATCCCATTTTTTGTATAATATCCTGTAATTACATTATTATCAGGTGAAATTGTGTAATGATACATATACCCTTGATCTATAGTTTTACCATTAATTACTGATGGAAACACTTTAAAATTCATTTGTCTACCTTCAAATTCTCCTTCACCTTTATATGATTTCCAAATTTTTGTGTTAATATCAATCCAAGAAATAATAATAACAAACCTATTTCCCTCTTGCCAAATATTTAAGCGGTCATCTTGATCTCTTGCTCCCCGATGCGCCCAACTTCCATAAATATTAATTGGTAGTGTTTCTTGTTTTGTAGGTAATTTTATAGTTGAACTTGCAGAGCTAATTTTTGTTCCATTCCATTTTTTAGTCGGCAAACTGCTATTATATCCATATTTACCTATAAAAGATGAAAAGTCTGAATTAAAAATAAATTCGAATTTTCCACTTTTATTACTTCCACTATTACTCCAAGTTCCTATAAGTTTATTTCCATTTAAAGTTGCGTCAATCTTTCCATTACCACTTTCGTAAGTTCCCGTAACTTTAAACCCTTTTTGTTGAAGCGTCATTTCTTTATAATCTGTTTTATAAACGCCTGCAACGTTGTGCAATATAGGTGCGTCTTCTTTAATGGATACAACTTTTGTGTTAGAAGATTTAATTTTAGTTCCATTCCATTTTTTAGTTGGTGAACTGCTGTTATATCCATATTTACCAGTAAAAGATGAACAATCTGAATTAAAAATAAATTCAAAATTTCCACTTTTATTACTTCCACTATTTCTCCACGTACCTACAAGCTTATTCCCATTTAAAATTGCGTCAATCTTTCCATTACCACTTTCGTAAGTACCTGTAACTTTAGTGCCATTTTGCTGAAGTGTCATTTCTCTGTAGTCTGTTTTATAAACGCCAGAAACATTTTGTGAAAACCCACTAAAACTAACAAAAAATGTAACTAGCAAAATAATTAGATGCTTTTTCATTGTCTAAAAATTAATGCGTTAATTAAATGCCTACTCTATCGATTTTCAGCTTTTTCTCGGCTACTCATTTCATTGGTGTCGAATTTCGCTTTCACATTTTCGACGTTGGGTGTTTAGCCCCTTAAAACCTTTATCAAATTTATAATTGTATAAAATGATTGGGTGAAACTTTTTAAATTTTTTAGTTAAAACAGAAAATAAGGGCGAAACAAAAATGAGGTTAAATTCATATTAAATTTAACAAAAAAATACGAACTAAACTTGCTGATATATATTCTTTTATCACCAAATAGTAAATTTTTATAAAAAGCTTTTAATATTTATCTTTTAAAGCGTTAAAAATTCGTTTTATTTTAAATAATCAGCAGTATTTTCTAATTTATATTTTGGATTATTTTCTAAAAAAATATCAAAATAAGCTGTATGAGTGGCACCCAAAATAATTAAAACTCTGTCGTTTTTTTGCAAAGGAATATCACAAAAGTTAGCATACATTCTTAAATTTCTTTTATAAAAATCAGCAATAATATCAGCACCTTCAAAATTATTTTCACTGTGCATTGTAGCTAAAAAATTATAAAAATTAAACGTTTCGTTTTTATAAGCTGATGAATTTATTTTTATAAATTGTTCAAATATTGGTAAACTATTTACTGAATCATAAGATTTCATTATTTTTTCAACAAATAAACTATCGGACTTTTTTTTATTGGCAATTGCAATTAAACTTGGGTAATCAAAACCTATTTGACTATCAATTCCATAAATTTTATGAACACCGCTTAACCTTCCTGTTTCTAAACCAATTGAGTTAATTTCATCAGAATAATTTAATCTATTAGATTGATTTATAATATATTTTTGATAGGTTTCATTAACAAATTCATTGTTATCAGGCTGCATTTCTATACAAATAATAGTGGGTTTGTAGTTAACTAAACAAGTAACTATTTTATTTATAGCATCTTTCACATGCTTATCATCTAAATTTCTATTTGCACTTTTTGCATCTGATGTATATGATAAATGTACCGTGGCAAAATTAAGCACACTAATTTTGTCTGTTGGGTTATTTTCAACTTTAAGGTTTTGTTCCTTTTTAAAACTACAGTTAAAAAAAGTAACTACAACAAATAATAGTAAAAGTTTTTTCATAAATATTTAGCTAGTTTTTAAGTAAAAATTCTAATTGTTTTACCAAAGTATCAATATTTTCTTCATTATAACCTGTTGTTATAAAATTAATTATTCCGTTTTTATCAATTATAAAATTTTTAGGAATTGATCCTGTAGCATAACTATTCCAAATTATTTTATCAGGATCAATTCCAACATTAAACACAATACCCTTTTTGCTTAAATATATCATTTTGTCTTTTACAATTTGCACATCTTCTCCAATTGAAACTGGAAGAAATATAAAATCTTCGTTTTTAAATTTGGTTAAAATTTTTGAAGGAATTTCATAAAATTCTCTAATACAAGGTCCACACCAAGTAGCCCAAAAGTTTAATAACACAACTTTTCCTTTTAAATTGGCTAAATTAATAATGTCACCATTAAGCATTTTTAAATTAAAATCTACAGCAATGTCATTTACTTTTAATAGATATTCATCCTTAATTTTTGTTGGAGTTGATTTTTCTGTAATTGTATTTACTTGCGCTTTTTGTTCATTCATTTCAGATTCGGTAAAAATTTTAATAATTACAATAAATTCCTTTTCACCAAGATTTTCACCAAGTTTACTTTTTAAATTTAAATATTGCTGATCTGTAATGCTGTTTTGCATTTCTTTTATATAACCTTTGCTTAAATATTCCTCTATTTTTTGTTTGGAAACAATTTTTTCATTTACAACAAAAATTGGATCTGAAGCAATTTTATTTTGTGCTAAAAGTGTTAGATTAAAAAAAACTATCACAATTAATGTATTTATTACTTTTCTCATTTATAACGTTTAATTGTTTAAAAATAAATTTAATCAAATATAATAACTATTTTTATAGTTACATAACTAAATAAATAGTTTTTAAACATTTAAATAATAGTAACATAAATTAAACCAATTTAATTTTTATAAAAAGTAGAATAAATAAATTTTTGCGTATTATACAGTAGCGTTATCCGATTTGTTAAAACAAGCTTCAATAAGTTCTAATAATTGATTACTTTGAATAGGTTTAGATATATATTCATCACATCCTGCTTTTATTGATTTTTCTCTATCTCCAGACAATCCAAAAGCAGTTTGAGCAATAATAACAACATTTTTATTGAATTTTCTTATTTCACGAGTGGCTTCATAACCATTTAAACCGGGCATTTGAATATCCATTAAAATTAAATCTATATCGGGATTTTCCTTACAAATTGTAATTGCATCAGTACCTGATGCAGCTGTTAAAATGGTATGAGAAATATTGCCAATAGTTTCTGAAAGGTACATTTTAGATATTTCGTCATCTTCAGCGACTAACACTTTTAAGTGTATTTTTTTAGCAGAAACAGGAACATTCAACTTATGATGTTCTTGGTTTTGACTGCTCAAATTTATATTATAAGGAACTGTAAAATAAAATGTAGAACCTACCCCTTCTTCACTTTCAACTCTAATATTACCACCTAGTAACTCACAGAATGCTTTAGAAATAGACAATCCTAATCCAGCACCTTGACGAGCCATACTATTTTTAATATCCGCCTGAATAAAACGCTGAAATACAAGATCTTGTTTAATTTTTTGAATTCCAATACCCGAATCTTTCACAAAAAATTCATAAAAATTATCTTTTACTTGATAGCCAAATTCAATTATACCTTTATCAGTATATTTAATAGCATTTTTTATAAGGTTTGTAAATATTGAAAGTAGTTTTTCTCTATCAGTTTTAATAACAGCCATTTCAATAGGTAATTTTTTATTAAATATAAAATCAAGACCTTTAGATGTTACTTCTGGTTTAAAAAAAGTATATAAATAATCCCCTAATTCATTTATATTAAACTCAGTAATTTCAAGTTCCATTAAACCAGCTTCAATTTTAGAGATATCAATAATATCGTTTATTATGTTTAGCATTCTTGCTCCACTTTTTTCAATAATATCAATATATTGCTGTTGCTTTTCTCCAGTTAATTCGGGGTTTTTTAATAATTCTGAAAATCCTAAAATTCCATTCATAGGAGTCCGTATTTCATGACTCATGTTTGCTAAAAATGCCGATTTTAACTGATCGCTTTGTTCTGCTTTTTCTTTGGCAATTTTTAAGTTAAAAATTAAATTCTGACGTTCGCTTATATTTCTGATAATTTCTAAATTCCCTATCCATTTGCTATTTGTATCATATAATTTAGCACCAAAGGTTTCACCAGGAAAAACATCATTATTTTTGTTTTTGTACAATGTAAAATAAAAATTATCAGCATTTTTCACATTCTCATCATAAAATTTTGCACCTGCATCTTTAAATTTTTCAATATCAGCGTAGAGTATTTGAGTAGTTTTTCCTAATAAAACTTCTGGATCATACCCAAATGTAGTTTCAATACCTTTATTAGCTAAAATTATTTCTCTTTTTGTATTAGTTATTACTACGCCATCTGTTATGGTATTGAACATAGTTTCAAACAATTTTTTTTGATTGTACAAATTCAATTGATTTTGTTTTTGAGTTGTAATATCTTTTGCTATAGAAATTACAAGTTTTCTACCATCGCTAAACTTACCTAATAAAGCTGAACTAAAATCCCAAACTAATTTAGTGCCTTTTGAAGTTAAGACTTCGTACTCCCCTTCAATCGCTTTTCCATTTAAATCGTAAAAACTCTTATTCTTTTCTCCAATACTTTCAATCTCATTTTCAAATGCTTTATTTATCCAATCAACAATCGTTGGAATATCTTTGAGTGAATAACCCGTTAATTGTTCCCAAGCTTCATTTATAGTTAATACTTCTCCATCATCAGCATAAATCATCGTTGGAAATGGTGATGCCATAATTGCCCTTTTCAATTTATCTTCACTTTCTTCAGCTCGTTCTTTTGCAAAAAGTAGCTTATTATTTAAAATTATTAATTCATCTAATTGTTCCTTAATTTGTAGTTTAATTTTTTCTTTTTGTTTTAATTCAGATGGCAGCCATTTTCTAATAATCATTATTAAAATTAATAACGCAACAATTAAGTTTAAAAGTTTAGGATAAAAAACAATTTTGGGTTGTGCTAAATAATTGAAAATTTCTATTGGAATTATCCCTGATAATGAAGTATACCACGTACCAAAATATATACTTTCAAAAAGCGTTCTAAAAGCATCAATTGCTAGTATAAATAATAAAAGATTTAATAATTTATCACCTTCATTTTTTCTATTAATTTTTTTTAAATAGAAGACAAAAATATAGCCCCAAATTATTACTAGTATCCAATAAATTGCTGGTGTTGCATACTTAAATAATGCTTCCATATAATCTGTTTTGCTATTTACACTAAAAATAACATAATTTTCATAAAAAAATACCTTTCAATTAAAATTTTATTATTCATTGAATCTTTTGTATTTTTGCAAACCAAAAAAAAGAATATGATTTTACCTATTGTGGCTTACGGAGATCCTGTTTTAAGAAAAGTAGGCGTAGAAATTGATAAAAACTATCCAAATTTAGCTGAACTTATTGAAAATATGAGAGAAACCATGTTAAACGCTCAAGGCGTTGGTTTAGCTGCTCCACAAATTGACAAATCTATTCGATTGTTTATAGTAAACACAACACCATTTGGTGAAGATGAAGATTTAGACGAAGTTGAGCGTACATTTTTAGCTAATTTTGACAAAGTATTTATAAATGCTAAAATAATAAAAGAAGAAGGTGATGAATGGGCTTTTACGGAAGGATGTTTAAGTATTCCTGATATTAGAGAGGATGTTTTTAGACAGAGTAAAATTACCATTGAATATTTAGATGAAAATTTTGAAAAACATACTGAAGTAATTGACGGTTTAGCTGCACGAGTAATTCAACACGAGTACGACCATATTGAAGGTATTTTATTTACTGACAAAATTTCATCATTAAAAAAACGATTGCTTAAAAAGAAATTAGAAAACATTTCAAAAGGGAAAGTAAATGCTGATTACAGGATGAAATTTCCAACCTTAAAAAGAAAATAACTATATGGAATTAAAAAATATTGTTGCCATTAATGGTAAACCAGGATTGTTTGAGATTAAAGCACAATCTAAAGGCGGAATTATTGTAGAATCACTAATTGACGGAAAAAAAACACCCGTAACTGCTACACATAATATTAGTGCATTAAATGAAATTGCCATTTACACTTATGAAGAAGAAGTTCCATTACGTATTGTTTTTAAAGCTATAGCCGAAAAAGAAAATAGCAAAGAAGCATTAAACCCTAAAGAAAGTGGCAAAGTATTAACGTCATATTTTAGAGAAGTTTTACCAAATTTTGACGAAGAACGTGTATACACTTCAAATATTAAAAAAGTGCTACAATGGTATAATTTATTAGCTTCTAAAAACTTTGACTTTTCTTCTATTAAAGAAGTTGAAGAAGAAACAACCGAAGAATAATGCACACAAGAGAACAGCAACTTCAAGCATTTGGTCGACTTTTAGACATTATGGATGAGTTGCGTTCTAAATGTCCTTGGGATCAAAAACAAACATTTCAATCACTCCGACATTTAACTATTGAGGAAACTTATGAGTTAGGTGACGCCATTCTTAATAACGACTTACAAGAAATTAAAAAAGAATTAGGTGATGTATTATTACATATTGTTTTTTACGCTAAAATAGGTTCAGAAACAGATGCTTTTGATATTGCAGATGTAGCTGAAGCTATTTCAGAAAAATTAATTCACCGTCATCCACACATTTATGGAAACGTTGAAGTAGAAAATGAAGACGACGTAAAACAAAATTGGGAAAAACTAAAACTAAAAGAAGGAAAAACTTCAGTTTTAGAAGGCGTTCCAAAATCATTACCTGCATTGGTAAAAGCCAACCGAATTCAAGATAAAGTTGCAGGCGTAGGCTTTGATTGGGAAGAACCACAACAGGTTTGGGAAAAAGTACAAGAAGAATTGGCAGAATTAAATGCTGAAATTGAAAAAGGAAATACCGATAATATAGAAGCTGAATTTGGTGATGTGTTATTTTCTCTTATTAATTACGCCCGTTTTATTAAGGTAAATCCAGAAAATGCGTTAGAACGTACTAATAAAAAATTCATCAATAGATTTCAGTATTTAGAAAAAGCAGCAAAAAAAATGGATAAATCATTGCATGATATGTCTTTAGCTGAAATGGACGTGTTTTGGGATGCAGCTAAAAAAATCTACAAATAAAGATTTAGTCAACTTCAATCAATTAATTTTTTTAAATTAGTATTATAAATTCATTTATATGGAAAAAATAGTAATTATTACTGGAGGAAGTAAAGGTTTGGGTCATGGCATTGCTGAAGAATATCATAAAAATGGCTATAGAGTTATTTCCATTGCTAGAACTAAATTAAAAAAGGAATATGCTGTTGAACAATACCAATGCGATTTAAATGATATTATACAAATTGAAAAGACTATTAAAGAAATATTTTCACATTTAAATAGTGAAAACACTTCTATTTTAACACTGTTCAATAATGCAGGTAATTTAGGGACCGTAAATACACTTGAAAATATTGAACCAAAAGATATTAGTTATACTATTCAAATAAATTTAACAGCTCCACTTATTTTAAGTTCTCAATTTATAAAACTTTCAAAAGAGTTTAATTGTAAAAAGAAAATTATCAATATTTCATCCGGTGCAGCTATCAATCCTTATGAAAGCTGGACTATGTATTGCGCTTCTAAAGCTGGATTAGACATGATGACTAAAGTTATTTCTAAAGAACAAAAAGAATTAAAAAATGGCGTTAAAATAGTTTCTGTTTACCCAGGTATTGTTGATACTGATATGCAAGAATTGGCAAGAAATACTCCTAAAGATAACTTTAAATCTGTACAACGTTTTATCGATTTTTATGAGCACGGAGATTTATCAACACCTAAACAAGTTGCTGAACAAATTTACCAACTAGATGTGTCTGGTGAATTAAAAAACGGAAAAATTATTGATGTAAGAAATTACAAATAATAAAAACCTTTTTAGTTATTTAAAATTTATTACAAAATTCAATAAGCTTTTAAAGTAAAATTATTAAAAGTAAAATAATGATTAAAGATCATAAGTTGAATTAACTATCTTTACTTGGATTGAATCTTGGTATTATAAAAGAAGAATAAACTCAACTTTAGGGTATAAAACTATAAAAGAATTTGAAATAGAAATGTATAACCAAAATGCAGCTGCTTAAATCACGCAATTAATTGTACCGTTTTTTATTGCAAGTACAAATTGTTAGACATTAAAAAAAAGGTGTACACCTTTTTTTAATAGTTGCACACCTTTTTTCAATAGTTGCGCAACTTTTAAAATTTGTTGTGCAACTTTTAAAAGTATTGTAAACAAAAAAAGAGCAACCATTTGGCTGCCCTTTTAAATTATTGTCTTTTTAAATTATAAACTACTTATAATTTTTTTGCATTTTTAACTTTCTGCTTCATCAAAGCTAAATCAATTACTTCTCTCATTTCAGTAACATAATGGAATTTTAATCCTTTTAAATAAGATTCTTTAATTTCCAAAATATCTTTTTCATTTTCTTTACATAAAATTATTTCTTTAATATTAGCGCGTTTTGCAGCCAATATTTTCTCTTTAATTCCTCCAACAGGCAATACTTTACCTCTTAAAGTAATTTCACCTGTCATTGCTAATTTTGGCTTTACTTTACGTTGTGTAAATACAGAAGCTATTGATGTAAGCATTGTTATACCTGCACTTGGACCATCTTTTGGAGTTGCTCCTTCAGGAATATGCATATGCATTTTATAGGAATCTAACCATTCTAATTTTATTCCAAAATCATTAGCGTTTGCTCTAATATATTCCATTGCAATGGTAGCAGACTCTTTCATTACATTACCTATATTTCCAGTAATAGTTAATCCTCCTTTACCTTTTGAAATGATCGATTCAATAAATAAAATATCACCCCCAACACTTGTCCAAGCTAAACCTGTAACAACACCAGCAACATCATTACTTTCATATTTATCACGTTCTAAATGCGATGGGCCTAATACTTTCTCAATAATTTCAATAGAAACTTTTGGTTCATAAACCTCTTCCATTGCAATAGATTTAGCTGCATAACGAACCATTTTAGCAATTTGTTTTTCTAAACCTCTAACACCCGATTCACGCGTGTAAGCTTCCACAATTTTTTCTAACTCACGTTTACCCATTTGTAAATGTTCTGTAGTTAAACCGTGTTCTTTTAGTTGCTTTGGTAATAAATGACGTTTGGCAATTTCTACTTTTTCTTCAATAGTATAACCAGAAACATTTATAATTTCCATTCTATCTCTTAACGCCCAAGGAATGGTAGATAAACTGTTAGCCGTTGCAACAAATAATACTTTAGATAAATCGTAATCAAGCTCTAAAAAATTATCATAAAACGTAGTGTTTTGCTCAGGATCTAAAACTTCCAACATTGCTGAAGAAGGATCTCCATTATGACTTGATGATGCTAATTTATCAATTTCATCTAACACAAAAACCGGATTTGAAGTTCCTGCTTTTTTAATATCTTTTATAATTCTACCTGGCATTGCACCAATATATGTTTTTCTATGTCCGCGTATTTCAGCTTCATCACGTAAACCTCCTAAAGACATACGCACATATTTTCTACCAATAGATTCTGCGATTGATTTTCCTAAAGAAGTTTTCCCAACACCTGGAGGACCGTATAAACAAATAATTGGCGATCTCATATCTCCTTTTAATTTTAAAACAGCCAAATGTTCAACAATACGCTCTTTTACTTTCTCTAAACCAAAATGATCTCTGTCTAATATTTTTTGAGCACGTTTTAAATCAAATTTATCAACGGAGTATTCATTCCAAGGTAAATCTAACAATAAATCTAAATAATTACGTTGTACAGAGTAATCTGCCATTTGCGGATTCATACGCTGTAAACGTCCTAATTCTTTATCAAAAATAGCTTGCACTTCCTTTGTCCATTTTTTTGATTTAGAACGCGTTTTCATTTCTTCTAATTCTTCATCAAAAGAAACACCACCTAACTCTTCTTGAATAGTTTTTAGTTGTTGATGCAAATAGTATTCACGTTGTTGTTGATCCATATCCGTTCTAGTTTTAGACTGAATATCGTTTCTCAACTCTAAACGTTGTAACTCTGCCCCCATCTTTTTTAAAGTAAGTAAAGCTCTTTCTTTTAAATTATTAGTTTCTAATAATTCTTGCTTTTCCTCTACTTTTAAATTCATATTTGCCGAAACAAAGTTGATTAAAAATGGATTGCTTTCAATATTTTTAATAGCAAATGTAGCTTCTGTAGGTAAATTTGGATTTTCTTTAATTATCCGAATTGCCATTTCTTTAATAGATTCTATAATTGCATCAAACTCAACATCCTTTTCTTCGCTTCTATCTTCAACACACGCTTTTGTTGTTGCCTGAAAATAGGGTTGTTCTTGCACTATAGATTCTATTTCAAAACGCTTTTTGCCTTGTATAATAACTGTTGTATTTCCATCAGGCATTTTAAGCATTCTTAAAATAACAGCTACTGTTCCAACTTTATGAATATCATTTACAGTTGGATCTTCAATTGCTTCATTTTTTTGTGCTACAACTCCAATTATTTTGTTGCCTTTATTGGCTTCTTTAATTAACTGAATAGATTTATCTCTACCAGCAGTAATAGGAATTACAACCCCAGGAAACAACACCGTATTTCTTAATGGTAATATTGGCAATAATTCTGGTACATCTTCTCTATTTATCTCTTCTTCGTCTTCAGGAGTCATTAATGGTATTAAATCAGCATCATCATCTAAAATATTATCTAATGACAGATTGTCCAGTTTTAAAAATTTTGTATTACTCATAGTATATTATTAGTCATTTTGTCATTTATTTTTTTTATCAAAAAGAAATAACAACCATAAAATTCATTTATTAAATTGATTATCAAGCTTCTAAAAATAAATATTAAATAAGCTCTATTAGTATTTTTCAATTGTTGTGCCAAAATTACGATAAACATCCACTAATTTTTTTATAAATTTAACTAAAAGTGTAACAGTTTAATTTTTACACTGTCTTTTAAGTAGAAATCAATTTTTGAAAACAGAAATTCAACATATTAACCAACTGTTAGAACTTTGTAAAAAAGGGAATGCTAATGCACAATTTACTGTGTATAAACAGTATTATAAAGCAATGTATAATACTGCTATTAGAATTGTAAATGACAGTTTTGAAGCTGAAGATATTATGCAAGAATCTTTTTTAGCAGCATTTACAAAACTAGATTCATTTAGTGGAACTGTATCTTTTGGAGCTTGGTTAAAAAAAATAGTGATAAATAATAGCATTACTGCTTTAAAAAAGAATAAACGAATTGAAACCAAACCTTTAGAAAATTTAAATTTAAGTGAAAACGAAGTAAATGATGTTGAAGATTATGATGCATTAAGCGCAAAAGAATTACTTCAAAAAATAAATGAATTAAAAACAAATTATAAAGTATCACTTACATTACATTTTATTGAAGGATATGATTACGAAGAAATTGCTCAAATTATGGATATATCATACGAAAATAGTAGAACAACCATTTCACGAGCAAAAAACAAACTGAAACAACTTTTATCTGTACAATATGAAAGATAATTTAGAACATATTTTTAAAAACCTTGAAAATCAATTTGACACTGAAGAGCCTACTCTTGGTCATTTTAACAGGTTTGAAAAAAAATTAAAACAAAAAAAAGCTACACCTATAAAAAAAATAAATAGAAGCTTTTTACTGTTACCTATTGCTGCCTCAATTCTGCTTTTTATTGGTATTTGGATTGGTAAAAATTATTCAAACAACGGTTTAGAATTGGCTAGTATTTCACCTAAAATGGAAGAAACACAAAGTTACTTTGTAACCACCATTCAAAAAGAATTAGAAACTATACAATTAGAAAGAAATAGCGATACTGAACAACTAATTAATGATGCATTATTACAACTTAATAAACTTGAAACTCAATACAATCAACTTACTTTAGAGCTCAAAGAAAGTACTGAAGATAAAAGAATTATTTACGCAATGATCTCTAATTTTCAACAACGTATAGAGTTATTACAAAGTTTATTAGCTCAAATTGAAGATGTTAAACAATTAAAAAAACAACAAAATGAAAACCATGTATAAAATAATATTTCTATTTATCCTAATACCACTCACAATTTCTGCTGGAATTAAAGATGGTAAATACACAAAAAATAAAGTCATTAAAAAAGATTTTAATGTTTTAAAAGATGCGTCTTTAACTATTAATAACAAATATGGCAATATTGATATTGTTAGCTGGAACGAAAATAATATTAGCATTGTAGTTAGCATTACAACTAACGGTGATAATGAAGAAAAAGTACAAGAAAAATTAGATGCAATTTCTATAGATTTTAATGGCAATAGTAACAGCGTTTCTGCAAAAACAATTATTGAAAAAATTTCTAACTCTTGGAGTTTTTGGGGAAAAAGCAGTAATGTAAGTATGGAAATTAATTATTTAATTAAAATGCCCATAACAAACAATGTAAATTTAACAAATGATTACGGAAGCATTAACATTGATAAATTAGAAGGAGCCTCAAAAATTAATTGTGATTACGGAAAATTAAACATTGGCGAACTATTAAATAGTAATAATCATATAAATATTGATTACACTAACAATTCTAAAATTCAATTCATGAAAGATGGTGTTATTAATGCTGATTATTCTACACTTCATATTGAAAAATCGGGTAAAATAAAACTAAATGCTGATTATTCTCACCTATCTTTTGGCTTGTTAGAAGATTTAGATTTTAACTGTGACTATGGCGATTTAAAAATTGAAAACGCAGGTAACATACAAGGAAACTGCGACTATATGCATACTACAATTGGTAAATTAAAAGGAAGTGCAGATTTTATAATAGATTATGGATCTTTAAAAATTAGCGATTTAAATACCAATTTTAAGTTTGTAAAAGTACAATCATCTTACACGCATATTAAACTTGGCATAAATACAACTAATGCTTTTAATATAAATGCTTCTTTAAGTTATGGTAGTTTAAAAGGTACAAATGGATTTAATTTCAATAAAGAAATCAGCAATACTTCTTCAAAATATTACGAAGGTTATTATAACAAACCAACATCAAACGCTTCAATTTCTATAAAATCAAGTTATGGAAGCGTAACATTTACTAACAACTAAAATTTAAATTATGAAAAAAATTACAAGCCTATTAGTACTAATTATTTTAAGTTCGCAATTAAGCGCACAAATGTTTTCAAAGAAAATAAAAGGAAACGGTGATATTACAACCACCAACAGAACTGTTGCAAATTATGATAAAATTGGTATTGGAGGCGCATTTCATGTAACTTTATTAAAAGGAAAAGAAGGTGCAATTACTATTAAAGCACAAGAGAATTTATTGCCATATATTATAACAGAAGTAAAAAATGGAGAACTAAATATTAAAACAAAAGATGGCTATCAAATTCAATCAAATAAAAAAATTGAAATAACCATTCCTTTTGAAGAAATTGATGCAATTTCATTAGCAGGTTCTGGACATGTTAATTCAAAAGATATTGTAAATACAAATAACTTAAAATTAAGTTTAGCAGGTTCTGGAAGCATTCAATTAGAAGTTGCTACAAATACTATTAATTCAAATATAGCGGGTTCTGGAAACATTCAATTAAATGGAAAAACCTCAAATCTTACCTGTAGTATTGCAGGTTCTGGAAATGTGAATGCGTACGATTTAAAATCAGACATTTCAACTATAAAAATTGCAGGTTCTGGAAATGTAAAAGTAAATGCAGTAAATGAAATACATGGATCAACTGCGGGGTCAGGAAATATTATTTATTCAGGAAATCCAACAATTGTAAAAGTTAAATCTGCGGGTTCTGGTTCTATAAAAAAAAGAAGCTAAAATAAAATATTCTTTTAAATAACAACGCTGTATAAAATTATACAGCGTTGTTTATTTTAAAAATTTCTATATTTTGTGGTGATATCAAAAACATGAGCTAAAATTTTTTGCTCCTTGTCATCAAACTCTAAATCTCGCCTTTTGTAAACCAACTTTGCAGTTTCTACAGCTTTATTAATTTGATACACTGAGAAACCTGCAGCACCACCCCAACTAAAGGATGGTATAAAGTTTCTTGGAAAATTACTTCCATAAATATTTGCGCTTACGCCAACCACTGTACCAGTATTAAACATAGTGTTTATCGCACATTTAGAATGATCTCCCATTATTAAACCACAAAATTGTAATCCAGTTTTAGCAAAGTTTTCAGTTTCATAATTCCACAACCTAACTTCAGCATAATTATTTTTTAAGTTTGAATTGTTAGAATCTGCACCAATATTACACCATTCACCTAGCACAGAATTTCCCAAATAACCTTCATGGCCTTTACTGGAATATGCAAATAATATTGAATTGTTTACTTCTCCTCCTATTTTGCAATACGGACCAACAGTAGTTGCTCCATAAACTTTAGATCCCATTTTAACTACAGATTCTTCTCCCAAACTAAAAGGACCTCTAATTAAACTTCCTTCCATTATAAGTGCATTTTTTCCTATATAAATAGGTCCAGTACTTGCATTTAAAGTTGAAAATAATATTTCGGCTCCTTCTTCAATAAAAATATTTTCTTTGTTAATTACATTTACACCTTTTGGAATTGGTTGCGAAGTTCTTCCTTCAGTAATTAAGTCAAAGTCTGCTTTTAAAGCTTTTTCATTTAATGAAAATAAATCCCAAGTATTTTTAATTTGAAGAACCTTATCATTAAACTCAATTATTTCATAAGTATCAAAATCAACCTCATCTTGCGTATCATTTGTATAAAAAGCAATTATTTCATCACCTGTAATAATTACCTGATTATTGGTGAGTTCAGAAATTTTTTCTACTAATAATTTATTAGGCAGAAAAGAAGCATTTATCATAATATTTTGCTCCATTTCAACCATCGGAAATTTATCTTCTAAATATTCTTCGGTAAGAGTTGTAATGGTAAAACCAAGGTATTCTTCCCATTTTTCTCGAATTGTTAAAATACCAATTCTTAGTTCAGCTACTGGTCGAGTGTATGTTAAAGGCAATAAGGATGCTCTAACTGTTCCATCAAATAAAATGTAATTCATTATAAACTAATTTTTACAAATGTACAGTAAGTTTTTTCTTCAACAAACCAAAAAAGGTGTTAGTATTATAATACTTTCGTTTTTTTTAGGTAAGTATCTATGCTGTCTGCAGCATCAAAACAAGCGCTTACTGAATTAATTTCAGAACAATATCTAGAGTCAATTGGATGATTTTTACAACCAATTGCACTTAAGTCTATTTTACTAAAATCTTTGTCAATTGCTACACACTTGTCAAATAAACTTGCAATTGTTTCATTACCTTCAAGTTTTGCATTGTGCGATACTAAATAACCTTTTAGGTAATTTTCGATAGCAAATTGTGAATTTTTACATACAGAATAACTTACAAAATCTTCTGCAGGTTTAAATAATTCGTTTTTTGCTTCATTTAATTTTTTTGTTGCTTCTTTAAAAAAAGCTTCTGACCTATCATTCATATCAATTGGTTTTTAAAGAGTTAAAAAAAGTGCTGAATACATTACGTAAACAGCACTTTTTCAGTTAATCAAAATTTATAAATTTTTATAAAGTTCTAATCTTTCCCATTGAGAATCTACTTGCTCTTGTGCTTTTTCTAATAACACGCCAGCTAATTCTGGGTTTTCTTTTGCAACTCTTGTAAAACGAGTTTCTTTATACATAAAGTCTTGAAGAGGTGCAGAAGGTGCTTTTGAATCTAATCTAAATTTCTTTCCTTTTTCTGATTGAGGATTGAATCTAAATAAAGGCCAATAACCTGTTTCTACCGCTTTTTCTTGGTGTGAAGCTCCGTCTTTTAAATCGTAACCGTGTTCACCACAATGTGCGTAAGCAATAATTAAAGATGGTCCTGGATACGCTGCTGCTTCTTCAATTGCTTTTAATGTTTGGTTATCTTTAGCACCAATTGCAATTTGAGCTACATACACATTTCCATAAGAAACTGCTTGCAATGCTAAACTTTTCTTAGATGTCATTTTACCATTAATTGCAAATTTCGCACTTGCTCCCATTGGTGTTGCTTTAGATGCTTGGCCTCCAGTATTTGAATACACTTCAGTATCCATTACTAAAATATTGATATTTTCTCCTGAAGAGAATAAGTGATCTAAACCACCATATCCAATATCATAAGCCCAACCGTCACCACCAAAAATCCAAACGTCTTTTTTACGTAAATACTCAGAAAGGTTTCTTAGTTTTTTAGCATCGTAAGTATCAATTGTATTTAAAATTACGTTTAACTCATCTATTTGATTTAATTTTTGCTCTTTTAAAGTTTCATTAGTTTCATCATTGTTTAAAATATCATTAACCAATGTGCTTCCTATTTTACTTTCTAAAGTTTTTAATAAATCAACTGCTATTTCTTGTTTTTTAGATAAAGCTAGTTTCATACCTAAACCAAACTCAGCATTGTCTTCAAATAATGAGTTAGCCCAAGCTGGTCCACGACCTGCTTTATTTTTAGTATAAGGTGTTGTTGGTAAATTAGCTCCATAAATTGAAGAACATCCAGTTGCATTAGCAATCATAATGCTATCACCATACAACTGAGTAATCATTTTAATATAAGGTGTTTCTCCACAACCAGAACAAGCGCCTGAAAACTCAAACAATGGTTGTAAAAATTGTGATCCTTTTACAGTTGAAGTTACCAACTCTTTTCTGTCGTAGTCTGGTAAATCAATAAAGTAATCCCAATTTACATTTTCAACTTTTTCAACTTCACGTTTATCAGCCAAGTTAATTGCAAATGTATTTGCTACTTCTTTACTTTCAGCTGGACAAACAGCAACACAAAGATCACATCCTGTACAATCTTCTGGAGAAACTTGTAGTATGTAACTTTCAGTTTTTGCATCAAAAGGTCTACCTTTTGCTGGTACATGTTTTAGTGAATCTGGTGCGTTTACTAATAAATCATTTGAAACAACTTTAGCTCTAATGGCTGCGTGCGGACAAATTGCAACACATTTGTTACATTGTGTACATAAATCTGCATCATCCCAAGTAGGTACAAAAGTTGCAATACCACGTTTTTCATATTGTGTAGTTCCTGTAGGGAAAGTTCCGTCTACTGGGAATGCACTTACCGGTAAAGTATCTCCATTACCTGCTAAAATAGTTCCTAAAACTTCTTTTACAAAATTGTCAGCATCACCAGTCATTAATGGCAATAATTGATCTTCGTTTGTTGTATGAAGTGGATATTCAACTTTTTGAAGATTTTCTAATGAAGTATCAACAGCTTTAAAGTTCATTTGTACCACTTTATCTCCTTTATGAGAATATGATTTTACAATAGCATCTTTAATTTTTTTGATTGCTTCATCTTTTGGTAATACACCAGAAATAGCAAAGAAACAAGTTTGTAATACAGTATTTGTACGTTTACCTAATTTAGCTTCTAAGGCTACTTTTGTAGCATCAATAACATAAAATTCAATATTATTTTCAATAATTCTTTTTTGAATTACACTTGGTAGTTCAGCCCAAATTTTATATTTAGAATGTGGTGTGTTTAATAAGAATGTACCTCCTTCTTTTATGTTTTTTAGAATATCATATTCATACACAAAGTTAGGTTGGTGACAAGCAATAAAATTAGCTTTATTAATTAAATAACTTGAATAAATTGGTTCTGGTCCAAAACGTAAATGCGAAATTGTTTGTGCTCCGGCTTTTTTAGAATCGTATACAAAATATCCTTGTACATAATTATCAGTTGTTTCACCAATAATTTTAATAGAGTTTTTGTTTGCTCCAACCGTACCATCAGATCCTAAACCGTAGAACATACAGTTAAATGTTGATTTTCTTGTTTGGAAATATGGATTGATTGGTAAACTTGTATGTGTAACGTCATCATTAATACCAACAGTAAAATGATTTTTTGGCTTTTTGTTTTCTAATTCATCAAAAATACCTTTAACCATTGCTGGTGTAAATTCTTTTGAAGAAAGCCCATAACGACCACCAACAACTGTAGGCATAGATTCACCCATTTCAACAAATGCAGTAACTACATCTAAATATAATGGTTCACCAACACTTCCTGGCTCTTTTGTTCTATCTAAAACAGCTACTTTTTTAACTGATTTTGGTAATTCTTTTAAGAAATCACTTACTGAGAAAGGACGGTATAAACGCACAAATAATGCTCCTACTTTTTCTCCTTTTTCAACCATTGTGTCAATAGTTTCTCTTACAGGTCCTTCTCCAGATCCCATAATAACTACTACTTTTTCAGCTTCTGGATGACCTATATAATAGAATAAGCTATATTTTCTGCCTGTATGTTTGTAGAATTCATCCATTGTTTCTTGTACAATTCCAGGTACTTTTTGGTAATATGTATTACACGCTTCACGTGCTTGGAAAAATACATCTGGGTTTTGAGCTGTACCTTTTATTGTAGGATTGTCTGAATCTAATGAACGCTTTCTATGTTTCATTACTTCTTCCTCAGGCATCATTGCGGTAATTACTGCATCAGGAATAGCATCTATTTTAGAAATTTCATGTGATGTTCTAAATCCATCAAAAATATTTAAAAATGGCACTCTACTTTTTAAAGTAGCCACTTGAGATATTAATGCAAAATCGTGAGCTTCTTGAACGCTTCCAGCAAATAACATTGAAAAACCTGTTGAACGTGCAGACATTACATCTGAATGATCTCCAAAAATTGATAATGCGTGAGTTGCAATTGTTCTTGCAGCAACATGTATAACTGAAGGTAATAATTCACCAGCCATTTTATACATATTTGGAATCATCAATAATAATCCTTGAGATGCTGTAAATGTAGTAGTTAAAGCACCCGCCTGTAAAGAACCATGCACAGCTCCTGCAGCACCACCTTCACTTTGCATTTCTACAATGCGAGGAACGTTATTCCAAATGTTTTTTCTACCCTGAGAACTATAAACATCTACATGTTCACCCATTGGTGAAGCAGGTGTTATCGGATAAATGGCACATACCTCATTTGTTTTGTGTGCAACAATAGCAACCGCTTCATTGGCATCACAAATTAATTTTGAATTCTCTTCTTTCATTATACTTATATTTACACTTAATAAATTGAACTATTTATATTAAAAACAGAAAAGCATTACAAACAATATAAATTATGCTATTCTATTGATGTGGTAAAATTATAGGATTAAAGTAAGAGTTATAATGACATATATCAGCTAAAACGTTTGAAAAACTATTTGGAATGTGTAAAAATAACTTTTTTTAATTACTGACTATCAGCTAAATACACTAATTGGTTTACCAATTTTAAGAAAGACTGTAACAAAATTAACATTAAAATAACATAATTTTTTCTGCTTATTTTATGTATTTACATAGCAAACTCATAAAAAAGTAGTGAGGTATTTTTTATATGTTTTTTTTAAATTTAATGTCAAAAATATAACTTTCTGAAAAACTGTAATACGTGTAAAAAAAGTTGATTTTAAAAGAATTTATGCAAATGAAATATTAATTCAGTCTTTCTTTAATACGGATAAATAACGTTCTCTGGCAAATTTATGTTCCACAATTTCTGGAGCATTTTTAAAATTAGAATTCCACTTTTTAGTATATTTTAAATCTGAGTCAAATTTTTGTTGTTGGGTTAACGGATTAAAAACTCTATAATAAGGTGCAGCATCGCAACCAGTTCCTGCAACCCATTGCCAATTACCGTTGTTTGCAGACAAATCATAATCTAATAGTTTTTTTGCAAAATAAGCTTCTCCCCAACGCCAATCTATTAGTAAATGCTTGCATAAAAAGCTAGCCGTAATCATACGAACACGATTATGCATATAGCCAGTTTGATTTAATTGTCGCATTCCAGCATCTACAATTGGGTAACCGGTTTTACCTTCGCACCATAATTTAAATTCCACTTCATTATTTCGCCAAGGAATATAATTATATTTTTCTCTAAAATTTTGATGTACAACTTTAGGAAAATGATATAGTATTTGCATAAAAAATTCACGCCAAATAAGTTCACTGGCAAATGTTGCATTTGTTTTAATTGCAAAATCTGCCAATTTACGAATGCTAACTGTACCGAAACGCAAATGAACCGATAGGTTTGAAGTTTCTACAAATGGTAAATCTCTAGTTTTATTGTAACTTGAAATACACTTATTATTATATGGTAGTACTTTTATTTCACTTAATTGAAAACCAATAGCACTTAGTGAAGGAAAAATATAAATCTCTTTATGTAAGTTTTCGAGGAATTGTTCAGAGGGAAATATCTTAATTGTATTTTCTGAATACTTTTTTAGCCATTTGTTTTTATAAGGAGTGTAAACTGTATATGGTAATCCATCATCTTTAACAATTTCAGCTTCTTCAAAAATTACTTGATCTTTAAAAGATTTAAACGCTATATCTTTTTCTGAACATAACTGTTCAATTTTTAAATCTCTTTTAATAGCATAGGGTTCATAATCTTTATTTGAATAAACTTCTTTAATATTAAAGTTTTTTAGCAATTTTTCCCAAACTTGTTCAACCGAGCCGAATTCTATTTTTACAGCACTCCCAATTTTAATTAATTGATTATTTAATGCATTTAAAGTTTCATAAATAAATGAAACCCTAGCGTCATTTTTAGGCAATTCGTTTAGAATATCTTTATCAAAAATAAAAATAGGAATTACTGGATAACCCGATTTTAATGCGTGAAACAAGGCACAATTATCGTGTAATCTTAAATCTCTTCTAAACCAAAAAATAGCAATTTCTTTTTTACTCATAACTTATTAGTTGAATACTTTTTTAAACTTTTCAATCAATATTAAGTTGGCAAAAAGCATACTAAACGCGTAAAAAGCATCTTCTATAGGAATTGTGAATAAACGAATTCCTAAATTTTCTGCATTGTCATACCAAACAACTTCCTGATGAATAAAACTTCCAGTTAAAATACCATTTACAATAAAAAATGGAATTAAAATCACTAAAAAAGTAATGTAGAATTTTTGTAAAATAGTATTCTTAGTAACAAAAGCATATATGAGTAAACCAGCAAAAACCAACAAATTAATAAATGTGTACCATTTATCTGTATTGAAAATCAACACAATTGCTGATATTAAAAACAATATAATTGTAATATAATTTGTAACTTTTTTTGATAGTTGAAGATTTGGATAAAAATATCCTACTGCATAATGTGTAAAAATACTTGCGTAAGGAATGCAGATGAAAAATAATATTTCCTCTAACGGAAGTCCTAAAATAGTGAAATTAACATGATACACAGGATTAAAACCCCAAACACCCATTTTGGTGAAAAATATATCCCAAACTAAAAAAAAGAACGCAACAATAAAAATGGAAAGAAAAACAGATTTCCACCACTTTATAAAGCGCATTTTTTTTTCAAAACTATAAACGAATGGAACTATAAATGATGCGATATTTAATACTAAATATAAACTCATTACATTCTAAAATATTTAAAAGGCACAAACAACATACCAAAACATTCCCCTTCTTCTTTTCCTAAATGTTTATGATGCACTTTATGCGCTTTTCTTAAACCAATTAAATACTTATTAGTTGTTTTATTAAACCATTTAAATCGCCTATGAATTAAAACGTCATGCACTAAAAAGTAAGCCATTCCGTAAAGCAAGATTCCTAAACCAATAAAAAAGAAGTAATTCAATCCACCTTGCAAACCAACGTAAAATAATACAATACTAGGAATGGCAAAAATTACAAAAAACACATCATTTCTTTCAAACCAACTTTTGTATTGCGGCTGATGGTGATCTTCATGAAAATACCACATAAAACCGTGCATTACAAATTTATGCGTTAACCAAGTAACACATTCCATACATACAAATGTTATAAGTGTAGTTAAAAAAAATATCATAATTTTTGAATTACTTTGTTTATTTTTGTTGATTGACTTACTGTTAATCCTTTTACTAACAACATTTTACCTAACATTGTTTGTTTAAACTTTAAAGGTAATGAACTATTTACAATGTTATTAACTATAAAAGTATAATCTTCTTCTATATTTTTATGATAGCCTAAAAATTTAGGAATTTCACTTTGAAACAAAAAACGGATATAGCGCATTTCTATATTTTTTGCATCAGTTTTAATTGCATTATCTAATAACTCTGAACCTTCTTTAAAATAACTCCATTTATTAAAAGGAAAAAATGCAAATTTTGCTTTCATTAATAATAGTGCTGCTTTGTAAGCATTTGCTTCTTTTAAGTCACTTTTCTCTAATAACTGAATGTAATTATCAGCTTCTTTAATAGTTTTTACAGTTAAAAAATTATTTCTAATCTCCTCTATTCCTGTTGAATATACAGAAACTGTAACAAATACAAAAAACAGAAAGATTTTCATAATTATTATAATAAATTTAATTTAAATACCAAAAAAGAACGTGCTAATAAACTTACTTTCATTGGGTTAGAAACTCTAATTCTGGTTGTTAAAATTTTCTCTGACGGTGTACTTTTTAATTTTGATAACAATCTTCTATAATAAATATAAGCAGTGTATACACCAAATTTCGCCTCAATTGGCAATAATTTTATGCCTTTATATGCTTCAACAAAATCTTCTTCAATTTCATTAATAATAGATTGCTTTGCATTTAAGTCTAGCGACTTAAAATTTACTCCTGGAAAGTAAGAACGATTTAAAATTTCATAATCATCTTTTAAATCTCTCAAAAAATTTACTTTTTGAAATGCCGAACCTAATTTCATAGCAGGTTCTTTTAAACTTTCATATTTTTCATCATCACCATTCACAAATACTTTTAAACACATTAAACCAACTACATCAGCCGATCCATAAATGTAATTATTATATTCTGCCTGCGTTTCATATTCTGTTTTGTTTAAATCTAGTTTCATACTTGTTAAAAAAGCCTGCACCAAATCATCAGTAATATTATTCTTTTTAACTGTTTTTTGAAAACTATTTAAAATTGGATTTAAGCTAATACCAGCTTCCATTGCGGTATAATAATCTGTTTCAAACTGATTGATTAATTTATTTTTATCATAGCCATGAAATGAATCTACAATCTCATCTGCAAACCTCACAAAAGCGTAAATACTATAAATATCTTCTCTAATTTTTGGTGATAACATTTTTACTGCCAAAGAAAAAGAAGTACTGTATTTTTTTGTAACAATTTTGCTACAAACAAAGGAAGTATCATCAAATATTTGCTTCATAATCTTTAATTTTTTTAGTTAGTAGTAGTATATTTTAAACAGCATTTTTTAAGACCATTTCCGACACAATTTTACCCGAAATTATTGATGGCGGAACGCCCGGTCCTGGCACTGTTAATTGACCTGTGAAAAATAAATTTTGTACTTTTTTACTGATAATTTTTGGTCGTAAAAAAGCAGTTTGAGTTAATGTATTTGCCAACCCGTAGGCATTCCCTTTATATGAATTATAGTCTTCTATAAAGTCATTTACACAATACGATCTTTTAAATAAAATACTGTCTGATACTTTTTGATTTGTTAATTTTTCTAATCGCTCTATAATTACATTAAAATAATGTTCTCTAATTTTTGGATTATCTTCAATACCCGGAGCAATTGGAATTAAAAAAGTAGCCGCTTCTTTATTAATAGGGGCAAAACTATTATCGGTTATACTTGGGAAACTTGCATAAAAAAGCGGCTCTTTTGGCCATTGAGGCGTATCGTAAATATCTACTGCGTGTACATCAAAATCCGTATCAAAAAATAACGTATGATGTGCAACATTTTCTAATTTTTTATCGAAACCTACATAAAACAATAAGGATGAAGGTGCGAATGTTTTTTTACTCCAATATTTTTCAGAGTACATTCTATACTTTTTATCTAGCAACGTTTCTGAATGATGATAATCTGCGCCACTTACTACAATATCTGCAGGCATAAACAAGCCATCAACAGTTACACCAGTAGTTTTTCCATTTTCAACTTCAATTTTTTGCACATTCTGATTTGTTTTAACAGTAACGCCTAATTCCGTGGCTAATGAAACAAATGCTTTTACAACTTCAAACATTCCTCCTTCTGGATGCCAAGTTCCTAAACCAAAATCGGCATAATTCATAAAACTGTAAAAACTTGGAGTGTTTGATGGTTTTGCGCCTAAAAACAATACAGGAAATTCTAATATTTGAATTAACTTTTTGCTTTTAATATTAGCTCTTACTTCTGTACTGATACTTTTAAAAAACTGATTTACATTTTTTATGGTATCAAAAGTGATTAATTCTGTGATAGAATTTCCTGGTTTGTATACCATATTATTCACAGCAATTTCATAATTAAATTTTGCTGCTTTCAAAAACTTCTTCAAGTATTTTGAACTTCCTTTTTCTTCTTTCTCAAAAAGCTCATAAATTTCTTTAATATTATCTGAAATAGTTAATGACTCAAGTACATCAAAATAAACCTGATATGCAGGAGCTAACTTTTTTAAATCGTAATAATCTGATGGTTTTTTATTGAAATCATTAAAAAATTTCTCAAAAACATCTGGCATCCAATACCAAGTTGGACCAATATCGAATTTAAAACCATCCTGTTCTAAAACTCGTGCTCTTCCTCCTACACTTGAATTTTTCTCAAGTATAGTTACGTTAAATCCCTTTTGAGCTAAGTAACACGAAGCTGAAAGTGATGAAAATCCCGAACCTATTATAATTATGTTTCTCATATTTTGTTTAACAAATATACAAAAAGATTAAACAAAACAAAATTTAATAAAAAAAATTACAGAATATTTAACATTGCAGTAGGTGAAGGAAATAAAGATATTTGTGCTGGTGTTTGATAATTTTCTTCAATTTGTTGCAATTTAAAGCCAGTAACCCACAACTTATGCGTTGTATTTATTAGCACATTATTAAATAGCTCTTGTAAATATTCTTCAGTTGAAATTTTACTTGGTTCTACCGTTAAATAAGTAACAAAACAAATTTCTTTATATACATTCTGAAGATCTTTTAAATTCTCTACTGGAACACTTTGCCCTAAATAAATAGAATGCTTTCCTTGAAATAACAATTCAAAATGTAAGTACAATAACCCTAACTCATGAATTTCATTTAAAGGTAAAAACAATACATATTTTTCATTACTATCATTCACATTTAACAATTGAAGTTTTTCAATATTTAAATATAATTTTTGCTTAATTAAATTCGTAATAAAATGCTCATGTGCCGGTGTTATTGAATTTACCATCCATAAAACTCCTATTTCATTTAAAAACGGTAAAAATATTTTTGTGAAAATAGACCTAAATGAGCTATGAGATATTAAACTATTATATGTTTGATTGAATAAGGGTTCATCAAAATTTAACATTGCTAATTTAAATGAGTTTAAGGCGCTGCTTTCAAAACCTTCTTTAAAAACAATTTCCTTCACCTTAATTTCCATTTTATTTTTAGAAAGATCAGCGATTTTAGAAATTTTTAATCCACTATTGTACAGCAGAGTAACATTTAATAATTTTTTTAAATTATCAATATTATAATATCTAATGTTTGATTCTGTTCTTTGTGGTTCAAACAAATTATAGCGTTTTTCCCAAATTCTAATGGTATGTGCTTTAATTCCAGAAAAGTTTTCTAGATCTTTAATTGTAAATTCAGTTTTAATATTGTTCAAACCTTTTGTATTTTATTTAAACAAATGTAATTTTTAAATTTATAAAATCAAAAAAACATTTCAATTTAAACCTTTTTGCATTTTACAAGTCTAATTTCCATAAGTAATTATAAAATAAAAATAATGAGAAAACCAACACTGAATTTTATCATAAATGCTCTAATGTTCTTTTGTATGTCTGCTGTTTTAGGCGTCGGTTTATTAATTAAATACACTTTAATTTCTGGCCAAGAACAAATAAGTAAATATGGAAGAAATGATAAACTTTTATTATTAGGATTGAACAGACATGAGTGGGGAGAAATTCATCTTATAATTGGATTTCTTTTAATTGGATTATTAATTCTCCACATCATTTTACATTGGAAAGCAATTAAAAGTGTATATGAACGGCTATGTTATAAAAAACTAGCTTTAAAGATTTTTTCAATCGTTTTTTTTACTATTTGTTTTTTATTTTTAATTCTTCCTTTTGTTGTGAATCCATCATCTAAAAATATAATAAATCAAAATAAAATTGAACACATCCAATCACATCGTAATCATTAAAATTACAATGTAAAAAAGCCCTTATATTTAAATATAAAGGCTTTTTTTCACTCTTAAGAATATTATTTATTCAAATACATTTTTCTACGAGAATACAATTCATAAAACTGATCGTCTTTTAAACTATCAATAAATAAAATGCTTTCTCCTGTTGATTTCATTTCTGGTCCTAATTTTTTATCAACGTTAGGAAACTTATTAAATGAGAACACTGGTTGTTTAATAGCAAACCCTTCTAATTTAGGATTAAATGTAAAGTCTTTTACCTTATTTACTCCTAACATTACTTTGGTTGCATAGTTAACGTATGGCTCTTGGTATGCTTTTGCAATAAACGGAACTGTACGAGAAGCTCTTGGATTGGCTTCAATGATATAAACCGTATCATCTTTAATAGCAAACTGAATATTAATTAAACCAACCGTTTTTAAAGCTAATGCTATTTTTTTGGTATGATCTTTAATTTGTTGCATCACAAATTCACCTAAATTAAAAGGTGGTAACGTAGCATTTGAATCACCGGAATGTACTCCACAAGGCTCAATGTGCTCCATTATTCCAATAATATACACATCTTCACCATCACAAATTGCATCTGCTTCTGCTTCAATAGCACCATCTAAATAATGATCTAGCAATAACATATTATTTGGAATACTTCTTAGCAATGCAACCACATGTTTTTCTAATTCTTCTTTATTGATAACAATTTTCATTCCTTGTCCACCTAATACATATGATGGACGAACTAAAATTGGAAAATCTAAATTATCAGCAATTGCAGCTGCTTCATCAGCAGTTGTTGCTGTTCCATATTTTGGAAAAGGAATGTCTAACTCAACTAATAATTCAGAAAAACGTTTTCTGTCTTCAGCTAAATCCAGTGCTTCAAAGCTAGTTCCTATAATTTTTACACCCCATTTATCTAATTTTTCAGCTAATTTTAAGGCTGTTTGCCCGCCTAACTGAACGATAACTCCTTCCGGTTTTTCATGTTGAATGATATCATAAATATGTTCCCAAAAAACTGGTTCAAAATATAATTTATCGGCAGTATCAAAATCTGTGGAAACAGTTTCAGGATTACAGTTAATCATAATTGTTTCATAACCAGCTTCCCTAGCAGCTAGCACTCCGTGCACACAACAATAATCAAACTCAATTCCCTGCCCAATTCTATTTGGACCAGAACCTAATACAATGATTTTCTTTTTATCGGTTACAACACTTTCATTATGTGCATAACTGCCTTTTTCTGCAGTTATCATTTTATTTTCAAAAGTTGAATAATAATATGGTGTTTGCGCACTAAATTCAGCCGCACAGGTATCAACTAATTTATAAACTCTATTGATATCTAATTCTTGTCTTTTTGCGTAAACTTCACTTTCAAAACAATCTAACATATGCGCAATTTGTCTGTCGGCAAATCCTTTTTGTTTTGCTTCTAGCAATAATTCATAGGTTAAAGTTTCTAATTTATTGGTAGTAATTTCTCTTTCTAAAGACAATAATTCTTCATATTGCTTTAAAAACCACATATCAATTTTAGTGATTTCGTGAATTCTACTTAAAGGAATACCAATTGAAATAGCATCATAAATTACAAAAACACGATCCCAACTTGCATTCGTTAATTTCTCTATAATTGTTTCATAATTTGTTTCACCTTTTCCGTCTGCTCCTAAGCCATTCCTTTTAATTTCAAGGGATTGTGTTGCTTTATGTAATGCCTCTTGAAAACAACGCCCAATTCCCATTACTTCTCCAACCGATTTCATTTGCAAACCTAAAGTTCTGTTTGCTCCTTCAAATTTATCGAAATTCCAACGTGGTATTTTTACAATTACATAATCTAATGTTGGCTCAAATAACGCCGAAGTAGTTTTTGTAATTTGATTATTTAATTCATCTAAATGATAGCCAAGCGCTAATTTAGCTGCAATTTTAGCAATAGGATATCCTGTTGCTTTTGATGCTAAAGCTGATGAACGCGATACACGTGGATTGATTTCAATTGCAATAATATCTTCTTTCTCATCAGGGCTTACAGCAAACTGCACGTTACAACCACCTGCAAAATCTCCAATAGAGCGCATCATTAAAATGGCCATATCACGCATTCTTTGGAAAGTTTTATCACTCAAAGTCATTGCTGGAGCAACTGTTATAGAATCTCCGGTATGAATTCCCATTGGATCCATATTTTCAATAGTACAAACAATAACAACATTATCGTTATCATCTCTCAAAAGTTCTAATTCGTACTCTTTCCAACCTAATAAAGCTTTATCAATAATAACTTCGTGAATTGGGGAAGCTTCTAAACCTCTACTCAATAATTCATCAAAATCTTCTTTATCATATACAATTGATGCTCCAAAACCTCCTAATGTAAATGATGGTCTAATTACCAACGGAAAACCATATTCTTGTGCAATTTCTTTTCCTTTTAAAAATGAAGTTGCTATGGTTGAAGGTGCTTGTCCAACACCAATTTTAATCATTAACTGTCTAAACTTTTCACGATCTTCAGTAATATTAATAGCATCAATATCAACACCAATTAATTCAACATTAAAATCTTTCCAAATTCCTTTATCATCTGCTTCAATACATAAATTTAATGCAGTTTGCCCACCCATTGTAGGTAACACTGCATCAATTTCTGGGTGCATTTGTAAAATTTCAATAATAGATTTTGTTGTTAATGGTTTTAAATAAACATTATCAGCCAATGACGGGTCTGTCATAATAGTTGCTGGGTTAGAATTGATTAAAGTAACTTCAATTCCTTCTTCTTTTAACGATCTAATAGCTTGTGAACCAGAGTAATCAAATTCACATGCTTGGCCAATAATAATTGGACCTGACCCAATTATTAATATTGATTTAATGTTTGTGTTTTTTGGCATTTGTTAGTATAAAAAATTAATGTGTAAATATCAATAAAATTCGTTTTTTAATAAAAAATAGTTTTCAAAACTTATCAAAAAATCATAAAAAAAGGTGTTACTAATTGAAAGTAACACCTTATATATAAAACTATTGTTTCATTATTTCTTTGGTCTTGGATCAGAAGAAACGCTAATTCTCTTTCTACCTTTAGCTCTTCTTCTTGCTAACACTTTTCTACCCGTTGCAGAAGCCATACGCTCTCTAAAACCATGTTTATTTCTTCTCTTTCTTTTTGACGGCTGATAAGTTCTTTTACTCATTACAAATATCTTTAAAAATCGTGTTTCTTATGTTGTTAGTTATTAGCAAAATCCTCCTGCTAAAAGCGAGGGCAAATATACAATTAGTTTTGTGTTTGACAAATAGATTTTTAAAAAAAATTAAAAAAAATAATTTAATCCAAAAAAATGAAATATTTCCTACATTTATAAAAACCAAAAATACGCAAATTATGTATCAAAAACCAATGTTAAAAGAAGGAAGTTTAAATAATCAAGTTATTGTTATTACTGGAGGAGGCAGCGGTTTAGGTAAATCGATGACAACTTATTTTTTAGAACTAGGTGCTAATGTAGTTATTACTTCAAGAAATATTGAAAAATTAAATAATGTTAAAATTGAACTTGAAGAAAAAACTGGAGGTAAGGTTTTACCTGTACTGTGTGATGTAAGAAATTACAATGAAGTAGAAAATTTACTTGCAGAAACTATAAAACGGTTTGGAAAAGTAGATGGATTATTAAATAATGCTGCAGGAAATTTTATTAGTCCAACAGAAAGATTATCTGCCAATGCATTTGATACTATTATTGATATTGTATTAAAAGGAAGTAAAAACTGCACACTTGCTTTTGGTAAACATTGGATTGATATTAAACAACAAAAAGCTACCATATTAAATATTGTAACAACGTATGCTTGGACAGGCTCTGCGTATGTGGTTCCTTCTGCAACTGCAAAAGCCGGTGTTTTAGCTATGACTCGCTCATTGGCGGTAGAATGGGCAAAATATGGAATCCGTTCAAACGCCATTGCTCCTGGCCCGTTCCCAACCGAAGGTGCTTGGGACAGATTATTGCCCGGAAATTTAAAAGATAAATTTGATATGAAAAAGAAAGTTCCTGTAGGCAGAGTTGGCGTACATCAAGAACTAGCAAATTTAGCAGCATATTTAATGAGTGATTTTTCTGCGTACATAAATGGAGAAGTAATTACCATTGATGGTGGCGAATGGTTGAAAGGCGCGGGAGAATTTAATATGCTGGAAGAAATTCCTGATGAAATGTGGGATATGCTTGAAGCAATGATTAGAAGTAAAAAAAGCAAATAATTTAAAAAATAAATAACTATAAAATTCTTAAAATTTTAAAGAGTTCTTTTTTTGTCAACTAAAATAGAGTTAGTACTTTTGCCCAAACCTACGGATAATGAAAAATACGAAATATGTTTTTGTAACTGGTGGCGTTACATCTTCACTTGGAAAAGGGATAATTGCTGCATCTTTAGCAAAATTATTACAAGAAAGAGGCTACTCGGTAACCATTCAAAAACTTGACCCATACATTAATATTGACCCTGGAACTTTAAATCCTTATGAACATGGCGAATGCTATGTTACCGATGATGGTGCTGAAACTGATTTAGATTTAGGACATTACGAACGTTTTTTAAATATTCCTACTTCTCAAGCTAACAATGTTACCACTGGACGAATTTATCAATCTGTTATTGATAAAGAACGTAAAGGTGAGTTTTTAGGAAAAACTGTTCAAGTGATTCCTCATATTACAGATGAAATTAAACATCGCGTTCAAATATTAGGTAATACTGGAGAGTTTGATATTGTAATTACTGAAATTGGCGGAACCGTTGGAGATATAGAATCTTTACCTTATGTAGAATCTGTTCGTCAATTATTATGGGAATTAGGTCATGAAAATGCCATTGTTATTCATTTAACATTAGTCCCTTATTTAGCTGCTGCAGGCGAATTGAAAACAAAACCAACACAACACTCTGTAAAAATGTTAATGCAAAGTGGTGTAAGTCCAGATATTTTAGTTTGTAGAACAGAGCACGAAATATCAGATTCTATAAAAAGTAAATTGGCATTGTTTTGTAATGTTAAAAAAGAAGATGTTATTCAATCTATTGATGCAGAAACAATTTATGATGTTCCAAATTTAATGTTAGATGAAAATTTAGATTTAGTTGTACTTAAAAAATTACAATTACCACAAGATAAACAGCCAGAATTAAAAGTTTGGAATGAATTTTTATCAAAATTTAAAAATCCAAAATATACTGTTGAAATTGGTTTAATTGGTAAATATGTTGAATTAAAAGACGCCTACAAATCTATTTCCGAAGCTTTTATACATGCTGGTGCTCAAAATGAAGTTCAAGTAAATATTAATTGGATTCATTCTGAAGGTTTAACCGTTGAAAACGTTCCAAATAAATTAAAAAAATTAAACGGAATTTTAGTGGCTCCAGGTTTTGGTGAAAGAGGAATTGAAGGTAAAATTGCTGCAGTTAAATATGCAAGAGAAAACAATATTCCGTTTTTAGGAATTTGCTTAGGAATGCAAATGGCAGTTATTGAATTTTCTAGAAATGTGCTTGGCTTAGCTGATGCTAACTCAAGTGAAATGAATAACAATACCAAAAATCCAGTAATTGATTTAATGGAAGAGCAAAAAAGCATTACCAATTATGGTGGAACAATGCGTTTAGGAGCTTGGGATTGCAAATTAAAAGAAAACAGTAAAATAAAAAATATTTACAAAAAAGAAAATATTAGTGAACGCCACAGACATAGATATGAATTTAATAGTTCTTATTTAAAACAAATTGAAAATGCTGGAATGATTGCCACTGGAAAAAATCCAAAAACAGATTTGGTGGAAGTTATAGAAATACCATCGCATCCTTGGTTTATTGGCGTACAGTATCATCCAGAGTACAAAAGTACCGTACTTAATCCACATCCTTTATTTGTAGATTTTGTAAAAGCATCTTTGGAACACTCTTTGAACTAACATACAATCATTAATAAATACTAATAAATAACAATACATTTAGTACTTTTGTCGGACTTTTTTAAAACTTTTAAAAAAGAAAATGACAAATTGACATTTTATAAACACTCATGGAAGAAAAAAAATTCGACATTAATTCACTCATAGGATTCGTTCTATTAGGTGCAATTATGATTTGGTGGATGTACACCAATCAACCAACTCCTGAAGAATTAGCCGCAGAAAAAGCCAAAACGGAGCAAGTTCAAGAAGAAACACCAACTTCAACAACAACAAAATCAATAGATTCTGATTCAATAATTACACAAGTTACTGATTCGCTTTCTTTTGAAAAAGCTAAAGGTGAACTTGGCGTATTTGCATATTCTGCATCATTACCATCAGCAACCAATAATGAAACTATTTTAGAAAACGACTTGATAAAATTGGTTATTTCTAATAAAGGTGGACAAATTAAAGAAGCTTTAATAAAAAAATACGTTACTCATGATTCTTTACCATTATATATTGTTAAAGATAACAACACATCTTTCAATATTAATTTTGGTACTTCTGATAACAGATCTTTAAATACTAAAGATTTATTTTTTGAACCAAGTGTAACTAAAAATGGAGATAACAAGGTGCTTTCTATGAAATTGAAAGTAGCTGAAGATAAATTTTTAGAATATAGATATGAATTAAAACCTGATGAATATATGATTGATTTCATAATTCGTTCACAAGGTTTAAGTTCAGCTATCAATTCATCACAACAATTAGTTTTAGACTGGGATTTAAAAGCGTTTAAAAATGAAAAAAGTATTCGCTACGAAAATCAACAAACTGAAATGTATTATGAAAAAGAAGATGAAAAAATTGATTATCTATCCGTTGGAAAAGAAGATGATGCCGAAGAATCTGATGTAAATTGGGTAGCATTTAAACAACACTTTTTCTCTTCAATATTAATTACTGATGATGCATTTGAAAAAGCAACTTTAACTTCAAAATCATTGGTTGAAAATGAAGATATTGATACCACTTTTACCAAACAATTTCATTTAAAAGCACCAATTGCTTTAGAAAGTGGTGAAATAAATCATAAAATGAATTGGTACATTGGACCAAATGATTACCAAATTTTAAAAAAATATGATAGAAATATTAAAGAAGTTGTAAACTTAGGTTGGGGAATATTTGGGTTTATTAACAGATATATTTTTATTCCAGTATTCAACTTTTTACAAGGATTTATTGGTAATTACGGTTTAATTATTATTCTGCTAACTATTGTTGTTAGAATTATAATGTCGCCTTTAGTGTATAAATCGTACCTATCAAGTGCCAAAATGAAAGTACTTCGTCCAGAAATGGAAGAAATTAACAAACGTTTGCCTGGTAAAGAAAACGCAATGAAACGTCAACAAGAAACAATGGCGGTACAAAGTAAAGCAGGTGTTAGTCCGCTTTCCGGATGTATTCCAGCACTGTTACAAATGCCAGTTTTCTTTGCTTTATTTAGATTTTTTCCTTCAAATATAGATTTACGTCAAAAAGGATTTTTATGGGCCGAAGATTTATCTGCTTATGATTCAGTCTTTAAATTACCATTTAAAATACCAATGTATGGAGATCATATTAGTTTATTTCCAATTTTAGCATCTGTAGCCATTTTCTTTTATATGAGAATGAGTCAAAGTCAGCAAATGAACATGCAACCTCAACAAGAAGGAATGCCAGATATGCAAAAAATGATGAAAATGATGATGTATCTGTCGCCAGTTATGATGTTGATTTTCTTTAATATGTATGCAAGTAGTTTGAGTTTATATTATTTTGTATCTAACTTATTAACTGTTGGAATTATGTTAGTCATCAAAAATTATATTATTGATGAAGATAAAATACATGCTAAAATTCAGGAAAACAAACTAAAACCTAAAAAGGAAAGTAAATTCCGTCAGAAATTAAATGACGCAATGAAACAAGCGCAAGAGCAACAAGCGAAACAACAAAAAAAGAAATAAAACGAAGTTAAGTGCTTTCAACTAACAATATACCAAAAATTAGTTTTGGTATATTGTTTTTTACCCCAAAAATATTTTTAAATGACCCCATTAAACAGTAATTATCAAATTCTAGAAAAATATAATCTTATTGTAGAATGCCACGAAGGCCCTCTGGATATTGATTCCTATAAAAACTTTAAAGTAAAAGTAATTGACAATCCATCTTATAAAAATTCTTTAAATTACATTATAAATTTTAAAAATGTAGATTTTAAAATGACACCTAATGAAATTGAAGATTATGTGAATTACTTAAAACAAATTCCTAAAATTTTTGGTTACAAAAAACTGGCATTTTTAACCAGAACTCCTAACCAAATTGTTCCTGCTACTATTTATAAAATGAAGCAAAACGAGTTAAACCAAACTGTTGATATCTTTTCTACTTATGAGAGCGCATTAAACTGGTTACAGACAGATTTAACTTCAGAAGAGCTCATTAATATTTTTAAAGAATTAAAAAAATAACAGCTTAATTTTTACTAAATTTATCATAATTTATTTCGAACAGAATTGAAATAAAATTTATAAAAAATGAAATCAATAAATTTCATCATAAAATATTTTATAATTTCAGTACTATTTTTAGCATGTTCAAAAAATAGTGAAAACACTCAAATCCCGACTAATCAAAGTCAAGAAATTACTATATTTCATATTAATGATCAACACGGACAATTAGATAATTTCTCAAAAATTAAACATATTGTTGATGAAGAAAAAAAATTATCTAACGTACTTTTAGTTTGTGGCGGCGATATTTTTTCTGGGAATCCAGTCGTAGATAATCATCCGCAAAAAGGTTTCCCTATGATTGATGTTATGAACGCTGTTGGCTTTGACGTTTCTGTTATTGGAAATCACGAATTTGATTATGGAGAACTTATTTTAAATGATCGTTTTAGCCAATCAAAATTCAGCTGGATTTGTGCTAATGTAAATACTAGTAATAGTACTATTTCACAACCAAATGCTTTTAAAACTATCACAATTAACGGACTTAATATCACTTTTTTAGGGTTAGTAGAAACCTCAGGAAAAGACAATGATATTATTCCATCAACACATCCTTGGCGCGTACAAAATTTAACTTTTGAAAAGTTTGAAAACAGCGTTGTAAAATATGCTAATTTAAAAGAAAGTCAACAAGCAGATGTTTTAGTAGCACTCACCCATTTAGGTGAAAATTCAGATTTTAAACTGGCAAATAATTATCCTTATTTTGATTTAATTATTGGCGGACATTCACATACTGTAACCAATCAAACAGTTAATAACATTCCTATTTATCAAGCCGGTTCAAATTTAAATAATTTAGGAAAAATAAAATTATCTATAAAAAATAAACAAATAGAATCTATTAGTTACCAACTAATTAACCTAAATAATTACACCAATTTTGATGCTGCTATTAAAGAAAAAGTAGATTATTATAATGCCAATTCAAATTTAGATGATATAATTGGTTTTTCCGAAGCGTATCATTCAAAATCTGATGTTGGTAGTTTGTATACTGATATTTTAAGAAAACAAATGAATGTTGATCTAACTTTTCAAAATACTGGAGGTATAAGAAACACTTTAGACGCTGGCAATATATTAAAACGTGAAATATATAGTATTGATCCTTTTAACAATGGTTCAGTTACTTACAGTATGACAATTGCTGAAATTAAAAACTTTTTAAAACAAAGTAAAATTGCTATTTATTATGCCGGAGTTAACATCTTACAAGTAAATAGCACTATTGAAATTAGAGATGAAAATAACCAACAATTAAATGACAACACTACATTGACAGTTGGTTTAAATGATTATATTCCAGCAGTATATGACACTTATTTTACACAAACACCAACAATTAAACCTTACACTACAGCCGAAGGATTGATTGAATATTTACAAAATAATACAGGTGCAATTAATTATACACAAGTGAACAGTTATTTTCAGTATCAATAAACTATTTTTTATTTAAAAAAGCCAACACATTTTTCTCAATACGTTCTGCAATATTGCTAACGTCTGACTTTATAAAAGTTTCACCAGTTATTTTTTCATATAACTCAATATATCTGTCAGAAATTTCGTTTATTTTTTCTTCATTCATTTCAGGAATTACTTGTCCCTCTAGTCCTTGAAAACCATTGGCAATTAACCATTGACGTACAAACTCCTTAGATAATTGCTTTTGAGCCTCTCCTCTATTTTGTCTTTCTTGATAACCATCTGCATAAAAATAACGAGAAGAATCTGGTGTATGAATTTCATCAATTAAAACAATTTTACCATCTTTTGTTTTTCCAAATTCATACTTAGTATCCACCAAAATTAAACCGCGTTTTGCAGCAATTTCAGTTCCTTTTTTAAATAAAGCACGTGTATAATTTTCTAAAACTTCATAATCTTCTTTAGAAACAATTCCTTTAGCTAAAATATTTTCTTTTGAAATATCTTCATCGTGTGCTCCGTTATCTGCTTTTGTTGAAGGCGTAATAATTGGAGTAGGAAATTTATCGTTTTCTTTCATTCCTTCAGGCATTGCAACACCACAAAGTAAACGCTTTCCTGCTTTATATTCACGTGCAGCGTGACCAGATAAGTAACCTCGTATCACCATTTCAACTTTAAACGGTGTACACATATGGCCAATTGCCACATTTGGATCTGGAATAGCAATAATCCAATTTGGAACAATATCTTTGGTTGCTTCCATCATTTTTGAAGCAATTTGATTTAATATTTGTCCTTTAAACGGAATTTGTTTTGGCATAATAACATCAAACGCAGAAAGTCTATCTGAAGCTATCATTACTAATAATTCATTATTTATATTATAAACTTCTCTAACTTTTCCTTTATAAACTGAAGTTTGATTTGGAAAATTATAATTGGTGTTATTAATTGTATTGCTCATTTTTAGTGTTGTGTTGTATTACTTAATTAAATTTCAAAAATACTTCAATTATTCGGTACCTACTTCTAAATTTTTGTAGGCTGTAATTATTTCTTTTACCAATCTGTGTCTAATTACATCTTTATCATCAAAATACACAAATGCAATTCCTTTAATATCTTTTAAAGTTAACATAGCTTCCTTTAAACCAGAAACTTGTCTGCGTGGTAAATCTATTTGCCCAGGATCTCCATTTATAACAAATCGGGCGCTTTTACCCATTCTTGTTAAAAACATTTTCATTTGGTTGTGTGTGGTGTTCTGTGCTTCGTCTAAAATTACAAAAGCATTATCTAATGTTCTTCCTCGCATAAATGCCAAGGGAGCAATTTCAATAATTCCCTTTTCAATATAAGCATCCAATCTTTCAAAAGGAATCATATCTCGTAATGCATCATACAATGGTTGCATATATGGATCTAATTTTTCCTTTAAATCTCCTGGCAAAAAACCTAAGTTTTCGCCAGATTCTACTGCTGGTCTGGTTAAAATAATTCTTCTAACTTCTTTTTCTTTCAACGCCTTTACAGCCAAAGCAACGGCTGTATAAGTTTTCCCTGTTCCTGCAGGACCAATGGCAAAAAGCATATCATTCTTTGCCATTTTATCAACCATTTTACGTTGATTTACGGTTTGTGCTTTTATCAATCTACCACTTACGCCGTGCACTAAAACATCATCTGCAAACTTAGACGTTTTAGATTCTTTTCCATTAGACGTTAAAATTTGCTCAATACTATTTCCGTCTAACTTATTATACTTATTAAAATAATTGATAAGCATTGCTAAACGTTTCTCAAATTCATCCAAAATTTCAGGTTCACCATAGGCTTTTAAGCTATTGCCACGTGCAACAATTTTAAGTTTTGGATAATACTTTTTTAATATTTCTACATGAGAATTTTGTGTTCCAAATAAATCGTTTGGATTAATCTCTGTCAATTCAATAATGCGCTCGTTCAAATGATAAAAGTTGTTAAGTTTAAATAAAAATTAGATTTCCATTAACAGAATAATTGATTAGATTTGTAACAAATTTAATTATATCAACTAATAAAATTTTAATCTTTACAAATAAGTTTTAAACATTTTATTAAGGTATTAATTTTAAAGATTTTAAAAAAAACTTGCGAAAATATTTATGTCAATAATAACGTTAACTACTGATTTTGGAACAAAAGACCATTTTGTAGGAGCCATAAAAGGTACCATTTACAGTGAATTACCTAATGCCAGAATTGTTGATATTTCGCACCAAATTTCACCATTTAATATTGCCGAAACGGCTTATATTTTAAAAAACGCCTATAAAAGTTTTCCAAACGGCAGTATTCATATAATTGGCGTAGATTCTGAATTAAATGATGAGAACAAGCACATTGCTTTATTATTAGACAATCACTACTTTATTTGTCCAAATAATGGTGTTATTTCTTTATTGGCATCTGAAATTAAACCAGAAAAAATTGTTGAAATAAATATTCACGACCGTGTTGAAACTATTTTTCCTGTTTTAGATGTTTTTGTGAAAGTTGCTTGTCATATTGCAAGAGGTGGAACTTTAGAAGTTATAGGAAAAACTATTCCAGATTTTGAAAGGATGGTAGAATTACAACCAACAGTTTCTGGAGACAATAATACTATTTTTGGTAACGTTATTTATGTAGATAATTATGGAAATTCCATCAGTAATATTACAAAAAAAGCTTTTAATGAGATTGGAAAAGGTCGTGATTTTGAAGTTATTGCCAACAGATATTCCTTTAAAAAAATTGTTGAAAAATATAGCGATATTGTAGATTTTTCAGTTCCTAAAGAACTGCGTCAAAAAGATGGCACACGATTGGCTTTATTTAATACAGCAAATTATTTAGAAATTGCCATTTACCGAAGCAATTTAAATACTGTTGGTGGCGCAGCTTCTTTACTAGGTTTAAATTATAGAGATTCAATTACCGTAAAATTTACATAAAATATGTTTGTAAGAATTGTGAAATTAACATTTGAAACAACCAATATTGAAACGTTCCTTACCAATTTTAATGATAATAAAAACAACATACGAAACTTTGAAGGCTGCCGTTTATTAGAATTGTACAGAGATAAAAACAATACAAATATATTTTTTTCATACAGTTACTGGGATTCTGAAAAACATTTAAATAATTATAGAAATTCTGAACTTTTTAAAACGGTTTGGGCAAAAACAAAAGTCCTTTTTTCTGACAAACCAGAAGCCTGGAGTGTAGATAAATTAGAAAGCTTAACATAAAATGATACCAATTTTAAAAAAAGAACTTACATCATTTTTTTCATCACCAATAGGTTATTTAGTAGTTACATTGTACTTACTTGTAAACGGCTTATTTTTATGGGTTTTTGAAGGTGATTTTAATATTTTACACGCCGGTTTTGCCGATTTAAATAGTTACTTTTTTTTAGCACCGTGGATATTTATTTTTTTAATTCCAGCAATTACAATGCGCAGTTTTTCTGATGAAATAAATACTGGAACTATTGAAATTTTAAAAACAAAACCAATTACAACTTGGCAAATTATTTTGGGTAAGTATTTTGGCGCATTGCTTTTAGTTATTATTGCAATTATCCCAACATTAATATATGCTTATAGCGTTTATCAACTTGGAAATCCCGTTGGAAATATAGCTATTGGCACTACGTTAGGTTCTTTTATTGGTTTACTATTTTTAGCAAGTGCGTACACTGCCATTGGTATATTTTCATCAACATTATCAAAAAATCAAATTGTATCATTTTTAGTTGCGGTTTTTACTTCATTCTTTTTATACTACGGGTTTGAAGCCTTAGCAAGTTATAATTTATTAGGAAATTTAGATTATACGGTTCAAAATTTAGGAATGAGCGCACATTTTAACAGTATTGGAAAAGGTGTAATTGACACGAGAGATTTAATTTACTTTTTTTCTGTTACAATTCTATTTTTATTTTTAACCAACTTTAAAATTGAAAATGCAAAGTAAAACATCTAAAATAGCAATTTTTGTTGTTGGTTTATTTTTGATAAACTTTTTAGGAAACAAAATATACAAACGTTTCGATTTAACGGAAGATCATCGTTATACACTTTCTGAAACCACAAAAAATATAGCAAAAAAAGTAGATGATATTATACTTGTTAAAGTGTATTTACAAGGTGATTTTCCTGCGGAATTTAAACGCCTTCAAACAGAAACAAAATTGCATTTAGAAGAATTAAAATCTGTTAACAAAAACATTCAATACCGTTTTATAAATCCAACAGATATTGCTGAAGAATTAATTGCTAGCGGATTAGAACCAAGTAGCTTGCAGGTTCAGGAAAATGGAAAATTATCTGAAATGGTTTTATTTCCGTATGCTGTCATCAATTATAAAAATAAAACCGAAATAATTCCATTATTAAATGATGTTTTTTCCAATTCGCAAGATGAACAATTAGAAAGTTCTATCCAAAATTTAGAATACGCTTTTGCAAATGCTATTCATAAAATAATAGCAACCAAATCAAAAAAAATAGCCGTTTTAAGAGGAAATGGTGAATTACCTGATATTTATATTGCTGATTTTTTAAGAAAATTAAATGAGTATTATTTATTAGCGCAATTCACTTTAGATTCTATTGAAAACCAACCTCAAAAAACACTGTTCGATCTTGCTAAATTTGATTTAGCAATTATTGCAAAACCAACTGAAAAATTTACTGAACAAGAGAAATTTGCACTAGATCAATTTGTAATGAATGGCGGTAAAACGCTTTGGATGATTGATAATGTTCAGGCAGAATTAGATAGTTTACAACAAACCGGAGAAACTTTAGCGTATCCAAGAGATTTAGGATTGACAGATTTCTTTTTCAATTATGGTATTCGCATAAATTCAGATTTAGTAACCGATTTATATTGCTCACAAATTCCTTTAGCAACTGGTAATATTGGCAATCAAACACAATTTAGTCAGTTTCCTTGGGTTTATTTTCCGTTAGCAATATCAAAAAATAATCATCCAATTAACACCAATATTGAAGCCGTAAATTTAAGATTCGCTAATAATATTGATACTTTAAAAAATAATATTAAAAAAACGGTTTTATTACAAAGTTCTCCTCTTTCAAAAATTATTGGAACACCTTCAATTATTAGTTTAAAAACAATTGGTGAACAACCAAAAAAAGAAGCGTACACTAATGGAAACCAGCCTTTAGCTGTTCTTTTAGAAGGTGAATTTAAATCGGCTTATAACGGCAGAGTTAAACCTTTTAAAACCATAAAACCAATTGATAATAGCAGTGCAAATAAAATGATTGTAATTTCTGATGGTGATGTTATTGCTAATGAAATATCAAAAGGACAACCGCTAGAATTGGGAGTTGATAAATGGACGAATCAACGCTATGGAAATAAAGATTTTCTATTAAATTCCGTTAATTACTTATTAGATGATACTGGCTTATTAAATATTCGATCAAAAAAGATTAAAATTAATTTTTTAGATAAACAAAAAGCATTTGAAGAAGCCAATAAATGGCAATTTATAAATATTGCCTTTCCATTAATTATATTAGCTCTTTTTGGTTTTTTATTTTACTATTTAAGACTTAAAAAGTACCAATAATAAAAATAAAATTTCTTCTTAAGAAAGTGTTAAAATTAAAAGTCTAAAAAAAATAGGCTTTTAAAATGTTATATTTGTTAATAAACTTAAAAATATAACTATTATGCTAAAAAAATTATCAATATTATTTGTATTCGTTAGTTGTGCACTAACTGCTAACGCACAAATTAAAACACCGCAACCTAGTCCAACATCAAAAATAGAACAAGTAGTTGGTTTAACCGATGTAACTGTTGAATATTCTCGCCCTGGAATGCGTGGAAGAACAATTTTTGGAGATTTAGTACCTTATGGTCAAGTATGGAGAACTGGAGCAAATGCAAATACAAAAATTACTTTTAGTGATAATGTAACTGTTGATGGTAAAGAGTTAAAAAAAGGAACCTATGCTATTTATACAATTCCTGGTGAAAAATCATGGGAAGTAATATTTTATTCTGATTCAAATAACTGGGGAACTCCTCAAAAATGGGACGAATCAAAAGTAGCAGCAAAAACAACTGTTGAAGTATTACAAATGCCAATGAAAGTTGAAACTTTCACAATTACTTTTGATGATTTAGCTACAGGTTCTGCAGTTTTAGGAATGCTTTGGGAAAATGTTTATGCTGGCGTTAAATTTGATGTTCCAACAGATGCTATTACTACAAAAAGTATTGAAACTGTTATGGCTGGACCATCAAGCAATGATTACTTTCAAGCAGCAACTTATTACCATACAGAAGGAAAAGACTTAAAACAAGCATTATCTTGGATGCAAAAAGCTACTGCAGGTGAAAATCCTCCATTTTGGTATTTACGTAGAATGAGCCTAATTCAAGCTGATTTAGGTGATAAAAAAGGAGCAATTGCAACAGCTCAAAAATCATTGGCAGCTGCAGAAAAAGCAAATAATGCCGATTATATTAAGATGAACAAAGAATCAATAGCCCAATGGCAAAAATAATACATATGAAAAATTTTAAATTAACCATTATTTTATTAATGCTAACCACCATTGTGTTTGCACAAAAAAGTCCTAGAAAGCAAGTGAACGGAACAATCGGACACGTTTCTGTAGATATCGATTTTGGCGCACCAAGTGTTAGAGAAAGAGTAATTTGGGGAGAGTTAGTTCCTTATAATCAAGTTTGGAGAGCTGGAGCAAATGAAAATACTACTATTTCATTTGATGAAGAAGTTACAATAAAAAACAAAGCCATTTACGCTGGCAAATATGGTTTTTTTATTATACCTAAAGAAGATAGTGACTGGACCATTATTTTAAGTAGTGAAAACGATGCTTGGGGTTCAAATTCTTACAACGAAAATGAAGATGTTTTAAGAATGAATGTTACACCTCAAATTGTAGAAGAAAACCAAGAAGAATTGAATTATAGTATAAATAATGAAGGAATTGAAATTGCTTGGGAAAAAGTGAGATTATTCATTCCTATAAAATAAATAAAATATTAAATCATAAAAAAAGCAACTAATAATTAGTTGCTTTTTTTATTATTTTTTAGAAGTGAGAAATTGAATTAAAATTGCCATAAACATAACTAATGAGCAACCAAATAAATTTAACCATAAATAAGGCATCCAATCATAATACCAACCAACAATTACTATTATTTGTGTAATTAAAGCTGCAATAAAAACAGCGTTACTTTTTACGTATTTGATAAAAAATGCCAACAAAAATATTCCTAATACATTTCCATAAAAGATAGATCCAATAATATTTACCAATTGAATTAAATTATCGAACAAATTTGCAACACAAGCAACAGAAATAGCAATTAATCCCCAAAGTAGCGTAAACCATTTTGATACTTTAACATAATGGTCGTCCGTTTTATCTGAAATAACATTTCTTTTATATAAATCAATAACTGTAGTACTTGCTAAAGCATTTAACTCCGACGCAGTACTTGACATTGCTGCTGACAAAATTACGGCCAACAACAAACCAATTAATCCTCTCGGCAAATTGTGTAAAATAAAATGTATAAACACGTAATCTTTATCATTAGTTTCAACCGATGAATTTGCTTTTTTTATTAATTCTTTAGCCTGATCTCTATTCTCTAAATCCAATGAATTTATTTGCTGAATATTTTCAATTAATTCCGCATTCATTAATTCATTACCGTATTTCAAACTAGCTATATACTTCTGTTTCTCAATTTCTAATTGCCTTTCTTCCAGCAATTTATACTCATTCGCATATTCGGAGTTTTTAACAGCATTATTTGCAGCCGGATTAAAATTTAAAGGTGAAGGATTAAACTGATAAAAAACAAAAACCATAACACCCACCAATAAAATAAAAAATTGCATTGGGACTTTTAATAGCCCATTAAAAATTAGCCCTAACTGCATCTCTTTTAATGATTTACCAGACAAGTAACGTTGTACTTGACTTTGATCTGTACCAAAATAGGACAACGCTAAAAAAGAACCTCCAATAATTCCACTCCAAAATGTATATCTGTTTTCTAAATTAAAAGAAAAATCAAGAATATCCATTTTTCCACTTGCACCAGCAATTTTTATAGCTTCAATAAAAGAAATATCTTCAGGCAAATAACTTACTATTAAGTAAAACGCAACAAACATTCCTCCAAATATTACAGCCATTTGCTGTTTTTGTGTAACACTAACTGCCTTTGTACCACCTGAAACTGTATAAATTATCACTAAAACACCAATAATAATGTTTAGCATCGTTAAATTCCAACCTAATACTGCCGATAAAATAATGGCAGGTGCAAAAATGGTAATTCCTGCAGCCAACCCTCTTTGAATTAAAAATAAAATAGCTGCTAAACTTCTTGTTTTTAAATCGAATCTGGTTTCTAAATATTCATAGGCTGTAAAAACTTTTAATCTGTGGTAAATTGGAATAAAAACCAAACAAATAACCACCATTGCAATTGGCAATCCAAAGTAAAATTGCACAAAACCCATTCCGCTATGAAATGCTTGTCCTGGGGTTGATAAAAAAGTTATGGCACTAGCTTGTGTTGCCATAACAGATAAACCTATGGTCCACCATTTGGCTTCACTTCCTCCTTTTATATAATCATCAACATTTTTGCTGCCACGTGTTTTATATGCTCCGTAAGAAACAATAAAAAGTAACGTACCAATAAGTATTATCCAATCTAGTTGTTGCATAATTTTAAGTGAAAATTTCCATTAAAATATAAAACACTAAAATATAAAAAGCATTCAGTAATAATACAGTAGTATACTCACTTTTCCAATGATATTTTTGATTGTCCATATTAGTTTTTAATTATTTTTTCTGATGGATTTTTTCCAACTGAAAGCATATTTGCAAATAATTTATATGCTCCAGAAACTCCTGCAGGCAATTCTCTAAAAAAACTTAAACCTGTATACATAAAGTTCCCTTTGCCAAATTTAGCAATTAATAAACTACCATCGCTTGCTGATTCATTTTTATCATTCATACTAAAAAGCGCCTCAAAATGATTGTCCCATTCATTTGGAAAATATAAGCCTCTTTCTTGCACCCAACCATCAAAATCTGCTTGTGTAATTTTATTTGGGAAATTTAACAACTCATGTTCTGGATTTAGTATTCTAACTTCAGCATCTTCTTCCGTAACTCTATCTCTTGATAATTTTAAAGGATACGGTGCAACTTCATCAACTTTTAACCTAAAATTTGTATTGTATTGCACAATTAAATTCCCTCCATTTTTAACATAATTATGTAAATATTTTTGATAAAATTTAGCTTTATCATTGGTATTATATGCTCTAATTCCTAACACTATTGCATCAAAGTTAGTTAATTTTTCTGGTGTAATTTCATCTTCATTTAATTCTACAACCGTATAACCAATTTGTCGTAAACTAGTTGGAATTTCATCTCCAGCTCCTTGAATATAGCCTATTAATTGTCCTTTTTTCTCAATATTTAAACGTACAACTTTTGCTTCTGATGGCATTACAACCGATTGAAATGGGATGTGATTGTAATCAATCTCAACCAATTCATTTCTAAATAATTTACCATAAATATCAATAATAGGCGAAATAACACCTTCCGATTGACTTTTAGGTGGAAAAACTTCAAAACTAAAAGTTTGCTCCTCTCCTTTTTGGGTTAATTTGAAAGGAATACTTTCTGGTAGAACTTTCCAATTTTCAGGATAACATAATGTTAATTTCCCCACTACATTATCTTTAACCGATTTCACTTTTAATGAAATTTTTTGAGAATTTTCAGTTGAAAAAACAAAAACTTTCTCGGTAAATGTTGCTGAAATTTCAGGAAGAATTTCAAAAGGTTTGTAAACTTCACCTTTCACAGGATCGTTGTATTTAAAAATAATTTCTTTATTAATTGGTATTATTACGCCATCAATTTCAACAAAAAAAGTAGCTACAATTTCACGTGGCGTTTCTGGTAAACTTATAAAATTAGTGTTTTCAGCTTTATACATTCCTAAACTACCCTTTTTTGTGAGCCAATATGGAGCAGTATTTTTTATTTCAGCAGGAATTTCAACATCAAAATTAATAGATAAAGGCTCATTATTTTTTAACTCAATATTCTCTAATTTACTGATATTTAAAGTTTTAATATCAACAGATTTTAAAATCACTTTTTTATTACTTCTGTTAATAACATCAATAGAAATTTTATTTTTTGAGTTTGTAGTTGTCGACGATTCGTTTGAAACAGCTTCTACATACAAACCTGAACAAGCTGCAATAATATCAACAATTTCTTTAGATTTAATAGTTTTCCAATGATTATCTTTTAAATTTTGAATTAAAACATATGCTTGTACCAAATCAGAAATACTAGCAGAAGGATTATTAAAATTATATTCATCCGCTACTTTTTGTAAAATTTCATCAATTTTAGCACCACCATCTACTCTATTCCACGTAGTATCAATCCCATCAAAAACAGTTTTATTTGTTGGAAAATCACCTTTTAAAAACTCTAAATATTCGGTTTGGTTTCCTCTGGAACCTGTACTTCCAAATCCTTGCGATTGATGTTGACTGCGACTTAAAGCTGCAATTTCACCATTAGACAAACCTAAATTTTGATAATATCCACCAACTTCAACGCTTAATAAATTGGATTTATCGGCTTTATTAAAATTTTCTTCACTTCCATAAAACCACCACGATGTATTAAAAAATAATCGTTTTGGTTTCCAAACTTCATCATTTTTCAAATATGTTTTATATGTATTATCATCGGCCAAATCAAAAGCTTCAACGCTTAACATGGCTGATGAAGTATGATGTCCGTGTGTACTTCCTGGCGTATTTGCATTAAATCTGTTCACAATTACATCAGGCTTAAATTTTCTAATTACTGCTACAACATCTTGTAAAACTTCATCTTTGTTCCAAATTTCCAACGTTTCATCTGGATGATTTGAGTAGCCAAAATCATTGGCTCGTGTAAAAAATTGTTCTCCTCCATCAATTTTTCTAGCAACTAATAATTCTTGGGTTCTAATAACACCTAATAATTCGCGCAATTCAGAACCTATTAAATTTTGACCACCATCACCTCTTGTTATGCTTAAATAAGCTGTTCTTGCTTTTACATCATTAGCAAAATATGAAATTAAACGAGTGTTTTCATCATCAGGATGTGCGGCTAAATATAAAACAGAACCTAAAAAATTTAATTTTTCAATAGATTCATAAATTTCACCAGAAGTTGGCTTTTTAGGCGCTTGCGCAATTGAAAAATTAAAAAAGAATATTAAAATTAAAAGAACTGAGTAGCGTTTTTTCATGAAAAATCTAATTTTTTAGTAGAAAAACAAATATAAAATTAAATTACGCCATTACTAATTTAGTTAACATTTATTAACACAATTATAACTAAATAAAATTTAGAAAAAAAATCAAAAAAGTGTTTACAACCATATAAAAGTGTTAATAACTAACATTTTTTAAAACAACATATTTAGAATATATTTGTAACTTATTCCATTAAAATAATCATAAATGAAATTTATAGTATCAAGTAGTCAATTATTAAAACAACTTCAAGTATTAGGCGGAGTAATTAATAGCAGTAACACATTACCTATTTTAGATAATTTTTTGTTTGAATTAAAACAAAATGAATTAAAAATTTCAGCATCTGATTTAGAAACAACAATGAGCACCGTTATAGAAGTAGAATCTAATTCTGAAGGTTCTGCTGCCATTTCTGCGCGCTTATTATTAGATACCTTAAAAACATTTCCAAATCAACCATTAACTTTTAAAACGGAAGAAAATAACACTATTGAAATTAGCTCAAGTCAAGGAAAATATGATATGGCTTATTTTGATGGAAGTGAATTTCCAAAAGCAGTTTCTATACAATCGCCAAGTAGCACAGTTGTTCCTGGTGATGTTTTAGCCACAGCTATTTCAAAAACTATTTTTGCAGCTGGAAATGACGATTTAAGACCTGTAATGAGTGGCGTATTTTTTCAGTTTAGTAACGACGGATTAACTTTTGTTGCAACAGATGCGCACAAATTAGTAAAATATACAAGAACAGATGTCACTGCAAATACTGCAGCAGAATTTATTATGCCAAAAAAACCTTTAAACTTATTAAAAGGAATTTTAGCTGGATCTGAAAGTGACGTAACTATTGAATATAATGAAGCAAACGCGAAATTTATTTTTGATAATGTTGTATTAATTTGTAGATTAATTGATGGAAAATATCCAAATTATGAAGCAGTTATACCAAAAGAAAATCCAAACAAATTAACTGTAGACCGAGGTACTTTTTTAAATGCTGCACGTCGTGTTTCTATTTTCTCTAGCAAAACAACACATCAAATCAGATTAAAAATGGCAGGAACAGAATTAAATATTTCTGCTGAAGATATTGATTATTCTAACAAAGCTGAAGAGCGTTTAGTTTGTGAATATCAAGGAGATGATATGCAAATTGGTTTTAACTCTCGTTTTTTAACAGAAATGTTAAGCAATTTAAATTCTAATGATGTTTTAATTGAAATGAGTTTACCTAACAGAGCCGGAATTTTAACCCCTGCAGATGGTGTTGATGAAGGTGAATTTATTACAATGTTAGTAATGCCAGTGATGCTAAATAGCTAAAACCATCCAAAAATATTAAATATCAAAAATCCGCTTTTAGCGGATTTTTTTGTATCATTGTTTTTAAATTTTTCCTATGAATTTTTTGGCACATTTATACCTTTCAAAAAGCAATGAAAACATATTAATTGGTAATTTTATTGCTGATGCTGTGAAAGGTAAAAAATTTAATAATTACCCAAAAGAAATTAAAGCAGGAATTTTATTGCACAGAGAAATTGATAATTATACCGATAATCATCCAATTGTAAAAATTAGCAAACGTCGCTTAAACGAAAGATACAGACATTATAATGGTGTTATTATTGATATTTTATACGATCATTTTTTAGCAAAAAATTGGTATAAATACTCAGAAATACCCTTAAAAGTATATGCTAAAAATATTTATGCTTTTTTAAAACAAAATAACCACCAACTTCCTTTAAGAGCACAAAATATGTTACCGCATATGATTGAATATAATTGGTTGGTCAGTTACGCTTCTATTGAAGGAATTGCCAAAGTTTTAGCTGGCATGAATAGAAGAACCAAAGGTATTTCTAAAATGGATTTAGCTGTTGAAGATTTACAAATTCATTACCTAGAACTTGAAAAAGATTTCACAGTTTTTTTTGAAGATTTAATTGATTTTACTAATAAAAAAACTAAATTTTTACTTGCACAATGAAAAATGTAATTTTAGCATTCGTTACTTCGTTGCTTTTTATTCAATGTAAACCAACAAAAATTTCAACAGAAATAACAGGCCTTATTGTTGAAAATGCTATGGTAGTTTCTGCACGTGAAGAAGCTTCAAAAATTGGCATTAACATATTAAAAAAAGGAGGTAATGCTTTTGATGCTATGATTGCAACGGAATTAGCTTTAGCTGTTGCGTATCCATTTGCAGGAAATATTGGCGGCGGTGGTTTTATGGTATACAGAACAACTGATGGAAAAACTGGCGCATTAGATTATAGAGAAAAAGCGCCTTTAGCAGCTTCAAAAAATATGTATTTGAATGAAATTGGCGATATTATTAATGAAAAAAGTACACTTGGTGCTATGGCAATTGGAGTTCCTGGAACAGTTGACGGACTTTTTAAGGTCTACGAAAAATTTGGAACATTACCATTTTCAGAATTAATTCAACCTGCCATTGATTTAGCTTACAAAGGTGTTGTTGTAACGGAAAAACAAGCTGAAAGAATTTATAAATACAAACCATTATTTAGCAAAGTAAACGATACAACTATTTTGTTAGATGCTAATTGGAAAACAAACGATACTATAAAATATATTCAACTTGCAAAAAGTTTAGAAAGAATACGCGATAACGGTAGAGATGGTTTTTACAAAGGCAAAACTGCTGAATTATTAATAACCTACGTCCAAAAATTAGGTGGAATTATAACGCATCAAGATTTAGAAAAATATGAAGCTAAATGGCGAAAACCTATTGAATTTACATATAAAGATTTAAAAATAATTTCTATGTCGCCACCATCAAGCGGTGGAATTTGTAATGCGCAAATTTTTAAAGCCATTGAGCCATTTAACATTGCTGAATTTGGACATAATTCATTAAAATCGATACAATTAATTACCGAAGCAGAAAGAAGATCTTATGCAGATAGATCTTTTTATTTAGGAGATCCAGATTTTGTAAATATTCCAATCGATACGCTAATTTCATCAAAATATATTCAAAAAAGAATGGCAAATTTTACTTGGAAAAAAGCAACTCCATCATCAACCATAAAACACGGAACTGTTGTTGGTTATGAAAGTGACGAAACCACGCATTATTCAATTGTAGATAGTTTTGGGAATTCAATTTCTGCAACTACAACTTTAAATGGCGCTTATGGTTCAAAAGTTTTTGTTTCGGAAGCTGGCTTTTTTCTAAATAACGAAATGGATGATTTTAGTTCAAAACCAGGAACTCCAAATATGTTTGGATTGATTGGTGCAGAAGCTAATGCAATTGCTCCAGAAAAAAGAATGTTAAGCTCTATGACTCCAACAATTGTAGAAAAAGACAATCAGTTTTATATGTCAGTTGGTTCACCTGGCGGATCTACAATTATCACTTCTGTTATGCAAACTATTTTAAATGTGTATGAATTTGGTTTTGGAATGCAAGAAGCCGTAAATTTGCCGAGATTTCATCATCAATGGTTGCCAGATGAAATAACAATGGAACCTAAAGGTTTTTCAACAAAATTAATAAAACGTTTAAACAAAAAAGGATATACCATTAAACAAGAAAACACCACAATAATTGGAAAAGTTGATGCAATTTTACGTTTGCCAAATGGCAAATTAGAAGGCGGAGCAGATTATAGAGGTGACGATACTGCCATTGGATTTTAAAAAACAGTACTATGAATTCAAATACAATTACAAACGGAATTTTAAAAGCATTAGCAATTATATTTGGAATTGGGCTCTTATTATTTTTTCTGTATAAAATACAATCCATATTAATTTATATCGCCATTGCGGGTGTTATTTCATTAATTGGCAGTCCAATTATTCGTTTTTTAAAATACAAATTAAGGTTTCCAAACACATTAGCAGTTATTTCAACAATGTGTGTGTTTTTAGGAATTTTATCGGGACTTATAAGTATGTTTATTCCTTTAATTATAAAACAAGGAGAAAATTTATCATTATTAAATACAGATCAGCTACAATACACAATTGCACATCTATTAAATGAAATTAATGATTATTTTTTAGCGCAAAATATTGATATTTTAAATGAACTAAAAAATGCCGATTTATTTAAAAATTTAACAGCAATTCCAAACTTATTAAACTCAGTTATAAGCACATTAGGAAATTTAAGTATTGGGTTGTTTTCAGTACTTTTTATTACCTTTTTTTTAATGAAAGATACTGGAATTATGGAAAAATCAATATACGTTTTAGTAAATGATAATAGTGAAAGTAAGCTTCGTAACTCATTAAAAACAATTCAAAACCTTTTATCAAGATATTTTATTGGTCTTGTTTTTCAAATTACAATTATATTTATAATTTACACATTGGTATTAGTAATTTTTGGTATTGAAAATGCTATTGTTATTGCTTTTTTATGCGCTTTATTAAACTTAATTCCATATGTTGGGCCAATTATTGGTGGTATTTTAATGCTATTTTTATCAATGAGCAGTAATCTCGGTGAAGATTTTCAAACAGTAATACTTCCTACCACAATTTATGTAATGATTGGTTATATAATTGCACAATTAATTGATAATTTTTTAAGTCAACCTTTAATTTTTTCTAATAGTGTAAAATCACATCCTTTAGAAATATTTTTAATAATTATGATTGCTGGAATTTTGTTTGGCGTAACAGGAATGATTGTAGCCATACCAACTTATACTGCTATTAAAGTAATTTTAAAGGCGTTTTTAGCCGATAATAAGATTGTAAAGTCATTAACTAAAGATTTATAAAATGAACACTTATATTGCGCTTTTAAGAGGAATAAATGTTTCTGGGCATAACAAAATTAAAATGGTTGATTTACAACAACTTTTTATCAATAACGGCTACACAAATGTTACAACCTATATACAAAGTGGTAACGTAATTTTTTCTTCTGATGAATTAAATACTTCTAAAATTGAACATACAATTATAAATGAAATTAAAAAACAGTTTAGCTACGCAATTAAAGTTCTTGTTTTAAAAAAAAGTGAGCTAACAGCAATTTATAACTTTAATGCGTTTAAAAATATTACTGAATTAGATTTTAAAAATGTTTGTGTTACAATTTTAAAAGAAAACCCTGCTGAAGAAGGAATTGAAAAAGTAAAATCCTTAGCCGCTCCTGATGAAAAAATAATATTTAAAGAAAGAAACGTGTACATTTATTGTCCAAATGGATTTGGAAGAACCAAACTTTCAAACACTAATATTGAAGCTAAGTTAAAAGTTTATGCAACCTCTAGAAACTGGAATACCATTACAAAACTTGTTGAATTAAGCAACATCTAAATTGAATTTAAATATTTTACATACCGAAGTTCAGGATTTTATAAATTCAAATTTAAAAACTGATATTACCAAACTAATTTTAAAAGGAAGTCCTTTTCAAAATGTTTCCATACAAGAAATCGCAGCACAAATTGTATCAAAAAACAAATGTGAAACAAAATTACCAACGTGGTTTTCAACAGAAAACATATATTTCCCTAACAAATTAAACATTGAACAAACTTCCTCAGAAATTACAGCAACGTATAAAGCTAATTTGGTTTCAGGAAATACATTAGTAGATATTACTGGTGGTTTTGGCGTAGATGCTTATTTTTTTTCACACAAAGTTAAAAATGTAACACATTGCGAAATAAACAGTGAATTGTCAGAAATTGTTACACATAATTATCAACAAATAAAAGTAACTAATATTGAAACTAAAAATAATGATGGCCTAGCATTTTTAACAGAAAAAAATCAAAAATTTGATTGGATTTATACTGATCCTTCCAGAAGAAATGACACAAAAGGTAAAGTATTTTTATTAGAAGACTGTTTACCAAATATTCCTAAAAATTTAGAACTTTTATTTAACCATGCAGAGTCTATTTTAATTAAAGTATCTCCAATTCTTGATATAACAAGTGCTATTAGAGAATTAAATTTTGTAAAAGAAATTCATATAGTTGCCATTGAAAATGAAGTAAAAGAGCTATTATTTATTTTAAAAAAAGATTACATAAAAGCTATTGAAATTAAAACAATGAATTTTAACAAAAATGGTAATCAAAAATTTGATTTCATTTTTAATGAAGATAGCAATGTAACATATTCTGAGCCAAAAAAATATTTGTATGAGCCAAATTCAGCTATTTTAAAAGCTGGCGGATTTTATCAAATATCAAAAAAATTAACCATTGATAAATTACACCCACATTCACATTTATATACTTCTAATGAGTTAGTTGATTTTCCAGGAAGAACGTTTAAAATTGAACACTGCATTTCTTACGACAAAAAATTAATTAAAAAATTAATCCCTTCAAAAAAAGCAAATATCACTACGCGTAATTTCCCTGAGTCTGTTGAACAAATCAGAAAAAAAACTAGCTTAAAAGACGGTGGAAATCAATATCTTTTTTTCACAACAAATTATAATGATAAACTTCAAGTAATTATTTGCACAAAAAATTAATAGAATAATTTAAATTAATCAACACCAAAATTTTTCTAATTAAATAACCTTTAAAAATCCAACAAAACAAAATACATCATAAATTGAATAAATGGTTGTTTTTTTTTAATAAACGGTATTTTTAATTGAATTAATTGCAATATTTTTTGTTTATATAAATATCTTTAATTATATTTGCAACATAAAGGCGTCCCTATAATTGCAAATTTTTACGGAGAGGATTTGTAATTTATCGTTTTTAAGGATTAAATCACCCAGTTTTATCCAATTAAAAATGAAATTAGCTTTTAAAACATCTCCAAAATAGAAATTTTATACACTAAAATTTGAAAGGATTTAACACCTTAAAAAGTGCTCTAACACTTGAAAAATAAGGAAAAATCACTTTCACATACACTTAATTTTTAAAATTTTTAAAAATTTAAGCGGATTTTTATTGCTTGTAAGTAAGATTTTTTGTAAGTTTGATGTTCTTACTAATCATTTAATTCTTACTAAAAATGAAAAAATTAAAGTTAATTTTCGGATTACTTATGGTAACTGCTTTTGTTGCCGTAACAGTATTAAGCTATACTTCTGGTGATGAACAAGCTATCAGAAGAGATGTAATTTTACCTACAGGAGCTTAACAAATAGTCAATTTTTTTGACAAATTATAATTTACCACATTGAAAAAAACAATGTGGTTTTTGTGTTTATTAATAATAATAACTATATTTGATTACATTAAAATTTATACCCCTAAAATCTAATGAAAAACAAGAAAAGACTTTCATTAATTGCTAGTAGTTTAATTGCTATAATAATTATCACAATCCCTTACTTACTATATTTTCATAAAAGTATAGACCCAGATATTGAAAATTTAGAAACTATTTTTGGAACAATTAGAGGTGGGCATTATAAATTTGCACAATCATTTATTTATTTTTTATTTGCTAAACTTGTTCCTTTAATTCTATTATTTATTTGGTTTATAACCAATAAACATTGGTGGGTTCATGCCTTAATTATACCCATTACAGTTTATTTATTTCAATTAATAGGAATATTTAATGATAGTTTAAAATATGTTGATGAGGTTGAATTTATATATACTGTACCTATTGCAGCAGTTATAATGGGGTTATTATATTTTGTAAGGAGTAAAATTTCCATATATATTCAAGCAGTAGACCTTAAAAAAGAAATGGATGACAATATGAAAATACCCAAAAAATTTAAATAATTATTGAGATTTTTTTAATAAAAAATGTCTATTAAAATTAATAGACATTTAATAATAATTTAATTTATAGTTTACTATCTTACTTTTTCAATAATTTCCAAAGCACTTTTTACATCTTCTGTTAGCTTTGTATAATTTTTACTTGATAATATTTCTTTTGATATTAATTGTGATCCCATTCCAACACAAGTTACTCCTGCACTAAACCAGCTTTTTAGGTTTTCTTCTGTAGGTGAAACACCTCCTGTTGGCATTACACTCGTCCAAGGTTGTGGTCCTTTTATTCCTTTTACAAATTGTGGTCCGTAAATATCTCCAGGGAATAATTTTACAATTTCACAGCCCAATTCTTCTGCTCTAGCAATTTCTGTTAATGTTCCACAGCCTGGTGACCATAATACTTTGCGTCTATTACAAACTACTGCGATATCTTCTCTTAAAACAGGTGTTACTATAAAGTTTGCCCCTAAAGCCATATATAATGAAGCTGCGCCAGCATCGGTTACGGATCCAACTCCCATAATCATTCCTGGTAATTCTTTAATCGCATATTTGGTTAACTCTCCAAAAACTTCGTGTGCAAAATCACCTCGTGCCGTAAATTCCATCAATCTTGCTCCGCCATCATAACATGCCTTTAATACTTGTTTACTTACTTCTAAATCATTACTGAAAAATAAAGGAATCATCCCTGTTTCTTTCATTGCTGTTGCAACTTCTATTCTTGTAAATTGTGCCATTTTTTATTTATCTTTTTTTAATGAAGCTTTTCTTAAAATGGATTGTTGAGTCGTGTTTTCTACGACTCAACTTTCCGATTTAACCAAACTTAATTATAATACTTCTTTGTTATCGTGCTACTCTTCCTGAGGCATCACCACCCATTAATTTAGTTACTTCATCTACAGTTACTAAGTTGGCATCTCCTTTTATGGTGTGTTTTAAACAAGAGGCTGCTACTGCAAAGTCTAATGCGTTTTGATCATCATCTGGATACGTTAATAATCCGTAAATCAATCCGCCCATAAAACTATCTCCACCTCCAACTCTATCTACAATATCAGTAATTTGATACTGACGTGTTTGCAATAGTTGTTTTCCATCATATAAAACGCCGGCCCAAGTGTTATGAGATGCTGAAATTGAACCTCTTAACGTAGTAATTACTTTTTTAGCTCTTGGGAATTTCGCCATCATTTGCTGACAAACCGATAAAAACGCTTCTGCCTTTACATCATGTCCGTGTGTTTGAACTGCTGCTCCTTCTGGCTTAATGCCAAAGTGCATTTCTGCATCTTCTTCATTGCCTAAAATAACATCACAATACGATGTTAACTCGGTCATAATTGCTTCTCTATCTCCACCATATTTCCAAAGTTTTGCTCTATAGTTTAAATCTGTGGAAATGGTTAATCCTAATTTGCTGGCTGCTTTTACTGCCTCTAAACAAACATCCGCTGAACTTTGTGAAATTGCTGGAGTAATGCCTGTCCAATGAAACCACTCGGCTCCAGCAAAAACTTCCTCCCAATCTATCATGCCCAATTGAATTTCAGACATAGATGAATGTGCTCTATCATACACAACTTTTGAACCTCTACTAACTGCGCCTGTCTCTAAAAAGTAAATTCCTAAACGATCTCCTCCCCAAACAATCTTATCTACTCCAACGCCTCTTTTACGCATTTCCATCATCGCACATTCTCCAATGTCATTTTTTGGTAAACGTGTTACAAAATCTACTGAAACACCATAGTTGGCTAAAGAAACTGCTACGTTTGATTCTCCGCCTCCATAAACAACATCAAAATTGTCCGCTTGTGAAAATCTTAAAAATCCTTGTGGTGATAATCGCAACATAATCTCACCAAATGTTACTACTTTACTCATTT
>NZ_FOZP01000013.1 GCF_900116115.1 Lutibacter maritimus | reverse complement strand
TTATCTCCATTATTTATATAAAATTCATACTTCTCAATTTTTTTTTGATTTTCTCTTTCAATTAATATCTTCTCTAATTCTTTATCAGACACAAAATTTTCGTTAAGTTTTTTATTTTGATATTGAACAAAACTATTATAAAGATTATAAGATAAAAAAAGAATAGGAATGGTAATTAAGAATGAAATTATCCAAAGTCGTAAAGATTCCTTTTTTCGTTCTTTAATAACTTTTTCTCGTATTTTTCGAAGTTCTTGTTTCGAAAGTTTTCTTATATCAACTTCTCCTTGAAAAGCTTTCAAATATGCTTTTCTGGCACTCATAAAAGAGCTGTCTTTTTTGAAAATACTTATTTTTCGTAACAAATTCCTATTGTTTCGAATAATTGTATTCATTGATTGCATATTCCCAGCTCCGCTCATTTATTTTGCAATTTTTTTATTCGGACATTGTAGCCAACGGTATTTTATAAGATTTGTGCGACTGGAAAATCGGAGATTTTTCGGTTGTAGCAAATCGTTAGTTGAATGTTTGTCGTTTGTACTAGTTCAAATTTAAGCATAAATTATATGAGGTGTTGCCAGTCTGGCTTTTCTTATTCAGGATTAATGTTTTCTTTCGAAACGAAAGTCAGTTTTGAATTTGCTTTTATTTTCCTCTTGTCTTTATGGGTTATCTTAAAACCAACACAATTTGCCTCTGTTATACTAATCTTATTATTTACAATGTTTGCAATTTCGAAAATAAACTTTATTTCATCATCTCTGTTGAAATCTTTAATTCTTACAGAATATTCATTTGGCTTTGGGAGTCTGCTTTTGAATTCATCTACTCCAATTTTAGATTTATTTGTATGTTTAAGTATTATTGCTCCAGCTTCAAACTCAAAGATTACTCTAAAGTTTTTTTGGTCTATATTTGTTGTGTTTTTAAGTAAAAATTCTTTTGTATGAATATTCTTATGTGTTGTGCCATCGTCGTTAGTTATCGGTAATTTTGACATAATATCTTCGTCAATACAATAACAGTACATTTTTTGAATTTTACTAGTATATTTAGTGTAAGCAATTGTTCCGACGGTTCCTCCAAAGCCTCCTAATATGATTGCAAGTATTGTTTCTACCATAATTAATGAAAAATTATTTTTGAAACATTACCTAAAAAATCAACTTCATATGTTCCAAATCGAGCACTTATTCCAACTTGTTTGCATAGTATCTCTGCATTATTTAAAAAATTTAACGGGACTAAAATGTAAAATGAAGCTTGTATTTTATTTGCATATTCTTTCCATTGATTTGTCGCTTCAAAAAGATTGATACTATCTGATGTTTCTACTTCAATGATAAATTCCACTGTGTTTTTTCCTTTCTTTGTAAGAATAATATCAGGATAAAGTTCTCCTATTCCCGCATTTTTTTGTGAGGAAGGGTTTATATAAATATCATATTCTGAAGTGTTTAGAAAATTACTAGCACTATTTATGACTTTGTCGTGGAGAGATTGATTATTATAATTTCTATTTGACATTTATTTTGTTTTTTTCATCTTAGCTTGCTGGCAACGTGTTTGTGTATGGTTTGTTGCGTGGTTTAGCACGTAATTTAGCAAATAAAAACCGAATAGAAAATCCGCGAGGATTTTCGTAAGTAGGCTAGAACTAGCAATAAATTATATACGGTGTTGGCAACTGTTTTTTTTAATATTCTATATATTCAATTCGTTTATCTGTTTTCCAATTAACGTTCTCTTTTGAAAAAAAAGCAATTTCTTCCCAACCTCCATTTACTCCACCATATTCCTCATTAGTATATAGAACGGAAATATTTGCAACAATTGAGTCGTACGATTTATTAGCCAAGAATGAATTGAAAACGTAAATTATTTTATCATTGTTTTTAGTTTCTTTTGGATTTAGAAATTCAGTTGTTTTAGAATTTAGCTTTGATTTATTAAACACAAAAGAATCTTGTTTAGAAATTAACTTTTTTAGTAATTCAGACTGTGATTTTGAATCCGTATTATTTATAACATATTTGAAGTCATTCAGTGTTTCTCCGTTCTTTTGACCTGTATATTTTATGTCAAAATTGTAAAGTTTGGTTTCAGTTTCCGAGTGATTTTCCATAATCAAATCTATTATTTTATGATAATCAACGGATTCCAGAATCGGTTTATTAGTAACTTTTTTTTCAGAAGTCTTTTGATTGCAAGAAATCAGAACTAAAAAAGTCAAAAAGGTTAGAAATATGGTAATGTACTTTGTCATTTCTCAAATTGTTGCCAACGGTTTTGGACATGAAAAGTTGCGAGTTTGGAACGCAATTTTTCTTTGGTTAAATTTAATATTATTTTGTTTTATAAACTTTCTTTTTTACTGAAATAAGCAATTTTTTATGTGCGTTGTTGTAAAATGTGGTTTTGAGTTAAATTAATCTTTCATAACTATAAATTTCACCGCACCAATAGTCAAAATCGGCTTATATATTCAAATCAAGAAATATTCAAAAATCCTTTCATTTTTCTATTATGTTTCAATTTTTCTAAAATCATTATCCGTTTCAATTGTCAATTCATTCTATTGAGAATCAATCCGTTTCAATTGTCAATCCAGCTTTTTGCGAATCAATCCGTTTCAACAATCAACTCCGAGGCAATTTTAATCCAATTCACACCAACTTACAAATCGAATAAATTAAAATTCTCCTTATCTCGCGCGGTTCATTCCGGCTCTGACATCTTAACTTAAAAAAACTCAAATTAAGGACATCTGTATGATGTCCGCCATATTTTACAACGGTTTTGGACATGAAAAGTTGCGGGTTTTAAAACGTAATTTTCCAATGTTTAAATTTAATATTTTTTTATTTTAGAAACATTCTTTTAATTGAATTTAGCAATTTTTTATGTGCGTTGTTGGCGTGTCGTTTTACTTAATTTCAATTTTTTCCCCTAAAAACTTAGGATTTACTCCAAATAAGATGTCAATAAATACTTTCGTTCTTGCTAAATATTCTCTTGTTTTAACTTTTATTCCATATCTGCCAGACACATCTTGAGCATTGAATCCTATTGCTTTTATTCCGTTTTTTTCTGCTAAATAAATAGCTCTTTCGTTGTGAAATTGTTGGGAAATAATCGTAATACTCTGTTGTCCAAAAATCTCTTTTGCTCTAATTACTGAATCAAGCGTTCTAAATCCGGCATAATCTAAAAATATTTTATTTTCAGGAATTCCAAGTTTTATTAACTCGTTTTTAAAATCAGAAGGTTCATCATAGTTTTCATTTCCATTATCTCCGCTTATCAGGATAAAATCAATTTTTCCTTTATTGAAAAGCTCGACAGTAGCATTTATTCGATACTTAAAATATAAATTTATTGTTCCGTTTTTTAATGTTCTAGAAGTTCCTAAAACAAGTCCTACTTTATTCTTTTCGATTTGTGACGAGTCAGAATAAGTTTTATTTTTCGAATTTTTTTCGATTGAATAATTAGAAAAGACAATCAATGAAATTGTTAAACTTAATAATAGAATTAAATAATATACTTTTTTCTTTTTCATTTTTTCGAAATGCACGCCAACGTGATTTTATATGATTTGTGCGACTGGAAAATCGGAGATTTTTCGGACGAGGCAAATCGTTTGTTGAATGTTTGTCGTTAATGCTAGTTCAAATTTAAGCATAAATTATATGAGGTGTTGGCAAGCGTTTTTATTCTTTCAGTAATCTGATTTTTTCGATTTCCTCAGAGTCAACAACCTTAGTCCGAGTGCACCTATCAGTGTACAAGGTTTGTTTGTGTTTTCTTTTATTATCACGTAATTCCTTCGTCCCCCAACTATCTTTGAAGGCATAAATTAAATATTGTTCGTTCAATTCAAAATAATAACCACAATCTCCTCCGCCGCTACTACCAGTGTAAATAATTACTTCTTTTTTTCTTTTATTTCCTTTAAATACTTCAATGGAATCAAATGTGATTTTTGCCAATACACGACCTTTGAAAATATCAAATTTATCTCGAGATTTGGATGTAAATACTCTTGATTTTCCATCCTTCTCTTGCAATATTTGAACATAATCTATTTGAACAACTTTTCCCGACAATACATAGTCGGCGCTTTTAAATTCTTTCTCAATCGATTTGATAATAATGCATTCACAAGCATTTGCACTATAAGAAGTCAAAATAAATAGTAATAAGAATGTTTTTATCAAATTTAGTTTCATAATGTTTGCCAACGGTTTAGTATAACGAAAGTTGTGATTTGGTTTGCAATTTTTTTCGTTTTATAAATTTAATAAAATAAATATTACAAAACATTCTAATTTACTAAAAGAAACAATTTTGGTTATACATTGTTGTAAATAGTGGTTTTTCATTCTGGTGCTAAAAAATCGTACGTAATTATTATAATATTTTGAATTTATCTATGAATTAAAATTTGTCTTAAATACTTTTTGGATTCACATCTCAATTCGGCTCATTTTCTTAGAAACTTTAATTTCTTGGTTAAGACTCAATTTTCTTAAAAACTTTTCCGATTCGTTGCTCAATCCGTTATTATGCTCAATCTTTCCGTTTCAATGAGTTTTTCGGTTTATTGCTCAATTCCAGTATTTTGCTCAATCTTTCCGTTTCAATGAGTTTTTCCGATTTCATTGCTCAACTTTTCCGTTACAATATATAAATCATAAATACTCAAATTTGTCAAATAGAGTAGAAGTGATTTTAGAACTTTATTTTTTCGTTAAAATATTTTTTTCGTGTTTTAGACAGTTCAACTTTTTCTAATTTAAAATATTAGAATGAAGGACTTCAGAGTGAAGTCCACCATTATTTACAACGTGTTTGTGTATGGCTCGTTGCGGGAAATCAGCTATGATTTTCCGCCGTAGAACGAAGATAGCAAATTGCAATGAATTCCGATTAGGAATTCAGCCGCAATGAGCTATACACGTTGTTCTACGCAGTTTTTATTCAGTATTTTATTTTTTCCAAGTTCATAATTTTGTCATATTCATACAGAATTCGGTCAGATTCAGAGAATGGAATTTGGTATAAATCACAAACCTTTTTTAAGTCAGTCAGATAGTTCAAATATTGAATGATATTGTCATTTATATTTGTCTTTAACTTTAGTTCTATTCCATAAATCAGTCGGTAAACTCTTTGGTCAATAATTTGATAGATTTTTGGATTTCTAAATCTCAAGATTGTCGAAGCCATTGGCAATCTAATTCCTTTCGTTTTTAGCAATTCCATCAAAATTTCGCCAGTTAAAGCCGAGTCAATAAATTCCGCTTTTCGGTCAATTTTGTTTATTAAATTTAGCGTTTGAGTATTTAATTCAGCGTAACGATTGGTTTTCCACAATACGATTTCGTTAATCAAATCCTGATTAAATTCCGATTTTATGTTGTCCAGTTTTTCGGTCAGTTCAGGTTGATAATTGTATTCCAATTCCAAAAGTTCAACTGTGCTCGGATTTAATTCTTGTATTTTCTTCATAGAAAAAAACACACGATTAGGTTTGCTAACCGTGTTTTTGAGTTTTTATTTTTTTGAACTTCCTTTTGAACCAGAAGAAGAACCTTTTAAACTTCCACCAGATTTACTTGATGCATTACTTCTTCCTCCTCCAGATTTGTTTCCAGTTGTTGATGGCCATCCGCCAGCGTTTCCTTGTCCTTTTCCTTTACTCATTGTTTTAAAATTTAAAATGTTAATAATTAGATTTTGTTCCGTCAAATTGCGTAGAACGTGATTGTATAAGATTAGTTGCGTGTTTTAAGCACTAAAGTTAGCAAATAAATCACAGATAGAAAGTCCGCGAGGACTTTCGTAAGTAGGCTAGAACTAGCAATTAATTTTATACGGTGTTGGCAACTGGCTTTTTTTTATTTTCGGTTTAAAAATCTTGTGTCATTCATATTTTGTTCGTTTTCATAAGTTCCGATTTTTTTTAAATAATAATACCTTAATCTTTCCGAACACGATTTATAATTGTCATATCCTGTCACAGAATATTTCAGCATTTTAATCGGTTTTAAGTCGTTTTTGTCAAACCTAAACCCTTTTCCAAAATATTCAATTCCGCCTTTTGGATAATCTTGATATTCATTAAAGACTTTGCTTATTAATAATCCTGCTACAATTTCATTTCCGTTTTCCGAGTAAAATAATGTGTCAATAATCGATTCTTTATACTCAACTTTTTCAGGTAAATCAATTGCCCAATCTCTTTCGATTGTGTCGTTATATGTTTTTCCGTTAAAATATCTCAAAGCTAATTCTGCTGGTCTTCGAACTGTTTTAACTTTTATTAAACTGTCAACTAATTTTTGAGTTTTGATTTTATCAAGTTCATAAGTTTTCTGGTCGACTTTTACATTATAAACAAATTCATTTGGCGTTGTCGTTTCTGTTTTTTTCAGAGAATATTCTTTTGTCAAATGAGTCATTGACATAATTGCAAGTGGACAACTTAAAATTAGAAGAAACCAAACACTTATTTTTCGAATGTTTTTTTTGAATGATATTAAAATAAATACAATTGTTGAAAGAAACAGAACTATTGATGTAATCGTAAAAGTGTCAATTACATTTCCTAACCCAGAACCATTTTTGTCATTAAAAATATGGAAGATAGAAACTATAATTCCAACTGCTAAAATTCCATATAAAATTTTAATTCCGTGTTCTTTCATTTTTTTAGCGTTCTGATTTTAGCTTGTTGCCAACGGTTGGGCTATGATTCCGTTGCGAGTAAAATCCGCAGGATTTTCCGAAGTAGGAATCATATTTTATAAATGTAGGAATAAATCGTGTAATTAACCAACTGGAGCAATGGATTATAGCCGGTGTTAGGCAAATGTGCTTTATTTATTAAAGACTACCTTTAAAATCGAGTCAGTTTCGTAATTAGGAGCTTTTAGTTTTTTTGCTGTTTCCTGGTTTATTTTTTTCCATCCGTACAGATAGTCATATATCCATAGGGAATCGGTTTTTGAATTGGTCTGAAAATGTAGAAGAGAAGTTTTATCCTTATGCCAATATCCTTTTGTGTATCCAAATTCTAAACTATCTGCTGGATATTTTGATTTTTTAGGTAATTTGGCAAGGTCATACATCTTTTTTGATTCTCTCCAAGATTGCTTGTATTCGGCTACCTGTGTTTTAAATTCTATTTCTTTTCCAGTCAATTTACGGTGATAACTTACCAAAATGATGCTTGACATATCATCAGGGTGTTTAATTCCATTTCTTTTAAAAAAACGTCCCAATCGTGAACCTGACCACAAATTCCAATTGTTTCTTATCCAAAGTCCAGTTCCGAAATGATAATCGCCTACGAATTCACTCTCGTTTAGTTTCTTTATTTCTGTTTTTAAAGAATCACTGTAAAATTTATCAACTTCGAGAATAGCATCATCCAAGTTTTTTGGAATATAAACACCGTCTATTTCTGATTTGTAGGAATCAAATAAAACTGAACAACTTATAAATGTCAGTGAGAATATTAATATGACGGAAGTTTTTTTCAGCATTTTGCCTAACGAGTTTTTATAAGATTTGTGCGCCTAAAAATCGGAGATTTTTCGGTGGTAGCAAATCGGTTTGTTAGAATGTTTGTCGTTTTGTACTAGTTCAAATTTAAGCATAAATTTTATGAGTTGTTGCCTAATGTAGCTTTTCATTTGATTTGATTCTTTCTTAAAATTGTTAGGAGTAAACCCCTTTTAAAGTTAAATATTACTTCTCATATTTAAAGGGAGTTTTATCATAAATCAACAATTTTTTTAAGAGGCTATAATTTCTTTTGGATTCAATCCGTATTGATTTTCGCTAGAGTTACCATCTGTAACCATTAATACAAAAAGCCAAATAGCACCAATTATCGGAATTAATGCAATTAGCATCATCCAACCACTTTTTCCTACATCGTGAAGTCTTCTTACTCCAACAGCCAAACTAGGTATAATCATAGCTATTGTATATATACCATATAAAGGTCCGTATCCGATTTCTCCTATAGCTATTCCAAGAACATTATCTAATACCATTGCAATAATTGCAAATATCATATTGAATAAAACAAACATCCAATACTCTGTCCTTCTTGCTCTGCCATTAAAATCTGCATACTGTTTTAATACTTTTAAATACCAATTCATTTTTTTAAAATTAAAATTTTCCTACTTAAGGTTTTTCGGTTTCACCCCGTTTTTTAAGAGTGGGTTCTGGACTCCACTATATAATATCTTCAATCTAACCGAAATTTATCTCCGCTATATTTGGCAACGTGTTTGTATAACTAAAGTTGTGATTTGTTTTGCAATTTTTTTGTTTGATAAAAATAATAAAATTAATATTAAGAAACATTCTATTTTACGATAAAAAACAATTTTGGTTATACGGTGTTGCTTGTAGCGGCTTTTAATTCTGGTGCTAAAAAGTCGTACCGTAAATATTATAAAATTCTGTATTTATCAATTAGTTAAAATTTGTCTTAAATACTTTTTCAATTCAATACTCAAATCGGTTTAATTTTTTAAAATCTAGAATTTATCTATTTAGATTCAATTTTCTTATGAACTTTTTCGGTTCACTTCTCAATCCGTTATTGTGCTCAATTTTTCCGTTTCAATGCTCAATTCCGACATTTTGCTCAATCTTTTCGTTTCAATGAGTTTTTTCCGATTTCATTGCTCAATTTTTCCATTACAATATTTAAATCATAAATGCTCAAATTTTTCAAATAGAGTAGAAGTGATTTTAGAACTTTATTTTCTTATTAAAATATTTTTTTTGTGTGTTAGATAGTTCAACTTTTTATAACTTAAAAAACTAGAATTAAGGACTTCAAAGTGAAGTGTCTTGTCCTGAAATAGGTTGACCATTTTTTGGTTAAAAATTAGGATTAAAAATAGTCAAATTACCGGAACATTGATAAGTTTTTTCAAAAAAATCCCTGTGGGTTTTAAAAAACTTACCAATATTCCTACGCTGATTTTTTTGCATATGATTTATATTTTTGTTGGTTATAATTTTGGTGAACATTTTGTGGCGTATTAAGATCCAGGCTCCAATGTAATCTTTCATTATTATAAATTTGTACAGCTTGTTTAATCATTTTCTGAGCAATGCTTATAGATTTAATAGTTTTTTTGAGTCCAAATT
>NZ_FOZP01000007.1 GCF_900116115.1 Lutibacter maritimus | reverse complement strand
TTAATCCGTTACAAAGTTCCAAATTTGCCCAATTGTTTGACCGCCTTTATTGTCTTTCACAACAACTTTCCAGTAATAATTGGTTGAAGCGTTCACAGACACGGTTAAAGAATTTGCCGAGATATTATCCCCTAGTTTTGCTGTTGGCGGATTGGATGTTCCAACATATACATCATAGGTTAACGCATCAGAAGTATCCACATCACTAGCGGTCCATTCTAATGTAGCTGTAGCTGTTTGTACAGTTGCATTTAATACTGGTTTTACAAGTACTGGTGCAAAAGGTAAATGATTGGTTACTCCTGTTCCTTCTGTATAAAACTGAAATGTTGAGGAATAATTACTGGATGCATTTTTACTATCTGTAGCTTTTACTCTCCAATAATAAGCAACCCCTTTCTCTAATGCAATTGTTTGAGCCGCAGTTGTACTTGTTAAAGTATGTGCAATTTGAGAAAATTGATTGTCTTTGGCTACTTGTATTTGGTATGTAATTGTATTTCCTTCAGGATCTGATGAAACATTCCAAGTAAATGGCACCGAATTATCTATGCATAACATATTATTTGTTGGATATGTTAGTGTTGGTGTTGATGGAGCCTCATTTGTTTCTACAGGATCTGGAGGGGTATCTCCGCCGCCACCGCCGCCGCAAGAAATTAAAATACTCGTTAATGCAATTGTATATAAAAGTTTTTTCATTCGTTAAGTTATTTTATTTTTTAACTATTTTAAGTGTAATAGGATTATCTAAATAAACCTTTGCAAGATACAATCCTGCCGGTTTATTATCAATAGATAACTGTACTTTTCCTGAAATAATTGGATAGGTTTGTTTTGATAGTAATTGTCCATACGTATTGTATAAACCTATGGTTATTTCCTTTTCAGTTGTTGGCAACGTAATTTCAAATTGACCATTTGTTGGATTTGGATAGGCAACAATATTTTCCAATAAATTAATTGATTTAGAAAATACTCCCTCACAATCTACAGCTGTTTTTACCTGAAGTAAATCGCCTTGTTTTATTGATACTGAAAAAGAAGGTGCTGAGGTTTGTAATACTTGTTGATTATTTACAAACACATTAAACGGCGCAGTTCCTTGTTCCATTGTAATTTCAACTTTTGAAGCAGCAACGCTAGTTTTAGCTGAAACCGTTTTTCCAGGATCTATTTTAACAATATAACATTGTTCATACGTTTTTCCAGTTACTGTAATGCATACATTGTAGGTAGCTGGCTGTAAATTATTAACCGTTAAACTATTATTGGTAAAATTATAAGCAGTACCGTTAATACTCGCTACATACGGATAGGTTTCTTGTGCCGTAATTTTTAGTTGTCCGTTGTTTTTATTAGGACAGGTTTCGCTGATAGCTGTTACTGTAAAGTTAGATGCTGGTAAACTAAATATAGGACAACCTGTTGCGTTTACTTGAGATCCCAATGGTGTGTTGGGACATAAGTCTTTTGTGTCCACTATACCATCACCATCGCTATCGTCATTAGCAGTTCCTCCTCTAGGATCTAATAGTTTAACAGATGAATACATTTTATATTCTCCTGGATTTAAAGTTATTGAAGTTGAGGTATTTACAATATTTTTTTCTTCTCCAGTAAAATATTCGTACCAAGTACCAGTTTTTGAAAATTGAGCAATAATAGTTTTAGAAACAATATCAAAATTACCAACAATTACAACGTCTGTTGAGCTGTGTTTTAATAAAATTGTTTTTGTTAAAGACCCTACATTTAATGTAAAATCGGTTGTATTAAAAACTGGTTGTTGTTTTTTAAATTCATTTAAAGTTGCCCAAGTATTATAAATTTGTTTTCTATTCGAATTATCAAAATATTCCCATCTGATAGGTTTTCTATCAACTCTTCCAGGATCATTTATGCTCACATCATAACCTAATTCTCCAAATTGCCAAATCATTTTTGGACCAGGAATTGTAAAAAAGAATAAACCAGCTAATTCTTGACGAGAAAGTGCTGTGTTTAAATCTTTAACATTGTATGTAGCATTGCTATTTCCATATTGAAGGTTTTTATACATTAACCGTTCTTCATCATGACTTTCCATGTAGCCAACTAAATTAGGTAAATTCCATCCTCTTTGTTTATATGAAATCCAATTAATATCAGCATCTGATGAAAAGCCCATTGTATTTTGGTTGTAATTATGATTCAGATTTCCCCAAAGCATAATTCCAAAATTAGCTAACTCTTTTTCTTCTGAATTTTCTGATAAATGCTCAAAAATAACATAGGGTTTATTTGTAGGATTATTGCTCCAAACATGACTAGCATAATTTTTTAAAATTGCTATTCTTGATGGATCATAGGCACTTGCCCAATTGTCTGCTCCATAATATAATGTATTAGAAAAACCTTTTGTAAAATCAAATCTAAAACCATCTATTTTGTATTCATTCATCCAATAACTTAAAACATCTTTAAAGAAATTTTTTGTATAGGTTGATTCATGGTTAAAATCGTAACCCCAATGTGCATTTGTATTATCTACTAAATTGTGATTTTGATTGTACCAAGGATTGTCAGCAGCGGGTTTATTATTTGCAGCATCCCAATACATTTGAAGTAGTGGAGATTGTCCGTAAGAATGGTTAAATACTACATCAGCTAAAACAGCTATTCCACGTTCATGGCAAGCATCTACAAATTTTTTAAAATCATTTTTTGTACCATAAGCCTTATCTAAAGCCATATATAATGCAGGATTGTATCCCCAACTATCAGCTCCTTCAAATTCATTTATTGGCATCAATTCAATAGCATTTATTCCTAAATTTTTTAAATAATCAAGTTTAGTTAAAGCTTCATTGTAAGAATCAGATTCTGTGAAATCTCTTAGGTGTAATTCGTAAATAATTAAGTTATTTTGTGATGGTTTTATAAAGTTTGAAACATTCCATGAATATATAGGTTCATTTATTAAAAATGTAGAAACATAACCTGTAGTTAAGTTAGTAGGGTAGGCTTTTAGATTTGGGTAATTTCCTGATTTTATGTATTGATCTGTCCAAGGATCTAATATTTTTTCTGAATATGGATCAGCAATTTTAATAGTGTAATCAACTAAATATTGATAAGCATATTCTGTATTTGGGTCTAAATTGTTTAAAGTTATCCAAAATAAATCTGGATTTGAAGTGTCTTTTTTTAATTGGTATTGGGTATTATTTTCCCAATTGTTAAAATCACCTATTAACAAAACCGAGTTTTTATTTGGAGCTTCTAAAACAAAAGTTACTGTATTATCATTATTTATATTAACTCCTTTTTTTGCATTTGCTGGAATTGCAGCAACTTGAGTTGGTGATTTTACATATACTGAAATTTCAGTTTCTTTAGTTTCTGTAGCACTTGTAGCTTTTACTTTAAGTGTATAATTTCCTGAGCTTAAAAATGTATATGGAGTTGAAATTGTTTTGGAATTAGCTATTGTTTTTTTAGAAACGCCATTTACAAAAATTTCAAGGTTTGCGTCTATTGAAGATTCTGCAGAAATTGTGGTTACAGAATTTAAATTAAATACACTTCCATTTGAAGGGCTTGTAAAAGCAACATTTAACCCTGCTTCATATAAAGGTATAAAAATATCTGGCCTAGTTTGTTTAGTGCCGTCAGCAGATCTAAAAACAACACAAATTTCAGTTATTTTTTTTGATGATTCAACATTATAAAATGAATACACGTCAGGAGTTATATCAATTGTATAAATATTTGAATTAGTTGTGCTTTTAGTTAATTTAGCTTTTGGCGTATTTACACCCCATTCAGCAATAACATTTTGCCATCTAGTATTGTCTATTGTTACTCCAGTATGCGCATAAATATCACCAGTAATTCCTTCTAATTCAGTTCCTGTTGTGTTTAGAGTTAGTTTTATTGAACTCGTAGTAATTGGAATACTTGGAGTAGTGGTTACTTGTGAAAAAGTAATGTAAGGAATAATTAGTAGTAGTAATAATCTGATTTTCATATTATTGTGTTTATTTTTTTATAAATAAAAGCCAGAATAACATTCTGGCTTTTAAAAATTGTTATAAAAGGTTATCATTTTTAATGATAACCTTTTATACTTCTTATAAACTTACAACGGATATATTTCCTTTGTTGAAGTTTACTGTAATTTTGTAATTACCACCAGTAGTTACTTTCAAGTTATTTTCATCATTTTGTTCAAGAACTTTAGAAGCAACTTTGCTTTCACCAAAATCATCTCCCCAGCTTCCAGCCACAGGAACAAATTTAAATTCATCATTAGCGCTTAAAGCTTGTGTAATTTCAAAAACACCGGCTGATGTTTGAGTAAATTTAGGATTTCCTGCAGTATTGCTCCATCCGTTAAAAGCACCAACTAAAAATAAATTAGCAGGAATAGCATTAATTTTTGAAACTGTGTATGATAAAGTATTGTAATTAACTGCAACAACATATTTACCAGCTTCGTAGCCTTTTAAATTGTCTTCATCATCTTGTACAATTCTACCAGCCTCAGTTTTGCTAGCTCCCCAGTCACCATCCCAACTTCCGTTGTTTGGTAAAAATTTAAACTCTGCACCATCAGGTAAATCTAAAACAATAGTAAATATTCCTAAACTAGCTTCAGCCATTGGTAAAGCTGCACCATTATTCCAACCGTTAATTGATCCTACAGTAAATAAACTTCCAACAGGTGTTAATTTGTAGGTTAAATTATTGTAATCTACAGTAACTAAATACTTGCCAGTATATCCTTTAATATTGTCTTCATCATCTTGTACAATTGAACCTGCATTATTTTTGTCTGCACCCCAATCACCATCCCAACTTCCTTGTGTTGGTAAAAATTTGAATTCAGCACCATCAGGTAAATCTACAACAATAGAAAATGTATTTTCTCCGCTTTTGAATAAAGGTAGCGCAGTTGCATTGTCCCAACCATTTATAGAACCTACCAAATATAAATTTTCTGGTGCTAGAATTGGTTTTAAATTGAAAGTAAAGTCATTTAAATTTACGGTAACATCATATTTTCCTGCAGGATATCCTGCAATATTTTGTTCACCTTCTTCTACAAGTTTACCTGGATTATTTGGATCTTCACCAAAATCGCCATCCCAACCTGTATTTTGAGGTAAAAATTTAAATTCATCACCATCAGCTAAATCAATAGTTATTAAGAATTCATTAAAACCTGTTCTTGTCATTGGTAACGATTCTTCTGGTTTCCAATTTGTTAAACTTCCAACTAAAAATAACTCTGTAAATTCTATTTTATATGGAGTAAGTAAAACAGACACTTTGTTTGAAATAAAATCACCTGAAGTAACTCTAATTTCAATTGAAGCTTCACTTTCCGCAGGTATTTGTAATACATCTAAAGCTAAATTATTTAATTCTTCAACAGTTAAATGTAAAGTCATATTTGTTGTAGAACCAATAACGGTTGGAGCAGAAAAATCTGTTCCAGTTAAAGCAACTTCAACATTATAAGTGGCGCCAGAATCTTTTAAGTTAGCAGAATTCCAGCTAACAGTTAACCCTGGATTTTGTTCGTTAGTATCAATAAGTGCTATTGATGATCCATCAATAGGACTATTTAGAGTAATGCCATCTTGAGGAGGTAAAATCTCAAAGTTTTCATTTTCATCACATGATGTAAGTCCTAGGAAAACAAAAGAAAGCAATACAATTTTATATATATATTTCATATTTTTCAATTTTAATTTACTAATTAGGAGTAGCTGTATAGCTATATTCTCTTGGTTTACTTAGGTCTAATACAATATGATAGTTTCCTGATGGTTGGTCAAATGTAAAGTCACCTCCAGCTTGTAAGAATCCATCTGCATTAAATGAACCAAATTCAAATCTACCCCATTCATTATTTCCTCTAAATTTCCAACCTTTTCCGTTTACCATATTAATGTCTACAGAAAGTGTTTTAGTAGCAGCATCATAAACTAAGTCAGTGTCACTATCCCATCCTGTTGGAGTTGCTTCACCTATAATACCCCAGTTTACAGCAGATTCTTTGTAAGTTAGCTTATCAGTATCTGCTTCAATATAGTAATAACCGGCTGTTGCTTCTAAATCTTTTTCGTCTTGTTCAACAAGAACACCTGCATTAGTTCCGTCCCATCCCCAATCGGTATTTCCCCAGAAGAAACCTCCAGTTTCATTTGGTGCAATAAACTTATGTCCACCATCTAACCAAACATATCCTGCATAATCAGTTTTACCAAAACCTGAAGATGCTAATAAAGGAGCACTTGCAGGATCCCATCCTTGGTGGTTACCAGGTACTGCAATGGTAGGTAAATCTGTTGTAAATGGAGTTACAAATATTGTAACGATGTCTGAAACTTGAGGTGTGCTACCTAATGATCCAATGGTTGATGTAATTCTAATATCTATACCATCTTCAACAAAAGGAGATAAGCCACTTCCAACAGCTGCACCATTAAGTTCACCAACATTTAGTGTTATAAATGTATTTGTTGTTGAACTTATTGTGGTAGGCTCACTGAAACTTGTTCCCGTTTTTGCAAACTCTACTTTATAACTGATTCCTGTTGGTACTCCATAATCTGCAGCATTCCAAGTAATAGTTAAAATAGGATTTGTTTGACTCTCCTCAGGATTTAAAATATAATTAGATCCTGTTTCCGGAGAAGTTATCTCACCAGCACCTACTGGTGTTATTGTTAGTTGTTCTTGATCTTCGTTATCACATGAAATTACAGTGAAAGCAAAGATTGTAAACAACAAAAATTTAAATATGTTTTTCATCTTAAATATAATTAAATGTTAATAACCAGGGTTTTGAGTTAAATTTGGATTCGCTGCCATATTGTTAGCAGGAATTGGATATACATTTAAATGACTTGGTAAAGCAATTCCGCTAGCGCTACCACCTTTAAATGCCCAATTGTAATTTCCACCTGTGTATAATCCAAATCTTATTAAATCTTGTCTTCTGTGTCCTTCCCAGTATAATTCCCTTGATCTTTCGTCAATTAAGAAAGGTAAAGTTAAGCTTGAAGCTGAAATTGTTGCTGAATGAGCTCTGTTTCTTAATAAGTTTACATAATTTACTGCATCAGTCATAGATCCACCAGCACCACCTCTTACAACTGCTTCTGCGTACATTAAATAAATATCTGCTAATCTAAACATAGGGAAATCAGTATCCACAAATGTTGGATCTGGACCAGCTTCTCCTGTTGATGTTACATTTTTGAATTTAGTAATAATAAATCCAGAGTCTCTATCTCCAACATCAACAATATCAGCAGTTCTTCCAGCTGTAATTAATGTATTTCTATCATCAGTTAAAGGAACATCACCATTTAAAAATTTATTAGAAAATTGTTTTCTAACTCTTAATGCACCACCCCAACCTTGGGCTCCAAGCTCAGCAGTATTACTTTCTAAACTTCCAACTTCACCGTTAATAATTACAGTTGTTGCTCCATAATTTTGAGTAACAATACCGTCACAAACAAGCGGGAAAATTATTTCATTTTTACCTGCTTCATTAAAATCGTTATCGGCTAAAAAGTTTAAACCATAATCAGATGCTAAAGAGAATCCACCTCCAATTACTTTTTTAGTGTAAGTAATACATTCTGTATTTTTATCTTGTCCAATATAAACATTAGCATTTAAATAAATTTTAGCTAAAATTGTCCATGCAACAGCTTTATCAGCGCGTGCATATTCGTTTTGTTGTGGAGCTACTAAATCTCCTTCAATATCTAATAGCTCTGATTCAATAAAATCAAATAACTGAGCTCTATTATATTGTGGTCCTTGATAAACTCCAACAGGATCATTTTCTGTTACAAAAGCTGCTTTACCAAATAAGTCCATTAAGTGGTAATATGCCAATGCTCTTAACAATCTAGCTTCGGCTCTGTAGGCAACAATATCATTTCCAACTTTTGAAGTATGACCTCTAGCTTCTAATGCTTCAGGAGATGATTGTCTTAAAAAATCATTTGTTAAAGCAACAGTATACATTGCTCTACTAAAGAAACCTAATAAAATTGTATTGTTTGGTCCCCAAGTATTTCTTTGAATTTCTTTTACAGCACCACCTTCATCATTTTCATAAGACCAAATTGGCTCATCTGCAGCTAAATCTTGTAAATACCATAATGTTCTGGCATATTGGCTAGTTCCTGCATCAATACCTTGTAAGTTTGAAGATCCTGAACCGCTAGTTCCTGTTAAAGAAAGATTACCGTAAATTCCTGCTAATGCCTGTTTATATGAATTAGGATTGGCATAAAAATCTTCAGATAAAAATTCGTCATCATCTTTTGGAATTACATCCAAATCATTAGTACAAGCACTAAGAATGAAAAGAAATCCCAAAAAGAAATAAAATTTATGTATATATTTTGTTTTCATTTTCGTGTTTTTTATTAAAATTTAAGGTTAGCTCCCATCATGAAAGTTCTTGCTCTTGGATATATTGTATTATCAATTCCTCCAAAAATTTCTGGATCCAAACCACTATAATTTGTAATTGTAAATACATTTTGAACACCACCCCATAAGTAAATACTAGATAAACCTTTGTTAAATTTATTAAAAGTATAACCAAATGTTACATTGTCCATTTTTAAGAAAGAAGCATTTTCAATAAAGTAATCAGAAATAAGTACATTACTTGTTTCAACAAAATTTGATTCTAAAACTGAAACAGGTACGTTTGCTAATGCTGTTACCTCCTGTAATTTATTGTATTGAGCTCTTTCTGAATTTAGGTTATTATACATGTAATTACCAATGCTTGCTCTTAAATTAAATGATAAATCAAAGTTTTTATAATTCATACTTGATTGTAATCCCATTGTAAAGTCTGCGTTTGGTTTTTTATAAATATATTTATCGCTAGAATTGATTAAACCGTCTTGATTAATGTCTGCATAAGCACCTTCAATTGGAGCTCCATTAACATCATATAGTTGTTTGTACACATAATATGAATATGGTGAGAAACCTTCTCTGTGTAATTGAATTCTAGATCCAGTACCACCTGCAATTCCTCCAACTTCAATATCTTGACCAAAAGCAAGTTGATCAATTTGTGTACGGTTCACATTTACGTTGTAGTTTAAATTCCAGTTAAAGTTATCATTTGCAACAACATCAGCACCAATTGAAAATTCAATACCTTTTGATGTAAATTGACCAATATTTTGCCAACCTGCATTGCTAAAGTTAGAACCATCGGCTACTGCAACGTTTGCTAATAAATCTTTAGATTCTTTTAAATAAACTTCTAATGAACCATTAATTTTGTCATTGAATAATCCAAAATCAAATGCTGCGTTATATGTTGTTGTTTCTTCCCATTTAATATCTTCAAAACGAGATTGAGGAATTCCAACTATAATTGGAGTGTTTCCAAATATATATTGAGAAACAGCATCACCAGTTACGTGTCTTCCTAAATATGCATAAGATGCAGGAATATCTTGTTGTCCTGTAATACCCCAACCTAATCTTAATTTCAATGTAGAAATAACGTTAGAATTTTTTAAGAAATCTTCTTCATTAATTTTCCACGCAATTGCTGCAGCTGGGAAATTACCCCAACGGTTGTCTTTATTAAATCTTGAAGTACCATCTCTTCTGTAAGATAATGTTAAAAGGTATTTATCAAAGAAACTTAAATTAGTTCTTCCAAAGAAACCAATTAATACAACATCTGGATGTGTATTCACATCAGAAACTGCATCTGGATCTATTGTATTTCCAGTATTAAAGTCTTCTCCTTCAAATTTTTGGTAAGAATAACCAGCAGTTGCTTCAACATTTACATTTCCTAATTCTTTATTATATACAAAATAAGCATCTAATAAGGTGTTTTTTCTTTCACTTGTGTAATAAGAAGCTGAACCTAAGAATGGAGTATTGATAGCTGTTCTAAAACCATTAATACTTTGGTCTGATAAAATATTTGAACCACTACCAGTTGATCTGTCGTAACCTAAATTTAAAACTGCTCTTAATTCAGGTAAGAAATTAAATTTGTAATCAAATTCAAGATTACCAAATACTCTATCAACAATACCAGAATTATTTCTTTGCATTAAGCTAGCTACAGGGTTTCTAGGAGCGTTGTTTGGCTCACCTGCAGTGTGATATTCAAAAAATCCTCCAAAAGGAGAAGTTTCGTCATATACAGGTTGTGTTGGATCAAAATATAAAGCTGAACCTTCAACACCATCAGCAAATCTATTTTTTTCAGAACTTACGTTTGCATTTAAATTAACTTTTAAACTTTCATCAAAAAATGTTGGATTTAAATTTAAGGTAACTGAAGTTCTTTCAAATTTTGAAGTTTTACGTAAACCAGGCTGTTGTGTGTTACCAAAAGATAACCTTGCTGGCATATTTTCTAATAAAGCACCGCTTAAAGAAATATTTTGATCAAACGTAAGTTTTTGTTGATAAATTTCATCTTGCCAATCAGTATTTGCATTTCCTAATTGATCAATACTAATTCCAGTTTGACCTGCTGCAACTCTGTCCGCAATTAAAGATCGGTACTCATCAGCGCTAAATACATCAATTTTGTTTGCCAAAGTTTGGTAACTGGTTTTAAAATTCACATCAACCTGAAAAGTTTGTTTCCCTTTTTTAGTTGTTATAATAATTACACCATTTGATGCTCTAGAACCATAAATTGCAGTTGAAGATGCATCTTTTAACACAGAAAATGATTCAATATCATTTGGATTTATTGAAGCAAGAACTGAAGTTGATCCACCTACGGTTGAATTTGAAATAGGTAATCCATCAATTACAATTAAAGGATCATTGGATGCACCTAATGATGCGCCTCCTCTAATTCTAATAGTACTACCACCACCAGGAGCACCATCACTTGTTACGTTCACACCAGCTACTCTACCAGTAATTAAACTTGCAGGTGTAACAATGTTACCTTTGTTAAAGTCTTTTTCAGTAACAGCAGAAACAGACCCTGTTGCATCTTTAACAGTTGTTGTACCGTAACCAATTAAAACTATTTCATCTAATGTTTCAGTACTTTCTGTTAAAGCAACATTAATTGTTGTGTTATTTCCAACAGTAATTTCTTTTGAGTTAAATCCTACAAAAGAAAATACTAATACGTCTCCAGTTTTAACGTTGTCTATTGTATAGTTTCCGTCAAAATCTGTTGCTGAACCTCTAGCAGTTCCTTTAATTATAACGCCAACTCCAGGTAATGCTGTATTTCCTGTTGCTTCTGTAACTTTTCCAGTTATAGTTTGTTGACCAAACATTATAACAGGAAATAGAAGTATGACGTTAAACAAAAAAATTCTAAAATTTTTCATCTATTTTAAGTTAATTAATAATTAAGGTTTGTTTAAAAAATTTGTACTATTTTATTACATTTCACACTGTGAAGTTAAGAACTTAACTTAGATTTAACACTATTTATAAAGTTACGCAAACGTTTTCGTGTTTATAACTTTTTAACTCTAACGTTAGAGTTGTTTAACTTTTTTTTAACTTTTTTGGTAAAAATTATCAATTTGGTGTATAACCTTGATAATTTAGAATTAAAATTGTGTAAATAAATTTATAATTTCGATTTCTATGCATATAATAGTATATTTGTAACATATTAAAAAAGCCTTAAAAAATAGAATGAAGCCTAGAATAACTTTAAAAAAAATAGCAAAAGAATTTGGAGTATCAATTTCAACGGTTTCAAAGGCATTAAAAGATAGTCACGAAATAAGTGAAGATGTTCGTGAACGGATAAAAGCTTTTGCTGATTTTTATAATTATAAACCTAATAGTTTAGCACTTCAATTACGTAATCAGAAAACATCTGTGATAGGTGTAATTGTTCCAGAAATAGTGCATCATTTTTTCTCACAAGTAATTGATGGAATTGAAAAATACGCCAATGAACATGGCTATAGTGTAATGGTTTGTATCTCAAACGAATCTTATAAAAAAGAGGTTTCAAATATTTCGGTTTTAACAAACGGAAGTATTGACGGTTTAATTGTGTCAATTGCCAGAGAAACACAAGAAACCCAAAACTTTAAGCACTTTGAAGATTTAATAAAAGATGATTTTCCTCTAGTTTTATTTGATAGAATTATTGAAGATTTACAATGTGATAAAGTAATAATTGATGATGTTGGAGGTGCTTTTCAAGCAACCGAACATTTAATTGATTTAGGTGCAAAAAGAGTTGCATTACTTACTACGCAAGACTATATATCAGTTGGAGCTTTAAGAAAAGAAGGCTATTTAAAGGCATTAGTAGCCAAAGGTGTTACTATTGATGAGAGTTTGATATATAGAATTGAGGATAATAAAAATTTATACGAACAAATTGAAAAAGTTATTAATGTTCCAAATCCTCCTGATGCAATTTTAGCTGTAAATGAAATTTATGCTGCAAATGCCTTAAAAGTCGCCAAGGAAAGAGGTTTGGCAATTCCAGAAGATATTGCAATTATTGGGTTTACTAGTGGTTTAATATCAGAATTTACATCGCCACCACTAACTTCAGTTGTACAACACGGATTTTTAATGGGGCAACATGCTGCAGAATTGTTAATAAATAGAATTGAACATACTGCTCCAGAAGCTTTTCAAAAAGAAGTAATTTCTACTAATTTAAAAGTTAGAAAATCTACAATTAATTCATAAAATCCTTTTTTAAAAGGCTTAAATTAGCTTTAAGAGTAAAAAAGACAGCATTTTTTTTCTAATAACTCAAAGGTTATAGTACTGAAAACTAGATTTTTTAACTAAAAAATCTCACATCAAATAAATAAAACTTAAATTTATATTTATATATTTGTCTGGTAAAAGTAATTTTACAACTACTATTTTTCACACTTCACACAAAATAATGTTTAAAGTATTTCGCTTTAAACCATATTAATATTTTATACTATCATAAATGGAAAAACGGAAACTAAGTTTCTGGGATATCTGGAACATGAGTTTCGGGTTCTTGGGAATTCAAATGGGTTTTGCTTTGCAAAATGCCAATGCCAGTAGAATATTACAAATTTTTGGTGCAGATGTTCACGAACTATCTTGGTTTTGGATTGTTGCTCCTTTAACAGGTTTAATTGTTCAGCCAATAATTGGCTATTATAGTGATAGAACTTGGACAAGACTTGGGAGAAGACGTCCTTATTTTTTAACAGGAGCATTATTAGCATCTATGGGATTAATTTTAATGCCAAATGCCGATATGTTTACAGCATTTATGCCCGCTTTGTGGGTTGGTGCAGGTATGTTAATGATTATGGATGCTTCATTTAATGTTGCAATGGAACCTTTTAGAGCGCTAGTTGCAGATATTTTACCTTCAGATCAAAGAACGTTAGGTTTTAGTGTTCAAACAATTCTAATTGGTATTGGAGCCGTAATAGGTTCATGGTTACCATATGTTTTAACAAACTGGTTTGGTATTTTAAATGAATCTCAACCAGGAGAAGTTCCAACCAATCTATTATTATCATTCATTATTGGAGCCGCAGTTTTAGTTACAAGTATTTTAGTTACAGTATTTACAACAAAAGAATATTCGCCTGATGAAGTTGCTCAATTTCAAACTGAAGAGGAAGAAATTGTAGATAAAGAATCTAGCATATTTGATATTTTTACCGATTTTAAGAAAATGCCATTAACAATGAGACAATTGAGCTCTGTTCAATTTTTCTCATGGTTTGGTTTATTTGGTATGTGGGTATTTTCAACTCCAGCAATAGCACATCATATTTATGGCTTATCATTAGATGATCACGGAACACAATATCAAGTAGCGGGAGATTGGGTAGGAATATTATTTGGAGTTTATAATGCAGTTTCTGCGGTGTACGCCTTCTTTTTACCTGCTATAGCAAAAAAAATAGGTAGAAAATTAACACATGCTGTTTCGCTGGTTTTAGGTGGATTGGGACTAATTTCAATTTATTTTGTGCCAAATGAAAACTGGTTATTCTTATCTATGTTTGGTGTCGGAATTGCTTGGGCAAGTATTTTAGCAATGCCTTATGCCATTTTAGCTGGTTCTATTCCTGCTAAAAAAATGGGTGTTTATATGGGAATTTTCAACTTCTTTATTGTGTTACCACAAATTATAAATGCTTTAATTGGTGGTCCTATGGTAGAATATTTATATGGAGGTAATCCAATTTATGCATTAGTTTTAAGTGGTGTTTCACTTTTAATTGCAGCAGTATTAGTTGTAAAAGTGAAAGATGTTGATGACGAAGTAGTAATAAAATTATAAAAATGAAAAAAGAAATAGCATTTATATTTGATTTAGATGGTGTTATTGTTGATACCGCAAAATATCATTTTTTAGCTTGGCGAAATTTAGCAAATTCATTAGGATTTGAATTTACCGAAGCGCATAACGAATTATTAAAAGGAGTAAGTAGAGTAAGATCTCTAGAAATTTTATTAGAAATAGGTAAAGTAGCATTAACTGAAGACCAAAAACAATCATTATTAATAAAGAAAAACGAAGAATATTTAAGCTATGTAAATAAAATGACAGCGGATGAAATTCTTCCAGGGATTAGTAATTTGTTGGATTATTTAGATGTAAATAACATAAAATATGCTTTGGGTTCAGCAAGTAAAAATGCACCATTAATTTTAGAAAAAGTGGGTCTTTTAAATAGATTTTCAGCAATAGTAGATGGAAATGATGTTTCAAAAGCAAAACCAGATCCAGAAGTATTTTTAATAGGTGCTCAAAAATTACAGATGAAACCTGAAAACTGTATTGTGGTAGAAGATGCCATTGCAGGAATTGAAGCTGCAAATGCAGCAAATATGGTAAGTATTGGAATTGGTGATGCAGAATTATTAAAGAAAGCCACGTATATATTAAAAGATACTACAGGTTTTACAAACGATTTTTTAAAAAATCTAATCAATTAGAAAAATGAACAAGAATTATATTATTCCAAATGAATGGGCCATTATTGAAGAAGGTTTTAATGTGGAAAATGTTGAAGCTTCTGAGAGTTTATTCAGTATTGGAAATGGGTCTATGGGACAACGAGCTAATTTTGAAGAAGATTACTCAGGTAAAACTTTTCAAGGAAGTTATATTGGAGGAATTTATTATCCAGATAAAACACGTGTTGGTTGGTGGAAAAACGGCTATCCAGAATATTTTGCTAAAGTTTTAAATGCACCAAATTGGATTGGAATTCGTATTCAAATTAATGCAACTAATTTAGATTTAAATGTTTGCAAAATTTCTAATTTCAGAAGAGAATTAAATATGAAAGAAGGCTGGTTAGGCCGTTCTTTTAAAGCAATACTCCCAACTGGTGAAGAAATTGAAGTACATGCAAAACGTTTTATTAGTGTAAAATATAACGAAGTTGGAGCTATTGAGTATTCAATAAAAGCAGTTAATTTTTCTGGAGAAATTACTTTTTCACCTTATTTAGATGCTGGTATTGAAAACGAAGATTCTAATTATAACGAATATTTTTGGGAAACATTAAAAATTGTTGAAGGAGTTAACCAAGGGTGTATTTTAGCGAAAACACTAAAAACTGAATTTCATGTTGCAACAGCTATGGAAGTTGATTTTGCTATTAATGGAAAAAATGTTGCTGCAACTCACATATCAATAATTGAAGAAAAAGCTTTGACCTATACTTATAAATTAAAAGTATCTCAAGGAGAAACAGCTACAATTTATAAATTCGCATCATACGTAAGTTCGTTAAATTATGAAAAAGGTAATTTAATTGAAGCTGGTTTTAAAAATGTTACAGAGGCTAAAAATTTAGGCTTTGCACAATTATTTCAAGATCAAAAAGATTCTTGGGCAACAATTTGGGAAACTGCCGATATTATAATTGAAGGAGATATTAAAGCACAACAAGGTATTCGTTTTAATATTTTCCAATTAAATCAAACCTATATGGGAACAGATGCACGTTTAAACATTGGCCCAAAAGGATTTACTGGCGAAAAATATGGAGGAAGTACTTATTGGGATACAGAAGCTTATTGTATACCGTTTTATATGGCTACAAAAGATGCAAGTGTTGCAAAAAACTTATTAATGTATCGTTACAATCAATTGGGAAAAGCCATTGAAAACGCTCAAAAATTAGGTTTTAAAAACGGAGCGGCGTTGTATCCAATGGTTACTATGAATGGTGAAGAATGCCATAACGAATGGGAAATTACTTTTGAAGAAATTCACCGTAACGGAGCAATGGTTTATGGAATTTACAACTATGTTAATTTTACGCAAGATTTTGAGTACGTTGTAAAAAACGGATTGGAAGTTATGATTGCAATTTCACGTTTTTGGCATCAAAGGGCTAATTGGTCAGAAGTAAAAAAGCAATTTGTAATTTTAGGTGTTACAGGTCCAAATGAATACGAAAACAATATAAATAACAACTTCTATACCAATTATTTAGCAAAATGGTGTATTGAATATACTGTTGAATGTTTAAATAAGATTGAAGAAAAGTATCCACAAGATTTTAAACGAATTGTTGCGAAAACCAATTTATCTGGGGAAGAAACTTATAAGTGGATTAAAGTTGCAGATAACATGTATTTTCCTTTTGATGAAGAAAAACAAGTGTTTTTACAACAAGATGGATTTTTAGATAAAGAGTTGATTCCGGTTAAAGATTTACCAAAATCTGAACGTCCAATTAATCAAAAATGGTCTTGGGATAGAATTTTGCGTTCTTGTTATATAAAACAAGCCGATGTTTTGCAAGGAATGTTCTTATTTGAAGATAAATTTGACAAAGAAGTAGTTGAACGTCATTTCGATTTTTACGAGCCATTAACTGTTCATGAATCATCGTTATCACCCTGTGTACATTCAATTTTAGCAGCTTCAATAGATAGAATGCCAAAAGCCTACGAGCAATATTTACGAACTGCACGTTTAGATTTAGATGATTATAACCACGAAGTTCATGAAGGTTGCCACATTACAAGTATGGCAGGAACTTGGATGAGTGTTGTTCAAGGTTTTGGAGGAATGCGTGTTTGGGAAAATGGTGTGTTATCATTCAATCCACAAATTCCTGCAGAATGGAAATCATACTCGTTTACAATTAATTTTAGAGGAAATGTTTTAAAAGTTTACAAAAGTCAAACCGATTGTAAATTTTACAATGAATCTGAAAAAGAACTTAAATTGATGGTAAATAATATGGAAGTTATAATTCCTTCAAACCAACTTTTAACAGTTTAATCAAACAATCCTGTAATTTTTTATCATTGTAAAAAGTTGCAGGATTTTGTTTTAAAATAACAAATCACAATGAAAGAAATTAAATTCTTTTTAATCTTAATGTTTTTAGGATTAAATATTTACGCACAGAAAATAGATAAAATTGAACCTCCGTATTGGTGGGTAGATATGAATCATAATCAATTAGAAATTATGATTTATGGAAAAGATATTGCTAAATACAAACCAACAATTGCTAATGAAACAATTCAACTTGTTGAGGTAAAAAACACCGAAAATGATAATTATTTATTTTTAACGGTAGATCTTTCAAAAGCAACAATAGGCAATTTTACAATTGATTTTGCTAGAGCAGGTAAAAGAAATAATTTCTCTTATAATTACGAGTTAAAACAACGAAAAGAAAATTCAAAAAACAGAAAAGGTTTTGATAGCTCAGATGTTATTTATTTAATAACCCCAGATCGTTTTGCAAATGCCGATACTTCAAATGATGTGGTAAAAGGATTGCGTGAAACTAAAATAAATAGAAAAGATGATTACGGTCGTCACGGTGGTGATTTAAAAGGAATTATAAATCATTTAGACTATATAGATGAAATGGGTTTTACGGCTATTTGGCCAACGCCAGTTTTAACAAATGATATGAAAAATAGTTCATATCACGGTTATGCTATGACAGATTTATATGAAGTTGATCCTCGTTTTGGAACTTTAGCAGATTATATTAATTTATCAAAAAAAGCCAATGAAAAAGGCATTAAATTAATAATGGACCAGGTTGAAAATCATATTGGAAGTGAACATTGGTGGATGAAAGATTTACCATCAAGTAATTGGGTAAATTATCAAAAAGAATATTTAGAAGGAAACACCATAATAACAAACCACAGACGTACAACCAATCAAGATTCTTATGCTTCAAAAGCTGATAGTAAATTAATGAATGAAGGTTGGTTTGTTTCTGCAATGCCAGATTTGAATCAAAAGAATCCCTTGTTAGCTAAATATTTAATTCAAAATAGTATTTGGTGGATTGAAACTTTGGATTTAGGAGGAATAAGACAAGATACCTATCCATATCCAGATAAGGAATTTATGAGTAATTGGGCAGGAGCAATTATGGCTGAATACCCAAATTTTAGTATTGTAGGCGAGGAGTGGAGCACAAATCCATTATTGGTTGCCTATTGGCAAAAAGATGCTGAAAATAAAGACGGATATCGTTCTAACTTAACATCATCAATGGATTTTCCAATGCAAAAAGCAATTGTTGATGGTTTAAATGAAGACGAAACTTGGGGTACTGGTTTGGTAAAAATATATGAAGGTTTGGCAAATGATTTTTCATATTCAAATCCAAGCGCAATAATGGCATTTCCAGACAATCACGATATGAGTCGTATTTATACGCAATTAGGTGAAGATATTACAAAAACTAAAATGGCATTGGGTTATTTATTGGCCTTACCAAGAATTTCTCAAATTTATTATGGTACAGAAATTTTAATAAGTGATGCTGCTAAACCTGGAGATCACGGTTTAATTAGAACTGATTTCCCTGGTGGATGGAAAGATGATAAAATTAATGCATTTACTGGCGAAGGCTTATCTAAAAAACAAGTTGAAATGCAATCTTTCCTAAAGAATGTATTAAATTATAGAAAAAATAGCGAAGCCATTCATAGCGGAAAAACGATTCATTTTGGGCCGGAAAAAGGTGTTTATGTGCTTTTTAGAGTTAAAAATGATGAAATTGTAGTGGTTATTTTAAATAAAAATCAAAAGGAAATAAACTTAGATTTAACTCGATTTAATGAAATTGGCTTGAATGGGAAAAAAGTAAAAGATATCAATACCTCAGAAGAATTTACTTGGAACAATTCCTTAAAACTTAAAGAAAAAGGAGTGCTTATTCTATCAACAAAATTGTAAGTTATGAGATTTTTTAAAGAAACAACAATTATAATTTTATTGCTGGCTTTATTTTCTTGTAAAGAAAAGCAACAAGTTATAACTAATTTATCAACTATTAAACTTTCAGAATACAATGGAAAGTTAAGTTCTGGAACAATAAAAAGAATTGATAGTTTTCCATCAAAATTTGTGCGTTCAAGAACAGTAGATATTTGGTTGCCAAATAATTATTCGCTAAAAAATAAATATGCCGTTTTGTATATGCATGATGGACAAATGTTGTTTGATGCAGAAACTACATGGAATAAACAAGAATGGAAAGTAGATGAAATTGTTGGCGGATTAATAGATGCTACAAAAATTAAAAATACTATTGTTGTGGCAATTTGGAATCATCCAAATATTAGACATTCCGATTATTATCCACAAAAACCATTTGATTTATTACCTCAGAAGTTTAAAGATTCTATTTTTTCTGAAAGTCAAAAACAGTTTGGTACAACTTTTACAGGTTTACAATCGGATAATTATTTAAAATTTATTGTTGAAGAAGTAAAACCATATATAGATTTAAACTTTTCAGTTTATAAAAATCCTGATAATACGGTTATAGCTGGTTCAAGTATGGGTGGTTTAATTTCAATGTACGCAATTTGTGAATACCCAAAAGTTTTTGGTGGAGCTGCTTGCTTATCTACACATTGGATAGGTTTTATGCCTCAAGAAAATTCGGTAGTTCCTGAATCATTTTTTAAGTATTTAGAGTCAAATTTACCTTCATCCAAAACACATAAAATTTATTTTGATTATGGAACAGAAACTTTAGATAAATTTTATTTGCCATATCAATATAGGGTAAATGAGGTGCTAACTTTAAAAGGTTTTGATAATTCTAATTCTAAAAATTTAAAATTTGAAGGGCACGATCATTCTGAAAACTCTTGGAATCAGCGTTTTCAAATACCAGTTGAATTTTTATTAAAGAACTAATTAATCCATGATTATTACAATGAAGAATTTTAAAAAAATAGTTACTGTTTTAATTATTGCTTTGATAAACTTTTCAGTTTTTTCTCAAAATGTTCATCGAAAATTTGACAGTATTAAGCAGTTTGATAGTTATGTTGAAGTAAAAACAAATGATGGATTGTACAGATTTCAACCATACGGAAATAAAATAATTGAAACTTCATTTATTCCAAATGGTGAAAGTTTTTCTGAAAATTCTCACGCAGTAGTTTTAAAACCAACATCGGTTAAAATGAAAATTATCGAAACTTCTAATAATACAGAAATTAAACTATTAGATTTTTCAATAAAAATAGCACATTCACCTTTTCAAATATCCTATTATTATGAAGGTAAATTATTAACTTCTGAAAAAAATGGTTATTCTAAAAATGATGAATTTGAAGAATTAGATTTCAATTTAACCAACGATGAAATTTTATATGGAGGTGGCGCGCGTGCATTGGGAATGAACCGTAGAGGTTACCGTTTGCAATTATATAATAGAGCGCATTATGGATACGAAACGCATTCGGAATTAATGAACTTTACAATTCCATTAGTGTATTCTTCAAAAATGTACGCTATTCATTTTGACAATGCACCAATTGGCTATTTAGATTTAGATAGTCAAAAAAATAACACGCTTACCTATCAAACAATATCTGGTAGAAAAACCTATCAAATAATTGCTGGTGATGATTGGGAAGAATTGGTAGAAAATTATGTGAGTTTAACAGGATTTCAACCGTTAATTCCACGTTGGGCATTGGGTAATTTTGCAAGCAGATTTGGGTATCATTCTCAACAAGAGGTTGAAAATACAATAGCAAAATTTTCAGAAGAAAAAATTCCTGTTGATGCTGTAATTTTAGATTTATTTTGGTTTGGAAAAGAAATGAAAGGAACCATGGGAAATTTAGAATTTCATAAAGATTCCTTTCCTAATCCTGAGAAAATGATTGCTAATTTAAAAGCAAAAGGAGTTAAAACAATTTTAATAACAGAACCTTTTGTGTTAACAACTTCAAATAGATGGCAAGAAGCTGTTGATAAAGATATTTTAGGAAAAACCAAAGAAGGAAAACCATACACCTACGATTTTTACTTTGGTAACACTGGGATTATAGACATTTTTAAACCTGAAGGAAAACAATGGTTTTGGGATATTTATAAAAATTTAAATAACATTGGTGTTGCTGGTTGGTGGGGAGATTTAGGTGAGCCAGAAGTACATCCGTCAGATTTATTACACGCAACAGGAACTGCAGATGAGGTGCATAATATTTACGGGCACAATTGGGCAAAATTAATTTTTGAAGGTTATCAAAAAGATTTTCCAAACCAACGTCCGTTTATTTTAATGCGTGCAGGTTATTCAGGTTCACAACATTATGGAATGATTCCTTGGTCTGGAGATGTCAACAGAACTTGGGGAGGATTGCAATCGCAAGTTGAAATAGCGTTGCAAATGGGAATGCAAGGTTTAGGCTATATGCATTCTGATTTAGGTGGTTTTGCAGGTGATAATTTAGATGATGAATTGTATACACGTTGGCTTCAATATGGAGTCTTTCAACCAATTTATCGTCCACACGCACAGGAAGAAGTACCAAGCGAACCTATTTTTAGAGAGGCAACTACAAAAGCTTTAGCAAAAAAATCTATAGAATTACGTTACAGTTTGTTGCCTTATAATTACACACTTTCCTTTGAAAACAATCAAAAAGGAACACCATTAATGCGACCATTATTTTTTGAAAATACTACAAATAATGAGTTGTTTTTAAATGATAAAACGTATTTGTGGGGAAATGATATTTTGGTGAGTCCAGTGGTAAATTCTAGATTAAAGCAGCAAGAAGTTACTTTTCCAAAAAACGCTAATTGGTTCAATTTTTATACTGATGAAAAAGTTGAAGGAGGTCAAACAAAAACGGTTCAATTATCTTTAGAAAGTATTCCAACATATGTTCGTGGAGGTGCTTTTATTCCAATGATTGCGTCAATTCAAAATACAGATGCTTATAGCTTAAAATCGTTTGACTTGCATTTTTATTTTGATGAAACCGTTAAAGAAAGTGAAGGTAAATTATATAATGATGATGGTGAAACACCAAATGCTTTTGAGAAAGAAATGTATGAAATATTGCATTTTGAAAGTGAATTAAAAAAAGGTTGTTTAACTGTTGAAATTGAGCTAGAGCTAGGGGAAAACTATCAATTTTCATCAAAAGAAATAAAACTAATAGTTCATAATATTTCAAAAAAACCTAAAAAAGTGAAAGGTTATAAGTTTACTTGGAATGATGAAAAGGGTACACTTGAAATTATAATTTCAATACAAAAAGTTTCAGAAAAAACAATCAAAATTAAATTCTAAATAAGAATGAAAAAATATTTAATACTACTAATGCTATCTACTATTTTAGCAAGCTGTAACACAAAAAAACAAGAAATGATTTCAGCAAAGGAAACCAATAATATTCCTTTTATTTGGGAAAATGCAAACATCTATTTTTTATTAACAGATAGATTTAATAACGGAAACCCTGAAAATGATGTTAATTTTGATAGAACAAAAGAAACACCCAAATTACGTGGGTTTGAAGGTGGTGATATTATTGGAATTACAAAAAAAATTGAAGAAGGTTATTTTACAGATTTAGGGATAAATGCTATCTGGCTAACGCCAATTGTAGAGCAAATTCACGGAGATGTTGATGAAGGAACCGGTTCAACATACGGTTTTCATGGGTATTGGACAAATGATTGGACTACTTTAGATCCTAATTTTGGAACAAAAGAAGATTTAAAAAAATTAGTAGAAGTAGCACATAAAAACGGAATTAGAATTGTATTAGATGGCGTTATAAATCATACAGGTCCAGTAACTGAATTAGATCCTGTTTGGCCAAATGACTGGGTGCGGACTGATGTGCAATGTTCATATAAAGATTATGAATCTACTGTGATGTGTACATTGGTAAAAAATTTACCAGATATTAAAACGGAAAGTAATGAGAATGTAGAAATTCCGAAAGTTTTGGCTGAAAAGTGGAAAGCAGAAGGAAGGTACGAGCAAGAAATGAAAGAATTAGATGATTTTTTTGCAAGAACTGGCTACCCAAAAGCACCAAGATTTTACATTATGAAATGGTTAACAGATTATATAACTGAATTTGGAATTGATGGTTATAGAGCAGATACGGTAAAACATACGGAAGAAACAATTTGGGGAGAATTTAAAAAAGAGTGCGAGTACGCTTTTGCGGAATGGAAAAAAAATAATCCAGATAAAGTGTTAGATGATAATGCGTTTTATATGGTTGGTGAAGTGTATAATTATGGAATTGGAAGTGCACAGTTGTATGATTTTGGTGATAAAAAAGTAAATTATTTTGAAAATGGATTTAATAGTCTAATCAATTTTGAGTTTAAATGGAATGCAGCTCAAAATACCTATGAAGAATTATTTTCTAGATATTCTAATATTTTAAACGATCAATTAAAAGGCTTCTGCGTTTTAAATTACGTAAGTTCTCATGATGATGGAAGTCCGTTTGATAAAGACAGAACAAAACCATACGAATCTGCAACTAAATTATTGTTGTGTCCCGGTGCAGCACAAGTATATTATGGAGATGAATCTGCACGATCTTTAATAATTGAAGGAACTGTTGGCGATGCAACTTTGCGATCTAATATGAATTGGGATGAAATAGCCAATAATCAGCAAACGAAAGATGTTTTAACACATTGGCAAAAATTAGGAAAGTTCAGAAAAAATCATCCAGCTGTTGGTGCAGGAGTTCATAAAATGTTGAGTGAAAATCCCTACGTTTTTGAAAGAACTTTTACAAAAGGAGCCTATACCGATGCTGTTGTAATTGGTTTAGATCTTCCTGAAGGGGAGAAAGAATTAACTGTTGGAACAGTTTTTACAGATGGATATGAATTAATTGATGCATATTCTAAAACAAAAACAACTGTAAAAAACGGTAAAGTGAAATTGAACACTCCAAACTCTGTAGTATTACTTGAAAAAATTAATTAAAATGAAATATATAAAATTAAGTGTATTAATAGTAGCCTTTATTATGGGTTCTTGTGCAAAAAAACAATTACAAGAAATTGTAATTGCTTCGCCAAATAACTCCATCGAAATTAAATTCAATTTATCTAAAAATGGTGAGCCAACATATTTAGTGAATTTTAAAAATGGTGAAGTTATTAAGCCTTCTACTTTAGGTTTTAATTTAAAAGATCAGCTTTCATTAAAAGATAAGTTTGAAATTATTAATGCCGTTTCTAGTAGTTTTTATGAAACTTGGCAAATGCCTTGGGGAGAGCAATTAGATGTTGTAAATAATTATAATGAGTTAAAAATTGAATTGCAAGAAACATCAGAATTAAAAAGAAAACTAAACATTATTTTTAGAGTTTTTGATGATGGAATTGGATTTAGATATGAATTTCCAGAACAAGAAAATTTAAAGGAAGTTTTTATTACAGATGAAAATACACAGTTTAATTTAACAGGAGATCATAAAGTTTGGTGGACACCCGGAGATTGGGATATTTATGAGCATTTATTTAGTACAACCAATTTTTCAAATATTGATGCTTTGTCAAAAGCGAATCACCCTGATTTAGGGCAAACTTATATTCCAATAAACGCTGTAAATACACCAGTGACAATGAAAACAGTAAGTGGTTTGCATTTAAGTTTTCATGAGGCTGCTTTAGTTGATTATGCTGATATGACTTTAAAAGTTGATACCACTAATTTTACAATGACTAGCGGATTGGTAGGTTCGGCAAATAGAGATTATAAAGTATTTAGAACTGTTCCCTTTGAAACACCTTGGAGAACTATACAAATTGCAGAAAAAGCTGGAGATTTAATAGAATCTAAACTAATTGTAAACTTAAACGAACCTAATAAATTAGGCGATGTTTCTTCTTGGGTTAAACCAACAAAATATATGGGAATATGGTGGGAAATGCATTTAGGTAAATCAACTTGGGATATGAGTGCACAACAAGATATGACTTCCCATACAACAGAATTGAAACCTCATGGAAAGCACGGCGCAACAACTGAAAATGCTAAAGCTTTTATTGATTTTTCAGCTAAAAATAATATTGGAGCTATATTGGTTGAAGGTTGGAACACTGGGTGGGAACATTGGATTGGTTTTGAAGATAGAGAAGGCGTGTTTGATTTTGTAACTCCTTATCCAGATTATGATTTAAAAGAAGTGGTGCGTTACGGAAAAGAAAAAGGTGTTGAAATTATTATGCATCATGAAACTTCTGCAGCAACTGAAACCTATGAAAAGCAACAAGATACAGCGTATGCATTAATGCAAAGTTTAGGAATTCACGCTGTTAAAACTGGTTATGTAGGTAAAATATTACCTAAAGGTGAATATCATCACGGTCAATATATGGTAAATCAGTATAATAATGCAGTGATTAAAGCAGCGAAATACCAAGTGGCAATCAATGCGCATGAACCTATTAAGGATACAGGTTTACGAAGAACATATCCAAATACTATTTCTCGTGAAGGTCTACGCGGACAAGAGTTTAACGCTTGGGCAACTGATGGTGGAAACCCAGCAGAACATTTACCAATTGTGGCTTTTACAAGAATGTTGGCAGGCCCTATAGATTATACGCCAGGAATTTTTGATATTAAATTTGATAAATGGAAGGTTGAAAATCAGGTAAATACTACTATAGCTCAGCAGTTAGCTTTGTATGTTGTTATTTATAGTCCAATACAAATGGCGGCAGATTTAATTGAAAATTACGAAGGAAATCCTGCGTTTCAATTTATAAAAGATGTTGGAGTAGATTGGCAGCAAACCAACATTTTAAATGGTGAAGTTGGTGATTTTGTTACTATTGCACGTAAAGAAAGAACATCAGAAAATTGGTTTGTAGGCGGAATTACCGATGAAAATGCAAGAGAAATGGAATTAAATTTTGATTTTTTAAGTCCAAATACAACTTATGAAGCAATTATTTATGAAGATGGAACAGATGCCCATTGGGATAAAAATCCAACTTCAATAAATATAAAAACAATAGAAATAAACAATCAATCAATTATAAAAATGAAACTTGCTCCAGGAGGAGGTTTCGCAATAAGTTTAAAACCTAAAAAGTAATAATCAATGAAAAATATTTATTTAATTTTAATTCTTGCTATGATAGTATCGTGCAAAACAGAACCTAAACAAGCGGTAAGTGAAGTGCCCGCTACAATTGCTCCAATTTCTGATGAAGTATTAGAAAATGCAGTTATTTATGAAGCAAATATCCGTCAATATTCAGTTGAAGGAACATTTAAAGAATTTACTAAAGATATTCCAAAATTAAAAGAATTGGGAGTTAAAATAATTTGGGTTATGCCAATTTATCCAATTTCTACAACCAAAAGTAAAGGTACCTTAGGAAGCTATTATGCAATTTCAGATTACACAAAAGTAAACCCAGAATTTGGAAATTTAGAGGATGTTAAAAATCTTGTAAAAACAGCACACAAAAATGGTATGTATGTAATTTTAGACTGGGTTGCAAATCATACCGGTTGGGATCACGTTTGGTTAAAAGAACATCCAGAATATTATACTAAAAATGAAGCTGGAAAAATTACGCATACTGTTGGAACAGATTGGACAGATGTTGCAGATTTAAATTATGATAATTTAGAAATGCGTGCAGAAATGTTGGAAGACATGAAATATTGGTTAAAAGAAGCTAATGTGGATGGATTTAGATGTGATGTTGCAGGAATGGTTCCTACAGATTTTTGGGAAAATACAGTTGCCGAATTAAAGAAAGTAAAGCCAGTTTTTATGCTAGCAGAGGCTTGGGAGCCTGAGTTAATGAAAAATGCTTTTGATATGGGATACAGTTGGGATACGCACCACAGAATGAATCACATTGCAAAAGGTGAAGAAACTGTAAAAAATTGGGATGATCGAATGGCTCAAATTGATACATTGTATGCAAAAGATGATATTTTAATGAATTTTGTAACAAACCACGATGAAAATTCTTGGAATGGAACAGTGAAAGAACGTATGGGTGATGCATCAGAATTAATGTTGGCATTGTCATATTGTGCACCTGGTATGCCATTAATTTATAGTGGCCAAGAATACGATATGAATAAAAGATTATTGTTTTTTGAAAAAGACACTATTAATAAAACAAAAGGAAATGTTTGGCCAATTTTAGAGAAATTAGGAACGCTTAAAAATACAAATAAAGCTTTAAATGGAGGTAAAAATGCTGCATCATATACCAGAATTAGTTCTTCAGATGATCAAAATATTTTAATTTTTACAAGAGAAAAAGAAGGTCAAAAGCTAACTTTTATTGGTAATTTATCAAATAAAGAGATTAATTTTGTATTTAAAAAAGAGGGCGAATCAACCAATTATTTTACCAACGATAAGGTTCTTTTTTCTGGAGAAACTGAGCAAACATTTAAACCTTGGGAATATAAAATATTTATAGATTAACAATGTTTTAACAATTTGAATATAAGTTTTTTAAACAAAAAAAAGGTATCTTTAAAAGATGCCTTTTTTATTAAAAAACAGCGAAATCGTTTTAGTGAATATTGACCTGTTTTGTAGGAAAAAATTTCATTAAAAAGTACCTTTGAACTATTAATTTTAAGTAATGAATGAACCTATTAAAAAGATAGCAGTTTTAACCTCAGGAGGAGATGCTCCGGGTATGAACGCAGCAATACGTGCTGTTGTTAGAGCATGTACATATTACAGAGTTGATTGTATTGGTGTTTATAGAGGATACCAAGGATTAATTGAAGGAGATTTTGAAATGCTTTCCGCACGCCACGTAAGTAATATTATTAACAAAGGGGGAACTATTTTAAAATCAGCAAGATCTGAAGAATTTAAAACAGTTGAAGGAAGAGCAAAAGCTTATGAAAACCTAAAAAAAGCGGGTGTTGGTGCACTTGTCATTATTGGTGGTGATGGTACTTTTACTGGAGGATTAAAATTTATTGAAGAATTTAATTTTCCTGTTGTTGGTATTCCCGGAACAATTGATAATGATATCTATGGTACTGATAATACAATTGGATATGATACAGCTCTAAATACAGTTGTTGAAGTTATTGATAAAATTAGAGATACAGCAAGTTCGCATAACCGATTATTTTTTATTGAAGTAATGGGTAGAGATGCTGGTTTTATTGCTTTAAATACTGGTATTGGTGCAGGAGCTGAAGAAATTCTAATTCCTGAAAAAAACTTAGGACTAGATAGATTAGTTGAATCACTTGACAAAAGTAGAGAAAAAGGAAAAACATCAAGTATTGTTGTTGTTTCTGAAGGAGATAAAATTGGAAAAAATGTTTTTGAATTAGCTGATTATATTAAAGAAAAATATCCTTTTTATGATATTAGAGTCTCAGTTTTAGGTCATATGCAACGAGGTGGTTCACCAAGTTGTTATGATAGAGTTTTAGCCAGTAGATTAGGTGTTGCAGCAGTTGAAGCATTGTTAGATAGAACCTCAGGAGTAATGGTTGGTGTTACCAACAATGAGGTAACTTCTGTAGGTTTCAATAAAGCAATTAAAATGAATCACGATATTAACGAAGAATTACTAAAAGTTGCTGAAATAACTTCAGTATAAATAATTGAATAATAAATTAAAATAATAGAGATGTCAACAATTAAAATTGGAATTAACGGATTTGGTAGAATAGGAAGAATTGCGTTTAGAGTAGCAATGACAAGACCAAACATTGAAGTAGTAGGAATAAATGATTTATTAGATGTAGATCACTTAGCTTATTTATTAAAGTACGATTCAGTACACGGTAAATTTGATGGTACAGTTGAAGTAAAAAATGGAAACTTAATTGTAAACGGTAATGAAATTAGAATTACTGCAGAACGTAACCCAGAAGATTTAAAATGGGATGCAGTTGGAGCAGAAATTGTTTTAGACTGTACAGGAATTTTTACAAGTTTAGAAGGAGCAGGAAAACACATTATAGCTGGAGCTAAAAAAGTTGCAATTTCTGCACCATCTGCTGACGCACCAATGTTTGTAATGGGAGTAAATCATAAAGAAATTACAGCAGCAAATACAATTGTATCTAACGCATCTTGTACTACAAACTGTTTAGCACCTTTAGCGAAAGTTATCAATGATAACTTTGGAATTGTTGAAGGTTTAATGACTACTGTACATGCTACAACAGCAACTCAATTAACTGTTGATGGTCCTTCTAAAAAAGACTGGAGAGGTGGTAGAAGTGCATTAGCAAATATTATACCTTCTTCAACTGGAGCTGCAAAAGCAGTGGGAAAAGTTATTCCAGAATTAAACGGAAAATTAACAGGTATGTCTTTCAGGATACCAACTCCAGATGTTTCTGTAGTAGATTTAACAGTAAGAACTGAAAAGTCTGCAACATGGGCTGAAGTTAAAGCTGCTTTAAAAGCTGCTTCAGAAAATGAATTAGCAGGTGTTTTAGGATATACTGAAGAAGCAGTTGTATCTCAAGATTTCGTTTCTGAACCAAGAACAAGTGTTTTTGATGCAGATGCAAGTATTGCTTTAAACGATAATTTCTTTAAATTAGTTTCTTGGTATGATAATGAATTTGGTTACTCAACTAAATTAGTTGATTTAGCTACTTACATTGCAAACGTAAAGTAATTAATTATATTAAATAAATTAAAAAATGATTCTAATAGCAGACGGAGGCTCTACAAAAGCCGATTGGATTTGTTTAGATATGGCTGGAAATCAGGTATTCAAAACAAGAACAAATGGTTTAAATCCTGAAATTTTAAATGCAGAAGCTGTATTACACAGAATTCAGGAAAATAATGAGATATCAAGTTGTAAAGACCAAGTTACACAAGTGTATTTTTATGGTGCAGGTTGTGGTACCGAAAGATTAACAACTTTGCTAACGTCTATATTTGAATCATTTTTTAAAAATGCAAAAGTTGTAGTAAAAGAAGATACTTTTGCTGCAGTTTATGCGGTAACTAATAAACCAGGAATCGTTTGTATTTTGGGAACAGGATCAAATAGTTGCTATTTTGATGGTGAAGATGTTGATGTAAGAGTGCCTTCATTAGGTTATATACTAATGGATGAAGCGAGTGGTAATTATTTTGGGAAAAAATTAATTCAAGATTATTATTATAGTAAAATGCCAAAAAAAGCTGCCGAACTTTTTGAAAAACAGTTTGATTTGGATGCTGATACCATTAAAAGAAATATCTACAAAGAAGAAAATCCGAATGCTTATTTAGCAACTTTTGCAGAATTTTTATTAAAAAATGAGCGAACAGCCTATTTTAATAAAGTTCTAAGAAAAGGAATAGTTGAATTCTTTAAAAATAGAGTTTTAACCTATAATGAAAGTGAGGAAGTTCCGGTACATTTTGTAGGTTCAATTGCATTTTTTGGAAAGGATATTATTGAAGATGTTGCCAATTATTACAGAGTTGTATTGGGTAAAGTTGTAAGACGCCCAATAGATGGTTTAATTGATTACCACAGAGAAAAGTTAGCTTTAGAAAAAATCTAAAATTCTTTCTAAAGCCATTCCACGAGATCCTTTAATTAAAATGGTAGCGTGGGAAATATTAAGTGTTAAAGTTGAAGTTTTAAACGCTTCAAAACTATCATAAATAAAAGCATTTTTTGCACTTGTTGTAGAAAATGCTTTTCCTATTAAATACACTTCATTAAAATTATAAGAGCTTACTAAATCAGCTATTTTTTGATGTTCAATTAAACTTTCACTGCCTAATTCAAACATATCGCCTAGAAAAACTACTTTTTTAGAAGCTTTTAATTGGTTAAAATTTTCTAGTGCAGCCGACATACTACTTGGGTTTGCATTGTATGCATCTAATATTATTTTATTAGTTCCTCTTTCAATAATTTGGGAACGGTTATTTGAAGGTGTATAATTTTCAATTCCTTCTTTAATTTTGTTTAAACTAACATTAAAATAATTTCCAATGGAAATTGCTGCAGCAATATTGTTAAAATTATATTTTCCAATTAAATTACTTTCTATTTCAGTGTTTTTAAAAAGTACTTTAACAAAAGGATTTGCTTCAATAAATTGAATTATTTCATTATTAAACTTAATAGAATTAATTTTTTCAGATTGTATAATTTGTATTGGATCATCATAATTTACAAAAGCAATTCCATCATTTTCTCTAAGAAAATCATACAGTTCAGATTTTGCTTTAATAACACCTTCTACACTTCCAAATCCTTCTAAATGTGCTTTTCCAAAATTGGTAATGTAACCAAAGTTTGGTTCGGCAATTTTACACAAAGTTTCAATTTCTTTTAAGTGATTTGCTCCCATTTCAATAATACCAATATCAGTTGTTGATGTTATTGATAACAGTGTTAAAGGAACACCAATATGGTTATTTAAATTACCTACTGTAGCTGTAGTTTTATATTTTTTAGATAACACAGCATTAATCAATTCTTTTGAAGTTGTTTTTCCGTTACTACCTGTTAAAGCAATTATTGGGATATTCAATTTTTTTCGATGAAAATTTGCTAAACTTTGAAGTGTCTCAAGCACATTTGGAACCAAAATTGTGTTTGGATGCGTATGATATTTTAATTCATCAATAATAGCAAATTTAGCGCCATTTTCAAGCGCACTTATAGCAAATGAATTTCCATTAAAATTTTCTCCTTTCAGCGCGAAAAATAAACTTCCTTCTCTAATTTTTCTTGTATCAGTATCTATCAAATAACTTTCTTCAAAAAGTTTATATAGTTGGTCAATTTTCATAGTTTAAATATAAAAAAAACCTCACTAAGTTAAAGTGAGGCTATTAATTTTATGAATATTAAATTTTAATATCTAATTTTTGTAGTAGTTGGCAACCTTCTTTTGTATGTCATTGGTCCAATTCTGTCAGTTACACATCTAAATCCAATATAATTTGTTGCCATATATTCTGGTAGATATCTTCTTTGAGAAGGATCTAACCAATATTCTCTATCTTTCCAAGAGCCTCCTTTGTAAACTCTCGATTTATCGCTAATAAGCGTGTTTCTTTTCTCTGTATCATATTGCTGCATAATTAAGCCACTTTCTCCAATTTCACGTGGTTTAATAGGTGAGTTATACATTCTTGGTTTGGTTTCTAATTCTTCTTCATCTTTAGCATAAAATTTTGTAGATTTTAAGTCACCATCTTTCGCATCAACATTATATGATTTTTCATAATTATCTCTCATATAAGCATCACGCTTTGTGATAGGAATATATTTTACACTACCAGGTAAAGATTTAGGTACTAATTTTCCGTTATCTAAAGTGTCATATTCTACAGAAACATTGTCAGTAATTACTACATTACCTTCAGCATCAATCATTTTTTTTGTAAAAATGTTACCTCTAAAATAGTTAAAATCATTGGCATCATTATCTACAATTGGTCTGTAAACATCGGCAACCCATTCTGCAACATTTCCTGACATATCATATAATCCAAAAGCGTTTGGTTCGTATGATTTTACTTGAATAGTAATATCTGCTCCATCATTGCTCCAACCAGGAACACCGCTATAATCACCTTTTCCTTGTTTAAAATTCGCTAATTGGTCACCTCTATATTTTTTAGACTTGTTTCTTGTATATTTTCCATCCCAAGCATATTTTTTTCTGCCTCGTGTATTGTTGTATTCTCTGTTTTCAACAATTGCTTTAGCAGCATATTCCCATTCAACTTCTGTAGGAAGTCTAAACTTAGCACTTAAAATACCATCAGAAATTTTTACTTGTCTTCCCGTAAATTCTCCTCTTGCTGGTTTCGGATCGTCTTTTTTTCTTTTTACATTATCAGTCAATCCTTTTTTGTAAATGTCTTGGTTTCCTCCAAAAACTTGATTTGGATTGTTTAAATATGCATCAGTATCAAAATTATTTTCACCACTAACTTCAATGTCCTCAAGATTGTAAATGTTTTTTAATACACCCTTGTCCATTAATATTTTTTCGTTTACTCTATTGGTTCTCCAATGACAATATTGGTTTGCTTGGATCCAGCTAACACCAATTACTGGATAATCTGCATATCCAGGGTGTCTTAAATAGTTTTCTGTAAGTAATTCATTAAAGCCTAAAACATCTCGCCAAACTAATGTGTCTGGAACTGCTGATAAGTAAATATTTTCATAATTAACATCACTTGGAGGATAAACTTTTTCCATCCAATCTAAATAAAATAAATATTCTGCATTGGTTACTTCAGTTTCATCCATATAAAAAGAACGTACTTGTTGTTTAATTGGAGTTGTATTCCAATCAAACATTACATCATCTTGTACGTGTCCCATAGTAAAAGATCCACCTTCAATAAGTACCATTCCTGGAGGTGCTTGTTGACCTCTGTAATCACCTGCTTCTGAAAAACCTGCTGTTTTTTTATCCTTTGAAGACCAGCCAGTTAATGAAACAATTTTTCGTGGGTTTCTGTTGTGGCAGCTAACCAAAGATGCTACAACCAATATGGTTATTAGTATTTTAGTAATGCTGTATAAATTCTTAAAATTCATTTTAAACTCAATTAGGGTTTTGTGTCGCAATTTACATTAAATTAATTTTTTTACAAGAAAAAATTTAATTATGTTTTTTATTAACGATTGTTTTTGTTCTTTATTATATGTAATGTTGTATTATATTAAAATACCCATAAAAATTTCTCATTATAATTTTAATGAAACGCTCTAAATTAATACTATTTTTTTTTATTTCTATTGCTGGAAATATTCTTTTCGGTCAAAATACTTTTTTTAAGAGGTTTGATTTAAAATGGAAAGAAAAAGCAACTTTCACAATTAATGCAACTAATAAAATTCAAATGGATTTGCTTGAAAATAATCAAGTAAATAATAATTTATTACCTGTTTTTATTGAAAAGTGGGAAGTAGCTAACAATCAAAAAATACTAAACTTTAAAATAACCAATGTTGTTTTTGAACAAGCTTTTATTCCTGATAGTGATTTTGTTAATTCAGATTTAATTCCTTTAAAACTAGCACCTCAATTTCATTTTGTTAATGAGCGCACGCATACATTTGCAATAATTGATTTTGTTCCACTAATTAAAGAAGGAAATATTTTTAAGAAAGTTGTTTCATTTGAGTTGGAATATAGTTCTGAAATTATAAATTTTGCCCAGAAAAACACATCACAAATAAAAAATTCTGTTTTAAGCACTGGAACTTGGTATAAATTTCAAATTGATACTACTGGTGTTTTTAAAATTGATAAATCTTTTTTAGAAAAATTAGGCTTAAATACAAATGAAATCAACCCAAAAAATATTCAAATTTTTGGAAATGGCGGTGAAATGTTGCCATTTAAAAATAGTGAATTTAGGTATGATGGCTTGCAAGAGAATGCAATTTATATTAGTGGTGAAGCTGATAATAAATTTGATGCAGATGATTATATATTATTTTACGGTAAGGGTCCACATGGTTGGAATATAAAATCAAATCCAAGTATCGAAAATATAAGCCATGCTAACAATATTTTTTCTGATGCTTCTTATTATTTTTTAACAGTTGGAAATTCTTTAGGGAAACGCATTTCAGAGCAAACAAACATAACTTCAAGTGCCAGTCATTTTTTATCTTCTTTTCATGATTTCACCTTTTTTGAGGAAGATTTGGTAAATTTATATGGTACAGGCCAACAATGGTTTGGAGATGATTTAAGTATTAATAATACCAAATTATATTCAATCCCTTTTAATGAAATTGAAGCTACATCAAAAGTATATGTTAAGGTTAGAGGTGTTGTTGAATCTTCATTGCCTTCATCAATGGCTGTAAAAGTAAATAATCAAAATTTATTTAATTTAAATTTTCCTGCAAATGGAGGTTTAACAAGAGCAATTGCAGTTGAAAATAAAGGGAATTTAATAACAGAAGGGAATAATATTAATGTTGAAATTAATTTTAATAATGGAGGTAATCCATCGTCAAAAGCATTTTTAGATTATATTGAAGTAATTGGAGAAAAAAAATTAGTGGCAAGTGGTAAACAGTTTTCATTTAGAAACTTTGATATATTAAACTTAAATGGAACTGTTGAGTATGCAATTAAAAATGCTTCAAAAATTGATCTGATTTGGAATGTTTCAAATCCGTTAAATCCAACAAATGTTAAAAATCAGTCTACCAATTCAGATTTTAAATTTAATGTTAGTGGAGGTAAGTTAGAAGAATTTATTGCAATTAATTACAGTGATTTATATAGACCTAAGTTAACTGAAAACAATAAAGTTGAAAATCAAAACTTACACAGTTTAAGTAATATAGATTATATAATTATTACACAAGATTTTTTAGTAGAACAAGCAGAAAGATTGGCTAATTTTCATCGATTAAATTCTAATTTAAAGGTTGAAGTTATAAAACTAAATCAAATTTATAATGAATTTGCATCAGGTTCGCCAGATATAACTGCTATAAGAGATTTTGTAAAACATTTATATGATAATTCATCATCAAACAAAGTAAAATATGTTTGTTTATTTGGAGATGCTACTTATGATTATAAAAATCGTATAAATAATAACAACAATATTGTGCCAGTTTTTGAAGCTTTTGATAGTTTTAATTTAGCAACTTCATATGTTACAGATGATTATTATGGGATGATGGATGCAAATGAAGGGTCATTACTTTCTTTTGAAAGACAAGATGTTGCTACCGGAAGAATTCCCGTTAGCGAAGTGTTGCAAGCTGAAAAAATTGTAGACAAAATCTTAAATTATTATAATAAAAATTCTTTTGGTAACTGGAGAACTTCTATAACTTTAATTGCTGATGATATTGATGCCATTGGAGAAGAAGTTTTACAAGAACAAATGGAGGAAATTGCAGACACCATTTTTAAAGGGAAACCACAATTTAATTTAAAGAAAATTTATTTAGATGCCTATACACAAGAAAGCACATCGGGCGGCAAAAAATATCCTACGGCAAAATTAGATATTCTTAATCAAGTAGAATCTGGAACGTTATTGGTAGATTATTTTGGGCACGGTGGTGAAGGAGGTTGGTCATCGGAAGGAATTTTAGGCGTATCTGATATTCAAAACTTTAATAATAAATTTAAATTACCATTATTTGTAACAGTAACCTGTGAGTTTACAAGATTTGATAACCCAATAAGAAAAACTGCTGGAGAATTTTTATTTTGGAATGAAAAAGGAGGTGCATCAACATTAATTTCAACAACAAGAGAAATTTTTATTAGCGTTGGTCAATCACTTAATGAACGATTAATAAAACCATTACTTAACTTTAATAATGAAAATTACACCATTTCTGAAGCTTTAATGTATACTAAAAATCAGTTTTCAACCACACAACGTTTTTTTATATTTAATATTGGAGATCCAGCAATGCATTTAAGTGTACCCAAACCAAATATTAGATTAACTAAAATGAACAACAAACCTATTACTCAATCTTTAGATACAATTAAAGCTTTGTCTTATGTGAAATTTGAAGGAGAAATTACAGATTTGTCAGAAAACATTATTACAGATTTTAACGGTGAAATTGATATTACGGTATACGATAAACCAATTAATAAAACCACTTTAGATAACGATAATAAAAATAAAAAAATGCAATTTGATGTTATAGAAAGTAAAATATTTACAGGTCGTTCAAAAGTTGAAAATGGAAATTTCACTTTTGATTTTATAACGCCAAAAGACATAAAAATAGCTTATGGAAAAGGTAAATTAAGTTTTTATGCCAATAACACAATTACAGATAAACTAGGTTACAATTCCAACATAACAATAGGAGGAATTAATTCTAACGCTCCAGAAGATACCACTGGGCCAAATGTTCAATTATATTTAAATGATTTAAATTTTGTTGAAGGAGGAAATACCAATGAGTCACCATTATTTATAGCTGTTATTGAAGATGAAAGCGGTATAAATACCTCTATAACAGCTGTTGATCACGATATTGTTGCAATTTTAGATGGAAATCAATCAAATCCAATTATTTTAAATGATTACTACCAAACAGAACTAAATAATTATAAAAAAGGTAGAATAGAGTATCCGTTAAGAAATTTAGATCCAGGAATTCATACAATTACATTAAAAGTTTGGGATACTTACAATAATTTATCGGAAACTTCGTTTTCATTTATTGTAGTTAATGATAGTGATTTGGTATTAACAAATGTATTAAATTACCCAAATCCATTTATTAATTATACAGAGTTTTGGTTTAATCATAATAAACCAAATGAATTGTTAAATGTTCAAATTCAAATTTTTACTGTTTCAGGAAAATTAGTGAAAACAATTAATCAAACAGTACAATCGGAAGGTACCTTATGTAAATCAATTGTATGGAACGGATTAGATGATTTTGGTTCCAAAATAGGAAAAGGTGTATATGTTTATAAATTAAAAGTAAAATCTATAAATTCTAATACTTCTTCTGAAAAAATAGAAAAATTAGTAATACTTCAATAAGAAATTAAGATATTTGTATAGTTAAATTAACCCTTTTAATGAAAAAAATAATTTTTACCTTAGTTATATTAGTTGCTTTTGCAAAAACTATTAACGCTCAAGATATACCAAATCCAATCACAACAGCCACACCATTTCTTTTAATTGCACCTGATGCAAGAGCCGGAGGTATGGGAGATGTAGGTGTTGCAACTTCACCCGATGCAAACTCTCAACATTGGAATGCTTCTAAATTTGCATTTATGAAATCTCAGTTTTCAGTAGGAGTTATCTATACACCTTGGTTAAGAGAACTTACAAACGATGTGTTTTTAGGTGGTTTTTCATTTGCTAATAGAATTGACGACAGAAGTGCTTGGGCAGCAAGTTTGAAATACTTTAATTTAGGACAAATTGATTTAACCGACATAAATGGTGCGCCAGAAGGGACAGAAAAATTAAATGAATTTTCGGTAGATGGATCATACTCATTAAAGTTAAATGAAACATATTCTATGGGTGTAACATTGCGTTATATTCGTTCTGATCTTGGTATAGAATCAGCAAATTCAACAATAAATCCTGTAAATACATTTGCGGTAGATATTTCTGGTTACTTTCAGTCAAACGAAGCAAATTATGGCGATTTTAATGGTGTTTGGCGTGGTGGATTTAATATTTCTAATATTGGACCTAAAGTTTCATATACAGATGATGGACAAGAAAATTATATTCCTACAAATTTTAAAATTGGAGGTGGATTTGACTTTATTTTAGACGATTACAATAAAATTGGAGTCAATTTAGAATTTAATAAATTATTGGTGCCAACACCAAGTGTTTCTCGTGATGGAAATGGTGAACCACCATATTTGCAAGAAGAAGCAAGTTTTGTTAGCGGAATGTTTAAATCTTTTGGAGATGCTCCAGGAGGTTTTAGTGAAGAACTTAAAGAATTTACTTGGGGATTAGGTGCAGAGTATCTATATGATAACTCTTTTGCATTGCGTGCTGGGTATTTTAATGAAAGTGATATTAAAGGAGCTCGTAAATATTTTACAATTGGATCTGGATTTAAATTTAAAAGCACTAGATTAGATATTTCGTATTTATTCAATGCTTCTGATATAAATAATCCGCTAGAAAATACACTAAGATTTTCATTATCATTTGATTTCGGAGAAATTTTTGAAGTGTATTAATTAAAAAAAGGAAATCTTTTTAATGAAAAAAGTTGAAATTAAAACTAATATAGTAGTTTTTGATGCTATTGGTGAGCTTGAAAGCTCAGTAATTCAGTTAATGGAGGCTGCAATTGAAGCAAAAAAAAACGCTTATGCACCATATTCAAAATTTAAAGTTGGTGCAGCATTATTGTTAGAAAATGGAACAATAATAACAGGGAATAATCAAGAAAATGCAGCATATCCTTCTGGTATGTGTGCCGAAAGAGTTGCAATTTGGAAAGCATCTTCAGAATATCCAACTACAAAAATTTTAAAATTGGCAATTTCGGCAAGTTCATCTTCGCAAATATTAAGCGAGCCAGTTGCTCCTTGTGGTGGGTGTAGGCAAACTTTATCAGAATATGAATTAAAACAAAAAGATAAAATTGAGGTTTATTTTATGGGTGAAATAGGGAAGATTATTATGACAGATTCTTTACTAAATTTATTACCAATTGCATTTGATAAATCTTTTCTTTAAGAATTTAAATGAAAAAAGATATTGAAAATAGAGCAGATATCTATTTATTAGTTAAACACTTTTATACTAAATTAATGAATGACGATTTAATGCGTCATTTTTTTTTAGAATTTAGTAAACCAGACTTATTAGAAGAGCATCTCCAAACTTTAGTAGATTTTTGGGATAATGTGCTATTTTATTCTGGTGGGTATCGTAAAAATGCAATGCTTCCACACCTAACTTTACATCAAAAAAATCCAATATCAAAAAAGCACTTTAATACTTGGTTATCAATGTTTAATAGTTCGGTTGATGAGCTTTTTGAGGGTGAAGTTTCACACCAAGCAAAGTCGCGTGCACAGTCGATAGCCATCGTAATGGAAATTAAAATTTCTGAGTTAAATAAGTAATACGTTTTAATTTTATTGTCTAATTTTATAGAATGAAAATTAACTCAGTAATTACAGGAACAGGCAGTTATATTCCAACGCTTGTTAAAAAAAATTTTGACTTTTTAAATGATACGTTTTTAAACGAAGATGGCACTCCATTTGAGTATGAAAATGCAATAGTTATAGATAAATTTAAGTCAATAACAGGTATTGAAGAAAGGCGATACGCAACCCCAGAATTAACTTCATCAGATTTAGGTTTTTTTGCAGCTGATAGAGCTATTTTAGATGCTGGTATTGATAAAGAAACGATAGACTATATAATTTTAGCCCATAATTTTGGTGATGTTAAAAGCAACTCAATTCAAAGTGATATTTTACCAAGTTTAGCTTCTAGAGTGAAACAAAGGTTGGGCATTAAAAATCCTAATTGTGTAGCTTATGATATTCTTTTTGGTTGTCCAGGTTGGATTCAAGGAGTTATACAAGCTGAAGCATACATAAAATCTGGGATGGCTAAAAAATGTTTAGTAATTGGTACAGAAACGTTATCAAGAGTAATTGATCCTTTTGATAGAGATTCAATGATTTATTCTGATGGTGCAGGAGCGTGTATTGTTGAAGCTGTTGAAGGAGATTTAGAGACAGGAATATTAAGTCATGCTGCACAAACCAACACTGTTGATGAATGTTTTTATCTATTTTATGGTAAGTCATATAATAAAGAGGATAAATCAAACATTCGTTATATAAAAATGTTTGGAAGGAAAATATATGAATATGGTTTAAATCATGTTCCGTTAGCTATGAAAACTGCTTTAGATAAAAGTGGTGTGAGTATTGATGACGTTAAGAAAATTTTTATTCATCAAGCAAACGAAAAAATGGATGAAGCAATTTTAAAGCGATTTTATAGACTGTATAAAAAAGCAGTTCCAAAAGATGTTATGCCAATGAGCATACATAAGTTAGGAAACAGTTCTGTTGCAACAGTGCCAACTCTTTTTGATTTGGTGAAACAAGGTAAAATTGAAAACCAAGAAATTAATAATGGAGATATAGTTATTTTAGCCTCTGTTGGAGCCGGAATGAACATTAATGCAGTTGTTTATAGGTATTAAATTTAAAAAGCTATTAGTCAATAAAAGTAATTATAATAAGTTTTTTTTGTATCTTTACAAGATAAACCCCTCAAAGACAAATATTATGATAAAAAAAACTTTTATTGCTATTATAGCAATTGGACTATTTAATTCCTGTCAGACTGATGATTTGCAGCTTGGAGAAATTGAAACTAATTCTTATGAATTTACGGTAAATACAAAAGATTTATCTGGATTAGTTTCTAGAAATTCTGAATCAGCATGTTATTCAACACCATTAATTGCTGGACAAAACTACACGGCAGGTAGAATTGATGTTGAAATTGTGAATGAAGAAGGTGTAGATTTTGTTTATATTACTTATTTAACAAATGAAGATTGGGTACTTAAATTAACCCATTTATATGCTGGAGACAAAGAAGGTATTCCTGAAACAAAAAAAGGAAACCCTCAACCTGGTGTGTTTGAAAAAAGAATGGATTATGAAGCCAATATTATTTCAGATTTCGAGGTTGAATATAAAATTCCAGCCGAAGCATTAAATGAATGTTTTTACATTGCCGCACACTGTGAGGTTGTTAAAGTTGATGAAAAAGGCAATGAAATACAACGAGAAACTGGATGGGGAGAAGGAGAAGAATTTGAAGGCGGAAGTTGGGCTATGTATTTTGAGTTCTGTAAATTTAGTTGTGAAACTGGAGGAGGAGATACAGGTGGTGAAAAATAAAATTTAATATTAATAAAAAAACCCTCATCTGAGGGTTTTTTTATATTAATCTAAAACTTCAATAATTGGTTTGCCTGTATTACCGTTTGTTTGGGCAATTTTAAGAAAACTAGTAATTGTAGGAGCAATATCAATTATTGGATAATAATTATCTGATTGTCCTTTTTTAATGCCGCTTCCATAAAATATTAAAGGCACATGAGTATCATAACTGTATCCTGAACCATGTGTACTACCTGTTTTATCATAGGTTATAGTTGTTGGATTTGGTACAAAAAGCACATCTCCTGAAAATTTTTGATTATAACCATTTTGTAAGGTTTGTAAAACGCCTAAGTCAAAATTTGTAGTTTGTAATGTATGGCCAGTGACTGTTTTGTAAACATTTTTAATGCTTAAAATTTCATCAGCAATTATTTGTGATACATAATTTGCATCAAGCTTTAGCTCTTTTAATTTGTCTTTATTTAAGTATATTTGATAATTAGATATATCTTCAATTATTTCTTTTGATTTAAAATTATCTAAAGCTATTTTTTTAACTAGAGTTTTAAATTCTTGATTATTAAAATAGCCGCCTGGAATTTTTAATGAATTTAAATACGCAGGAACTTCAACAGCTGCGTGATCAGCAGTTAAAAACAATGTGTAATTATCTTTTCCAACATTTGAGTCTAAAATTATTAGTAAGCGTTCAATTTCTTTATCCATTCTAATATAAGTGTCTTCTAATTCTTTAGCATCAACACCAAATTGATGTCCTACATAATCTGTACTGGAATAACTGATGGCTAAAAAATCTGTAAAATTACTGGTTCCTAAATTCTCGCCAATAATGGTAGCTTCAGCAAAATCTGTAACTATTGAATTTCCAAAAGGAATCGCTTTTAATAAACTGTAATTGTCATTTAGTTTTCTTAATTCTGCTAAGTTATATGGAAATGTAGGTGTTTCTTTTCCTTTAAACAACCCTTCATAATTATTGTTGTCAGGCAAAGTTTCAGTATAAGAATTAATATCATAAAAGGTATTCCAGATTTGATTTAAATACGCATTTGCTTTTCCATTGTTATTAAAATCAGTTACCCACTTTGGTAATTCATTCATATAAAAAGTACTGGATATAAATTTACCTTCATCGCCACCTTCAAACCAATACGCAGCATTTGCCGTATGACCAGCTGGTAAAATAGCCGATCTGTCTTTTATTGAAACTCCAATTGATTTTCCTTTCATGTTTTGTGCCAAACGCAATTGATCGCTAATTGTGGTAGTTAACATTCTGTAAGGTGATTTTTTTCCACCAGTTTTTGCACCAACAGTTTCATATCTGTCATCATCAACACAATAAATAGATTTTTTCTCATATTTATCGTACCAATTATTTGAAATAATTCCGTGGTTTGTTGGTGTGGTCCCTGTGTAGATAGAAGTATGTCCAACAGCTGTATATGTTGGAATATAATTGTAATGAACATTCTCTAAGTTATAACCTAGTTTCATTAATTTTTTGAAACCATTTTCACCATATTTTTTATAAAATTTAATTAAATAGTCATAACGCATTTGGTCAACAACAACGCCAACTATAAGTTTGGGGCGCTTAAAATCAACCTGATTTGTTTGTTTTTTTTCAGTAGCAACAAAAGTTGTTTTTTTAGATTTTACGGCAATACATTGTGTAAAGCTGATGCTTAAAAGTAGTATAAAAAGTATTTTTTTCATTTTAAAAGAATTGTCCCATTATTAGATTTCAAAAGTAGTATTTTTTTAAGCGTTCAATGAATTTTCTGTTTTAAAAACAGAAAAGGTTACATTAATTTAATATTTTAGCCAAAAAGAAATAGAATGAACTATTTAGAACATATTGGTAAATATTTTTTAATGCTAAAGCAGGTTTTTAAAAAACCTCAAAAATGGTCTGTTTTTAGAGAAATGCTATTTAGAGAAATAGAAGATTTAGGTCTAAAGTCTTTAGGAATTATAACTTTTATATCTTTTTTTGTTGGCGGAGTTGTAGCTATTCAAACAGCATTAAATGTTGATAGTCCATTCATCCCAAAATATTTAATTGGTTTTGCTACAAAACGATCTATGATTTTGGAATTTGCTCCTACATTTATGTGTGTAATTTTGGCAGGTAAAGTAGGTTCGTATATTTCGTCTAGTATTGGAACAATGCGTGTTACAGAACAAATTGATGCTTTAGAAGTTATGGGAATAAACTCATTGAACTATTTAGTATTGCCCAAAATAATTGCAACCTTGTTTTTTTATCCATTACTTATCACATTAGCAATGTTTTTAGGTATTTTTGGAGGTTATACAGCAGGTGTTTTAACAGATTTGTTTTACACTGAAGATTTTATTTATGGAATTCAACTCGATTTTAATCCGTATTTTGTTAAATATGCGCTAACCAAAACATTGGTATTTGCTTTTGTAATTGCAACCATTCCCGCTTACCACGGTTATTACGTAAAAGGAGGTTCTCTTGAAGTTGGTAGGGCAAGTACACAAGCTGTGGTTTGGACAAGTGTTGTTATTATTTTATTGAATTATTTCTTAACTCAAATGCTACTAGGATAATGATTGAAGTTACCGATTTATATAAAGAATTTAATGGAGTGCCAGTTTTAAAAGGTATTACAACTACTTTTGAAAAGGGAAAAACAAATATGATAATTGGTCAAAGTGGATCTGGTAAAACGGTTTTTTTAAAGTGTTTATTGGGCCTGCATAAACCAGATAAAGGTATTATTTCTTTTGATGGAAGGAAACATACCGAGCTAGATATTACTACACAGCGACAATTACGTCAAGAAATAGGAATGGTGTTTCAAGGAGGTGCTTTATACGATTCTTTAACTGTTGAAGAAAATATTATGTTTCCATTAAAAATGTTTGCCGATCAGCCAAGGTCTGAAATGTTAGATCGCGTAAATTTTGTTTTGAAACGCGTTAACTTAAACGATGCAAACAAAAAATTTCCGGCAGAATTATCTGGTGGAATGCAAAAACGTGTTGCCATTGCAAGAGCAATTGTAATGAAACCAAAATATTTATTTTGTGATGAACCAAACTCTGGACTTGATCCAAATACAGCAACAGTTATTGATAATTTAATACAAGAAATTACGGATGAATATCAAATAATTACCATAATAAACTCACATGATATGAATTCTGTGATGGAAATTGGAGAAAAAATTGTTTTTTTAAAAAATGGTGTAAAAGCTTGGGAAGGTACTAATAAAGACATCTTTAAAACTGAAAATGAAGCAATTGTAAAATTTGTATATTCATCTAATTTATTTAAGAAAGTTAGAGAAGCATATTTAAATGAAACTAAATAGCAAAGTTGTTTGTTTTTTTAAAATATACCCTTATATTTGCACCCGCTAAAAAGGAAAAGAATGACCTGGTAGCTCAGTTGGTAGAGCACCTCCCTTTTAAGGAGGTGGTCCTGGGTTCGAGCCCCAGCCCGGTCACAAAAACTTCTCTAAAATACTGAGAAGTTTTTTATTTAAAATGCGGTGAGATACTCAAGTGGCCAACGAGGGCAGACTGTAAATCTGCTGCGCAAGCTTCGGAGGTTCGAATCCTCCTCTCACCACAAAAACCTCAAATATATATTTGAGGTTTTTTTTCATTTAAAAATCATTTGTTTAATTAAAATATAAAATAGTTAAACAAAAAATGTATATTTGTTTCAATATTAAGATAATTTGTTATGATAAAAAATTGGTTGTTTTTTTTCTTTATTATAGGTAGTTCTATAATCTACTCCCAAAATTCAGGAGTTATAAAAGGTAAAATAATTGATTCAAAAACAAGAGAAGCTCTACCCTATGTAAATGTTGTGGTAGTTGGTTCGACAATTGGGTCGGTTTCAAATGAAAATGGCGAATTTGAAATTACTAAAGTTCCGTTAGGTTATAATTCAATTCAAGTTTCTTATTTAGGCTATTTAACAACCTTTTCTGAAGATTATTTAGTTACCAATGAAAAAACACCTTTTATTATTGTTGAATTAATTCAAAATAATGAAGTTTTAAGCGAAGTTACTATTGTAAGCAGCCCCTTTAGAAAAATTATTGAAACGCCATTATCTAAACAATCTTTAGGAATTGCAGAAATTGAGCGAAATCCTGGAGGAAATAGAGATGTTTTAAAAGTAATTCAATCGTTGCCAGGTGTGGCTTCAAATCCGGGTTTTAGGAATGATATAATTATTCGTGGAGGTTCGCCAGTTGAAAATAAATTTTATTTAGATGGAATTGAGGTTCCAGTTATAAATCATTTTCAAACGCAAGGTTCTACAGGAGGTCCTGTTGGAATTATGAATGCCGATTTAATACGTAATGTAGATTTTTATACAAGTTCATTTCAAGCAAATAAAGGAAATGCATTAAGCTCAATAATTGAGTTTACCCAAAAAGATGGAAATCCAGATAAGTTAAATACAAGAGCAACCTTGGGAACATCGGATGCTGGAATTACCTTAGATGGACCAATTAATGATAAAACTACATTTATTTTATCTGCGCGTCAATCGTATTTACAGGTGTTATTTAAGTTAATTAAATTACCTTTTTTACCTACTTATAACGATTTTCAATTTAAGGTTAAGCATCAATTATCATCAAAAAGTGAAATTAGTTTTATTGGTTTAGGAGCCATCGATAAATTTAAATTAAACGAATCTGTAAATGATAAGGTTACTGATGAAGATATTATTAAAAGAAACAATTATATTTTAAGTAATATTCCTGTTCAGGAACAGTGGAATTACACCGTAGGAGCATCATACAAGCATTTTTCTGAAAATTCTACACAACAGCTAGTTTTGAGTAGAAACGAATGGGAAAACAACGCTAAAAAGTATTTTAACAATACCACAAACCCCAATGATTTATTATTGCAGTATGTTTCTAAAGAAACTGAAAATAAATTTAGGTTTGAAAACACTATCACATCAAAAAGCAGTTATAAAATTAATATGGGTGTTGGTTTGGAAGATGCAAATTATAGTAATGCCACTTTTCAAAAGTTTGCAAATTCAAACGGTGTTTCGGAAATAGATTTTTCGTCGGATTTAAAACTATTTAAATATAGTTTGTTCGGACAGGTTTCTAAAAAATATTTAAATTCTAAACTGGGAACTTCATTTGGTGTTCGATTTGATGGTGTAGATTTTAACAGTGAAATGAAAAATATATTTAATCAGTTTTCACCAAGAATTTCATTATCGTATGAACTAGATCCTAAATTGTTATTAAATGCTTCCGCAGGTAGTTATTACCAGCTTCCGGCATATACAATTTTGGGTTATAGAGATGCTTCAAATGTGTTGGTGAATAAAAATAACAATTTAAAATATATAAATGCCAAACATTTAGTTGCTGGATTGGAATTGAAACCTTCAAACGATGCAAGAATCTCATTAGAAGGATTTTATAAAAAATATGATAACTATCCATTTTCTTTAAGAGATCAAATTAGTTTGGCAAATTTAGGTTCAGATTTTGGTGTTATTGGAAATGAGGAAGTTACATCAACTTCAAAAGGAAGATCGTATGGTTTTGAGATTTTTGCACAAAAAAAATCATATAATGGTTTGTATGGTTTGGTGAGTTACACGTTTGTAGTTAGCGAGTTTAAGGATAAAAACGATAATTATATTCCTTCATCGTGGGATAATAAACATTTGTTAACCATTACTGGTGGAAAAAAATTACAAAAAAACTGGGAAATAGGAGGTAAGTTTCGCTTTGTTGGCGGAAGTCCATTTACACCGTACGATATAAATGCTTCGGCGACTATTGATAATTACAACATTTCAAATAGTGGAATTTTAAATTATAATGAATTAAACTCGGAACGCTACAACAATTATCATCAATTAGATGTGAGAGTTGATAAAACTTGGTATTGGGAGCACTTTTCGATAAATTTTTATATTGATATTCAAAATATTTATGGAAGTGAAAGTAAGCAACAACCATATTTAATTCCAACGGTTGATAACAATGGAAATAGAATTATTGATGCAAATGATAGCTCAAAATATGTTTTAGAAGAAATTGATAATTCTTCAGGAACAGTTTTACCACGTTTTGGAGTAATTATCGATTTTTAATTTACCAGAATATTATCTTTGTTTAATCTTATTTTAAGCCATTTTTGTAATAAAGCCTTTTGCTCTTTTGATTTTGGATTAGAATCGTTCCATTCGGTATTAAATACGGTTAAGGTATCAACTTTACTAAAATTATTTTGTACAATAACACCATAACTAATTTGTTTTAAACCATTGTAATTGGCTTTAGCTTCTTCACTTATTTGAATAAACGGAATTTGAGAATTAAAGTATTTATTAAGTTGAGTTTCTAAAAGCTTTATTTTTTCTTCTTTTTCTTTGATAGATTCATCTCTTGATGAAATTATTTTTTGATTTTGGGAATATAGTTCAGTCAAGTTTTTTACCTCATGTCTTAAGTCAGAATCGTCCACACCTTGTTTTAATATAAGTTGAGTTCCAGCAAGACCATATTCTGGTAATTTAGATTTCCATTTTTCAATTTCGTCTGCAGATAATTTATCTCCATAAATAAAAACTTGAATACTTTTTCCTGAATAATTGATATTTTCTGCAACTTCATCAATTATGCTAATGCCACTTTTTTTAATATCATTAATTAAATTTTGTGCATTTTGTTTAAATCTGTTTTCTATATATAAATTAAAAAACATATAAATACTTCCAGAAAATACTAAAAGTGCAATAAATGAAGCCATTCTTGCTACTTTTTTTCTTTTTTCAGAATTGATATATTTTACCATTGGAAATTTTAAAAACTTGACAATAACAAACGTTGCCAATGCAATAAAAATGGTATTTATTGTAAAAAGAAACATGGCTCCGGCAAAGTAACTTAAATTACCAACAGCTAATCCGTACCCGGCTGTACACAAAGGAGGCATTAAAGCAGTAGCAATTGCAACACCAGCTATGGTATTTGTTTGTTGGCTTCGTCTACTTAATGCTATAATTAAAGCCAATCCACCAGCCATTGCAATAAATACATCGCGAACATCTGGTGCAATTCTGGCTAATAATTCAGGTGTTTCATTTCTAAATAATGGAATTAAAAAAAACAAAAATGATGTTGTTAAACTTAAAGATACCATTACACCTAAATTTGTTAATGAGCGCTTTAAAGTATCTATATCATTAATGCCAATTGATAGACCAACGCCTAAAATTGGTCCCATTAGCGGTGAAATTAACATCGCTCCAATAACAACTGCTGGAGAACTAACATTTAAACCTATAGATGCAATTAAAATTGAAAAAACCAGTACCCAAGCAGTATGTCCTTTCATGGAGATATTTCCTTTAATATCTTCAATGGTACCTTTTGAATTAGTATCTTGTCTAATGTCTAAAATATCATGCAAAAATGCTCTTATACTATTAAATATAGCTATAAGACTAATAGGATGAACTTTTTCCGGGGTGTTTTCAGAGTTGTTGGTAGTTTCCATTTTAAATTATTTTAAACAAAGTTGTCACCAAATTTATTTTTAACTTGTTCTCTAATTGTTTTAATCTCTTGCTCGTTATTTTTAGGACAAATTAATAAAATATCATTTTCTTCAATTACAATATAATCATTTAAACCTTGTATTACTACTTTTTTGTGGTTTTGAGTTCGTACAATATTGTTGTTAGCGTTATTATAAATTACTTGTCCGCCAACCGTTGCATTTTTATTCTTATCTTTTTCTAAATTTTCATAAAGTGATAACCAAGTACCTAAATCATTCCAAACAAATGTTGCAGGAAGCACAAAAACGTTGGTTGCTTTTTCCATAATTCCAAAATCTATTGAAATATTTTCAGAAGTTTCATAAATAGTATTTATAAAATCAACTTCTAAACTAGTATTGTAAATACTGTTTTCTGAATTAAAAAGCGCAAACATTTTAGGTAAATTAAGTTGAAATTGCTGAAGAATTGATTTTACACTCCAAACAAAAATTCCTGCATTCCAAAGATATCTACCATCATTTAAAAACTCTTGTGCTTTTTCTAAATTTGGTTTTTCTGTAAAGGAATTTACTTTTTTTATGGTTTCTTCAGAATCTATATATTTAATATAACCATAACCTGTATTTGGAAATGTTGGTTTTATGCCAAGAGTTACTAATACATCATTATCATCACAAAATTTTAGTGAAGTTTTAATATTATCAATAAAAGCCGACTCGTTTTCAATCAAATGATCTGAAGGAGCTACAATCATGATTCCATCCGGATTTTGATTGTAAATTTTTAATGCGCTATATAAAATACAAGGCGCTGTATTGCGCATTGCAGGTTCTAATAAAATATTACTTGTTGGTATATTTGGTAAATGTTTTTTTACCAATGTTTGGTAATCTTTATGTGTAGCTATTAAAATGTTTTCTGAAGGAATTATTTGCTCAAATCTTTTTGATGTTTGTTGAATTAAGGAAGTTCCTGTTCCTAAAATATCATGAAATTGTTTTGGAAATTGTTTTGTACTCATTGGCCAAAAACGAGATCCTATTCCTCCAGCCATAATAACGGCATAATAATTTTTGTTCATAGTTTTTTAAATTTCTACTTCTGCATTTTGATTGAATAAATAGATTCTATTACTGCTAGTTTCTAAACACTCAATTCTTGTTCTTCTAGTTATTCCTTTTTTATAGGTTTTGCCATTAAAGTGAAATACACTTCCTTCATTTAATTCAAATATAAAATTCTTTCCGGATATTTCATCAAATTGTTTTAAAGCAAAAGTTAATTTCACATCAGATCCTGTACTAGCTTTAGGGTTTTTTAAATAATTAGCTAAAAAAGGTAAAACCGATGCTGGATAAATAGTTGGCTGTACAAAAGGCAACATTAAATGTTGAAAGTTTCTTTTCCACTCTATTCCATGTGGTTTTACTCTTTTACTTTGCTTGTATGTAACAAAATGAGCAATTTCATGTATTAAAGTTAGTAAAAATTGGTATTGATTTAAACTATTATTTATAGTTATTTGAAAAGAACCATTTGGAAACCTTTTAAAATCACCGTGTTTACTGGTTCTTTTATTTACAACTTTAATTAAAATGTGGTGTTCTTCTAAAATTTCTTGAACTAAATATATTGAATTTTCTGGAAGATATTTTGATATTTTTTCAATCATAAATTAAGGAGTAGTTGAAGAAACTTCTAATATTTTACCATTGTAATATTTGTTTCCAGTTAAAGCAAAGTTGTAAATATAATTTGCCATTTCTTCAGCAGAAATTGGAGCTTTGTATCCAGGGAAAGCTTCTTGTAACATTTCTGTTTGAACTGCACCTAAAGCTAAAACATTAAATGAAATTTGTTGTTCTTTATATTCTTCGGCAAGTAATTCTGATAAAGTTATAACCGCTCCTTTTGAGGAGCTATAAGCTGCTAAACCAGAAAACTTCATACTTCCTTGAACGCCTCCAATACTACTAATTATAACAACATGACTTCCTTTTGATAAAAATGGAATTAAAACACTTGTTAATTGTGCTACAGCAAAAACATTTATAGAGTAAACATCAAAAAAATCTTTTGAAGATAATTTTTCAAAAGGTTTATTAATTAATTTTCCTGCATTATGAATTAAAACATCTACTTTTTTCCAATTTTTTGAAACAAAATCAGTGACTTTTTTAAAATCATGCTCATCAGATAAATCTACCGATAAAGTTGATATGTTTTTTAAGTTCAGTTTTTTTAGAGGTTCAGCATTTCTGGAAATTGCCAAAACGTTGTAGTTATTTTTTGCGAAAAGTTGCGCCAATTCAAAACCAATTCCGCGACTTGTTCCTGTAATAATTATATTTTTCATAGTTAGTTCTCAAAAATTATGTGTTGGTAAGCGCCAATATCTGCTGGAGATGTTCTTAAAACACCTAAAATATCATTTGGTACAAATTGTGTGCCTTGAATAGTAGCTTTTTCAATTGCATCTGATTTTTCTCCAATTATTAATTCGTTATTTTTTGGGTTTTTAAAATGAGATTTTCCATTTAAAATATTGTTCTGATAATTTGCTGTATTTGCAAAATCATATTCAGGTATGGAAGAATATGTGCTATTATAATCATTAAATTTTAGCAAATTATTTTTAAATAAAAAATTAAAAGAAGCACCTTCAGCCTTATCAATTATTAATTCAATGTTATTGCTACCATCAATAATACAATTTGTAAAGTTGGCAGCAAATAAATCTTTTGCAACTACAATTTGATTGTTGTTTTGTGAATAAGCGTAATAATTATTAATTAGTACTGTTGGAAATTCTCTAAAATTGTTATTCCAAAAATTAGTAAAAGTGGCGTGTGTAAAATTATAAGTTCCACCAATAGTGCAGGCTAAAGAGGATTGTCCGCTATTATTAATTACCAAATTTTCTCCGGTAATATTTGTTTCTCTTCCTAAAATTCCAAAATTTGAACTATTATAAATTTGTGTATTTTTTATAATTAAAGTAGGAGATGAGCTGTTTCCAATAGAATCGGAAATTATACCAATAGAAGCATTTTTTATAATTGTATTGTGTATGGAATTGTTTTTACTTCCGGCGCGTAACCAAATAGCGCCCCATTGTCCGGGAATGTTACTAAAACTCGGTTCTAATCTATCGCCTTCAATAATAACTTGATTATTTAATGTGCCATTAATATTTAAAGTTGCATTTTTAGAAACTATTAAACCAGAGTTTTTATGAAAAAAAATGTTTGTACCAGCATCAATAGTTAAAGTTTTTGCTGATGGAATAGCGCAATAACCATAAATTACATAGGGTTTTTCGTTTGTAAATGTGGTGTTTTCGTTTAAATAAAATCCGTTAATTTTAATATTTTCACCAGCTTCATTAACACCTATGTTAATAGTTTCTACAATTCCTTGTGTATTTTTTGATGGAAATAGAAAGTGCGCATCTTTAACTAAGGTAATTAGTTTTACATCTTGTAAATAATTTTCACTATCAAAAACAATAGAATCGGTATAAATAGGATTGGTAACAGTATTATAATTGATGGTTGTTTCAATAAATATATAAATACTGTCTTTGGCTAAAATTTCAATATTTTCAAAAACTTTTCCAGGTTTTCCATCAATATTTAAACGGTACATGGAATTTTCTCCTCTGCCCAATTTTACACTTGGAATGTTAATTGCGTTATTACTTTTGTTGTACACTTTTAAATTATAGGTGCTTGAGCCAATATTGGTAAAAACGGTATCTAAAAAAACAGTGTCTTTTGAAAAAAGTAACTTACCTGTGCTTAATTCTGTTGAAAAATCTTTTCTACAAGATATTACAAGTATTATTAGTAATAGCAATAAAGAAAAAAAACGAGTACGCATAGGTTGGTTTTCTGTAAATTTAATATAAAATAGTTACAATTATTTTTTCATCAATTCAATTTCAAATAATTTGCCCCAGTTTTTACCAGTTACAAATAATCTGTCATTTTCTTTGTCATAAGCAATCCCATTTAATACTTCATCTTGATCTTCTAATTGTTGCGTTTTTAATACTTCGTCTTTTAAACCATTTAAATCAGCAACACCTAAAACTTTCCCCGAAGTTGGATCAACAATAAGGATTGAATTTTTTTGCCATATATTGGCGTAAATTTTACCATTTACATATTCTAACTCATTTAATTTTTCAACTTTTTGCTGATTTGTGTAGGCTTCAATATAACTTTCTTCTAAAAGTGTTTCTGGATTTAAAAACCAAATTCGTTCCGTACCGTCTGATTTTATTAATTTTTCACCATTATGTGTTAAACCCCAACCTTCTCTACTTTTGGTATATTTAAATTCTTTTTCTTTTTTAAAAGTTTCTAAATCATAAATAAATCCAACGCCATCTTGCCAAGTTAATTGGTATATTTTGTTGTTAAAAAGGGTAATTCCTTCACCAAAATAAGTTGCATCTAAATCTTCTTTTTGTAACACTTTTCCAGTAGTTAATTCAACTTTTCTAATTGATGATGTTCCTTTTCTACCAGTTCCTTCATACAAAAACCCATTGTAATATTCTAGTCCCTGAGTATATGCATTTTTATCATGCGGATAAGTGTTAATTATTTTATAGGTAAAAATTTCTGGTGCAGCATCTGCCATAAAGTAAATTACGTTTGTTACTTTTTCTGTTTTGTTTTCAAAAAAAAGTATGGCAGTAATGGTGTGTTTTCCTAATTTATAGTTAGCAATATTTAACGTAGCTGAATTTCCATTGGCTTTAATTTTAATATTATCAATTGAAAACTGAACAGAATCAATTGGTTTGTTCTCTTTTTCGGTTACCGAGAAGGTTAATTCTTCGTTAATTTGAATCTTTGTTGGAGAATTTAGTATAAATTTGTACTCACTTTTACAGGAAATTAGTAGTGAAATGATGAAAATTCCTAAAATTGATCTGTATAACATAGCTTTAAATAAAGATTAATAGATATTTGTGTAAATAAAATAAATTATTTGTTTGAAGTTTCAAAAATATAGTTAAATTTGCAGTCTGAAAAATAAAAATAGATTTAAAACGAGTTCACGATGAAAAAAGGTATACACCCAGAAAATTATAGATTGGTAGCATTTAAAGATATGTCTAATGAAGATGTGTTTTTGACTCGTTCTACAGTGAATACAAAGGAGACTCTTGATGTAGATGGTGTTGAATACCCTTTAGTAAAATTAGAGATTTCAAGAACATCACATCCTTTTTACACAGGTAAGTCTAAATTAATTGACACTGCAGGACGTATTGATAAGTTTAAATCTAAATATGCTAAGTTTAAAAAATAATTAGATTTCTATAATTTAAAAATATTTAAAACCTTCAAAAAAATTTTGAAGGTTTTTTTATGTACTATATTATTTTTGAACTCTACTATAGGTTTAGGCTTAAAACAATACAAAGTAGCTTACTTCAAAGATCAATGCATTAATTTCTTGGAGTAGCAATAAGTTTTGTAGAGTTAAAAATAATTCAAAAACTTTTGAAATGTTAGAAGTAAACAGTTGTGTTTATTTCAAAAAATAATTTTTTTAATATAAAAAAAGCCTATTATTTTAAAATAATAGGCTTTTTATTTATTTGTAAAAATGTTATGCTAACATTGTAACTGGATTTTCAACAAAATCTTTTAGAGTTTGTAAAAATGCAGATCCTGTTGCTCCATCAACAGTTCTATGGTCACAGGCTAAAGTTACTTTCATAGTATTTCCAACAACAATTTGTCCGTTTTTAACAACAGGTTTTTCAATAATTGCTCCTACAGATAAAATTGCCGAGTTTGGCTGATTTATAATTGATGTAAATTCTGAAATTCCAAACATACCTAGGTTAGAAACTGTAAAAGTACTTCCTTGCATTTCAGCAGGTGTTAATTTTTTAGATTTCGCTCTAACAGCCATATCTTTAACTTCAGCACCAATTTGTGTCATACTTTTTTGATCAGTGAAAGGAATTACAGGAACTACTAACCCATCTTCAACAGCAACAGCAACACCAATATTTACATGATGATTAATTCTTATTTTATCATCAAACCATTGAGAATTTACTTTTGGATGTTTTTTTAATGCCATTGCGCTTGCTTTTACCACAATGTCATTAAAAGATACTTTAGTGTCAGGTAAATTATTAATTACTTTACGAGAAGCAATAGCATTGTCCATATCTAACTCTATCATTAAATAATAATGTGGAGCTGTAAATTTAGATTCAGCTAATCTTCTTGCAATGGTTTTACGCATTTGTGAGTTTGTAATTTCTTCAAAACTCTCTTCACCTAAAGCTACTGTAGTAGTTGAATTAGCTGTATTTGCGGCAGCAGGAACGTAATTTTCAATATCACGTTTAATTACTCTACCATTTTCTCCAGAACCAGCAATAGTTGCTATATTAATTCCTTTATCTTCAGCTATTTTTTTAGCTAATGGTGATGCTACAACTCTTCCCGATGTATTTGTTGCAGGAGCTACTTGAGCACTTGGTGCAGTAGTTTTAGTTTCAGCAACAGTTTCCTTAATTTCAGGAGTAGTAGTTTCTTCTTCACTTGCTTTTTTAGTTTCTTTTTTTTCCTGACTGGTGTTGGTGTTTTCAACTTTAAAATCTTTTATTAAAGCATCAATATTTTCACCTTCTTCTCCAATAATTGCTAATAAAGAATCAACTGGAGCACTTTCGCCATCTTTTAAACCAATATAAAGTAAGGTTCCTTCATTAAAAGATTCGAATTCCATGGTAGCTTTATCTGTTTCAATTTCAGCTAAAATATCGCCTTCTGAAACTTTATCACCTACTTTTTTTAGCCACTGTGCAACAACTCCTTCGGTCATTGTATCACTTAAACGTGGCATTGTAATTATTTCTGCCATTTATCTATGTTTTAAAAAAGGATAATTTTCTTGTTCGTACACTATATCGTATAAAAGTTGTTTGTCTGGGAATGGAGATTCTTCAGCAAATTTTTGACATTCTTCAACTTTATCTTTCACTTCTTTATCCCAAGTTTTCACTTCGGCATCTGTAGCGTATTTTTTGTCTTTTATAATTTTTAATACTTGTGAAATTGGATCAATTTTTTTGTATTCATCAACTTCAGCTTTTGTTCGGTAATGTTGAGCATCACTCATTGAGTGTCCTCTGTAACGATATGTTTTAATATCTAATAACGTTGGTCCATCACCTCTTCTAGCTCTTTCAATTGCTTCATTCATTGCTTCTGCAACTTTAACAGGATTCATTCCATCAACAGGTCCGCAAGGCATTTCATAACCAAGTCCTAATTTCCAGATGTCTTCATGGTTTGCAGTACGTTCAACAGAAGTTCCCATAGCATATCCGTTATTTTCACAGATAAATACTACTGGTAATTTCCAGTTTATAGCCATGTTAAATGTTTCGTGTAAAGAACCTTGTCTTGCAGCACCATCACCAAAATATGTTAGTGTTACACCATCTCTTCCAAAATATTTGTCAGCAAAAGCTAATCCTGCACCTAAAGGAATTTGTCCTCCTACAATTCCGTGTCCACCATAAAAATTATGTTCAGGAGAAAAAATATGCATAGATCCACCCATCCCACGAGAAGTTCCAGTATCTTTCCCAAGTAATTCGGCCATAATTCTTTTAGGATCCACACCTAAACCAATTGGTTGCACATGATTACGATAAGCAGTTATCATTTTATCGTTTTCTTTCATTGCGTGTAATGCACCAGCAAGTACGGCTTCTTGCCCATTATATAAATGTAGAAATCCTCTAACTTTTTGTTGGATATACAAGGCTGCTAATTTGTCTTCAAACTTCCTCCAAAAAAGCATATCCTTATACCAGTTGATGTAGGTTTCTTTTGTTATTTTTTTCATTTATTAAAAAAGATTAGTTTTTAATTCGATTGCAAAAGTACTATATTGCTATATATTTAAAAAATCTCAACTGTTTTTTTTTGTATAAAGTGGTTTTGTGTAAAAAAAAATTAATATTTTTGAATATCTGTTGGTTATAATTGCTAATAATTAAAGTTTATACTACAGTTTAGGGACGACTATACCTTTAATTAATTATAGTTGACAGTTTCTAATTTCAAATGTTATAAAAGAGTATACAATAATATACTACCGTTGTGGGGACGACAATATTATTACTTTTATTGAAGTTAAAAATTAGAAAAGGCCTTTAAGATGATTTCTTAAAGGCCTTATTTATTTTCTATTTGTATTAACTTTTAGTTCATATAATCTTCAATAGGATTACAAGAGCAAATTAAATTTCTATCACCATAGGCATCATCAACTCTTCTAACTGATGGCCAAAATTTATTTTCTTTAATATATGGTAAAGGAAATGCAGCTTTTTCTCTAGAATAAGGTAAATCCCAATTATCAGAAGTTAGCATTTCTTGTGTGTGAGGCGCATTTTTTAAAGGAGAATTAGTATCATTATCAGCCATTTCAATTATTTCATTTTTAATACTTAACAAAGCATCGCAAAAACGATCTAATTCTGCTTTGTTTTCACTTTCTGTAGGTTCAATCATTAACGTACCAGCAACTGGAAATGAAACTGTTGGTGCATGATATCCATAATCCATAAGACGTTTAGCAACATCTGTAACTTCAATACCTTTTGCTTTAAACTCTCTAAAATCAACAATCATTTCGTGTGCTGCAAATCCATTTTCACCGCTATATAAAATTTTATACTCTTTTTCTAAACGAGCTTTTATATAGTTTGCGTTTAAAATAGCATTAATTGTAGCTTGTTTTAAACCGTTTGTGCCTAACATTTTTATATATCCGTATGATATTAAAATTACAAGAGCGGATCCCCAAGGGGCTGAAGAAACTGCTGTAATTGCATTTTCTCCACCAGTAGGAATTATTGGGTTTGAAGGTAAAAAAGGAGCTAAATGTTTTGCAACACAAATTGGTCCAACTCCAGGACCACCACCACCGTGCGGAATGGCAAATGTTTTATGAAGGTTTAAATGACAAACATCTGCACCAATTGTTGCAGGATTTGTTAGTCCCACCTGTGCGTTCATATTTGCACCGTCCATATAAACTTGACCACCTCTTTGATGAATAATTTCTGTAATTTCTTTTATAGTACTTTCAAAAACACCGTGAGTTGATGGATACGTAACCATTAAAGCCGCTAAATTATCTTTATGTAATTCTGCTTTTTCTCTTAAATCATCCACATCAATATTTCCTTCATCAGTAGATTTAGTTACAATTACTTCCATACCAGCCATAACTGCTGATGCAGGGTTTGTTCCATGGGCTGATGCTGGAATTAAACAGATGTTTCTGTGATGATTGTTTTGAGAATCGTGGAATGCTTTTATAACCATTAAACCAGCATATTCACCTTGTGCTCCAGAATTTGGTTGTAATGAAGTTGCATAAAACCCGGTAATTTCATTTAAAGCAGCTTCTGTTTCTTTAAAAACTTCTTGGTAACCTTGTGCTTGTTCAATAGGTACAAATGGATGCATAACGCCCCAGTTTGGCCAACTTAACGGAAGCATTTCTGTTGCTGCATTTAATTTCATTGTACAAGAACCTAAAGAAATCATTGAGTGATTTAATGATAAATCTTTACGTTCTAATTTTTTAATATAACGCATTAATTCAGTTTCTGAATGGTAGTTTTCAAAAACTTCATTGGTCATAAAAGTTGATGTTCTTTTTGAATTTGTAGGAATTACATTTTCAACTTCAGCATTAAAATTAACAGCTTTTTTCTCTTCAGCTTCAGCTAAAATTTCTAAAATAGTATTAATATCTTCTAAACCTGAAGTTTCATTAATAGAAATGTTTACTAAATTATTTGTTGGATAGTAAAAATTAACACCTTTACTTTCAGCAACTTGTTTTACTTTTTTTGCATCAGCAACTTCAACGCTTAAAGTATCAAAATACACACAATTTAATTGTTTTAAACCTAATTGTTGAAGACCAGTATTTAATGTAGCAGTTAAATTTTGAATTTTATTAGCAATATATTTTAAACCGTTTGGTCCATGATAAACACCATACATTCCTGCCATTACTGCTAATAAAACTTGTGCCGTACAAATGTTTGAGGTTGCTTTTTCGCGTTTTATATGTTGCTCACGAGTTTGTAATGCCATTCGCAAAGCACGGTTTCCATTTTTATCAACAGTAACACCAATAATTCTACCTGGAATGGTTCTTTTATATTCATCTTTTGTTGCAAAATATGCAGCATGTGGACCTCCATATCCCATTGGAATACCAAAGCGTTGTGTTGTACCTACTACAACATCTGCTCCCCATTCGCCTGGAGGTGTAAGTATTGCTAAGCTCAATAAATCGGCAGCAACAGCAATTTTAGCATTAACGGTTTTTGCTTTTTCAACAAAACTTTCATAGTCATAAACTTGTCCGTTTTTTGCTGGATATTGCACTAACGCACCATAAACGTTTTCTGTAAATTGAAAAGTATTATGGTTTCCAAAAATCAATTCAACACCTAAAGGAAAGGCTCTAGTTTTTAAAACATCAATAGTTTGAGGTAAAACTTCATCAGATACAAAAAATTGAACAGCATTCGCCTTTTTTTGTTCTCTAGTTCTATTGTTTAATAACATTATCATGGCTTCTGCAGCAGCAGTTCCTTCATCTAATAATGAAGCGTTTGCTAGTTCCATTCCAGTTAGTTCACTAACCATTGTTTGAAAGTTAAGTAAAGCTTCTAAACGACCTTGAGCAATTTCTGCTTGATAAGGAGTGTAGGCAGTATACCATCCTGGGTTTTCAAGAATGTTACGTTGAATAACACCTGGAACAATAGTTGGATGGTAACCCAAACCTATATAATTTTTAAATAATTTGTTTTTATTTGCCAGTTCTTGAATATGATATATGTATTCATATTCACTCATTGCTTTTGGTAAATCTAAATTGTTTTTCAATCGGATATCTGACGGAATTGTTTTGTCAATTAATTCAGCTACAGAAGAAACTCCAATTGTTTTAATCATTTCCTTTGCCTCATTTTCACGAGGACCTACATGTCTTAAAACGAATGAATCTGTTTTCATTTATATAATTTAAATTGTGTTATTAAACGTGCACAAAAATACTGAATTTTATAGAACGAAATCGTTATCATAAATACATTTTATAATATTTTGTTAACCAAAAAAATGAATATATTAACAATAACTTACATTTGTAATATGCAATTTTTAAAAAAAATATTTGATTTTTATATTTTTAGCAATATTCATGTGGCTGTAGCTGGTTTTTGTATTACGCAAATTACTGTTATAAACTACGGAATACAGTCAAGTTTTGCACCTTTATTTGTTGCGTTATCAATAATTATTTCTTATAATTTTATTCGGTTTTATGAACTTAAAACCCGTAGGTTAAAATGGCTGAAAGATTGGTTTTTAAAGAATATAATTGGGTTGCTAATTTTAAATGTTTTTTCAGCAATATTATTAATTGTAATTACTTTTTTTACAAGCTTTAATTTAAAAGGTTTGTTCGTATTAATTCCGTTTTCAATAATGACATTTTTTTATGTAATTCCTATTTTTAATGTGAAAAACATTGAATTTTCATTCAGAAATTTTCCTTCAATAAAAATTTTTAGTATTGCTTTTGCTTGGGCTGGAATTTCATTATTTTTTCCATTGTATGAAGCAAGTATAAAATTTACTTTTGATATTTATTTAGAGTTCTTTCAGCGATTTTTTTTACTAATTGCTATTACTTTGCCTTTTGATATTAGAGATGTTAAAAGTGATGACAAATCTTTAAAAACATTGCCTCAAGTTTTTGGGATAAAAACAGCAAAAATAATTGGAACAATATTATTGTTTTTAGCCCTTTTTATAAATCTCTTTAAGCAAGTATTAAATTTATCAAGTATTTTTATAGTTATTTGCATTGTTACTGGAATGTTTTTGTGGTTTGCTTCAGAAAAAAAATCGAAATATTATGCAGGTTTTTGGGTAGAATCTATACCAATTTTGTGGTTAATTTTACAGTTATTATTTTTATATAATTTTAAATAAAAAATTTATTTATGAACGACGATTTTAAGAAATATTTTGAAGTAAATAAAGATACCTGGAATAAAAAAGTTGGTATTCATGCGGCTTCAGAATTTTATGATGTTGAAGGCTTTTTGAATGGAAAAACTTCATTAAATTCTTATGAATTAAATGAAGTTGGTAATGTTAAAGAAAAGTCGCTGCTTCATTTGCAATGTCATTTTGGTCAAGATACGTTAAGTTTTGCTAGGTTAGGAGCCAAATGTACTGGGATTGATTTATCAAATGAAGGGATTGAAAAAGCAAAATTTCTAAATAATAAATTAGGATTAGATGTTACTTTTATAGAAAGTAATTTATATGATGTTCCTAAAAATGTTGAAGGTGAATTTGATATTGTTTTTGCATCTTATGGCGTTATTGGTTGGTTGCCAGATTTAAAAACTTGGGGTGAAATAATTGCCAGCAAACTTAAAAAAGGTGGATTTTTTTATTTAATAGAGTTTCATCCAATTGCGTGGATGTTTACTTATTTGGAATCGCCTCCAAAATTAATATATCCTTATAAAACAAGTGAAGTTATTTATGAAGAATATGCTGGAACTTATACAAATAAAGATGCAGATATTATTAGTAAAGAATATGGCTGGAATCACGGTTTAGGTGAAGTTGTATCTGCACTTTCTAATGCAGGTTTGCATATTGAGTTTTTGCATGAATTTGAAAAATCACCGTATAATAGTTTTCCAGAAATGGATAAAACGGCAGATAACATGTATGTTTTACAAGGAAATCAGCGCTTATTTCCTTTGTTATTTTCTATTAAAGCAACTAAAAAGTAATAAAAAAAGCTTTCAAATTTTGAAAGCTTTTTTTTATATATTTAGAAAGATTAGCTTAATAATCTTTCAATTTTTTCTCTTTCTTCTTCAGCTAATGCACCATCAACTAAAATTCTTCCACTATGTTCATCAGTAATAATTTTTTTACGACCAGCAATTTCAACTTGTCTTTGTGGTGGAATTGTAAAAAACGAACCTCCAGAAGCACCTCTTTCAATTGAAACAACTGCTAAACCATTTTTTACTGTAGATCTAATTCTTTTGTAAGCATTTAATAAATGCTCATCAATCATTTCACTATACTCTTTAGATTTTTCAATTAATAAAGTTTCCTCTTTAGCAGTATCACCCATAATATCGTTTAATTCAGCAGATTTATGCTTTAACAATTCTTCTTGTTTTGCAATATTTTCTTTTGTAGCTGCAATTAATTCATTTTTTTGCTCAATTTTTGCTTTAAATTCTTTAATTCTTTTTTCGGCTAATTCAATTTCAAGCTCTTGGTATTCAGTTTCTTTACTTAAAGAATTAAATTCTCTATTATTTCTAACGTTTTTTTGTTGCTCTGAATATTTTTTTACTAAAGTTTTAGCATCTTCAATTACAACTTTTTTTGCTGCAATGTCATTTTTTATATTCACCACGCTTTCATCTAAATTAGCGAGTCTTTTATTTAAACCAACAATTTCATCTTCTAAATCTTCAATTTCTAAAGGTAGTTCCCCTCGCACACTTTTAATTTCATCAATTCTTGAATCAATTAATTGTAAATCGTAAAGTGCTCTTAATTTTTCTTCAACTGTAACTTCTTTTTTAGACATGTTTATAAGTAATAAATTGGATTTGTGTTTTTTTCTGATAAAATGATTGCAAAATTAGGAAATTTTTTTGTAAGTATATCAACTAAAAGATTTTTTGTGAATTGTTCACTTTCATAATGTCCAATATCTGCAATTATAAGTTTGTTTTCAGCTTTGTAAAATTCATGGTATTTTATGTCAGAAGTTATATAAATATCCGCACCAGCATTGATAGCATTTTCAATTGCAAAACTTCCTGAACCTCCTAATACTGCTACTTTTTTTATAGGTTTACCTATTAATTTAGAATGTCGAATTCCTTTTGAACTCATTGTTTTTTGAACAAACTTTAAAAAATCAATTTCGTTTATTTCTTCGTCAAGTTCTCCTACCATTCCAATACCAATTTCTTGGTTTAAATTTTCAATAGCAACTATTTCATATGCTACTTCTTCATAAATATGAGCTTCAAATAATGCCTTTAAAATGCTTTTTTCTTTATGTTTTTCAAAAATTACACTTATACACGTTTCATTTTCAGCATGAAGTATTCCTTTTTCTCCAATTGTAGGATTTGAATTTTCGTTACCATTATAAGTACCAATTCCGTTGATGTTAAAACTGCAATTTGTGTAATTACCAATAGTTCCAGCGCCTGCATTAAATAAAGCTTGTTTAACTTTTTCAGCATTTTCAGTAGGAGCGTAGGTAGTCAATTTTTTAATGGTATTTTTTTGAGGAATTAGAATTGTTGGATTTTTAATACCTAAAACCTCACATATTTTAGCATTCACACCAATAATTGAATTATCTAAGGCGGTATGCATTGCATAAATGGCAATGTCATTTTTTATAGCTTTTAACACTACTTTTTCAACATAATTTTTACCATTTAACTTTTTTAAGCCACTAAAAATTATAGGGTGAAAGCTAACAATTAAATTACATTTTTTCTCAATAGCTTCATCTACAACATTTTCTAGTGTATCTAAAGTAACTAAAACGCCTGTAATAGTTGTGTTGTAATCACCAATTAATAACCCAACATTATCAAAATCTTCAGCATAATTTAAAGGAGCAATTTCTTCAATGCAATTTGTAATATCTTTAATTTTCATTGTTAAAAACGGTTGATATTTACAAATATAAATTATAGTATATAAAGTTGAAGTATTATTCTGTAAAAATTATGATTTGTTTTGTAATTTCGCCCACGATGAAACTTTTAAGAAATTTATTATATCCATTCTCTTTATTGTACAGATTAATTACTAGTGTACGTAATTATTTGTACGAAAACGGTATTTTTGAATCTAACCAATTTGATACACCAACTATTGTTGTTGGTAATTTAAGCGTTGGAGGCACGGGTAAAACACCACAGATAGAATATTTAATTCGTATATTAAAAGATTATTATAAAGTAGCTGTTTTAAGCAGAGGTTATAAAAGAAAAAGTGAAGGTTTTATAATAGCAGATAAAACTGTTACTGCTGAAATTATTGGAGATGAACCTTTTCAATATTATAAAAAATTTGAAAATATAATAGTTAGTGTAGATGCCGATAGAAGCAATGCTATAGAGCAATTAGAACATTTAAAGCATCCACCAGAAATTATTTTATTAGATGATGCTTATCAACATAGAAAAGTAAAAGCTGGTTTTAATATTTTATTAACGTCATATTCTAACCTTTATACTAACGATTTTTTGTTGCCAACAGGAAATTTACGTGAAAGCAAAAGTGGCGCCAAAAGAGCTAATATTATTGTGGTAACAAAATGCCCAGCAAATTTATCGGAAAAAGAACAAGTTAAAATAACCAGAAAGTTACGCCCATCAATTTACCAAAATGTATTTTTTACAACAATTGACTATGCAAATGTGTTAAAAGGAGTAAATTCTATTGAATTTAATCAAATTAAAAACAAAGAAATTATACTAATAACGGGTATTGCAAATCCAAAACCTTTAACTGCTTATTTAATGGATAATAGTATAAAATTTAAGCATTTAAAATTTAAAGATCATCATCAATTAAGTAATAAAGAAATAGCAGAAATTAAGAAATTACAATCAAATAATACAATTCTGTTGACTACAGAGAAAGATTATGTTCGTATCTTTGACAAATTGGAGAATTTGTATTATTTACCAATAGAAACCAAATTTATAAATCGTAAAAACGATTTTGATAATATTATAAAAAAATATGTGGAACAAAGTTCAAGAGACAGTTAAATTCCTTCAAAATAAAGGAATTACAAAGCCAGATTACGGAATTATTTTAGGAACCGGTTTAGGAAATTTAGTTGAAAAAATAGCAGTTGAAATAACCATTCCTTATCAAGATATACCAAACTTTCCAGTTTCAACAGTCGCAGGACATTCAGGTGAATTAATTTTTGGAACCATTGGAACTAAAAAAATATTAGCAATGAGAGGTCGTTTTCATTTTTACGAAGGATGGACAATGGAGCAAACAATTTTTCCTGTGAGAGTTATGAAATATTTAGGTGTTGAAAACTTAATAGTATCTAACGCTTCAGGAGGTGTAAATCCTGCATTTAAAGTGGGTGACATAATGATTATTACAGATCATATTAACTTAATGCCACAGCATCCATTACACGGTAAAAATGATGAGCGTTTTGGTCCGCGTTTTGTTGATATGCACGAAGCTTATAGTAAAAAAATGATTGCTAAAATGGAAAGTGTCGCTGAAAAATTGAATATTCCAGTTCAAAAAGGAATTTATTTAGCGCTTCAAGGTCCAACTTTTGAAACGCCTGCAGAGTATAAAATGGTAAAAATTTTAGGAGCAGATGCGGTTGGAATGTCAACTGTACCTGAAGTTATTGTTGCTAAACATATGGGAATGACTTGTTTTGGTGTTTCTGTTATTACAGATTTAGGTGTTGAAGGAATTGTTGAAGCAGTGTCGCATGAAGAAGTTCAAAAAGCTGCTAAAGGTTCGGAAAAGAATTTAGGGAAACTAGTAGAAGCATTTATTAAATTAACTTAAATATTATTTATATAGTGATGAATAAGTTCTTGTTTATTATTGCAGTTTCTATTTGTTTTGTTGGCGTTTCACAAAATAAAACAGTTTCTAAATTAAATTGGATTGAAAGTTTTAGTGACGCTAAATCAATTGCTCTTAAAGAAAATAAACCAATGTTAATTTTGTTTACGGGTTCAGATTGGTGTAAATATTGCAAAAATTTAACTACTGATTTTTTTAATTCAGATAAATTTAAAGAAATTGCACAAACTGATTTTGTACTTTATAAAGCTGATTTTCCGAGGAATAAAAGTTTAGTTACTGAAAATCAAAAAAGGGATAATTTAGAACTTAAAGTCATGTTTGGGGTTAATTTGTACCCAACAATTTATATTATAAATAGCAAAGGAAAATCTATTGATAATATTAAGGGATATAGTTCAGCTAGAGATACCAAATATCATTATATGTTTATTGAGTCAGCTTTAAATAAAAACAACAAAGAATCTACTAAGTAGTAGATTTTTTGTTGCAACAATCTTAAATTTTTCCGTAATACATACTTTTTACAATTCCGTCAGCTAGTCCAATTTTAGGAACGTATATTTTTTTGGCTCCGCTCCATTTCATTGCAGATAAATAAATTTTTGTTGCAGGAATTATTACATCGGCTCTATCTGGGTTTAAACCTAATTCTGAAATTCTATCATCATAAGTCATAGATTTTAAAAAGTTGTATTGCGCTTTCATGTATATTAATGAAAGTGGTTCGCCCATCATTTTTCCAGAAAGTTTAAATATTTTATTAATATTTCCACCAGAACCAATTAAAGTTGGTTTTTTAAGAAATTGTGTGTTTCCTTTTAACCAAATTTCAATATTTTCCCAAACATCTTTAAAAGAATTCTTTTTATTTAATAATCGAACAGTTCCAATTTTAAATGATTTTGAGTTAACAATTTTTCCATTTGAAAAAATAGTTATTTCTGTGCTACCACCACCAACATCAACATAAATGTAAGATTTGTCATTTCTAATAATAGTAGATAAATCGGTTGAAAAAATAATTGCGGCTTCTTTTTTTCCATCAATTACATCTATTTTAACATTTGTTTTTTCAAAAATTTCTTCAGTTACTGCTTTTCCGTTTTTAGCTTCACGCATTGCTGAAGTAGCACATGCTTTATATTTTTGAACGCCGTGAACTTCCATTAACAATTTAAAAGCTTCCATAGCTTTTATCATTCTATTTTTACTTTCCTCTGAAATGTTTTTAGAATTAAATGTGTCAGCTCCTAAACGAATTGGAACCCTAACTAATGCTGATTTTGTAAAACTTGGTTCTTTTCCATCTCTTTCGGTTATTACGTTTGCAACTAATAATCTAATTGCGTTGGAACCGATATCTATAGCAGCGAGTTTTTCTATTTTCATCCGTTATTGAGGCTTAATTTTATTTATAGTGTTTAGGGAATTCTGTTATAAAAGTATTTCCGTCTTTAATGTTTTTCCAATGGTTTGTGTTAAATTTTATACCTACAACGCCACAAGTTGGTACGTGATCTAATTCTTCACTTCCAAACTTATTTACAAAATCACTTATTCCGTGATCGTGACTAAAAATAATAGCAGAATCAAATCCGTCATCTAAAGCTTTCACAGTTTTAATTAAATAACCATCGCTAAAACTATAGAGAGATTTACTTATTTTTAAGTTTGTTAGGGGATAGTTAAACGTGTAACTAAAAATCATTGCTGTATGTAATGCTCTGTTTGCGCAACTTGAAACGAACACATCTGGACAAGCAATTTTTTTATTTAATACGCTAGAAATTAAATATGCATTATTAATTCCTCTTTTATTTAAAGGTCTATCAATATCCTTTATGCCTTCGTATTCCCAAGAAGATTTTGCGTGCCTAACAATGTAAAGTGTTTTCATTTAGTGTTGGTTAGTTTTCAAATATAAAAATTATGGTGCTAAACGTTCTATTTTCCAATCAAAATTTTCTTGTAAGGTATATCTAATTCTGTCGTGCATTCTGTTTGCTCTTCCTTGCCAAAATTCAATACTTACTGGCTTCACAATATAACCGCCCCAATATTTAGGTCGCGTAATTTCTTTGTTTTCAAATTGTTTTTCAAAAGTAGTTAAGCGGTCATCTAAATATTTTCTTGATGGGACAACCTCGCTTTGGTCAGATGCCCAAGCTCCTAATTTACTTCCATCTGGTCTAGATTCAAAATATCCATCTGATAAATTTTCAGAAATTTTTTCAGCAATACCTTTAATAATTACCTGACGTTCAATATTATGCCATAAAAATGAAAGGCAAACATTTGGATTTTCTTCAATAGCTTTTCCTTTTTCGCTATTGTAATTTGTATAAAATATAAAGCCTTCCCACGTGTATTTTTTTAATAAAACAGCTCTACTTTTTGGAAAACCATCTTTACCAATCGTTGCAATTGTCATTGCATTAGATTCTACATCACCACCAAATTCTTCAACTTCAAAAAACCATTTTTGAAATAATTCCATTGGGTTTTCAGAAACTTCTTTTAACGAAAGTTCTTTTTTTACATAATTTCTTCTATAGTTACTTAAATCTTTTTCCATTAAAAAAATTAATTTGAGATTGTTTTGTCTTTAATTAAAAATAGCCCTACAAAGGTAAACAATCCATTAATAATTAAAAGTTCATAACCAAATTGATAACCGTTTAATAATCTGATTGAATTGGCGTCAAGTAAGTAGCTTAAAACCACTGAAATAATTGCAACCATCCAAACATATTTATCTTTAATATTCAGTTTTGTAAATATTCCAAAGGTAAAAAGACCTAATAACGGACCGTAAGTATAAGAGGCAACTTGCAATAAACTACTAATAACATTTTCTTTTAAAACATATTTAAAAATAATAATTACAATGATTAATAATACTGAAATGCCAATATGAGTTCTTTTTCTTATGGCTTTTTGCTTAGATTCTTCTCTTTTTTTAATATCTAAAAAATCTATGCAGTAAGATGTTGTTAAGCTTGTTAAAGCACTATCTGCACTTGAATATGCTGCGGCTATTAAACCCAAAATAAAAATTATACCAATTGAAAAACTTAAATCTCCTTTTAAGGCAATTTCTGGAAAAAGTAAATCTGTTTTTATATTTCCTTCAACAATTGGTATTTGTATGCCAAATTTTTCGGCATAAATAAATAAAAGCGCTCCTAATGTTAGAAAAACAAAATTTACAAGTATTAACACAAAACCTAATGAAAGTACATTCCATTGTGCTTCTTTGGTGTTTTTACACGTCAGGTTTTTTTGCATCATATCTTGGTCTAAACCTGTCATTGCAATGGCAATAAACATTCCACCTAAAAACGATTTTATAAGATGTTTTTTTCCATTAAAATCATCAGTAAAAAATATTTTAGTGTATTTGTCAAATTCAGTTGAAGTAAAAATATCAGTAACATTTAAATTCAATCTATTTAAAATAATATAAATAGTTGCAAAAACGGCAGAAAGCAAGAACACAGTTTGTAAAGTATCTGTCCAAACAATGGTTTTTATTCCGCCTTTAAAAGTATAAATCCAAATGAGTAGAATTGAAAATATTACGGTTATTTCAAACGGTATATTCCAAGCGTCAAAAATAAAATATTGCATTACAGATGCAACTAAAAACAACCGAAAAGCTGAACCTAAAACTCTAGAAATAAAGAAGAAAACAAATCCGGTTTTATGTGATGTTGGTCCAAAACGATGTTTTAAAAATTCATAAATTGAAGTTACCTGTAAATTGTAATAAATAGGAATTAAAATATATGCAATTACTATATAACCAACCATATAACCCAATACAACTTGCATATAACTAAATTGTGAAGTTTGTACCCAACCAGGTACAGAAATAAAAGTTACACCAGATAGCGATGCGCCAATCATACCAAAAGCTACAATATACCAAGGCGATTTTTTGTTGGCGCTAAAAAAAGTATCATTTGTATCATTTTTACCTGTGAAATAGGCAATAAAAAGTAATACACAAAAATAAGCCGCAATTAGCGAAAGTAAATATATTGGTTGCATTAAATAAATTTAAATTTTATGAATAACAAAGAAACTAAAATTATTGAGAATATCGATTGCTAATTGTACATTTGCGAAATGAATTTTTCGTCGAAACTTTTAGAAAACGCTGTAAATGAAGTTGCTCAATTGCCAGGTATTGGGAAAAGAACAGCGTTACGAATGGTATTACATTTACTTAAACAACCAAAATCTCAAACACACAATTTAGCAAATTCATTAAGTAATTTAGTTGATAACATTAAGTTATGTAAAAAATGCCATAATATTTCTGATGTAGATGTGTGTGATATTTGTGCAAATCCTTCAAGAAATGAAGAAATTATTTGTGTAGTTGAAGATGTTCGAGATGTAATGGCCATAGAAAACACATCGCAATTTAAAGGTTTATACCACGTTTTGGGTGGAAAAATTTCTCCAATAGAAGGTGTTGGTCCGCAAAATTTAACTATTGAAAGTTTGATTGAAAAAGTGAAATTAGGGACAATAAAAGAAGTAATTTTTGCCTTAAGTTCTACAATTGAAGGTGATACTACAAATTTTTATATTTTTAAACAATTAGAAAAACTACAAATTAAAACATCTACTATTGCAAGAGGAATAGCTGTTGGAGACGAGTTGCAATATGCCGATGAAATTACCTTAGGAAGGAGTATTTTAAACAGAATCCCTTTTGATAAATCATTTTAATGGATGGATATTTCAATAGTTATTGTAAATTACAATGTTCGGTATTTTTTAGAGCAATGTATTCTCAGTATTATTGATGCCTCTAAAAAATTAGCTGTTGAAATTATAGTAGTTGATAACAATTCAACCGACGATAGTGTTCCTTTTTTACAAAGTAATTATCCTTCTATTAATTTAATTGCAAATAAAGAAAATGTTGGCTTTTCTAAAGCTAATAATCAAGGCGTTTCCATTGCAAAAGGAGAATATGTTTTAATTTTAAATCCTGATACGGTTATAGCTGAAGATACGTTAGACACTATTTTTAACTTTGCAAAAACAAAACAAAACTTAGGAATACTAGGCGTTAAATTGATTGATGGATCTGGAAAATACTTGCCAGAAAGTAAAAGAGGAATTCCAACACCAAGTGCTTCATTCAATAAATTATTTGGAATTTCATCAAGCCAAAAAGGTAAATATTATGCAACACATATTGGTGAAAATGAAAGTGGAGTAGTGGCTGTGTTGGTTGGCGCATTTATGTTTATGCAAAAATCTGTTTACAATGAGGTAAAAGGTTTTGATGAAGATTATTTTATGTATGGTGAAGATATAGATTTATGCTACAAGGTATTAAATAAAGGGTATCAAAATTATTATTTTTCTGATACACAAGTAATTCATTACAAAGGAGAATCTACCAAAAAGGATCTTATTTATTTAAAATATTTTCATAATGCGATGAAAATATTTTACAAAAAACACTTTAAGCGAAATAAAATTTACGATTTTTTAATGAGTTTTGGAATTGAGTTTTGGTACCTTTTAAAGTATTTTAAATTCAGAAAAGTAAACTATCAATCAAAAGATATTTTAAATGTGTTGTATTTTGGAAAAGATGAGTTAATTATCACTCATTTAAATAAAAAATACTTACTAATTAATACTATACTTATTGATGATGTTGATAAAATTAAAGAATTAATAAGAACAAACGCTATTGATACCATTGTTTTTGATAACTCTATACTTTCTAATAAAGAAATTATTGCTCATTTTAAATTGTTGAAAAATGAGCAAGTTTCTTTTAAAATTCATCCAAAAAACACCAATTTTATAATTGGAAGTAATAATTCCGAACATAAAGGCAGTGTTGAAATAATTACTGAAATCTAATTTTTCTCAATTCTAATTCTAGCATCTACAGCAAAAATTTCTTTTGAATTTCCAAAAAGTGGGTTTAAATCTAACTCAACAATTTCTGGAGCAATAGTTACTAAATTTGATATTTTGGTGATAATTTCTGCAAATTCATTTTCGTTGATACCTTCTTGATTTCTAATTCCTTGAATTATTTTATACGATTTTAAATTTTGAATCATTTCAATAGCTTCATTTTTTGAAATAGGCGTTAATGCAGTTTGAATATCTTTTAAAACTTCAATGTAAATTCCACCTAAACCGCACAAAACTAAATGTCCAAAATCTCCTTCTTTTTTAGCGCCAATAAATAATTCGGTACCTTTTTTCATGGGTTGTAATAACACCGATGTTGCGCCTCCAATTTTCATAATAGTATCAAAGGAAATTACTAACGCGTCTTTTGATGAAATGTTTAAAATAATTCCACCAACATCACTTTTATGAATTGGTCCAACAACTTTCATAACAACTGGAAATTGCAAAAGGTCAATTGCCGAAATACATTCCGTTTTAGTGTTGCAGACAATTTCATTTACTAATGGAATTTCTGCTGCAATTAATAATTCACGTACTTGTTGCGGTTGTAAATATCCATTTTCTGAAATATCTATAATATTTCTAATTAATTGATTATTAGTAGTTAAATTTAATTTTTCTATTGAAGTGACTTTTTTATCAAGCATTGTTTTTGCCAACGCATTTCCAAATAAAACTTCATCAGGAAAGTTGATGTTTCCTTTAGAAATAAAATAATCAATTTCATTTTTAACGTTTATTACCGAAGGTAAAATTGGAAAAATTGGCTTTTTACAAGTCTTCATTTTTTTGTGAATCACATCATACACATCATACACTTCAAACAAACCTGGACTTCCAAAAATAACTGCCATAGCATCAATTTTATCAAATTTATTTTCGCAATAATCTATAATAGTTTCTAGTTGTTCGGCGGTTCCTGTTGCTAAAAAATCAATTGGATTTGAAACTGAAGAACCTAAATAAAGTTTAGAAAGTAATTCTTCACTTTCTTTTCCTTTTATTTCAGGAACAGATAATCCGTTTTTAGATAAAGCATCGGTTAGCATCACTGCTGGTCCACCAGCGTGTGTAATTATTGCAATATTTTTTCCCTTTAGCTGAGGCAATGTAAAAATGGATGCTACTGTAATTAATTCATTTCTACCATAACAACGCACAATTCCAGCTTTTTTAAATAAAGCATCTACGGCTACATCAGAGTTTGCCAAAGCACCAGTATGTGAACTTGCGGCTCTGCTTCCAGCCGAAGAACTTCCTGCTTTTATTGCGGCTATTTTACAACCTTTTTTAATTAATGAAGTAGCATGTTTTAATAATTTTTGCGGATTTTCTATACTCTCTATATAAAGTAGTTTTATTTTTGAACTTGAGGTTTTATCAAAAGTTTCATCAAAATGTTCTAGCACTTCTTCAACACCAATTTGTGCTGAATTTCCAACGGAATAAACACTCGAAAAAGTTAAGCCAGTTGTCATTGCAGCTTCCATTATAAAAACGGCAGTTGCGCCAGAACCTGAAATAAAATCAACGCCATTTTTATCTAATTTTGGAATTGGCGTTGTAAAAACACCTGCATAATTTTGGTTGATTAATCCAATGTTATTTGGACCTAATAAAGTTCCATTTACTAGATTAATTTCATCAACAATTTGTTGTTCTAATTTTGCGCCTTCTGCGTCTTTTTCACTAAATCCTGCTGAAAAAATGATAAAACCTTTGGTGTTTTTTTGTTGTGTTAAAACTTTTACCGTTTCTAATGTAAATTTTGCAGCAATTGCTATTATTGCCACATCAACATTGGGAATATCGGTTATATTTTGGTAACATTTTAAACCTTGTACTTCGGTTTCTTTTGGATTTACAGCGAATAATTTGCCTTTAAAATTATGATCCAATAAGTTTTTTAAAACGCGTCCGCCAGGTGTTTTAATATTATTTGAAGCACCAACAACAACAATGCTTTTAGGGTTTAGTAATTTTTTGTTCAGCATTTAATACAATCTTTATAAAATAAATTCTACAGCAACTTCTTTACCTTTTTCGTAGGCTTCTAAATTTTTTGCTACAATTTTTTCTCCTTTTCTTTCAAACAATGTTTTTATAGCTTTTTGCAAACTTTCATCGCTTAAAGGAAGTAGTGAAGAAACGGCGCCAAGTAATACCATATTTGTGGCTTTGGAGTTTCCTAAATCTTTTGCTATTTGTTTGGCATCAATTAAAATATTGTTTTTATGTGATTTTATTTCTTTGTATAAATCTTCCAGTTCTGGATAATTAGTAATGTTTACAAATGGATTTGAATCTGTTACTAAAAAACCATCTTCTTTTAAAAATGGTAAATATCGTAATAACTCCATTGGTTCAACAGAGATAATTAGGTCTGCTTTTCCTTGTGGAATCAAATCTGAAAAAATTTCTTTATCTGATATCCGCACGTGTGATTGCACTGCGCCACCACGTTGACTCATTCCGTGAACTTCAGATTGTTTTATATTAAGGTCATTGTCTAAAGCGGCAGTATCTAAAACTGCAGCAATGGTTAAAATTCCTTGTCCGCCAACGCCTGCTAAAATTATATTTGTTTTCATTTTTTTTAGTTTATAGTTGCTTTTTTAAGCTCATTTAACTTATCTTTTTTTTCTTTAGGTAATTGAACACAAGGACGTTGCGAAATAATTACAGAAACTCCTTTGTAGTTAATTTCATCTCTAATTAAATCTATATTTTCTTGTAAATTTTTGTGAAGCGGTGTAATTACTTTTAAATGAGTTTCAACAACACCAATACCTTTACAAATATCAATTAATCTACCAGAAGCTGAAGAATCTTGAGCACCTGTCATTGCAATTGCGGAATTATCTGAAATAATAACAGTAATTGGTGTATTTTCAATTACAGCATCTAACAAACCAGTCATCCCAGAATGTGTAAATGTTGAATCTCCAATAATAGCGATGGAAGGATGAATTCCTGCATCTGCGGCACCTTTTGCCATAGTAATGGAAGCTCCCATATCTATTAATGTGTTAATGCTTTCGTATGGAGAAAGTACGCCAAGCGCATAACAACCAATATCTCCAAAAACTTGCTGACTTGTCATTTCTTTTCCTAATGCATTTACAGCGTCAAATAAATCTCGGTGTCCACAACCAACACATAATTCTGGTGGTCTTCCTGATACAACTTTTGGAATATTATCATTGATAACTACATCAAAACCAAGTGCATTTGCAATATTATCGGGGTTTAGTTCTCCCACTCTAGGAATATCACCGCTTAATCTTCCAATTACATTTCTGTTTTCGCCTAAAAAATCGGAAATAGCTTCTTCAATAAATGGATAACCATCTTCTAAAACCAATATTTTTTTACATGTATCAAAAAGTTGTTTAATAGGTTTTTTAGGAAGTGGATATTGCGAAACTTTTAAAACTGGATATGGACATTTTTCACCTTCAAAATTTTCCATTAAATAATTATAGGCAATTCCTGAAGCAATAATTCCAATGGATGTATTTGGACCTTTTTTAAACTCATTAAAATAACTATTTTCTGAAGTTTCTAATATATCTGTTTGAATATCAACTAAATGTTTGTATCTGCCTCTGGCGTGCATTGGAATCAATTGAAACTGTTTTGGGTTTTTTGATAAATGAATTTCATTTTGAGGTTCTCTATTACCTAAGGTAACACCTGCTCTTGAATGTGATAAACGTGTAACCAAACGAATTAAAACTGGTAAACCCAATTTTTCGGACAAATCAAAAGCATATTTGGTTATTGTGTAGCATTCTTGTTGATTTGATGGTTCTAATATTGGAATCATTGCAAATTTTCCGTAATAACGAGAATCTTGTTCATTTTGTGAAGAATGCATAGATGGATCATCAGCAACTACCACAACTAATCCGCCATTTATTCCGGCTACAGACATATTCATAAAAACATCTGCGGCTACATTTAGGCCAACATGTTTCATAACGGTTAAAGCTCTTTTTCCTGCATAAGACATTCCTAGGGCGGCCTCCATGGCTGTTTTTTCGTTGACAGACCATTGCGAATGAATTTTAAGTTCTTTAGCAGTTTTTGAGCGTTGTATATATTCTGTAATTTCGGTTGAAGGTGTTCCTGGATAGGCATAAACACCTGATATTCCTGCATCTATAGCCGCTTGTGCTAAGGCTTCGTTACCTAATAACAGTTTTTTTGTAGAATTAGAGTTCATAAAAATTAAATTTTTTAGAGTCTAAAAGTACGAAACCGTTTTCGGAAAAGATATGATTAAAATCACATTGTAACATATAATACATTGATATACAATATATTATATATTCAATAATTCTTTTTAAATTTTAAATTAAATGGAGTGATATTAAATTATTTGTTGAATAATTACTATAGAATTTAAGAAGTAATTAAACTTTTAATAATTTTAATTGGTGTCCCAACTTTTCTTTTTTCTAATATTTTTATACAATTTTATGCCTAACATCAACAAAACTGATACACCAATAATTCCGATAGTTCCAAAAATCCAACCAATGGAGTTTTTTAGAACTACCAAAAATACACAAGCAAATAAAATAATTGTAGCAACTTCATTCCAAATACGTAAAGCAAAAGAAGAATATTTTAAATATCCTTTTTCAATTTGATTGTACATTATTTGACAGCTCCAATGATATGCAAATAATGCAACCACAAAAGTTAGTTTAATGTGCATCCATGGCATTTTTATCCAAGCTGGTTGTAAAATCAATAAACATACAGCAAATATTGTAGCTAAAACTGCAGAAGGCCAGGTAATAATATACCATAACCTTTTAATCATTAATTTGTATTGTTTTAATAAAATTTGTTGCTCAATTTCTGGTTTTCCTTCCGCTTCTTTGTAGTAAATAAATAATCTTATTATATAAAATAATCCTGCAAACCATGTAGTTATAAAAATAATGTGTAGAGATTTTAAATATAAATATTCCATAAAACTATTTAGTATTCCAATTATTTATCCAGTTTGAAACTGTATTTGCCCAATCATCATTATCATTTAAACACGGAATAGTTGAAAAATGTTCGCCGCCATTTTCTTCAAAAGAATGTTTAGCTTCCATACCAATTTCTTCTAAAGTTTCTAAACAATCAGAAACAAATGCAGGTGTTACAACAGCTAAATTTTTAACTCCATTTTTGGCAAAATCATCAATAGTTTGATCCGTATATGGTTGTAACCACGGTTCACGTCCTAATCTTGATTGAAAAGAAGTGCTATAAGTTCCTTCTTTTAAATTTAAAAATTTAGCAACATTTTTTGTTGTTTGATAGCATTGATGTCTGTAGCAAAATTCGTGAGCATCAGAAGGTGTCTTGCAACAACTTCCATCTATTTTACAATGAGATTTTGTAACATCAGATTTTTTTATGTGACGTTCTGGAACTCCGTGATATGAAAATAATAAATGATCTGGTTTCGTTTCTGCTAAATGCTTTTGAATACTATTGCTTAAAACAGCAATATAATCAGGTTGATTATAAAAAGCTGGAACATCGGTGATTTTAATATGTGGAAAATGTTTTTTAACAATTTTATTAGCTAAAACTACAATAGTTTCTGTGGTTGCCATTGCAAATTGAGGATATAATGGTAAAAGTAATATTTCAGTAACACCTTTGTCTGCTAATTTTTGAATACCACTTTTTATAGATGGATTTCCATAACGCATTGCCAATTCTATAGGAATATCTGAATTTTCTTGTACTTTTTTATGTAATCTCTCTGATAAAACAATTAATGGAGAGCCTTCTGGCCACCAAATTTTTTTATAAGCTTCGGCAGATTTTTTTGGACGTGTATTTAAAATAATTCCTTTTACTACAAATGCTCTTATTAAATATGGAATATCAATAACGCGCTTGTCCATTAAAAATTCATCTAAATAATTTTTTACATCTTTTACAGATGTGCTGTTAGGTGATCCTAAATTTACTAATAATGCTCCTTTCATTTAGTTATGATTTTGCAAATTGTTTTGGTGTTATTTTAAATTTTCTTTTAAATGCTGCAATAAAATGGCTTGATGTGCTGTAGCCTAAATGAATAGCAATTTCATTTACATTTAATTGTTGTTCTTGCAATAATTTTTTTGCTAAATCCATTTTATAATTTAGTAAAAAGGTAAAAACTGGATCGCCATAAAATTCTTTAAAATCGGTTTTTAATTTTTTGATGTTTAAACCCACTTTTTTAGCCAATTCATTTAAAGAAGGAGGATTGTTCATTTCTTCAATAATAATTTGTTTGGCGTGTTTTATTTTTGAAACGGTTTCTTCATTGGCAATATATGGGCAATGTTCTGTTTCAGATTCTGTATGCGAGCTAAAATAATAACTTAACAATTCAAAAACTTTTCCTTTTATAAAAATTGGGCGTAAAGTTTCGTTGGTTTGTTTGGTAATTAATTGAGTTAAAATTATTTTAATAGCAGTAGTAGTTTCTTTAGGTTCAATAATTGGTTTTCCTACTTTAAAACTATTAAAGTTGAATAAAAAATTACCTTCTATTGAAAATAGAGAATGAAAATATTCTATTGAAATTAACACAACAAAAAGTTCTGATTTTGGAGGAAGATTAAAGAGAATGTTCATTTTTTCATCTTTAAAATATACCAAACTAGAATTTCCTTCGGTTAATTGAATGGCACAATGTTCCATATTAAACGCAACTGTACATTCGTTTGTACTACAAAAATAAAGTTGTAAATAATTATTACTTAAATTATGCTTAAATAATTCGTTATTTGAAGTTAAGTTATTGAAATAATATACTTTAAAAGTGTTTTCTTCTTCAAAAAGAAGTTGAGTACTTTTGTCGATGTTTTCGTAGTTTTTAAAATTAGATTTCATAAAGCATTTTTATGATATTATTGTAAAATCACGACAAAAGTACAATAAATTTTACTATAAAAAAACATCTTTTAATATTAAAAAATGATATTTGTCATATTTTTAAGCCCCTAATTTTACTGATATTTGTCATAAAAAAATCGATTTAGTTGTTATTTGGAATTATTCTAAATTAATTACAATAACTTATGTCGACAATAAAAGTACTTTTAGCGACATATTGAATTTTTTATTAGTTGTACTTTTGTCGATACTTATTGGTAATACATTTTTTATGAGTCAAGAAAATCTTCCTACAAAATTATATAATGTGGGTTTGAGTTACAAAAAAGCCGATGTACAAGTACGTGGGGCATTTAGTGTAACTAAAGAAAATCAGAAATTACTACTTAAAGAAGCTAAAGAAAAAGGGATAGATGGTATTTTTATCCTTTCAACTTGCAATAGAACAGAAATCACAGGATTTGCAAAACATCCATTTGAGTTAATTAGTTTATTAATTAAATATTCAAAAGGTACAGTAGAAGAGTTTATAAATGTTTCAAATGTTTATAAAAATAATGATGCAATAACTCATTTATTTAACATCGCAACTGGATTAGATAGTCAAATTTTAGGTGATTATGAAATAGTTGGGCAGTTAAGAGAATCGTTTAAATTAGCAAAAAAAACAGGTACTACAAATGCGTATTTAGAGCGTTTAATGAACTTAGTTTTACAAGCTAGTAAAGATGTTAAAAACAACACTAAGTTAAGTTCAGGAACAACGTCAGTTTCATATGCGGCAATTCAATACATTGTTGAAAATGTTGAAAATTATAATAATAAGAAAATTTTAATTTATGGGTTAGGCGAAATTGGAAAAAATACCTGTAAAAATGTATTAGAGTATACTTCCAACAAAAATGTAACATTAGTTAATAGAACGCTTGAAAAAGCAATAGATTTTGAACTTACTCATAAAGATGTTACAGTAGCTGATTTTTCTAATTTAACAAACGAAATTCATAATACTGATATTTTAATAGTATCAACAGGTTCAAGTACACATACTGTAACTAGTGAAAATTTAAAAGAAGGAAACGAATTGTTGATTATAGATTTATCAATGCCAGAAAATGTTGATATTGACGTAAAGAAAATGAATGGAGTTTCGCTAATTAATGTTGATGAACTTTCTAAAATTACTGATAAAACTATTGAAACACGTAAAGCACAAATTCCTTTAGCTGAAAAAATCATCAAAAAATATAGAGATGAATTTAACGATTGGATTTCGCACAGAAAATATGTGCCAGCAGTAAATGCTTTAAAAGAGTCTCTAATGGCAATTCAACAAGATGAAATAAACTTCTATAGTAAAAAAAATAAAGACTTCAATGTTGAAGATGCTGAGTTTGTTACCAATAGAATGATTCAGAAAATCACAACGCAATTTGTAAAGCATTTAAAAGATCAAGAAACTTCTGTTGATCAAAGTATAAGTGTTATTAGCAAAATTTTTAACACTGAAATAACCGAAATTTAAAATGGAAAGAATTATAAGAATTGGAACTCGCTCAAGTGAATTAGCGCTTTGGCAAGCCAATACCGTTGCAAAACAATTAGATAATTTAGGATATAAAAGCGAAATAGTAAAAATAGATTCTTTGGGTGATGTTGTTTTAGATAAACCACTATATGAATTAGGTATAACAGGTGTTTTTACTAAAAATTTAGACATTGCTTTATTAAACGATAAAATTGATATTGCCGTACATTCTTTTAAGGATGTGCCAACAAAATTACCGCACGGAATTATTCAAGGAGCCATTTTAAAAAGAGGTGATTTTAATGATGTTTTGGTTATAAAAGAAGATGAAAATTTTTTTACCAAAGATTCAGCCATTATTGCAACCGGAAGTTTAAGAAGAAAAGCACAATGGCTTTATCGTTATCCACATCATACAATTACAGGTTTGCGTGGTAACGTAATTACACGTTTACAAAAATTAGAAGATAATGATTGGGATGGGGCAATTTTTGCTGCTGCCGGATTAAAAAGATTAAAATTATTACCTGAAAAGGAAAAACATATAAAATTAGATTGGATGATTCCTGCACCTGCACAGGGAGCAGTAATGGTAGCGGTTTTAGAAAAAAATGAAGATTTAGTTGAAATTTGTAAACAATTAAATCATGATGATACAGCAACTTGTGTAAAAATTGAACGCGAGTTTTTACGCGTTTTAGAAGGAGGTTGTACAGCACCAATTGGTGCTTTGGCATTAATTATAAAAGAGGAATTAATGTTTAAAGGTGTTTTATTTAGTCCAGATGGGAAAAATAAAATTGAATTTTCTAAATCTGTTGAGTTAGATAAAATAGGAAATTTGGGTGAATATGCTGCTAATTATGTTTTGGACAGAGGTGGTAATAAATTAATGCGAGAAGAAATTATTATTGATAAAGATATTAATATCTATTCTACCAAAAATTTATCATTAGATCAGGTAAATAGCATTTCATCTCATATTGGTTCTTCAATGAGCGATTTTATTACAACGCGTAGCAATCGTTTAAAACCAAATGTGGTGAAAAATCCAATAAAAAATGTAATTTTTACAAGTCAAAATGCTGTAGAAGCTTTATTAGAAAATTTTATTCCAATGGAGTTACAGTTCGAAAATATTTACTGTGTAGGTAAAAGAACAAAACGCTTGATTGAAAAGAAAATTGGTAAAGTTATTCAAGACGAAAATACGTCTGAAAAATTAGCCAATTATTTAGTTAAAAACTTAGATGGAAAAGAAGTAACATTTTTTTGTGGTAATAAAAAAAGAGAAGAACTTACAACTATTTTAACTGAAAACAATATTGTTGTTAATGAAGTTGAAAGTTATCAAACCGCATTAACACCGCGCAAAATTGATGAAAAAATTAATGGAATATTATTTTTCAGTCCTTCAGCAATTGAAAGTTTTTTAATTCAAAATAAAGCAACAGAAATTGTGGCATTTTGTATTGGAGAAACTACGGCTACAGAGGCTCGTAAATATTTTAAAAATGTAGAAGTTTCAAAAGTTTCAACCATTGAAAGTGTCATTGAAGCAGCAAATAAATATTTTAAAGTAAAGCAATAATATTATGATAAACAGAACAAGACGTCTTCGTAAAACTGAAAATATCCGTCGTTTAGTTAGAGAAAATAAACTAACTATAGATGATTTAATTTATCCTTTATTTATTGAAGAAGGAATAAATATCGAAACCGAAATTGTTTCAATGCCAGGAATTAAACGTTTTTCTTTAGATACAATTTCAAAAGAATTAGATGAGGTTGTAGCATTAGACATTCCGGCTGTTTTATTATTCGGAATTCCTTCAAAAAAAGATGAAACTGGTTCTGAAACTTGGAATGATGATGGAATTATGCAAAAAGCAGTACGATTTATCAAAAAAAATTATCCGAGTTTGTATGTAATTACGGATGTTTGTTTTTGTGAATATACAAGTCACGGACATTGTGGAATTATTCATGATAACGATGTTGATAATGATGCAACATTGCCAAACATTGCAAAACAAGTAATATCTCATGCAAAAGCAGGTGTTGATATGGTGGCGCCATCAGGAATGATGGACGGTATGATTGATACAATTCGTCAAGCACTTGATAATACAGGTTTTCCAAACATTCCAATAATGTCTTATGCCGTTAAATATTCATCTGCATTTTATGGCCCGTTTAGAGATGCGGCAGATTCTGCACCAACTTTTGGTGATAGAAGAACGTACCAAATGGATCCTGCGAATAGAGATGAAGGTTTACGCGAAGCTACTTTTGATGATCAGGAAGGCGCTGATATTTTAATGGTGAAACCAGCGTTAGCTTATTTAGATATTATTAGAGATTTAAAAAATAATTTTGATAGACCAATTGCTTGTTACAATGTAAGTGGAGAATATGCAATGATAAAAGCTGCAGCAGCAAAGGGTTGGATTGATGAAGAACGCGTAATGATGGAAAGTTTACTATCTATGAAAAGAGCAGGAGCTGATATTATTATTACTTATTTTGCTAAAGATGTTGCCAAGGTATTATTGAAAAAATAAATTAAAAATGAAATTAGAAAAATCAATAGAATTATATACAAAAGGGAAAAAGCATTTAGTAGGTGCAGTAAATTCACCAGTTAGAGCTTTTAAATCTGTAGGTGGAGTGCCTATTTTTATAGATGCTGCTAAAGGTAGTAAAATTATAGATGTTGACGGAAATGAATATGTAGATATGGTGCTTTCTTATGGTCCAATGATTTTAGGTCATAGAAATAGTGTTGTAGAAAAAACTATTAAAAAGTACCTGAAAAAAGGATATACTTTTGGTGCTTCAACTAAAGGAGAAATTATTTTAGCTGAATTAGTTTGTGATGCTTTTCCGGGAATGGATAAAGTTCGTTTTGTAAATTCTGGTACAGAAGCTGTTTTAAGTGCAATTCGTTTAGCAAGAGCCTATACTGGGAAAAATAAAATTATTAAGTTTTCAGGTTGTTATCATGGTCATTCAGATGCTTTGTTAGTAGCTGCTGGTTCTGGTTTAGCAACATTAAGTTTACCTGGAAGCGCGGGTGTTCCTGATGAAGCTGTAAAAAATACTTTAATTGCTGAATATAATAATATTGATAGTGTTGAAAGACATTTAGCGAAACATAATGATATTGCAGCTGTAATTATTGAACCAATTGCAGGAAATATGGGCGTTGTGTTACCAACTAAAGAATTTATTGAAGAGTTAAGAGATTTAACCAAAGCAAGCGGTGTTCTATTAATAATGGATGAGGTAATGACAGGTTTCCGATCAAAATTTGGTGGAGCACAAGAATTACTAGGTATTAAAGCAGATATAACTTGTTTAGGTAAAGTTATTGGTGGAGGTTTTCCTGTTGGAGCGTATGGAGCAAGAAATGAAATTATGCAAATGGTAGCGCCATTGGGGCCAATGTATCAAGCAGGAACTTTATCGGGTAACCCAATTGCAATGGCATGTGGAATTGCAACGTTAAAAGAGTTAAAAAAACAAGATCCGTATAAAGATTTTGAAAAAACTGCAGCATTTTTAGAAAGAGCAATGCTATCAGCAGCAAAAGAAAATGGAATTGATTTGCAAGTAAATAGATTTGGATCAATGATTAATCCATTTTTCACAAAAACCAAAGTGGTTGATTTTAAAACAGCGCAAACTAGCGATACTAAGAAATTTAAAACCTTCTTTTGGAAAATGATGGAAAACGGAGTGTTTTTACCACCTTCACAATTTGAAGCCTGGTTTTTAGCAACGGCAATGTCCAAAAGAGATATATACAAAGTTAGATCAGCTATAAATATTGCTATGAAAGCTGTAGCTGATAAAAAAGATGAAGAATAGATTGTTTAGGTTAATATACAGTAATTAAAATGTACTAAATATTTATACCTAATACTATAATACAGATACGAAAAAAGAAATGATAAAAAACGATTTATATTTAAGAGCCTTAAAAGGCGAAACTGTAGAGCGTCCACCAGTTTGGATGATGCGTCAGGCTGGACGTTATTTGCCTGAATTTATTGCAATTAGAGATAATTACGATTTTTTTACACGTTGTAGAACTCCAGAATTAGCTTCTGAAATTACTGTGCAACCAATAAGAAGATTTGGTATGGATGCAGCTATTTTATTTTCGGATATTTTAGTGATTCCACAAGCCATGAATATTGAAGTTGAAATGAAAAATGGGGTAGGACCTTGGTTACCAAATCCAATTCGAACAGCAAAAGCTGTAGATGAAGTTGTTGTACCAGATGTAACAGTAGAATTAAAATATGTAATGGATGCCATAAAAATTACAAAACAAATGTTGAATGATGACATTCCATTAATTGGTTTTGCAGGTTCACCATGGACTATTTTATGTTACTGTGTGCAAGGGCAAGGCTCTAAAACATATGATATTGCTAAAGAATTTTGTTTTACACAACCAGTTGCAGCGCATTTATTACTTCAAAAAATAACAGACACTACTATTGCTTATTTAAAAGAAAAAGTAAAAGCAGGTGTTAATGCAGTTCAAATTTTTGATTCTTGGGGAGGAATGCTTTCTCCAGTTGATTATCAAGAATTTTCTTGGAAATATATCAATCAAATAATTGAAGCTTTAAAAGATGATGCTCCAGTAATTGCTTTTGGAAAAGGATGCTGGTTTGCTTTAGAAGAAATGGCAAAGTCAAATGCATCAGCTTTAGGTGTTGATTGGACAATTACTCCTCAAATGGCACGTAAATTTGCTGGAAATAAAATAACATTACAAGGTAATTTTGATCCATCAAGATTGTTGTCTCCACCAGCTGAAATTAAAAAAATGGTTACCAAAATGATTAACGATTTTGGAAAAGATAAATACATTGTTAATTTAGGGCATGGAATTTTACCAAATATTCCTTTAGATAATGCAAAAGCGTTTATTGACGCTGTAAAAGAGTACAAATAAAATAGTTGTTAGTTTTTGGTTGCTAGTTTTTAGTAAGCCAACTGCCAACAGCCAAACCAACAGCTAAAAAATGAAAAACTTAATTCAAAAATATAATATTCCTGGTCCAAGATATACCAGTTATCCAACAGTTCCTTTTTGGGACAAAGAAGGAATTGCTTTAGAAGACTGGAAAAAAACAGTAAAAAAATCGTTTTTTGAAAGTAATGATATAGAAGGAATTAGCTTGTACATACATTTGCCTTTTTGCGAAAGTTTATGTACGTTTTGTGCTTGTCATAAAAAAATAACAAAACGCCACGAAGTTGAACAGCCATATATTGAAACTGTTTTAAAAGAATGGGATTTATATTGCGATTTGTTTGAAGAACGACCTAAAATTAGAGAAATTCATTTAGGAGGCGGAACACCAACTTTTTTTTCTTCAGAAAATTTAAGAAAACTTATAAACGGAATCTTTAAAAGAGCTGATAAATTTGATATTTTTGATTTTAGTTTTGAAGGTCATCCAAATCATACATCAGAGGAACAATTACAAACTTTATACGATTTAGGCTCAAGAAGAAACAGTTTTGGAATTCAGGATTATGATCCAAAAGTTCAAAAAGCAATTCATAGAGTTCAAAGTTTTGAGCAAGTAAAAAAAGTTCATGAGTTGTCAAAAAAGATTGGTTATGAGTCTATTAGTCACGATTTAATTTTCGGTTTACCTTTTCAAACTGAAGAAAGTATTAGAAATACAATAAAAAATACCATCGCTTTAAAACCCGATAGAATTGCGTATTATAGTTATGCGCATGTGCCTTGGATAAAAGGTGTTGGTCAACGTGGTTTTGAAGATAGTGATTTACCAAAAGATAGTGAAAAACGTCATTTATATGAGCTTGGTAAACAATTGTTTTTTGATAATGGTTATGTAGAAATTGGTATGGATCATTTTGCTTTGCCATCAGATTCGTTACATAAAGCTATGGAAGCTAAAAAGTTACATCGTAATTTTATGGGTTATACAGCTGGAAAAACTGAGTTAATGGTTGGTTTAGGAATGTCATCAATAAGTGATTCTTGGTATGCATTTGCTCAAAATGAAAAAGATGTTGATGATTATACTGAAAAAGTAAATGCTGGTATCATTCCAATATTTAGAGGTCATTTACTAACCGATAAAGATTTAATTATTAGAAAACACATTTTAAATTTAATGTGTAATTTAGAAACAGAATGGAAAATTGGATTAGATGCACAGATAAAAAAAGAAATTATTGAGCGTTTAAAACCAATAATTGATGATGGTTTGGTTGAAGTTTCTGATGAAAGGGTGAAAGTAAAAGAAGAAGGAAGAATGTTTGTACGTAATATTTGCATGACTTTTGATCTTCGTTTAATTGAAAATAAACCAGATACTCGTATTTTTTCAATGACAATATAAATTATAAAAATAGTATAAAAAAAACCTGAACTTTAAACTTCAGGTTTTTTTTATTTGTAAGAACTAATTATTTTTTTAAAGTTCTTAAGTAATGAACAATTGCCCACATATCATCTTTTTCTGGCATTTTCTTTTCATAACTTGGCATATCGTCTCTTCCAAAATAACTTTTGTAAAATAATGCTCCATCAGTTTGAGCTTGGAATTTTTTAGATGAAAAATCTCCTAAATTTCCATCAACTTCTTCTGCTTTTGGTCCATCTCCTAAACCTTCTTTACCATGACAAGATTTGCAATGTTTAGCATATAAAGTTTTACCTAAATCAACATTAGATTTACTTGCTTCAATTGGGTTTTTCATTGTTTGGTATTTTGCAGGCACTTTCCATTCTTCTTGTACCAATTTAGTGAAAGACAAAAGTCCAACGCTAACTACACCTATAATCATTAAAATTTTAAATGTTTTCATTTTGTTTAATTTTTGTTTGTTGTTTATTAATTGTTAATCTATAATTCAAATATAGTGCCAATTTAAATAAAAATTAATAAATTATTCTTCTTCTTGGCTTATATTTATTTTTTTTCCTTCTTTTTTTATTTTATATAAATTATATATAGTATACATATAATTTGCCCAAACTCCAACTAATAATATTGTTAAAACAATATACATCCAAATTGGTGCAGCTTCAGACCAAAGTTTATTTTTATCAGGTGTATTTAATTTATTAAAAGTTCCCCAATTTACTGTTTGTTTTTGAATAACATCTCCAAATTCATCGTTATCTAAAATTTGAGCATACACAGTAAAGTTTTTATCTACATCTCCAGGGATATTTTGAAGCAATTCAAATTCAATTTCACCATTTTCAATGGTACCTTCTTTAATTTTCATTTTTGAAAGCATACCTTCAATGGAAACTATTACATCAACTTCTTCAACAGGCATTTGAACTCCTAAGCTATCGATAGTAAATGCTTTTACAAAGATGGTTTTAACGCTATCAATTTCTTCTAAATTTAGTTCTAGATGTAGATCTTTCACTAAAATTTCTTCTTCTTCAGCGTCTAGTACATCAGAACCTTCAAATCTAGCTGTTAAGTTAATGTATCCATCTTCATCTGTTAAATATTTCTGTTTTTCAGATAGTACTAATTGTGCAATACCTTCGTTTGAAGTTTTTGCAGTACCTAATAATATTTCTTCGTCATTTGCTATATTGAAGAATTTTATTTCTGCATCAAATACAGGAATTTTATCTTTTCTATCTTCTCTGTTTTTTCCTATAAATGTTACTTCAAGTACTCTAGTGTTGTCAAATTTTTTGATTGTTTTAAAAGAAAATGACAGTTTATAATCATCTACAGTTGTTTCTTGAGCAACGATACTAAAACTAAATAATAGTGCTAAAAGAAAACAAGTAAATGATGTGTTTTTAAATATGTTACGTTGCATAATTTCTAATTTTACTGTTATTATTCAGTTATAGTTTGATTTGTTTTTCCTTTTTTATCTAAAGCTTCTCTTTCTTGATCAATAATTCCTGACATTGGTATTACTGGAACTAATTTCATTATTAAAATAAAGAATAAGATAAAAGCGGCTACACCTGTAAAACTTAGAGCCCACTCAACCCAAGTTGCAGTGTAATGTATAAACTCTGGTCTAGTGTCTTGTATTGGTAAATAAGGTGTTTCTAAAGTTGGAACAACTATTAAATACCTATTTAACCATAAGCCTAAAATTGCGATTACCGATGCAAAAGTGATAGATTTTATTGTTCTAAATTTTTTGAAAAATAAAATTACAACGGGCACTAAAACACCAACATAGTTCGCTAAAACAAATTGCCAAAAATAACGTGTAAATAATGTGTTTAATAAGTTTGTATCTTGAATTTTATGGCTAAACCATCTTGAAAAATACTCACTAAAAGTAAAATATCCATAAAGCAATGATATAATTAATAGAATTATTCCACCACTTACAAAATGTACTTTTCTAATATAATGTTCTAAATGGTAGTATTTTCTAATTAAAAACATTGCTACAATAATAACTGAAACACCAGAATACAATCCTGCAATTATAAAGTATGGAGCAAATATTGAACTATTCCATCCTGGTTGTAAAGTTAAACTAAAGATCCATGCTAAAACAGAATACGCAACAATGGCTAAAGCAATAATCATTGCCGACATTGTTTTAGTTATTTTGTGTAATGTTTCTCTTTGTTCTGTAGTATCTTGGTAACCTATAGCTAAAAATTTATATAATTTTTGTCTCCATTTTGGTGCATTTTCACTGTTATCTCTTAAAATTGCCAAATCAGGAATAAATGTTAAGTATAAGTAAATAAAACAACCTACTAAATCTGTCATAATTGCAATAATATCCCAAGTAATTGGTGATTGAATTCTTGGGTATAAGAATAGATAATGCAATCTGTCTAATCTACCAATACATAGTAAAATAAAGATGGGTCCAATTATTAATGAAAGTACTGTTATTATTTCTACTATTCTTGAAACTGAATTTTTCCAAGGAGTTTTAAAAAAGTGTAAAATACCTGAAATAAAAGCTCCAGAATAGCTTAAACACACAAAAAATATAAAGTTAATAATGTAAACACCCCAAACTACATTGTCGCGCATACCTGTTACTTCATGTCCTTTAAATAACTGTAAAAAGAAGGCATAAATACCAACTAAAATTACAGCTACTAATATTCCCATCCAAATTTTTGAAACTTTGGTTGTTTTTTCAAGCATCGGAGAAAATTCTTTAACCAATTCTCTTTTTCTATTTTCTAAATTCATAATTAAGAGTTTTAAAGTTAAATTTTACCATCTTTTTTTAGTTCTTGAACATACGGAACATCTTTATAACGTTCAATAATATCTTCATCTACATTAAAACCTCTTTCTAATGGAAATTGTCTGTTAACAGCAGGTAAATAATAAACATTAGGTTTTGTGCCTAAATGCTCTAAATGACGATATCCACCACGATCTTCAATTAATTTTGAAAAGCGAACAGTTTCTTCACCGTTTGTAACAATATCTTCGTTTTTATCTCCAAAATAAATTACTCCCATTGGACAAGATGATGCACAATGTGGTAATTTTCCTTGACGAAGCATATCAGGGCAAAAATCACATTTCATAACTGTACCTTCTGCTGCAGGAACACTGGTTTCTGGAGAATAAGGTTGTGATTTATCATCAAATTTATCTTTATGTCCCCAATTAAATTGACGAGCAGAGTATGGGCAACTTGTAATACAGAATTTACATCCAATACAACGATCGTTATCAACCAATACAATATTGTCTTCACGTTTAAAAGTAGCGCCAGTTGGGCATACAGTTACGCAAGGAGGTTCATCACAATGAAAACAAGGTTTTGGTAACCAATAAGGAGAAGCCTCTGGATTATCTTGTATTAATTGTACTTTCATGAATTCCTCATTATAATCTAAATTGTGTGCTTTCTGACAGCCTTCAACACATTTTCTTGCGTTTTTACATTTGGCCAAATCAATAACCATCACAAATTTTCTGTTTGGTATTCCTTTGCGTGATTCTTCTGGAGTAATTAATGCTTCTGGGTATTTATTTACGTTTGATGCATCTACTTCAACAATTTTTCCATCAGGCGTAAGTAATCTCATTTTTTCTCCTGAAGGTTTTGTTTCATCTTCATTAGCAAAAGTAGAGATTATTGAAGCCCCAGTAACCGCTGTAACACTTGACATTAATCCTAATTTTAAGAATTTACGTCTGTTTGTGCTTCCGTTTTCAGTTTTTTTATTTTCCATAATATTAAAAATCTATACGAATAATTATGTGTAATATTCTTATGTAAATTTAGTTACATAACTTGTTTTTTATTATGATTTTTGTCAGCGAATTTTTAAAATAAAATAAGCTTTTAAAGGTTGTTTTTTTATTGTATCTTTTTGATAATTAGCACTTTAGCTAAAATTAAAAAATGATAGGTTATTTTTCAACGAAAGAAAACAAAATACCAATGGATTATTGATATTTTGTTTTCTAAAAAAGGGTGATTTATAAAAAATTAAAAGTTGTAAATTCTTGTAATATTAAATCCAATTAAGAAATCGCCTTTAAAGAAATCATTTTGGTTGTACATGTAATTCTTTTGAGATACTAAACCATTATAGTTGGTTAAAAAGATTTGGAAAGCGTGTGCAGAAGTTGCAAATTCAGTACCAATACTTAAACCTGGTTTAGGTTGGTTAGCGTCAAACTGTGTAATAGGTTGGCTATAATCAACTAAAATAGATGTTTGTGGACTTATTTTGAAACGTCCACCAAAAGAAACAGAAACCATATCATTTTGCATTGTTGGGTCTACTAAATTATAGTGAGATACACTTGGTGCAATTTGTAATGATACTTTTGAACTAAATCTTTTTGCAATAATTAATTGATTAAAGTAAGAATATCTGTCTTGAATCATATTGAAATTTTCTTTTGACCTTGCATCAATAGTAAAATTTCCATAATAAGAAACACTAATTGGCATACTACCCGATTGTGTTTGTCTTAATAATGCAACTTTCCAGTTAAAATCTTGTAATCTATTAAATTTTGTTGTTCCGTAACCAATTGTTAATCGCTCATGAATTGCATAAGTTAAACCAATTCGAATGTTTGACGGAGCCCAAAAACCAGCCATATCATTATCTCCACCATTAATAGTTCCAAATCTATGTTGCATAGTAACTTCTAAAGCATTTTTAGAAAACAACACATTTGTTGGATTATCAACAATAAAAGAACTTTCATAAGCAGGTCTTTCAAGTTTTTCTTTAACTACTTCTTTTTCAATTACCTCTTCTTCTTGGGTAAACCCAATAAAAGGGAGCATTAAAAAAGCAAGCAGTAATATTTTATAATTTTTCATATTAAATGTCTTATTTATTAGTTGTCTTTAGCTCCTTGGTTTATCCAAGCTTTAATTAAAGCAATTTCATTTGCACTTAATGAAATACCAACATCGTGGTGTCCATTTCCTGGTAAATAATTGTATAATCTGCTAGCATCTGCATTATCTGCTGTTACATATTTAGGAACTAAAGCGCTATAAGAACTTCCAGATCTTAAGTCTGGACTTATATTTGCTCCGTGACAACCTGTACATTTAGAAAATATTGGTTGTATTTCAGTTCCAAAAGAAATAACTTGAGTATCTGGTATTTCAGGAATATCAACTACCAGTTGCTCAGGAATTTCATCGTAATAACATGAAAAGCATAGTAAACTTAAGCTACTAACTAGAACTATTTGCAATAGTTTTTTCATTTGTTTTGTTTTAAATTGTTAATTAACCTTTATTAAAATTTTCGTAAAAATTTTAAGTTAATACTGTAACTATTTATAAGTAATAATTAGTTTTAAAAGTTCAGGGAACTAATTAGTTCCCCTGAACTTTAATATCTAACTATTATAATATTAATTTACTGCTTCTAAAGCATTTTTAATTAAGGCTTTAGCGTATTTTGGATTGTGAACACCATGACTATGATCTTTTTCAACTGTTTTGTAATTCCATAATGCTTGAGCAGTTTTAAATGGAATATTTTCAGTTTGTTTAAGTGTATTACCATCCTCATCAATCAAACCAAGGGCTAATAATTTATCATGTAATGATGCCATATCTGCTGCTAATCCTGCAACTTCAGTAGGAGCTCCATTTACATGGCAAGTTTTACAAGATTCATAATTTGGCTTAAATGTATGCATTCCAGTTTCTCCATCTGCTGATGAACTCATATGACATGAAACACATGAAGCGCCTGTTCTATGTACTGCTGTTCCAACAGTTGGCATAGGTGTAGAACCATTTGCAATAATAGCACCTTGAATACCTTCTAACATTGTAGATTGTGGACCATAATGTGGATAAAATCTTGTATTAGTTTGTAAATAAAGACCATCATTATCATCATCAACTGGAGCTTTTGATCTTGGTTGGTGACAAGAAACACAATTGTTACTTGCATCACCATAATCAATCACATAAGAAGCGTCTGTTAAATCTAATGTTACTGGCCCCATGCTTCTTAACGCGTAATCGTTTCCATCATTAGCAAAATCAAAAGTACTGTGTTTTTCGTGACAAGTAGTACATCCAATAGCTGTTGGAGATGCTATTGCAACAGCAGGTTGTCCTGTTATGTAATTGATGTATCCTTCGTTAGAGTGACAACGAGAACAGCTATCTCTACCTCCTGCGTAAGCAACAGCTCCACCAGCAGCATGGCCAGATTTTTCGTATGTATCTTGAATGGCTTCTCTATGGCTTTGATTGTGACAAGCTACGCAACTAGCAGTTCCGTCAACACCATCAACACCATCAATACCATCAACACCATCAATACCATCAATTCCAGCAGTTCCTTGAGGTCCCATGATAGGGTCGCTGGTACATTGTATAAACATTAAACTTGACGCTATAATCATCAAGAATCCTATTAATTTTAAATTTTTCATAATATTAGATATTTGTTTGTTTTAAATCTTATGTAAATTTAATTACATAAGCACAGTAATTTTATGATTTAAGTCATTGTTTTATAAATTTTAAAAAACAGAAAATCAGGTATTTAACTGTTATTTAGAACCGTTAAAATTAATTTTAACAAAATATTAAGCGTATTTTGTTACAGACTTAAGTAATAATAGTTACAATTTGTTTTAAAATAATTTGATTGTAAAGTTTACTCAATTATTTTTTTGTGATATATAAAATATTATGCTTTTATATTTTAAATTTATGTAATTTATATATAATGTAAACATTGTATTTTATGAATGTGGTAAATAATGATATGTAGAGAAAATATATTTAATATATTCAATTATTCTATTGACTATATATTTTTTGTAAATTTGCAGTTCTAAAAAAAATCAAAAGATGGCAAGATTTGAAGTAAAACTTCCTAAAATGGGCGAAAGCGTTGCGGAGGCAACTATAACTTCGTGGTTAAAATCAGTTGGAGATACTATTGAATTAGATGAAGCGATTGTTGAAATTGCTACAGATAAAGTGGATTCAGAGGTGCCAAGTGAAGTTGAAGGCACTTTAGTTGAAGTTTTGTATGAAAATGATGCAGTGGTAAAGGTTGGTGAAACTATAGCAATTATTGAAACTTCAAATAAAGGTACTGAAATTGAAGAAAAAAGTATTTCAAAAGAAGTAGAAAAAAACGCTGATGAAATTGAAAAAAATGTTCAGGAAATTGTACAATCTACAACTATTGAAAAAACTTCAGCTTCTGGAAAATTCTTTTCGCCTTTAGTTAGAAACATTGCTACTACTGAAGGAATTTCAATGGAAGAATTAGAAACAATTACAGGTACAGGCACTGATAATAGAGTTACTAAAAATGATATTTTAGACTATATAAATAATGGTAGAAAATCTTCAGTTTCGGAGAAGAAAGAAATAACACCAAAAATTGAAGAGCCAAAGGTTGAAAAAGTAGCCACTAAAGCAGTTAATATTGAAACTAAAGCTGAGACTAAAAATGTTGTTGCTACAGTTTCTGTTAATGGAGATGATGAAATTATTGAAATGAGCAGAATGGGCAAGTTAATTGCACATCATATGATAGAGTCGGTACAAACATCTGCCCATGTACAATCTTTTATTGAAGTTGATGTTACTAATATTGTAAAATGGAGAGATCGCGTTAAAGATCAGTTTTTGGCACGTGAAGGTGAAAAAATTACATATACTCCAATATTTATGCAAGCTGTAGCAAAAGCAATTAAGCAATTTCCAATGATTAATATTTCGGTTGCTGGAGATAAAATTATTAAGAAAAAAGCAATAAATTTAGGAATGGCAGCTGCATTAGCTGATGGAAATTTAATTGTGCCAGTTATAAAAAATGCCGATCAATTGAATTTAGTAGGTATTACCAGAGCCGTAAATGATTTGGCAGAAAGAGCAAGAAAAGGTCAATTAAAACCTGATGAAATTCAAGGAGGAACATATACAGTTACTAATGTTGGTAGTTTTGGAAGTGTTTTTGGAACACCAATAATTAATCAACCACAAGTTGCAATTTTAGCGTTAGGTGCTGTAAGAAAAGTTCCAGCAGTTATTGAAACACCAGAAGGAGATTTTATAGGGATTAGGCATAAAATGTTTATTTCACATTCTTATGATCACAGAGTTGTAAATGGTGCTTTAGGAGGCATGTTTATAAAAGCTATAAAAGAAACATTAGAAGCCTGGGATGTAAATGCAGAATTTTAAATTTACATTTTAAAATATTAAAAAAGAGGCTTATTTAAAGCCTCTTTTTTTAAATATATTTTTATCTACTTTAATACAAAATTTAAAATTATGTTTGAAAATTCATTAATTATAAAGTATACCAATTTTTTAAAAGAAATTTTATTAGACAAAGGCATGCCTGAATTTTGGGCAGCATTAATTAACTTAATTGTAACCTTTACTGTTGTTGTAATTATAGCTTATTTTTTTGATAGAATTTTACGCAAAATTGTGGTAAAAGCTTTTTATATATTTTCAATAAAAACAAAAACTACTTTTGATGATTTTTTAGTTCAAAGTAAATTTCCAAGATATATTGGTCATGTAATTCCATTTTTTTTATTAAAGTTAATTGTTCCGCTTATTTTTAAAGATTTTCCTTTTTTGTTAAATGCATTTGAAATTATAATTAATATTTATGGAATTATATTAATTGTAAAAATTATTAGAAGTTTTTTACGATCTACACAAAAATATTTACGCACAAAAGAAAGGTTTATGGATAAACCTTTAGAAAGTTATGTGCAAGTTGTTATGATATTTTTATGGGGAATTGCTATCATTTTTATAGTATATCAACTAACAGGAAAAGATGTTTTAAGTTTTGCAACATTGGGGGCAGCTTCAGCTGTGATATTATTAATTTTTAAAGATACAATATTAGGTTTTGTAGCATCAATTCAAGTATCTGTTAATGATATTGTGAGAATTGGAGATTGGATTACCTACAATAAATTTGGTGCTGATGGAACAGTTACAGATATAAATTTAGCTACTGTTCGGGTACAAAATTGGGACAATACCTACACAACAATACCAACCTATAGTTTAATTTCTGATTCTTTTCAAAACTGGAGAGGAATGCAGGAATCTGGTGGGCGAAGAATAAAAAGAGCTGTTTTTATCAAACAAAACACAATTCAATTTTTAACTCCAGAAAAGATTGAAGAATTTAAAAAAATACAATTGATATCGCCATATTTAAAAACTAAATATCATGAAATTGAATTGTATAATGAAAAAACAGGTGCTGATAAATCAGTTCTAATTAATGGAAGAAATCTTACAAATTTTGGAGTTTTTAGAAAATATGTTGATGCTTATTTGCAACAAAATTCATCAGTAAGTAAAGATTTATTTGCAATGGTTAGGCAGCTAGAACCAACTTCAAAAGGTATTCCATTAGAAATTTATTGTTTCAGCAGCGATAAAAATTGGGCAAATTACGAAGCTATTATGTCTGATATTTTTGACCATATTATAGCTTCAGTTCCTTATTTTAATTTAGAGATTTTTGAGGAGCCAACAGGGAAAGATATTGCTATTTTAACAAAAAAATAAAAAACTTATTTCATTTTTTATAACTACACAATTTCGTTTTAGAAAATGAAATAAGTTGAAATTTTAAAAATTCAGAGAATTATTTAATGCCCAAATTGAGGATTAACTCTATCGTATTTACAACAATCATGTAAGTTATTGTAAGCTTCATCAGTAGCTTTTACTTTTTGGGTGTCGTGACCAACTGCGGCAATATTTTTATGAATTGTAAGTTCATCAATTTTACGTTCATCCATAATTACAGTTAGTTGATGCGTTTCTATACTCCAATTACAAAATTTTACTCCTTTTGTTTTTAAAACAGCTTTTTCAATGCGTTCTTTGCACATTTCACACACGCCATTTACATCAAAAGCAATTTTTGCATTTTTATTTTTTTCTTGTGCTTGAATTGAAATTCCAATAAATAAAATTCCAAAAATTAATAATAGTTTTTTCATAATAAACATTTTATTCTAAATTAAATCTAATTCCTATATAATACATTGCTCCAATTACTGGAGAATATACTAAGCTTGTATCAAAATTTGTTCCGAAAGGATTGTTAGCTCCTAACACAGGTATTTGTTGTTTTTCATTGGTTAAATTTTCGCCACCAAAATACCATTCAAATCGAGGTGAAAAAACATTGGTTATTTGAGCATTTATTGCGCTATGATTGTCTGAGTAAAGTGGTAATTGATAATTTTCACTATAAATACTTGTGTCAGGAATTCTTTGCTCACTTTGCCAATTGTATGTAAAATCAAATTTCCAATTTCCTCCTTTTTGTGTTTGGTGAGTTTCAAAAAATAAATTTGTAAAAAATCTGTTTTTTGGTTGTAACGGGACTTGCTTTTCACCAGAAATATAATTGTTAGCAATATTTTGATATTTGTACGCAGTTCTTATGGAAAAATGGGTTATTGGGCTGTAATTTAGTTCAATTTGAAAACTATCAGCTTTCCCAATTGTTGATTCGTTATAAAATAATATTTCTGATGGATTTTCCCAATCTGCAATAATTTGTTCATTAAATATTGTTTTGTAAAAATCAATTGTTACGTCACCACTTCTATTAAATAATATAAATTTTTGATTAAATGAAGTTCCGTAATTCCAAGCTATTTCGGGTTTTAATCCATAAAATTCACCATTGTTGTTTATAATATTTAAAGCTCTGTTAGTTCCAAATAATTTTTGGTTTTCAGCAAATATAGATGCTCCTCTTTTTCCTCTTCCTGCTGAAAATCGTAATGTTCCAGTTTCCCAAGCGTTATATTTAACGTGTAACCGCGGAGTAATAAAGGTGTTTAATAAATTATGAGAATCAACTCTAATGCCGGCAGATAAACTTAAATTTTCTAAATTATCATAATTGTATTCAAAAAAGGCACCAACAGATTTTTCATTTCGAGAGTAGTTTAAATTTAAAACCAATTCGTCAAAATCATCAAAAGTTGCATTTAATCCGGTAACAATTTTATTTCTTGTGTCAGAAATTATAGAGTTAAAAATTACATTAGCATAGAAGCTTTGATGTTTAATTTTATAGTCTTTTAATCCAAAATAAGAATTTTGATGATGATTGCTAAAAGCAAGTTGTAGCCCAAAACTTTTATAAGGCATTTCAGGGAAAACATATCCTAATTTTGTTGAAGTTTCAAACCTTTCTGTTTCAATTTCACTACCCCAAAAGGTTGTGCTTTTTTTATGAATGTTGGGATTAAAATCTGTTTGGCTAGTTTGTTTATTGTCGGTTAAATATCGAAGACTAAAAAAGCTAACCCAACCTTTTTCAGTGTCTGTATATTGCCATCTATTCATAATATTTACTTGGCTAGATAGCGGAGCATCTAAAAAGCTATCGTTGTTTTCATCTATTTTATTATTTCTTAAATTCCCATGAACATACAATCCAGAGCTCCATTTATCGGTTAAAATTTTATTAAAATGCGTGTTTAATTCATACCTCCCATCAAAAGAGCTAAAAGCATTTACAAATAGTTTTTTATCAGTTAAAGGCTTTACTAATTCAGCGTTAATTTGTCCAGTAATGCTTTCGTATCCATTTACAACACTTCCGGCACCTTTGGTAATTTGTATACTTTCTACCCAAGTTCCGGGTGTGAATGAGAGTCCAAATGCTTGTGCAGCTCCTCTTATATTAGGAATATTTTCTTGAACAATTTGAATATATGGACTGGATAAACCTAACATTTTAATTTGCTTTGTGCCTGTTAATGCATCAGAATAATTAACGTCTATTGAAGGATTGGTTTCAAAACTCTCCGCTAAATTGCAACAAGCAGCTTTTAATAGTTCTGTTTTGTTTACATTAATAATATTTTTTACAAGGTAACTTGGCCTGTTAGAACTTTTTGTTCGGGTTTGAATATTTACTTCTTCAAGTTGGTTATCAGCCGCTAAAACAATGTTTATGTTTTTTAAATTTTCTACTAAAATAGTTTGTGTTTTGTAGCCTATAAAGCTAACAATCAATTGGCTGTTGTTTTCCAGTGATTTTAGTTCAAACTCACCTTTTTCATCAGAATTTGTTCCTATATTAGCGTTTTTCCAATAAATACTTGCACCAAAAATAGGTGAGTTGTTAGTATCTAAAATAGTTCCTTTAATTGTTTTTTGACTAAATACTACAAAGGGAAATAATAGTAATAATACTATCGTATATTTTTTCATTTATATTTTCTTAATAATTGATATTGAGCCAATACTAATATACTGGCTGTTAAGATTCTTTATAAAAAGACTTTATATCAAATTAAGAATGATTGAAAAAGGACTTGTTTGTTAAAAATAAGCTTTGGAGGAGAAAAATCTTTATAAAAATTATTTTTAGTTTTTATAACAGATAAACTTTCAATAAAATTGAAGTAAAATGAAGTTAAAAATAACGTTTCACTTTTAGTTATTTTAACAGTTTTTGTGTAATCAAAAGGTAAAACATCTTTTTGTACTGTTTCGTTTTTACAACAATTTTGTTCTGAAAAATTTAGGTTATTGGGTTTAATAGTAATTTCAGATTCGCAGCAACTTTCTACTTTTTCAGTTGAAATAGTAATCATATTACCATTGCAAAAATGTTTGAATACAGAAAAAGAAGTTGTAGATAACAATAAAACTGCTATTAATACAACTGCTGATGTTTTTCTGAAAGTATTTTTCATAAGGCTAAAATACAATTTAGATTTAATACAGAAAATTTAAAAATAAGAATATTTTTTAACCTTCTTGAACTTTTAATCTTGCTGTTGCTACTGTTGTTGTTTCTGAAAAGTCTTTTTCTAAATATTTTAAATGCCCAACAATAGCAATCATTGCTGCATTATCTGTAGTGTATTGAAATTTTGGAATATAAGTAGTCCAGCCATATTTTTCTTCAGTTGCTTTTAAAGTTTTTCGTATTTCAGAATTTGCACTAACGCCACCAGCAATTGCAATATGTGTAATTCCTGTTTGTTTTACTGCTTTTTTTATTTTATCAAATAAAATAGTTACAATGGTGTATTGAACTGATGCGCAGATATCGTATAAGTTTTCTTCAATAAAATTTGGATTTTCTTTTACATTTTTCTGAATAAAATATAAAATAGCAGTTTTTAAACCACTAAAACTAAAATTTAAACCGTCCATTTTTGGCTTTGTAAATTTAAAAGCTTTTGGATTGCCAAGTTGCGCATATTTATCAACTAAAGGTCCACCAGGATATGGTAATCCTAAAATTTTTGCTGTTTTATCATAAGCCTCTCCAACAGCATCATCAGTAGTTTCACCAATCACTTCCATTGTAAAGTAATTGGTGATTTTTACAATTTGCGTATGCCCACCACTAATAGTTAAACATAAAAAAGGGAAGGGAGGTTTTTGCTGTGTTTCATCATCAATAAAATGCGCTAAAACGTGTCCTTGCATATGATTTACAGCTATTAACGGAATATTTAAAGCCATTGAAAGTGACTTAGCAAACGATGTTCCAACTAAAAGCGATCCCATTAATCCAGGTCCGCGCGTAAAAGCTATGGCATGTAAATCTTTTTTGTCGATATTTGCTTGTTGAATTGCTTGTTGAATTACAGGAACAATATTTTGTTGATGTGCTCTTGATGCTAATTCGGGAACAACACCACCATATTTAGTGTGAATTTCTTGGTTAGCAACAACATTTGATAGTACTTTTCCGTTGCATAAAACAGCGGCACTTGTATCATCACAAGACGATTCAATTCCAAGAATATAAATTGGATTATTTTTAGTCATTTTAATAAAATATAGGCACAATAATTGCCGTTAATTTGCAAATTTAGGTCATATCAAACGAATTAAAAAAATAGTTGTAAATATTTTACTTGTACTACTGGTTTTATTAGCAGTGGTAAGTGTGTTATTGACTATTCCGGCTGTGCAAACTTCATTAGGAAAAAAAGCTACTAACTATTTAAGAAAGGAATTTAATGTAGATATTAATGTTAAAAAAGTTGATTTATCGGTTTTAGGAAATGTAAAATTGAAAGATGTTTTTATTAAAGATCATCATGCAGATACGCTAATTTTTGTTAAAGATTTATCAACATCAATTATCAGTTTTAAAAAATTGGTTGATGGAACGCCACAATTTGGTCAAATTTATTTAGATGAATTTATTTTAAATATAAAAACGTATAAAGGAGAAGTTGATGATGCCTTAACTATTTTTGTTGAAAAATTTGATAATGGTACTGTAAGCAATGAACCTTCTGGGTTTATGTTAACTTCAACCAGAATAAAATTAAATGAAGGTTATGTTGAAGTGGTAGACGATAATGCGGACAATAATCAACCTATTTTCTTCAAAAAAATAAAAGGAAGTGCCAAAAATTTTAAAATTGACGGACCTAACGTAACGGCCGATTTAAAAGATATTCATTTTATTGAAAATAGAAATCTTGAGGTTGAAAATTTAACAAGTAATTTTTCGTACTCTAAAACAGCAATGAGTTTTAATAATTCGCTAATAGAAACTGCAACATCTTCTATAGAAGCCGATATTATTTTTAGTTATGTTAGAGAAGATTTTTCAGATTTTAATAATAAAGTAAAGTTACAGGCTGATATTCAAAAAGCAAATATATCTTTAGTTGATCTTAAAAATTTTTATAGTGAACTAGGAATAGATGATGAATTGCATTTTTCAACAAAAATATCAGGAACACTTAATAATTTTACAACGTATAATTTAGATTTAGTATCTGATAATGGCGCAATTATTAAAGGTGATATAAATTTTAAAAATGTGTTTAATCAGGAAAATGGTTTTTCATTAGATGGAACTATTGAAAATATAACCTCAGATTATTATCATTTAAAAAAATTGCTTCCGAATATTTTAGAAAACAAATTACCAACAGAACTTTCAAAACTAGGAAGATTTACTTTAAAAGGTAAAACATTTATTACCCCTAATTTAATTGATGCTAAATTAGTTTTGAGAAGTGATTTAGGTGTTGCTATTACAGATTTAGAACTAACAAATGTTGTTAATATTGATGATGCTACTTATATTGGACACATAGAGTTGGTTGATTTTCAGTTAGGAGAATTATTAAATAATCCATTAATTGGATTATTTTCAACTACCGTTGATGTTGATGGTGTAGGATTTTCATTACTAAAAATGAATACTTCTGTAAAAGGAATAATTTCTAAATATGAGTACAATAATTATGCATACAATAATATTAAAATAAATGGTGTAATTAAAAATAAACATTTTAATGGCGAAACCGAAGTAAATGATGAAAATATAAAATTGAATTTTAATGGTTTAGCAGATTTTTCATCAAAAATTTATACGTTTGACTTTAAAGCAATTGTTGATTATTGCGATTTAAACGCCATAAACTTATTTAAACGTGATAGTATTTCTAATTTAAAAGGCGAAATAAATATTAACGTAAAAGGTAATTCTATTGATGATTTAGCAGGTACTTTAGATTTTAAAGACTTATTATATACCAACCAAAAAGGTGATTACTTTTTCAAAGATTTTAATATCAATTCAACATTTGAAGACAGTACAAGAACAATTACAATTAACTCACCCGAAATAATTACCGGTAGAATTAAAGGAAAATTTAAATTTGCCGAATTAGGAAAATTAGCACAAAACTCAATTGGTAGTATTTACTCTAACTACAAACCATATAAAGTTACTGCGGGTCAATATCTTGATTTTAGATTTAATGTTTATAACAAAATTGTTGAAGTTTTTTATCCAGAAATTGTGTTAGATGCAAACTCATCGGTAAGAGGAAATATTAGTGCTGATGATAATTTATTTAAACTAAACATAAAATCGCCAAGAGTAGAAGCTTATAAAACTGTTATTGAAGATTTAAATGTTCAAATTGATAACAAAAATCCACTTTTTAATACACAACTTTCAATTGATCATATTAAATCAAAATATTATAATATTAACAAACTTCAATTAGTAAATATTACCTTAAATGATACTTTGTATTTTAGAACCGAATTTGAAGGAGGAAAACAAAATACAGAACAATATAATTTAGCATTTTATCATACATTTAATAAAGAAAATAAATCGGTTTTTGGTTTGCAAAAATCAAACTTTACGTTTAAAAATAATAGCTGGATTATTAATCCAGAAAATAACTTTGATAATAAAGTAGTGTTTGATAATAAAACAAAAACCTATGATGTTAGCCCGTTTTTAATTACTTCAAACAATGAAAAAATTGAAATTTTTGGAACTATGAAAGATACCATTTCTAAAGACTTAAATTTCACTTTTAAAAATGTAAAACTATCAAGTATTACACCTGAAATTGATAGTTTAAAATTGAAAGGACTTGTAAATGGAACATTAAATTACAAACAAATTGCCGATAAAATTAAGCCTTCAGCAGATTTAACAATTGCAAATTTTTATGTAAACAATTCTCATCAAGGTGATTTAAAAGTAAATATTGAAGGTAAAAATTCAGTAACAAATTATTTGGTTGATATTTCATTAAAAAGAAACGGAAACATCAATTTTTCTGCATTAGGAGATTTAGATTTTACACCAAAACAACCAACGTTAGATTTAATTGTAGATTTTGAAGAATTTAAACTTGATGCTTTTAGTCCGTTAGGAGAAGATGTTTTTACAAATATTAGGGGTTTTGTATATGGAAACGTAAACCTAACAGGTTTGCTGAAAAATCCGGACATGAACGGAACACTTTATTTAGATAAAGCTGGAATGTATTTTCCTTTCTTAAATGTTGATTATCAGTTTGATGGAACAAGTATTGTAGAATTATCTAATCAAACCTTTACGTTTGATGATGTTACTATAAAAGATAACTTAAAAAACACCAAAGGAAAACTAACAGGAACAATTAAACACACAAATTTTGATAATTGGAAACTAGATTTAGGTGTTAACACCAAAAATCTTTTAGTATTAAATACCATAGAAAAAGAAAGTTCATTGTATTATGGAACTGGCTTTTTAGAAGGAAATGCATTTATATATGGACCAACTGATAAATTAACAATTGATGTAGTTGGTAAAACAAAAAAAGGAACACATTTTGTAATTCCAATTAGCGACGTTAAAACTGTAGAAACATCACAATTAATTCGTTTTATAAGTAAAGACACAACTGATAATAATGAGGAAATAAGGAGAAAGTTTATTTCCGATAAATTAAAAGGCTTGTCAATGTTTTTTAATTTAGAAATTACCAAAGATGCAGTTGTTGAAATGGTTTTAGATAAAGCCACAGGAAGTTATATAAAAGGAAGCGGAACAGGAAATTTACAAATTGATTTAGACACCAAAGATAAGTTTGAAATGTATGGCGATTTTATTGTTGATAACGGTGTGTATAATTTTAAATATGGTGGTTTTATAAACAAACCCTTTACAGTAAGAAAAGGTGGTAGCATATCTTGGAGTGGAAACCCATATACTGCAGATATTAATATTGAAGCGGTTTATAGAGTTTCAGCAAACCCAAAATCTTTATTGGAAAATATAGTTGCAAACAGAAAAATACCAATAGATTTGATAACAAGGTTTTCAGGAGAGTTGTTTAATTCACAACGCGATTTTGACATAGAAATACCTAATTCAAGTTCAACAGTAGCATCAGAGTTAGCGTTTAAATTAAATAGTAACGATAAAAATAGTAAAACTGTTCACTTTATATCATTATTAGTTTCCGGTAGTTTTTATAATGAAAGCGATTTAAGTGTAAACAGTAACGCAGCTTTATATGGGACTAGTTTTGATATGTTATCCAACGTTTTTGACAATATATTAAATCAAGGTAATAACAGATTTAAATTAAAACCGGTATATACCGTTGGAGAAAAAAATAAAGTAGACAACTTAAATATAAACGATCAATTAGCAATTGCTTTAGATTACCAATTAAACGATAAAATTATTATCAACGGAAAAGTGGGTATGCCAATTGGTTCAAAAGAACAAACCAATGTTATTGGTGAAGTTAATGTAGAGTTTTTAATGAATGAAGAAGGAACATTAAGGTCATCCATTTTTAACAGACAAAATGAAATTCAATATACAGAAGAAGAAGAAGGATATACCCAAGGAGCAGGTTTAACATATCAAATAGATTTTGATAGTGGTAGAGAATTATTAGAAAAATTAGGACTTAAAAAGAAAAAATCTGAAGATTCAATACCAGATAAAGCGCAACAAGATTCAATAATTACTGAAAATAAAATAATAAAATTCAAAAATAAAAATAATAAAAAATGAAAAAACCAACCTTAGTTATTTTAGCCGCTGGAGTAGGAAGTAGATATGGAGGATTAAAACAATTAGATACCTTTTCTGAACAAGGCGATACAATTTTAGATTTCTCTATTTATGATGCAATTCAAGCCGGTTTTGGCAAAGTTGTATTTATTATTAGAAAAAGTATTGAGGATGATTTTAAATCTTTTTTCAACCAAAAACTAAAAGGAAAAATTGAAGTTGAATATGTTTTTCAAGAATTAGATAAAATTCCTGAAAAATACAAAGATAACCAACGAGAAAAACCTTGGGGAACTGGTCATGCATTGTTAATGACAAAAGACATTATAAAAGAAAATTTTGCGGTAATTAATGCTGATGATTTTTATGGGCGTGAAGCATATGTAGTAATGGCCGAAGCTTTAAATAAAATTGAAACAACATCAAATGAATTTAATATGATGGGCTATGTATTAAAAAACACAATTTCTGATTATGGATTTGTTTCTCGCGGCGAATGTAAAGTAGATGAAAATGGATTTTTAATTGGTTTAACCGAAAGAACTCAAATAGAAAAAGTAGACGGAATTTTAAAGTATAAAAACGAATTAGGTGAAATGGTGTCAATTTCAGAAAATACAACCGTTGCAATGAATTTCTTCGGATTTACACCAAAATATTTTGAACTTTCTAGCGCCTTATTTGAAGAATTTTTAGAGAAAAATTATAAAGAACCAAAAGCAGAATTTTTTATTCCATCAGTCGTAAACCATCTTATTGTAAATAACTTAAGCACAATGGAAGTGTTAAAATCTGACGCAAAATGGTTTGGTGTTACTTATAAAGAAGACAAAGCATATGTAACTTCAGAAATTCAAAAATTAAAAGATAACGGAACGTATCCTAAAAATCTATGGTAAAATATTACTAAATATTATTATAAAGCTAACAATCTTAAAATAATTTTATAATAAAATTATGCTATTTTTGTGCATTAATGAATAACTAAACAAATGAAAAAAATAGGAGTTATGACTTCTGGTGGCGATGCTCCAGGAATGAACGCAGCAATTAGAGCAGTTGTTAGAGCTTGTAAATATTATAATGTAGAATGCGTTGGAATATATAGAGGTTATCAAGGCTTAATTGAAGGAGATTTTATAAAGTTAGATGCCAGAAGCGTAAGCAATATTATTAATAGAGGTGGTACAATTTTAAAATCTGCAAGGTCAAAAGAATTTATGACGAAAGAAGGCAGAGCAAAAGCATACGAAAACCTTAAAAATGCCGAAATTGAAGGAATTGTTTTAATTGGTGGAGACGGTACTTTTACTGGAGGAATGGTTTTTAATGAAGAATATAGTTTCCCTTGCATAGGTGTTCCCGGAACCATAGATAATGATATTTTTGGAACTAATTATACCATTGGTTATGATACAGCATTAAATACAGTTGTGCAGGCTATAGATAAAATTAGAGATACAGCAAGTTCTCATAACAGGTTGTTTTTTGTTGAGGTTATGGGAAGAGATGCAGGTTTTATAGCTCTAAATGCAGGTGTTGGAGCAGGAGCAGAAGAAATTTTAATTCCTGAAGAAGATATGGGACTTGAAAGGTTGTTAGAATCTTTAAAAAGAAGTAAGCGCTCAGGAAAATCTTCTAGTATTGTTGTAATTGCTGAAGGAGATAAAATTGGAAAAAATGTATTTGAATTAGCCAATTATGTTGAAGAAAACTTAAAACAATATGAAGTTAGAGTTTCTGTTTTAGGACATATGCAAAGAGGTGGAGCACCAAGCTGTTTTGATAGAGTTTTAGCAAGTAGATTGGGTGTGAAAGCTGTAGAGCTATTATTAGATGGAAAATCAAATTTAATGGTTGGTTTAATTGATAATAAAGTTGAAACTACAGATTTAGAATTGGCAGTTAAAGGTCATCATGCAATTAATAAAGAATTAATTAGAGTTAGTGACATGATGTCAATCTAATAATTTATTAATAATATCAAAAGTTACACTTTTAAATGATAAAACTAGGAATAAATGGATTCGGAAGAATTGGCCGATTAGCATTTAGAACTGCAATAAATAGAAAAAATTTTCAAATTGTTGGAATTAATGACCTTTTAGATATTCATCATTTAGCCTATTTATTAAAGTATGATTCTGTTCACGGGAAATTTAAAGGTGTAGTTGAAGTTCATGAAAATCATTTAATTGTTAATAATCAAATAATTCAGGTTTTTTCAGAGCAAAACCCAGAAAATATTCCTTGGAAAAACCTAGATGTTGATTTTGTAATAGAATCAACAGGTTTATTTACGGATCAAAATAAAGCAGCACTTCATTTAATTGGAGGCGCAAAAAAAGTAGTGATTTCCGCACCTTCAAAAGATGCGCCTATGTTTGTAATGGGGGTAAATCATAAAAGTTTAAAAAAAGAAGACATTATTTTTTCAAACGCTTCTTGTACTACAAATTGTTTAGCGCCCATTGCAAAAGTGTTAAATGATAATTATGAAATTGTTGAAGCGTTAGCAACAACAGTTCATACAGCTACTTCTAGCCAAAATACAGTTGATGGACCTGAAGCTATTTGGAGAAGAGGTAGATCAGCTTTAAATAATATGATTCCAACTACAACAAATGCTGGTAAAGCTGTACTAAAAATTATGCCTGAATTAGAGGGAAAATTACTTGCTATGGCGGTAAGAGTTCCTATAGTTGATGTTTCTTTAGTTGATTTAACAGTACGTTTAAAAAAATCAACAAATTATGAACATATAAAACAGGTTATGAAGTTGACATCTGAAAATGAAATGAAAGGGATTTTGGGTTATACAGAAGATGAAGTTGTGTCTCAAGATTTTGTTTCAGAACCAAGAACAGCAGTTTTTGATGCAAAAGCAGGTTTAGCTTTAAATAATAATTTTTTTAAAATTATAGCTTGGTATGATAATGAATTTGGATATGCTACTAAAATTGTAGATTTAATAGAATATTCACATACACTTTAATAGAAAAATATAATAATTAATAAGTAAGTTTCTTATTTTTACACTATGGAAATAGCAATTATAGCACACGATGGTAAAAAGGCCGAAATGATTCAGTTTTTAATGGATTTTAAAGCTTTAATAATCTCAAAAAACATAACATTAATAGCAACAGGTACAACTGGAAAAAATGCTGAAAAAGCGGGTTTTACAGTAAATAAGTATTTATCTGGGCCCTACGGTGGTGATGCTCAAATTGCTGGTAGAGTGGCAGAAGGTAAAACAGATATGGTTTTATTTTTTAGAGATCCGCTAGGTATGCATCCACACGAACCTGATATTGCAATGTTAATGCGTTTATGTGATGTTCATGATGTGCCGTTAGCCACAAACCCAGCAACTGCTGAACTTTTAATAAAAGCTATTTAATTATTTTATAGCAATCATTGATATTTCAACGTGAACAAATTTTGGTAAATTGGCAACTTCAACAGTTTCTCTTGAAGGAGCCGTTTCGTTGTTAAAGTAACTTCCGTAAACATCATTTATTTTAGCAAAATTATTCATATCTGATATAAATATAGATGTTTTAACAACATCTTCAAAAGTCATATTAGCAGCATTTAAAACAGCGTTTAAATTCTCCATAACTTGTTTTGTTTCTAATTCAATAGAATCTATAACCAACTCATTAGTTTCAGGGTTTATTGCAATTTGTCCTGAAGTGTATAATGTATTGTCAACTAGTACTGCTTGATTATATGGACCAATTGGCGCTGGTGCATTTTTAGTGTGAATAATTTTTTTCATAATAAATTAATTTTAGAATAATCTTCTGTCTGGTTGTTGTCTCTTATCGTATTTTAAATCACTTAACATAGATGATTTTACACCAATAAAAAAGTAATACGTTTGTCTGTCTCCAAATGGTACCCAGTTGAAGTTTAATTTCCAGCTATCTAAATCCCTAGAAAAACGCAATTGAGTATAGGTGAACCCTTGATTTTTTATGTCATAACCAGATGAAAAACCAACTTTCCATTTAGGAGTTAAATCTAAATCACCTGAAAACATTAATGAGTTTGATGAAATTTCCTTTTGCCTGGCGGAATTACTGTAATTTAAAGAATAAGCAATTTTTAAAGACCATGGTATTTCAGCGCCAAAAAGTTTAGTTTCTTTAACTTCTTCACTACTTTCGCCAGCAGGAGTTTGCTGATTTGAAGCAATTGAACTTTCTCCAAAAACACCCTCAGAATTATTAGCGTCTGCTTTTTTCTGGCTATCAGTTTTTGTTTTCTTTCCACTTTTACTAGCTAATGAATAGTTCAGTGTTAATCCTGCATTTGTTAGTCTAAATAAGCTTCCATTGTTATCAAAATTAAACGTATTAATTTTTTTTCCGTTAGCATCAATCGCATAAGGATCTAGTGTTGCATTGGCATTTACACTTAGTTTATTGTCAAATAAGTTTGTACCTGCATTTACACTAACCGGACTCCATTTTAATGAATCTGCAGCCATATTATAACTGGTAGAAAAGTTTAAATTATTTAATAAAATAATTTTTTTTGATTCGGTTTCGGTAGAATCTTTAGATCTAACTTTAGCTTCAAGGTTATTGTTTAATGAGAAATTTAAACTGTTTGAAATACCTGTTCCAGGACTTCCATATATACCGTTTGAAAAAGGAGAATATTCAATAGTATTATTTGGATCTGCAGTTTTTTGTACTTCTTCATTGTAAAAACTGAAATCTGGTCTGTAGCTATAGGAAACGCTTGGTCTTACAACATGACGTATTGCTTCAATTTTACTACCTTTTTTAAACTTAAACATTCCATAAAATGTGGTGCTTAATGAAAGTGCTGTACTGTATTCTCTAAATGAACTAAAGCTACTAATAGTATCAGTAACTACTGCATTTTCAGCATCATCAAAAGTTTTCTTTAATCTATCAAAATACCAAACTTCTTTGTAGTTTACATTTGGAGAAAGTGTAAAATATTTAAGGACTTTCATATTGGTATTTAAAGCCAAACTATGTTGAATTCCAGATTTTGCTTCATCAAACATTTCTTTTTTAAAGAAAAATTCATCTGTGGTATTTATCTTATTATCGCCTTTCATTGAGTAGGTTAATCCTGTTTTTTGAAGCGCATTGTTTTTTGCACCACCTTTACCAACAAAAGGATAAATTCTATCCATATTAACTTGTAATGACGGCAATGTCATTGAAATCTGTTCTGTATTTGTATTTTGAGAATGCGTTACAGATAATGACATGTTAAAAGGTGTGCCAACAAATTTTTTGTAAAATGAAATAGAAGAACTAAGCGTGTTATTTAAAAAGGAGTTTGTATTATACTCGTTATTAGATTCTTTATAATATTTACTACTTCCTAAGTTTACAGATGCTGAAAAACGTGAGTTTGGACTAGCTTTTTGGTCTTGACTATGGCTCCAACGGATATTGTAATTTGATGTTTTAGCATAATCATCCAATCCTTTTAAGCTGTTAATTAAATTTTCATATCTAAAATCAAAATTTCCAGAAAATTTATAGCGAACTGCGTATCCAGATTCAGTTCTTAATCCCCAACTTCCATTGGTATAAATATCTCCTAAAATTGCCAAGTCAAAGTTGTCACTCAATACAAAATAGTAACCTCCATTTTGTAAAAAGTAACCTTGTCTGTTATTTTCACCCCAAGTAGGCATTAAAAATCCTGAAGTTCTTCCTTGAGTCATTGGAACATACACAAAAGGTAGTATAACAGGTGTTGGAACATCGGCAATTACTAATTGGCTAGCACCAGCGACTAATTTTTGATCTTTAATAAATTTTGCTTTTTTTACTCTAATGTAATAATCTGGATCATCTTTTTGCGAAGATGTTAATTTTATATTTTCTATAAAAATTACGGAATCATTATGCTTTTTACTTACTTCACCTTTAATGATAATTCCTTGTTGATCGGTTTTTAAATTCCAGATTTTAGCCTTTTCAGATTTGAAATTAAACTTAATAGTATCTTGAGTAGATTCTTGTGAACCTTGCTTAAAAACGGGTAATTCTGTATATACACCAACACTATCTTTAATACCTTTTGCTGTTACAATATTTGTTTTATTATCAATTTCAATAAAACCAGCAGTTAAATCAATATCTTTATAATGAATGTGTGCATTTTTATATAAAGTAATTTTATTATTCTTTATATCTTGTCTAATTAAACTATCAGCACTATGTTCAATAATGCTTTCTAAAAGTTCTTTAGGTTTTTTTAATGAATCTTTAGGTTTGCTTGCAATAAGAGAGTCTTTTGCTTTTAAATTTATAGAATCATTTTTTGGAATAATAACAGAATCATTTTTTATAAAAATAGTATCAGAAAGCTTTAGTTCGCTATTATCCTTAATAGTTTGTTTAATTTCTTGAGAATAAATTGTTGAACTGATAAAGCAATTTGCTAATATCAAATAAATCAGAAGAGTTGTATTTTTGCTATTTGTTTTAATAATGAAATTTTTATAAAAATACTTTTTAAATTGGTTTGATAGCATAAGTTTTTTTACTTTAGCTTATTAATTAAATAGCCTAAATTGACAGTTTGTAAATGTATGGCTCAATAATTGTATCACCAAATAACAGTTGCCAAAATTAATTAAAAAATTTGATGAACTCACAACTCTTTACTAAAATTAAAATAAGAACGAATTATTCCCAAATTTTCGTATTTTTTATACTAATTCTTTTTATAAATCATACGGGTTTTGCCCAAAATAAAGAATTTATTGTTGTGCTTGATGCTGGACACGGAGGAAAAGATCCTGGAAAAGTTGGAAGCAATAACACGAAAGAAAAAGAAATAGCATTAGAAATTGTATTACAAGTTGGTGCGTTATTAGAAAAAGAAAAAGATATTAAAGTAGTTTATACTCGTAAAACGGATGTTTTTGTTGATTTGTGGGAGCGAGGTAGAATTGCAAATAAAGCCGATGCCAATTTATTTGTTTCAGTACACTGTAATGCACACAACTCACAAGCTAGAGGTGCAGAAACCTGGGTATTAGGAACCCACGCAAATAGTCGAAATTTTGAAGTTGCTAAAGCAGAAAACTCTGTAATTTTACTAGAAGATAATTATAAAACCAATTATAAAGGTTTTGATCCTAACTCTCCAGAATCAGTAATCGGATTAACTTTAATGCAAGAAGAGTATTTAGATCAAAGTATACAATTAGCAAGTATTATTCAAAATGTGTTTACTACCAAATTAAACAGAGTTAACAGAGGCGTTAAACAAGCTGGTTTTGTAGTATTGCACCAAACATATATGCCAAGCGTTTTAATAGAAACAGGTTTTATTACAAATACTGAAGAAGGTGCTTTATTAAGCTCTTATGAAGGCCAAAAAAAATTCTCTGAATCTATTTATCATGGAATTTTAAAATATAAAGAGCAATTATCTTTAAATACGGTTGTAAATATTGATTTAGAAGATTTACCAATAAATACTAAAAATAAAGGTAAAATTACCAAGCAGAAAACTAATAATGAAAATAATTTTGAAGCAGAATTTAAAGTACAAATTGCTTCAGGATCTCGAAAATTAGAAACACGTTCCTATAATTTTAACGGATTAGAAAATGTTGAAAGAGTGCAAGTAGGGTCAAGTTATAAATATTATTTAGGTGGAACTTCGGATTATAATAAGATTAAAGAAGTGTTACAACTTGCAAAATCCAAAGGATATACATCAGCATTTATAGTTGCTTTTAAAAATGGAAATAAAGTTTCTGTAGATGATATTTTAAAAAAATCATAGAAAGTTAAGCAAGTACTACCAAAAATTATTAGTATTATTGCTAATTAAAAAAGTTTTATTTTGAAAATATCAAGAGAATTAAAAACCGGTATTGTTGCTGTTGGAGTTATAGCCCTTTTTATATGGGGATATAATTTTTTAAAAGGTATGAATCTATTTGACGGACCTTTAAAAACATATTATACCGAATATAATAACGTACAAGGTTTAAATACTTCTAGTGAAGTTACTATTAATGGTGTTGTGGTTGGAAAAGTTATTTCAATAAATTTCAACCAAAATCCAAATAAAAAAGGACAATTAATTGTTGAATTTAGTATTGAAAATGATTTTGAGTTCTCTAAAAATAGTATCGCAAAAATTTACAGTGCTAGTTTAATGGGAGGAAAATCGTTAGCAATTGTTCCATCTTATGAAGGTGAAATTGCTAAACCTGGTGATTTTATTGCAGGTGAAATAGAATCAGATATTTTTTCAACTGTAACTGAAAAATTAAATCCTTTGCAGGCTAAAGTAGAAAATGTAATTGTTAGTGCAGATTCTTTAATGACAGGTTTAACTGATGTGTTAGATGTTAAAAGTAGAAACAATTTAAAAAGTACCATTGCACAATTAAATGAAACGGTTGCAAATTTTAAACAAATTTCAGAATCCGTTAATAATTTAGTTAAAACCAACGACGAAAAATTATCCAAAACACTTACGAATACAGAAGTATTAACAAAAAACCTATCGATGCTTTCCGATTCATTAGTAAATGCTGATATTGGAAAAACAATTAAAAATTTAGAAACAAGTATAGCAAGTTTATCTTCTATTATAAATAATATTGAAGAAGGAAATGGTACAATGGGTAAATTACTATACGATGAGCAAATGTATACAAACCTTACAAATGCATCAAAAGAATTAGAAGAGTTGATGCGCGAAATTAAAGAACACCCAAAAAGGTTTGTGCATTTTTCTATATTCGGAAAAAAGGATAAAGGTTACCAACCACCTTCTTCTGAAGTAAAAGAATAATCAATTAATAGAAATATTTTTGTGAAAATATCAATAAAACTATTCAATAATTATTAAATAACAATCAAATTTTTAGGAAGTTTAAATTAAATTTGCAGTCTTATTTGTTTTTGAAAAGTAATTGATGAAGCTATATTTTTTAATCATCACTAAACAAAAAGTATGAACTATATTGACAACATAGCATTTGTAATTCTTCTAACAATAGGAGTCGGTTTTTTTGTTAAAAACATTACTAAATTAATCAGAAATATCAAACTTGGGAAAGAAGTTGATAGGTCTGATAATTCAAATGCACGTTGGAAAAATATGGCTATGATTGCTTTAGGGCAATCTAAAATGGTAAAAAGACCCGTTGCAGGAATACTTCACATTATTGTTTATTTAGGTTTTATTATTATTAATATTGAAGTAATTGAAATAATTATTGATGGTATTTTTGGAACCCACAGAGTATTGTCTTTTTTAGGTGGTTTTTACAGTTTTTTAATTGCTTCGTTTGAAATTTTGGCAGTATTAGTCTTAGTTTCCGTTACTGTTTTTTGGATTAGAAGAATGATACTTAAAATTCCTCGTTTTTGGAACAAGGAAATGAAAGGATTTCCTAAAAATGACGCATTATATATTTTATATTTTGAAATGGTTTTAATGTCGTTATTCTTAATAATGAATGCCGCTGATAATCATTTTCAAGAATTAAATGTTGGAAACCCAATAAGTCAATACATAGCACCATTATTTCATAATTTAAGTTTTACAGCTGTAACAGCTATTGAAAGAACTGCTTGGTGGTTGCATATTGCAGGAATATTAGTGTTTTTAAACTACTTATACTACTCTAAACATTTGCATATTTTATTGGCATTTCCAAATACATATTACGCAAATTTAAATCCAAAAGGTCAATTTACAAATTTAGAATCTGTAACCAGTGAAGTAAAAATGATGATGGATCCAACAATAGATCCATTTGCAGCTGCTCCTGAAGGTGCAGAAGCTACAGTTCCAGAAAAATTTGGCGCTAGTGATGTTGCCGATTTAAATTGGGTTCAATTAATGAATGCCTATACGTGTACAGAATGTGGACGTTGTACTTCATCTTGCCCAGCAAATATTACAGGAAAAGAACTTTCACCACGTGCTATTATGATGAAAACGCGTGATAGATTAGAAGAAGTTGGTGAAAATATCAATAAAAATGGAAAATTTATTGAAGATGGTAAACAATTACTATCAGATTATATAACACCAGAAGAAATTTGGGCTTGTACAAGTTGCAACGCATGTGTTGAAGAATGTCCTGTAAATATTGATCCATTATCAATAATTATGGATTTAAGAAGATATTTAGTAATGGAACAATCTGCTGCTCCACAAGAACTAAATAGTATGATGACAAATATTGAAAATAATGGAGCACCATGGCAATACAACCAAATGGATAGGTTAAATTGGAAAAATGAATAAAACAATAACAACTAAAAATCAAAAAACACACATAAAGAATGAAAAAAGAGGATGTAGATAAACTATTACATGAAAAAGTAGAAGAAGGATTACATATTAGCCCAATTTTACCTGAAGGAATTAAAAATTATTTGATTGATATAGATGGGACAGTTTGTGACGACATACCAAATGAAGAACCAGAAAGAATGTTAACAGCAAAAGTATATCCAGATGCTTTAATAACATTAAATAAATGGTATGACGAAGGGCATATTATTTGCTTTTTTACTTCAAGAACTGAGGAGCATAGAGCATATACTGAAACTTGGTTAGAAAAAAACGGATTTAAATATCATAGTTTATTAATGGGAAAACCTAGAGGAGGGAATTACCATTGGATAGATAATCATTTAGTAAAAGCAACAAGATATAGAGGTAAATTTACCGATTTAGTAGCTAAAGAAGTTACTATTGAAGTATTTGATGACGGAAAACACGAATAATATTTAAAAAATAAAAGTATGAACGTACCAACAATGGCAGAAATGATGGCGCAAGGTAAACAACCTGAAGTTTTATTTTGGGTTGGTTGTGCAGGAAGTTTTGATGATAGAGCAAAAAAAATTACAAAAGCATTTATCAAAATTTTAAATAAAGCCAACGTAGAGTTTGCTGTTTTAGGTACAGAAGAAAGCTGTTCGGGTGATCCTGCAAAAAGAGCAGGAAACGAATTTTTATTTCAGATGCAAGCTATGACAAACATAGAAATTTTAAATGCTTATGAAATAAAAAAAATAGTAACTGCTTGTCCGCATTGTTTCAATACTATTAAAAATGAATATCCACAATTAGGTGGAGTTTATGAAGTAGTACATCATACAGAATTATTAAAATCGCTGCTTGATGATGGTAGATTAACCATTGAAGGCGGAAAATTTAAAGGAAAAAAAATTACATTTCATGACCCTTGTTATTTAGGTCGTGCAAATGATGTTTATGAAGCTCCAAGAGATTTAATTCAAAAATTAGATGTAGAATTAGTTGAAATGAAGCGTTGTAAAACGAATGGATTGTGTTGTGGTGCTGGTGGAGCACAAATGTTTAAAGAACCAGAAAAAGGTACTAAAGACATCAATATTGAGCGAACAGAAGATGCTATTGAAGTAAATCCAGATATTATTGCAACCGGTTGTCCGTTTTGTAATACTATGATGACAGATGGCGTAAAAGTTACCAATAAAGAAGCTGAAATTGAAGTTTTAGACATTGCAGAGCTAATTGCTAATGCAGAAGATTTATAATTTTATTAAATTAGATGTTTCAAAACGCGCAAATTACAACTGAAATTCCCGATATTGATCAATTGAACTTTTTAAAAATCCATAAAAATTATTTATGGATTTTATTGTTTAACTCAGCAATAGTATGGATTGTAATTTTTATAGCTTATTATTTCTTGATAGACCATAAATATGCTGAAATTTACCCAAAGTTTTCAAACTACGACTATATAATATTAGCGATTATTGTCATAATTTATAATGTGATTTTAATTGCTGGTTTTTCCAGAAGAAAATACGCATTACGTGAAAAAGACATTTCATATAGTAGTGGAATTTTAATTGAAAAATTAACGACTGTTCCATTTGCCAGAGTGCAACATTTAGAAGTTGACCAAAAACCAATTTCGCGCTTATTTAAATTAGCTTCTATCCAAATATTTACTGCAGGAGAAAGTAATGATGACTTGAAAATTAATGGAATTCCAAAAAAGGAAGCCTTAAAAATTAAAGAGTATATCACAAACTTTATTAATGAATAATTCCTTCAATTTTTCTTCTTTTTCCAGACAATCTTCCAAAGGAATAATTGTAAATTATTCTTTAATATTTTATAAATCATTAAAATCTTCTTGGGTTTTAATTCCACTTTTTTTTACTAAAAAACCAGAAAATTTTAGCGCCACTAAAATTTTGTTGAGTATTGCACTTATTTTAATTTATATTTTGGTTCGTTCCATATTATTATACTTAAACTACAAGTTTAAAGTAAAAGATAACAACTTTGTTTTAAAGCACGGAATTTTAAAAAAGACCAATGTTTCCATCCCATTTTCTAAAATTCAGAATGTAAAATTTAAACAAAATTTTATTCAACAACTTATAAATGTTACTGAAGTTGAAATTGAAACTGCTGGAGCAAAAACGGTTGAGGTTTCTATAAAGGCATTAACAAAAGAACGCGCAGAAGCTTTAAAAGAAGTGTTGTTTAGCGATAAAAAAACTGAAAATGTTGAAGAAATTTTAATTGCCAAACCACCAACAGAATTATTACAAATTTCACCTTTTGAATTATTTAAAGTAAGTATTTCTGAAAATCATTTTCATAGCTTTTTATTATTGTTTGCATTTATTTTTTCTGGATACGTGCAATTAAAAGATTTGTTAGGAGACTTAGTAATAAATAATAAGCTTGATGTACTAGTTGAAGAAAAAGCAAATTCATTGATTCACGATGTGTTTTTAGTGAGTATTTTGTTGTTATTTACATTTATAATTTCAATTATAATTTCATTTGTTAGAACATTTTTAAAACACTATAATTTAAATTTAAGTTTAAAAGATAAAGCATTAGAAATATCTCAAGGATTAATTACCAAGCAACATAATATTATTAAAAAAGAAAAAGTTCAATATTTAGTTGTTTCAACAAATCCGTTAAAAAAAATTATAGGAATTTATAATGTAGTTTTTAAACAGGCAAGTAGTGGAAAGGTTAAAAACAATAAAATCGTTAAAATTGTTGGTGCAAAAATGAATCAATTATCAATTTTAAAAAATATTTTATTTGGTAAAGAAATAGATGAAAATCAAGAAATATTTGTACCAAATAAATACTATTTAACACAAATGTATTTTAGAAGTTTTTTGTTATTAGTCATTTTTAATTTGTTTACACTTATAAGCATTAATTTTCTATTTATAAATTTAATTGGAATTCCATTGGTTATTTTATTGATAAATTTGAAGTATAAAAAATCTTATTTTAAATTGCACACCAATATACTTGAAATAGGTTCTGGACAGTTTTCTACAGAAATTATTTATTTTGAATTATTTAAAATACAACATATAAAAATGCGACAAACTGTTTTTCAGAAAAGAAAAAACGTTACCGATATTATTTTACAAACTGCATCAGGAAAAATTAAAATACCTTGTATAAATAAAATGTTAGCGATAGAATTGTTTAACATTATGTTATATAAAACTGAAATTTCAAATAAATCATGGATGTAAAAGAGTTAGTAAAAGCAGCACGTTTAAGAACATTACCACTTTCAATTTCAGGAATAATTGTTGGAAGTTTTATTGCAGCATCCGAAGGTTTTTTTAATGTAACAATTTGTGTGTTGGCTTTATTAACAACTGTTGGATTTCAAATTATTTCAAATTTTGCTAACGATTATGGCGACGGAGTTAAAGGAACCGATAATAATGAACGAGTTGGTCCGCAAAGAGCTATTCAAAGTGGTAAAATTACGCCAAAGCAATTGCTTAAAGTCATTAAAATTTCAATAGCAATAACACTTATAATTGCTGTTTTACTAATATATGTTTCTTTTGGTAAAGAAGATTTTTTCAATTTAATTATCTTTTTTGTACTTGGAATTGCAAGTATAGCTGCAGCTATAAAATATACAATGGGGAAAAATGCTTATGGTTACAGCGGTTTTGGTGATGTGTTTGTTTTTATCTTTTTCGGTTTAGTTAGTGTTTGTGGTAGTTATTATTTATACGCAAAGCAGCTAAATTTTACCGTATTTCTACCAGCATTTTCAATTGGCTTTTTAAGTATTGGTGTTTTAAACTTAAATAATATGCGTGATCGAGAGTCTGATATAAAATCTGGAAAAAACACGTTGGTTGTTAAAATTGGGATAGAGTTTGCAAAGTATTACCATTATTATTTATTAATAGCTTCATTTTTATTTGCGCTTTTGTATACAATGATACATTTCAATTCATTTTACCAATTTATATTTGTTGCTGCGTACTTGCCAATTGCAAAGCATCTTTTGGTTGTGTACAAAAATGAAAAACCAAGGTTGTTAGATCCAGAATTAAAGAAATTAGCAATTAGTACATTTATTTTTTCAGTTTTGTTTGGTCTTGGTTTGGTTTTATAAATTAAAAGAGTTTATTATTTTATAATTAAAAAATAAAAGATATCTTTGTCTTTTATTGAGAGGTTTAATGAAAAATCAAGTATTAGGCATATTTTTTTACTTATTGTATTTATTGGCAATGGTGCGTCCGTTAGTTCCAATAATGGAATACTATGCTAATTACAATTATATTGCTACAGTACTTTGTGAAAATAAAGACAAGCCTTATTTAGAGTGTAACGGTAAATGTTATTTACAAAAACAATTAAAGGAGGTAAATCATGACAATCATGAACACAAATCAACAATTCCTCAAATTAATTTTGATGATTATCCTGTAAGTCCATTAGATCAATATTCTTACCAATTAAAAGATTTTAAAGAGGTATCTTTTGAAAAATCTTATTTTGGTAGTTATACTTCACAAGATTTTTTTAAATCTGTTTTTAAACCACCTCAAGTAATTTCTTAATTTTTTTACGTGTTTATTTAATTCAAAAAATAATTGTTTTTTGAAACATTATTACGTGCTTTAATTTGTTGAAAAACAAAATAATAGCTAACAATGTTGTGGGTTTTAAACACCTAAAATCTCAGTTTATAAGCTTGCTAATTAGTTATTTTAATTAGTAAGAATCAGCAGTAAATTACTCAACAATTTAAAATTAAAAATGAAAAATAAAATACTTCTAACTATAATAGTATTATTTACATCAATACTTTCTTTCGCTCAAGCCACAAAAGTTTCAGGAAAAATTATTGATGAAAAAACGGCATCTCCAATAGAATATGCAACTATTAGACTTTTGAAAAACAATGTTTTAGCTATTTCTAACTCTAATGGAGAATTTACATTAAATGCAGAAATTGGCGATAAAATTGAAGTATCGCATATCAGTTATAAAACCATTATCACAAATTTACAAAACCAAATAACAATACCATTACAACTAACTCAAATAGAGTTAAATGAAATAATTGTAGCCGCTAATCCTTTGCAAGATATTTCACAATCTACAGTAATTAATGAGACTGAAAAGCGTATTAGTCAACCTCGTAGTGTGGGACATTTATTTAAAGATATTAGTGGTTTTGGTATTACAAAAAAAGGAGCGTATGCTTCAGAACCAGTTTTCCGTTCTTTTAAATATGAGCAATTAAATGTGCAATATGATGGTGGAATGAAAGTGTTAAACGCGTGTCCAAATAGAATGGATCCTATTACCACGCACATTATTCCTGAAGAAATTGAAAAAATTGAAATTATAAAAGGCCCATTTACGGTACGTTTCGGACAAAATTTTGGGGGAATTATCAATTTAGTTTCAAAAAATCCAACAAAAGACCAAAAAGGATTTCACGGAAGTGTTGAAGGAGGTTATGAAACCAATGGAGATAATTTAGTTACAGGAGCTTCGGCGTTGTATGTTGCTAATAAATATGATGTGTATTTAAATGGTTCGTATCGTGATTTTGGTGATTATAAAGATGGAGATGGAACAGAAGTTCCTTCATCATTTAAAACAACAGATTATTCATTAAAAGTGGGAATAAATCCAACAGAAAAACAACGTTTGCAATTCAGTTGGAGACAATCTTTTGGTCGCGATATTGACCACGCTGGTTTGCCTATGGATTCACCTTATGACGATAGTTTTTTAGCTGGAATTGATTATAAAATAAAAGAACTATCTGATAAAATTAACAGTTTTACTTTAAAGGTTTTTTATTCGTATGTAGATCATTTAATGACCAATGAAAATCGACCAAATTTTAACATGACAGATTCGCAATCTCCAGTAGAATCTTGGACGTATGGAGGGAAAACTGAACTAGTTATTGCACCAAGTGATAATGTAAGGATTTATACAGGTATTGATGCAAACTTAGTGGATAGAAAAGGTGATAGAACCCGAATTGTGAAAATGATGAATGGCATGATGTTACCAACTCCTAAAGTTTTTACCGATAAAATTTGGCAAGATGCAAGTGTAAATGATATTGGTGTGTTTGCAGAAAGTAATTTTAAAATTAACAATTATACAACGGTTACAACAGGTGTTAGAGCCGATTTTATTTCAGCGTCTATAGATGACCCAGAAGCCGATTTTGAAGCATTATATGGTGGAAATATTGATGATCAAACTGAAACAAATATCAGTGCAAATGCTTCTATAAAGTATCAAAAAAACGGATTTCAAACGCAGTTTGCAATTGGTAGAGGTGTAAGAACAGCTTCAATGATAGAGCGTTTTATCAACCATTTTTCAGTTGGTGTTGATCCGTATGAGTATGTAGGTAATCCTAATTTAAAGCCAGAGGTTAATACACAATTAGAACTTTCATTACTTAAAAAGTTTGAAACTATACAAATTGGCGCAACTTTTTTCCATTCGTTTTTGTCAGATTATATTATTCCTGTAGTTAATTCTGATATTCCTAGAAAATTTATGCCAACAACACCTCCGGTAGTTGCCAAGCAATTTATTAATATTGATGAAGCAACTCAAACTGGTTTTGAATTTTCTTTTAACTATAAAGCTTCTGATAAAATAAGTTTTTCTTCAGAAGTGTCTTATACACAAGCTGAAAACAAAGATTTAAATGAGCCTTTAGCACACATTCCGCCTTTTATGGCAAATTTGGGTGCTAAATTTGAAGATGATAATTATTGGTTTGCACTAAGTTCAAGGTTGGTTGCTAAACAAGCTAAAATTGCACCTTCATTTATGGAAGAAGAAACGCCAGGTTTTGGAACACTTGATTTTAGAGCAGGTGTAGAGCCATTTAAAGGTTTCTCTATCGGTTTTGCAGTATTAAATATTTTTGATAAAACATATTATGAGCATTTAAACTTCTCTTATAGTAATTCAAATATTTTATCAGGAAAAATTTACGAACCTGGTAGAAATTTTACAACGTATTGCAAGTATCAATTTTAATATTAGATACTTATTTTGTTTGTTTGTTAACCACAGAAAGTTCGCTTTCTGTGGTTTTATTATGAAATATATTTTTTAAATTGCAGTAAACCTATAAAATCTTCTTCAAATGAAAATAACCTATTTAGGACACGCAACGTTAAGTATAGAAACAAAAGATAAAACCTTATTAATAGACCCATTTATTTCTGGAAATGAATTAGCGAAAGATATTGATATTGACAATCTGCAAGCCGATTATATTTTGATTACACACGCGCATCAAGATCATATTTTAGATGTAGAAGCCATTGCAAAAAGAACTGGAGCCAAAGTAATTTCTAATTATGAAATTGTAACGTATTTTGAAAATAAAGGAATTGCAGGACATCCAATGAATCACGGAGGAAAATGGCATTTCGATTTTGGAACACTACATTATACAAACGCAATTCATTCAAGTTCTTTTCCAGATGGAAGTTATGGTGGACAACCGGGAGGGTTTGTTTTAGAAACTGGTCATCATAGAATTTACATTGCTGGAGATACGGCTTTAACGTACGACATGAAATTAATTCCAGATGTAATTGGCGATTTAGATTTAGCCATTTTACCAGTTGGTGATAATTTTACAATGGGAATTGATGAAGCCATAAAGGCAAGTAAATTTTTAAGTTGTAACAAAGTTTTAGGAGTGCATTTTGATACGTTTGGCTATATAAAAATTGATCATAAAGAAGCTTATGAGAAATTTGCAAAAGCAAAAAAGGAATTATATTTATTATCAATAGGTGGAAATATTAAAATCTAAGTTTAGGTTATTTTGGTTTAAATAAAAGATGTAAAAACTTAAGATCAATTGAAATATTAGATTTAAAAGTTGAATATCAACTAGTTTAGAAAAAGAACTAATTATTTTTAACAATTGTTATAGATGTTTTTTCTCCTTTTTTTAAATGAGTTAATGTATTAATATTATTTTCTTGATCAATAATTTCTATTTTAGCAGTATTTGGTGAGATAGTACCAATATTTAATGCTTCAACTTTAATACTTGTTAATTTTGATTTTAAAGGAATTGTTAATTGTTTTATTTTTTTACTTACCACATAATTTCTTAAAAAAATAGTATCATTTACGTACACATTAATTTTATCACCATCAACTTTTCCAGCATCATAAATTTTTAATTCTAGTTTACTAGAATTTGAAAACATTGTTAAATTTTGGTTTGGTTTTAGAATGTTCATTTTTAATGAATCTAAAGTCTGAGCTACACTTATAGTAGATTTAATAGTTTTGTCTACTTGTTTTGATTTCTGAATTAATTTATCAATTTTTTCGGCCCTTTTTTCAATTTTTTGAATGTTTCTAAGTTTAATTTCGCCATTTATACAAGTACTTCCATCATTATAAAGTCCATTAAACTTACCTTCTATGTTTTTATTAGAATCTACACTATTTACTTTTCCTTTAAAATGGATGTAGCAGAAATCATAATCAGAGATTTCAGATTTGGTATAAACAATTCCTATTTCTTTAAAAGATAAAATATTGGTTTTGTTATCATAGGTTCCTCTAATGTTAGATTTAGTTTCGTGATCACCACCAATATCTGTTATTGAATAGCCAGATATTAAATTATTGTTTTCTAATAAGTTTAATCTGTAAGAAATAAATGATGAATCATTTAATTTAATAACCCCTAAATATTCTTGTTCACTTTGGCTATAAATTTCAGTATTAAGTAACAACAAGGTTAAAATAAAAAGAAAGTATTTATTATTTTTAAACATTTTTTATTAGATTTGATTACAAACTTAAAATTAAAAGTTATGAAATTAAAAATTATTTTATCATTAGTATCATTCTTATTAATCGCAAGCTTCAGCTACGCTTCTTTTCCTGTTAAAAGAGTTGCAACATTTGAAAATTCTTCGCAAGTTAATAAAACTTCAGCAACAGAGGTTTTAGTTTCTCCAGCCGCTGTTGGATCAGAAAAGAGTCAGGGTATTGCTTTACTTTTAGGTATTTTATTAGGAGGTTTAGCAGGGCATAAGTGGTATTTAGGCAATCCTTGGTATATAAATGTACTTTTTATAATTACTTTAGGAGGTCTTGGAATCTGGTGGATAATAGATATGATTAGAATTATTACTGGAGATTACAAACCACACAATGGAAGTTATAAAGCTGATTTTTTCTAAATATTAATACATATTATCATAAAAAAAGAGAAGTAAATTACTTCTCTTTTTTTTATATCTATTTATTCTTTATTGATTTGGAAGATAACCATTCTTTTCTTAAATCATCAGATAATAAACCAGTACCATCATGTTTCCAGCCTGGTGGTTTTATAAAATATTTTAATTTATTTACAAGTGAAGTTTTTGCTAAACAAGCATCTTTAAAAACAGCCATCCATTCGTGAAAAGCAATTTTTACTGGATTATAAGTATCAATGTTTGAAGTTAATCCGTAAATCACTTTTTCTTCCTTTAATTCAGGTTGAAACGTTCCAAATAATTTATCCCAAATAATAAAAATCCCAGCGTGATTTCTATCTAAATATAACGGATTACTTCCGTGATGCACTCTATGATGTGATGGCGTGTTAAAAACGGCTTCAAACCATTTTGGCATTTTATCAATTAATTCTGTATGAATCCAATATTGATATAACAAACTAATACTCATTTGTGTAAATATCATTAATGGATGAAAACCTAACAATGGTAATGCTAAATAAAATACAAAAGTAAAAAATCCACCAGTCCAAGTTTGACGTAAAGCGGTGCTTAAATTATATTTTTGGGAAGAATGATGCACAATATGTGATGCCCAAAAAAAACGACTTTCGTGTCCCATTCTATGTGCCCAATAATAACAAAAATCATCAGCAAATAAAATTAATAGCCAACTCCACCAAACAAACGGTATTGTAGTAAATCTAAAGTTTTCATATAAAAATGTAATGATAAAAACTACCAGTAATTTGCTTAGTAAATTTACTAACACGTTTCCAATTCCCATTGTCAACGAAGCAAACGTGTCTTTAATATTATAGTTTTTAGGTTTTTTTTTGTACAAAACAATACTTTCAAAAATAACTGTAACTATAAAAAATGGTATTGCGTAATAAATTAAATTTGGGATCTGTGGAATTTCCATAAAAAATATAATTATAGTCCAATATAAAATAAATTTTTAAATATTTGTACCTTTCAATTTTAAAGCAAAAATGAAAGCAAGTTTTCAAAAATATATTCTAAATTTTAAACAGGCAAGTGGAACATCTCGTGGTGTTTTACATACCAAAGAAACATTTTTTTTAAAGTTGGTTGAAAATGATAAAATTGGAATTGGTGAATGTGGTTTGTTTAGAGGACTAAGTTGTGATGATAGAACAGATTACGAAGATAAATTAAACTGGTTGTGTGAAAACATTCATCAAAATAAAGAGTTTTTATTGGAAGAATTAATGGAATATCCTTCCATTCAATTTGGTTTGGAACAAGCATTATTATTGCTAAAAAGCGAAAATATGTTTGAATTATTTTCATCAAAATTCACTAAATCACAAGATGCGATAAATATTAACGGCTTAATTTGGATGGGAAGCGAAGCTTTTATGAAGCAACAAATTTCAGATAAATTAGAAGCAGGATTTTCAACCATTAAAATGAAGATTGGAGCTATAGATTTTGAAACGGAACTTTCTTTATTAAAAAGTATCCGTAAAGATTTTTCTTCAAAAGAAATTGAATTAAGAGTGGATGCAAACGGAGCTTTTAAACCAAACGAAACTTTAGAGAAATTAAAACGTTTAGCGGATTTTGAAATCCATTCTATTGAACAACCAATAAAGCAAGGACAAATAAATGAAATGGCTGATTTATGTTTGAAAACACCTTTACCAATTGCGTTGGATGAAGAATTAATAGGCATTTTTGATGTAACAAAAAAGCAAGAATTGCTACAAATAATAAATCCGCAGTATATAATTTTAAAGCCTAGTTTAGTTGGTGGTTTTAAAGGAAGTGAAGAGTGGATAAATTTGGCAGAAAAACAACAAATTGGCTGGTGGATAACATCGGCTTTAGAAAGTAATATTGGTTTAAATGCCATTGCACAATGGACGTATATTTTAGGTAATAAAATGCCTCAAGGTTTAGGAACTGGCGGTTTATTTACCAATAATTTTGATTGTCCGTTAGAAGTTGAAAACGGTCATTTAAAGTATAATAATTTAAAAAATTGGAAATTTAATTTATAAATATGAAATTTATTCAACAAGCATATAAAGGAGAGAACCAGTGGTGGGCCTATTTTGTAACTATTATACTATTATTTTTTGGGTGGCAATTTATAGCCGTAATTCCTTTAATTGGAGTAGCTTTTTATTATGCTGGAGATTTTGAAACTTTTTTAGCAGCAGCAAATAATAATTTTACATCATTAGGAATAAATTCTAACTTATACTTGTTTTTAGTAATATTAACTTTTTTAGGCGGTTTAATTTCATTGTTTTTAGGAATAAAATTCATTCATAAGCGTAAAATTATTTCAGTAATTACAAGTCGAAATAAAATTGATTGGAACCGATTTTTTTATGCTTTTGGACTTTGGGCTGTAATTGGTGTAATTATGATTGGTATCAGTTATTATTTAGAGCCAGAAAATTTTATTTGGAATTTTAAACCCGTTTCTTTTGCAATTTTAGTAGTAGTTTCATTTCTGTTTTTGCCAATTCAAACAAGTATGGAAGAAATTTTGTTTAGAGGCTATTTAATGCAAGGTTTTGGAACTTGGTTTAAAAAATCTTTTGTTGCTTTAATTTTAACATCGGTGATTTTTGGCTTATTACATGGTTTAAATCCTGAAGTAGAAAAGTTGGGTTGGATAAGTATGGTATACTATATTGGAACTGGTTTAGTTTTAGGGATTTTTACTTTGATGGATGAAGGAACCGAACTTGCTTTAGGGTTTCACGCAGCAAATAATATTGTTGCAGCAGTTTTGGTAACTGCTAATTGGACAGTTTTCCAGACAGATGCGCTGTTAATTGATACTTCAGAACCTTCGGTTGGTTGGGAAATGTTTATGCCTGTGTTGGTTTTATATCCAATAGTTTTATATATTTTTTCAACTAAATATGGTTGGACAAATTGGAAAGAAAAATTGTTTGGAACAGTTATGAAACCTATTGAATTAAAAGAAGAAGAATTTATTGCATAGTTGCCAAAAACTTTAAGAATTGATAATAGAAAACAATTTTCATAAAGACTTTAGATTACAAGGAAAATCATTTAATTCTGTTGATGAATTGTTGTTGTTTTCTAAAACAATTTCTATGGATGTTGCTCAATTTTTAGAAAATTGGTTTAATGAATCTACAATTATTGAAGTAAAAACTTCCGGTTCTACAGGAACTCCTAAGGTAATTCAGCTTCAAAAAAAGCATATGATAAACAGTGCAAAAGCTACTGGAGAATTTTTTAATTTGTTTGAAAACACTACGGCTTTATTATGTATGTCTGTTAATTTTATTGCTGGAAAAATGATGTTGGTAAGAGCACTTACGTTAGGTTGGCAGCTGGATATTATTGAACCAACTTCTTCTCCATTAAATATTATAAATAAAGAGTATGATTTTTCGGCAATGGTGCCGTTGCAGGTTTCAAATTCACTAAAAAATATTCATAAAATTAAAAAGCTAATTGTTGGTGGTGGGGTGGTTTCTAATGATTTATTGCTAAAAATTCAACCGTTAAAAACTGAAATTTTTGCAACGTATGGAATGACAGAAACCGTTACGCATATTGCAATTAAAAAATTGAATAATTTAAATGTCATTTTGGGTGAAGTCGATAAATCAAGTTATAAAACACTTCCAAATATTATACTTTCAACTGATGATAGAGGTTGCTTAATAATTGATGCTCCAAAAATTTGTGATGAAAAAATTTTAACAAATGATTTGGTTGAATTAATTTCAGAAACAGAATTTAAATGGTTAGGTAGGTATGATTCTATTATAAATTCTGGAGGTATTAAATTAATTCCTGAGCAAATTGAAGAAAAACTTTCTAAAATTATTCACGAACGATTTTTTATAACAGGAATTTCTGATGCTGTTTTAGGTGAAAAATTAGTTTTAATTATTGAAGGAGCATCAAATTTGAATTTAACAAAAAAAGTGAAGCAATTAAGTTCACTATCAAAGTTTGAAAAACCTAAGGAAATTTACTTTATATCAAAATTTATTGAAACGCCAACTCAAAAAATCAATAGGAAAGAAACTTTAAAATTACTTAAAAATATTTGCTAAAAATTTTAATGAGCACCAATGTTTTAATTGCAATTAAACCTGCATAAAACCAAATAGGTGTTTTTACAGTTTCTTTTAATTCGTAATATGCCAGTTTTATAGAATTTGGCATAGTTGTTAATTCATACTCGTGTTTACAGCTTACACAAACAGATTTTCCAAATTTTCCTCCAGATAAAAAAGGAATGTGTAATAAATGTTTATAAATACCAAATACGGAAACTTTTGTAGTATTTTTTTTATTGCAATTAGGGCATAAAACTTCCTTTGGAGTTTCAAATTTTAATTCAGAAGTTTTTTTGCCAGCTAAAAACATTTTTCTTTATTACATTTCCATAGAGTGATATACGTTTTGCACATCGTCATCTTCTTCTAAACGTTCTAATAATTTTTCAACATCAGCTTGTTGTTCTTCTGATAGTTTGGTTGTTGTTGTTGGAATACGTTCAAATCCGGATGAAAGTATTTCTAAATTATTTTCTTCTAAAAATTTTTGAATTGCTCCAAATTGTTCGAATGGTGCATAAATTAAAATTCCATCTTCATCTTCAAAAACTTCTTCAACTTCAAAATCAATTAATTCTAGCTCAAAATCTTCCAAATCCATTTTTAAATCTTCTGTTTTAACTCTAAAGTTACACGTATGATCGAACATAAATACTACAGACCCTGAAGTTCCTAAATTACCATCACATTTATTAAAAGCAGCTCTTACATTAGCAACGGATCTGTTGTTATTATCAGTTGCAGTTTCAACAATAATTGCAATTCCGTGAGGTGCGTAACCTTCAAATAAAACTTCTTTATAGTTTGCTGTATCTTTGTCGCTTGCTTTTTTAATAGCTCTTTCAACATTGTCTTTAGGCATATTTGCAGCCTTAGCATTTTGAATGACAGCTCTTAAACGTGCGTTGCTTTCAGGATGAGGCCCACCTTCTTTAACCGCCATAACAATATCTTTACCAATTCTGGTAAATGTTTTAGCCATTGCAGACCAACGTTTCATTTTTCGTGCTTTTCTAAATTCAAACGCTCTTCCCATAATATTAAAATAGTTTTATTTTTAGTGATGCAAATGTAAATATTACCAAATTCATTTACAACACTTTTATACTTGAAAATTTAATACGTTTGAATAATATAATAAGGCATTCCTGTTTCTTTTAAAACTTGTTTAGCTCTTTTGTGTTGTTCCTGAAATGTTTTTAAATCAGTACCTTTACATATTCCGTATGAGTAATGGTATTTTAAAATTTCTAAATCTTTTTCTGTGAATTCTTTAGTGTTGGAATAATGGGAGGATAAATAGCTTTCTTTAGGTAATAAGTCAGTGAAATTTAAGTGTCCTAATGATTTTAAGAACAAGATTTTTGTTGCACTTATAAAATCACTCTTATCCTTATAATAATTTGAATTTAATTGTAATTTACAATCATAAATTCTTTGATTCCCTTTCCAACTAATATAGTAATCATTATAAAAATCTTTGATTCTTTCATCATATTTTTTGTCATCTTTAGAATTGAAATTATAGATGATAAAATTTGAATGACTAATAGTATCTGTATAGCTTATTTTTAAAGAATCTACTTCTTTATTTAAATAGTTAGCAAACTTTGTTAAAGCGCTCTTGACTTCAGCATCTATATTATTGGCGAAATAGATTTTGATTTCATCTTTCCAATATCTCATTTTTAGATGGCTGGTACTACTTTTTTGATTATAAAAATATTTTTTAAATACAATATCTTCATAAATGTCTAAAAACACTGAATCTTTTTCAACATACTTAACTTTAACGCCTTTTAGCTGAGTGTTGTCGTCTGGAAAAGGTATTAAAGTATCGCTTTTATGTATAACAAAAAGCAGAGAGTCTTCTTTAGTTAAACTCTTTCCAAATAATGCCTTATAACCTTTTAAAGAAATATATTTTTGTTTTAATTTAATATTTGTATTGTTTGTTTGTGAAAATCCGTTAAGGGTTACTAAAAAGGTTAGAATTGTAATAATTTTTTTCATAGCATTTTTTTTAAACTTGAATTATACCTAAATTAAATTGTTTTTCAATAGGAGCGTGGTTAGCAGCTTCAATACCCAAACTTATCCATGTTCTAGTATCTAAAGGATTAATTACTGCATCTGTCCATAGCCTTGCTGCAGCATAATATGGTGAGGTTTGTGCATCATATTTTTGTTGGATTGAATGTAAAATTTCTTGTTCTTTTTTTGGAGTAATTTTTTCTCCTTTCTTTTTTAACGAAGCCGTTTCAATTTGTAATAGAACTTTAGCAGCTTGTTCGCCACCCATAACTGCTAATCGTGCTGATGGCCAAGCAACAATTAAACGCGGATCATACGCTTTACCACACATAGCATAATTCCCAGCGCCATAAGAGTTCCCTATAATAATTGTAAATTTTGGAACCACAGAATTACTTACTGCATTTACCATTTTTGCGCCATCTTTTATAATGCCACCATGTTCACTTTTGCTGCCAACCATAAAGCCAGTTACATCTTGTAAAAATACTAACGGAATTTTTTTCTGATTGCAATTCGCAATAAATCTTGTTGCCTTATCTGCTGAATCGGAATAAATAACGCCACCAAACTGCATTTCTTTTTTGGCGTTTTTAACTACTTTTCGTTGGTTTGCAACAATACCTACTGCCCAACCATCAATTCTGGCGTATCCACAAATAATGGTTTTTCCATAATCTTGTTTGTATTCTTCAATAGTAGAATTATCAACAATACGTTTTATGATTTCACGCATATCATATTGTTCAGATCGCGAGGCTGGAAGAATTCCAAAAATATCATCAATAGTATTTGTTGGGCTTATTGCTTTTATTCTGTTAAAACCCGCTTTGTTATAATCGCCAATTTTACCAATAATACTTTTAATTTTATCTAAAGCATCTTTATCATCTAACGCTTTATAATCCGTAACTCCGCTAATCTCACAATGTGTTGTTGCGCCTCCCAAAGTTTCATTATCAATACTTTCGCCAATAGCAGCTTTTACTAAATAACTTCCTGCTAAAAATATACTTCCAGTTTTATCAACAATCATAGCTTCATCGCTCATAATTGGTAAATAAGCGCCACCGGCAACACAACTTCCCATTACTGCTGAAATTTGTGTAATCCCCATGCTACTCATAATGGCATTATTTCTAAAAATACGCCCAAAATGTTCTTTATCTGGAAAAATTTCGTCTTGCATTGGCAAATAAACGCCAGCACTATCCACCAAATAAATAATTGGTAATTTATTTTCTATAGATATTTCTTGAGCACGTAGGTTCTTTTTGCCGGTGATTGGAAACCAAGCACCTGCTTTTACAGTGGCATCATTTGCTACAACAATGCATTGTTTTCCTTTTATATAACCAATTTTAACAACAACACCTGCAGATGGACAGCCACCGTGCTCTTTATACATTTCATCACCTGCAAAAGCTCCAATTTCAATCGATTCACTTTTTGCATCAAATAAATAATCAATTCGTTCTCTAGCAGTTAGTTTCCCTTTTGCTTTATGCTTTTCTATATTTTTATCTCCGCCACCTTTATAAACTTTTAATAGTTTGTTTTTTAATTCGGAAAGTTGAAGTTTGTTAAAATCTTCATTTTTATTGAAGCTGATGTCCATTTTTTGAATAAAATTTAGTCTTGCTAAAGTACGAAATGAATGTTAAATAATCCTTAAAAATATAACAAGGTAATATATACCTAGGTAAATAAAATATTTTTTTATATGTTTGTATAAAATTTTAAACTAAAGTATGTATGAGGTCAATTATAACAATAGGAGGCAGCAGTAGTACAAACTCAATTAATAAGAAATTGGCTGAATATGTAGGCAGCTTAATTAATAATGTAGAATTAATTAAACTTGATTTAAACAATTTTAAAATGCCTTTGTTTTCTGTTGATGAAGAAACTGAAAATGGTTTTCCAAATAAAGCTATTGAATTAAATTCAATTTTTGACAAAGCTGATGGTTTTGTAATTTCACTAGCAGAGCATAATGGTGCGTATTCCTCGGCCTTTAAAAACACTTTTGATTGGTTATCTAGAATTGAGGGGAAAGTTTGGAGAAATAAACCAATGTTGTTATTGGCAACATCTCCTGGAGCAAGAGGAGGTCAAACTGTTTTAGAAATTGCATTAGCCAGATTTCCATTTCACGGGGCCAAAATTGTGGGTAATTTATCATTTCCATCTTTTCATGATAATTTTAAGGAAGATGAAGTTAAAAATTCAGAACTAAAGTTGGCAATTCAAAAGTTGATTATTGAATTTGAAAATAATTTATAGTTATGGGTGATTTTTCAAAAGAAATAAATTCAACATTCCCAAATGAGAATGTAAAAGCATTGTTGAATATAAAATATACTGCCAATTTTTTAGATACTTTGGGAAATACTTTTTTAAAACCATATAATATTTCAGAACAGCAATATAATATTTTAAGAATTTTAAGAGGAGCTAAAGAAGCAATTACTGTGAGTACGGTAAAAGAGCGAATGATTCAAAAGTCGCCAAATTCTACTCGATTAATGGATAAATTGTGTGATAAAGGATTTATTGAGAGAGTTAGATGTGAAAATGATAGAAGGGTTGTTTATGTTCAAATTAATGAGAAAGGTTTAGCATTGTTAAATGAAATAAATATGGATGAATTTAATAAGTATATCAATAAAATTTCTGAAAAGGAGGCTAAACAATTAAATGAACTTTTAGATAAAATACGTTAATTATGAAAACAAAAGTATTTAAAGCAAATGAAAGAGGAACGGCAGATCATGGATGGTTAAAAGCAAATTTTTCGTTTAGTTTTTCAAATTATTATGATCCAAATAAGATAAATTTTGGTGCACTTAGAGTTTTAAATGATGATATTATTAGTGGTGGAATGGGTTTTGGAACACATCCGCATGATAATATGGAAATTATTACAATTCCTTTAAAAGGTAGTTTAAAACATAAAGATTCTATGAGTAATAAATGGATTGCCATTGAAACAGGTGAAGTTCAAGTAATGTCGGCAGGAAGTGGTTTAATGCATTCTGAAATGAACAATTTACCACACGAAGCTATTAATTTATTTCAAATTTGGATAATTCCTAATAAACAAAATGTAACTCCAAGATATGATCAAAAGAAGTTTGATGCTAATGAAAGAAAAAATAAATTGCAATTATTGGTTTCTTCAATAGATGATGAAGTTAATGATGTTTTAAAAATTCATCAAGATGCTAAAATTTCAAGAATTGATTTAAGTGAAAATGCTGATTTCGACTATCAATTAAAAACCGAAAATCATGGGGTGTATATAATGGTAATTGGTGGTGAAGTTTTAATTGAAAATGAAAATTTAAAAAAGCGTGATGCTATTGGTTTTTATAAAACTAATAGTGTAAAATTTAAAGCTATTAAAAATTCAGAATTACTTTTTGTTGAAGTGCCTATGAATTTTTAAGAAAAGTCTTTTATAATTTGTTGTACTGTTTTTGCAATAGCTTCATTTTCTGCTTTTTTTTGCAACTCAATTGCTTCGCAAACTCTTACTTCACATGATGTAATTGGGCAGCGTTCACATGTAACACCCACTTTTTTTGTTATTATTTGTTCGTCGTTTAAAAAATTTAGTTTACTTATTAGCAAAGGAGAAATTAATAAACCGATGCTAACACTTCTGTTGTGATTTTCTTTAAATGGATCAGGTGTTGCGCTTGAAATAACTAAATATTTTAATTCATTGTCTGGATATTCAGATATTTGAACTCCCGTGGTTACCTCATTTTTCTGTACTTTATTAAGCAAATCTATTGATATCCATCTTCTGCAATAATGCTCATGAGTTTCATTGGCAGTTGGTGGTTGTTGTTGAGTGATGTGTAATTCTTTAGATAATTTATATCGGTTTAAATTATTTTTATTTGTAAAGCGCAAAAAGAATAAATTTTTAAAATGAAAAGTTTTTGGTAGTATATTAGTTAAACGTTGGTAATATGTTTCTGGTGAATCTGTAAACTTATAAATCATATCGTTAAATAATTCGCTATTCCATTTTTCTAATTTAAAAAACTTTTTTAATTGTTTTTCAATAGCATTTTTAGGAATTATTAAAGCTCCAGCAAAGTAAGAAGCTAAAAAATTATTAAGTACCTGATCAAAAGTTTCAAATTTAATCCAAGAAAAAGTGTACAATCTTTCTTTTAGTTTTAAATAATTATAGGCTATTTCTTTAGCGTAAATAAAAGTTTTTTGTGACTCATCAATTGATTTACTTAATAATAATGTTTTTGTTTTAGGAATATAAACACATCTTATTTCATTTAAATTGTTGTAATTTGCTAATCCATTTTCAATGATATTGTAATTAAACTCTTCTACTAAAATTTCTTCTAAATCGCTAGATTTAATTTTTTCCTTTTGATTTATTTGGTATGCTTTAACAAACTTTTCTACACTTTGTTCAATTTCTTCAAAATAATTATTATGTGCCTCTTGGTAAGAACGTAAGGCGGCTAAAAAGAAACTTTCTCTCGATAAGTTATAATTTTGGGCTATTTCAATTAAAGTGCTAATAAATGCGTTAACCTTGGCGGGTGCATTTGAAATAATATCAATTAGATCAGCTTCCTGAATTCCAAACAAATCTAAAGGAATTTCTTTTAAAATTTTAGATTGTAATATTTCACCTAAAGGCGCTAAATTTTTATCTAATTTCAAAGAAACTAAATTATCATAAGGAACATCCAATACTTGAGATAGCAACGCAATTTTATCGGTTTTTGGATATTTTTTTCCTTTCTCAATCTCATTAAGGTATGATTTTGAGATATTTGTAAGTTTAGAAAGCCCAAATAAAGACAAATGTTTTTCTGTTCTAATTTGCTTTAACTTCAATCCAAAGATTAATCGAATGTACTCTTCTTCTATATTCATAAAACAAATGTATGTTTTTTAGCGAAATAATAAAAATATATTATTTTTTGATAAATAGCGAACGTTCGCTTGTTTTGTAAAAAACTTTTTTCTATGTTTGTCAGTATAAAACAATTAAGTCATGGAAAATTTTGATGAAACGGCAATATTAAAATTGTCATTTGCTCAAGGAGTAAAAAATTATTACAATGAAATTTTAACAAACGAGGCATTAGATTTTTTAGTACAGTTACACGAAAAATTTAATGGTAAAAGGTTAGACCTTTTAGAGAGAAGAAACCAACAACAAAAAGTTTTTGATAATGGAAATTTTCCAACTTTTCCTTCCGAAACTAAAAAAATTAGAGAAGGTAATTGGGTAGCAGCTGCGCTACCAAATGATTTGTTAGATAGAAGAGTTGAAATTACTGGTCCTGTAGAAAGAAAAATGGTTATTAATGCTTTAAATTCTGGCGCAAAAGTTTTTATGGCAGATTTTGAAGATAGTAATTCGCCTTCATGGAAAAATAATATGGAAGGTCAGCAAAATTTAATAGATGCCATAAATAAAACAATTTCTTTTACAAATGAAAATGGAAAAGACTATCAATTACAAGATACCACAGCAACGTTATTGGTAAGACCACGAGGATTGCATTTAAATGAAAAACATATTTTAATAAATGGTGAAGAAATTTCAGGCTCATTGGTAGATTTTGGTTTGTACTTTTTTCATAATGCAAAACAATTGATTAAAAATGGTTCGGGGCCATATTTTTACTTACCAAAATTAGAGCATTATACAGAAGCACGTTGGTGGAATGAAGTTTTTGTTTTTGCTCAAAACCATTTAAATATTTCGCAAGGAACTATTAAAGCAACGGTTTTAATTGAAACAATTACAGCAAGCTTCCAAATAGATGAGATTATTTATGAACTAAAAGAGCACATGGCAGGTTTAAATTGTGGTCGTTGGGATTATATTTTTTCTTATATCAAAAAATTTAGAAATCATAATAATTTTGTAGTTCCAGACAGAGATCAGGTTACAATGGCATCACCTTTTATGGAAGCTTATTCTTTACGCGTTATTCAACGTTGTCATAAGCGAAATGTTCACGCAATTGGTGGAATGGCAGCTCAAATTCCTGTAAAAAATGATGAAGAAGCTAATAGAATTGCCTATGAAAAAGTACTTGCAGATAAAGAGCGAGAAGCAAAAAATGGACATGACGGTACTTGGGTTGCGCACCCTGGCTTAGTAAGTGTTGCTATGGAAGTTTTTAATAAATATATGCCTGATAAAAATCAAATTAATAACAAAAGAAATGATTTAAATATCACAGAAACTCAATTAGTAGAACAGCCAATAGGAACAATTACTGAAAATGGAATTCGTAAAAATATAAATGTTGGAATTCTTTATATGGAATCTTGGCTCTCAGGAAATGGCGCTGCAGCTTTATATAATTTAATGGAAGATGCTGCTACTGCCGAAATCTCTAGAACTCAATTATGGCAATGGCTTCATAATAATTCAAAATTAGAAGATGGAAGAACTTTTAATATAGAATTATATATTGAATTGTTAGAAAGCGAAATTGAAATAATAAAACGAATGATAGGTAAAGAAAGTTTTGAAAAAGGAAAATTTAAATTGGCAATAGAACTATTTGACTCAATGGTAATATCTGAAGAATTTCAAGAATTTTTAACCTTAAAAGCATATAAGTATATATAAAAAAATCACCCAAAAACCGCGAAATTAAAGGGTGACTTAATAGTTAATTATAAAAATTAAATACAAACCAAAATTATGAAAACTAATGAAAGAATCCAACAATTAATTACAGATTGGGAAACAAACGTAAGGTGGAAAGGAATTAAAAGACCATATACTGCTGCTGAAGTAGTTAAACTGCAAGGTTCCTATCAAATTGAGCATTCAATTGCAAGAAGAGGTGCAGAAATCTTATGGAAAAGATTAAATAGTCAAGATTTTGTTGCTGGTTTAGGTGCTTTAACCGGAAATCAAGCAATACAAGAAGTTGAAGCTGGTTTAGAAGCTATTTACTTAAGTGGTTGGCAAGTTGCAGCTGATGCTAATTTGGCAGGGGAAATGTATCCAGATCAGTCTTTGTATCCTGCTAATAGTGTTCCTTCAGTTGTAAAAAAAATAAATAATGCATTGTTGCGCAGAGATCAAATTCAGTGTGTAAATAATGAAGCACAAAAAATTGATTATTTAGTACCAATTGTTGCAGATGCTGAAGCTGGTTTTGGAGGAAACTTAAATGCTTTTGAATTAATGAAAGCAATGATTGCTGCTGGAGCTGCTGGTGTGCATTTTGAAGATCAACTATCTTCAGCAAAAAAATGTGGACATTTAGGCGGAAAAGTTTTAGTCCCAACACAAGAGGCAATTAATAAATTAATTGCAGCACGTTTAGCTGCAGACGTTTGTGGTGTGCCGTCAGTAATTGTGGCAAGAACAGATGCTGATGCAGCAAATTTAATTACTAGTGACATTGACCCAAGAGATCATAAATTTATTACCGGAGAGCGTAGTTCTGAAGGGTTTTTTTATGTGAATAATGGAATTAAACAAGGTATTGACAGAGGTTTAGCTTATGCACCTTATGCCGATTTAATTTGGATGGAAACTTCAAATCCTGATTTGGAGTTTGCTAGAGAATTTGCAGAAGGAATTCACGCTAAATACCCAGGAAAAATGTTAGCATATAACTGTTCTCCATCATTTAATTGGGCAGCTAAACTTTCAGTTTCTGAAATGGAAACTTTTAGAGAAGATTTGGCAGCAATGGGTTATAAATTTCAGTTTATTACGTTGGCAGGTTTCCATGCTTTAAATACAAGTATGTTTGAGCTTTCTAAAGCATATAAAGAAAGAGGCATGGCTGGATATTCAGAATTACAAGAAAGAGAATTTGAGTTGCAAAAAAAAGGTTTTAAAGCTGTAAAACATCAAGGATTTGTTGGGACTACTTATTTTGATGCTATTCAAAATTCTGTTACCAGTGGAACAGCATCAACTGTAGCTATGAAAAATTCTACAGAAGTAGCTCAATTTTAAGATTATAAATTACTTTTAAGTTAAACGCTTTCCTATAGAAAGCGTTTTTTTTTATTATAAACAATAAATTACGATATTTGTAGGCTGCTTATTTCTTAAAGTAGTATATTAACATTAACAAATATATAAAATGAATAAAAATACTGTATTAGCTTGGGCTACAGCCATTATGATTATAGTTGGAATTATTTTAATTGCACTTGGTGCATTTAGGTATAATGATATTGCAGGTTGGGGATTTGCTTCAGTTGGAATTGGCTTTTTTGCCATTGCTTGGGTTTTTAATGCCTTAAAAGGTAGAGTGTAACTTACAAAAATAAAAATGTAAATTTTTGAAAATTAATAGTTTAAAATAAAAATATATAAAGTCATATGTCAGATGATAAGAAAGTAATCTTTTCAATGTCTGGTTTAACAAAAACCTATCAAGGTGCTAATAAACCGGTTTTAAAAGATATTTATTTAAGCTTTTTTTATGGAGCTAAAATTGGTATTTTAGGTTTAAATGGTTCAGGAAAATCAACTTTGTTGAAAATTATTTCTGGAATTGAAAAAAATTATCAGGGCGATGTTGTTTTTGCACCAGGCTATTCTGTTGGTTATTTATCGCAAGAACCGGAGTTAGATGATTCTAAAACGGTTATGGATATTGTAAAAGAAGGTGTTGCAGAAACCGTTGCAATTTTAGATGAATACAACAAAATAAACGATATGTTCGGTTTAGAAGAAGTGTATTCTGATGCTGATAAAATGGATAAGCTAATGGCTCAACAAGCCATTCTACAAGATAAAATAGATGCTTCAAATGCTTGGGAATTAGATACAAAGCTTGAAATTGCTATGGATGCGTTACGTACCCCAGATGGCGACACACCAATTAAGCATTTATCTGGTGGTGAGCGTAGAAGAGTTGCATTATGCAGATTGTTATTGCAAGAGCCAGATGTTTTATTATTAGATGAGCCAACAAACCATTTAGATGCAGAATCTGTACATTGGTTAGAGCATCATTTACAACAATATAAAGGAACCGTAATTGCAGTAACACACGATAGATATTTCTTAGATAATGTGGCTGGTTGGATTTTAGAATTAGATAGAGGTGAAGGTATTCCTTGGAAAGGAAATTACTCATCTTGGTTAGATCAAAAATCAAAACGTTTAGCACAAGAATCTAAAGTAGCTTCAAAACGCCAAAAAACATTAGAACGTGAGTTAGAATGGGTGCGTATGGCACCAAAAGGTCGTCATGCAAAATCTAAAGCACGTTTAGCGAATTACGATAAATTATTAAGTCAAGATCAAAATCAACTAGATGAAAAGTTAGAAATTTATATTCCTAACGGACCACGTTTAGGAACCAATGTTATTGAAGCTAAAGGAGTTTCAAAAGCATTTGGTGATAAATTATTGTATGAAGATTTAAACTTTAATTTACCACAAGCAGGAATAGTTGGTGTTATTGGTCCAAACGGAGCAGGAAAAACAACTATCTTTAAAATGATAATGAATGAATTACAACCTGATAAGGGCGAATTTAAAGTAGGTGAAACTGCTAAAATTGCCTATGTAGATCAAAGTCATTCAAATATTGATCCTGAGAAAACAATTTGGCAAAACTTTGCTGATGAACAAGAATTAATTTTAATGGGAGGTAAACAAGTAAACTCTCGTGCTTATTTAAGTCGTTTTAACTTTTCAGGAAGTGATCAAAATAAAAAAGTGAATACACTTTCTGGTGGTGAGCGTAACCGTTTACACTTAGCAATGACATTGCGTGAAGAAGGTAACGTACTATTATTAGATGAGCCAACAAACGATTTAGATGTAAATACATTGCGTGCATTAGAAGAAGGTTTAGAGAATTTTGCAGGTTGTGCCGTTGTAATTAGTCACGACCGTTGGTTTTTAGACAGAATTTGTACACATATTTTAGCTTTTGAAGGAGATTCTCAAGTATATTTCTTTGAAGGTTCTTTTACAGATTATGAAGAAAATAAGAAAAAACGTTTAGGTGGCGATTTAATGCCAAAACGTATTAAGTATAAAAAGTTGGTTAGGTAATATTTAAAGGGTTGTTTAATTAAACAACCCTTTAAATATTAATTACTAAATTGTACTATATTATTGGCAATTTCCTCTACTTGAGATAAAAATAAATTATTACATTTAATTAAATCTTCATCAGTATTACCAAAATCTAATGAATATTTTAATTCTTTTTTAATACTAGAATTTTCAATTATTATTTGAATATCCAAAGAATTTTTGGAAATATTTCTATTTTCATTTAAAGTTACTACAGTTCTAAAGCCTGATAGGTTTTTTAAATTTTCTTCAATTTTAATTGCAAATTCACGATGATTCGGATTACAAATATCTTTCATTGAAGCTTCTACTTGTCTTGCCTCATTTATTTTATCCGTGAAATCAAAAATTTGAATATTGTTCTTTTTAATTAATTCAGCAATAATATATCCAGCGTAACTTGTACTGTTGCCGTTAATTTTAATAGAATTTTTATAGGTAGTTTGTCCAATTACCATTGTGTTTGAAAAAAATAGTATAATGAATGTGAAAATTAAGGAATATTGAATTTTTCTGACTTTTATTAAGCTTTTCATAATTTAATTTTATTGTCTATTAATTTTAATTTTTAAAAACTGACAGATTTCTCTTTTTCGCGAAGTTTTTAATTACTTGTGATAATTCAGGTTCTAAAATTTTCACCTTATCTACGTCGATGAAATCTATAAATGAAAGTGTTTTTGCAAATACAATTTCACCTGTTTCATTATAAATAACCCTTAAATTAAATGTGTTTTTTATTTTATCGCGTGTAAAACTACCAAGAATATAAAAACCTGCAATAGTAATTTTACCAGCTTCTACTCTTGCAGCAGGATCAGCTAATTCTGAGCTTCCCAAATTTATTTCTCCTAATAGTTTTTCTAGTAATGCTCTTTCAACAATTCTGAGGTTATTATCCATAAGATTATATTTTATCTCTTCCATATAAACAGAACTATTGTTTTCACCCTGTGTTATTTTTTTACCAGACATTGTTGTAAATGTTTCTAAATCAATAGTGGCGGCATTGGGTTGTTCAAAAAATGCAATACCTAAAGCATCTTCTTTTTTTTCTATGAATGTACCATCCCAATACACATTAAAATAAAAATAGGAGCCATACTTTTGAGTTAGTTTTTCTTTTAAATAGTCTTGCTTAATGTTTTTAAATAAAAATTCTTTTGAAAAATTGCGTTTAGGGCATTTTTCGTCTACAGAGTATTTATAGTTACTTACTGTTAATGTTGTGTTTTCATTTGGTTTAAATAAATAAGGAACCACATTATCTTTCAGATTTCTTCCAAATTCAAATCCTTTGCTCACATGAAGATTTTTATACTCATATGTATAACTATATTCGTAGTTGTAATCACAAACACTCATTGGATGTGCTTTTACATTTTTAGTTTCTTTTTGACAAACTGTAATACTTCCCATATTTTTTTCTGTATCAATGCTTCCAGATATTGATATTTCAGTTATTAAATCATAAATTTCCTCCTTAAATACGCCACTAAAACTTCCATTATTATTGAAATGAATTGGAGTGTTTTTAAGTTGAGTATAAATATCTCCAGAAACATTTTCATATGTTGTATTTGAGTCTCGTCTGTCATCCACCAAGTGATCTTCACTTAGAAATTGATCTATAAGAATAGGAACATTTATTGTCCCTGAAATATAGTTGGTGTTTTTTATTTCTTGGCCAATAGTTAGGTTATAAAATAAAACCAATAGTATAACATATTTTGTTTTCATAAGTAGAAAAATTTAAAACCCCAGTCATAATCCTGGGGTTTAATTATTGAATTTAAATACTTTTAGTTAACTCTAAAATCTTCTCTTTTATTGGATTTAAAATTTTAGCAGCTTGTTTTTTAGACATTGGTAATGGACTATCAGCCCAATGATTATTTGTATAATATTGCCTGTTTATAATTGAGATAGTTAATTTATTTGGTTCAACATCCACTTTAAAAACAAACCTATTTTTCACCATTAATGAGGTATATGTATAAAAACTACTTTCGGTAGAAGTTTCATTATTCCAAATATGCATTGGCGGTAATTTTAAATCTTTAAAAGTTTGGTTGATAGCATTTCTTGCAATTTCGGGTTCAAGATTTAAAATTTCAATGGTCGTATATTCTTGAGCAGCTATTTTAAAATTAATCAGAAAAAGCACAAATGTTGTGATTATAAAAAACTTTTTCATCACTTTAAAAATTTGTTACTTGAATAAACCAATCGCCATTTACCTTTATTAATGACGCATGTTCTTTATCAGTATCGCCATTTTTATAATGAACTGTAAAATCTACTTTGGCAGATGTTCCATCATCATTAATTTTTTCTTCATCAATGGTAATTGTATCTAAACCACCTTTTTTTTCATATTCTTTAGATCCCATTCCAATTAATCCTTCTATTTTTTTTGCTTCATCTTCAGATAATTGTTCGCCGTCTTTTGTAACATACATTTTGGCAACTTTTTCAAAATCTTGACTTTTCATTTTTTCATAAAGTGAAATCACTGCTTTTCCAGGTGAATTTGAGCTAGTTCCACTACAAGAATAAAATCCAATAAATGAAAATACTGTTAAAATGGCTACGTAAATTGCTGATTTTTTCATAATAAATTTGTTTTAAAAATTAAATAATTTTGTTAAAAATAGGGGCTTTTGTAAATTCGGAAGGAAGTATAATTGGTTGTTTTCCAATTATGTAATTAAATTCTTTTGGTTGTATTTTTAATGGAATTCCAGCATTTTTAAATGCTTTAAAAATTAGCTCAGTACAATACAGTTTTGTGTTTGTTGTTAAATCAAAATGAGTATCAAAAGTGCATTTTTTATCATAAAAAAGCTGTGCTTCAATTGTAACTTTTTGCATTGCTTCTTCATTAAAATTTGCTCTGTACACAGCATATTTTGATGCATTTTTTGAACTTAAAAAAACGTTTAATTTATCTTTTTTTATAAGATGGTTTTTATGTGGTACAGCATGAATTACAAAAGGAACTTGGTTTTCTATGCTTATAATACCAATGTGTGAAAATTCGGTTTTTGAATCGGCTAAAATTACAGCATAACTTTCTGTTGATTTTCCACAACGTAAAATTAAATCGCCATTTTTTAGATGTAAATTTTTTGGAATTTCTATAGAATTATAATTGTTGAAAAAATGCAACATAAATACTGCACCCAGTATATATATAATTCCAAAAAGCAGTAATAAACATTTCTTAATCATTGTTTAAATTTGAATTAAACTTAGATGAAATGGGGTGTTAAATAGTTTATTAAAGTTAAAAACTAATTATTGAGCGTTTATTATCAAATCGTAAAAATAGTTCTCAAATCGTAAAAACTATATCCAAAAACAATCAATAAAATCAGTTAGTATATGAAAAAGTAATCCAATGGCAATAATTCTTGTTTTGGATGAAAATAAAAGCAAAAAATAAAAAAAGATGGCATAATAGGAGTGAAGTGGGTGAAAATTAATGCTGCATCTTGTTGCATCAAAAATTGGGGTTGCTAATAAATGGTCTAAATCTATAAGCATTGTTAGTATAAAAATTAGCCATACTTTTTTCCAACGTTTTCTAAAAAAAATATAGGCAATAATTCCCGGAACTAAAAAATGCATTCCGTAATGTGATATAAATTGAAAGGTTTCCAATTAAATTTGAAGTGTTTGTTTTATTAAATAATTTTCTGCACTTGGACCTTCCATAAAGATTAAGTCTAAAATACTTAAATTAGAAATAAAACCGTTGGTATCAAAAACTTGTGTGTATTTATCTAATTTAAGAGGATCTTTTGATACATTTGCTAGATTTCTAAAGTCATTTCCATCAAATTCTTTTTCATATTCCATAGATTTAGAAAAAGGAATATCAAGTTGTAAAGCTTCCATTACAAAGTTGTGACAACTAAAATTTAAATCTAAAAGGAAATTATATTTTTTATTAATTATAGGTAACAAATCATCTATATAAAATTCAAAAAAAGGTGAGGAATTATAGGCAGTTTTTAACGTTTTTAAAAAATGTTTATGCCAATCATCTTTATAATCAATTTTTACATCTTTTGTTTTTATTTTTATGTTTTTGCTGTGCTGCACAGGCACATTTATTAGTTGTTTTCCGTTTGATGTATTAATATAACATCTATTTCTATATGTTTGTTTTTGAAAGTTATCTTCAATTTCAAACATTAATTCAGAAGCCTGTAGAGTGGCTATATATTGAATTATTGGAGAAAAAAATGTAGGTTGAAGTAACGTCATTATAGTTGAAGCTTGAAATAATTAGGAATTTAATTGAAATTAGATTCCTAATTATTAAATTATATGAAGATAATTTATTCTTCTTTATTTTTACGTTTTTTAAAAGAACTGTAACCAAACCAAAGTAGTAAAGCACCTAAAAAATAATATAAATAAGATACAGGTTCACCAGTACCATGAACAGTGGTAAAAACGCGTTCCCAACGAATTTTGTTTGCAATTCCTTCAGCGTTGCTATCCCAACTAAACCAAATAAAAACTGGTTTTCCAACAATGTGATCAAAAGGTACATAACCCCAATAACGTGCATCTTCAGAATTGTGACGGTTATCTCCCATCATCCAATAATAGTTTTGTTTAAAAGTATAGGTTTTTGCTAATTTTCCGTTGATATAAATTTCATCACCATTGGTGGTTAAATCATTATTTTCATAAACTTCGATAATTCGCTTGTAAAATGGTAGTGTTTTTGAATTTATTTCAACAGTTTTTCCAGCTTCAGGAATATAAATTGGGCCGTAATTATCTATAGACCAAGCATATTGCTCATTATGTGGAAAAATTGATTTGTTATAATTTCCTTTTGGTTCAACTAATTTTGTAACGCTTTTAACTATTGGGTTTTTACTAAGTTTTGCAGCATTTTCATCGGTTAAATTTAACATATAAAAATCTCCTTGAAAATGTCCTTCAGTAACATTATATCTGCTTAAAGTAGTACCATTTAATTGTTGTCCGTTGGTAACCACTTTATGCATATATTGTGTTTTTGCTCGGTCTGGTAAAACTGTTTTTTCTCCATTAATAAAAATGTATCCATCTTTAATTTCAAGTGAATCACCAGGAATTCCAACACAACGTTTTACATAATTAGATTTTTTATCAATAGGTTTATCTATGTGAATATTAGAATGATCTCTAAAAAAACGAACAGTATCTACAGGCCAATTAAAAACAACAATTTCGTTTCTTTTTATATTTTCAAACCCAGGAATTCTGAAATATGGAAGTTGAGGTTTGTTTAAGTATGATTTCATTTTTGTTAAAGGCAACGAGTCATGTACCATAGGTGCAGCAACTGTTGTCATTGGAGTTCTTGCACCATAATGAAATTTACTTACAAAAAGAAAATCACCAATTAGTAACGATTTTTCTAATGAAGAAGTAGGAATTGTATAAGGCTGCATAAAGTAAGTATGCACAATTGTTGCAGCAATTATAGCAAAAACTATTGAACTTACCCATTCACCTAATTCAGTTCTAGATTTTAAACTTCTATCTTCTACATATGTTACGTTTTCAACATAATTTAAATAGTAAATATAAAAACCTAATGTAAGTACTGCTAAAAATGAATCAATGGTTTTGTATTTTCCAAAACTTCTAACAGTTTCAACCCAAATTACAGGAAACATTAATAGATTTATAATTGGAATAAATAATAAAACAATCCACCAACTAGGGCGTTTTATTATTTTCATTAGTATAATTCCATTATAAATTGGAACTATTGCTTCCCAAGGTTTTCTGCCTGCTTTTACATATAATTTCCAAGTTCCTAAAAAGTGGATTACCTGAATTATTAAGAAAAATATGAACCATTCAATCATTGTCATAATTACTAAATTTTTATTAAATACCTAAAACGTCTTTCATTGTAAATACACCTTTTTTATCTACCAACCATTCAGCTGCAATAACCGCTCCTAAAGCAAAACCATCTCTGCTATGCGCTGTGTGTTTGATATCAATAGTATCTACATCTGATTTATATTCAACGGAGTGTGTTCCAGGAACATCATCAATACGTTTTGCAACTATAGGTATTTCAGTAGTGTTATTTGTTACAGTTAATGCCCAACTTTCTTTGTCAGAATTTTTTATAATTCCTTCAGCCAAAGTAATTGCCGTACCACTTGGAGCATCTAATTTTTTTGTATGATGAATTTCTTCCATAGAAATTTGATATTGTTTTAAATTGCGCATCATTTTAGCTAAATACTCATTAAGTTCAAAAAAAATGTTTACGCCTAAACTAAAATTTGATGCATAAATAAAACCGCCATTTTTTTGTTGACAAAGTTCTTTAGCATTATTAAACTTATTTAACCAACCAGTTGTTCCGCTAACCACAGGAACATTGTTATTTAAACAGTTTGAAATGTTGTTAAATGCAACTACTGGAATACTAAAGTCTATTGCAATATCAGCTTTATTAATATCATAACTTTCGGTGTTTTCATCAACTTTTAAAACAATAGTATGACCGCGTTGTAAAGCAATTTGTTCAATTGTTTTTCCCATCCTTCCGTAACCTAAAAGTGCTATTTTCATTCTTAAAAATTAAAATTAATTGAGGCACCAACAATGGATTTATTAGTGACCGAATTTTGAATTATTTGTGGAGAAAAAGATAAATTATCATCAACATTATGTTGTAATAAATGTGCGTTTGTACTTGCTTCAATAATTTGTAAGAAATATATACCTATGGTAACAAGTAATGATAAATCTCTATCTTTTTTATAACTTTTTTGAGCTCTAATTAAAGCATCATCTGATAATAAAATATTTCCATTTGTACCATCAAACTCATCTGGTTTATCATTTATTCTCAATTTGTAGGCTGTTCTTGCTCTGTTATAATTTTTATTGTTTGAATCGTAAAAATATATCCCAGTACCAATGGCTCCATATACAAAAGGAATTTTCCAATACTTTTTGTTATATGCCTGACCTAATCCTGGTAAAATTGCTGAATAAAAAGCAGCTTTGGCTGGTGATAAAGGGTTGAAGTCATTTGTGTTAAAAATAGTATCTTTTATTTTTAAGCCTAAATTTTCTTCTTGAGAATAACTTTTAAAGGCGAAAATTAAAACAACAACAACTTGTATGTAAAAACACTTTTTCAACACTATTCTAATAATTTTTTTATACGATTAAAATCTTCTTCAGAGTGAAAAGGAATTAAAATTTTTCCTTTATCAACGCCTGAAAGTTTAACGTCAATTTTATGTCCAAAGTATGCGCTAAATGTTTTTAATCCTTTTGAAATAAATTCTGGATTATCTTTTTGTTTTGTTGGGTTAGAAATAATTTTTACAGGTGTTTCTTTACCATCTTTAACTAACTGTTCAGTTTGACGAACAGAGAGTTTTTCTTCAATTATTTTTTCGTAAATTTTTAATTGTTCTTCAGGATCTTCAACATTTATTAAAGCTCTACCATGTCCCATTGATAAAAATCCATCACGCATTCCTGTTTGAATAATTGGATCTAATTTTAGTAATCGTAAATAATTGCTAATTGTAGAACGTTTTTTTCCAACACGAACACTCATTTCTTCTTGCGTTAAATCTATTTCATCAATTAATCGTTGGTAAGTTAGTGCAACTTCAATTGGATCTAAATCTTTACGTTGTATATTTTCAACCAAAGCCATTTCCAACATTTCTTGGTCATTGGCAAGTCTAATATATGCAGGAATTGTTTTATTTCCTATTAGTTTTGAGGCTCTAAATCTGCGTTCACCAGATACTAGTTGAAATTTATTGCCTTCAAATTTACGAACTGTAATGGGTTGTATAACACCAAGCTCTTTAATTGAACTGGCTAATTCTCTTAAAGCTTCTTCATTAAAATAACTTCTTGGTTGATATGGGTTTACTTCTATAGAGTCTAATTCAATTTCAAGAATATTTCCTACTAATTTATCAGCAAATTTATCTTCTGCAGAATTTATATCTGAATTTGTTTCTTTTAATAAGGCAGATAATCCTCTTCCAAGTGCTTGTTTTTTAATTGCCTTTGCCATTTTTATTTAGTTTTAAAATTTCGTTTGCTAAGTTAATATAATTTACAGCGCCTTTACTTGTAGCGTCGTAAGAGATAATACTTTCACCAAAACTTGGTGCTTCACTTAGCCTCACATTTCTTTGAATTACGGTTTTAAATACCATATCTTGAAAATGTTTATTTACTTCTTCAACAACTTGGTTTGAAAGACGTAAACGTGAATCATACATGGTTAATAATAATCCTTCAATATCTAAATTTGGATTGTGTATTTTTTGAACACTTTTTATGGTGTTTAATAATTTTCCTAAACCTTCTAGTGCATAATATTCGCACTGAATTGGAATAATAACAGAATCTGCTGCAACTAATGAGTTTAATGTTATTAAACCTAATGATGGCGCACAGTCAATTAAAATAAAATCGTAATCATCTTTAATGTCTTTCAACATTTCTTTCAACATTGATTCACGATTTTTTTTATCAACCAATTCAATTTCAATAGCTACTAAATCAATATGTGCAGGAATAAGGTCAACATTTGGAGAATTTGTTGGTGTTGCGGCTTCTCTTGCAGTAGTAGCATGCTCTAATAATTGGTAGGTTCCAATTTCAACCTCATCAACATTAATACCTAATCCTGATGAAGCATTTGCTTGTGGATCAGCATCAATTAACAACACTTTTTTTTCTAAAACACCAAGTGCTGCAGCTAAATTTACTGTTGTTGTAGTTTTGCCAACACCACCTTTTTGATTGGCAATTGCAATAATTTTTCCCATTGAAGATTATCAAGTTATTTTAAGTTGTAAAAATACAATTATTTATGGTTAATAAAAGCTAATAATGTTAACAAAGAGATAAAAAAAAGAGGTTAATTTTTTTAACCTCTTTTTTTATTTTTATTTTTTAAATGGTATGTTTTCCAATATGGTGAGTAAAAATTTCCAAAACTTTTGAGCTGATTTTATGTGTGCTCTTTCATCTGGAGAATGTGCTCCTTGTATTGTTGGACCGAATGAAATCATATCCATTTCTGGATAATTAGTTCCTAAAATTCCACATTCTAAACCAGCGTGACAGGCTACAATATTAGCTTTGCTCTCAAACAATTTTTCATAGGTTTCACTTAAAACTTTTAAAATTGGAGAGTTTACATTTGGTTTCCAGCCTGGGTATGAACCAGATAATGTAACTTTAAATCCGCTTAATTCAAAAGTTGCTTTTAAAGTGTTTGCTAAATCAAATTTAGAGCTTTCAACAGATGAACGTGTTAAGCATAAAATTTTAATCAATTCATCTTTTACTATTACACGTGCAATATTGTTTGAAGTTTCTACTAAACCTTCCATATCATTACTCATTCTATACACTCCATTATGCAATGCATATAAGGTTTTTAGTAAGGTGTTTTGGCTGATTGAAGTCATTACTTTTTTTGGAACAGTTGTTTCAACAAAAGTAATTTCAAGGTTGGGATCTATTGTTTTAAGTTCAGATTTTATTTCTTTAGCAATTTTATTGATCACTTTTAAAAATTGATCTTTATAAAGTTCTTTTACAGATACAATTGCAAAACTTTCTCTTGGAATAGCATTTCTTAAACTTCCCCCATTTATTTCAGAAACTCTCACAAATTCCTGAGATCCAAATAAAAGGCGATTCATGATTTTATTTGCATTTCCTAAACCTTTATGAATATCCATTCCTGAATGTCCTCCATTTAAACCTGTAACAGAAATTGTAATCCCTACACTATTACTTGGCGAATTTACTGCGTTGTATGGGTTTTGAGCAGTTATATCAATTCCTCCAGCGCAACCTATGTCAATTTCATCATCTTCTTCTGTATCTAAATTTAATAATATTTCACCATTTAAATATCCAGCTTGTAAGCCCATTGCTCCGGTCATTCCAGTTTCTTCATCAATAGTAAATAAAGCTTCAATTGCTGGATGTTGAATGTTTTTAGATTCTAAAACACTCATTATAGCAGCAACTCCTAAACCATTGTCTGCACCTAAAGTTGTGCCTTCAGCTTTAACCCATTCACCATCAATAATCATTTTAATACCTTCAGTGTCAAAATCAAAATTAGTTGTAGCATTTTTTTGATGAACCATATCTAAATGCGATTGTAATACTACAGTTTTTCTGCTTTCCATACCTTTTGAAGCAGGTTTTTTTATAATTACATTCCCAACAGGATCGATAATGGTTTCTAAGTTTAATTTTTTTCCAAAGTCAGCCATAAATTGGATTACTTTGTCTTCTTTTTTAGACCCTCTTGGCACTTCATTTAAATTGGCGAAATTGTTCCAAAGTTCTTTCGGTTCAAGGGTTCTTATTGCTTTATTCATAATTAGTTTTGATATTTTTTGGTTTGTATTTTTATGAAATGTTAATAATCATTTCATTCAGTGGTTTTCTTACTTTTTTTAGCGTGCTCATAATATCATCATTGGCTCTAATTCCAACTGGTAATAATAAAACGGATGATAAATTTAAGGATTTTAAATTTAAAAGTTCATCAACTTTTTGAGGAATAAAACCTTCTAGCGGACAAGCATCAATATTTTCAACAGCACAAACGGTCATTAAATTGCCTAAAGCAATATATGCTTGATAAACGGCTGATAATTTTCGTTCTTCAGCGGTTTTGTTTGCATACATTTCAATTAATTGCTTTCTAAAATTTGCAATTACTGTTTCATCAACGTTTCGTATTTCTTTTTCTAAATCAAAATATGCATTTATGTCTTTTGTAGTGGTGTCATTTTCAACACAAATAATTAAAAGGTGAGAAGCATCTGCAACTTGACGTTGAAAATAGGAAAGCTCAATAAATTTTTCTTGTAACTCTTTATTTTCAATTACTATTAATTTTAACGGTTGTAATCCAAAAGATGTTGGTGTTAAATTAAATGCGTTTTTTAAAGTGTCTATTTGTTGATTTGATAATTTTTTAGCTGGATCAAACTTTTTTGTTGCATATCTCCATTCTAAACTATTAATTATTTTCATTATATATAATTTAATAACACAAAATTACTTCAAATTTATTGAAAATTAGGTAACATTTGAATTCAATTTTAAAATATCAAGGTTAATTTTTATATTTATAAAGTAAATAAATGCTATGAAAGAAAATTTACTTCATTTTATATGGAAACTTAAATTGTTTTCAGTCAATAATTTGTGCTCTACATTGGGTGAAAAGATTCAAATTATTAGTGTAGGAACTGAAAATTTTAACTCAGGACCAGATTTTTTAAACTCAAAAATTGAGATTAACGGTCAACTTTGGGCCGGAAATGTTGAAATTCATTTAAATTCATCAGACTGGTATGTTCATCAACATGAAATAGATGAAAACTACGATTCTGTTATTTTACATGTAGTTTGGAATCATGATATTGATGTTTTTAGAAAGAATAACAACCCAATTTCAACACTTGAATTAAAAGAGTTTGTATCTGTAGAATTATTAGATAATTATAAACAGCTATTTAATAAAAAGAAACATTGGATTAATTGTGAAAACTCTATTGAAACTGTTGGTTCATTTACCATTAAAAATTGGATTGAACGTTTGTATTTTGAACGATTAGAACAAAAAGCCAACTATTTTCAGGAAGTTTTAAATACAACAAATAACAATTGGGAAGCAACATTATTTGTGTTATTAGCCAAAAATTTTGGATTAAAAATTAATGCAGATGCATTTTTAAATACAGCGTTGTCTTTTGATTTTTCTATTTTAAGAAAGGTTGCACACAACCAATATCAGTTAGAAGCTTTGTTGTTTGGACAAGCCGGATTATTGGGTGAAAATATTGAAAACGAATATTTTAAACAATTACAAAGTGACTATAATTATTTAAAAGTAAAATTTAAATTAGTTTCAATTTCAAAAAATGAAATTCAATTTTTTAGATTGCGTCCAAATAATTTTCCTACTATTCGTTTATCACAGTTAGCATCATTATATTATAAATTTCAAAATTTATTTTCTAAAATTATTGAAATTGAACATTTAGTTGATTTTTATGCGATTTTTAATGTTTCAACTTCTCAATTTTGGGAAACACATTATACGTTTAACAAAGAATCTAAAAAGAGCACAAAAAAACTCACAAAATCATTTATTGATTTGTTGCTAATAAACACAATAATTCCTTTAAAATTTATGTATTTAAAAGCTTTAGGAGCAACAGATTATACTTCGGTAATTTCACTCATTGAGCAATTAAAGCCTGAAAAGAATACAATAATTTCTAAGTTTAATGAGTTGATAATAAAAAGTAACAATGCCTTTGAAACTCAGGCATTGTTACAACTTAAAAATGAGTATTGTAGCAAACAATTGTGTTTGCAATGTGCTATTGGAAAAGAATTGTTGAAACCTTAATTTTTTGGATACCAATCTCTTAATCGAACATCAATAGTGTTGTTTTTAGAATTTACTAATTTTTTAAATGCTTCAACATCACTGAAACCTTCTGTGCCTCTATAATGGTATGGATACACAATTTTAGGTTGAAACTCTAAAACAGCACTTGCAGCTTGTTCAATTGTCATTGTATACGGTAAATTCATACAAACAAAAGCAACATCAATATTTTGAAGATTTCTCATTTCTGGAATATCTTCTGTATCACCCGAAATATAAATTTGTAAATTATCAATAGTTAAAACATAACCGTTTCCTCTCCCTTTTGGATGTTTTTTACTTGGCGGATTTTCTGGTAAATTATACATTGGCAAGGCTTTTATAAAAAAATCTAAACGATGTACACCTTTTCCGTTTTCTAATACAGAAATTTTAGATTTATATTTTGCTGAAATTTGATTTTGAACCGCTTTTGGAGCAATAAATATTGCTTTAGAAGTATTAATAGAATCTAATGTTTTTTCATCTAAATGATCACCGTGAATATCTGTAATTAATACAATATCAGGATTTTTTAGATTTTTGTAACCATTGAAACCTCCGTAAGGATCTACATAAATTGTTTTATTATTGTATGTTAAGACCAAACTTCCGTGTAAAATGGGTTGAATTTTTAATACGCCATTTGCTGTTTTAATTTCATCAATAGCTGGTTTTTGAGAAAAACCAAATAAGCTAATAAATAATAAAAGTACTGTTGATATAATTTTTGTGTTCATAAATTAATTAAAAAATGTGTTGTTAAATATACTATTAATTTAATTACTGCTATTTTTGTGCCACATTTTTTAATTATGAAAGCAGCTATAAAATTTCCTTCACCATATTCTGTCTTAATTATTGCAATTATAATAAGTGCTATTGCAACATGGTTGCTTCCTGCGGGAAAATATAGTACACTTCAATATGAAAAATCATCGAATGAATTTATTATAAGCTCATCTGAAAATCAGGAACGCTTTACAGCAACTCAAAAATTATTAGATGAAAAAAATATAGTTATTTCTTTAGATAAATTTAAAGAAGGAAAAATTAAAAAACCAATTTCAATCCCAGGAACCTATAAAAATGTGGAAGCAAAACCTCAAGGTTTTTTTGAAATTTTGTTTGCACCAATTAAAGGAATTTATGAAGCAATAGATATTATATTATTTGTTTTAATAATTGGAGGATTTATTGGTGTATTTAACAGTTCTGGAGCTTTTAATGATGGTGTTGGTTTTTTAGCTCATAGATTAAAAGGGAGAGAAAGTATTTTAATAATTATAGTAACAACACTTATTGCTTTTGGCGGAACAACCTTTGGTTTAGCGGAAGAAACATTAGCATTTTATCCAATTTTAGTTCCAGTTTTTTTAGCTGCAGGATACGATTTAATTGTTCCAGTTGCTGTAATTTATATTGGTTCATCTATTGGTACAATGGCATCAACAGTAAATCCATTTTCAACAATTATTGCGTCAGATGCTGCTGGTGTAAATTGGACCGTTGGTATTTATAGCAGGTTGGTAATGCTGGTTTTAGGTTTAATCATTTGTATTTGGTATGTAATGCGTTATGCAAATAAAATTAAAAAAGACCCTACAAAATCATTATTGTATAACACAAAACTTGAAAATCCTTTTGTATCAAATGTAGAAGTTTCACCAAAATCTAAATTAAGCACAGTTACTAAAGGCTTGTTGAGTTTGTTTGCATTAACATTTATTGTAATGATTTATGGTGTTTCTGTTTTAGGATGGTGGTTTCAAGAAATGACAGCTTTATTTTTAGTGGCTGCAATTTTAATTGGAATTTTACAAAGAGTTGGTGAACAAAATTTTATCAAAGAATTTATAAATGGAGCAAAAGATTTATTAGGAGTTTCATTTATAATTGGAATTGCCCGAGGTGTAACTTTTATACTAAGTGAAGGTCAAATTTCTGATACCATTTTGTTTTACGCAACAAATTTGGTGGAAGGAATGCCTCCAACATTATTTTTACCAATATTAATGGTTGTGTTTTTTGTGTTAACTTTATTTATTTCCTCATCATCAGGTTTGGCAGTTGTTACTATGCCAATTATGAGTTCTTTAGCGCCAGTAGTTGGTGTTCCGCCAGAAGAAATTGTAAATACATATTTGTTTGGTATGGGATTAATGAGTTTTATTACGCCAACAGGTTTAATTTTACCATCATTAGCAATGGTAAATGTAAATTACAATATTTGGCTAAAATTTATATGGCCACTTTTGGTAATTTTAGGCATTTTAGCTTTTGTAATTTTATGGGGAGGCTTATTATTTTAAATTTTATAATAGTCTTTTACCCAAGCAACCATTTGGTTTTCTGTTAACTGTTCAGATTTAAATACACCCAAAAGTTTTGGAGCCAAGAGCATATTATTTTTAATTTCTTTTTTTAGTATTTTTTTCATTTTTGAAGGCCCAAATATTACAAAAGAATCGCAATTTGTTATTTCTTTTAATAATTTTTTGATGAATTCGCTGGTTTGAGACATTTGTTTATTTTCTCTGTGCTTTTCATAAGAAATATATTGTCCACCAAACCTCCCAAATTTTTTAGATTCCCCTTCAACTCGCTCTCTAAATTCAATATTAGATTCAATGGTTTTAATTGTGTGCTTGTGGTTTGATAATTTAATGATGAAGGCTTGTTTAGAGTCTATCCATATTCCAATATTTTTTTTCATAATCAGAAAAATTTAAATTGATGAAACAAAGGGGCAATAAGTTTGGTTGGATGTTGATATAAAGTTACAAAAAAAAAGAAGTAAAAAATAAAAGCTGTAACAAAAAAGTTACAGCTTTTAAAAATAATTAAATTGATTGAATTTTAATTTATCTAAAAACAATATTTGTTTTCAGCAATTACCTTAGCAGCAATTACTTTTCTAAGTGCAATTGGGTTTGGGTTGTTAGTGTATTTTGTAAAACGTTTTAATCCCATTAACAACATACGTTGTTCATCTCCTTCAGCAAAATAAACAATAGCTTCTTTACCCATTGTTGCTGTTTTTTCAACGGCATTAAATAGGTTTAGTTTTGCCATAGCAATTTGGCATTCCGCTTCAGTTTCTGAAGTTAATTTAGCAACTTTTTCTGCTTTTAAAATAGCAGATTCAGCCATATAAATTTCAATCATAACTTCAGCGGCAGCTAAAACTAATTGTTGGTGATTTTCTAAATCCATTCCATAAGTTTGAACTGCTTTTCCTGCAATCATTAAAAAAGCTTTCTTTAATTTTGCAATCATTTCTTTTTCTTCTGATAATAAAAGAGCATAATCTGGCGTATCAAAAGAAGGTATTCCTAACAAACTATTTCCAACTTCCATAGCTGGAGTTAATAAATCAATTTCGCCTTTCATTGCTTTTTTTAGCAACATTCCAACAGTTAAAAGTCTATTTATTTCGTTTGTTCCTTCATAAATTCTAGTAATTCTAGCATCTCTCCAAGCACTTTCCATAGGTGTGTCTTTTGAGAATCCCATTCCACCAAAAATTTGAATTCCTTCATCTGAAACAAATTGAGAAACTTCTGATCCAAATACTTTTATAATTGCACATTCAATTGCATATTCTTGAAATGCTTCTAATTCTGCATCTTGGTGCGATTTACCTTTTTCTAAACCTGCATCAATCATATTTTGAATGTCTTTTGCAGCTCTATAACAACCAGCGTCAATGGTAAAAGTTTTGGCACTCATATCTGCATATTTCTTTTGAATTGCTCCAAAATTAGAAATGGCAGTTTTAAATTGTTTACGTTCGTTACCGTAATTTACTGACTCTGTAATAATTCTTCTACTTGCATCTAAACACGCAGCACCTAATTTTATACGACCAACATTTAAAGAGTTCATGGCAATTTTAAATCCTTTTCCTCTTTCGGATAACATATTTTCTACAGGGATTAAAGTGTCACTAAAAAATACCTGACGTGTTGATGAAGATGTAATTCCTAATTTTTTTTCTTCTTCACCTAAAGTTACACCATTCGGATTGTTTTTATCAAATTCCATGATAAATGCAGTGATGTTTTTATCATCTTGAATACGAGCAAATACAATAAAAATTTCAGCAAAACCTGCGTTTGATATCCACATTTTTTGACCATTAATTTTGTAATGTTTACCGTCAGCAGTTAATTCAGCAGTTGTTTTTCCTGAATTAGCATCACTTCCTGCTCCTGGTTCAGTTAAACAATACGCGCCAAATTTTTGACCTGATGTTAATAATGGTAAATATTTTTGTTTTTGCTCTTCAGTTCCGTATAAAAATATTGGCATTGTACCAATTCCGGTGTGTGCGCCAAATGCTGTTCCTAATGATCCAGTTGCTGATGAAATATAATCAGTTACTAACATTGTAGAAACAAAACCCATTCCAATTCCTCCGTATTGTTCAGGAATTGATACACCTAAAAAGCCCATTTCTCCAGCTTTACGCATAACTTCTTCAGTTAATGCATAATCTTTATTTTCAAAACGTTCTTTTTGAGGCCAAACTTCACGGTCAATAAATTCGATAACCGCGTCTTTCATCATTTTTTGTTCTTCAGTAAACTCTTCAGATACAAATATGTCTTCTGCTTTAATTTCTTTGATTAGGAATTCTCCTCCTTTAATTGCTGCCATTATTTTAATAGGTTTATATTTTTAATATTTTATTTCAATAATTCGTATACACCTGCTGCACCTTGTCCAGTTCCAACACACATTGTAACGATACCATACTTGTTTTTTCTACGACGCATTTCATTAAATAATTGTACAGAAAGTTTTGCTCCTGTACAACCAAGAGGATGCCCTAATGCAATAGCACCTCCATTAACATTTACAATTTCTTGATTGATATTTAACTCACGCATTACTGCTAATGATTGTGAGGCAAAAGCTTCATTCAATTCAATTAAATCAATGTCATTTAATGTTAAATTGGCTTGTTTTAATGCTTTTGGAATTGCTTTTACAGGACCAATTCCCATAATGCGAGGTTCAACACCCACGGCAGCAAAAGAAACCATACGAGCAATTGGTTCAATATTTAATTCTTTCACCATTTCCTCACTCATAATTAATAAAAATGCAGCACCATCACTCATTTGTGAAGAGTTACCAGCAGTAACAGTTCCGTCTAAAGCAAATACTGGTCGTAGTTTTGCCAAAGCTTCTAGTGAAGTTCCTTTACGTGGACCTTCATCAACAGACACTGTGTAATTTTTAGTTTGTTTTTTACCGTTTTCACCTATAAAAATATTTTCAACTGTGATGGGTACAATATCGTCATCAAATTTCCCTTCAGCTTGAGCTTTTAGAGCTTTCATGTGAGAGTTATAAGAAAATTTATCTTGGTCTTCACGAGAAACTTTAAACTGTTTTGCTACAGCTTCAGCAGTTAAACCCATTCCCCAATAATAGTCTTCATGTCCTTCTTTTGCCGATTTGTAATTAGGAACTGGACGATAACCTCCCATAGGAATATAACTCATGCTTTCAACACCACCCGCAATAATACAATCTGCCATTCCAGATTGAATTTTTGCAACCGCAATACTTACAGTTTCTAATCCTGAAGCACAATATCTATTAACGGTCATTCCAGGAACATCTTCAATTTTTAATCCCATTAATGAAATTAAACGCCCCATATTTAAGCCTTGTTCTGCTTCTGGCATGGCGTTTCCAACAATTACATCATCAATTCTATGCTTATCTAATTGTGGAATATCTTTTAATAAATATTCTATTGTTTCAGCAGCTAATTCATCAGGTCTTTTAAACCTAAAAACTCCTTTTGGAGCTTTCCCAACTGCTGTTCTATATCCTTGTACTATATATGCTGTTTTCATTTTTTTAGTTTCTTAATGGTTTACCTGTTTTTAACATGTGTTCAATACGCTCTAACGTTTTACGTTCGGTACATAAACTCATAAAAGCTTCACGTTCAAGGTCTAATAAATATTGTTCAGATACATAAGTTGGCTCAGATAAATCTCCACCAGCCATTACATATCCTAATTTATTGGCAATTTTTTTGTCATGTTCAGAAGCGTAATGTCCTTTTTCTAAACTGTCAGTTCCAACTAAAAACATACCTAATGCTTGTTGTCCGTACACTAATACTTTTTTAGGAACTGGTTGTGTATAGCCATCCTCTAACATTTGTATTGCGTAACGTTTAGCAGTTGCAATTTGTCTGTCTTTATTTACAACAACAATATCTTTATATTCTTTAAAGAAACCTAAATCATACGCTTCGTGTGCAGAAGTTGCAACTTTTGCCATTGCTACATTAATAAAATAATCTCTTAATTTATTTAGCTTCACATCGTCTTTTAATAAACCTTCAGAAGCTCTTAAAGCCATTTCTTTTGATCCAGCTCCGCCAGGAATTATTCCAACACCAAATTCTACCAAACCAATATAAGTTTCGGCAGCTGCAATAACTTTATCAGCGTGCATACTTAATTCGCAACCTCCTCCAAAAGTATATCCGTGAGGTGCAATAATAGTTGGACAAGAAGAGTAACGCAGACGCATTACAGTATCTTGGAAATATTTTACAGAGAAATTTAGTTCATCATATTCTTGTTCTACAGCCATCATAAAAACCATAGCCAAATTAGCTCCAACAGTGAAGTTTGCTGCTTGATTTCCTAAAATAACAGCGTCATATTCAGTTTCGGCTAAATCAATACCCTTATTAATAGCTTGTAAAACTTCACCACCTAAAGTATTCATTTTAGATTGGAATTCTATATTTAAAATTCCATTACCTAAATGTTGAATTGAAGCTCCTGCGTTTGACCAGATTGTTTTGGCTTCGCGAATATTATCTAAAATGATAAAACTATCTTGACCAGGAATTTTTTCTTGTTTTTTTGAAGGAATTGAGTAGAAATATTTTGCACCATCTTTTACAGTATAAAATGATTTATTTCCACTTGCAATCATTTCGGTAACCCAAGTAGCAACAGGAATTCCTTCAGCTTTCATTAATTCAATTCCGGCTTCAACACCTACGGCATCCCAAATTTGAAAAGGTCCGTGTTCCCAACCAAATCCTGCTTTCATTGCATCGTCTAATCTGTATAATTCATCGGAAATTTCAGGAATTCTATTTTGAACATAACCAAACATTGCTGCAAAATTCTTTCTGTAAAATTCACCAGCTTTGTCTTTTCCTTTTACCAATACTTTAAAACGATCAATAACATTATCAATAGTTTTTGTTAGTTCCAAAGTTGCAAATTTGGCTCTTTTATTTGGGCGATATTCCAAAGTATCTAAATCTAATGACAATATATTTTTCTTGCCATTTTCAATCTCCATTTTGTAAAATCCTTGTTTGGTTTTGCTTCCTAACCATTTGTTTTCCATCATTTTATTGATGAAAGTTGGCAGTTTAAACAATTCATGAGCTTCATCATTAGGACAATTTTCATAAATTCCGTTAGCAACATGAACCAAGGTGTCTAATCCGACAACATCAACTGTTCTAAAAGTTGCAGATTTTGGGCGACCAATAACTGGTCCAGTTAATTTATCAACTTCTTCAACGGTTAAACCTAATTCTTTTACTTGGTGGAATAAACTCATTATTCCAAAAATTCCAACTCTGTTACCAATAAAAGCAGGTGTGTCTTTTGCTAAAACCGAAGTTTTTCCCAAGAATTTTTCACCATACATCATTAAAAAGTCAGTAACTTCTTGTTTACAGTTTGGCCCAGGAACTACTTCAAATAATTTTAAATAACGTGGTGGATTAAAGAAATGCGTTACGGCAAAATGTTGTTGAAAATCTTCACTTCTTCCTTCATTCATATATTTAATAGGAATACCAGAAGTATTAGAAGTAATTAAAGTGCCGGGTTTACGATATTTTTCAATTTTTTCAAAAACAGATTTTTTAATATCTAAACGCTCTATTACAACTTCAATGATCCAATCTACATCTTTTATTTTATGTAAATCGTCTTCTAAATTTCCGGTAGAAATTCTATCAGCAAATTTTTGATTGTAAATTGGAGATGGTTTAGATTTTAATGCTGTTGTTAAACTGTTGTTTACCAAGCGGTTTCTTACAACTTTGTCTTCAAGTGTTAATCCTTTAGCTTTTTCTATTTCATTTAATTCACGAGGAATAATGTCAAGTAGTAAAACTTCAACACCAATGTTTGCAAAATGACAAGCAATTCCGGATCCCATAATTCCGGAACCAATGACTGCTACTTTTTTTATTGGTCTTTTCATTATTTTGATTTTTATATAGTTGGTTTTTTTTCTGGAAAAATAGCTTTGTTAGCTATTAATTTATTTATTGTTTCATTTACTTCAAAAAAGCATTTTATTTTTTCTTCTGAAATGTTTTTCCGAACAGTTTCATTAAATAAGATGACATGTTCTTTTGATATTTTACGTTTTTCAAGTCCAAAAGGTGTTAATTTAATTAAAACACCTCTTCCATCTTCAGGATTTTTTTCTCTATAAATGGCGCCTTTTTCTTCCATATTTTTTAAAATTCTAGAAAGACTTGTTGGTTCCATTCCCATAGATGGACCAAGTGAAGTGGAAGGAGTACCATTTTCTTTATCTATATTTAATAAAACAAATGCCATAGCCATAGAACTATCGTGTTTTATAGCTTGTTCATTATACATTTTTGCTACAGTTTGCCAAGTTGCTCTTAGCACATGGTCAATAGTTTTTTCCTTTTGCATTTATCAAATATATAAAAAATTACTATGCACGCATAATAAATTTAAAAAAAATACTTTTTATTGTTTGTTTGGTTTTTATAAAAAAAAGAGATAAGTTTAAAACAGAAATTTAATTCACTAAAACATGGCAGCTAAAGAACTTATAGGAAAAATTATTATACAAGAAAATATAGATACGGTTAATGAAAATAAAATACCGAAAACTTTTATAATTAATGTACCAGATCCCTATAAAAATTACTACGGTAGATTTACAGAAGTAGAAAAACCAAACTCTATCATTTTTGTTACCAAAACACCAAACTCTTTTGAGAAAATTTTAAGAGTTACCAAAAAAATTAATAAAGAGCACCATTTAAAGTTAGATGGCGCAAAATGCGAAATTACCATTGGTGATAGAAAATTAAATGGAGTTAGAGTAAAGGGTTTAAATCGATATCATGAAATTGAAACCATTCAAGAATATTATGCCAAAGAAGGATATGATTTTGCTAAAAGTGAAAAATTTGAAAATATAGAAGCCTTAATTAGAATAAATAGATTTTTTAAAATTGAAAAACTTGCAAAAGGAATTTATAAATCCAAAAATGATAGTGATGTGTTTTATGTTAAGGTTCCTAGATATATGAGTTGGGAGGAATTTAAACGTTTAACCTATGAAGTAAAACACAATGTTACAGACTCTAGATATGATATTGCCAAAGGTATTTTTTACACCAAAGGGGGTATTGTTGAAATGTTGCGTATTGTAAAACCAAAAGCTACTATTGAATTATTGAAAACAATTCAAAGTAAATACATAGAAAGACTTCATTAATTTTATTAAAAACTTAACTTAATTCTGATAAAATAAATTTATTTTCGTTGACGAAATAAAATTTATAGCATGGGAAATATTTTAACGGTTGAAAATGTTTGTAAAACTTACGGAAATTTTACGGCATTAAACAACGTTTCAATTTCAGTTCCAAAAGGAAGTGTTTTTGGATTATTGGGTCCAAATGGAGCTGGAAAAACTTCGTTAATTAGAATTATAAATCAAATTACTTTACCAGATTCAGGTACAATTTTATTAGATGGTGAAGTTTTACAACCGCATCATGTTCATCAAATAGGTTACTTACCTGAAGAACGTGGTTTGTATAAAAGTATGAAAGTTGGTGAACAAGCTTTGTATTTAGCGCAGTTAAAAGGATTGTCTGAAGCAGAAGCAAAGAAAAAACTGAAATATTGGTTTGAAAAATTTGGTATTTCAGATTGGTGGAACAAAAAAATACAAGAACTTTCAAAAGGAATGGCACAAAAAGTACAATTTATTGTAACGGTTTTGCACAGCCCTAAGTTACTTATTTTTGATGAGCCTTTTAGTGGATTTGACCCAATTAATGCCAACTTAATTAAAGATGAAATTTTAAAATTAAGAGATGAAGGAGCAAGTATTATTTTTTCAACCCACCGAATGGAATCTGTTGAAGAATTATGTGATTACATTGCTTTAATCAATAAATCAAACAAAATTATTGATGGTAAACTGCACGAAATTAAACAGCAATTTAAAACCAATGAATTTGAAGTTGGATTAGTATCTAATTCCAAAGTAAATTTATTAAATGAAATTTCTTCTCAGTTTACGGTTAATTTAAACAAAGAAATTACAATAGATAATGAATTAAGATTAGTTATTGGATTAAAAGATAATGAAACATCAACAGATTTAATTCAATTTTTAAATGATAAAGCACAAATCAATCATTTTACTGAAATTATACCAAGTGCAAATGATATCTTTTTAAAAGCTGTAGCAAACAATGGGTAAATTAAAATTAATCATAAAAAGAGAGTTTTTTGCAAAAGTAAAAAACAAGTCGTTTATAATAATGACCATTTTAAGTCCACTTCTAATGGTTGGATTTTTTTCATTAATCGTATTTTTAAATGTAAAAAATAGTGAAGAGGTGAGAACCATTGCTTATGTTGATGATTCTCAATTATTAGATTCAGTTTTTACAAATACAGCATCAACAAAATATGTGAATTTAACAGCCTTAGGAATTGATGAAGCTAGAAAACAAGCAAAAAAATCGTACTATGGAGTATTGTATATTCCAAAAAACGATAGTTTAAATGCTATTTCAAAAGGCATTTCTTTTTATTCTGAAGATGCGCCAAGTTTAAGTTTATTAGGCGATATTGAAAATAAATTAGAAAAGAAAATTAGAGACTTAAAAATTGAACAATTGAATTTTGATGTTGCCAAAATTAAAGCAACCGAAACAACTGTTGATATTATTACTGAAAATTTTTCAGGTGAAAAGTCCTCAAAAATTGGTAGTATTTTAAGAATGTTTGCCGGAGGTGGATTTGGATATTTAATTTTTATGTTCATAATTATTTATGGAACTTCCGTAATGCGAAGCGTAATTGAAGAAAAAACCAGCAGAATTATTGAAGTCATTATATCATCCGTAAAACCATTTCAATTAATGCTGGGTAAAATTTTAGGAAATGCTTTAGCTGGAATACTACAATTTGTAGTTTGGATGATTTCAGCAGGATTATTACTTTTTATTGTAACATCATTGTTTGGACCAGAAGCTACAAGTTCTGGTAGCGCTATGGGGCAAATGAATCCTGAAATGGTGCAACAAATGCAGCAATCATCAGCAACCGATTTGCAAGTTGCTTTGGCTGAAATAAAGAATTTACCAATTTTAACCATGTTTTTTTCATTTATTTTTTATTTTTTAGGTGGTTACTTAATTTACAGTTCAATTTATGCTGCAATTGGTGCCGCAGTTGATAGCGAAACAGATACGCAACAATTTATGATGCCAGTGTTAATACCTTTAATGATAGCTATTTATGTTGGTTTTTCTGTAATTGAAAATCCACATGGACCAATTGCTTTGGGCTTTTCATTATTTCCATTAACCTCACCAATAGTTATGTTAATGCGTATTCCATTTGGTGTACCTTGGTGGCAAATAGCTTTATCTATGGCATTATTATTGGTTACTTTTGTCGGTATCGTTTGGTTTGCAGCAAAAATTTATAGAGTAGGAATTTTAATGTATGGTAAAAAACCAAGCTATAAAGAACTGTATAAATGGTTAAAATATTAAAAATGATATGAAAAGTAAAATACTAATAATTGAAGATGAAGCAGCAATCCGTAGAGTTTTAGCAAAAATAATTTCTGAAGAAAACGAAAACTATATTGTTGAAGAAGCTGAAGATGGACTTGTTGGAATTGACATGATTACTAAATCTGATTATGATTTAGTATTGTGTGATATTAAAATGCCAAAAATGGATGGTGTTGAGGTTTTAGAACGTATAAAAGTATTAAAACCAGAAATTCCAATGGTAATGATATCCGGTCACGGAGATCTAGATACAGCTGTTAATACCATGCGTTTAGGCGCTTTTGATTATATTTCAAAACCACCAGATTTAAACCGTTTATTGAATACTGTTAGAAATGCACTTGACAGAAAAGAACTGGTTGTTGAAAATAAATTACTGAAGAAAAAAGTAAGTAAAAAATATGAAATGATTGGTGAGAGTGAAGCTATTAACCATATTAAAAGTATGGTTGAAAAAGTAGCTCCAACCGATGCTAGAGTATTAATAACAGGACCTAACGGTACAGGAAAAGAATTGGTAGCACATTGGTTACATGAAAAAAGTGAACGTACAAAAGCTCCGATGGTTGAGGTAAATTGTGCAGCAATTCCTTCAGAATTGATTGAAAGTGAATTGTTCGGGCACGTAAAAGGATCCTTTACAGGTGCAAATAAAGATAGAGCAGGGAAATTTGAAGCAGCAAACGGCGGAACCATTTTTTTAGATGAAATTGGTGATATGAGTCTTTCTGCTCAAGCCAAAGTTTTGAGAGCATTGCAAGAAAACAGAATTGCCAGAGTTGGTAGTGATAGAGATATTAAAGTAGATGTTAGAGTAATTGCAGCTACTAATAAAGATTTACAAAAAGAAATTTCCGAAGGAAAGTTTAGAGAAGATTTATATCATAGGTTAGCGGTAATTTTAATAAACGTACCTGCATTAAACGATAGAAGAGATGATATACCTTTATTAATTGAGTTTTTTGCAAATCAGATAGCTCAAGAGCAAGGAACGGCTGTTAAAATATTCTCTGAAGAAGCTGTTAAATTGTTACAAGATTATGATTGGACTGGAAATATTAGAGAGTTAAGGAATGTTGTAGAACGTTTAATTATTTTAGGAGAAAAGGTAGTTTCAGAAAACGATATTAAATTATTTGCAAATAAGTAAATTTGTTAATGAAGTTTATTTAAAATAGCGTAGATTTATGTAAATATTATTGTTATAAATAAAATCTATAATTCAATAAAAAATTAGGATTGAAAATCTTATTAACTAAATTTCATTATCAGGTATATTTGCAATAGAAAAAAATTATAAACAATAAAAACTTAAAACAATATGGCAACAGCAGTTGGAAAAAAATTCCCAGATTTAAATGTAGATGCAATGAATGAAATGGGAGACACATTTAAATTAAATATTTTAGAAGAAGCAGTAAATAACAAAAAGAAAGTACTATTATTTTGGTACCCAAAAGATTTTACTTTTGTTTGTCCAACAGAATTACATGCTTTTCAAGAAGCTCTTGGCGAATTTGAAAAAAGAAATACGATTGTAATTGGTGCATCTTGTGATACTCCAGAAGTACATTTTGCTTGGTTAAATACATCAAAAGATAATGGAGGAATAGAAGGTGTTACATATCCAATATTAGCAGATAGCAATCGTAATTTATCGAGCCGATTAGGAATTTTAGATATTTTTAATGAAACCTATAATGAAGAAACTGGAACTGTTGAAGTTGAAGGTGACAATGTAACTTACAGAGCAACTTATTTAATTGATGAAGAAGGAATTGTTTTTCATGAAGGAATAAATCATATGCCAGTAGGTAGAAATGTAAAAGAATTTATGCGTTTAATTGATGCTTATTCACACGTACAAAGCCACGGAGAAGTTTGTCCAGCAAACTGGGAAGAAGGAAAAGACGCAATGAAAGCAGATAGAAAGGGAACAGCAGAGTATTTAGCATCTCACTAAAAAATAAAATTATGTTTCAAGAATTAGTAGCAGATAATTTAGCGCAATTAGTAAAAGAAAATAAAACAGTTGTTGTACAATATGCAGCAACATGGTGTGGAAACTGTAGAATTATGAAGCCAAAATTTAAAAAATTAGCTTCAGAAAATGAAGATGCAGCTTTTATAATTGCAGATGCTGAAAAGTTTCCAGAATCAAGAAAGTTAGCCAATGTTGATAATTTACCAACCTTTGCAACTTTTAAAAATGGAACTTTTGTAAACCAAGTACAAACAAATAAGTTTGAAATTTTAAAAGATCTAGTAGATGAAGTTACCAATAATTAAACACTTGACTAATTTTATTGAAGAAAATGATCAAGATTATGTTATAGAAACAATTGAAACTCTAGAAGCATTAACTGAAGTTTCTTCTTTAAAAGATGAAGAGTTAGATGTAATTGGTGAATTGATTTCTAACTTATATGGAGCACTTGAAGTTGATAAAATGATAAAAGAGGGAATGCCACAAAAAGAAGCTTTAAATACTTTTATGAAAAGAGTATTAGGATCAATAGATTCTTAAAAAATTTACTACTATTAAAATCACTACTAATTAAAAAAATAAAATCCCGGCCTAGGTCGGGATTTTTTATTGATATAAATTTATATATTTATATAAAAAAAGTTATAAATGAAATCATATAAAGTTGCATCGTCCATTAATTTAAGTGAAATCAGTACCAAAGAAATAATTGAAAAAGCAAGCAAAAAATTAAAGAAAAATAGAAAAAAGTTAAGCCAACTACAAGAAACTATGTATGCCGAAGGTAAGTATGCTGTGTTAATTTGCTTGCAAGGAATGGACACATCAGGTAAAGATAGTTTAATTCGTGAAGTTTTTAAAGATGTAAACGCGCAAGGAGTTGAGGTTACCAGTTTTAAAGTTCCAACAGAAGTTGAGTTGAAACATAATTATTTATGGCGCCATTATATCGCTTTACCAGAAAAAGGAAAAATTGGAATTTTTAATAGAACCCATTATGAAAATGTATTGGTAACACGCGTACATCCTGAATACGTGTTTTCAGAAAATATTCCATCAGTTAAAAGTTTGGAAGATTTAGATGATGATTTTTACAATAAAAGAATGGATGAGATTAATAATTTTGAAAAACAAATTACTAATAACGGAACAATTGTATTAAAATTCTTTTTAAACCTTTCAAAAGAAGAACAAAAAAATAGATTATTACGCAGATTAAAGTTAAAAGAAAAAAACTGGAAATTTTCACCAGGCGATTTAAAAGAGCGTCAATTATGGGATAAATACCAGTTTTGTTATCAAGATTTATTAAATAAAACATCAACAGAAAATACACCTTGGTTTGTGATTCCGGCCGATGATAAAGATACAGCTAGGTATTTAGTTTCTGAAATACTTGTTGAAGAACTTGATAAGTTAAATTTTAAAGAACCTGAGTTACCAGAAAAGTATAAGTCGGAAATTAAAAATTATAAAAAGCAACTAGAAAGTGAGTAAATAAAAAACCCCTATAAATCATTGACTTATAGGGTTTTAGCTGAGAAAGAGGATCTATCCAAAAATTAAAAAATACAGTGTTTATAAGGGGTTAAAAAGTATCCTAAAATTTACTGACACCGAATCAGTCTCTAGATATTAAACTTTAACATTTTTTTAAGAATTTTAACATAATTTGCCTCTTTTTAATTTTTTGTGAAGTAAAAATTTCATTGATCTAGATTATTTAAGTTTTGGACTCATAACCCGAAAGTCACTGGTTCGAGTCAGTCTACAAACCCAACAATTAAACAGTTGGAGTTACTACATTTACACAGACATTATTTTAAGACTGTTTAAATAAAAGCAGATATCTTAGAATTATGGGAAAACGACATTACAGTACTGAATTTAAATTAGAAGCAGTTCGCTTAAGTTATAAACGAGATAACATAAAGGAATTAGCCAATGAATTTGGTGTTCAAGTTCAACGTATTTATAAGTGGAGAGCTACCTACAGAGAAACATCTAAGTTTAACAGCAGTAGCAAAAAAGAATGAAGATTCATTGGAAGTCAAACAACTGCATAAGTCACTTAAGGAAACTCAATTGGAGCTTGAAATATTAAAAAAAAGCCGTTCATATCTTTTCCATGAGCGATGGGAAGTCTATCAATTTATAGCGAGTTATAAACATTTATTTCCTGTAGAGAAGATGTGTAAAATATTAAAAGTAAGTAGAAGTAGTTATTATAGGTGGTTTTAGTTGTGGTCCTTCTAATCAAGCCTTAGAAAACAGTTTATTCAGCGATTTATTAAAAAATATTTTTGATAGCAGTCCGAAAACTTATGTAAGTCCTAGAATAACAGCTGAGTTAAATAGGCAAGGCTATTAAATTTCAAAAAGAAGGGTGGCTAAATTAATGAGATTGAATGGTATGAGAAGTAAGGCAATCAGAAAATATCGTATTGCAACGAACTCTAACCATCGATACCCTATTTACAGAAATTATTTAAATAGAAACTTTACTCCTAATGATTTGAACGAAGCCTGAGTATCTGATATTACCTATATACAAACCAAACAAGGTTGGTTGTTTCTTACGACTGTTATTGATTTATATGTTAGACAAGTTATTGGTTGGGCGTTGAGTACAACGTTGTACACAAATGAAACTATTATTCCAGATTGGAAAATGCGAGTATCAAAAAGGAAAATTGACAAGCCTTTACTTTTTCATTCCGATAGAGGAATCCAATATGCTAGTAAAGAGTTTAGAAAATATCTAAAATCAAATAAACTAATTACTCAAGGTATGAGTAGAAAAGGAAATTGTTGTGATAATGCTGTAGCGGAATCATTTTTTAAAACACTTAAGTCTGAATTGATTTGTCATCATAGTTATAAAACCATAGAAGAAGATTACATTCCTCTTTAAATTATAAAACACCTAAAGAAGTGAATATTTCCATTCACAAGATCAGAGGTAAGATATTTTTTCATTTTAATAGGTATTGTTATTCATTAATTTAAAATTTGCTCGGTTAGTAATTTAAATTCATTCTATAGTCTGATGTGGCTAATAGTGATATTATTGCGATTATAATTTTACAATATAATCACTAATCAATATATCTTGTAGGAGTGATAATCGATTGGTAGATACTGTCAGGTTTATCTTTTTTAGGGGTCAAATAAAATTCACTTTGATAATGACTAATGGCTAACCCAGCTTTATCACAAGCCTTTACAATAGCATCCAAGAGTGAATCTTTTCCAATGATATAATCATTATAAAAAGACTTAAAATTAGAATTAGTTAAATGATTCAATTCTTCTATTTGAATTTCAATACTTATGGATTTATACAACTTACCATATTTGGAATAGAGTACTTTCATAAAATCATCCAATGATTTCCTTCCCTTTGTATTGGACCGAATCTGAACATCCAATATGAAAGCAATGGAAGTACCACCACCATAAATGAAATGCCAATTATTTATCTTGCTTTTGCCAGCTTCTATCAGACTTGTTTTTTCATTAGAGTTTATTTGTGAATAATGAAGTTTAGAAAATTGAAAAGCTAAAAAACGAAGATACTCTTCTTCATTTATAATTCCTGTCCTAAGTAAGGTTAGGCTAGAATAATAATTAGTAAATCCTTCAGAAAACCAATAATTTCCAGCATAATCATCACTAAAAATAAAATTTGTACCATTCCAATAGTGAAACATTTCATGGGCAAGTGTGTTAGCCCAAACCATTTTATTGTATTCCAAATCCTTATCTATGAACATTTGATGAAAACTATTTGTATACGCCTCACCATCTTGTATTGTGTTTTTAGAGGCACAAACTAAGTAATTAGCAGTTGGTAATTCTCCAAAAATATTTTTATAGGCTGGCAAAACTTTTTCTAAACTTTGTTCAATTAAATCTATTCTATGTTTAAAATTAGATGGTGTTGCAATGGTAATTGACATATTATCATGTTTGATAAGTCTTTCTTCATGGTGACCAATCATTATTAAATTATTGATTAGCTCATCAATACTATTAGACACAAATTTTCTGTTTGATAATTTCACCCATGCAGTCGAAACTTTCCAATCTTTTGGAACATCAAAAGTTATTTCTGCCTTTTGGTTATTATGTCCCTCTGAAAAAACAATTAGAGCAGATGAAACCCAGAATATGGTATTATCTTTCCACACTGTGGGCCTTCCATCAATACCACCCCCTGCATCCCAGTTGTATTTATCATGTGATAATTCTACTTGATAGTTGAGGTTTATTAAGCTATTTTTTGAAATATCTAATTTCCACTTTTCTAACTCATCGTTCCAAACAAAATTAATTGGTTCACCTTTACTGTCCGTAACAGATTTTATATCAACAAATTTAGCCCAACCTCTTTCTATTTCTGGTGGAAATCCCCATGGCCTCATTTCCAAATATGATTCTTGGACTTCAAAAGAGGCATTGACTTCTACAACCCTCAAGTTTTCTTTTGAAATCTTTAAATGATATTTTGAAATTGGAATCGTTCTTCCTAGTGAGTAACTTGTAAATGAAAATAATACTATAGAAATAGTTAAAAGAACTTTTTTAGGAATTATCATGTTGCTGTTTTTATTTTTTAGTTTATATTTTTTTATAAATCATGGACTATCATACATTTAAATTTATTTTGTAGGATTCCCAAATTCAGTCAAAAAAAATGACAGACGCAAGAATCATAGTTTTTTAACTAAATTTGATATTAAATATTACCTTGCGTTTTCACATATAAATTTTCAATATTTTTTGAATTAACAAGGTTTTTCTGATATGATTTAATGTCTTCAATGAAATGGGATCTAAGGTTCTTGTTGACTTATCCAAAAAATATGAATTATATCATTCATTAAAAATAATGAACAGTTGTTCAAATCATTTTAAAATGATTTGAATCCTATTAATTATGATTTAAATGGTATTTATATTTAGTATTATTACTTTCCTGTTGTTTTTCAAATCTTAAACAATTGTCTAGGTTTTTAATGTGATATGGATAGTTTAATTATTTTTTTATGCGTGTTAGGAAAAAAGAAAGGCATGACTTACTTTATTTATTTGTATGATAATTATATATTTTTATTGAATTTTACATTTTTTAATAAATGATAACAATTCAAAAAAATCAATATTTTAATGTTTTACATCATATTTTAATAGATCCAATTCAAAATAATAATATAATAAATTACTTTGCTGATATTAGTGCCTAATTTTCTAATAAAGTTAGTTGTAATGTCATTCTTTTATCAATTTAAAATTAAAACAAAGTATACTCTCTTTTTATTATACATATTAACACCTATTTTATTTTACTCTCAATCAGATTCAGAAAGTCAATCTACAAAAATTTTAGCTATAGAATACATGAAAGCCTATGGCAAATGGGATTTTGATACAATGAAGACATATCATAGTGAAGATATACATTTTGAAGATCTTACGGGAAGTGAAGCATTTGACCAAAAGTTTGATTTTCATGGAAAAGAAAATGTTCTTGCTTTCTTCAAAAATGTTTTTAAGGGTGGTTTTGAAAATGATAAACCACCTTATGTTGATTTTAAAATTGAAAAAATATTTGAGTCTGGATCATTCATCATAATTAATTCTACTTTTGAAAGTTTAATACCAAATTCTTGGTTTGGTAAAAACACTTCTGACAAAATTTTGATTTCTATTCCATTTTTAACAATTCTTCAAATTAAAAACGCTAGAATAATAAGCCATAAAGATTATGGGGACTATAATACATATAAAAAACAAATTAAAGCCCAACTTAATAATTAAGAACAATAAAAATTCTAAAAAAAACATACTTTAATAATACTGAAATTATATAAATTCATTATATGAGAAAAAATATTCTTTTAAAAATCAACAAATTATTTTTAATAATAATATTTATTGGCGTAACCTATAGTCAAGAAAATGAAACAGTAACAATTAATTGGGACACATGGGGAATTCCTCATATAAAAGGTGATTTGGATACCGAAATTTTTTACGGCTTTGGTTGGGCTCAAATGGAGGCACATGGTAATTTAATTCTAAAATCTTATGGAAAAGCAAGAGGAAGATCTTCTGAATATTTTGGAGGTTCACAAAATGAAGCAAGTGATGTTCTTTTAATTAAATTGAATATTCCTAAAAGAGCTGAACAATGGTATTTTCTTCAAGATAAACAGACAAAAAAAATAATTGAGGCCTTTATTAAAGGTATGAATGATTATTGTTCCAATAATCCAGATAAGATAAATGATGATTTGAAAGTTATTTTGCCAATTACCAAATTCGATCCCTTTGCTAAATTGCAATTAAGTTATCATCTCATGGTTGGTGCATTTTCTTTACAACCAGAAGCTAAAGAATGGAAAACAGCAGGATCTAACGCTTGGGCCATTGGTCCCTCAAAATCAAAAACAGGAAATACAATATTGCTTACCCAGCCACATCCACCTTGGTTTGACGATTATTTATTTTTTGAAGCTCACCTTAAAAGTAAAAACACCAACATTTATGGTATAACTTTAGTTGGAAGTCCAACTATTGCAATGGGTTTTAATAGTAAACTTGGTTGGGGTATGACTTTCAATCAAGCTGATACTATGGACTTGATTGAATTAGAGGTAAAAGAAGATTCTTATAAGATAAAGGAGCAATTAAAACCTTTTATAATTACTGAAACAACTTATAAAGTAAAAGAAAACGATTCCATGATTACCAAAACAATTCAAGTTAAAGAGTCAGATTATGGTTTTGTTGTAGAAGAAAAAAATGGGAAAGCTTTAGCTTTAAGGTTATCAGGATTGGATAGGCCTTTTTTTACAAAACAGTTTTTAGATATGGCCAAATCAAATAATTTTAATGAATTTGAGAAAGCCTTAAAAACTTTACAATTACCACTTCAAAATATTATTTATGCAGATAAAAAAGGAACAATATTTTATTTGTACAATGGTATTATTCCAAAAAGACCAAATGGAACTTTAAATGACTGGTCGGGTATCATAAAGTCAACAAGGCCTGGAGCTCTTGTCACTGAGTTTGTTAATTATGAAGAATTGCCAAAGATCAAAAATCCAAATTCGGGTTTCTTAGCCAATTCAAATAATGGACCATGGACAAGTACCTACCCATTTTTAAGACAACCTGAAAACTTTCCATCATATATTTCGTCTCAACTTTATACAAATTTTGATAATAGAGCTAGAAGGTCAATTAAAATGCTTCTTAGCATGGATAGGTTTGATTTTGATGATGTAGTCAATTTATCCACCTCAACCTATTCTGAATTAGCAGATAGAACGATTGATGAATTGGTAGACTACGGAATGCATTCAAAAGACACCTTATTAAATAAAGCTGCAATTGCTCTTAAGAATTGGGACAGAAAGTTGGATACAAACAGTAAAGGAGCTGTACTATTTATTAATTGGTATGTTTCATCGAATTCGATGGACATTTTCAAAATTAAATTCTCTGAAGAGAATCCACTGAATACTCCTAATATATTAACAGACAATGCTAAGGCATCTTTGCTTGATGCAGCCATACTTACCCAAGAAAAATATAAAGATTTAGAGGTTTCTTATGGGGCTGTTTACAAAACCAATTTTGCAGACAAATCGTTTGAAGGTAGTCTAGGTTTAAGTGAAGTTGGCTCTTTTAATGCTGGTTTTTACAGACCAATGTCTCCTAAGGAATTTACTTTATTAGGCGGATCAGCTTACACTTCTGTAGTAGAGTTTGGTGAAAAAATCAGAGCGAAAGGACTCCTTAGTTATGGAAATGCCTCTCAAAACAAATCGCCTTTCAAAGGCGATCAATTAGCTTTAATGGCAAAGCGCCAAATTAGGGATATTTGGTTTTATGAAGCAGATATTAAAAAGAATACAACCAAACAGGAAATTTTAAACATTAAAAAAATATAACTATGAAAAGATTGCCTATGGTAATTATAGCATTGATTAGTTTTACCGCCATTTTTTCCCAAGATGTAAGTACATTGGCCAAAATAGAGTCTAATTATGGAGATGGTATGATAGTTACACCAGATGGAGATATTTTGGTTTCAGGAGGCTATAATAAAACAACCATTTTAAAGGTAACCCCAAACGGTAAGGTCTCAACCTACATTGATGATTTACCTGGTCCCGTTGGTATGGGGTTTGATTCCAAAGGAAATTTATATGTCTCCAATTACACGGGGAATTCAATAATCAAAATTACACCAAATAAAGTGGTTAGTGATTTTGCCAAAAATCTTGATGGTCCTGCTGGGCTTGCAGTTGATGAAAATGATGATATTTTCGTAACATTATATGGTGCTGGTTTTAGTGGCACTGGAGGCAAAATACTCAAGTTTAAACCTGATGGTAGTTTTGTAGAATATTTTACTGGCAACGGTTTACAAGATGCAATTGGAATCATATTTGACAATCAAAAGAATATTTATACTACAAATTTTGTAGGAGGAGATTTGTTTAAGGTTGGTGTTAATAAGCAAATGAGTAAACCTGCATCAATCCCAAATGCTAAAATAAATCAAATAACTTATTTTGATCACTATGTTTATTTACCTAGTCCTAATTTGAGAAAAATATTCAGATACAATGTGTTAAATGGGAAATTAGAACATTTCGCAGGAACTGGGGAGGAAAATGTAACTGACGGCACATTGAAAGCATCAGAGTTTAATATGCCAAATAGTTGTGCTATTGATGCTTCAAATGGAAAGCTTTATATTCTTGAACATAAATTGGGTTTAATTAGAGAAATAACTTTTTAATTTTAAACCTTATTTCTTATTCATTTTAATTTTTTTAGACACCATTAAGAACAGAAGAGTTATAATTGTTAAGAATGTAAGTGTAGTAAATAAACTTTTACCGAGACTAAAAAGAGAAGAAGTGCCAACAACTTTCTCATTTAAATCAGGAAATTTTGTAAGCAAGAAAATAACCCCTATGTTTTCTAAATAATCAAATATTCCAGCGAACATAGGAAGTAAAGCAATTTTGTAAATTGACAAATTATCAAAATTTATTTTTTTTGATAAATAAAAAATTATTAAACTATATGTTAGCCCAAACAAACCAGGATAGATCATATCAAAAGGAATTTGTTCAAACAAGTATGTATGTCTGCCGTTTTCACCTAAAGTAACAAATAGGTTTTTTACGTATTCTGCGTTATAACCCATAGGCAACATATCTAAAATCTTCATGCCGTCTGAGTATTTCATAACTTTAGGAATAGTTACAAAAATGATTATTCCATAAATAACATTTGTTGCCAAAAAAAGAAAAAAAACTCTTTTAAAAGTGTTTTTTCTTGATACATAATTGTTTATCTTTTTAATCATATTTTATAGGAAATATAAGCTTAGTAACAACTCCTTTTTTATTTGGAATATTTTTTATTGAGAACTTATAATCGTTATACAATGTTTCTAAACGCTCTATTGTGTTCTTTAAACCAGTTCCATAAATAATATTCTTTTGGGATAATGGGGCTCCATCATTTTTAATTTTAACTTCTAAGTTATCTTTATTTTGTTTTATTGATATTTCAATTTTTAGACTTGTGTTTTCATCAGAATATCCATGATTAAAAGAGTTTTCTATTATTGGCTGAATTATTAAACTTGGAATTAAAACATCTTCTAGCCCTTCTTGGATATTTATGTTTATTACCAAATGATCTGAAAATCTAATACTCATTATATCTAAATAACGATTTAAAATATCAATCTCCTTTCCAAGATTTAAAAAATTTGTATCTTTTAAGTAAACAATATCTCTTAATAAATCACTAAAATCGGCTAAGGTATTTTGTGCAAGTTTTTTATCTACCTCAATTAACTGCGAAATGCTATTTAGTGTGTTAAAGAAAAAATGGGGATGCAATTGGTATTTTAAAATATTAACCTTAACATCAGATAATTGTTGTTTTAACTTAGCTTTTTGAACTTCCGTATTTTTTATCTTGTCTAAAAAGTAATATGTGTTAATAATAAATACATTAGTGAAATAGATTAAAAAATGCACATTTGAATAATCTACTATATTTAACATATAGTATCTTAATGTTCTGGTTCCTATAACGTTTTTAAAATAGAATGTGTATAAATCATAAGTCAGGAAAATTATAATTAGTGTGACTATGGATAATAAAAAATGAAAGACGAATCTTGTAAACCAACTTTCATAAATATCTAGAAACTTTTTAGCAGTGTACATAATGAAAATAAAAAGAGCTATGCTATAAAGGTTTTCTATTATAAAACCATCAAACAAAAAACTAAGCCAACTTTTTTCCTTAAATCCAAGTCCATTATATTTTAAAATACTGTTTTTGGATAAGTTAATCAGGTTGTAAAAAACCCAAAAAAACAATAAAAGGTTAAATAATTTTTTTGGAAAAACGTTTCTCATTTTAAAGTCCCATAACATTAGTAAAATCCTTTTTATAACTTTTACTTATTCTAAATAGTTTATTGTCCTTCATTTTTACGTCAATTTCTCCATAGTTTGAATTTATTAGCTCACTGATATAATTTAGGTTAATAATGGTTGATCGATGGATTCTGAGGAAATGATTTGAATTTAATTGTGTAATCAAATTATTTAACGAATCCCTTAATAGATATTTTTTATTTTCTGTGAAAATCTCTGCATAATACCCCGAAGCTATTATATATATTATGTCTTTGACTTCAATAAACAATATTTTGTTTCCTATTTTAACTGGAATTTTTTTTATAAAATCTTTCTTTTCCCCTTGGGCATTCATATAATCAAGAATATTTCTTATTTTGTTGTCAAAAAAGGGATAGTGTTTTTCTTTAATAACTTCAATAGCTTTATTGACTGATTTCATAAAACGGTCTTCCCTAAATGGTTTTTGTAAATAGTCTAAGGCAAAATAATCAAAAGCCTTTATTGCAAACTCATCATAAGCTGTTATAAAAACTACTACCGGTTTTATATTTGGAGATATCTTTTCTAAAACCTTAAAACCAGTCATATCTTTTAATTTAATATCTAAAAAAACCAAAGTAGGAGCAAATTCATTAATTACTTGGATGGCTTTTTTCCCTGTTGAACATTCTTCTATTAAAGTTATTTCTTCTACATTTTCTAAAAGCTTAATTACCCTTTGTCTTGCAAGAGGTTCATCATCTACAACAACAGTGTTTATCTTCATAAGAAATGAATCAATTTATATATAATATTTGTAAAAATAACATTTTGAATTAACTTGAAAATTATTACTTTAAAAATAATATCAAAAAATAAGACATTCAAAGCTATATAAAAGGCTTTTACATCATATTATGGATGATACACTTCTTTTAAAGAATTCACTTCATATGTTATTTGAACTATATGTATTTACTTTTATCCTTCGAGCTTTATACAACTAGCTTAAAATTAATTTTATAGGACAAAGTTTGCAAGATTCTTTTTTGTATTAGTTTATTATCAATTCATATAAATGCTCAAGAAAATTTTGAAATTGGATAAGTTATTTTAGAGCATAATGAAAGATGTAATGTAGCAACAGAAAAAGGAAAATTCGAAGCAGAAATCAAAGTGAACATGAGGTATACTGCTAATACTCGTTTAGATTTTTCATCTGTAGGAGATTGGGCTACTTTGATAATTTATGATTCATAATAGTTCAATAATCCACAAAATATTACCACAAAATTCATAACATGCATCAGAACCTTAAATGGATTTTGCTACCTAGCACTTATAACAGATATGTATTCTCGTAAAATTGTAGGATACGACCTGAGTGATAGCTTGGAACTTAAAGGTTGCGTGAGGGCTCTAAGTAAAGCCGTATATCAAGCTGAAAACACCTGTGCTGAGCGTAGTCGAAATATTAAAGGACTTATTCATCATTCAGATAGAGGAATTCAATACTGTAGTAATGTATACACTCAGATTCTTAAAAGAAAGAAAATAAACATTAGTATGACAGAAGAAAACCATTGTTATGAAAATGCGCTGGCTGAAAGAGTTAATGGAATTTTAAAAGATGAATTTTATTTAGATCAAACATTTATGAATACAGCACACGCAAAAAGAGCTGCAAAAAATGCAATAAAATTATACAGCTAAATAAGATTACACTTATTTTTAGACTTTAAAACACCGAATATGGTATATCAATTATCAGCTTAAAAATCAATTTTAACTTTAGCCATATTTCAGGACGTTATTTTACTTTAATTCAATTTTCATTCCATTATAGGGATTGGTACGATCGTTAATTATGTTGAAATTATCTTCTTTAACACTATTAAAAGTATCATTCACATCAAAAAATCACCATTCCACATCTCTACTTTGAGAGAAAGCATTTTACCTAGATATATTTACCCATATTAATTTAAAATGAAATTCATGAATCGAAGTTACAAAATTTTACTTTCTCTAATGTTTGTATTAGGTACTTGTATTAGTATTTATGGACAAGAGAAAACTGTGGAAGGTACTGTGGTATCTGAAGAGAGTGGACCTTTGCCAGGTGTAAATGTCATAATCAAAGGCTCAAAAACTGGCTCTTTGACAGATTTTGATGGTAAATACTCAATTAAAGCAAAAATTGGAGATATTCTCCAATATAGTTATGTTGGTTATTACACTAAAGAAATAGTAGTTGGTACATCAAATATTATTGATGTCACTTTAAAAGTAGAGAGCAATGTATTGGAAGAAGTTGTAATTACAGCATTTGGTCAAACTAGACAAAAAAGATCGACGGGCTATGCTGCAACGATTGTTTCTGCTGAGCAATTAACTCAGGTTACAACAAACAACCCTTTTGAGTCTTTATCTGGTAAAATAGCTGGTGTTGATATTACAGCACCTGCTCAACCGGGAGCATCAACAAAAGTTATTATTAGAGGTTTTAGTAGTATTAAAGGGTCCAATTCTCCATTATATATTGTTGATGGTTCACCAATTAATAATTCAGCCAATGGATCTAATTCTGTTAATCGATCTTTTGACGGTGGAACAGGAATAAATGATTTGGATCCAAATAATATTGCTTCTGTAAATGTGTTAAAAGGTGCTGCAGCTACGGCTCTTTATGGGTCAAGAGGTTCTACTGGTGTGATTGTTATTACAACAAAGAAAGGAAAATCAAATTCCAAAATAGCTGTTGATATTAATAGCTCATTAGAGTTTGCTGAAGTTTCAAGAATACCTCACATGCAAAATGAATTTGGGCAAGGATGGAATGGAATAAATTATGATGGATTGCCAACAGGAGGAACAGGAGCCAGTAACCAAAATGGATCTTGGGGGCCAGCATTTACAGGACAAATAAGGTTGTGGGGACATATTGTAAATAATTCACAACAGTTAAAGCCTTATTCTGCGCTGCCGAATAACGTAAAAGACTTTTATACTATTGGAGATACCTATACAAATTCTGTTAGGTTAAGTGGTGGTGGTGCAAATTCTGATTTTGCTTTAGGGTTTACCAACACAGATAGTGATGGAGTTGTACCTACAGATGCAGATGGTTATAAAAGAAAAGCATTAAGTTTTAATGGAGGTTTAGGTAATGATAAATTTAAAGTTCGTACTGCAATTAACTTTATTAAAAAAGACCAAAATGCCGTAAATACTGGACAGGGTGATGCTGCAGGACAAGGGAATACTTTTTCACAGGAATTAATTCAAGTTCCAAGAGATATAAGTATTCTTGATTTAAAGGATTATCAAAATAATGTATTTAATTCAAATGATTGGTTTTATACTCCATACGCATCAAATCCGTATTGGACTATAAATGAAAATTCAACAAATATTAAAAGTAATCGTGTATTTGGCAATGTGAATCTTTCTTATCAATTGTCATCAAAATTTTCAGCTTCATGGCAAATGAGTATGGATATGACCAATCAAAAAACTAAAAGTTATGGAGCTGTAGTTAAGTACTCTCAAGGCTCAGCCCAACAACTTTTAGGTACAACTCCAATTGTTGGTGGAGTAACCGAATCACAGGTAGAAAGACTTGAATATGACACATTTGGAGTTATTAATTATAATTTTGATGTTAATAATGATTTAAACATCGTTGCTAATGTTGGAGCAACGTTTAATCAAAGATCTTCAGATTTTCTTGGAGCTACTATTTCAATACTAGATATTCCAAATTATTACGAACTATCTAATAGCGCAGTTCCTCCAATAATAACTCAAAATAATACTTTGAGACGAACTTATGGGGTATTTGCATCTGCAACAGGATCTTATAAAAATCGCTATTTTTTAAGTTTAACGGGTAGAAATGACTGGTCTTCAACATTGCCTGTTGCAAATAACTCTTATTTTTATCCATCTGTTTCATTAAGTGGTATTGTTTTAGAAGATAATAATTCTTTCCTTAAATTAAGAGGAGGTTTTGCGCAAGTTGCTAATGATACTAATCCTTACAATACAGAGTCAACTTTAACACAAGCTAATGGAGCTGCATATTTTGGGAATATATCTTTCCCTATTGATGGTGTAAATTCATTTGAATTATCTGGACAATTAGGTAATAATACACTGTTACCAGAAATAACAACAGAATATGAGGTTGGTTTAGAGGGTAGGTTTTTCAATAGTAGAATATCTGTAGACGCAGCATATTATGACAAGCAAACAAACGATTTATTAATTGATCGTTTATTACCAAGATCTACTGGATATTCTCAAGTAACAGGTAATTTCGCAGATGTTTCTAATAAAGGAGTTGAATTACTTTTAAGCGGTTTTCCTGTAAGAACAAATGATTTAAGTTGGGAAGTAACTTATACATTTACAAAAAATAGGAATAAAATTACCGATTTAAGAGGTTTAGACAAGCTATTAATTAATAGTGCATATGCTACAAATTTTTATGCTGAAATAGGAAGACCTTTAGGTGTTTTTAGATTTGCAGGTGCAGAAACTAATTCTTCAGGACAAATTGTTGTTAATTCAGGGACTGGACTACCAGTATTAGGGACTGAAGAACAAGAACTAGGAACATCTGAAAGAGATTTTGTAATGGGTTTACAAAACTCATTTAAATATAAAAATATTACCCTCTCTATAGGTCTTGATTATAAAAAAGGTGGTAAAATGTATTCCTATACAAACAGATTGCTCAACTTTACGGGTAATGCTATTTCTACAACATATAATAATCGAAGACCATTTATTATTCCAAACTCAGTAAATGATAATGGAGATGGAACATATTCAGAAAATACAACCCCAGTAAATTTTGCTGGTGTTACTAATTATTTTGGGGCAGGGAGCAATCCAGCTTATGAAGCATATCATACAATTGACAAAACCTTTGTAAGGTTAAGAGACCTTTCTCTATCTTATGTATTCCCAGCATCATTTACAGATAAAATGAAATTGTCCAAGTTTTCAGTTACTTTATATGGAAAAAACTTGGCTCTATGGACTCCAGAAGAGAACCCTTATGTTGATCCTGAAATATCGACTTATGGTAGTGATTTAGCAAGTGAATTTGGAGAATTTGCAGGAAATCCAGCACAAAGATCTTATGGAATGAGCTTTAAAGTATCATTTTAAATAATATAAAAATGAAAAAAATGAAAAAAATAATTTTTACTCTATTAAGTTTATTAATATTGTTTATGTCATGTGATGACCAACTAGATATAAACAGAGACCCAGATTTACTTTCTCCTGAAGGTGTTGCATTTGCTACTGAGTTACCAGCATGTATTGCAGGTGTTGCTGGAGCTCAGGGTGCCGAACTAGCCATAATTGGTGGTATATGGTCACAATTTTACACGCAAAGCCCATCCGCAAACCAATATAGGACTGTTGATTCCTACCAAATTGGTTCTTCAACATTAATTGCACGGGGTCCTTGGCACAATATGTATGATGCACTGGGAGATATTAGAAATATCAAAAGAAATGCATTGACTCAAGAGAACTGGAAGTATTTTTTAATTGCTTCTGTTTTGGAATGTTATAGTTCTCAAATCTTAGCAGATACTTATGATCAAATACCATATACTGAGGCAAATGATTTAACAAATTTTCAGCCTGCTTTTAATACTGGTGAAGAAGTCTATGATTTAATGATAGCGGATTTAGACGCTGCTTTATCAAAAGATTTATCTGCATCCAAAGGAAGTTCACCTGCAGATGATGATTTTGTTTTTAATGGAGATATGACTAAGTGGGTTCAATTTGGAAATACTTTAAAGTTAAGAATTTTACTTAGACAAGTTAATGCTAGACCTAGCGTAGCCTCAGGCGCTGGAAGTTTATCTAATTTCTTATCGGAAGATGCTTCTATGCATAATTTTGCCGATTTACCTAGTAATAGCAATCCTCTTTATGAAAGTGATAGGAGACAATTAAATGTTGCTTCTAACCTTAGAGCTAGTACAACAATGTATTCTTATCTAAATGAGAATGGTGACGACAGACTAAATAAGTATTATGGTGTAGGAAACCCTTTAAACCAAGGAGATTATCAAAGTCTTGATGCGCCAACAAGCATTTCAATTGTTAATTTATCGGCAACTACACCTGTTTATTTTATTAGTACAGAGGAAAGTTTATTTTTACAAGCAGAAGCTAATTTAAGATACAATTCTGGTGCAAATACAAAAGTTTTATATGATGCTGCAGTACTAGCTAACTTTAGTAAATGGGGCTTAGATGGTTCTCAATACATTAGTTCTGGTGGAGTTTATGAATTTCCTTCTGCAGGCACATTTGAAGAGAAATTGGAAGCAATTATAACTCAAAAATGGATAGCTTCATTTCCAGGAAATGGATTTGAATCATTCTTTGAACATAATAGAACAGGTTATCCTGTTGAATCCTCTGTTCCACAAACAAGTGGTGCATATGTGCCAGGTCAATGGACTTATTCTGTTAATGGTGCTACTAATGGTGCTTTTCCTCAAAGGTTAGAGTGGCCAAGTACTGAAGTTGTTAGAAATGCAAATACACCTGATGTAATTAGTCTAACGACTCCAGTATGGTGGAAATAATTAATAAAAAATATAAGATAGAATTATGAAAAATATATATATATACATTCTTTTAGTTAGTGTACTATTTTTTATCGCTTGTGAAGATGATACAACAGATGATGTGAGTAGTATTACAAATTTTGCTGTTTTTGATTATTCACCTTTTACGGTGGTTCCTTTAGGTGGTAGTTTTACCCCTGGAGCAACGGCTAAAGAAGGTGAGACTGAAGTTGATGTGGTAATTGAAGGAACCGTTGATACCAATACAGTAGGTTTTTATACTATTTCGTATTCTGCAACAAACTCAGATGGATTTGTAGCTTCTGCTTTTGAAACTGTTTTAGTTCACGATCCAACTATTATTGGATCTGACGTTACTGGGTGCTTTCATGATGTAGGAAGACCATCAAGGACGGGTTGTATAACATTGGTTGATGGAACTACTAGCATATTTTTAGCTAGTGATTTTGGGTATGCAGGTACTTTTCCTGTGTATTTTCAGATGGATGGTGATGAAATATCATATATACCTCAACCCCTTGCAAATGGCAATGCATATGTGGATTTAACTTATGATCCAGTTACTGGAACATTTACATGTTATATTCCTGCACTTCCTTTTCTATATACTTTCCAATTTGACTAAATATGATAATTAAAAATACAAACAAAATGAAAAATATTAAAAGTAATGTAGTAAATTTATTTATGACTCTGCTGTTAATCACTACTTTCACTTCATGTGATGAGGTTGGCGATGGTGATTTAGATGCAGGTTCTACTTCAGTTGTTGAATTTGCAGGTGACTGGTGGGTTATAGCTCTTGAAAGTGATGGTATAACTCCAGCATATGGAGGGAATTATGTGCAATTTACAACTTATAATACTGCTGCCGATGATGGTACTATGTGGATTGATGATAATAATATTTTTTTTCAAATCAAAACAAGAGTTAGTACTAATACCTCTAATTTAACTTTTTCTGGAGATGTTAATTCTTCAGAACTTTATACTGAAGGTACTGTAACTGTTAGTAATGGCAAAGTAACAAAAGGTTCATATACTACTTCAAGTAATACTGTGGTTGATGAAATTTATTTTGAAGCTGAATTTGATTGGGATCCAGGTACTATTTATAAATTTAAAGGACATAAAAGAACAGGTTTTTTAGAGGATGAAAATCCAAATTATTGATTTTCAAAATTATTATAAAAGAGGTGGTCTATGTAGGCCGCCTCTTTTTTGTATTAATAATAAATGAGCAATTAAATTCTAATTTATAAATTAAGTTGTTTGTATCATTTATTAATGACTTTAAATCAAGTGCATTCATAGTTTAAAACATTTTTCTAATATTTGAAGTATAATATCATATAGCTTTGTTTTCAATACTATAATTGTTTGAATTAATTTATAAGATTGATACATTATATGAAATTGTTTGAATTATAAGCCAAGGATTCATTAACCTTGGCTTTTTAATATGCTAAATATTGAATTAAAACATGAAACTTAATAATTTAAGCAAATTGGAATTTAAAATTAAATTAGCTAAAAATATAGCATTATAGTAATGAGGGAAATTCAAAAATAACCTAAAGTGGAAAAAGGGACTATCCATAAAATGAAAAAAGCAGTGTTTATAAAGGTTAAGAATGTATACAAAAATTTACTGACACCGAATCAGTCTCTAGATATTAAACTTTAACATTTTTTAAGAATTTTAACATAATTTGCCTCTTTTTAATTTTTTGTGAAGTAAAAATTTCATTGATCTAGATTATTTAAGTTTTGGACTCATAACCCGAAAGTCACTAGTTTGAGTCCAGTTCCCGCTACTAGTCCAAAACATTCTGAGGATAAAAAAAGAACTCTGAAGATCAAAGTAGCACAAATATTGACTATGAATTCAAAAGTTTATTTACTTGGATTTTATAGGTTTGACCAATTGGAATTTTATGCGCGTTTATGAGAATACGATTCCCTTCTATGAATTTTATTTTATCTAACGCTACAATAAACGATTTATGAACCCTTATAAATCTTTCTTCTGGTAAAATTGATTCGTAATGAGAGATTTTTTCGTGACTTACAATCATTTCATCATTTAAAAATAACTTGGTATAGTTTCCATATGCTTCTATATATAAGAGGTCGTCCAAATCAATTTGGTGATGTTTCTTATCTCCCTTAATAAAGAACCGAACAGCCGAATCTTCATTACTAACTTCTTTGATAATCGTTTTAGTTTCTTGATATTCTGAGACCTTATTCACTGCTTTTACCAAACGATCAAAGCTAAAGGGTTTTAATAAATAATCGACGACATTTAATTCATAACCTTCTAAAGCATGTTCCTTATACGCTGTTGTAATAATAGTTTTAGGGGGATTCGTTAGTGTCCTTAAAAAATCTAAACCTTTTAATTTTGGCATGTTGATATCTAAAAACATAAAATCCACACTATTTTCATTTAAAAATTGCATTGCTTCCATGGCATTGTAACAGTTTCTCTTCAAGTGTAAGTGAGGTAGCAAATTGCAGAATTCCTCTATAATTTCGTGCGCTAGTGGTTCGTCATCTATAATGATATAATTAAGCATGTTTAGAAATCTTTAAGGTTGTTTTATAACGGTTGTTTGATGTACTAACAATTAATTCATGTTGGTTTTTATACAATAAAGTGAGTCTCCTCTTTAAATTTTCCAATCCAATTCCATTTGTTTCATTGACTTCATTAGGGTCAAAATTATTTTCAATTGTAAAATAGATGAAATCATTGTCATCAAATAGTTTGATATGAATAAAGGCTTTTTCGGTAAGTGTTTCAACACCATGTTTGAAAGCATTTTCCAAAAGAATAATATACATTAAAGGTACAATTGTTAAGTGGGTATCAACTGAGGAATAATCAAACGTAATTTCAACAGATTTTTTATATCGAATTTTATGTAATTCAATATAGTTGTTCAAATATGCTATTTCATCATCAAGTTGTACTGTTTCCTTTTCACCTTCATAAATTGTGTAGCGCATCATATTGGATAATTTCAAAATTACCTCTGGAGCCTGTTTGGAGTTTTTAACGGTTAAAGCATACAAGTTATTCAAAGTATTGAAGAAAAAATGTGGATTTATTTGTGCTCTTAACAATGATAATTCAGCATTTGATTTTTCAGCTTTCAAATTTTGTAACCATTTCCATTGTTCAAATACCCAAATGAGAAACAAGATTGGAATTGGCAAAAAGAATATATAGAAAGGATAATCTTTTTTAATTTCTAAATAGGCTTGTAAATCACCAGAAAACAATCTTAGATAAATAAAATATAGAAGTAATGGTCCATAAATAATCACAATTAATTTCCAATACTTTTTAATAAATGTAGGAGATAATACATAAGCGATTCCCACCCAAAATCCCATTATAAGTATAAATGTAATGGGGTTATCTGGCAATTTCATATAAGAATCGATAATCAATGCAGTAACAAGGACTAAGAATAGAACAAGTAATCTAATTACAGTTTGCTTATTCTTTTTAAAATAATAAAATGGCAAAGCGATTATGAAACCCCAAATGGTGGCGTAAATAAAAATTTCAAATGATTTTTCTTTAGGAAGAAGTATAAAGCCAAAATAATCCAATACATAAAATACTGGTATCATAATAATGAACCCAATTAAAAAGGCTTTAAATTTCTTTAATAGTTTAATCATACTTCAAAAATAGGCATGATATGCTGGTTATACAAGTAAATTGATAGGCACTATAATTTTTAGCACAAAACCAGCCATTTTCAGGACGAACACGATTGATGCTTCTTTTTACCACATATAAGTTAATAACAGCACCATATATCATTTTAATTATAAAGCCCCTTTCCTTCGCTGTATGTTTGTTTCAAATTAATATTAAGAACAAAATTATGAGCACTTTAAACAACATTCGAATCACAAACAGATTCACCACAAACATTAGGGCTACCTGGAATGCTAAAAGGCGTTACAAACAAAAAATAGCACTGTTAAACTCATCAATCTAAAAAACGAATATTTATGAATACCTTACAAATCAATAATCTTACAAAAACGTATTCTAATGGCGTAAAGGCGTTAAATGGAATAAATTTAGAAATAACAAACGGAATGTTTGGTTTGTTAGGTGCTAATGGTGCTGGAAAATCTTCTTTAATGAGAACCATTGCGTCTTTGCAAGAACCTACTTCTGGGAGTATTTTATTCAATGATTCAGATATCGTTCAAAAACCTGATGACATAAGAAAACACATAGGTTACTTGCCACAAGAATTTGGTGTCTACCCTAAAATTTCTGCAGAAAAATTACTGAATCATCTAGCTGTTTTAAAAGGCATATTAAATAAAAATGATCGTAAAGCACAGGTCATCGCATTATTACAGCAAGTTAATTTATATCAGCATCGAAAAAAATCTGTTTATACTTTTTCTGGCGGAATGCGTCAGCGTTTTGGTATTGCACAAGCATTATTGGGAAATCCACAAATAATTATTGTAGATGAACCCACTGCTGGTTTAGACCCAGAAGAAAGCAATCGTTTTTTGAATCTGCTAAGTGAGATAGGGCAGAACGTCATCGTCATCTTATCTACACACATTGTAGAAGATGTAAAAAACTTATGCCCGAAAATGGCCATTCTTTCAAATGGGAAAATTATTTCGGAAGGAAATCCTATAGAACTAGTAGCCAGTATTGAAGGCAAAATTTGGACTAAAATTATCCCCAAAAAAGACATCGAAGCCTATAAAATAGCATTTGATGTTATTTCGACAAAATTAGTTGCTGGCGACACCCAGATTAGAGTATTTTCTGATACGAGACCAGAAGAAGGTTTCGGATTAATCACACCAAATTTGGAAGATTTTTACTTCACTACAATTTTTAATAACCAATCCAAAAAGTTATAAGCCATGTTTAAGCAATTGTTTAATTTCGAAGTTTTTTATCAATTAAAGCAACGTGCATTTCCAATATTTGCCATTTTGTTTTTAGCATTAGGTGTGTTTGTTGGAAGACAAGGATTTGCTCCTACAGGAGTTGATTTCACTTCTGTTTATCAAGTCTATTTTCACACAAGTCTTTTTTCTTTAGGAAGTGTTTTTATCATTATGTTTTTCGCTATTAGTGCTATACTTAGAGATAAACAGCACAATATGGAGAGTTTAGTTTATAGCTCTTCAATAAAAAAAACACATTATTTTTGGAGTCGTTTTTTAGGAACATTTGTGTTTAGTGTATTAGCATTTACACCTTTTATTTTAGGCTATATATTTGGAAATTATTTTTCGGATTTAGATCCGGAGCGAATAGGTAGTTTTCAATTACTAACCTATTTGCAACCTTGGATATATATTGTTTTGCCTAATATATTTTTCTGTTCTGCCATTGTATTTTCGGTTAGTACATTAACAAAAAATAGTACTGCAACTTATGTAAGCGCAGTATTTGTTTATATGCTATATTTTGTAAGCTCCCTCTTTTTAAATTCCCCATTAATGGCGCAAGCTGTACCAGCATCTCCAGAAAGTATGGCTATTGCCGCTATTGCCGATCCATTTGGAATTGCCGCATTTTTTGAACAAACTCAATTTTGGACACCATTTCAAAAAAACATACAGCTACTATCGCTTTCAGGTTTGTTTTTATGGAATAGACTCGTTTGGATATTGATTTCTATCGCAATTTTATTTGGGACGTATAGAACATTCACTTTTAGAAAAATCACAAAAAAAGTGAAGAAAGAATCCAAAGTGAAAAATGGAAATACAAAATTAATAGCTTATAGACCTTTGCAAGCGACACAGAGTCTAAAGGCACAACTAGCGGCACTTTTATCTTTATTAAAAATAGAGCTTAAAAGTGTATTTAAAAGTTTGCCCTTTTTGGCAGTACTAATTATGTGGTTGTTTACTGTGTTTTCAGAATTATTTTCAACTGTAGTAAGTGGTGAAGAATATGGTGTAAATGTATATCCATTTACAAATCAATTAATAGATTTAATAGTAGACCCTCTAACCATATTTAGCTTAATCTTAATCATTTTTTATAGCTCAGAAATTGTTTGGAAAGAGCGTAGTTTAAACTTCAATTTAATTATTGATGCTACACAAACAAAGAATAGTGTATTCTTTTTATCTAAATTTTTTGCCATACTATTATTGCCAGTTATTTTAATAACTATTGGGATTTTAATGTGTATCGGCTTTCAGATTGCATTAGGTTATTCAAACTTTGAATTCGGTCTCTATGCATCTTTATATTATCACTATGGATTACCATTAGCCATATATGTTATGATTGCCTTATTCATTAATAGTCTTGCAGGCACTAAATATATTGGAATGGGAATCTTTGGAATGGTTGTAATCTTATGTTTAAAATCTAGTGTTTTAGGTTTGGAACACCCTTTAACTAGTATTGGATTTATGCCAAGAGTGTCTTACTCAAATATGAATGGTTTTTATGGTGGTTCCAGTTTATTTAATCATTTAGCCATGTATTGGTTGGTTTTAGGTTTGTTGCTAACTGCGCTATCTTTTAAAATTTGGAATAGAGGTGTGGTTACAAGTTTTTCAGTAAAACTAAAACAACTCTTTTATAGTTGGACAAAACTTCAAAAAGTAACAACAACAGGACTTATAGTATTCTTTATTAGTTTTGGAAGTTTGATATATTACAATATAAATATCGTTTCAGATTATGAAACTGTGAGCAATCAATTAGATTTTAGCGAAGGCTATGAAAGGAAATTCAAGAAATATGAAAGTATTGAAAGGTTAATTCCGACTTCAAAAAAGACAAAAGTTGATATCTATCCGAAAGAGAGAATGTTTACTATTTCCGCTGATTATATAGCGAAAAATAAAAGTGGACAACCTTTATCAGAACTTTTCATCACCGAAAGAATTCCGTTAGAGAATATCACTGTGGAAAATGCAAAGTTAGTTGCGCATGATACTTTCTATGGAACATATTTATTTCAGTATAACAAACCCTTACAGACTAACGATTCTGTAAGATATACCTATACATTGAAGAAAGAAATAAAAGGGTATGAAGAAGACCATTCCATCGTTAATAATGGTACTTATTTGAATCGATTTGCCAATTTTGAACCTATTTTAGGTTACACAGCATCCTTAGAGATTTCTAATAGATCTGAACGTAAAAAAAGAAATTTACCAGAACGCATTGAAAATGATAATTCGGATGCGCATATTGTACTTGAAGAATTTAATTATGAAAAAATAAGATTCGAAACTATTATCTCGACATCAAGTGATCAAACGGCCATTAGTTCCGGTCGTTTAGTAAAAGAATGGTCGAAAAATAATAGAAACTACTTTCATTATAAAGCTAATGAAAAGATAACACCCGAAGTCGGCTATTTTTCCGCAAAATACACCACTAAGAAAATAGATTATAAAGGGATTTCAATAGCGCAATATTACGATGCGGATCACGACTTTAATATTGAAAACATTGAAAACAGTGTAAAACAAACATTAGATTATTGTCAAGAAAATTTTGGCCCTTATAATTTTGACCATGTAAGAATTGCAGAAGTTCCCTCTTATTGGCCTTTTGCAGGCTTTGCACATCCAGGAGTCATTAGTATGGTAGAAGACCGATTGTATTTAGCCGATGTGCGTAGAGTAGAAACATTCAATCTTGTAGCCAAAAGAACCATTCATGAAGTTGCACATCAATATTGGGGACATACACTTTCTGCTAAACCAGTTGCAGGTGGATCGCTATTTGTCGAAGGTTTAGCAAAATATACAGAAGCTGTAATCATGGAAGAAATATATGGAAAAAGAGCCGTATATGAATTAAGTGATGATGCTAGAAGACGCTATTTTTCAGGAAGATCTTTTGCTGCAGAGATGGAACCTCCGGTATATAAAGTTGATGGTCAAGGCTATATTTCGTATGGTAAAGCATTAACCGTTTTGCTGGCTTTAAGAGATTTAATTGGTGAAAAAAAGGTCAATCAAATATTAAAAACAATCACAGATAGACATCGCGATACAAATAAGTTGGAAGCAAATTCTATAGAGTTATTGCAAGAAATTTACAATGCAACTCCGGCTGAGCAGCATACATTAATTGATGATTGGTTTAAAAGAGTAATTACATATGACTTAAGTGTTATTGACAGTTCTTATCGAAAATTAGAAAACGGTTCTTATGAAGTTACTTTTTCGATTAAAGCAAAGCGTTTTGAAACTTTGGATAGTGGAGAAATAAAGGAAATTTTAATTAATGAGCCTATAAAAATAGGGGTGTTTTCAAAACATCCATCGGAGGTTACTAAGGATGATAATTCAATTTTAAATTACGAATCACATCGGATTACTCAAGAACTTACAAATATTAAAATTGTAGTAAAAGAGAAGCCTGTTTATGTTTCTATTGATCCATATGGAACGAGGTCAGATGATAATTTGACTGATAATTTGAGGAGGTTGTAAATAATAGGATTTAATGTAATTCATTTTAACGTTTATATGTGTTTATACCCATTCCTGTATTTACTCTATTTTATTCATTAATGCGCCTTTTTGTTAACTCTCAAAAAAAGTTATACATTCTATAACATGACTCATCCTAAAAAAGATATTATAAATAAATTTTTTGTAATATTTTTCAAAACAAGCCACCAACTATAATAATAACAATAAAGAACAATCATTTTAATTTAGAAAAGCAAAAATAGAAAAATGACCACCTTAATGTGTTGAAAAAGAAGAATTAAATGAAAATATGAATCCAAAAGAAAATCTAAAAAAGCTTAAACTTAAACTTTGTGAGACATCAACCCCAGGTGGAAATTACGTCTCGGTAAATGTTAGAGAGAATATAGCTTACATCGCAATCCAATTTCCGATTTTAAACCAAGAATATCTTTATCAAGGACGTTTAGGAAATGAAATTACAACTGAACAAGGGTATACAGCTATGCAATTATGTGCTTTGAATGTTTTGGCTCAAGTAGAAAAGAAAGTCGGATTTGAAAATATTGTAGGACTGAATCATATTGACGCGTATTTTCAATCAGGAAATGGGTGGGACGATTCGCCAATTGTTGTAAACGGAGCATCCGATTTGTTCGTGAATATTTTAGAAGAAAAAGGTAAACATTCAAGAGCTATTTTCGGAGTTGAGAAATTACCTAGAAATTTTAGTGTTGGCTTAACGGCAACATTTACAATAATAGTAAGTAATAATAGCTATAAATAATAAAAATGATAATGAAAAATGAATTATTCCTTCGGGAAATTATGAATGAAATCTGGAATAACCATGTTTTGAAAAAGTTGAACAATATGTTCATTCAGTATATACAATTTATCTTGACACTACCGATCCTTGGGAAGGGAAAACTTTAACCCATTTGGAATTTAAAGAGATATTAAAATTCTCATTCAACTCATTTCCAGATATGAATTTTGAAATTATATCTGCAATTTCATAAGAAAATAACGTTGCAATAACTTGGATAATTATAGAAACAAATCTTGGATTGATAGGAGAATGTCAACCAACAAAGAAAGCTATTAAGACTAAATGAATGACAATTTAATTAGTGGACTATTCAAGTTTTCTACAGGATAACTGTAATGAAACAATTAAGATTTATGTAATATGTAAACAAAATTCTATCGAATGAAAAATAAAACACCTTTTATACTCTTACTATTTCTGACTTTAATTTTCAACGCTTGTCAAAGCACAAGAGTTAATTGACAAGTATAAAACAATTCCAGAGCTGAGGTTTCGGGAACTTTATTTTCAGTAGTATCGAACCAGAAGTTAAATAGTTATTTAATTGAAGTAGTGGATTTATGTGGCATCAAAAAAAACTAACTTTTCATGGTTCGACACACTTTTACTACAATGGTAACTCTAACTAATGGTGTCCCTATCGAAGCAGTTTCAAAATTACTCGGTCACACAAAAATTGCAACAACACAAATTTATGCATGTGTAAATGAACGAAAAGTAAGTGATGATATGAATGTTCTTAAGGACTTATTAGCAAATAAATTAAATAAATAAAGGGATTTAAAACCCCTAAAAAAATATAGATTCTGAATTAAAATTTGTAGTTTAGACCCAACTAAAAAAGCAACGTTTGTTGCGTTAAAACCTTGAATGCAGCCACCTATGAATCAAATAACAAAAACATTTAGTTTGATTTTATTTATTACTATTTTAAGTTGCAAGGATACTAATAGTAGTAACAAAGGGAATAATAAAATTAAAAATGAGAATATTTTGATAAAAAATGGAGTTTGGAAATCAACTGGAGGTAATTTATTTTGGATTAATATTGTTCAAAATAAGGTCTTTTGGTTAGGTATGAACAATAAGACCTCAGAGTATGAGTTAGGCGAAAATTGGTGTCACGTTGGGAACGGAACAATAATTGACAATCGGATAATCTTAGATTGGTCTGACATTTCTGTCGGAAAAGGTAATTTAAATGGGAAAATAGTTATTGAAATAATAAGTGCTATTGAAATGAAAGTCATTGAAGATTCTGGAAACTTTGGTATGTCAATCTGGAATTGGGAAAAAGATCAATTGAACTTTAGTCAAATAACTAAATGACATGTTGAATGTATTAAACTACAAACAACACCTCATAAAATTTATGCTTAAATTAAAACTAAATGACATCCCGACAAATATTCAACTAAGGATTTGCTACGTTCGAAAAATCTCTGATTTTCCAGGCGCGCAGATCTTATAAAATCTCATCATACTGTCTTATTGAAAAAAACTTTCAAAAACTCATAACTAGATAACGTAATTGGAGTTAAACAAACAGGAGTAACCATTAATCACTAACTCCTGTTTTTGTTTTTAGATATAGCTTATTTTTTTAACTACAATCTAATTTGAGCTATGGTGTAATAGTTAACCAAAAATTCCGACCAATCACAGAAACCTTTATAGTATGAATACAAAAATGACGATGACTTTTAGCGCATTAATCATGGGAGCAATAGGCATTGCTTTATCCTTTAGTTCTGATAGTATCTTAATGTATCTTGGCATTGAAGAGAATCGTATTGCGGTGTTCCTCATGCAAATCCTAGGGTCCCTATATTTTGGTTTTGCCATGCTTAATTGGATGAGTAAATCTAGCATTATAGGAGGCATTTATAACCGCCCAACAACAGTTGCTAATTTTGCCCATTTCTTAATTGCAGCACTAGCTTTACTCAAGGGAATAATTTCCAATCCAGAATTACCATTTGTTATTTGGGGTCTAGCAATAGTATATGTAATTTTTGGCTGCCTTTTCGGTATTATTTTGTTTGTTCACCCTCGTCAGGCTAGAAAAAATTAATCAAGACCATGCAAAACCTCCTTACAGAAATAAGAAATTGTACGGTATGCAAGGAGTTTTTACCTAACACACCTAAACCAATTGTTCAGGCAAGTACAACATCAAAAATTGTAATTATAGGTCAGGCTCCCGGACAAAAGGTGCATAACAGTGGTATCCCATGGGATGATGTCAGTGGTAATAATTTAAGAGAATGGTTGAGAGTGAGTAAAGAAACATTTTATAATGAAAAGATGTTTGCACTTATCCCAATGGGCTTTTGTTTTCCAGGTACAGGAAAAACTGGCGACCTACCACCTAGACCAGAATGTGCGCTTCTTTGGCATCATCAAATTCTAACATCAATGCCAGAGGTAAAGTTGACTATATTGATTGGACAATATGCCCAGAATTACTACTTAAAAAACAACGCTAAAAAAACACTCACGGAAACTGTAAAAAACTATAACGAATATCTACCAGACTTTCTACCATTGCCACATCCATCGCCACGTAACAATATTTGGCAAAAGAAAAACAGTTGGTTTAAAGAAAGCATCATACCAACATTACAAAACATCATACATCCTTATATAAATTTGAATAATGAAAATTGAGTTTAGACGACTTACTGAAGTAAGTAGAAATGAGATTATTGACCTGATGAACAGTCCGTTAGTGAGACGACAAATGCCTCTATTATCATATGATTTTGATGAAAGCATATGTGATCAATTTATTGAAGCCAAAGAAAGAATATGGAATGAATATGGTTATGGTCCTTGGGCATTTATAGTAAAAGGTCAATTTGCAGGTTGGGGTGGTTTGCAACCGGAAAATGGTGATGTTGATTTGGCAATTGTCCTTCACCCCGATTACTGGGGGTTAGGAAAAATCATCTACACACAGATAATCAACAAAGCGTTTAATGAGATGAGTTTAACTTCAATAACCGTTTTATTTCCGACATCAAGAACCCGAATTAAGGGGCTTTTAAAAATAGGATTTGAAAAGGAGACTGAAGTAATAATTGGAAATCAACAATTCATTCGGTACAGAATAGAAAATCCTTTGACTAAGTTGTTAAATAATAAATGATGCACAGCAGGTATCTCATATAATTTATGCTTAAATTTGAATTAGGACAAAAGACAAACATTCAACTAAAAATTTGCTACCACAGAAAAATCTCCGATTTTTAGGCGCACAATTCATATAAAATCACGTTGCCAGTAGTTTTAATAAAAGTAGCTCTGTTTAACTAAAAAGGAGAAATGAAAAAGGAATATAAGCTGTTTGAAATAAAGTTAACTGATAGGTTTTTTTATACTTACGAAAATCCTTTCGGAATTTCTATTCAGATTGTATTTGTTAATTTTAGTGTTTAAACCATGTCCCTAATCTTATACATAAACAAAAAATAGATTTTGAGAACATTTATCTTCGATAAAAAAAAGTACGGATTCCAATTCCTGATGGATTTACACAGGTTTGAAGATAATCCAAATATTTTTTTCGATTCAAAACCACACACAACAGATTTTTTTGAGATTATGATTTTTAAAAAAGCAAGTGGATCCATTGAATTGAATGGACGCCTTTTGGAAGTCTCCGAGAACAGTTTCTTCTTCATTTGCCCCTTTCAAAAGAAAAGTTGCAAAATATCTCTTACTGGGATCCAAGGATTTCACCTTGTTTTTCAAAATGATTTTTTGGCCGACTTTTTTGCTGATAAATTGTTCGCATACCGATTACAATATTTTTACAATACTCAACACCCCCAGTATTTTCAATTGCAAAATGCAGATTATACGATTGTACAATTTGCCTTAAATGAAATTATCGCTGAGATTGAAAATTTCCAAAATGAAAACTTCCAGAATGATAGCTTTCATATATTGCGTTCGCTTTTATACTTCTCTTTGTCGAAGTTGAATCGGCTGTATTCAAAGTACTATAATATTTCGTCGAACATACTGTCCGATATAGTCATTTACAAGTTTAAGGAATTATTGGAACAGCATATTAGAAGTGTGCATTCCGTTGAGGAATATTGTGACTTATTGCATATAAATCGACATAAATTGAGCGCTATGGTTAAAGAACATATAGGATGCACTTCAAAGGAAGTAATAAACAATAGATTGCTTCAAGAAATGAAAATGGAACTTCGTTATACCGGTAAAACAATAGCAGAAATTGCTTATATTTTGAATTTTAGCGAACCCAATAATTTGACACGTTTTTTTACAAAAATGGAAGGGGTCAGCCCTTCTGCATATAGAACGAAACACCAAAATGATAGTAATTAATACTGAATTGATATGTAACGAAAGGTATTTTAAATAAATATTTGCAAATAAAAAATCATGAAAGAACTTCTTTATCTATTAATCAGTTTATTGGGTTTTCAATTTGCTACGGCCCAAAATATATCAACAAAAATTGAGATGATACCATCTCAATGGGATGTCCCTGATAGTGCTTTGTTTGAGAAATTTGACAATAGAGAAACTCTTGTTTTGAAAGACGGGAGAGCAACCGTCAAGAATCAGAATTTCACAATTGGGACTATTGAAGTGGATGTATATGCAAACTCCAAAAGAAGCTTTGCAGGCATTAGTTTCAGAGAGCACAACGACAATCTGGAAGAGGTGTATATGAGGATGCATAAATCGAATCAGGTAGATGCTGTTCAGTACACCCCCATGTTTAATAATGAGTCAAATTGGCAACTGTATAGAGAATACCAGGCAAAGGTTTCCTTTAAAGATTATGGATGGAACACCTTACGCATTGATGTGTATCGTCACAATGCTGAGGTCTTTGTAAATAACGTAAAAGTTATGATTGTGGATAGGCTGAGAACAAATCAAGGTGAAGGTGAGATTGGGCTCTGGGCTTTGTTTGGAAATCGGTTTTCAAACTTTAGGGTCACACATAAAGATGTTTCTGAAAAGTCTAGCACGGTTAGAATTCCAGTCAACGACACGAACATCATAACGAATTGGGATATTACTAAAGCCTTTTTATATGAGGAGGAAAAACTCAACTTTGAGGATTTTTCTCAAGATATTTATACAAACGTATCAACTGAAGAATCAGGACTATTACCCATATCAAAATATGTTAGAAAGACATCTGCTGGTAGCTTCGAACAGAATAATGAAAATTATATTGTTGCCAGTACAACAATTTATTCAGAAAAAAGGAAAGTCCAACTATTTTCCTTTGACTATAGCGATAAAATTATTGTATATCTTAACGGGAAGCCCTACTTTAGTGGCAACAATGCGTTTAGACAAAAAGGAGTGCAATACATGGGGCATATGGAAATCAATACCAATAAATTATATCTACCACTTGAAAAAGGGACAAATGAGATTCACTGCGTAGTTATAGACAAAGCAAATGGCTGGGGGTTAATGGCTAAATTGGAGTAATGGCATTTGCAAAAAAGGCTATAAGCAATTGGAACAAAATTGATGAAACGAAATTATGAACATAGATTAAAAGTCGGTGCCAACCGAAAAGTTAAGATGAAAAGTCTCCAACTGCTTTTAGACAGAGCAGTTGGGTAACATTTTGAAAACTCAACTCACAAATAATGAAAAAAAGAATTTCACTATTTTTTTTAATTGTAGGCTTCGTCCAATTATCAAACGCTCAACAAACTAACAATTTGATTTTTGATAAGACAGATACCTACTTAAAAGAGATTATTGATAGCTTGCAAATTGTTGGTCTGAACTACGCAATACTCATTAACAATGAAATTGTTCACATGAAATCATTCGGTTTGGCAAATGCTCAGCTGAAAGTTCCAATGACAATTGACAATTCCTTTCCAGTTGCCTCAATTTCTAAATTATTCAGTTCAATTGCACTGCACAAGTTGTTAAGTACAAACAATAGAGATGTTAATGAAACAGTAGCGGATTTTCTGCCTGATAGAATAGACTTACCAGAATCTTGGCGAAAACTTACTGTTAAACAATTATTATCACATACTTCAGGCATTCCAGATCAAATTGATTACCAAATTTTTTTGGCACCAGAAAGTGAAAAAACTGTTATTGATGCACTAAAGGACAAACCATTTAGTTCTAAACCTGGGACTGAATCGAAATACAATGCCACAGGATTTATGTTGATTCGTGCTATAATTGAAAAATTGGCAAATCAAGGTTTTGAATTTCATATGAAAACTGAATATTTTGATAAGTTCTATTTAAGTTCGGCTAAATATGGAGGGTTTAAAAAAGTCATTCCAAATAGAGTTACTTGTTATCAAAATAATAATGGAAATTTGGAAATATTTCCTCTAAATTATTCGCCACCTATGTATGCTGGTGCTGGTCTAAATATCTCTATAGGTGATTTAGCCAAATGGTTTCAAGCGTTACAAGATGGGCAGATTTTGGACAAAAACAAACTTAAAGAAGTTTGGACACCTGTTAAATTGGCGGATGGTACAGATGCTTATTTTGGATTAGGCTGGGAATCATATACCCTTCAAGGTGGTTATAGGATGGTAGGTCATGGCGGTGCTGGAATTTCATCATTTAGACATTACTGGAATGAAAACTTGAATCAGAATATTACGATAATCTTGTTGACTAATGGTGCATATGATTGGAAAGTAAGACCTAATCAAATTAATTCAATAATTGCAAGTAAAATAATTGAAAATTGATAAATTACGTTGTGGAACAATAGTTATAAGTTATTTCTAGTTCTCGTCTACTTCTGGAAATTCTCTCTGATTTTCAGCCTAGTGTATGCTTGCCAAAGTTTCGTATAAAACTTCGCCCAATTAGTCATAACCGACATTTAATCATTTCAAGAAAATCATCCATCCATTAACGAAAATTATCCATTTTAAGCTATTGCAATCTTCATCAACTTTGTAATGTCAATATTGACAATCAATTTAAATAAAATAAAAAATGGAAAATGTATCTGCAATGGAATTTAACGTTCCAACTAGAAATGAAGTATCACAAACCAATCAAGAGATTTTTGATAATTTAAACAAAGCATTAGGTTTTGTACCCAATCTTTATGCAACTATAGGGTATTCAGATAATGGTTTAAAACGATTTTTAGACTATCAAAATGCTAAAACCTCCTTAAACAACAAGGAGAAGGAAGCTGTAAACCTTATTGTAAGTCAAGTAAATGAGTGCTTGTATTGTCAAAGTGCCCATTTAGTATTGGGTAAAATGAATGGATTTAATGATGAACAATTATTAGATATCAGAAAGGGAAAGAGTGAAAACATTAAATTGAATTCATTGGTAAAATTGGCCGCGGATATCACTCAAAATAGAGGTAAAGCTAGCAATGAAAATGTAGAGGACTTTTTTGCTCAAGGATATACTAAAGAAAATCTTGTAGATGTAATACTTCAGGTGAGCGATAAAACAGCTATGAATTATTTGCACAACCTGACTAAAGTGCCTGTAGATTTCCCTTTAGCTGAAACTATTTAAATCAAATAAAGGGAATATGGATTTCCATATTTCCTTTATTTTTAACTTTAAACTAATTTAGAGATGAATCTAGTCAAGAATATACTAACTTTTTTAAGAAAAAAATCAACTAGCAACAAGTTAAAATCACCTGAAGGATTTTGCCCAAATTGCTGGGGGAGACAAGAATATGGAGGCAACTTTTATAAAGCATTAAAGGCTGAAAATATGAAAGATTTGGAACATAAAAAAGGTTGGATTAAAATGTATGTTGAAAATAACTTAAAAGGTATATACCTACAAACCAATGAAAAGAAACTAGTCTGCAATGTATGTTATGAAAGCTACAAACACTAGTGATAAAAATATTTTAATAAATCATATGAAAAACACACATCATGAAAAAATTTCCAATACCTCCTTTTAACGAAGAAACAGCAAAAATAAAAGTACAGATGGCAGAAGATGCATGGAACACCCAAGATCCAATCCAAGTTTCTAAAGCTTATACCATAGATTCTGAATGGCGAAATAGAACACAGTTTATTAACGGAAGAGCAGAAATTATTGATTTTTTAACCCAAAAATGGAAAAATGAAAGACACTACAAACTAAAAAAAGAACTTTGGGGTTTTAAAGAAAATAGAATGGCTGTTAGATTTGAGTATGAATTTCAAGGTGATAACGACCAATGGTATAGAGCCTATGGTAATGAACTTTGGGAATTTGATAAAAATGGTCTTATGCAAAAGCGTTACGCAAGTATAAATAATTTAAAAATTGAAGAGACCGACAGACAATTATAAAATTTAATATTAAACAGCATCATGAATAGAAGGCTTTTAGGAAATGTATTAATTTTCATACTTATTATTTTACTAGGTTCTGGTATTGCTATGTACCTCATCCCATTTAGTAAAGGTCTTGCCTCTTTACATACCGTTTTTGGTTTCTTGTTTGTATTGGCTATGGTATTTCATATAATCAATAACAAAAAGCCATTATTTAATTATATAACTGGAAGTAAAAGATCTAGTTTTCAAAAACTTCAAGCACCATTTATCTTTAGCTTTTTGGTAGCAATTGGTATAGGTTTATTCCTTAACGTCCCAATATTAAACAGCATTTATAATTTTGGTAATCAGTTAAAAAATCAAAAATTAGGTAAAGATGAAACATCTTTTGATTATGAAGTAATAGAACTTTCCAATGTTAATGGACAGCATCATTTTGAAGTCGAGTTAAAAAAGGGTAGTGCTTTTAAATATCCATTATTTGCAATATGGCTAGAAGATAGTCTTGGTAATTATATAGAAACACTTTATATTTCTAGGGTGATAGCATCAAGCACATTTGATTTTGGTAAAAACGTTAATGGTAAATGGCAATCTGCTATAAAAAGACGTCCTGAAGCTTTACCTTATTGGTCTCATAAACGAGGTATAAAAGCTTCTGATGGACTATACATTCCTCTTAATAATGCTAAAGATCTTGATGCTGTTTCTGGAGCAACACCTACAGGTAATTTTATCATTAAATCTAGAAGTAATATATCTACTTTAAATGGCTATAAAGTAATGTTAGAAGTCAATCAATCTTATGATTGGAATACCTTTTATACAAAAGACAAGTTTCCTGATGACGAAATATATTCCGGATCAGGTCAAGTTGGACAACCGTCTTTAATTTACACGGCAGACGTATCTTCTAAAGACATCAAAGACAATAATTATAAAATAATGAAACTTATTGGTCATGGGCATCATTCAGGAAAAAATGGTACACTTTACAAAGAGCTTTCATATATAGACACAGCAAAAAAAATAATAGATAGAGTAATTTTAAAGACTTATAGCAACTAAAAGCAATACTAATTATGGAACAAAGAGATAGTTTTACACTTACAAACCCACAAACGGGTAATTTGGCTTTCAAGCTAAGTTATTTTGAACATAATAACCCCTTTAGCCATATAGAAAAGCATAACTACTACTCCCTTATTTGGATACAACAAGGAGTTGGAAACATAAAAGCCAATTTTAATAGTTATTCCTTTAAATCCAACACATTGCTTTCTTTTTCACCTCATCAACCTTTTTTACTAGAAACTAACAGTTCTCTTAAAGGTTTAGTTATCCATTTTCATCCAGATTTCTTTTGTATTCATAAACATCAAAAAGAAGTAGCTTGTAATGGTGTACTGTTTAATAACATCTATAATCCTCCTTTTGTAGATGTAAATGTTAAAGCACAAGAGCATTTTAATATGGTAATAGAACAAATTAAAAATGAAATGCAAAATCCCGCTTTAGCACAATATGAATTATTAATTTCTTATTTAAAAATATTTTTAATAACAGCTTCAAGATTAAAAACAGAACAACAAACCGAAGTATCAAAAACACCTATTAAGAAAGAAGAACCCTTTATTTTACAGAATTTAAAAAATTATATTGAAACGCATTACAAAACAAAGCACTCAGCTAGTGAATATGCCAATATGTTAGCAATTACTCCAAAAGCATTAACAAGGCTAACCAAAGCTCATTTTAATAAAACCTTAACCGACTTAATCTCTGAACGTATCATTATAGAAGCCAAAAGAGAATTATATTTAACTAATAAAACTGTTAAAGAAATTGCGTACGAGTTAGGCTATAATGACGAATACTATTTTAGCAGATTTTTTAAAAAAAATGCAGATGTATCTCCACAACTTTATAGAGAAACTATTGGTTTTAATAGAGCCTCAGTTAGTTAAAGGAATTAAAAAAATGAACACCCATATGGTATATAAATTATCTGTTTAAAATCAATTCTAATTGTAGCCATATTTTAAGGCGAGTTATTATTGTGTTACTTTAATGTTTGAGAAACGTCTTAAATGAAAAATATTTTAATATAATGAACTATAAAAAAAAACAAATTTCGCTTTCAATACTCTTTTTAATCTTATGTCAATTGAGTATTAATGCCCAAATAGCTGATAAAATAAAATTAACCAAGGACAATGAACTTTTAGGGTTAGGTACATATTTAACCATAGAATCTGAGATCTTGCCTGAAGATAGACCAATTATTATTTCACTACCAAATGGTTATGAAGAGAGTGAAGCTCACTATCCTGTACTTTATCTTTTGGATGGCTTAGGAAATATAAAACATGTAGTTGGGACCATTGAGTTACTTACAGAATCTGGAATCATTCCTCCAATGATCATTGTAGGCATCGAAAGTATAGACAGAGCGAGAGATTTAACCCCATCAAATGCTGGAGAGAATGTTTATGGCGGATCCGGTAATGCTGTTATTCCACAAAGTGGTGGAGCTCCTAAATTTCTTCGTTTTTTACAAAATGAATTGATTCCTTATGTTGAGTCGAATTATAGAACCCATCCCTATCGTATTTTAGAAGGGCACTCCTTTGGTGGATTATTTAGTGTATATGCTTTTATGGAAAAACCAGAATTATTTGATGCGCTTATCGTTCAGTCTCCCGCTTTATGGTGGAATAATGAAGAAATGACCAAAAAAGCTACTGAATTTTTCAATTCGCATCCCGACTTGAACAAATCAATATATTTTGGGATTGGCGGTGGTGACGGCTGGGGAATGAGAAATGAATTAATCCGCTATACGAATGTTATCAAAAATGTGGGCTCTAAAAATCTGCATTGGAAGCATGAAGAAGTGGGAAATGAAGGGCATGATGATGCCAGACTAATCCTAAATTATCATGGGTTAAAATTTATTTTTTCCGATTTAAAACCTACTAAAGAATTTCAGGAAAATTATAGTAACGAAACTTTCTTAAAAGGTGAAAAAGAGCTAATAAACAAGTATGGTATAAGTGCCAGAAGACCTGTGGGTGATTATTTTGACTTAGCAATGAAACTGATAGACGATGAAAATCCTATAGGAGCAATAATAGTTTTTAAAAGGGCCTATGAGGCATACCCAAAATATGTTGGAATTTTGACTAACCTGGCCCAATTGTATGAAAAGACAGGGCAAATAAATAAAGCGATTGACACTTACGTTTTAGGTATTAAAATGTCGAAAAAATACAAATTAGGATATGAGGATGGCTTTCAAAACGAAATAGAAAAGTTAAAAAAAATGTAATAAAATTATTCCACCAAATAAGATTAATCTTAGCGTTTGATTATAAAACACCCAATATAGTATATAACTTATCCATCTATTATATTCTAGGCCTAGACACTAGTGGTTGCTAACTTTAATTTTTAAAAAGTATGGTTTTGGCATTAAGTGTAGCTTTAGAAGATAATAAAGGAGTGAGCTTTAACTATTAAATTAAAGATTTAATGAATCGAAAACAACAAATTTCAGAATACAAAGGAATGATCATTAGGGACAGCACTTTTACCGCTAAAAATGAAAATTTAAACAGATGAAAACATATTGCAAACAAAATTTAGAAGAATTAAAAAAGCTTGTGATTAAATTGTCTGATCAAGAATATACGTATGGTTCTAAATTACTGTCAAATGCCACAATTGGACAACATGTTCGTCATATTTTAGAATTTTATCAAAGCGTTTTAGATGGTTTAGATTCAAAAATTATAAATTACGACAATCGAAAAAGAAATTTGCTAATTGAAACAAATAAGGATGTTGTCATTGAAGTGATTGAAAGTATTTGTTCAAAATTAACAATGGAATTTTCAGACGCACTTTGCTATTTGGAAGGTAATTTTTCTGAAAATGAAAAAAATGAAACTCTAATAAAAACAACTGTATTTAGAGAGTTAGCTTATTGTTTAGAGCACAGTATTCATCATCAGGCCTTAATAAAAGTGGGTTTATTGGAATTAAACAAAGCATCGTTTATAGATGAAAATTTCGGATTGGCTCCTGCGACTATTAGATATAAAAGGAAATGTGTACAGTAAGTTTTGTTCAGCTAAAAGATAGTTTTGTGTTGACATCCAACAGGGATGAAAAAACCACTCGTCCTACCATTTCACCAAAAATTTATACTGATAAGAGCATTAAATTAATGTATCCCAAAGATGAAAAAGCTGGTGGTACTTGGGTGGTTGCAAAAAATGAAGGCACGGCAATTGTTTTATTGAATGGCGCATTTGAAAATCATAAAAAAAAAACCAATTATTTAAAAAGCAGGGGCCTTGTCTTAATGGAAATGATAAAAGCATCAAATCCGATAGGTTATTTTTTTTCAATATCATTAAAAGGTGTAGCGCCGTTTACGCTCATTGTTTTTCAAAATAACAAATTAGTCGAGCTGAAATGGGATGAAAAACAAAAGTATGATTTAGAACATTCCATATCAGAATCGCATATTTGGTCCTCTTCAACACTTTACAATCGATCGCAAAGAGAACTTCGCACCCAATGGTTTGAGAATTTCAGCGCAAAAAATAATCCAATGTCTCCAGAAAAAATTCTTTCGTTTCATAAGAATACCCAACCTAAAAATAAGAAATATGGACTGGTGATTAATAGGGACGATAATATAAAAACATTAAGCATTACACAACTTTTATTAAAAAATAACCGTATTGAAATGACCTATGTGGATTTGGAAAATAAGGAATTTATTGAAAAAACATCATTTTGAGAGCTTTAAAAAACACACTTCATAAAATCCTGAATTGGGAATATTGGCCAATGAACGTGTTATATTTTCCTATTTATTTCTATTGGATTTATTTGAGCATTAAAGCAAAATCGTTGGGTTTTTTTAGCGCAAGCAATCCACGAATCATCAACGGTGGGTTTGCATTGGAAAGCAAAAAAGGAATTTATGATTTAATTCCGCAGCAATATTATCCTGAAACCCTGTTTATTAAATCCAGTGAAAGCTGGGAAACAATATTGAAAAAACTAACGGCTTCTAATATTAAATTTCCTTTTATCATAAAACCAGATATAGGTTTGCAGGGATTACGCGTGGAAAAAATACACGATGAAATTGAATTGGAAACCTATTTAAAAAAAGTAAAATACGATTTTCTTATTCAAGAGTTCTCGCAATTTCCATTAGAAATTGGCTTGTTTTATTACAGAATGCCCAATGAGAAAATAGGGAAAATTACCGGGATTGTATATAAGGATTTTCTCATCGTAAAGGGAAATGGTAAAAATACGGTGGAGGAACTAATTCTTCAAAATCCGAGATTTGCGCTTCAATATGACATTTTAAAGAAAAAATTCGGAATTGAATTGGCTAGAATATTACCAAAAGACGAAAGCCTTAATTTAGTGCCTTTCGGAAATCATGTTCGCGGGAGTAAATTTACCGATGTAAGTGATTGGATCAACGACAAATTAACTGAAACCTTCAACAATATCTGTATGCAAATTCCCGATTTTTATTTTGGTAGACTGGATATTATGTTTCAATCGAGAGAAGACTTGGAGAATGGCAAAAACTTTTCCATCATAGAACTGAATGGAGCAGGGAGTGAACCTACGCATATATATGACCCTAAGCATTCTATTTTTTTTGCCTGGAAAGAAATTATAAAGCATTACGATATTTTGTATAAAATAAGCACTTATAACCATCAAAAAGGATATGCATATTTGAATATGAAACAATCAAGGCAGTTGGTGATTGACAATAAAAAATTAACAAATTATTTAAAATCAATTAGCTAAAATGAAAATTTTAAAGCGTATCTCATTCAAAAAATATTCATTTGCCTTAGGTTTTTTCATCAGCCTAATGGGGACGTTACCTTTGGGATATCTCAATGTAGTTGGTGTACAAATATTGCTGGAAAAGGGGAATTGGGCAACAACTTCCTTTATTTTCGGGATTGTGGCAGTTGAATTTTTTGTATTAAAAATAGCCTTTTATGGCGCAAATTGGTTGGTTGAACAAAAAAAATTACTGTTGTTAATTGACATTTTTACAATTGTTTTCTTTTCTTGCATTGCCATATATTTTTATTTTAATATCGGCAATGAGAAAAATTTTAGTTTATCGCAATTGCAATTAATCAAGTTTCCGTTTGTTTTAGGGGTGCTGCTTAATAGCTTAAATTTTATGCAATGGCCCTATTGGTCGGGCATTTATGTTTTCTTATTCAGAACAGAAAAAATAAAGCCAAAGACTAATCAAAATAACATTTTTATTAGAGGTGCGCTCTTGGGAACGTTTTCGGGAATGATGCTTTTCGCCCAAACAGGAAACTATTTCTTAATTGACAAAAAGACGGACATGGGCAAATACCTTAATGTTATTTTTACTTTCATTTTTTTGGGATTGGCGCTTTTTCAATTCATCAACCTGTTTTGGAAGAGATGTAAAGTCAATTTAATTTAAAAAAATAAAAATTATGAACTATAATAAAAATTTCAATTCGGTGACACAGGTTATAAAATTATAGAATGACGCAGTAGCAGCGGACTTTGATGGGGATGCAGATTTGATTTGGCAGGTTGGTATGGTAATTTTGGATGTAAAACAGCAGAAGGTGATTTTGGAGAAGACGTTTTGAAAATTCCGTACTATAAAATAGCTTTTAGCACTAAGGAATGCTTAATGTATTATTCAGTAATTAAGGGATCTTTCCAACGGATAGCCTATCGGTTTTGAACTTTGTATTGGTAGCAATGAAGAGTTTATAGATCTATGTGTAGCGTTGAAAACACGAATTTTTTACCCGATTTTATCTGTGTTGAAGGGGAGAAGATGGTATCTGTGATACACCTGTTGAATTTTTAAATTCGTTAGGTTCACCTTTGCTAGAAGAGTTGTTTTTTTGTGTTAAGTGTCTTAAAAAAAATATAAGATAAAATAAGATATTGAAGTAATTACTTCGGGTAAGTTGTTTTCTGACTTTCATATGATTGGTTGCTGGTTTTGGTAACAGACAACATTAACAGGATACTTCCCAGGATGATGTCAATTGGAAGCCTTCATGCGTTGCAATGTTACACCAAACATGTTCAGTTTTTGTGGCAACCCAAAAAAAGGTTACTGAAAGAATTGCAACTTGTGGGAATAGGTATTTGTAATTTAGACCATCTAAAGACGACTATCAATTAAGAAATTAAAATTATGGCGCTTGTATAGAATTAAGCGCTAAGAGTAGTTAAATATTAATTAAAAAATCATTAAAAATTATTAAAAAATGAAAAAACAATTTATTTTATTAGCATTAGTAAGTGTTATAGGGTTTCAATCGAATGCACAAATAGCAGATAAAGCAGTAGATATCTCGCCGTTATTAATTGGTGAAGTTTTTCCGAATATACTTTTGAAATCACAAGATGCAAGTGAGCACTTTACCTTAAATATCCTAAGTAAAAAACCAACAATTATCCTCTTTTACCGTGGAGGTTGGTGTCCATATTGTAACGCCCATTTGGCAGAAATTCAGGAAGCCGAAAGTGAAATTTTAGAACTAGGTTATCAAATTGTTGCTATCAGTCCAGATACTCCAGAAAATCTGAAAATTACAGATAACAAAAACAAAATTAACTATGGTTTATATTCAGACAGCGACGGAGAGCTAATTAAAGCAGTAGGTATTGCTTTTAAATCACCTGAAAAATATGGTAAAATGTTAAGTGTAAAATCAGGAGGTTTAAATGAAGGTTTTTTACCTGTACCTGCTGTTTTTATAGTAGATACATCGGGAAAAATTTTATTTGAATATATAAATCCTGATTATAAAACAAGATTATCTGCATCCTTATTAATTGCTGTACTGAAAAATCTGGGTATTAAAAAGTAATTATAGCCACAGAATAGGTAGAGAATTTATTATTTTCGTATTAGCTATAAAACTTACTATTAGTTATTTTCATTTCCATAGAAAATTTATGAATTTTCAGTTCGGATACTATTTTTTGATATATTATTCACTTAATTTTTTTGGAAAGGAAGTTTATTATCATACAATATAACCGCAAATTTAAACTCATAAAATACTTTCATCAAAAGACTACGGCATAAAGCCAATGCCTTTTCCTTGCTTATTTATTCCGTTTCCTTTTGAGCTAAGATTTTATCTTCCGTTTGGTTCCTGCTTAAATATTGTTTAATCTAAAATTTAAGTATTATGACAACGAAAGAAGTTAAAAACAGAATGAATGGTAAAGAAGTTGCGACCGTTAAAAAAGAAGTCAAAGAGAAATATTGGCATACCCATTCATGTCAACTTTACTGCGTTTAATGTAAAAAAGAAGTGAAAATAGATTTTGCATCGGTGTCAATTAATAAATTCTCTTTAAATATACAAAAAATAATTTAATAATAAACCCTGTAACATTAACTAAATCAGAACTTTATAGGTGATTAGGTGTCACTTTTGACTTTTTAAAAGTGACACCTAACTAGACATATTTTATAAGTGTTTTAATGCCTTTAATTGATGTTTTAGGAAATTAAAAAAGCCCATAAACACTATGTTTTTGGGCTTTTAGTGAGATTTGTTGTTCTCTCAGCGGAGAAAGAGGGATTCGAACCCCCGGAGGTGTGACCCTCAACGGTTTTCAAGACCGCCGCATTCGACCACTCTGCCATTTCTCCTTTAGCGAGGGCAAATATAAAACCCTTTTTGGTTTAACAAAAACTTTTTTTCATTTTTTTTTTAAAATATTTTGAGAATTAAAAAAGTACATTTGCTAATTAATTAAAAGTATGGATTCTACAGTAGAAATTTTAGTTTTAGTAACAGTTGGTTTTATTGCGGGATTTATAAATACCGTTGCGGGAGGAGGTTCTTTATTAACCTTACCAGTTTTAATCTTTTTAGGTTTACCTCCAAATGTAGCTAATGGAACAAACAGAATTGGAATTTTATTTCAAAGTATATTTACAACTGCAGGTTTTAATAGTAAAGGTGTAAAAGCTTTCCCTTTTGGTTTATATGTTGGTATTTCTGCACTAATAGGGTCGGTTTTAGGAGCTCAACTAGCAATTGATATAAAAGGGGAAATTTTTAATAAAATTTTGGCTGTAATTATGGTTTTAGTGGTTGCCTTTATGGTAATGAATTCTAAAAATAAACCATTAGATATTATTGAAAAAAGTTCTGGTAAACAATTATGGTTAAGTATAGTTTTGTTCTTTTTTATTGGTATTTACGGTGGTTTTATACAAGCAGGTGTTGGTATTATTATGCTTTTTGTTTTATCAACAGTAAATAATATTTCATTAGTTAAAAGTAATGCTATTAAAGTGTTTGTAACGCTTATTTTTACTATTTCCGCAGTTATTATTTTTGTTATTAATGATAAAATTGATTGGAAATTAGGACTTATATTAGCTATAGGAAATGCTATAGGAGGATGGATAGCGAGTAGGTGGTCAGTTAAAAAAGGCGATAAATTAGTGCAAAAATTATTAGTGATAATGGTTGTCATTATGGCAATAAAACTATGGTTTTTTTAAATTTATTTCATCGTATAATTAAACTCCTTCTAAAATACTTTTTTTACATTTGTCAACTAATTTATTATTATGGCTAACTCATTTGGAAAACTTTTTACAATAACTACTTTTGGTGAATCTCACGGGCCTGCAATTGGTGGTGTAATTGATGGATGCCCTGCGGGGATTGAGTTGAATTTTGATACGATTCAAGCAGAATTAGATAGGAGAAAACCAGGGCAGTCAAAAATTGTTACGCAGCGAAAAGAGCCTGATGAAGTGCAATTTTTGTCTGGGATATTTGAAGGTAAAACAACCGGAGCTTCTATTGGATTTATTATAAATAATGTACACCAAAGATCTAATGATTATTCACATATAAAAGATTCTTATCGACCATCACACGCCGATTATACGTACGATAAAAAGTATGGTGTTAGAGATTATAGAGGTGGAGGAAGAACTTCTGCTCGTGAAACTGCAAATTGGGTAGTAGGTGGAGCTGTTGCTAAGCAAGTTATACCTAATATTACAATAAATGCATATACTTCATCTGTTGGAGATTTATTTTTAGAAAAACCTTATCAAGATATAGACTTTAAAGAAACAGAGAACAATATTGTTCGTTGTCCAGATCCTGAAGTTGCAAAAAAAATGATTCAAAAAATTGATGATATTAGGAAGCAAGGCGATACTATTGGGGGTACAATTACTTGTGTAGTTAAAAATGTGCCAGTTGGTTTAGGAGAACCTATTTTTGATAAACTTCACGCCCAGTTAGGAAAGGCAATGTTATCTATAAATGCTGTAAAAGGTTTTGAGTATGGTAGTGGTTTTTGTGGTGCTAAAATGAAGGGAAGTGAGCATAATGATATTTTTAATGCAGATGGAACAACCAAAACAAACTTATCAGGCGGAATTCAAGGAGGTATAAGTAATGGGATGGATATTTATTTTAGAGTAGCTTTTAAGCCTGTTGCAACTATAATGCAAGCGCAACAAACTATTGATAAAAAGGGGGATATTGTAGAAATGCACGGAAAAGGTCGTCATGACCCTTGTGTTGTACCAAGAGCGGTTCCTATTGTTGAAGCATTGACCGCCATGGTATTGGTAGATTTTATGTTACTAAATAAATAAAATTAAGGCTGAAATTTAATTTCAGCCTTAATTTTAAGCATAAATTATTAAAAAGAGAATAGGAATTAAAAATCCTAAAATGGTATAAATTCCTCCCCAACCATTTAATCCGTTTTTACCTTTATTCATAAATAAAGATGTTATTGCAAATAAAATAAGTGCACCAGCAAAAATATCTGAAAACCAGGTCCAAAATTTATTAGGGTTGTAATGTAAATAGTTGACTTCATAAAATAGTGGGCGCCTTTTTAAAAATTCAGCATTTCCATTGCCGCTTTTAATATTAACTATAATTGAAGAACCACCTTTTAAAAAAATTTTTAAATTATTTTGAGAAGGAAAATAATGTTTTTTATAATTATCTCTATGATCTATTTCATCTAATAATTCTAAAATATTGTTTTTTAATGAAGCAGTTTTTTCTAAATTTATTGATGTAGAGAACGATTTGTTTTCTACTGAATAGTTTGGATTCCAATCGCTCATATGGTTTAAAGCAATTCCAGAAATAGCATATATTAAAGTTGTGCCAATAAAAAAGAAACCAATATCTCTATGAAGTATTCTACTCCATTTTCGTATTTTTTTCATATAATATTTTAATTATTTAGCTTCTATATGTGAAACATATTTTAAAGAGTATAATGAAATATGATCTACATTATTAGCTTTCATTTGATCTCTGTACTGTTGAACGTGCTTTTTCTTAGCTTCAAATTGTTCTTTATTGGAAACGCCTTCAGAGTGGCTTTTAATATTGTCTTCATCCATTTTTAAACAATAAGACTCGTCAATTCGTTCTTCAACAACAATTCCCTTTACTGCTATTTCACTTCCCATTAAAGCCTCATCAAATCGTTCATCAGAATTTATATGGACATCACCACCGTCTGTAACTAATAAAATTTTCTTTCCACCATGTTTGCAAACGTGATCTACAATACCTTTAACTTCAACTTCTTTGTTAACATATTCACTTGCTTTAGTGTCAAATTCAGCTAAAGCTACCACAGGAGTTTCTTCAATTTTAACGATTTGAGAATTTTCTTCAACTTCAGGTTTAGATTCGGTTTTACAAGAAATAATAAAAGTTAAAATTATTAATAGAAATACAATTTTTTTCATTTTAAAGTTATTTAAATTTATAAATTACTGATTTTACGTAACTATAAAAATAACAATGATACGTTTTAAAATAGCTGATAAATGTCAGTCAACTTATTGTTAATAAGTAACTTAAGTTTCTTAAAAGGTGTAATATTCAGATTTTTAGGTAGTTGTTAATTTTATTATAAAAATAAAAAATCACCAGAACTTAATGTTTTCTGGTGATTTTTAAATTAATAAAATTTAAAGTTTTAAACTCCTATTAAGTCTCCTTTACCTTTTGTTGGTAGGTTGCTATAGCCCATTAAGTATTCGTCAACTTTTCTAGCTGCTTCTCTTCCTTCAGAAATTGCCCAAACAATTAGAGATTGTCCACGTCTCATATCTCCAGCTGTAAATATATGTGGAACGTTAGTTTGGTATTCTGTTGCTTTATAGTTGCTTCTAGCGTCTGTTTCAATTCCTAATTGTTCGCTTAAAGTTTTTTCAGGACCAGTAAAACCAAGAGCTAATAAAACTAATTCACAAGGCCAAGTTTTTTCACTTTCAGGAACTTCTTGCAATTGAGCTCTTTTACCAGGTTCAATAATCCATTCTACTTCTACAGTTTTTAAACCAATTAAATTCCCTTTTTCGTCAACAATAAACTCTTTAGTGTTAATTAACCAGTTTCTATCACAACCTTCTTCATGTGAAGTTGAGTTTTTAAACTTCAATGGCCAAAATGGCCAAGGTGTTGATGGATCTCTATCAACTGGAGGTTTAGGCATAATCTCAAAATTTGTTACAGATTTTGCGCCTTGTCTATTAGATGTTCCTATACAGTCTGATCCCGTATCTCCACCACCAATAACAATTACGTTTTTATCGGTAGCTAAAATTTGATCTTTTACTTTTTCTCCAAAAACTACTTTTGTTTGTTGAGTTAAAAAGTCCATTGCCTGAACAACATCTTTACTTTCAGCACCTTTAATTGGTAATTTTCTGCGTTCAGTTGCGCCGCCGCAAAGTACTATTGAATCAAATTTATTTAATTCTTCAACAGAATAATTAACACCTACATTTACGTTGATTTTAAATTCAATTCCTTCTTCTTCTAAAATTGCAATTCTCCTATTAATAATTTCTTTTTCTAATTTAAAATTAGGTATACCATAGCGTAAAAGCCCTCCAATTGCATTGTCTCTTTCAAAAACCGTTACAGAATGACCAGCTCTGTTAAGTTGTTGAGCTGCAGCTAATCCTGCTGGACCAGAACCTACAATGGCAATTTTTCTCCCAGTTCTTTTTGCGGGTGTTTGTGCAACTATCCAGCCTTCAGAAAATCCTTTTTCAACAATAGATTTTTCTATTTGTTCAATTGAAATAGGAGGTTTTATAATTCCTAGTACACAAGCTTGTTCACAAGGGGCAGGGCAAAGTCTGCCTGTAAATTCTGGAAAATTATTTGTAGAATGTAAAATTTCTAAGGCTTTTTTCCATTCTCCTTTATGAATCATGTCATTAAAATCTGGAATTAAATTTCCAAGAGGACAGCCACTGTGACAAAACGGGATTCCGCAATCCATACAGCGTGATCCTTGTTTTTCAAGATCCTCTTTTTTTAATGGTATTGTGAATTCTTTATAATTTTCAATTCTTTCTTTAACTGAAACATAAGATTCATCTTTTCTTTCAAATTCTTTAAATCCGGTAACTTTTCCCATAATTATGCTACAGTTTCTGCGTTAATATTTTTTTCATTCTCCAATCTAATTAATGCATTTTTATAATCAGTAGGCATTACTTTTATAAAATGCTTTAAGTTTGAATCCCAATCGTTCAAAATTTTATATGCGTATTCGCTATTTGTGTATTTAAAATGGTTTTTAATTAATTGTTTTAAATCTTCTTCATCATCTTTTGAAATTGGTTCAAATTCAACCATTTCCATATTACATAAGCCATTTCTAAATTTTTCTTTATCATCAAAAACATAAGCAATACCTCCGCTCATACCCGCGGCAAAATTTCTTCCTGTTTTACCTAAAATAACTACTTTTCCGCCTGTCATATATTCACAACCGTGGTCGCCAACTCCTTCTACAACTGCTGTTGCTCCTGAGTTTCTTACACAAAAACGCTCGCCTGCAATTCCGTTAATATAAGCTTCACCATTAATGGCTCCGTAAAGTGAGACGTTTCCAACAATAATGTTTTCATGTGACTCAAAAGTTGCTTCATCTGGAGTTTTTATAATCAGTTTTGCTCCAGAAAGTCCTTTGCCTAAATAATCATTGGTATTTCCATCAACTTGCAAGGTTAAACCTTTGGTTCCAAATGCACCAAAACTTTGTCCGGCAGAACCTTTAAACTTTAATTTTAAAGTATCTTCTGGTAATCCATTATCTCCATAAATTTTAGACAATTCATTACTTAAAATAGCACCTACAGTTCTGTCAGTGTTTTTAATTGGAAATTCTAATTGCATTTTTTCTTTTCTATAAATGGCTGGATGCGCCATTCTAATAATATCAAAATCTAAAACATGTTCTAAACCGTGATCTTGTTTTTCGGTATTGTACAAAGGTTTATCAGTTGTTGGTTTGTGTAAAATTGCCGACAAGTCTAAACCTTTTGCTTTATAATGATCAATTGCTGTATTTACATTTATTTTTTGTGATTGACCAATCATTTCATTTATTGTTCTGAAACCTAATTGCGCCATTATTTCACGTAATTCTTTTGCGATGAAATACATAAAGTTAATCACGTGTTCAGGTGTACCTTTAAAGTTTTTACGCAATTCAGGATCTTGAGTTGCAATACCAACTGGGCAAGTATTAAGGTGACAAGCACGCATCATAATACAACCTGAAGCAACAAGCGGAGCAGTGGCAAAACCGAACTCTTCAGCACCTAATAAACAAGCAATTGCCACATCACGACCAGTTTTTAACTGTCCGTCACATTCTAAAACAACTCTATTTCTTAACCCATTTAAAACTAAAGTTTGTTGCGCTTCAGCAATACCAAGTTCCCAAGGTAAGCCAGTATGCTTTAATGATGTTAATGGAGATGCACCAGTTCCACCATCATAACCTGATATTAAAATAACATCTGCTTTTGCTTTTGCAACACCAGCAGCTATAGTTCCAACACCTACTTTAGAAACTAGTTTTACATTTATTCGTGCGTCTCTATTGGCATTTTTTAAATCAAAAATTAATTGAGCTAAATCTTCAATTGAATAAATATCATGGTGTGGAGGTGGCGAAATTAAACCTACATAAGGTGTTGAATTTCTTGTTGCAGCAATCCATGGAAGTACTTTTTCGCCGGGTAATTGACCTCCTTCACCTGGTTTAGCTCCTTGTGCCATTTTTATTTGTATTTCTTCAGCATTTGTTAAATAGTTGGTTGAAACCCCAAATCTACCAGATGCTACTTGTTTAATTGCACTGTTTCTGCTATCACCATTTATATCTTTTCTAAATCTATTTTTATCTTCACCACCTTCACCAGAATTACTTTTTCCGCCAATACGGTTCATAGCAATTGCTAGGTTTTCATGTGCTTCTTGGCTGATTGATCCGTAAGACATTGCACCTGTTTTAAATCGCTTTACAATTTCTGTCCACGGCTCAACTTCTTCAATTGGAATTGGATCAAAATTGCTAAATTCAAACATTCCACGAAGTGTCATTAGCTCTTTGCTTTGTTCGTTTATAGCGTTAGAATAAACGCCATAAGTTTCATAACTATTATTTCTAACTGCTTGTTGCAGTTTTGAAATTGTTGTTGGATTAAACATATGACGTTCTGCATTTCTTCTCCAACGGTAATCGCCTCCAATATTTAAACTTGTGCTTGCGGCAACTTTAGTATTTGGGAAAGCATTTCTGTGACGTAAAAATATTTCTTTTTCAATTTCATATAATCCAACACCTTCAATTCTTGATGGTGTATTTGGGAAATATTCATTAGTAAAATCACTTTTTAAACCAACTATTTCAAAAATTTGAGAAGCTCTATATGATAATAATGTAGAGATTCCAATTTTATTCATAATTTTTAAAACTCCTTTTGCAATTGCTTTGTTGAAATTATCAATAGCTTTTTCAGATGAAATACCTGTAATTACTTTATCTTTAATTTGTTGTTGAATAATTTCATTAATCATATACGGATTAATTGCACTTGCTCCGTAGCCAAATAAGGTTGCAAAATGATGTGGTTCACGTGGTTCGGCAGATTCAATTACAATTCCAAAACTTGAACGTTGTTCTAATTTATTTAATTGATTACTAACGTATGAACAAGCTAAAAGCATTGGTATAGGAGCGAAAGTTTTGTTAACATGTCTATCGGATAGAATAACAATATTACAACCATCGGTTACAGCTTTTGAAACTTCTTTAACCATGTTTTTTAAAGCAGCTTCAATACCATTTAAACCTTTGGTGATGTCATAAAGAGCATCAACGGTTACCGCTTTAAAATCAGGATGATTAATAAGTTTTAATTTGTCAATATCTTCATTTGATATAACAGGATTGCTAATTTTTAATTTTTTACACTGTTTCTCTGTAATGTCAAAAATATTAATATCGCCTCCAATCGCTAAGCTAAAATCAGTAACAATTTCTTCACGAATACCATCTAAAGGCGGATTTGTAACTTGAGCAAATAATTGTTTAAAATAATTATACAACAATTGTGGTTGGTCTGATAAAACTGCTAAAGGAGTATCATTCCCCATCGAGCCAATCGCTTCTTTACCTTGGGTAGCCATTGGTGTTATTATTGTTTTTATATCTTCAATGGTGTAACCAAATATTTTTTGTCTTGAAAGAAAATTTGTTTCTTCAATTGGACACATATTTCCTGTGTAAGGAACTTCTTTTAGTGGTAGTAAGTTTTTATTTAACCATTCTTTGTAGGGTCTTTTTGAAACAATCTCTTTTTTAATTTCCTCGTCATTAATAATTCTACCAGCATTCATATCTACTAAAAACATTTTTCCTGGCTCTAAACGTCCATGACTTACAACATTTTCAGGTTTAATTTCTAAAACACCTGTTTCTGATGACATAATTACGTTTCCATCTTTTGTAATGGTATATCTTGATGGACGCAAGCCATTTCTATCTAATAGCGCACCAATGTAATTTCCATCGGTGAAAGGAACAGATGCTGGTCCATCCCAAGGCTCCATAATACAAGCGTTATATTGATAGAAAGCCTTTTTTTCATCGCTCATGGTAACATCTTTTTCCCAAGCTTCAGGAACCATCATCATCATAACTTCAGGTAAAGTTCTTCCAGTCATTAATAATAATTCCACAACCATATCCATTGAAGCAGAATCAGATTTCCCTTCAATAATTATTGGGAATAATTTTTTGATATCATCTCCAAAAACATCACTTTGCATCAGTTCTTGTCGAGCTTTCATTCTGTTTACATTTCCACGAAGTGTATTAATTTCTCCGTTATGGCACATATATTTAAATGGTTGTGCTAAATCCCAAGAAGGAAATGTATTTGTTGAAAAACGTTGATGAACTAAAGCTAATCGAGTAACTAAATCTGGGTTTGACAAATCGGTGTAATAATTTCTAATATCTTCAGGCATTAATAACCCTTTGTATATTAAAGTTGTAGTTGATAAACTTGGTAAATAGAATTTTTTTCTATCAGATAATTTAGAATTTTCAATACCGTGTTCTGCAATTTTACGAGCAGCAAATAGTTTTGCATTAAACTCGTTAGCTTTTAAGTCTTGTCCATTTTTACCAATAAAAATTTGCTCAATTGCAGGTTCAATTTTTGAAGCTACATAACCTAAATGAGCTTTATTTACAGGAACTTTTCTCCATCCTAAAACCTCTAAACCTTGATTTTTAATTTCTTGTTCAAATAAGTTTTTACAAAAATTAAGTTGGTTATCATTTTGAGGTAAAAATACCATACCTACTGCATATTCTCTGGGTTCAGGCAAATTAAAATTGGTGTTTTTTACAAAAAAATCATGAGGAATATCAATAAGAATTCCAGCACCATCACCAGTTTTACCATCGGAGCTAACTGCACCTCTATGTTCTAGCTTTATTAGAATTTCTAAGGCATCATGAATAATTTGATTTGATTTTTCACCTTTTAGATTACAAATAAATCCTGCACCGCAATTATCTCTTTCAAATTCTGGAAGGTAAAGTCCTTGTTTTATCATATTGAGTTTTGGTTTTTGAATATTTACAAAAATAGGAAAATATGAATGGGAATGTCAATCATTTTACGAAAACGTTGTAATTATGATAATATAATTTTGAAATTGTTATTAATAATTAAATCGTTAAATTTTAGTTATCATTTTATGATATATGTAAAAAATATTAAGTTATAATTTTTGGAAAACGATGTTAGAAACTCCAAAACGTCAGTTTTTGGTATTTAATGATAAAAAAGTCGAGTAATTGATTTTTTAGGTTTTATAAATTAATTTTTTGTTTTAAACTGCTAAATTAATATATTTATGCAAAAATAATATATATGAATATTGAATTTTGCCCAAACTGTAGTTCAAATCAGTATGTTAAGAGTGGGGTTATAAAAGATAGACAGCGTTATAAGTGTAAAAAATGCGGCTATTATTTTACAGTTAATAAAATTGGAAAACAAATTGATTCGTACTATGTAAATAAAGCGCTGCAATTATATTTGGAGGGTTTAAGTTATAGAGAAATTGAGCGTATTTTAGGAATTTCGCACGTTAGTATTATTAATTGGGTAAAAAAATACAATATAAAACGGCCATATAGTTTTGAATATCACTCCACTTATAAAATTTTAAATGCTGTAGAGCTGGCTAAGTATTTTTCTGATAATAAAAATTTAATTGGTGCAGGTGTTATTGTTACTGAACTTGGTGATAAGTTTATGCTTATTAAATGGGAACGATTCAAAGGGTAACTATACTAATTAGCAAATATATATATAAAATTTCTTCTCGTTCAATTTTATTTTCATATTGTGATGGTTAAAATTAATTTTTAACAATAATTAATTAACTAACCAAATTTATATTATGAAAAAACAGCTCTCGGTATTGTTAATTGCTTTGCTAGCAGTAACTTACTTTAGTTATGGTCAGTCAAATAATGCTGACAAAAAATTCGGTATAAATTGGAGTGGCTTTGTAAAAACCGACTTTATGTATGACACACGTCAGGTAGTAAATGCTCGAGAAGGTCACTTTAATATTTTACCAGCAGCAGAAAATTTAGTTGGAGGAGAAGATTTGAACGATCAATCTAACTTCAATATTTTATCAATTCAAACAAGGTTGAAAGCAGCTATTTCTGGACCAGATTTTTTTGGAATGAAAACATCTGGAGCAATTGAAGCTGCCTTTTTTGGTAATTCAGATGCGTCAGTTGGAGAGTTGCGTTTAAGACATGCCTTTGTACAACTTTCAAATGATAAAATTGAAATTTTAATGGGACAATATTGGCATCCAATGTTTGTTACAGCTGTTTTTCCAGGAACTTATTCTTTTAATACGGGTGTGCCTTTTCAACCGTTTTCTAGAAATCCACAATTGCGTATCACAACAAAAGGTAACGTTAAATTTATTGGAGTTTTATTTACGGAGAGGGACTTTCAGACTAGAGGAGCTAGCGTTAGCAAATCTGGAATTCCTCAATTTCATGCACAATTACAATTTGGAAAAGCCTCAGAAACTTTAGGTGGATTAGGTTTTAATGTGAAATCTAGCAGACCAAATTTAGGGGATGATAATTTAACAAGCACAGCATTTATTGGATATTTTAGGACTAAACTAGGTAACGCTACTTGGAAAGCAGAAGCTATTTATGGTGAAAATATGACAGATTTACTTCAAATTGGTGGTTTTGGTACAGCTACTAATGGTGATTTTGTAAATAACAATACACTTTCTCTATGGACAGAATTTAGTGGCGATTTTTCAGAAACTATGGAATGGGGGTTATTTGGTGGATATACTGAAAATGGTGGTTTTGGAGAAGCCATAACATATGTTAATGGTTTTTTAGGAACTGTTGAAAACGCTTATAGAATTGCACCAAGAATTGGTTGGAAATCTGGCGCTTTAACTATTGGTGTTGAAGGTGAATTTACAAATGCTCAATATGGTTCAATTGATGGAAATGGAGATATTACTTCTTCTACAGACGCAGTAAACAACTTCAGATTATTAACAACAGCAATTTATAAATTTTAAAACTTACTATTATGTCAAAAACAGATATGAAAGCATATTGGAAAGAAAATCTTGGTTATTTAGCAATTTTGTTAAGTATATGGTTTTTAGTTTCTTATGTATTTGGAATTTTATTAGTAGATCAATTAAATACCATCAAATTTGCTGGGTTTAAACTTGGTTTTTGGTTTGCACAACAAGGGTCAATGTATGTGTTTGTTATCTTAATATTTGTCTATGTAAAATTGATGAATAAGCTAGATAAAAAATATGGCGTAGACGAATAATTAATCTTTAAAAAATTTAAACATGGGAATATTAGCATGGACATGGATACTTGTTGGATTAACTTTTGCATTATACATTGGAATTGCAATTTGGGCTAGAGCAGGATCTTCAAAAGAATTTTATGTTGCAGGTGGAGGAGTTCCACCAATAATGAATGGTATGGCAACAGCGGCAGATTGGATGTCAGCAGCATCATTTATTTCATTAGCCGGAATTGTATCTTTTACAGGGTATGATGGTTCTGTTTACCTAATGGGGTGGACAGGTGGTTATGTGTTATTAGCTTTATTATTAGCGCCTTACCTTCGTAAATTTGGAAAGTTTACAGTGCCAGATTTTATTGGTGATAGATATTATTCAAACACTGCACGCGTTGTTGCAGTTATAGCAGCATTAATTGTATCGTTTACGTATGTTGCTGGTCAAATGCGTGGCGTAGGTATTGTATTTTCTCGTTATTTAGAAGTAGATATTAATACGGGAGTATATATTGGTATGGCTATCGTATTATTTTATGCGGTTTTGGGTGGAATGAAAGGAATAACATATACGCAAGTTGCACAATATTGTGTGTTAATTTTTGCATTTATGGTACCAGCAATTTTTATATCATTTCAAATGACAGGAAACCCAATTCCTCAGCTAGGTTTTGGTGGATCTGGTGAAGATGGTATTTATTTGTTAGATAAACTCGATGGCTTATCAACAGAACTTGGTTTTCATGAATACACATCAGGAAGTAAATCGATGATTGATGTTTTTGCCATAACTACTGCATTAATGGTAGGTACAGCAGGGTTACCACATGTTATTGTGCGTTTCTTTACGGTTCCTAAGGTAAAAGATGCACGTGTTTCAGCAGGATGGGCATTGTTATTTATTGCTATTTTATATACAACTGTTCCTGCAGTTGCTGTATTTGCAAGAATAAAATTAGTTGAAACTGTGAGTAATACTAAATATGAAGAATTGCCACAATGGTTTAATAACTGGGAAAAAACAGGTTTATTAAAGTTTGATGATAAAAATGCTGATGGAATTGTGCAGTATGTAGCTGATAAAGAAATAAATGAATTAGAGATTGACCGTGATATTATGGTATTAGCCAATCCTGAAATTGCACAGTTACCAAATTGGGTAATTGCTTTAGTTGGTGCAGGTGGTTTGGCTGCAGCACTTTCAACAGCAGCCGGATTACTTTTGGTTATAGCTTCATCAATTTCACATGATTTATTTAAAAAAATTATTAAACCAGATATTTCAGAAAAAGGAGAGTTAATTGCTGCTCGATTAAGTGCTTTTGTAGCAGTTTTAATTGCTGGTTATTTTGGAATTAATCCACCAGGTTTTGTTGCGGCAGTTGTTGCCTTAGCTTTTGGTTTAGCTGCAGCGTCATTTTTTCCAGCAATTTTATTGGGAATTTTTGATAAGCGTATGAATAAAGAAGGTGCAATATCTGGAATGATAATTGGATTGTCACTTATGTTTTATTATATGGCAAAATATAAATTAGGATGGATTGGTGATATGCCTCCAGCAAGTGAATGGTGGTTTGGAATTTCACCTGAAGGTTTTGGAACTGTAGCTATGGTAGTAAATTTTGTAGTTTCAATAGTGGTTTCTAGAGTTACGCCTGCACCACCTTTACACGTTCAGGAAATTGTTGAACATATTAGAATTCCTTCTGGAGCAGGAGAAGCAAGCGGACATTAATAAAATAGTTAGTTTATAAAAACGGCACTATATTTATGTAGTGCTGTTTTTATTATATTTAGAAATAAATTCATCTAATGAAAAAACGCCATCAACAAAAATTAATAGTTTTAGCAATTGTTTTATTATGCTTATTAAATATTCCTATTATTTTAATATTTAATAGTAATACTTCAGTTATAGGACTTCCACTAATTTACTTATACATTTTTTTTGTTTGGATTGTTAGTATCATTATTTCATATATTATTTTAAATAAATATTATGAGTAGTCTTTTAGTAATATTTATTATTATAACTTATTTAAGCATTATTTTTTATGTTGCTTATTGGGCTGAAAAAAACTCGAAAAGCAAATGGGTTAATAATCCTTATGTTTATACGTTATCATTAGCAGTATACTGTACTGCTTGGACTTATTATGGTAGTGTAGGTTTGGCAGCTACTTCGGGATTGAAATTTTTAACTATATATTTAGGACCAATTATAATTATTCCTACTTGGATAATTTTAATGCGAAAAATTATTAGGATTGCGAAGGGAAATAAAATTTCTTCTTTGGCCGATTTTATTTCGTTGCGTTATGGTAACAATCGTTTTTTAGGTGCACTTGTAACTATAGTTTGTGTGTTAGCAATTGTACCATATATATCATTACAATTAAAAGCAATTTCAGAAACGTTTAATGTAATTACAAATCACAATATTATTTCAAACTCAATTTTAAACGATACTACTTTTTATATTGCTATTCTATTAGCAATTTTTGCTGCTTTTTTTGGCACACAACATACAGATGCATCTGAACGTCATAAAGGAATTATAACAGCTGTTGCACTAGAATCTATTATTAAATTAGTATTCTTTTTAGCAATAGGTATTTATGTAACATTTTATTTATTTAATGGTCCATCAGATATTTATCAGCAAGCATCGCTATTACCAAATTTTGAAGCACAACAAACCATAAATGGATTAGAAGGTGGATTTAACTGGTTCTTTTTAAGTTTGTTATCTATGATTGCAATTATGTTATTACCAAGACAATTTCAAGTTACTGTTGTAGAAAATGAGCGTGAAAAATATTTAAAAAAAGTAACTTGGTTATTCCCTTTATACTTATTATTATTTAACGTTTTTGTAATTTTTATTGCATGGGGAGGTAATATAGTTTTTCAAAATACTGGCGTTGATGCCGATTTATTTACTTTAATGTTACCATTAAAAAGTGGCAACGAGTTTTTAGCATTATTAGTGTTTTTAGGTGGTTTTTCGGCAGCCATTTCAATGGTTGTAATTTCAACATTAGCACTATCAACAATGCTGAGTAATAATTTGATAATTCCTTATGGATTTCTTAAAAAATATAGCACAAGTGAATCTGAAGAAAATACAGAATCAATTAAAAACATCAGAAGAATTGCTATTTTTTCTTTAATTGTTTTAGCGTATTTTTTTTATAGAAGTTTTACTTTAGAAAGATCTTTAGTTTCAATTGGTTTAATATCATTTGTATTAATTGCACAATTGGCACCAACATTTTTTGGTGGTTTATTTTGGAGAAGAGGTTCATCAAAAGGTGCTAAATACGGTATAATTATTGGTTTTTTTGTTACAATATATACACTTGTTATCCCTTTTACTATTGATTCTCAATTAATCTCAAGTACATTTATTAACGATGGTTTATGGGGTGTTGAATTTTTAAAACCATACGAACTTTTTGGGTTACAATTGTTTGAACCTGTTCCGCACGCATTTTTTTGGAGTTTATTTTTTAATATTCTAGTGTATGCAATTGCATCAGTTAGTGTGGTTGGTAATTATAGAGAACGAAACTTTGCTGAAATGTTTGTTGATAGTACAAAATATGCTGCTTTACACGAAGATGCTTATGTATGGAAAGGTGAGGCTTATGTAAAAGATTTGCGAAAAGTGTTAACACGTTTTTTAGGTGAACAAAGAACAGAAAGAGCATTGAATTTGTTTTACATGAAATATAATATTGATAAAAATACACAATTAGCAGATGCGCGTTTAGTAAATTTTTCCGAAAAATTGTTAACTGGTAGTATAGGAAGTGCATCTTCAAGAATTTTAATTGCATCGGTAGTAAAAGAAGAGGAAATTAGTTTGCCAGAAGTTTTAAATATTTTAGATGAAACTCAAAAAGCAAAAGAATCTAATAAAGAATTGAAAGAGCGCGATAAACAAAAAGACGAATTTTTAGACACGGTTTCTCACGAATTAAAAACTCCAATCACTTCAATTAGAGCGCTTTCTGAAATATTATTAGATAATGAAGCTATTGATACAAATACTAAAAACAAATTTTTAACTAGTATATTAAACGAAAGTGAACGTGTAAGTAGATTAATTAATAATATTTTAGATTTAGAAAAATTAGCTACAGGAAAAGAAAAATTAGATTTGAAATTGAATTTTATTGATCATACAATTCAAAAATCAATAGAATCCGTTTCTCAATTAGCATTAAATAAAGGAATTAAAATAAATAGTAGAGGAGTACAAAATCTTCAAGTTTTTTATGATGAAGACAGAATTCAGCAAGTAATTATCAACTTACTGTCAAATGCCATTAAATTTTCAACTGAAAATACAGGTTTAGTTGCTGTTTTTACTAATATAAATTCAAATAATATTGAAGTTTCTGTGGAAGATAACGGAAGAGGAATTGAAGAAGATGACTTAATTTCTATTTTCAACAAATTTTATCAATCTAAAAATCAAACCATATTAAAGCCTGTAGGAAGTGGATTAGGTTTAGCAATTAGTAAGCAAATTATTGAAAGTCATAACGGCATAATTTGGGCTGAAAATATAAAACCACAAGGAGCTCGTATAACTTTTACTTTACCATTAAAAACCAATTAAAATGAAAAAGATATTAATAGTAGACGACGAACCAAATATAGTAATGTCATTAGAATACCTTTTTACAAAAGAAAATTTTGAAGTGTTTATAGCAAGAGATGGAGCAGAAGCATTAGAAATAGCTGAATTAAAAGTGCCAGATATAATATTGTTGGATATTATGATGCCTAATGTAGATGGCTATCAAGTTTTAAGATTGTTAAAAGAAAGCCCTAAATTAAATGATATTAAAGTCATCTTTTTATCAGCTAAAAATAAAACTTCTGATATAGAATTAGGTTTGCAATTAGGAGCCGATAAATACATTACCAAACCATTTTCAACTAAAAAATTAGTAAACGAAGTATATAATTTATTAAAATAAAAAATTAGAATCCAATGCCAATTGGATTATATAACCAATAAAAATATAATAGTATGAGTTACCAAAAACATTACAATCACAGTATTGAAAACCCACAAGAATTTTGGAAAGAACAGTCCGATAATTTAAAATGGTATAAAAAACCGCAAACTATTTTATCAAAAGATGAAAATGGATTTGATAAGTGGTTTGCCGATGGAAAATTAAATATTTGTTATTTAGCTGTTGACAAACACGTTGAAGATGGTTTTGGTGAACAGGTAGCAATTATTTATGAATCTCCGGTTACACAACAAAAAGTAAATTACACTTTTAATGATGTAAAAAGCCAAGTAGAACGTTTAGCTGGTGGATTACGTGATTTAGGTGTAAAAAAGGGAGATACCGTAATTATTTATATGCCAATGATTCCACATGCAGCATTTAGTATGTTGGCTTGCGCAAGAATTGGAGCTATTCATTCTGTGGTATTTGGTGGATTTGCACCACATGAATTAGCAATAAGAATTGATGACTGTAAACCAAAAGCTATTATTACAGCTACTTCTGGAATGGAAGTAGATAGGTTAATTGCCTATAAACCTTTAGTAGATGAAGCAGTACAATTAGCTGTTCATAAACCAGATAAAGTAATTGTTTATCAACGTAATTTAGGCGCTGTAAATCCAAAAACAGAACGTTATATTAGTTATAAAAAACTGGTAAAAAACTCAAAACCTGTAGATTGTGTTGAAATGAACTCAACTGATCCATTATATATATTATATACATCTGGAACAACAGGAAAACCTAAAGGAATTTTACGTGATACAGGAGGTTATGCAACTGCTTTAAAATATTCAATGAAAAATGTTTATGGTGTTGACGAAGGCGATACTTTTTGGGCAGCTTCTGATGTAGGTTGGGTTGTTGGACATAGTTATATTGTGTACGGACCACTTTTAAATAGAAATACCACCATTGTTTTTGAAGGGAAACCTATAAAAACTCCAGATGCAAGTACATTTTGGAGAATTATAAGTGAAAATAATGTAAAAGTAATGTTTACAGCACCAACTGCAATTCGTGCCATAAAAAAAGAAGATCCTGAAGGTGAATTATTGAAAATGTACGATTTAAGTTGTTTGAAATATCAATTTTTAGCAGGTGAACGTTGTGATGCAGCAACATTACATTGGTTAGAAGACCAATTAAATATTCCAGTAATCGACCATTGGTGGCAAACAGAATCAGGTTGGCCAATGCTTTCTAATATGATGGGTGTTGAACAATTACCAGTAAAACCAGGTTCTGCAGCAAAAGCAGTTCCGGGATACGATATTCAAATTTTAAATACTGAAGGCAAACAATTAGGAGCAAATGAAGAAGGATTAGTTGCGGTTAAATTACCAATGCCTCCAGGAACATTGCTAAATATTTGGGGAAATACAGAACGATTTATTGATGGTTATTTGAAAAAATTACCTGGTTACTATTTTTCTGGTGATGGTGGTTATACCGATGAAGATGGCTATGTGTACATTACCGGTAGAGTAGATGATGTGATAAATGTTGCAGGTCATCGTTTGTCTACTGCCGAAATGGAAGAAATTGTAGCTTCTAATCCATCAGTTGCAGAATGTGCTGTTTTTGGAATTGAAGATCAGTTAAAAGGACAAGTGCCTTTAGCATTGGTAGTTTTAAAATCAGGTGATTATGTTTCTAGCTTTGAGTTAGAATATAAAATTGTACAGGAAGTTCGTAAGCAAATTGGAGCAGTAGCTTCTTTGAAAAAAGTATTGTTAGTTCACAGATTACCTAAAACACGCTCAGGAAAAATTCTTCGAAAATTATTAAGGAATATTGCTGACGGTGTTGCATATACAATTCCTTCAACAATAGATGATCCTGAAATTATTAATGAAATTACGCATGAATTCAAGTTACATAAAATAGGAATTTTTGAACATGCAACTGAAGAAGAAAAAGAAACTTTAGATGATTTAAAAGTAGATTCATTCATCAAATACTATAAATCATATCAACATAGTGTTAATGATCCAGAAGGTTTTTGGTCTCAGATTGCAGATACGTTTACATGGCGTAAAAAATGGGATAAAGTGGTGGAGTTTGATTGGGAGAAACCAAAATTTGAATGGTTTAAAGGCGCTAAATTAAATATTACTGAAAATTGTTTAGATCGTCACTTATCAAAAAGAGGAGATGATTTAGCTATTATTTGGGAACCGAACAATCCAAATGAAACCAACAGAACTTTTACTTACAGAGAATTACATGCCGAGGTTTGTAAGTTTTCAAACGTGTTAAAAAATAATGGTGTCGAAAAAGGAGATAGAGTTTGTATTTACATGCCAATGGTTCCAGAATTGGCAATTGCAGTTTTAGCTTGTGCCAGAATAGGTGCGGTACATTCGGTAGTTTTTGCAGGATTTTCATCAGTGGCACTTTCAACAAGAATTAATGATGCTGAATGTAAAATGCTCTTGACTTCTGACGGTGTTTTTAGAGGCAGCAAAGCAGTAGATTTTAAAACAATTGTTGATGAAGCGTTGGAAACGTGTCCAACTATTGAAACTTCTATTGTTTTAAATAGGGTGAATGGAAATATTAATATGAAAGCTGGACGAGATGTTTGGTGGCACGATGAAATTGCAAAAGTTGATGCAGTTTGTGAAGCGGAAGTAATGGATGCAGAAGATATGTTATTTATTTTATATACATCAGGTTCAACAGGTAAACCTAAAGGAATGGTGCATACATGTGCTGGTTACATGGTGCATACTGCGTATAGTTTTAAAAATGTGTTCCAATATACGCACGGCGATGTTTATTTCTGTACAGCTGATATTGGTTGGATTACTGGTCACTCATATATTGTATACGGACCGTTGGCTGCTGGAGCAACAACTTTAATGTTTGAAGGTGTTCCTTCGTACCCAGATTACAGTCGTTTTTGGCAAATTGTTGAAAAATACAAAGTCAACCAGTTTTACACTGCACCAACAGCCATTAGAGCATTGGCAGCACAAGGAAATGAATTAACAGAGCGTAACGATTTAAGCTCTATAAAAGTATTAGGTACTGTAGGTGAGCCAATTAATGAAGAAGCTTGGCACTGGTATGATGAAAAAATTGGAAAACAAAAATCGCCAATTGTTGATACTTGGTGGCAAACAGAAACTGGTGGAATTATGATTTCTCCATTGGCGGGAGTTACACCAACAAAACCAACGTTTGCAACACGTCCGTTGCCAGGAATTCAGCCTTGTTTGGTTGATGAACAAGGAAACGAAGTAAATACCAATCCAGCAGAAGGTAGATTATGTATTAAATACCCGTGGCCGTCAATTGCGCGAACTATTTATGGCGATCATAAACGCTATAAAGAAACCTATTTTACAGCATTTGAAGGTAAATACTTTACAGGTGATGGTTCTTTTAGAGATTTAGAAGGAAATTATAGAATTACAGGTAGAGTAGATGATGTAGTTATTGTTTCTGGTCATAATTTAGGAACAGCCCCAATTGAAAACGTAATTAACGAACACAGTAATGTGGTAGAATCTGCGGTAGTTGGTTTCCCTCATAACATTAAAGGAAATGCTTTATATGCCTATGTAATTGTATATGAAAAACCAGAAAACGAAGACTTTTTACGTCATGAAATTAATGATTTAATAGGTAGAACTATTGGTCCAATAGCTAAATTAGAGAAAATTCAGTTTGTACCAGGTTTACCAAAAACACGCTCAGGAAAAATTATGCGAAGAATTTTACGTAAAATAGCAGAGAATGAAACCTCAAATTTAGGTGACATTTCAACACTATTAAACCCTGAAGTAGTAGAAGCTATTAAAAATGGATCTTTGGTGAAGTAAATTAATGATTTTATTTTATGATAAAACCGTTTACAATTTTGTAAACGGTTTTCTACTTTAAATCTACTAAATCAAACCTTTATTGTTTGAAGTTCTAAACAAATCTGAATAATGAACTGTACGTTCTTTTTTTAGTTTTGAAATAATTTTTAAAAATAGTAGTGCAGTTATAAAAGCATCACCAGAGGCTGTGTGACGGTCGTGTTTTGGAATAGTAAACTCATCACACAACACATCTAAATTATAAAGTTTATCCTTTTTATTTGCTAACTTTTTATATAAAATTCCAGTATCAATTGTTTTGTTTTTTAATTTTGGAAGCTTCATTCTTTTTAATGCTGCATTTATCATTTCAATATCAAAAGCTGTATGATGTGCTACCAAAACTGCATTTCCTAAAAATTCAATAAATTGTTTAATTGCTTCATTTTCAGTAATTTTTTTAAGATTTCCATCTTTTAAAATTCCATGAATTTCTACAGTTTCGGTATTAAATTCATCTTGTTTTAAATAAATCTCTATACTGTCTGCGACATCAATACTATTTTTAGCAATACTTATTGCTCCAATTGAAAGAATTCTATCAGTTGTTATGCTTAATCCAGTTGTTTCGGTATCAAAAACTACAAACCGTGTTTCTTCAATAGATTTGGGTTGTTTTTGCTTAAAACTTTTTAGATAGTTTTTCCAAAAATCGGGATACTTTCTATATGTAAACCAATTAAAAATCACATCATTTGAGCTAAATTATAACGAATATTTAATAAATCTTGAATGTCTTTTATAGGCTTAAAGCATCCTTTTAATTTTAATTTTTCCGATTTAGTAAGTGTATTTAAATTAATATACCTTCCAGAATCATTATTTTTTAAACCTTGTTCCGTTCTGTAATGCAATAAAATTTTAAAGGAATCTGCACAAGAAAGATATAAATCTTGATTTTGAGGCTCAATTTTTGCCAGTTTGTTAAACCTTGAAATAGTATTGTTTTTATCTTTTATGTTGTGTGATAATATTATTAAACGCGCAGCATCAATTAAAGGCATTAATGCCCTGCTTTTTAAATCGAATTGATCTTTGTGATTTCCATCATGTTCCATTAAAAATTGTCTAAAAAAACCTAGTGGTGGTGGATTTTTTAACGCATTTCTTCCTAAAAAATTTAAAAATATTTCAAAAGAATTAATAGATTTAAAAATACTTTTTGAAAGTTTTGTTACCAATTCTTTATCACCAAACACAAAGTTAAAATCAAAAAAAATAGTGCATAGCATTATGGCATCTTCCGTTGGTTTGGTAATCCAGTTATTAAATTGTTGTTTCCATTCAGAAAGTGATAAACACCATTTTGGATTACTTGCCATCATATCGGCTGGGCAAAATTTATAACCAACACTATTCAATTTTGAAGTAATTTTTTTTGAAAGTTTTAAAAAATAGGTTTTCACATTCTCATAATTTTCTTGTGAAACATCTTCAAAAATTAATGCATTGTCTTGATCCGTAATTAGCAGTTGCTCTTTTCTGCCTTGACTTCCTAAAGCTAGCCAACTAAATTTTACAGGCGGTTCGGTTTCCATTTCTAAAATAGAAAGTTCAATAGCTTTTATAGTTATAGCATCGGTTATTTCAGCAATTATTTTTGAAATAAATGTAATTGGAATGTTCTGTTCAATGTAGCCTTTTAATAAATTGGATGATTTTTCTCTAACATATTTTAAAGTTTCAACATTTTTTGCGCGTTTTAGCTCTTTAATTAATACGGACGGATTATTTCCGTGCAGCACAACAATATCATGTTCCGATAAAATACCAACTAATTCTGAATTTGGCGAGCCATCTTTTGTAATACATAAATGTGTGATTTTATGTTTTATCATGGCAATTTGAGCTTCAGCAATGGTAATTTTTTCAGGAAAAGTAATTACTGGAAACGACATAATTTCACTCACATTTTTGTCAATTGATAATAATCCTGTGGCAATTTTCAATCGTAAATCTTTGTCGGTAATAATTCCAATTGGTTTTTTGTCTTCAACAATTAAAATTGAGCCCACTTTTTTGTCGCTCATTATTAATGCAGCTTCTTTTATGGTTGAATGTTTTGTACAAGTAATAGGATTTTTACTGTATTGCGCTGTTTGAACTTCTGAAAAAGTTGTATCTGTATCAATATTGGCGAATAAATTTCCTGAATTAGTTTTGGCGTATGGTGTTTTTATGTTTGATGAAAAACTAGCAATAATATATTTGTTAGCTTTTTGATTTGTTTTTATAATTTCTTTTAAAATTTCAACAGAAATAGCGTATAAAATGGATTCCTCATTGGCTTTTGCGCTCATTAAATAATGATCATTTTGAATAAGTGGTCGCAAACCAAAAATATCACCTTCATCACAAATGTCAATTAAAATAGTGTCAGATTCCATTGTTCTATATAAACCAATAGCGCCGTCTTTTACAATATAAAAATTTTGATGCGGTAGTTCATCTTGTTTAAATACAAAGGTGTCTTTTTCAACGTATGTTACTTTAACATTACTGGCAATTTCTAATAGTTGTTCTTTTTCTAAAATATCAAAAGGAGGGAAGTTTTTTAAAAAATCGAAAATGCGTTCAGCAATAGTGTTTTTCATAATCTATTAAAGCATGTATAAACTTTAAAGTTACAAAATTTACAATAGTAAAAAAAGCTATTTTATTTGTTTAAATAGTAGTTTGTGTTTATTAAGTTGGTTAAATTAAGTACGTTATTTTTTTTGTATTTATAAGTTAATTTCAAAAATACGTATGCTGTTAATAAAGCATCGCCTAATGCTGTGTGTCTATCGTGCATTTTTATATTGTAAATTTCACACAATTCATCTAAACTATATAGCTTTTTAAACTTATTTGTTATTGCTATTTTTTTATGTATATAATTGGTATCTAATTGTTTAGATTTTATTGGTCCAATATTTAGTCGTTTTAATGCATTGTTAATCATAGTAAGGTCAAATTTTGTATGATGTGCAATAATTACGGCATCATCTAAATATTCTAAAAATTGAATGATTGCTTCTTCTTCACTCACTTTTTTTTCGGTACCGTTTCTTCTAATTCCGTGAATTTTTACAGTTTCTTTATTAAATACTTCTTGTTGCATATACACTTCAAAAGAGTCGGAAACTAAAATTTTATTATTTTTTATTGCAACAGCACCAATGCATAAAATACGATCATTTTCATAATCAAACCCTGTGGTTTCAGTATCTAAGCATACAAATCGAATGCTTTCATAATTTGAATAGTTTCTGCTATTTTTTACGGCATCAATATGTTTTTGCCAATACGATGGGTATTTCTTTTTCTTAAAAAGGTTAAACATAACTATGGAATTTGAGAAACGTTGAAACGTAATTTTAATGAATCCTGTATGTTTTTGATAGGTTTAAAACAACTTTTTAGTTTTAATCTGTCAGATTTGCTTAAGTTATTAATGTCAACAAATTTTCCACTATCGTTATTTGTTAACCCTTGTAAGGTTCTAAATTGTAACAAAATTTTAAAAGCATTAGCGCAAGATTCAAATAAATCTTTATTTTGAGATTCAACTTCCATTAATTTTTCATAACGCGCAATAGTATTATTTACTTTTAAGCTATGGTGTAATGAAAAAATTCTGGCAGCATCAACCAATGGTCTAATTGCTCTGCTTTTTATATCAAAATGATCTTTATTTTCGCCATCTTGCTCTACTAAAAATTGCTTAAAAAATCCTAATGGTGGTGGATTGTCTAGGGTAGCTTTGCTTAAAAAGCCTAAAAAAGTCTGTTTTTTTGAAATGTATTTAAAAACACTTTCAGACATTTGATTGTACAATTCTTTATCTCCAAAAATATATTCAAAATCAAAAAAGATAATGCTTAGTAATATTTTATCTGAAGTAGGATGTTTTACCCAATCTTTAAATTGTTCCTTCCATTCTTTTAACGATAAACACCATTTTGGATTGCTTGCCATTATATTTGCTGGACAATATTCAAAACCAACAATGTGTAATTTTTGGGTAATTAATGTAGCAAATTTTAAGAAATATTCTTTTACCTGAAGATAACTATCTTCATCAACATTTTCAAAAACCAAAGCATTATCTTGGTCAGTCATTAATAGTTGTTCACTTCGTCCTTGGCTACCCATAGCAAGCCAAGCATAGGCAACAGGTGGATCTTGACCTAATTCTTTTATGGCTAAACGAATAATTCGTTTGGTAATGGCAATGTTAATTTCTGTAATTACTTTTGTAATAAAATAAATAGGAATTTCTTGTTCTAAATACCCTTTTGTAAGTTCAGAAGCTTTGGTTCTAATATGTTTTAACGTTTCAGCATCTTGTGCGTATTTAATTTCACGAACCAAAAACATTGGGTTATTTGTTTGTAAAATATTTAAATCGTGTTCAGCTAAAATACCAACCAATTCAGATTTGTCAGTGCCATCTTTAGTAATACAAATATGAGATACTTTGTGTTTTAACAAGGCAATTTGAGCTTCTGCCACCGTAATTTTTTCAGGAAAAGTAACCACCGGGCTCGACATAATTTTGCTAACTGGATCAAAAATGCTAAATATTCCAGTTCCAATTTTTGTTCTAATGTCTTTATCGGTAATAATTCCAATAGGAATATAATCTTTTGCAACTATTATTGAATTGATAATGTGTTTTGTCATTATCATTGATGCTTCTTTTATAGAAGTTTCAATAGAACATGTAATTGGGTTTTTACTATATTTTGCTGATTGTGTTTCGGCAAAACTATTTTCAATTTTTTGAATTGAAGAAACATTAGCAAATAATTTTCCTTTATGTTTATCGGAAAAAGGATCGCGTGTATTTGTGGCAAAACTGGCAATTAAAAATTGACTTACTTTTGGATAATTTAAAATAATGCCGTTAAATAGGCTAATAGGAATACCATATAAAATTGTTTCTTCGTTAGCGGCTGCACCCATTAAATAATTTTCTTGCATTATTAGTGGTCGCAATCCAAATAAATCACCTTCGTCGCAAATATCTAAATTATGTTTTTCATTATCTATAAATCTATATAACCTAACGGCACCTTCATATATAATGTAAAAATGTTCATGTGGTGTGTCATTTTGGTTGAAAATAATTTGATCTTTTTCAAAATATTGAATTTCTATTCTTTTGGAAACTTCCAATAAAGTTTCTTTTGAAATTAAATTAAAAGGTGGATAATCTTTTAAAAAATCGAAAATGCGTTCGGCAATGGTATTCTTCATAAAATAATTTAATTTTTTAAAGCATTTTTAGTTCATTAAAAACAAAAGTATAATAATCTTTTCCGTGAGGTACAAAACAATTTTTTTCATTTAAAACTTCTTTAATGAGATTGGAAAGTTCAATGGTTTTAATTTCTGAAACTTCTTCTCTTTGAATTCTTAAAGTATCAAAATTAAAATTAATCCTACATATATATATATGGTGTAATTCATTATCAATTAAATCAATTTTATGAATTATTTTCTTTTTTGAAGTTCCTATATATTGCAGTTCATCTTTTGAAACGGATAAGCCAATTTCTTCTTCAATTTCTCTAATGGCTGAAATTTCAGGTTGTTCTCCTGCAGATATATGCCCAGCAACTGAAACATCCCACAAGTTAGGGAACACATCTTTAGAAGCAGCTCTTTTTTGAATGAGCACATTTTTTTCATAATCTACAATCCAAATATGTACACTTTGGTGAAATAAACCTTTTTTATGTGCTTCAGATTTTAGGCAAGTTTTTCCAGAAATTTCCCCGTTATCATTTAATATGTCTATATATTCATCCATATTGTTAAATAAAAAGACAGCCGAAGCTGTCTTAGTATATTATTTAAAATAGCTAAATCCTTCTTTTGGATTAATTTTTAAAAGCGTTTCGTAAATTAATTTAATCACGTTTTCAACATCATCTTTATGTACCATTTCAACAGTAGTATGCATATAGCGTAAAGCCAAGCTAATTAATGCTGAAGGAACACCGCCATTACTATATGCAAAAGCATCGGTGTCTGTTCCAGTTGATTTAGACGAAGCCATTCTTTGGAAAGGTATTTTATTTGCCTCAGCTGTATCAATAATTAATTCTCTTAAATTATTTTGAACAGCAGGAGCATAGCTAATAACGGGACCGTTTCCTGAAATTGTTTCACCTTCTTTCTTTTTATCAATCATTGGAGTTGTGGTGTCATGACAAACATCTGTAACGATTGCCACATTTGGTTTAATTGTTTGAGTAATCATTTCAGCACCTCTTAAACCAATTTCCTCTTGAACAGAATTTGTGATGTACAATCCAAAAGGTAATTCTTTTTTATTCTCTTTTAATAAACGAGCAACTTCAGCAATCATAAAACCACCCATTCTGTTATCAAGCGCTCTGCAAACAAAATTATTTTTGTTTAAAATAAAAAATTCATCAGGATATGTTATAACACAACCCACATGAACACCCAAGGCTTCAACTTCTTCTTTCTTTTTACAACCAACATCAATAAAAATATTGTCTAAAGCAGGAGCTTCTTCTTTTCCTCCAATTCGAGTATGAATGGCAGGCCAGCCAAAAACACCTTTAATAATTCCTTTTTTAGTATGAATATTTACAATTTTTGATGGTGCAATTTGATGATCACTTCCTCCATTTCTAATAACATATATTAATCCCTCAGGAGTTATATAGTTTACGTACCAAGATATTTCATCGGCATGTCCTTCAATTACAACTTTAAATTCAGCATCTGGGTTAATAACTCCAACCGCAGTTCCATAATTATCTGTAATAAACGTATCAACATATGGCTTTATATACTCCATCCATATTTTTTGACCTTCACTTTCATATCCAGTAGGAGAAGCGTTGTTTAAATACTTTTCTAAAAAATCAATCGATTTTTTATTTAAAATTTTTTTACTCATATATATTATATTATTGAAAAACGAAGATAGTAAAATGTTATCTACCCATAAAATTTTACCATTTCTTTTACGTTTTAAATAAGCAAAACAATTTTTGAAATAGCAATTTGAATTATGTAATTTTGGCGCTCTTTTTGATTGATTATTATTTATGAAAAAATATTTACATATTACACTTACCTTTTTATTACTATTTATAGGTATAAATGTATTTTCTCAGCAAAAAACAGATTCTATTAGTTTGTCTGATCAATATATTGTTTTTGAAGGCGACACCTTATTAATTGAATTAGATGAAATAATGTTGTTAAAAAAAGTAAAATTTAAAACAGCATACGATCAAAAGTATTATTATTGGTTTAGAAAAAAGGTTTTAAAAGCATATCCTTATGCAAAATTGGCTTCAGAAAGATTAACGGTATTAAACCAAAGAAGAGATAGTATAAAGTCAAGAAGTAAAAAAAGAGAATATACTATAAGAGTTCAAAAGTATATGGAAGGTGAATTTACAGATCAATTAAAAAAGTTAACAAGAACAGAAGGAAGAATATTAATTAAGTTAATTCATAGACAAACTGGAGAAACTGCTTTTGATGTTGTAAAAGATTTACGAAGTGGTTGGAAAGCTTTTTGGTATAATACAACGGCAAGTATGTTTAAACTTTCATTAAAAGATAAGTATAATCCTGAAAAAAATCCAGAAGATTATTTAATTGAAGATATTTTACAAAGAGCATTTATTGCCGGAATTTTAAAAGAACAACCATCAAAACTTAATTACGACTATATAAATTTAAGTAAAAAAGAAATAGATGTATCTTCAATAGTCAATAAAAAGAAGTAAAAAATTGTATGAAATGCTATTGTGTAATACAAAATAATCTATTATCTTAGCAATCCCCTTTTTTTGAAACAATCATTTGTTATATTTTCAAAAAGAATTTTCACATTTAAGTAACTAGTTTTAAGGGTCTTGTTTATGGATTAAGGAATAGTTCAAAAAAAAGGCAAAAAAAGTTTGTTAGAGTTAAAAAAAGGG
>NZ_FOZP01000006.1 GCF_900116115.1 Lutibacter maritimus | reverse complement strand
CCCAACACACCATTGGGATCTCAAGTAAACGCAACAGGTTGTCCTATATTTAGTTTACCAGCATCTAACTTTACAGTAACAGCTATCAGCGAAACCTGTCCTAATAAAAACAACGGACAACTAAAAATTACGGCACAAGAAACCTATCCGTATGTAGCGAGTATTAACGGTACTGCTTATAATTTTACCAATAATAGTTTAACGGTTAATAATTTACAGCCAGCTACCTACAATGTATGCATTACAGTAACTGGAAAAACGTATGAACAATGTTATATTGTTAAAATAGATCCTGGAAAAACGGTTTCAGCTAAAACTAGCGTTGCTGCTTCAAAAGTTGAAATTACAATGGAACAAGGAACTGCGCCGTTTAATGTGTTTGTAAATAATCAACAAGTATTACAAACCTCAGCACCTTCTTTTTCAGTATCAATAAAACAAGGCGATTTACTTCAGGTAAAAACAGCTGTAGATTGTGAGGGAGTATTTTCTAAATCAATTAATTTATTGGAAAATATTGTTGCCTATCCAAATCCAACAAATGGTCAATTTGAAATTACGTTGCCAACAACTGAAAAGGAAATAACCATAGGTTTATACAATACGTATGGACAATTACTATCAAAACAAACCTATCCAATTATTTCAGGAAAAGTACAGTTATCTATTGATAATAAACCGGCAGGATTGTATCTTGCAAAGGTTTATTTAGATAATCCTATTACACTTAAAATAGTTAAAAAATAAAATAACTTAACGAATGAAAAAACTTTTATATACAATTGCATTAACGAGTATTTTAATTTCTTGCGGCGGCGGTGGCGGCGGAGATACCCCTCCAGATCCTGTAGAAACAAATGAGGCTCCATCAACACCAACACTAACATATCCAACAAATAATATGTTATGCATAGATAATTCGGTGCCATTTACTTGGAATGTTTCATCAGATCCTGAAGGAAATACAATTACATACCAAATACAAGTAGCCAAAGACAATCAATTTTCTCAAATTGCACATACTTTAACAAGTACAACTGCGGCTCAAACAATTGCATTAGAGAAAGGGGTTGCTTATTATTGGAGAGTAAAAGCTACAGATAGTAAAAATGCATCCAGTAATTATTCCTCAACATTTCAGTTTTATACAGAAGGAACAGGAGTAACCAATCATTTACCTTTTGCACCAGTACTTGTAAAACCAGTATTAAATGCAACTGTACAAACAGCTACAGCTACATTAGAATGGACCGCTAGTGATGTGGATACTTCTGATGCGTTAACCTATGATGTATATGTTGGAACATCCAATCCGCCAACAGCAAAACTAGGGGATAATATCTCGGCAAATTCTTTAACCGTGTCTGTGAACGCTTCAACCAATTATTACTGGAAAGTTGTTGTGAAAGACAATAAAGGCGGTCAAACAATTGGGCAAATTTGGAACTTTGTAACGGATTAAGTAATTATCATATTCTTAAACTGAAAAGTGTAATATTACAGATTACACTTTTTTTTATCCTTTTTTTTAGTTGATTTTCACTATAATTCGAAAAAAATTGTATTTTGCGTCAGTTAATCAAAATTATATAGGATATTATGAAAAAATTATTAAGTGTATTATTTGCGCTTTTTATTGGGTCAGTTATGGTTGCCCAAACAACAATTTCAGGATCTGTTAAAGAAGCAAAAACAGGGGAACCAATTCCGGGTGCTAACATTAAAGTTGCTGGTAAATCAATTGGAACAACATCGGATTTTGATGGGAATTTTTCTTTAAAAATTGCTCAAAATCCCCCATTTTCATTAGAAATTTCATTAATTGGTTTTTCTTCAAAAACAGTTGAAGTAACTAAAATTAATCAAATTTTAAATGTATTATTAGATGAATCTGCTACAGCTTTAGATGAAGTTGTTGTTTCTGCTTCAAGAACACCCGAGCGTATATTAGAGTCACCCGTTACTATTGAAAGAATGGATGTAAGAGAAATTAAAAATACTTCTTCTCCTTCTTTTTATGATGGTTTAGAAAACTTAAAAGGGGTAGATGTTAACACCAATAGTTTTACATTTAAATCTGTAAATACACGTGGTTTTGCAACATTTGCAAATACTAGATTTATGCAGTTGGTTGACGGAATGGATAACTCTTCACCTGCATTAAATTTTAATTTAGGGAACCTTTTAGGTATGTCTGAATTAGATGTTAGTACTGTAGAGTTACTTCCTGGAGCATCCTCTGCATTATATGGTGCTAATGCTTTTAATGGAGTGTTATTTATGACTAGTAAAAACCCGTTTGAATCAGCTGGAATTAGTAGCTATGTTAAAACAGGGATAACTTCGCAAAAGGCAGCCGGAGACAATCAATTTGTAGACGCAGGTATAAGAATGGCTTATAAGTTTAGTGATAAATTTGCAGCAAAAGCTTCATTTTCTTTTTTGAAAGGAGAGGAATGGCATGCTACAGATTATAATCAATATATTGATATGGGTGCAGGAAATCCGGATACAATAATTTCTTCAATTGGAAACCAAACAGCTTTTGATCAAGCAAACATTTATGGTGATGAGGTTAATTTAGCAGCTACATCATTTAAAAATTTAAAAGGAGTAGGGCAATATTTAGAATCCATTGGTAAAATTCCAGCTGGTTCAAGTGCTTACCTACCTGAAGATAATGTCTCAAGAACAGGGTATAAAGAATCTGATTTAACAGACTATAATGCGCAAAGTGCTAAAGTTGATATTGCGCTACATTATAAGCCTTTTGCCGATGATTTAGAAATTATTTATAATGCAAAATTTGGAAATGGAAATACCATTTATCAAGGAGCAAATAGATATGCAATTGATAACTTTTTTATGCAACAGCATAAATTAGAAATCAGAAATAAAAATTTCTTTTTAAGAGGTTATATTACAGATGAAGATGCTGGAGACTCTTATGATATGCGTTTTGCAGGGATTAATATGAATAAAGCCAATGCATCAGAATGGTTTGGTACCTATGCAGGAACTTATTTACAAGCTATTACAGGTCAGATTTCTGGTGTTTCTCCAGGAGATAGTGGAGTTGCACATGCTGTTGCTAGGCAAAATGCAGACGCTACAATCACATTACAACCAGGAACACCAGAATTTAAAGCAGCGTTAAAAGCAGTTACATCAGACCCTAATTTATTAACAGGTGCAAAGTTTCAAGATCAAACAAAATTATATCATGCAGATGCAAATTATAACTTTACTGATGTTATTGATTTTGCTGAGATACAACTTGGAGGATCTTGGAGACAATATTCATTAAATTCTTCAGGGACAATATTTACGGATTATGACGGGCCTATTGATTATAATGAATATGGTGCTTATACACAAGTTCAGAAAAAATTTATTGATGATAGATTAAAATTTACGGGATCATTACGTTATGATAAAGCCAAAAATTTTGATGGAAACGTTTCACCAAGAGTATCTTTATCTTACTCTTTAGGGCAAGGTAAAACTCGAAATGTAAGAGCGTCTTTTCAAACAGGTTTTAGAAACCCAACAACACAAGATCAATATATTGGTTTAGATGCTGGTCAGGCAATTCTGGTTGGTTCAGCACCTGATAATCTTGATAGGTACACTACAAATCCTTTAGCAACAAGTGCTACAGCACAAATGGTTGGAATTCCAGCATCGGTTCAGTTATCTGGTAGAGCAGCTTATGAAAATGCATATACGTTAACATCATTATATGCTTTTGGGGCAGCAGCAGCAGAAGGAAATGTAAATCCTGGATTGTTAAAGATTGCAAATTTTGATTATGTAAAACCTGAAAAAGTGACAGCTTACGAAATTGGTTATAGGGCTGGATTTGGTAAATTGTCATTAGATGTTAGCGCATATTATAATCAATACGAAGACTTTATTGGAAATAAAACTGTAGTTTCTCCTTTATATGGAAAAGTTGATTTTTCTGATATAATTCCATTACCAGCACAATTAGGTGGACCAACACCAGCAGCATTAATTGCAATTGCAAATGGTGATTACCAACCATTTCAGGTATACACTAATTCAACTGCTGATATTGCTTCTTACGGAGGTAGTATAGGATTGGCTAGTAAAATGTTTGGAGATTATACAGTTGGTTTAAACTATACATTTGCAAAATTTGATTTTGACCAAAGTACAGATCCAGATTACGAAGCTGGATTTAACACGCCAGAGCACAAAGTTAAATTCTCAATAGGTAATGAAAACTTAATTGAAAATTTAGGATTTAATGTAAATGTTCGTTGGAATGATGAATATTTATGGGAATCATCTTTTGCTGATGCAATTATTGAAGCAAAAACTGTTGTTGATGCTCAAGTTAATTATACTGTTGAAAAATGGAAATCAGTATTCAAAGTTGGAGGTGCTAATTTAGGAGGTAAAGAATATGCAAGCGCTCCTGGTACTGGTAGAATTGGTTCTCAATATTATATTTCGTGGACAATTAATCCATAAAATAGTAAAGTATTTTATTCATAAATAACGCTCTAATATTTTTAGAGCGTTTCTTTTTTCAAAAAAGCAGCATATTTTTTTTTCAAAATAAAATCAAAAAACTATCTTTGCAACCTGAAAAATACGATCAAACTAAAAAGATTAATTATCTAAATTATAAACAGTTAAAGTAATGACAAAGATTACAGGTAGAGTTGCGCAAATTATTGGTCCAGTTATCGACGTTGAATTTGGTTCTGAATCAGTTCTTCCAAAAATATACGATTCGTTAGAAATTGTTAAAAAGGACGGTTCAATATTAGTATTAGAAGTTCAATCTCATATTGGAGAAGATACCGTTAGAACAATATCAATGGACTCAACTGATGGTTTAAGTAGAGGTACAGAAGTTGTTGCAACAGGAAATGCAATTCAAATGCCAGTTGGAAAAGATATTTATGGAAGACTGTTTAATGTAATTGGAGATGCAATTGATGGTTTAGGTAATTTACCTAAAGATGGTGTTAATGGATTACCAATCCACCGTCAAGCCCCAAAATTTGATGAATTATCAACTTCAACAGAAGTATTATTTACAGGAATAAAAGTAGTAGATTTAATTGAGCCTTATGCAAAAGGAGGTAAAATTGGATTATTTGGTGGTGCCGGAGTTGGTAAAACAGTATTAATTCAAGAATTAATTAACAATATAGCAAAAGGTCACGGTGGTTTATCAGTATTTGCTGGTGTTGGTGAAAGAACTCGTGAAGGAAATGACCTTTTAAGAGAGATGTTAGAATCTGGAATTATTAAATATGGTGAAGATTTTATGCACTCTATGGAAGATGGAGGATGGGATTTATCTAAAGTTGATAAACCAGGAATGAAAGAATCTAAAGCAACCTTTGTTTTCGGACAAATGAATGAACCTCCAGGAGCACGTGCACGTGTTGCTTTATCTGGTTTAACTATTGCTGAATATTTTAGAGATGGTGCTGGAGAAGGACAAGGAAAAGATGTACTGTTTTTCGTAGATAATATTTTCCGTTTTACACAAGCTGGTTCTGAGGTTTCGGCGTTATTAGGTCGTATGCCGTCAGCGGTTGGTTACCAACCAACGTTAGCTACAGAAATGGGTGCAATGCAAGAGCGCATTACTTCAACAAAAAATGGTTCTATTACATCAGTACAAGCGGTATACGTACCTGCGGATGATTTAACGGATCCTGCGCCTGCAACAACATTTGCCCATTTAGATGCAACAACTGTATTGTCTCGTAAAATTGCTGAGTTAGGTATTTATCCTGCAGTAGATCCATTAGATTCTACTTCAAGAATTTTAACTCCTGAAATTTTAGGAAAAGAACATTACAACTGTGCACAACGTGTAAAAGAATTATTACAACGTTATAAAGAATTACAAGATATTATTGCCATTTTAGGTATGGAAGAATTGTCTGAAGAAGATAAATTAGTTGTACACAGAGCTCGTAGAGCACAACGTTTCTTATCACAACCTTTCCACGTAGCTGAGCAATTTACAGGAATCCCAGGTGTTTTAGTTGACATTAAAGACACTATTAAAGGATTTAATATGATTATGGATGGTGAGTTAGATAAATATCCTGAAGCTGCATTTAACTTAAGAGGATCAATTCAAGATGCAATTGATGCAGGAGAAAAAATGTTAGCTGAAGCTTAAAAAGGTTTAAATTTTTAGTTATAAGTTTTAAGTTGAATTCTACTTAAACTAACAACTAAAAACTAACAACTAAAAACTAGATAAAATGATTTTAGAAATAGTATCACCAGAAGCAACATTATTGAATACTGAAGTTGAATTAATATCAGTTCCGGGTGTAAATGGTGAATTTCAAATGTTAAATAATCACGCGCCAATTGTATCTTTATTAGTAGAAGGTTTGGTTAAGTTTAAAGGTTCTAATGTTAAAATTAAAGAACAGTATACCAATAAATTTAACAGTATTAAAGGCGAGTTTAGTTTACCAATAAAAAGTGGTACAATTGAAATGAAAGATAATAAAGTAATTATTTTAGCTGATTAATTACACTTTATACAACATAAAAAAAGCCGAGAAATTTCTCGGCTTTTTTTATGTTGTATCTTAATTATTGAAATCTATAACCAATTGAAACTCCTCCACGACCGACAACTTCAATATCACTTTGGTTAAACATGTCTCTACCAATACCAGCATAAATTTCAGCAACAAAACCACGAGTAGTAACCCATTTAGCACCTACAGAAATTCCAACAGCAAAATCGGTGTATGTATCTTTTGTTATAGTATCGTAAGGACCAGAATTACTATAGTACTCTTCATCTTCACCAGAATGCAACATTGTAAAAGCTTCAACAAAAAAGCCTTGTGCATAATTATTTGAGAAAAAATGTCTGTAGTATGGAGTTAATGAGAAAGTTCTGTATTCATCTAATCCATCAACACTATGGTCTAAACTAATAAGTGTGCCAATACCAATTGAAGATTCTTCATTTAAAATTCTTTCATAACCAACATCAAGCCATTTAAAACCTATTAAATTGGACATGTTAATTTTTAATTCATTTTGGCTTGTTTCATTTTGAGCAAATAAGCCTAAACTAACGGTTAAAAATACTAAGCTAAATAGAAATCTCTTCATAAAATATGGTTTAATAATTTTTTCAAATATAATAGCAATAATTAAACCAAATGCAATTATTTATTAAAATAATGCTTTTAATTGAATTGTTCCTGTATGAATTGTTTTTGAGGTTTCACTTTTTCTGCCTAAATAGTTGATGTTTAAATTTAAAAATGAGTTTAATTTTTTGTAAAAAAGTAAACTCCAAGTATAATTATTTCCAGGCTGCAAACCCTCTAACATCTGATAGCCAACTGGCGAATTGTTATTACCAGTAAATTTATTTTTAAATAAGTTTATTTCAGCTTTTAATAAATAGTTTTCACCATTGGCATAATTTGTTTGAAAACCTATATTTTGAAGTTTCAAAGTTTCAAAATCCCCAAGTTTATTTTCCTTGTTTTTAAATTCATAAAAAATAGAAACAAACACATTATCAGTATAATAATAGGAGATTTTTGGAAAAATAGAATTGTTATTTAGTTTGTAATTCCTATTTACATAATTTAACGAATTTGTAGTGTTTTTAGCATTACTAACTTCAAAATTTAATTGCCAAAAATTGCCAAGTTTATGTTCAAATTCTAGTTTATGAAGTTTTAAATTATTCTCTAAATTATCAATTGTAGTTGTATTTTTAGTTTGAGAATTTATATAATTATAGGTGGTAGAATAATGTTTTTTACCGCGGTTAAAATAAAAGTTATTGTTTACGTTAAAATTTAATCCAATTAAATTGTCATTAGTAATATCAAAAGGGTTGAGGTTAAAATGTGTTTGTTTTTTTTGCTTATTATCAATTAATATGGCGGTTTGGTTATAAAAATAGGAAAAAAGTTTTTGAATTCCTTTTTTTAAATTCCATTGTTGAGGATTAATAGCAATGGATTGTATAAATTTATTTTGATGTGTTGCAATATATTTTACAGTGGGTAAAATAACACGCAAATAAGTTGCCTGATCAGGAAATTGTGCAATTTCAAACTCATTTAATTCTTTAATTTCATTGTTGTTATAATCTATCCAAGTATAAAAACCTTGCCCTGGTTCTGTTTTAATATAGGTATAGTCTTGTTGTGGTAAATTACCAGACAATGTTTGATAAGTGGTACTTAAGCTTAAAAATTGTTTAAAAAGTTGTTGTTGATATACAATTTTAGAATTTAAAGATTCCTCATTTTTGTAATTCGCATTTTCAACCGTTCTGTAATTAATATAAGTATTTAAATTGGCGGTTTTAGAGTTGATAAACGTAGATTTTATATAATACGTTTTGGCGTTATTTACACGTTCAAATCTATTATTTTGAATACTATCTGTTGTTCTAAAATTTATACCAATTTGACTAAATACTTTTGTGGAATCTCCAACACCTAAAAAAGCTTCGTATTCGTTAAATTTATGACTTAAATTAGAGTATGTTCCACGCTCATTTACCCTTTTTTTATTGTTTTCAGCATTAAACAAAACGCCATACCAACTTTTTTTTAAATGGTATTTTGCTGCTATAAAATTTCTTGAGAAAACACCATTTTCTAAAGCTGATTCACTATTTAAAATACTATTGTTAAATGTTACAGAAAGGTTGTTTATAAATAAATTTCCATAAAAATGATGTTTGTTCCCCGTAAAAAAGTCGCCAAACTTTAAGTTTTCAAATTCATAAATAACCTTATTTTTTTGTTTTGAAAGTTGTAAAGAAGTATTAAGCAATTTTTGAGTTCCGTCAATAGTTTCAATATTCCAATCTCTATTAAATTCAACAGGTTGAATGCGTTCTATACTTGTAAAATGGTCGTTTAAATAATCAAACTTCAAGTTGCTTTTTAATTCCCATTTTTTTTGCAACAATATTTGTTCCCAACCAATTTTTGTAGCCAATCCTTTATTGTTTTCATCATCAATAGTAGAAAATAAATTTTGATCGTTGCTACTAAGAGCAGTTTCAATATTTACCGTTGTTTTTGGTGTTGGTTTGTACAAAGTTTTTAGTACAAATAATTGTAATTTATCTGGCGCAGTTAACTGTATAACTGGATTATAATTTCCTAAATTTTCGCCTACATACTCATAAATTTTACCATAAGCAACTATATCTTTTAAGGTGTAATTTCCTAAATTTTCGCCTACATACGTAAATGAAACATTATACAATTGATCTGTTTCATTAGTAGAATATTCAAATACTTCAGCAGTTCCAATGGTTGTTTTTTTGTATTGAATTTTATCTTCAGAAAAACTGTCTTCATAAGCAGAAGGTGAAACCATCAAACTTTTATTGTTTCCAGCATTGGCTAATAAGTGTTTTTGTTCATCAGATAAATCTTGTTCTAATGGCTGATTTTTTAAATCGTTCTCATTATAAAAATAACCACTTACAGAAAGTTTTTCGGTGTTATAATCTATGTTATTATATGTTACAAAACGCGTGTAAACTCTATCGGTGTATTGATACTCAGCAGTAATTCTCATATTTGCCGTAATAGGAAATGTGGTTGAAAAAGTAACCTCCGCCGTATTATAATCTATCGTATAATCGTTTTCTTCACCTCTTTTTAATTGAATTCCGTTTACATAAATCTGTTCTGTATTTGATAAAATTAAAATGTAACTATCGTTTAAATCAGATAAGCTATACGGACCTTGGTTTCCTTCTCTTCCGTTAAACTGTATCTTTTTATATTTACCTTTTACAATTGCGCCAGATGTTTCAATATTAATTTCAGAATTTTCGTTTTTAATTTGTGCGTTTACGGCAAGGCCAGATACTTTTTTATGAAATCGTAAAAATGAAGTTTCGGTATTGTTTAAATAAATATCACCGGCATTAATTTGCCAAGTATCACTCGCTAATTCAATAAAAACTCTATCAAATTCATTTAATTTATACGTATTTCCATTTTCCTGAATGGGTAAATTGGTGTCAATTATAGAGGCTTTTAAAGTTACTTTGTCGGATAATTTTCCTTCAATTTGTAAGTCTAACGTAGCATTTGTAACACCATTTTGATTGTTTCCAACGGTTAAACCTCGTGTTATATTTCCACTTGTATTTAACCCATCAAAAGGTTTGTAAGTTGATTTTTGATAGTTAGTAGGTAAACTAAATAATTTATTTTCAAAGGTGGTGTTTGGAACAATTAATTTTTTATTGAATACAGAATATGTTTTAGTTAAAAAATCTGGATAAGGTGTAAATTCTATTGTTACTTCAGTTGGTTTGGGTTGAAGGTTTGGTTTAAAAGTTAAAAGTGCAGTTGAAAAATCGATAGTATAGTTAGATGTATCTATTTCCGTTTGTAAATCCGATAATACCTTAAAGCCATAAGGACTAATGCTAACAGGAGAAATTTGTATAGTATCATTTTTTACGTTGTATTTTTTTTTAATTATTGAACTCAATTCGGTTTGAGCGAACAAGGGCACAGTGGAAATTAAAAATAATAAGAAGAAACCTTTTTTCATTTTTTAAACTAACGTGCTTTTTACAAAAATAGTTTAAAATAATGATTGTTGTGTTGATGGATTTTCGTGTTCTAATAACCATTTTTTTCGCCAAATTCCACCTGCGTAACCAGTTAATGATCCGTTGCTTCCAATTATCCTATGGCAAGGAATTAGAATCCAAATTGGGTTTTTTCCGTTTGCAGAAGCCACTGCTCTTATAGCCTTTACATCGCCTAATTGTTTGCTTTGTTCTAAATATGTTTTGGTTTTCCCGAAGGGAACATTTAATAATTCGTTCCAAACTTTTTGCTGAAATTTGGTTCCTTTTGCATTTAACTTTACAGTAAATTCGGTTCTTGTACCTTTAAAATATTCATCTAATTGTTGTACACATTCTTTTAAGCAAGCTGGTGTTTTTTTTGAAGTTTCTATTTGCTCATCAATAACAGAAATAGAAGAAATTCCATTTTCATCACCAACAATTTTTGCTGTTCCAATAGGTGTTTTGTAATATGTAATTTTATTAGATTCCAAATATGTTTTTAGAGTTTTGTGTAGTTATTGCTGCAATTTCTTGCGGACTTAAGTTATAAATATCCACTAATTTATCTAAAACTTTGGTAATATAACCACTTTCGTTTCTTTTTCCTCTAAAAGGTGTTGGCGCTAAATACGGAGCATCAGTTTCTAAAACAATATGTTCCATAGGAATTTCATTTAAAAATTGATCTATTTTTCCATTTTTAAACGTAACAACACCACCAATTCCTAATTTCATATTGTATGAAATGGCTTTTTTGGCTTGCTCTAAATTTCCCGAAAAGCAATGAAATATTCCAAATAATTTATCATCATTTTCTGTTTCTAAAACTTCAAAAATTTCATCAAAAGCATCTCTGCAATGAATAACAATTGGTAAATTCTTTTCTTTCGCCCATTGTATTTGCGTTTTAAAGGCGTGTTGTTGTTGCTTTAAAAATGTTTTATCCCAATATAAATCGATGCCAATTTCACCAACAGCATAAAATTTACGTTTATCTAACCAAGTTTTTACAAAAGCCAATTCTTCTGCTACGTTTTCCTTTACGTGAGTTGGATGTAAACCCATCATTAAAAAAATATTTTCAGGGAATGCAGTTTCTAAATCTAACATTGCATTTAAATAGGTAGAATCTATAGCTGGAATAAAAAAGCGAGAAACGCCAACATCAATAGCACGTTGAATCATTTCATTTCTATCTTCATTAAATTGTTCACTATATAAGTGTGTGTGCGTATCTGTAATAATCATGTTGCAAAAATAAACGATTGTTTTAAGTACAGAAAATCATTAAGAAAATTTATGCATAAAAAACTTTCCAATTAAGGAGGAGTTATATTATAATTTTTTTAATAATTTTTGAGCTTGTGTGTATTCTTCAGCACTTTCTGGAATAGTTTGTAATACTTTTTTACAATTCTCCATTTTTTCTTGTTTTAAATACATAAGCGCTTTGTACCAAGTTGCTGTGGTTGAAAATGATGATTTTCCATTGCTAATTTCTGTAAAAATTTGATTTGCTTCGGTATAATTATTTAACTCTAAATTACAAATTCCTTTATACAATTCAATTTCAACATCTTCAGAATATTCATCAGACAAAATAGTTAATTGTTGTAAAGCTTCCTCATATTTCTTTGAATTAAAAGCTTCTTCTGCAGCAACAACGGCTTGATTATTTTCACTTCGCACAACTATTTCTAAAGCGTTATGATTTGCAAAATCACCATAAACCGGATTGCCGTTGTTAAAAATAAATAATCCAATTAATACAGCAATGCTGGCTGCAACCAATAAATTTTTATAATTAAATAACGGAATAACTTTTGTTTCTTTTTTAGGTGCTTTTATATGTTGATTTCCTATACTTTGAAGTGTTTTTCTTAACTCAATTTCCTCTTGTTCATTTTCAAATTTTGCAGCCAATGAAGTTTCTAAGGCTTTGTATATTTCAAACTCGTGCTTAAAATCTGCATCAGAAACTAATTGATCTTCAAAAGATTTTAGTTCAACAGAAGTCAGTTCATTATTTAAATATTTATCGAATAGGATGTATTTTGCTTCGTCCATTTTAATACGCTTTTAGTTGATTAAATTCATTCGAATTTTTCACAAGTTGGGTTAATTTCCCCATACATTGTGATTTCTTCTTACGAGCATATCCATAAGTTACACCTAAAAAATCAGCAACTTCTTCCATAGATTTTATTTTAAAAGTGGCTTTTAATAATTCTTGACATTTTTCACCTAATTCTTTAAATTTTAACTCAAATAATTGATGTTGTTGTTCAAAAATTTCAGTTTCTTCAACTTGCTGTTCTTGCTCTTCACTAATAGATGTAATATCATCAATAATTGTTACCCTATTATTACCTCTTTTTTTAAGTTCATTTAACCAACGTCTTTTACATAATAAAAAAAAATAAGCATCAAAAGGACATGTAAGTATAAATTTTTTCTCTTTTGCTTGATGATAAATGGTAACTAAAGTTTCTTGAATAATATCTTGTGCAGCATCTTCATCACCGCTGTTATTTTTTATATAGCCAACAATTTTGGGTGAAAATTTTGCATATAATGTAGAGAGCACTTTGCTGTCGTTCTTCAAAAGTGCTTCTATATATATATGATCATCGTGTGGTTTTATGTCCATTTAAAATAGTTAGTTTCAGCTAATTTAAAATTTTTTTCAGAATAAGGGGTAACAAATTTAAAAGTGTGTTGATATGTTGATATAAAACAAATTTAAAAAACACTTAAAATTTATAATTATGAAAACACTAACTCAAAAATTCAAAAACAGTAAAACAGTAACTAATATGTTAAGCAATGCTATTGGTTTATCAATCATTCTTTTATTTGGAAGTTGTACGCCAGATAATGAAGTTGAACCTTACCAACCACAACCAGACGGACAAGCATTAAACGAACGCTTTTTAGATAACAGAAATAATGCAATTCAGGAGTTTACATTAGACGCATCTGTTGGAGGAATTGTAATAGGAGCACAAGGAACCAAAGTTCAGTTTCAAGCAAATTCTTTTGGAATAAATGGAGTTCCAGTAACAGGAAATGTAACCGTACAATTACTTGAAATTTATGATAAAGCTTCAATGTTACTTAAAAACAAATCTACATTAGGGCAAAGACCTAACGGAAATAAAGAAGCTTTAAAATCGGCAGGAGAATTTTTTGTTGCTGCTAAGCAAGGAGCAAATGAATTGGAATTGCTAGAAAAGGCAACTATTACCAGTAGAGAAATAGATCCAACAAATTTTGATGGTGCAATGCAAATTTTTAGAGGAGGATTAGATAATGATTGCGACGGTATAGATGATGATTGTGATTGGGTAGAAGCAGACGAAGATAATAATGGAATAAATGATAAACCTGAAGTGCGTGAAGGTAAAAATACTGCTGGAGGTAGTTATGTAACGTATGGTTTTGATATTAGTTCATTTGGGTGGACAAACCTTGACAGATGGTATAATTTTACAGGTCCTAAAACTGAAATTTATGTAGATGTACCAGAAGGATATAATGGAGATAATTGTGCGGTGTATTTATCATACGACGGTGAACCAACCGCTTTAGCTAAAATGGATATTTGGGATACTAATTTAGAGATGTTTACAGAACATTATGGGTTAATTCCAATTGGGCAACAAGTACATATTATAGTAGTAACAGAAATTGATGGAGAGTTGCATTATGCAATTAAAGGAACAACAGTTGTAGATAATCATATTGAAGTATTTACAAATTTAAGTCCAACTACACAAACGGCTTTAGAAAGTTTAATAAACGGATTACCATAAAAATATTGCAATTAGTGAACAGTTAGAAATAGGTTAATTGCTAGTGGAAAGGGCTATCTAAGTATTTAGATGGCTCTTTTTTTATGCCTTATCCGTATCAAAAAATAATATTTTAAAAAAAACTTAAAAACATGGGTAACAAAATAAAAGTACAGTTGATATATAGGTATAAAACAAATATTAAAAATTTTAAAAACAATAAATTATGAAAACACAAACACAAAATTTCACAAACTTGAATTCTAGTAAACTAGTGAACAAAATTTTAAAAAATGTAATTGGATTATCAATAGTAGTATTTTTTGGAAGTTGTATGCCAGATAATGAAGTTGAACCTTACCAACCTCAGCCAAATGGCATCGCTTTAAATAATCGTTTTGAAAATAATAGAATTGATGATGTTGAAGAATTTACTGTAGATGCAGCTTCAGGAGGAATTATAACAGGATCACAAGGAACAAAAGTAAATTTTCCGCCAAATGTATTTGGACTTAATGGATCACCGGTAACAGGAAATGTAACCGTTCAGTTAATTGAAATATACGACAAATCAGATATCATATTAAAAAATATGTCCACATTAGGAGAAAGAGCTAATGGAGATAAAGAAGCATTAAAATCAGCAGGTGAGTTTTTTATTGATGCAAAGCAAGGTGCAAATGAATTAGAACTTTTAGGAATGATAGAAGTAACTAGTAGAAATGTTGCCCCAGGTGATATGGATTGGAATATGAAATTGTTTAGAGCTGGAGATGATTTAAATGATACAGATAATTGGGTGGAAGCAGATGAAGATAATAACGGTGAACCTGATGGAGTTGAGTTTAGAGAAGCGCAAGGTGCAAATGGAGTTATGGCAACCTACAATTTTGATTTAGGAAGTTTTGGTTGGTCAAATTTAGACAGATGGTATAGCTTTACGGGTCCAAAAACTGAGATTTTTGTTGATGTTCCTGAAGGATATGATGCAGATAATTGTGCAGTATTTTTATACTATGATGGTGAAAATACAGCAATTGCAAGAATGGATGTTTATAATGAAACCAATGAAATGTTTACAGAACATTACGGGTTAATTCCAATTGGGTTAGAAGTGCATATTATAGTTGTAACAGAAATTGATGGTCAAGTTTATTACGCAATGCAAGGAACAACCATAGTTGATGATCATATAGAAGTTATCTCAAGTTTAAGCCCAACAACTCAAACGGCTTTAGAAAGTTTAATTAACAGCTTACCATAAATTAAAATAAGAGTAAAAAATAAGAAAGAAGCTGCATTTTAATGCAGCTTCTTTTTTGGTATGTTTCTTGATATTAACAAAATATTAACAGTTGCTATATTTTATTTTTTAAACCAAAATTAATTTTTTTAATTCCACTCAATCCAATTAACTAAAGGTTCAAAGTAAAATAGAGGAACATAAAAACCTAATATTATGAACTTTTCAAAGAAAAATTACGAAATCAAAAAACACCCTAAAGCAAATTTAGAGAATTACAGTAAATTATTTACGCAATTAGGGTTAGTATTATCACTTTTTGTAGTGTATTTACTTATTCAAAACAAAACTTTTAATAATGAATTAGCTGTTTTATCAGGTTTTGATAACCATTTAATAGACAATACTCCACCAATAATAGTGTATAAAATTGAACCACCAAAACAAGTTCAGCCAAAACAAAAGCAAATTTTGGTAGATATTAAGCTAGAAAAAAATGATGCTAACATTGATGAAACAGATTTCATTACTCCAGATATTGATGCGCCATTTGATCCGAATACCTTGGTAGAAGTGCCAAAAGATGTTGATATTAACCCAAAAGATGATTTTTTTGATGTTAAATTTTTAGAAGAAGCCCCACTTTTTCCAGGTTGTAAAGGCACAAATGAAGAACGTAAAGCTTGTTTTTCTGAAGAAATAGCGAAATACATCAATAAAAAATTTAATAATCAATTAGCTGGCGAATTAGGTTTAGCGCCTGGAATTCAAAGAATTTATACACTTTTTAAAATTGATAAAAACGGAAATATAATTGATATTGAAGCCAGAGCACCACATAAAAGATTGCAGCAAGAGGCTATAAGAGTAATTAGTTTATTGCCAAAAATGGAGCCGGGTAAACAACATGGAAAGCCTGTAAAAGTAAGGTACGCTGTTCCAATTATATTTAAAGTGCAATAGCTTATAAAAACCAGTATTTATGCTGGTTTTTTTGTTTAAAAAATTGTGTATCATTTAATAATGTTGTACCTTTAATAGTGAAATTCATCTTGCAAGGTGTTGCATTTATAAACATCTTGTTTTTGCAAAAAACCTGCATTATATACTTCAACTGTTTTATAACAGCGTACTCATTTTATTCTTGTTGAACTTAAATAAGGTCATCATGGAAATTAAAAAATATCCACACGCAGCACTCGAAAATTATTCAAAAATTTTAATGGAATTAGGCTTGGTTCTATCGCTTTTTATAGTGTATGAATTCATCAATTTTAAATCATACCCATCAGAAATAAAAGATTTAAATAGCACATTTGTTGGTGTTGATGATGTTGAAAATACAATTGAAATAAAGCCCATAGAAATTCAAGAACCACAAGCTACTAAAACAGTAATTTCCGAAAGAATTTTAAAAGTTGATGATGCGGTTGAAGTTCAAGAAAGTATTATAGAATCAACAGAATTAGATGTTTCAGATGCGGTCGTTGTAAATCTTGATAAACAATTAATGGTAGTTGATGAGGAAGAAGAAACTGTAGTTGAAGATGTCCCTTTTATGATTATTGAAGATGTTCCAATTTTCCCTGGTTGTAAAGGAACTAAACAAGAAAAAAGAGATTGTTTTTCTAATGAGGTTACAAAATTTGTTTCCAAAAAATTCAATATAGAGTTGGCTTCTGAATTAGGTTTGCATTCAGGAACTATTCAAAAAATATTTGTAATGTTTAAAATAGATAATACTGGACATATTACTGACATTCAGGCCAGAGCACCACATAAAAAATTACAAGAAGAAGCAATTAGAGTTGTAAAATTATTACCAGTAATGACTCCTGGAAAACAACGAGGCAGAGCAGTTTCGGTAAGCTATGGCCTTCCAATTGTATTTAAAGTAGAATAATTTGTAATTTAAATTTTGAATCCCGCAATCGCGGGATTTTTTTTATAGTGATGGTTTTAAAAAGTTTATATTTGTTTTATAAAACAAGTATTTAAAAAAATGAATAAAATTAATATCAATCAATATTTAGATTCAACCTATCTTAAAACTGCTAAGCAAGCTAACATTTCAGAAGAAGAAACCAAAAAAAATGTACAAGCGCTTATAAATGAAGCTATTGAAAACGATTTTAAATTGGCCATGATTCGTCCTGAATATGTTGCAATGGCAAGAGAAATGATTTCAAAAGCAAATGCTAACGTTTTAATTGGAACTGTTATTGGTTTTCATGAAGGCACATATACCACCGATGAAAAGCTTAAAGAGGCTTCACAAGCTGTAAAAGACGATGTAGATGAATTAGATTATGTTGTAAATTATACAGCTTTTAAAGAAGAGAAAATTAATTTAGTAAAAGCGGAAGTTTTTAAAGGAACCAAATTAGCTTTAGATGCTAATAAAGTTGCAAAATGGATTATTGAAATTGCCGCCTTAACAAATGAAGAAATCATTACATTAACGCAATTAATACGCGATGTAGTTTTAGAAAACTTTGGAGAAGAAAACGCAGCAAAAGTTTTTGTAAAATCATCTACCGGATTTTTTAAAACAGACGAAGGAAAGCCAAACGGAGCAACTTTTGAAGCTATGGAATTAATTGTTGAAAATGCAAAACCATTACCTGCAAAAGCTGCCGGAGGTGTTAGAAACTATGATGATGCAGTGAAAATGGTTGAAATGGGTGTTACAAGAATTGGAACTTCTTCAGCAAAATTAATTGCAGACGGAGGGAAAGCTGAAGCTGGTTATTAATATGGATACTTTTTTTGCACACGAAACGGCAGTTATAGACAAAGGTTGTACCATTGGAAAAGGTACAAAAATCTGGCATTTTAGCCATGTGATGCCGAATTCAATAATTGGAGAACATTGCAATATCGGTCAGAATGTGGTGATTTCGCCAGAAGTTGTTTTGGGTAAAAATGTAAAAGTACAAAATAATGTATCAATATATTCTGGCGTTATTTGTGAAGATGATGTTTTTTTAGGTCCGTCAATGGTTTTTACAAATGTTATAAATCCGAGAAGCGCGATAATTAGACGAGATGAATTTAAAAAAACCTTGGTAAGAAAAGGCGCAAGTATTGGCGCAAACGCTACTATAATTTGTGGCAATGAAATTGGGCAATACGCGTTAATTGGTGCAGGAGCAGTAGTTACAAAGCCAGTTTTACCGTATGCCTTGGTTGTTGGAAATCCATCAAAACAAATTGGTTGGATTAGTGAATACGGACATCGGTTACATTTTGATGAAAAAGGATTTGCAATTTGCGAAGAAAGTGGTGAAAAATATCAATTGTTAAATAATAGCGTTCAAAAAATTCAGTAAGTATTTACAATGAAAAAATCTATTTTAAATTTTCTTTTTATTTTAATCAGTCTTTCAGCATTTTCACAAATTGAAAAATATCCAGTTTTTCCATCGTGTGATTCTTTAGACATTGCAACGCTGCCCAATTGCTTTAATAATGAGGTAAAAAAGTTGGTTGTAAATGAATTTAAGCTACCTGAAACAATTAAAAATGATAATTTTACAGATACTATAAATGTTGTTTTTGTAGTTACTTCAACAGGAAATTTTAAAGTAATATATGTAAATTCTCCTTACAAAGAATTTAAAGTAGAAATTGAACGTATTTTTGAAACTTTTCCAAAAATTAGTCCGGCAACGTATAATAATCATCCAATAGAAATGCAATTTGTATTTCCTATAGCTATTCCTATTGAAAATAATAAGCCAACAACTATTGTTAAAAAAACAGTTGAAAAACAACCAGAAATTACAGCTTATGAGATAAAGAAAGCTACTGAGATTGTTATATCAAAAAGCACCTTATTTCCAGAACATAACAGCGATTTAAATATTCCGTTCACTCATGAAGTATACAGTAATTTTGATTATTTTTTAAATCAATCAGATAATACACATACTGCGGTTAAGCCTTTTGTTTATAATGAAGTGAATAAATATATTGATTTAGATGCGCAAAAAAATAAGTTGGTGAAACGTAAAGAAACTTGGTTTGGTAAAAAATTATTGAACGAACACATGGCTTTTGTAAAAGGCAACGGTTATTGGTTTACAATTGACCCAGTGGTTGATTTACAAATTGGAAAAGATAGTGAAGGCGTTAGTACATTTAACAATACACGTGCAATAACAGTAAATGGTGCTATAGGTAAAAATTTCAGTTTTTCAACAAGTTTTTATGAAAGCCAAGGCAGATTTGCCACGTACTTTAATGAGTATGCAAATTCAATAAAGCCTGATGGAGGAAATCCTGCAATTATTCCTGGCAGAGGAATTGCAAAAGCATTTAAATCTGATGCTTACGATTATCCAGTTGCTGAAGCATATTTATCATATTCGCCAAATAAATATTTTAATTTTCAACTTGGAAATGGTAAAAATTTTATTGGTGATGGTTATCGATCCTTGTTTTTATCAGATGCAGCTTCTCCATATCCATTTTTTAAAATAAACACTAGTTTTTGGAAAATTAAATACACCAACTTGTTTATGACCATGCAGGATGTACGACCTGAATTAACCGAAGAAGGTGCGTATAAACAAAAATATATTGCAATGCATTATTTAAGCTGGAATGCAACTAAAAACTTAAATATTGGTTTGTTTGAAAGTGTTATTTGGGATAATGCCAACGGAAGAGGTTTTGATTTTAATTATTTAAATCCGTTAATTTTTTATACGGCTGTTGAATTTTCTACCGGATCAAGAGCCGGAAATTCGTTATTAGGTTTAAGTTTAAAATATAAAATGAAAGATATTTCTATTTATTCTCAATTGATAATTGATGAATTTAGAATTTCAGAAATTACAAGTAATAATGGTTGGTGGGCAAATAAAAATGGAATTCAAATTGGTGCAAAATATTACAATGCTTTTTCTATTGATAATTTGTACTTACAAGCAGAATATAATTCAGTTAGACCGTATACCTATTCTCATGATGAATTGAATTATAATTACGGACATAATAATCAGCCTTTGGCGCATTTGTGGGGATCAAACTTTAATGAGTTTGTTGGAATTGCTCAATATTCCAAAGATAGATGGTTTGCAAATTCAAAATTAGTTTTTGGAAAAAAAGGGTTCGATTTTAATTCTTCAACAGATTCTTTTAGCTATGGAGGAAATATTTATAGAGATAATGATGAAAGAGCAAATGATTACGGAAATACCATTGGTCAAGGAAATGCAGCTAAAATATTTATAGCAGATGTACAAGTGGGGTATTTGGTAAATCCTGCAACAAATTTAAAATTGTTTGGAAGTGTAACATTTAGAAATTTTAACCCAGATGTGCCAACAACAACTTTTAATAAAACAAATAATACGTGGATTTCATTTGGTTTAAAAACAGATGTTTTTAATTGGTATTTTGATTTTTAACAAAAAAAATGGGATATATATCCCATTTTTTTTACTATAATATTAATTAAAAAGTATTATTTAGTGGCATCAAAATATTCTTTAGCCATGCTTTCTCTAAAGTCTGGATGCGCAATTTTTATTAATTCCTTAACGCGCTGACTAATTGTTTTCCCATATAAATCTGCAACGCCATATTCAGTAACAATATATTGTACGTGAGCCCTTGTAGTTACAACCCCAGCACCTGTGTTTAAAAATGGTACAATTCTACTAATCCCTTTATTGGTAACAGAAGGCAATGCAATAATGGCTTTTCCACCTTCACTTAATGACGCGCCTCTAATAAAATCCATTTGTCCACCAACACCTGAAAACATATTAGCACCAATAGAATCTGCACAAACTTGCCCAGTTAAATCTACTTGAATAGCAGAATTAATAGCCACCATTTTTGGGTTTTGTCTAATATTAACTACATTATTTGTATAATCGCATGAACGCATTTCAATAAATGGGTTATCATCTACATAATCATATAAACGTTTAGATCCTCCTAAAAATGTAGTTAATGCTCTACCTGCATTTATACCTTTGTAGTTTCCGTTTATCACATCTTTTAAAATTAAATCAATTACTCCATCAGAAAACATTTCGGTATGTAAGCCTAAATCTTTATGATTTCCTAAGCGAGATAATACGGCATTTGGAATAGAACCAATACCCATTTGTAAAGTACTTCTATCTTCTATTAATTGTGCAATATAATCACCAATTTTATTTTCAATTGTTGTTGGTGTAGGCATGTGAAATTCATGAATTGGCGCACTTTCTTCAACAAAAGTATCCAATTCAGAAATGTGAATTAATCCTTCACCATGAACTCGTGGCATTTGATCATTAATTTGAGCAATTACATGTTTGGCGTTTTCAATTACTGCTAAAATTGCTTCAACAGAAACACCTAAAGAGCAATAACCATGTTTATCTGGGGTTGAAACCTGAATTAAAGCTACGTCAACAGGTAATACGTTTCTTTTAAATAAATTAGGAACTTCACTTAAAAAAACAGGCGTGTATGATCCGTTTCCTGCCTTAATAGTATGTCTTACGTTTTTACCAATAAATAGTGAGTTTACATGAAAACTATCTTTATATTTTGGATCTGCGTAGGGTGTTTCACCTTCAATATGTAAATGACAAACTTCAACGCCTCTTAATTCTTCATGTCTTGCAGACATTGCATTAATTAAAGCTTGTGGTGCTGCTGCTGCTGCCTGAATATATACTCTATCGTTTGATTTTATTACTTTAACTGCTTGTTCTGCGGTTACTGATTTATACATAAATATTATATTAAATGTTTGGTGGTGCAAATTTACCAAACATATTCTTTTAAAAAACTGTCGAAAATCATCTTTCGAAAACGTTTTCTTAATTATTTTAATTGATACTAACTTCACTTTGTTTTTCTTTTTTTTAAAGTAACTTTGCAAAACCAATTTTCAAGAAAATGATAAAAATTAAAACGAGAGAAGAAATTGAGTTAATGCGCGAAAGTGCGCTAGTGGTTTCTAAAACATTAGGAATGTTAGCTGGTGAAGTAAAACCGGGCGTAACCACTTTATATTTAGATAAATTAGCTGAAGAATTTATACGCGCCGAAGGTGCAATTCCAGGATTTTTAGGTTTGTACGATTTCCCAAACACCTTATGTATGAGCCCAAATGCGCAAGTTGTACACGGAATTCCTAATGACAAACCGTTAGTTGAAGGCGATATTATATCAATTGATTGTGGTGCGTTAAAAAATGGTTTTTATGGAGATCACGCTTATACTTTTGAAGTTGGTGAAGTTGCGCCAGAAGTAAAAAAACTGTTAGCTATAACAAAACAAAGTTTATATGAAGGTATTAGACAGTTTAAATCTGGAAACAGAGTAGAAGATGTTGGTTTTGCTATTCAAAATTATTGTGAAAAACATGGATATGGTGTTGTTAGAGAATTGGTTGGACATGGTTTAGGTAAAGCAATGCATGAAGATCCAGAAATGCCAAACTACGGCAGAAGAGGAAGAGGTAAAAAGTTTATGGAAGGTATGGTGGTTGCTATTGAACCTATGATTAATTTAGGAACACATCAAATAAATCAATTAAAAGATGGTTGGACTATTTTAACACGCGATGGAAAACCAAGTGCACATTTTGAACACGATGTTGCCATTGTAAATGGTAAACCAGAACTACTTTCTACATTTAAATATATTTACGAAGCTTTAGGAATTGTAAGCAGTGAAGAAGATGAGTTTAGACAAAACTTATAATGAAAGTTTTTAAATTTATACTCAACACTATTCCTAGACCAATACTTATAAAAGTAAGTTATTGGGTGCGTCCGTTAATTTTTTATTATTTAAAAGGATCAACATTTACAGATCCAATTGATAATAAAAGCTTTAGAAAGTTTTTACCGTATGGTTATGGGCAACAACGTCTAAATGCCTTATCACCAAGCACGCTTTCTTTGGAACGTCATCGGTTACTTTGGCTGTATTTAAAAAATGAAACAGATTTTTTTACAGCACCAAAAAAAGTATTGCATATTGCACCTGAACAATGTTTTTTAAAAGTGTTTAAATCTCAAAAAAACCTTAATTATACTACTGCAGATTTGTATTCGCCAATTGCGGATGTAAAAGCAGACATTTGCGATTTACCTTTTGAAGAGAATTCATTTGATGTAGTGTTTTGTAACCATGTGTTGGAACATATTGAAGATGATAAAAAAGCAATGAGTGAATTATATAGAGTTTTAAAACCTGGTGGCTTGGGAATATTTCAAATTCCGCAAGATTTATCACTGGAAACTACTTATGAAGATTTTTCAATAACATCAAAAGAAGAACGAAAAAAACACTTTGGACAATACGACCATGTTCGTGTATATGGTAAAGATTATTTTGATAGATTAAGAGCTGTTGGTTTTACTGTAAATGAAATAGATTATTCCAAAACGCTTTCACAAGAATTACTTACAAAATACTGTTTGGTGAAAGGCGAAATTTTACCTATTTGTACTAAATAATTTAATTGTCGAAATTTTCTGATTTGTACGTTTGTAATTGATCATTTTCATCAATATAAATTAAAAAGGCTTTTAATTCAGTGTGTGTTTTTAAAAATTCTTTTGTTTTTTCTAATCCCATTGCCATACAAGCTGTAGCATAACCATCAACATCGGCACAATCAGATTTTGAAATAACAGAAGCACTTAATAAATTACTTTCAGTTGCATAACCAGTTTTGGTATTTATAGTATGGACAAACTTTTTGCCATCAGGTGTTGTTCTATATTTTCTATAATTTCCAGAAGTAGCAATAGATTCATTATGTAATTGAATTACAGTTGCAAATGAACGTGAGCCATCTTCATTTGGGTTTTCAATAGCAATTTTCCAGGCAACACCATCTTGGTTAACACCTCTAGCTCTAATTTCGCCACCAATTTCAACCATATAATTGGCAATATTGTTTTGTTCAAAAAGTCTTCCAATAATATCAACTAAATATCCTTTGCCAATGGCATTAAAATCGAAATAAATTTGAGGATACATTTTTTTAACTTTTCCATTGTTTAAACTCACTTTATGAAAACCTACAAAAGTGAGTAATGAGTCTATTTTAAGCGAGTCTAAGTCTGCAATTTCATTTTCTGGTCCAAATCCCCATGCGTTCACTAAAATCCCAACTGTTGGATCAAAATCTCCGTTAGTTTCATTAAAAATTCTAGCCGATTTATTAAAAACTTCTTGAAAATACGCATCAACCACCACAGTGGTATCACCATCGTTAATTTTTGAAATATCAGAAGTAGGAATGTAGGTTGAGGTAGACTTGTTAATTGCTGTAATTAAACTATCTATTTTTCCTTCAAAATTAACAGTATCATCTGATAAATATTTAATAGAAAAAGTTGTTCCTATGGCTTCCCCTTGTAATGTTTTTAATTCGAGGGAATTATTATCCGAACATGAAAAAAATACGATTAAAATTAATATATATAGGGCGTTTTTCATTATAATTTTGTATATTAAAAGGTCAGTAAAAATAGGCTGTAAAGATAGTAATTTATTATTATCATAAATATTTCTTAAATTTGAAATGAATTAATTTTATTGTGGTCTTTTTACTACATTTGTTCAGTATTTAAACAATTTTTATTATGAAAAGAATATCAGTTTTGATTATCACAGCATCAGTTGTGTTGAGTTCATGTGTGTCACAAAAAAAATACACAGAATTAGAAGGGAATTATAAAAAAACAAGTCAGGAGTTGGTTGATGCCAAAGCCGATTTAATGAAATGTAGAATAGAAAATGAAGGAAAACTTTCAGCACTGGAGCAAAGAGTGTTGGATTTAAAAAAAGACAAAGAAAAAACATTAGAGTATGTTGACAATTTAACAGTGTTATCTAAATCTGCTTCAGATAACATTAAAGAAACGCTTGCTCAAATGGGTAAAAAGGATGAGTACATTCAACACATCCAAAAAGCTATGAATAAAAAGGATTCAATAAATTTAGCTTTAGGATTCCAATTGAAAAAAGTATTAAAAGATGGATTTAATGATGAAGACATTGAAGTAAGTGTTGAGAAAACAGTTGTTTACATTAACATAGCTGACAAATTATTATTTAAAAGTGGAAGTGCTACCATTTCTAGCGAAGCTAAAAGAGTGTTAGGAAAAGTTGCTGAAGTAATTGCTGCACAACCTAATTTAGAAGTAATGGTTGAAGGTTATACTGACAACAAACCAATTAGTACAGCTGGAATTCAAGATAACTGGGATTTAAGTGTTAAAAGATCTACTTCAGTTATTAGAGTATTACAAGATGACTTTAAAATTGCACCAGACCGTTTAGTTGCTGCTGGTAGAAGTGAGTATAAACCATTAGCAAGTAATGATACTGTTGAAGGTAGAGCTAGAAACAGAAGAACTAGAATAGTTTTAATGCCTAAATTAGATCAGTTTTTCAAATTATTAGAAAATAAGATTGAGTAATTTATAAAACTCATTATTTAAAAAAGCCACGCAATTTGCGTGGCTTTTTTTTGTTAATATTTTTAATTAAGTTCTATATCTAATAATTGTAAGCCTTCATATTGCAGTAAATATTCTTCATTTAAAAAAGGAGGTTGCGTAGTATCATTTTTATGTGCTAAACCAACTCCGGCAAAAATTACTTTAGCATTATTGTGCCGTGCATGTGCTTTAAATGTTTCCATCCAAATAACATCATAGGTTAATGCGTATTCTGAAATTAATGAGGCTTTTACAACTACAAAATAGCGTTGATTATTTTTATCAATACAAACATATTGTGGATTGCTTTTTAGCTTGCTATTAATGGCTATAAACTCATAGCCTTTCGCTTCTAAATCTTTGCCAACAATATTCATCGCTAAATTATGTATTTCTTGTTTAGATAAAGGTCTACTCATTTTTTTTTGATATTTAGTAAATAAAAAATCCGATACAAAAGTACCGGATTTTATTTATTTGTATCAAATTGATGTTCTAAAAATTAACCTCCAAAGTCATCAAATCTAATATTTTCATCTGGCATTCCAAAATCTTCTCCCATTTTTTGAACAGCTTTATTCATTAACGGAGGACCACAGAAATACAATTCAATATCTTCTGGTGATTCATGCTTTGATAAATATTCATCAATAACTGCTTGATGCACAAATCCAGTAAATCCATCTCCTTTTGTATCATTTGCATCTATTTTATTTACCCAATTATCTTCTGGTAAAGGTTCAGATAATACTAAATAGAATTTAAAGTTTGGAAATTCTTTTTCTAATTCGTAAAAATGATCTAAATAGAATAATTCTCTTTTTGATCTACCACCATACCAATATGTAACTGTTCTTCCAGTTTTTAAAGTTTTAAATAAGTGATATAAATGAGAACGCATTGGAGCCATACCAGCACCTCCACCAACATATAACATTTCTGCATTTGATTCGTTGATAAAGAACTCACCATAAGGTCCAGAAATGGTAACTTTATCGCCTTTTTTACGAGAGAAAATATATGATGAAGCAATCCCAGGATTCACATCCATCCATCCGTTTTTAGCTCTATCCCAAGGCGGCGTTGCAATACGTACGTTTAACATAATTTCTCTACCTTCAGCAGGATAAGAAGCCATAGAGTATGCACGTTCTACTAGTTCTGGGTTTTTCATTTTCAAACTCCATAAACCAAATTTATCCCATTCAACTTGAAACTTATCAGGTGTTTCATGTTCTTCAGGGTGTGCGGTAATATCAATATCTTTAAAATCAACTTCACATGGTGGAATTTCAATTTGAATATAACCACCTGCTTTGTAATCCATATCTTCTGGAATTTCTACAACAAATTCCTTAATAAAAGAAGCTACATTGTAATTTCTAACTACGGTTGCTTCCCATTTTTTAATGCCAAAAACCTCTTCAGGAATGGTAATATCCATATCTTGTTTTACTTTTACCTGACAAGCTAAACGTGCTCCGTGCTGTAATTCTTTTCTAGTGAAATGTGGAGTTTCAGTTGGTAAAGCTTCGCCACCACCAGAGTTTACGTGGCATTCACATTGAATACATGTTCCACCTCCACCACAAGCAGAAGGTAAAAATATTTTTGCATTTCCTAACGTAGATAGTAATGAACTACCTGATGGTACTTCAATTTCTTTTTCACCGTTAATTTTAATTTTTACAGGACCTGAAGGCGATAATTTTTGTTTTACAACTAATAAAAGAGTTACTAATAAAAGTGTTATTATCAAAAATACGGCAACGGTTGCTACTATTATTCCTATTGTGTTTACTGCTAATATCATCCTTATTCAATAATTTGAGGTTCGTTAATTGTTGTACTGTCAACTACAGTTTCAACCTCTTCTGTAATACTACTTTCTTGAGAAGGCGCTACAACTTCAATAGAAGCAGTTTCTGTAGTTTCTTCTTTTTCATCACCACCTGTAAGCATTCCTCCAAAACTCATAAATCCAATAGCCATTAAGCCAGTGATAATAAAAGTAATTCCTAACCCTCTTAATGGAGCAGGTACGTTTGAGTATCTAATTTTTTCACGAATGGCAGCAATTGCTAAAATTGCTAAAAACCAACCAATTCCAGAGCTTATTCCATAATTAAAGGCCAAACCTAGTGTAGGTATTTCACGAGATTGCATAAATAACGAACCACCTAAAATGGCACAGTTTACAGCAATTAAAGGTAAAAATATACCTAGTGAATTGTATAATGAAGGTGAAAATTTCTCAACAATTATCTCTACTAATTGTACCATTGTTGCAATGGTTGCAATAAACATAATAAATGATAAGAAACTTAAGTCGTAATCAGCATATTCTTCACCTAACCAGCTTAATGCACCTTCTTGTAATAAATATTGATCTAATAGCCAGTTTAATGGTACAGTAATTGCCATTACAAAAATAACCGCTGCACCTAAACCAACTGCAGTTGAAACTTTTTTTGATACGGCTAAGTACGAACACATTCCAAGGAATGTTGCAAATACCATATTATCTATGAATATTGCTTTAAAAAATAATTCTAAATGTTCCATATGTTTTAGTATTTAGTTTCTGTTTAAAAAAAACAAAAAGCTAATGATATTAATTTTCTATTAATGCTTTATTTCTTGAACGTTGTACCCAAATAATAATTCCTAATGTTATTAATGCCATTGGCGCTAACAACATAAATCCGTTATTTTCATAACCATAAGCATAAACGCCAGTTTTTTCAATTGGATCACCTAAAACTTTAATTCCAAGTAAAGTACCTGAACCTAATAATTCTCTAAAGAAACCAACAATCACCAAAATTACTCCGTAACCTAATGAGTTTCCAATGCCATCTAAAAATGATCTCCAAGGCCCATTCGCTAAAGCAAACGCCTCAAAACGTCCCATGATAATACAGTTGGTAATAATTAACCCTACGAAAACGGATAAAGTTTTACTTAATTCATAAGCAAATGCTTTTAAAATAATGTCTACTATAATTACCAATGCAGCTACAACAATTAACTGAACAATAATTCTAATTTTAGAAGGGATAATATTTCGTAGTAATGAAATTACTACGTTTCCAATAGCTAAAACAAATAGTACGGCTATTGCCATTACTATGGAAGCTTTTAGGTCTGCAGTAATAGCTAACGCAGAACAAATACCAAGTACTTGTATGGTAATTGGGTTATTATCTGCTAATGGGTCTGTAATTAATTTTGCGTCTTTTTTTGATAAAAGTCCCATAAATTATTTTTTTAATGTTTTTAAATAAGGTAAGTATAGCTGTAAATCCTTTTTAAGCATTGCTGCTAAACCGTTCCCTGTAATAGTTGCACCTGCTATAGCATCTACTTCGTTGTCAGTTTTATCGTTGTTTTTAGGGTCAGCATTTCCTTTAGCAACTTCAATACCTTTAAACGTATTATTACCATCTAAAATGTGCTCACCTTTAAAATCATCCATAAAAAAGCGTTCTTTTATATTTGAACCTAATCCTGGTGTTTCTCCAGCGTGATCAAAAAATACACCTTGAACAACTAAGTTTTCATCTAAAGAAACATATCCCCAAATGGCATCCCATAATCCTTTACCTCTAACAGGAATAATATAAAAAGTTGCATTATCTTTTTCTCCAACAAATAAAGGAAGTTTTCTTTCGTATGAAGGATTTTTAGCTGCAGCTTCTTCTTTTTTAATATCTATTAAATATGCATTTGGATTTTCAACAGCGTTGGTACCTGTAATAACATATTGTTTTGTAATATATTTTTTAAATTCCTCTCCAACAATTGATTTTGAAACAAATTCAACACTTGTTTCATCATTTTCGTTAACACCTAAAGCATATAATATGTTTTGTTGTTTTTCAATACGCTTGTTTTCAGTAATTTGCTCTTTGAAATTAGAGGACACAAAAGCTAGTAAAGCTCCAACTATAAGTACCATAGCTGTTGCGAATAGTACTGTATATGAGTTTTTATCTGTATTAATTGCCATTTGTTATGCTGTTTTTACTTTTAAACGTTTTAATCTTCTTTTAACGTTACCTTGAACCACGTAATGGTCAATAGTTGGTGCAAATACGTTCATTAATAATATTGCTAACATTACACCTTCTGGATATGCTGGATTGAACACACGTATTAAAATTGAAATAAATCCAATTAAAAATCCATAAATCCATTTTCCTTTGTTAGTTTGTGATGCAGTGACTGGATCAGTTGCCATAAATACTACACCAAAGGCAAAACCTCCTATTAGTAAATGATGCCAAAACTCAGTACTCATTAAGCTATAAAATTTGCTTCCTTCAGCTATCCAACCAGCGTTTACAACACCGTTAAAAATAAGTCCCATTACTAAGGCTCCTACTACTGAAGATAACATAATTCTCCAACTTCCAATTTTGGTAGCTACTAAAAATATACCTGCCAAAAGAATAAGGAACGTAGATGTTTCTCCAACAGAACCAGGTATGTATCCAAAGAACATATCGGATACTGTGTAAGCAAATTCTTTTCCTTGCGCTAAGCTTCCTAAAATGGTTTCTCCAGAAATGGCATCTAAGTTAGCACCTGCAGCAATTTCTTTTGCTCTTTCAGTTGCTCCTTCTACCCATACTTTATCACCACTCATCCAAGTTGGATACGCAAAGAATAAAAATGCACGGATTACTAAAGCCGGATTTAAAATATTCATTCCTGTACCACCAAAAACTTCTTTTCCAATAACTACTCCAAAAATAACAGCTACTGCTAACATCCATAATGGAATATCTACCGGTACAATTAATGGAACTAGCATACCTGTTACAAAGTAACCTTCTTCAACTTCGTGTCCTTTTATAACTGCAAAAAGCACTTCAACACCTAAACCAACAACGTATGAAACAATAATTAGCGGAAGTATTTTTAAAAAGCCAAACCAAAAAGCATCCATTGATAAAAATTCAACAGGTGCTCCAAAAGCTTTAAAGTGTTGAAATCCAGTATTGAACATTCCAAAAATTAAACACGGTATTAGTGCTAAAACAACCATTGTCATGGTTCTTTTTAAGTCATCAGCAGCTCTTACGTGACCGCCAGAGTGTGTAGTTTCGTTTGGAGTATATAAAAAAGTATGTAAAGCACTATAAGCAGGTAACCACTTTTTACCTTTACCCTTTTCTTTTATATTATGTAAATTTTCTTTTAATCCCATAATCTTATCCTATTTCTTTTAACATTAAGTCTAAACCTTTTCTAATAATTTCTTGATGTGGTTGTTTAGAAACACACACAAATTCAGTTAAGGCAAAATCTTCTGGAGCAACTTCATACATACCTAATTGTTCCATTTCATCTAAATCTTTATACTTACAAGCTTTTAATAGCTGCATTGGATAAATATCTAAAGGAAACACTTCTTCGTAATTACCAGTTACAACAAATGCTCTGTGTTCTCCGTTAGTATTGGTATTTAAATCGTATTTTTTATTTGGGAATAACCATGAAAAAGTTAAGGCTCTTGAAGTTGAAATTTTATTGAAAACTGGTAAATTCCAGCCAAACATTTCATAATCATTTCCTTCAGGAATTACAGTTACCATATTATCATAATAACCCAAACTTCCTTTTAAACTTTTTGCAGTACCAGTTAGAACATTTCCGCTAATTATTCTGTTATTATCACCTTGTAATTTTCCATCAACTAAAGAAGCAATTGTAGCGCCTATTTTAGTTGTATAGTATTTTGGTGTAGCAACTGATGAACCTGCTAAAGCAATAATTCTTTCAGCATTAAACATTCCTGTTAGTAATAATTCACCAATAATTACTAAATCTTGTGGGTTGATTGTCCAAACAACTTCACTTTTATTTACAGGATCAATTTTTGCAATTTGTGTTCCAACATTTCCTGATGGATGCGGTCCTGAAACTTTATGCAATGAAATATTGTCTAAACCAGCTAATGGTGAATTGTCATTTTTTCCAACAGAAACGTGAACACTACCGGATGTTAACTTGCTTAATGCAGTAACAGCAGCTTGTAATTCTTTTTCTTTTCCTGCTAAAACATAGTTATAATCTGCAGCTAATGGAGCACTAGCGTAACCAGAAATAAAAATTGCTTTAGGAGTGTTAGAAGGTTTTGCAATAACATCATAAGGTCGTTGTTTTATAAAAGGCCAACAACCTGCTGCTAATAAATGACTTTTTATTTCATCAGCTTTCATAGCTTTTGGATCTTTTTTTCCAAAATCTACAAATTGTTGATCTTTATCAGCACTTATTTTAATTGCTAAAATTTTTCTTTTTTCACCACGTATAATATCAACCACTTCTCCGCTAACGGGTGAAGGAAATTTCATATTTTCATTAGCTTTGTTGTAAAAAACTGCTTCTCCAGCTTTTACTTTAGCACCAATTTTAATTGATAATTTTGGGATAATACTGTGAAAGTCTTCTGGCTTTATGGTATACATATTTGATGCTAAAGCTTGTTCGGTAACCTTCTCAGCTTCACCTTTTAGCTTTATATCTAGCCCTTTTTTAATTCGAATGTCTTGTGACATATTTTAAGTATATTTAATAGTATCTAAAAAACGGTGCAAAAATAATAATTTATAATGTAGTTTCTGTGTTTTTCAGACAATTTTTTACGCAAAGGTTATAATCATTAATAATCAAAATCGGTTTTATTATATTTACCGTTAGATTTTTGGTATACATATTGATTTTAAATTTACAACCTAATTTAATTTATTTTGAAAAACACATTACTTTTTTTGGTTTTGGCATTTTTATTTAATGTTGCTTACTGTCAAATAGATTTTTCTCAGCCAAATCATATTAAAACCATACAGTTAAAACCAATTGCAACAAATTCATTTGCACCCATTATAAAACTTGGCGATAAAATTCAATTATCTTTTGATGATTTAAATGCTGATGAACATACATATACCTATAAAATAGCGCATTGCGATATAGATTGGAGTGTTTCAAACTTATCTGAATCTGAATTTATAAATGGTTATGCTGAAGATAGAATTAGAGATTACGAAAATTCATTTAATACCCTACAGCCTTTTACCAATTATACCTTAACCATACCTAATGAAAATACCGCTCTTAAAATTTCAGGAAATTATATTATTTCTATTTTAAATGAAGACCAACAGGTTGTTTTTAAACGCTCTTTTGTGGTATACGAACCAAAAGTTACCGTTGGGGTGGCAATTTATAGAAGTAGAGATATTTCAAATATAAATACACAACAAGCTGTAGAATTCACCATTAATAATCCAAATTTTAGAATTAACAATCCTAACGAAGAAATTTACCCAATAATTCTTCAAAATAATAATTGGCAAACAGCTATTAGCGGACTAAAGCCTCAGTTTTTTAGAGGCACACAATTGTTGTATAAATACAATAAAGAAACCAGTTTTTTTGGCGGCAATGAATTTTTATTCTTTGATTCTAAATCTATAAGAAACTCTAGCTTAAATATTGCAAAAGTAGAGTTGGGTACTAATTTATATCATACATATTTATTTACCAATGAAGAAAGAATAGACAAGCCTTATACATTACATCCAGATGCTAACGGAAATTTTGTTGTTAGAAATTTAACAAGTGATAACCCTAACACAGATGCAGATTATAGTTGGGTGCATTTTTCATTAAGTACATTAGAAAACTTAACGGGTAAAGATGTATACGTTAGCGGTAATTATAATAGTTGGCAATTAAATGAATTAAACAAATTAAATTACAACCCATCAACAGGTTTGTATGAAGGTGCTATTTTATTAAAGCAAGGTTTTTATAATTATCAATACGTTACAAAAAATAGCAATGGGCAAATTAGTAACCACGACATTGATGGTTCGTTTTATGAAACTGAAAACGATTATACTGTTTTAATTTACTATAAAGGTTTTGGAAACAGATATACACAAGTAATTGGTGTAGGTTATGGAAATTCCGAAAAAATAAACAATTAGGTTTTACTTTCAAAAATTTCTTATATTTGAAGAACTAATAAAAAAATCAAATTAAGTTACTATGGTACAACAAGTAACCAATGGAATTAAAATATCTGTAATTTCTAATTTTGAAGGCACAAGCTATCGAAATTACAAGTTATATTATGGTTTTAGTTATCAAGTTACTATTGAAAACCAGAGCAATGATACCGTGCAACTGTTAGAACGCCATTGGAAAATTTTTGACTCATTAAACCATACAGAAATTGTAGAAGGATCTGGTGTTATTGGTCAAAAACCAGTTTTAAAACCAGCACAAATACATACCTATGGGTCTAATTGTTTTTTATCATCTCCAATTGGAGCGATGCATGGGTATTACAAAATGATTAATTTTACTACTTCTAAAATATTTAAAGTGTACATACCTACATTTCAGTTAATGGTTCCTAATATTAGTAATTAAAAAAATGAAATTTAGTTTAATAAAATATACTTCTAATCAGTGTAAAGGTTTAGAATGTTTAAACTGTGGACAACCATTAACTGGCAAGGAGAATTTTTGCTCGTATTGTGGGCAAAAAAACACGACCAAAAAACTTACATTTCACAATTTTATAAACAGCCTTTTTGCCGGGTTTTTTTCCTATGACTCTAGGTTTTGGTCAACGTTTATTCCGCTGTTAACAAAACCCGGAAAAGTATCAAAGCAATATATTGAAGGTAAACGCGCCAGATTTGTAAACCCTTTTCAATTGTATTTAAATGTTTCTATCATTTTCTTTTTAATTATTGGAATTTCAAATAAATTTAGTATTGAAAGTACAAATGAAAGTACAAATGAAAGTCCAATGGCTAAGGCAAAAACAACCATTGACTCTTTATCGCAAAGTGAAAAAAAACAACTCGATTCGGTTTTAACAAATTTAAAAGATGAACTTGTAAATGTAAACCCTAAAGATTCTACAAAAACAGAAATTATTACAGACCTAGAAACGGCGTTGGCTATTGCAAAAAGAAACGATACAAGTAAATTAGATGAAAACTATCAATACGCAATACATAAAACGCCTAATAAAAGCATTGGAATTGTTAATAAGGTAAAAGATTTTTATCATTATTATAAGGCTCATCCAACATATCCTGTTTCAAGTGCTTTAGATAGTTTGGGCTACGAAAATACTTTTTGGAATAAAGTGTATTATCAACAAACCGTTAAATCTAATAAAAATTACGAAAAATTTAAAAATGAAGGTGGAAAGGAATTTTTAAAAGTATTAACATCGTATATTTCAATATCACTATTTGTTTTTTTACCATTCTTTACGCTATTTTTAAGTTTAATTTATTTTAGAAGAAACTACACTTATATTGAGCATTTAGTGTTTGTTTTTCATGTGCAAACAGTTTTCTTTTTATTATTATCTATATTTTACATCATAAATTTGTTTACTAAAACCGATGGTGTTTTATTGGTATTTATGCCATTATTTGCATTTTATTTATATAAAGCATTGCGCTATTTTTATAAACAAAGCAGATTAAAAACCGTGTTAAAATTTATTATTTTAAATGGTTTTTATATGCTTTTAGCGTCATTCGGACTTTTAATTGTAGCGGTACTGTCTTTTATTGTTGGTTAAAATATTTCTGAAAAATATTTACCATGTACAACATCTTCATAATCCATTTTAACAGTAGTATTGTTTTTTTCTACGCAAGTAATACTTACCGTTTCAACATACGAGCGTTTCATTAAAATAGACTGTTCTTTATTACCAATTTCTGAATGATGAAAGTTTAAAATTGCTTCTTTTGAAATTTGGTTGGTAGCTTTCCAGTTATTGAACCATTGTTTGCGTAATTCTTTGGCATCATCGGCATATAAAGTTGCAGATGACCAAATTTTCGGTTCAATTTTTAACTTGTTAAAGTGTTTTGTTTGTGCGTCCCAAATAAGTTCAAACAAACGTAAGTTGTTTGTGTTCCAATCAGCAATTACCATAGTAAAAGGTTCAATGTTATTTAGGTTCATTTCAGCAATCACCGTTTCAAAATTAGTTGCTTTCAAAATTTCTTTAGCAATAACACCCCTGCTTTTTTTGTAAGGTACTTTTCTGGTATGTTTTGTAAATGCGCCATTTAAAACACAAACCAATCTGTTAGTTGCACTAACACCAATCCACGTGCCGCCAGCAATTTTGTCTTTTGGCATAAGAATTTCAACACCATCTTCAACATATTTTTTAGGAGCAAACGTTTCTCGGGTACTTTGTTCATCTCTATTGGAGGTTAAAATAAAGTTATGATTACTTGTTGGTAGAAATGTAACGGTACACATGCTATTAAAATTAGTATATTGAGTATTAGTTTGAAACAATAAAAGTAAATCACTTTTTGTAACTTTGTAGACAAATTTAAATCAAAAAAAACTAAAAAAATAATACCATGGCTTCAGGATTTTATAATGTACCAAAAGCGGTAAACGAACCAGTAAAATCTTATGCTCCGGGAAGTGCGGAACGTAAGGCTTTAATTGAAACGTATAAAAAAATGTTTAACCAACAGGTTGACATCCCTTTTTATATTGGTGGAAAAGAATATAGAACTGGCAATACTGTTGATATTCATCCTCCTCATGACCATAAACATTGTGTTGGTAAATACCATACTGCAGATAAAGAACATATTGAGTTAGCAGTAAAAAAAGCTGCTGAAGCAAGAGTAAAATGGGCAGCAACAAGTTGGGAACACCGCGCTGCAATATTTTTAAAAGCAGCAGAATTATTAGCAGGACCATTCCGTTATAAAATGAATGCTGCTACTATGATTGCACAATCTAAAAATGTATTTCAAGCAGAAATTGATTCGGCTTGTGAATTAATTGACTTTTTACGTTTTAACGTAGAGTTTATGACAGAAATTTATAGCAATCAACCACAATCATCTCCAGGAATTTGGAACCGTATGGAGTACCGTCCTTTAGAAGGTTTTGTATATGCCATTACACCATTTAACTTTACAGCAATTGCTGGTAATTTACCTGCTGCACCTGCGTTAATGGGTAATGTTGTTATTTGGAAACCAGCTAGCTCACAAGTATATTCTGCACAAGTAATTATGGAGTTATTTAAAGCTGCAGGATTACCAGACGGCGTAATAAATATGGTTACAGGTAATTCAGCAATGATTACAGATGTGCTTTTAAATAGTTCAGATTTTTCTGGTGTTCACTTTACAGGATCTACACCAGTATTTAATAGTTTTTGGGAAACAATAGGTAAAAATATGAATACCTATAAAACCTATCCAAGAATTGTTGGTGAAACTGGTGGTAAAGATTTTATTTGGGCACATGCATCATCAAACCCTCAAGAAGTAGCAACAGCAATATCAAGAGGTGCTTTTGAATATCAAGGGCAAAAATGCTCAGCTGCTTCACGTGCTTATATGCCAAAAAGCTTATGGCCAGCAATTAAAGAAGCGGTTATAAAAGATGTTAATTCATTTAAAATGGGTTCGCCTGAAGATACTTCAAACTTTATTAATGCCGTAATTGATAAGAGAGCATTTAAAAAATTATCAGGCTATTTAGAGCAAGCTAAAAAAGCTACTGATGCTGAAATTATTGTAGGCGGAGGTTATGATGATGCTGTAGGTTATTTTATAGAACCAACGGTTATTGTTACAACAAATCCAATGTACGAAACTATGTGTACTGAATTGTTTGGGCCAATAATTACAATTTATGTATATGAAGATGAAAAATGGTTAGAAACTTTAGATTTAGTGGACAAAACTGGAGAATATGCTTTAACAGGTGCTATTTTTAGTGGCGACAGATATATTATTGATATTGCAACTAACAAATTAGAAAATGCTGCAGGAAACTTTTATATAAATGACAAACCAACCGGAGCCGTAGTTGGGCAACAGCCATTTGGTGGTGCTCGTGGATCTGGAACAAATGATAAAGCTGGTTCTGTTTGGAATTTATTACGTTGGGTAAGCAACCGTACAATTAAAGAAACATTTGTGCCACCAACAGATTATAGATATCCGTTTTTACAAGAAAGCACTATTGAAACTGTAGAAAAAGAAGTAGAAAGCGCTGTTGAAAAACTAAAAGAATTAGGAAAAGACCTAAAAAGTAAGTTTAAATAAAAACAGTATAAAATAATAAAAAAACTCGCCAATTGGCGAGTTTTTTTATGTTTAAAGTTCAATTAAACGCCTTTAAATTTGTCAGCGCCTTCTAATAACCCAATTAATTGTTGTGGATTATGGATGATAACAGGCATATGTTGCGGACAAATGTAAAATTCACTTTCTTGATAGTAAAACTTTGTAACCGGTATTTCTGTTGATGGCGTTTTACAAACTAAACATGCTTTAACTTGACTCATAATTGTAAATATTAATTAAAAGACAAAGTTATCCTAAATAGTTTAATAAAAAACTAATAAATGTCATCTCTTTTTAAGGGGAATATGCACTACTTTTTTAGTTTCAAAAAAAGCATCATCAAAAAAATCAGTTAAATTGTATTGAGTTGCTTTTGGAAAATTTTGTAATTCTTCGGTTAAATCGCCTCCTTTTAAATATAAAATACCGTTTTTTAATTCGTGGCGTTGTTTTTTAGCAATTTTTCCTTTCGTCCATTTTACAAAATCGTCCATATTAGTTACGGCTCTACTTACAATAAAATCGAATTCTTCGTTCACCAACTCCGCTCTTTTATGTTCTGCTTTTACATTTGTTAAACCAAGGTCAGCAACAACTTCATTCACCACTTTTATTTTTTTTCCTATAGAATCTACCAAATAAAATTCAGTTTCAGGAAATAAAATAGCTAAAGGAATCCCCGGAAAACCACCACCAGTGCCAATATCTAATACTTTAGAATTTGGTAAAAAACCTTGAACTTTAGCAATTCCTAACGAATGTAGTACATGGTGCGTGTAAATTTCATCAATATCTTTTCTTGAAATAACATTTATTTGCTCATTCCAAAATTTATAAAGGGCTTCTAATTTACCAAATTGCTCAATTTGAATTTCAGTTAAATTAGGAAAGTATTTCAAGATGATTTTCATAGTTAATATTTGATTGGTGCAAAATTACTATTTCTAAAATTAAATTAACATCTTTTCAAAAAATGTTATTTTTTTCATAAAAATATTATATTAGAACATAAATGGTTTAATTTTGGAGCGAATAGAGTAATCTATAATATATTATGATGAGTAACAAAACAATAAGCTTTTCTAGAATTGATAAAGCTAAATTTTTTAGAACATTAAATAAAAGGGTAAATACGTATTTTAAGGAAAATAAAATTGAACGTACAGGTAACTGGAAATTGTATACCAAAGCAATGATAATGTTTGGTATATTTTTAGTGCCTTTAATTTTAATATTAACAGTTTCAATGCCACATTGGGTGTTGTTATTGTTAACCGTTGTGATTGGAATTGGAATGGCAGGAGTTGGTATGAACGTTATGCACGATAGCAATCACGAATCTTTTTCAAGTAAAAAGTGGGTAAATAAAATAATGGGTAGTAGTATTTATATTTTAGCCGGAAATGTATATAATTGGAAAGTACAACACAACGTATTACACCATACCTTTACAAACATTCAAGGACACGATGAAGATATTGATGCTGGAAGAATTATCAGATTTTCAAGACACGCAAAGTGGTTGCCAATTCATAAATTTCAAAAATATTATTCCATTTTTTTATATGGTTTACTAACTATAAACTGGGCAATTACAACCGATTTTAAACAAATGCACAGTTATTTAAAACGTAAACTTTCATACGGAGAGTTTCCAAATCCGGCAACTGAATGGACCGTTTTAATCATTACTAAAATTATTTATTACTTATTGTGGCTTGTACTGCCTTTATTGGTATTAGATATTGCTTGGTGGAAAGTTTTAATTGGGTTTTTTGTAATGCACTATACCGCAGGAATGATTTTAAGTGTGATTTTTCAATTAGCACACGTAGTTCCAGCAACCGAAATGCCTGTGCCAGATACTGAAGGTAATTTAGAACATACTTGGGCAATTCATCAGCTATATACTACAGCCAATTTTGCGCCAACTAATAAGTTTATATCGTGGTATACAGGAGGATTAAATCATCAAGTTGAACATCATATTTTTCCACATATTTCACACATTCATTATGGAAAAATTGCCCAAATTGTAAAAGAAACTGCACAAGAATTTAATTTACCATACAACGAGTATACTACATTTTCAAAAGCAATTAAAGAACATTTTAATCAATTAAAAGCGTTAGGTGTAAAGCCAACGTATGCCTAAAATTTATGTTATGAACAATCAACTATCCAACAGAATTAACAGTTTACCAGTTTCAGAAACTTTAGCAATGGCTGCTAAAGCAAGAGAATTAAAAGAACAAGGAAAAAATATTATCAGTTTAAGTTTAGGCGAACCTGATTTTAATACACCTGATTTTATTAAAGAAGCAGCAATACAAGCTATACATGACAATTATAGCACTTATAGCCCAGTTGATGGTTATTTAGATTTAAAACAAGCAATTTGTAGAAAATTTAAACGTGATAATAATTTAGAGTATAAACCAAGTCAAGTAGTAGTTTCAACAGGCGCAAAACAATCTATTGCAAATGTAGCAATGGTTTTATTAAACCCTAGTGATGAGGTATTATTACCTGCACCATATTGGGTAAGTTATTCTGCAATTGCAACTTTAGCTGAAGCAACGTACAAAGAAATTCCTTCTACTGTTGAAACTGATTTTAAAATTACACCAGAACAGTTAGAAGCTGCCATTACTCCTAAAACAAAAATGATATTCTTTAATTCGCCAAACAACCCAAGTGGAACTGTTTATTCTGAAGCAGAATACAGAGCGTTGGCTGCAGTAATTGAAAAATATCCAAATATTTATGTGCTTTCTGATGAAATTTACGAACACATTAATTATGGTGAACCATTATTTAGTTTTGCACAAATTGAAAGCATGTACGACAGAACAATTACCGTAAATGGTGTTGCTAAAGCATTTGCCATGACAGGCTGGAGAATTGGTTACATTGGCGCTCCTGAATGGATTGCTAAAGCATGTAATAAATTACAAGGTCAAATTACATCTGGAGCAAATTCAATAGCACAACGTGCAACAATAGCTGCATTAGATGCGCCAGTTTCTAAAATACAATTTATGGTTGATGAGTTTAAAAAACGTAGAGATATTGTTTTAGGCTTATTAAGTGAAATTGACGGAATAAAATGCAATACTCCAGGAGGTGCTTTTTATGTTTTTCCTGATGTTTCTGCATACTTTGGAAAAACAATAAAAGGACATAAAATTGAAAATGCTGGAGATTTTTCTATGTTTTTATTAGAAGAAGCAAATGTTGCAACCGTAACAGGTGATGCCTTTGGAGCACCAACTTGTTTAAGAATATCTTACGCAGCTTCTGAAGCGCAATTACGTGAAGCAATCGCTAACATAAAAAAAGCAGTGAGCTAGTATTTATGTATAATTAACATAAAAAAACCGAAACACAAGTTTCGGTTTTTTTTATGCTTTTTAGTGTTTTAAAGTACTACTTTATATATTAAAGTATTCTTGTATTGCACAGTTAGTATACTACCTATAAATACATAAAATAGCTTGTTGCTAATATTATAAATAAAAGAATAGCATAAACGTTGTTAAAGTATAGTATAAACTATATAAAAGGTGAGTATCTTTTAAAATGGAGTTGTACAATAAATTAGAAAATAAATGTACGTTTAATTTAAAATAATTGTACAATTAAAGTAAGGAAGTTGTACAACTTATATAAAACTGTAAAATTGCTATAAATTGTAGTGGTTAGCAGTGATGTATAAAAATAAGTAATTATTGAATATAAAGGGTATTACAATGGATTATTTTATTAACATTATTAACTATGTTTTTTAGAGAAATCAACATCGTAATTTAAAGTAACGTGTAAAATATCATTAGAAATAAATTTGGTAGCGTTTGATTTATAATAATATCTCCCATAACCCACCCAAATTTTTGAGTTTTCTAACAATTGATAGCCAATTAAAGCAGCAAAATTATTTTGGTCAAAGTCAGGTTCAGTTAAACCAGTTTGAAATCGAATCCTTATTTCATTAGAAAGTTTACCGTAAATATTTTTATTGTTTTTTAGTTTTACTAAGTTGGTAGTTACTTCTAATCTGTATCTAAATCGTTGAGAATAGCTGTTACCATCAATACTATATTCATTATCACTATTTTGCACAATAACATCTTTAAATCGTTGTTCAAAAACAAATCGTTGATTTAGTTTAGTGTTCCCAATTGCACTATTTACAATTAAATTTTCCCAAATTCTATTTTCGTATTTTTTAATTGGAGCATGCGCAGCGCCTTCAGGATAATAAGTATATGATAAATATCCAGCACCAATACTTACGTTTTTATTTAATTTGTAACTAGCACCTGGCTGTATTACCAATGCTTGGTTATTCTGAATAAAATCAACCGTTCGTAACTGAGTTACATTACTTAGTGAAAATTTATTTGAAAGTTTAAAATTATTGGTAAAGGTTAACCACGATCCTTTATCTTTTAAAACGGTAGTTTGTGCATTTACACTACTTACAATTAAAAAAAATACAATTATAAATCGGATATTTTTCATCTTAAAAAAAGTATTTTAAAGTGGGCAAAGGTATTGTTTTAACAAAGCATTAAGAAGTGATACCGTGTTTTTTTAAGTTGAAAATTGTATATTTAAAGCTACTAATTTAAAAAACAACTAATTATGGCTGTAATGAAAGTTATTGAAGTAATGGCAAGTTCAACGATAAGTTGGGAAGAGGCCACAAAAAATGCAGTAGAACACGCATCAAAAAGTGTAAAGCACATTAAATCTGCATTTGTACAATCACAAAGTGTGGTTGTTAATGACAACGAAATTTCTGAATTTCGTGTAAATGTTAAAATTACATTTGAAGTTGAATAAATAATTAGCTTCATAAATATTTAAAAGCGCTTTATGATAAGCGCTTTTCTTTTTTGTATTTTTACGTAATTACTACTTTTAAATGAATAAATTTTTAATAGCATTGCTACTAATTTTAACAATTAGCTGTAAAAATCAAAACAATAAACCTATGCATACACCAAAATTTACCAATAATTTAATAAAGGAAACAAGTCCTTATTTATTACAACATGCGCATAATCCTGTAAACTGGTATGCTTGGAATAATGAAACGTTAGCATTGGCAAAAAAGGAAAATAAGTTGTTGCTTATTTCAATTGGGTATTCATCGTGCCATTGGTGTCATGTAATGGAACATGAAAGTTTTGAAAGCGAAGAAGTTGCTGCAGTTATGAATGCAAATTTTATTAATATAAAAGTTGATAGAGAAGAGCGACCAGACATAGATCAAATTTATATGAACGCGGTTCAATTAATGACTGGTAGTGGCGGTTGGCCATTAAATTGTATTGCATTACCCGATGGAAGACCCATTTGGGGAGGAACGTATTTTCCAAAAGAAAACTGGATAAATGCGTTAACTCAAATTAGTAAAATGTATGCCGAAAAACCAAACGATGTTATTGATTATGCAGTAAAATTAACCGAAGGTATAAAAAAATCTGATTTAATAACATTTAATGAAAATGTAAAGGAATTTTCGGTGGCAGATTTAAATCAAATTACCAACACGTGGCAACAATATATGGATTTTGAGATGGGCGGCAGAACGGGTGCTCCAAAATTTCCAATGCCAAACAACTATCAATTTTTATTAAGATATGGAACGCAGATAGCAAATGATTCAATTTTAAACTACGTAAATACTACCTTAACAAAAATGGCTTTTGGCGGTATTTATGATCAAGTTGGTGGAGGTTTTTCTCGGTATTCGGTTGATAAAAAATGGCACGTGCCTCATTTTGAAAAAATGTTATATGATAATGGACAGTTAGTGAGTTTATATTCAGAAGCTTTTCAAGCTACTAAAAACCCATTATATAAAAATATTGTGTACCAAACGTTAACATTTATTGAACGTGAACTTACCAATAATGAAGGAGCATTTTATTCATCATTAGATGCAGACAGTATAAATAACGAAGGTAAATTAGAAGAAGGGGCTTATTATGTTTGGACTATAAACGAACTAAAATCTATTTTAGGAAATGATTTTAACCTGTTTTCTGACTATTATAATATTAACCATTATGGTTTGTGGGAACACAATAATTATGTGTTAATTAGAACAAAATCAAACGCTGAAATTTCTAAAACACATAGTATTTCAGAAAATGAGTTGGTTAAAAAAATAGAAAACTGGCAACATATTTTGTTAAATGAACGCAATAAAAAAGAAAAACCAAGACTAGATGATAAATCGTTAACTTCTTGGAATGCTTTAATGTTAAAAGGATATATTGATGCTTATAAAGTTTTTGATGATCCACATTTTTTAGAAATTGCCATTAAAAATGCCACATTTATTTTATCAAAACAAGTACAAGAAAACGGAAATTTAAATCATACCTATAAAAATGGTAAAAGTTCTATTAATGGTTATTTAGAAGATTATGCCACAGTTATTAATGCTTTTATTGCATTATATGAAGCTACTTTAAATGAAAAATGGTTAGTAAATGCCAAACAGTTAACCGATTATACGTTTGATCACTTTTTTGATACACAAAACTCTATGTTTTATTTTACTTCAGATGAAGACCATGATTTAATCACTCGAAAAATGGAAATTGAAGACAATGTAATTCCTGCTTCAAATTCTATAATGGCAAATAACTTATTTTTATTAAGTCATTATTATTCAAATAGTTATTATTTAAAAGTTAGCAAGCAAATGCTACACAATGTAAAAGACAGAACAGCGCAATATGCATCAGGTTATTCTAATTGGCTGCAATTAGCGTGTAATTTTACTGGAGAATTTTATGAAATTGCAGTTTCAGGAAAAGATACTTCAGCAAGAATAAAAGAAATCAACAAAAATTATATTCCAAATAAATTAATTGCCGGCAGCATTTCAAAAAGTAATTTACCATTAATGGAAGGACGTTTTAGTGAAAATGAAACAAACATTTTTGTGTGTGTTAATGGCGCATGTTTACTTCCTGAAAAAAGTACTGAAAAGGCATTGTCTCAAATTAAAATAAAGTTTTAAGATGAAATATTTACAAATTTTCTTTGTGGCACTAGTTGCATTTGAACATATTTATTTTATGATTTTAGAAATGTACTATTGGGATAAACCAAAAGGATTAAAAGCGTTTGGAATGAAATTAGAAGAAGCAAAAAGCTCTAAAACATTGGCAAAAAACCAAGGATTGTATAATGGGTTTTTAGCAGCAGGATTAATTTGGGCAATTATAAATAAAAATAATTTTGAAGAATTAGCATTCTTTTTTCTTATATGTGTGACCATTGCCGGAGTTTATGGGTCATATACAACAAAGAATATAAAGCTTTTTTATGTTCAATCAATACCCGCAATACTAGGAATTTTAACTTTAATATTATAAATAAATAACTATGGATTATCAAAAATATATAGATTTAGCATTAGGCTTTATTGGAAAATATGCAGTAAATGTGGTTGTAGCAATACTCATATTAATTATTGGACTTTGGCTTTCAAAAAAACTAATTAAAATTTCTAGAAAATTAATGGCAAAACAAGGCGTTGATGAAACGCTTCAAAGGTTTTTAGGAGATTTATTAGGTTGGACATTAAAAATTTTAGTGTTTATAACTGCAATCTCTCAAGTAGGTGTTGAAACAACTTCATTTATTGCAATTTTAGGAGCTGCAGGTTTGGCGGTTGGTTTGGCATTACAAGGTTCACTTGCTAATTTTGCAGGCGGTGCTTTAATTATGATTTTTAAACCATTTAAAGTAGGTGATTTAATAGAAGCTCAAGGTGAAATAGGTGTAGTAAAAGAAATTCAAATATTTGTAACTAAAATAATTTCTCCGGGTAATAAGTTGGTAATTATTCCAAATGGAACCTTATCTAACGGGAATATTAAAAATTATACTGAAGAAGGTAAATTGCGTGTTGATTTAACCTTTGGAATTGGTTATGGTGAAGATATTAAACAGGCAAAAGAGGTTTTTATGAATGTTATAAAAAGCAATCCAAATGTTTTAAATGAGCCAGCACCAAGTGTAAATGTATCTGAATTAGCAGACAGTTCTGTTAATTTTGCAGTAAGACCTTGGACCACTCCAGATAAATATTGGGATGTATATTTTTCCGTTACTGAAGAAGTAAAATTAGCCTTAGATAAAGCAGGTATAGAAATCCCATACCCACATCATGTTGAAATTAGAAAATAAATTACTTTTTTGAAGTAGTAACCATAAAATCTTTTAAATAAAAAGGTTCAAAATAGGCGACATTTTCAATGTCGCTTTTTTTGTATTTTAAATACGATAGTTTTCCCATTTCTTTTGCTGATGGAAATTTATTATCAATAAAAATGGCGTTTTTATGAGTCAATATTTCTCTACATTTATCAGCGCCATCGCCAAAAAAGTAAACGGTGTTTTTTTCTAAAAAATTTAAAAAGGAATCTTCAGAAACAATAGTTGCTGTAACTTCTTCTTTTAAATTATTTTGCTCATCATATACAGCCGAATACACTTCCATACGTCTTGCATCTAACATTGGTATTTTATATCCTTCAGAAATTATAACAGATTCGGCTAAAGATTGTAATGTGTTTACAGAGATTAAAGGAATGTCTAACGCAAAACAAAGGCCTTTTGCTGCAGAAACTCCAATTCTAAGTCCGGTATAAGATCCAGGACCTTTACTAACTGCAATAGCTTTTAAATTGGAAAATGTGATGTTAGTTTCATTGATAACATCAGAAATAAATTGATGTAATTTTTCAGCATGAGAAAAACCACCTTCGTTTAATTCCTTAAAAGCTACTATTTCTCCATCTTTTGCTACACTTACTGAGCAGTTTTTAGTAGCAGTTTCAATATTTAATATATAGGCCAAAATCTGAGTTTTTTAAATGCAAATATACTTAATTAGTTGTGTATAAAACAAAACATCCAACTTTATAGGTTGGATGTTTAATGTATTATTTTAACAATTTTTAATTAAGTGTAATGGATTCTCCATAATAGAATTTCAACACTTTTGTTTTAAAAATATAATCGTATTTAGCTCTAATTATTGCGCCTTCTGCACTTACTAAACGGTTACGTACTAAATCAAAATCAAATTGTGTCATTGCACCAACATTGTAACTTTCTTGTGCATTTTTAAAAGCTTCATTTTGTGCAAGTAAAGATTTTTGAGCTGATTCAAAAGTTTTTGCTGCAGCTTTTGCATCATAATATGCTTTTTGTATGGTTTGTTGTAATTGTAATTTTTGATTTTCTAATCCAAATTTAGAAATCTCATAATTAATTTTTTGCCTGTTTACATTTGATTTGGTTTGATTTCTGTTGAAAATTGGAATATTTACATTAAAATTTAAACCGTAACCTAAATTGTTGTCTAATTGTGTAAAGTAAGGGATATGAGAATTGTTTTTAAGGTTGTAACCATAACCAGTTCCAATATTAGCGCCAAAACTTACGGATGGTAAAAAAGATGCTTTTGCAATTTCTACAGATAAATCAGCAGATTCAATATCTAATTCAGCTCTTTTAATTTCAGGTCTGTTGGTTAACGCTTTTTGGTAAACATCTTCAGGATTGTTGTATAGCATTGCTATTGATGGTGAATCTACTTGTATAATTTCAACATCAAAACCAACTGGACTTATTTGTAATAGTTGAGCTAAATCTAACAATGCTAAGTTTAAGGTATTTTCATATGCAATTACGGCTTGTTCATCGGCAGCAGCAGTAGATTGTGCGTTTAATAAATCGCCTTTTGGTTTTACACCAGCTTCAAATTTTGCTCTTGCATTTTCAATTTGCTTGTTGCTAATTTCATATTGAACTTTAGCAACATTTAAATTTTCTTTTGCAAATAATACATTTAAATAAGTATTTACTACATACAAAGAAATGTCATCTTGAATTTTTTCTAAATCTAATTTACTTGATTCAACTCCTAACTTAGCTTGTTTGTAAGTATTTAAATTTCTATAACCATTAAAAACAGTAATTCCAGAATTTATTCCAAAAGAACCTCCAAATGTACTTGTTGAAACTCTGTCTTGAGAAACAGGATCAAATCCAGAGCCAAAATTTAAATTTCCACTTGTAGAAGCATTTAAATTAGGTAAAAAATTTCCTTTAGCACTGTTTAAATTCTCTTGGCTAATTTCAACATTTAATTGGTTTTGTTTAATGGTAATATTATTGTCTATTGCGTAGTTAACGCATTCTTGCAATGTCCATTTTTTGTCTTGTGCGTTTAAAGTAATAAAGAATATAAAAGCTATAAGACTAAGAATTTTTGTTCTCATTAAGTTAGTTGAGTTTTGGATTAATTATTAATAACAATGTCTGAAAAAATGTAACTATTTCAATAAAAATAGAAAACATATAACTTTTCAGAGATGTTTAATTTGCTATATGACGACTAAAATTATTATTTGTTACACTGTTAGCGTCTTATAGAAATGTTAAATTTTCTTTTTTCTTCTATTTTTAATGATAAAATATAATAATGCTCCAACTAAAAGATACGGAAAGACCATTAAATAAAGGATGCCAGAATTTAAACCTTCGGCTTGAGATACTTCACCACTTTCAACCACAGCTTTACACATAGCGCATTGTGCATTTGCTATGTAAGCTATTAAAAATAATACAATTGAAAGGAAATATTTTTTCATTATAAATAATATGGAGAAATCATTAAATATACCACAACTCCAGTAATTGTTACATATAACCATAGTGGAAATGTGATTTTTGCTATTTTTTTATGTAATTCAAAATTGTTTGTAATTGCTCTAACGTAGGTAATTAGTACAAAAGGAATTACAACAATTGATAATAATATGTGTGATATTAAAATGAAGAAGTACACAGTTTTTAAAATTCCTTCGCCACCATATTTAGTAGATTCAGACGTCATATGATATGCCACATACATTACTAAAAAAAGTACTGAAAAAACTATGGCAGTTTTCATTAGTTTTTCGTGTAATTGTATTTTTTTATGTTTAATTGCCCAAACAGCAGCAATTAATAACAATGAAGTTAATCCATTAATTGTTGCGTAAATTGGTGGTAAAAATACGGGTAATTTTAGGTCAATTTTTACACCAAATAAAATAGCTACTACTAAAGGAATTGCAATTGATAAAATGACAATCCATGTATTGTATTTTTTTGTACTTTTTTCCATTATTCTTTTAATAAAATTTGAATATCTTCTTTAATCATTTGTACACCTTTTGGTTCTAAACCTTCGTAAAAAGCAATTGGATTTCCATTTTCATCTAATCTTGAGCGAATATTACCTTGTTTATCAACCAAAGCAAACATACCAGAATGTTCAAAACCACCTTCGGCATCACTATTTTCACCAGCATATAATGTAAATCCTTTATTTGCTAATTCATAAATTTTATCTTGATCGCCAGTTAAAAAATTCCAGGTTTTTAAAGTTGCGCCGTGATCTTTTGCGTATTGTTTTAAAATTTCAGGAGTGTCGTGTTTCGGATTTATACTGAAAGAAGCAATTCCAAAATCTAAATTTCCATAAAATTCATTTTGAATTTTTACCATATTTTCATTCATTCTAGGACAAATAGTTGGACACGTTGTAAAAAAGAATTCAACAACATACACTTTGTTTTTATAAAATGCATTTGATATTAGTTCACCATCTTGGTTGGTAAATTCAAAATTTGGAACTTTTGCAATGGTAATTAATGTTGGTGTTTTAAATTTATTTACAATTTTTGGTACTGCATAAATTCCAAAAATTAAAATGATAAAAGCAACTCCTATGTATGAATATTTTTTCATTTGATTTAAATTTCTCTTTTTCTACGTTGTTCTTTTTCAGCAGATTTTTTTAGCTGATAATAAATAATATCAATATCATCTTTCATCTTATTTTTTAAAATAGAGATAGATTTCATATTGTATCCGTATAATTTTCCATCTTTGGTATCTTCATCATCTTTTCTTCCTCTTAAACGCAATTCCATATCAATTATGTATGCATTTTCTGAATATAAATTTTCATTTAAATTAAATGGCGTTTTAAAACTATTGAATAGTGTTTTTATGTTTGCAGAATTTGCATAAACAAAATGCCATTTGCTAATATCAGTAAATGCAGAAAGTTCTTCTATGGCTTCTTTGTATAATCCTTCCGATCCTTCAGGTAATATGGCAATTATTTGAAAATATGGTTTTTGATAAAATCTTTTATAAATGGTTTGGTTTAAATTAAATAAACTTCCTTTTGCTGTACTACTATCGTTTCCTAAAAAGCAAACAATTGATAAGTGATTTTCAAATGAAATAGTACTTGTATTAGTAAGTTCTTTAATGTCAATTACATCTTCGGTTAAAATTGGTAAGTTGGAGTATTTATAAATTCCTTTGGATAGGAAAATATAAAAAACCAGCGGTAAAATAAATAAGCTAAAAAGTACCCAAAATTTTTTCATAATACAAAGTTAAAATAAAAAAAGGTGGTTAAAAACCACCTTCAATAAATTATTTTTTATTTTTTTAATAGCTCCATTTTACCAAAGGTGATAAAACATCGTTTAAGTAACTTCCTTCAATTAATAATAAGGTTGCTAAATAAATAATTAAGAAAACTGCAGTCCAAACTACAGCTCTTCTTAAACTTTTAGATTCATCAGCCATATGCATAAAAAACCAAGTAATATAATAGGCTTTTGCAATGGTTAAAACTAAAAATATAATGTTTAACGGACTTGTACCAAGTATTTTTGTTAAATGAAGAGATTCAGGTTTTAAAATTCCTAAAATAACTTCAACAATAGTAATTAATGAAAGAATACCAAATACTTTCCAAATTAAACCGGTGTGCGGTGTATGTTCTTGTGTGTGCGTTGTCATTTTTTATCTTTTTAATAAATTAAACCAAGTAGAAGAATGTAAATACAAATACCCAAACTAAATCTACAAAGTGCCAATATAATCCTACTTTTTCAACCATTTCATAATGACCTCTTCTTTCATACGTTCCTATAATAACATTAAAGAAAATAATGATATTGATAATAACTCCTGAAAAAACGTGGAAACCGTGAAAACCTGTGATAAAGAAAAAGAAATCAGCAAATAATGGTTTTCCGTATTCATTTACTTGTAAATTAGCTCCTTTTACAACGGCTTTTGTTTCGTTTAAATAAGTCATTGCTTCCGCACGAGGAACAATGGTTTTGGTTTTTGTTACAGGATCAATTTTTTCTAATCTTATTGAAATATCTGGATTTGCTTTAAAACCAGCTATCACTTCTTCAACAGAAAATGGCGGTAAAGAACTTTCACTCATAAACCAAACACCTTTATCTCTGGTTAATTGTGTTCTTTCGGAATGTGATGAAACTGCAAATTTTTCTAATTCAATTTGATGTCCAGAAGCATCCACAAATTGTACAATTTTACCATCGTTTAATTGAACTGCCCCATAAGAACCTCCAATAAAATTTTTCCATTCCCAAGCTTGTGAGCCTAAGAATATTAAACCTCCAATAATGGTAAGCAACATATAAAAAGTAACTTTTCCTTTTTTCATTTGATGACCAGCATCAACGGCTAAAACCATTGTTACCGATGAAAATATTAAAATAAAGGTCATTAATGCTACATAATACATTGGTGCATGAACACCGTGCAAAAATGGAAAGTGTGTAAAAACTTCGTCAGCAATTGGCCAACTATCAATGAATTTAAAACGCATTAAACCATACGCGCCTAAAAAGCCTGAAAAAGTAAGTGCATCTGATAAAATGAAGAACCACATCATCATTTTACCATAACTTGCTCCTAAAGGATTATTGTTCCCTCCACTCCATGAAGTACCAGTAGAATCAGTAGCAATAGTTGCTTCCATATAAGTTTTGTTTTTGATTTTTAGTTATAGTTGCGCCAAAAATACATTATTTTTTTTATCTAATAAAATAGAAAAATAAAAACAAGTAAATCCACAGAATATCAACAAAATGCCAGAATATCGCTCCAAGTTCTAATCCTAACGTATCTTTTGATGAATATTTTTTATTGAAATGATTAAAAATAACCACTAAAAGTACTACAATTCCAGCAGCAATATGTGCTATATGTGCCAATGTAATTCCATAAATAAAAGAAGATTTTACAGTGCTTTGCGCTCCTGCAAATACAAAACCTTCATTAAATAACTCATTAAAACCTTCAAATTGAAAAAAGATAAATCCAGCACCCAATAAAAGCGTTGTAATTAAGAATACCGTTGTTAATTGTCGGTTGTCTTTTTTAATGAAAAATTTAGCCAGTAAAAAAGTTATACTACTTAAAATTATAAGTGCAGTACTTGTGTAAAATGCTTCAGGTAAATCAAAAGAAACCCAATCGTTTCTTTTTCTACTCACTACATAAGCACTTGTTAATCCAGCAAACATCATGGTCATACTAATCATTGAAACCCATAACATTGGTTTCGCTGACTTTCTTTTGGCTGATTTGTATTCTTGTTCTAAAGTTTGTCCCATTTTTTAATGTAAAAATTTATCTACAACGTAAATTATTTGTACTAAAGTAATATATAAAACGCTTGAAAGCATTAATTGTCTAGCTTCTTTATTAGTTTGATGTTTGTATAGTTTTATTGCATAATATAGCATTGTACTGCCTAAAAACACCAAAATTAAAGCTGTTAATGGGTAAATATAAAAACTTCCAGTGATTTTTAAAACAGGAATTATAGAAACTAGTGTTAAACATACTGTATAAATAATAATTTGAACAACAGCTTTTCTGTTTTTTTGCCCCATCGGCATTAAATTAAATCCTGCTTTTTTATATTCATCAAACTGTAGCCAAGCAATTGCCCAAAAATGAGGGAACTGCCAAAAGAACTGAATTAAAAATAACATGCCAGGTTCTATAGAAAAATTATTAGTAGCCGCTACCCAACCTAACATAAAAGGAATTGCTCCAGGAATTGCCCCAACAAAAACCGATAACGGTGTTACGGCTTTTAATGGCGTGTAAATGCTTGTGTATAAGAAAATAGAAATTGCTCCGAACAAAGCACTTTTTGGATTGATACTATATAATATGGCTAACCCAACAATAGTAAAAGAAACAGCAATTACCATAGCCATTGAAACATGCATTCTTCCGGATGGTAAAGGTCTATTCATAGTACGTTTCATTAAAGCATCGGTATCTTTTTCTATAATTTGATTAAACGCATTTGAAGCGCCTACCATTAAATAGCCACCAATGGCTAATAAAATTAATGTTGAAAGTTGAATTTTTTCAACGGCTAATAGATACCCAGCTAAAGATGAAAATACAACACTTAATGATAAGCCAACTTTTGTTAATTGCTTAAAATCATTAAAAACTGTTGAAAAAGTCATTTTTTCTGACAAAGAATTTGAAGATAATTGCATTTTTTTAGTAATAATATGTGCAAAGATATTTTTTTATTAGACAATTACAACCTTATAATAAGGAGATTAAAAAAAATATTAAAATAAATTTAAAAAAAGTCTTTGCTATTAAGAGAATTGTTTTAAATTTGCCCTCGCATTTGAGAGATTAAATGAATGTTCTTTAAAAAATGACTGCGAAAGTAGCTCAGGGGTAGAGCATCACCTTGCCAAGGTGAGGGTCGCGGGTTCAAATCCCGTCTTTCGCTCTACAATATAATATACCAATGCAGAAGTGGTGGAATTGGTAGACACGCTGGACTTAAAATCCAGTGGGCAGTAATGCTCGTGCGGGTTCAAGTCCCGCCTTCTGTACAAAAAAAGCCGAAACAATTTGTTTCGGCTTTTTTGTTTTCATAGATTTTTTTTTCAAAAGATACTTTAACAAACCTCTAAATAAATTCTATTAATTATACTCTGAGTATATTTCACACATTAAATTACTTACATAAATAAAATGCAATCGATTGCATTTTTAAAATTATTTAGTATTTTTACAAAAAAAACATACATAACTATGGCAAGTAAATATCAAGTGAGGTACGCTTCAAGTCCAAAAGCAGTAAAGCTTTATGATACGCAGCAATTACGTGAAGAATTTTTAATAGATAACTTAATGGAAGAAGGTAAAATTAATTTTACCTATTCGCATTATGATAGGTATATTACTGGATCGGCAGTACCATTAGAGCCACTTAAACTTGAAACGATTGATCCATTAAAAGCTCAATACTTTTTGGAAAGAAGAGAGCTTGGTATTATAAATGTTGGAGGAATTGGAATTGTTGAAGTAGATGGAGCAATTTATGAATTAGACTTAAAAGATGCTTTGTATATTGGAAGTGGTAATAAAGAAGTTATTTTTAAAAGCAACGATATTAAAAATCCTGCAAAATATTATATAAACTCAGCACCAGCTCATACAAATTACCCAACAAAAAAAGTTAGTAAAGCCGAAGCTAATAAAATAGAATTAGGTTCACTAGAAACAGCAAATCATCGTACGGTTAATCAAATGATTATTGGTGGTATTGTAACAACTTGTCAATTACAAATGGGTATGACAGAATTAAAAACAGGAAGTGTTTGGAACACAATGCCAGCTCATGTCCACGACAGAAGAATGGAAGTGTATTTTTATTTAGATATTCCAGAAAACCAAGCAGTATGTCATTTTATGGGAGAACCACAAGAAACACGTCATATATGGATGAGTAATCATCAAGCGGTAATTTCTCCTCCTTGGTCAATTCATTCAGGTTCAGGAACAAGCAATTACACGTTTATTTGGGGAATGGCTGGTGAAAATTTAGATTATGGAGATATGGATGTTTGTAAAATAACAGATTTAAGATAAATTAATAATAAAAAATTATGTCAATAAATTTATTTGATTTAACAGGAAAAGTAGCCCTAATTACAGGCGCAGTTCATGGGCTAGGAATGGCCATGGCTAAAGGACTCGGAAATGCTGGAGCTACTATTGTAGTAAATAACAATTCAATTGAAAAATTAGACGAAGCAGTTGCAGAATATAAAGCAGCAGGTTTAAAGTCGTTTGGATATGTTTTTGATGTAACAGATGAAAAATCAGTAATTGAAGCCATCACTAAAATTGAAACAGAAGTAGGTCCAATTGATATTTTAGTAAATAACGCTGGTATTATTAAAAGAACACCTATTGTTGATATGGAGGTTGTTGACTTTGAAGCTGTAATAAAAGTAGATTTAGTAGGTCCTTTTATTGTTTCTAAAAATGTAGCTAAAGGAATGATTCAACGAGGTGGAGGAAAAATTATTAATATTTGTTCTATGATGAGTGAGCTAGGTAGAGATTCTGTAAGTGCTTACGCTGCAGCAAAAGGTGGATTAAAAATGTTGACTAAAAACATGGCTACAGAATGGGCTAAATACAACATTCAAACAAATGGTATTGGTCCAGGCTATTTTGCAACGAGTCAAACTGCTCCAATTAGAGTAAACGGACATCCTTTTAACGATTTTATTATTAGCAGAACTCCTGCTGGACGTTGGGGTAATCCTGATGATTTACAAGGAGCAGCAATATTTTTAAGCTCAAAGGCTAGTGATTTTGTAAACGGACATGTTATATATGTTGATGGTGGAATTTTAGCTACTATTGGAAAACCATCAAACGAAGATTAAAAATAAAAGTATTATGAAAACTGTTCAATTATTTTTTAGCTGTTTATTGCTAGTTATTTTTGCATCTTGTGCACAAAAAAATACTAGAAAGTTTATAACGGTTAAAAATTCAATAGATATTCCCAGATCTTTTGAAACAATTGAGTTAACCAAGCAATTTTTAAAGGTTGATAGTTTAAATAATATTGGAATTAAAGATGTAAATTCTGATAAATTAGCAATCACTCAATTAGTAGATTTAGATGATGATGGAATAATGGATCAATTATTATTTCAACCAGAAGTAGCTCCAAACTCTGAAACAACCTATGAAATAATAACCATTTCAGAAAATGAAAAACCAGAAACAAACAATTGGTGTTATTCAAGATTTGTGCCTGAAAGAACAGATGATTATACTTGGGAAAACGACAAAGTGGCTTTTAGAGTATACGGTCCAACAGCTCAAAAAATGATTGAAGAAAATATTCCTGGCGGAACACTTTCAAGTGGAGTTGATGCGTGGTTAAAAAAAGTATCATACCCAATTATTAACAAGTGGTATAAAAAAACAGTGGTTGATAAAACAGGAAGTTATCATGAAGATACCGGTGAAGGATTAGATAATTTTCATGTTGGAGCAAGTAGAGGTGTAGGAGGTATCGCCATTAAAAAGGATAGTTCCTATTATGTTTCAAAAAATTATACCAATTGGAAAACCATTACAACTGGACCTATTAGAACCAGTTTTTATTTAAATTATGCCGATTGGGATGCTGATGGAACTAATATTAAAGATTCTAAAATTATTAGTTTAGATTATGGGAGTAACTTGTCAAAATTTGAAATTACATTAGAAGGATCCAATACTATTTCAGCAGGTTTAGCTTTACACGAAAAGGATGGAGAGGTAACTGGTAGCAAAATGCATAATTGGGTAAGTTATTGGCAACCGCATGCCAATTCTAAGCTTGGGACTGCTATTGTAGCTCCTAAAAAATATTTTATTGATTTTGAAACGTATAACACTGAAAAAACAGATTTAAGCAACGCATTTTCCCATTTAAATGTAATAGATAATAAAGTGATTTATTATGCAGGTTTTGGATGGGAAGAAAGCGGACAATTTTCAACTAAGGATGAATGGGAGAAATATTTAAATCAATTTTCAGAAAAAATAGAACATCCATTAATAGTAAGCTTAAAAAATTAAATTAGATGCTTCTAATGATTATAAAATTTAACATTAGAAGCATTTTAATAAAGAATTAATTGTAAATTTATTATTTAATAATTTACAGTTATGGAACTTACATTTCCTTTATTTGCAGGAATAATTGCAGCCGTTCTTCATGTAATTTCTGGTCCTGATCATTTAGCGGCAGTAACGCCATTTGCAATTGAAAGTAAAAAGAAAGCTTGGAAAGTTGGTTTGTTTTGGGGAATTGGACATTTGTTGGGAATGCTTTCCATAGGAGTTTTATTTTTATTTTTTAAAGAATTAATTCCTATTGAAAAAATATCTGAACACAGCGAAAAGTTTGTGGGTGTTATTTTAATTGGGTTAGGATTGTGGATTTTTCTTAAAATTTTTAAAGCAGAAAAAAAACACAAACACACGCATATCCATGCTCAAAATAATCCAATTATTCACGAGCACCTGCATAAACACACTGCTGAAAAAGTACATACACACTCACATCCAAATCTAAAACAAGGAAATATAGCTTCTTTATCTGTTGGTTTTGTTCACGGACTAGCAGGTGTAGCTCATTTTTTATTGTTTTTACCAGTTATCGGTTTTACAAGCATGTTAGATTCTTCTAAATACATTATTGGCTTCGGCATAGGAACTTTAATAGCGATGATTTCTTTTGCCATGGTTGTTGGAAAAGTGGCTGATTTTTCAAAACAAGATCATAATGAAACCTTTTTTAAAGGCATTCGTTTGGCTGGTGGTTTATTTGCATTTATAATTGGAATTTATTGGGTAATTGCCAATTAACAAATTCTTGGCAACTGTTCTCCCACTAATGGGCTCACAATTCTTTTTCCGCCAATCAAACTTTTTAAAACCACTTTATTTGGGTGTTCATCTGTAATTTCACCAATAATTGAAGCATTTTTACCTTTCTCATGACTTCTCATTAATGCTAAAACCTCGTTTTCAATACTTGGATCAACAATAGCAATAAAAACGCCTTCATTGGCAACATACATTGGGTCTAAACCAAGCATTTCACATGCTGCAGCAACTTGTTTTTCTATAGGAATATACGCTTCTTTTAAAAAAACGCCCAATTCAATATCAGTGGCAATTTCATGTAAAACAGTACCCAACCCTCCACGTGTTGGGTCTCTAAATAATTTTATTTTATCGCCAAATGCATCTAACAAATCTTTTACTAAATAGTTTAAATTGGTTGAATCGCTTTCAATATCCGATTCAAATTCCAACCCTTTTCGTTCGCTCATTATAGCCATTCCATGTTGTGCTATAAAACCATTTACTATAATTTTATCGCCAACTTTAATATGATCAACAGAAATATTTGCCTGCGGATGCACTTCTCCAAATCCCGTAGTATTGATGAAAATTTTATCGCCTTTTCCTCTTTCAACAACTTTTGTGTCACCAGTTACAATAACAACGCCACTTTCATCTGCCGCTTTTTTTATTGATTTTATAATGTTATAAAATTCACCTACATCTAATCCTTCTTCAATAATAAATGCCAATGATAAATATTTTGGAATTGCACCACACATGGCAACGTCATTTACAGTGCCGTGAACAGCTAAACTTCCAATATTTCCACCTTTAAAAAATATGGGCGTAATTACAAAACTATCTGTAGAAATAGCAATTTTACCTTCTATTTTAACAATAGCACCATCGTGTTTTTCATTTAAAAAAGGATTGTTAAATACAGAAAAAATAAGCTTATCTAACAAATTTCTGGTTAGTTCTCCGCCACTTCCATGGCCCAAATTAATTGTTGTAAATCCTAAATTATTTATATCCATTTTAGTCGATTTATTGGGTTGAAAAATGATAATATGCTGCACAAGCACCTTCTGATGAAACCATTGGAGCACCTAACGGATTTGATGGTTTGCAAGCTTTACCAAATTGCTCACATTCATTAGGTTTTTTAATACCTCGTAAAATTTCACCTGCAATACAATTCGGGTTTTCAGGTACTTTTATATTACTGATATTAAACTTTGCTTCAGCATCATATTTTCTGTAAGCATCTTTTATAACGTAACCACTATTAGGAATTTCACCGATACCACGCCATTCTCTATTGCCAATTTCAAATATTTTATTGATTACATTAATAGCGGCAATATTTCCTTCTTCTTTAACAATGCGCGAATATTGATTTTCTAGTTTGTATTTTCCTGCTTCTAACTGTTTTACAGCCAAATAAATACCCTGAACCAAATCTAATGGCTCAAACCCAGTAATTACTGTTGGAATTTTATATTTCTCCACTAACGGATAATATTCTTTAGTTCCCATAATTGCACACACATGACCTGCGCCTAAAAAAGCATCAATTGTACAAAATTTATCATCTAAAATAGCTTCCATTGCTGGCGGAACCAATACATGTGATGCTAAAATGGAATAGTTAGAAATGCCTTCTTTTTCAGCATGTAATACCGATAAAGCATTTGCTGGTGCAGTAGTTTCGAATCCAACAGCGAAAAATACAACTTCCTTATCGGGATTTTCTTTTGCTATAGAAACTGCCTCAATTGGCGAATATAAAATACGTAAATCTCCACCCAAAGCTTTGGCTTCTAATAAGCTTTTTTTACTTCCAGGGACACGAATCATATCGCCAAATGAACATACAATTACACCTTGTTCTAAAAGTTCAATAGCTTTGTCAATTAAGTTTAAAGGTGTTACACAAACGGGGCAACCAGGTCCGTGAATCATTCTAACTTTTTCAGGCAATAATTCTAAAATACCGTTTTTAACCAAACTATGTGTTTGACCTCCGCAAATCTCCATAATGTTCCACTCACGCGTTGTAATCTTGTGAATTTCATCTAAGATTTTCTTAGTTTCTTCTAAATTTCGATATTCACTTAAATACTTCATTTATTAATTTTTAATGTGTAAATAATACATCAATTGTCCGAAAGAAATGTTTTCATCGTTAGGTGATAATTCTTTATGAAAATACAATTTAATTTCTTTTGGAGCTAATTCTAAAAGCATATCTACCAAAGTTGTGTTTTGAAATACACCACCACTACAAGCAATATGCTTAAATTGGTGTTTTTTAGCGATATTTAAAATAGAAGTTGCTAACGTAAATAAAAAATTAGTAATCATATTTTTAGTTGAATTTCCTTGTTGAATTTCTTTGTAAATTGCTGAAATTATTTCATTTACAGAAATAACATCTGTTGAATTTAAATAGTTTTTACAGTTTTTTAAATCATAATTGCCAATTGAATTTTCCAATAAAATAGCCGCTTCACCTTCGTAAGAATTATAATCGGTAATATTTAATAAGGATGCTACAGCATCAAATAATCTCCCGACCGAAGATGTTTTAAGTTGATTATTTTTCTTTAAATATTGATAATTCTTTAATTCTGTTGATGTGAATTTTTGCACTAAAACATCAATCATTTCATCTGAGGCTAAAGAAAATAATGATAGCCGAGGTTCTTTAGCCATTTTATTGCCCAAAATCCAATCAAAATTTTCTATTTGGGCAATTCTCTCAATAACATTGTTTTTATAGCTAAAAAATTCTCCGCCCCAAATTTGATTATCATCACCAAAACCAGTGCCGTCAAAAACCACTCCTAAAACTTTTTCTTCAAACAAGTTATGCTCTCCTAAAATGGCTGAAAAATGTGCTTTATGATGCTGAATTTCAACCAATTTTGAACTTGTTTTTTTAGCCAATTCTATTCCATATTTTGTACTGTGATATAACGGATGCTTATCTACCAAAATAACTTCTGGTTGTTGTTCAAAAATATTGATAAAAGATGCTATTTCAGTAATATAACGATTATAAATATCAAAATTTTCTAAGTTCCCAATATACTGACTTGCGTATAAATAATTATTCGGATAAAAGGTAAAACTACTTTTTAAATCGGCGCCCATGGCCAATATTTTTTCAATAGTTTTAATAGCTGTACCAAAATAATTTGGCGCAAAACCACGTGAACGTCTAAATAGTATTTTTTGCTGAAAATTACTGCTAAATTTCACCACAGAATCGTCTTGGGGATGGGTTATTTTTAAATTATGTTGTAAAAAATAATCGGCTACATTTTCCAATTTTTCAAATGCTTCATCATTTTCACTAATAATTGGTGAACCATGAATATTACCGCTTGTGGCAACTATTGGAAAATTTAATTCATTTGCTAATAATTGTAAAATTCCAGTATAAGGTAATAGTACACCAAGTTGATTTAAGTTTGGAGTAATTTCATTTAAAGCTAAATTACCATTGTAATTTTTTGATGAAATAATAGTAATCGGACTTTCTTTTGATGTTAGTGATTCTATTTCCTTTTCTGAGATAAAAAACTCTTTTTGAAGCTTTTTTAAAGATGGAAACAACACCGCAAATGGTTTTTTTGGTCGATGCTTTTTTTCTCTTAATTTTTGAATAACCTCTGTGTTTTCGCCATTACAACACAATAAATAGCCACTGGTGTTTTTTATAGCTACAATATTTCCTTCTTGTAAAAGCGATGCAACTTTCTGAAATACTGTGTTTTTAGAAGTTTTAATAGCTATTCCTTCAGCATTTATTAAAACTAATTCAATTCCACAGGTTGAACATGTATTTGTTTGAGAATGAAAACGTCTGTTTGCTGGGTTTGTATATTCTTCCATACAATCATCACACATTAAAAAATTGTGAATGCTGGTATTACTTCTTTCAAAAGGAAAATTTTCAGTAACCGCAAATCTAGGTCCACAATTTACACATGTTGTAAAAGGGTAATTGAAACGTTTGTTCTTTGAATTTTTGATTTCATTTTTACAGTCGTCACAAATTGCAAAATCGGGAGTTAAAGGCAGATTTAATTGTCCGTTTTTTTTTGAGGAGATAATTTTGAAATCATCAAATAGAACGTGTTCAATCTCAATAATTTTACTTTTTTGAATGTTTGCAACTGGCGGAGGAAAATGTATTAATTTGGAATAAAACTTGTCAATATTTTCTTTTGTGCCAGTTACATTAACTAGTACACCTTCTTGGTTATTAGATACGGTTCCTTTTAAATTAAATTCGGTGGACAAAGTATAAATATAAGGACGAAAACCTACACCTTGTACTTGCCCAGCAACCGTAATTTTATAGGTTTTCAACATTCAATTTATAGCTTTATAATTTACTATAAATTTACACTTTTTTTAGGTGAAGTGCTTCTGAATGGTTTAAAATTTGTTGAATTATTTCAGGAATTGCAGCTCGAACGTGATCGTTTAAATCTATGGTCATTGGATTTAATTCTTCAATAGAAACCGTAAATAAATGAATGTCAGGAATATGCTCCATTAAATAGACTGCCTCAATCATATCTTTTAAACCAACATCATGAACACTTAATGCAGAAGGAAAATCCGATGCAAATTTTGGACGAATAAGAGAAATAGTTCCGGCTTGTTTTCCATCCATAGTGGCATCAACAAAAATGATGGTTTTATAAGCCTCAAAACAATTCAGCAATAAAAAACCACCTGTTCCGCCATCTAAAATATCTATATAATCAGGAAGTTCAATTTTACTCATTTCCTGAATAATATGCACGCCAATCCCTTCATCACCCATTAAATAATTGCCAACACCCATTACTAAAATACTGTTGGATTTGTCTTTTTCAAAAAAATAAGAATCGCTGCTAATGGCAACTGGAGTTCTTTCTGTCATATTTTATTCATTTTAAAAAAGTAAATTCATTTTATCTGTACTTTCAAATAAAATGAACTTACTACTATGAATGTATTGTTTTTATTTTTTACTTTCTTCTGGAATATCTTCGTGATGTTTAATTCTATCTTCTCGTACAAATTTAAAGCCTCCAAACATTGATGAGACTTCCCCACGACCTTCTAACCAATCATGATAAAAAACCAAATACACGTGTACTAAACTAAATAAAATAAATGTCCACATTGCTATATGATGAATAGTACGCACCATAAAATCACCTCCAAATAAGGGAATAACCCACGAAAATAATTTTGGAAACCACCAACCAGATGTATCTGCATACAATGCGAAACCAGTAAATATTTGAATTAGAGCTATAAAAAACATTACTAAATAGGATAACGTTGCCACACTGTTATGACCAACACTAATATCTTTTACATTTGGATGATCTTCATTTAACAGCATAACATCAATCTTAACAACGTGCCAAAAATTATTCCAATTCTTTTTACTGAATGGCCAAAAAGCACGCCAACTTGCAAATTGATTTCCTACAAACGACCAATAAATTCTCATTATCATTATAAAAAGAAAAATATAAGCGGCTACAAAATGGATAAAACGAACAATTCCGAACGAATGTAAATTGGTAGCTTCTGCGTTTGATAATAATGCTGGTGGATTTGCAATTAAAAAACCTGTAATACATAGCACAATAATTGCAAGGACATTTAACCAGTGAAATAATCGTACCGGCAATTCCCAAACCATTACTCTTATAAATTTTTTTGCTTCCATGATTTAAGTTTTAACTTTCACAACTTGCAATATTTTGAACTTGCGAAATATGATTTCCGTGTTCATCATATAAATGTACTGCGCAGGCAATACAAGGATCAAAAGAATGTATTGTTCTTATAATTTCAAGAGGTAATTCTGGATCTGCAACAGGAGTTCCAATTAAAGTAGATTCGTATGCTGAACGTTGCCCTTTTGGATCACGTGGTGAAGCATTCCAAGTACTTGGTACAACTTGCTGATAATTTTCAGTTTTACCATCTTTAATTTTAATCCAGTGCGCTAATGCTCCACGAGGTGCTTCCATAAAGCCAACACCTTTAGTTTCTGCAGGCCAAGTAGAAGGTTCCCAACTATCCATATTTGCCATACGCTCATCACCATTTTTAATGTTATTCATTAAAGTATTGTAGAACTCCATAGTCCAATTTGCTACTAATTGTGTTTCAATTCCACGTGCAGCAGTTCTTCCTAATGTTGAAAATAATGCATCAACAGGCACTTCCAAATGAGTTAATGCTCCATTTACAGCATCTTGAATTTCTTTATTTCCACGTCCGTAACCGACTAGTAAACGTGCTAAAGGTCCAACTTCCATTGGTAAACCTTTCCAACGTGGTGTTTTAATAAAACTGTATTTTTCTTCAACATTTAAAAACTCATACGGTGGTTTTGGTCCTGAGTATTTAATGTTAGTTTCACCATCCCAAGGATGTTTTCCTTTATCATCACCATCAGAATAATTGTACCATGAATTATTTACAAATTCTTCAATATCACCATTTCTATGGTCTACATCGTGCACTTTAGATAAATCATTATTTAAAATTACTCCTTGTGGAAATTTAAAGCTCGATAAATCTGCATAACCATTTGTTGGGAAATCACCATAACTCATGTAATTTCCAAATCCTTTACCAATAGCACCCCAATCTTTATAGAAAGAAGCAATGGCTAATAAATCTGGAATATACACTTGTTCAATAAAATCTTTTCCGTCTTGTAACAACTTTCCTACGTATGCAAGTCTTTCAGCATTTAAACCGCCGGCGCCATCAGAATTAATAGCACAAGCCATTCCACCAACTAAATAATTTGGATGTGGATTTTTACCACCAAAAATAGTATGTACTTTTACAATTTCTTTTTGCCAATCTAAAGCTTCTAAATAATGCGCTACCGCTAATAAATTTACTTCAGCAGGTAATTTCATTTGTGAATGTCCCCAATAGCCATTGGCGAAAATGCCTAATTGACCGCTTTCAACAAATTTTTGAATTCTTTTTTGAATATCAGAAAAATAACCAGGCGAACTTTTTGGCCATTTTGAGATACTTTGCGCCAATGCTGAAGTTTGTGTAGGATCAGCTTTTAAACAGTTTACTACATCTACCCAATCTAATGCATGTAAATGATAAAAATGTACAGCGTGATCGTGCATATACAAAGCACCTTCCATAATATTCCTTACCATTTCAGCATTTGGTGGTACCGCAATTCCTAAAGCATCTTCCACAGATCGAACTGAAGCAAGTGCATGTACCGTTGTACAAACACCACAAGTACGTTGTACAAATGCCCAAACATCTCTTGGATCTCGACCTTTAACTATTTGTTCAATACCTCTAACCATTGTGCTTGAGCTAAAAGCATCAACTATTTTACCATCTTTTATTTCGGCTTCTATTCTTAAATGACCTTCAATACGTGTAATTGGGTCAACTACTATTCTATTTGCCATTGTTTTATGTTTTAAGACTCAATATTTTTTTCGTTATCCTTACCTCTGTTAATTCTATCCATTAATTCTTTTCGTTTAGAGATATTTGCAGCAACTGCATGAACAGCAATGCCACCAGCTAAAACTCCTGCAGCAACTTTTCCAATAGTATCTGCATTAGATTCAACTGCAAATCCAGGCATTTTTGTTGTTCTTTCATAGAAAGGACCATTATCCCAAAAATCTTCTTCACTGCAACCAATACATCCATGGCCAGATTGAATAGGATAGCTTACACCATTATTCCATTTTATAGTTCCACATGAATTGTAAGTCATTGGCCCTTTGCAACCAACTTTGTATAAGCAATAGCCATTTTTAGCATTTTGATCATCAAAAGTTTCAGCAAATAAACCGGCATCATAATATGGTCTTCTGTAGCAAGAGTCATGAACACGTTTTGCGTAAAATGCTTTTGGTCTTCCTAATCGGTCAAGTTTTGGTAAACGACCAAAGGCAACCACATGCACAATAATTCCGGCCATCACTTCACCAATTGGTGGACAACCAGGAACTCTAATTATTGGTTTATTTTTTACAATTTTATGAATTGGTGTTGCGCCAGTTGGATTTGGTTTTGCAGCTTGCACACAACCATTGGAAGCACAACTTCCCCAAGCAATAATAGCTTTTGCTCCTTCAGCAGCTTCTAAAAACGATTCTTTTGCAGATTTTCCTGCAATACAACAATAGTTTCCATCATCTCCCATTGGAATAGAACCTTCAACACACAAAATATATTCACCATGATATTTCTTCATAGTTTCTTGTTTTGCTGCTTCTGCTTGATGACCAGATGCAGCCATTAGTGTTAAGGTATAGTCTAATGAAATTTTATCTAAAATAATATCTGCAACAATTGGGTGATTTGACCTGATGAATGATTCACTGCAACATGTGCATTCTTGATAATGTTCCCAAATAACAGGCAATCTTGGCGTTTTTTCTAAAGATTGCGCTATTTGTCCTACCATAGAGTTTTCCAATCCCATAAAAGCAGCCATATATGTGGTAAACTTCATGAAATCTCTACGACTATAACCTTGTTTTATGATACTTTCATAATAGGTTTTGCGTTGTTCATTATTATTAGACATAGGTAAAATTTTAAATGATAAAAATACTTTTTAAGTGATTTGCTTCTTTGTGGAAAAAGAACCTATCTAATTTACAATAAAATTTAATTAAAACAAGTGTAACTACCTAATTTAGAATGTTTTAAAATAAGACTATACAATCCTTAATGGTAACAATTGTTACAATGGTTTTTTACTGATGAATATCATAGGGTTTCTTTTTATATATTTTGTAACTTTGAGAGTAAATCGTTTAATACTCATGCACGAACTATCGATTGCCTTAGGAATTGTGAAAATTGCAGAAGATGAAACTGCAAAAGCAAAAGCAGAAAAGGTGACTAAAATAGAATTGGAAATTGGTGTGTTGGCAGGTATTGAAATTGATTCGTTGAATTTTGTTTGGAGTTCTGCAGTAGAAAATACGGTATTAGAAAATGCTGAAAAAGAAATACTAATTATTGATGGCATTGGAAAATGTATAGATTGTGATACCGAGTTTGCAATGGAAAATATTTATGATTGTTGCCCAAATTGCGGCAGTAATTTTAAAGGAATTTTAAAAGGAAAAGAGTTAAAAGTTAAAACGTTAGAAGTCATTTAAATTTATAAAATTATGTGTGGAACTTGCGGCTGTGGATCAGAAAATAATGGTCCAACAATTTTAAAACCAGGAGAACATAAACATTCACATGAAGAACATCATCATCACGATGAGCATTCACACTCGCACGATGATCATCATCACCATCATCATGATGGCCATTCTCACACGCACAGCCATATTCATGACCACAAACACAAAGTGTTGGAAATTGAACAAGATATTTTAAATAACAATGCGGTTTTAGCAGCCAGAAATAGAGGTTATTTTGAAGCTAAACATATTTTTGCGTTGAATTTGGTGAGCTCACCCGGTTCTGGAAAAACTTCAATTTTAGAACGAACATTGGCCGATTTAAATAAGGAAATGTCTTTTTATGTAATTGAAGGAGATCAACAAACAATGAATGACGCCAATAGAATTGACGCGTTAAATATTCCAGTTGTTCAAATCAATACTGGAAAAGGTTGCCATTTAGAAAGTGATATGGTGTATGAAGCCGTTAAAAAACTTGAAATGAAAGATCATTCAGTTTTAATGATTGAAAATGTAGGAAACTTAGTTTGTCCTTCAATGTTTGATTTAGGCGAAAGTAAACGTGTTGTCATTATAAGTACAACCGAAGGTGAAGATAAGCCAATAAAATATCCAGATATGTTTCATACAGCTGATGTTTGTATTATTAATAAAATAGATTTATTACCGTATGTAAATATTGACATTCAAAAATTAAAAAATTACGCATTACAAGTAAACCCTCATTTACAATTTTTTGAAGTTTCAGCAACAAAAGGCGTTGGAATGGAAACTTGGTATAAATGGCTGAAAGAAAATTTAGTTTAGGCAATATAAATTTTGCGTTAGCGATTGAAGTGGCATCCTTTTTTAGAGTGCAACGAAGAAAAAGATAGAACAAAAAGCGCGACCTGAAAAGGAACGCCCAAAATCAATATTAAATAATTATGTGTTTATCAATACCAGGAAAATTAATAGCAATTACATCGCAATTAGATGAAACTTTTAGAGTTGGAAAAGTATCGTTTGATGGTATTATTAAAGAAGTTAGTTTAACGTTGGTACCAGAAGCAAATATTGGTGATTATGTGCTGGTTCATGTGGGCGCTGCTATTTCAACCATTGATGAAGATGAAGCTAAAAAAACTTTTGAATTATTAAAACAGCTTGATGAATTGCATGAATTAGAAGATGATTCAGAAAAATAATTGAATTCTTTGTTCTTTTTTATTAAACATTTCAAAAATATTTGCCTTAAAGTTCTTATTTTAGTTTTACTAACTAACTAAAAATGAAAACATCAAAGGAATTGAAAATAGGGAATCCTCCCAAAAGTGTTGCTGGTTTTAAGGCAATAACAATTTCTATTCAACAAATTTTACAAAGAATGCCTTTTTTAAAGGCGCTGAAAGTTTTAAATAAACTGAATCAAAAAAATGGTACAGATTGTCCAGGTTGCGCTTGGCCAGATCCTAAACACAGATCTAAATTAGGAGAATTTTGTGAAAATGGTATCAAAGCCATTGCTGAAGAAGCTATGGAGGCAAAAGCCAGTCCAGAAATTTTTGCTAAATATTCCATCAAACAATTACAAGAACAATCGGATTATTGGCTTGGGCAACAAGGAAGATTAACGCATCCAATGATTATTCGACCAAATGAAACACATTACTCTCCAATTTCTTGGGATGAAGCTAATAAGTTAATTTCAAAAGAATTAAACGCATTAGAAAATCCGAACGAAGCGATTTTTTATACATCGGGAAGAACCAGTAATGAAGCTGCTTTTTTATATCAATTATTTGTTAGAATGTATGGCACTAATAACTTGCCAGATTGCTCAAATATGTGTCACGAATCTAGCGGAGCAGCACTTTCAAAAACGGTTGGAATTGGTAAAGGATCGGTTACTTTAAACGATTTATACAAAGCAGAACTGATATTAATTTTTGGTCAAAATCCGGCTACAAATCATCCAAGAATGTTGGTTGCTTTAGAAAAGGCTAAAAAAAATGGTGCAAAAATAGTTACTATAAATCCGTTAATTGAAGCTGGATTACTTCATTTTAAAAATCCACAAACAATTAAAGGAATTAGCGGAATTGGAACAGAAATTTCCGATTTGTATTTACAAATTCAAATTAACGAAGATGTAGCTTTATTAAAAGCGGTGCTTATAAAATTGTTTGAAAAAGCAACTTTGCAACCTGATATAATAGATCAAGATTTTATTCAACAAAAAACTGCGGGTTTTGATGAGTTTAAAAAAGATTTATTATCTAATAATCTACAAGAACTTATTGTAAGAACAGGTTTGTCGGAAAAAGATATTGATGCGTTGGTAGATTTAATTGCAGACCACAAAAAAATAATAACTTGTTGGGGAATGGGATTAACCCAACACGTTAATGCAGTTGATAACATTCAAGAAATTGTGAATTTGTTGTTGGTGAAAGGAAGTATTGGAAAAGAAGGTGCAGGAACTTGTCCAGTTCGTGGACATAGCAACGTGCAAGGCGATAGAACAATGGGAATTGCTGAACGACCTTCAAAAAAATTATTAGATAAAATAAGTGAAAATTTTGGATTTACACCACCAAAAGAACATGGCTATTCGGTTGTGGATGCTATAGCAGCAATGCACCAAAAGAAAGCGAAAGTTTTTATTGCTATGGGTGGAAATTTTTTATCAGCAGCACCAGATACACATTTTACATCAGCAGCATTAAGTAATTGTAATTTAACCGTGCATATTTCAACAAAGTTAAATCGGTCTCACTTAGCACACGGAAAAACAGGAATTATTTTGCCTTCCATGGGAAGAACAGATGTTTTTGAAGTGAACGGAAAACCACAATTTATAACTGTAGAGAATTCTATGGGAGTTGTACATTCATCAAAAGGCACCTTACAACCACCTTCTAAATTTGTTGAAAGTGAACCCATTATTGTGGCAAATATTGCAAAAGCAACTTTAAAAAACTCCAAAGTAGATTGGGATTTTTTAGTGAGCGACTATAATAATATTAGAGATTTAATTGGAAAAACTATTGCTGGATTTGATAATTACAATGAAAAAATTAAAAATCCAATAGGTTTTGAATTGCCAAATGGTGCAAGAGTTGGGGACTTTAATACACCAAATAAGAAAGCTAATTTTACTATTAATAAATTGCGAAATGAAGAGAAATTAGCGGATGAATTTATTATGATGACCATTAGAAGTCACGATCAATTTAATACAACTATTTATGGTTTAAATGATAGGTATAGAGGTATTTACAATGGTAGAATGGTTGTTTTTATGAATGCACAAGATATGCTTAAAAAAGGGTTGAAAAAAGGTAATAAAGTAACACTTTTCAATAATTACAATCATAAAAAAAGAGAAGTTTCTAATTTTACGGTTGTGCCATATAATATTCCAAAAGGTTGTGTGGCAACTTATTTTCCGGAAGCAAATCCGTTAGTGCCATTAGAATTAATTGCCCATACAAGCTACACGCCATCTTCAAAATCGGTTTGTGTAAAAATAATTTAAAAAAAAGCGTTTATATTTTTTAATATAAACGCTTTTTTAAAAAGAATATAATTAATAGTTATTCTTCGTAAGAGTGCTTATAAGGTTCGCCACTTACAATTTTTAATATATCATTTTCTACCGTTTCTCTCGGGTATTCCACAAAACGTCCAATTTCCTTTCCTTCTTTAAAAAAAATAAAAGTAGGAACACGAACAATATCAAAACCTTCTTGTAAATTATCCGGAGTTGATTTGCTTCTGTTTACAGCTATCAATTGTAAATTTTTGTAATTAAACCCAGTTGCATCTAGTATTTTATAAAATACGGGTGTTTGTTGTTGACTATCACCACACCAAGTTCCCATAAATGCTTTTATAGTAACATTGTTAATAATTGGTTTTAGTTTTTCAATTACTTCAGCATTTAAAGTATAGCTATCGTAATTTGGTTGAAACCAAGAATTATAGGGCTCCACTTGAAAATTTTCTTTAGCTGCAATTCCAACTAAATTACCTGAAACATCTTTAGTGGCGTTCACCATATTTTTTTTTGATGAACAGCTAAATGCACTAACTATTAAAAGTATCAATACTAAATTTTTCATTTTATAAAATATAAGATTAAGTAAAAATACAAAATTATATTAATGAATGTCTACTCATTGCTTTTGGTTGTTCAATTCCCATTAATTTTAAAATTGTTGGAGCAATATCACCTAAAACGCCGTCTTCAATTTTATGTAAATCTTTATCAACTAAAATAAGAGGAACTGGATTTGTTGTATGTGCTGTGTTAGGTGTTCCATCAGGATTAATCATTGTTTCACAGTTTCCGTGGTCGGCAATTATTAAAGTTGTATAGTCATTTGCATTTGCAGCAGTTATGACGTCTTTTACACATTGATCAACAGCTTCACAAGCTTTAATGGCTGCTTCCATAACACCTGTATGTCCAACCATATCTCCATTTGCAAAGTTTAAACACACAAAATCAACCTCTTTTTTATTTAATTCAGGAATAATTGCATCACGAATTTCATAAGCACTCATTTCAGGTTGTAAATCGTATGTTGCAACTTTTGGTGATGGGCATAATAAACGTTTTTCACCTTCAAATTGTTGTTCTCTTCCTCCAGAAAAGAAGAAAGTTACATGTGGATATTTTTCAGTTTCGGCAATTCTAATTTGTTTTTTACCTGCTTTTTCTAAAACTTCACCTAATGTATCTACTAAATTATCAGTGTTATAAATTACGTTAATTCCTTTGTAAGTTTCATCGTAATTAGTAATTGTTACATAATGAAGTGGTATGGTTTTCATCCCAAAATCTGGGTAATCTTGTTGGGTAAGAACTTCTGTTAATTCACGACCTCTATCAGTTCTGTAATTAAAGAAAATTACAACATCATCAGCTTTTATTTGCGCTTTTGGAGTACCATCGGCATTGGTCATAATTATTGGTTTAATAAACTCATCAGTTACATTTTCTGCATAACTTTTTTCAATGCTTTCAATTGCATCTGTTGATTTTGTACCAACTGCATTTACCATTGCATCATAAGAAATTTTTACGCGTTCCCAACGTTTATCTCTATCCATTGAAAAATATCTACCAGTAATTGTCGCCAATTCACCAGTGGTTTTTTTCATATATTCTTGAATATCATTGATAAAGAATTTTCCTGATTTAGGATCGCAATCTCTACCATCAGAAAATGCATGTAAATAAACATTTTTCGCATTGTTTTCAGCAGCAACATCTAACAATCCTTTTAAATGATCTATATGAGAGTGAATACCACCATTTGAAACTAAACCTAGCAAATGAATGTTTTTATTATTTACTTTAGCGTAATTAAGTGCATTTAATAAAACTTGTTCTTGACCTAATGTTTTGTTTTTAACTGCCATATTAATTCTAACTAAGTTTTGGTATACTATTCTACCAGCACCTAAGTTCATATGCCCAACTTCACTATTTCCCATTTGTCCTTCAGGTAAACCAACGTGTTCACCGTCAGTTCTTAGGCTTGCATTTGCATATTGATTGTATAAATTATCTATGTATGAAGTGTTTGCGTTATATACTGCAGAAACCTTTGGATCTTGCGTAATTCCCCAACCATCTAAAATCATTAAAATTACTTTCTTATTCATTTTAAAATCTATTTAATTTTGAAGTTCAAATATACGAAGTATTCAACTTAAGCGCCTTATTTTTAGGTCTTAAATTGAACTTAAAATTACTAAAACGATTGCGATAAAATATTTTATTTGTTATAAAAATATATTTAAATACAACTTATGTAGTTAAAATTTGGTAACTAGATTTTTTACTTTTTGGCGAGTTATTACTTACACCAAGCGGTAAACATCCAATTTCTTTTTTCTAAATCTCTCATAAAATCTGTTATAATTTGTTCGGTTACATTGTCGCCAGTATCTATAGCTGCGTTTATAACATTTAGCATTTTATTATGTAAAATGTCGTAATCTTTAAGTACTTGGTTAACCATTTCAATTGCAGTCATTTTGTAAGCTTTAGCTTCTTTAATTTCAGAAACATCTAAGATTTCTTTCATGGTTAAGGAAGGTTTAATTCCAAATACACGAATTCTTTCGGCAAGCACATCAATATTTTCTTTAACAGTGTTGTATTCATCTTCAAATTCTTTGTGTAATTCAAAAAAATCTTGACCATCTACATTCCAATGGAAATTTCTTAATTTATGATAATGTACAAAGTAGTTTGCTATTAGTTCGTTTAAACTTACTACTATTTCTGCCGTTTCTAAATAGGTAAAGCCTAATTTTCTAAAGGTGTTTTTTGTTGAAGTATTTATGTTTTTTGCTATTGATTTCATATTATCTGTGTTTTTAGTGTTTTTTGAACTTTTATATAAAGGAGTTCAAAAAAAGTTATTATTTTTAATTTGATGATTTAAAAAAATCGAAAAGTTAAGGTTGTTCTAATTGAAAATTAGATAACAGAAAATTTAGAATGTTTTTGTGTATTTTTCATATAAATAATATAAAGATTTAATTGAGAAAATCAAATCTTTAACATTCTTTAACAGGGGAAAAAAGGGTATGAAAACGTAAGTATTTATTGCATTTTCAATTTAAAATGAGTTTATAAGTAGAACTATTATTTTTTATATTTTTCTATTGCTTGTTTAATTTTTTCAATTCTATTTTCAGGATCTGGATGTGTACTCATTCTTTCCGGAGTTTTATTTGGTCCAGCAGCAGCTTTTAAAATTTCCATAACACCAATTAATTCTATTGGGTTGTAGCCTGCATCAATCATAAATCTAACACCCAATTCATCACTTTCCAATTCATCATCTCTACCATAACTCATATTTATAACATTAGCAATTGCAGCTGCTCCTTGTGCAGTATTTGGATCGAGCCCAACGGCAACACCACTTACAAAAGTTTCAGTTAAACCTTGTTTAGCCATTCTTTCTGCAGAATGACGCCCAACAACATGTCCAATTTCATGACCTAAAACGCCAGCCAATTGATCTTCATTTTCTAATTTTGAGAACAAAGCGTAAGTAATAAATATTTGTCCGCCCGGTAATGCAAAAGCATTAATTGTTTGTGGGTCTTTTAATAAATGAAAATCATATTGATAATTGGTTTGTTTTGCAACGCTATTGGTTACTAATTTTTGCCCCACCATATCAACAAATTTTTGATAGTTTTGATCAGGATACAAACCACCATGTTGTTGTGCCATTTCTGGAGCGGTTTGTAAACCTATAGCAATTTCATCTTCTGTAGAAATTGAAATATGTTGTTTTTTTCCTGTAAATTCATTTATTTCACTATTAGAATAATATTTAATTACTCCAAACAATATAATTGCAGCGCCAATTAATAATTTTACTTTAGAATTTCCTCTTTTCATTTTTTTTAATTTCTGAATAGTCGTAAATATACAATGTAAAATATTTATGAACAAGACTTCAAAATTTGAAAAAATTGTAACTTCCCCAAATAATAGTTTTTTTATGAATAATAATATTGTTTTTAATGAAGTAACTAAAAAGTTACCAAAGCATTTACATCAATTTATTGTAAAACAGCCTTATAATGAGTATACCGCTCAAAACCAAGCTGTTTGGCGATATGTTATGCGTTTAAATTTAGATTATTTAAGTAAAGTTGCACATGAATCGTATATTTCTGGATTAAAAAAAACAGGTATTTCTGTAGATGTTATTCCTAAAATGGAAGGAATGAACCGAATTTTAAAAAACATTGGTTGGGCTGCTGTTTCGGTTGATGGATTTATTCCTCCCAATGCATTTATGGAATTTCAAGCATACAATGTTTTAGTTATTGCATCCGATATTAGAACTATAAATCATATTGCATACACGCCAGCTCCTGATATTATTCACGAAGCAGCTGGTCATGCACCAATTATTGCTAATCCTGAATATGCAGAGTATTTAAGGCGTTTTGGTGAAATTGGAAGCAAAGCAATTTCTTCAGCAAAAGATTATGAAATATATGAAGCAATTCGTTTGCTATCAATTTTAAAAGAAGATCCAAATTCTTCTGATGAAATTATTGAAAGTGCATTACAAAAAGTAGAAGCATTGCAAAATTCTATGGGCGAATTATCTGAAATGGCGCAAATTAGAAATTTACATTGGTGGACTGTAGAATATGGATTAATTGGAGAAATTAATAATCCTAAAATTTATGGAGCAGGCTTGTTATCATCTATTGGAGAAAGTAAGTTATGCTTAACCGATAAAGTAAAAAAAATACCATATTCTATTGCAGCCGCCACTCAAAATTTTGACATAACAAAACAACAACCACAATTATTTGTAACACCAGATTTTGCTCATTTAAGTTTTGTTTTAGAAGAATTTGCAAACAAAATGGCATTACGAAAAGGGGGTTTAAAAGGTGTTAAAAAATTAATTGAATCTTCAAATATTGGAACAATTGAGTTAAGTACTGGAATTCAAATTTCAGGAGTTTTTAATAATGTTATTGCTGATGATAATAACAATCCGGTTTATATTCAAACTACAGGTCCTACAGCCTTGGCAACAAGAGATAGAGAAATTATAGGTCACGGAACTGAACATCATGCAGAAGGATTTGGAAGTCCTATTGGAAAGTTAAAAGGAATAAATTTGGCTATTGAAGATATGTTTCCAAAAGATTTAGAAGTGTACGGTATTTATGAAGGTAAAAAAACCATTTTACACTTTGAAGGAAATGTAAAAGTAGAAGGAGAAGTAATAACTGGAAAAAGAGATTTAAAAGGAAAAATAATTTTAATTTCTTTTAAAAATTGTACTGTTACACATAACAACAATTATTTATTTAAACCTGAATGGGGAATTTATGATATGGCTGTTGGAAAAGAAATAGTTTCGGCTTATGCTGGTCCAGCTTCTGCAAGTTCTTTTCAAAATCTTGGGAAAGTTTCGGAAGAAAAAACACATAAAATTAAGTATTCAGAGAAAGAGTTAAATCTTCATAAAATGTATGCTGAAATTGCCTTAATGCGTACTGAAAATATTTATGTTGATAGAATTAATTTATTGTTTGAAAAGTTAATAAAAGAATATCCAAATGATTGGCTTTTACCTTTAGAAATGTTTGAATTAACATTTAATTTAGATGCTAATTTGAATACTAAAATTTATAATTATTTATTGCAACTAAAAGATAATGAGCATTTTACTGATTTGATAGAAAATGGTTTAAAACTTATTTTAAGAAACAATTAGTAACTGGTGTTACCGTATTTATAATATTATAACTTATATTTGCGCAAAATTTAAAATAGTTAAAATGAGTTTTTTCGGATTATTTGGTGGTGGAAACGAAGGTTCCTTAATTGAAGAATATTTAAAAGAAGGTGCTGTTGTAATTGATGTTAGAACAGTTGAAGAGTTTAAAAGCGGTCATGTAAATGGCTCTAAAAACATTGTATTAAATACAATTCCAGGAAAGGTAAAAGAAATTAAAGCTTTAAATAAAAAGGTAATTGCAGTTTGCCGAAGTGGTGCAAGAAGTGGGCAAGCAACATCGTTTTTAAAGCAACAAGGAATTGATGTAATTAATGGTGGGCCATGGCAAAATGTGGCTAAATTTGTAAAATAAAAGTAACAATTTTAATTAATATTGAAAAAAGAGAAGCATTATGCTTCTCTTTTTTGTTAATAATCACTTTTTCTTCTTCTTTTTAAAAGTTTGTATATAATTAAAATTAAAATAATCCCAACCAATATAGGAATTCCAAAAAATATAAAATAATAAATTCCAGTTATAATAAAGTTTCCAGCGCCTTTTACTTCATACGGATTTTTTAATGAAATTTTAGTGTATCCAACGGAGGGTTTGTTATTAGAAAAAACATCAATTTCTTGAAATAAATAGTTGCTTTTTGCTATAATTTCTTCAAAATTAAAATCATCTATTTTTTTATTATAAATAAGTATAAAATTATCATCAGGTTGAACGCCATAATTTGCCAATTTTAAATGTAGCGTGTTGTTAGATGGGTTAAAATATAGTTGTGAGGGAGCAATACCTTTAATATCGGCTAGGTTTATATCATCTTTTAATTGTGCATAAAAGTTGCCAGTTTCAATAGGTGATTTCCAAATAGAGCCTGTTTCAATTAAATAAATAAATCCATTTTTATTTTCTTTATTATAACCTTGTAAAATTTGTGCATTATTAGTATTTACAATAAAGTGAACAGTGAAATTTAGTAATTGTTTAGGCGGAAATGTTATTTCCCAAACATACCAATTGCTATTATTTGAAGGAAGTTTTAATAAAGGAATTTCTTGTTGATGAATACTTCCTTTAATTTTATATAAATCATCAAAAACCACTTGGTTTAAGTGCGATTGATAATTTTTTGAAGGAAAAACGGTATTTATAGGATAACCAACTTTTATAGTTAACGAATCATTAGTTGTATTTAAGAAATTGTAAACACCTTTTACAACAGCAAAACCTTTATATAATTGTATATGTATTGATTCTGACTGCATTTGTATTTTTTTATATGCTATAGAATCTTCAGGATATAATAATTGAAAAGAGCCGCTTCCTCCTGCATTCCAAATGCCTGGTTGTGCTGTATTAGACAGTAAACTGGAAAAAAGGATGAAGGTTCCAATAATTAGAATGGTATTTTTCAGTAATTTTTTCATTTTAAATTACAGGTTTTTCATTACCATCTAAAATATTATTTGTTGGATTTGCCACAAAATAAAGTTCAATTAAAGTTCTGAAAGCTATTAAAATTATGGCAACAACTGTTATTCCTGATGAAAAAACAATAAAAAATCCGCTTATAATTACTGTAAATTGTTGCACAAATATGCGTACATAAGGTTCTGTAAATGTTTTGTTTAGTGAGCTTGTTTCATATTTTTTTGGAATAATAAAATTAAGCACATAATCAGCAAAATTATAGACAGTTATTGAAATTAACACAAATGTAATTCCTTTATATGTAAGTACGTATTGAATATTTTCTAATATATTAAAGGCTTCTTTTATATTATTGTCTGAAATAGTTAAAAATGCAAATACAAATATGAGTTGAATTGCTATAAAAAATGAAAAGTGAAATATAAAAAATAGAATGAGCGAATAATTTGAGTAATTTGAGTTTTTTTCTAGTTTGTTATTAAAAGAAATTATAGAATATATTTTAAAGACATACACAATACCGATTATAGCTGTTTCTAAAAAATAAGCTGTAACTATTGTTATCGGATCTACTTTTCCAATAATTAAAAGGTATAGTAGAAAAATTGCATTAAACCAAACAAATGAGTTTTGTTTGGTTGGTAAATATTTTTTTAAATTAAAGCTTTTCATAATTATTTACTTTTGGTGGGAATTATATTTTTTCCAAAGTATATAGTTTATGAGCTATAGCATTTTTAAAATCTCTCATGATATAAGTTGCTACATTATCTTTATACATTATTACATCATTTGGGTTTGTTGTTGAATATTTTACGGTGTATAAATTATAATCTTTAAAAGCCGTTCCTTTATCGGTAATATACCAGTTTTTATTTTCGTTAACACACCAAAACATATTGTGTGTGTTGCTTATAATTGTGGCTTCCATCCACATTTCTTGTCTGGTTAAATTATCACTAAAATTACGTGCAATTGCAGTTGTGTTACTTTTTGGATGGTATACAATCATATCAACTAAATTTGTATGTTTTACTGCTGATACTTTTGAAGTTAAATAAACATCTTTATCTGTTTTTACTTTAAATTTTTCGCCTTCGGTTTTTAACACGTAAATTTTATCAACTTTTTCAGGATCTTCAAGCGGATTAAAAATTTCTTTCTTTTCTAAAGTTTTTAAAACATATTCATTTTTTTGTTCATATTTTTTAATAAAAGGGATATCAAAATTGGTATTTCCAACTGTTTTTCCATTGGCATAAGTAATTTTTCTAAAAGAAAAAACATTGTACGTTTTGTCTTCATAGGTAGATTTATAAGCATACCGTTTTTTTAACCAATTTCCATCAGAACTGTATTCGTAATTATACGAGCTTAAAACATTGTCATTCATTATAGTTTCTAAGGTATTTCCATAAGAATCATATGTGTATTTGTAAAATGAGCTTGAGTTTTTTCCTAAAAATGAATAAGAGATATTATTGCCATTTTCATATAAATAAGTGCTGGTGCTTTCTTGTGAACCTTTATAAAAATATTTGTAAATTTTTGTGTAACTATCTGAATTTTTGTAGTTTAAGTAATCGTAAATTGCTGTAGTTTCTCCAGTATTATTTTTACTTATTGCTTGTAACAAATTTCCTTTACTATCATAAGAGTATTCAATGATTGAAGGGTATTCCGATATGTATTCTCTTTTAGTTAATAGGTTATTGGTGTATATGTAATTTGTTGAAGTGTTTGTTGTTTTATTGTCTAATAATGAAATTACTTCGGTAGCATCGCCTATTAATTTATTGTTATTGTAACTATAAGTAGTTGTAGATTTACTTTGATAATAACTGCCAAAATATTGATAAATATTAGTGGTCATATTTCCATTTTTATTATAAATAATTTCTGAAATAGACTCAATATAATAACCATCTATGTTGCTATCATATCTATACGTGTATTCTTCAACTTTTATAACTTTACCTTGTAATTTATTGTCTTTTAAACTGACATTAAGATCTTGTGAAAATAAATTAATTGAGGTTAAAAAAATGGTTAAGTAGCAAATAAAAGTTTTCATATTTTTTGATTTTTGATAGTTTATTATCAATCAAAAATCTTTAATTTTTAAAAGCTAATCAATACGACAAATGCCTTATTTTTTATATAAGTTTATGTTTTTGAGCTATTAAAACAGCTTCCATTTTGTTATGTACTTGTAATTTTTTGTAGATATTTTCAATGTGTTTTCTAACTGTAGATGGTGAAATAATTAAATTATCAGCAATTTCATTATAATTTAACCCTTTGCTTAAATGTTCTAAAATATCGGTTTCTCTATTGGTAAGTTTTATTTTTTCTACTTCTTCACTGTTATCAATTATTAGTGGATTTCTAAGTAGGTTTAAAGTTTTTAAAGCAATACTTGGTGTCATTGGTGCGCCACCATTTATAACTTCTAAAATACATTTATGTAAATTTTCGGCGTCAATTTCTTTTAATAAATAACCATTTGCGCCAGCTTTTATTGCGTTAAAAATATTTTCATCGTCATCAAAAACCGTTAACATAATTATTTTAATATGTGGATATTTAGACTTTACAATTTCGGTTGCCGTAATTCCATCCATTTCAGGCATTTGTATATCCATTAATATTACATCAATATTATGGTTTACTTCTAATTTTCCAATTAACTCAGCACCATTATTACCCTTAAATTTGAAATCTAAATCATTAAAAAAAGATAATTTTTCTATTACGGCTTTCGCTAAAAAACTATTGTCTTCTGCAATGGCTATTTTTAAAGTCATAATTTTAATTTTTTTAGTATTCGTAAATCTAATTAGAAATACTTCGTGAATCTATACGGCATTTGTCTTATTTTTAGGGCATATAATTTTAATTGAGGTCCCGTTATTTGGTGCTGATGTAACAGTAATTTTTCCTCCAACCTCTAAAATTCTACGTTGCATATTTTCTAAACCATTGCCAAGATTAATGGTGTTTATGTCAAACCCTTTACCGTTATCATGAATTTCAAAATTGATATGATCATCAGTTTCTGAAATAAGTATATTAATTTCAGTTGCTTCAGCATATTTTATAGTGTTGTTAATAGCTTCTTGAAAAACTCTAAAAATATTCATTCCTTTAATTGAAGAGAATACAATATTGCTACTTTGTATATTTGATGTAAAATGAAACTGAATAGTTGTTGCAACTGTTTTCGCTTTTTCAATAAATGTTAATAGGCGAGATTGCAAATCTTGGTAAGAAATTTCGTTTTTGTTCATTGCCCAAATGGTATCTCTTAATTGCCCAATAGTTGCCGATGCAAATTGATTAATTTCGGCTAATTTGTTTTTAAGTTTTTCATTAGTAGCGTCGGTTAAAAACTTTAAATTATCTATTGAAGAAATTATAAAAGTAAGCTGTGAGCCAATATTATCATGTAAATCGCGAGAAATGCGTAAACGCTGATCTTGTAATTTACTATATGTTTGTGCTTCTTTTAGTTGAAGTTGATTTAAATATTCTCTTTTTTTATGCTGTTGTCTTTTATATAAACCGAATGAAATAATTGAAAAAACCAGCAATCCAGATCCTAACAATAAAGCATATAAATTTTTGTTTTTAATTTCTAATTCACTTTTTAATAATTGTTCTTTCTGTTGCGAAATTTCTTTTTCACGTTGTGCAGTATCATATTTTTCTTGAATTTCTGCAATTTCTTTTGTTACTCTTGAATTAAACATAGAGTCTTGCATAACAGAATACAATTTTTGATAATGAATTACGCTATCGCTATTATTTTTATGTGCAAATAAATATAGTAGTGATTTGTATGAATTCATTTTTAATTCATTGGCATTTGTTTTGTTAGCTAAATATAAAGCTTCTCTAAATTTAAGTTCAGCATTATTAATTTTACCAGTTTGTAAATATAAATCGCCCATATTTAAAGCTACACTTGAAATGCCATAGCTATCATTTAATTTTTTGCGTAATTTTAATGATTTATCAAACATTTTAAGTGCTTCAACATATTTGTTTTGATCTTTTAAAACACCTCCATAATTGTTATAAAGTGCCGAAAGTTCTTGTTCATAATTGTTTTTTTCACCAACTTCAATTCCTTTTTTGTAGTACGTTAAACTTTGTACAGTATCTTTTAAATACAAATATGAATTTCCAATATTTGTGTAGGAGTGAACTAAACCATATTCATCATTAATTCTTGTTCTTATTTCTGCAACTTCAAGATGTTCTGTTAATGCTTTTTCATATTGTTTTAGGTTAAAATAAATGTTGGCAATATTGTTTTTTATAAGCGCAACGTATTGTATGTTTTTTAATTTTTCAAAAATTTCAAGCGCTTTTGTATTAAAGTAGATAGCAGAATCCATTTTAAAAATTCTTTGATATGAAATTCCCATTTTGTTATACAAGCTTCCAACACCAGCAGAGTCTTTGTTTTTAATACGAATTAATAACGCTTTTTTATAAAATGAAATAGATGTATCAAAATTTGAAAGTTTATAATGAATAATACCAAAATCATTATAAGCCTGAGCTTCGCCATTTAAATTTTTTGTTTTTTTTGATAAATCAAGTGCTGCGTTGCCAAAATAAAAGGCAGAATCCGTTGAAATACCACTATAATACCAACATAAATCTCCTAATACTTTTACTTTTGTTGAATCTGAAATTTGAGTTTTTAAAAGTAATTTTAAGCTATCAATTACATTATTTTGAGCAGAAGCTGATAAAAATACTATTGAAAATAAGGTAGCTAGTTTTAGTTTCATATGAAATTTTTAAGCAATATACAAAAAAAGAGGCTTGTTTTTATGTGTGTTTAATATTTAATAAAAACACGTGTTTTATAAAAATTATGTAGTGTTATGTATAATAATTGGTATTATTTTACGTAAATAATTTAAAAATGTATTAAAACACAATTTGAAAAATGCTTAAATTAATGTGAGTTTTACTAATTTTTAGGACATACAATTTTAATTGATGTTCCTTTGTTGATTTCAGAATTTATAAAAATTTCACCGCCAATTTCAAGAATTCTTCGTTCCATATTTTCCAAACCATTACCAAGTTCAGTGGTGTTTTTGTCAAAGCCTTTACCATTATCATTTATCAAAAAAGTAATGGCGTTTTTATTTTCTGAAATGTGTATATTAATTTCAGTTGCTTCGGCATATTTTATAGTGTTGTTAATGGCTTCTTGAAAAACTCTAAAAATATTCATTCCTTTAATTGATGAAAAAATGATTTTGCTTGTAATCTTGTTTTCAATATTAAAATGAATATTTTCTGAAACCAATTTTGCTTTTTCAATAAGCGCCAAAGTTCTGCTGTAAAAATCTTCAAAAGTAATTTCACTTTTATTCATTGCCCAAATGGTATCTCGTAATTGCGCAATTGTTGAAGTTGCAAATTGGTTAATTTCAGATAATTTGTTTTTAAGTTTTTCATTTGTAGCATCTGTTAAAAACTTTAAATTATCAATAGAAGAAATTATAAAGGTTAGTTGAGAGCCAATATTATCGTGTAAATCGCGAGAAATTTGTAGTCTTTGATCTTGTAATTTGCTATATGTTTGCGCTTCTTTAAGTTGAAGTTGATTTAAATATTCTCTTTTTTTGTGCTGTTGACGTTTGTATAAACCTAAAGAAACTAGCGAAAATATTAAAAGACCAGAACCTAATAATAAGGCATATAAATTTTTGTTTTTTATTTCTAATTCACTTTTTAATAGCTGTTCTTTTTGTTGAGCTATTTCTTTTTCTTTTTTTTCGGTTTCAAATTCAATTTGCAATTCTGCAACACGTGTATTGATTTGTATGTTAGTAGTGCTATCTTTTAAAGTTTGAAATATTTTATTGTAAGCATACGCATTTTTATAATCATTTAATTCTAAATAGCATTGTGTTATTAATTCTGCACAATATTTTTCTAAGTGTTGGTATTTATACTTTTTAGCTAAATCGCCACTCTTTTTAAAATTTTTAATAGCTTCTTCGTATTTTTTTTCGGCAAAATTAATGTCTCCAATATGTGTGTAACTAACAGCAATACCATAATTATCATTCAATTTTTGTCTGATAGTTAGCGAACTGTCAATGTATTTTTTTGCAATATTAAATTTTTTAAGTTCAGAAAAAGTGTCTGCTAAGTTTGCATAACCATAACCTAAACCAATATTATCTTTTAATTGCTTTTTTAAAACCAAAGATTTTTTATGGTAATACAAAGCGCTATCAGCATTTTTATTTAATAAATGCAGCGTGCCATAATTATCATAAATAGGATCTATTAAAGTGTTGTCATTGGTAGATTCAATTAATTTAATACTCATTCGCATATAATAAAAAGCCTTATCCATATCATTTCTTTTAATGGAATATCCTAATTGACCATATGCTACGCCAGCTTTTAATGTTTCACCTAAATTTTCATAAATTTTAATTGCTGTTAAAATGTAATCTATCTTTTGATCATTTTTATCTTTATAGGCGCTTATTTGACTTAATTTGAAATAAATTTCGGCTAATGAAAGACTGTCATTTAACGAAATTGCCAAGTCTTTCCCTTTCTGAATAATTTTTTCAGAATTTGAAATGTCTCCAACAAATTTATCATAAGGAAATTGTACAATTTTTTTTAGTTGAATTTCTTTCGGTAAATTGGTAATGGCATTTTGAAGACTATCTGAATAGGAAGTTTTTTGGGCAAAAAAGTTGCAAATCCAAAAAATGATAAAAAAATAAGCTAAACGTAGTTTCATTGCAAATTTATGTGTTGGAATTTTGTAAGATGAAAATAGTAATATTTCTAGAATTCCAAAAATTAATGAAATAATTTGCGAGTTGTTATTGGTTATAAATTAAAAATTTTAAGCATATAACTTATAATATTCAATTAAAGCTTCGGCTCTTTCTATTTTATTAGAAGGAATTGGAATGCGTGTTTCATCAAAAGTATCTCCTTTTCTTGTAGACCAAGCAATTTCAATTTCTAGCAGTTTTAAGCCATTTTTACCATCAATTATTGTCATGTTTTTAATCCATTTTTTATCGCCATATAAATCTATCCTTTTATTATTAATAGTGATATAATCTGTATAAAAATTTACAATTGCCTCCTTTTTAATGGGTTTTAAATGAGCTGTTGATATTTTATTGCGAGCCCAAGGAATTAAAATTGCAAAAGGAATTACAAAAATAAGTGTCATTAAAAAAGTTATTTTTCTTGATAACATTAAAAAAGGAATACCAACTATTAAAGTTGCAATTCCCATATAAATATTATCTTCTTTTTTAAGTGATTTTGCTTCCTTAATAAATAGGTTCCATTCTTTAGCGCTAAAAGTCCAAGTATCTAAAAAGTCTTTAGAATTAGTTGTAGACAAAATCAGTTGTTTTTAAATTTGAAAAGACCGCTTCAATTATTGTAGATTATTGAAACGGTCCTTAAAAAAAAGTTATTTTAAATTATACGCATTTATAGTGCTATTATTTGCTTTGTAGTATAAAAACCCTTCAAATTCATCAATCTGATATTCAGGTTTTTTATCATTTAAAATAATTTCTTTAGTAACTTTTCCAGAGTTTTTATCAACTTTCACCAAACCAACACCGTCATCTAATTTGGTTAAGATAAATTGAGAATTTTCGGTAGCAGCAGATGCTTTAAATCGTTTTGACATGATTGCAAACGATGCGCTTCCAATGGAGGCAAACATATCTGATGCTCTTTTAGCCTCTTTACCATAATCATTATAATTATCTAAATCATTTGCACTGCCGTATGGGTTAGTTCTGTTCATGCCAGCTCTGGCAGCTGTTGAAACTGCCAGTGCTGTAGATGCTACGGCAACAACTCCTGATAGCACTTTAATAAAACCACTTTGACCTGGAGATTTAAAATATTCTTGAAATATTTGCTTTCCATTAGCATCTAATAAGGCTAGGTTTTGAGAAGAACTTAAAAAGATATTTCCATTTCTCATTTCCATGGTATTTGCAACTTCTTTTTCATCAAATTTTACATTTGCCAGTTCACTAATATCAGTAGAGCTAGCATCAATTGCATAAATGGTTCCGTTTGCAGCTATTAAATATCTGTTTTTAGCACTGTCGAAGGTTGAAGCTACTGCAGCAGAATTTTTATATTTTAAAGGTTTTTTCCAAACTTGATCACCTGTTTTTAAATCAACAATATTAGCATCTTCACTTGTTATATAAATTAAACCTTGTGGAGTTTGTGCCATTATCATAATATTTTCACCCGTTTTTAAAGGTTTTTTAAATAAAGTAGTTCCATCAAAAGAAATTTTGTTTATACCTCCTTGTTGAATTCCAAATAAAATACCATCATCTTGCACATAAAAATGTTGTACATATCCTTTAGTTTTAGGGGCTTTTTCCCATAAATCTTCACCAGTTGCAGCGCTTAAAAATGCAATTTCAGATTCGTTTTTGGTGGCTAAAATACTATTACTTCCACCATCATTTTTATCGCTTACTACAGCTAAACCTTGTGGTAAAATTTGAAAGTTAGAAACATTTCCTTGTACTTTTCTATCATCTTTCCAAAGTTCAGCACCGTTATTTCCAACTTTATGAATTCTGGTGTTTTTACCATTTGTAGTAGTTTCAAAGCCATAAATTTCTTGTTCTGATTCATCTGCTACCATCCAATTTACACCTTTTATTTTGCATTCCCATAAATCATCTCCTTTGTGAGATTTAGCAATTAAACCTTGAGCAGTAGGAATAATAATAAAGTTTTTTAAAAATAGCGGTGTGCCTGTTACGCTAAAATCTTTTGCAATACCAACACGTCCTGGTTTATCTAAAAAGAAACTATAGTCTAGTTTACTTGAATTTAAATCGTAAACAGCCACTTTTGGTGTCATTTTTTCAAATTTATCTCCTTCTTTTTGAATACCGCTAACAATTAATTTATTTTGTGGTAGTACAATATTACAGGTATATATTTGGTTCCAGTTATCGTTTTCTGAGTTAAAAATAACTTCACCTTTAATGTAATCAATAACTGCTCGTTTTGTTTTTGCTATTCCTGCAAATTTAGAGTTTGCCCCTTGTGATACAACTATATAAGGTGAGCCAGGTATAAATTCTGTTTCTTCAGGTTTTAATTGTCCAAAAGTGTTAAATACAAATACAGGTTCTTTTTGTGTAGGTCTAATTCCAGTTAAACCATCATTAGTTGCCACTACCAAAACACCTCCAATAGTTAATGTCATTTCGTTAATTTTAGCGCCTAAATCGTATACAGCATCGGGTGTTTCTGATTTTTGAGCTAAAATTGAAACTGCGCTGAATAATAGAGCAATTATCAAATTGTTTTTTAAATTAAAATAGTTTGATTTCATAATTAATAGTTTTATTAAGTTTTTGCGTGATCTGTAACCAAAAGTCTATTAAATAGACAGTTAAAACAATACGTCATATGTCGTATTTTGCGAAAAAATAAAGAATTACAAGAGCATAATTAATGATGCAATTGCTAAAAAAACTCCTATAATTAACATGTAAAGAATTAACAAACGTTTGGTTTTAGTTACTTTTTTTTGAATTTTTAACCATAAAAGAAAACTAATAACACCAAAAGGCAACGATAAAAATAAATTTATATAATAAACCCAAATAAAACTTGTTAGCATAAACCATAAAGCAAAAACAAATGTTAAAGCATAGTATATTAAACTTTTTTTCATTTTTTGCTATTATGGGTTAAATTCTACAGAGTAATTGCTAGAGAATCTTATTTAAGATATTTGTAATCTGGGTCTTTTTGTAAAATTAAGTCTAATGCCAAATTGTATGACTTAAGCATTTTTATTAAAGTAGCATCTGTAAAACCTTTTTCAATCCATAAATAAGCAACATAGTTTATAGAATTATTGTTTTCTCCATAATATGATTTTACCAAAGCAACTTCAGTATTTAATTTGTTTATAAATTCTAAAATCTCCATTTTAGTTAAGTTAGGTTGTAAAGCATAATTTCCGCTAATAGAGATATATCTATTTTGGCTATCTAAATCAACAAAAGTTTCGTATTTGTCTTTTATTTTAAGGTAAGAACTGTTCACTTGTAAAACTTCTACGTAAGCATTTTTAAAAATTTCAGAAAGTTTTTGAGTGTTTAAAGTGGTGTTGTCAATATAATTTTGAGAAAATGAAATTGTTGAAATAAACAATCCAACTAAGATTAATTTTATTTTTTTTGATGTAAAATGTAGTGTTTTCATAATGTGATTTTTGAATTAGTGTTTCAAAAATCATAAATATTAGAAACGCAAACAATACGTCAAATGTCGTATTTTATTAAAAATGGATGTTTGGAATAGTTTTTTCAAGCAACGCTATTTTATCATGAAGTGTTTTTAAAAACTGTTGATGTTGCGTTGAAGAAGAATTAAATGGACGATGCGCCATCCCTTTTTGAATGGTATCAACTTCTTTTAAAGTTGCAAACGTTTTTTCATCAATCCAAACATATTTAAACTGTTCCCAAATATAATTAATGGCCGTTTCATTTGGGTGCATCATATCACTCGAGTAAAAACGATAATCTCGTAAATCATCTAGCATAATTTCAAATGACGGAAAATAAAACAGCTTATTTTTTGTAGTTATTATTTGATGAACGGCCGAGATTAAATGCGCTTTGCTTTGTGTGTTTTCAATAAAACCATCTTTTAAATGTCTAACCGGACTTACTGTAAAAATAATTGTTGCTGTAGGATTTATATCCTTTATAAGCACACATGTATTTTGTAAGGAAGCCAATATTTCATCAACAGAAAGCATTTCTTTTAAAAACTTTTTTTGGGGAACTTTATGGCAATTTCCAACAATCGTATCGGTTTCAATAAATCTGTAAACCCAAGCAGTTCCTAACGTAATTACAATATGGCTTGCATTTTTTAATTGCTGATGCGTTTGCTTAATTGCTGAATTTAAATTGAGTAATAATTCGTTTTGAGTTATTGCACTTATATCTGAGTGCGCATCAAAACAATGCCAACGTTCATTTAATGAAAACGTATTTTTTTCTGAGTATTTTTTTAAGTTTATAGCATTTGTAATTAAATTTTCAATAGCAATTGGGTTAAATAAAATACCAAAAGGATTGCTAAATGTTGGAAATTTAAAATAGTGTAACTTTTTGCTAATATTTTCAGAAAAACAAGAACCAATTAAAACTAATTTGGAGTTATAATCTATTTGATTACGCTCTTTTTGAAGTTTTATGTTGGTTCTAAAGTTCATTTTTTACCAATTTTTAAAGAATGTATTCTTTTCCTTTTTGTAAAGCATCTTCAATACCTGCTGGATTTTTTCCTCCAGCAGTTGCAAAAAACGGTTGACCGCCACCGCCACCTTGAATTAGTTTTCCTAATTCTCTTACAACTTGTCCGGCATTTAGTCCTTTTTCTGTCACTAAATTTTTAGAAATATAACACGTTAAAAACGCTTTTCCATCGGCTTCAGCACCTGCTAATAAAAATAAATTTTCAACTTGGTTACCAATTTCAAAAGCTAAATCTTTAATACTATTTTGATCTAAATCTAGTTTTTTAGCTAAAAAGTTTATACCATTAATTTTTTCAACCTCATTAATTAAATCGCCTTTTAAATTTTTGGCTTTATCTTTTAATAATGTTTCAATTTGTTTTTTAAGCGTAGTGTTTTCTTCCTGTAAATCTAAAATTGATTTTAAAGGATTTACTGGATTTTTCAAGATGTCTTTAATTTCAAAAAAAGCTCTGTTATTTTCAAAATAAAAATCTTTTGTAGCATCGCCAGTAATTGCTTCAATACGTCTAATTCCAGATGCTATAGCATTTTCAGAGGTAATTTTAAAATGCCAAATATCTCCTGTGTTTTGAATGTGAGTTCCACCACATAATTCTACCGATTGTCCAAATTGAATGGCGCGAACGGTATCGCCATATTTTTCGCCAAATAAAGCCATTGCACCTTTATCTAAGGCAGTTTGCATTGGAATATTTCTAAATTCTTTTAATGGAATTTTACTATCAATTCTGGCATTTACAAAATCTTCTACTTCACGTAATTCATCAACGGTTAATTTTGCAAAGTGCGAAAAGTCGAAACGTAAATTTTTTGAATGTACAGCAGATCCTTTTTGTTCTACATGAGTTCCTAAAACTTCTCTTAATGCTTGGTGTAATAAATGGGTTGCAGAATGGTTACAAGCAGTTCTAAAACGTTGTTTTTCATCTACCGAAACATTAAAAGTTTGTGTTGGGTCTTTTGGTAAATTTTCGGCATAATGAATAATTAAATTATTCTCTTTTTTTGTGTTTACAATATAAATTACATTTCCATTAGGCACTTCTATATAACCTTTATCACCTACTTGACCACCGCCTTCAGGATAAAAAGGAGTCATATTAAACACTAATTGGTAAAAATCCCCTTCTTTTTTTGATGAAACTTTGCGATAACGTGTTATTTTAACTTTGGCTTTTAAAGTATCATAACCAATAAACTCTTCTTCGTCATCATCTTCATATAAAACAACCCAATCATCTGTTTCTACAACAGAAGCTGCTCTTGATCTGTTTTTTTGTTTTTCTAATTCAGTATTAAAATCAACTTCATTTAAAGTCATTCCTTTTTCTGATAGAATCAATGCTGTTAAATCAATTGGAAAACCATACGTATCAAATAATTCAAAGGCTTTTTTTCCAGAAACTTCAGTTCCGTTGGTGTTTTTTATAATACCATCAAGTAGTAATAGCCCTTGATCTAGAGTTCTTAAAAAAGAATTTTCTTCTTCTTTAATTACGTTAGTTATTAATTGTTTTTGGGCTTTTAATTCAGGGAAATATTCTCCCATTTGTTTGCTTAAAGTATTTACCAATTTGTAAATAAAAGGTTCTTTTGTATTTAAAAATGTAAATCCGTAACGAATGGCACGTCTTAATATTCTTCTAATTACATAGCCAGCGCCAGTATTTGATGGTAATTGTCCGTCGGCAATTGCAAATGCAACAGCTCTTACATGGTCTGCTATTACACGAATAGCAATGTCTGTTTCTTCATTTTTTCCGTAATCGCTGCTTGTAATTGCTTCAACTTCTCTAATTAGTGGTGTAAAAACATCCGTATCATAATTAGATTGTTTGTTTTGTAATACCATACACAAACGTTCAAATCCCATTCCAGTATCTACGTGTTGTGCTGGTAATTTTTCTAAAGAACCATCGGCTTTACGGTTGAATTCCATAAAAACCAAGTTCCAAATTTCTACAACTTGAGGATGATCGTTATTTACTAAGCTTTTACCAGAAATTTTAGCTTTTTCTTCTGCAGAACGTATATCAACATGAATTTCTGAACACGGACCACACGGACCTTGTGCGCCCATTTCCCAAAAGTTATCTTTTTTATTTCCATTTATAATGCGCTCTTCATCAATAAACTGTTTCCAATAATCATACGCTTCTTGGTCATAACCTAATCCATCTTCTTCGGCACCTTCAAAAACGGTTACATATAAACAGTCTTTATCAATTTTATATACTTCGGTTAATAATTCCCAAGCCCAAGAAATTGCTTCTTTTTTAAAGTAATCACCAAAACTCCAGTTTCCTAACATTTCAAACATTGTATGATGGTAAGTGTCTTTACCAACTTCTTCTAAATCGTTATGTTTTCCTGAAACACGTAAACATTTTTGAGTATCAGCAACACGTTTTTCGGCGGCTGTTTTTTGTCCTAAAAAATATTCTTTAAACGGCACCATTCCAGCATTTGTAAACATTAATGTTGGATCGTTTTTTAATACTATTGGTGAAGATGGAACTATTTGGTGTTTTTTAGAAGCAAAAAAATCTAAAAATTGTTGACGTATTTGTTGTGATTTCATCTGTTAATTATTTACTAAAATAAAGGAGTTTTATTCCTTTTGTAAAACATTTTGTAATTTTGTTAATTGTGTACAGCAATATTATAAATTAATAGTGCGTTTAAAGTGCAAAAATAATATAATTTAATAACAATGGCGAAGGTAAAATATTATTACGATTCTGATACACTTTCCTATAAAAAGATAAAGTCTAAAATAAGCGATATTTTAAAAAAAATATCATTGGCTTTAGTGTCAGCAATCATGTTTATGGTATTAGGCTACGTTGTATTTACTCAGTTTTTTGATTCTCCTAAAGAAAAGGAATTAAAAAGAGAGTTAGAGTTTGTAAAATTAAATGAACAATTACACAGTAAAAAAATTGTTCAGTTAGAAAAAATTTTACAAGATATTCAAGATAGAGATAATAATATCTATAGATTGTATTTTGAAGTTAGTCCAATTTCAAACGAGCAAAGAAAAGCTGGTTTTGGTGGTGTAAATAGGTATAAAGCTTTAGAAGGTTTTGACAATTCTGAAATGATAATTGATGTAACAAAAAATATGGATATTTTATCTAAACAGTTATACATACAGTCAAAATCTTTAGATGAAATAGTGAAATTAGCCGAGAATAAAGAAAAGTTATTAGCAGCTATTCCAGCAATTCAACCAGTTAAAAATCAAGATTTAACAAGAATGGCATCTGGTTATGGATGGAGAACAGATCCGTTTACAAAAGCCAACAAAAAGCATTGGGGAATGGATTTTACAGCACCCAAAGGTACACCAGTTTATGCTTCAGGTGATGGCGTTATAGAAAGAGCAGATCAAAACGCAGCAGGTTACGGAAAACACATACGAATAGACCACGGTTTTGGATATATTTCGCTATATGCTCACCTCAGTAATTATAATGTAAAAAAAGGACAAAAAGTTAAAAGAGGAGATTTAATTGGTTTTGTAGGAAACACTGGTCGTTCTCAAGCACCACATTTACACTATGAAATTTTTAAAAACGGAGCCAGAATAAACCCAATTAATTTTTATTATGGTAACTTATCTCCAGAGGAGTTTGCAGCAATGCAAAAAGCTGCTGAAATTCAAGGCCAATCACTAGACTAATGTATATAGATTTACCAGAAAAAAGATATTATAAAATAGGAGAAGTTGCCAAAGCATTTGGTTTAAACGCATCTCACATTCGGTTTTGGGAAAAAGAATTTGATATTTTAAAACCTAAAAAAAACAAAAAAGGAAATCGTTTATTTACGCAAGAAGATCTTAAAAACTTACAGCTAATTTACCATTTGGTAAAAGAAAAAGGTTTTACACTAGAAGGTGCTAAAAGCAAAATGAAAGAAAATCCAAAAAATATTGAAGGAAATCATGATATTATTATGCGTTTAGAAAAGATTAAGGCCGAATTAATTAATATTAAAAATGAAATTTCTTAATTATATTTATATAATTTAGTAACAAATTTAAATTTTCAACAACTAATTAAATAGTATTAATTTAAAAATAGAAAACAATGAAAAAGTGGTTAATTCCCGTAATAATAATTGGTTTACTTGTATTGGGTGGTTATAGTTGGGTAAAAGGTTTTTATAACTCTACCGTTCAGTTAAATGAAAATGTTTCAGAAAGTTGGGGAAATGTGCAAACAGCCTATCAACGTAGAAGCGATTTAATTGGTAATTTAGTAAATACCGTTAAAGGTGCAGCAGATTATGAAAAAGAAACTTTAACATCTGTAATTGAAGCCAGAGCAAAAGCAACATCAGTAACTGTTGATCCTACAAATATTACACCAGAGCAGTTAGCAAAATTTAATGAAGTTCAAGGCGGATTGAGTGGTGCATTAAAAAGTTTATTGGTAACCGTAGAGCGTTATCCAGATTTGAAAGCAAATCAAAACTTTTTAAAATTACAAGATGAATTAACAAGCACAGAAAATCAAATACTTACGGCACGTACACGTTATAACGAAGCAATAAAACCTTTTAATAATCATGTTAAAACGTTCCCTAATAATATTTTGGCTGGATTTTTTAATTTTGAAGGGAAGCCATATTTTGATTCTGAAGCTGGGGCAGATAAAGCGCCAAATGTTGAATTTAATTTTAGTGATAAAGAATAATGTCTAAAGTTGAAGATTTTTTAACAGCTGAGCAAGAACAAACAATTGTTTTAGCCATAAAAACTGCCGAAAAAAATACTTCAGGTGAAATACGTGTTCATATTGAAAAAAGCACAGAAAAACCTCCTATGGAAAGAGCATTGGATGTTTTTTATTCCTTAAAAATGGATGCTACTGAATTAAAAAATGGCGTGTTGATTTACGTGGCTGTTGAAAGCAAAAAGTTTGCAATTTTAGGCGATGAAGGTATTAATAAGCTAGTTCCTGAAAATTTTTGGGATAATGAAAAAAATATCATACTTGCACATTTTAAAGACAAGGAATATGCTTTAGGACTTAAAAAAGCAATTTTAGAAGTTGGTAAAAAACTTAAAGAATTTTTTCCACATCAATCTGATGATACAAATGAATTATCTGACGAAATTTCAAAAGGATAAATGAAATCAAAAAATAAAAATAGTAGGTTAATAAGCATTTTTTTGCTTGTATTTTGTTTTATACAAGTAACTTTCGCTCAGTTTACTATTCCTAAAGTACCCAAGCTACAAACCAGTGTTTACGATTATGCTTCTATTTTGTCTGTTAATGAAAAAGCGGCTTTAGAACAAAAATTAATCCAGTATTCCGATTCCACTTCAACACAAATTGTTGTAATTACTGTTGAAACAATAAACGGTGAAGATATTGGTATTTTAACACCAAAATGGGCACATGAATGGAAAATAGGACAAGCAAAAGAAGATAACGGAATACTTATTTTATTAGCTAATAAAGAACGTAAAATTTGGATTTCTCCCGGCTATGGAGTTGAAATTAAATTAACTGCAGGTATTACTGGTGATATCGTGCGTGATGTAATTATTCCTGAATTTAAAACAGGAGACTTTTATGCTGGATTAGATAAAGGTGCAGATGCAATTTTTGAAGTTTTAAAAGGAACATACAAAGCAAATAAGGCCAAAAAAAAAGATGGAGGATTTCCATCGTTTATAATTATATTCATCATATTTATTATTTTAATGATTATTTTCTCTAATAAAAATAGAGGAGGTGGAAATGGAGGAAGAGGCTTTAGAAGAGATTCAACAGCTGCAGATATTTTAGAAACAATTATACTAACACGTGCTGGACGTGGCGGCTTTGGTGGTGGATTTGGAAGTGGTTCAAGTGGTGGTTTTGGTGGTGGCGGCTTTGGTGGCGGTTTCGGTGGCGGCGGCTTTAGTGGCGGCGGCGCAGGAGGAGGCTGGTAATAGTTGTTTAATTTTTAAGGAATTAAAAAAATAAAATTAATTCATAAAATATGCGGATACTTTATATAAAGTATTCGCATATTTTTTATAAATAATAATTATTTTAAATAGCTAATTTTAATGCTATAGCCTATTAATATTTTGCTTAAAACAAAATTTTTCGCTAATCAAAAAACTTTAATTAAACTCTCATATAATTATTAATGCTAAATAAAAAACTTTACTTATAAAATATATTAATCTAAAAATCAGTTACATTAAATTTAAAAAAACTCTCAATTAAATATCTATCATTTCTCAAACTGATAAATATCATTCTAAATTGTTTAAGTTGAACATAATTTTGATAAAAACTTTTTGTAATGATAAAAATATTTAAAACTTCAAAAAATGTTATTATTAACATTGATGAGTATTTTGATACAGTTGAGTTAGGTATTCTAAATTTTAAAGAAGGAGTTAATAATTATTTAGAAGGAAATTTCACCGAATTTGAAAATAACCTAAAAATTATTGAAGTACTTGAAGGTAAAGCCGATTCAATAATTAGAAAAATTGAGAATGATTTATACATATATTCATTAATCCCAAATTATGCAAGTGAGGTTTTAAACTTGCTTGAAAAAGTGGATGATATTATTGATAAGGTTAAAAATAATTTAAGTCAATTTGATGTTGAAAGACCTTTTCTTCCTGAAGAAATAAAAAATGATTTTTCTCGCCTTTTAAACATCTCGGTAAAATCTGCCGAAAATGTAATTCCTGCTGCTCGCGCTTTTTTTACTGACCAAAACTTGGTAAAAGATAAAATTCAAAAAGTTATTTTTTACGAACGTGAAACTGATAAGTTAGCAACCAATATTAAGCGAAAAGTATTTAAAGAAATGCCGCATCTTAAACTAAGTGAAAAAATACACTTACGTTATTTCACATTGCATGTCGAAGAAGTTTCAGACGCAGCAGAAGTTGTGGCAAAAATGCTATCATCATTAGTAATAAAAACTAGAATGTAATATTTAAATATAATTTATGTTTTTATTTTTTCTAACAAGCGGATTATTTTTAGGTTGGTCATTAGGCGCAAATGATGCTGCCAACATTTTTGGTTCTGCTGTTGGTACTAAAATGGTCAAATTTAAATCTGCAGTTGTAATTGCCTCTGTTTTTGTGATTATAGGTGCAGTTTTACAAGGTTATGGAGCTTCACAAACTTTGGGCGATTTAGGTTCAATAAATGCAATTGGAGGTGCTTTTACAGTGGCACTTTGTGCTGGATTAACGGTGTTTTGGATGACCAAGTTGCAATTACCAGTTTCTACTTCACAAGGAATTATTGGAGCAATAATAGGGTGGAATTTCTATTCTGGAAATCCAACGGATTTAGCTGTGTTGAGCAAAATTGTCAGCACTTGGGTTGCAGGACCGATTTTAGGAGGGATTTTTGCAATAGTTTTGTATTTACTCTTAAAATATTTTCTTGATAAAAGAAGAATTCATCTTTTAAAATTAGATGCATATTTAAAATACGGACTTTTAATTGTAGGTGCTTTTGGTGCATATAGTTTAGGAGCAAATAATGTATCTAATGTTGTAGGTGTTTTTATCCCATCACTTCCAGAAATTACATTAAACTTTGGATTTTTCTCATTAAATGCTGTTCAACTTTTATTTTTAGTTGGTGGTGCATCTATAGCAATAGGTATTATTACGTATTCTAAAAAAGTAATGATGACCGTTGGAAATAATTTAATGAAACTTTCTGCAGAAGCTGCTTTGGTGGTGGTTTTATCGCACTCGTTAGTGTTATTTGTTTTTTCTTCAACAACACTATCAAACTTGTTTCAAAGTGTAGGTTTACCAGGAATTATGTTGGTTCCTGTTTCAAGTTCTCAGGCAATTGTAGGAGCTATTGTTGGAATTGGTTTATTAAAAGGAGGAAGAGGAATACAATATGGCGTTTTAGGTAAAATTTCAATAGGATGGATTGCAACGCCTATAATTGCTGGTTTTACCACATTTGTTTCTTTATTTTTTATGAACAATGTATTTAAAATGGTTGTTGTTCAAAATGAAAATAATATAATAACTAATAAAATAAATGATGTTATTATACACCCACAAATGAATACCTCTGTTAATTTATACCAACCTTTATTGTTCTTAATTATCATTGTTTTAGTAATTGCTTTAGTTGTAATGCTTGTTAATTTGGTTCGTACGTCTTCTCAAACAAAAGAAGATGCTTCATCTGAAAGGTTACTTAAATATGAATCTCAAGAAAAAATGTTAAATGCTGAAATACAAAAAGTAAATACAGAAAATGCCAAGTTAGAAAAGCAGATAGAATTTAAAAGAAAGGAACAAATGGTAATTGCTTTAAGCATTATTCAAAAAAATCAATTTCTTGAAAAATTAAAAATTAAAATTGATAAAATAATATCAAAACCAGAAGTAAAAGCAGAAGAATTAATAACCCTAAAAAGGTTGATTATTGATAATTTAAGTATTGATAAAGAACGAGAAAAATTTAATTTTTATGTAAATGAACTAAATGCAGATTTTTATTTGAGGCTTGTAAACAGGTTTCCAGATTTATCTGAAAATGAACAACGTTTGGCGGCTTTAATTCGCCTTAATTTAAGTTCAAAAGAAATTGCTTCCATATTAAACATATCTACGAAAAGTGTAGAAGTAAATAGACATCGACTTAGAAAGAAAATGCGCTTAAAACGCGAAGAAAACTTAACTGAAATTGTAAGTAAACTTTAAATATATATATGAACTTTAATTAAAATAAAAATGAAAAACAAATTTTACACATTGCTAGTAGTAATGATCCTATATGGTATTGGATCTGTTGCTCAAGAAGGAACTAAAACTGATTCTATAAGGATAAATCAGTATGGACAAGCAGTTCGTTTTCAGCCGCTAAATGCTGAAGCTCAAGATGGAATTTTAAAATTTACATCAGCAGACAAAAGTTATTCTATTTGGATGGATAACCGCGTTCAGTTTGATGGCGAAATGTTTTCTAATGATGCATTTAATCCAATTGGAAACGGAGCTTCCATTAGAAGAGCAAGGTTTGCTATGAAAGCTGAACTATGGAATAATTGGTATGGAGAAATTGATTTAGATTTTTCTGGTTCGGCTGTAGAATTAAAAGATGCTTACGTTAAATATACTCCAGATTCTGATAGCTGGAATATTAAAGCAGGACATTTTAAAGAAAGTTTTGGTATGGAAACCACTACAACTTCTAGATATTTAACGTTTACAGAACGTTCCCTTATGTCTAAATTTGATCCTTCACGCCATTTGGGATTTCAATTTAACCATTGGGCGGATAAATACTTAATAACAGCAGGATTACATTTTAGTACAGTTGGAGATAATGAAGAAGTAGTTTTTACTCAAGACAACAATAAAGATTTGGGTGTAGATGATGGATATTCATTAACTGGTAGAGCTGTTTTTATTCCTATAAATGATGAGGATAAAGTATTACATCTGGGAATTGCAGGTACGTATAGAACTCCAAAAGTAGATTTAGAAATTCCTTATTCTTACAGATTTAGCACAAGATCTCACTCATCAATCAACAGAAAAAAATATATAGATACTGACGATATTTTAAATGTTGATAATAACACAATGGTAAACTTTGAATTAGCGGGTAGATATAAAGGATTTATGTTTCAAAGTGAATATAAGTTAGTTACAGTAAATAGAAATGATGATTTAGATGCCATCAATTTTAATGGTTTTTATGTGCAAGGAGCCTATTTATTATTTGGGGGTCATCATAATTACAATGCAGAAGAAGGTGAATTTACAAGAATTACAAGAGGAAAAGAATATGGTGATTTAGAATTAGCTGTTAGATATGATTTTGTAGATGCAAATGATTTTGATAATGGAATTTATGGTGGTTCAGCAGAAGGATATACTGTTGGTTTAAACTATCATGTAAATCCAAACGTGAAATTTATGTTGAATTATATTTATAATAATAACGATAGATTTGCGAACGGTAAAGGTAAATTATATGCGGGTTATGATGCTGATGGCAACTTAACAAAAGATCCAACAAATGTATTTGATGCAGATGGTAATGGTGGTGATGATTTTGGAATGGCAGCATTTAGAATAGAAATTGATTTTTAACAATTAAAAAATATTAAAATGAAAAATATTAAATATTTATTAGTAATGATAATTGCCTTAACTACAACTTTTAGTTGTGTTGAAGACGAGAATGTGTATGTTGAACCAAGTCCTTGGGTTACGGTTACAACAAAAACAGTAAATTATACGCAGGGACCATTAAAAACGGTGAATTTTCCTAATAACCCAATTCCAGGAGAAGCAGTTAATGTTGTATTAACATATTTAAGTACTGAAACAATTTTAGAAGCAAGAATTTATTTTGCAATAGGAGATAATCCAGTATATGTAAAAGCCAATAAAATTGGAGGTGAAGATGATCCTTCATTCACTCAAACAGGAGTTACAATTAACATGAAAGATCAATCACAATCAGGTGTTAAAACTTCATTTTATGTTCGTATTGCAACAGCAAATGCAGAGTATTATTATGGTAATGATGGTTCTATGTATTTAGATGATACTCCTGGAGGAGGCTCAACAGATGAATCTGATACATTTAAAGAAAATCCATCTCTTTGGAATGTATTTACAGCTCAATAAATAATAAAAATATCAGCTTGTATTTTTAGCTAAATACAAGTTGATATTAATATAAAATATGCTACTAAAAATCAAAAACATTGGTGTAATACTAAGTGTGATATTCATTCTTTTTGTGTCTTGTTCTAAAAATAATGAAGTTTTTCCAGTAAATAATGGATTAGAACTCATTAATTCATACAAAATTAATGTGTTAGAACCTTCGGGTTTAGCAATTAATAACGATGGAACAATTTTATACACCGTAAGTGATAGCACCAATAAAATATACAAATTATCTACTGCTGGAGATGTGCTGCAAACTTTTGAATATTCTGGAAATGATTTAGAAGGTATTTCAGTATTTACCAATACTAAGTTGTTGGTTGTTGAAGAAAGAACAAAAGAAGTAGTAGAATATGATATGGAAACAGGAAATTTTAATAAACATAAAATTGACTACAATAACACCACAGCAAATAGTGGGTTAGAAGGTGTAGCGTATAATTTTAATGATGAAACCATATTTATTTTAAATGAAAAAGATCCAGGATTATTAATAAGGTTAAATCCAAATTACACCATTAAAACCTCTACTACATTAAATTTTGCTTCAGATTATTCAGGGGTTTTTCACGAAAGCGCCACTGATAATTTATGGATTGTTAGCGATCAAAGTAGAACAATTAATAAGTGTAATTTAGAGGGTAACCTTATAAAAAGTTACCCAATTAATGTAATTAAAGCGGAAGGAATTGCAGTTAGTAACGATAAAATTTATATAGTAAGTGATGCGGAGGCTAAACTGTACATATTTAAAAAACCAGTTTAAAATTAAAAAAATACAATAATGACAAAACCAGAAATGAAAATAGGTGAAATATCTAAACCTCGTTTTGAGTTTAGAAGTTTCGGACAAAGTTTTGAAGAATCTGCTAAAAGAATGTCCAGATTTTCAGTGCCAATTCCTGAAAAAGTTTGGGAAAGAGAATCCGAAGAAATTTATATTTTATCTAAAACAAACGATATAAATAACACCAAAATACGCGATGGTAAAATGGATATTAAAACCTACGTGCAAACTGTTGATGGCTTAGAACAATGGAATCCATTAATGAAAGGTGAATTCCCAATTGCAAAAGAAGTGTTATTAAAAGAAGTATTTCCTGCATTTAAAGTAAAAATACCAACCTTTAATAAAGATGTTTACACTTTTGATGAGTTTATGGCAATTATAGATGCACATCCAGATTTGCAAGGAGTTAGAGTTTACAAGCAACGTTTTGGGTATATGGTAAACAATACTTTATGTGAAGTTGGAAATGTTTTAATAAACGGAGCAAAAGTAGTTACTATTAATTCTGAATCTACAGAGTTAGAAGATATCAAAAAAACAATTGCAGATTGTAAATTAGAAGGCGTTGAAAATATAAACTATTTACAAGCAATAAAAAGAGTAATAGGTTGGATTAATAAACCACTAGCAAATTAATTATGGCACAAGAAATTGAAAGAAAGTTTTTAGTAAAAAGCGATGCTTTTAAAACTGAAGCTTTAGCAAAAATGAGAATTACCCAAGGTTATTTATCATCAATTCCAGAAAGAACGGTACGTGTTCGTATTAAAGGAGAAAAAGGGTTTTTAACAATTAAAGGGATTGGAAATGAATCTGGCGCATCGCGTTACGAATGGGAAAAAGAAATTGCTGTTGAAGAGGTAAATCAGCTATTAAAAATTTGTGAACCAGGTGTAATTGATAAAACACGTTTCAATGTAAAATCTGGTGAACATACTTTTGAAGTTGATGAATTTTATGGAGATAATGAAGGTTTGGTTGTTGCTGAAATAGAACTTTCATCAGAAGATGAAAATTTTGAAAAACCGAGTTGGTTAGGTGAGGAAGTAACAGGGCAAGTCAAGTATTACAATTCGATGTTAATGAAAACGCCATATAAAAATTGGTAAACACAAAATTATTTTAAAAATCCTATAAATAGAAATGTTTATAGGATTTAAAACCTTTTATTGAAAAATAATATGTATAAAAATGTATTGGACATGAGTAACTACCGAATGGAAAAACTTCCAAAAAGGCAGTTAACCAAGGTAGAAAAAGTATTTGCCATTATTGGCGGGCCATTGGCAATTATTTCATTCATACTCATCATGTTTGTGCTTGATTTGTCGTTTTTACAAAATTTTAATTCAGAGAGTTTAAGTAAAAGTGCATTGGCTAATTTTGATAAAATTGGAATAAACAATTTTATTCAGTCTAATAGAGCAATGTTGGCCATATTTATCGCCTCATTAATTTTATGGATAACCGAAGCAATTCCAAACTATTTAACTTCTTTAATTTTAATTATTGCGTTGGTATTGACAGGTGTTTTACCAGAGAAAGTTGCTTATGCGCAATTAGGTCACGAAGTAATGTGGTTAAATATCTTGTCGTTTATTTTGGCAAGTATGTTGGTTGCAACTGGCGTTGCAAAAAGATTTGCACTTTGGTTTATTTTAAAGTTTGGAAAAAATGCTTCTTCCATATTTTTAAGTTTTATTGTTATAAATGTGTTGTTATCTATATTTATTTCAGCTACAACTGCAAAAGCAGCTATTTTATTACCAATATTTATGGTGATTGCTGCTGTTTATGGAGCATCAAATGGGAATAGAAATAATTTTGGGCGAAATATAATTCTACAAAATCTATTTCAAATTAATATGGGAGCCAGTGCTTTTTTAACAGGTTCTGGAGCCAATTTATTGGCGGCATCACTAATTGCAGGAGCTATTGGTAGCGATATATTTTTTGCCGATTGGATGATTGCTGCATTTCCTGGGGCAATGATTTTAATGATTTTAGGATGGATTATTGGAACAAAAATTATTTTTCCGCTTAAAAAAGAAGAGAAAACGCCTTCTATTGAAGGTGGAATGGATACGTTAAAAACAGAATTACACAACATGGGTAAAGTTTCATTTAATGAAATTAAATCTATTTTTATATTTGTCTCTATTTTAGCACTTTGGGTAACAGATAAATACCACGGAATAAGTCCAACAGCAGTTGCATTTGTTGGAGCGATAGTTGCTTTACTTCCAAAAATTGGAATTGTATCTTGGAATGATGTTGATATTCCTTGGCATTTATTATTATTCTCTGCCGGAGCTTATACTTTAGGTGCTGGATTTAATGTAACCGATTTGCCAAGTATTGCAGTAAACTCAATGTTTGATAGTTTAGGAATAAGCGACAATACGCCTTTTTGGTTGCTTTATATGGTATTAACCTTTGGAATGGTTTTTAGCGCATTGGTATTTCAAAGTAAAACAATGCGTGCTATGATTTTTATTCCAATTGCTATAGGAATTGCAACAAGATTTGGTTTTGAAATTATTAGTTTAACGTTGCCAGTAGCCTTTTTAATAGAGCATGTGTATACATTGCCTTTTAATAGCAAGCCTGCATTATTGTTGTATTCTACTAATCATTATAGTTGGGCAGATACTTTTAAATACGGAATAACCATGCAAATTTTAGCTTGGATACTTTCAATTGTAATGGCAATGACTTATTTTAAATGGCTAGATATAACACCTAACGGACTTTTTTAAAAAGCTAAAAATATAATGATTCAAAATAGTGTAAAAATTCATGATAATTTTTCTTTAGAAATTAAATCGATTTATGAAAATACTTCAAAAAGAAAAAAAACAAAATATGATACTATTACCTATTTGTTTATTCCTAATGGTTTAAATATTAATAATCAAACATATACCAAAACAAAATTTTATAATGATGTAAAGGTTTACATTAGATATAATGCTTCGGAATACACTTTAGAAGAGATCATAAATTTAAAAACAGGACCTTTAAATTTATTTATAAAAAGTGTAAAAAAGATTGTTAAGGAAAAATCAACTAAAAAAAATATCTTAGATTTTGAGGCAAAAGTAAAATTGTTGGGAGCAATTTTAAATAACTCGTTAAAATTACAAACACACTATTTTAAGTTCCAAAAACTGGCAGATTTACAACTTTCTAATCAAGATTTTTTTAATCAATTAAAAGAAATTCTTCATATTTACAGAACACAAATTCCAATAATCGAAAACTCAAGTTTAGATGAAAATATAAAAAATATTATAAAACTAGGCGATGAGTATTTAAGCAATATATCCAACTATTACACCATACAATTATTAGAACATTTCAAAAAAATAAGTACTGAAAAGTCGGATTTAAAAATAATTATTCAGTTTATAAAAGAAGAACAAGAGTATCGAAAAACACAAAATTTTGATACTTCTAAAGATGATGATTATTATGATGAAACGTTGCTTCATAAAAGAAGTCAACTAAAAAAATATATTGATGGAGTTTTGTTTTTAACTCGAGATGTAAGAAAAGATGGCGCTTTTGTTGAGCAATCTGTTTTTGCAATTGCTGCAGGTTTAGCTATGGTTTTTTCAACTGGGATAGCATTTTATTATCAACAAGTTTACGGAAATTTTACACTTCCATTTTTTATTGCATTAGTTGTTGGCTATATGTTTAAAGATAGAATTAAAGCTTCAATTGGGTTGTTATTTATTAGTAAAGCAAGTTCTTTTTTTTATGATTATAAGATAAAAATTAAAGATCTTCAAAATAATTTAATTGGTATCACAAAAGAGAATTTTGTATTTGTCCCTTTCGAAAAATTAGGACCAAAAGTTAAAAAACACCGTATTAAAGATGGATATTTGGATGCGGATTATGATTTTTATGGAGAACAAATAATTCAATACAAGCGAAAAATTGAGATTTATCCGAAAAAATTTGGTCAAGAAATTTCTGATAATCGATTAAATAGTTTAGTTGACATTACACGAATTAGTTTTAATCGATTTATTACCCAAATGGATGATCCCAAAAAAAGTTATTCTATTTTAAAAAAAGGCAAAATTATTAATAGAGTTGGCAATAAAATTTATCACATAAACGTAATTCAAAAATTTTATTCAGAACAAGGAATTGAGTTTAAACGATATAGAATTATTATGAACAGAAAAGGAATTAAACGTGTTGAAAATATAGCGCTTGATGTTATTTAATCATTTGTTTTAATTCGCTAACTTTAATTGGTTTGGTAATATAATTGTTACAACCTACAGCCATTACTTTTTCCATATCACCTTCTAAAGCAAAGGCAGTTTGGGCAATAATTTGTACTTTTTTATTAAATTTTCGTATTTGTTTAGTCGCTTCATAACCATCCATTACGGGCATTTGAATATCCATTAATATAATATCAATATCTTCATGTTTCTTGCAAGCTTCTACAGCCTCAATGCCGTTTTTTGCATGAATTATTTCTTTGGCTAAATCTTTAATGGCAATGGAAAGAAGCATATCAGAAGCTTCATCATCTTCTACAATTAATATTTTTAATTTTTCAGAAGAATTTGTTGTATTGAGTTTAATGCCCTTTAATTCTGTTGCTGTATTAGTAATTGTATCTTTGGTTTTAAAAGGAATAGTAAAATAAAATGTACTGCCTGTTTTTTGTTCTGATGAAACCCAAATTTTTCCACCAAGCATTTTTACATATGCTTTTGAAATTGCCAAGCCTAGTCCAGCTCCTTGATGTGCCATTTTATCGGTAATATCTGCTTGAATAAAACGTTCAAATATGGCATCAAGTCTATTTTTTGAAATACCAATTCCTGTATCCTTCACATAAAATTCTAGTACTGAGTTTTTTCCTTCATTTTTTATAAGATAACCAAATTCTATACAACCCTTATCAGTAAATTTAACAGCATTTTTTACAAGATTTGTAAGTATTGCATACATTTTTTCTTTATCAGTTTTAATAATTGCCGCCTCTAAAGGTAATGGCTTATTACAAAGGAATTGAACACTTTTTTTTTCAACTTCGGGTTTAAAAAACGTATAAATATCTTCTAGTTGTTCATTAATATTTAATTCTTTTAAGTCAAGTTCTATTAATCCAGATTCAATTTTAGAAATATCAATTATATCATTAATTATATTAAGCATTCGCGCTCCGCTTTTTTCAATAACATGGATATATTGTTGTTGTTTTTCACCGGAAAGTTCAGGGTTTTTTAATAATTCTGAAAATCCTAAAATACCATTCATTGGTGTGCGTATTTCGTGACTCATATTTGCTAAAAAAGCAGATTTTAATTGATCGCTTTGTTCTGCTTTTTCTTTTGCAATTTTTAAATCATTTTCAATAATTTTTAGGCTCGTAATATCGTGACTTACACCAACTAAAAATTTGTCGCCATTATCATTTATAAACCTTTTTTTACTTGTAAGGAGTGTGCGAGTTTCATTGTCTCCTAAAGTAAATGGTTCTTCATTAATACTTTCAATGCCGCTCATTAATACTTGTTTGTCAATTTTAAGAAAATTCTTTCTTTCTTCAAGGGAAACATCCTCAGCAAGTGTTTTTCCAATAACATCATTTTTAGAACATTGAAATAATTTACAAAATGCATCATTTACTACTAACATTCTGCTTTCATCGTCTTTTACAAATACTGGGTCGGCAATATTATTTATAATTGTATATAAATATTTTTCGCTTTGCTCTGCTTTTTCTTTTGCTTTCACTAGTTCTAATGCTGCTATTTTTTGAGCAGTAATATCATTAACTGTACTAATTGCTCCAATAATTTTGCCTTTATGGTTATATAACGGAGCAATTCTATCTACTACCCAACCTTTTTTATTTGTAGTTGTAATGTTAAAAGAGGTTTCTACAATGTCTGTTTTTAAACCTTTTAGAGCTTTTTCAACATTTGCAAGAATGCCACTTCCTTCTAAAAACGGAAATACTTTTGTGGGGTTTTTACCCAAAACATCTGCCGCTTTTATTCCTGTTAATTCTTCCATATAGGGATTCCAACCTATATATTTTTTATTTAAATTATATACAACAAAGCCTTCTTGAGCACTATTAATTACTTGTTGATTAAATTCATTGGCCTCATTTAATTTTTCTTCTACTTGTTTACGATGTGTAATGTCAGAAAAAATACAATGTGTATGATGAAATTGGCCAAATTCATCACATCCTATTTTACCTTCATAAGAAACCATAAAATGAGTGCCGTCTTTTCTTACCATTTCAAATTCATAATTATGAATTTCACCATTTTTTATGAAAGTTGGGAACCGTTCTTTAATAAGTTCTGCAGATTTTGGAGTCATAAATTCCCGAAAGTAGCGACCAATAACTTCTTCTCTTTCATACCCCATTGTTTCTAGCCACGTATTATTTACATCAATAATTCGTGTAGTATTATCTAATGATTGATAACTTAATGGAGCGTTATCATATAACAGTTTAAAGCGTTTTTCATTTTCTTCAGCATGTTCTTTGGCTTTAAGTAATTCCTTAGTACGTTTTTCATTTTGTTTAATTTGTAAATCAAATTCAAGCTGAAGATTATTATATAGTTTTTGTAATTCAGAAAGCTGTATTTGTAATTCTTCGTATGTAGGTTGAGTTTTCATACTATTTGTGATTTGATTTTTCAATAAAATCGGTTTTTTTGTATTTAAAAAGTTACTATAAAACCTTTTATAAATCAATGAATTAGATTTTATAATTTTTTTAGGAAATTTAACTAATATAAAAAAAAGAATTGAAATAGTTGTGTAAACTTCTTTGGATAATAAAATTAATAATCATTCTAATTAAGAAAATTTAAATGGTTTTCATTTTAAAAATTTATTAAGAACACTTAAAAGATATAAAATTATTATGAGTAGAAAGGAAATTAAGCAAATTGAATTTGGACCGTTATTTAGCTTTAAAGATAAATTAAGTTGTAAGTTTGTATTAAAAAAATCATTTTTAAAAAATTAAAATTAAAATGAACCAATATGTAGAGCTAGTAAAAGAATATCCAATTTTAAGCGCCATTATTCAATTTGCCGTTTTAGGAACTTTTGGCGATATTATATCTAAATGGCTTCAACAAAGAGTAATTTTTTTACCATATAAGTTTTCAATTTTATTTTTAAAAATGCTCGAATGGGCTTTTTTAGGTATTTGTATAAAATATGCGTTTATTGGTTTTCAAGGGTTTGTTGAGAGTTTAATTTCACATAAATTATTACCTAATCTTGGTTTGTTTGGCAGCGCATTCTCGGTATCTGTTTTAATGAATTTACAGTTTGGGTTATTACTGGTTATTTTGCATCGTTTTTTAGATAATTTAATTTCAAGAGAAAATAATTGGAAAAACATTGATAAAGGAATGTTTTCACTAGTTTGGTTTTGGATTCCAGCACATACCATAACATTTATGTTAGATAAACCTTTTCAAATTGGATTAGCTGCTGTTTGGAGCGTTATTTTAGGAATTATTTTAGGATATTATAATAGAGAAATTAAGAGTTGAAAAATTTAGTTTTTTAAGTATTATTTAAATTTATTTACTTTTACAAAAGACTAATTTATAAAACAGAGTGAATGCTTATAGACAAAAGTTTACAGGAAATAGAAAAATTATTGCCTTTTTTTAAAAAGACAAATGTAAAAGTATCTGCTGTAAATGTAGGATGGCATTTAGATCATTCATTAAAAGTAGTTAATAATGTTTGTTTAGCTATAAAGCAATCGAAAGTTGAAAATTATAAGTCTAATTTTAGCTTTTTAAAGAGTTATATTCTTTTAATAGGAATTATTCCCAGAGGTAAAGCTAAAGCTCCCAAAAACGTTATTTCAACTGCTGATATTTTTGAAAATGATATTTTAGAACAATTAATTTCTGCAAGAATTAATTTAGAGGAAGTAAAAAAAATGCCTGCTAAAAGTCATTTTAGGCATCCTCATTTTGGTATGTTATGTTTGAAAAAAAGTCTTCGGTTTTTAGCAATTCATACAAATCATCATTTAAAAATAGCGCAAGATATTATCAAAAATTAAAAGCATAAGTATTATTTTTTTTAGTGATAATCGTGCGCTTCAGTTAATTTTCCTTTAAAAACCCGATGTACAAAAGTGAAATAAATAACTACTAAAACAAACGCAATAATCCACCAAATAATACCCACCTCTAATGCATAAGTTTCTGAGGCTGTATTGTAAATTGTTAACGATTCAATTATGGAATTTGTACTTGGAATTACAACTGGAAACATACTGGCAACAGCGCTTCCAATACCGCTAATTATAAAAATGGTTGATGCTGTAAAACCAAGCCAACTTTTTTTGCTGTTTCGTGCAAATAGCATTCCAATTAAACCTAGTAAAGCTATAAAAGGCAATAAATAAATAGATGGATGCTGAGAAAAAAGTTCTTTATGAAATGATTTCATTGTTATAAATGCAAGTAAAGAAATAGCAATTAAAACAACCAAAGCAACCCATAAAGGCAATATTTTAGATTGTAATTTTTTAACAAATTCACCGTCCGTTTTTAAGATGATCCAATAAGCGGCGTGAATGGTTAATGTTAAAACAGCCACTAATCCAATTGTAATTGTAAACCAATCTATAACACCTGGTCTTTCTGCAAAAGGAGAGAAGCTTCCATCCCATAATGGCGTAAAAAATGCATAATTATTAGTAAAACTAGCAACGCCATCTTCAACACCTCCAAGATTTACACCTCTAATAACATTTCCAAAAGCAATACCAAAAAATAAAGCCAATAACAAACTAGAAATTCCAAATGCTTTTTGCCAAGGTTTAATCCATAATTCGTGGTTTATTAAATGTGTAAATTCAATACCTAATGCTCTAAAAATAAATAACCAGAGTATAATAATTAAAGGCAAATAAAAACCACTAAATGCTGAAGCGTACAATGTTGGGAAAGCAGCAAATAAAACGCCTCCAAAAGCTACTAACCAAACTTCATTTCCATCCCAAAATGGACCAATGGCTCTCATAACCTGTTTTTTTTCAGCATCAGTTTTAGCAAAAAATAAATGAATAATTCCAGCACCAAAATCAAAACCATCTAATACAATATACATAACAAGCATAAAGCATAAAATTACATACCAAATTACTTCCATGTGTTTAGTTTTTTAAAGTTAATTTTGGACCTTTATGAATTATTTTCCCTACTAAAATTAGCATTATAAATCCTAATAATAAGTACAATCCAACAAATCCTAAAAGTGTAAATAAGGTGTTTCCTGCTGAAACACTTTCAGAAATTCCATCAGAAGTTTTAAAAAGTCCGTATACTAAATACGGTTGTCTACCAAGTTCAGATGTGTACCAACCTGCTGTGTTTGCAATGTATGGAAATGGAACGGCGAATAATAATATCCATAAAAACCATCGTTGAATTTCTAATTTTTTCTTCCATAAAAACCAAATTCCTATAAACATAATTCCAATAAAAATAGTCCCTAAACCAACCATAATATGGTATGAGTAATATAAACCTGGAATGTTAGTTGGCCATTCTTCTTTAGGAAAATCATTTAAACCTTTTATTTCAGCATCCCACCTTTTGTAGGTTAAAAAACTCAATACTTTTGGAACTTCAATTTTATTATCCAATCGTTGTTCTTTCATATTTGGTTGTCCAATTAATACAATAGGAGCACCTTCTTCCGCGTTAAATAAACCTTCCATAGCTGCTAAAGTTACAGGTTGTTTTAAAGCAACTTGTTTTGCTAATAAATCGCCCGTAGGAAAAGCTACAAATAAGGTTGAAATAAGTCCTGTAATTATGGCTGTTTTTAAAAATAAATGTGCGTATTCCTTATGTTTATTGATTAAAAGGTAAAATGCACCAACACTAGCTATAACAAAAGAAGTTGTTACTAATGAAGCCATTTGGTTGTGAAAAAATGATGGCAATAACCAAGGATTGCTAAATAAATCTGAAAAATTATTTAATATAAACTTGCCATTAGCTAAAACTTCATGACCTACTGGATTTTGCATCCAAGAATGCGTGGCAATAATTAAATAACCACTTGCCCAAGAGCCAATAAAAATTAAGAACGCCGTTAAAAAATGGAGTTTTTTACCCAGAATTTTTTCGCCAAACAAAAATAATCCTAAAAAGGAAGATTCTAAAAAGAAGGAAAACATACCTTCCATAGCTAAGGTTTGACCTATTATATTTCCGGTTCTTTCAGAAAATTGCGCCCAGTTTGTTCCAAATTGAAACTCCATTGGAATTCCTGTAACAACGCCCATTCCAAAGTTTATAGCAAATATTTTTGCCCAAAATTTAGCTGACTCATTGTAAATTAATTGATTGGTTTTTAAGTAAAAACCTTTGTATAAAACAATTATTAACGCCAAACCCATAGTGAGTTGTGGAAATAAGTAATGGTAAGTAATGGTAAAAGCAAACTGCAATCTACCATACAAAAGTGCGTCATCCATTATGTATGAATTTTATAATTTTTAAGCCAGTGTTGAAGCCAAAATTACAAATTATTGTATTACTCTATGTAAATAGTATTACTTAAAGTAAGTGTAAATTTGAAAATTTGATTATTCATTATTATCTTTAGGAAACGCTTTTTTGTTAAAAACAATTAGCAAACCTACAGCTATGGAAATTGCAGCATCAGCTACATTAAAAATTGCATTAAAAAAAGTAAAAGGTTTGCCGCCCCAAATTGGTATCCAACTAGGTAAATCGCCACTCCAAATTGGGAAGTATAGCATATCAACAACTTTTCCATAAAATAATTCACCATATGGTTTTTCGGCAAAAAGTGTTGCTGTAGCATTTGCAGGAGTATCAAAAATGACTCCGTAAAAAACCGAGTCAATTATATTTCCCATTGCACCTGCAAAAATTAGTGAAATAGCTACAATTAATATTGTGTGAGCTTCTTTTTTAATAGATGAATATAGCCAATAACCAATACCACCAATTGCAAAAAGTCTAAAAATTGTTAAAAATAATTTTCCAGCTTTCCCTCCAAATTCTGCACCCCAAGCCATTCCATTATTTTCTATAAAATGGATTCTAAACCAATCAAAAACAACAACGTCTTCTCCATATAAGAAGTTTGTTTTGATATAAATTTTACTTATTTGATCAATTAATAAAACAGTGATTATGATAAAAAGCGCTTTTTTCAATGTAATGGTAATTATGTATTGATATTAAATAATGAAGCCTCCATTATTCAGGAAGCTTCATTATTTAATAATATAAATTTATTTTATTGCTGCATGTTTTTAGCTTCAATACTCAATGTTGCGTGAGGTACTAATTTTAATCGTTCTTTAGCAATTAATTTTCCAGTAACTCTACAAACACCATAAGTTTTATTCTCAATTCTAATCAATGCGTTTTTTAAATCGCGAATAAATTTTTCTTGACGAATGGCTAAAGCAACATTCGCTTCTTTAGACATGGTTTCAGAGCCTTCCTCAAAAGCTTTAAATGTTGGAGAAGTATCATCGGTTCCGTTATTAGAATCATTTTTAAATGAACTTTTAATCAAATCTAAATCTTCTAAAGCGTAATCAATTTTTTTCTGAATTATTTCTCTAAATTCTGCTAGTTCTTTATCTGAATATCTATTGTTTTCATCCATAACTTACATTTTTTCAATTAATATTTTTGTATTTACATCGTCAAAAGCAATTTCTATGCCTTTTTCCAAATCTTCAATAAAAATTAGTTCTTTTGTTAACGTTTCGTTTTTAATATATTGTTCATTAGCTAAAACTGATTGCTCTAATATATCATTTTTTTGAATAACTAATTTAATTTTATCATTAACTTCTAAACCGCTTTCTTTACGTAAATTTTGCACTCTGTTTATTAGCTCTCTTGCGTTACCTTCTTTACGTAATTCATCAGAAATTGTAACATCTAATGCAACCGTTAAATTTCCTTGATTTGCCACTAACCAACCTTCAATATCTTGTGATGTAATTTCAACTTCATCTATTGTTAAATTTACAACATTTTCGTTTACTTTTAAAGATATTTCTCCTTGTTTTTCAACAATTGCAATGTCTTTTTGCGTTAAATTTTGAATTGCTTGTCCCACAAACCTCATGTCTTTACCGTATTTTGGTCCAAGTACTTTAAAGTTTGGTTTTATGGTTTTTACTAATATTCCTGAAGCATCATCAATTAATTCAATTTCCTTTACATTTACCTCTGATTTTATTAAGTTTTCAACAGCTAAAATTTCTTCTCTATCTTCATTATTTAACACAGGAATCATAATACGTTGCAATGGCTGACGTACTTTTATCATTTCTTTTTTACGAAGTGATAACACCATTGAAGATATTTTTTGTGCTTGTTGCATTTTATGTTCTAACTTGCTATCAACCAAACTTTCATCGTATTTTGGAAATTCTGCCAAATGTACCGATTCAAAATTTTCTTTACCAGTTGCGTTTGTTAAATCTTTGTAAAGATTATCCATGAAAAATGGTGCTATTGGAGATGCTAATTTTGAAACAGTTACCAAACAAGTATATAATGTTTGATATGCTGAAATTTTGTCTTGTCCGTATTCACCTTTCCAAAATCGTCTTCTGCTTAAACGCACAAACCAGTTACTTAAATTTTCACCTACATATTCTTGTATAGCTCTGGCTGCTTTAGTTGGTTCGTAATCTTCGTAAAAACTTTCAACATTTTTTACCAATGTATTTAATTCTGATAAAATCCAACGATCAATTTCTGGTCTTTCATTTAAAGGAATTTCATCTTCCGCATACGTAAAACTATCTAAATTCGCATATAATGAAAAGAAAGAATAGGTGTTGTAAAGTGTTCCAAAGAATTTTCTTCTAACTTCATCAATTCCTTCAATGTCAAATTTTAAGTTATCCCACGGATTTGCATTTGAAATCATATACCAACGTGTAGCATCTGCTCCATATTTATCCATTGTTTCAAACGGATCAACAGCATTTCCTAAACGCTTACTCATTTTTTTACCTTCTTTGTCTAACACCAAACCGTTAGAAACTACATTTTTATAGGCAACAGAATCAAAAACCATCGTTCCAATTGCGTGCAATGTATAAAACCATCCTCGAGTTTGATCTACTCCTTCTGCAATAAAATCGGCTGGGTAAAACTTTTTCTCGTCAATTAATTCCTTATTTTCAAATGGATAATGCCATTGCGCATAAGGCATAGAACCAGAATCAAACCAAACATCAATTAAATCGCTTTCGCGTTTCATTGGTTGTCTTTTTGGCGATATCAATATTATTTTATCAACTACATTTTTATGAAGGTCTATTTTATCATAATTTTCTTCACTCATATTTCCAACTTCAAAAGTTGAAAATATATCTTCTTTCATAAAACCAGCATCAACTGATTTTTTCATTTCAGCTTTTAATTCTTCAACGGAGCCAATAATAATTTCTTCCGTTCCATCTTCCGTTCTCCAAATAGGTAATGGAATTCCCCAATAACGTGAACGAGATAAATTCCAGTCGTTGGCATTTTTCAACCAATTTCCAAAACGTCCTTCTCCGGTTGATTTTGGTTTCCAGTTAATAGTATTATTTAAATCGAACATTCTATCTCGTTTCTCGGTTACTTTAATAAACCAAGAATCTAACGGATAATATAACACCGGTTTATCTGTTCTCCAACAATGTGGATAACTATGGCGGTATTTTTCTACGTGAAAAGCTTTATTTTCTTCTTTTAATTTGATAGAAATTTCAACATCTAAAGAACGTTCTGGAGCTTCACCTTCATCGTAATATTCATTTTTCACATACTTTCCGGCAAATTCACCCATATGATTGGTGAATCTTCCTTGTAAATCTACTAAAGGAACTGGATTTCCGTTATCATCTAATACCAACATTGGCGGAACTTCAGGACTTGCTTGTTTTGCAACTAGTGCATCATCTGCTCCAAAAGTTGGTGCTGTGTGTACAATTCCAGTACCGTCTTCTGTAGTAACAAAATCTCCTGCAATTACTCTAAAAGCATTTTCAGGATTTTTATATGGAAGTGTGTATGGTAATAATTGTTCGTATTTAGCTTCTAAAATATCGGTTCCTTTAAATTCTTGAACAACAATAAAAGGAATTTTTTTATCGTCTTGTTTGTAATCTGCAAGTTGTGCTTCATTTTCAACAGCAAAAAACTTTCCTGCAAATTGTTTCCCAACTAAGTTTTTGGCTAAAATTACATTTATTGGTTCAAAAGTATATTGGTTAAACGATTTTACTAAAACATAATCTATCTTTTTACCAACTGTTAAGGCTGTGTTAGAAGGTAATGTCCAAGGAGTGGTTGTCCAAGCTAAAAAGTGTACATCACCATCAATATTTTGCAACATTTTTGGTAAGGTATTTTTAATAGCTTTAAACTGTGCAACTGCTGTTGTATCTGTAACATCTTGGTACGTTCCTGGTTGATTTAACTCATGAGAACTTAATCCTGTACCAGCTTTTGGAGAATATGGTTGAATGGTATACCCTTTATAAATCAATCCTTTTTTATACATATTGGCCAATAACCACCAAACAGTTTCCATATATTTTGGTTTATAGGTTACATACGGATCTTCCATATCAACCCAATAACCTACACGTTTTGTAAGGTCGTTCCAAACATCGGTATAACGCATCACTGCTTTTTTACAAGCTTCGTTATATTCTTCAACAGTTATTTTTACGCCAATATCTTCTTTGGTTATACCTAATTCTTTTTCAACGCCTAATTCAATAGGTAATCCGTGCGTATCCCAACCTGCTTTGCGTTTTACTTGAAAACCTTGTAAAGTTTTATATCTACAAAAAATATCTTTAATAGCTCTCGCCATTACGTGGTGAATACCTGGTAAACCATTAGCTGAAGGAGGTCCTTCAAAAAATACGTATGGTTTATTTTCATTTCTTGTTGTAATACTTTTTTCGAAAATATGTTCTTTTTCCCAAAACGCTAAAGTTTCATCTGCTACTTGAGTGAGGTTCAATCCCTTATATTCTCTAAACTTTTTACTCATTTTTACCTTAAATTCAATTAGTTTGCGAAATTACGTATTTTCTACAAAATATCATTTCATATTTTGTAAAAAATTATACACATAAAACATTGACTTTAATAGAATTATAGTAAGTTTATATTTCTATAAATTTTTATACTAAATATGATTCAAAAAATTATCTCTAATTCCTATAAAAATGCAAAACGAATTCCGTTGAATTGCGGTTCGAAATTTATTTTTTTTAGTGATTGCCATAGAGGTGATAATAGCTATGCCGATGATTTTGCAAACAATAGCAATATTTATTATCATGCTTTACGAAACTATTTAGAGAGAGATTATACCTACGTTGAACTGGGTGATGGAATTGAATTATGGGAGAATTTATTTTTTAATGATGTTTTTGAAGCGCATAAAAACAATTTTTTATTATTGCGTGAATTTCATTTAAAAAACAAGTTGCATATGCTTTGGGGAAATCATGACATGGTTTTGAAAAATCCCAAAAAAGCAGCAGAACTTTTGGGGAGCTATTTTGATAAAATAACAGGTAAATATCAAGATTTATTACCGGGCTTAACTTTAGAAGAAGGTATTGTTTTAGAGGTTGAAGGTAGTAAAAAAGACATACTATTAATTCACGGTCATCAGGCAGATTTTTATAATTATGTTTTGTGGAAATGGAGCCGATTTTTAGTTCGGATTTTATGGAAACCATTGCAAGTTGTTGGGATAAAAGATCCAACAAGTCCTGCTAAAAATTTCACTGAACTGATAAAAGTTGAACGCCGACTTAAAAAATGGATTTTAGCTAACAATAACCAAATGGTTATTGCTGGTCACACACATAGGCCACGATTTCCTGAACCAAATGAATTGCCTTATTTTAACGATGGAAGTTGTGTGCATCCAAGGTCAATTACTGGAATTGAAATTGTAGATATGCAAATTTCATTGATAAAATGGCATATTATTTCTCAAAAAAATGGCACGCTTCAAATTGTAAAATCTGTTTTGGAAGGACCAATTCATATTTTTAAATATTTAAAATAAAAAAGCGCCCCTTAAAAAGAGACGCTAAAACTAATCTTTGGGTATATGTTTATTAGGATTCATATATCCTTTAACTAATTTTTACTAACCTGTTTTTTTGACACATAAAATTTTGAAAAGTCACTTTTTAAAATAAAAAAAGTGTTTCTTTTTTTTGAGAAACACTTTTATATTATTAATGGCCTATATTTTTAAAAAACTACTTTCCTCTTTCTTTTTGTATCTGTTCGTATGCTTTTTGAACTTGTTTAAATTTTTCTTCAGCACCTTTTACATGTTCTTCACCTAAATGTTGCAGTTTATCTGGATGGTATTTTTTGACCATTTTTCTATAAGCAGCTTTTATTTCATCATTTGTTGCGTTTTTTTCTATTTCTAAAATTTTATATGCACATTCTGAATCTTCATAAAACATAGCTTTAATAGATTCAAAATCATTTAAACTAATGTATAAATAACTTGCAATAGTTTTAATGGCGTTTATTTCCACTTCAACAACATTGCCATCGGCTTTTGCAATTCCAAACAAGAAATGAATTAATTGTAAACGAGAAGCATGTGTTAAGTTTTGACGAATTTGCACACAAATTTGTTGTGTTGAAATGGTATTAGTTTGAATAAATCCTTTAAATAATTTAAACGCATTTGCAGCTCTTTCTTCGCCATACATGTTTTTAAAATGTGTACGAACATAATCTAATTCACGGGTATCAACTTTTCCATCAGCTTTAATTACAACAGATGAAAGTAGTAGCAAACTTATTTCAAAATCCCCCGATTGCACATTACCTCCTGATGCACTATATTTTTTAGCATTTTCAATATCTTCTATAGTAAAACCTCCAATTATACTTCCAACTACAAATCCCAAAATACTACCAATTGGACCTCCTAGTGTAAAACCAACTCCGGCGCCAATCCATTTAATAAAATTCCCCATAATTTAATTTAATTCTGCAAAGATAATTGAAATATTAGTACCTATAAAGCCCATAAATGTTACAGTTGTTAAAATATTTATAAACTTTTAGCATTTAAACTGTTATATTTGCAACTAATTTACGTCTAACAAAATCTAATAAAAAAATCAAAATATTATGTATCCACCAGAATTAGTTAAACCAATGCAATTAGAATTAGAAAACGCAGGTTTTACATCATTACATACTGCACAAGAAGTTGAAAAAGTATTAGCACAAGATGGAACAACACTGGTTGTTGTAAACTCGGTTTGTGGTTGTGCTGCAGGAACTTGCAGACCAGGAGCTGTTGCTTCTTTAAAATTTGATAAAGTTCCAACAAATTTAGTGACCGTTTTTGCCGGAGTTGACAGTGAAGCTACTGCAAAAGCAAGAGAATTTATGATTCCTTTCCCTCCATCTTCACCTGCAATTGCACTTTTTAAAGATGGCGCTTTAGTTCATATGTTAGAACGTCACCACATTGAAGGAAGACCTGCTGAGGTAATTGCTTCAAATTTAGCAGCTGCGTACGATGAGTATTGTAACTAACATTTTAACTTTCAATTTTTAATTGAAGGAAATATAATTTTTTAAAATCCGTTTTATTTAAAGCGGATTTTTTTATTTTTAAAAGATGAATACAACCCAAATAATTAAAAATACTGAAATTTTTGTAAAAGAAATCTTGAAAAATGCCGAAGGTGGGCACGATTGGTTTCATATTTTACGCGTTTGGAACAATGCAAAACTAATTGCAAAAAATGAAAATGTTGATGAATTTATTGTTGAATTAGGAGCTTTACTACACGATATTGCTGATAGTAAATTTCACGATGGAGATGAAACTATTGGGCCAAAAATGGCACGTGCTTTTTTAGAAAATGAACAAGTAGAAAATTCCATTGTTGAACATGTAGAAAGCATTATTTCAAACATTTCTTATAAAGGTGGAAATTTTAAACAAACTTTTAAATCTCCAGAATTAGATGTTGTGCAAGATGCCGATAGATTAGATGCCATTGGGGCAGTTGGAATTGCACGTTGTTTTAATTACGGAGGTTTTAAAAATAGATCTTTATACAATCCTGAAATTGCTCCAAAATTAAATCAAACAAAAGAAGAATATAAAAATTCTGAGGCGCCAACAATTAATCATTTTTATGAAAAACTATTATTGTTAAAAGATAAAATGAACACCAAAACTGGAAAAAAAATTGCTGAAAACAGGCATGTTTATATGGAAACATTTTTGCAGCAATTTTATAAAGAATGGAATGGAGAATTGTAAAAAATTAATAATTTATTATTTTATAAAGTATTGTTAAATATTTAAAAGCATAATTTTCAATGCATAGATTTTATATCTTGGCTCGCTTTTAAGCTCCAATCTTATAGAGCGTTATAAATTTATTAAAACATGAATATTTTAAAACTTTTTTCGCTTTTTATATTGCTTTTAACAAGTAGTGCATATTCCCAAGCTACTATAAAACATACGATAACTAAAGGAGAAAGTATTTCTGTCATTTCCAAAAAATACAATGTAAAAGAATCGGAAATTTATGAGTTAAATCCGCAAACAAAAGGCAAATATTTACAATTAAATGCTACATTATTAATTCCTAATAAAAATTTTGAAGATACAATTCCAAAAACACACACGGTGTCATCTGGTGAAACTTTATCTATAATTGCTCAAAAATACAATTTAAAGCTTGCTAAATTAATGGAGTTAAATCCAACGGTGGATTCCAGAAGATTAAAAATCGGAACAGTTTTACAAATATCCAGTTCAGAAAAAAATGAAGAAATTGCTAACATTTTAACTACTCACAAAGTTGTATCTGGCGAAACATTGGGTGGTATTGCTCAAAAATACAATATTGGCTTATCTAAATTAAGGAATTTAAATCCTGAGATTGATCCTAAATATTTAAAAGTAGGTACTGTTTTAAAATTGATTGAGGAAACAACTGTTAACGAAAAAATAACCAGTATAGTTAACAATCAAGAAACTGAAATAGCAACCAATTCAGAAGAATTTCAGCTGAAAATGCATAAAATTAAAAAAGGCGAAACCCTAAAAATTATTGCTAAAAAATATCAATTAACTTTAAATCAGTTAAAAGCGCTAAACCCAAAACTTGAACCACGAAAATTAAAAATAGGAACGGTAGTTGTGTTAAATAAATTAGATAGCTTATCTATTAATAAAGCAAAAAAAGATTCAAGTTACACTGTTTTTGTTGATGAAACTAAAGATTTGCTGCACAAAGTGCTGGCCAATGAAACCAAATATAGTATCGCAAAAAAATATGGTATTACGGTTGAAAAAATAGATGAGCTAAATCCAGAAGTTATTAATAGTTTGCCTGAAGATTATTTATTAATTATTAAAAAGGGAACTATAAATGAAAGCTTAACGCCAGAAATAATTAATAAAATAAAGTATGATGAAATTACTTCGGTTAAAATTGAAATTTTAATTGAAGAAGCTTCAAAAAAAATTGGAACACCCTATAGAAGTGGTGGAACAAGTGGAAAAGGATTTGATTGTTCTGGATTAATGTATACTACTTTTAAAGAAATTAATATGGATTTGCCAAGATCATCTAAAGGAATGGCCAAATATGGAATAAAAATTAACAAATCTGATGCAAAAAAAGGAGATTTAATATTTTTTACTACCAATAGAAAAGGTAGTATTAGTCATGTTGGGTTAATTACTGAAGTTTTAGATGATGAGATAAAATTTATTCATTCATCCACTAGTTTAGGAGTTATAATTTCTTCAATAAAAGAGCCTTATTATGCTAAACGTTTTGTACAAATAAATAGAATTTTATAAAAAAAATGCTCAAGGAAACTTGAGCATTTTTAATCTATTTTTTTAATATTAGAATTCTAAATCTGCAACTAAATCAAATTCATCATAAATAGCTTTATCTTTTAAATTGTCAAAAAAGCTAGTCGATCCATATCTAACATCATATTTTGTTCTGTCAATTTTTAAGGCTGCATTGGCTTTGTTTCCGTAAACAGAAAGATCAAAAGTTATTACATTCGTAATTCCTTTTATAGTTAAATCACCAGTTACTTTGTATGAGTTTTTGCCAGTAGCATTTACTTTTGAAATTACAAGTTTAGCTGTTGGGTGTTTTTCAACACCAAAAAAATCGTCCGATTTTAAATGTCCTTCTAATTTTCCTTTGTATTCACCTTGTAAATCTGTTGTAACAATAGTATTCATATCCATTACAAATTCTCCTCCAGTTAATTTGTTGTCATTAAAGGTTAAAAATCCTGATTTTAAGCTAATTGTTCCTTCATGAGAACCTGTAACTTTGTATCCTTTCCAAATTACGTTACTATTTGCAATTTTAATTTCTTTTTGTTGTGCATTTACTTTTGTAAATGAAAATGTGAAAACAGCAATAAGTGCTATTAACGCTAAATTTTTAAATGTTTTCATGTGCTTATGTTTTTTATAAAATTAAATTAATATTATTTAATGCAAAGTTGCGTAAGTAATTTACAAATTAAAAAAAGGTAGCTTATTAAATATAGTTAATATAGATTAACATTTTTATTCTTCTATTGCAAGCTGACTTTTTATTTTACTAAAAAATTCTTTTGTAATACCAAGATACGATGCAATCATATATTGGGGTACTCGTTGCTCAATTGTTGGATATTGCTCTTTAAAAAAAAGGTATTGTTCTTTAGCAGTTAGGCTAAAACTTCTAATAATTCTTTTTTGAGAAGCTGCATAGGCAGATTCTACAATTTTTCTAAAAAAACGCTCTAATTTTGGAATTTCACGAAGTATTTCTTCATTATCTTCATATGTAATTTGAATAAGCTCAGTATTTTCAATACATTGTACATTAAAATCTGCAGGAGCTTGGGTTATAAAACTTCCCATATCGGATGTCCACCAATCTTCAATGGCAAATAAAACAATGTGTTCCTGTCCGCCAGCATCCATATAAAAAGTTTTTGTGCAGCCTGAAATTATAAAACATTGTTTTTTGCAAATATCACCTTGCTGCACAATATATTGTCCTTTTAAATATTTTCTAAACGTTACTTTTGAAATTAAAAATAACGTTTCCTCCTCAGTTAAACTGATGTATTTGTTGATGTAATTGAGAAGAGGTTGGGCGTTCATTTAAAATTAATTTGAAAACTTACGATTTTTATTCAAAGTTTGGTTTGCGTTTATCTAAAAAGGCAGTTGTTCCTTCTTTAAAATCATTTGTACCAAAACTTACTCCAAATTGCTCAATTTCAACACTAAAACCATTTACTCCATTGGTGTAATTTGCATTTATGGCTTTTATGGCAGCCGAAATTGCAACCGATGAATTTTTGGTAATTTTTTCGGCTAACTTTTCACAAAAAGCAATTAATTCTGATTGGTCTACAACATAATTTACCAATCCCCATTCTTTTGCTTCTTCAGCACCAATCATTCCGGCAGTCATAATCATTTCCATCGCTTTTCCTTTCCCAACCAATTGCGGTAAACGTTGTGTGCCTCCATAACCAGGAATAACACCTAAACTTACTTCTGGTAATCCCATTTTCGCATTGGTACTTGCTACTCTAAAATGTGCAGCCATTGCAAGTTCTAAACCACCACCCAATGCAAAACCATTTACTGCAGCAATTACTGGAGTTTCTAGATTTTGAACAAAATTAAATAGAATTTCGTGACCTTTTCTTGCCAATTCGGTTCCTTCTTCAATATTGAAATTGGCAAATTCAGAAATATCTGCGCCAGCTACAAATGCTTTTTCGCCACTTCCGGTGAGTATAATTGTTTTAATTTCAATGTTTTTATTTAAAACTTTAAAGGCAATATGCAATTCTTCAATAGTGGCTTTGTTTAAAGCGTTTAACTTAGAAGGTCTGTTTATTGTAATTATTCCAATGTTTCTTTTTTTATCTATTATTAAATTTTCAAATTTCATGATATTTATTTTTTAGGTAAAATTATTTTAAATACTGTGCCAGTGTTTTCTTGTGATGTAAATGTAATTGTTCCGTTGTAAGCTTCTACAATATTTTTAACCATAGCTAAACCTAAACCAGTTCCGCTAGATTTGGTGGTAAATTGTGGCTCAAAAACTTTTGTTTTATCATTTTCTGTAATTCCTTTTCCGTTATCAGCAACTACAATAATTACATTATTTTCTTTTTCAGAAACAGTAACTTCAATTTTCTCATTTTCTATTTCTTCTAATGCTTGAGTGGCATTTTTTACTAAATTAGTTACGATTCTTATCAGTTGATTTTTATCTAAATTTGCTATTATTATAGGTTGTTTAGGGAAAAATGAAATATAATCTTCAGTAAAAATATCCAAGGCATGCTTTATAGTTTCAACCACATCAATTTCTTCTCTGTTTTGTGATGGCATTTTAGCAAAGTTGGAAAATGCAGAAGCTATTGAACTCATAATATCAATTTGTTGAATTAAGGCTTTGCTAAATTCATTTAATTTTTCATTAATTTTTGGATCAGTTGGGTCAAATTTTCGTTGAAAACTTTGTACGGTTAATCGCATTGGGGTTAACGGATTTTTTATTTCGTGAGCAACTTGTTTTGCCATTTCTCTCCAAGCTTGCTCACGTTCACCTTTGGCTAATTTTAGTGCGCTTTTTTCCAATTCATTAACCATGTGATTGTATGCGTTTACCAAAGTAGAAATTTCTACACTGGCATCGTTTAAAATTATTTTTTCATTTGTTTTATTTAAACTTGTTTGCCGCATTTTATCAGTTACAGCTTTTATATTTCTGGTAATATAGCTTGAAATAAAATATGCTAAACCGATGGCTAATAAAAACATAAAGCAATAAACATAAGCCATTCTAACTAAAAATTCTTCTAAATCTCTTTCTTGATCTGTATTGTCTTGTACATATTGTAAATTTAAAATTCCAATAGGTTTAAATTTATTATCAGTTATAAAGGTGTAGGAAGATTGTAAGTTGTTGTTATTTACAATTTTATCATTCACATATCTATGGTCGTAACTATTGCTAACCACGTATAATATTTCTTGAGGAAGTTTATCAGGAGCATCGCTTTTTACAAATCCAGAATGTGAACTTTTTACAATATTTCCTTCTAAATCATAAATATTAATTTCTAATTTTTCAATATCAGCAATTTCATAAACTTTATCTTTAAAAATAAAAGGTAAATTTTTAGTTTCTAAAGGGAAAGTATTACCGTTTCCGCTATTTAGCCAATAATTAATTGATGCTTGTACTGATTCTTCTTTACGTTCTAATCTACCTTGATTATATTCATTTGTTTGCTCTTTGTATTGGTAAATTGTTACCGCTGCAATTAATATTGAGGCCAACAATATTAACAATATCATTGCTAAGAATATACGAATACGTAAAGAAAGTTGCTTAAGTTTCATATTGTAATTTGTAGTAAATATAAGTAATAAATTACAGTCTATTTAACAACAAATGTACCAACTAAATTATTTATATTTTAGTTTTAAAAGAATTAGTATTAAAGTTAAAATTCCTGTAACAATATTTGAAAGTATCATGGCCAAACTGTTTAAATGAAAACCGTAAACAAGCCATAACATAATACCTACAAAAAAAATGAGGTACATTGGTAATGATAAGCTTTTTGTAGATTTAGTTTTCCAAGCTTTATAAACCTGAGGAACAAAAGCAGCTGTTGTTAAAGTAGCTGCTATTAATCCAATAATTTCAAATTTATTTATCATTTTATATTTTAAAATAGAAACTCTAAACTAAGTTTAGAGTTTCTATTGATTTATCCTACTATATTTATTATTTTACCAGGAACAATAATTACTTTTTTAGGTGTTTTTCCTTGTAATTGTTCTTGTGTTTTTTCATGAGTCATTACTATTTCTTCAATTTCTTTTATTGATAAATTTAATGGCAATTCTATTTTAAACCGCATTTTTCCATTGAATGAAACAGGATATTCTTTACTGTTCTCAACCAAATATTCTGGTTTAAAAACTGGAAAATCAGCTGTTGAAATAGATGTTGTATGTCCTAAATTTTTCCATAATTCTTCTGCAATATGTGGTGCATAAGGCTCAATAATAATAGCTAAAGGTTCTAAAATTGCTCTTTTATTACATTTTAAAGCAGTTAACTCATTTACTGCAATCATAAATGTTGAAACCGATGTGTTGAATGAAAAATTAGCAATATCTTCTTCTACTTTTTTAATGGTTTTGTGCAATGTTTTTAATTCTTCTGGAGTAGGATTTTCATCAGAAACAGAAAACTCTCCATCAACAATATACAATTTCCATAATTTTTTTAAGAAACTATACACACCTGAAATTCCTGAAGTTTTCCAAGGTTTAGATTGTTCTAACGGACCTAAAAACATTTCGAACAAACGCAAACTATCTGCGCCATATTCTTCACAAATTTGATCAGGGTTTACAACATTGTATTTAGATTTACTCATTTTTTCAACCTCACGACCAACAATGTATTTTCCATCCTCCAACACAAACTCTGCATCTTTATATTCTTCTCTCCAGTTTTTAAATGCCTCAATATCTAATTCATCTGAAGCATTTACAAAAGAAACATCTGAATGGATTGGTTGTACTTTTAAATCTCCAATTAAACCTTTTGAAACAAATTTATTTTCTCCTTCAACTCTATAAACAAAAGCAGAAGTCCCGGTAATCATTCCTTGGTTAATTAGTTTTTTAGCATATTCATCAACAGGTAAAATTCCTTTATCAAACAAGAATTTTTGCCAAAAACGAGAATACAATAAATGTCCGGTTGCATGCTCGCTACCACCAATGTATAAATCTACATCTTGCCAATATTCCACCGCTTCTTTACTTACAAATTCTTCCGTATTTTCAGGATCCATATATCTATTAAAATATGATGAACTTCCTGCCCAACCTGGCATAGTATTTAATTCTAAAGGAAAAACAGTTTCATTATTAATCAATTCATTTGAAACGACTGCGTTTTTAACAGTATCCCAAGCCCAAGTTGTTGCGTTTCCTAATGGTGGTTTTCCATCTTCAGTAGGTAAATATTTTTCCACTTCTGGCAATACAATTGGCAAATATTGTTTGTCAATCATTTGCGGTAAACCGTTTTTGTAATACACTGGAAAAGGCTCGCCCCAATAACGTTGGCGGCTAAAAACAGCATCGCGCAAACGGTAATTTATTTTTCCATAACCAAAACCACGTTTTTCAATTTCATAGATAATAGTTTTCATTGCTTTTTTATAAGGCAAACCATTTAAAAAATCTGAATTTGCAATTACAGAGTTTTCTTTATCTGTAAAAGCTTCTTCTGAAATATCTACATCTTCAAAAATATTAATGATTTCAATACCAAAATGTTTTGCAAAAGCATAATCGCGGTCATCGCCACAAGGAACCGCCATTACAGCACCAGTTCCATAACCAGCTAATACATAATCGCCAATCCAAATTTGCACTTTTTCGCCAGTAAAAGGATGTAATGCATAAGCGCCAGTAAATACACCCGAAATGGTTTTTACATCGGCCATGCGTTCTAATTCACTACGTTTTGCTGTAGCTTTCACATAAGCCTCAACAGCTTCTTTTTGTTCGGTAGTTGTTATTTTTGTAACCAACTCATGTTCTGGAGCCAGTGTCATAAAGCTAACACCAAAAATAGTATCAGGTCTGGTAGTAAATACGTCTATCTTATCTTCAAAACCATCAATATTAAAAGAAACCATTGCGCCTTCAGATCTTCCAATCCAATATGTTTGGGAATCTTTTAAAGGTTGTGGCCAATCAATTTTTGCCAATCCATCTAATAAACGTTGTGCATAGGCAGTAATTCGCATACTCCATTGCATCATTTTTTTACGTACAACTGTGTGTCCGCCACGTTCAGAAACTCCGTTTACAATTTCATCATTTGCTAAAACAGTTCCTAATGCAGGACACCAGTTAACTTCGGTTTCTGATAAAAATGTTAATCGGTATTTTAATAATATATGTTGTTTTTCTTCTTCTGAGTAGTTTTTCCAATCATCCGCAGAAAAAATTGTAATTTCATCATCACAAGCTGCTTTAACAGCTGCATTTCCTTCAACCTCAAAAATTGAAATTAGTGTTGAAATATCTTCAGCCTTATCACTTGTTTTGTTATACCACGAATTAAATAATTGAATAAAAATCCACTGTGTCCATTTATAATAAGTAGGATCGGAAGTTCTTACTTCACGTGACCAATCAAATGAAAAACCAATTTTATCTAATTGTTTTCTGTAAGTGGCAATATTAGCTTCAGTAGTAATTGCAGGATGTTGCCCTGTTTGAATAGCATATTGTTCTGCTGGCAAACCAAATGAATCATATCCTTGAGGATGCAATACATTATATCCTTTATGACGTTTGTAACGCGCGTAAATATCTGATGCAATATAACCCAGTGGATGACCAACGTGCAGTCCTGCGCCAGAAGGATAAGGAAACATATCTAATACATAAAATTTTGGTTTATCGGATTTGTTTGTTGCCTTAAATGTTTGGTTGTCTGCCCAATATTTTTGCCAGTTAGCTTCTATCTCTCTAAAATTGTATTCCATTTTTGCTATTCATTTTTTAAAAGCGCAAAGTTACGCTTTATATAGAAAATAGTAAAGTCTATTTTTTAGTTAACTTTTTTTTGATTTTAATTAGTATTTTTGGTTAATTACAAATTAAAAATGGCACAAAAAATTGGATTAGTTTTATCGGGCGGAGGCGTTAGAGCAATCGCTCATATTGGGTTTATTCAAGTTTTGCTTGATAATAATATTGTGCCCACAAAAGTTGCTGGAACATCTGCGGGCGCGTTGGTTTCTGCGCTATATGCTGCAGGTTATAGTCCAAAAGAAATGCTATCTTTTTTTGAACAAACTCCTTTGTTAAAATTATCATTGTATGCAATGAATAAACCTGGTATTATGGATAGCGATAAATATGCCTTGTTTTTTAAAAAGTTTTTTCCTGATAATTCTTTTGAAAGTTTAAAATATCCATTAACCGTTACAGCTACTAATTTAATTGAAGGAAAACTTGATTTTTTTAATTCTGGAGAATTGATAAAACCATTAATTGCTTCGTCAGCTTTACCACCAATTTTTTCGCCAATTGAAATTGAAGAAAATTTATATTCTGATGGAGGTATTTTAAATAATTTTCCCATTGAACCATTGTTAGATTGTGATATTATAATGGGAAGTTTTGTAAACCCAGTTGCAAAAATTGATAAATCTGAAATAAATTCATCATTAAAACTTTTATATAGAGTATATCATATTGGTTTGGATGCAGTTAATGTGAAAAAATTTAATCAATGCAATTATGTGTTTGCTCCTGTGGAATTAAATAAAATTGGTGTGTTAGACGGAAATGCTGTAAAAAAAGCCTACGATTTAGGTTATGAATTAGCTAAAAAAGAAATAAAACTAATTTTAAAAGCAGTCAGCTAATTTAATATTAGTAAAGGGTACTTTAGTTGGTAATAATTTTATGTTAATTTGTACTTTTCAAAATTGAAATATAGTATTTAATAATTTGACTGATAATAACTACAAAGCACATTTAGCACTTTTAGGAGCTAACATTATTTATGGCGCTAATTTTTTAATTGCAAAAGGTTTAATGCCCGATAAAATTGGCGCATCTGCTTTAGTATTATTAAGAATTATTGTTGCTGGAATTTTATTTTGGATTGTAAAACAGTTTGTAAAAGAGAAGGTTAAAAAGAAGGATATTGTTTTACTAGCTTTTTGCGGATTGTTTGGTATTTCAACAAATATGTTACTTTTTTTTCATGGTTTAAGCTTGACTTCGCCCATTGATGCTTCAATAATTATGACTGCTACTCCAGTAATTGTTTTAATTTTAAGTGCATTTATTTTAAAAGAAAAAATAACCAAAAATAAATATATTGGAATTTTAATAGGAGCTATTGGAGCCGTAATTTTAATAGTTTATGGGAAAAATGCAGTAGGAACAAGTTCTTTTTTAGGGAATTTATTTGTGTTTTTAAATGCTTGTTCTTACGGTTTGTATTTAGTATTGGTAAAACCTTTAATGAAAAAATATAAAGCAATCACAGTTATAAGCTGGGTATTTTTATTTGGACTTATTTTTGTATTTCCGTTTGGAATAAATGATTTATTGGCAACAAACTTTAATGGATTTACTACAAACACTTATTTGGCAATTGCTTTTGTTATTATTGGAACAACTTTTTTTACCTATTTATTTAATATTTACGCACTTAACTATGTGCCTCCTTCAGTTAACGGAAGTTATATTTATTTGCAACCAGTTTTAAGTTTTATTTTAGTGAGCTTATATGCTTATGTTTTTGGAAATGATGAATATGCCCAAGATATTAATTTGGTTAAAATTGCCAGTTGTATATTAGTTGTTTTTGGAGTTTATATGATTAGTAAAAAACCGAAATTAGCATAATTGTCTTGCCTTTTTTTCTTGTGGTAATAAACAAAAATATATAAAATCGTTTGTTGGTGTTGGAATTCCTAATTCTTTGCCCAATCTAACAATTGTTCCGTTTTGAGACTCTAACTCAGAGGGCTTTCCATCCATAATATCTCGTTGCAAAGACGATGTTGTTTTTGGAGGTTGATTTTCTATTATTTTAAATTGGGTTTCAATAGTTTCTTTATTAATATTTATGTCTTTTGCGTTTGCAATGGCTAAAATTTCTTCAGCTGTTTTGTACATTATTTTTTTTATTTCAGGCAAAGCAACCATTTCATCAACATACGTGCGCGTTAGTGCACCAATGGCGCTAACTGTTGTAATGTATAAAAATTTTGTCCAAATCTCTTTTTGAATATCATCAGACAAAATAGTGTTTATTCCTGCATTTTTTAAAACTTGTTCAATTTTAATTGCTCTTTGAGATTTTTCGTGATTTAGTTCACCAAAAATTATAGTTGGTTCATAGGAAATGTGGTGTATAACTCCAAAATCTTTAACCTTACTAATTACTTTGCACAAGCCACCAATAATATGTTTTTTATTAATTTCTGAAATTAGTATATCTTGGTTTTCAACACCATTTAATAATGAAATTACAACGGTTTTTTCATTAATATTTTTATTAATTTTTTTGGCAACATCTTTTAACTGCCAAGTTTTTACACACACTAAAACTAAATCAATGTTGTTTATTTGGGCTATTGAATCAGTCACATTTGCCGGATAAATTAAACAATCTCCTTTAGGACTTATTAATTTTAAACCATTTTTTTGTATGGTTGCTAAATGTTTGCCTCGCGCAATAAATGTTACGTTATTTCCTGCTTGTGCAAGTCTTGCTCCAAAATAACCGCCAACGCCACCGGTTCCGTATATTACTATATTCATTAAATTTCAATTTATTCAAAAATACAATTTTATGTGTTGAAAATCAAAATAATAATCTCAAATTTAGACTAGTCTAAATTTTTAGTTATATTTGTCTAAATATTATATGTATGTTTTCACACTCTGAAGAAAATTATTTAAAGGTTATTCACAAATTAGCGTTTTCTAATAGCAAAAATGTTAGCACTAACTTAATAGCAAATGAGCTGCAAACAAAAGCGTCTTCTGTTACCGATATGCTAAAAAAATTGGCAGATAAAAAATTGGTTAATTATGAAAAATATAGAGGAGTTTCATTAACAAAAAAAGGAGAATTAATCGCTGTAAATGTTGTTAGAAAACATAGATTGTGGGAGGTTTTTTTGGTAGATACATTAAAATTTAATTGGGACGAAGTACATGACGTTGCCGAACAATTAGAGCATATAAAATCTGATCAATTAATAGATAGATTGGATACTTTTTTAAACTATCCAACAATAGATCCGCATGGAGATCCTATTCCTAAAAAAAATGGAGAAATACCATTCAATAACTCAATTTTATTAAGTGAAGGAATTACCAATAAAATTTATAAAGTTTCTTGTGTAAAAGATAACTCTAAATCATTTTTGCAGTTTTTAGATAAGCATGAAATAACAATTAATTCTGAATTAACAATTGTAGATAAATTTGATTTTGACGATTCTATGACTGTTAAATTAATTGGAGGACATTCAATAATACTTTCAAATAAAGTGAGTACAAACGTTTTTGTTAATTTAAAATAAACTTATGGCAAGTCCTATAACATATTTACTTGTTTTTACAGCTGTAATAATACTTTTAGTTGTGCTTTTTTATCCAAAAGGTGGTATTTATTGGCGATTAAAAAACAGTTTTAAAAACGATTCAAAAACATTAATTGAAGATATTTTAAAAAAATTATATCACGCGGAAGATGGTGGAAATTCTTTAAGTACCAACGATATTATTTCATCAACAAATATTCGCCCCAAAAAAATAATAGAAACTATAGCCCAAATGGAGGCAAACCAATTAATAAATTTTAATAATGGTACTATTAAACTTACAGAAAATGGTATGGACTATGCGTTACGAATTATTAGAGTTCACCGTTTATGGGAAAAATATTTATCAGAAAAAACAGGTTTTGATAAAAAAGATTGGCATGATATTGCTGAAAAAATGGAACATAAATTAAATACCAAGCAAGCAAAAGAGCTGGCAACTAATTTAGGAAATCCAAGATTTGATCCTCACGGAGATCCAATTCCTACAGAATTTGGTGAAATTGAAGCTATCCAAGGAAAACCAATGCCTGTTTTTAAAGAAGGAACTATAGGTAGAATTGTTCATATTGAAGATGAACCAGATATTATTTACCAACAAATTTTAGCCGAAGATTTACATATTGGTTCACACGTTCATATTGTTGAAAATAATGAAAAACGAATTGTATTTCATTCCGAAGGTGAAGAATATGTGCTAGCGCCTATTGTTGCAAATAATATTACCATTTTACAATTATTAAAAGATGAAATTTTAGAAGAAAACACTTTCAGACTTTCTAGTTTAAAAGAAAATGAAAGTGCTAAAATTATTGGTATTTCTAATGAATGTAGAGGAGAAATGCGAAGAAGACTCTTAGATTTAGGGTTTGTTTTAAACACAACAATTGAGTTAGATTTAATCAGTCCAATGAACAACCCAAGATCTTATTTAGTAAGAAATACCGCAATAGCTATTAGAAATGAACAAGCAAAATTTATTTTAATCGAAAAAATTAAAAACCATGCAAACAGTAACTAAAAGCGCTTGCGACAGTTGTGAATACAGCAACACATCTGGATTAAAAAAATTAGGAATAAATACAGATGATACAGATTTTGTTGTTGCATTAGCAGGAAATCCAAACACCGGTAAAAGTACTGTTTTTAATGCTTTAACAGGATTAAGGCAACATACAGGAAACTGGCCAGGGAAAACTGTAACCAGAGCAGAAGGTGGCTATAGTTTTAATGAGAAAAAATATAAATTGGTTGATTTACCAGGAACGTATTCATTGCTTTCTACTTCTCAAGATGAAGAAGTTGCCAGAAGCTTTATACTTTTCGGAAAACCAGACGTTACCGTTATAGTTGTAGATGCTAGTAGGTTGGAAAGAAATCTAAATTTAGTGCTACAAATTTTAGAAATTACCAATAAAGCTGTTTTATGTTTAAACTTAATGGATGAAGCAAAACGTATGGAAATTGAGATTGATGATAGAACTTTAGCACGCGATTTAGGGATTCCTGTAATTCCAACTAGTGCACGTTCAAAAGTAGGAATTCAAGAATTAATTAGTACAATTCACAAAGTTGCAACTGGTGAAATTATTTGTAAACCACACCGCATAAAAAATGTGCCAAAACAAATTAATAATGCCATTGAAAAATTATGTGTTGAAATTGAAAAAGAATATCCAAATATTCCAAATAGCAGATGGATTGCACTACGATTATTAGATGGTGATGAACGTATTATTGAAGCTGTAAAAACAGGTGAATTTATTACAGAATAACTTATTTTTAGTAGATATACAATAAATGAAAACAAATAAAATATTAAATATAAGTAACGATTTAAGATGGCAAATTGGAGATGGCTTTCATGATAAATTAACCGAAGGTATTTATTCTGATGCAGCTCAAATTGCTCAAAATTCAGTATTTAAAAAAGGAGCCACAAAACATTTTCGTTTTGATAGAGTTTTAGATAAAATTGTAACCAGTAAAATTTGGGGTTTCCCAATTATGATTTTAATTTTATCAGTTGTTTTATGGTTAACTATTATTGGCGCAAATTATCCATCGGGTTTATTGTCACAATTATTGTTAGATACCATTCATCCTTGGTTAAAAGAAACAACAATTTCAATAGGATTTCCTATTTGGTTGGCTGGTTTTTTGTTTGATGGTGTATACTTGGCTTTAGCTTGGGTGATTGCTGTTATGTTACCGCCAATGGCTATATTTTTCCCGCTATTTACTTTGTTAGAAGATTTTGGATATTTACCACGAGCTGCTTTTAATTTAGATAATTTATTTAAAAAATCTGGCGCGCACGGAAAGCAAGCTTTAACAATGAGTATGGGATTTGGTTGTAACGCTGCGGGAGTTGTTGCTACTAGAATAATTGATAGTCCACGGGAAAGGTTAATTGCAATCATAACTAATAATTTTTCTTTATGTAATGGGCGTTGGCCAACACAAATATTAATTGCGTCTATTTTTATTGGGGCAATGGTTCCCAAAGGATTTGCTGGAGCTTTATCAACTTTGTCTGTAATCACAATTGCGCTTTTAGGTGTGTTTTTTACATTTGCTGTATCATATTTCTTATCCAAAACTTTGTTAAAAGGTGAAGTTTCATCCTTTACATTAGAATTGCCTCCATACAGACCTCCAGTATTTTGGAAAACAATTTATACATCATTAATTGATAGGACTTTAATTGTTTTATGGCGAGCTTGTGTATTTGCAGCCCCAGCAGGTGCAGTAATTTGGTTAATTGCCAATATCTCAATTGGCAATATAACTATTGCGCATTGGATGATAGAACATTTAAATGGTTTTGGTTTTTTAATAGGGCTTAATGGTGTTATTTTATTAGCTTATATAGTTGCAATTCCTGCAAATGAAATTGTAATTCCAACTATATTAATGTTAACTGTAATGAGTGTTTCCATTTCAGGTGTAGGAGAAGGGAACGGTGTAATGTTTGAATTAGAATCGGCTACAGCAACAGGAGAAATATTAAGAGCAGGTGGATGGACACTTTTAACAGCGGTTAATTTAATGTTATTCAGTTTATTACATAACCCTTGTAGTACTACAATTTACACCATTTATAAAGAAACTAAAAGTGTAAAATGGACTGTTATAGCAAGTGTTTTACCTTTAATTATAGGTTTTGTGGTTTGTTTTATTGTTGCGCAGGTATGGCGAATATTAGTGTAATTTAATGGCAGTCACAACCATCTATACAATTACCCTTTTTTTTATTTTTAAAAAAGTATTTTTTAATTAAAAATCCGACTGCGAGTACTAAAGCTATGTATGTTAATATTTCTTGCATTAGCTTAGTATATTAAAGGCTAAAAAAGCTGCAATATAGGCTAAAGCTCCCATTCCAACCAATTGTAAAATAGGCCATTTCCAACTTTTAGTTTCACGTTTAACAATTGCCAATGTGCCAATACATTGCATTGCAAAAGCATAAAAAAGCAGTAGTGACATTCCTGTAGCAAAATTAAAACGTTTTAAACCTGTTTTTGGGTTTATTTCCGCCCCCATTCGTTCTTTTATGGTGCCAACATCTTCTCCTTCACTTTCAACACTATAAATGGTTGCTAATGCGCCAACAAAAACTTCACGAGCGGCAAATGAACTTATTAAAGCTATTCCTATTTTCCAATCATAACCCATAGGTTCAATTACAGGTTCAATAAATTTTCCCATTGTACCAATGTAGGAGTTTTCTAATTTATATGATGCTATTTTCTTTTGAAGTGCTTCATTATCTAAATTGGAATTTTCTTCAAGTGTTGTAACATGTTTTTCTGCATTTTTATATGCTGATGTTCCGTTAGAAGCTAAAAACCATAATACTATTGATAATGCTAAAATAATTTTCCCAGCTCCTAAAATAAACGCTTTAGTTTTTTCAACTACTTCATAAAATACATTTTTAACAGAAGGCACTTTATAATTTGGCATTTCAATTACAAAAAAGCTTCTATGTTCAACTTTCAACACATTATTAAGTAAAATTGCTGAAAATATAGCTGCAGTAAATCCTAATAAATACAACGCCATTAATGTTAAACCTTGTAGGTTAAAGATGCCAAAAATTCTTTTACTAGGAATTATTAAGGATATTAAAATGGCATAAACAGGTAACCTTGCAGAGCAAGTTGTAAATGGAACCACTAAAATTGTAATTAGGCGTTCTTTCCAATTGCTTATATTACGGGAAGCCATAACAGCTGGAATTGCACAAGCTGTTCCTGAAATTAATGGAATAATACTTTTTCCACTCATTCCAAACTTACGCATTATTTTATCCATTAAAAATACAACTCGGCTCATATAACCGGTTTCTTCTAATAGTGAAATAAACAAAAATAATATGGCAATTTGTGGAATGAAGATTAAAACACCACCAATACCTGGTATAATACCTTCAGCTATTAAATTGGTAAATACGCCTTCGGGTAAATTATTTTTTGCAAGTTGACTTAATTTGGCAAATATGCCATCAATTAAGTCCATTGGAAAACTAGCCCATTCAAAAATTGATTGAAATATAAGTAGTAAAATAAAAGCAAAAATAACATAACCCCATATTTTATGAGTTAATATACTATCTAATTTAGAACGTAAATCAGTTGCCTTAGATTTATCAACTTTATATGCTGTTTTTAAAATTTCATTTATTTTTTGATACCTAAAAATAGTTTCCTTATGTTGGTATTTTTTTATTTTTTCAACATCAGTTTTAAAGGTATTTATTTTTTTATTTTGCGCTTCAGTTAAAAAATGACAATATTCTTGTTGTGTAATTAATAACCAAGATTTGTATAATGAATTTTCAGAAAAAGTTTTTTCAAGTTCACTAAAATAATTAGCATCAATTTTTGTTGAAATGTTAGCGAGTGTTTCTGTATTCCAATTTTTATAATTGGCTAATTCTTTTTTTAGAACATCAATTCCAATATTTTTACGAGAGCTAATTAAAACAATTTCGGTTTTTAAAGCTGTTTTAAGTGTTTCAATATCAATATTTATTCCTTTTCTTTCCATTTGATCGGACATGTTTATGACCAAAATGGTTGGAATTTGTAAGTCTTTAATTTGAGTGAATAATAATAGGTTTCTTTTTAAATTTTCAACCTCAGCAACAACAATTATTGCATCGGGATACGATTCGTTTTTTTTATTTAAAAGTGTTTCAAGAACAATAGTTTCGTCTAAAGTTTGTGGATTAATACTGTATGTTCCTGGTAAGTCTACAATTTCGGCAGTTAATTCATCAGAAATTTTACATTTTCCATGCTTTTTATCTACCGTTATGCCTGGGTAATTTCCTACTTTTTGTTTTAAACCTGTAAGTTGATTAAATAGTGAAGTTTTTCCGGTATTAGGGTTTCCCACTAATGCAACATTTAAAACGGCATTATTTCTCATGTACTACAACTTTGTGATATTAATTAGATCAGCCATTTCTTTTCTAATTGCTAAATGACTTCCATTAACCTTAATATACAACGGATCTTTAAGTGGTGCAATTTGAATTAAACTTACTTCTTTACCTGGTAAGCAACCCATTTCTAGTAAACATAACGGAATAATATCTAAAGAAAAATCTTCAATAATTCCACGTTCTCCAATTCGCAAACTTGCTATAGTATCACCCATTATTAAGAATAATTATAAATAATGAGCAAATATAGTAAATTAGAATGATTCTAAACTATGATAAATATCATTAATAAAATTATTCAGTTTGCAGTAGTTTAATATCACTAATAAGTCTTTCTATGTCTTCATTATTGGTGCCATCGTAAAAACCTCTAATTTGTTTTTTCTTATCAACCAATATAAAATTTTCTGTATGTATAAAATCTTGCAAACCGCCATCGCCTTCTTCTAAAACAGCAAAATAACTTTTTCGGGCAAGCTCATAAATATGTTTTTTACTTCCGGTTGTTATATTCCATTTGGCGTCAATTACACCTTTTGCAATTGCGTATTCTTTTAATACTGAAACGCTATCAATATCTGGCGTTACCGAATGAGATAAAAACATAACATCATCATCATTTTTAAAAACTTCTTGTAATTTTCCAATATTGTTTGTCATTACCGGGCAAATGGTCATGCATCTGGTAAAGAAAAAATCTGCTACATAAATTTTATCTTTATAATTGTCTTGTGTAATGGTATTGCCATTTTGGTTGATTAAACTAAAATCGGCAACTTTATGATTTCTTCTAATGTGAACAACGCTTTCATCAACTAATTTTGGATTTACATCAGAAGGATTAAAAATTGGTAATTTTTTATTTGGCGTTAGCAAAGTATAAATTGCATAAATCATTCCAACTGAAAATACCGCCATAATAGCAAGTGTTGGAATTGATTTTTTGAAAAATTTTAAGTCCATTTTACTGTTAAATTAAATAACAAATTTAGTATAATTAGATATTATAGTAACCGTATTGCTTTAAAACTTTGTTAAAACCTTCAATATCTTAATTAAGGACTTTTAAAAACTGTATTTAAAACCGTACATTTGTGCGATTTTAGTTTTTTGAAACACATTTATGGAAATATTAATAAAGGCAGCACAGTTTATTTTAAGTTTATCGTTTTTAATTGTTTTACACGAATTAGGACATTTTATACCTGCAAAACTATTTAAAACAAGAGTAGAAAAATTCTACTTATTTTTTGATTATAAATTCTCATTATTAAAAAAGAAAATAGGAGAAACCGAGTATGGAATTGGTTGGATTCCTTTAGGTGGCTATGTAAAAATATCAGGTATGATTGATGAAAGCATGGACACTGAACAAATGAAGCAACCTGCACAACCTTGGGAATTTAGATCTAAACCAGCTTGGCAACGTTTAATTATTATGTTGGGCGGAGTTATTGTAAATTTTATTTTAGGTATTGTAATTTATATTTTAATAACCTTTACTTGGGGAGTTGAATTTGTAAAACCTTTAGATGTAAAAAACGGTTTTGCGGTTAATGAATTGTTTAAAGAATTCGGATTTAAAGATGGTGATAAAATCACAAAATTTAACGGTGAAGAACCTTTAGATGTTACCGATATTAATAAGCATTTATTTTTAAGAGGAATTACCTCATTAGATGTATTGCATGAAGATGGAACTTCCGAAACAATTAGTATTCCAGAAGATATTGGAAATATAATGTGGGGAAATGGAGTAATGGAACCTTTTTCTGTAAGAACTGAAGCAGTTATAGATACTGTAATTGTAGATTCACCTGCAGAAAAAGCTGGTTTAATGAAATATGACAAAATAGTTGCTGTAAATGGAACTCCAGTTACCTATTGGCAAGAATTTACAAACTTAGTGGTAAATTCAAATGATGCTATTAATATTGATTTTGAGAGAGATGGTTTATCAAAAACAGCAACCATCACGCCTAGAGAAGATAATACAATAGGAGTGTCTAACTCAAAATTACGAGGTATTACCATTCAGCATAAAGAGTATTCATTTTTTGAAAGTATTTCAAAAGGAAATTCTTTAGCAATTTGGACATTAAAAGATTATATCACACAATTTAAATATGTGTTTACTAAAAAAGGCGCTACAAGTATTGGTGGATTTATAGCCATTGGAAATATTTTTCCTGCAACATGGAGTTGGCAATCTTTCTGGGGAATTACGGCATTTTTATCAATAATGCTTGGTTTTATGAACTTATTACCAATCCCAGCTCTAGATGGTGGTCACGTTGTATTTACATTGTTTGAAATGATCACTGGAAGAAAACCAAATGATAAGTTTTTAGAATATGCCCAAATTACTGGCTTTATTCTTTTAATTGGTTTACTGCTATTGGCAAATGGAAATGATGTAGTGAAATTAATTTCGAAATTTTTTTAACATAATATAAAAAAAACCTAAATTTTTTTGATTTAGGTTTTTTTATATCAATATTAATCGTAATATTGCAATGTAACAATTAATATTATGGGAATTACAAAAACAGATAAGTTTAATGAAGAACAAAATACGCTAGCAACAATAGCTAAAGTATTTGCACATCCTGCCAGAATTGCAATTTTGCAACAATTATTTAAACTAAACACATGTGTTTGTGGAGATTTGGTTGTTGAAATTGGATTGGCACAAGCTACCATTTCTCAACACTTAAAAGAATTAAAAAATTTAGGAATTATAAAAGGAAACATTGAAGGAACAAGCGTTTGTTATTGTATAAATGTTGAAGTATGGGAAAATACCAAACAAATCTTTTTAAAATTTTTGAATCAAGATATAGAAAATAATAGTTGTTGTATATAAAAAATTAGAAATTATGACCATTACAGAAATCAAACATCATTTAAGTAAATTAAATACTATTGCATTTCAATTACCAAATGGTACGTTAGTTCCCAATCATTTTCACGTTACCGAAGTTGGTAAAGTAACCAAACATTTTATTGATTGTGGTGGGACCCTTAGAAATGAAGTGAAAGCAAACTTTCAATTGTGGGAAGCTAATGATTATGATCATAGGTTGCATCCAGAAAAATTAATTCATATTATTGAATTATCTGATAAGCTTTTAAATTTGGGAAATTTAACAATTGAAGTAGAATATCAAGGAACTACAATAGGTAAATATGGGTTGGATTTTGATGGAATAAATTTTTTGTTAACCACAAAACAAACAGACTGTTTAGCAAAAGATAATTGTGGAATACCAACTGAAAAACCAAAGTTAAAACTTTCAGGATTGGAAAATAAAACTTCGAGTTGTTGTTCAACAGATTCAAATTGCTGTTAAAAATAGAATGAAAAGAATGTCTTCAAATTAAATAATAAAAACATACGAAATGAAAATAATTAAAGTGTTAGGAACAGGCTGTCCGAGTTGTGTAAGCGCGGAGAAAGCAGTAGTTAATATTGTTGATGAATTAAACATAGAAGCTAAAATTGTAAAAGTTACAGACATAGAAGAGATTATGATTTACGATGTAATGCGAACTCCTGCAATTGTTATTGATGGAAAAGTTGTTTTGGCTGGAAAAATCCCGTCAAAAGAAGATTTATTACCGTTTTTGGTAGATAATTTTGCAAACAATGCTTGTTGTTCTGATGAAAATTATGAGTCTTCTTGTTGTTCTACTGATGAAAATCAATCTTGTTGTTAAAAATTAATATATGTTATTAGAAAAAATAAGTAGCACAATAGATGTTATAAAAAATGTTCAAATCTCAGATGAACGTAAAGCAGTATTAAAACCTTTAATAGATTTTATTCAAGGGAAAGTTTTAGCAAATAAAACTATAAATCTTAATTTTATTTGTACACATAATTCACGTCGAAGTCATTTATCACAAGTTTGGGCACAAGTTGCCGCACATTATTTTAACGTAAAAAATGTGTATTGTTATTCTGGTGGAACAGAAGCTACGGCAATGTTTCCAATGGCAGCAAAAGCTTTAGAATTGGCTGGATTAAAAATTAATAATTTATCAAAAGGTGATAATCCAGTTTATAGTATTAAATATGCTGAAAATGAGCATCCTATAATTGCATTTTCAAAAACCTATGACAGTGAATTTAATCCAAAAAGTGAGTTTGCAGCAATTATGACTTGTAATAATGCCGATGTAGGTTGTCCGTTTATTCCTGGAGCTGAAAAACGTATTCCTGTAAAATATGATGATCCAAAAGCATTTGATAACACACCACAACAAGCCGAAAAATATACAGAACGTAGCAATCAAATTGCTTCAGAAATGTTATATGTTTTCTCTCAAATAAAATTGTAAAAAATGAAGAAGAAACTTAGTTTTTTAGATAGTTATTTAACCTTGTGGATATTTATTGCAATGGCAATTGGGGTTGGAATTGGTTATTTTGTACCGTCATTCCCAACGTTAATTGATTCTTTTAGCAGAGGTTCAACAAATATTCCAATAGCAATTGGTTTAATAATTATGATGTATCCTCCACTGGCAAAAGTGAATTATGCCTTATTGCCAAAGGTTTTTAAAAATGTTAAAATACTTTCCATTTCATTAATTTTAAACTGGATTATTGGACCGGTTTTAATGTTTGTGTTGGCACTTATTTTTTTACAAGATTATCCAGAATACATGGTTGGGTTAATCTTAATAGGTTTAGCACGTTGCATTGCTATGGTATTGGTTTGGAACGATTTAGCGGATGGAAGTAGTGAATATGGAGCTGGACTTGTAGCGTTAAATAGTATATTTCAAGTATTTGCGTATAGTTTTTATGCTTGGCTTTTCATTACAGTTTTACCTCCATATTTTGGTTTTGAAGGTGCTATTGTAGATATTTCAATTGCAACTATTGCTGAAAGTGTTGCTATTTATTTAGGGGTACCATTTTTATTAGGAATTTTAAGTAGACTTATATTGGTAAAAGTAAAAGGTGAAAAATGGTATACCGAAAAGTTTATTCCAACCATATCACCATTAACCTTAATAGCTTTACTGTTTACCATTGTGGTCATGTTCTCTTTAAAAGGAGAATTAATTGTAGAAATACCTATGGATGTGCTAATTATTGCAGTGCCGCTGTTAATATATTTTGCCATTATGTTTTTAATAGGGTTTATTACAACCAAAGCAATGGGAGCTACTTATAGTGAAACTGCTGCAGTTGCATTTACTGCCGCTGGAAATAATTTTGAATTAGCAATTGCAGTTGCCATAGCGGTTTTTGGCTTAAACTCCGGACAAGCATTTACAGGTGTAATTGGTCCTTTAGTTGAAGTTCCTGCGCTGATTTTATTAGTTCGAGTTTCCTTTTGGTTAAAGAAAAAATATTTCTAAAATTTAAAAAATAAGCTAAAAATGATTTTAATCATTTTTAGCTGAAAATATCAATCGTACATTTGCGATATACTTATGAAAAGAACATCAAAAAATATAGAGTATTTAGAAGACACCGAAGAATTAGTTCGGTTTGCAAAAGCTTTGGGTCATCCAACACGTATTAAAATTCTAAATTATTTAGAAAATCGAAGTTGTTGTTTTACGGGTGATTTGGTTGAAGTTATTCCTTTAGCACAATCAACAATTTCACAACATTTAAAAGAATTGAAAGATGCAGGTTTAATTCAAGGTGAAGTAAATCCTCCTAAAATAAAGTACTGTATAAATAAAAAAAATTGGGAAAAAGCAAAAGTGTTATTTCAAACATTTTTTGATAAATAATAGTATAAAATAAATTTAAAATGAAAATAATTAAAGTATTAGGTACTGGTTGCCCAAGTTGTGTTTCAACAGAAAAAGTGATTACAGAAGTTGTAAACCAATTAAATATTGAAGCTAAAATTGAAAAGGTTACAGATATTATGGAAATTATGGCTTATGATGTGATGAGTACTCCTGCAATTGTAATAAATGAAGTAGTTGTTTTTAAAGGTAAAGTGCCAAGTGTTGATGAAGTTAAGGCTTTATTAAATGATACTCCTTGTTGTAGTTCATCTGCTGGATCATCTTGTTGCTAATAAATAAATAAACAATGTTTGACTGGATTCAACAACTTTCAGACTGGCTGGTTTTTAACGTTCTTAATTTAGAAAAAGGACGACATTTAACTGAAGCTTTAAATTTCTTTATTTACGATAGTATTAAAATTTTATTATTAGTTTTAGTTATTATCTTTTTTATGGGAATAGTAAACAGTTATTTTCCTGTTGAAAAAGTCCGCAATTATTTGTCTCGTAAAAAATTATATGGTTTTGAGTATTTAATGGCTTCATCATTTGGAGTTGTTACTCCGTTTTGTTCGTGTTCATCAGTACCATTATTCATAGGTTTTGTAAAAGGCGGAATTCCGTTAGGAGTAACGTTTGCTTTTTTAATAACATCGCCTTTGGTAAATGAAGTTGCAATAGGTTTATTTATTGGTTTGTTTGGAGTAAAAACCACTTTTATTTATGTAATTAGTGGGGTTTTATTAGGAACAATTTCTGGCATGATTCTTCAAAAATTAAAGCTAGAAAAATACTTATCAACTTGGGTAAAACAAGTATTGGAGAATTCCCAGCATGAAACCGAAAAATTTGAGTTGGAACATACTTCATTTAAAGATAAATTGCCATCAATTTGGAAAGAAACTAAAACTATTTTAAAAGGAATTTTTCCCTATGTTTTGGTTGGTATTGCTATTGGCGGATTAATGCATGGATACATTCCTGAAGGTTTTTTTGAGCAATACATGAGAAAAGACAATTTTTTCGCTGTGCCTTTAGCAACCATCATGGCGGTGCCAATGTATATGAACGCTTCAGGTGTTTTGCCAGTAATTCAGGTTTTGGTATCAAAAGGAATTCCTTTAGGAACAGCCATTGCTTTTATGATGGGTGTTGTAGGCTTATCTTTACCTGAAGCAATGCTATTAAAAAAGGTAATGACCATTAAATTAATTGCTATTTTCTTTTCTGTTGTAACCGCATGTATCATTATATCTGGGTATATTTTTAATATAATTTTTTAACTAATAAATAAATATTAATGAAAAACTTGAGCGTATTAATTTTAGTAATTACAGTGTTAGTTTCATGTAAAGAAACTTCAAAAAAGGAAATTGTTGAAGTAAAGGATTTAGCCAATAAAATTGAAGTAATAGATTTTCATTCTACCCACAGATGTATGACTTGTAATGCTATTGAAAGCAATACAAAGTATACATTAGAAACGTATTTTTCAGAAGAATTAGCTGCAAATAAAATTACATTTAAAGTTGTAAACGTAGATGAAGAAGCAAATTTTAAATTAGCTGAAAAGTTTGAAGCAACAGGAACATCTTTGTTTTTAAATATAATTGTTGATGGTAAAGAAACTGCAATAGATTTAACAGATTTTGCTTTTATGAATGGAACCAACACCAAGGTTTTTTCAGATGAATTAAAAGCTAAAATTGATGTTGAGCTAGCAAAAATCTAAATGGAATTATTAAAATCATTACTCGAAAATTATAATATACCAATTGTTTCGGCATTAGTTTTAGGGTTAATGACATCAATTAGTCCGTGTCCACTAGCTACAAACATTACAGCTACTGCTTATATTTCAAAAAATATAACTAGTAAAAAGAAAGTTTTATTGAGTGGAATTATTTACTCTTTAGGACGCGCTTTTAGTTATACCTTAATTGGATTTATAATATATTTTGGAGCAAGTAAGTTTCACGTAGCTCGATTTTTTCAACAAAATGGAGAAAAATATTTAGGGCCTTTACTAATTATAATAGGTTTAGTAATGTTAAATATTATTAGACTTAATTTTTTAAGCAAAACTAATTTTATAGATAAATTATCTGAAAAATTTATTGGAAATGGATTGTTTGGTTCTTTTTTAATAGGTGCTTTATTTGCGCTAGCTTTTTGTCCTTATAGCGGTGCGTTGTATTTTGGAATGTTAATTCCTATGACAATTGCAAGTGCTGATGGATTGTATTTGCCGATTGTATTTGCATTTGGAACAGGAATTCCAGTACTCATTTTCACCTATTTATTGGTATTTGCAGCAAGTAGTATTGGCACATTTCATACTAAAATTACAAAAATTGAAAAATGGATTCGTATACTAACTGGTTTTATTTTTATAGTAGTTGGTTTGTATTATGTATTTATATTTGTAGGATTAATTTAAATTTTTAAAATGAATAAAAAACAAGTGTACTTAGCTTTGGTAGTTTTTATGGTTACTTTTTTGGTTTTCAGCACCATTTTTTCTAATTGGGAATATTTAAAAGAGTTACTTTTTTAAATAAAAAATGCCCGTTATAAAACGAACATTTATTAATTATTTAAAGGTTTAAAATTTAAGAAACTTTTAATTCATTTATAAATTTTAATAAATCATCAATTTCAACGTGATCCATCATAATTACTTTGTACCAATGATTGTCTCCTTCATGTGTTTGCGGAACTACGCCAAATTTTTTAGCTAAATCTTCAGGTACATAAGCAGATTTTAACGTAACAATATTCATAAATTCATTTCGGTAATACTCAATTCCTAAATCATCTAATTGATTACAAAACCATTCAGTACGTAGCAAAAGCGTATTAATTTTTTCAAACCAACCATAATATCCGTAGCTGAATAAAATCATCCAAACCGCAATTGCGTTTGCACCAGATCGGCTACCAACAATGGTTAAATCCATTCCATCTACATATTGGGCTTCTTTGGTTAAAACATTTTCAATTAAATTTTTTCTACATAAAAATACACCGGTTCCGTAAGGAGCTTGCAACATTTTGTGTGCATCAATTGTGATAGAAGATAGGTTTGGGTTTTCAAAATTAATGGTAGATTTTCTGTTAGAAATTGGGTAAATAAATCCACCAAAAGCACCATCAACATGAATTTTAAAAGGAACTTTATGCTTTGTTAAAATTTCGGCATAAACATCGGGATTATCAACAGATCCAAACATTGTTGTTGCCATATTAGAAATTACCATAAAGTATTTTTTACCGTTGGCAATTAAATTGCTTACAATTTGGTCTAGTTCTTCAGTTATTAATTCTCTGGTATTAAAATCTACCGGAATCTGAACATTATCAACACTTAATAAATTAGAACCTTTATTTACCGAGTAGTGTGTATCTATGGATGATAAAATAACCATTTCATCTAACGTAGCATTAAACTCTTTTTTATATAAATTTCTATAAATCCAAAGCGCCTGAATATTTGCTTCGGTCCCACCAGTTGCAATATAGCCGTCGTATTCATTTTCTTTGGCTTTAAAAATATCAACAGCTAAAACTTTTATAACTTCTTTTTCTAACTCTTGAGAACCTTTAAAAGCGGGTTCAGATTTACCTAAAGTGTGACAACCAATATTGTTTGGGTTGGATATAAAAGATTTTAATAAAGGTGAATCTTTTAAAAAAGCACCGCTGGTATTAAAAACGTTTTCATCTAATTTTGAAACCGGATAACCCAAATGTTTGCTGTTTTGAAAATCAATTGTTGATGCTAAAGCTTCATCAATTCTTGCGATTAATTTTTCTTTTGAATATTTTTTCCAGTATTTCATGCTTAATATTTTGAATTATATTTAAAAAAAGGTCAAAAAAAAGGCAATTCTTAAACTTTTCGCAAAAGTACATAAATTATGTTATTAAAAATGCTTTTAAACGTCTGATATATAGTTGAAATTTATTCCATAAAAAATGAGTAATTTTAATTTTTAAATCTGATTATCCTTTGGACATAGAAATTCAAATAAAAACCTTACCAAATCAACCTGGAGTTTATCAATATTACGATAAAAACGATAAGATTTTGTATGTTGGAAAAGCGAAAAACTTAAAAAAAAGAGTAGCATCATATTTTAATAAAACTCAGGAAAATGGTAAAACAAGAGTTTTAGTAAAAAAAATTGCAACTATAAAACATATTGTTGTTGATACTGAAACCGATGCGTTATTATTAGAAAACAATTTAATAAAAAAATACCAGCCACGTTACAATGTAATGTTGAAAGATGACAAAACGTATCCTTGGATTTGTATCAAAAAAGAACGTTTCCCTAGAGTATTTTTAACCAGAAATGTTATTAAAGATGGCTCGGAATATTACGGACCTTATACATCGGTAAGAACGGCAAAAGCCTTACTAGATTTAATTAAAGAATTGTATCAGTTACGCTCTTGTATGTTTGATTTAAGTGAAAAAAATGTGGAAACAGGCAAATATAAAGTTTGTTTAGATTTTCATATTGGAAACTGTAAAGGAGCTTGTGAAGGCTTGCAAGAAGAAGAAGATTATATAAATGATATTACAGCAATTAGAAACATTATAAAAGGTAATTTTAAAGAATCTATAAAAACTTTTGAAACATTAATGATGCGTTTTGCTGCTGAAATGGAATTTGAAGAAGCGCAAAAAATTAAAGAAAAAATAGATTTGTTAGCCAATTACCAGGCAAAATCTACTGTTGTAAATCCGTCAATTACCAATGTTGATGTATTTTCAATTGTTTCTGATGAAAGCTATAGCTATGTAAACTTTTTTAAAATTTCAAATGGCGCAATTATTCAGTCGCATACCACTGAAATTAAGAAGAAGTTGGATGAAACAGATAAGGATTTATTAGAACTTGCAATTATAGAAATTCGTCAGCGATTTAATTCTCAATCTACAGAAATTTATGTTCCTTTTACAGTGGAGGTTGGAGATAACATAAAAGTAACAGTACCAAAACTTGGTGATAAAAAAAGAATTGTAGATTTGAGTTTGCGAAATGCAAAATACTATCGTCAGGAGCAATTTAAGCAAATTAAAATTGTAGATCCAGATAGACACGTGAACAGAATTATGGCACAAATGCAAAAAGATTTACGTTTAAGTGAAGAGCCTCGACACATTGAGTGTTTCGATAATTCTAATATACAAGGTACAAACCCAGTTGCGGCTTGTGTTGTTTTTAAAGATGGAAAGCCAAGTAAAAAAGATTACAGACATTTTAATATTAAAACTGTTGATGGTCCTGATGATTTTGCTTCTATGGAAGAAGTAGTTTTTAGGCGTTATAAAAGATTGCAAGATGAAGAAGAACCATTGCCACAATTAATTGTAATTGATGGTGGTAAAGGACAACTTTCTTCGGCTTTAAAGAGTTTAGATGTTTTAGGACTTAGAAATAAAATAGCAATTATTGGTATTGCAAAGCGTTTAGAAGAAATCTATTATCCAGGAGATTCGGTACCGCTGTATTTAGATAAAAAATCGGAAACTTTAAAAATTATCCAGCAGTTACGTAATGAGGCACACAGATTCGGAATTACACATCATAGAAACAAAAGAAGTAAAAGCGCTATTACAAATGAATTAGAAGAAATTTCTGGTATTGGAAAACAAACTGTTGTATCTTTATTAAAACATTTTAAATCTGCCAAACGAGTTTCTGAAGCTTCATTTGAAGATTTAGAAAAAGTAGTTGGTAAAAGCAAAGCAAAGCGCATTATAGATTATTATAAAAAATAAATAGACATTGAAAAAAATACTATTTGTAACAATTTTATTTTCTTTTTTAATTGGTTTTTCTCAAGAGAAATCTGAAAAAAAAGACGTGAAAGTTGGATTGGTTTTAAGCGGTGGAGGTGCTAAAGGATTTGCACATGTTGCCGTTTTAAAAGTTTTAGAAGAAACAGGCGTTAGAGTTGATTATATTGGAGGAACAAGTATGGGCGCAATTGTAGGTGCTTTATACGCTTCAGGTTATACAGCTTCACAACTAGATTCAATTTTAAAATCGGTAAATTTTGATAAAATTTTAAGGGATGAATTACCTAGAAAATCAAAACCTTTTTACGAAAAAGAAAGTGGTGAAAAATATGCCTTAACCTTGCCAGTAAAATCAAAAAGAGTAGGTATTCCAACAGCAATTTCTGAAGGGCAAAATGTATTAAACTTATTAACACAGTTATTACAACATGTAGATCATATTAACGATTTTAGTAAACTTCCAATTCCATTTGTTTGCATAGCAACTAACTTAGAAACTGGTACACAGGTTGTCTTAGATAAAGGGTTTTTACCAGAAGCTGTTAAAGCGAGTGGTTCTTTTCCAACATTATTAGCACCTGTTGAAATTGATGGAATATTATTAACTGATGGAGGTGTAGTGAATAATTTCCCTGTTAATGAAGTACTTGATATGGGAGCCGACGTAATTATTGGTGTTGATATACAAAGCGGATTAGAAGCTAAAAAAGATTTAAATTCAGCTGTAAAAATTTTAAATCAAATAGTGGGTTTTCAAATGTATAAAACATTAGAATACAAACATGAAAAAGTGGATTTGTTAATTAAGCCTGATATGAAAGATTTTAATGTAATTTCATTTGATAAATTGAATGAAATTATGGCTGAAGGTGATAGAGCTTCAAGAGAAAAAACAGACGAGTTAATTAAAATTGCTCAAAAACAAGTGCATAAACCAGCGAAAAAAATAAAAACAAATCAAATTAAAAAATTACATATAAAAGATATTGAAATTGAAGGTAATAAAAATTATACCAGAGCTTATATTTTAGGAAAACTTAATTTAAAAAAACGTGATACTATTAGCTATTCTGATTTAATTGAAGGAATTAATAATTTATCGGCTACAGGAAACTTTGAAAACATACAATACAAACTAGTAAATGATGAAAAGGGAAGTATTGTAAAATTTAAAATGAAAGAAAATAAGGTTTCAAATTATTTACAATTTGGGGTGCATTTTGATGATTTATACAAAACAGGAATTTTATTAAATATTACATCAAAACATTTATTTAATAAAAACGATGTTATTTCAACAGATCTTGTTTTAGGTGATAATATTAGATACAATATCAACTATTTTATTGACAATGGTTTTTATACAAGTTTTGGATTTAGATCTCGATATAATAGTTTTAATTCTAATGTAAAATTTGATGAAGCTAATGTAAACAAAATTAATTTAGTGTATGAAGATTTAACCAACCAAGCTTATGTACAAACTGTATTTAGTAGGAAGTTTGCTATTGGAGCAGGAATTGAACATAAAAAATTAAAAGCTTTTACTGAAACCATAACTTCGTTAGAAAATAACGGAGTTCCATCAAACCAATCAAGGTTGTTTTTTGATAAATCGAATTATTTTAATTTAATTTCATATCTAAAGTTAGATACTTATGATAAAAAATATTTTCAGAAGAAAGGGTTTTATTTGGATGCTGATTTTAGATGGTTTTTAACATCATCAGATTATAATGGAAATTTCAGTCCTTTTTCTCAATTAAAAGGGCAAATTGGATTTGCACAAACGTTTTTTAATAAACTAACATTACATTTTAAATCAGATGCTGGAGTAACTTTTGGGAAAAATGAAAATAGAGCGCTTGATTATAATGTTGGTGGTTATGGAGAAAATTTTATAAATAATTTAATTCCATTAAGTGGTTATAATTTGGCATCGTTAAATGAAAATGCCTTTTTAAAATCGGCTTTAACTGCTAGATGTGAGTTTTTGCCAAAAAACTATGTTTCTTTTACAGCTAATTATGCAAGGGTTGAGAAAGATTTATTTAATGAAGGGAAGATTTTTGAGAACACTAAATCGGGTTATATGTTTGGCTATGGTTTAGATACTTTTTTAGGACCAATTGAAATTAATTATGCTTGGTCGCCAGATCATAATGATAGATTTTGGTATTTTAATGTTGGGTATTGGTTTTAAAAAAAGCCCTGCTTTCGCAGGACTTTATAGATATTGTGAATTACCTTATTCAATAATTTTACCGTGTTTATTGGTAAAATTAAATGTTAAATATTGGTAAGCATCTCTTGGTAAAATTTTTATCCACTTTTTGTATTTTGTAAACCATCTGTGTTGAATTGATGGAAAACCTTTAGTTAAATAAGCAGCAATAAAAGGATGAACATTTAATGATATCTTTTTGTGTTTATTTGAGCTAATTAGTTTTTCAAGTTCAACACCAATTTTGTCAATTATAACAATTGGTGCTTCTACTTCTCCAGAACCACCATTAGGGTCAGATTCTTGAGTTTTAATTACAAGTTCAGGTCGAACTCTTTGTCTGGTTATTTGTACCAAGCCAAATTTACTTGGTGGTAATATTTTGTGTTTTGTTCTGTCAAAATCCATTTCAGCTTTTAAATGATCATATAACTTTTGTCTGTGTTCAGCTGTATGCATATCAATAAAATCAACAACAATAATTCCTCCCATGTCTCTTAATTGTAATTGTCGTGCAATTTCTGATGCAGCAATTAAATTAACTTCAAGGGCAGTATCTGCCTGGGAAGTTGCTTTGTTTGAACGGTTTCCGCTATTTACATCAATAACATGTAAAGCTTCAGTGTGTTCAATAACTAAATAAGCTCCTTTACTCATAGAAACTGTTCGGCCAAATGATGTTTTTATTTGACGTTCAATTCCATATTTTTCGAATATAGGAAGTTGTGATTTGTACAAACTTACAATTGACTCTTTGTCTGGAGCAATTTCTTGTAAGTATTCTTTAATTTCTAAGAACAGTACTTCATCATTAGTAACAATACTTGAAAAAGAATCATTAAACAAGTCTCTTAAAATAGAAGAAGCTCTGTTTAATTCACTTAATACTTTGGTAGGTGTATCTTGTGTTTTTAAAGTTCTAAACTTTTTACACATTACAACCCAGCGTTCTAAAGAGTTTTGCAAATCTCTATCAAGTTCTGCAACTTTTTTATTTTCAGCTACTGTTCTTACAATAACTCCAAAGCCTTTCGGTTTAATACTTTTTATAAGTCTTTTTAATCGTTCTTTTTCTAAAGGATCCATAATTTTTTGAGAAACGGATACTCTGTCAGAAAAAGGAACTAATACTAAATATCTACCAGCAATTGAGATTTCTGAACTCAATCGAGGACCTTTTGTAGATATTGGTTCTTTTACAATTTGTACTAATGAACTTTGACCTGATTTTAATACGTCAACTATACTTCCATTTTTATCAATGTCTTTTTCTAGTTGAAAGTTTTTTAAAGTGTAATCTTTAATTTTACCTGTGCTAACACCTTTTATAAATTTATTTAAAGACTTTAATTGTGCGCCTAAATCTTGGTAATGTAAAAAGCCATCTTTTTCATAACCAACATCAACAAATGATGCGTTTAAGCCAGATAGCACTTTTCCAATTTTAGCTAAAAAAATATCACCAACTGAAAATTTATTATCATTGGTTTCATTATTTAGTGCAGTTAATTTGCCGTCTTTTAATAAGGCAAAATCAATATCAGAGGAATTTGATCTAATAATTAATTCTGTTTTCACTCTGAATTGTTTTTATGCGCAACTATAAATAGTTGAGCGATTTATACTATGTTTTTGCAGGAATTTACCCAACAATATTTGCAATAATGTACTGCAAATATTTATTTCAATGAACTTAACGCGTAAAGAAAAAAAGTAAGCAAAGCTTACTTTTTCTTTTTATGTCTATTTGCTCTTGCTCTTTTCTTGCGTTTATGCGTAGAAATCTTTGATCTCTTTCTTTTTTTACCACTTGGCATAATAAAATGTTATTTTTTGTTAATAATTAGTTTTTGCTTATGCAACAGTTACTTTGTTTTTTACACCTTCTACAAAAACTTTTGCAGGTTTAAACGATGGAATGTTGTGAGCAGGAATTTTAATTGTAGTGTTTTTTGAAATGTTTCTACCAGTTTTTTCGGCTCTAGTTTTAATTATAAAACTTCCAAATCCTCTTAAGTAAACATTGTCACCTTTTTCTAAGGAGCTTTTTACCTCTTCCATAAACGCTTCAACAGTTGCTAAAACATCTGCTTTTTCTATCCCAGATTTGTCTGAGATATTTGATACGATTTCTGCTTTCGTCATTTTTATTATTGTTATATAGTTTATTATAAAATTAAGACGGCAAATATATGATATATTAATCAAAATCAAAAAGTTAATTCATTAAAATTTAATTGATTAAATCATGTATTATTGTGTTTTATATTAAAAGCGATGAAATTTTCTAATGTATTAGTACAGTGGTATTTACAAAACAAAAGAGATTTGCCTTGGCGACAAACAAGCAATCCTTATAAAATTTGGTTGTCGGAAATTATTCTTCAACAAACGAGAGTTGACCAAGGAATGGTCTATTATTTTAAATTTATTGAACATTTTCCTACCGTTTTTCACTTAGCAAAAGCCTCAGAAGAAGAGGTTTTAAAATTATGGCAAGGTTTAGGTTATTATTCGCGTGCAAGAAATTTACATTTTTCAGCAAAATATATTGTAAATGAGTTAAAAGGTCATTTTCCTTCATCTTATATACAGATATTAAAACTAAAGGGAGTTGGTGACTATACTGCTTCAGCTATAGCCTCTATTTGTTACAATGAAGCAACAGCTGTTGTTGATGGAAATGTTTATAGGGTTTTGGCACGCTATTTTGGAATTGCTACACCTATTAATAGTACAAAAGGTATTAAAGAGTTTAAATTACTGGCGCAAAAGCTACTAAATCCAACAATTTCAGGAACACATAACCAGGCAGTTATGGAGTTTGGTGCAAGAATGTGTAAACCACAAAACCCTGATTGTGAAATTTGTCCGTTAAATGAAAGTTGTGTAGCGTTACAAAAACAAATAGTAAAAACACTTCCGGTTAAAGAGAAAAAACTAACAATTAAAAAGCGATATTTTAATTATTTAGTAGTGCAAACACCTAATAATAAAACAATTATTGAAAAAAGAGAAAAAGGTATTTGGATAAATTTATATCAATTCCCTTTATTGGAAAGTGCGCATGAAATTGATGTAAACCAATTAATTACAAGTGAAAAATTTGATAAATTGTTTGGTAAATTAAATACATCGGTTAAATTATTTAACCAAACAATGGTAGTTCATAAATTATCGCATCAACATATTTACACGAAATTTTGGATTATCAACATACCAAATTCAGCAAAATTTTCATTAAATTGGGATGAAATTAAACGTTTTCCAGTACCAATACTAATTGATAATTTTTTAAATGAATATAAAAGCAACTAAAATTTTTAGTACTTTTGTTATTCACTGAAAATCTACTAAAAAATGGCAGGAACTGTAAATAAAGTTATACTTATTGGTCACCTTGGTGATGAAGTTAAAATGCATTATTTTGAAGGTGGAAATTCAATTGGCCGTTTTCCAATTGCAACTAATGAAACCTATACAAATAAGCAAACCGGAGAAAAAGTTACTACAACAGAGTGGCATAATATTGTAGTAAGAAATAAATTGGCTGAAATTTGTGAAAAATACCTTAGTAAAGGAGATAAAGTATATGTTGAAGGAAGAATAAAATCTCGTCAATGGGAAGGTGAAGATGGTGTAAAAAGATATTCAACAGAAATTCATGTGGTTGATATGACATTTTTGACTACTAAAAATGATTTAAATGCAGAACCAAATAAAGAATCAACCAAAATTTCTACACCAAATAAGCCAGAACCTCTTGATTCTAATATAGAAGATGATGATTTGCCTTTCTAAGTTTAATTTAATTTTGATGTAATTTGGACCCTGAACCCACGTTTTTAATTTTACTACAAAACCCAAACATTTGGTTAACACTAAGTGTTGTATCGTTATTTTTATTATTAATATTATCAGCATTAATATCGGGTGCTGAAGTTGCCTTTTTTTCATTGTCCAGAACAACTTTAAATGAAGCTACTGAGTCTAATTCAAACAGCAAAAAAATGGTGGCTCAATTATTAGAAAATCCAAAAAAATTATTAGCTACAATTCTTATTTCAAATAATTTTATAAATATTTTAATTGTTTTAATATTTGCCTATATAGGAGAAAGTATTTTTGCTAATATTAGTTCAGAAATTATTAAATTTTTAATTGAAGTTGTTCTTGTAACATTTTTAATATTATTATTTGGCGAAGTTTTACCAAAAATTTACGCAACACGTAATTCATTAAAATTTGCAATTTTTATGGTAATTCCCATAAAAGTATTAAATGTATTGCTCTCATTTGTAAGCATTCCGTTATTAAGTTTAACAAATGTAATTGAAAACAAATTACGTAAAAAACAATCTAATTTATCGGTTGAAAAATTGTCGCAAGCATTAGAAATAACATCAAATGATGCCACAACAAAAGACGAACAAAAAATATTACAAGGCATTGTAAATTTTGGAAATACAGAAACGAGTCAGATAATGACACCTCGAATGGATATTTTTGCATTGGCAAATGATGAAGAGTATGAAAGTGTAATTGCCAAAATTGTATCAAAAGGATTTTCAAGAAATCCTGTATATAAAGAAAATATTGACGATATAATTGGTGTTTTATATGCAAAGGATTTATTACCACATTTAAATAAAAAACAATTTAACTGGCAAAAATTAATAAGAGAGCCTTATTTTGTGCCGGAAAATAAAAAGTTAGATGATTTGTTAAATGAATTTCAAGAAATGAAAAATCATTTAGCAATTGTGGTTGATGAATATGGAGGCACAAGTGGTATTATTACTTTAGAAGATGTAATAGAAGAAATTGTTGGAGATATTAATGATGAATATGATGATGACGATTTATTTTACACTAAAATAAATGAAAACACGTTTTTATTTGAAGGAAAAACAAACCTAAAAGACTTTTATAAAGTTATTGGATCTGATGATGCGCAATTATTTGAAGAAGAAAAAGGAGAATCTGAAACAATTGCAGGTTTTATTTTAGAAATTTACGGAAAATTTCCAAGAAAAAATCAAGTAATAAAATTTAATAATTATTCATTTAAAATAGAATTAATGGATAAAAAAAGAATAAAACAAATTAAAGTAACTATTGTAAGAGGGGCGTAATTTAATATGAAAAAATTAATAATCTTGTTTTTAATAATGATTGGTTTTCAATCTTGTGGAAACGAAACTCTACCCAAGCCTAAGCCTTATTTAACTTTACAGTATCCAAAACCAAACTACATAACACATAATTTTAATTGTCCGTATTCTTTTGAAATATCAAACGAAGCAATTGTGCATTTAAAAGATAATTGTTGGTTAACAATTGAATATCCTCAATTAAAGGCTACTATACATATTACGTATCGTCAAGTAAATAATAACTTAAATGAAATATTATCAGAGGTTGAAAAATTAACATTTAAACACACAATAAAAGCCGATGTTATTAATGCCATTCCTTATGAAAATTTTGATAAAAATGTATATGGAAAATTGTACTCAGTTGAAGGAGATGTGGCAACAAATATTCAATTTAGAGTAACGGATAGTGTGAAAAATGTATTGGCTGGAGCGCTATATTTTTATACAAAACCTAATTACGATTCTATATTACCAGCTGTAAAATATATAGAAAAAGATATTATTCATTTAGTTGAAACAATAGAGTGGGAAAATGAAATATAAAACTTATAAATATTCTAAAACAATAAGAATTTGGTTACTAATTGGCTTAATAATGTTAGTTGGTCAAGTTATTTTAGGAGGTATCACAAGATTAACTGGATCTGGGTTATCCATAACAAAATGGGATGTTATTACAGGAGTAGTTCCACCGTTAAATGAAACGGAATGGATGCAAGAATTTGAATTGTACAAAGAAACACCTCAATTTCATAAAATTAATTCCACATTTACAATACAAGAATTTAAATTTATTTATTTCTGGGAGTATTTTCATCGTTTGTGGGTGCGAGCATTGGGTTTTATCTTTTTAATTCCATTTTTATTTTTTGTTTTTACAAAAAAGATAGACTCTTATTTAATGAAACGATTAGGTTTGGTAGTATTCCTAACAATTTTAACTGCTTCTGCAGGTTGGATAATGGTAAAGAGTGGTTTGGTTGATAGACCTTGGGTAAATGCGTATAAACTTACTATTCACTTTATATTAGCTGTTTTGGTAATTGCCGCAATGGTTAAAACAGTTGCTGATGTGTATGTGTTTAAAAGTTTGAAGAAAATAAAATCTAAACGAATAGTGGTTGGTGTTTTATTGCTTACTTTTTTCCAATTAATAATAGCAGGACTTATTTCGGGTATGCGAGCAGGACTTTATTATCCGAGTTGGCCAAGTATGAATGGAGAATTTATTCCTAGTGTGTTGTTAGATTTGAAACATTGGAATTGGGGAAATATGATAAACTATGATAGTTATTTATTTGCGCCAGCACTTATACAATTTATACACAGAATGTTAGCTTATATTATAGTTGTATGTGTTTTGTATATGTTTTTTAAAATGCAAAAGAAAGTTGAACGAACTTCAAAAAAGTGGTTAAATTTAACGGTGATACTTGTTTTAGTTCAAGTCACTTTAGGGATTTTAACTGTAATTAATGTAAAAGGAAAGATTCCCCTTTTTTATGGTGTTAGCCATCAATTAGTTGGCTTATTATTTTTTATGAGTTTATTGTTCTTTTACTTTTCATTAAGAAATAAAAGGGTATAAAAAAAAGAGCTTCAATTTGAAGCTCTTTTTATTTTGTTCTGAAAAGACTAATTATTGTTGTACTTCTTCAACAACTTCTTCTACAGCAGCAGCAGTAGTATCAACAGCAACTTCTACTTCTTCTACAACTGGAGCAGTTTCTTCAACTACTACTTCTTCTACTGCTTCCTCTTTTGGAGCTTCTTTACAAGAAAACGCAAATACACTAACTAATGCAACTGCGATTAAAAATTTAATTTGTTTCATTTTCGATTGATTTTTATTTGTGGTGCAAATTAACGACAAAATTTTTAATCTTTACAAAAAATATTTAAATTATTTTAAAATTTTGTTAATTTTTTTTGAATTCACTACAGAATAGAGGTCTCCACCCGCTATACCCGCAATTTTTCCCCTAACTTTTTGTTCATTTACTATATTTGTATCTATAGTAAACACACCTTTTTTACTTTCAAAATCTACTTTAGAATACGAAACACCTTTCATTTTTGATAATTTAGATTCAATGGTGCGTGCACAGCCAATTTCACAGGTCATTCCTTCTATATCCATTTCATAAGTTTCATATACTGCAGCAATAGTATTATTTTCTAGAGGAGTTTCATTTTGTTTGGTTTCTTTTTTCTTTTGATCGCAAGAAATTAAACTTAAAACAAAAAGAACAAGGAGCGTTAATTTTCTCATAATTAGTGTGTATATAGTTATAAAAGCGAATTTATAAACTAATACATTCATTTCCGAATAATTATACGATTTTTGTTGTTTTATTTTTACAATGGAGCAACATAAACAAAAATGGATTTTTTTAATAATACTTTCATTAGTTTGGGGGAGTTCATTTATTTTAATGAAAAAAGCATTAATAAGTCTTAACCCAGTGCAAGTTGGCGCTTTACGAATATTAATAACTGCTATATTTCTATTTTTAATTGGTTTTAAGCGTGTTTTTAAAATTAATAAAACACAATGGTATTATTTATTTTTAAATGGTGTAATTGGTAGTTTTATACCTGTTTTTTTGTTTGCTTTTGCAGTAAAGCATATAGATAGTTCTATTGCGTCCATTTTAAATTCGCTTACGCCATTAAATACTTTAATTTTTGGATACTTAGTTTTTGGATTTGCTTATAGAAGAAAACAGTTGTTAGGAGTTTTAATTGGTTTAGCAGGGACGGTAATTTTAATTTTAAAAGGGGCTGAAATAAATCCTTCTCAAAATTATTTATATTCAATATTGGTTTTAATAGCAACAATTTGTTACGCCTTTAACTTAAATATTATTAAAAAGCATTTGCAAGATTTAGATGCGTTAAGTATTGCGGTAGGAAATTTTATGATTTTAATGATTCCAGCTTTAATAATATTATATTTTACAGGAATATTTTCAACTTTTGAAGTTGATGAAGCCAGTACAATGTCTTTAGTTTACATTACTATTTTAGCAGTTTTTGGAACTGGTTTGGCTAAAATATTATACAACCATTTAATTAAAATATCAACACCTGTTTATTCATCGTCTGTAACTTATTTAATCCCAATTGTAGCAATTTTATGGGGAATTTTAGATGGAGAGAAAATCTCCGCGGTTCAAATATTGGCTGGTGGAATTATAATTTTTGGTGTGTATTTGGTGAATAAAGCAAAATAAAAAAAGCGACACAATTTCTTGTGCCGCTCTTCGGTATTTAAACAATATTATTTATTGAAAATCTGCATCAGTTACACCTTTGTTAACTTTAGCATCAATTAATTTAAATTCAACTTTTTGAGGTCCTAAACTTCCACTTTTTATTGTTGGAAATTTAACACCATCAAACTCTTTATAATCAGAAAAAGTAGCTTCTTGACTTTGAGTTTGACCACCCATTGAAACTGTTTGAACTTCTTTTACTTTTAAACCTGTTGCAACATCAAAATAAATTGCTGTTGATACAACTTCTCCTTTAGTAGAAATGACGTAAGCATCTTTACCATCTATAGGTTCAATTCCACTTAAAATGGAGTTTTCATTATTAAGTAACCCCATTTCTAAAAATGTACCTAAAGTATTGGTCATTTCACTAGCCATTGCAGGAGGTAGAGGTTGTTTGTTCATAAAAACACCATCAGCCGTCATTATAACTTTAGCTAAAACATTTCCGCCCATACTTGTTTCATTGGCATAATGTGTTGCAGTTCTTTTTTCTGTTGATTGAATGGTGCTTCCCATTGCGGATGCTTCGTAAGTTACCAATGTACTTTTTAAAGCTTTAATTTTATCAGCACCACCAATTGCGTTAAAATAATTGTCAATTACAGAAACTTTTGTAACTCCAGCCGGAATTGGTTTTGTCATTGCTGGTTTAGATGTTGCGTTTGCCTCTTTATCAAAATAATTAATTTTATAAGGCATTTTTTCTAAATTAGGCAATACATCTAATGCTTTTCCAACAATTACAATTCTGGCATTATCTGCACTAAAATATTTTTGAGCTACGCGTTGTATATCATCTACAGTTACAGCATTTATTTTTTCTAAATACGTTTCGTAAAAGTCTGCTGGTAAATTTTTAGTAGCAATATTTAAAGCATAACTCGCTGCAGTAGATGGTCTTTCTAAAGCCATTACAAAATTTCCAATGTATGCTGCTTTTGCATTTTTAAGTTCTTCATCAGAAACTTTGGTGTCTCTAAAAGTTTTAATTTCTTTTATAAATTCTACTACAGAACTGTCTGTAACCATATTTCTAACTGTTGCAGATGATTTAAATGTTGCAGCAGTTCTTTCGTCGTTTCCAATTCTTGAATATGCGCCATAGGTATACCCTTTATCTTCACGTAAGTTTAGGAATAAACGACCTTCTCCACCTCCACCAAAAATTTTGTTGGCTAACAATAATGGAAAATAATCTGGATTGCTCATTTTTAAATCAACAGTATTTACAACTGCAATATTTGATTGTACTGCATTTGGCATATTAACAAAGTTGATTTCTGTTTTAGGAACATTTTTTACTTCAGGCATTGTATACGCAGGTAGTGTTCCTTTGTTCCATTTTCCTAATTTAGATGTTACTAGTTTTTTCACATCTTTAAAATTAACATCACCAATTATTACTAAGTAGGCATTGTTTGGTTTAAAATATGTAGTATAAAAGTTTTTAACATCATCAATAGTTACATTTTTAGCTGTTTGTTCTGTTGCAAATTCTCCGTACGGATGCTTTTTCCCATATACTAATGCGCTTTCTACTTTTCCAGCAATTTCTGCAACACTATTTTCTCCAGATTTTATTCCTTCAATTAATTGTGTTTGTTGCTTTTCAAATTCTTCTTGAGTAAATAATGGATTTTGAACAGCATCAGCCATTAATTCAAAAATACGAGGAAAGTATTTTGATAAAGTGTTAAAGCTAGCGCTTTGGCTTCCTATGTTTAAGGAAGCACCTAAAAAGTCAATTTCCTCAACAAAAGCATCTTTTGGAATGTTAGTTGTACCGTTACCCATCATTCCACCAGCAATACTTGATAAACCGGCTTTATTTCCTTCAAAAATTGGTCCGTTATCTAAAATTAAACTAGCGGTGACTTTTGGTAGCTTATGGTTTTCAACAACCATTACTTTTAAACCGTTTTTTAACTCAAAAGTTTGTGGTTTTCCTAAATTAATTTTAGGTGCCGGGCCAGCAACAGGTTGTTTTGTTCTATCTATTTGTGCATTTATTCCTAAAGAAATAAGAAACAATGCAATTAATGTTGTTATTTTAGTTTTCATTTGTCTTCTCATCTTTAAAATTATTCGCTTTTAGCTTTAAGGTAATCCATTTCAACACGATTGTTTGCGTTTAAAAGTTCATTTGCAACGCGTTTAATGTCTTCTCTTGTAATTGAGCGATAAATGTTTAACTCATCATTAATTAAATTGGTATTTCCTTTTAGCATATAGTTTGTAGCTAAAGTGGAAGCTATGTTTTCAACTCCAGAATTTGAGTTAACAAAATTATTTTCAAACTGGTTTTGTAATTTTTGATATTCTTTTTCAGAAATTAATTCGGTTTGAAGTTTTGTAATTTCATTTTCCATTGCAGCAGCTAATTCATCTAATGAAGTTTCGCCTAATGGAAGTGCTCCCATAATATAAGTTCCATAATCTTCTTGAGAGTCATTGAAAGCAAGCACTTGCAACGCTTTTTTCTCTTCAACTAATTTTTTATACATTCTAGAGCTTTTCCCGCTTGTTAAAATTGAGGAAACCATATCTAAAACATACGCATCTTTATCTTTACTTGAAGGTGTTCTGAAAATAAATAATTTAATAGGAATTTGAATATTAGAATCGTATTCAACTACTTTTTTAGCTTCAACGGCATCTTCAACAATACTTACTCGTTCTACAGGTTCTCCTGCAGGAATGTCACCAAAATAATCTTGAATCATTTTTTTTGCACTATCTTTTTCAAAATCTCCAGCTACAACTAATACTGCATTGTTTGGTGCGTAAAACTTTTTGTGAAAAGCTAAAAACTCATTTAATTGAGCAGCATCTAAATCTTCCATACTTCCAATTACAGAGTTTTTATATGGATGTTTAGCAAATATATGTTGATTAATTCCCGTTCTGTAAATAATTTTACCGTAAGGTGCATTGTCAATTCTGGCTCTTTTTTCTTCTTTTACAACTTCATTTTGAGTGTCAACACCATCTTGATTAATAACTGGGTGTAACATACGTTCTGACTCTAGCCATAATCCTAATTCTAGATTGTTAGAAGGGAACGTTTCGTAGTAATAAGTTCTGTCTTGAGTTGTATTGGCATTATTATTACCACCATTTGCAGAAACTATTTTAAAAAATTCTCCTTTAGGAATATTTTTAGTTCCTTCAAATAATAAATGCTCGAAAAAGTGTGCAAATCCAGTTCTTCCTTTCACTTCGTCTTTTGCACCAACATGATACATTACCGAAGTTGTTACAACAGGCGCTGAATTGTCCTGATGTAAAATGACGTGTAAACCGTTACTTAAATCATATTCTTCAAATTCTACTTTTTGCGCAATAATAGAAGCGCTTACTAGTAGGGTTAAAAAACTTACTAGATAAATTTTTCTCATAGTTTGTAATTGTTTAATTAAATTAAGATTCAGCGAATAAGTCGCTAATAAGTTAAACTTGTTACAGTTTTTACTTGAAATTAAAAATAGGTAATGGGTAATTTTCATAGCAAAAACAATATTATCAAAAGTATTAAAGTTTTTTATGTAATAATAGGTTTGTGAAAAAAATAACTAAAAATTAAGATTGATTATGTTAAAAGCTTATATGTGAACGTATTCTTTAAAATAATTTTTGTCAAAAAAGAAAAAAGATTTATATTTGCACCCGCCTTAATAGAAAGGTAAATTAATTAATTAATAAAGCGAATATAAAATAAAGCTTATGTATGCAATTGTAGAGATAGCAGGGCAGCAGTTTAAAGTAGCAAAAGACCAAAAGGTTTACGTGCACCGCTTACAAGGAGAAGAAGGGTCAAAAGTATCTTTTGATAAAGTTCTTCTTTTAGAAAACGGAGGTACAGTAACAGTTGGCGCCCCAGCTATAGAAGGAGCCGAAGTAACGGCAAAAATCTTAGGTCACTTAAAAGGTGATAAAGTTATCGTTTTCAAAAAGAAACGTAGAAAAGGATATAAAGTAAAAAATGGTCATAGACAATCTTTTACTGAAATTCAAATTGAAGGTATTGCAGCATCTGGCGCAGAAAAAAAAGCACCAGCTAAAAAAGCAGCACCTAAATCAAAAGAAGTTGAAGCTCCAGTAGCTGTTTCTGAAGATTTAAGCGCAATGACAGTTGCTGAATTAAAAGAGTTAGCTAAAGAAAGAGGTATTTCAGGATACACGTCTTTAAAGAAAGCTGAATTAATTGAAGCATTAACTAAATAATATTCACAATTTTAAAACCATAATATCATGGCACATAAAAAAGGAGTAGGTAGTTCGAAGAACGGTAGAGAATCAGAATCGAAACGACTAGGAGTAAAAATATTTGGTGGACAAGCTGCAATTGCAGGTAACATTTTAATCCGTCAAAGAGGAACTCAACACCATCCTGGTGATAACGTATATATGGGTAAAGATCATACATTACACGCAAAAGTGGACGGTGTGGTTAAATTCCAAAAAAGAAAAGACAACAAGTCTTATGTTTCTATTGAACCTTTTGAGGTTTAATACATAGATTTTTATTGATTTAAAAACTCCTTTACTTTTAAAGTTTAGGAGTTTTTTTATGCGCTAATTTTGTAACTTTGATATTTATGCATAAAATTTACAACATAGTAGTTATTGTGGCTAGTTTCTTAATGAAATTAATAGCATTATTCAATACTAAAATAAAACTTTTTGTTGAAGGTAGAAACGATGTTTTTACAAAGTTAAAATCATCAATAAAAAGTGCAGACACTGTAATTTGGGTACATTGCGCATCTTTAGGGGAATTTGAACAAGGTAGACCACTTATTGAAAAATTAAAACTTAATTTTCCTTCAAAAAAAATTTTACTTACTTTTTTTTCTCCATCAGGTTATGAAGTTCGGAAAAATTATGAAGTAGCTGATGTAGTTTGCTATTTACCTTTAGATACAACTTTTAATGCTAAAAAATTTCTTGACATTGTTCATCCTGAAACGGCTATTTTTGTTAAATATGAGTTTTGGCCAAATTATTTAAAAGTTCTTAAAAACAGAAAGATTAAAACCATTTTAATTTCTGGAATTTTTAGAGAAAATCAAGTATTTTTTAAATGGTATGGCGGTTGGATGCGAAAATCTTTACAAGCATTTTCTCATTTTTTTGTGCAAGATTCAGTTTCAGAAAAATTATTAAATAGTATTCATTTTAGCAACGTAACTGTTAGTGGTGACACGCGTTTTGATCGTGTTTTTGAAATTACAAAACAAGATAATCAATTAAATTTTATCAATCATTTTATAAACAGCAAACATACTTTAGTTGCAGGAAGTACTTGGAAAGAAGATGAAGTTTTATTAGTAGATTATATAAATAATAATGCTACAGAAAACGAAAAATTTATAATTGCACCCCATAATATTCATCAACAAGAAATTCAACAGTTAAAAAAATCAATATCAAAGCCAACTATTTTATTCTCTGAAAAAGAAGGTAAAAACCTTGAAGAATTTCAAGTGTTTATAATTGATACAATTGGCATTTTAACGAAAATTTACAGTTATGCAGATGTAGCTTATGTTGGAGGAGGTTATACAAAATCTGGAGTTCATAACGTTTTAGAACCCGCAACTTTTGGTGTTCCAATTATAATTGGTCCAAATTATTACAAATTTAATGAGGCTATAGAATTGGTGAAAAACGAAGCTTGTTTTATGGTTGATAATTCTCAAAAATTATCCGTACTTTTAAGCGAATTTTTATTGCCAAAAGGTAAAAGAATTGAAGCAGGAAAAAGAGCTCAAAATTATGTTTTAGATAAAACAGGAGCTACTAACAAAATTTTAAACTATTTAAAATGATAAGAGAAAAATTAGATAATTATTATTCATTTGTTTTTGAAAAAGAATTGTTGGATGAAATCGAGCAAGTTGGCGTATATAAAAAATTACGTGAAAATGAGTTATTAGTTGATTTAGGCGATAAAATGAAAGGAGTTCCTTTACTTTTAGATGGTGCCATAAAAATTGTTCGTGAAGATAAAAAAGGTGAAGAAATTTTGTTATACTTTTTAGAGCGTGGAGATACTTGTGCAAGTTCATTTGCAAGTGCAATTTCTAATGGAAAATGTGGCATTAGAGCCATTGCAGAAAAAGAATCTGAAATTGTGTTTTTACCAAAAGAAAAGTTAGATGAATGGTTGGTAAAATACAAATCATGGAGAAATTTTGTAATTGATAGTTATAATATTCGCTTAAACGAAATGATGGAAACTATTGATACTTTAGCTTTTATGCGAATGGACGAGCGTTTGTACAAATATTTAAAAGATAAAGCCCAAATTATGCGAGAAACTTCCTTAAATACAACGCATCAAGACATTGCTTATGATATGCATACTTCACGTGTTGTAATTTCTAGATTGCTAAAACAGCTAGAAAATGAAGGGAAAATAAAGCTTAATAGAAATAAAATTGAAATACTTGAGTTTTAACTAATGTAACACAAGTTACATATCAGCATAATTTATAGAATACTTTTATAAAACTAACTAATTAAATAAATTATGGAATTTATTACTCAACCTTGGGCTTGGTATGTTGCAGGTCCAATTATAGCGTTTGTCATGTTTTTACTATATTATTTTGGCGAACGATTTGGAGTCTCTTCAAATTTAGAAACTTTTTGTTCAATTGGCGGTGCAGGCAAGTTTGTAGACTATTTTAAAATAGATTGGAAAGAAAATTCATGGAACTTAATTTTTGTTGCAGGTTCTATTGTGGGCGGATTTATTGCATTTTATTGGTTATCTCCAAATGATGCAGTTGCATTAAATCCTCAAACTGTTCAAGATTTAGCAGCTATTGGAATTCAAAATGCAGGAACATCTTATTTACCTGATGAAATCTTTAGTATAGATACAATGCTTTCATTAAAAGGATTTTTAATTTTAATAATTGCAGGTATTATGGTTGGTTTTGGTGCAAGATGGGCTGGCGGTTGTACTTCTGGACACGCAATTGTTGGCTTAAGTAATTTAGAACTTCCATCATTAATTTCTGTAATTGGTTTTTTTATTGGAGGTTTAATAATGACTTGGTTTATTTTACCACTATTATTTTAAAAAGAAAGCATTATGAAATACATTAAATTTTTTTTAGTAGGTATTCTTTTTGGAATAGTAATGAGCAAAGCCGAAATTATTTCGTGGTTTAGAATTTATGAAATGTTTAAATTTCAGTCGTTTCATATGTACGGAATTATCGGTTCAGCAGTTGTTTTAGGAATGATAAGTATGTTTTTATTCCGAAAAAAAATGGTTAAAACTTTTGAAGGAAATGAAATTCATATAGCTCTTAAAAAAGTTGGATTGTACAGAAATTTATTAGGCGGTATTTTATTTGGCTTAGGTTGGGCATTAGCCGGAGCTTGTCCAGGCCCAATGTTTGTTTTAATAGGCAGAGGTATTGTAGCTATTTTAATAGTAATATTTGGCGCAACTTTAGGAGCCTTTTTATATGGTCTTTTAAAAAATAAACTACCACATTAAATTATTTATTTTGATGAAAATAAATGAAATTGTTGCCCAAAATTTTTCAACCATTTTTGAAGATAATTTAAGGCAAGAAATCTGTAATTATGGTATTTTAAAAAAAGCTGAGCCAGATAAAATAATTTTAGAAATTCGTCGAGAGATTGAGTTTATTCCTTTTATAACTTCAGGAGTTGTTAAAGTGATGAGACGTGATGGAAAAGGAAACGGTATTTTTTTACATTATTTAACGTCACAACAAACAAGCTCCATTGCAATTACTTACGCATTAGAAAATAAAAATAGTGAAATTAGGTTAAAAGCTGAAAGTACTATTACTTACATAGCAGTTCCTGTAAAAACCGTAAATTCGTGGTTTGTAAAATACAATTCGTGGCGTTTATATTTTATGAAACTAAATTACAGGCAAACATCATTTTTAATTGAGAAAATAAATGACATTGCTTTTGAAAATTTAGAATTCAGATTGTTAAAGTATCTGGAAAATGCTAGTTTAGTTTATAATAGCAATACAATTAATAGAAAGCATTTTGATATTGCACGTGATTTAAAAGTATCAAGAGAAGCTATTTCAAGAGTACTAAAAAAATTAGAAAAAGAAGAAGTTATAATTTTAGGAAGAAATAAAATAACACTCAATTAATGGAGTTAAGGGATAAATTTGGTAGAAAAATTTCATATTTACGTTTAGCAGTTACAGATCGTTGTAATTTGCGCTGTCAATACTGTATGCCAGCTAAAGGAATTGATATTGTTGATAGAAAAGAATTACTTTCCTATAAAGAAATGTACAGAATTACTCGTGTACTGTCTGAATTAGGTGTAAATAAAGTTCGTTTAACTGGTGGAGAACCGTTTGTAAGAAAAGATTTTGTGAATTTTTTAGAATCACTTTCCTTTAATGATAAGTTAGATGAAATTAACATTACTACAAACGGCGCATTAATTTCAAATTATATAGATAAGTTAGAAGCTTTAAACATAAACGCTATTAATTTAAGTATTGATAGTTTACATAAAGAAAAATTTGCGACAATAACGCGTAGAGATGTTTTTGAAAATGTGTTTGATACTTTTCAGAAATTAGAAAAAAGTAAACTTAAATTAAAACTGAATGTAGTAGTGCAATCTGGTTTTAATACCGATGAAATTATAGATTTTGTTGAGCTTTCAAAAGAAAAAGATATTGCAGTTCGTTTTATTGAAGAGATGCCTTTTAATGGAAAAGGACAAAGAGATATGGCAGAACTTTGGGATTTCAATAAAATTATAAATCATATAAAAAATCATTTTCCAGAGGTTGAATCAGTTATTTCAAAAAAGTCGTCCACTTCAAAAAACTATAAAATCCCAAATTATAAAGGAACTTTTGGTATAATTCCAGCATTTACCAGAACCATTTGCAACGATTGTAATAGAATTAGAATTACAGCAACCGGAATGTTTAAAAACTGCTTGTTTGACGGTGGCGTTTTTAATGTGCGCGATTTTATTAGAAATGGCGCAAGTGATGATGAGTTGAAAGAATTGTTTATAAAAACCGTACATCATAAACCAGAAAACGGTTTTATTGCAGAAGCCAACAGAGGAAATGATATTTCCGAAAGTATGTCTACAATTGGAGGGTAAATTAATTAATAACCAACAACAATGGAATTAACAACAGTAAAAGATGCTCTTGAAATTATTTTAAAAAGCGCTGAAGATTTTGGAATTGAAGAAATTGATTTTTTACAATCTTCAGGTAGAATTTTACAAGAAAATATTGTTGCCGATAGAGATTTTCCACCGTTTAACAGAGTTAGTATGGATGGAATTGCAATTTCATCCGAAGCTTTTAATAACGGAATTCGTTCTTTTAAAATTGAAGGAATACAAGCTGCTGGAAGCCCACAATTATCATTAAAAAATACAGAAAATTGTATTGAAGCAATGACAGGTGCTGTCTTACCAAAAAATACTGATGCTGTAATTCAATATGAATTATTAACTATAGAAAATAATAGTGCAACAGTTAATTTAGAAGCTGTAAAGGAATTTCAAAATGTGCATTTAAAAGGATTGGACAGAAAGCAAGGTGATGTTTTAATTCCCAAAGACATTTTAATTTCTGCAGCTGAAATTAGCGTGTTTGCAACGGTTGGTAAAGAGAAAGTAAAAGTTGCAAAGCAGCCAAAAGTTATGATTGTTTCAACAGGAAATGAGTTGGTTGAAGTAGACCAAATTCCGGCAGAACATCAAATTAGAAGAAGTAATGTGTATGCGTTGGTTTCATTATTAGAAAAACTGCAAATAAAAGCTGAAACAGCACATATTTTAGATGATAAAGAAACGTTAACTTCTACAATTGAAGGTTTTTTAAATGAATATGATGTATTACTTTTTAGCGGTGCAGTTTCTAAAGGTAAATTCGATTTTATTCCTGAAGTTTTGAATAATTTAGGTGTTCAAAAATTATTTCATCAAGTAAAACAACGACCAGGAAAACCATTTTGGTTTGGTAAAAAGCAGCATAAAACGGTTTTTGCTTTTCCAGGAAATCCGGTTTCTACCTTTGTAAGTTGTTTAAAATATTTTTATCCGTGGTATTATAAATCTGTTAATTTAGAAATGCCTAAAAATGAAGCAATTTTATCAGAAGATTTTTATTTTAAACCTAATTTAACCTATTTTTTACAAGTAAAACTTACGCAAGAAGAAGGGAAATTATATGCAACCCCAATAGCAGGAAAAGGCTCTGGGGATTTAGCAAATTTAGTAGATGCGGATGCTTTTTTGGAATTGCCAGATGATAGCACTAACTTTACGAAAGGAACAATTTTTCCAATTATTAAATTTAGATAAAACATTATTCTGAACTCGTTTTGGAATCTTATATTTATGGAAGATAAATTTAGCCATATCAATAAAAAAAATCAACCTAAGATGGTGAATGTTGGCGATAAAAAAATCACTAAACGAAAAGCAACAGCAAAAGCCACTATGTTTTTAGGTGAGGAAATTATTTCTCATTTTAATAATGATGAATTAATTACTAAAAAAGGTCCTGTTTTTCAAACGGCTATTATCGCTGGTATTCAGGCAGTTAAAAAAACTTCAGAATTAATTCCAATGTGCCATCCTTTACTAATTAATGGCGTTGATATTGATATAGAAATTACAGATAAAGAGCATATTGAAATACTTTGTACCGTTGCAATTGAAGGGAAAACCGGTGTTGAAATGGAAGCTTTAACAGGTGCAAATTTAGCGGCACTTACCGTATATGATATGTGTAAAGCCATTTCGCAAAAAATGGTAATTAAAGAAGTGAAATTGTTTGAAAAATCGGGTGGAAAAAGTGATATTAAAAATGGGTAAACATCAAAAACACGCAAAACTTGCATTAAGAGATAACGATAATTTTGCAACCAATGAAATTTCAATTGTTGGTACTAAATGCGATGTTATTTCTAATTTAGTACATCAAGTTAGTCAAAAAATGGCGAATTATAAATTGGCATATTTTGATGCTTCACATAATGATGCAATTGAAACTAAACCGCTAGAAAAATATGTTTTTCACCATAAAGGAACTGCTAAAATTGAAGTGAATTCTAGTGTAAATAAATTCAATCAACGCATTCAGTTTTCTCAGTACGATTTTTTATTTATCAACGGAAATCATTACGAAGCTGCCAAACAAATTTTGATTTTAGATAATGATAAAGAAACTTCGGTTTTAAAAAGATTAAATCAGTTAAATAATATACAGTTTGTTATAAAATTAACAAATGATTCAAAATATTTCTATTTTTTAGAAGAGCATAATCCTCAAATTAAAAATTTAATCTGTTATTCTATTGATGAAATTGATAAAATCTCTAAACATATAGAGAATCTTATCAAGCAAAGAATAGCTCCAATTCAAGGTTTAGTGTTAGCCGGTGGGAAAAGTACCAGAATGGGAACGGACAAAGGAACGCTGCAATTTTATGGTAAAAATCAGCGTGATGTAACTATTGATTTGTTGGAAAAAAATCATTTAAAAACGTTTTTATCGGTTCGTGAAGAACAAGAAATTTCAATAGAAAATAAAATCACCGATAAATTTATTGGTTTAGGTCCGTTTGGTGCAATTTGTTCTGCTTTTCAAGAAAACCCTAATGTTGCTTGGCTAGTATTAGCTACCGATTTGCCATTTGTAAATAGTGAGGTTATTCAATTGTTATTAAAACATAGAAATCCATCAAAAATAGCAACAACTATTAAAGGGAAAAACGCTCAGTTTCCAGAACCATTAATTACCATTTGGGAGCCTAAAAGTTATACGTTATTGTTAAATTATTTAGCGCAAGGTTATTCTTGTCCGCGTAAAGTATTGATAAATTCTGATGTTGAAATTGTTGAAATTGATGATAGTTTTATCAGAAATATTAATACTCCTGAAGATTTTAAAGAAGCATACAAAGAAATAAATGACTAATTCTATTCACGTACTTAACGGTGATGCAATTTTGCCAATATTTCAAAAATCAGGAATAAAAGGCGATATTGTAATTTGTAGAGAAATGTTTTGTGAAGGACCAATTTTGGAGCAAGTCGCCAGTGATGATTTTTGGAAACAACGCTATGCTTTTTTTGAAAAATATTTTAGCATAGGAAAATTAGAATATTTTGACAAAACCATTAAAGAAATCTTAAAAATTGAAGATTTAGCGGTGTATGATGAAATTGTTTTGTGGTTTGAATACGATTTGTTTTGTCAAGTAAATTTATTGGCAATGTGTTCATTTTTATTGCAGAATTACCGAAAAGATGTTACCTATAATTTAGTTTGCACTGGAAGGGTAAAAGGAAAAACCAAGTTACATTCATTAAGTGACTTTTCTTCAGAAGAATATGTAGCACTTTATAAAAATAAAGTAAAACTCACAAAAAATAATTTAATTTTTGCAGATCAGGCTTGGAAATTATATGTTCAAAATAATTATAAAGAACTATCCGATTTTAACTTTAGTAAAACCGGAAAATTCACCTATTTACAAGCTGCAATAAATCAACATTTAAAAAGGTTTCCGCAAGAAAATGGTTTCAATGAAATTGAGAATAAAATACTTCAAATTATTGCGTCTGAAGCTTTATCTTCTGAAAAAATAGTTCAAAAATTACTATTTTGGCAAAATGAAAATACTGTGTATGGTTTTGGGGATGTGCAATTTTTTGCGTATCTTAAGGAGTTAAATAATTTCTTTTTTGTAGATGATGAAAAGTATTATTTAAATGAAAATGGGAAACGTAAATTATTAAGTAATGGACTTTAATAAACAGGCATATTTTCAACGGCAAACTACCTTAACCGAAATTGGTTTGACCGGACAAGATTTGTTGCAAAAAGCCAAAGTTTTGGTTATTGGTTGTGGAGGATTAGGAAGTCCAGTTGCCATTTATTTAGCCACAAGCGGTGTTGGAGAATTGCATTTGGTTGATTTTGATAACGTTTCTGTTTCCAATCTACACCGTCAGGTATTTTTTAGAGTTAAAGATATTCAGCAGCCAAAGGTTGAAATTTTAGCAAAAGAAATTGAAAAAAGAGCACCGTTTACAAAAGTTACTTGCACCAACAAAGCCATCAATAAAAATTCTATTTTAGAACTAATTGCTAAGTATGATATAATTGTTGATGGAACCGATAATTTACAGATTAAATACTTAATAAACGATGCTTGTGTGCTTAAAAAAAAGCCATTGGTTTATGGTTCTTTATATAAGTTTGATGGTTATGTTGCAACCTTTAATGTATTAAATGGTGATGGTGATTATACGTGTAATTTACGAGACGCTTTTCCTGAAATTGCTACTGATATTCCTAATTGTGAAGAAGCAGGAACTTTAAATCCAATTGTTGGTATTATTGCATTATTGCAAGTTAATGAAGTTGTAAAATTAATTACCAAAACAGGTAAATTATTAACTAATCAATTGTTGATATATAATTCTTTAGAAAACAGTCAGTTAAAAATAAAGCTAAAGAAAAACAAGTCATTAATTTTTGAAGATATTTTTAGAAACTCCAATTATTTAGATGCACATTGCACCACACAAGATAGTGCTTTATTAATTTCTTCATCTAATTTTAAAAAACGGGTAAAAGATTCAAATATTGAAATTGTGAGTGTTATAAATAATCTTCAAACGGTTATTCCGTTTGAAGTACATAAAAAAATTCCTCATAAAATTTTTGATATAGAAATGTTTATTCCAAAGTTTGATAAAACCTATGTTTTTGTTTGTGAAAAAGGTATTAAGAGCTATGATATAACTCAAAAAATTAAAAATAAATTTCCAGATTTAGCTGTTTTTAGTTTGTTTGAAGGAATAGAAAAATACTAATTTAAGGGTGCGTATTCACCCAAACTTCGCCATCTTCAAAATGTTCTTTTTTCCAAATAGGAACCGTTTCTTTTAATGTATCAATAGCAAATTCACAAGCTTCAAAAGCTGCTTTTCTATGCGCTGATGAAACCGCAATAATTACAGGAATATCACCAATCTTTAATTCGCCTATCGCATGATGAATAGCAATTTTATGAATTGCAAATTTTACCAAAGCAGTATCTGCAATTTTTTGCATTTCTTTTATAGCCATTGGTTCGTAACCGCTAAAATCTAATAAAGTTACTTCTTTATTTTGTGTAGCATTTCTTACGGTTCCAATAAACAAAGCAATACCACCGCAGGCTGCATCTTGTACAAAATTGTAACATTCCTGAAGGTTTAAAGTATCCGAAGTTATTTTTACTGAAGTTTTATTTTCCATTTTTTAAGATAACGTTCACAAAGTTAAGAAATCAAAAGTGTACTTTTGCCCAATTGTAATTTATATTTAACTTAATGAAGAAAACATTTAGAATTATTAGCGTGTTAGAAGGAGTATCTTATTTATTGTTGCTGTTTATTGCAACGCCAATTAAATATTTAACAGGTGTAGATTCTTATGTAAAATTATTAGGAATGCCACACGGTTTACTTTTTATAGCATATGTTATTTTAGCAATAGTTTTAAAATATCAGTTAGAATGGAAATCTAAAACCTTTGTAACGGTTTTAGTGGCATCTATAATTCCATTTGGCACTTTTTATATCGATAAAAAACACTTCAGAAATTAACCGCCACTAACAGGTGGAATTATTGCAACAACATCGTTTTCCTTTAAAGTTAGAGTGTCTTCAGCATATTCTTCATTTACCGCAATAGCAAATTGATGCATATTTTTCAATTTTGGAAATTTTTGCATCAAAACTTCTTTTAAATCTTGTACTGTAATGTCAGTATTTAATTCAAAATTAATAGAATTCTCTCCAGTTAAATCGGTTGTAATTCCAAAAAAAAGTAGTTGAATCTTCATATTTTTATTGAATAATTTAACAAAAATAAACCATTTTGATTTAATGATATGCTTATTTTATTTAAAATCATTCTAAATAAATTTATATGTGATCTTAGTTACAAAACTAATATTCCTTTAAACTAACTTTGATTGAAGTCCAAATATATTTTAATAATGAAGTACGGTTTTATAATTGATAATCGAAAATGTATCGGTTGCCATGCTTGTACAACTGCTTGTAAATCAGAACACGATGTTGCCATTGGTGTAAACAGAACGTATGTAAAGCAAGTTGAAAAAGGCGAGTTTCCAGATACGCGGAGAATTTTTTCTGTAATGCGTTGCAACCATTGTACAGACGCACCTTGCGTTGAAATTTGTCCAGTTGAAGCATTGCATACACGTGAAGATGGCATTGTAGATTTTGACAACAACCGTTGTATTGGTTGTAAATCTTGTATGCAAGCGTGTCCATATGATGCCTTGTATATTGACCCAGATAATAACACAGCAGCAAAATGTAATTATTGTGCGCACAGAGTTGATGTTGGTAGAGAGCCAGCTTGTGTAGCCGTTTGTCCAGAACATGCAATTATTGCTGGTGATATGCACAACCCAACCACTGAAATTTCACAATTATTAGCTCGTCAAGCGGTGAAGGTTAGAAAACCAGAAAAAGGAACCAATCCCAACCTATTTTATATTGATGCTGATGATGCTTCTTTAGTCCCTGAGGCTACAGCTAAATCTGGACCAAGTTTATGGAATTCTCAAGCGCGCGGTGTTGGTCATTTTGCAAAAGCTGCAGAAAAAATGATGCATACAAATGATGATGTAGATTTATTACAAATGGTAATAGATAATGATATTCAGGCAGCATATCAACGTAAAGAAACAGAAAATCCTAATTATATTGATGTTTTAAGCGGAAAAGCGCGTAGAGTTTACGATACTCCAGACAAAGGAATACTTTGGGGATGGGAAGTTTCTGCTTATGTATTTACAAAAGCAATTGCGGCTGGCGCATTTTTAATACCGTTTTTAGCAATTATTTTAGGATACGAAGTTTCTCCTACAGCTAAATTATGGTCTGCTGGAATTTCATTAACATTTTTAGCATTAACAGGATTATTCTTGGTAATGGATTTAGACAGACCAGATCGATTTTTAAACGTTTTATTGCGTCCACAATGGAATTCTTGGTTGGTAAAAGGAGGTTATACCATTACAATTTTTGGTTTGTTAGTAACCGTTTGGGGAGCAGTAACATTCTTTAAAATTGCCATTCCTGAAAAAGCTTTGTTGTGGGTAACAGCTGCATTTGCAATTTTATTAGCCGTTTATACTGCATTTTTATTTGCACAAGCAAAAGGACGCGATTTTTGGCAAAGTCCAACATTACCATTACATATGTTAGTTCATAGTATAATGGCAGGAACAGCAATTTTTGTAATTGCCTCCTTAATTTTTGGAACTGAAAATTGGATGGTTATTTTAAAAAATACAATGATAATTGCATTAGTGGTTAATTTATTCACACTTATTACAGAATTAACTATAACACATCCAACAACAGCTGCAAAAACTGTAGTGAAAATGATTACAAAAGGAAGGTATAAAAACTTATTTTGGGTTGTAACAGTAATGGTAGGTAATATAATTCCACTAATATTTTTATTAGTTGGCAACACATTGCCTTTATTAGTTGGATCAGCAGTATTAGTTTTAATAGGAATTATAGCAACGGAGAAAATTTGGGTGGAAGCACCACAAAGAATTCCTTTAGCTTAATTTAAAACACAGAAAGTCATGGGATACAAAAAACCATCATTTATAGAAAATATTGCAGAGAAAATTGGATTAATTCCAAATCTGCACAAAGAAGGATATCAAGAGTTTGATAAAGATATGCGTCATTTTACCGATGAAGAAGTTGCTAAAATGTATGAGAACTTTCCTCCACCAGAAAAGTGGGATAATTGGGTAGAATACAATCCAAAAGTTTGGCCAAGAAAAGAGAAAAAAACCTATCAAATTGTGCCAACAACTTGTTTTAATTGCGAAAGTGCTTGTGGTTTAACAGCATTTATTGATAAAGAAACACAAGAAGTTAAAAAATTTGAAGGAAATCCTTATCACCCAGGAAGTAGAGGAAGAAACTGTGCGAAAGGTCCAGCAACTATTAATCAATTAACAGATCCAGACCGTATTTTATTTCCCTTAAAAAGAAAAGGAAAGCGTGGCGATGGAGAATGGGAACGAGTTTCTTGGGATGAAGTTTTAGATACATTTGCTGAACGAATTAGAAAAGCAATAAAAGAAGATAGACATAATGAAATAGCCTACCACGTTGGAAGACCAGGCCATGAAAAATTTATGAACTGGATTTTACAAGGTTGGGGAATAGATGGACATAATTCTCACACCAATATTTGCTCATCCGGAGCACGTTTTGGGTACAATTTATGGTACGGTTATGATCGCCCATCACCAGATCACGCCGAAGCAAAATTTATTTTGTTGGTTTCGGCTCATTTAGAATCTGGCCATTATTTTAATCCACATGCACAACGTATTATTGAAGGAAAAATGAAAGGTGCAAAGTTAGCCACTATGGATCCTCGTTTATCTAACACAGCAAGTATGTCCGATTATTGGCTGCCATCTTATCCAGGAACCGAAGCAGCCGTTTTATTGGCTATGGCTTTAATCATTTTAAAAGAAGGATTATACAATAGAAATTATTTAGAAAACTGGACCAACTGGAAAGCTTATTTAAAAGCAATGCACAGCGATAAAGAAGTTACTTTTGAAAACTATATTGCTGCTATGATTGATGAATATAAAGAGTTTACACCTGAATACGCCGAAGAAGAATCAGGAGTAAAAGCTGCTATGATTGTTGAAATTGCACATAAAATTGGAGAAGCAGGTGAACGATTTGCATCGCACAATTGGCGTGCAGCAGGCGCATCAAATTTAGGTGGTTGGGCAGTGGCACGTTGCTTACATTTTCTAACTGTCTTAACTGGAGCAGTTGGTGCTAAAGGAGGAACTTCTCCAAATAGTTGGAATAAATTTGCACCAACACAACCAAATAAACCGCAGCCTCAAAAAAAATGGAATGAAATGCATTTTCCAAAAGAATATCCGTTAGCATTTTTTGAAATGAGTCAGTTACTGCCACATTTCTTAAAAGAAGGTAGAGGTAAAATGGATGTGTATTTTTCAAGAGTATTCAATCCAGTTTGGACGTATCCAGATGGATTTACGTGGATGGAAATGTTTATGGACGAAAGTAAATTTGGATTGCACGCAGCATTAACTCCAACATGGAATGAAACGGCTTTTCACGCAGATTTTGTGTTACCAATGGGTTTGGCTTCAGAACGTCACGACATCAATTCTTACGCAACACACGGTGGAACTTGGGTAGCATTTCGTCAACCAGTTTTAAGAGAAGCGGCTCGTAGAAATGGAAAACCAGTGGAATATACGTATCAGGCAAATCCAGGTGAAGTTTGGGAAGAAGATGAATTTTGGATTGCCTTAAGTTGGAAAATTGATCCTGATGGAAGCATGGGAATTCGTAAACATTTTGAATCACCTTATCGTCCTGGAGAAAAAATTACTATTGATGAATATTATCAATATTTATTTGAACGTGTAAAAGGCTTGCCAGAAGCTGCAAAAAAAGAAGGACTTACTGAATTGCAGTACATGCAAAAGTATGGCGCTTTTGAAATTGAAAAAGGCGAATCTTACAAAAAGAATGAAATGCTGTTAACTGAAGAAGAGTTGAAAGGTTCTATAATTGATAAAGATAATGATGTAATTTCAAAAAATGGAAAAGAAATTGGAGTGATGATTAATGGAAAAGCAATGGTTGGTTTTCCAACGCCATCACGAAAAAATGAATTTTATTCTCAAACCATGGTTGATTGGAAGTGGCCAGAATATGCAATTCCAAGATATATTAAAAGTCATATTCATAATGATAATCTCGATAAATCGAAAGGAGAATACGTGTTGGTTCCAACATTTAGGTTGCCAACTTTAATTCATACACGATCAGGAAACGCAAAATGGTTGGTTGAAATTTCTAATAGAAACCCAATTTGGATGCATCCAGATGATGCAAATAAATGGGGATTTCAAACAGGTGATTTGGTAAAAATGAATACTGATATTGGTTATTTTATTGATAAAGTTTGGGTAACACAAAGTATGAAACCAGGTGTTGTTGCGTGCTCACATCATATTGGACGTTGGCGCAGACCGCAAGATAAAATAGGAAATAGATGGGCAACAAATACGGTAAAAATTCAAAGTAATGGAGAAGGTGGTTGGAAAATGAACACTATTTCAGGAATTCATCCTTTTGAATCTAGCGATAAAGATTCAAAACGAATTTTTTGGAAAGATGGTGGTGTACATCAAAATATTACACATGCAGTGCATCCAGATCCTATAAGTGGAATGCATTGTTGGCATCAACGTGTGCGAATTGAAAAACCAAAACCCGAAGATAAGTATGGCGATATTTTTGTAGACACCAACAAATCTCACGAAATTTATAAAGAATGGTTGGCAATGACGCGTCCAGCGCCTGGTCCAAATGGAGAACGCAGACCTTTATGGTTCAACAGAGCTTTTACGCCAGATAAATCTCCAGGAGGTTGTTACTATATTCCGAAAGAAGAATAATAAAAAAAAATCCCGCAATTGCGGGATTTTTTTAGCTTTGTATGTAATGAAAAATCTTCAAACATATTCCCACTTAATAAAACAAGAAGCAAAACGATCAGGTTTTGAAAGTTGTGGTATTTCAAAAGCAGATTTTTTAGAAAAAGAAGCTTCAAATTTAGAAAATTGGTTAAAAAATGGTTTCCATGGAAAAATGAATTATATGGAGAACTATTTTGATAAACGACTTGATCCACGTTTGTTGCTTGATGATGCCAAATCCGTAATTAGTTTATCGTACAATTATTTTCCAAAAGAACTTCAAAATAATGATACGTATAAAATTGCAAAATATGCGTATGGTGAAGATTATCATCATATTATAAAAGGAAAGTTAAAAGAATTAACTTTTTTTATTGAAAATTTAATAGGGCAAGTAAACGGAAGAGCTTTTGTAGATTCAGCACCAGTTTTAGAACGCGCTTGGGCAGAAAAAAGCGGTGTAGGTTGGCGAGGAAAAAACTCATTATTACTTCAAAAAAATAAAGGTTCATTTTTCTTTTTAGCAGAACTTATTTTAGACGTAGAGTTAGCTTATGACAATCCGTTTAAAGCAGACCACTGTGGAACGTGTACAAAATGTATTGATGCTTGTCCAACAAATGCCATTTTGCCCAATAATACCATTGATGGAAGCAAATGTATTTCGTATTTTACTATTGAATTAAAAGATGAAATCCCAACTTCAATGAAAAGAAAATTTGAAGATTGGATGTTTGGCTGCGATATTTGTCAGGATGTTTGTCCGTGGAACCGATTTTCAAAACCTCATTCTGAAGAAAAATTTAAACCACATCCTGATTTATTTTCCATGTCAAAAAATGATTGGCAAGAAATCACCGAAGAAGTTTTTCAAATAATATTTAAAAAGTCAGCTGTAAAACGTACAAAATTTGCCGGTTTAGTTAGAAATATCTCATTTTTAAAAGATTAAGCTATAAATTTAATTACGAAAACTTTATTTTTTTTTAGTTTTTTAACAACTAAATTCAAAAAAAAAGTATACTGATTAAACAAAATAGGTCAAATTTGTCTTTTTTTTGAATAAAAAAATATTCAGAATTTTAAATTCAATATCTTTGTGTTGTCATAAAAATAAAAATCATGAATAAATCTAATTTAAGGAGAGAAGCCTTGTTGTATCATGCTAAACCAACGCCAGGAAAGATTCAAGTTGTACCAACAAAAAAGTATTCAACACAAAGAGATTTGTCATTGGCGTATTCACCTGGTGTTGCTGAGCCTTGTTTAGAAATTGAAAAAGACATAAATAACGTTTATAAATATACTTCAAAAGGAAATTTAGTTGCTGTAATTTCTAACGGAACTGCAGTGCTTGGTTTAGGTGATATTGGTCCAGAAGCATCTAAGCCTGTAATGGAAGGAAAAGGTTTATTGTTCAAAATTTTTGCTGATATTGATGTTTTTGATATTGAAGTAAATACTAAAAATGTTGAAGAATTTATTCAAACAGTAAAAAATATTGCACCAACTTTTGGAGGAATTAATTTAGAAGATATTAAAGCTCCAGAAGCATTTGAAATTGAACGTAGGCTGAAAGAGGAGTTAGATATTCCAGTAATGCATGATGATCAACACGGAACAGCTATTATTTCTACAGCTGCTTTAAAAAATGCCATTGAAATTACCGGCAAAGATATTTCAAAAGTAAAAATAGTAATTAATGGAGCTGGCGCAGCAGCTATTTCTTGCTCTAGATTATATATTGCACTTGGAGCCAATAGAAATAATATGGTAATGTGTGATAGCAAAGGAGTTATTAGAAAAGATGCTTTAAATTTAACAGAACAAAAAGCAGAATTTGCTACCGATAGAGATTTAAACACTTTAGAAGAAGCTATGGTTGGTGCGGATGTGTTTATTGGTCTTTCCGTAGGAAATATATTAACACCAAAAATGTTATTATCTATGGCCGATGAACCAATTGTTTTTGCAATGGCAAATCCAACTCCCGAAATAGATTATAATTTAGCAGTAAAAACGCGCAAAGATGTATTAATTGCAACGGGAAGGTCTGATCATCCAAATCAGGTGAATAATGTGTTAGGATTTCCATTTATTTTTAGAGGAGCTTTAGATGTTAGAGCAACAAAAATTAATGAAGAAATGAAGATGGCAGCCGTTCATGCGTTGGCTAATTTGGCAAAAGAATCAGTACCCGAGCAAGTTAATATAACTTATAATGAAACAAATATTCAATTTGGTAGAAATTATATCATACCAAAACCTTTTGATCATAGATTAATAGTTGAAATTCCACCAGCAGTAGCAAAAGCAGCTATGGAATCTGGTGTAGCAAAAGAACCGATAACTGATTGGGAAGCATATAGAGAAAGATTAGCAGAAAGATTAGGTACTGGAAGTAAGTTGATGAGAATGTTAACTACCCGAGCAAAATCAAATCCAAAAAGTGTTGTTTTTGCAGAAGCAGATCATTTAAATGTTTTAAAAGCAGCCTATCTTGCGCATGAAGAAGGTATTTGCGTTCCAATTCTATTAGGAAATAAAGAAATTATTAAAGAATTGATGAAAGAAATTAATTTTGAAGGAGATGTTGAAATTATTGATCCTAAATTAGATGAAGAAAAAGAACGAAAAGACAGATATGCAAAAGCTTATTGGGAAAGTAGAAAAAGAAATGGCGTAACTTATATTAATGCCAGAAAGTTAATGCGTGAACGTAACTTTTTTGCAGCCATGATGGTTAATTTAGGTGAAGCAGATGCATTGGTAACTGGTTTTTCAAGAAGTTATAGAGAAGTTGCAAAACCAATGATTGAATTAATTGGCAAAGCAAAAGGAGTAAGCAGAGTTGCTGCAACAAATATTATGTTAACTGAAAGGGGACCTATGTTTTTTTCTGATACAGCATTTAACATTAATCCTAATGAAGATGACCTTGTACAAATAGCTTCAATGACTGATAGAGTTATGAAAATATTTGGAATAGATCCTGTGTTAGCAATGCTATCTTATTCTAATTTTGGTTCTTCACCGTCAAAATCTGCAAATAAAGGAGCAAATGCTGTGGCGTATATGCATAAACACTATCCAAATATTGTGATTGATGGTGAAATTCAAGCAGATTTTGCGTTAAGTAACTCTTTAAGAAGTGATAAATTTCCGTTTTCTAAATTGCATAACAAAAAGGTAAATGGGCTAATTTTTCCAAACCTAAATTCAGCAAATATTAGTTATAAATTATTAAAAAAACTACACAATATTGAATCTATTGGCCCCATAGTAATGGGTTTAAATAAGCCTGTTCATATTTTACAATTAGGTTCTAGTGTTGATGAAATTGTGAATATGGTTTGCGTTGCTGTTGTTGATGCACAGGAAAATAGTAAAAAACAATAATAATTTTAGTACATTTGAAAACTTAATGTTTTCAAATTTATGATTACTCATATCAAGGGAAAATTAGTTGAAAAAAATCCAACGTTTGTTGTTATTGAAGCAAATGGTGTAGGTTATTGGCTAAATATTTCCCTTAACACTTTTTCGAATTTACCAAATCAAGAATCTGTCTTTTTATATACACATTTGTCTATAAAAGAAGATGCGCATACGTTGTATGGTTTTATCACTAAAGTTGAAAGAGAAATTTTTAGGTTATTAATTTCTGTTTCAGGTGTAGGACCAAGCATTGCGCGTACAATGTTGTCATCTATGACTACAGATGAAATTCAACGAGCGATAGCTTCAGGAAATGTTAGCTTAATACAATCTGTTAAAGGAATTGGTGCTAAAACCGCTCAAAGAGTATTGGTTGATTTGAGAGATAAAATTTCAAATACATTTGTGAATGATGAAGTTTTTATAAATGAAAGCAATACTAATAAAAATGAAGCGTTATCTGCTTTAGAAGTATTAGGTTTTAATAAAAAGCAAGCAGAAAAAGTATTAGATAAAATTTTAATTGAAGAAAAAACTGCAACTGTAGAAACTTTAATTAAAAAAGCGCTAAAAAATTTATAAAAATTGAAGAAAAGATCATCTATTTTAAAACAATATATGTTCCTTTTTTTATTGTTAGTATTTCATACAATAATTAAAGCACAAACAACACCTCCATTAGTAAAAGCTAATGATTCATTGGCTGTTTTAAAACAATCAGATTCCTTAAAATTAAAATATCCATTTAAAAATACTCAAACAGGAAATTTATTTTTATCCGATTTATCGCAAACGGAAATTATTTATGATGCCGAAATAAAAAAATACATTGTAATTGAAAAAATAGGAGATTATCAAATAAAACGTCCAATTTATATGACTCCTGAGGAATATGAAAAATATAAACTTAAAAAGGACATGCTTACTTATTATAAAAATAAAGTAAGTGCTACAAATAGTAAAAAGGAAGGAAGTTTAGACGCACAAAAAAATTTATTACCAACCTATTACGTAAAATCCGATTTTTTTGAATCACTTTTTGGAGGAAATACCATTGAAGTAAATCCGCAAGGTTCCGTGTTAGTTAAAATGGGAATGTTGTACCAGAAAGTTGATAATCCCCAATTATCTGAACGAAACAGAAGTAGTTTTACATTTGATTTTAATCAAGAAATAAGTGCTAGTATTCAGGCTAAAGTTGGAACTAGATTAAAAGTTGGTGCACAATACGATACACAGTCAACATTTAATTTTCAAAATCAAATAAAGTTAGAATATACACCAACCGAAGATGATATTCTTCAAAAAATAGAAGTGGGTAACGTAAGTATGCCTATAAAAAATTCATTAATTGTTGGCGCGCAAAGTTTATTTGGTGTTAAAACACAATTACAATTTGGAAAAACTACTGTAACGGGTGTTTTTGCTGAACAAAAATCACAATCTCGTTCCGTTGCTGCGCAAGGAGGCTCCACAATAGAAGAATTTGAGTTACAAGCAACAGATTATGATGAAAACCGTCACTTTTTTCTATCACAATATTTTAAAGATAATTACAATACTGCTTTAAAAGATTACCCACTAATAAATAGCCCAATAAATATCACTAAAATTGAAGTTTGGGTAACAAATAGAAATGCAACAACAATTGATGTTAGAAATATAGTTGCCTTAGCTGATATTGGAGAAGCAGACCCAACAAATATTGGACCAGCAAATGTAGTTCCAAATCCAGGAGCAAGTTATCCGTCAAATAGTGCTAATAATATTGTAGATATTTTAACATTAGATAATGTTGTTAGAAAAATTTCGACAGTAGGAAACGGACTTTCACCATATTCAATGCAACAAGGTAGAGATTATTCGGTTCTAGAAAATGCCATTAAATTAAGACCTGATGAATTTACATTACATCCACAATTAGGATTTATTTCATTAAATAGAAGATTAGCTGATTCTGATGTATTAGCAGTTGCATTTGAATATACAATTAGTGGAGATTCAAAAGTGTATAAAGTTGGAGAGTTTACAAGTGATGGAATTATTGCCCCAGATAACATTGTTGTAAAATTGTTACGCAGTGAAATTATAAGCACAAAAATTCCAATGTGGGATTTAATGATGAAAAACATCTACTCTTTACAAACTTTTAGAATGCAACAAGAAGGTTTTAGATTAGAGTTATTATATGCTGATGATGCTACTGGAGTTCCAATCAATATTTTGCAAAATGCAGAAACACCAGGAGTGGCGGATAAAACACTTTTAAACTTATTTGATATTGATAGACTCGACCAAAGTCAATTTTTAACCCCAGAAGGAGATGGTTATTTTGATTATGTTGAAGGAGCTACAGTAAATTCAGAAAAAGGATATATCATTTTTCCATCAGTTCAACCATTTGGAGATGATTTAGCATCAAAACTAACAAATGCTGCTGATGCTAATTATATTTTTAAAGAACTTTATGAAATAACGCAATCTGAAGCAAAAAATAATTTTCAGCAAAAAGATAAATATCTATTAAAAGGTTATCATAAATCAGAAAGCGCTAACGGAATACCATTAGGAGCATTTAATGTGCCTCAAGGATCGGTTAAAGTTACCAGCGGAGGTAGAGAATTGGTTGAAGGTGTAGATTATGTAGTAGATTATCAAATGGGTAGAGTTCAAATTGTAAATCCAAGTTTAGAAGCTTCCAATGCACCAATACAAGTTTCTGTAGAAAATAATGCAGCTTTTAATTTACAAACTAAACGTTTTTTTGGAATAGATATAGAGCATAAATTTTCAGATAAATTTATTGCAGGTGCTACTTTTTTAAATTTAAATGAAAAGCCTATTACTCAAAAAGCCTTATTTAATCAAGAACCTATAAATAATACAATTTTTGGTTTAAATGCTAGTTACGGTACTGAGGTTCCTTTTTTAACAAAACTAGTAAACAAGTTGCCTAATATTGATACTGATGTAATGTCAAACATTTCGGTTAGAGGTGATTTTGCGTATTTAAAACCAGGTTCGCCAAAACGAATTGAGCAAAATGGTGAAGCCACATCATATGTTGATGATTTTGAAGGATCGCAAATTCCTTTAGAAATAAAATCAATTCAGCAATGGCATATGGCAAGCACACCTCAATATCAAACCAAATTTAATTTTGGTGGAAGTGCTTCAGATTTATCATATGGTTATAAAAGAGCCCGATTAGCTTGGTATATTATTGATCCTTTATTTTATGGTGGTTCTTCACTAAAACCTAGCAATATAAATAATACTGATCTTTCAAGAGCTGAAGTGAGAAGAATTAGATATGAAGAATTATTTCCTGAACAAGATTTAGATTTAACACAATCTACTGTAGTAAGAACGTTGGATTTAGCATATTACCCAAATGAAAGAGGTAGTTATAATTTTGATACAAATAATGTTGGTCCTGATGGGAAATTTACAGATCCTCAAGACAGATGGGCAGGTATTACAAGAGCATTAACAACCACAAATTTTGAGCAGTCAAATGTTGAATACATACAGTTTTGGTTAATGGATCCATATGATCATTATTCAATAACCAATGAAGAAGGTTTACCTGTTGGTGTTAATCCAAATGATCCTACCAATCAAGTTGGAGAAGTATATTTTAACTTAGGAAACATTTCTGAAGATATTTTAAAAGATGGTAGAAAAATGTATGAAAATGGTTTACCTGTAGATCCATTAAATACCAATAATACCGACACTACTATTTGGGGTAAAATTCCTACAAATCAATCATTATTATACGCTTTTAGCGATAAAGATAGCGAAAGATTAAGCCAAGACGTTGGTTTTGATGGTTTAAATGATGAAGAAGAAATTGCGCAATTTGGAAATTCATTTGGACCAGATCCTGCAAATGATAACTATTCCTATTTTAGAAGTACCGAGTATGATAATTCAGATGCCTCAATTTTAACCAGATATAAAAAGTTCAATAATACACAGGGAAACTCACCAACAAATAATTTATCTACAGAAAGTTATCCAACATCAGCAACCACTTTTCCAGATGTTGAAGATATAGATAAAGATCAAACAATGAATTCTGTTGAAAGCTATTATCAATACAAAGTATCTTTAAATAAAAATGATTTAGTTGTTGGACAAAATAACATTGTTGATGAAAAACGTGTTAAAGTTAAGTTAGAAGATGGTAGTGAAAAGGAATTTAGATGGTTACAATTTAGAATTCAAGTAAGCACTCCTGATGAGATTGTTAATGACATAACGGGTTTTAATTCCATTCGTTTTATGCGAATTTTTCTAACAAAATTTAAAATGCCAGTAGTTTTGCGTTTTGGAGAATTACAGTTAGTTAGAGGGGATTGGAGACGTTACACTAAAACATTAGATGAAACTATAACTCCACCACAAGATTTAACAAATACGCAATTACAAAATTTTGAAGTAGGTGTTGTAAATATTCAAGAAAATGAAGATAAAACTCCAATTTCTTACGTATTGCCTCCAGGAATTGAAAGAGAAATTTTAAGAGGTAGTGCTACACTTCAAAAACAAAATGAACAATCTTTATCTTTAAAAGTTACAGATTTAGAACCTGAAGAAACTAGAGCAATTTTTAAAAATGTTAAAGTAGATTTAAGAATGTATAAACATTTAAAATTGTTTATTCATGCCGAAGGTGTTCAAACAAAACCTCAAGTTCAAAATGATGAAATAAAAGCAATTGTTAGAATTGGAAGCGATTTAAATGATAATTATTATCAATTAGAAAAACTGATAACCATTTCAAATTATGGAGTTTCTACAGCGCTTGAAGTTTGGCCAGAAGAAAATAATTTAGATGTATTTTTAGAGTATTTAGGAAAATTAAAATTAATGCGATTTGATGAAGGTGTTGCTCCAAATCAATTGTATCCAGCAATAGATACTCCATCACCAATTGAAGGGCTAGAAGGTTACGAAATCCGAGTGAAAGGAAATCCAAATTTAGCCAATATTAAAACCATTATGCTAGGTGTTAAAAACGTTTCAAACACCAATCAAAGTGCTGAAGTTTGGTTTAATGAAATGCGCGTATCTGAATTTGATAATGAAGGTGGTTGGGCTGCAGTTGTTAGTGCCGATGCAAATATTGCTGATTTTGCAAATGTTTCGGTTACTGGAAGAATGGAAACCAAAGGTTTTGGAGGAATAGAACAACGTGTAAATGAACGTAGCCAAGAAGATACTAAAACTTATGATGTAGTAACCAATGTAAATTTAGGACAAATGTTACCTAAGGATTGGGGAATTAAATTACCATTAAGTTACAGTATTTCTGAAGAAATTAAAGATCCAAAATACGATCCTCAATATCAAGATGTATTATTTGAAGAAGCAAAAAATATTAATCCAAATAGCGATAAAGCAAGAGATTTAACAAAACGAAGAAGTATTAGTTTAATAAATGTTAGAAAAGAATTTAATCCAAATTCAGAAAAAAACAAGAAGTTTTATAATGTTGAAAATTTATCGGTTTCTTACGCGTATAATGAAACATACCATAGAGATTATAATGTTCAAAAATATTTAGATCAAAATGTTAGAACTTCAGCTAATTATAATTATAATTTTAACGAATTTACGTTAGAGCCTTTTAAAAATTGGGAGTCGGTTAACGGAAAATATTTGAATTTTATTAAAGATTTTAATGTAAACTTATTGCCGTCAACAATTTCTATAAGTTCTAATATTTTTAGAAGTTACAACGAGCAACTATCAAGAAGTTTAATAGAAGGTTTACCACAACTACCAACCCTAACACAACGTAATTTTTTATTTGACTGGGATTATAATATTGGTTACAACCTTACAAAATCTTTGCAACTTAATTTTAGAGCAGCCAATAATTATATTTATGATGATTTTGACAGAGCTGATGATATTCAATTATTTGATAATTTCTTTTCAATAGGAAGACCAGATCATTACCATCAATCATTAAATGGAACCTATAAATTACCATTAAATAAATTTCCATTTATGGATTTTATGAAAGCAGATTTTACCTATGCAGCAGATTTTGATTGGCAAGCATCTTCACAATCGTATATTGATAAGGTTGGAAATGTAATTCAAAATGCTAATACACAAACTTTGGGTGTTGATATAGATTTTAATTTGTTTTATAAAACAGTAGGAATTGAAAGATTATTCAGTAAAAAAAGTGCGACTTTAAATTCTGAAAATTTAAACACACCAACAACTCCACGACCAAATTTAAATGCTAAAAAAAGTAAAACTTTAGGAGGAAAAATTGGCCAAAGCTTTTATGGTATTTTAACTTCAGTAAAAAAAGCCAGAGTTAATTATACGGAAAATAATGGTACATACTTACCTGGTTATGTTCCTGAAATTGGGTTTTTAGGAAGAGATAATTTTAACGGTAGTTTATCGCCAACACTAGGTTTTGTTTTTGGTAGTCAAATTGATATCAGACAAAAAGCAATTGAAAATGGTTGGCTTTTATCTAGAAATGCTGATGACCCATATTATAACAAAACATACAGTTATACACATTTTAATAAATTAGATTTAAATATAACTGTAGAACCATTTAATGATTTAGATATAGATTTTAGAGGTAGCAAAACTTACACTAAAAATTCATCTCAACAATTAGATGTAGTAAATAATGTACTTAATACCGATTCTCCAATAACTGAGTTTGGTAATTTTAGTATTAGTCATAACATGTTAAAAACTGCATTTAACAACAGCGATGCAAATTTTGAAGAATTTAAAGCAAATAGAGCAATTATAGCACAAAGATTAGCTTTAAGTACAGGTCAACCAATAGATGGATTTGGCAATACAAGTCAGCAAGTTTCTTTACCAGCATTTGTGGCGGCTTATTCAGGTACAGATGCTTCAAAAATTAGTTTAAATGCTTTTAGAGAAGTTCCAATACCTGGTTGGCAACTTAATTATAAAGGATTAATGAAAAATAAATGGTTTAAAAAACAATTTAGAAGTTTCTCATTATCACATAGCTACAACTCATTATATTCAATAACAAGTTTCAGTAATAATTTAGAATATAATGTGAATAGCCCTTATGAAAATAAAGATATTGCAGGAAATTATTTCAATAAAACGTTATTTACTAATGTTAATTTATTAGAAGAATTTTCACCACTTATAAAAGTTGATGTGAAAATGAAAAACTCCTTTTCATTTTCAGGAAGAATAAATAAAGATAGAGGATTAACATTAAACTTTAATAATAATACAATAACCCAAGTAAAGGGTAAAGAATATATTATAGGATTAGGTTATAGAATTAAAGACTTAGCCATGAAATTTAGATTTGGTGGCGAATTAACAAAATTAAAAGGAGATTTAGATTTAAGAGCTGATATTTCATTAAGAGACAATGAAACCATAATTAGAGCTATTGATGAAGATAATAATCAAGTAACAGGAGGACAAAAATTATTATCGTTAAAATTCTTTGCAGATTACGCAATAAGTAATAATTTAACAGCCTCGTTCTACTTCGATCAAAGTTCATCGAGATACGCCATATCAACTACTTTTCCTAGGCAATCAGTAAGCTCAGGAATTAGTATAAGATATATTTTAGGAAATTAATTAACCAATATTTAATAAAAAATTATAATGAACGTTCCATCAAATTTAAAATACACAAAAGATCACGAATGGGTAAAAGTTGAAGGAGAAACTGCTACCATCGGAATTACACATTTTGCACAAAGTGAATTAGGAGATATCGTATATGTAGATGTTGATACTTTAGACGAAACTGTTGAAAAAGATGAAGTTTTTGGCTCTGTTGAAGCTGTAAAAACTGTTTCAGATTTATTTATGCCTTTAACAGGTGAAGTTATTGAATTTAATGAATTATTAGAAGATGAGCCAGAAAAAGTAAATTCTGATCCGTATGGTGATGGATGGATGATTAAAATTTCTATAGCTGATGCATCTCAAATAGATAATTTATTAAGTCCAGAAGCATACAAAGAACTAATTGGATAGTAAATATTTATACATTGCTATTATTTTAACTGTTGGAGTTGCTATTGGTAGTTTAATTTCATTAAACAATCTAGTAGTTCCAACAGTTCAAAATTCCGATAAATTTATCCATACAACTGCATATTTTTTAATAAGTTTAAGTTGGTTGTTAACTTTTAAACAAAAATATAAGGTTCTTAAAACAAGCAGTTTAATATTTTTTTCAATATTGCTTTATGGCATAATTATTGAAGTATTACAAAAAGTTATCACCAACTATCGGCAATTTGATTTTTTTGATATTTTAGCCAATTTAGTAGGAATAATCATAGCATTTATACTTTTTTTTATCGTTTCAAAAAAAAAATGTATTAAATAAAAATATACTTGTAAAAGTTACATGAAAATTATTAAATTAGCACACTATAAAATTTTTCACAAATGCAGATTAAAAAGAACCCAAAAGCAAATCTAGAAAACTACAGTAAGTTATTTATGCAGTTAGGCTTAGTTTTAGCACTACTTGTAGTTTATTTAGCGATAGAGAAAAAAACATATGATAGAGTTATTAACGATTTAGGTATAGCAACATACAATATTGAAGATGACGAGCAAATTGTTGAAATTGAACAAGTAAAACCACCAGAGCAACAAGCACCACCTCCACCAACACCTGATAAAATTGAGGTTGTGGAAGATGAAAAAGAAGTTGAAGAAACAATTATAGAATCTACAGAAACAGATGAAAAAGAAGCTGTAAAAGTAGAAAGAATTGTTGAGGTTGAAGAAGAAGAGGAAATTATGGAAGATGTTCCTTTCGCAATTATTGAAGATGTACCAGTTTTTCCTGGTTGTAAAGGAACTAAAGCACAGTTAAAAGAATGTTTACAAGATAAAATAACTCAACATGTAAATAGAAAATTTAATTCTGAGTTAGCATCTGATTTAGGTTTAACACCAGGTATTAAAAGAATATTTGTAATGTTTAAAATTGATAAAACAGGAAATATTACTGACGTACAAGCTCGTGCACCTCATAAAAGATTACAAGATGAAGCAATTAGAGTTGTAGAATCTTTACCTAAAATGATTCCTGGAAAACAAAGAGGAAGACCAGTTGGTGTAAAATATAGTTTGCCAATTGCATTTAAAGTTGAATAAAAATTTAATTATATATTTTTAAAAAGAGCCGTTTAAATATTTAAACGGCTTTTTTTTTGTTTCATATAAAAATTTATACCAAAAAAGTAAATTTAGATTCCTTTTTTTATATTTGTTTAAATCACTACTACTATGAAACAAGTTTTTGCATTATTTTGTACTTTATTCTTCATTCAATTTTCTATTGGGCAAAGCATATTGAAAGACACAGTTACTAGAACGGCTTTAATTAAATTTAATGCCACTAAAAACAGTGTTTCATTCACTCCAGAAGTGCCTAAACTTAATCAAGTAGCTGGAGCTCCAAAAGCATTTTACACTTATTTCTGGGAGTTTGGTGATGGAAATTATAGTAAGCAAGAAAAGCCAACACATACCTATAAAAATAAAGGAAACTATAAAACAAGATTATCAGTTACCAATAATTATGATGATGGAAAACCGCCAACAACACGACCTATTGAAGTTTCAATTATAGATGATAATTTTAATACTACCCAAAATGAAAACCACCAGTTGTTAGCTTCGTTTGATGGTTTTAGAATTCAAACAAATAGAGATCCGGTGCCTGAAGAAGAAATGCAATTTGTATTAAGTTATGGTAACGAAAAAGAATATCCAACCGGTGGAAAAATCTATGTTTTTTTTAATGAAAAAAAATACAAATCTAAAAATTTTGAATTGCTAGATGTCAGATTGTATCATAATGAGCGAGAGATATCTGATGAAATTATTGCAGAAAGCACACGTTATATATCTAAAAATGAATTAATTCAAACTACAGGAGTTTCCACTTTTTTAGAAGAAAATGTAACAGCAATTGATACTTTACATCAAAATTTACCTGAATCAGTAAAAAAAGCAAAAGATTATTACCATGATTTTAAGTTATTTGATTTTGATAATTTACAATCTAAAGAGGAGCGAAATATGTTTTTTACATTTAAAACTACACCTGAAATGTTGAAAGATACCAGTGCTGTAATTACCATAAGAAGTATATATGTGCCAGAAAGAGGTAACGATTCTCATAAAATAAGAACAAAGGAAATGGAAATTGTAACTTCACACGATCCAAACAAAATGGCAGTCTATGATACTCGATTGAATTATAGATTGGTGCGTTTTAAAAGATTGAAATATAAAGTGCAATTTCAAAATGATGGAGAAGGACCTGCTCGTTTAATAAAACTTAATGTTGACATTCCAGAAATGTTAGATAAATCAACGTTGGAAGTTTTGGATATGTATCCAAAATGTCCAATTTGCCCTGAAGAAGAAGTAAATTACAGTTGTTTAGATACTATAATTAATAAAGATCAAATTTCTTTTCAGTTTAAAAATATTTATTTGCCAGGAACTGCTCAAAAAGGAGTTTATGATAAAGATTCTACAAAAGGATTTGTAAAGTACTCGTTGAAGTTTGGGAAAGATTTCCACAAGCAAAAATCTAAAAGTAAAACCGCAATTATTTTCGATAAAAACGATCCAATAATAACAAATACGTCAACTTCACGTTTCTCTCCAGGAATATCAATAGGAGCAAAAACCGGATATAATAGTTTTCCAGATTTAAAAAATTCTAAATCATACTTTGTTGGTGCAACAATTTCACCTTATAAATCTTATAAAAAATATTTACAGGCTGAAATTATGATAGCCAGTCACGATTTTGATAAATTTAAAAGTACAATTTCTGAAACGGGTCCTATTGATTCGGCAAATGGAGTTAAATATGATAACACATTGTTAGAAAGTGAAATAGATTTAGCGTATCAAAAATTAAATATTGATGTGGTTCCAATTTCATTCCGATACAATTTTAACGGTGTAATAGCTGCTGGTGTTGGGACACAAATTTCGTTTGATATTTCAAACAAACAAACTGGTACAATTTCTTCAAACTATTTTTCTTTTGTAAACGGTAGAAAAGGCGACCCTATTGAAGAGCTAAATTCTGTTGAAAAAGTAGATACTTCAGGCGCATTTTCAGATATTAAATATGGTGTTTTTAGTGATATAACCATTGGCGCTTCCAGAATTGGCCCAAGCGTTGGTGCACGCTATATTTACAATTTTAATGAACCACATTCGCAAATTCATTTGTATGCAATCTGGAAATTTTAAGCTTAAAATGTTTAAAAAAAGCCTTTTTTTTATAGCTACTTTATGCTGTACATCACTTTTTTCACAAACTTTAAGTTTTTCAAAAGTGATAGATTCACTAAAAAATGAAGATAATTTATCGGAATTTATTTATGTGCATATAGATGAGTTTGCTAAAAATCCAACAAGTAATTATTTGTCAATTTTTGAACAGCTTTCTACAAAACTTTGGAGAGCGCCAAGCAATGAAAAAGAAGCAACTTCTCAACTCTATTTTTATATTAATTATGCCTATTATTTAAAAGAATTTGGTTTTATAAATCAGTCTATTATTTATTATGAAAAAGCCTATAATTTTTATAAAAAACAACACATTAAAAATTACGATATTATTGAATTTTGCCTAAAACCATTAGCAAATAATTACACTAGAATTGGTGATGTAGACAGTGCTGAAGATGTTATAAAAGTTACTATTGAAAAAGCTATAAGCGAAAATAAAACTAGCCAAATTAGTGCCACATACTTAAATTTAGCAGCACTTTTAAAGACAAAAGGTGCATATTCATCGGCCATAAATTATTTAAATTTAGCGTTAGATTTGAGTAACAAAAGTGTTGATAAAGCACGTTTGTATTCAGATTTGGCAATCAATTATTTAATGCTAAATGAGTTTAATAAAGTTGAAGAATATGTTGGGTTATCTGACAAATTTAATAATCCAACTGATTTAACAATACAATGTAAAAATGCAACTAATTTGGGAAGCTTATATCTTAATAAAAATGAATATGAAAATGCATTATTTCAATTCCAAAAAGCTTTAAAAAATGCTCAACTTGTTTTTGGAAAACATGATAGAGAAGTTGCAAAAATATACAATCAATTAGCGCAAGTTTTTTATTTAAAAAAGGATGTTGTAGAAGCTCAGAAAATGTATCAAAAAGCACTAACTGTTTTATTGCCTAATTTTCAGCCAAATACCATTGAGGAAAACCCAAAAACTGCCTTTTTTTATCCTGAAAACACTTTAAAAGATAGTTTTGATGGTAGAGCAGCAGTTTTTATTGATACTGGAAATTATAAGGAGGCTTTAAATAATTACGACTTGGCCTTTTTAGTTGAAAATGAATTAAGAGCTGTTTATTTAAATCAAAATGCTAAACTTTTACAACAGCAAGAAAATAGAAATAGAAGTGAAAAATGTATTGAATTATGTTATTTTTTATTTGAAAACACAAATGATGTTGAATGGATTGAACAGGCTTTTTTATATGCTGAAAAAACGAAAAGTGCTGTTTTGTTAGAGACAAAAGAATTGCTTTCGAAAAGAAATAAAATTGGAAATGATAGCTTATTTATTAAACATGATGCATTGCTTTTTAAAAAAGGACAACTAAATAAAAAAATTACAATTGAGCAATTAAAAGATACAAATGCCAATATTACTTTGTTAGCAAAACTAACAAATGAACGAAATCAGGTTTCAACGGATTTACAATTATTAAATCAACAAATTTTTAAAAAATATCCGCAACTTAAAACTTTTAAATCATCTGATATTTCAGTAAAAATAATCCAAAATAACGTCCTTTTAAATAATGAGTTGTTATTAGAATATTTTGATGGAAATTATAATTTGTATATTTTTTCAATTGAAAAAGATAAACCTATTGCAATTCATAAAATTGAAAAAAATGTTAGTTTTAATCAGGAAATAAATGCTTTTTTAAATTTCTTTTCTGATGGAAGAGGTGTGACGCTTCAAAATAATATGAAAGAATATACAACACTTGGGTATAAACTTTATCAAAAATTATTCAACAATTTAACGAATAAAAATATCATTTTAATTCCTGATGGTGTTATTTCTTTTATTCCTTTTGACGCATTAATTACTAAAAAAACTACTAGTACTAATTTTGAAAATTTGCCTTATTTGGTACAACAGAGTGCAATCAATTATGCATATTCTTCAACAATTTTATTGCAAGAAAAAAATAACAAAACTGAAAATGAAAAGATCTTAGGATTTTTTCCTGTTTTTGAAAATAATCACAGAGGACTTTCTCAATTAACATATACATTAATTGAATCTGCCAATATTAAAAAAACGTTTAAAGGAAATTTTTTAATAGAATCAAATGCAACTAAACGTGTATTTGAAAAAATGGCCAACCAATATTCAATTATTCATCTATCTACACACGCTACTTCAGGTGATTATTTTGAGCCACCAGCTATTGAATTTTATGATGAAACCTTGTATTTGCCAGAAATTTACGGCTATAATTTAAATACAGATTTACTAGTGTTAAGTGCCTGTGAAACTGGAATTGGGACTTTAAGAAAAGGTGAAGGAGCAATGAGTTTAGCACGTGGATTTTCATATGCAGGCGTAAGAAATTTAATAGTGTCACTTTGGAAAGTAAATGATAAGTCTACTGAAAAATTAATGACTAATTTTTATAAATTTTATAAAAACAACAATAATAAAAATGAAGCATTACACCTTTCTAAACTAAATTATTTAAATGATTTTTCTATTTCATCAAACAAAAAATCACCGTATTATTGGGCGAGTTTTATTTATATTGGAGAGGTAAATGTTAGTGAGAATTTATTTTATAAATATTGGTGGTTGTTAGTGATGAGTTTTATGTTAATTGTTGCTTATTTTGTTTTTAAAAAACCTTAGATTTGACTTTCTTGTTAACAGATAACGAAAGGGATTAAAATTTTAAAAAATTAGAATGAAATTAACCACAATTCTTTTAAGAAAAGGATATGCTACTATAAAGCTTAAAAAAATTAACACCAACCATTTTGAACTTAAAGCAACTTTAAATGGTATAAAAGGTAGATTTATATTAGATACGGGCGCATCCAATTCTTGTATTGATATAGTGTTGGCGGATAAATTTAAATTACAAGTTGAAGATTCTGATACAAAGGCTGCAGGCGCAGGTGCAATTGGAATGGATACAAAAATTTCATCGCAAAATCACATTCAAATGAAAGATTGGAAATACAGTAATTTTAACGTTGTTTTGTTTGATTTAACCCACGTAAACACTGCATTAACAGAACATAATGCCAACGCTGTAGATGGAATAATTGGTGCTGATATTTTAGAAAGAGGAAAAGCAATTATTGATTATAATGGTAAGTGTCTGTATTTAAAAAAGTTAGTTTTTAAGTTTTAACTTTTAGTACTTAAAACATAAGTTACAATACCACCAACATAAAACATATTATGATTTATTCCGTTTGCAACGGATAAATCAAATGCAAAATTATTAGAAAAATTGTAACCAGCACCAATATTAATATTTTGAGATATTAATTTGCGATTGGTAAAATCTCCAAAATTTTCAGCAAAAAAGCGCATTTTATCAGAAAATGAATAGGTAAAATTAGCAATATAAAATCCTGATTTTGATGCGTCGGTTTCAACAGCATAACCAATATTGTAATTTAATGTTAACTTCTTAGTTAGTGAGTTAGAAAAATTTATAGAACATATTTTTCCTAATTTACTTATTTTAAATTCAGAGTCGGTTGGTAATATTGCTCTAATCATTATTGATGCTTCAGGAAGCATTTTTTTTTCTTCCCATAAATTAACTGAAAAACCTACTTGAATATCATCAAATTTATTTAAGGAATGCACTAAATGGTCATTTTCCCAAAGTTCTTCTTTAAGAATTGGCGTATTTAGTTGAACTTCTATTTTTTCTGATAAACCAAATCTAAAAAGTGCACTAGGAATACTCCAAGATTTTAGTTCAATATTAGCTTCTTTTTGTATAGCATAAAGTGATTCTAGTTCTATTTGTAAAGTGTTTTTATTTACAGAAGATGAAGGTTCAACAGTTTGTGAAAAACCATAGTAATTAGCCGAAAGTACTATGATTAAAACGATGATAAGTCTGGTCATTTTTGTGAATATGTAATTTTAGTTACAAAATTATCTAGAATTAGTCTAAATAAAAATGACTTTTATCATTGATAATAAAAAAAGCCTAAATATTACATTTAGGCCTTTTCATTACTATCATAAAGTTTGGTTACACTTTATAATTCTAAAGCTTTTTTAGGGTTGTTATCCATTAATTTTTCAATTGGATTTTCAAGGGCTTCTTTTACCGCAACTAAAAATCCTACAGATTCTCTTCCGTCAATAATTCTGTGATCGTAAGATAGGGCAACGTACATAATTGGTCTAATAACAACTTCGCCATTTAAAGCTATGGGTCTTTCAACAATATTGTGCATTCCTAAAATTCCACTTTGCGGTGGATTAATAATAGGTGTAGATAACATAGATCCAAAAACACCACCATTGGTAATGGTAAAAGTTCCACCAGTCATTTCATCAATGGTAATTTGTCCGTCTCTTGCTCTTATAGCTAAACGTTTTACTTCATTTTCAACACCTCTAAATGTTAAGTTTTCAGCATTTCTAATAACAGGTACCATTAATCCTTTTGGACCCGAAACTGCTATTGAAATATCCTGAAAATCATGTGATATTTTATAATCACCATCTAACATAGAGTTTACATCTGGATACATTTTTAAGGCTCTTACAACTGCTAAAGTAAAGAAACTCATGAATCCTAAACCAACATTATGTTTTGCTTTAAAAGCTTCTTTAAATTCATTACGCAAATCAAAAATTGGTTTCATATCTACTTCATTAAAAGTAGTAAGCATAGCAGTTTCATTTTTAACAGCAACTAAACGTTCAGCAACTTTTCTACGAAGCATAGAAAGTTTTGTTTTTTCTGAACTACGAGTTCCACCCGCAGGAGTTCCCATACTTGGTACGGCTTTTACAGCATCATCTTTTGTGATTCTTCCATCTTTTCCTGTACCCACTATTTCAGAGGGTGCAATACCTTTTTCAGCTAACACTTTTTTGGCTGCAGGAGAAGCACTTCCGCTTGCATATGTTTTTTCAATTGGTGTTGTAGCTGGTTTCTCCACTTTTGGAGTTTCGGCAATTGTTTCTTCTTTTTTTGGAGTAGTACCTTCTGGTCTTTTACCATCTAAATCAATTAAACAAACCACCGAACCTACAGCAACAGCATCGCCTTCTTCAGCCTTAATAGTAATAATTCCACTTTCTTCAGCAGGTAATTCTAGGGTAGCTTTATCGGAATCAACTTCAGCTATTGGCTGATCTTTTTCTACATAATCTCCGTCTTTAACTAGCCAAGTTGCAATTTCAACTTCTGTAATAGATTCTCCCGGAGAAGGAACTTTCATTTCTAAAATCATCTTTTTTTATTTTTTAGTCTTTTCTAGACGAATTTTTATTAGTTAGTTTTAAATGTTTTCATTTTATTTTTTTGCTGTAACATTTACTGTTCGCTCTAAAATATTTTCTTATGAGTCAAAATTTGTATGGCTCGTTTCAAATACTTTATCAATAACACGTTGGTGTCTTCTTTTAAATCTGGCTGTTGAACCTGCGGCAGGAACAGCGTAAAATGGTTGTGAAGCCACTTCTAAATGCACCAATCTAAAACGTTGCAACATATAACTCCAAGCGCCCATATTTTCTGGTTCTTCTTGCGCCCAAACATATTTTTTTACATTTGGGTACGATTCAATGATGGCTTTTAATTTTTCTATATGTAATGGAAATAATTGTTCAATTCTAACAAAAGCCACATCATTTCTCTCTAAAGTTGTTCTTTCTGCAATTAAATCGTAATAAAATTTACCGGTACAAAATACTAATTTAGTTACATTATTTTTATCAATTGTATCATCAATTACTTCTTGAAAACTTCCATTTGCAAATTCATCTAATTTTGAAACTGCCAATTGATGGCGTAACAAACTTTTTGGTGTAAATACAATTAAAGGTTTTCTATAATCGCGTTTCATTTGGCGACGTAATAAATGATAAAAGTTTGCAGGAGTTGTACAATCTGCAACTATCATATTATCTATGGCGCATAATTGTAAAAAACGCTCCATACGTGCAGATGAATGTTCTGAACCTTGACCTTCGTAACCGTGTGGTAATAATACTACTAAGCCATTTTGTAGTTTCCATTTATCTTCAGCAGCTGATAAATATTGGTCGAAAATAATTTGTGCGCCGTTACTGAAATCTCCAAATTGAGCTTCCCAAATGGTTAGCGCATTAGGATTTGCCATGGCATAACCATAATCAAAACCTAGTACACCATATTCTGATAAAAGGGAATTATAAATAGTCATATTTCCTTTTTTATCATTTATTGTATTTAATAAATTTATACGTTCTTCAGAAATTTCATCACGTAAAATTGCGTGTCTGTGGCTAAAAGTACCTCTTTCAACATCTTGTCCAGAAATACGAACATCATAACCTTCTTGCAACAGACTTCCGTATGCTAATGTTTCTCCCATTCCCCAATCTATCGCATCGGTTTCAAAAACCATATTGTTTCTGTCCATTAATATTTTTTCAGCTTTTCTTAAAAACTTAACGCCTTCTGGAACTGTAGATACGGTTTTTGCAATTGATTTTAATTTTTCTTCTTCATAGGAAGTATCTTCAGAAATTAGCATATCTTCTAAATCTCTTCGGGTATAACCTTTCCAAGCGTCTTCCATAAATTCTCTTACTTTGGAAGTTTCTGCTTCTTTTGATTTAAGGTATTCTTCTTCTAATAAATTTTTAAAGTCATCAATTGTTTTATTTAAATAAGTAATATCAATTGAACCTTCTTCAATTAATTTTTTAGCATAAATATCTCTTGGATTATCATGTTTTGCAATGGCTTTGTATAATTTAGGTTGCGTAAATCTTGGTTCATCACCTTCATTATGTCCATATTTTCTATAGCCTAATAAATCAATAAAAATATCACGCTTAAATTTCATTCTAAAATCTAATGCTAATTCAATTGCGTGAACAACAGCTTCAACATCGTCTGCATTTACGTGTAAAACTGGAGATAACGTTACTTTAGCAACATCGGTACAGTAGGTGCTTGAACGTGCATCTAAATAATTGGTTGTAAAACCTATTTGGTTATTTACAACTACATGGATTGTTCCACCAGTTGTATAACCGTTTAATTTGCTCATTTGTATAACTTCATATACTAAGCCTTGACCAGCAATTGCTGCATCTCCGTGAACAATTATTGGTAATAATTTAGAATTATCGCCGCCATAATCTTTGTCAATTTTGGCACGTGAAATTCCTTCAACCACAGGGCCCACGGTTTCTAGATGTGATGGGTTAGGAACTAAATTCATTTTTAGTTCTTTATTGTTTCTTAGGGTTTTATAAGTAGTTAATCCTAAATGATATTTTACATCACCATCAATAGTTTCATCTTCAAAATCTTTCCCTTCAAATTCACTAAAAAGTTCATGAATTGGTTTTCTAAAAATGTTTATCAACGTATTTAATCGTCCTCTGTGCGCCATTCCTAGTACAAACTCATCAACATCATAAATTTCAGCAGCATTTCTAATTGCTGCACTAATTGCAGGAATTAAAGTTTCACCTCCTTCTAATGAAAAGCGTTTTTGACCAACATATTTAGTTTGCAAAAAGTTTTCGAAAGTAACAGCTTGTGTTAATTTTTTTAAGATGTATTTTTTTGATTCGGTAGAATAATTAGGATGGTTTGAGTTTTTTGTAAGTTGACTTTGAAACCATTTAATTTCTTCAGGATTACGAATGTACATATATTCAACACCAATAGAATCGCAATAAATGGTTTCTAAATGTTTAATAATGTTTCGTAAAGTGTTTTTGCCCGATCCAACTAATTCTCCTGCATCAAAAACAGTTTCTAAATCTTTTTCAGAGAGTCCGAAATTTTCAATAGCTAAAGTTGGTGTGTATTGTCTTCTGGCGCGAACAGGATTTGTTTTTGTAAACAAATGTCCTCTGGTTCTATAACCATTAATTAAGTCAATAACTTTAAATTCCTTTAAAACATTTTCAGGAACTTTAATATTTATATTGTTAGTTGCTGAATCATCTGCTAAAGAATATTTTTCGTTAGCAAAATCATATCCCTGAAAAAAGCTTCTCCAACTAGGCTCAACTGAGTCAGGATTTATTAAATACTGGTCATAAACATCGGCAATATAGCCAGTATGTACAGCATTTAAAAATGAAAATTTATCCATAGTATTTGTTAGTAGTCTATATGTATTATTTTACGGGGTAAAAATACAATTTTTAGCACAACAACCATTTTAATTGATTTTTTTTTGAAATAATTATATTTTTATCAAAAAACAACACTTCAATCTAAAAAAGTGTATTTTAACTCGGTGTTTTTAAAAGAATTAATATGAAGTTAATAAAAAAATGACAAAATTTTAAAGATGTTTAAATTTAGTTTTCAATTACTTACAAATGATTTTAAAAAAAGATGAATTTTTTTAATGAAAATTGTTGCAGAAAAAAGAAAACCTTGTATATTTGCACTCGCAAAAGAGAATAAATTCCTCCTTAGCTCAGTTGGTTAGAGCATCTGACTGTTAATCAGAGGGTCCTTGGTTCGAGCCCAAGAGGGGGAGCAACTTTTGTTAAAGCCTTTACAGAAATGTAGAGGCTTTTTTGTTTTTAGACTTTTCCAAAACCTTACTGGCATTGAGTATAGAGACAATCTCTGGAGTGAATGGGGTGGCTGCAGCTCTTAAATTTTTGAATTTTTCATATAAGATGCAACCAAGAATCTTTTTTTGTCTTTCCATTAGCCAAAAGAACTATTTCAGTAATAGAAGTAGTCAGAATGATTAAAAAAGATTAGCTCTTAAACTCAAAAAGTTCAACCTACAAATCATTTATCTCATAGGCTTCTTAAATAACTGAATTATTCCAAAATTTTATATTTATATGCATTATATGCGACAGAACCGTGCTTTGCGGATTTTGAAAGAAAATGATTTCCTTGTTAATTTTTACTCGCTGTTATTCAATAATAATTCTTTTATTTATTGTGCCATTTATGGTATTTATTTGAACTATATAAACACCTGTTGCTAATTTTAGAGGTAAAGAAATAATCCTTCTGTTAAGGCCAGTCTTCCAGGTTTTCATGGTTAGTCCTAAATAATTAAATAGGGTTACCCCTGTTATTTCCGTATTCACAATTTTATTAATTTGCAATTCCGAAATCTTATTATTCATATAAATAAAAATACTATTCTCTAAAGCAACTTCCTGCAATGTTTTTAAAGAAGGTTGAAAAACAAGGGAAAATCTCTCCAAATATTCTCCAGCTTCCAAAATTACTTCAAATGGCTGACTGTTTATTTTATAAGTTTCACCCGTTAAATGATCCTTAATAAAAAGCTCAACACCCTCTTCTATATTTTCAAGTGCTTCTATTTTAATGCTTGCCAGGCCAGTTTCACTAATTTTAAATCCTAAAGGCAAAACCTGTTCCAAATCAAAGTTATTTACACCTTGAATTACAAATTTACCATTATCAATAATCCAAAACATATCCTCTTTACCATCTTCATTGAGAGGGCCATCATAACCAATATCAAATTGATTAGAAGCATATTCATCCAGACCAACCAATAACGGACGACGATACCCTAATGGAGAATCAAATATCAATCTAATTTTTGGTCTCATATCGGTAGTTGTTTCTTGGTTTTCCTGGGTTTTCGATTTTTTGGACATAACTGTTTTCATAAATAACGATCCACTGTTTGTTCCAGTAACAACTTCTCTTTGAAATACCCTCTGACCGTTTTTGAAATATAAATTTCCTGTATCGAAAGCATTTACAAAAAACCCTTGTCCAACAGGAATATACCGTTCGGGTACTTTTGAACCTAAATTACCCGTACTTGCAGTTAATGGAACATCTGACTTGGCACTAACACCTCCCATTAAGTTATAAATTGCATACCCCGCCTCGTATTGGGCCAATAAATGATTATTGGATAAACCAAAATGATCCCAAAAATAAAGGGTGCCATCAAACACATTAGCACTTCCGGTACAGCCTGTACAATCCTTTATGTTGTTTCTTATAAATTCGTTGGCATCCAGCGCCGACGGAAAAGGATTTCCTATCAAATAAGTTTGATCTTCGTTTAAATAGGAGGTCATAATATCCCCGGAATTAGGTTTACCAATAAAAACATAATTTTGAAGTGCATCAATAGCTGCTGCTCCACCACTTCCTTTCATGCAAAATCCATCTCCTACATTAATTGCAACGGAACTTCCAACATAATTCCACTGATAATAATTTTGCCAATCAGTATTAGTATTAGGAGTCGTAGAATTGTAAGTCCATATCCATCGGTTACTTATTTTTATTGCTCCTGAATTTGAAGTATCTGCAAAATAGGCGCCATCTCCAAAGGTGATGGAACCAGGACTAAAATTAGATACATCTGTAAAAGTATTTGTCATTAATGTTCCATCTCTTAATACGCCACCAACTGAATAGGTAAAATTATCGGCACTTACTGGTGAAGACCAATTATTGTAGATAAAACTATTTTTATGCCCTTGCTGGTCTATCAAAATATTTCCCGTGCCTCCAATAGGATTTGGATTTATTCCGATTCCTGCCTGAACCAATTGAGCTTCACCAGTCAATCGGATATCACCACTTAATAAAGATAAAATATTTGAAACCGTTAATTCAAATTTATCCTCTACACTAATTCCTAAAGCTCCACCCGAATTGTTTGTAGTTAAATTGTAAAAGGTTTCATTGGTTTTAATTCCTGCATTTATCGTCTGAATTTGATTTAAAGTGGCACCATTAAAGGTTACGGTTCCCGTTCCAGGAATAAAAGCTCCACTGTTTTTCCAATCACGACTTACTTGTAATTCTGAATTACTGGTACTTACCATGGTAACTGAAGCGCTAGGCGATATAATCAAATCTCGGGAACTCGCTATAAAACTATACAAAGACGCTAACGGAGAATCTCTGTTTATTACCGGCATTCTTGAACCTCCGGAAGGTGTAGTTGGAATTTGAGCATCTATGGTACTTGATGGTAAACCACCGTCCCAATTAAGACAATCAAACCAATCGGTACTTACTAATCCGGTCCATAAACCAGCGGTTCCATTTAGAACAGTTACGCAGAAAGTTTCTGAATATTTATCGTTGATATCAATACTGCCTATAGTACCGCCACAAATATTATCAACAAGTGCACGGAAACAAGTAGACGAAGTAAGATTGGAGTATGAATATTGGTATGTAGTGTTGGCTATATCTGTCCAGGTACCAGTACTTGTTGGTGCAGATTGCCATTTTAAAATCGGACCAGTATGTCCTTGCAATGTCAAAGTACCACTAGACCCTAAACAAATTGGGTTTTCACCCGTTATTATTCCTCCTGAAATACTGCCCAAGTTATCTGAATAATATAAAAAAGCAGGTTCTGAAACATTAGTACATCCGGAAGAGGCGTCGGTAACTATTCTTCTTATTCTGTAATCACCTGAGGCATTTGAATTAGGCACTAATATAAAGTCGGTGATGTCCTTTTGAGCTAAATTTGAAGTTGTGATAGGCACATTGCTCGCATTTACAATTGTTGTATAAGCTCCTCCAAAGAATGAAACCTCCCAGCTATAGGTTAGGGTACTACCCGAAGGAGTTGTTCCATTAAGATTTTGCCAACTGTTATTACCGCAGGCAGAATTGAAAATTGGTTCTCCTCCTACAAATGATAGTGAGTTTGGTGCACACTGACCATATATTTTCGTTATGGCAGTCGAAAATATTAATAAACAAAGAATTAGTATATTGATAAATATCTTCATCTTATTAACTATTTTACGGGGATCTACAGGTCTATATTATAGTTCTTAGACTTTTAATTAAAACTTTAGGTAACTTATAATAATTTATTTCTCCTTATAATTTAAAATAACAACAAAACCCATTAAACATATATTAGATGTAACAAATAATATTAAACTTACTTTTCTTTTGATGTTTTTACAATACATTGATTTCCTTAAAGTTACAATAAAAAACCACTTATTTCAATTTTATTACCATTTATTTAATTTTATGAGACCGCTTCTCATTTTTTTATAAGCTAAAAAACCTTAAACATCCCATTCGGCCTCAAACTTCATCTAGACTTGCAGCAAAAAGCCGGATAAATTTCTAAAACCTATACTTCTTGGTTCTATCGCATCTGATGCATATAAATATAAAAGTTTAGAATAATTCATTTATTAAGAAGCCAATGAAATTGTAAATCGTCAGCAAAAAGTGGACTGATTTTAACAATTTCTAGCTAGTGGTTATTATAAGAAATCACAAATTCAATAAACGGAAATTAACGAAATGTTGATCATCTTTTAGAATGATAAGAGTTAACTCATTAATTTTATTATAATTGAGTTTTGAATTATTGAATTCCAGCTGCAGCTTCTGTCAAGAGGGGGAGCAACTTTTGTTAAAGCCTTTACAGAAATGTAGAGGCTTTTTTATTTGCTTTAATGCCTTTACTATTTATGTAATTCATTATTTTAAACTTAAAGTAACTCAATATATTACCACCCTCCTTGTAAACCATCATTAAGGGCTTTCTCATAATTTTCAAGATTAAATTCAAACAAAAAAGGCGATTTGTGAGCTCCTCCTTTTCTGCGTTCATTTAATTTATTTAAAATATTATACGACATTATTTTACGTTGAAAATTTCTTCTATCTAATTCTTTCCCCAAAATAGTTTCATAAAGTACTCGCAATTCAGACATTGTAAATTTATCAGGCAGAAGATTGTATCCTATTGGTTGACTATTTAGTTGTTCTCGAAGTGATTGGAGTGCTTTGTTAATTATTTTAGAATGATCTAATATAAAATCGATTTTTTCATTTAAACTTACCCATTTGCAACTGTCTGAGATAAAATCGGGTGTAGGATTCACTTTCGTATATTCTACAAGTGCGTAAAACCCAACAGTAATAAATCGCTGATCAAAAAAATCAGAATTAATTGTAGTATTAGATTTAGTAATTTTTTCAACTAAGGGATTCTGTTTAGAACGCTCAAAGTCACTAAAAACCTGAAATTGTTTTAAAAAAATAGCATCTAACCCAGTTCTTTCTTTTAAAACTACTTGGGCCGCTTCCTCAAGTGACTCATTAACTCCTATAAACCCTCCAGGTAAAGAATGTAGTTTTAAAGATTCATAGAAAAGAGATAACACTTTTAGCTCACCTTCATGAAATCCAAAAATTACACAATCTAATGAAATGTGGTTCAAAAAATTTTTTCCAGTATTTGTAATTGAAATAGCCAATTTTTTATTAAATAATTTATGAGCGCAAAATAGCAATAAATGATGAATTTCATTTGAAATTTCAAATGAAATTTGTATCATTGTGTCGTATTGACACTTTAAAGTATAATTAATACAAAATAAAAAAAGTAAAAGGAAATATTTCAAATTAAAAACCAAACCTAATTAATAATTAATGAAACATCTAAATCTAAAAACCGCAACCTTCATTTTTGTATGTATATTTAGTTTTTCACTTTTTACAGCTTGTAAAAAAGAAAAAGAAATTAGTGAAGTACAAAAAATGTTAAAATTAATGACGCTAGAGCAAAAAGCACAATTGGTAATTGGCACAGGTATGCTCATAGAGTTACCTGAAGAAATGACAAAATTTATGCCTGATTCTATATTGGCTAAAATGCCTTCAGGATTTAATGGAATTGTAAAATCTAAAGACACTAATTATATAAAAATGGTTGAAAAACTATGGACTTATCTTCCAGGAACAGCTGGAGTAACTGCTGAATTTTCTTCTTTAAATATTACAAGTCAAGTTCTTACAGATGGGCCAGCAGGCTTAAGAATTAAGCCTATTCATAAAAATACTAATCAAACTTTTTATTGTACAGCTTTTCCTATAGCAACTGTTTTAGCTTCAACTTGGGATACTCATTTAGTTTATAGTGTAGGTAAAGCAATGGGAGAAGAAGTAAAAGAATATGGTTCAGATATTTTGCTTGCACCTGCATTAAATATTCAACGAGATCCCTTATGTGGTCGAAATTTTGAATATTATTCAGAAGATCCATTATTAACAGGTAAAATGGCTGCTGCCATGGTTAACGGTGTACAATCAAATGAAGTTGGAACTTCAATTAAACATTTTGCAGCTAATAATTCAGAAACCAATCGCCTATCTGTAAACACTATTGTTAGTGAACGTGCATTAAGAGAAATTTATTTAAAAGGATTTGAAATAGCAGTTAAAGAAGCGCAACCTTGGACTGTTATGTCTTCTTATAATAAAATTAACGGAACTTATGCTTCTGAAAGTGAAGATCTACTGACAAAAATTTTAAGAGACGACTGGGGTTTTGAAGGTTATGTAATGACTGATTGGGGCGGAGGTAGTGACCTTGTGGCACAAATGAATGCAGGAAACGATATGATTCAACCTGGAACACCTCAGCAAGTTGAACAACTTATTGAGCTTGTTAAATCAGGAAAATTAGACGAAAATATATTAGATAGAAATCTAGAACGAATCTTGAATATAATGCTAAAAACGCCAAGATTCAACAATCATTCTATTTCAAATAAACCAAATTTAGAAGCTCATGCTTCTATTACACGCAAGGCTGCAACTGATGGAATGGTTTTATTAAAAAATGATAATAAAGCACTTCCTATTTTAAAAGAAGTTAAAAATATTGCAACATTTGGAGTAACATCTTTAGATATTATTGCAGGAGGAACTGGTAGTGGAGATGTGAATGAAGCCTATACAATTTCATTATTTGACGGATTAATAAATGGCGGACTTACTCCAGACAGTGAATTGGCTGAAATATATACAAAACATATAGAAAACGAAAAAGCTAAAAATTTAAAATCAGGAAATTTTTTAACCGATTTTATGGGAGGTACAGTTCCTGTAGCTGAAATGTCAGTTTCAAAAGAAATAGCAGCAAAAATGGCTAATAAAAATGATATAGCACTAATTACTATTGGACGAAATTCAGGTGAAGGAGGTGACCGTAAAGCTGAATCTGGTGACTTTTATCTAAATGAAAATGAAAAAGAAATGATTCAAAATGTTTCTGAAGCGTTTCATAAAAATGGAAAAAAAGTAATTGTTATTTTAAACATTGGTGGCGTAATAGAAACAGCAAGTTGGAATAGTCTTCCAGATGCAATTCTTTGTGCTTGGCAACCTGGTCAAGAAGCAGGAAATTCCATTGTTGATATTCTTAAAGGAGATGTAAATCCTTCGGGAAAATTGGCAGTAAGCTTCCCAATGTCGTATGATGACACACCAACAGCGAAAAATTTTCCTGGACAAGAAGTTAAATTAGTAGGCGAAGAAGATGATAAGCCAGACCAATCAGGATTTTCATTTATGAAACGTGTTCCTTGGGAAATTGTTTATGAAGAAGGTATATATGTTGGCTATCGCTATTACAATACTTTTGGTGTTCCTGTAGCTTATGAGTTTGGGTATGGATTATCATATAGTACTTTTGAATTTAGCAATCTTCATTTAAATTCTAACAAATTTGAAGACAACCTACAAATTTATGTTGATGTTAAAAACACTGGTCATATTGCCGGTAGAGAAGTGGTTCAAATTTATATTAGCGCTCCTCAAGGACAACTTGGAAAACCAGAAGAAGAACTTGTTGCGTTTGCGAAAACCAAATCACTTCAACCTGGTGAAAGCGAAAGAATAACTTTTAAAATAGCAGCAATGGATTTTGCTTCTTTTAATGAAAAAAACTCTGGTTGGGTTGTAGAATCTGGCGAATATATTTTAAAAGTAGGTGCATCATCTAAAGATATTAGAGATAAAAATACATTTACAGTATCAGAAGATTTAAATTTAGAAACAGTAAGTAAAGCATTAATTCCACAACAAAAAATTAATGAATTAAAAAAATAACGTATCAATTTTAAATATTAATTATAAATTTAAATCATGAAAAAACAAACCTTATTATTAATTTTCGCTATCATTTTCATGCACATTAGTACATATAGTCAACAGGCATTGTGGGGTGGGCAACAAATTATTTCGCCTGAAATAAATGATGATAATTCAGTAACATTTAGATTATTTGCGCCAGAAGTAACTGCTGTTCAAATAACTGGAGATTTTTTACCAACTGAAAAAATACAAACACCTTATGGTGAAATGGATGCACCTGGTAAAGCTGAACTAGCAAAAGATGAAAAAGGTATTTGGTCTTTTACAACTAATGCTTTAACTCCTGAATTATATGGTTATTCATTTATTGTTGAAGGATTAACTATTTCTGATCCTAATAATCCTTTTTTAATTAGAGATGTTGGAACTGTTACTAATGTTTTTATTATTAGTGGTGAACAAGCAGATTTATATAAAGTGAATGATATTCCTCATGGTACTGTAGCCAAAAGATGGTATGCTTCTTCAGGACTAGATATGAAACGTAGATTAACCGTTTATACACCACCGGGATATGAACAATCAACCGAAAAATATCCTGTTCTTTATTTACTTCACGGAGCTGGTGGTGATGAAGAAGCTTGGATGGATTTGGGGCGTACTTCACAAATCATGGACAACTTAATAAATCAAGGAAAGGCAAAACCTATGCTAGTTGTTATGCCTAATGGAAATGTAATTCAGGATGCTGCTCCAGGTGAAGGTCGTGATGGATTTTACAAACCTCAATTTATGGTTTCAAAACAAATGGATGGAACCTATGAAGAGAATTTCATGGACATTGTTAATTTTACAGAAAATAACTATAAAGTTATAGCCGATAAAGAACATCGTGCCATTGCGGGCCTTTCAATGGGAGGTTATCATTCAATGCATATTTCAAGATATTATCCAAATACCTTTGATTATGTTGGATTGTTTTCTGCAGCTTTTGTACCCAGAGATGGTGTTACTTCAAAAGTTTATGAAAATATTGATGAAACTTTAAAATCTCAAAAAGAAAATGGATACAAACTTTATTGGATTTCAATTGGTACGTCAGACTTTCTTTACGATGCAAATCAAGAGTTTAAACAAAAACTAGATGATTTAGATATGAACTATCAATACTCAGAATCTGAAGGTGGACATATTTGGAGAAATTGGAGAGTTTACCTTTCAGATTTTGTTCCTTTACTTTTTAAATAAAAATGACTAATTAGGGTGCTTGGTACTAAAAAATCTATTTTACAAAAGTATCAAGTATTCTTTTAAACTTCATAATTAGATTTATGACGTTAAAAAAAGTGGACTGATTTTAACAATTTAGTTTAAAGAGTTCGGTTTACCTCTATTAATCGTAAAAATACGGAAGCTTGGTTACAACTTTTGTTAAAGCCTTTACAGAAATGTAGAGGCTTTTTTGTTATTAAAAATATACTAAAGGTCTCAAGAAAATCGATTTGAAATCCTTTTATATTAAGATTTTTCAAATTTAAAGATGTTGAAAACATACTTTAATTAGATAGGATAATTTAGTCTACTTTTTACAGATGATTTCAGAGAATTTATTTTTTAAAAGGCCGAAATAGTATTAAAAAATGAATTCTAAATAATTGAAAAATAGGGTATTTTAAAAAAAAAATAATTTAAATTTGGTTAAATGATAACTTTCTCTTCGAAAAAGTATCTATTTATAGAGTGTCAAAGTAAAACAAATGAAAAAATTTAAATTTGAATATCGCATTACCTTAGCCTATTTATTTTTAGGAGGTGTTTGGATAATATTTTCAGACAAACTTCTATATTTGATTATAGATAATGCAAATCTTTTAACCGAAATTCAAACATACAAAGGATGGTTTTTTGTATTTGTTACCGCACTCATATTTTACATTTTCCTTAAAAAACATCTAAATTTATTACGATATACAGAACAAGAATTAATCTTATCCAAAGAAAAAGCAGAAAAAAGCGAAAAATCATATAAAGATGTTGTGGAAACTTCCAGCGACCTAATAACAGTTGTTGATGGTCAAGGGAAGATTTTATTTGTAAATCATGCTTCAAATAAATTCTATGGTTTGTCTCCAAACGAGTGCATAGGTATGAGAACTTTTGATTTTGTGCATCCAGAAGATAAAGATTATACACAATCCAAATTTGAAGAATTAATAAATTCAAAAAATAACAATTTTTATTTTGAAAATAGACAAATAAATAAAAGTGGAGAAATATCCGATACGGAATGGAATTTACATATTGAGCGAAAAGGAACAGAAATAATTAAAATAACTTCAATTGGCCGAGATATAACAAGACAAAATAGCACTCAACAAGAATTAATAAAAGCCAAAGAAAAAGCAGAACAAGCCGATCGTTTAAAATCTGCATTTTTGGCTAATATGAGTCACGAAATTCGTACGCCAATGAATGGAATCCTTGGGTTTTCAGAACTTTTAAAAACACCAAACCTTTCCGGCGAACAGCAACAAAATTACATTAGGGTTATTGAGAAAAGTGGAAAAAGAATGCTAAACATCATCAATGATATTGTTGATATTTCAAAGATAGAAGCTGGCTTAATGAAATTAGACCTTAAGGAATCTAATATAAATGAACAAGTAGAATACATTTATACTTTTTTTAAACCAGAGGTTGAAGCAAAAGGAATGCAACTTTTCTTGAAAAAGACCTTACCATCAAAAGAAGTTATCATTAAAACCGACCGCGAAAAATTGTTTGCAATATTAACCAACCTTGTTAAAAATGCCATTAAATATTCTAATAAAGGTGTTATAGAATTTGGTTATGAAAAAAAAGAAGGTTACATAGAGTTTTTTGTAAAAGATATGGGTATTGGAATACCAAAAGAAAGGCAGCAAGCTGTTTTTGAACGTTTTATTCAGGCTGACATAGAAGATACAATGGCAAGGCAAGGAGCAGGTCTTGGTTTGTCAATTACCAAAGCATATGTAGAAATGCTTGGAGGCAAAATATGGGTTGAAAGCGAAGAAGGTATTGGTTCAACATTTTATTTCACATTACCTTACAATGTAGAACTGAAAGTAAAAATGAACACCAAAGAAATTGATGTTACTTCCAATTCAGAAAATCATATTAAAAATTTAAAAATACTCATTGCCGAAGATGATGAAACATCAGAAATGTTGCTCTCTTTAAACGTAAGTGAGTTTAGTAATGAAATTATAACGGCAATAACTGGCAAAGAAGCCATAGAAGCTTGTCAGAACAATCCTAATATTGATTTAGTTTTAATGGATATTCAAATGCCTGAAGTGAACGGATTTGAAGCAGCACGTCAAATACGGAAGTTTAATAAAGATGTAATTATTATTGCACAAACGGCATATGGTTTAGCCGGAGATAGGGAAAAATCGTTGGATGCAGGATGTAATGATTATATATCAAAACCTATTAACAAATCTAAATTAGAGTCACTCATACAAAAATATTTTCAAAAGCCACAAACTGTGAATTAATAATTAAACGATTGATAATAAATATATTATCATAGTAAATGCTCAGTAAAAAGTGAATTAGCTACATCATTTAATATAGGTTTAAAACATATTTATTACCTCTTTAAACCGTAAATTTACGAAATGTTGGCTACAATCTCGAGTAATAGAGCGAGCAATTTTTGCTAAAGCCTTTAAAACAATTTAAAAGTTTTTTTATGCAAAAAATTTGTGCAATATTTTCAAAAAGTAATAAAATTAGCTATCTAATAATTTAAAATCAAGAATTATTTTAAGTCCTTTTGAATTATAGATAGTAAGTCGTCTTTTTTGTGGGTTTTGCAATAGCATCATTACAAATTACCGAAATTATTTTTTCTTTATCGCCAGAAAGCGCAAATATAGTTTGAGCCACAATAACTATCTTTTTTAAAGGTAAGGCTTTAGTAAATATTTTTAGTCTTCATTTAGAAATATATGTGTGAATTATATAAGTTTTATATAAAGTTTTGTAACATGTTTGTGTTTTAAACCTCTCAAATTTGTAACACATTAGTTTTTTATTAATTTAAAACATACATAAGATGAAATTTAAAAAAAATTATTTTGTAGCAATTACAGTAATGGTTGTAATGTTAGCAGTCAATGGATGTGCTAATGATGATGAAGGCGATACAGCAAGAATTCAATTAAAATTAGTTGATGCGCCTGGAGATTATTTAGAAGTGAATGTTAATATTGTAGATATTCAGTACAACAATAGTGATAGTGAAGAAGCTGGTTGGGTAAGTTTTGGAACTCCAGAAGATTACCCTATTAATGTTAATTTAACTACACTTATTGCAGGTAATAGCCTTTTATTAACAGATCAATTAATTCCTTCTGGAAAGTTAAAACAAATAAGATTGGTTTTAGGAGATGGCAATACACTTAAAATAGACGGGGAAGCGGATTTGAAACCTCTAAATACACCAAGTGCTATGCAATCGGGTTTAAAATTAAATTTGAACACCACATTAGATGCTGGCTTTACGTATACATTTATACTGGACTGGGATGTGCAAAAATCAATTGTAATGACAGGTGCTGGAACGTATAATTTAAAACCTGTAATTAGGGTTAATGCTGAAGTGAATTCAGGATCAATTGCAGGAAATGTATCAGGAGAATTTTTAGAAAACACTATTGTTCAGGTATATACTGCCGATGATGTGTATGTGACAGAAACAGGTGTTAATTTAACAGGTGACTTTTTAATTCAGGGACTTGCAGCTGGAGATTATAAATTAAAAATTGTTGACCAAGTAGCTTATGAAGATTATGAATCTCCGCTAATTACCGTTACTTTAGGAACAGTAATTACTATTACTCCAATAGTGATGGTACCAGCTATTTAAAAAACACATTGAAATAGCATATTTATAAAAACCCAACCTGTACAAGTTGGGTTTTTATTTGAACCTTTTTTATGCACAACGTTTGTGCAAAATTTTTGTTGAAATTCATGTTTTTATATTGGAATGGAGGTTAAATATTTTAAGGTCAGTCTTTTAATAAACTCATTTTAGGTCATATTTTTTATAAATACAACTATTTAATTTAAATTTTAAGAATTCAGATACCCTACGTTTATTAAAATATCTCTTTTAATACTATTGTTTTATAGGTTATTTAACTAATTAATTGTGTAAATTTAATAAGAAGTTTTGCTAAATAGCAAAGCAGTTAAAATAAAACGTCTAGATGTTTATGATATAACATCTAGATATTTTTACAAAAACATCTAGATGTTTTGTAACATTTTTGCTATTAAAATAAGAAAACTAATAAATGAAATAAACCAAACATTAAACATCAATTTGTTATTTATAATAATTTAAATTCAGGAATGATTATAAATGCTCTTGAATTATAGGAAGTAACTCGTCATTTTTATGGTTTTGGAATGTAATTATTACAACCTACCGAAATTGATTTTTCTCTATCACCAGAAAGTGTAAATGCAGTTTGGACGATAATAAATATTTTCTTTTTTAATAAGCAATCTTTTAATGTTTCTTAATTATTATATATTTTATGGCAATATCTGAAAGATAAGTTTATTTTTGCGATAGTTTTTATTTAATTTGAAACAAAATTTAAGTTAATTTTCACATTTAAATGCGTATAATAGTTATTCTAATTGTATTTTTATTTTCAAATGTTGTTTCTAGTCAAGAAATAGGGTTTATAAATAATGGCAAACATACCCTTAAGCTTTTAAAATTAAACGATAAATATGCCTTAACATATTCCGATATTAATTCTACTGAAAGTAAGGTAGTTGAAAACACCTTTCATTTTGCATTTAAAGAAAGTATTTATTCTATTTTAATGGATGGTTTTAAAAATAAGAAAAGTCATCAAATAATTTTAAAAACTGGGAATGATACTATAATTAAATTTCAATATAATATTATTGACGGTGAACGTTTGGTTAAAATAATGCAAAACAATTTATTATTAAACACCTTTGGATCAAGCTCATTTTTTAAGAAAGATGAAATTGAAAAGCTTTTTGGAAATAGTTTTAAAGGCTAATATATTATTGCTAATTTTATTGAGCATTTAAGGCTCTATAGTTCAAGGGATAGAATAGAAGTTTCCTAAACTTTTGATCCAGGTTCGAGTCCTGGTGGAGCTACTTTTTTAAGTAGTTAAAATACTTGTAATATTTCTAAATTTTAGTAATTACTTTTATATTAAGATCAATATAAATTAATTAAATATTTTACATATCTTTATAAATGTAAAAATTACAATTATAAATTTTATTAAATGAAATATCTATTAAAAATTATACAACTTATACTGCTTATTTGTTGTTTTTCATGCGGAGATTCAAGTATCGCTCAAAATGATGATACTATTGACCAAAACCCAGATAAAGAAATTAGTTTTTATTATGGCGCTGATTTATCTTATGTAAATGAAATGTTAGATTGCGGAGCTACCTACAAAAATAGTGAAGGAATTGTAAAAAATCCTTATGCAATTTTTAGTGAAGCTGGTGCAAATTTAATTCGTGTTCGTTTATGGAATAATCCAACTTGGACAAGCTATTCTAATTATGAAGATGTTAAACTAACAATTTCAAAAGCAAAAGCTGAAGGAATGAAAGTATTGTTAGATTTTCATTATTCTGATACTTGGGCAGATCCTGGAAAGCAGGAAATTCCAGCTGCTTGGCTTTCAAACATTGATAATACAGAAGCTTTATCAACACAACTATACAATTATACTTACCAAACTTTAAATAAGTTAGCTGTTGCAAATTTATTGCCAGACATTGTACAAGTTGGAAATGAAATAAATCCAATGATTTTACAACATGGCGATTTAAAATGGCCTATTGATTGGGTTAGAAATTCTACGTTACTAAATAATGGAATAAAAGCAGTTCGGGATATATCAAAAGAGCATAATAAAAATATTGAAGTAATGTTGCATATTGCCCAACCTGAAAATGGTTTGTGGTGGTTTAAAGATGCAACCGAAAATGGTATTACAGATTTTGATTGGATTGGCTTATCATATTATCCAATTTGGTCGGAGTATAAACTAAATAATTTATCTACGCCATTAAAAACGTTGGTTGATACTTATAAAAAAAGATTGATGATTGTAGAAACTGCGTATCCATTTACATTAGAAAATGCGGATAGTGCAAATAATATTTTAGATAGCAATGCATTGGTAACAGGATATCCTGCAACCGAAATAGGTCAATTAAATTATTTAAATAAACTAAAAGAAATTGTAAAAAATGCTGGGGGCGAAGGTATTATTTACTGGGAACCTGCTTGGGTTGCTACCAATTGCAGTACGCAATGGGCGCAAGGTTCTCATTGGGATAATGCAACGTTATTTGATCATACTAAAAAAGCCACATTAGGAATGAGCTTTTACAATGGTTCTTTTAATGAATAAATTAAATAGCAGTTCGTGAAATTATTAATTTCACGAACTGCTATTTAGTAATTAAAACTTAAAAGTTGCGCCTACTAAAAAGTTTCTAGTTGCTTGCGGATAATATCCTTGAACTTCAAAAGAATTTCCTGGTTCCGACCAATAATCTAAATAAGTGTAACCTCTATCAACATATTCTTTATTAAAGATGTTATTTACAAGAGCAGATAATGTAATGGATTTAAAAATTGATTTTGGTTCAATTTCATAAGCTAAATTTAAATCTGTTGTAAAATAGCTATCTAATTTTGACGCTTCAGTATCGGTATTGCTTAAATATTGTTCTCCAACAATTTTAGATAATATGTTTACAGATACATTTTTAGTAGGTTGGTAGTTAATTGAATTTCCAGCAATTAAGTTTGGCGAAAACGAAATATTGGTAGTTCCAATATTTTTACTTGTACCATCTCTTTCTAAAATGAAGTTTTTAATTTTATTTGAACTTAAAGTTATATTTGGACTAATAGAAAGCATATTTGAAAGTTTGATATTAGCATCAATTTCAAGTCCTAAACGATAACTATCTTCAACATTTTCTCTTAAATACTCACCCACATCATTTAATCCACCTGTTTGTATTAATTGGTTTTTGTAGAACATATAATACATATTTGTGTTTAAACTTATGGTATTGTTGCTTAAACGCCAGCCTAATTCAAAATCGTATAAAGTTTCGTTTTTAACATCATCGCCATTTTTAAAATCATCTCTATTAGGTTCTCTGTTTGCTCTTGCAAAAGAAGTGTAAATACTGTTTAAATTGTTGATTTTAAATGTTAATCCTAATTTTGGATTGAAAAAACTATACGATTTATCAATTTCAAGCGTATTTCTATCGGAAGTTAATCCGTCTGTTTTATAGTTTACAAATCGTTCTTGTAAATCTACCAACGCACTTAAGTTTTCATTTAATTTAAAAGAAGCTTTTGAGTAAATGCTAAATTCATTTTTTGTAGCATCACTAAAATAGTAACGATCTCTAATTGAAGCATTTTCTGCAAATTGTTTTGCCCAAATTACTTCACCAAAATGATCGCCTTTATAATTACTTGCGGATATTCCAGAAATTACTTCATACTCTTTATTTTTGTAATTAGCATTAAAGTTTAAAACATAAAAATGGTTATCTAACCATCTTCTTACTATTAAATCGGTTGCTGGAGTTCCATACCAGTCGGTGCTAGTAGCTTCAACAATATTATTGTATTTTGAAACAGCGCTTTCTTCTTTATACTGCTCAAAATATCCTTTTCCTTTTGTGTAGTTTAAACCAAGATTTGTAGACCATTTTTCATTTAATTTCTCATTCCAATGCAATTGATAATGGTCTTGCCAATAATTATCAGTTTCATTATCATACGTATATGGATTTTGCTTTCTATCTTCTTTAAGTTCTTCTGCGCTTAACCCATACCAAGCCTGATAAGTTTTTTCTTCATTTCCAAAAGTTATCACCTTAATTAAGGTGTTATCATCAATATATGATCCTTGTAAAAAGTAGGATTTTAAATCAGAAAAAGCTCTATCTATATAGCCATCTGAATCAATTTTAGAAAAACGACCTGCAATTTCAATATGGTCATTTATTTTTCCAGTACTAAATTTTATGGTATGTTTTTGGGTGTTATATGACCCAAAAGCAGTACTTAATTGTCCGTAAGGATTTTCCGAAATAGCATCTGTTAATAAATTTAAACTTGCTCCAAAAGCTCCTGATCCATTTGTGGAGGTTCCAACACCGCGTTGTAATTGTAAACTTTGAGTAGAAGAGGTGAAATCACCTAAATTAACCCAAAAAGTACCTTGACTTTCAGTGTCGTTATAAGGAATTCCGTTTAAAGTAACATTAATTCTTGAAGCGTCAGAGCCTCTAACTCTTATGTAGGTATAACCAACACCAGCTCCCGCATCAGATGAACTTGTAACTGATGGTAAGTAATTAAGCAAAACAGGAATGTCTTGTCCTAAGTTACGTTTTTCAAGATCTTTTTTGGTGACATTGCTGTGTGTAACCGGTGAAGAACCTTTTACACGAACGGCAGAAACTAAAACTTCCTCTAGATTAATAAAGCTATCAGCCATATCAATAGTGATAAAAGTGTTTTTGTTTAAGTTTACAATAACTTCTTTTGGCTGGCTAATGGCGTTTACAACTATAGTGTACGTTCCTTTTTTTAAGGAAATAGTAAAGTTTCCTTCAAAATCTGAAGCAACTCCATTTGTAGTTCCTTTAATTAAAATACTGGCTCCGGGTAAAGGAGTTGTTCCATCTGTAACTTTGCCAGATAGTTTAAATAATTCTTGTGCATTTGTTTGAACACTAAATGCCATCAATACTAAAGCTACTAATAGCTTCACTTTTTGAAAATAATAATTAAATTTTTGTTTCATTTTTTTATAAAATAAAACGATTTAAAAAGAGGTAATTAATCGATGATTTGAATAATTAACTGGTTTGCCATTAAACACGTTGTGTTTAGTTTTCCCTTAACAGCATTACCTGTTCAGGTTCATTGGGTTTGATCTCAGCCGTTATTGGCACCCCTTTTGAGACACTGCAAACTTAGTTATAATAATTGTATTTTAGAATAGTTTTAGAAAAATATTTATACAATTAAAATTTAGGTTTTTGTCTTAACACCTTTTTTAAAGCAATGTTTTTCTTTTTTTCAATCCGTTTTTCTACACTAGATTTGGTTGGTTTTGTAGCTTTTCGTTTTTTAGGAACTTTTAAACCATTTTTAATAAGTTCTAAAAAACGTTTAATAACTATTTCTTTATTTTTATGCTGACTTCTACTTTCATCACATTGTAATAATAGCACATTTTCCTTTGTTAATTTTGATTGTAGATTTTTAGTAAGAAGTATTTTTTCATCATCAGTTAATTCAGAAGAATTTTGAAGATCAAAAATTAATTCAATTTTTGAAGAAACTTTGTTTACATGTTGCCCACCAGCTCCGCTACTTCTAACGGCTTTAAAATTTAGTTCGTGTATAATTCTTTCCAGATTCAATATTTTAAATGTTTTTTATTAAATAAATTTAGCTTTTAACAATTTATCAATTTGTTTAGTCGCAATTTTTAAACGTGTGTCTAAATTACCTTTTAATAAAATATATGGTTTATTATATTTTATTAATTCAGCTTCAAAAGTTTTAAACATTTCTAAACGATGATGAGGGTTTTCACGTATATCATCAGCTTCCCAAGTTGTATCTATATAGGTTAGTAAATACAAATCATATTTATTGGATAGTGCGGCTTTTTTTAATTCAGGATCAACGGTTTTGTCGTAATAATTTTCAAAATACACTACAGTTTCTAGTAAATCAGTATCACAAATTTGGAGTTTTTCGGCTTTTTTAGCTAAGGAATTTTCTAGTTTAATTTGACCATAAGCTATTGGAAGTTGATCACTTCCAGCACATAATTCACGTTTATTATTCCATTTATCTTGTAAATACTCACGTGCATATTCTTGAACCCAAACTGTATTATAGTGTCGAGCAAGCATTTTTGAAATGGTAGTTTTTCCTGTACTTTCAGGTCCAAATAACACAACTTTTATTAAGTTGCTGGGTTGTTGTTTAAGTGTTTTTTCCACGCTAAATATCCAAATATTGCTATAAATGTAAATCCAAAATATTGAAGACTTGTAAATGTAAATCCTTTATAAAAATACAAAGGAATTGATATAATATCTCCAATAATCCAATAAATCCAGTTTTCTATTTTTCTTTTTGCCATTAACCACATTCCTACAAAGAAAATAGCTGTTGTAATGGAATCTACATAAGCTACCCAACTCGTCCATTTATCAAAATAATTATATACAACGTATACAAAAAATAGTGTGCCAATAAAAATTAGAAAGCTTAGTAAATGTTCTTTTAAACTTGTTTTAGAAATTGGGGTAACGTGCGTTGCATCTACTTTTCGTGTCCAAATATACCAACCATAAACGCTCATAATAAAATAGTATCCATTAATCATCATGTCGCCAAGCAACCCCCATTTTAACAATAAATATACAAAAATAGAAGTACTAATCATTCCTGTTGGGAAAACCCAAATGTTATTTTGTTTTGAGTACCAAACTGATAAGAAACCAAAAATAACAGCTATAATTTCTAACACAATGTCTAAAGAATCGTATGTGGAATATTGTCCAAATAAAAAGTTGAAAATTTCTATCATTTAAAAATTATTTTGTTCAAATGCAGTTCCAATAACTACCAAATCTGCACCATATTTAAAGGCATTATTTAGTTGTTCTTTGGTTTTAATTCCACCACCAACAATTAATGGAATAGTAATATTTTTTTTAACTTCTGAAATTAAATCTAAGTTAACAGGTATTTTTGCACCACTTCCGGCCTCTAAATAAATTAATTGTTTGCCTTTGTACATTCCAGCAATTGCGGTGGAAACAGCTAAATCTATATTATTTTGAGCAATTGGAGTTGTTTTACTCACTTTTAGTACTGATGAATTTGTACCACCATCAATTAAAATATACCCTGTTGGAATAATTTCTAAGGTGGAATTTTTTAAAAACGGAACGGATTTAATTTGTTGTTCAATTAAATATTCTGGATTTCTACCAGAAAGTAACGATAAAAACAACAATGCATCCGCTTTATTGGTTACTTGACTATAATCTCCAGGAAAAAGTACGATAGGAATTTGTGTGTTTTCTTTTAATTTTTTAACAAAAACGGATGTTACTCCTTTTTCAACAAAACTTCCGCCAACAAAAATAAAATTAGCTTTTAAGGTTTCAATTTTTTTTGAAATTACAGGAATTTCTTCAAAAGTAGTTTTGTCAGGATCTAGTAAAATGGCTAATAATTTTTCACCTTTTTTTGATGCTTTTTGTATGTAGGCTAAAATAGAATCAGTCATTTTTTAAAGTATCTAAAGCATAAACTAAGGTAAAACCATTAAATATTTCAAAATAAATAGCATAAAATTTATCAATATCATACGCTTTTATATGCCCTTTGGTTTTTCCGTCTTTTATTTTAAAAGATTCAATATCTATATCATTTTTAAAAGTTAATCCGCCGTGCGGATAAATTTTATACAAACTTTCTTTTCCACCCCAAATTACGGTTAATTGTTCAATATAATCGTCATCTTTACTAATAAACCAACGTTCAAAATTGACAAATTTATGTTGAATGATTTTTATTTTTTCTCTGTTCTTTTCAATATCAATTCCAACTTCAACAGTACTAATAATTATTGCAGAGAAATTAAAAGAATGCGTTATAGAAATGTGTTTTCCATCTTTTAAATGAGGTTTTCCATTTTCATTATAATACAAATCAGCATCCGTATATCCGGCTTCTTTTAGCAAATGACGCACACTTAAAAAACCACGTTGATGTAATTCAGATTTCATGGATTGAATTCTGCCCAAACTTCTATCGGTTAATTTAATAGCTGAATTTAATTCATCAAAAGACTCTTCAATTTTCCATACAAAAATTGAGGTAAAAGCATTCGGTTTAATTGTTTTATATAAAGGCATTTAGTTTGTCAAATGGATTTTGTACTTTTGCAAAATCTAAAAAAATTATAAACTTTTAATTGTTTTAAATAAACAAGCAAATTTAATAAATATGAGTACAGAAACATCAACTTACGTAAAATATAAAGTAAAAGACATCAATCTTGCAGATTGGGGGCGTAAAGAAATTCAATTAGCGGAAGCAGAAATGCCAGGTTTAATGAGTTTGAGAGAAGAGTTTAAAGGACAAAAACCTTTAGCAGGAGCAAGAATTGCGGGTTGTTTACACATGACTATTCAAACTGCTGTTTTAATTGAAACATTGGTAGATTTAGGTGCTGAGGTTACGTGGAGTTCTTGTAATATTTTCTCTACACAAGACCAAGCTGCTGCGGCAATTGCTGCTGCAGGAGTTTCTGTGTACGCTTGGAAAGGAATGAATGAGCAAGAATTTGACTGGTGTATTGAGCAAACCTTATTTTTTGGTGAAGATAAAAAACCATTAAATTTAATTTTAGATGACGGGGGAGATTTAACCAATATGGTTTTGGATAGATACCCAGAGTTAGCTGCAGGAATTAATGGTTTAAGTGAGGAAACCACAACTGGTGTTCACCGTTTATACGACAGAATGAAAGCAGGAACATTGCCAATGCCTGCAATTAATGTAAATGATTCAGTAACAAAATCTAAATTTGATAACAAATACGGTTGTAGAGAAAGTGCAGTTGATGCTATTAGACGCGCAACGGATGTAATGTTAGCAGGTAAAAGAGTTGTTGTTTGTGGTTATGGTGATGTTGGTAAAGGTACAGCAGCTTCTTTTAGAGGTGCGGGTTCAATAGTAACCGTTACTGAAATTGATCCAATTTGTGCATTACAAGCGGCAATGGATGGTTTTGAAGTAAAACGTTTAGATACCGTTGTAGGTAATGCTGATATTGTGATTACAACTACAGGAAATAAAGATATTGTACAGTCGCATCATTTTGAAGCAATGAAAGACAAAACAATTGTTTGTAACATTGGTCATTTTGATAATGAAATTGATATGGCTTGGTTAAACAAAACGTTCGGAAATACAAAAGTTGAAATTAAACCACAAGTAGATAAATACACTGTTGGTGACAATGAAATTATTGTATTGGCTGAAGGTAGATTGGTAAATTTAGGTTGTGCAACTGGGCATCCAAGTTTTGTAATGAGTAATTCTTTTACAAACCAAACACTAGCACAATTAGAACTTTGGAATAATAGAGATGCTTATGAAAATAAAGTATATATGTTACCAAAGCATTTAGATGAAAAAGTAGCACGTTTACATTTAGCTAAAATTGGTGTTGAATTAGAAACTTTACGTGAAGACCAAGCAAAGTATATTGGTGTTGAGGTTGAAGGTCCTTTTAAACCAGACTATTATAGATATTAATCTGAAATAATTATATAAAAAAAGCTTTGTTAATATTTATTAGCAAAGCTTTTTTAGTTATTTTTGAAAATAATTAATTTTTATTGGGGATGTAGCTCATCTGGCTAGAGCGCTTGACTGGCAGTCAAGAGGTAGTGGGTTCGACTCCCATCTTCTCCACTAGTAAAACAAGGGCTTTCAAGAGATTGAAAGCTTTTTTTATTTTTCATTTGCAGAATATTTGCAGAACATTTTAAAATTATGGAGATTAAACAAGTTGGATAATCTTCTTTCTTTTTTGATGAGTAAGAATCATATAATCAAACGGTTATAAATTTATATTATTAATATTTTTTTTGTATAAAATATAAGACAGGTTTTTACTATTAAAATAAAATGACTACACCATCCTCTCTTTTTGAAATATTATAATTATAAGAATTCAAATCCTCTCTTGCACTTTCACTTTTCCCTAAATTTTGGCGGGGCCGGGGGCTATAGAGTGGGTAATCGCATATATAAAATTTAATTTTTTTATTATAAGATTGATAAAAATGAAGCTATTCACATATTAAAATGATGTTAATAGAATAAATGGAGTAATAATACTGTTATGGCTGGAGTAATTTCTGGTTTTTATATCTCTTAATTTATTACGATCTATAGAAGTTCAGAGGTACTACTTATAATACTGAACAAGGTTCATTGTATAAGTCAATATAGTCTGTATAAATGCTTATTAGAAGTTAGCTACTGCGCACGCAATTACTCCTCCACGAAGTGGAAAGGGTTGGGTGGGCGGGAACAAATAACAGAAGAGCGATGAGCTCACCTAATTAATTAAGTCCTCAACAAAGCTAACTTTAATTGTCCTATAGTTTCGAGTTGTTGCCTTAGATTTTTCTCATAAGCTGTAACCTTTTTAAGCTTCTCTATCTTTAACTGCCACTGTTGTTCCTTATAATTTTGAATTGCTGTATTAAGCACTTTTCTGGTATCATCTATTCTAATAAAAGGTATTACACTTCCAATGATGTAATATTTAAAATACCTTCCTACCTGTAATGTTTGACATAGATAGTATAGTGATTTACGCTGTTCTTCTGTTTCTGTTGTTACAACGAAACAATTTGGTATAGGTTTATGAAGAGCTCTACCACTATTCAAGCCTTTATTTTGGATGTAAAAATGTGGTTGGTTATAGGTTCTACCGATTTTGTGAGATTTGATTGTGTACCTTAGTTCAGTCATCTTGTTGGAATTTAATGGCTCATCTATTTTTTGAGCCGAATTAGAAAAAAGAATGACTGTATTAGTTCCGAGGATTTGTTGTCAAGGTTTCCCTAGAGAACACAACCTGAGTTATAAATATGATTTGAAAACTAATTTTTATAGGTGGAGGTTCTCCAGGGAATTCATCTTGACCTTTACAACAAAATATGCGGCTGGCGAAAGGGAGGAAATTAAATTTGCATACTTTTTATTCGGATCAAAAATTAGTTGAATGAATGTTTAAGATGTTTGAAGTTTTATTAGTTATAAGAGATGCAATGTGAGATTCTAACACTTGTTATATCTTAATGAACTAAATGCAGTATTGTTAGTTAAAAGTTAAAAAACTGAATTATTGTATTTTAAAAAATGTTTATCGTGAAAGAAATATTTTGCGTAAGCGGGAGCTCGCCGCCAGCTCGTTGAACGGAGGGTGTTGTGGCAAGAGCAGGTTGCTTTTTCAGCATAACTGCGTGCCACGACTATGTTGAAAACACAGGGTTGGCGGAGTTTTTGAAGCTGTAGGAAAGACAAGTGTAGATATGTAGAGAAGAATGAAGAGTGCTGTGCACTTCACTTTGGAACTCAATTAATTATCTCTTCATCGATGCTTAAGAGAAATCTAATTACGATACTTATTTAAATTTAAGAAGTGCCAAAACGATGAATGATGAACGGAATATTTACTCTTGTGCGCGTTTGCAATATGTTTTAATTGCGAGTGATAAGGAGTGATTAAATTATATGCAAAATGGATGCTATCAAAAACTGTGACAACCCGATAAGCCCGCAGTGAGCAGCAGGCGAGCGCAAATTATTAAGCAGCGGTTTCACCCAATAAAAAGACTTGCGCAGCATATCATTAAAGGGTTTGGGTGAAAAAGTAGCTGCGGGTGAGGAATGAGCGTGCGTGTGAAAAAAAATAAACAAATAGCCCGTGCGAGGATGTTTCACCGCAGTAGGGCTATTGTGGTATATGCAAGGGAATTTCCAATGTATTTATTTGAAACTATATAAACCTAAAATTTCTAAAATAGTACAATCACTCTAATTCCCTTGCAGATATATTTTTTGTAACAAAGCTAAGGGAATGAAGAACTCCTTATTCCCTGCACGAATGTCTGCACCTTGTTCTGCAGCTCTTTATGAAAATGAATCAAAAAAGCGCAAAGGCAAAAATTAAGTGCTTTTTTCAAGCTCTTAATGTGAGGAATTGGAAGCTTTATGTAATGTAGAGTTAACGGAATGGAATAATGCTGGAGATTGTTGATCAGCTAACATTGTTTAACAAGTATTTCATTCAAACTTTTTTTTATTAAAATTAATCTTCAAATAAAAAAGAAAAAAGAATGCTTTCAATCGTTTTAATATCTACAATTGTATTTACGTTTGTGCTCTCTATTTCATCCTTTAATTTAGTTAATAAAATAACTTTAGTTTTATAAATGTGAGGATGAATAACTCTAGGAATTTCTTTTTCAAACTCTCTTTTTAAATCAGCTTTAAAATTGTCTGTTTGATTTTCAAAGGCTGCAATTACTATTTCTCTCATAATTATTTTGTTTAATACTTATTATATAAATCTTTTTAAATATTCAATATTTACATTATTTTCTTCAACATCTAAAACTAGATTTAAACCTATAAATTCACTTTCTGAATCTTCTATTTTTATTTCAATAGTTGGTATGGATAAATCATATTTTTTATTAATTACGTTTATAATTTCATTAAGATCGCTTCCTATTAAAATATTATTTTCTGATATGTAATTAATTTGCTTGATTCCTAATTCAATCAATGTGTTTTTTAGATCAGCGCATTCTGGAAATTTTATTTTTTTAAATATCATCCCTAGATTATCAATATATCTAATATAAGAATTACAATTAATGTAGTTTGAAAATGGATTCGATGTTTTATCCAAAAGACAATTGAAATCCGAGCTATAAGGTTGAAACAAATAATTAAAATTAAATGTTTTATTCATTTGTAAAACCTGTATTGTAACATAACCACCAACGGTATTTTTAACCCCTAGTACATTTTCTGTTTTGTTAGATATATCAAGGGTTTTGCCCAATGTTATAAGTTTTAAAATAGCATTATTAATTAAAAATAAATTATCTAGTAAACTTTCAGTTAAATTATATTTTCCGATTAGTTCGTAAATTATATTTGTTACTAAATCATCCTTTAAACTATTAAAGGGTTCATTGAAAAGATACTGGGAATTAGATATTTCCAATCTTTTCAAATCTTTATGACAACCATTATTTGATATAGCGTTAAGCTCTAAATCATCATTTTCTTTTTTAATATATATTAATGTTGCATCAATTTTTTCACGACCAATAAGAAACCTACTTGCGCCATCTAATTTATTTTCAACTTCTCTGGGATTAATACAATTGATTAAATTTTCATATTCATTAATATAGTTTGCAATACCGTTATCTCCAACAGAAAACCAGCTCCATTTTCCAAGAATACCAGTCATAAAGTTTGGATAATAATATTTAAGCTTAATTTGAGTACTCAACCTGTCTTTTTCATCTCTATCAAGTCCTGTGGTTGTAAGCTGCGTGTCTCCAGCAATTATACCATATTCAGGAGTTATACATCCAATAATTAATGTCATAGTTGATTTAATTTAATATTTCCATTCGATATGTCTGAATGGCAACCTGTTTAATTCATCCCGATAGAATTCCCATTTAGGCATAAATTCATCCATAAAATTTATAAAGCGTTGATTGTGATTTCTTTCTAATAAATGTACTAGTTCGTGCACTATAATATATTCTAAACATTCTAATGGTTTTCTTGCCAATTCAAGGTTTAGCCAAATACGCTTTGCTTCTATATTACAAGTGCCCCATTTTGTTTTCATTCTTTTTATTCCAAACTCGTTTGATTTAACTCCAATTTTCTTTTCCCATTTAGATATTATTGGAGGAATGATTTCTTTTAATTGACTACGATACCACTCTGCAATTATTTCTTCTCTTTTTTCAGTAGTTGTATTTTCTTTAATATACAGCTCTATTCGGCTGTGTTTTAAAATAATTTTTGGTGTGCTATTACATTCGATTATTTTTAATAAGTATCTTTTTCCTAAAAAATAATGACTTTCTCTATTGATGTATTCTCTTGGTGCCTCACGTGGTTGGCTTCTTATAATTTCTTGTTGTTTTTTTATCCATTGCAATTTTGAAATAGCAAATACTCTAATTGTATCCAAACTCATTTGTTCCGGCGCAGCAATTGTAACTTTACCTATTGGTGGATGAATGCTCAAATGAATATTTTTTATATCCTTTTGTACAACGTCTATAGTAATATTTCCAAGTTGAATTTGAGACATTAATATTCTTTTTGTTCTTTAATTAGATTGAAAAGCTTTTCTACTTGTTCGTGATCATTAGTAACCATATATAATGCATACTTTATTTCTTGCTCTTTTGCAGAATTACCACGCCAACCATCTTTTTTGGTTTCTCTTACAACCTCATCTACAACTAATGCCATTCCTTCACTATTTAGGAAGCTGTATAAAGCTCTTAATGCAGGTGTTTTTAGAATATCAGGTGTATCATCTGTTTTACCTGCATTGGCTTGTTTTGCAAGTATGGCTATCTTTTTTAAATATTCCTCGTAACTAATTGCATCTTCCTTACGCTCTATAATTAAGGCTTCCAAAAGTTTTGACATTTTCTCGAAAAATGCAGGATTTGTTAAGCGCTCATTTATTATTTTACTTCTAATATTATTTTCAATAGCTTCTGCAACTGCTCCTCTGTTTTTTCTAATTCCACTACCTAATGAACTTATAGCATCTGCGATACCTGAGTTTTCAATTATTTCCAATAAAGACATATCACCAAAAGGGGAAATGTTTTCAGGATCTTCTGCTTGGATATAAGTATCCAATAAATGACGCATATCTGCTTCATACGATTTTAAATCTATTGTTTCACCACTTGCTTGTTTGATTTCCTGACGTAATTTTGCATAAAAATCAATATCCGTATTGATTTTAGTAATTTCACTTGTGGAATAGCCTAAATTATCAATATCATCAGCAATATTAGCATAGGCACGTACTAGTGAAACAGTATTTCTGTATAATGCAATTCTTTGAGGTTCTCTTGATTTTAAATCGTCTTCAATTTCAGTATTTCCACAGAAGTATTGGATATATTCCAACGTGCCTTTAGGTGGTTTTACAGGCTCACACAATAAGGCCAATTCTTCTAGAGCACCTTCCAGTCTTTCCTTTCCAGCTTTCAAACGATCTTTTAATAATACATTAATATCATCTGCATTGAAATTATCGGCATCTAGTTCTGATGTATATACTGCCATTGCATCACCTAATGGTTGAAAAAGGTTTTGATAATCTACTATATAGCCAAATTCTTTATCATCAGTATCTAAACGATTTACCCTACATATTGCTTGGAATAAGCCGTGATCTTGCATTTTTTTATCGAGATATATGTATGTACAAGTTGGCGCATTAAAACCTACTAACAATTTTGAAACTACTATAAGTAATTTCATATTGGCTGGTTCTTTTTGAAATTTTAGTTTTGCCCAATCTTCATAACTTTCTGTTTTTGTTTTATTTGGTTGAACTTTAATATCTTTTAACAGTTCTTCGTATAAATTATAAATGGCTTCTTTATCGGTTTCAGTATTCGCCCCAATATCTTCAGTTGTGATGTCATTTTTATTAGGACTATAGGATGTTATAACTGCACATTGATTTTTAAAACCTGTTTTTTGAAATAATGTATAGTACTTACACGCATCATTTATGGAACTTGTAACCAATATTGCATTTCCACACTCTGAACTTAGTCTAGGTTTGGTGCCAAAATCAAAAATAATATCTTTTACAATTTTATCCATTCGAGATTGGCTGCTCAATAAATGCTGCATCGTACCCCATTTCTTTTTAAGGGCAAACTTTTGAAAGTCATTTAAACCTTTCGTTTTAGCTTCAAACCATTCATCTATTTTCTTTTGTGAAGTGATTTTTTGGTCAATATCACGAGGGTCATACATTAAATCTAAAATAACTTTGTCAATAACGGCTTCATTAAATTTATAGGTATGAATGTATTTTCCAAAAACTTCTAAACTAGATTTTTTATCAGCTTTAAGCAACGGAGTTCCCGTAAAACCAATGAAAACTGCATTAGGCAACATCGCTTTCATTGCACGGTTTAATTTGCCTCCGTGCGTTCTATGGCATTCATCAATAAAAACAAAAAGTTCACCAATTACATCTATTGGATTTTGTATAAGATCTTCAATATATTTATTGAAATTAGTAACATCTTTTTTGCCAAATTTATGGATTAAAGAGCATAATAGTCTTGGTGATGGCTCACCTAATTGTGACATTAAATCTTTTCCGCTTTTTGTTCTATATATTGTTTCGCCTGCATCTTCAAAAACACCTTGTATTTGTTTGTCTAACTCAGTACGATCAGTTAAAACTACAACTCTTGCTTTTGGATTATTTGCTAGAATCCATTTAGCTAAGAGTACCATAATAATACTTTTCCCACTACCTTGTGTATGCCACAGAATTCCGCTTTCATAACGGTTTATAAATTTCTGAGCTTCCTTTATACCAAAATATTGATTTACTCTTGGAACTTTTTTAACACCTCCATCAAACAGCACAAAATTATATATCAACTCAATAAATCTCTCTTTAGAGCACATTTTAAGTAAATATTTATCTAACAATAATCTGCTGTTATCTTCAATATCTTCTTTCCAGTTTAAATAATATTTTTCTGGTGTGTTTATAGTCCCATAACGCAAGCCTTCACTATCATTACCGGCAAAGATAAATTGTACAGTTGTAAAAAAAGGTTGGATAAAACGGTCTTGTTGATTGGTAATGTTTTGGCGAATTCCTTCTCCAATATCAACAATTCCCCTTTTTAATTCAATAACACCTAAAGCGATACCATTTACGTAAATTACAATATCTGGTCTTTTTGTAAGATTCCCTGTTATAGTTACTTCTTCTGCAATTGCAAAATCATTATCAGAAAAATCACTCCAATTTATCAGTTTTATAGTTTCATAATTTTCACCAACATTTGCCTTCACTTTTACACCGTACCTAAGAGATTGGTACACATTTTTATTTGTTGTATATAGACTATCGTTAAAATTAATTGAGGTCCTTTTTAATTCATAAATTGCTTTATTAATTTGGGTTTGACTATATCCTTTACGAACTAAATAATTTGAAAGAAATTCTTCTTCAATGTTACTATTTTTTGGTCTCTCTGTCCAATCACCTAAATAATTGTAGCTTAATTCTTCTTTAAAAAGTTTAATAACTCTTTTTTGAGTTTCTTTTTCACGTTGCCCAATAGTATCCATACCTATAAATTTTTAAAGGAGCTAAGTAATTTATTTAAAACACTTGCTATATCTGATTCAGTTGAGAATATAGAATAATAGCCTTCTCCATCATCATCCTTTAGATTATTTAAATTTAAAATTTCATCTACTTTTTTATTCAACTCATTCTCACCTGTATCAAAAAACACTAGTTCATATAGTTTTTTTAGAGGATCATACTTGATGTGTATTTCAAAATTATCTCCTTCATATTTCCAATCAGAAATAACAATACAAGGCCAGTCTTCATCTTTATTTGAATAGAAATAAAAAGAACTTTTAAAAGGAACTGTCTCTTTTTTATTCACATATTTATAAAAAAAGCTATGAGAATAATATTCACTATGCATCCCATTCATACGCTCTTTAGACAATAAAAATATTCTGTCTTCATTTATAAATCGAATGTAATTTTTAGGCCCTAAATAATCCAATAACTCAGGTATATCAATAAAGTTTCTTCTCCAATCAGTAACCGAAGATATTGAATCTTTTATAATGGTTCTTAAACTGTTTTCAATTTCGTTTTCATCAAAATTAGCATCATCAAATACTTGTTTTATATAATCTCTGCGAAATCCTTTATCATAAGGGATTACTCTGCTACCTCCATCAAATAATAATCTTTTCCAACTTATATCTCTATCGAAATCTATTAAAAAGCTAATATTACTACCTTCTGACAATAAATAGTTTCCTTTTGTTAATAAGGCTCTACGCCATAAATTATCTTTAAATTTAATTAATCCATTTTCGTCAAAAATAGTTGTTGCTTTTTTTGCATAATTTTGAAAAGATTTAAAATACAAATCATTATCAACACCAGACCAATTGCAATCTTTATTATTATTGTGATAATCTGAAATACCTGAAAAATACAATAAAAAGCTAATTTGACCTTTAAAATAATTATGTTGTTCCATTTTTAAAATGGCACTTTCCCATTTATCATCTTGAATAAGAAGCGCTTTTATTTCTTCTTCAATTAGTTGTTGATTATTAAATCCTTCTATTTTTGAACCACTTATTAAATGTGCAAGAATGTTATTACTAAATGGTAACAATTTAGAAATACCCTTAATGGATCTTATAAATTCCCTTTCACTATTATAAATTGTATTTTCAGATAAATTATGAATTACACGCATCCATTCTAACAAACCCTTGTCTGATTTCCAAAATATTAAATATTGACAATAGGCGTAAAATTGAACTCTTTGTGTAAAATTATCAAAATCATTTTCAATTGCTTTTTTGAAAATAGCTTGTTCGTCGTAGTAAAAAGAACCATTTAAAAATGTTTTGATAGGATTATTACCATTCTTAATGCTATCCAGCAATTCAATAAACTGAATAATAAAAGTTTCATCAAAACCTGCTAAGTTTTTATATTGTTGAAATGAAATAGTCGTATTTTTTTTATCCCTATCTATTAAAAACTTAACATTGTTTTCTGATGAATGTTTCGCATAATGATTTACTATAGTTGCTCTTAATAAATTCATTATTTTATCATCAAACACATATTTTTCATTGCGGTAATTCCAAAACAAATTAGACCAATCTGTGTCAATTTTAAAAGAAAAATATTCTTGAACTGGAACATCTTTTTCTACTCCATTATGTTCTAATTTATATACTGGTGGATCCGTAAAATTTGTCCTAGCTATTAATTGTTCAAATTTGGCTTTAAAGTTTTCAAATGGTGTAAGTGGTTTACCTCTTGCATTCATTTTAATATATAAATCATCCGTAAGTTTAAATTCATTTAAATTTAAAAATTGAAACGTTATAACTGGATTGTCAACACTTATTAATCTTTCAAAAAAATTGGAAGCATTTTTAAATTTTTCGTGAATGGTATCTAGCATAACCAACATAGATTTAATAGTTGGATCGCTTTCCCAAGATAAATAATACCATCCACAGTCTTGGATGGTTTTAGATATATTATTTTTTTTGTCTTTATCGGAAGGTAGTAAGTTATCTAAATCGATGTTGCTATTGATTAATGCATCACAAAACTCCTTTGAACTTGTTCGAGTTTCATACGTGAATTTAGATTTATTATCAATGGAGAGATTTTTACGAAATAAATCAATTTCACCATCTTTATTTGCCAAATACCAATGCAACAAGAAAAGAGTTGTTAATCTTTGTTGGCCATCTAACGGAATAAATTTGGTGTCGTTCTCATTATTTTCGTTTAATAAACTACCATAAACAAAGTCTAAATCCCTGTGTTTTTTATTTTCTTCTAAATAATTATATAATGCATCTATAAATAGATTTCTAATTTCAGAAGTTGAATTTCTACCTTGCGCATAATCTCTTTGGATTATTGGAATTTCAATTTGATATTTCTTTTCATTGAAAAGTTGGAAAAAAGTTAATCTTTCACCAGATTGCGTTTGTATTTCGTTTGTGCTCATATTAGTCTTTTTGATCTGGTAAATAAATTTTTAGTGTATCTTCAATTGCAGTTAAATAATCATTTGCATCCGTATTTTTCCAATACATAATTTCATCTAATTTTTTACTGTATGATTTTAAAAAAACATTTTTTGTACATAGAGGAATAAAAGTACCAGTCATATCATTTTCAAGAATTGTTTTACGCTTAATAGGGAACATTGCGTTTTTATAACTTCTATTTGTTCTGGCATCTAATAGGGCTAAATTTGAAATGCTATCAATATCATCAGGTTCTTTATCTTCCTTAAAATATTCAACTAATTCAGTATATAAATCATTAAACTCAACATCTATAATTCTATCTGCTTCACTAACTTGCAATAATCTTATTGCAAACTTTTTAATATTATCCACCAAAGAATTATCAATTATTGCTTGCTGTTTGTCTTTCGTTTTTTCACCGGTAAAATATTCTAGGATATCACGAGCCCAATCTTTTCTTGAATTACCAGTAATAGATTTATCTGTTTGAGAACGAATATGTTCGATATCCCAATTTTCTGTTTCATACCTATCAAAAGGGAAACGCATATTGGAATCTTTGTTGCTTACAATAGTTTGAATATTAAATAGTAATAATATTGTTTTAACCAATGGATTTTTATAATTTAAATCCTTTATTTTACATTTTACTTTCTTTCTAATTTCCTTTTTTAAATACTTTTTAAACTCTGTTTTAGTTTTGCTTTCGGCTTCTAATTTTATAGTTTTAATATCGCTATTTGTTGCAATTAAAAAACCAACTAAATGGTATAATTCTCTATTTTTATACCATTCTTCAAAAGTTAAAAAATACTTTTTTATCTCTAGCCATAAATTATCTATATCTGGAACGTCTTTATTATTTGCTTTACTTTCCTCAAAAGCATCATTAAATTTATAAAACGTACATAATTTTTCATCTTCAACTTTCTTATCTTTCATTAAATCAAAAATGTATTCAATGCGTGTATCGTATTTAAAATGATTTGAAGTATTGTAAATGAAATACCAAAAAGAATCATCTTGTAACGTGTTTTCAATTTTATCCCATTCGGAAGCAATTTGTAATTGACGTAATCTGATTTTATCTTCGCTTTCTTTCTTGAAATTCCCTTTTCTAAGAAATAAAGCTTTTACTAACTCAGCATTTGTTAATGGAATTTTTCCCATATTTAAACGCGTGAAAATATCAATAGAATCCGAACCATCATTTACTTCATACCATATCACTTTGGTTTGATTTATTAAAATAGGGTAGAATAAATTTTTAGTTGCAGCATTGGATTTTTCCTTTTCCAAAAACCAATCAGAGATTGTAATAAAAGCTTGATTAATGTGATGATAATCTACGTTTTTAGCAGCTAACGAAGTGTCTTTTATATTTTTTAAAAATTGTTCACTATCGTTGCGAGTTTGATATTTTAAATTAAATATTGGTTTTGGCGTTTTGAATTCCGTTTCATTAAAATAATATAGAATAATTAAAATTGTGGTTAATCTTTGTTGACCATCAATTACTTCCCAATAATCTTTTTCATTTTCTTTGTAATTTTTAACAGCTATAGGTTGTAAACAATAAAAAGGGGCTTCTTTACCAGCTTCTTGAGTTGGTTGATTTTCTTTGAATTCCCATAAATCATTTAATAATGCAGTTACCTGTTCTGATGTCCATCTATAACCTCTTTGATATGAAGGGATGTAAAAATTATATCCTAAAACATCATTAATAGCTTTTAATTCAATGTTATTTTTACTCATATTTTAGATACTTTAAAAAATGTATTGGGTTTTGTTATGTAATACGATTGAAAGCCAGAATTTTGACATTCTTGCTCCCAAATGTTTTGAATTATTTCGCTTCTATTGTAGATGTCATTCATTCCTTTTTCCCAACTTGTCCAAATATTACCATTAATTCTACCTTCCTTATGCCAATAATATTCCTCCGCACAGATATTAAAAAAATCGACAATAACACCTTCATTTTCTGATTGTTTTGTTTGACTTAATTCATTCCATTGCTCAACACTTAATTTTGATATTACATCTAATTTATTGTTGATTTTATCATAGCGTTCATTAAATTCAGCGAATAATTCTTTAAGCATTCTATCTGTTTCCATTTTCTTAGAGTGGTTTTGATAACGTGTCGTTAACCAAATTGCAATCACAGATATAAATAATGGTGCTAAATCTTTTAAAGCATCAATTATAAATATTAAGCATTCTTTCATACCAATTTTATTTACTATATTAAATATTATACAATTCTCTATACCACGTAATCCAACTATCAATTTCTTTGTCTTTTACAATTAATGCTTTATCAATAACATCTTTGGAAGTAAATGATGAGAATTTTGAGTTATTATCGACTAAATTTTTGTAGGCATTTATAGAAGCATCTAAAGAATGATTATCTGGATGATGCACTACTGAAAAGTCCACATTTTTAAAATTATTTGTTTTATCATCTTCAATGGCAAAACCTAATAGTTGATTTCTCCATAATTGATTCATCCCATTTTGAAAAGGACAGCTTAAATTATTGTTATTATTTACAAAGAAATCTTTATGATTTTCTGTAATGTTCCAATAGTTATAGTTGCTACCACTATGGTAATAACAGGTCTCTTTATTTTCTGTAATTTCGGAAAAAGTTTTAGTGCAATTGTGTACTGGTTTTTTACCTTTACTTGTAGCACCTCCACATACAGAAAATTCAGCTTCAGTTAATTTGTGCTCAATTAACCATAAACACAACTCATTACTTTGGTTGTAATACGCAATTGCAATGTCACTATCAGTACCTGCAATGGCCGAATGATCTCCTAATAAGCCTTTTTCTTTATTACTGTTGCCATCCCAATATTCTATACGAAATCCTTTGTACAATTCTGCAACTGCTAATTCTTTAAAATCTGGCTTTAATAATTTTAGAATTTCATTTGCTTTAGGTGATAATAATATTGGTACAAACAAATTTACATTGGCAGCTTGTGAGCTTGCCATATGATTAAAATGCGTATGTAACTTAAAAGGAAATTTATTTAAATGTTGCAATACATCTGCTAATACTGATGGATAAATTATTGGGTAATTATCTTGAACTTCTTCTGGTAAAATGGCATCGTATTCTAAAAAGGTATTTCTATACTTGTATAAACCTACTTTTTTTGTGATGTATTTCCATTTATAGTTGATGAGGTGAACATATAGTTCTTTCTGAAAATTATTTAATTCATTTGGAAGTTTATACGCTTTGTTGTTTATGGTTTCAATTTTCATAGCAATTAAATTTTGACACTTATACCAACCTAATTTTACCAGTAAGTAAATTTTGCATAAGCCCTTGTTTCAGCAATTTATATTTTGATAATTTTTCTTCTAATTGTTCAATTTCATTATCCATATCTTTAAGAATAGTAGCTATTTTGGTTTGTTCATTTTTTGTTGGTGGTAAGAAAATATCAATCTTATTTAAATGGAATGGACCAAAATTTGGTTGTGCACCACCAGTTATCAATAAATCAATTTGATCTTTAAAAGTGTTTGACTTTAGAAAAATTAATAAGTAGTTATAATCTAAACCGTTTATTGGTTTAAAGCGAATTACACTAGTATTCATTAGTAAACGCAAGTCTTGTTTTCTTACTACTGCAACTTTAGAATAAGAATTCCCAGAACTAGCCATTACAATATCATTCTCATCAATTTCAAAGTGTTTATACATATTTTCAAACTCCTTCATTGAAATATGCCTATCGGTTTTATCAAGATTTAGATAACCATTTACAAGATTTGTAACATTGATCACTTTCATTCCATTTTTAGTGAACTGCCAATTTCTTAATCCAGGACCTTCTTGAAACCAACAAACATCGGGTAACTTCTTAACCTCCCAATCTTTTTTAGGTGTTAACAATTGTTGCATAGCACCTTGTTTTATGTTTCTTTTTTTAGAGAGTTTTTGTTCTATGGTTTGTATTAGGTTATCAGTATCGGTTAATACTTGGGCTATGGATTTTTGTTCTTCTTTGGTAGAAGGCATCGGAATTTTAATGTTTTCAATTTTTGAAGCATTTAAACTCGGTACGCCAGAAGCCTCATTATGAGAATACCAATCAATCAGTAGAAAATTATAAAATAAATATTTAGGAATAGCATTTTCAAATATTTCTGAATAAAATAAAGTATCAACAGTCCAAAATGGAGTATCCATAAATCTAGGCTTATCAATAGTCCCTTTTCTTCCAATTAACACAGACTGTTTATTATATAAATATGTATTTGTAGCTCCCATTATACCACCTGTGCCTAAAATGGGGTACTTCCCATTTATTACTTCAACTTCTTTTTGACTTTTTCCGTGCCTAATTTTTAAAACATCACCTAATCTAGTTACTACCCAATCCTCTGGAATAACACCAATCACTGTATTTTTATAACCCTTCAACGCGCTTAGGGCAACATTTTGTTTTAATTCCATACAAATCCCATTTTTTTTAGATGTTCTGAAACTTTATTTTCTAAAAGAGAAGTTTCCGTATTAATTAATGGTAAAGGTGTTTCATAACGTTCCGTTAATTCTTTTATACGGTTGGTTAAACGTTGGCTAATGTTGTCTATTTCACTTTTAACTGCATTTTCAATAGCTACCATCCATTTATCGACTACTACTAATGTTTTTATTTCTTCGGCAGTTAAGGTTGGGTATTTGGCATACAATAGTGCATCCAACTTATCTTCAGCCTCTTTTATTTCTTTTTTTACAGCTGTTTCATCATCTTTTAATTGAATGTATTTTCTTAAAATGGTAATTTCAAAAATATATTCTAACTGGCTATCTTCTTCAATTTTCTTGTTAATGGCTATTTCAATTGCTTCATTTAATGCTTTTAGCTCTTTATTTACTTTAGTTTTTTTAGCTAAAATTTTCACATAGTTGTTTAACACTTTTTTTTCATCGTCACTACAATTAGCATTGGCTAATTTATCGGTAATCGCTTTTTTGGTGATGTTGCCTTTTCCGTTTTTTAATTGTTCTAAAGCGGCGTTGTTTTTCAATTGAAACTCTTCAATAATTAACATTCTCAAATCTTCTTTTAAATCTTCACTTGAAGTGAATAACTTAGGAAAATAATTGCTTAAGGCTACATCTATAAAATCAATTAAGTTTGTTTGTGCGTCTGTTTTTTTAGTTACATCTTTTAACGCAGCTTCTTCACCGCTATGTTCTTCTTGTAACTCTGTATATTCAGCTATAATTGTTTCTAAATTGGCATTGAAATTGTCAATTTCCAGTTTTTCATCAGGGAAAAATCTATCTGTAACTAAGTCTTTTGGCACTAGGTCACAAGTCCAACCTTTATCTACCATTACCTTTTTGGTGTTCTCCTTATAAATGCGGTATGTTTCTGCTTTCCAACCATCATAAGAAATAATATAGCAATCATCTTGCATTGTATCATTCCAATAGGTTAGTAAATGTTGGTACATATTGTATTTATTAACCAAAGGTTTGTTTTGGTATTTGGTTAATATATTTTCATCTAACTCTTTAATGATGGATTTAGGATGACAGTTAACATCTTGCCCTTTTAAATAGGTGATGCTTTCAGTTTTCCAAGTAGCAAAAAGTTCGTCCATTTGATTGCTAAAGGTAACAAACTCAGGATGTTCAAAAATAGTTTGGTTTATGTATTCTTTTTTTATTTTCAGGCTTGAATACTTGGTTCTTAAAGGTTGAAATAAACTACTTTTTAAACTTGGGTACACTTGCCAATAGTTGTTTAAATCTTCTATATCAACGTTTGGAATACCGCCTTTTAAATGTCCTTCAATATCTTGAATATCTTCCTTATCTTGACTTTCAATATACCGAGGAATATTTAAATTGTATTCATTATTTTGAATTTCGGTAACCGACACCATTTTACTATATCCAGGGATTTCAATTTGGCTATTAAAAATATCGGTTATCATACGAATGTCTTGCTCACGCAGTCTATTTTTATTACCATCCTTAGCAAATCCTTTACCTGCATCTACCATAAAAATACCTTTACGGTTTGCAGCATATTCTTTGTCTATTAAAATTATACTCGCAGGAATCCCTGTACCATAAAATAAATTTGGAGGCAAACCAATAATTCCCTTTATATAGCCTTTTATAATTAAATTTTTACGAATAACTTCTTCTGCATTTCCTCTAAATAAAACGCCGTGAGGTAAAATTACGGCACCTTTACCGTTACGTTTTAGCGAGCGTACAATATGTAATAAATAGGCGAAATCTCCATTTTTAGATGGTGGCACACCATAATCAGCAAAACGATTGTATTTACCATCTTCAGGCAAGGTTAATCCGCTGCTCCAACGTTTGTCGCTAAACGGTGGATTTGCTACCACAAAATCGAATTGTTTTAAATTGCCATTTTCTTCAAATAAAGGTTTGGAAAGTGTATTGCCTTGTTTTATTTCAGCGGTTGGATAATCGTGTAAAATCATATTCATACGTGCCAATCCAGCTGTAGTTGCTTCTTTTTCTTGGCCGTATAATGTTAATTTTGAATTTGCTGTAACACCTACTTTTAACAATAAGGAACCTGATCCACACGTAGGATCATAAATAGTGGTGTTGGCACTTGTATTGGCTTTATCAATTCCAATAATCATTGCCATTGTTCTACTGATTTCTGCAGGTGTATAAAATTGCCCTTTGCTTTTTCCGCTTTCCGTAGCAAAATTCCGCATTAAGTATTCATAGGCATCTCCTAAAATATCATCACCTTCAGCACGGTTTCCACTAAAATCTAATTCTGGTTTTTCAAAAATTGCAATCAAGTTGGTCAATCGTTCTACCATTTCTGTTCCATCACCTAATTTGGTAACATCATCAAAATCTGGCATATCAGAAAGCTGATTAGCTTTCGCAATAGGTCCAATTATTTTTTTATTTATAAGGTCTCCAATATGATCATTCCCTTTAAGGGCTTTTAAATCATCAAAGCTAGAACCTTCTGGAATTGTAATTGGGGCATAGGGTTTGCCTGCCCATTTATCACTTATGTATTTTAGGAATAACATTACCAATACATAATCTTTGTATTGACTTGGATCCATTCCACCTCTTAACTCATCACAACTTGCCCATAATGAGCTGTATAGTTCGGATTTTTTTATTGCCATTTTGTTTTGTTAGAGTATTCTGTTTTTATAAAAATATGTTAGCTATAAAGGTACTTTTTTGAACTGAATGATTTGTGTATGTTTTATAACTTTTTGTGAATAATTTTAGATTCTTTCTCCTAGTCTTTAAATAATCCGTAGGTCTTCTCTTCAAATTCTTTAGGTACAACTCTTAATCCACTCAAATCTATTTTATTATCTAAAAACTCCCCAAAAGGAATAAGTGAATTCTTTAGTGCTTGAGTTGCTTCCTCTTCGCTTCTGTATTTTTTATCTTTGACACTGAAATTTATAAAATCTTCCTGATACTCAATTAAAACTTCTTCTAATGAAAGCTTGCAGCCAGAGAAGACATCTTTATTGTAAATTAATGTATCAATATCAATTAGAAGTAAAGGTTTTACATTGGACACATCTAACCCCTCTTGTTCTAAATTTTTTAATTCTTCTTGAAACCAAAAGTTAACCCATTTATTTAAAGCAGTAGTATTAAATATTCTATAGTGCAAAACTAATATTGGGTGAATTATTATATTTCTTGGATTGTACTTTGAATCAAATTCTAATGTTTTAGTAAGAATTTTACGAATATTATTAATAATTTGTAAAACTGCTTTTTGCTTTCCTTTTTCGTTTTTATAAAGTTTAATAGATAGCTCGTTATTTATTTCGTTAAAATCAGACGACTGTTTTACTTTTGCATTTAGCAATATGTCTTTAGATTCAAATAGAAATATTTTTTTGCCATTACGAACATAGTAATCTGGAGCCCCCTCAAATTCTGCATCTAAATCATCTCCATTTCTTTGGAAAAATCTATTTCCGAAATAATCTTTTAAAACTTTATGTAATATAAATTTTTCAGAAAAATCATAAGTTTTAAGACCATAAAGGTCTTTAACTTTTTTTCCTTTGGGTAGTTCATCATTAATTGCTTTGAACTTAAAATATAACCCATTACCTATTAATTCAAGTGCAAATAAAGGGTAGGTTAATCTAAATGTATTTTCGTCATAACGATAAACTGGAGCAGATCTCATATAATTGAAATCAAAAGCTTCAAATAATTCAGATGGATCAATTGAAAACTTTTCAAGGAACTCGATATTTGATGCTTTTTTCTTGTTTTCAGTTATAATAATATCGGTATGTGATTCTTTTTCGTTAGTAATAACAGAAGTTGCAAGAGGTAATAATCCCTTTAAGTAGGCGGAGTACCCTGATACATTGTATTCTTTATAGAATTCTTTTAACAATTCTTGAGCACTATCAATACCTTCCAAAAATTCAAAAAATGATATTGCTCTAATTATTTGGGTTACAAATACCTTTTTTAAATCATAGTTAACAAAATCTGAACTATTTAAGAATAAACCTATGCAGTAACCCGTAGCAAACTTGGTGATATCTTCTTTTAAATAGCTTATACTTTCATCTAAAACGAAGGTCCTATTAGTGGTGTTAATTTTATTTAATAATAAGTAAGCCTTAAAAATTCTAATTTCAATTTCTTGGTTTGTATAATTTTTTAATAGGCCAAAATTTTCTGCAAAAGCATTTTCAAAAAAGGACAAGCTACTAACAATAAAGGGAAAACTGTAATCTGTAATTGGTTTATCTGAAACTCCAACAAATGCTCGTAATTTCAGAAATACTTCCCTAGAAAATTGATCGTTTTCTTCAGAAAAAAACATTTTCAAGAACGTTACAGGATGTTCGTACTTAGAGTCTCTAGAAAACCCTAAAATAAAAGAACCGAATTTTATAAGTAAATCTTTATCAATACCATCCAGATATTCATTTATTCCTTTAGGTTCCTCATCTGGAAAAATATCATTAAAAGTTAGTACAATTCTGGAAGTTAATTTCATTTAAGTAAAAATTTCAAAATAAATAATAAAACTAATGCAATTGTCATTTTTGAAACTTAGTAGCAATTTTTCATAAAGACCTACCAAATATAAAGTATTAAAGTCGTGTTTTCAAGTTTATATCGTAGTAAAGCTAGTTTAGACTCACTTTAAATACACTAATATAATTTTTTAGAAATTAGAGTAACCCATTCAATTTGATTCTTATGTATTCTAGGCAAAGGGTGGTAATATGCCCACTTAAAATCAGTTTTTTGCCAACCAATAGGATTTGTGATATTGATAGCCTTAATTGCATTTAAAGCTAATGATTTTAGTTTTGGATTTACGCCCCAGGAAAAAATAACTGGGACTTTGTTTACCCAAAGTGCTTGTAAATCTTCTTTGCGTGATTCGTCAAAAATAGAATGTGAGATTTGCTCAGTTTCTAGTACTGGAATCATTTTATAGAATTCATTGCTATTCGCTTCACGGTAATCGGATAAATTTAGTACTCGAGCATATTCAAAATCACAATTTTGCATAACCTCCATAATCTGGTCTTGCGTACGATCAGGAATTGCTAGTGATTCTTCTGTATTATTATCTATACCATTTATAGGCCTTGAAGAGCCAGGATTCATCATTATTACCATTATATCTGGTTTACAAATGTCTGAATTGATTTTCTTAATATCTAAGTACTTACGGAACTTAAATCCTAGCTCTTCATAGTATAGTCCTGTTATTATGAATTGATTTTTTATCATTATTTTCTTCTTTTTTAGTGTAACTTTTTATGTCACTATTTTATATTTAAAATCTTCTTATATAAGGAGGCTCAACCGTAAAAATAGTGACACTTAATCCTAAGGTGTATAGCCCATTATGTCTAATAGATGAGTAGAGCTTTTCTTTATCACATAGCCCCGAACTCGCTTGCCATTGATTCTCTTTTGTGATAGTTCTATTTCAAACCCTACAGCGTGATTTACGATATTAGAGGCTGTAATCCCGATTCCTGTAGTATTAATCCTAGATCTCTTTAAGAATTTTATAAATCCCTGTTTCAAATTTTTAGTAGATATAAAGTTGTTTTCGTCACTATCAATTAGGCTACTCAGATAGTTGTCTATACTCCAGCTAGAGTATATTTCCATATATCGCTCTATCAAAGTTCGAGAAAATTTTAAATTGTATAAAACAAATACTCCTAATTGACTATAAGCCTTTTCAAAGATTGGGTACTCTTGTTCATACCTTTCAATAAGATAAGCATCAGAATCCTTAACTTTAATTTTTATATAATCCTCAAATAAGCTTCTAAAATTGTCAGTTGTAGCCAATTTAATTTCCACTTCATTTTTAAATAAAAGCGCACTATGCCCAGAAACCTCAAAGCGATCTTTAGGGTAAGCTGAGACAACGGAAACTCCTTCTGCATAGATATTATATAAAAGATTGGCTTGATATTGTGCAAAATTTATCATCAGTTCTGACAATTCAAAAGAATCTTTTTCTTCATCATAATCTGCAAAATATGAGTTGGATAAGAATTGCTTCCTAAGGGATTCCTTCTCTTTTGAAGATAATTTGTTGAAGCCACTAATTAAATGCTTAGACTTGGCTATTTTATCATCAATTTCTTGTTGTGCTTTTTTCTTGTAATTATCCACAATAAGTCCAGGATGATTAGCTGTAATACTTGCACTTATATGAATTAGTATATGCCTAAAAACATTTTGATATTGCTCATTTTCTCTGAGTCTACCGTGTATTTGATAAAGAGATGTCTCTAAATCAATCAAAGTATGTCTTTTATCACTATTGGAAAGCACAATAACCAATCCATTATTACTAAAAAGATTAGCTCCAGCAAATGCCTTTGAAGTAAAAAAGTTTAATCTTTTGTTTGGGTCATTGATTTTTGAGATCTTAAGATTTACCCTTTTCAAAATTCTTTCATTCCAGATTTTATCGCTACACACGACTTTAGCGTTATTAGAGCTAACTTTTAAACTTTTACAGATAGTTGCTATATCTTTCACCGAGTTAACATAAATGAATAATTCTTCAACTTTCTCTGGATTCCCATTAATTTGGGAAATAATCAATCCATCAACTCCCAAAAATTTATCTATCATTTTAAGGACAGATTCAATAGGGTTGTAGTGATTTAATGATGATACTTTGACTTTAGGTAAATCGTCCCATTCTATTATAGTATGTGGCTCATCCTTTAAGAAGTTAGGATTAAACATATTATTAATTGGGGTGGCAGACATATAAGTGACGTAATTAAATCTTTCAGTTGTTTTAATTAAATTATCAATTGCTCGTTTTCTAAATCCATAATTGCCTAAAATGTTGTGAAACTCATCAACAAGAACCCTATAATCTTTCAAGTTAAAATCCTGTTCAACTAGCAAATCAGCAACTTTATAAAAACTATCGTATGTCACTATAATTTTATGGATATTATTATTTTCTATATATTGAACAAATTCAGATCTAATAAACCCCTCTTTTACCGCAATTATGGGATACGTAATATTTTTGTCTGCCATTATAGAATCAATAAGTGAAACATTTGGCACAACAACGATATAATTTACTTTACTAGACAATACAGAGTAAGTACCACCAACATCTGATCGTTTCTTGTTTAATATACCTCTCGGTAGTCCATTTTTTTTTATTTCAGGAATTTCACTAATATAACGGTAACCTTTACCGTTAATGGTATTATAGTTTTTCATTTTATAATTGATTATTTTTTGCGTTATTTTCTAGTTCGACTGCTTTCATTATTTCATTTAATCTCCTCATAAGGTCTTTACCGTATAGGTGAAAGAAAATACTTAGGTCTTCTCTATTATCTTTAACTTTTAGATATTCTGTATATTCTACATTACACTTAAGTTTATCATAATTAGCATTAGGTTTACAAATTATATGAAAGAAATCCCGCGCTTGTTCACCGTAAGTATTAGCAAAAGCTAGCCCTAGTTGATTTTTATATTTATAATTCTTGGTAATATCTCTAGAGTTTTTATCTATATCTTTAATAGATTTTCTAAAAAACGCTTCAGTTGGTTTACTTAATCTAATAAGGTTTCTCATAATATTAATTGTTAATAGTTGTCTGTATATTGTCATTCTTTTGACTATTAGCTTTATTTAAGCGTTTCATATTAAAAGAGCGCATTGCTTCAAAATAAGTGGCAGAAAATAATGTGTGGACAATGTCTATTGAAAAAAATGATGTGTTATTTTGTAAACATTTGGAAAACTCCTTATTACATAATTCTTTATCATAATTTTCATTGATTTTACAGATTCTATGATAGAGATTTCTTGCTTTTTTCCCATATTGAAAGGCCATTGCAAGACCAATTACAACTCTATGATTATAATCAGGGGCTAAATCCATTGAATATTTTTCAATCTCCCTTACTACATCTCTAAAATTATTGGAAATAGATTTCTTCTTTTTTAGTTCAAGTTTATCGGGCCATTTAAATCCTAAATCCATTTCTACTAAATAATCAATAGTGAATTCATTTTCATAATTCCTTGAAATTAATTGCTGGTAAATTGATACTCTTTTATTAATTGTTTCCATAAATTTAATTTTTAATGTTTGTTTTAGATAAAAAGTTATTTGCTTGTTCTTGAATTTCACTGTCAGATAAAACTTTACCTGATTTAATGTAGTCTGTTAGTTCCATTTTAGAGAAGTAAAGCCTATTACCTTGTTTCATATAAGGTATTTCTCTTCTACTAACTTTGCCATATAAAGTATTTACGGAAAGGTTTAAGAATTTTGCAGCATCTTTAATTACTAGAAGATCAGTTTGCTGAACATTTTGTTTTGGAAATTGAAGCAACGAAGTAATGTTGTCAATTTTAGCATTTAGTTCTTGCACTACTTGCGGTAGTGAATCGAAAGGTATTCTACTCATTATAATATAATTTTAAATTATGTCAAATACTCTTTGCATTTGAACAGTTCCAAAATTATATTGAATGAATATTTAAATCTAACGGGAAGAGACACGTGTTCCCGCGAAAACTAAAATAGTTGACGGGTGAACGAAAATTAATATGAATTTCGCTTCATTAATCGGTCATAACCTCCTGGTTTTGAGGTTTGCTGAATTAATTCTTCAGTGTCATTACTAAGTGCTGAAAAACATTTTGACACTAATTCATAAAACGTTTTTGGTCTTGATTTTTTAGAATGTAAAGAATCAATCAACTCTTTGAATGCAAATCTTATATATGTTATACCAATATTTAGTTCCGTTATGGGTGAATCAATATATGGTACTTTGTAATCATTCTCAAAGAAATAGGTTACCCACTCAACTAGTCTTGAATAATCTTCTTCAGAAAGAATTTGTTTCTCTTTCGTTTTATTTATTTCAAGTGTGAATTTAAATGCATTTTGTACAGCTATTTTGATGGTAGTACTATTATTGAGTTGAGAATTCTGACTTTTAAGAGGATTAGTTTCTATTGCTGCAATTTCATCAAGTTCATCTATTGATGATACTTTACTAGCTCTTTCAGCTTCACTTTTCAAGTATTCTAATTTTGATTTTTTTAGAATGAGTTCCTTTTTACTTATTTTTTTACTAGGAGTTATTATGTTTATTGGATCTTTTAATTTGACATATTCATTATTAAGAGCATTTGTCAATTTTGTGGCATCAGTGCAAATTTCCCAATTAGGAGTATTGTTAGGCAACCCCTCTTCAGCACAATAATCAGAATATTGATCCATTGCAGCAAAATAATAATTTTCTTTTGTTTTTAACACCCTAATATAATCATCGCGATGTTCATCAGGAATACCTGACAAATCAGGTTCTTTAGCTTTGGTATATGAATTATTAATTAAGTTCTCTATGTTTTCTGTTAGTTTGTCATAGAATCTATTATCTTTACGTTTATTATATTTTTGAAAAAAGAAAAGGGCTAAATTATCATCATTCTCTATTGTGAGTTTAATGTAGCTTTTAGCAATAAGGTTTAGGTAATAAGTTTCCATAGTAATTATTTTGTTGGATGCAGTTTATTTATTAGAAGTCCATAATTTTTTTCGCGAATTCTTTCTTGGTTTCGTCTTCAAAACCAGCAAAGTAGTTTTTAGTAACATTCAAATCACTATGGTTTAAAGCCTCACTTATAAACTCCATTGAAGCTCCTTTACGAATAGAGTTCGTCGCAAATGAATGGCGGGCCCAATATGAGCTTAAATCTTCTGGCAAATCATTTGCTTTGGCTATTCTTTTAATATGGTCATTAATGTAACGAGTAAAATTCTTAATTTTCTTGTACTGAGTTAAACTATCGTCTTTAATATTTAAAATATCGAATACATAATTACTTTTATCATTATTTCCATATTCCTTAATTACCTCTCTTGTAAAGTCTGTTAAATAAATTGTAATCGTCTTTTTTTCTGTAGACTTGTCAAAAGTTTTGGCTCTGTAATACTCAAACTTATCACCCTTAATATCTGAGTATTTTAGTAATGCAATGTCTTTTAAATTCATACCATTGCAGGCGTAACTAAAAAACCAAAATGCTTTTACCTTAGCTTCATTAGGGTTGCTTACTTCGGCGTTAAATAACTTTTTAAGTTCGACTGAACTCAAAGCTTTCTTGACAATTTTTGTGTTGGGTATTTTATAATTGTTGTCTCTTTTTAAGCCGAAAGGGTAAATGTCTTTGCTTATGTCATTTGAACGAATGGCATTATTAAAAACAGCTCTTAGTGTTCTTGTGTATATTGAAATGGTTGTGTAGGTTTTACCTTTTGAAACCATAAACTTTTCATATGCATTAAGCCAATCAACATTGATGCTTTCAAAAGTCAACTTATCAATAGGGCAATTTTTTTTAGTATCACTGAAATCTGCTAATGAATTAAGAGTGTATTTATAGCTTTCAGCAGTTCCTATTTTATCATTTTTAATGTACTTATTAATCACTAAATTAAAATGATATTGAACGTTATTTTTATCTGAAGACTTTCTAAATAGCTTCTTTTCAAATTTATTAAAATCAAAAACAGTTAATTGTTCAGCTTCTTTGTATGCTCTTGATTCAATAGTTTGAAGTTTTAAGCGTGTTTGGTTATTTGCTCCCCTTAAATTTTTGTTATCAGAGTTTACCCAAATAGTTTCAAACTCTTTTTCCGTTAAATACGTGTCTAATGAATACCATTTTTCAATTTTATTATAATAAACACGAAGTTTAATAGGGTATTTACCATTATCTTTAACTCTCCGATTGTCAAGTCTAATTGAAATATTATAACTCATAGCATTTTATTTTCTGTAAATATAATCATTTGCAGAATATTTGCAGAAAAATAAGTGAAATAATCATATAATAGACATTAACACTTAGTAATGAATTTTAGGTTATGCCTTTAAAAATAAGGGAATGTAGAATAAATAGGTATTGAGAAAAAGTCTAATTTATTGACTGGCAGTCAAGAGGTAGTGGGTTCGACTCCCATCTTCTCCACTTTTAAAATCACAAAAATCAACAAAACCCTATAAACATTGTGTTTATAGGGTTTTTTAATTTAATAGGGTAATTGATATTAACTATTTAAAATACATCTTTTTACTTCATCAATGTATGATCTTCCTATGGTATATCTGATATTTCCAATTTCTACGCTGTTACCTTCAATAGTATCAATTTTATCAATAGCAACGGTATAAGATCTATGAATTCTTATAAAATTATTTGAAGGTAGTTGTTCGGTAAAACTGCTTAGCGTTTGGTGAATTATAAATTTATTTGATAAAGTACTTATTTTTAAGTAATCTTTTAAACTTTCAATTACAAGTATTTCATCTAAATAAATTTTTTTCATTTTCTTTTTGTCAATTTTAACAAAAATACTTGGTCTTTCTGTGGTTACAATTGTTTTGTTGGCAGTGCTAAAAGTTCTAAAAACTTTATTGATAGATTTTATAAAACGTTGAAAAGGAATTGGTTTTACTAAATAATCTAAAACATCTAAATTGTAGGATTCTACTGCAAATTCTGAATGTGCAGTTGTAATAATTATAAGTGGTTTTTCTTCTAAACTTTTAATAAAACTAAAACCATCAAGCAATGGCATATTGATGTCTAAAAAAATAAGATCAATTTTGTTTTCTTTTAAAAATGATAAACCATCAATTGCATTATTAAAAGTTTGAACTAAATGTATGTCTTGAATTTCTTTTAAATGGCTTTTTATTACGTTAATTGCCAACGGCTCATCATCAATTATTATACAATTTATTTTCATTATACTTTAATTTTTAGTTCAACTACAAATAATTGGTCTAAGTTTTTTATTTCTAAATTATATTCATCACTTTTATATCCTAGCGCTAATCTTTTTTTAACATTTTGTAATCCAATTCCACTAGTTGTATTAAGTTGTTGCTCAAATTTAGTTATTGTGGGTATTGGATTTGCAATGCGAAAATAAAGAAAATCTTCGATAATATTAAAGTCAATATCTATTCTAATTTTACCAATATTTTTATTGGCGCCGTGTTTAAATGCATTTTCAATAAATGACAATAATAAAATTGGTGCAATTTTTTTATTTTTAATATCACCTGAAATGGTCATATTAACTTCTAATTTTTCATCAAAACGAATGCGTTCTAAATCTAAATAATTTTGAATACAAATAATTTCTTTTTCTAAACTTTGCTTCTTTTTTTTAGTTTCATATAGTAGGTAACGCATTAGCTCAGAAAGTTTTATAATTATTTTTGGAGTTTTTTTTGAATTTTCTAATGATAGTGCGTAAATATTATTTAAGGTATTAAAAAAAAAGTGAGGTGAAATTTGACTTCTTAAAAATAGGAGTTCGGTTTCTAATTGTAATTTTTCTAAATCGGTTAATCTTTTATGCTCTTTTAACCAATCCATTGTTATTTTTATAGCCGTAACAAATGTAATTACATACAGTTCGCCTATCATCATATCAATAGAATAGTTTAGTGTTAAATTGCTTATTGGCTCCGTTCCTTCAGGCCAAACATTTTCACTTACTAAATAGTAAGTAAGATTAAATTTTACCAATAACATTACAAAAAGTGAAGCTAAAAGTAAAACAACAAATGTGATGTATTTTCTTTTAAAAACAAATTTTGGCATAAACACATAAATGTTCAGATAACATAAAGTCATATGTATAGGAAACCCAATTAAATTTGTTTTTATAGAATAAGAATAATCATTAAAATAACTTCCCCATCTAAGCGTGTTAAAAATAAAATACAAACACCAAAAAATAATATGATGTTTAATTTTTATTTCTCTAAAATTTGTTGAATTAAAAGAGATATCTTTTTGAATAAGCGACATTATTTTTAAGTCTTTTTTATTGTTTAACGAAGTTTAGATGTTATACGTCTAAATATTTTTATAATGCTACGAATTTAAGTAATATTTATATTTAAATTAGACAACAAATGGATATTAAGAAAATAAAACCTACAGTTTATTAAAATGAAAAAGAATTATAAATATATTTTGTTTGCAATAATTATAAGTATTTCCGCTTGTAAAAATACTATTGATAAAAATAATACATCTAAATTTTTACCAGCTAATAACACAAACCTATTTATAGGAACCGGAGGTCATGGACATACCTATCCTGGCGCAACGGTTCCTTTTGGAATGTTACAAGTAAGTCCTGATAACGGAATTTCAAGTTGGGATTGGTGTTCAGGATATCATTATTCCGATTCTATTATGATAGGATTTAGCCACTTGCATTTAAGCGGAACTGGTATTGGCGATTTGGCAGACATTCGCTTAATGCCAATCAACAAAAAAGTAGATTTATCTAAAGAAATAAAATCAAGAGATGATTTAGAATATAAATCATTGTATTCGCATGAAGAAGAAACTGCAAGCCCAGGTTATTATAGTGTAAATTTAAAAAGCCACAATATAAAAGTAGAATTAACTTCAAACTTAAGAACCGCTTTTCATAAATATACATTTGCACAAAACGATGTTCAATCTGTTGTTTTAGATTTAGGTTTTGCTATTAATTGGGACAAAACAATCGCTTCAAAAATTAATATGATTGATGCAACTACTATTTCTGGATATAGATATAGCGAAGGCTGGGCCAAAAACCAAAAAGTGTTTTTTGTTACTAAATTTTCGAAACCAATTGAAAAAATAGAATTAGTAGCGGATGGAAACTATATAACTGATGCAACTTCTGTAGTAGGAGAAAAATCATTTGCACAACTTTATTTTAAATCGGAAAACAACTCACAACTTTTAGTAAAAGTGGCAGTTTCATCTGTAAGCGAAGCAAATGCTTTAGAAAACTTATCAAAAGAAACTATTGATTTTGAGGGCATTAAAAGCGAATCGGCTGAAACTTGGAATAAAAATCTATCAAAAATTACCGTTCAAACCGATAATAAAGATTTAGAAACCATTTTTTATACTGCTTTGTATCATACGCAAGTTGCTCCAGTTACTTTTAGTGATGTAAATGGTGAGTTTAGAAAAGAGAATGATGAAATTGTAAAAGCAGCTAATTACACCGCTTATTCAACATTGTCATTATGGGATACTTTTAGAGCTGAACAACCACTATTAACAATTACACACCCAGAAAAAGTTGCTGATATTATAAACTCTATGTTAGCCTATTATGAAACAAATAAAATATTGCCAGTTTGGACATTGTACGGAAATGAAACCAATACAATGACTGGCTATCATTCTATTCCAGTTATTGCAGAAGCATACATAAAAGGTATCAAAGGTTTTGATATTAAAAAAGCCTATCAAGCAATGAAAACTACAATGATGCAAGATGAAAGAGGCTTAAATTATTATAAAAAATATGGTTACGTTCCACATAATTTATTAGATGAATCTGTAACCATCACTTTAGAATATGCTTATAATGATTGGTGTGTTGCACAAATTGCCAAAGAATTAGGTGAACAAGACGATTATACATATTTTATAAATCGTTCAAAAGCATATGAATATTTATTTGATGCCGAAACTGGTTTTATGCGTGGTAAGAATGATGCAGGAACCTCTTGGAAAGAACCATTCGACCCAAAATATTCTGCGCATAGAGTTCACGCAGAATATACTGAAGGAAATGCTTGGCAACACAGTTGGTTTGTTTTACACAACGTGAAAAATTTAATTCAAATGCACGGAGGTGATGATAAGTTTTCAAATAAATTAGAACAGTTATTTACAGAATCTTCTGAAATTACAGGAGAAAACGTTTCGGCAGATATTACAGGGTTAATTGGGCAGTATGCGCACGGAAACGAACCAAGTCACCATATAGCGTATATGTTTAATTTTGCAAACAAACCTTGGAAAACACAATATTGGGTACGAGAAATATTAAAAACCCAATACAATACAACACCAGACGGTTTAAGTGGAAATGAAGATTGTGGACAAATGTCTGCTTGGTACGTATTTAGTTCAATGGGGTTATATCCTTTTAGTCCAGCTTCGGGTGAGTATCAAATTGGAAGTCCATTATTTAAATCTTCAACCATTAAAATTTCTGAAGAAATTTCATTCACTATAAAAGCTGATAATGTTTCAGATGAGAATATATATATTCAATCGGCTACTTTAAATGGAAAAGATTTTAATAGAACAACAATTTCGCATAAAGAAATTATGCAAGGTGGTGTACTTCAGTTTAAAATGGGAAAAAGCCCTAATAAAAACTGGGGAATTATAAAAAAGTAAAAGATGGGTATAATTGATGTATCAATAATTGGAATTTATATTTTACTAACTTTAATTGTTGGAATTTGGGTTTCAAAAAAGGCTTCAAGCAGTTTAGAATCTTATTTTTTAGGAGGAAATAACATAAAATGGTATTTTTTAGGATTAAGTAACGGATCCGGAATGTTTGATGTTTCGGGAACAGCTTGGATGGTGGGAATTCTGTTTCTATATGGAGTAAAAAGCTTTATGTTTATGTGGCTTTGGCCAATATGGAATCAAATTTTTGTTATGATGTTTTTAGCAGTTTGGATTCGAAGATCTAACATTATGACTGGATCTGAATGGATTTTAACACGCTTTGGTGATAATAAAGCAGGAAGAGCTTCGCATATTATTGTTGCAGTTTTTGCAATAGTTGCAGCTATTGGTTTTATAGCTTATTTTTTTGAAGGTGTTGGAAAGTTTATGACCATAATTCTTCCTTGGGATGTATCACTTCAAATAGGAAATTTAGCTTTGCTAACTTCAGAACAATCGTATGCATTAATCATAATCTTATTAACTACAATATATACTGTAAAAGGAGGTATGTTTTCTGTAGTTGCCACCGAAGTTTTGCAATACGGAATTATGGTTTTGGCTGGTGTTTTAGTTGCTGGTTATGCCTTTTTTGCTTTTTCTGATGTTGAAATAAATGCTGTAATTTCTGATGAATGGCGAAACGTGTTTTTTGGATGGGAATTAGAAACACATTGGACTGATAAATATACTGCATTTAATAACTTAATAGATTCTGAAGGTTATAAAATGTTTGGAGCACTTATAGGTATGACTTTATTTAAAGGTTTTTTTGCAAGTATTGCTGGGCCAACACCAAGCTACGATTTACAAAGAATTCTATCTACAAAAACAGTAAAAGAAGCTGCTTATATGAGTGGTTTTACAAATTTAATTTTATTTATTCCTAGGTATTTACTAATTGCAGGTATTGTTGTAATTGCATTGGTTACTTTAGCTCCAGAAATGAGTATAAATCCATTATTAAATGGAAGCGATTTGGAAATTCTATTGCCAAAAGTTATTAATTTTCATGTGCCTGTTGGTATAAAAGGATTGTTGTTAGCTGGTTTATTGGCTGCTTTTATGAGTACTTTTTCGGCCTTTGTAAATGCAGGTCCGGCATACATGGTAAATGATATTTATAAAAAATATTTTAAACCTTCGGCTACAGCTAAACATTATATAAAAGCAAGTCATATAGCATCGTTTTTGGTAGTTGGTTTAGGTGTTTTTATGGGCTTTTTTGCTGAATCTATCAACTCATTAACCTTATGGATTACCAGTGCGCTTTTTGGTGGTTACGTTGCAGCAAACTTTTTAAAATGGGTTTGGTGGCGATTTAATGGTTGGGGCTATTTTTGGGGAATGTTGTCGGGTTTAGTAGTAGCTTCATTACAATTCGTTTTAGATCAAAGTAAAAACAACTTTTTAGAAGGCTCATTATTTTATGAACTATCTCATTTACATGCCATTTATTTATTTCCAATTATATTTTTTGTTTCAATTTTAGGTTCTTTTTTAGGAACGTATTTTAGTGAGCCAACAAATATGGAAGTGTTAAAATCTTTCTACAAAGATGTGCGCCCTTGGGGTTTTTGGAAACCCGTTTTAAATGAGTTGAAAAAAGAGGATGAAACTGCTGTGAAAAATTCAGATTTTTGGTTGGATATGATGAATTGTGCAATTGGCATTATTTGGCAATCAAGCATGATTGTGTTACCAATTTATTTAATGATAAGAGATTACCCTAAAACATTAATAGCATTGGTAATATTTTTAATTACATCTATAGTGCTTAAATTTACCTGGCTAGATAAGGTTAGAAAATTACCCAATTAAAAGTTATCAAAAAATAAGATTATAAGTAATTAAATATATAAGAAAGTGAATACAATTCCTTGGCAAGATAAACCTGAAAAAAGTAACGAAGTAATTTGGAGATATTCTGAAAATCCAATTATTAAACGCGACCAAATACCAACATCAAATAGTATTTTTAACAGTGCAGTTGTGCCCTTTAAAGATGGTTTTGCAGGTGTTTTTAGATGTGATAACAAAGCAGTACAAATGAATATTTTTGTTGGTTTTAGTAAAAACGGTATCGATTGGGATATCAACCACGAGCCAATTAAAATGCAAGCTGGTAATACCGAAATGATAGATTCTGACTATAAATACGATCCTCGTGTTGTTTTTATTGAAGATAGATATTGGATTACTTGGTGTAATGGTTACCACGGTCCAACAATTGGTATTGCCTATACATTTGATTTTGTTGAATTTTTTCAATGTGAAAATGCGTTTCTTCCATTTAATAGAAATGGCGTTTTATTTCCTAAAAAAATCAATGGAAAATATGCTATGTTAAGTCGTCCAAGTGATAATGGTCACACACCTTTTGGCGATATTTACATTAGCTACAGTCCAGATATGAAATTTTGGGGAGAGCATCGTTGTGTAATGAAAGCCACTGCTTTTGAAGACAGTGCTTGGCAATGCACAAAAATTGGTGCAGGTCCAATTCCAATTTTAACTGATGAAGGTTGGTTAATGTTGTATCATGGTGTTATAAATACGTGCAATGGTTTTAGATACGCAATGGGAGCAGCTATTTTAGATGAACATCAACCAGATAAAGTAAAATATAGAACGCAACCCTATTTATTAGGTCCACAAGTTAATTATGAGCAAGTTGGTGATGTAGCAAATGTTGTATTTCCGTGTGCTGCTTTGCACGATATGAAAGAAGATAAATTAGCAGTGTATTATGGTGCTGCAGATACTGTTGTAGCTTTAGCTTTTGGAAAATTAAGTGAAGTAATTCAGTACACAAAAGAGAATAGTTTATAAAAAATAACAGTAATGAAATTCATAAAATTAACTATTGTACTTTGTTTATTTTCGCTTATAAGTTGTGCGCAATCAAAAAATAATATTCCTAAAAGTTATATTGCTTACAAAACTTCTGAAACCATTACTATTGATGGTGAAGTATCAGAAGCATCTTGGAGTAAAGCAGCATGGTCTGATACTTTTATTGATATTGAAGGCGTAAAAGAACCAACGTACAAAACGCAAGTAAAAATGATGTGGGATGAAACTTACTTTTATATTTTAGCTCAACTAGAAGAACCGCACGTTTGGGCAAATATTACAGAGCACGATGCCATTATTTTTCATAACAACGATTTTGAAGTTTTTATTGATCCAGATGGAGATACTTTTAATTATTACGAATTAGAACTAAATGCATTAAATACAGTATGGGATTTATTTATAACAAAACCTTACCGTGAAAAAAATGCCGCTTTAAACGATTGGACTTTAACGGGATTAAAATCGGCTATAAAAGTTGATGGAACTATTAATAATCCTACAGATAAAGATAACGGTTGGACATTAGAGTTGGCAATTCCTTGGAAGGCTTATAAAACTTCATATTTCGAAAAAAATGTTCCTGAAAATAAACATTGGAGAGTTAATTTTTCAAGAGTTAATTGGGATTTTCAATTGGAAGATGGTAAGTATCAGAGAAAAAAAGACGCTGATGGTAAGTTGCTACCCGAATACAATTGGGTGTGGTCTCCGCAAGGTGTTATAAATATGCACGAACCAGAAAAATGGGGTTATGTGTATTTTTCTTCTAAAGAAGTTGGTTCAAAAGATACATTCACAATTCCGCAAGATGATGGCATTAAGGAGCAATTGTACAGCTTGTATAAAGCGCAAAATAGTTATCATCAAAAATATAAAAAATGGGCAACTTCAATAGATAGTTTAACCGCAAAAGCTATTGTTATAAATCATAAAACCTTGCAACCAACAATAGAAAATCACGCAACAGGTTATAATATTTCAGTAAAAAGTCCTTTTACTAACAAAACATTAATTATTAAAGAAAACGGTAAAATTATTTCAAACTAAATACATTATGAAATGAGCATGACCGAAATTTGGTCGTAAACGCCAATGTCGAAATGCGAATTACATATTACCAATTAAAAATAATAAATATTAACATATGAAACTACAAAAATTACTTTTTTTTGCACTGATATTAAGTATTTTTTCTTGTGATACAACAGATAAAAATAAAGTTGAAAATTCTATATCAGAAGAGGTTAAAACAGAAAATTCTTTTGAATTTGGCGTTTGGACTACTGCAAATAATGAAAAATCGAACGAAGAATATGCACAAGAGTTTGAAAAATATAAATCTGCAGGAATTGATGAGGTTTTAATCAACACAGGAACCGATCCAGAATTGTTAAAAAGAATTACACCAATTGCTACAGAAAAGGGATTAAAAGTACACGCGTGGATTATGGCAATGAATCGTCCTGGAGACACTATTGCACTAAAACATCCAGAATGGTACGCTGTTAGTAGAGAAGGAAAGTCGTGTTTTGATACGCGTCCGTATGTTGGTTATTACCAATGGTTATGCCCAACTAGAGAAGGATCTCGCAACCACGTTTTAAGCTTGGTTGAAGGTTTAGCAAAAGTTGATGGTATTGAAAGTGTACATTTAGATTACATTCGTTTCTCAGATATTTTCTTGCCAATTGGTTTGCTACCAAAATACGATTTAGTACAAGATGAAGAATTGCCAGAATTCGATTTTTGTTACTGTGATGTTTGTGTTAGTGAATTTGAAAAAACACATCATAAAAACCCAAGAAATATTAAAGATACAGACATTGATATGGAATGGAAACAATTCCGTTTAAATGCAGTTAGAAATGTGGTAAATGATGCGTATAAAATTGTGCATAAATACAACAAAAACTTAACAGCTGCCGTTTTCCCTTATCCAGAAATGGCAGATCACATGGTACGTCAACGTTGGGATAAATGGACAATTAACGAGGTTTATCCAATGATTTATCACGGTTTTTATAATGAAGAGATAGATTGGATTGGCTTTGCCACCAAACAAGGTGTTGAAGATGTAAAAGACAAAGGAATTGGCATTAATACAGGAATTTATATGCCAGATTTTAAAACTGTAGATGAATTTAAACAAGCAATTTTATTAGCAAAAGAAAATGGCGCTAAAGGAATCACATTTTTTGATGGTAATGCAATTGCACCAGAGTATTTAAAAGCAATTAAAGAAACAAAAGAAAGTTTGAAATAGTAATTTATGAAGTATTTTGGACTTATATATATCATTCTATTTGGAATTCTTTTTGGTTGTTCAAAACCAGATGCAAAAAGTGAGAAATTAACAAACTATGTAAACCCATTTATTGGAACTGATGGTCCTGGAAATACCTATCCGGGAGCAACAGTCCCTTTTGGAATGATACAATTAAGTCCAGATATTGGCATTCCTGGTTGGGACAGAATTGCGGGTTATTATTACCAAGATTCTATTATTTCTGGGTTTTCACACATGCATTTAACAGGAACCGGAGCAGGAGATTTGTATGATATTTTGGTAATGCCAACCAATAGTAAATTTTCAAAAAGAATTGAAAAAAATAGTTTCAAACCTTTTTCAAGTTTTTCACATGATAAAGAAACTGCTTCGCCAGGTTATTATTCAGTTGATTTGTTAGATTATGGTATTAAAGCAGAATTAACAGCTACTGAAAGAACTGGAATTCATAAATATACCTTTCCGAAAGACGATAAAACAGAAATTCATATTGATTTAGGGTATGCATTAAATTGGGACAGTCCAACAGAAACGTATTTAAATGTTGTTGATAATTCAACTATTGAAGGGTACAGAAAATCTACTGGTTGGGCAAAAGACCAACGTGTATATTTTGTAATTAAAGTTTCTAAACCATTTAAAACATATCAATTATTTAAAAATGATACGTTAACAACTTCACCAGTAACTGCAAAAAACACCAAAATTATTTTAGAGTATGCAACTATTGAAGGCGAACAAATTATTTTAAAAACGGGCATTTCTTCAGCAAATATTGAAGGAGCTCATAAATCGTTAGCAATTGAAGCTCCTGATTTTAATTTTGATGAAATTAAACAACAAGCAGAAGCAAAATGGGAAAACGAACTCAGTAAAATTGAAATTTCAACAAATGATACAACCAAAAAACATATTTTTTACACAATGTTGTATCAATCTATGTTAGCACCAACTTTATTAAGTGATCATAATTCGAATTATAAAGGAGCTAATGATAGTATCGAAAAAGCTAATGGTTTTAATAGATACGATACTTTTTCACTTTGGGATACGTACAGAGCGGCGCATCCATTATACACTATTCTGCATCCAGAAAGAACATCAGATATGATAAATTCTTTGTTAGCACATTACAAAGAAACTGGTTTATTACCAGTTTGGTCTATGCAAGGAAATGAAACAAACATGATGATTGGTTACCACGCAGTTCCAGTAATTGTAGATGCTTATTTTAAAGGAATTAAAAATTTTGATATTGAGCTTGCTTTTGAAGCTTGTATTGCAAGTGCAACAGACAATTCCAGACAAATTGATGAATATATGGAGCTAGGTTACGTTCCTGTTGATGAACACCATGAAAATTGGTCGGTTTCTAAAACATTAGAATATGCGTATGACGATTGGTGTATTGCACAGTTTGCAAAAGCTTTGGGTAAAACAGAAGATTATAATACGTTTTTAAAACGTTCCGAAAATTGGCGAAATGTGTACGATTCTCAAAGTACATTTATGCGCCCAAAATTAAAAAATGGTGAGTTTGTAAAAGATTTTATACCAAAAGAATATACACCATATTTTTGTGAAAGTAATGCATGGCAATACTTTTGGTCTGTACAACATAATATTGAAGATTTAATTGATATTATTGGAGGAAATGAATTGTTTGAAAAAAAGTTAGATACCATGTTTTCACTAAATCCACTTCCAGAAGATAAATTACCAATTTTTAGTACCGGAATGATTGGGCAATATGCACACGGAAATGAACCAAGTCATCATGTAGCCTATTTATACAATTACATTGAAAAACCTTGGAAAACACAGGGATTGGTGCGTGAAATTTTAGAAACACAATATAAAAATGAACCAAACGGACATTGTGGAAACGAGGACTGTGGACAAATGTCGTCTTGGTATGTGTTTAGCGCTTTAGGTTTTTATCCTGTAAATCCAGCACAAGGTATTTACGCTTTTGGCTCGCCAATTATAGATTCGGCAACTTTAAATTTAGAAAATGGAAAAAAGTTTACAATTGAAACTATGAACAATAGTTTTGAAAATAAATACATTCAAACTATTAAATTAAATGGTAAACTAATTGAACGAAATTATATCAAACATTCAGAAATAATGAATGGAGGAACATTGATCTTAACAATGGGAAATCTTCCGAATAAAAATGTAAAAAACACGATGGCAACAAGTTCAAAAGTGTATAATTAAAACCAAGTTTATGTCACACAGAAGAGATTTTATAAAAAAAGCCACTTTAGGAACTATAGGAATTAGTACTGTTTTAAGTTGTAAAGAACTTACTGAAAAAGAGGAAATTTCTACTAAAAAAACAGGAATTAAAAATCCAAAAAAGCCGCTAATTATTTCTACTTGGAATCACGGTTTTCCAGCAAATGAAGCCACTTGGAAGGCATTAAAAAGTGGAAAATCGTCATTAGATGCTATTGAAGCAGGAATGAAAATACCAGAAGCAGATCCAACTATTAGAAGTGTAGGTTACGGAGGCTTTCCAGATAGAGAAGGTAAAGTAACTTTAGATGCTTGTATTATGGATCATAACAGTGATTGTGGTTCGGTATCATTTTTACAAGGTATTAAGCATCCAATTTCAGTAGCAAAAAAAGTACTTCAAAATACACCACACGTAATGTTATCGGGACAAGGAGCACTTCAATTTGCTTTATCTGAAGGTTTTGTTGAAGAAAATTTATTAACACCTGAAGCTGAAAAAGATTGGAAAAAATGGTTGGAAGAATCTAAATACAAACCAGTTATTAATATTGAAAATCATGATACAATTTCAATGTTGGTGATTGATGAAGATGGAAATATTTCTGGTGGTTGTACTACAAGCGGAGCAGCTTGGAAAATGCATGGTAGAGTAGGTGATTCTCCAATTATTGGAGCTGGATTGTTTTTAGACAATGAAGTTGGCGCAGCAGCAGCTACTGGTTTGGGTGAAGCAGTTATTAGAACCGCTGGAAGTGCCATGGTTGTGGAGTTAATGCGTCAAGGAAAATCACCTTTTGAAGCTTGTAAAGAAATTGTTGAGCGCATTTACAACAAGCACAAAAATCATAAAGACATGGAATATTTACAAGTTGGTTTTATTGCCGTAAATAAACATGGAGAACACGCTGGTTACAGTTTGCGTTCTGGGTTTAATTACGCAGTTTATGATGAAGAAAATGGAAATAGAATGGAGGATGCGCAATTTAAAATGTCTTGGGACAATTGAGTTTTATAAAATAATTTATGTATGAAAAAAGCCTTGTTAATAATAATGGGAGTAATTTCTTTTAATGCATCCATAAATGGTCAAGAAAAACTTCCTTTTTGGTTAAACGAAAAGATAAATGAAGAAAATAGAGAACCAATGCATACAACATATTATGTGTATGAAAATGAGAGCTTGTCCTTACAAAACGATTGGAAATTATCAAAAAATTATAAAAGCTTAAATGGAATTTGGAAATTTAAATGGTTAGAAAATTCTTCTAATTTGCCGTCAGGGTTTCAAGATGTGAATTTTAATGATGCTAGTTGGGATAATTTTAAAATTCCAGCAAATTGGGAAATGAATGGCTACGGATATCCTGTTTATGTTAATGCTACGTATGAATTTGATAATTTAATTAAAGTGAATCCACCACAAGTTCCAGTATCACAAAATCATGTAGGAATTTATAGAAGAGAAATTACTATTGATAAAAGTTGGGAAGAAAAAGATGTGTTTCTTCACGTTGGTGCAGCAAAGTCAAATCTTAAAGTTTGGGTAAATGGTGAGTATGTTGGTTACGGAGAAGATGGAAAATTACCGCAAGAATTTAAACTTAATAAATTTATTAAAATCGGTAAAAATTCAATTGTTTTAAAAGTCATGAGATGGAGTGATGGCGCATATTTAGAATGTCAAGATTTTTGGAGAATGACAGGGATTACTAGAGATACCTATTTGTATGCTAGAAATAAAGTACATTTAAAAGATTTTGAAGTAAAAACCGAGTTAGATGCTAGTTATACCAATGCTAAAATACAAATTTCAACACTATTTTCACCAATAACTAAAAAAGACAAGTACTCTTTAGACATACTATTAAAAGATGGGAAAAATATAGTTGATTCAAAAAGTATTAATCTTACGGAATCTGATAAAGAACCAAAAGTAGAATTTTTTGTAAAAAATGTTAAAAAGTGGACAGCTGAAACACCAAATCTATATACGGTTAATTTTATTTTAAGAGATAAAAAAGGAAATGTAAGTGAAATTATTCCACAACAAGTTGGTGTTAGAAAAGTTGAAATTAATAATGGTCAACTTTTAGTTAATGGTCAGCCAATTTATATTAAAGGAGTAAATCGACATGAAACAGATCCAACTACTGGACAAACTGTTTCTAAAGAACGAATGGAACAGGATATTAAAGTTCTGAAACAATTCAATATCAATGCTGTTAGAACATCTCACTATCCTAATGATCCTTATTTTTATGATTTATGTGATAAATATGGCATATATGTAGTTGACGAAGCTAATATTGAGTCTCACGGAATGGGTTATGAATTAACCAAAACCCTTGCAAATGAACCAAGTTGGGAATTAGCACATTTACAGCGTTTAAGTAGAATGTTAGAAAGAGATAAAAACCATCCTTCAGTAATAATTTGGAGCTTAGGGAATGAGGCTGGTAATGGCTATAATTTTTATCGAGGTTATTTATGGATGAAAGAACGTGATGCATCGAGACCAGTTCAATATGAAAGAGCAAATTTAGGATGGGATGCAACCGTAAGGTTTGAATGGAATTCAGATATTATTAATCCAATGTACTCATCGCCTAGCGGTATGGAAAAATACATTTTAAAAAACCCTAATCCTTCAAGGCCTTATATTCAATGTGAATATGCTCATGCAATGGGAAATTCTATGGGGAATTTAAAAGATTATTGGGATTTAATAAGAACATATGATAATTTTCAAGGTGGTTTTATTTGGGATATGATAGATCAATCTGTTTATAAAACAAGAAAAGATGGAAGTGTTATATTTGCTTATGGTGGAGATTTTGGTCCTAAAGATGTGCCAAGTGATAATAACTTTTTAAATAATGGGGTGTTTACTCCTGAAAGAGATCCAAATCCACATGCTTTTGAAGTTAAAAGTGTGTATCAAGATATTCATACTTCTTGGAAAAATAAAGAAACTGTTACTATTAATGTATTTAACGAATTCTTTTTTAAAGATTTAAGTAATGTACATTTAAAATGGAAATTAATAGTTAATGGTGAAGAAAAAGCAAATGGTATAATTGATAAGTTAGAAGTAAATCCACAACAAACAAAAGGATATAGTTTGCCGATAAATATGCAGGAAATTAATGCTGGTGAGGCCTTTCTAAATATAAGTTATCATCTAAAAGTAGCTGAGCCATTTTTATCAAAAGGGTATAAAATTGCTTCGGAACAACTTTATTTAAGTGGAATTTATAAAAATGACTTAACAGTTAAAGGAGTTTCTAAATTAAACATATTAAAGGAAAAAAATTCAACGCTTTTTAAAGGTGAGAATGCTACTATTTCTTTTGATAATAAAACAGGATTTGTGAATGGTTACAAATTTAATAATGAAGATATTATAAAGAACGGAAATAAATTGCTTCCAAATTTTTGGAGACCTCCAAGTGATAATGATATTGGAGCTGGATTACAGGTGAAATTATTACCATGGAAAGAAGCAATTGAAAAAGCAGAGCTTTTAAGTTGGAGTTATAAAATTTCAAAAGAAAATACAATTACGGTAAATGCAGTATATAATTTAGCCAACGTAAATTCGGTATTAGAATTAATTTATCAAATAAATAGCAATGGAGAATTAATTGTACAGCAAACATTGAGTATTGATAAAAATAAAGAAACTCCGATGTTATTTAAATTTGGAATGCAACTTATAATGCCAAAAAGCTTTAATTCCATTTCTTACTATGGGGAAGGGCCTCATGAAAACTATATGGATAGAAATTATAGTTCTCAAGTAGGAATTCACAATCAAACAGTGTCTGAACAATATTTTCCTTATATAAGACCTCAAGAAACTGGAAATAAAACAGATATAAGATGGTGTAAATTATTTGGTAATAATATTGAAATTAAAGTAGAATCTAATACATTTTTTAATATTACAGCTTTACACTATTTAAGTGAGGATTTAGATGATGGTATTAAAAAAGATCAAAGAAATGCTGCGGATATAAGCGAAAGAGATTTAACAAATTTTCAAATAGATTATAAACAAATGGGTTTAGGTAGTATTACTAGTTGGGGAGATTTACCTCTTGAAAAATATAGACTACTTGAAAAAGAATATAGTTTTAAATTTAAAATTAGTCCAAAAATAAAAAAGCAATAATGAATATAAATTATCCAATAAAATTCAATCCAATTTTAAAAGAGAAAATATGGGGAGGAGAAAAGCTGAAAACATTATTTAATAAAAAATCTACACGAAATGATATAGGTGAAAGTTGGGAAGTTTCAGATGTTGATGGAAATATTTCAATAGTAAGTAATGGTGCCTTAAAAGATAAATCTTTAAAAACATTATTAAGTACTTATAAAGCTGAATTAGTAGGTGAAAAAGTATATAAAGCCTTTGGGAATAATTTTCCACTTCTTATAAAATTTATTGATGCTAAAGAAGCTTTAAGTATTCAAGTACATCCCAATGATCAACTGGCAAATGAACGTCATAATTCATTTGGTAAAACTGAAATGTGGTATGTTATGCAGGCGGAAACTGAAGGGAATTTAATTGTAGGTTTTAATAAAAACACTTCAAAAGAAGCGTATGTAAAACATCTTGAAGAAAAGAAATTGTTAGAAATTTTAAATCAAGAAAAGGTACATAAAGGAAATGTTTATTTTATTCCTACTGGAAGAATTCATGCAATAGGTGCTGGAGTTTTATTAGCTGAAATTCAACAAACAAGTGATATTACGTACAGAGTTTATGATTGGGATAGATTAGATGATGAGGGAAATTCACGGGAACTTCATACAGAATTAGCGTTAGATGCAATTGATTATTCAGCGCAAAATGAATATAAAACAACGTATGTTAAGGAGTTAAACGCATCATCTCCAATAGTAAACTGTCAATATTTTACAACAAATATAATTGTAATAAATGGAGTGTTAAATGTAAACAATACCAATAAAGATTCATTTATAATTTATATGTGTGTTGAAGGTGAGATTACCATAAAAAATGATGATTTTGAAGAAGTTAAATTATTGAAAGGCGAAACGGTTTTAATACCAGCTATTTTAAAAGAATACCAATTAATTGCAAGCGAAAAGTCAGAATTATTAGAAGTATATATCAGTTAATTAGATAAAATTTAGATAAAATTTAGATAAAATTTAGATAAAATGAAAAGATTAGGATTTTCAAAAATCATAGCAATAATGGTATTTGTGTCACTTTTTTCTTGCGGTAAGCAGGCTAAAGTTTTTACAGAAAATGATATTAAAATAATACCACAGCCAGTTGAATTTACACTAGGAGAAGGTGTGTTTAAATTTACAGAAAACACAAAATTTGTGGTTAATTTTAAGGATGATTTAGTAATAACAAATATATTATTAGAGAAGTTTAAAAATACAGAAAATTGGAATTTAGAAGTAACAAAAGAAGCGCCAACAAATAATTATGTTGAGTTTATTTTAGACAATAATTTAAATAATGAAGCCTATCAATTAACTGTTGCTCCAGATAAAATTACAATTTCAGCAAAAGACGCTAAAGGCTTTATGTATGGTTTAGAAACTATTCGTCAATTATTGCCTGTTGAAATTGAAAGTAAAGAAAAAGTATCAAATGCGAATTGGATTATTCCAGTTATGGAAATAAAGGATCAACCTCGTTTTCAATATCGAGGTCTTCATTTAGATGTTGCACGTCATTTTTTCAAAAAGGAATATATCAAAAAAACCATTGATCGTTTAGCAATGCTAAAGATGAATGTTTTGCACTTTCATTTAGTAGATGATCAAGGTTGGAGAATTGAAATAAAAAAATATCCAAAATTAACAGAAGTTGGTGCATTTAGATTGGATCAAGAAGATTTGCATTGGGATGGTAGAAGAGTAACTACACCAGAAGATGAAGCTACTTATGGAGGATTTTATACTCAAGAAGATATTAAAGAAATTGTAACGTATGCAACAGCTAAAGGTATAGAAGTTATTCCTGAAATAGAAATGCCAGCACACGTTATGAGCGCAATAGCTTCGTATCCTGAGTTGTCTTGTTTTGAAACACCAATTGGTGTTCCTTCAGGTGGTGTTTGGCCAATAACAGAAATTTATTGTGCAGGAAAAGATTCAACATTTGAGTTTTTAGAAAATGTATTGCTAGAAGTTATTGAATTATTTCCTTCAAAATACATTCATATTGGTGGTGATGAAGCAACAAAAACAAATTGGGCAAAATGTCCGAATTGCCAAAAAAGAATGAAAACTGAACAACTTGAAAATGTTGAAGAATTACAAAGTTATTTTGTAAAAAGAATGGAGAAGTTTATTAATTCAAAAGGTAAAAGTTTAATTGGTTGGGATGAAATTTTAGAAGGCGGTTTAGCGCCAGAAGCAACAGTTATGAGTTGGAGAGGAGTAAAAGGCGGTGTAGAAGCGGCAAAACAAGGTCATGATGTAATTATGACGCCAGGTTCTCATTGTTATTTTGATCATTATCAAGGTCCTCAAAATGAAGAACCTTTGGCTTGGGGAGGTTATACGCCTTTAAGTAAAGTATATGAATTTGATCCAATTGTAGAAGAATTATCCGAAGCAGAAAAAAAACATATTTTAGGAGGGCAGGCAAATCTTTGGTCAGAACAAATACAAACGGAATCACATTCAGAATATATGATTTTTCCAAGATTAGCTGCTTTGTCAGAAGCGCTTTGGTCCCCAAAAGAATTAAGAGATTGGAATTATTTTACTAACAGAATTACTTCTATGTTTAAAAGATATGAGTTGTTAGATATTAATTATGCAAAAAGTGCCTATTTAGTAACTGCAGATACTCAAATAAAGTTAGAGGAAAATATAGTAGAAGTATTGCTAAAAAATGAATTTCCTAATTCAGATATAAGATATATAATAGATGGAACTGATTTAAATAGCACATCAAAAAAATATTCAGAACCAATTAAAATTACAGAAACTACAAATTTAAAAGCTTCTTTATTTGAAAATAATCAGCCAATAGGAAAGGAGTTTAATCAAACTATTAAATTTCATAAAGCTGTTGGTAAAAAAGTTTCTTATAAAGAAATTTATAATGATAACTATCAAGGTGCAGGTGAATTTACTTTGGTAAATACATTAAGAGGTACCAAAAATTTTCATGATGGTCAGTGGCAAGCTTGGTTAGGAAAAGATATGGAAGTTGTAATTGATTTGGAAAAAGAAACTTCAATTAGTGAAGTAACAGTTGGCTCTATGGAAAATCAAGGTCCAGGAATATATTATCCAATAAAAATTGAGGTATTTGTTTCATTAAATGGTAAAGATTACAAACGGGTTGGAAATGTAGAAAGAGCTTATGCTAAAAATCCGGGTTCAGAGTTAAAAGAATTCAAAATTGAATTCTCAGCTCAAAATGCACAATATGTAAAAGTGATTGCAACTAATTTAAAAAATACTCCAGAAGGTGGAGATACTTGGTTGTTTATTGATGAAATTTTAATCGATTAAAAAATGAAAGGTATAAATACAGTACTAATAATTTTATTTCTATTTAGCTATCAAATAAATGCTCAAGAAACTAAATTAACTAAAGAAGAACGTTTAGAATGGTTTAAAGATGCTAAATTAGGTATTTTTATTCACTGGGGATATTATGGTGTAAAAGGAATCGGAGAATCTTGGTCTATGTATCATAAAAGAATTTCTTATGAAGATTATATGTTACAAGGTAAAGAATTTACAGCCGAAAATTATAAGCCAGATGAATGGGCAAAATTATTTAAAAAAGTAGGTGCGCGTTATGCAGTGCTTACTACTAAACATCACGATGGTGTAGCATTATGGGATACAAAATTTAGCAAGTTAAATGTAAGAGAAAAAACACCTGCTAAAAAAGATTTGGTACAACCTTATGTTACTGCTTTAAGAAATGAAGGGTTAAAAGTTGGATTGTATTATTCTTTATGTGATTGGTCACATCCAGATTATGAGGTGGTTTTTCCTCGTCCTGATACAAGAAAAAATTATCCACAAAAAAATCAGAAATTCTTATCACCTTGGCAACGTTTTATTAAGTTTAATAATAATCAACTAAAAGAATTGAGCACTAATTTTAATCCAGATTTGTATTGGTTTGATGGCGACTGGGAAAAATCTAGCGAACAATGGAGGGCAGAATCTTTAAAAGACTCTTTATTAGCTTGGAATCCTAAAGTAATTGTAAACTCTAGATTAAAAACACATGGCGATTATAGTACCCCTGAACAAGGAATTCCAGTTGTGAGACCTGAAGGAGCTTGGGAATTTTGTATGACAATGAATGATAATTGGGGATATTATCCTACCGATACCAATTACAAACCTATATCACAAATTGTAAGAACGTTTGTTGAAGTAATTGCTTCTGGAGGAAATTTATTGTTAAATATTGGTCCAAAACCTGATGGAACTATTGCTGAAGAGCAAGTTGAACGTTTAGAAGCTTTAGGAGAATGGATTAAAAAATACGAAACAGCAGTGTTTAATTCTAAAGCGGGTTTACCATACGGGCATTTTTACGGACCAACATTATTAAGTAAAGACGAAACTAAAATTTACTTATGTTTATTTGATGCTCCTAAAAATTACATTTCATTAAAAGGAATTCAAAACAAAGTTAAATCTATTAAAGTTTTAGGAAATAATCAAACCTTAAATTTTGAAAGAAATGGCGGAGCAGCTTGGAATAATATTCCTGGGATTTTAAGAATTGAAATTCCTAACCAGAAAAATTTAGATAAGTACGTAACAATAATAGAAGTTGAATTACAAGACGAATTAAAACTCTATAGAGGTCACGGAAACGCTGTTGAACTAAACCAATAAATTATGAAAAATAACACTTTTAAATTTTTGTTTGTATTGTTTTTAATAACTATTGTTTCTTGCAATACAAATAAAAGTAACGAGACAAATTCAAATATTTCTAAAATAAATTTGGTGGATTATGTTAATCCGTTAATGGGAACAGATTCTGAGTTTATTTTGTCAAATGGAAATACATATCCTGCAATTGCAACGCCTTGGGGAATGAATTTTTGGACACCAATGACTTCAAAAATGGGTGACGGTTGGACTTATAAATATGATGCATACAAAATTAGAGGAATTAAACAAACACACCAACCAAGTCCGTGGATAAACGATTATGCGGCATTTTCTTTAATGGCAACTACGGGCGATTTAAAATTTCAGGAAGACGAACGTGCTTCTTGGTTTTCTCACAAGGCAGAAACTGTAAAACCTTATCATTATTCAGTTTATTTAGCAGATTATGATGTGGTTGCGGAAGTTGCTCCAACAGAAAGAGCTGCTCATTTTAAATTTACATTTCCACAATCGGAACAATCTTTTATTATGTTGGATGCTTTTTTTAAAGGTTCTATGGTAAAAATTATTCCTGAAGAACGCAAAATTATTGGCTATTGTAGAAATAATAGTGGTGGCGTTCCAGAAAATTTTCATAATTATTTTGTTGCTGAATTTGATAAAGATTTTGAAATAAATCATACTTGGATTGATGGCTGGAACTTAATAGAAAACTCAACAAATAGCGAAGGAGCACATGTGGGTGCAATTATTGGATTTAAAACCAAAAAAGGGGAAGAAGTTCATGTAAAAGTTGCATCGTCATTTATAAGTCCAGCACAAGCGCAATTAAATTTAACTAGAGAGATTGGTACGGATACTTTTAATCAAACGAAAGAAAAGGCAAAACAAGTTTGGGAAACAGAATTAGGTAGAATTCAAATAGAAGATGAAAATATAGATAACATTAAAACTTTTTATTCAAGTTTGTATAGAGTGTTGTTGTTCCCAAGAAAATTTTACGAGTTTGATGCTAATAATGAGGTTGTACATTACAGTCCATATAACGGAGAAGTTTTACCAGGCTATATGTTTACTGATAATGGATTTTGGGACACGTTTAGGGCAGTTTTTCCATTTTTTAATATGATGTACCCAGAACTAAACAGTAAAATAATGCAAGGTTTAGCAAACACTTACAAAGAATCTGGATGGTTACCAGAATGGGCAAGTCCAGGACATAGAGATTGTATGATTGGCTCAAATTCTGCTCCAATTATTTCTGATGCTTTTTTGAAAGGTGTTAAGAATATGGATGTTGAATTATTATTAGAAGCAATGCTTAAAAATACAACGGTTGCAGATGGAAGACCCGTAAATTCAGTAGGTAGAGCGGGATTAAAATATTACAATACTTTAGGATATGTGCCATATAATGTTGAAATTAATGAAAATGCTGCTAGAACTTTAGAATATGCGTATGCGGATTTTACCATTGCAAAAATGGCAGAAAAATTAGGAAAAACTAAGATTGCAGATAAGTACTTTAAGCAATCTATGAATTATAAAAATTTATTCGATCCAGAAACCAATTGGATGCGTGGAAAAAATGAAGATGGAAGTTTTCAATCTCCATTTAATCCTTTAAAATGGGGCGATGCCTTTACAGAAGGAAATAGTTTACATTACACTTGGTCTGTTTTTCATGATATAAATGGCTTGATTGATTTAATGGGAGGAAAAGAACAATTTGCTTTAAAATTAGACGAAGTTTTTGAAATGCCGCCAAAATTTGATGATTCATATTACGGACAAACAATTCATGAAATTCGAGAAATGCAAATTGCAAATATGGGTAATTATGCACATGGAAATCAGCCAATTCAACATATGATTTATTTGTATAATTATGCTAATCAACCATACAAAGCACAAGAAAAAGTAAGAGATGTTTTGACCAAATTGTATGCTGCAACTCCAGATGGTTATTGTGGTGATGAAGATAACGGACAAACATCTGCTTGGTATGTGTTTAGTTCTTTAGGTTTTTATCCAGTTACTCCGGGAGCCGACGAATATGTAATTGGAAGTCCATTATTTAAAAAAGCAACGTTGCATTTGCAAAACGGAAATACTTTTGAAATCACTTCAAAAAATAATTCAGAAAGTAATTTCTATATTGATAACGCAGATTTAAATGGTAAACCTTACAACAATACTTTTATAAAATTTGATGCTATTCAAAAAGGAGGAACTTTACAATTTAGCATGAACAATCTTCCAAATAAAGATTGGGGGACAGCAGTTGAGAGCGCTCCTTATTCATTAAGTACTTCAAAAAAATAAAATTATAAATGAAGAATACGCTATTTTTTATATTATTTGCTTTTAGCATACTATTTACAGTGCAAGCGCAAGAACCTGTAGATTATGTAAATCCAATTATTGGAACTTCTAATTACGGAGCAACATTTCCTGGCCCAATTGCACCAAGAGGAATGGCAAGTATAAGCCCGTTTAATGTTGCTGGACCACAAAATTTACCTTTGGAAAAAGACAGCCGTTGGTTGTCCAATCCATATGTGCACGAAAATACCTTTTTAACAGGATTTAGTCAGGTAAATTTAAGCGGAGTAGGTTGCCCAGAATTAGGTGTTTTATTGTTAATGCCAACAACTGGCGCAGTAGAAACCAATCATTTAAAGTATGGCTCAACCTATTCTAATGAAGTTGCAAAAGCAGGGTATTATAGTACAGAAATTGATAAATACAATGTGAAAGCTGAATTTACAACTTCAAAAAGAGTTGGAGTTAGTAAGTTTACGTTTCCAAAAGGTGAATCAAATATTTTACTGAATTTAGGCTTGGGCTTAACCAATGAACAAGGTGCCATGGTAAAAGTGGTTTCTTCAACCGAAATTGAAGGAATGCGTTCTGTTGGTTCATTTTGTTATAACAGCCCAGAAGCAGCATATCCAGTTTATTTTGTAGCGAAGTTTTCTAAACCTGCTGATAATTTTGGAGTTTGGAAAAAACCAACAACATATAACGGAGTAGAAGCACAATGGATGGGCTATAATGGTAAAACTAGACTGATGGATGCTTCCACAAAAATGGTAGTTGGGGATAGTATAGGTACTTATTTTACCTATAAATTTGATAAAACAGAAAGTGTTGAAGTTAAAATAGGAGTGAGTTATGTAAGTATTGAAAATGCGCGTGAAAATTTAGAAAAAGAAACTTCGAACAAATCATTTAACGAAATTTATAAAGAAACTTACACTGAGTGGAACAAATTACTCTCTAGAATTAAAGTTGAAGGTGGCTCAACAAATGATAAAACTGTTTTTTATACAGCACTATATCATACCTTAATTCACCCAAATACCTTGAACGATTTTAACGGTGAATATCCTGAAATTAAAACTGGTAAAATTGGAAAAACTGAAAGAACACGTTATACCGTTTTTTCGTTATGGGATACCTACAGAAATGTGCATCAATTACTATCATTAGTATATCCGCAACAACAATCAGATATGATTAGAAGTATGTTAGCTATGTATGATGAAAATGGTTGGTTGCCAAAATGGGAATTAAATGCTACCGAAACATTTACAATGGTTGGCGATCCGGCAAGTATTGTTATTACAGATACTTATTTAAAAGGAATTCAAGATTTTGATGTACAAAAAGCATACAAGGCAATGTTAAAAAGTGCAGACCAAGTTGAGAATAATCCTTTACGTCCAGGTTTAAAAAATTATATTGAAAAAGGCTATTTAACTACTGATAATGGAGGTTCGGTTTCTACTACTCAAGAATACAATGCTGCAGATTATTCTATAGCATTACTAGCAAAAGAATTGGGCAAAAAGGATGATTATAAACGATTTTATAATCGTTCAATTTCTTATAGAAAGTTGTTTGATAAAAATTTAAAATTGCTAAGACCAAGATTAGAGAATGGCTATTGGTACGAACCTTTTGATCCGAATGATGGTGCTAATTTTAGCGAAAATGTTGGTTTTATTGAAGGAAATGCTTGGCAATATGCATTTATGATTCCACACGATATTTTAGGACTTAAAAAAATAATGGGTGGAAATAAAGCATTTATAAATCAATTACAAAAAGTCTTTGATGATAATCAATTTGATATGGCAAATGAGCCAGATATTGCGTATCCGTTTTTGTTTAATTATGTAAAAGGTGAAGAATGGAGAAGTCAGAAATTGGTTTCAGAATTAGTTGAAAAATATTTTACAAACGCACCAGATGGAATTCCTGGAAATGATGATACAGGAACTATGTCGGCTTGGGTTGTATATGCTATGATGGGTATATATCCAATTGCTCCAGGAGAACCAAAGTATTCCATTACAAAACCATTGTTTGATAAAATTACCATTCAGTTAGATTCAAAATATTATAAAAATAGCGAGTTGATTATTGAAAAAGATACAAATGCTAACGGATATATTCAGCAAATTTTATTAAATGGAAAAATTTACCGAGGCTATTTTATAAATCATGAAGATTTGGTGAATGCTCAAAACCTAAAAATTATCTTAAAATAAATACAATTAAAATGAAATTAACCCCCTTATTTGTGACATTATTTTTTACTGCCTTTTTTTCTGTTAAGGCTCAAGAAAATATAACTCATACTGTTTTTAAAAATGAACCAATTAATTTTGGTGGAGAAACTGATAATGAAACCGATGTTATTCGATTGGAAAATGGTCGAATTATTTATAAAAAAATAACCGTTCCTAGTTTTCCAAAAGGAACGGATGTTAAAATTAAAGTTTCATTGCGTTCAAATGGTGACCGTTGGGATAAGTCAGGTTCTTGTTTTGTTGTAAAAGATTTGAATGAATTATCTATTTTAAATATTTCAAAAAATAATAAAGAATTTCCTTCAAATTCAACTGTATATAGTAAATTTAAAGGAGTAAAAGCTACTGAAAACTACGCTCCAGTTATTGAATTATTGCGTTTTATGACACCTTTTGGTGTAGGTTATTACAGTGATAATACTGTAAAATACAGAAGACCAGTTTATATTCCAACTTGGGAAAAAGAAGTTGTTTGGGAACAAGATATTTCTCATTTAAAAAGCTTGGTTAGTAATACTTTTTATGTTGGTGTTTGGATTGATACTTGGACAAGTGAAGGTTATAAAGTTGATGTAGATTTAATTTATTCTAATCGACCAAGAAAGACTTTAAAAGTACTGCCATTGGTAAATACTATTTCGTATGTTAATGGTCAATCTTTACCAGATTTTTTTGCTACAGGGCCGTTAGATCAAAATTTTGAATTGTTGAAAAACGCAAAAAATGTAAGATTGTATTTCACAACTACTGGGCACGGAGGACATGAAGGAGGTGATGAGTTTATAAAAATTAAAAATAGTATTTTTATTGATAATCAGATGGTTTTAGATACCATTCCTTGGAGAGATGATTGCGCTTCTTTTAGAAGATTTAACCCAACTTCAGGTATTTGGCTTAAAAAAGATTCGGCATCTTATATAGATTTTGAGGCAAAAGCCTATAAAATTAAAGAAATTGAAGAACGTATTGCTTCATCAGATTTATCTCGATCAAATTGGTGTCCAGGTTCTTATGTTAAGCCTTTTGTTATTGATTTAGGCGATTTAAAAGCTGGCAAACATACTATGCAAATTTTAATTCCTGCAACAGCTGCTTATGATGATAAGTTAAATCATTGGTTGGTTTCTGCATATATTACTTACGAAGATTAATTTAAATTATTATTATGAAAAACTTTAGTTTTTTGATAAGTTTAATTGTTTTTAATGCAATTATTTTTAGTTCTTGTAATAACAAGAATCAATTACAATTGGTTTCAAATGGTGTTTCCAATTATGAAATTGTTATTAAAAGTGATGCTTCAAGTGATATAAAAAATGCTTCAGGAGTATTGCAAAAATACTTTCAAATAATTTCAACAGCAAAAATTCCAATTGTAACTGAAGAACATCAATCAATAAACAAGAAAAAAATAGTTGTTCAAGTTCAGAATATTAATAAAAATCAATTGAAAATTTCAACTGAAAATTCAAATATTTTTATTGTAGGAGGTTCAGATTCAGCAGTGCAAAATGCAGTTTATGAGTTTTTAGAAAGTTACTTAAAATGTAAATGGTATTCGCCTACAGCTGAAGAAATTCCAACTTCAAAAAATATTGTATTGAGTAATACGATCAATTATTCATATACACCTAACATAACAACTAGAACTGTTCATTCAAAATTATTTTATGAAAATCCTGAATTTGCTGCCAAACATAAAGTAACCACAAATGCTTTTCCTTATTATGTGCCATCAGCAAGAGTGCATACTTTTAATAAATTTATTCCTGAGGAAGTTTTTTATAAAACCAATCCAGAATATTATGCATTAAGAGGAACCAAAAGGTTACCAACTCAACTGTGTTTGACTAACAATGAGGTTTATGAAATTGTGAAAGATTCTGTAGCATCTTTGTTTCGTCAGTATCCAGATGCAAATGTAATTTCCGTTAGTCAAAATGATAATCAGCAGTATTGTACCTGTGAAAAATGTAAAATCATAGATGAAACCGAAAGAAGCTCTAGTGGTACTATGATTCAATTTGTAAATAAAATTGCTGCCAATTTTCCAGACAAAACAATTTCAACTTTGGCATATCAATACACTCGTAAGCCTTCAAAAACAAAACCTTTAAGCAATGTACTAATTACGCTATGTTCAATAGAATGTGATAGAAGTGCACCAATTGAAGAAAATTGTATTGATTTTTCGGAAGATTTAAAAGGTTGGAAACAAATAACCGAAAATATTAGAATATGGGACTATACTACGCAGTTTACTAATTTTTTAGCGCCGTTTCCAAATTTGCATACATTACAACCAAATATTCAGCTTTTTAGTGAAAATAATGCAACTTGGGTGTTTGAACAACACAGTCATAATCCAAGTGAATTGTTTGAATTACGTTCCTATATCACTGCAAAATTACTATGGAATCCAAGTTTAAATATTGATGAATTGATTACAGAATTTACCAATGGGTATTATAAAGAATCTGGCGTTTATGTGAAAAAATATATAGATTTAGTTCATGAAAAAATACAAGAAGACAATGATTTTTTCTTGTTTTTGTATGGAGATCCTTCACAAGCTTTTAATTCTTTTTTAAAACCAGCATTGTTAAAACAATACAATTCATTTTTTAATGAAGCTGAAAAAGCTGCTAGTTCACCAGAAGTTTTAAATCGTGTAAAGTGTGCAAGAATAAGCGTGGATTATGCCATTTTAGAAGCTTGTAAAAAAGGAATTTCAGAAGACTTTCAATTAGTTATTTCAGATAAAAACGGAACTAAAAGTATAAATCCGGTAGTAAATCAAAAGCTTATCAATTTTTATGAAACCTGTAAAAAGAATAATATAACTTTAATGAATGAAATGGGTTTTACAGTTGAAGAATATTTTAATAATTATAAAAAATCGTTAGAAGTTGCTTCGCAACCAAATAAAGCTTTTGCAAAAAAAGTGACCTTGCTAACCAAACCTAAAAAATATGCAAATGAAAATCCACAAACATTAACAGATGGCGCTTTAGGTGGAAGTAATTTTTATGCAAATTGGCTAGGTTTTGAAGGAGCTAATTTAGAAGCCATTATTGATTTAGAAGCTGTTACCGAAATAAGTTCAGTTTCAACAGCATTTTTACAAGTGAGTAATCATATCGTATTTTTCCCCGTAAAAGTTTCCTATTACTATTCAAATGATAATCAAAAATTTGAGAAACTTGGTGTATTAAAAAATGATACACCATTAACAAAAACAAGTAAAATAAACGATATAAAATATTTTAATCTAGAATTTTCAAAAGTAAAAGCTCGGTATATAAAAATTATTGCTGAGAATATGAATAAAGCACCATATTGGCACCACGCAGCCGATTTACCATCTTGGATTTTTGCAGATGAAGTAATTATAAACTAAATTAAAAAAAAATGAAAAAGTTTTTTTGTGTTTTACTATCTTTTATAGTGTTAATGAGCTGTAAAACTGAAAATAATTTAAAAATAAGTTCACCTAATAAAAAAATAGAAGTACTTGTTCAAACCAAAAGTGGCGCTATTTTATACTCTGTAAATTTTAAAGATTCTATACTTATTAAACCATCTAATTTGGGTTTGTTATTAAAAAATTCCAAACCTTTGAATGGTAATTTTTTAATAAGTGATTTTAAAATTACAACTAAAAATACTTTATGGACGCAGGTTTGGGGAGAAAATAAAACCATAATTGATAATTACAATCAATTAGAGGTTTCACTTCAAGAAAAAGTAGAACCTTTTAGAAAAATGAACGTTATTTTTAAGGTTTATGACGATGGAGTTGGCTTTAGATACCAAATACCAGTTCAAAAAAATTTAGACAGTATTTTAATTTCTGAAGAATTAACGGAATTTAATTTTTCTAAAAATTTTGAAGGTTGGTTTACTCCTGCAAATTTTGATTCATACGAGCAATTATATCAAAACAAACCTTTAAATGAAATTGAAAATGCAAATACACCAATAACTTTTCAGTCTGAAAATCAAGTTTTTGTAAGTATTCATGAAGCAAATTTAACAAATTATGCAGATATGACTTTACTAAAAAATAAAGAAAAAGATTTTTCATTTAGAAGTAATTTAGTGCCTTGGCCAGATGGCGTAAAAGTTAAAACAGTAACACCAATGGTTTCACCTTGGAGAACAGTTCAAATTACTGATAGTGCAGAGAAATTAGTTGAATCCAATTTAATTTTGAATTTAAATGAACCCAATATAATTGAAGATACATCTTGGATTCAACCCATGAAATATATTGGTATTTGGTGGGGAATGCATTTAGGAACACATACTTGGACTTTAGGTGAAAGACACGGAGCTACAACTGTAAATACTAAAAAATATATAGATTTTGCATCAAATAACAATATTTCAGGTGTTTTGGTAGAAGGGTGGAATACAGGTTGGGAAAATTGGGGGAAAAAAGGTGCTTTTGATTTTGTAACTCCATATAAAGATTTTAATTTAAATGAAATTGCAGCATGTGCAACGTCAAAAAATATTCAACTTATTGGCCACGTTGAAACTGGTGGTGATGCCGATTTTTTTGAAGAAAATTTAGATAAAGTCTTTATGATGTATCATAATTTAGGTATTAAAACTGTAAAAACAGGATATGCTGGAGTCATTAAAACAAAAGGACAATTTCATCATGGGCAATATATGGTAAACCATTATAGAAAAGTGATAGAAAAAGCAGCAAAATATCAAATAATGATTAATGCTCATGAACCTATAAAGCCAACTGGAATTAGACGAACTTACCCAAATATGATGACTCGGGAAGGAACAAGAGGAATGGAATGGAATGCCTGGAGTTCTGGAAATCCACCAGAGTATTATACAATTTTACCTTTTACAAGAAGTTTGGCAGGACCATTAGATTACACTCCAGGAACGTTTGATATTTTGTTTAAAAACGCCAAAAACAGAGTAAAGTGGAATGATTTAGATGAAGGAACATCACGAGTAAATACCACCTTGGCAAAGCAGTTAAGTTTGTTTATAATATTATACAGCCCAATGCAAATGGCATCTGATTTAATTGAAAATTATGAGAATCAGCCAGCTTTTAAATTTGTTAAAGATTTAGCTGTTGACTGGGAAATTTCAAAAGTATTGAATGGTAAAATTGGTGATTATGTTACAATTGTTAGGAAAGATAAAAATAGTGACAATTGGTTTTTAGGAAGTTGTACTGACGAAAATAGGAGAGAGCTAAAAATTGACTTATCGTTTTTAGATTCCAATAAAAAATATGTAGCAGAAATTTTTGCCGATGGAGAAAATGCCAATTGGAAAACAAACCCACAAGCAATTGAAATTTATTCAGAAGAAGTTGATTCAAAAACAGTTCTAAATTTAAAATTAGCAGCTGGTGGTGGACAAGCCATAAAATTCTCACCAATAAATTAGTAACATGAAAAAATATATATTTTTACTTTTAACCGTATTTATGTTTAATATCAAAGCAGAAAGTCAATCTTTAAAATTAATGACCTATAATATTCGCTATGATAATCCAAATGATGTTGAAAACCAATGGTCGCAAAGAAAGGAATTTTTAAGCAATCAAATAGGTTTTTATGAAGTTGATATTTTTGGAATACAAGAAGGATTGCATCATCAGGTAGCTTATTTAGATAGTGTTTTTGTTAATTATAACTACATTGGAGTTGGTAGAGATGACGGTAAAACAAAAGGAGAATACAGCACAATTTTTTACAATTCAAAAAAGTTTAAAGTAATAGAAAGTAGTACGTTTTGGTTAAGTGAAACGCCAAATAAAATATCTGTTGGTTGGGATGCTTCAATGGAACGAATTTGTACGTATGGTTTGTTTCAACATAATGTTACAAAACAACAGTTTTATGTTTTTAATACACATTTTGATCATATTGGAACCGAAGCTAGACTTAAAAGCGCTGAATTGATTCTTGAAAAAATTGAAGAACTCAATCAAAAAAAATTACCAGTAATATTAACAGGAGATTTTAATTTAATACCAGAAACGGAACCAATTCAAACCATCTCAAAAATATTAAATGATTCTGAAAAAATAAGTAAAGTAACTCCTTTTGGACCAAAAGGAACTTTTAATGGCTTTAAGTTTAATCAACCAGTTACCGATAGAATTGATTATATTTTTACAAGTAAAAATAATATATCTGTTAAAAAATATGCGGTATTAAGCGATTCAAAAAATTGTAAATTTCCATCAGATCATTTACCAGTTTTTGTTGAGGTTTTAATTAAAAAATAACAGTATGAAACGAAGAAATTTTATTGTAAATAGCTCTTTAGTTGCAGCTGGAGCATTAGTTTTACCACAAAATATGTTAGCTTTTGAGCAAGAGAAGTTTATAAGTAAAAGACCACTAAAATCTGAACGAAATTTCACTAGTATTGCCGTTGAAAACACTATTAAAAAGGTAAAGGTGGTAATAAAAGATGAGGAATTAGCGTGGATGTTTGAAAACTGTTTCCCAAACACATTAGACACTACTATAGATTTTGAAATTATTGATGGAAAGCCAGATACGTTTGTAATTACTGGAGATATTGATGCTATGTGGTTAAGAGATTCTACAGCACAAGTTTGGCCTTATATGCCCTTAATTTTAAAAGATGAAAAATTAAAACAATTAATTAAAGGTTTAATAAATAGGCAAGTAAAATGTGTGTTATTAGATCCTTATGCAAATGCTTTTTATAAAGATAAAACTAAAATATCTCATTGGAAATCTGACAAAACTTTAATGTTACCAGGAGTGCATGAGCGAAAATGGGAAGTAGATTCACTTTGTTATGTAATTCGGTTAGCAAATGAATATTATCAAATAACTAAAGATGTTTCAATTTTTGATAAAGATTGGAATAAAGCTATGCGTTTAATTTTAAAAACCTTCAAAACAGAACAGCGTAAAAATAACGAATCAACATATATATTTAGCCGTGAAACAACTTCTGTAATTGACTCACCTCCTTTTGAAGGTACAGGAAGACCAATTACACCAAATGGACTTATTTGTTCAATGTTTCGCCCATCAGATGATGCTACAATGTTTCCTTATTTAATTCCTTCAAATATATTTGCAGTGTTATCATTACAGCAGTTGTCTATTATTTATTCTGAAGTAATTAAAGATGAAAGTTTTGCAAAAGAATGTGCGGAATTAGCTTTAGAAGTTGATAAAGCCATAAAAAAATATGCTGTTGCAGAACATTTACATTTCGGTAAAATTTATGCCTATGAAGTAGATGGTTTTGGAAATAAGTTATTTATGGATGATGCCAATGTTCCGTCATTAATGTCTTTAGCGTATTTAGGAGCACATCAGCCAAATGATAAAATATATCAAAATACCCGAAAATTTTTATTAAGCAATTATAATCCATATTTCTTAAAAGGAAAATATGCAGATGGACAAGCAAGTCCACATACAGGAAAAAATAAAATTTGGCCAATGGGCATTATCTTGCGCGCAATGACAAGTACTGATGATAAAGAAATTGTGAAATGTATAAAAATGTTAAAAGCAACTCATGCTGGAACTGGATTTATGCATGAAAGTTTTGATAAGGACAATCCTAATGACTATTCTCGAGATTGGTTTGCTTGGGCAAATACATTATTTGGGGAGTTAATATTAAAAGTTTTCAACGAAAACAGGAAAATATTGTTAGAAGAGTTTTAGCATATTTTTATTAATATAATTTAGCATTATCAAGTTCAATTGTAAGTAATATTCAAAAATTTAATTCTTTGTTTGTAATACATTCTAAAAATTGACAAGTATCTTATATAATTTTAATTTCTAATAAGCAACCTATAACGTTTTAGAATTGCTATTGGTCGAAATTATTTAAAGAAAAGGTTATTCATTTATATTTTTATTCATTATTAACTCAAATTATATAATGAATGATACAAAAAGCACTAAAACTGTTTTTTTTAATTTGTGTACTAGGTTTTTCTAGTTTACAAGCCCAAACAGTAAAGGGAACAATTACAGATGCATTGGATGGAGCTCCGCTACCAGGTGTAAATGTAATAATCAAAGGCACATCTGTTGGTGTCTCATCAGATTTTGATGGTAAATTTAGTATTGATGTTAAAAGTGAAAATGCAGTATTGCAATTTTCATTTATGGGGTATGCAACTCAAGAAATTTCTGTTAAAGGAAAAACATTAATTAACGTAGCATTAACTCAAAGTGCAGAATCACTTAATGAAGTAGTTGTAACTGCTTTAGGTATTAAAAGAGAGAAAAAATCTTTAGGTTATGCTGTTCAAGAAATTGATGGGGAATCTTTAATTCAATCAAGAGAAAATAACTTAGCAAATTCTATTTCGGGTAAAGTTTCTGGTGTACAAATTGTTAGATCAAGCAACGGTCCTGCAAGTTCTTCTAAAATTATTCTTAGAGGGAATAACTCTTTAACAGGAGATAACCAACCTTTAATTGTTGTTGATGGAGTTCCTATGGATAACTTTACAGGAGCCGCAAATAATGATTATTGGAATCCATCACAAGATATGGGAAATGGTTTAGGAGATTTAAATCCTGAAAACATTGAAAGTATGTCAGTATTAAAAGGAGCATCTGCAGCTGCATTATATGGTTCGCGTGCAGGTAATGGTGTAATTTTAATTACTACAAAAAGTGGTAAAGTAAAAAAGGGATTAGGAATCACGTATTCAACAACAATTGGATTTGAAACAATTGGATCAACTCCAGAAATTCAAAGTGTTTATGGGCAAGGTGCAAATAATGTATATGATGAAGTTTCAGGATCAAGTTGGGGACCAAAAATTGAAGGTCAACAAGTTACTAATTGGAACGGAGAACAAGTAGCGTTAAAGGCATATGATAATTTAGATACTTATTTTAAAACAGGAATTAACCAAACACATACATTGTCATTTCAGCAACAAGTTAGTGATGCAACTTCTGTTTTTTCATCAGCAACATATTTAAATGATGATAGTAAAATACCAGGTGCAAAACTAGAACGAGTTAATTTATTAACCAGGGCAGTATCTAAATTTGGTGAAGATAATAAGTGGACTACCGATGTAAAAGTTCAATATATAAATTCAAAAGCAGATAACCGTCCTTTAAATGGATCAAATATTTCTAACGGTTTTGGTACAATGTATATGTTACCTCGTTCAGTAAATGTTGCAGATTTTAAATCTGGAAGTGATGAATTTGGAAATATGATTTGGTATGTTCCTTCAAACTCAATGAATCCTTATTGGGGAGCTAAAAATAACTTAAGTACCGATGCTAGAGATCGTTTTTTATTAAATGGAAATTTAAAGTATGAATTTAATGATTGGTTACGTGCTGAAGTAAAAGCTGGTGCTGATTTGTATACTACAAGCACAGAATCAAAATTATATGCAGGAAGCCCACTTTCAAATACCGGACGTTACAGTTTAGGTAAAAGTACGTTTTCTGAAAAGAATTATAGTGCGTTGTTAATTGCACAACAAGATAATATTTTTGGAAAATTTGGTGGTTCATTAACATTAGGAGGTAACTTAATGTCTCAAACAGCAAGTGGAATTAATTCAAGTTCAGGAGAGTTAGAAGTTCCTAACTTATTTTCTTTAAACAATGGAAAAGATAAGCCAACGGTTGATCAAATTTTTAGTGAAAGAAAAATGAACTCTTTATATGGTTCTATGCAAATAAACTATGATGGATATGTATATTTAGATTTTACAGGACGTAACGATTGGTCATCAACTTTAAGTGAAGAAAACAGATCATTTTTCTATCCTTCTATAAGCACATCATTAGTTGTAACAGAAATGATTAAAAAACAAGATGGAAACTTACCAGACTGGATTAACTTTGGAAAAGTTAGAGCATCATATGCTGCAGTAGGAAATGATTTAGATCCATACAGATTGTACAATAGTTATTCAATTGGTAAAGATCCTAATGGAAATACAACAGCTACAACAGGTAATGTAAAATTTAATTCAGATGTAAAAAGTGAATTAATAAAATCAGTAGAATTTGGTATTGACGGTCGTTTCTTTAGCAATCGTTTAGCAATGGATTTTTCTTGGTATAAATCTAATGCAACAAATCAATTGATAGAACTTCCATTAGATCCATTAAGCGGCTATAATAGTGAAATCGTTAATGCTGGAGATATTCAAAATAAAGGTTTTGAATTGATGTTGAATGGTACAATTCTTGACAATCCTGATGGTTTCTCTTGGGAAATGAGTTTAAATTATTCTAAAAATGAAAATTCAATTGAAAAACTTACAGATGAAGTTACTCAATATGAATTAGGAGGTTTTGATAATGTAACTGTTTTTGCAACTGCAGGTGGTGGATATGGTGAAATTTGGGGAACTAAATATCAAAGAGTTGAAGAACCTACAAACCCTAATTTTGGAGCCATAATTGTAGATGGTAATGGTTTACCTACAGCTACAAGTGAAAAGTTTAAGTTAGGAAATCAACAACCAGATGCGTTAATTGGTTATTCAAATACATTATCATACAAAAATTTATCATTCAGTTTTTTAATTGATGCTAGAATTGGTGGTGAAATATTTTCAGGAACCAATAGAACTCTTCAAAATTCAGGAAATGCAGCAGTAACAGTTGTAAATGGTGCAAGAGAAGAATTTATTGTTGATGGTGTGGTAAATGATGGAAATGGAGGGTATGTTGCTAATACCGTAGCAGTATCTCCACAAATTTACTGGAATACGATAACTACAAGATCAGGAAACTTAGGAATTACTGAAGCGAACATTTATGATGCTTCAAATGTAAGATTAAGAAACATTCAATTAAATTATTCATTACCAGCAAAATGGTTAAAGAATTCAGGTATTCAAAATGCAAAAGCTGGAATTTCTGCCAATAATGTATGGTTAATTAGTAGTCATTTAAATGGAGTTGACCCAGAATCTGTATATGCAACGTCAACTAATGCTGTTGGTTTTGAAAACTTATCATCACCAACATCAAGTACAGTATTTTTAAACTTATCATTAAGTTTTTAATAATTAAAAATATATTTAATATGAAAAAAATGTTAAAAAAAATAGGATTTCATTTAATGGCAGTTGGTCTGTTAGTTTCTTGCTCAGATTTTGAGGATATGAATGTAGATCCAACCGCTGCTTCTGTAGATCAGGTACAAGTAGAATATTTTATAAATAGCTCAATTATTGGAGCACAACAAGACCCAAATATTGCTGAAAGAGTATTTGTACTATATTGGAAAGACGCCGGACGTATGGATAGAATTGGTTCCTTATCAGAAGGGTATTATAGTGAAGACTGGAGTAGTCAATACTACACGTATGTTTCAAGATGGTTAAAAGATATCAACACTGCTGTTAGAGTTGCTGACGAGCAAATAGAATCTGGAAATTCAAAAGCTTATACTAATAATTTAAAGCAAATTGCAAGAATTTGGAGAGCATATTTAATGAGTGAAATGGCAGATAATTTTGGGCCAATGCCAATTGATGGTTTTCAAGGTATAAATCCAGATTATAATAGCGTTAAAGATGTTTATTACTTTATTCTTGATGAGTTAAGAGAAGCTTCAAATTCTTTAGAATTAGATGTTAATAATCCAGATAATCTTAAAAATGGAGATCCTGCTTATGGTTATAATTATACAAAATGGAAACAATATGCAAATTCTTTAAGAATGCGTTTTGCAATGCGTTTATCTGAAGTTGATGCTGCTAAAGCAAAAACAGAATTTGAAGATGCTGTAAGTGGAAGTGTTTATATTTCTTTATTAGATGATAATTTTGCAGTTCAAGAAAAAGATGGATGGAATGATTTAGCTGGAGTTATGTCTAGAGAATGGAACAGTCAATATTTATCTGCAACATCTAATAATTTAATGATTGGTTTAGGTGGAGTAACATCTGAATCTATGTTATCAGCAGATAAACATTCTTATATTAAACCAGCCAATTATATAGGGTTAAAATACGATGACCATTTTACTACACTAACAAACGATCCATCAGCAGGTTTTTGGTTTGATGGTCTTCATAATTCAATAGATCCAAGAGCTTATGATGCGTATCCAATTCCTGGAGATTTTGATAATCCAGAGTTTAATAAATATCCATCTTGGGCTTCTAATGCAACAACAACTAAAAGAAATTTATTAGATGATGCTGGAAATACACTTCAAGAAATTGAAGCTGCATTTACTTGGAATGCTCCAGCTACTGGAGATTGGGGCGAAAAAGGGTCTAAAAATAGACTGTATTGGTATCAAGGAACTTTACCTCGTTTAGCTAGTAAATATAGAAATAGTACAATGAAACGTGTATTTTTTGGATCTTGGGAATCATATTTTTTAATTGCAGAAGCAGCCGTGAAAGGATGGAATGTTCCTATGAGTGGAAAATCTGCCTATGAAGAAGGAATTAGACAAAGTTTTAGTTACTCAAATGTTTCAGCATATGTTGATAGTTATCTTACCTCAGAAAATTATAATAGAGTTGGAACTTCGGTTAGTTGGAATCATACGGCTGAACCTCCAGCAACTGTGGTAATGAATTATATTGATGGTTATACAGGAACTCCTGGTACATATAATTTTAAATATCCATCCAATACAATTTATCAAGGAGGAAGTGTTAAAAACGATTTGTTGACTAAAATTATAACACAAAAATTTATAGCACAAACACCTTGGTTACCTCTAGAAACTTGGAATGATCATAGAAGACTTGGGTTGCCATTTTTTGAAAACCCAGCTATTGAAAACCTTTTACCTGATTCACCTAATTTAACATTAGGTAATTATATGACAAATAGTGTAAAAGTATTTCCTCAACGTTTAAAATATCCTTCAGGAATTTCAAACAACGTTCCAAAAGGTTATAAACAAGCTGTAGAATTTTTAGAAGGACCAGATAATGTTTTCACTCCATTATGGTGGGCTAAACATTAATACAAATTTTCACATTAATATCTATAAGTATTTGAATTAATAGTTTTGTTTAATAAGGAATCAGTAAAATTATTGCTGATTCCTTTTTTTTAAAATGAATTTTCGAAAAAATAGATTGTTTTTCAATTAAAAAAAATAAAAAATGAAAGAAAAAATTGTAATTGGGGTTGATGTTGGAGGTAGTCATATTAGTTGTGCTGCAATTAATATTGAAACAGGAACTATTTTACAAAAAACTTTAATAAGTGTAAAAATTTCAAATTCTGAAAAAAAAAATGTTTTACTAAGCGTTTGGAGCCAAGCTATTTTGGATTGTAAAAAAAACTTACCAGTTAATTCTGATTTTTTAGGAGTTGGTATTGCTATTCCAGGTCCTTTTGATTATGAAAATGGGATTGGGTTATATGATAATTCAAATCAAAAGTTTTTGGATTTAAAAAACGTAAATGTAAAAGAAGCATTGTTAGAAAATTTAGCATTGTCACAACATCAAATTAAATTTGTAAATGATGCAACTGCATTTTCATTAGGAAGTTACTGGTATGGTAGTGGAAAAGGAAGTGAAAAAATGGTTGCAATTACATTAGGAACGGGATTTGGTTCGTCTTTTATTAATAATGGAAAAGTTATTGAAGAAGGTAAAACAGTACCTGAAAATGGTTATTTGTGGGATCAACCATACAAAGACGGAATAGCAGATGATTACTTTTCAACTCGCTGGTTTGTAAATAATTTCAACAATATTTCATCAAAAAAAGTAACTGGAGTAAAGCAAGTTGCAGAATTTGTTAAAGAAGGAGATGTAGAAGCTATAAAATTATTTAATGAATTTGGGCAAAATCTAGCCGAATGTTTAACATCACATTTAATAAACTTTAATGCAGATGTTGTTGTAATGGGAGGGAATATTGCTGAAGCTTTTGAATTATTTAAACCAAGTTTATATAAAAAATTAAAAGATAGTGGATTAGAAATTCCATTTAAAATATCCATCTTAAAAGAAAGCGCGGCTATGTTAGGAGCTGCTACATTATTCAAATAACAAAATGAACCAAATTATGAGTAATAAAAAAATAAGTACCCTTCCTATCTTTTTAGCCTTTTTATGTATGGGTTTTGGAGATGTAGTAGGACCAATGGTAAGTTTAGCAAAAGAAACGTTTGAACTTACAAATTTTTTAGCAACTTTATTGCCTTTTAGTGGGTTTTTAATGTTTGGTATTTTATCTATTCCAATGGGAATTTACCAAGATAGAAAAGGGAAAAAAAATGTATTGCTAATAGGATTGGCAATTGCATTTATAGGCCTGTTATTACCAATTTTTTCTGGTATGTATGGTCCAATTGTTCAATCTACAGCTATTGAATTGCAATCTAAGTTTTATGTAATTTTGGGTTCTATTTTGTTGTTAGGGGCCGGAGCAACAGTGTTGCAGGTATCAGGAAACCCAATAATGAGAGATGTTTCCGTTCCTGGTAGATATTCTAGTAATTTATCATTAGGACAATCCATAAAAGCAATTGGTTCTTCACTAGGATTTTTACTGCCACCATTTGCATTGATGGTAGGAATGGATTGGACTTTATTATTTCCAATTTATGCAATATTGATTTTAATAACATTTGGGTGGACAAGTACTTTAAAAGTAAAAGAAATAAAACATGAAGATGAAAAACCTGCATCATTAGTTAGTTGTTTGTCTTTGTTAAAAAATAAATACGTTTTAATGATGGTGTTATCCATTTTTGTTTACGTAGGAGCTGAAGTTTCAATGAGTTCAGGAATACCAATTTTATTAAATGAAGAGTTTGGTATAGAAGGATTTAGTTTATGGCTAAGTTGGGCATTATTCTTTTTACCAATATTAATTGGACGATTTTTAGGCGCAGCTATTTTAACTAAAATAAAACCAATCAAATTTTTATTTGTAACAGTAATAATGGCCATTTTAGGCGTTTTATTATTGCTATTTGGTAATACAATAATTGCTTATACAGGAATAATATTAGTTGGATTGGGATTTGCAAATATTTTTCCTTTGGTATTTTCAATAACAGTCGATAAATTACCAGAAAGAGCTAATGAATTAAGTGGTTTAATGGTAACGGCAATAGTTGGAGGAGCATTTATTCCACCAATTATGGGTTATGTAGCAGATTTAACAAGTATATTGTGGGGATTTTTTGTACCGTTAGCTTGTTTAATATATATATTATTTTCGGCAATTATAGCTTCAAAAAAATAAGTATTAATTTTATAGTTGAATTATAATTTAAAAAACCACTCATAATAGAGTGGTTTTTTTCTTTGCAATTTCCCTAAATTAACAATAGACTATATTCTTTTTCTTGATAGCAAATTTAAATATTGAAAAAAACTATTAAGAATGAATTACACCCTTTTGATAGGGGGATTTTCCCCTTTTTACAATGTTTTTAGTAATTCATTAACAGCGGTTTTTAATTGAGAATCTTTACCTTTTGCTTTTTCATCAGGATAATTATCAATTACAACATCTGGCATAGCAGGTGTAAAGTCCATATTTTTTTCAGATGATTTTACATACCAACCTCTAAATGGAACTCTAACATAAGAACCATCTATTAAAGTTTGTCCACCAGTTGATATTACTGCTCCAAAAGTTGGAATACCTACTAATTTACCAATACCTAATTCTTTATATGCATGTGAAAAAATTTCAGCGTTTGAGTAACTTGCTTGGTTACAAATGGCTACAGACGGTTTAGTCCAAGCAGCTAAAGGTAATCGTTCGCTATATGGATAATAATTTTTAAAATCTTTATGGTCTTTGCTTAAATCGTTAGATGCGCCTCTAGGAATAGTATAAGCGTGTTGTTTTACACTTAAAACAGCCATTAAATAATCGGTTGTCCAACCTCCACCATTATATCTAACATCTATTACAATACCTTCTTTTCCTAAACCAGCAGCAGTTAATTCTCTTTCAAAATGCTCAAAACTTTCCCAGTTCATTCCTTGAATGTGAACATATCCTAATCTTCCATTTGAATAAATATCAGTTAAACGTTTACATTCTTTTACCCAAGCATTGTAATTATCTTCTCTACCACTTGATTTTGGTCTAATTATTACTTCTTTTTCTTTTCCGTTTGAAGAAACACCTAAAATTATTTTTTCATTATTAGAAGCTACTAAATGTTTGTAAATATTTTCAGAAACTGATACAGGTTCACCGTTTACAGACGTTATAATATCTCCCATAACAAGTTTGCTCATTTCTCTATCGGCAGCTGAGTTTGGAACAACTTTGCTTATTTTTAATTTTCCGTTTGATGTTGGCTCAAATTCAACGCCTAAAATACCAGTTGTTTCATCTTGAAGTTCTTTGCGTTCTTCACCACGATACATTCCCATATGACTGGCATTAATTTGCCCTAACATAATATTGAAAATGTATTTAAAATCTTCTCTAGTTGATGCTTTTAAAGCCAATGGTTTATAAGTGTTTTTTAATGATGTCCAATTTTGCCCATGATGATTTGGATCGTAAAAACGGTCTTGAATTGTGTTCCAAGCTTCTTCAAAAATTTGATTAGCTTCCTCCGTATAATTAATATTCATTTTTGCAGAAAACGGCAAACTTTCTTTTTTTAAGCCAGCTATTTTTATTCGGTTGGCTTTTCCTTTGCTTAAATAATAAATAAAATCTTCTTTAGCTGATAAAGAAATATTTCTTGGACTGGAATTTCCAGTTGTTATTTCTTTGTTTTCTTTTCCATCCCAATTAATTTGAAATAAATCGGATGTAACATCAGGATTTCCTCTTCCACTATTGCCAGTTGTGTAGTAAAAAGTTTTTCCATCTTTAGAAACAGCAGCTAAATATTCGCCACCGTTATACGATGTAACTTGTTGCTGACGTTCATGAATATCTTCAAAATCTATAATCACATCAACAACTTTTTTTTCTGTTTTTTCTTCAGATTTGTCCTCTTTTTTATCCTTCTTTTCATCGCTTGCTTCTTCCCAATCTTGTTTTGTTTTTTCCCAATCTTTTTTCTGTAACCACACAAACCAAATATCGTGATCGCCATTGTTTCTGTTAGAAGAAAAAACTATTTTAGATCCATCATCACTCCAAATTGCTCTAGAATCTGACTTTGGATGCATTGAAATATTTACAGGTTTTTTACTATTATCAGCTTTATGAATATAAATTTCTTCATTAAAATATAAATCGCTTAAACTATAAGTTATCCATTTAGAATCTGGAGACCAAGCTATTCCAGATGGTGTATCCCAACCATTTACAAGCGTAATTTCATTAGTTATTTTAGCCTCTTCAGAGATATTAGCAACAATCAATTCAGAGCCATTATTGTAAGCGATTTGTTTTTTATTTGGTGCTAGTTTTATATTGGTGATACCTTTTTTACTGTTTGTGATTTGTGTAATTTTATGTTTTAATGAAGTGAAAATATTTTTGTTGTTAACATCATTAGATGTTACAGTATAAATATTATTTTTCCCATTTCTATCAGAAACAAATAGCAAAGTATTATCATTTAACCAAGTAACGTCTTCATCTTTATAAGCAGAATTTGAAACATTTACAGCTCTACTTTTATCTGGATTATTTTCAAGAATAAAAATCTCACCTCTAATTACAATAGCGCTTAATTTACCATTAGGTGAAACTTCAATTTCTGAAGCATTTGAAGTGAATGTTTTTCTTTCAATAGGGTCAAACCTATAATCACTATGTATGGTAATATTTATTGGAGTAACTTTTTTAGTATTTACATTTACTGTTGAAACTTTATCACCAGAAACCATGACTAAATCTGTACCGTTTTTACTTAAATTAAATGAAAATATTCCCATATCTTTTAAGAAAGTAATTTGTGAAATATCGCCAGATTTATTTCCGTTTTCATCAATATTAACTTTATGAACATTGTATTTGTCTGTTAGTGCAGACTGAAAATAAAGCGTGTTGTTATTTGCCCATTGCGGTGCTAAATCCTGTCCTTCAAAAGTTGTGATTTGGTTGTATTTATCATTTTTAATATCGTACACCCAAATATCTCTATTAGCAGGTCCTTTATAAGCTTCGCGTTCAATTCTACAAGAACCTCTAGTAAAAGCTATAAATTTTTTGTTTGGAGATAACGTAGCATCAAAACCAACGGCATTTAACAATCTAAAAGGTGTTCCTCCATTTGCACTCACATACTGAACTTCTGGTTCGCGTTCTAGTTGAACAAATTCTCTTGCTGTTGCAAAATAAATAGTTCCATCGGCTGTAAAATCTGTTACTTTATCATTTGCAGAATGGTATGTGATGCGTTTTGGAATTCCGCCGTTAACAGAAATAGTAAAAACATCATCATTTCCAAAACGATCACTTTGGAAAGCAATTGTTTTTCCATCGGCACTCCAAATAGGATTGGCATCGTATGCTTCGTGTATTGTAAGTCTTTTTAAATTTTCACCATGAATATCAACAGTCCAAATGTCGCCTTGATAATTAAATGCAATTAATTTTCCATCGGGACTTAATGCAGGTGTGTTAATTAGCGGATTGTTTTGTGAAAATACTATAGATGTTGCTAAAATACATAATGTTACAAGTAATTTGTTTTTCATAAAGTTTGATTATTTGGGTATATAATCAAAGTTACAATTTTGAAATACTGTTAGTGAGTTTTTTAGAAGGATTTTAACAAAAATTTAAGGTTTGACTTAGCCACTCTTTTTATGTTTTGTATATAAATTCATAACTTTCTTTTGTATATTGTTTTGATATATTAAATTGTTTTTAGTTTTTTTAATGTTATTTTTGCACGCTATTTAGTTTAAATAGTAAAGGTTACTTTTTCATGAATAGCTCAAAAGCAATTTTTTATATGATTTTTAGCGTAATCGCATTTGCGCTAATGAACGCTGTAGTAAAATATTTAAATGATTTTAGTGCATATCAAATTGTCTTTTTTAGGTCAATAGGTACTTTGCTTTTTACGATTCCATTAATTTTAAAGCACCAAATTCCTATTCTTGGAAACAATAAAAAATGGTTGCTTATTAGAGGTGTTGCGGGTGTAATATCTTTAACATGTTTCTTTCAATCTTTAAATTATTTAACTCTTGGTACTGCTGTTTCATTGAGATATACATCTCCAATTTTCGCATCAATTTTCGCATTTTTTTTCTTAAAAGAAAAAATAAAACCAATGCAATGGTTGCTGTTTTTAGTTGCATTTATAGGCGTTTTAACTATTAAAGGATTTGGGGGGAATATAAATTCTATAGGTTTTATATTAGCTATTTTATCTGCAATTTTTTTAGGTGTCATTTTTGTGTTGATTCGTAAAATTGGAGATTCAGAAAATCCATTGGTAATTATTAATTATTTTATGGTTATGGCATTTGTTTTTGGCGGAGTAATGTCTGTCAACCAGTGGAAGTCTCCAAATTTCATAGAATGGTTGTTACTACTAAGTTTAGGAGTTTTTGGTTATGTTGGTCAATTGTATTTAACAAAAGCATTCCAAACTCATGAAACAAATGTTATTGCTCCATTAAAATATTTAGAAGTAGTTTTTATGATTATGATTGGAGCTTTTTGGTTTGGAGAAATCTATAATTTATGGACTCTTTTAGGTATTTTACTAATTATGTTTAGTTTAATCTATAATGTTTATTTAAAGAGAAAAAAAGTTAATATTTAACCTAGCCATCCTTCTCTATCTAAACTTCTGTATTGAATTGCCTCTGATATATGTGAAGATGAAATATTTTCAGTTCCGTCTAAATCAGCGATGGTTCTTGAAACTTTTAAAATTCTGTCGTAAGCTCTTGCTGATAGATTTAAACGTTCCATAGCATTTTTTAAAAGTATCTTGCTTTCATCACTTAATTTACAAAATTTTCGAATTTGATTTACACTCATTTGAGCATTGTAATGCACATTTTCTATTTTATGAAATCGTTTCGACTGAATTTCTCTTGCTTTTGTAACGCGTTCTCTTATAATTTTACTTGGTTCGCCTAATCGTTCTTCTGAAAGTTTTTCAAACGGAACAGGGTTTACTTCAATATGAATATCAATCCGGTCTAATAACGGGCCAGATATTTTACTTAAATAACGTTGCATTTCGGCTGGTGATGAGGTAACTGGAGCATCAGGATCATTAAAATAGCCACTTGGACTTGGGTTCATACTTGCTACCAACATAAAACTACTTGGATATGTAACAGTAAATTTTGCACGAGAAATTGTAACTTCTCTATCTTCTAAAGGTTGACGCATAACTTCTAAAACAGTACGTTTAAATTCAGGTAATTCATCTAAAAATAAAACGCCATTATGAGATAACGAAATTTCGCCAGGCTGCGGATATTGACCGCCTCCAACTAACGCAACATCGGAAATTGTATGATGAGGTGATCTAAATGGGCGTTGACTCATTAATCCAGCGTCTTTTACTTTTCCAACAACTGAATGAATTTTTGTGGTTTCTAGCGCTTCTTGTAAAGTCATTGGTGGTAAAATTGATGCTAACCGTTTACTTAACATAGTTTTTCCACTTCCTGGAGGTCCAACTAAAATGATGTTATGTCCACCTGCCGCAGCAATTTCCATAGATCTTTTTACAGACTCTTGTCCTTTTACATCAGCGAAATCAAATTCAGGATTGTTTAAATTTTTATAAAACTCAGCTCTTGTATCAATTATAGTTTGTTCTAAAGCTATATTTTTATCAAAAAAATGAATGACTTCGGTTATGTTTTCAATTCCATAAACTTTTAATCCGTTTACTATTGCAGCCTCTTTAGCATTTTGTTTTGGTAAAATAAAACCGACAAAACCTTCTTCTAAAGCTTTTATGGCAATAGGTAAGGCTCCTTTTATAGGTTGTAAACTTCCGTCTAATGAAAGTTCACCCATAATAATGTATTTGTCAATGTTATCTGATTTTATTTGATTGGAAGCTGCTAAAATTCCTACAGCTAGAGTTAAATCGTAGGCGGAACCTTCTTTTCTCAGATCTGCCGGTGCCATATTTATGGTAATTTTTTTTCCTGGTAATTTGTAACCGTTGTTGTTAAGTGCTGCTGAAATTCTATAACTACTTTCTTTAATAGCATTATCGGGTAAACCAACCAAATGATAGCCAATTCCTTTATCTATATTTACTTCAACAATAATAGTAGTAGCTTCAACACCGAAAACGGCGCTACCAAAAATTTTAACAAGCATAGCAATTTGTTTATATATTTTAAAACTTTATGAAAAGTTTTTTTGTTGATTCACGTTCAACCAGTTTTGTTTTAATAATTTCTGTTTTAATATCTTCAAAATCAATTTTTTCTTCAATCTTATTAATTAACCTTGCGGCTGCAGTTTCACCTGTTGTGTGTGCAAACCTATTAACACTTGTTAGTGGCGGTGTGCTGTAGCGTGATATCATTCCGTTTGTAAAACCAATAATAGAAACTTCTTCAGGTATTTTAATATTTTTTGCATCTAATGCCTGAATGGTTATGGCTCCTGAAATTTCATCAACTGTAAAAATACCATCAACTTTGTTTGTATCCAACATTTTTATAATTCGTTCTTTCAAATTGGTTTCATCATGTTGACGAATAATTAAGTTTTCATTGATTGGAAAATCATATTTTTTAAGTGCTTTTCTGTAACCTTTAGCACTAAATTCACTAACATTTAAACCTTCTGAAACGGAGACCAATGCTATATTTTTACAACCAGATTTCATTAAAAATCGAGTTGCTTTATAGGCGCTTTTTACAGTATCAGTAACTACTTTATCACAATTAATATCTTGGTGTGTTCTATCGTATAAAACAATTGGAGTTCCTTCTTCTAAAATATCATGAAAATGATCAAATTTTTGAAGTTTTAATGTTTCTTCAGACATGCAAGCTATGAAACCATCAATGGTACCGTTAGACAACATTTGCATGGTGTCTACCTCTTTTTTATAAGATTCATTTGTGATGCAAGTTATAATATTATAGCCTTTTTCGGTAGCAACTTTTTCAATTCCACGCAAAACTCTGGCAAAATAATAAGTAAGAATATTTGGTATAATAATACCAATAGTTTTGGTTTTTTTGTTTTGTAGGCTTAATGCTAAAGTATTTGGTTTATACTTATGCAATTTTGCGTATTCTTGAATTTTTTTCTTTGTTTCATCACTAATTTCATAACTATCATTTAAAGCTTTAGAAACAGTTGAAATTGAAACGTGCAGTGCTTGTGCAATTTGTTTTATGGTTATTCTCTTACTCATTTTTAGGTAAAATAGTTAGTTTAGTAGACGTTGTAATTATTTCTTTTTTATTCATTTTCATTTTTCTGAATTGTCCTTTGTTATACATTTCAACTTGATCTTTAAAATGTTTACTAAAAGGGTTTCCAGACTGACCAGTTGGTAGAATACTAATACTGTTCTCAATGTCTGAAAAATCTATAATTCTTCTTGTTGAAGGTCCGGCAGTAATTTTATAAATACCACTATCATTATATTCAAAACCTCTATTGTCAATAACTTCTCTTGCGCCATTCATTGGAAAAGGTCCTACGTTAAAATACTTTTTTAAGTAAGAAATTGTTCCTATCGGATGCGGATGCTCTAAGGTATGAACTTTTCCCCAATTCCATAGCATAATATTGTCTCCAAGTTGATTTTCTAATGAATTAATTGCTTGGGTAAATGATGTTGTTAAAATTTCTTTCTTAGTTTCTTTTATATTATTGGTATTAACATTGTCCCACCAGATGGAATTTTCTTTTTCAATTTGGTTTGCAATCATTCGTTTCATTAAATGTGTTGCATTAAGTTGGTTAAATAATTTTTCACCTAATTCATCTTCAAAAGTATTTTTTAAATACAGATATATCCATTTGTTATAAATTGTAGGAGCAACATTATCAATAGTGTTAGAACCATCCCAAAGTTGTAAAATATCAATGGCGTTTTGTTCGTTTTTGGAAAACGAATTATAGTCCATAATTGATGTAAATTCTTTAATAATGTCTGATGAAACTGATGAAGTATTATCATTAATCATTTGACTCATTGTTTCTTTGGTCCAATTATTTTTTGGTTCTAATAGTTGAACAATTCTTTTGGCTCTGTCTTCAGGTAAATAATAACCAGGATATAAAATATTGGCAATTGTATCTGGTTGATTATTTGCGGAATAGACATAATTCCAAGAAGGATTTTCAGCCATTGGGTTTTGGTTAAAATCTAAATATTCTTCAACATCATCTTCTCCAGATGCGCCATTTAAAATAAACTTTCTATTGGCATTTGATTTTAATTTATACAATTTACCAGCAGCCCACCAAGCAATATTTCCATCAGCATCTCCGTACATTATATTTAATCCTGGAGCGTGGATCATAGAAACTCCTTTTTTAATATCGGCCATTTTAGTTGCCCTAGAAATGTGGTATAATGCTTCTAAAACATTGGCATCAATTTTTGTGTAAATCCAAGACATTGCAATGGGTTCGGTTTGCGAAATTCCGTCAATAGCATTGTTCATTATTGGACCGTGATTGGTAGATTTTATTTCAACTAATATATCATCTTCATTTTTAACTTTAATTGTTTTACTAGTTGTTGTGTAATTAGAATAACCATTTGCTGTTTTATATTGATTATTATTTGTAGGATTGTTTTCTTCTTGGTAAAAATCAATATCATCATTTTCAAACATGGTTAAACCATAAGCATATTTTCTGTTGTGGCCTAAAAGTGGAAAAGCTACACCAGCAATATGATAACCATACATTTCATAATTTGGCGTAACAATGTGTGCTTCAAACCAAACCGAAGGTTGTGAATAACCAATATGTGGGTCGTTTGCAAAAAGCACTTTTCCTGTTGTTGTTTTTTTTGACGAAACTACCCAGCTATTACTACCAATAAAAGGCGGTATTGGTGATGTTTTTAAAACTTCTGAGGCTTGAACAATAAGGTTTTCAAAACTTTCTATGGTTGATTTAGAGGTTTTTATAAAAGTTGAATTTGGATTGCTGTCAATATTTAATTCCTTTAAATAATTTTCGCCTAATTTTTGTTGAATTACAGATAATAGCGGGTCTGTTTTTTGAGCCATTGCAAAACTAAAAGACATATAGCCAAGTATATTGTACATGTCTTTTAATGTGTATTTTTCTTTTTCAATACCAATTAAAGTAAACTCAATAGGTGTTGGGCCATTTTCTATAAACTGATTTACACCATTTAAATATGCGGTGCATAATTTATATGTTTCACTATTTTTATCTAATTTTTCAATGGTTTTTTTTGATGCCTCATCAATTCCTAATTTAGAAAAAAACAGATCGTTTTTAACCATGTCTTTACCAAAAATCTCTGAAAGTCTGGCAGGAGCGATGCGACGCATTAATTCCATTTGAAACAACCTGTCTTGCGCGTGAACGTAGCCTAAAGCAGTTAAAGCATCTTCTTGGTTTTGTGCATAAATATGAGGAATCCCATAATCATCAAAATATACAGAAGTCTCATCTTCAATATTATCTAATTGTAATTCGCCTGCATAAGTCGGTTTTAGGCTGTTGAAATAAATCCAAATTCCAGCAAAAAATAGTAGTATTATTACTACAATTGATATGAAAATCTTTTTAAGAATTCGCATTTATATGTATATTTTTTTAGTTACATCAAATATAATATTTTTTCTGTTACGAAACGTAATAGTAAAAAATATTTGTCTAAAAGTAAAGAATATTTTACATTTGAAAATATTTATAATATAAACAATATGAACGCTAGATTTTTAATATCGCACAATTACAAACTGTTAGGTTGGTTTTTATTTATTACAGGAATTATTTTTGGTGTTGTTATGCTGATTAATGATTTTGATTATTTTAATTTAGAAGTTCCTGTTTTTCCTTTGGTTGGTGAAACCGGAATATTCTCAAAAAACCCATCACTTCAATGGAGTTTTAATAATATTTCTGATGAAATTGTGGCTATTGTTTTAATTATTGGAGGCATTATAGTTGCTTTTTCTAAAACAAAAGATGAAGATGAATATATCTCAAGAATTAGAATGGAATCACTTATATGGGCAACGTATGTAAACTATTTTATATTAGTTTTAGCCATACTGTTTGTTTATGATTTAAGCTTTTTTACAGTGTTAATTTTAAATATGTTTACTGTATTATTGTTTTTTATATTGCGTTTTCATTTTATTTTGTACAAAACTAAAAAAGCTGCAACTAATGAAGAATAATATTAAAGTTGAACGTGCAATACTTAATATTACTCAGGCAAAATTAGCTGAAATGATTGGTGTTAGCAGACAAACAGTAAATGCAATGGAGTTAAATAAGTATGTACCTTCAACTGTTTTAGCTTTAAAAATTTCAGAGATATTTGATAAAAATGTTAATGAAATTTTCTTTTTAGAAAAAGGTGATTAAAGATATTTCTCCTTTATAACTTTTAAGTGATGCACTTGATGTCCAGCAATTATAAAACCTAATGCTCTAACAGACATATCGCTACCATTTATAGCGCCAGATAACGTGTACATTTCATCTGTAAAACTTTTAAAAAGTTGAATGCTTGCATTACGAACAAATGTAAATTCATCTAATAATTCTTCAATATTTCTATCATTTCCGTTAGAATTTTCAACATACCAATTTTCATTAAAACCAGGTAAATCTGTTGCGTCATTTCTTGAAAAACGTAAGGCTCTATAACTTAAAACTCGTTCAGCATCAATAATATGCTGAACAAGTTCTTTAATGGTCCATTTACCTTCCTGATATCTGTAAGTTAGTTTTTCTTTTGGTAAATGTTGTATTGTGTTTAATAAATCGTCTAATGAATCATTTAGTATATCAAACAATTCTACAGTTCCTAATGACGTAATATAATTTTTATAAAAAGGGGCGTATTCGTTTTCGTTTATTTGTAAAGTTGTCATAATTTAAGCGGAGTTTCTACTTGCATTTATATTTCCAAATAAAGATCTGGTGACCATTTTTTCAAATACTTTCATTAACTCAGGATCTGCATTTTTATCTTTTGTAAGTTTCTGAATGTTCATTAATGCATATTGCTGAATGGTAATTAATGGTAATACAATATTTTCACGAATATCAATAGATGCTTTTCCAACTTTGTTGCTTTGCATTAACTCGGTATAGCCTGCTAATTTTAAAATTAAACGTTTGGTAGTTAGATATTCATCGTGAATTACTTTCCAAAATTCGCCAAATTCTTCATCTTTTTCCATGTATTGAGTTAATTCAAAGAAAGATTTTGAAAGTGACATCATACTGTTCCCAACCAATGTTTTAAAGAAATCACAAGTGTTGTAAAATTTCTTTAATTTATCAAATTCACCAGCATCTTCATACTTTTTTAAAGCAGTTCCAACGCCGTAAAAACCTGGAACATTTTGTTTTAATTGACTCCAAGAGCCTACAAAAGGAATGGCTCTTAAATCAGAAAAATTAAGTTCATCACCACTTGATCGTTTAGATGGTCTGCTTCCAATATTTGTTTTCGCATAATATTTAAGCGTACTCATTCTTTCTAAATATGGTAAAAACTTTGGATGATTTTTAAAATCAGAATATGCTTGATAGCTTGTTGTTGCCAAATCATTCATAATTTCAGTATCATTTTTAGTCATGATATGATTTGGGTTTGTAAACAATTCATTTGAAACTCCGGCACTTAATAATTGTTCAATATTATATTGTGCAGCATCTTGTGTGCCAAAATTTGAACTAATTGTTTGTCCTTGCACCGTTAATTGAATTTCTTCATTTTCAATAGTTGGTCCTAAAGAAGCATAAAATTGATGTGTTTTTCCACCACCACGTGCAGGAGGTCCGCCACGCCCATCAAAAAAGATAACTTTAATGCCGTAATTTCTAGATATTTTTGTTAGGTTTTCTTTGGCTCTAAATATTGCCCAGTTTGCCATTAAATAACCACCATCTTTTGTTCCGTCAGAAAAACCTAGCATAATGGTTTGTTTGTTTCCTCTTTCGGCTAAATGTTTCATATAAGCTTCATTAGAATACAATTTATTCATCACGCTTTCGGCATTTGTTAAATCGTTAATGGTTTCAAAAAGCGGAATAATATCGGCAGTTATATTGTGTTTAAAACCACATAAATTAAACATTGCAAAAGTTTCCATAACGTTTACAGCTTTTTGATTGTTGCTAATAATGTATCTATTAGCTCCGCGTTCTCCGTTACTTTTTTGTATAGATTTTATGGCTAAAATAGAACCTAATGTTTTGGTAACCATTTCGTTTTCAAATATAGAGATGTCTATAGTGTCTTCAACTTTAGAAAGGATTTCAATTTGTTCATCTTCAGAAAGTTCTAGATAATTTTCTGGAAACGATTTGTTGCCGTTATTAATTAAGGTTGTAACTATTTCTGAAAAAACATTGTGGTGTACTCTACTATCTTGTCTAATATCAAGTGTTGCAAAGTGGTAACCAAATAAATGAACTTTATTTAAAAAGTCATTGATTTCTTCTAAATAAAGTGATTGATGTTTTGTAACTAAAATGTCTTTTATATGCTCTAATTTACCAATAAATTCTTCTAAGGAATACATGGTGTTTAAATCTGGATTTACACTGTTATCAAACAATAATTTTTCTAAATCGGTAATTAATTGTTCAACGCCATTAAAAGTCAGTCGCTTTTTTAAAATGCGGATATCTCTGTAATAATTTTTAAGTATTGTTTGTTTTAAACGTTTGGCAACATTTAAGGTAATTTCTGTAGTTACAAACGGATTTCCATCTCTATCACCACCTGGCCAAAATCCTAAGTTAATAATATTATTGTCTACTTTTTGACCTTCAAAAATATTACTTTGGATGTAGTTGTAAGTATCTGAAACAGAGTGGTAAAATACATTTTCTAAATACCAAATTAAACTTACAGCTTCATCATAAGGTGATGGTTTAACGTGTTTAAAAAAGGGTGTTTTTCCTAACTGAGCTAATAATTTATTTATTAATAACAAATCGTTTTTTTCAATAGCTTCAGCTAAATCTGTAATAATTCCTAAAACTGGACCAGGATAAAATTGTGTTGGATGTGCTGTTAAAACAATCCTAACTTTAAAGTCTTCTAAATGTTTTCTTAATGCTTCCTTTTTATTTTCTTGTGTGGCAGTTTCTTTGGTGTTTCTCATAGTTCCAACACCATCCATATTGTTTACAATTGGAAACGCGGCATCTTCAATTGCATCAAATAAAACAACTTGACGCTCAATGTATTGAATAAATCGAAATAATAAATTTATTTTTTCTTCTTGCGAAGGGTTTTGCTGGTAAGCATCAAAAAATTGTTCCACAATTTCTACTGGGTCTTTTTTTTGTGCAAATCCACTTTCACAAATGTCATGAAACAGCGGTAATAAAACACCTGTTTTTGAAATAGTATCAAACGGTAGTGTCATAAAAATACTGTTGTAAATTTGGTATTTAGATAATACGTTTTCGTTGAATCTAGTAAGTTTTGGCTGTTTATGCATAAGGTATAATATTAATTTTTGGCGAAAAATACAAAAGCTACTGTAAATTTGTATTTTAAATATTGAAATTTAACGAAATCGTTTTTTTTGTAAATCAATTTTGTTTTCGTTTTAATTGTCTTATTTGTTTGATATTAAAAGGCCACATTATTATAAGGAATTAATTTTTAAAATGTTTGACGTTTTTTTTGAAATTTTAAATCTTTCATCTAAACGCTTACCAATTACCCAAACAATTTCATTATTTGAACATAGCAACCACGTATTTTCTTTGTCGTTTAATGAAAATTTTTCATCCTTAAAATATTTGCTTAATTTCTTTTTTCCGTTTAAACCAATTGGATAAAAGAAATCTCCTTTTTCCCATTTTCTAATTATTAATGGAAACTGAATTTTATCTAAATCAATTGAAATTGTATTTTCTGTATCAAAAATAATGGTTTCAAAAGCTTTATTATCCATATTTGTTGATGAAATTGGAATGGTAATAGTTTCAAAAGTTAAATGGATTGGCGTATCAATTTCTTTAGTATTTACGTGAATTTCTATAGGTGTAATTGCACTTAAATTAGTAATGGAAGTTAATACTAAAACATCTCTATTTTTTAATAATTGATGTGTTTTGCTCAGTATTTTTTTACCAGTTTGTGCATCTAATAAATCTGCAATGTCATTCCATTCTGTAAATCCGTAGTTATGTAAAAGTTCAAATAAATATATTTTTGGATTGCTTAAATTTTTTAAAATTTCAATATTAAAATGTGTTTCATTATTTGTTTTTGAAACTACTTTTTCTTCAATATTTTTAATTTGATCTTTAACAATTTGCTGACTTCCTTTTAAATTTTCTAACGTGTTATAAAAGGTTTCTAGTAAATTTGGATTTAATTCTTTTAAAACCGGAACAATTTTATGGCGAATTTTATTTCTGAAATATTTAATGGAAGAATTAGAACCATCTTCTCGCCAAATTAGTTTCTTTTTGGTAGCATACACTAACACTTCTTGGCGGATAAATGGAAGCATTGGTCTAACAATTTTTCCATTAACTTCTGGAATTCCAGTTAAACCATCTAGTCCAGTTCCACGAGTTAAATTAATTAAAAATGTTTCAATTACATCGTCTTTATGATGCGCGGTAATTATGTAATCTAACTCATTCTCTTTTAAAATTTTTTCAAACCAAGTATATCTTAATTCACGCGCTGCCATTTGGGTAGATAATCCTTTTTCTTTGGCATATTCTTCGGTGTTAAATTTAATGGTATACGTTGGTAAATTGTATTTTTCTCCTAATTCTTGTACAAACTCTTCGTCTTTATTGCTTTCTTTTCCTCTTAAGCCAAAATTGCAATGTGCTAATGAAATAGAATATTTCAATTTACGTAATAAATGAGTTAACACAACACTGTCAATTCCTCCAGAAATAGCAATTAAAAGCTTTTTGTTTTTTAAAAAAGGAAGATTTGTATCTATATGGTTTCTTAATTCAGATTTCATTGGGTTGCAAGAAAAAATTTGTTTTTAGCTGTTTTAAGTTTAATTTCAAATAGTGTAAATATACTTATTTAGTGTTTAATAACACTTGTTTCATAGCTTTTGCTTTTAGCAAACATTCTTCATATTCTTTTTCTGGTTCCGATTTTGAAGTAATGGCACCACCAACCGAATAGGATACATATTTATTTGTTGCATTATACAAAATACTTCTTATAATAACATTAAAATCAAAATCGCCGTTTGGTGTAAAATAACCTACTGCGCCAGAGTAAATTCCGCGTTTTGTTTCTTCTACTGCTTCAATAATTTTCATTGCCGAAATTTTTGGTGCGCCAGTCATACTTCCCATCGGAAAAGTGTCTTTTATAATATCAACCGGATGAACCGAGTCTTTAATTTTACAAGTTACTGTTGAAATTAATTGATGCACTTGTTCAAAAGTATATACTTTGCATAATTCTTCAACTTTTACAGTTCCTTTTATGGCAGAGCGTGATAAATCGTTTCTTACCAAATCTACAATCATAATATTTTCGGCACGTTCTTTTGGATTTTGCTCTAATTGATTTATTAATTTTTGGTCTTCAACTACAGTAGAAGCTCTTTTTTCAGTTCCTTTAATTGGTTGTGAAATTACTGTTTCTCCATCTTTTTTAAGATAGCGTTCTGGTGAAGCAGACAATAAAAATTTATCGTTTAACTTTAAAAAGGTTGCAAAAGGCGGTTTTGAAATTTTATTTAAATTCTGATAAATCTCCAACGGATTTATGGTTGAATTTTCACTGTAAAATTCCTGACAAAAGTTGGCTTCGTAAATATCACCTCGATGAATATGGTTTAAAACGGTATTTAATTTTTTAAAATATTCATCTTTATGAACACGAAGTTTAATCTTTATTTGCTTATTGCCTTTTATCTTTTGATTGTTATTTTTTTGTTTGGAAATTTCTTCTAAATCTAAATGGATTTCATTTTCGAAATTTGAAATGTATTTTACTTCAACAGTGTTTCCTTTAATAAAGAACAATTTTTTAGGTTGAAAAAAGTACAAATCTGGAAAACCTAAACCATCAAAATTGTTTGATGATAAATTTTCAGTAGCATTCTTTAAATCGTAACTTAAATAGCCAAAAATAAAATCGCTTGTGTTGGTTTGGTAACTTTTTAATTGTTGAAATGCATTTTTATAAGAGCTTTCAATATGTGAAAACGAATCAACAGCTAAAACAGCATCAAAATTAGAATGCTTTTGATGGTAGTTGTTACTGTCTAACCAAACGGCAACTTTAAATTGTTGCGCCCAAAGCAACAATTGCGATTTAAATTCAGCAATATTGTTTTGATGAAAAATATAATTGGTTCGTTGCATTGTTGCAAAAATAGACTTTTACAGAGTATTATTAATATCCGTTATACTGAATTTATTTCAGTTTGACGAAATTTTTAAACCATTTAACTTTTCAACGTTAAGCTAAAATTAGCTATGTATAGCTCTGTCATTAACAGCTAAACAAGCTTCTTTAAATGCTTCGGTAAATGTTGGATGTGCGTGAGAAGAACGTGCAATATCTTCACTTGAAGCTCTAAATTCCATAGCAATAACAGCTTCAGCAATCATATCAGCAGCTCTAGCTCCAATCATATGAACTCCTAAAATTTCATCGGTTTCAGCATCTGCTAGTACTTTAATTTGTCCGTCTAAGTCCATACTTGCTCTGGCTCTTCCCAATGCACGCATTGCAAAAGTTCCAGATTTGTAATTTACACCAGCTTCTTTTAATTGCTCTTCAGTTTTACCAACAGCAGCAACTTCTGGCCAAGTATATACAACACCCGGAATTAAATTATAATCTATATGTGGTTTTTGTCCAGCAATTAATTCGGCAACTAATGTTCCTTCTTCTTCTGCTTTATGTGCTAACATGGCGCCTTTAACAACATCGCCAATAGCATAAATATTAGAAACATTGGTTTGTAAATGTTCGTTGGTTTCAATTTGACCTCTTTCAGAAACTTTAATACCAACTTTATCTAAGCCTAAACCTTCGGTATATGGTTTTCTTCCAACTGAAATTAAGGTATAGTCACCTTTAAATTCAACTGGATTACCTTTTTTATCGTCTGCAATTACAACAACTTCGTTTCCTTTATTTTCAACTGAAGTAACTTTATGACTTGTATATATTTTTAAGCCTTGCTTTTTTAATGATTTTTGCAATTCTTTTGATAACATTGCATCCATTCCTGGTGTAATGTTTGGCATATATTCAATGACCGAAACTTCAGATCCTAATCTGCTATAAACTGAGCCTAATTCTAAACCAATTACACCACCACCAATTACAATTAAATGTTTAGGAATTTCGGTTAAACTTAATGCTTCTGTTGAAGTTATTACTCTTTTTTTATCTACAGAAATAAAAGGTAAAGATGCTGGTTTTGAGCCGGTTGCTATAATTGTTTTTGATGCTTCAATGGTTTCAGACGTTCCATCAGTTTTTGAGATTACTATATGTGTAGCGTCAGAGAAACTTCCAACTCCTTGAAATACATCAATGTTATTTTTATCCATTAAATAATTAATGCCACCAGAAGTTTGAGCAACTACTTCGTTTTTTCGTGCAATCATTTGTTGAAAGTTTACACTTAAATCAGAAACATTTATTCCATGAGTTTTAAAATGTTTGGTTGCATCGTAATAATGATGTGAAGAATCTAATAAAGCTTTTGAAGGAATACATCCTACATTTAAACAAGTTCCACCAAGTGTATTGTATTTTTCTATAATAGCAGTTTTTAATCCTAATTGTGCACATCTAATGGCTGCAACATATCCTCCAGGACCAGAGCCAATTACAGCTACATCGTAATTATTCATTGTAATAATCTTAATAGTTCAATTGCAAAAATAGCCATTTTATTTTATATCAATTATCAATTTTAGGAAATTAATATAAGTTCCTAATTAAAAAATTCTTTAAAAAAGCATGATAAAAATCATATTAAAGCAGAAAAATAAAAAATATTTTATACCGTTTGTTTGAAAAATCTTTCCATTTGTTAAATTCACATGAAAAAACAACTGATATATAGTTAGTTATCTACTTTTTGGAGTATATTTGTTTTAGAAATATGTTTCCCCACAGATTTCATTTTTATTTTGACCCTACAAATAAATATAATCAATAAGTTAAGTTGATTTGTGTTTATAAGTTAATTTTCAAGGTTGTTTAATTGCAATTATTGAAGTTTTGCTGTCCCCCAAACTTTTACTTGGTGGAATATTTACTCTAGTTTTTTGAAAAAATAAAGAATATGAAAAAAATTACTTTTATTAGATTTTTGACTTTGTTAACCTTATTGTTTACAGTAATAACTGGGTTTTCGCAAACAGTTGGACTGCCACAGATTTCAGGATGTTCATATTCTGGTTGTAATGCAGGGGATTTAACAATTACCAAAGCTTACATTGCATTAGATAATAATGTTCCTTTAACATCTTGTACTGCTGGCACAACAGTAAATGCATTTTTATATATTCATGTTAATACAGGTCCAAAATACAATATATATGTACAGTTTGATTTGTATAATGGTGCTACTAAAGTAAATGGAATTAACAAATTTACTTATGCAGAACCAGTGACAGGTACGCTTATACCAAATACACCAATTAAAATTGCACCAATTACATTTACATGTGGAGATGAGTTGGAATTGAAGAATATTTATGTTTCTTGGAAAACGGGTGGAGCAAGTTCAAATCCAGCAAGCTGTGCAGGTGTAGGAGGTGCAGGATCTAAATGTGCTGATGCTTCTGCTATTCCGAATATACCTGTAAATACACCTATTTCTCCTAATTTCACATATTCAAAAAGTTGTGATGGAGATTCCTATGAAAAAGTTGTATTTACAAATACTTCAACTGGTGGAGATGGAACAAAAGCTTATTCTTGGAATTTTGGTGCTGGAGCTAGCCCAGCCACAGCCAATACAGTTGGACCGCATACAGTAACTTATTCTTCGGGAGGTTCAAAAATGGTTTCTTTGACTGTTACGGATGCTGACAATGATATGGCAACTAAGACGACTTCCGTAACTGTTTTGTCTTGTTGTAATTTATCAATAACAAATATTTCATCAACAAATGTAAGTTGTTTTGAAGGTAATAATGGAACAGTTACCGCAACGATTTCTGGAGCGGCAGGTACGCCTGTATACGATTTGTTGTATTCTTCAACAAGTGGAGGTGTTTATAGTAATGCAGGCTTACCAACAAATGGAGATGCAAATGGTATCTATAGTGGTTTATCAAAAGGATTTTATAAAGTTAATGTTGTCGATGATAATAATTGTAATGTTACAAGTAATTATGTAGAAGTTACTCAACCAGCAGCAGCCGTTGTAGTTAGTGGTACACAAACCAATGTGTTATGTAATGGCGGATCTACAGGAGCGATAGATTTAAGTGTAGTTGGTGGAAGCGGT
>NZ_FOZP01000011.1 GCF_900116115.1 Lutibacter maritimus | reverse complement strand
CAGAAGGAACAGGAGTAACCAATCATTTACCTTTTGCACCAGTACTTGTAAAACCAGTATTAAATGCAACTGTACAAACAGCTACAGCTACATTAGAATGGACCGCTAGTGATGTGGATACTTCTGATGCGTTAACCTATGATGTATATGTTGGAACATCCAATCCGCCAACAGCAAAACTAGGGGATAATATCTCGGCAAATTCTTTAACCGTGTCTGTGAACGCTTCAACCAATTATTACTGGAAAGTTGTTGTGAAAGACAATAAAGGCGGTCAAACAATTGGGCAAATTTGGAACTTTGTAACGGATTAATAAAACATTTATAAAATGAAAAAAGCTTCCAAATTTGGAAGCTTTTTTGTTTGTGGGCAATGAGGGATTCGAACCCCCGACCCCCTCGGTGTAAACGAGGTGCTCTGAACCAACTGAGCTAATTGCCCTAAGCGGATGCAAATATATAATTACATTTTCTAATTATCAAAGATTTTTACATAATATTTTATAAAATATTTTACAATTTAAAATAAAAAAACCGAGAAGAAATCAACAAGCTAAAAATCAATATTTTAAATTAAAAAAATATAAGTTTAGCTGTATTTTAAATAAATATTTAATTAAATTTTATAAAAAAAGGAGTTCTTATTCAAAAACTCCTTTTTATTTATTGTCACTATAAATATTATTTTAATACTCCAACTGTCTTAAATAATCTAGTTTAGCTTTCCAAATTTCTAACTTTTCTTTGTATTCATTTATGTTATTTCTAACATTTTTAACTAAAGGATTGTCTTCTTTAATATTTGAAATAAAACCTAAATTGTTTTCTAATTGTTGTATTTCTTTTACAGATTCATCAATTCTTTTTCTTACAAAAAGTTGTTCTGAATCTAGTTTTCTATAATTCTTTTGCTCTAAGTAACCATTCACAAGAATTTTAAACTTTATCATTTCAACTTCTTCCTTGTCAATATCGTCATTAGTTTCAACTACTTTATCAATAAGTTTATTAAATTTCACTTCAATATGTCTCATTTCAAAAGGAACCCTTCCTAAGTTTCTCCAATCATTCACATATTCTTTTATGTCATCTAAGGTTAAATCTTTGTCATCATCTTCAACATCTTCTTTCAAATTCTTTAAAATATCTTTCTTTTCATTAAAAACCTCTAGCTGTTCTTTATTTCCAGCATCTTGTCTTTTGTGAAGTCTATCAAAATAATGGTTACAAGCATCTTTAAATTCTTTCCAAAGTTTATCAGAGTATTTTCTAGGCACATGACCAATCTTTTTCCAATCGGCTTGAATTTTTTTCATTATTTCGGTTGCTGACTCCCAATCTTCACTATCTTTTAAAGCAATTGCTTTTTCAATTAATGCTTTTTTAGCATTTAAATTATCTAGATGGTCTTTTTTTACTTCTTTAAAAAATTTGTTTTTTTCAACATTAAACTTTTTAGTTGCAGCTTTAAATTTTCCCCAAATTTTATCACTTACATTTCTAGGTGTTTGACCAATACTAAAAAACTTATTACGCAATGCATCTATTTCATCAATACTCTTTTGCCAATCTGCTCTAGATTTGTTTTTTGAGGTATCTATGGCTTCAATTAATGCAATCACTTCATTTTTAGCTTCAACATTTTCATCGTATTTTGATCTAACATCTTTAAAAAACTCATGTCTTTTGTCATGTATTTTTTTTGTTGCTTCGCTAAATCTATTCCAAACTTCTTCTCTATCGGCTCTTGCTACAGGACCAACTTCTTCTTTCCAAAGTTTATGTACTACTTGTAATTCTTTAAAAGCTTCATTTACATCTTCTAATTCTGCTAACTCTTCAGCTTTTTGAACTAATTTTAATTTTTCTTCTAAATTATGTTTAAAATCAAGCTCTCTTAAATCATTGTTTAAATGTAATAAATCATAAAAGCGTTCAACATGGTGATGATAAGTTCTCCAAGTATCATTATATTTTGCTCTTGGTATTGGGCCAATTTCGCGCCATTTTGTTTGAATGTCTTTAAATATTTTATACATCGTAGATCCATCAGCATTATCAATTAAATGCTTTAAATCTTCAATTAATTCAAGTTTAGCTTCTAAGTTTTTTTTCAGTGTATTTTCCTGATTTGCGTAAAACTCGTTTCTTTTTACTTTATAGTCGTACAAAATACTATTGTACGTGGTTTTTATAGGATCGCTATATTGAAAATCAACAATATTACCTCCTTCTTCTAAAAATTTAGCTTTTTCTTTTCTTAAAACCTCACCAAACTTAACGTTAAACGCATTTTTAATGCTGTTTACATTATTTTGAATGCTTTGCACAGGACTTTCTTTTACTAAAATAGTAAGTTCTGCAACTAACTCTTCTAAAGTTAAGGCAGAATAGTCTTTATCCTCCATATTTACGTGCTCAATCTTTTCAGAACTTGCAGCAATTTCGTCATCAATTTCATCCATAGCTTTGTTGGATGATTCTATGGGTTCAGGAGTAGTTTCAGCTTTAATAATTTCTTCTGAAGGCACTTCTTCAGAAACTTTTTCTTCTGTTGCTGATTCTTGAATCACTTCCTCTTGAACTGTTTCTTCTATAGTTGATTCCTGAACTGTTTCTTTTTGAATTTCCTCAGAATTTTGAGGCGTTGTAGCATTGCTTTCTTCTGGCACTTTGGTATTCTCGTCTAACATATAAAAATGTTTAAGGTTCAATTTTAAGTTTATAACAGCAAATTATTTACTGTTTCATTATAAGATGTAATTTCAATATAAAAGTTGCGTAATTTTTTAATAAATATTTATTCTAAATTCCAAATTTCCCACGACTTCTCGGCTTGTAATTCTAACATATCATAGCCATTTTTTATTGTAGCTCCCCTATTTTTCCCTTCTCTTAAAAATTTTGTTTCAGCTGGATTATAAATCAAATCAAATAATAAATGTTTTTGATTTATAAATTGATAAGGAATATTTGGAGCTTCATCAACATTTGGATGTGTACCCACTGGTGAACAATTTATAATAATGGTATATTCGTCTAATATTTCTTTAGTTAATAATGAATATAAAAATACATTTTCAGAAACTTTTCTTGACACAAATTTAAATTCTATTCCCATTTTTTTAAAGGCGAATCCAACTGCTTTTGATGCGCCTCCAGTTCCTAAAATTAATGCTTTTTTATGATGTAATTTTAATAAAGGTTCTATCGATTTTTGAAACCCATAAACATCTGTATTATAACCAATTAATTTATTATTGTCAGTTATTTTAATAGTATTAACTGCACCAATTTCTTTTGCTTCATCATCAACTTCATTTAAATACCTCATAATACTTTCTTTATAAGGAATTGTAACGTTTAATCCTTTAAATTCGTGTTCTTTATGATATAAAATAAAAGGAAATTCTTCAATTTCAGGAATGTCAAAATTGAAATATTTAAAGTCATTCAATCCCATTTTACTAAATTTTTCAGTAAAATATTTTGGTGAAAATGAATATGAAATATTTTTACCTATTAATCCAAATTTAAATCTATTATTCATCAATATATTCTTTTCTTTCTTTTCCAAACTTGTCTAATACAAGAATTAATGTAATTCCTACAAATACAAATAAAATAGCTATCCAAGTTTCTAATGTATAAAAATTAGGAAAATATCTTTCAAAATTTTGAATTATTTTATCTCCATTTGAATCCAACATTATTTGATTGTCTACTATTTTATAAATTTCCTTTTTCCAAGGCCACACAATACCCAGTGAACCTGTAATAAAACCAATTATTACGGCTGTTACAATTTGATGCCAACGTTTTAAAACCCAGCCTAAAATATGTGATGTTGTTACCAAACCAAATGCTGAACCTAAAGTAAATGTACCTATAATTTTTAAATAATTTATGCGCTCTTGGCTATCCATAAAGCTAAAGTCACCAGTAAAAATTTCGGTTAAAGTTTTGAATAACATTGCAACGGAATCAACCAATAAAAGTACATAATTACCCATTAAAATTAAAATAAATGAACCTGACAAACCTGGTAAAGTCATCCCGGAAACTCCAATTATTCCGCAGAAAAAGACAAACCATAAATTATCATTTTCTTTTGCAGGACTCATAAAACTTATAGAAATTCCAATAATTGCACCTGTAATCATAGAAACGGTATTTTTGGTATTCCAATCGTTAAAATCTTTTGAGATGTAATAAATGGAACCTATAATCATTCCAAAAAAAGTGCTCCAAACATATAATTCATAATTATCAATTAAATAATCTAGAACTAACGAAACACTAAAATAACTAAACATACTTCCGCTAAAAACCAATACTAAAAATGGTGCATTTGTATAATAATAAAAACTTTTAAACCTACCGTTGAATAATAATTTAAAAGCTTTAAAATTTATTTTTTTGAAGGAATAAATCATTTCTTCGTAAAAACCTAACACAAAAGAAACCATTCCACCAGAAACTCCAGGAACTTTATTTGCTGCCCCCATAGATAATCCTTTTAAAAAAAGGAAAAATTTATCAGCAAAAGTACGTTCCCGTGCCATAATTTATTTTTTTAATGAAGAATTCGCTAATTTTTCTAATATTAAAATTAATGCAAAGCCAAACAAAGCCAATAAAATTGCAGTAGAAATATGAGCTTCACCATTAAAATTCAAAGGTGAAACACTTTGTTCATTAAATGGTACTTTAATACCATGTGAATTTGTGCGCCAAGTTAATGTTTCTTTCCAAGGCCAAATTTTATTTAATGACCCCAAAATAAATCCAGTTAAAACTGATAGTGTAAAATTTTTATAATGTTTAAAAAGCCAATTTAATATTTTTGAAAAAGACAATAGTCCTACTATTGCTCCTGCAGCCAACGTAGCTAACAATTTAAAATCTTTATCATGAATAGCATCTAAAACAGGTTTATATGCGCCTAAAAGCACTAAAATAAATGCGCCCGATATGCCCGGTAAAATCATAGCGCAAATAGCTAATACGCCTGCTAAAAATATGAATAATGGTGAAGAATGTTCACTTACCAAAGGTTGTAACGTGGTAATATAAAAAGCTCCAATAGCTCCAATTAAAAGTAATATTACTGTAATAAAATTCCATTCTGTAATTTGCTTAGCAACATATAAAATACTTGCCAAAACCAATCCGAAAAAGAATGACCAGACTAAAATTGGCTGATTTTCAAGCAAATAAGAAATTATTTTTGATAAAGATATTACACTGATAAAAATCCCTAGCAAAAGTGCCACTAAAAAATTTCCGTTTACTCTTTTCCAAGCAGCTTTAATTCCTTCATTTTTTAATACTTTTAATGTATTAAAATTTACTGAACTTATACTTGACAACAGCTCTTCATAAATTCCTGAAATAAAAGCTATTGTGCCTCCTGAAACTCCAGGAACAACATCTGCAGCACCCATTGCCACACCCTTTAAAGTAATAATTAAATATTGGAAAAAATTTCTTTGTTGCATTTGACTTTATATGATTTCTGACAAATGTAACATTTTTATAGCAAGTTTATTTGAAATTATGAATGACTTCTTTTACAATTTCCATTTCATAAACTTCTGGAAATAATTCTTTAATAATAACGTGATATTCAAAGTCTGTTTTTAAAGCCTTTTTTAAATGAGTTTCAGCTTTTTTATAATTTTTAAATTTAAAATATAAGCAAGCTAATCTGTAATCTATTTCTGCTAAATTTTTAAAATAGGTTTTCGCTTTTTGTAAATACACCAACGCGTCTTCAAATTCACCTAAAAAACATAAAACATCACTTATTCCAACCCATATTATTAAATCAAAATCTTGTAAAATTATACAATTTTCAAAAGCTTCAACGGCTTCTTCAAAAAGGTTTAATTTTAAATTAATTTCAGCAAATTTACGCCAATACAAAGAGTTTTGATCGTCAATTTCTATAGCTTTATTAATGTTGTATAATGCTTTATTATAGTTTTTACGTTTTAAATACAACTCAGTAATGGCTATCCAACCTTTATCTAATAAGGGGTCTTCGTGTACAGCTTTTTTATAAAACTCTATTGCTTGGGTAAATTTTTTTAAGCACTCATAACATTCTCCAATTCTTAAAAAGGCGAAAGCCGTAGGATCATCAAGCTTTATAGTAATTTTATAATTTTCAATAGCTTCTTCCCATAAACTAAGTTGCTCTAAAGTTTTGGCTTTTTCTAAATATGCGCCAACAAAAAACTCATCAATTAAAACTGCATAATCAAATGCTCTTAAAGCTTCTTCATATTGTTCTAAAATAAAATGTTGCCTTCCTAATTGATGCCAAGCTACTTCACTGTATGGGTCTTTATCAATATAACTATTAATGTAAACTATTGCTTCTTGGTGCTGATTTTGCATATCAAAGCAATAAATTACGTTGTATAATGATGAATAATCTTCAAAATCAACTTCTAAGCACTTTGCAAAATTTAGGCGTGCTTCGTCAAAATTATCTAAATACAAATATTCCATACCTATCATTGAAAGTACATCAACTTCATCATCGGTATAATTCAGCGCTATTTTTAAGGCATTTATAGCACCAAAATGGTCATCATTTTTAGATAAAATACTTGCTTGTTGAATATAAACCTCTTCATTTGTTGGTTCTATAGCTTGAATTTCTTTTAATAATTTGGTTGCTTCGTCAATTTCATCATTAAAAATAAGTAATTCTGCTTTTAATAATTTTAACATTACAGAATTTGGATGTTGCTTTAACCCTAAAGTTATGGCTTTATTTGCCAATGAATTTTTTCCAGAATCTAAATAATAATGTATAATCTCCTCAAACTCAACCGAATCAAAAAAATAAACGCTATTTGTTTTAAGCATTGATTCAAATTTTGATAACGAAACATTATTTTCTCTAGGAGTTAAAGGCATAGTAGTAAATAAACAATTACTTTAGCAATAAAAGTACAAGAACAAAGTAAAAAATTAAAAATAACTTCTAAATGTTTTTAACAAATTAATTAACAAAATGCTTTATATTTGTATTCCAAACAATGTTTGGTACTACAATGAGTAAAAAAATACTACTTAACTCTAAAGAAATAAATATCATTTTACATCGATTGGCATGTCAGCTAATTGAAAATCACAATAACTTTAAAAACACTGTTTTAATTGGAATTCAACCCAGAGGCACCTTTTTAGCAGAGCGTTTAGTTACTATTTTAAAAGATGAATATCATATTTCTAATATTGAATTTGGGCAATTAGATATTACTTTTTATAGAGATGACTTTAGGCGAAGAGAAGCCCCTCTTGAAGCCAATAAAACTAATATTAATTTTATTGTTGAAGATAAAAATGTTGTTTTTATTGATGACGTATTGTTTTCTGGCAGAAGTATTAGAGCTGCATTAACAGCAATACAATCTTTTGGAAGACCTATAAATATTGAACTATTAGTATTAATTGATAGACGATTTAGCCGTCATTTACCAATTCAACCAGACTATAGAGGCAGACAAGTTGATGTTATCAATGAAGAAAAAGTTACCGTCAATTGGAAAGAAAGAGATGGAAAAGATGCCGTTTACATTATAAATAAATAAGTACATGAATCAGTTAAGCGTACAACACCTTTTAGGAATTAAACATATTAATAAAGCCGATATTGATTTAATTTTTAAAACTGCCGACCACTTTAAAGAAGTTATAAACAGACCCATAAAAAAAGTTCCTTCATTAAGAGATATTACCATTGCTAATTTATTTTTTGAAAACAGTACTCGAACAAAACTATCGTTTGAATTAGCTGAAAAAAGATTGTCGGCTGATGTAATTAATTTTTCAGCAAGTCAATCATCCGTAAAAAAAGGAGAAACGTTAATTGATACCGCAAACAATATTTTATCAATGAAAGTTGATTTAATTGTAATGCGTCACCCACACGTTGGTGCTTGCGACTTTTTATCGAAACACGTAAATGCCAGAATTGTAAACGCTGGTGATGGCACACACGAACATCCAACACAAGCACTTTTAGATTCCTACTCTATTAGAGAAAAATTAGGTTCTGTAGCTGGCAAAAAAATAGTTATTGTTGGTGATATTTTACATTCTCGTGTGGCACTTTCAAATATTTACGCATTAAAACTACAAGGTGCAGAAGTTAAGGTTTGTGGACCAAAAACATTATTACCAAAATACATTGAAGAATTAGGAGTTAGCATTGAACCAAATATTAAAAAAGCACTAGAATGGTGTGATGTTGCCAATGTTTTAAGAGTTCAGAATGAGCGAATGGCAATCAATTATTTTCCATCAACAAGAGAGTATACGCAACTTTTTGGAATAAATAAATCATTATTAGACTCAATTGGCAAGAAAATTGTTATAATGCATCCAGGGCCAATTAACAGAGGCGTAGAAATTACAAGTGATGTTGCCGATGCTGATCAATCTATCATTCTAAATCAAGTTGAAAATGGTGTAGCAATTAGAATGGCTGTAATTTATTTGTTAGCCGAACAAATTAAAAGAAATTAAAATGAAAATTAAGAAAACTGCATCTTATACTCACATTATATCTACTGAAAATTCAGTAGTAGAATTTGTTACAAATTTTAATGAGAAATACTCGCAATTATCTGAACAACATCTTATTATTGATTTTTCGGAAAAAATTAACATTGAAATTAAAGATTTATTATTATTTTTGAAAACAAGTTTAAAACACCAAACAAACGGTTTTAGTTTTGTAATAATTAGCAATGGAATTGATATAGACGATATTCCAGACGAAATAAATGTAGTACCAACTTTTATAGAAGCATTAGATATTTTGGAGATGGATGCTATTGAACGAGATTTAGGATTTTAAAATTAGTTGCTTATTGATGAAAAAATTACTTTTAATAACATTTTTATTAGTTACTACTATTGGATTTTGCCAGCAAAATTTTAATGGTAATGGTGCTATTAATAAAAATCAAACTATTGAAACTATTTTATCATTATCCGCTTACCCAAACCCATTTACAATAAAAACTAGAATAAACTTTATTTCAAGTAAAGATCAAATTATTGAATTTACAGTTAAAAATTTATTAGGTAAAACTGTTTATCTTGAAAAAATTGACGCTTCATCAGGTAATAATTCTATTATATTTAACAGAAATAATTTATCTCCTGGAATGTATATTTACTCTTTACAAACAGAAACAGAAGTGATTTCAAAAAGATTAGTTATTAAATGAGTTTAAAACTCACTATTTTAGGGTGTCATTCAGCTACACCTCGTATTAACGCACACCCAACTTCTCAATTTTTAGAAATAAAAAATCATCATTTTTTAATTGATTGCGGAGAAGGAACTCAAGTTCAACTGCGTAAATTTGGCGTGAAGTTTTCAAAAATTAAACACATCTTTATTTCTCACCTACACGGCGATCATTTTTTTGGTTTGGTAGGTTTAATTTCTACTTTCAGACTTTTAAATAGAGAAACAGAATTGCATGTTTATGGGCCAAAAGGAATTAAAGAAGCTATAACACTTCAGCTTAAACTTTCTAATTCCTGGACACAATATCCTTTATTATTTCATGAGTTAACCAGTTTCGATAGCGAATTAATTTTTGAAGATAAATCTGTTGAAGTACACACAATTCCTTTAAAACATAGAGTGTATACCAACGGTTTTTTATTTAAAGAAAAAGAAGGTGAACGTAAATTAAATATGAACGCTATTTTAAATTATGATGAAATTGAAGTGTGCGATTATCAAAATTTAAAAAATGGACGAGACTTTACATTAAAGAATGGTACTGTTTTAAAAAATAAAATATTAACACTAAACCCTTCATTACCTAAAAGTTACGCATTTTGTAGTGATACTGCTTATTTTCCTGAAATTATTCCAATTATTAAAAATGTAAATTGTCTTTATCATGAAAGTACGTTTTTAAAAGATAAAGAAAATTTAGCCTTAAAAACATTACATTCCACTTCTGAACAAGCCGCAAATATTGCAAAACAAGCAAATGTACAACAATTAATTTTGGGACATTACAGCGGGCGTTATAAAAATATTGAGGATTTTAAAACCGAAGCCCAAGAAATTTTTAAAAACTCTGTATTGGCTGAAACTGGTAAAGTTTTTGAAATAAATTAACACGCATTTATTTAGCCTTTCTAGTGCGCTTTTTTAACTTAAAAATCCTATCATTATAAAAGTCTTTCAACTCATTTATAAATGTTAACGGATTTTGATACTCCGTTAAAACTTTATACGTATGTTTTGCTTTTGCAAACTCTAATTGCTTTATAATTTTCTCTAATTCATTTTTTAAATAATTATCTGCAATTAAAGCTGTTTTTTCTAATGTTTGATTTTTATCATTCTCAATTGTTTTACCAATAAAAATATGTGAATGAAACTTTTTTAAATCATTTAAATTTCCTGTTTGGTAGATTTCAATCAATTTTGTGGTAATTTCTGTAGCTAAATCTATTTTTTCATGATTCATTGAAAATTTATCAGGATGTACTTGTAACATTGCTTCTCTATACAACCGTTTTTTTTCATTTTTTTCATCATTACTTAGGTTATTAATAGTTGTCCTATTTACAACTTTTAAACCTTGTTTTTCAACATAATTTTTTCCGCGTTGTTTTTGAGCCAAACGCTTGTCCTTTTTTTGTTGTTGTAGTTTTTTATAAAGCACAGTTAATTCACGTTCTTCAATAAGTTCATTTTCTAAATGACTTCGTAAAATAGCTTCAAAAGCAGCTGTTTTTTGTTCAACAATAGCCAATTCTTCTTGCAAAGTTTTAATCTTCGCTTTTAACAAAAGGTATTCTTGTTCATTATTGTTTTCAATTGGAAAATGTTTTTCTTTCATTTATTTACATTTAGCGCTCACAACGTTGGTAAAAAAAGAGCAATTTACTATCTAATTATTAAAATTCATCAGCATGTAAAACAATAATTGTTTTCTGTTCAAAACAAAATTTTATTTGTAACTTTATGTTTATTTCACACGAAATTTAAATATTACCGTTTCCTTTTTAAAACTTAAATTTTATCCTTAAAAGTATTAAAATTGGATTAATAACTACTTAAAATAATTGATGTTATGGCATTTATAGATTATTATAAAATTTTAGGTATTGATAAAAATGCGACTGAAAAAGATATAAAAAAAGCGTATAGAAAATTAGCTAGAAAATATCATCCAGATTTAAATCCGAACAACAAAGAAGCTGAAAAAAGATTTAAAGAAATTAATGAGGCTAATGAAGTGTTGAGTAATGTTGAAAATAGAAAAAAGTACGATAAATATGGTAAAGACTGGGAACACGCAGAGCACTTTGAAAAAGCAGAGCAAGAACAACAATATAGAAGAAGTAGCCAACAACAAACATCTGGTGGTTTTAATGAAAGTGATTACTCCGCCTTTTTTGAATCTATGTTTGGAGGTCATGCATCTAACAGAAGAAGTAACAACATTCAATTTAAAGGGCAAGATTATAATGCCGAACTACAACTTAACTTAACAGATGTTTATACCACTCACAAAAGAACATTAGCTGTAAATGGCAAAAACATTCGCCTAACCATTCCTGCTGGAGTAAAAAATGGTCAAACAATAAAAATTAAAGGCTATGGAGGACAAGGAATAAACGGAGGACCGAACGGCGATTTACATATTAAGTTCTCCATTATAAATAACACTCCTTTTAAACTAGACCAAGACAATCTTTACAAAACTATTGATTTAGATTTATACAAAGCCATTTTAGGCGGTGATATAACTGTTGAAACTTTTGATGGCAAAGTAAAATTACCTGTTAAACCAGAAACTAAAAACGGAACTAAAGTAAAATTAAAAGGTAAAGGTTTTCCGGTTTATAAAAAAGAAGGAATGTTTGGCGATTTATTTATAACCTATGAAATAAAAATACCTGAAAATTTGAGTGCAAAAGAAAAAGAATTATTTAATGAACTTGCTAAAATTAGAACATTATGAGTTTAAGTAACTTTATACCAATCAAACTTTTATGCAATCAATACAACATAGAAATATCTTTTATTAGTAATTTAAGTGAATTTGATTTAATTGAAATTATTACTATTGAAAAAACACAATACATTCATCAAGATAAAATAAGTGATCTTGAAAAAATGATCAGAATTCATCATGAATTAGGCGTTAATATAGAGGGAATTGATGTTGTTTTTAACATGCTTTCTAAAATTCATGAGTTAGAAAATGAATTAAATTCCGTGAAAAATAGATTGAAATTATATGAAAACTAAAAAAAATTTAAATTAAATCTAGCAGGTTTTAGTTCTCAATATTGATTTAAACTCAACAAAACTAAGGTACAAGCATTTTCAAATGCAATGTTATTATTAGTTAACAGTTCTTCCAATTCTCTATTTTCCGTTCCTGGATTAAAAATTACTCGTCTAGGCTTTAAACCTAATATATAGTTATAATATTCAACTTGGTTTTTAGCACTTAAATAAAGCGTAACAGTATCTATATCAGAAAAATCTTTCTTATAATCTTCAATTTTCACACCCTCAACATTCCCAACTCTCATTCCAATTGCCTTTACTTCTATCCCTTTATTTAAAAGTCTTTTTATTGCAATATTTGAATATCTACTAGGATTTTCCGATGCGCCAAGCACTAATGTATTTTTTTTCATTTGTTAAAATTAGTTAAAGTTTATGAAACTTAGTAACATTATTTAAAGTGTTTAGTCTGTTATACAAAACAAACCTTACAAGAGTTTTTTTTTATTACTAAAACCAAAAACTGAATCAAAATTAAAAAAAATGAGAAAATTATCACTCCTATTAGGGCTTCTAATTTCAATAACAACTTTTGCTCAAATACCATCAAACTCTAATCCAAAAACTGGAGAAATAAATGGTAAAATACTTGATGCACAAACAAAAACGGCATTACCTTATGTTTCAATAGTAATTAAAGATGGTTTAAATAAAGCTGTTACAGGTGGAATTACTGATGAAAATGGCGATTTTACAATTAAGCAAATTTCTGAAGGAGAAAATACCGTTGAAATCCAATTTATTGGTTATAAAACTGAGATTAAAAAAATTAAGGTTACTCGATTAAATTATAAAATAGATTTAGGAACCATTTTACTAACCGAAGAAGCTGCACAATTAAATGAAGTTTTAGTTGTAGCTGAAACATCAACTGTTACACAAAAAATAGACAGAAAAGTAATTAATGTTGGAAAAGATTTAACAGCAACAGGTTCAACAGCATCTGAGTTACTAAACAATGTTCAATCAGTTTCTGTTGATAGCCAAACTGGCAATATTAGTTTACGTGGAAATGATAATGTGAGAGTTTTAATTGACGGAAAACCATCAAACATTAGTACTGCACAATTATTAAAACAAATTCCATCTTCATCAATAAAAAGTGTTGAGTTAATCACAAATCCTTCTGCAAAATACAACCCAGAAGGAATGAGCGGAATTATAAATATTGTTTTACACAAAAATGCTAATTTAGGATTTAATGGCTCTGTAAATACAGGTTTAACAATTGGTGATAATACACGCTATAATGGTTCATTAGATGTAAATTTAAAAACAGGAAAAGTAAATATATTTGCCAATTATGGTACTAATAATGGAAAATATTCTAATGATGGTACTATAGAAAGATTTGACAATAACAGTAGTCAAACGTTTAATAACATCAATAAAAATGAATCACATTTAATTAAAACTGGTTTAGATTATTATTTAAATGAAAAAAATACTATTTCCTTCTTTACAACTCAAAACATTTATGATGGAAGCGCAACCGGAAATACGCAAGTAATTTATAATAACAATGATTTTGATAATATTATTCAAGATTTTTCTCCAAAATCAGACAACAAATCACAAACTTATAACCTTAATTATAAAATTGAGTTTAATAAAGAAGGACATAATTTAGAACTTGAAACCAATTATGAAAATTCACAAAACGATGAAAATTCAGTTTACAATACATACACAGGAACTCCTGCAAATTTCTCATCATATACCGATAAATCTAACAATAAAGCAACAAGCACAACTATAAATTTAGATTATGTAAATCCAATTTCTGAAACTATAAAACTAGAACTTGGCGCTGAAGTTAGAATTAACAATACAGACAATATTTATCAAAGCACATTTTTTGCAAATTCCGACTATGAATACAACAGAACAATCAATTCATTGTATGCAACTTATAGTCAAAAATTCAACAAACTTTCACTACAATTAGGCGCTAGATTAGAAATATTTAACGTTGATGCGGTGCAAGAGAACACTAAAATTTATGAAGATGATTATGTTACACTGTATCCATCAGCGTTTTTAACCTACAATCCAAGTGAAAAAAACCAATACCAATTAAGTTATAGCAGAAGAGTTGACAGACCAAACTTGCAACAAGTAAATCCAATTAGAGAATGGAGTACTCCAACAGTTTCATCTTTTGGTAATCCTGAATTAAAACCTCAGTTTACAAATTCTTTTGAAGTAAATTATACCAAACAAGTAAACAAAGGGTCTTTTACAATTGGTACTTTCTACAGAAATATTAACGATAATATTACCCGAGTTTTATTTGAAGACCCAAGTGATGTTAACCGCGTAATATTATCTTTTGATAATACTGAAGATAACAATTCTTATGGTTTAGAAATTTCATCAAACTATAAATTAACTAATTGGTGGTCTGCAAATGCAAGTTTTGATTTGTACAACCAAAAAGATAAAGGAGTAGTTGGAAACGAAAACATAGAGGTTAATAGCACAATATGGAACGCAAGAATTAATAACAACTACAAAGTTTCTGAAAATTTAAGACTACAATTATTCGGTATGTACCGTGGTTCTCAAGAATCTATTCAATGGAATGTTAAACCAATGTGGAAATTAGATTTTGGAGCAAGTTTAAATGTTTTAGATAACAAAGGAACCATATCTGCAAGAATTAGCGATATTTTTAATACTATGAGTTTTAATTTTGAAAGTGAAAAACCTTATCCACAAGCTGGTGAATTCTTTTGGGAAAGTCAAAATGCCTATATAGGCTTTAATTATAGATTTGGAGGTGGAAAAAGCAAAGCCAGAGCCAGAAAATCTAGAGACAATAACGAAGCGCAAGGTGGTGGTGGATTTTTATAAAAAATAAATTATTGTTGACACTTAGTTAACTAAATATTAACAAGTTGCACAAAATAAAACAATAGTTTCGCTGTTATTAAAACACGAGCAAAAAAATATTAAAATAAAAAGATACTTTAATTGTTTGAATTAGTTAAAAAACATCTTTTTAAAAAAAAGCCTCTAAACTTGCATTTTAGAGGCTTTTAAATTTTATACTATTTAATAATTTACCAACGCATTATTACACTTCCCCAAGTAAATCCACTACCAAAAGCAGCTAAAACAACCAAATCATTGTCTTTAATTTTACCTTTTTCCCAAGCTTCAGTTAATGCAATTACTACAGATGCAGCAGTTGTATTACCATATTTCATAATATTATTATAAATCTGATCATCTTGTAACCTAAATTTCTTTTGAATAAATTGAGAAATTCGCAAATTAGCTTGATGTGGGATTAACATATTAATATCTGAAACTTGTAAATTATTAGTTTCTAATCCTGCCATTATTGCTTCTGAAAAACGAACAACTGCGTGTTTAAACACAAAAGTTCCGTTCATATATGGAAAATACGATTCATCATTTTCATCATTTGCCTCTAAAATTTCAGGAACCCAATGTCTAATACTTGGTGCTAAAACAGTTAATTCCTCTGCATGTGCGCCTTCAGAAAATAAATGAGATGATAGTATTCCTTTCGTATTATCTTCAGTTCTTGACAAAACAACAGCACCTGCTCCATCGCCAAAAATTACAGATACGCCTCTACCTCTAGTTGTTTTATCTAAACCTCCTGAATGAAATTCAGAACCTACAACTAATATATTTTTATACATTCCTGTTTTAATAAATTGATCGGCAACAGAAAGCGCATAAATAAAACCTGAGCATTGGTTTCTAACATCCAAAGCTCCAACAGTTCGCATGTCTAACATATTTTGAATTTGTACACCACATCCTGGAAAATAATAATCAGGACTTAAAGTTGCAAAAACAATAAAATCTATATCTTTTGAAGTTAATCCAGCACGCTCAATGGCTATTCTAGAAGCTTTTGCTCCCATAACTGCAGAAGTATCCTCACTTCCATCCTTAATCCATCTTCGTTCTTTTATGCCTGTTCTTTCCTGAATCCATTCATCACTAGTATCCATAAATTTGGTCAAATCTTCATTTGTAACCACATTATCAGGCACATAGAAACCAAGTCCAGTTATTTTAGAATTATACATATTTTTTTATTTTGGTTTTAATTTAATATATCAAACATACTAAAAACTACAATGTAATACAACTATAAATGAATCATCTAATAATTAGTAAGTATTTACAAATTTTTGTATAAAATTATTCATAAATTTTCATAACCTCATTCAAATTTTTCTTCTGAATATCAGGAACATATGCATCTTCAGATGCATACCCAACTGGTAACAATAAAAAAGCGCGTTCATTATCTGGCCTATTTAATATTTTTTCTAAAAAACGCATTGGACTTGGTGTGTGTGTTAACGTTACCAAACCTGCATTATGAATGGCTGAAATTAAAAACCCACAAGCTAAACCAACAGATTCATTTACATAATAGTTTTGATGCTTGTTGCCTTGTTTATCATATTCAAAAGGTTTTTTAAAAACAACTATTAAATAAGGTGCTATTTCTAAAAAAGGCTTATTTGCATCCGTTCCTAAATGTTTTAAATCGTTTAACCATTCATCATTCATTCTTTCACTATAACTTTTTCGTTCTTCTTCTTCCGCAGCTTCTCTAATTCGCTTTTTTATTTTAGCATTTTTTACAACACAAAAAGTCCAAGGTTGTTTATTGGCTCCAGAAGGTGCTGACGAAGCAGTTTTAATTAAATTTTCAATAATATCAATTGAAAAAGCCTTATTAGAAAAATTACGTACTGACCTTCTTTGACTAATATTGTTAAAATACGTTTCAGAATTTACGCGCATTTCATTTTCAGAAAAATTATGCTGATGATATTTAATATGTTTAAATCCATCAACTAAAATAGAATCATCTGTGTGCATGATTTTTAAAATTTATTAATAAAGTTAAAAAATAAAACTATAATGAAACAACATTATGTCAGTTTGTCATAATTTTTTGTTTGGTATTCTATTTGACTATATAAATTCATTAATAATAAATTAAAAAAAATTATACATATGGCAACTGGAAATATAAATGTAACGGCAGAAAATATTTTTCCTATTATTAAAAAATTCTTGTACTCTGATCACGAAATATTTTTACGTGAATTAATTTCTAATGCAACTGATGCAACTTTAAAATTAAAACATCTTTCAACTTTAGGTGAAATTAAAGGTGATATTGGTTCTCCAATAATTGAAATTAAGGTTGATAAAGACAAAAAAGAAATTAGAATTATTGACCAAGGAATTGGTATGACTGGTGAAGAAGTTGAAAAATACATAAACCAAGTAGCCTTTTCTGGTGCTGAAGAATTTGTTGAAAAATACAAAGATAAAGTTGAAGATTCAGGAATAATTGGTCATTTCGGACTAGGATTTTACTCATCATTTATGGTGGCAAGTAAAGTAGAAATTTTCACAAAATCTTTTGCGGATGATGCAAAAGCTGTGCGTTGGGAATGCGATGGAAGTCCAAAATATACTTTAGAAGAAACAGATAAAACTGAAAGAGGAACTGAAATTGTGTTACATATTGATGACGATTCTTTAGAGTTTTTAGAAGAAAGCAGAATAACACAACTGCTAAATAAATACAATAAATTTATGCCAATTCCAATTAAATTTGGAACAAAAGAAAAAACTTTACCATTACCAGAAGGAGCTGCAGAAGATGCAAAACCTGAAAAAATTACTGTAGACAATATTGTAAACAATCCAACTCCAGCATGGACAAAAAATCCTACTGATTTAAAAGATGAAGATTATAAAGAGTTTTACAGAGAATTGTATCCAATGCAATTTGAAGATCCTTTATTTAACATTCACTTAAATGTAGACTATCCTTTTAACTTAACAGGAATTTTATATTTCCCAAAAATCAGCAAAAACGTAGATCCAACTAAAGACAGAATTCAACTATATCAAAATCAAGTATTTGTAACTGATAATGTAGAAGGAATTGTACCAGATTTCTTACAAATGTTACGTGGTGTAATTGACTCACCAGACATTCCTTTAAACGTATCTCGTTCATATTTACAAGCTGATGGAGCTGTTAAAAAAATATCAAGTTATATCACTCGTAAAGTTGCTGATAAATTGGTAAGTTTATTTAAAAACGACCGAAAAGCTTTTGAAGAAAAATGGGACGATATTAAAATTATTATTGAGTATGGAATGCTTTCTGAAGAGAAATTCTTCGAAAAATCTGACAAATTTGCATTGTACCCAACAGTAAACAAAGAGTATTTTATTTTTGATGAATTAATTGAAAAAATAAAACCTGCACAAACTGATAAAGATGATAAAGTTGTAATTTTATATGCTTCGGATGAAAAAACCCAACACAGTTATATTGATGCTGCTAAAGAAAAAGGATACGAAGTTTTATTGTTAGATTCTCCAATTGTTTCGCATTTAATTCAAAAATTAGAAAGTAGCAAAGAAAATATCCATTTTGCAAGAGTTGATGCTGATCATATTGATAATTTAATTAACAAAAATGAAGATAAAATTAGCAAATTATCAGATGAAGAAAAAGAAACGTTAAAACCAATTATTGAAAACGCTATTCCAAAAGAAACATATACTGTTCAATTAGAAGCAATGGACTCTAATGCAAATCCGTTTATAATTACCCAACCAGAATTTATGCGTAGAATGAAAGAAATGCAAGCAACTGGTGGCGGTGGTTTTATGGGAATGGGCAATTTTCCAGAAATGTACAATCTTGTTGTGAATACAAATAATGAATTAATTGGTGAAATTTTAAATACAAAAACAGAAAAGAAACAAGAACGTTTAATTAAACAAGCTTTTGATTTGGCACGTTTATCTCAAAACCTTTTAAAAGGTGAAGAGTTAACTAATTTTATTAAACGTAGTTTTCAAATGATAAAATAATCATCGTATATCATACAGTTTAACAAACAATTATAAAATGCTTCAAATTAATTTGAAGCATTTTTTATTATTTTTGACTCCAAAATAAGTTATATTAATAATTGGCACTTTTATTGTTACTATAGTTTAAATAAAATAAAAAATGAAATTTCAATATTTATACTTTTTTCTGCTTATAAGTTTCACTTCATTAACAGTGTTTTCACAAAACGACACTTCAAAAGTAAAAAAAATAGATAATGAAGTTACTTTGCCTAAAAATAATGGACAACTTAAAGTAGATTTTTCTAAAGTTAAAATAAATCCGAATACCAATTTAGATCTTAAAATTGAAGAAAAAGTTAATACAAATGCTATAAATAATAATTTAAATAAATATAACACCACAAATAATTCTAACTTTTTGCTAGAAACGTTACCCGAAGATAGAGATATCACTGGAAAAAAATATTGGAACAACGAAGATGTTACCCACAAAAAATTAAAAACATCTGTAAGCCTCGGAACCTTAAACAGTAAAACTAAAACTGTAAAAATTGAATGTAGAGATTACAGTTATGTTGATGGAGATAGAATTAGAATTTATATTAACGAACAAGTTGTAAGTGATAATATTGGTTTAAAAGGAAATTATTACGTTTATTACCTTACGCTTGAAAAAGGTTATAATAAAATTGATTTTCAAGCACTTAATCAAGGACTCTCTGGTCCAAATACTGCCGAATTAAATATTTACGACGCAAACGGAACTCTTATTTCTTCCAAAGAATGGGGTTTATCAACAGGAGAAATTGCTACATTAGGTGTTTTATTTTATTAAAAAAATTATGGTACTTTCTGCTTCTGGCATCATTATTCAAAGAAAAAAAATTCTATTACTTCAACGCTCTAATTATACACAATTATACGCAGGCTATTGGGGCTGCCCAGGCGGAAGAGCTGAACCTGGAGAAACCGCAGAACAAAATGTAATTAGAGAAGTAAAAGAAGAATGTAATTTAGATTTTTTACCTACTGAAATTATTAAAACTGGTGATTGGCAAGGCAGAAAATTTTATCGATTTTTAGGAAAATGGACTGGAAATATTAAAATTCAGGAAGAAGAAGTTGTAGATTATAACTGGTTTACATTTAATGAAACACAAAAATTACAATTAGCGTTTGATTACAAAGAAATTGTTGATTTACTACACTATAAAAGTTTAATTTAACATTTTATTAATAAGATGAAGGTTATAAGAGCGTAACTATATACTTTTACAATCGTCTTTGTAATAGAATCTAATTTAATAATCTCACGTTATAAAATCGATCCATACACATATTGTTCCAAAAAATATCGAAAATATTCGTTTACAAGAATATGCTCCATCAATTTTTAAAGAATTTATTCCATCAAAAAGTGGTATAAAAAAAGCCATAAAAAATGGTCAAGTTTTATTAAATGGGAAAATAGCACAAACAGGTAGTTGGATTAACTTTGGCCAAAGTATAGAGTTAATTGAAAATCCATCAAACAAACCTAAGGTATATGAATATAGTTTAGAAGTTATTTTTGAAGATGAACATTTGGCTGTTATTAATAAACCCCCAGGAATTACAGTTAGTAGCAATGCTTTTAAAAATATTTTTAACGCTTTGCCTTTTAATTTAACCGAAAGCACTGCTACTGATAAATTATTTAAACCAACGCCTGTTCATAGATTGGATAACCAAACATCAGGGATTTTATTAATTGCCAAAACAAAAACTGCACAAATTGAATTAGGAAATCAATTTATGAACCAAACTATTCAAAAAAAATATTGTACAATAGTAATTGGAGAAGTACTTAATAAACAGGTAATTACAACAACTATTGAAAATAAAAATGCTGAAACAAGTTTTGAGATTATTAAAGTTGTTAAGTCTTTAAAATATAATAATCTAACCTGTTTAAAAGTTGCTCCAAAAACAGGTAGAACACATCAAATAAGAATTCATTTATCGTCAATTGGTCATCCTATTTTAGGTGATAAACTTTATGGTAACCAAGAAACGTTACATAAAGGTAAAGGACTTTTTTTAGCTGCAACTGAAATTACATTATTGCATCCAAAAACATTTACACCTTTACATTTTAAAATAGATGTTCCAAATAAATTTAATTCACTTTTAATTCGTGAAAAAAGACGTTGGAACACCTATAATAAATAATATAATTTAGCTAAAAATAGTATTTAAAACCTCAGCCAACCTAATCCCTCCTACTTGCAATTGAGAACGAACTAATTCAAAATTATTATATACATAATTGTAACCTAACTTTTCTCCAACCTCAGCAGATCCATAAACTTTAATAGCTAATTGTTGCGTTTCATTTGCCCAATCAGCAATAGAACCCTTTTGTAAATACTTAATTTGTTCTTTAGAAATTTTATCAGTGTTGTCTGCCAACTCCGTAAAAGTCATATTATAATGTTCTATCATTTTAGAATCCCATACAGAGTGTAAATTAGTTCCATCATTAAACCATCTTACCTGTATATCATTACCTCCTTTATCTTCTGATCTGCCAACATGCATTGGTTGATGCAAATCTCCCATTAAATGTACTAACATTTTTAAATAAAAAGCCTTATCCTCTTTTGAAGCATTTTTATCTAACAAAACCTCTTTACATTTATTAATTCCACTCACTAAGTCTCCATCTTTATTTTTTTCAGAATCTTCATATTTTACATCAAACGGCATATTTATATAATGCCAAGTGTAAAATTCTTTATATCTTTTGTCTGATTTAATATCATCTCCAAAGGTAGAAACCAATGCCAAACTTTTACCATTTAATAACTCTTCAACTTTTCGTTTTGCTTTTGATGTTAAATAACCTTCTGCAATTTTTCCAATTGTTCTGTGTCCTGTTGCTCCCCACTCAGGATTTGAAGCATTTACTGAAGATAAAACAAACGTAAAAGCCAATAAAATAGGCAACAATTTATATGTTTTCATTTAAAATATTTTTTTTGCTAAGATATAAATAATGTCCATGATTTATTTGTATTTCTTTAAAAAAAATTCATATCTTTATAATATCATTTTAATATCATTAAAAATCAACATCATGACTCAAGAAAAAATTATTAAATTATCAAATGGCTATTTTATGCTATTTGTGCTTGTTCTGTTAATCGCAGGAGGAATATGCGGCTTAGTATATTCAATTTTAGGCTTATTTATTGCGCTTTTAATTTTAACAATAATTACAATTCCAGGCTTCTTTTTAGTAAATCCAAATACATCAAAAGTACTATTACTTTTTGGGAAATATATTGGTACTGTAAAAGAGAATGGTTTTTATTGGGCAAATCCACTGTATACTAAAAAAAGTATTTCATTAAGAGCAAGTAATTTTGATAGTGAACGTGTAAAAGTAAATGATAAACTGGGAAACCCAATTATGATAAGTACTATTGCAGTTTGGAAAGTAAAAGATACCTATAAAGCTGCTTTTGATGTTGACAATTATGAAAATTTTGTACGCGTACAATCTGATGCAGCAGTTAGAAAACTTGCCAGTTTATATCCTTATGATAATTTTGAAGATGACGGAAAAGCTGAAGAAATTACACTAAGAGCTAGTGTAAACGAAGTAAGCGAAGCTCTTGAACTAGAGTTATCTGAACGCTTAGAAATGGCTGGAATTGAAGTTTTAGAAGCCAGAATAGGTTATTTAGCCTACGCACAAGAAATTGCAAGTGCTATGTTAAAACGTCAACAAGCAACCGCAATTATTGCTGCACGTCATAAAATTGTTGAAGGAGCTGTTGGAATGGTAGAAATGGCGCTGCATAAACTAAGTAAAGACAATATTGTTGATTTAGACGAAGAACGTAAAGCTGCAATGGTAAGCAATTTAATGGTAGTACTTTGTTCTGATAAAGATGTAGCGCCAATTGTAAATACTGGAACATTAAATCATTAAACTATGATCACAGTTTTAACATATCTATCAATTATTATAACAATACTATTTTCAACTCTAATTTAACCATCTAAAAATGAAAGAATATAAAATTATAAAAAAAGGTATTTGGGGAAAAGATGCCGATTTTGAAGACAATATAAATCAATTTGCTAGAGAAGGTTGGACTGTTAATAGTGTAACACATCATGGAGGTAGTTTTATGAAAGCACTATTAGAACGAGAAAAAAACAGATAAATGAAAATATTTATTGAAGAGCAAAAGTTTAACCAACCATTAGTATTCATTGGTTTATTTTTTGTATTTACTATTGTATCCATAACAACTTTTCAAAATTGGGAAGTAATCAGTAATGGAAACATAGGCGCTAAAATTGGAAGTATAAGTGGTATTATAATTGTATTACTTGTAGCCTTACTTTTTATTTTTTTAAAACTGAAAACACGTATTGATGAAATAGGAATACACTATCAATTTTATCCATTTCACCTAAATTCAAAAACAATCACTTGGAATTTAATTTCAAAATGTTACATTAGAAATTACAATGCCATTAGTGAATATGGCGGTTGGGGAATAAAATTTAGCTATTTCAAAAAAAAAGAAAAAAGCTTTACAACTAAAGGTAATATTGGTTTACAATTAGAATTAAAAAATGGGAAAAAAATATTATTAGGAACGCAATTAAAAGATAGTTTGCAAAAAACTTTAGATAATTATCAGCAAAAAATAACATTAAAATGAAACTAAACATTCTTTTCATAATTTTTGTATTTATATACAGTTTTTCTTTTTCACAAAAAAAAAATTATAACGAAATAGCACAAGAAATACCAGCTTATGCAACAACCTTAAACGGTACGCTATTAAAAATAAATTCAAACAAAAAAACACCTTTGGTTATTTTAATTCCAGGCTCTGGACCAACTGACAGAGATGGAAATAACACCGCAATGAAAAATAACTCACTAAAGTTTTTAGCTGAAAAATTAGCCGAAAACAATATTGCTTCTTATAGGTTTGATAAAAGTGTACTCTCCTTTTCAAAAGAACAATTAGCAACGGTTGACACCCTTAAATTTGAGTCATTTATTTATGATGCTAAAGCAGTTATATCGTATTTTAAAAATTCAAAAAAATATTCAAAAATAATAGTTGCAGGACATAGCCAAGGAAGTTTAGTTGGAATGATTGCAAGTGCCAACAACGCCGATGCATTTATATCTTTAGAAGGTGCTGGAAGAGCTATTGATGAAGTTTTAATTGAACAAATTGGAAAACAAGCACCATTTTTAAAAGAGGAAACTGTTAGAGTATTAGATTCGTTAAAAAAGGAAGTTATTGTTGAAGATTTTAATCCAATGTTAGTTTCTGTATTCAACAAATCTGTACAACCTTTTTTAATTTCATGGATAAAATATAACCCTCAAGAAGAAATTAAAAAACTTAAAATTCCAACACTTATCATTAACGGATCAAAAGACATTCAAGTGCAAAATATGGATGCCGAACTGCTTCATAAAGCAACACCAAATTCTCAACTTTTTATTATTGAAGATATGAATCATATTTTAAAAGAAATTAAAGGTGATTTAAACGAAAATATGAGTTCGTATAACAACCCAGAATTACCAATAAAAGATGAATTAACAACAATTATAACAACATTTATTAACGAACTTAAATAACTATGGCAAATAAAAAAGCATTTGCATTACGTATAAACGAAGACATGTTAAAAGCTATTGAAAAATGGGCTGCAGATGAATTTCGTTCCACTAACGGTCAGTTAGAATGGATGCTAAATCAATGCTTAAAAGATGCAAATAGATTACCTAAAAAAAACAATAGCACAAAAGATAATGTTTAAAATTACAACTACCCAAAACCAAAATTCACTTTTAAATGAAGTAACTATTACAAATAAATATTTAAATATAAAAAGTACTATTTACCCAAACCTAGGTGCTTCACTTCAAAAATTAACAAAAAATAGCATTGAAATAATTGATGGAATCACCAATGATGAAAAAGGGTTAGAATTATATAAAAACAAATTTAACTCATCATTTTTATTCCCATCACCTAATAGAATTGATGATGGAAAATATACTTTTAACAATAAAACCTATCAGCTAGCATGTAATGAAACAGCCTTAAACAACTCATTACACGGTCACATTTTTAACAAAAGATTTAAAATAATTAAAACTGAAGCTACGGAAGAAAACGCAGAAATAACGTTAAGCTATTCTAACAATGGAGATACTATTGGATTTCCTTTTGCTTACAAAATTGATATTACATATACGTATACAAAAAACAATTTAGCAATTAGTTTTAATGTAGTTAATAATAGTAATGAGGAATTTCCTTTCGGACTTGGTTGGCATCCCTATTTTAAATCAACCAACTTATCAAAAAGCATTTTAAATTTTGATGGTACTAAAAAATACAACTTAAATGAAAAAATGATTCCACAGAATGAAATTCAAATACCATTTAAAACACCCTTAACTATAGAAGATACTTTTTTAGATGATTGCTTTTTAATTGAAAAAAACCAAACAATATTTAAAACTCCAGATTATGAAATTACCCTAGATTTTGCTTGTACATCAAATGAAAATTATTTGCAATGTTACACACCAAACACAAGAGATTGTATTGCAATTGAACCTATGACCTGTGCTCCAAATAGTTTTAATAACAAACGTGGCTTATTAACTTTAATACCTAAAGAATCTTTTGATTGGCAAATAAACTTAAAGTTTTAAAAAACCGCTTAATCATATATAAAAAAAACTCCAAATTTTCATTTGGAGTTTTTTTTAAAAATGTTTTCTATTATTTTTTTGGATGCACCAAAGTCATTTCTTCAATAAGGTTTTTAGCACCTGCATATTTATCTATAATAAATAATACGTAACGAATATCAACCATAATACTACGTACAATATCTGCATCAAAGTATAAATCACTCATCGTTCCTTCCCAAGTTGTATCAAAAGCTAACCCAATTAAATTTCCATTAGCATCAATAATTGGGCTACCAGAGTTTCCTCCCGTCATATGGTTTGTTGATAAAATATTTACAGGCATTTTACCATTTTCTCCATACTGACCGTAATCTTTTGCATAGTATAAATCTTGTAATTTTTGTGGCACATCAAATTCATAATCTCCAGGAATGTATTTTTCCATTACACCTTTTAAGTATGTTTTTGTTGTGTAAGTTACTCCATCTTTTGGGCTATAACCTTGTGCCATTCCATAATTTACACGTAACGTACTGTTAGCATCTGGGAAAAAACGTTTGTTTGGAAACACTTCCATTAACGCTTTCATATATTCTTTTTGAAGCGCTTCAATTTGTAAGTTTAACGCTTGGAATTTAGGTTCTAACTGAGTATAAAAAATACTGTGTAATTCTTTTCCAAATTTATAAGCTTTATCAGCGTTAATTTTCTTAATTACATCGGCTGGTTTACCTGATAATAATTCTTTTGCACCAGCTAAAGATGTTAATTTAGAAGTTGCATAAATATCATTTGCTAGTTTAGAAAAATCAACATTTTTCATATTAGCAGGAACATATTCAGCAGGAGTTTTTGCAGCATATAAAGCTACTAATTTTTCAAAAACTGGTTTATCAACAACTGCACTATAATTTTTGTACGTACCTTCTAAACCTCCTAAAATGTTTTGTCTGGCATTTTCAAAAGCTTGTTCTCCTCCTTTTAAATAAGCTTGTTCTAGTTGAAAAACTCTAAAAGTTACACCCAATAACTCTACATTTCTGTAAGCAATTTCAATCCAATAATCACGTGCTAAAGAAACGCTTTCTATTTCTTTATATAATTTTTCAAAATCAGATAACAACGTTGAATAACCTACTAAATCTTTTTCTTCAACTATTTTAGAAAACTCATTTTCTTCAGCCTTTTTAAAATCGATGGCTTTTGTTTGATGAATTCCTTGATTTTCACCAATCCATTTTTTCCAATAATTAGCTGTAGAAGCAAATTTTGATGCATATTTTATTTTAATATCTGCATCTTTGCGCATATAAGAATCTATAATTTTTAATGCATTATCTCTTACTTCAATTTTAGCAGGATTCAATACATTTACAATTTGATCTACTGCAACAGCCGGTAAATACTCATTTGTTCTTCCTGGAAAACCAAAAACCATAGTAAAATCTCTTTCTTCAACACCATCTAATGATATTGGTAAATAATGTGCTGGTTTGTAAGGAACATTTTCTTTTGCATATTTAGCAGGACGATTATTTGCATCTGCATATACTCTAAACATAGAGAAATCTCCTGTATGTCTTGGCCACATCCAGTTATCAGTATCTGCACCAAACTTACCAATTGATGTTGGAGGCGCACCAACCAAACGCACATCTGTAAATACTTCTGTTACAAACAATAAGTATTGATTTCCTTTGTAAAAAGAACGTACATAAGAATCTTGCCATTCTTCTTTTTGAACTTCTTTATTTACTTTTAAAATATTTTGATTTACAATTTTCATTTTTTCAGCTTCATCCATATCATCAGAAATACCTTCAAAAACTTTTGCAGTTACATCATCAATTCTTTTAATGAATGTTGCTGTTAAGCTTTCATTTGGTAATTCTTCTTCATAACTCATGGCCCAAAAACCATCTTTTAAATAATCGTGATCTACTGAAGAATGTGATTGAATAACTCCATAACCACAGTGGTGATTTGTTAATAATAATCCGTTTGGTGAAATAATTTCAGATGTGCAACCTCCACCAAAATGCGCAATAGCATCTTTTAAGCTCGAATTATTTACATCGTAAATATCTTTGGCAGTCATTTTACTACCAAGTAATTGCATTTCTTGTTCATTCATTCCTTCTAATAATGAAGGAACCCACATTCCACCTTGAATTTTGCGCGTATCAACCTTTTCAGAAACCTGCGCTATTGAATTTAGCGATATAAAAAGAACCGCTAGTGCTACATAAAATTTAAAATATCTCATTTTCTATTGTTTAATTTATTTTTTAGGATGTACTAAAGTCATCTCGTTTATTAAGTTTTTTGCTCCGGCAAATTTATCTACAATAAATAATACATAACGCACATCTACCATAATATTTCTACAGATATCTGGGTCGTAATTCATATCACTCATAGTTCCTTCCCAAACTCTATCAAAATTTAAACCTATTAAATTTCCGTGAGCATCAATTGCTGGACTTCCAGAGTTTCCTCCTGTGGTATGATTTGTGCCAATAAAACAAACTGGCATTTTACCGTTTTCACCATAAGGTCCGTAATCTTTAGCTTCATATAAATCTAACAACTTTTGTGGAACGTTAAATTCATAATCACCAGGAACATATTTTTCAATAACACCATCTAAATAGGTTGTTGTATTGTAATAAACACCATCTCTTGGCTCATACCCTCTAACTTGTCCATACGTTACACGTAATGTACTATTTGCATCTGGGAAAAAGCGTTTGTTTGGGAACACTTCCATTAAAGCTTTCATATATTTCTTCTGAACAGCAACAATTTGCATGTTTAATTCTTGAAATTTAGGTTCTAAAGTTGTATAAAACATCGTGTGCCATTCTTTTCCAAAAGCATAAGCTTTATCTGCATTTAGTTTTTTAATTACTTCTTCGGCTGAACCTGAAAATAATTCTTTAGCACCTTCATAAGAAGTTAATTTTGAAGTTGTATAAATATCATTTGTTAATTTCTCAAAATTAACATCTTTCATATTAGATGGTAAATACTCTTTTGGTGATTTTTCAGCATATAAACTCACTAATTTTTCAAAAACAGGTTTATCTACAGTTGCATTGTAATTTTTATAAGTTCCTTCTAGTCTTCCTAAAATAGATTGACGCGCATTTTCAAACGCTTGTTCTCCACCACGTAAATATGCTTGCTCCAGTTGAAATGCTCTAAAAGTTATTCCTAATAATTCTACATTTCTGTACGCTACTTCAATCCAGTAATCACGTGCTAAAGAAACTTTTTCAATTTCTTTATATAAATTTTCAAAATCAGCTAATAAAGTTGAGTAACCAACTAAATCTTTTTCAGCTACTATTTTAGAAAACTCAGTTTCTAAATCTCTTTTCTTTTGAATTGCATTTGATTTTTTAATTCCTTGATTTTCGCCAATCCATTTTTTCCAATAATTTGCTGTTGAGGCATATTTTGATGCATATTGAATTTTAATAGCTGGATCAGTTCTCATATAAGAGTCAACAATTTTTAGCGCATTGTCTCTTACCTCAATTTTTGCTGGATTTAATACATTTACAATTTGATCAACTGCAACTGCTGGTAAATACTCATCTGTACTTCCAGGAAAACCAAATACTAATGTAAAATCTTTTTCAGCAACACCATCTAAAGAAATTGGCAAATAATGTTTTGGTTTGTAAGGAACATTTTCTTTAGAATATTCTGCCGGACGATTATTTGCATCGGCATAAATTCTGAACATGGAAAAATCACCGGTATGTCTTGGCCACATCCAATTATCTGTATCTGCACCAAATTTTCCTATTGATGATGGTGGTGCGCCTACCAAACGAACATCTTTATAAATTTCTGTTACAAAAAGTAAATATTGATTCCCATCGTAAAAAGATTTTACATTGGCATTTTGCCAAGATTCTTTTTGAGCAGCTTTGGTAGCTTTATCAATATTTTGATTAATTAACTTCATTTTAGTAACCTCATCCATAGAATCAAGAACACCTTCAAAAACTTGAGATGTTACATCATCAATTCTTTTAATAAAAGTAACGGTCATACCTGGGTTAGCTAATTCTTCATCATAATTCATTGCCCAGAAACCATTTTCTAGATAATCATGTTCAACAGATGAGTGTGATTGAATTGCGCCAAATCCACAATGATGATTTGTTAATAATAATCCATTTGGTGAAATAATTTCCGAAGTACAACCTCCGTTAAAATGCACAATGGCATCTTTTAAGCTAGAATTATTTACATCATAAATATCTTTGGCAGTCATTTTACTACCAAGTTGCATCATTTCAGTTTCGTTCATACCTTCTAATAAAGATGGAATCCACATTCCTCCTTGAATTTCACGAGTATCAACTTCAACAGTAACAGGCTTTTGTACAACAGAATTTGTTTCCTGAACGGATTTACAAGAAATTGTAATTAAAGCTACAATTAAATAGAGTTTTATATATTTCATTTAGTTAATTTTTTAATTTAACAAATATACTAAACCAAAAACTCATTTTTTGCGAATAAAGTCACAAATAATGTTAAATTAGCCAAAATTGAAAAAAAACATATGGATAATACACCCTTTTTTACACAAGACACAATTGTATTTGGAATTTTAATGCTAACGCTTGGCTTTGTTTTTTACACATCATCAAGCACAAATAGCAGTTGGAAAAAGTTTTACAAATATGTCCCTGCGTTGTTAATGGCATATATGTTACCTGCTATTTTTACATCAACAGGAATTATTGCTCCTGAATGGGAAACTGCTAATAAAACAGGCGAAATAACAAAACATGGCTCTCAATTATATTATATAGCCAGTAGATTTTTATTACCTGCAGCATTGGTTTTAATGACCTTAAGTATCGATTTAAAAGCTGTTTTTAATTTAGGCCCAAAAGCTTTAATTATGTTTTTAACAGGAACTGTAGGAATTATAATTGGCGGCCCAATTGCTGTACTTTTAATATCTTTAATTTCACCTGAAACTGTTGGAGGCGCTGGCCCAGATGCTGTTTGGAGAGGATTAGCCACTTTAGCCGGAAGTTGGATTGGCGGCGGAGCAAACCAAGCTGCAATGCTAGAAATTTATCATTTTAACACTAAAAATTATGCGAGTTTTGTAATTGTTGATATTGTAGTTGCAAATATTTGGATGGCAATTTTATTATTAGGAATTGGAAAAACTGAAAAGATAGACAAATGGCTAAAAGCTGATAGTTCGGCAATTGAAACTTTAAAAGAAAAAGTATCTAGCTATTCTGCAAAAACAAATAGAAACCCAACTTTGTCTGATTTAATGGTTATTTTATCAATCGCATTTGTAACCGTTGGAGCTTCTCATTTTGGAGCCGATTTAATTTCTAACTATTTAACCAGCAACTTTGAAATAATTAGCGATAAAACCTCAGCAATGTCATCATTTGGTTCTCAGTTTTTTTGGATGATTAGTATTGCAACCATTTTAGGAATATTACTTTCTTTTACCAAATTAAAAAGTTATGAAGGCGCCGGAGCAAGTAAAATTGGTAGCGTTTTTATTTACATTTTAGTAGCATCAATTGGTATGAAAATGGATTTAACGCAAATTTTTGACAATCCAGGTTTATTATTTGTAGGTTTAATTTGGATGGCAACTCATGTTGCGCTTCTTATAATTATAGCAAAATTAATAAAAGCACCATTCTTCTTTTTAGCTATTGGTAGCCAAGCAAATGTTGGCGGCGCAGCATCCGCTCCAGTTGTAGCGGCAGCATTTCATCCATCATTAGCAACAGTTGGAGTTTTACTAGCTGTTTTTGGCTATGTTGTTGGAACTTATGGAGCTATGTTTACGGCAGAATTAATGCGAATTGTTGCACCTTAATTTATTCCAAAATTCAAAAAAATATAAGATATTTGTCCCTTAAATTTTATAAAATGAAAAAAATATTAAGTTGCGTTATTTTAGTTACGCTTTTATTTTCTTGTTCTGCTGATAAAAAAGAGAATATGCTTGTAAATGGTACTATTGATGGATTAAAAAAAGGTACTATTTATTTACAAAAAATTAAAGATACAGTATTAGTTTCTGTAGATTCAGTTGAAATAAATGGAGATGGAAAATTTGTTGTTTCAGATGAAGTAATATCTCCTGAAGTTTATTTTATATCATTAGATAAAATGGAATCAGAAAAAATTACATTTTTTGGAGAACAAGGTGAAATCTTTATCAATTCTAAAGTTGAGAAATTTGCAACATCAGCTAAAATATCAGGTTCTAAAAATCAAGAAAAATTAGAAGAACACAATGCAATGGCAAAAAAATTTACTGGAAAACAATTAGATCTATTTAAAGAAAAATTTGAAGCTCAAAAAGTAAATGACACCGCTTTATTAGCTAAATTACTAAAAGAAGAAAAAAACTTAATTAAGCGTAAATATTATTACACTACTAACTTTGCTGTTACCAATGCTGACTTTGAAACTGCTCCGTATTTAGCACTAACTGAATTGTACAACGCCAACATTAAGTTATTAGATACTGTAAATAATAGCTTAACCGCTAAAATTAAAAAATCTAAATATGGGCTTGAATTAGATGCTTATATTAAAGAAATAAAACAAAATGAAAACTAAATAAAAAAGCAACTCAATTGAGTTGCTTTTTTATTTTAATTTAGTTGTAACAAATTACACAAACGATATACTTATTAATTGATAACTAACCCAGATTTGAATAAAGAACTAGAACATAAATTTATTTCTGAATTTCAAGAAAATCAGAATATTGTTCATAAAGTATGTAGAATTTATACTTCTGATCAAGAGTCGCACAACGATTTATTTCAGGAGATAACAATACAACTATGGAATGCATATCCGAAATTTAGAGGCGATTCTAAATTAAGTACTTGGATGTACAGAATTGGTTTAAATACCGCCATAACATTGTACCGAAAATCTAAAAGAAGTGTTCCAACACAAGATTTTGATACAGTTTTACACAAAATAGAAGCTACAGATTATGACAATACAGAGGATGAACAATTAAAACTAATGTATAAAGCAATACATCAGCTATCAGATATTGATAAAGCTTTAATATTCTTATACTTAGAAGATAAAAATTATAGCGAAATATCTGAAACAATCGGTATTTCTGAAGTGAATGCTCGCGTGAAAATGAATAGAATAAAAACTCGCTTAAAAACAATATTAAATCCGTAACCTATGGATGAATTAGATATATTAAAAAGAGATTGGAAGAAGCAGGAAGCTACCCTTCCAAAAATATCATATGATGATATTTATAAAATGATTCATAAAAAATCATCATCTATAGTAAAATGGATTTTGATTATTAGTATCGCTGAATTATTATTTTGGACTGGATTAAACTTATTAATACCTGACAGCTATTTAGAAATATACGAGAAATTTAACTTAAAAACTTTTTTATTAGCTACTCAATTTATACACTATATCATAGTCATTGTTTTTATTTACTTTTTTTACAAGAATTACAAAGCTATTTGTGTTAGTGAAAACACAAATTTATTAATGAAAAAAATAATAAAAACCCGAAAAACTGTGAACTACTATGTGTATTACAATATTATAGTTTATGTACTTTTATCAATTATTTTAAATATTGTAATGTTTTCTAATCCTGAAACATTAATTGAAGCTTTAAATCCAGGGAATTTAAACATTGATGGCGATAAATTTTTAAATATTATGCTCATTGTACAAGTAGTAACATTAATTGTTATGCTTGGTTTACTTTGTTTGTATTACAGAATTATATATGGAATATTTTTAAGAAGATTAAGTAAAAATTATAAAGAATTAGCATCTTTAGAACATTAATAAAAAAGCCGAAGTTAAACTTCGGCTTTTTTATACTTATTATTTTTTCAAAGTATTAAATTCTATTATCTCCATCTAAAATTCTACCCAAACCACCTAAAACACTTCCTTCACCTCTAGTTTTGTTACCAGTTTGAGGCGCTAAAGCTAATACTCTTCCTGCCAACCTACTAAATGGTAAAGATTGAACATACACTATTCCTGGTCCTTTTAAAGTTGCAAAAAACAAACCTTCACCACCAAAAACAGTATTTCTAATACCACCTACAAACTCTATATCATAATCAACCTTTTTAGTAAACCCAACAACACAACCTGTATCAACCTTTAGTATTTCTCCCGCTTGTAAAACTTTTTTACTCATATTTCCACCAGCATGTACAAATACCATTCCATCACCTTCTAACTTTTCCATTATAAACCCTTCACCTCCAAACAAACCTCTTCCTAATCTTTTAGAAAATTCAATACCAACTGAAACCCCTTTTGCTGCACATAAAAAAGCATCTTTTTGACAGATAAATTTTCCATCTAATTCACTTAAATCAATTGGAATAATTTTACCTGGATATGGTGCTGCAAATGATATTTTCTTTTTACCAATTCCAATATTAGAAAAAATGGTCATAAATAAACTTTCGCCTGTTAACAATCTTTTTCCGGCCGAAAAAAGTTTTCCTAAAACTCCTTCATTTTGGTTTGATCCATCTCCAAATATTGTATCCATTTTAATTCCATCACTCATCATCATAAAACTTCCAGACTCTGCTACAACACCTTCTTGTGGATCTAATTCAATTTCAACAAATTGCATTTCTTCACCGTGTATTTGATAATCTATTTCATGTGCATTCATATTTTTATTTTTATTTTAATTTAATACTCCATTCAAATTTGTAAACAGAAACTTGATCTCCACTTTCATCAACCCCAATAGATTCCATTGTAATTTTTTGTCCTTCACCAGTTTCTATCGTTCTTTTTAAAGCTTCATCTATTAATACACCATCATTACAAATAAATTTAATAACACCAACTGCTTTTTTTGTAAAAGCACCTTGGTGATTTGTAACCAACATAGAAACATTCTTGTTGCTTTCTTTAATTTTTTTGATAACAATTGATCCAGTAGTTAATTCTGCAGCCATTGATTGCACTGCAAAATACATGGAATTAAATGGATTTTGATTAATCCAACGATGCTTAACCAAAACCACTGCTTTTTCGTTTGTAAGTTGGTTTAATTTTACCCCACAAATAAATGCTGATGGTAATTTAAACATTAAAAATTTATTCATTTTTTTTACAGTAACCTCCATGTTATTTATTTTGAGGTTAATTTATAAAAAAGAAGACAATTTATATATAGTTTAAGGAATTTAATTTAAAATGCTGGCTCTAAATCAAAAATAAAACTTGTACCTACTTTTGGTTTACTTTTCACTCTAATTGTACCGTTGTTTTGATTAATAAACTCCTTACATAAAATTAAACCTAAACCTGTACCAGTTTCGTTATTTGTTCCTTTAGAATTATAATTTTGTTCTATTTTAAAAAGTTTATTAATATCTTTTTCTTCAATACCAACTCCAGTATCTTTAATTTCAGTTTCAATTAATTTTTTATTATTGATTATAACTTCTTTGGTAGAAACCGATATTAAACCTCCTTTAGGAGTAAATTTAATAGCATTAGAAATTAAATTTCTAACAATTGCTGAAACCATTCTTTCATCGGCATGTATAAACACATCTTTATCAAAACTATAATCAAAAAATATGCTTTTTGCTTGTGCTTGTGGTTTGTGACCTTCAATATTATTTTTAAGTAATTTACTTAAATTAAAATTTTGTTTGCTTGAGATTAAACTTCCTCTTTGAATTCTTGACCAATCCAACAAATCATCTAAAATTTCTAAAGCATAAACTGCCGAATTATTAATATATCCAATAAAATTTAAAAGTTTTTTTGGATCAATTTCATCAAAGTTTTCTTTAATTAATTCTGAAAAGCCAAGTATATTTGCTAACGGATTTTTTAAATCGTGTGAAATAATTGAAAAGAATTTATCTTTTGCTGCATTTTGTCTTAATAATTCTTCTGCCTGAATTTTTAATTTAATATGAGTTTCTATTCTAATAAGTAATTCATCTGTATTAAAAGGCTTTGTTACATAATCAACTCCACCAGATTTAAATGCTTTATTAACACTTTCAGCATCTGTATTTGCAGTTAAAAAAATAATTGGAATATTTGTATTTTCTGGAATTTCTTTAATTTTTTTACATGTTTCAAAACCATCCATTTCAGGCATTTGTATATCTAACAACACTAATTCTGGTTTGGTTTTTTCTAAAATACTAAGTGCTTGTTTACCAGATTTAGCCATTCTAAAGTTATAACCAACAGCTTTTAAAATACCTCCTAAAACTTTTAAATTATTAGGATTATCATCAACTATAAGTATAGTATAATTTTTAGTATCCATAATTTTAAGATTTTAACCATTTTATTAAGTTTTCGAATTCCATTTCATTAATACACTCATCAATATATTTAAAGGATTTTTTCGATTCCTTTTCTAATTTCAGTAATAACTCTTGCAATAAAGAAAAATCTCCTTCTTCGGCTGCTTCAATAAATTTTTCTTTGAACGATGTAGGTATGTCTGATGGATTTGCTTCTTCTTTAAAACTTGTATTAACATTGTTATTTTTGTATAAGAATTTAAGATTTCCCTTTTCTTCAAGTTCAAATATTAAATTATCAAAAATTACTGGTTTTTTAATAAAAACAGTCGCTCCAATTTTCATAACTTCTTTTTGTTCAGAGTCTAAAGCGCTTGCACTTACAACAAATATTTTTACATTATGTTTTCCATTTGCAATTTTTAAAATTTCTCTTGTTGCTTCAACGCCATCCATAATTGGCATAACAATGTCCATTAAAATAACATCAGGTTTCCAATTTTCATATAATTCAACGGCTTCAACGCCATTTTCAGCCATTTTAATTTTGAAACCTAGAGGTTTTAATTTTTTATATAAAATATCTCTATTTTCAAACCTGTCATCAACAATTGCAAGTTTTAAACCTTGCATTTCTGGCTCTAATGAGATTGCTTTTTTTGCAATAATTTCTTCTGTAGCTTCAATCTTTTTACCTAGTTGGTATTTAAAGGTAAATGTAAATGTAGATCCTTTGCCTTGCTCACTCTCAAGGGTAATATCACCTCCCATTAATTTTGAAAACTTTTTACTAATAGCCAAGCCTAATCCAGTTCCGCCAATAACCTCTCCTCCTTTTTTTGCTTGTTCAAAAGGTTTAAATATAACTTGTTGATCGTCAACAGCAATTCCGCAACCGCTGTCTTTTACTTGTACTTTTAAAGTTTGGTTATCTAAATTTTCAACTATTATACGTACAAAGCCCTTGTTTGTAAATTTTATAGCATTTCCAATTAAGTTAATTATGACTTGTTTTATTTTAGATTCATCGGCTAGCATTATTTTTGGAACATCTAAACCAACTTTAAAATCTAATTCTAAATTTTTACTTGTAGCTTTATTTTTTAAAAGTTGCTCAATTTCTTTAAGTACTTCAATAAAATCAAAGTCTGTTAAGTTAACATTAATTCTTCCTGCTTCAATTTTAGACATATCTAAAATATCATTAATTAGTGCTAGTAAATGTGCTCCACTTTTATTTATTGTTTTTAAATTTTCTTGTTGTTCATTGGTTAAATTATCATCTTCTTGTAAAAGTTGAGAATACCCCAAAATTGCGTTCATCGGCGTGCGAATTTCATGGCTCATATTTGCCAAAAATGTTGATTTTGATAGATTTGCACTTATAGCTTCTTCAGTAGCTTTTTTTAATTTATGTTCATATTCAACTTTTTCGGTAATATCTTCTGAAGTACCTACTATTCCCATCACATTGTTTTTTGCATCATAAAAAGGCAATTTACTTGACTTATATAAAAGCTCTTTCCCATCTACAACCTGAGTTTCAATATAATTTAATTTAGGTACACCACTTTGCATAATTTCCAATTCATCATTACGATATTTTTGCGCCCATTTTTTATCGTAAAAGTCAAAATCTGATTTTCCAATTACCTCATTTTCATCCTTAAAGTGCTTTTCATTTATTGAAGCGGCATTGACACCTAAAAACTTAGAATCTAAATCTTTCCAAAAAACTTTTATAGGGATATTATCCAATACTTTTCTTAAAATCTCTTTTGAAATTGTATTTTCTTGGATCACTTTTTTGCGTTGTACGATAATACTTATTTGTGAAGAAATGAAATTTAACAGTTCTATATCTTCCAGGCTATAAGCATTCTCATCATCATAACTTTGAACAACAATGGCTCCAATTACTTTATTTTTAACCCTTAATGGAACACCTAACCAAACTTTTGGAAACGTACCTAACAATTCGATTTCACCGGATTCTATTAATTTTTTGAATTCTTTTGATTTTATAAGAACAGGCTCATTTTTTTTAATTAAAAAACCCGTCATTGATTTTTCTGCTGGAAAATCACCCTCAAAATCTTCACCAGTCATAAATGGTATATTTAGGGTTTGTTCTTGTTCATTATAAAAGGCAATATAAAAATTAGTAGTATCAATTAATTTACCTAATTCAATTCTTATAAATTCATTTAAATCTTTTAGATCTTCTGATTTATAACCTTGCTGAGAAATTTTTAAAAGTACTTTTTGAATTTTCTTTGCTTCTACAATTTCTGAAACATTTCTTATTATTCCTTCAAAAAATAAAACATTTCCATCATCATCTATCTCTTTTCTAACATAATCTTCTACCCAAATAGCTGTTCCATCTTTTTTTCTAACTTTATGAATTTTTCTGCTATCACTTTCGTCTTGTTTAATTATTTCCTGTCTTTCTTCTGTATTAAAATAAATTTGAGAAATAATATCTACCTGCAAAAGTTCTTCTTTTGATTGATAACCTAGCATTTTTACCAATGCTAGATTCACATCAATAAAATAACCATCTACTGAACTTCTATAAAAACCATCAATTGAGTTTTCAAACCAATTTTTATATTTGGTATACTCTTGCTTTAACTCGTTCATTTGTTCTTTTTGGTTTTTAACAACCTCTAATAACTCAAACTTTGTTAATTTATCAACCAAAACATCTTCATCTAATCTTTGTATCATATTTATTGGGGCTTAAACGATTAAAAACAAACAAAATAACCTTACATACACATTTTTAAACCATTTGTTCATATTTTCACACCAAATATACAAATAATAACATTATCATAACAGTTTATTTACACACAATTATTTAAAATTAAAACTCACAATATTAGATTTTTTGTTAATAAAATGTTAAAATACAGTACTATGTTTTGCATATTACTATCTTTTATACATATATTTGCATAGTAGAATAGTAAAACCATAAAATTATGATCACTCAAAACGACAAAAATTATAGCACACTAACACATTTAAGTGGATTTGCTGGTTGGGTTTTTCCATTAGGAAATATAATAGCGCCATTAGTTTTATGGATAGCTAAAAAAAATGAAAGCACTTATATTGACTCTCATGGTAAAGCTGCTGTAAATTTTCAATTAAGTATTATGCTTTATTGTTTTTTACTTGCAATTTTAATTATTCCTATTACCATATTAACTTTAGGGTTAGGATTAATTGCGGTGTTACTTGGAATTATACCTGCTATTATATTAAAAATAGTATTAATAATTTCTGCAAGCATAAAAGCAACCAATGGAGAATATTATAATTATCCATATACCATAGAATTTGTTAAATAGCATTTGAAAAATAAAATATCAACTTATGAAGATAGAAAACACGAAAGCGCAAATGCGAAAAGGAGTTTTAGAATATTGCATACTTTCCATTTTACAACATGGCGACGCATACACTTCTGAAATTTTATCGCAACTTAAAGATGCAAAATTGTTAGTTGTTGAAGGAACTGTATATCCTTTATTAACCAGACTAAAAAATGCAGGTTTATTAGAATATAGATGGGAAGAATCCACATCTGGACCACCAAGAAAATATTACGATTTAACAGAAACCGGAAAAATATTTTTAAACGAATTAAACACTACTTGGAGCGAGCTTGTTGAAGCTGTAAACTTAGTAACCAACAATAAATCAACTGAAAAATGAATAAAACAATAAATATAAATTTAGGAGGTATCTTCTTTCATATTGATGAATTAGCTTATCAAAAACTGAAACGTTATTTAGATGCCATTAGAAAATCTTTAAGTGATGACCCTCAAGGAAGAGACGAAATATTAAATGATATTGAACTTAGAATTGGTGAATTATTATCTGAAAGAATTGTTAATGAACGCCAAGTAATAAACGAGAGCGATATTGATGAAATTACCAAAATAATGGGAAAACCTGAAGATTATTTGGTAGATGAAGAACTTTTTGAAGATCAACAAAGTTACAGACCAACATCATCATCAAAAAAATTATTTAGAGATAATGAAGATAAATTTTTAGGTGGTGTTTGCGCAGGTTTAGCTCATTACTTTGGGATTGATGCTCTTTGGGTGAGAATTTTATGGCTTATTTTAGTATTCTTTTTTGGAACAGGAATTTTAATATACATTATTCTTTGGATCTTAATTCCGGTAGCTGAAACTACAGCTGAAAAATTACAAATGAAAGGTGAACCCGTAAATATTAGCAATATCGAACGTAAAATTAGAGAAGAATTTCAAGATGTTTCATCACGTGTGAAAGATGGTGTAAACAGCGCAACTGAAAGAGTAAAAAACCCAGAATTTAAAAGAAATGTAGAAAACAGAGCAAAAAGTGGCATACAAGAAATTATTGATACATTAGGAAAAATACTAATTACTATATTCAATATTTTTGGTAAATTAATTGGTGCCTTGCTAATTTTTATAGCAGCAATTACATTAATTGCCTTAATTTTTGGAGCATTCTCTTGGGGAAGTATTGAAATGCTAGGTTTTGGAAACGATTATGTACATTATCCTCCATTTTTCTTTGATTCTGTAATACCAACTTGGTTATTGTTAGTATTTACCTTTTTAGCAGTCGGAATTCCATTTTTTGTACTTTTTATGCTAGGATTAAGAATACTTTCAAACAACGTAAAATCTTTTAGCACAACAACCAAATTATCACTTTTAGGTGTTTGGATAATTGCTTTATTAGGTTTAGGTTTTGCAGGAATTAACTTTGCTACACAAAAAGCTTATGATGGTGTTTACAACCAAACAGAAGATATAGTATTAACGCCAACTGACACTCTTAAAATTAAAATGGTAGGTGATGAAAACTTGTCTAACAGAAAAGAATTAAGAAGAAACTACGGTTACGAAAGTGTGTATGATAAAGATGTGCAAAAATTATATTCAACCAGAGTTTATGTAGATATTAAAACAACAGACAAAGAAAATGCATTTGTTAAAATTAGAAAAGAATCAGAAGGAAACAACAGATTAACAGCTAATAAAGATGCAGAATCTATTGAATATCAATTTAATTTAAATGATAAAAATTTACTTTTAAATGGTTATTTTTTATCTAACTTTAAAAATAAATTTAAAGATCAATCTGTAGATATCACAATTTATTTACCCGTAAATACTATTATTTATTTAGATAATTCAACAAGAAGTTTTTTAAATGATGTAGACAATATTCAAAATATACACGATAGAGATATGCCTAAAAATTACTACAAAATGACAGAAAATGGCTTGGAATGTTTAAATTGTAATGAAGCAATTTTTGGCGATGATTACAAAGAAAAAAATGGAAGTTTTAATTTAAAATTAGATGAAAACGGCCTAAAAATTAAAGTAAACGACAACAATAAAAATGCTGAAGTTAATATTGATGAAACCGGAATGACAATTGAGTAGTTACATTTCATCAACAAAATTTAACAACTCAGTAAATTAAATTGTAAAAGCTGAAAGTTTCAAAATATTTTTGAAGCAACAAAAACAAACTATATTATGAAAACACTTATAAAATTAACCACCTTTTTACTGCTACTAGTAACAACAACATCTTGTTTTATGGATGGCTTAACCGGAATTAAAGGAAATGGCGATGTTGTTTCTGAAGACAGAACAATTAGCTCTAACTTTAGTGAAATAAAGGTGCAGCAAGGTATACAAGTTTATATAACTCAAGGCAATTCAACAGAACTTAAAGTTGAAGCCGATGAAAATATAATTGATATTTTAAGAACTGAAGTAAAAAACAACAAACTAAATATTTATTTTGATAAAAATGTTTATAAAGCTGCAAGCAGAAAAGTATATTTAACTACTAGTGATATTTCAAAAATAGAAACCTCTAGTGGCGCATCAGTTAAAACTGAAAACACTATTGAAACTACCATACTTGAGTTAGATTCAAGTAGTGGAAGTGCAATAAAAATGTATGTAAATGCCGATGAAATTTCAAGTTCATCATCTAGCGGAGCTACTATCAATATCTACGGAAAATCAAAAGAATTTTCAGCAATGGCAAGTAGCGGAAGTTCAATAGATGCTGACAAACTTGAAACTATTAACGCAACTGCAAAAGTTAGTAGTGGTGCAAATATAGATTTAAATGTATCAGGAAAACTAATAGCAAAAGCAAGTAGCGGTGGAGATATTGACTATGAAGGAAATCCTACCGAAGTAAATAAAGATACCTCTTCTGGAGGTAGTGTATCAGGAAGCTAATTCCAATTTATATATTTAAATTGTTAATCCAGTTCATTTTATGTGAGCTGGATTTTTTTTACAATGCCAAATTATTTGTTAATAATTGATAACTATCAGCGTTTTTAGCTTTAAGTTAGTTAGATTTGTAGCTAAATTTAATTTTTAAAAATTATAGTATGCAACATAAAAAAAATCCCCATACATTTCATGTACCAGTAATGGGGTTAGCATTTACTATAGATAGTCCAATTAAAATTGCAAAATATGGTATATCATCAGTTATTTCAATTGTAGATGATATTTTAATCGAAAAAATGAACGAATATTATTCGAAAAAATTTGAATTACCATATCAAGCAATTTCAACAAAAGTTGAAGATTATAGAGCAAAAAGAATAACTTCATACTTAAATACCGTAGACACTATAGTAAAACAAAAATTTGAAAACCTTAAAAAAAGTTTTGAAGATAAAACTAGTGAGTTTGAAAAATATATGGATATGCTTCCAGATTTTTCTGAATTAAAACAAAACTTTATCGAAGCAATTCATAATAACACTTTAAAGGAAGATGTTCAAAATTGGATTCAACAAAATTTAGTTCCAGGAAATATTGATGTAAACATTATGACCAAACTAGATAAAGTGAATTACAATAAAAAAGAAGCCCTACCTAGTGAATATAATGATGCGCACGCAGCTTTAAGAGGTTTTGCAAATAGTAATTTAACTTCATCTGTTGTTCTTTCTGCAGGAATGAACCCAAGATTATATGCTTATTTTGAAAATTTTAACGACTTCTTCCCTACCGAAGATGGTTATTTAAAAAAGAAAATAATTTTAAAAGTAAGCGATTACAGATCTGCCATTATTCAGGGAAAATTTTTAGCTAAAAAAGGTTTATGGGTTTCTGAATACAGAATAGAATCTGGTTTAAATTGTGGCGGTCATGCATTTGCTTCAGACGGCTATTTAATGGGACCTATTTTAGAAGAATTCAAAAATAATAAAGAAAACTTAATTGATGAAGTTTCTAGTATTTTAATTGATGCTTTAAAAAGCAAAAATAAAGCTATTCCTGCCAAACCTTTAAATTTAGGAATTACAGTTCAGGGAGGCGTTGGTACTCATGAAGAACACGAATTTTTATTAGAAAATTATAATATTGATTCTGTTGGCTGGGGTTCACCATTTTTATTAGTTCCTGAAGCTACAACTGTTGATAGTAAAACTATAAATACGTTAGCTAACGCAACAGAAGATGATTTATATTTAAGTAACGTTTCACCTTTAGGTGTTCCTTTTAATAGTTTAAAAGGTAGTACTAACGAGATTATTAAAAACAAACGAATTGATGCTAATAATCCGGGAAGTTCTTGTCCTAAAAAGTTTTTAACTTCAAATACAGAATATACAGACATTGCTATTTGTACAGCATCTAAAAAGTTTCAATCACATAAAATTGAAGAATTAAAATTAGAAGGTTTAAATGAAAATGATTACTCAAAAAAGTTAGCAAAAATTACGGACAAAACTTGCTTGTGCGAAGGGTTATCCAATGCCGCTTTTTTAAATTATGATATGGATAAAAAAGGAGCCGATGAAGGTATTGCTATTTGTCCTGGTCCAAATATGGCATATTTTTCAAAAGAAGTATCTTTAAAAGAAATGGTAAGTCACATTTATGGAAAAAGTAATGTTATTTCTTTCCAAAACAGACCTCATATGTTTATTAAAGAATTAGCAATGTATGTTGATTATTTTTCAAATAAAGTTGAAGAAGTAAAAGATTCACTATCTGTAAAACAAGAAAAGTATTTAACAAATTTTCAAAATAATTTAAATGATGGTATTAACTATTATAATGAACTTTTCTCAACAACCAAAGAAGCTTTTGAAAACAATAAAGATCATTTGTTAGTTGAACTAGAAAAGCTAAAACAAAGGTTATTTAATATTGAAATACCTGTTTTAACAACTGCATAAAACAAAAAAGGGCTTTTAAAAAGGCCCTTTTTTTATTATACTTTTGTTCTTAAATTAAACACTTTTAAGGTTCCGCTTACCCTATTTAAAATAAAATAATACTGATGTAAATTTTATAAAACTTAAAATTTATGTAACTTTGTTGCTTATGATAAATTTTATTTCAAATAAAAATCAACGAATTTTCACATTTAATTTCTTAGTTTTTCGAAATCAATCGAAAAAATTTATACCGCCTGCAAAATTCTAACATCCATTAAACTAATAACCTTAGTTTACATTACAACTTATTTAACAACTTAATAAAATAGTACAAGTATTAAACGTACTATTATTTCAATCATTTAATATCAATTATTTGGTATTTAAAACTATTATTATTTAAAAAATTATGAAACTACTATACGTAAAAAGAACAAGAAAAAAAGAAAACAGATTTTCACCTAAAATGGGGAGATTAGTAACCAATGTAACTTATATTAAAACCTATTTATTAGGTTTACCTATAAACACTTTACATAAATACAGAGAAACTTATTATGGTGAAATAAAAGATTGTGAAGAATGTAACTTGTATGTTTAATAAAAACTTCAAAAATGTGTTATGATCCACAATGAAAGTCTTCCAGCGTTTTATTTTCTAAAATTTTTAAGGTATTATCTCTAACTTCTACCATTAATCTATTTAAACTACAACGTTCTTCACTTTTGCAATCATCACATTTTTCGTAGTAATTTAAACTAACACAAGGCAACATAGCTATTGGGCCTTCTAAAATTCTAATTATTGTTGAAATTTTAATTTCATTTGGCTTTTTAAGTAAGTAATAGCCTCCTCCTTTTCCTTTTTTTGAGGATAGAATTCCATTTTTTTTTAAAACCAATAAAATACTTTCTAAAAATTTTTTTGAAATATTTTCTGATTCTGAAATTTCAGATATTAAAATGGGATCAAGAGGCTTTTGCTTAGCTAAATAGCTAAGTGCTTTTAAACCATATTTTGTTTTTTTTGAAAGCATTTTTAAATTTACAATTTACAATTTATTTTACCCCCTTTTTGGTAAAAAAACTTCCGCCATCATACAACGAGCACTTCCGCCTCCACAAGCTTCTATAGTATCTAAAGAACTATGCAAAATTTCACAATGTTTTTGAATACTATTTATTTGCTGTTTTGTTAAACAGTTATATGCAGAAGTTGACATTACTATATATTTTTGGTTATTAGCACCCAACACTTGTAACATATTTCCTGCAAAATTATTCACTTGCGCTTCTGTAATGGTAATAATTTCTTTTTTATCTTCTTTTAAATGTTTTATAACATTCTTTTTATCTTCTTTAGCATCTATACTATCCAAGCAAATTACTGAAAACGTTTCTGCCAAACACATCATTACATTGGTATGATAAATTGGTAAACGTTTCCCATTTACTGTTTGATTAGATATGAATGAAACTGGAGTAAATTCAAAATCTTCACAAAATTCAATAAATAAATCTTCATCAGCTCTGGGTGAAAGTGCACAATAGGCTTTTGAGTTCTCTCTATCCAACAATAAACTACCTGTTCCTTCTAAATAAATTTGTTCATCTTCAGCAGATGTATAATCAACTACATTGGTTATTTCAAAACCTTGTTCTTCTAAAATATCTAAAATATCTTCTCTGCGTTCTAATCTTCTATTTTCAGCAAACATTGGATAAATTGCAACATCACCACTTTCGTGAAATGAAATCCAGTTATTTGGAAAAATAGCATCTGGAGTATCTGTATTTTTGGTATCATTTACAACAATAACATTTACACCAATATTTTTCAATTTTTCAACAAAAGCATCAAATTCCTGTACTGCTTTAAACTGAACCGTTTCAGGAGTTAAAGAGTCAATAACTTTTTGGTAGTAATTATTAACTGCTGTTTGCTCATTCATTCTAAATGAAACTGGGCGAACCATTAATACTGTATTTGTAATTTGTTTCATAAATTTAATCTCTAATTAAAGGCATTGTAGAGCATCTTAAAAGCCCTTCTTGTTTACTAATTTCAGCATAAGGAATTTCTTCTACAATAAAACCTTGTGATTGTAACCAATTGTTTAAACGTGTAAAATTTCTTTCTGAAACAACTACTTCTGGTGAAATAGAAAAAACATTTGAAAACATTTGATACATTTCATCTTTTGTGATATGAAATAAATTTTCCATACCAAATAAATTCACTAAATAATTATAGTCATTTATATCTCTAAAACCTTCTTTATGAATAATGGCTTTATTTGTTCCAACAGGCTGAAAACAACAATCTAAATGCAATGCATTTTCTTTTGCAATAGTATTCGATTTTACTAAATCGAACTCTTTTACAATTTTATTTGGAAATAACTGCTTGATAAAATTAACACCTTTCATATTGGTGCGAGCAGTTATAAACTTTTCGTAATCTTGGCCTTTATATGTACCTACAAAAATATGGTCATTCCAAAGCATTACATCGCCTCCTTCAAAATGTATATCATCGGTAGTTTTTATAATTTTATTTTCATCTATTTCATTCAACACATATTGAATTGCTTCAATTTCTTTCTCTCTATCGGGTAAAATATTTGATTTAAATAATTTGTCTTCTATAACAAAAGCAATATCTCTAGAAAATATTTGGTTATAATTTGGAATAACCTCTGGACGATAAACTTTAACATTGTATTTTTCAAATACTTTATTAAATGCTTCCATTTCAGCTATCATATCCTTCTCTAAAGGATAAGTACCTGCCTTTATATGTTCTAAAGATTTAGGATCATACGCCTCTTCTATAGTAGGAATAGGCCCATTACTTTTTGCAGTTCCTAATACAACTGCTCTTAAACGAGTAGTTTCATTTTGAACATTAAGTTTTATCATATCAATAATATTTTGTCGTAAAAATAATAAAACCTCATAAATTAATAGGAGGTTTTATCAATATTTTAAAAACAAATATTTGTTATCTTTTACTTTCTTCTACAAAGGCTCTTAATGGAGCTCCTGTATATAATTGTCTTGGTCTGCTAATAGGCTCTTTTCTTAAGCGCATTTCTTTCCATTGTGCAATCCAACCTGGTAGTCTTCCTAATGCAAACATTGCAGTAAACATTGGTACAGGAATACCTAAGGCTCTATAAATAATACCTGAATAAAAATCTACGTTTGGATATAAATTACGTGATTTAAAATAATCATCACTTAACGCTTCTTGAGCTAATCCTCTTGCAATATCTAAAACTGGGTCATCTACTCCTAAATCATTTAAAACTTCCTCAGCAGCAACTTTTATAATATTTGCTCTTGGATCGAAATTTTTATAAACTCTATGTCCAAATCCCATTAAACGGAATGGATCATCTTTATCTTTTGCCTTTGCTATATATTTTTGATAATCACCTCCGTCAGCTTTAATTGCTTCTAACATTTCAATAACAGCTTGATTAGCACCACCGTGAAGCGGTCCCCAAAGTGCTGAAATACCAGCAGAAATTGACGCAAACAAACCGGCATGAGAAGATCCAACAACTCTTACTGTTGAGGTAGAACAGTTTTGTTCGTGATCCGCATGAAGAATTAATAATTTATCCAATGCATTAACTACAATAGGATTCATTTTATATTCTTCATTAGGTAATTCAAACATCATTTTAATAAAATTCTCAACATAACCTAAAGAATTATCACCATAAGCTAATGGTAAACCTTCTTCTTTTCTATATGCCCAAGCAACTAAAACAGGAAATTTTCCAAGAATTTTACAAACAGCTCTATACATATCTTGCTCTGAACTAACATTAACACTTGTTGGATTAAATGCAGTTAAAGCACTTGTTAAAGCAGAAAGTACTCCCATCGGATGCGCTGATCTAGGAAAACCATCTAAAATTTTCTTTACATCTTCATCTACTAACGCTGTTTTCTTAATATCTTTATGAAATTGAAGTTTTTGAGAAGTTGTAGGTAATTCACCAAATATTAGCAAATAAGCAACTTCTAAAAAGTCAGATTTTTCAGCTAACTCTTCAATAGAATAACCTCTGTAACGTAAAATCCCTTTTTCTCCATCTAAAAATGTGATAGCACTTTCACAAGAACTTGTATTTTTAAATCCGGGATCTAAGGTTGTTATACCTCCAGTTACAGATCTTAAATTGTTAATATCAATGGTAATTTCGTTTTCCGATCCTTTTAACATTGGAAACTCGTACCTCTTTCCGTCTACTTCTAATATCGCGATATTTGACATAGTTCAATTATATATAAATTAATTTAAGAATTTTTAGTTTAATTGAAGCGAATTTAATGATTTTCCTACTATTCTAAAAGTATTTTAAGGAATGTTTTGCTAATTATGTATATATTGTTACAAATGCAAAAAAGCCGAGTAAAAACTCGGCTTTTTATAATATTTATTTGTTTACAATTAAAGAACCTTAAAAGCTTTCGCTTGTGGGTAGTAAGCAACGCTTCCTAACTCTTCTTCAATTCTTAATAATTGGTTATATTTTGCCATTCTATCTGAACGAGAAGCTGAACCTGTTTTAATTTGTCCACAGTTTAATGCTACTGCTAAATCTGCAATTGTATTATCTTCTGTTTCTCCTGAACGGTGAGACATTACTGATGTATAACCTGCATTATGTGCCATATTTACAGCTGCAATTGTTTCAGTTAAAGTTCCTATTTGGTTTACTTTAATTAAAATTGAGTTTGCAATACCGTTTTCAATTCCACGTGATAAACGCTCTACGTTAGTTACAAATAAATCGTCACCAACTAATTGAACTTTATCTCCAACTTTTTCAGTTAAATATTTCCAACCTTCCCAGTCATTTTCATCCATACCATCTTCAATTGAAATAATTGGGTATTTAGCACATAATTCAGCTAAATAATCTGCTTGTTCTGCTGATGTTCTAATCACACCTTTATCTCCTTCAAATTTAGTGTAATCATATTTTCCATCAACATAAAATTCTGCGGATGCACAGTCTAACGCTAATTTTACTTGTTCTCCTGGTTTGTAACCTGCATTTTCAATTGCTTTTAAAACTGTTTCAATTGCATCTTCAGTTCCATCAAAAGTTGGAGCAAACCCACCTTCGTCTCCAACAGCAGTACTTAAACCTCTATCGTGAATTAATTTTTTTAAATTATGAAAAATTTCACTTCCCATTTTTAAGGCTTCAGTGAAGTTGTTTGCCATTACTGGCATAATCATAAATTCTTGAAATGCAATAGGAGCATCAGAGTGAGAACCACCATTAATAATATTCATCATTGGCACAGGTAATGTGTTACCACTTACACCACCAACGTAACGATATAATGGCATTTCTAATTCATTTGCAGCTGCTTTTGCTACTGCTAATGAAACACCTAAAATTGCATTAGCTCCTAATTTAGATTTATTTTTTGTACCATCTAACTCAATCATCATTTGATCGATATAGTTTTGTTCAAATACCGAAGTACCTAAAAGTTCTTCTGCAATAATTTCGTTTACATTTTTTACCGCTTTTAAAACTCCTTTACCCATATAATCTTTTCCACCATCACGCAATTCCATTGCTTCATGTTCTCCTGTAGAAGCTCCTGAAGGAACTGCTGCTCTACCTAACACTCCATTTTCTGTAATTACATCAACTTCTACAGTTGGATTTCCTCTTGAATCAAATATTTGACGTGCATGCACACTTAAAATTATACTCATTTTATTATATTTTTATTAATTATTTTTCTTGTTCAAATTTACAAAATTAAGGTGATTTTTCATGCTTAATTTTCCCTTTTATACGATAACGTTTTCGGATGTGGTAGTTTAAAAAAAAGCTATTAACTTTAAGGTTAATAGCTTTATATTTAATTATTTAGATTTTTTAATGTTTTCAATAAACTCATCAAAAAGATATGAAGAATCATGCGGTCCTGGACTTGCTTCAGGATGGTATTGAACCGAGAAACAATTCTTGTTCTTCATACGCATTCCAGCAACTGTATTGTCATTTAAATGGATGTGTGTCAATTCAAATTCATCATGCTTTTCTAATTCCTCTCTATTTACCACAAATCCGTGATTTTGAGAAGTAACTTCGCCTTTTCCTGTGATTAAATTTTTAACTGGATGATTAATTCCTCTGTGCCCATTGTGCATTTTATACGTAGGAATACCATTAGCTAATGCAATTACTTGATGTCCTAAGCAAATTCCGAACAAAGGTAAATCTCTTTTAATAATTTCTTTTGCAACTTCTTGAGCACTTTTTAAAGGCGTTGGGTCACCTGGGCCATTTGATAAAAAGAAACCATCTGGATTAAAAGCATTCATTTCATCAAAAGTAGTATTGTAAGGAAATACTTTAATATAACAATCTCTGTTAGCTAAATTTCTTAAAATGTTCTTTTTTATACCAATATCTAATGCTGAAATTTTGTAAGTAGCATTTTCATCTCCAAAAAAGTAAGGTTCTTTAGTTGATACTTTTGATGCCAATTCTAAGCCTTCCATATTTGGAACTGATTGTAATTTTTCTTTTAAACTATCAATATTTAAATCGGTTGATATAATGGCATTCATAGCTCCTTTATCTCTAATATAGCTTACAACAGCTCTTGTATCAATATCAGAAATGGCCATTAAATTTTGTTGTTTAAAGTAATTCTCTAAAGAATCATGCGCATCAACTCTTGAGTAATTAAAGCTAAAGTTTTTACAAACCAATCCTGAAATTTTTATAGAATCAGATTCAATTTCATCATTATTTATTCCATAATTTCCAATATGTGCATTGGTAGTTAACATCAATTGTCCGAAATAAGATGGATCGGTAAAAATTTCTTGATAACCGGTCATTCCCGTATTATAGCATATTTCACCAAATGCTGTACCATCCATTCCAATTGATTTTCCTTCAAAAATAGTTCCGTCTTCTAAAAGTAAAATAGCTTTCTTACGTTGTATATATTTCATATTACTTTTTATTCTTTTTTTGCAAAAATAGTATAATTATTATATAATTTTTGTTTCTATAAAATAAAATCTAATTAATTAATAAACTGTTATAAAACGTATAGATTTTAAGTACATCTTCTTCATTATGATAAGATAATTTATTCTTTTTTACAAAATTGATAATTTCTTCTTTTTTTAAATTAAACACATTTAAAATATCTTTCTTTTTTAAATTTATTTCTGTTAGTGTATTATTTAAATACATATAATATTTATGCATTAATTTCTTTTCACCGGGTTTTAAAACTTTGTTGGAAATTACATGAACTTCGGGTTTAATTTCTTTAATATAATATTCTTTTAAAAATCCATTTTCTGGGTTGCTACTATCTAAACTTTGATAATATTTGTTATTTATATTTATAAAAGTTTTTCCTAAAATAAAAACTTTATCTAA
>NZ_FOZP01000014.1 GCF_900116115.1 Lutibacter maritimus | reverse complement strand
TTATCTCCATTATTTATATAAAATTCATACTTCTCAATTTTTTTTTGATTTTCTCTTTCAATTAATATCTTCTCTAATTCTTTATCAGACACAAAATTTTCGTTAAGTTTTTTATTTTGATATTGAACAAAACTATTATAAAGATTATAAGATAAAAAAAGAATAGGAATGGTAATTAAGAATGAAATTATCCAAAGTCGTAAAGATTCCTTTTTTCGTTCTTTAATAACTTTTTCTCGTATTTTTCGAAGTTCTTGTTTCGAAAGTTTTCTTATATCAACTTCTCCTTGAAAAGCTTTCAAATATGCTTTTCTGGCACTCATAAAAGAGCTGTCTTTTTTGAAAATACTTATTTTTCGTAACAAATTCCTATTGTTTCGAATAATTGTATTCATTGATTGCATATTCCCAGCTCCGCTCATTTATTTTGCAATTTTTTTATTCGGACATTGTAGCCAACGTTGTTGTATATGGTTTGTTGCGTGGTTTAAGCACCTAATTTAACAAATAAAAACCGAATAGAAAGTCCGCGAGGACATTCGTAAGTAGGCTAGAACTAGCAATAAATTATATACAGTGTTGCCCACAGTTATTTTATTCTACTATTAATAATTCTTCTGTTTCTAAATAATATCTATTTTTCAATGGATTAACTATTTTTCTAAATGATAATTGATGTTTACAACTGTATTCAACAATATTTTTAATTAATTCCGAATATTCATTTATAGTTTCTTCTTGGTTTAAAACTCTAATCAATTTGTCTGAATTGAGATAAATTTTGACATTTGCTGTCTTTTTTAGTTTAGATAATCCATCTGAAATTGCATTTAAAATTATTTTTTCTTTTGATGCTAAATAAAATGATTTCGTGAAATTCTTTTGGTGCTTTAAATTATTTCTTTCGTGTTTTAATAACAAAGCATACAATCCTTTACCATTTGAGTCGTCAACTTTCACACTTAAATAAATTTCAACTAAAGGAATGTCAGAATTTTCGTTTTCAGTTTTGTCTTTAATGAAAGTTAGATTTGTGTTCAGAATTTTGGAAATGTATTTATCAATTTCTCTCTGAAAAACACTTAAATTTTTGTAATAAGTGAAGATTAAATTTCCGTTTTCTTCATCAATATTTTTAAATCCAGCATTTTGATACCAGTTAATAGTTTTTGGTATTTTAGATAAATAACCTTCGTCATTTGTCATTCCAAGATGTTCCCAATAATATTCTGTATTATCTTTAAGATTCTCAATAAAAAAATCAACATTTTTTCTTTTCCCTTTATAAACCAATGGATAGTCATAAACAATATTCAATTCTTCGTGCTTAATCAAGCTTTCATAAATCATTTTTTCCTGTTCTGACCGAACAAAGGTATTATCCAAAGTTTGAATATTTAAATTACTTCTAAAGTGGATGTAATTTCCATTAATTCCACTGGTAACTTTATTTTCTCTTTTTGGCTGGCTTTTTTTTCTAAAATGCCATTGAAAAAATTCTCTATTTGTATCGTCAACTCTGCAATTCGGGATTATCTGTTTAAGATAGCCTTTGTCGTGTTGCTTTCTTAAAAATTGATTAAATTCTCTCTGATTATAAAATTTAGAAGATAGATATTTGTCTTTAATTGCATATTCATATAATTCATTTGACCTAATCTCAACAGATGTGTACGCGTCTTTCATTAATGAATCCAATCTTTCACCAATATGCTTTAATATCTTTAAATCTTCTGGTAATTTCTTCACTCGATTTTTTGTCTAATTGTGGGCAACGTCTCAGTATATGAAACGTAGCGTCTAAAAAAACTCTATCGTTTCGGATTATACACGCGCCGAATTTTTAAATTTTTCTTTTTATCTTAATAATCTCAAAAAGCCAAATTTAAAAATTTGGAGGTCTTAACAAATACACAAAAAACTCTCGGAAAGCCCATAATAGCTATGTTTTATATACATTGTTGTGCATAGTGCTTTATCCTTTCAGTTTTGCAATTGCGTTTAATAATTTCTCTATCGCTGGAATTGATAATCCTTCAGTTTCCTTTGTTTCTAAAAAGTCATTTGTTTTATTATTACCAAAATATTTTTCCACTAACTTCTCTTTTATAACCTGTTTTTTGTCGTCTGATAGTCCTTCAATAAATGGATTGATTGATGCTAATTCCAGTTCAGCATTTCTATTAATAGTTTCAAGTTTTCGGTGTTTTGATGATTCACGAGCTGCATAAGTTGCAGGATATGACAATGCTGCTGCCGCAATAATTCTTATTAATGATTTAGTCCAATCAAAACCTTCTGCACTTAAATCTATAATAGTCCAAACTAACAATATCGAGAATACTGTCATAAATATTATTGCCATAACACGCCAAAAGTTGGCACTCTTTTTATGGCTATCAGCAATATTTTGATAATTCCCAGTAACTCCAACATTACCAATTAAATTCACAAGAGTTTTCGCCTCTGTAAGTTTTGTGTTAAGTTGTTTAACAGTTTCTGTCGTATCTGTATCTATACTTTCTTTCAGTTGGTCTATTTCTTCACGAAAAGTTTCTTTTGCCTTGTCTATTTCTGAACGAAAAGTTTTCTTGTCGTTTTCAAAGTTTTGATTATGTTCAGATTTTATGTTATTAAAGTTAGTTTGAAATGTAGAATTTAAATTTTGGATTTCAGTTTCTTTTCCCTCAATTAGCTTTAGCAATCTTTGAATTTCAGTTTCTTTAGTCGTTAAGTCAGTTTTAAACTTTTCTATTTCAGCTTTTAGTTCGTCCTTGTCTTTCTCTAAAGACTTGTACTTGCTTTTAGCTGTTTTCTCGAAATCAGCGATTTTACGAGAGAAATTAAAGTCGGTTTTAGCTACTGGAATTGGAAAGTTTCTAATTCGATTAATCGCTGCGTTAAAATTATTAGTTGCATTATTTAAATGTCCAACATTATTATTCCCAACGTAACTATTTACTTGAGTTATTCCCGCATTCAATTCGTTACTTAAAGCATCTAATTCCGTTTGTTGTACTAAATCTGGAATTGTCAACTTTACTCTTTGATTTATGTAAGAGAAAACTGTTTGAAAAAAAGAGAGTTTTTCAAGGTCTATTTTATCTTTAACATCGTCATTTCCTAAAATTTCTTCTAAAGATTTTAATCTGTCAAATATGTTATGATTTTCGAAATTTTCTGATGTCATTTTATTGGTTTTGGTTGGTTTTCCGCATTATGCACAACGGTTTTGGGTTTGGTTTCGTTGCGTTGGTTTAGCTCAAAGTTGATAAAAAATCTTTTACATTTGGTTTGTCAGAGGCTTTTCACACAATGAACTAACAAGCAATGAAATAAACCCGTTGTTGGCAATAGTATTTTTTATTCAGTTAGATTTTCCGTTATAGATTTCAGAGTGTCAATTTTAGGGATTTCTGTAATTTCAGATTCTCCTTCTATTGAGTAAAATTCCAATTCAGTCGGCATTTGTTTAGTTCCAAATACAGATATTCCAATCAATTCTCCATTTTTGCCTTTTCCAGCGTAATCTATTATTAAATTCCCTTTTTGAATTTCCGAGTCAAATGTTTTTCCAAATATTATTGTCGGACATTTTCCACAACCACATCTCGCAATAACTTTCAGATTTCCGATTAAATTTGTCCATTCTGATTTTTCTTTTTCAAAAAGATAAGTCAGAAATTCAATCTCGGATTTTGTCAATTCTCTTTTATCTGGAATGCAATATTTCATTAAGATACTATTTTTTCAATTGAGTTTTCGTCCACTTTAAGAACTTTTAATATTTCCCGTGCTTTAGGTTTGTCTGCTATCATTGCCTTGTCAAACTCGTTTAAAAGACCAGAAATGTAAAGGCGTTCATTTAATGTTGTGCCTTTCAAATCGCATTTTTCTGCTTTTTTGTAAATTTCTTCGAGGGTCATTTTATATTATTGCCAACGAGTTTGAGCATGATTTGTGCGACTGGAAAATCGGAGATTTTTCGGTTGTAGCAAATCGTGCGTTGTTTGTTAGTTTGTTCATATTTAGTTTAAATGTAAGCATAAATTATGCGCGGTGTTGTAACACGTTTTTGGATTTTCTCAAATAAAATACTCGAACATATTATGAACTATTTGTAATATAAAAAGCCCAAAAATCAGACCAATCATTTTAATTTCATTTATTTTCTTTTTTTTCCAATTCCAAATTCCAAGTGAGAAAACACATAAAAAAATAATTCCCCAAGTCAGATTAACATTCGAATACAATTCGGCAGTTTTATAGAAATATGGTACAGGTCCTTCTCCTCCAAATGGATAAAATTCAATTTCTTTTTTAATTCTTACATTATAAAATTCCGAAAATCCAATGAATGAGAAAATCCCACTCAACAATATTCCAATTCCACTGAATATTTTAATTAATCTAGGATTTTTCAAATCATTTTTTTGTATAATCTCAGCTTTTACTTTATTAGGTTTCCAATTTATAAAATTTTTTGTTTCATTCTCATTTAGACTGTTAATACTAACTCCAATATTCTTTTCATTTTCGGTTACTTTTAATCCATTTTCAATACCTTTAATTTCTCGTTCTATAGTTTTACCATTAAACTCAAATTTAATAGTATCATAAAGCGAAAATTCTCCTTGTAAAAGAATTCCAGTTAGTATTATTTTTTGTCCAACAACAAAAGAATCATTTATTTCATAGCTTATAATTTGTTTTTTCATCTAATGTGTTACAACGTGATTGTATAAGATTAGTTGCGTGTTTTAAGCACCTAATTTAGCAAATACAAACCGAATAGAAAATCCGCGAGGATTTTCGTAAGTAAGCTTGCACTAGCAATTAATTTTATACGGTGTTGTAATGCGTTTTTATTTCCGTTTATTCTATTTTCTTAAATTTCTGTCTAAAATTCGAAAGATTAGTTCCGTCAGAATCATAATCTCTAATTACGAGTTCAGTTTTTGTCAATTTCTCGATTACATAATTCCTATTTCCTAAATTCAGGATTGAGTCATTTTTTTTGTATTCAAAAGTTATTCCTCCAATTGATTCCGAACCAGTAAAGTCAGATTTTAGTTCGATTATTAGTCCATCGCAAGAGTATTCAAATTCTTCTCCGCTGAATAAATCCGTACTTTTTGTAGTTCCGTCTTCAAGTTCTTTATGATAACATTCCCACTTTCCGGCTAATTCGTTAGAAACGTTTTTTAAACCAACGCAAGAAGTCAGAATTATTATTGAAATCGTAATTATGTGTTTCATTCAGATTGTTTTTTTAGTATTAAATTCCGATTCAAATTATCTTTTTAAATTCCAAAAATATTCTTTGTCAACTATTAATTTCATTGCGATTCTCGATTTTCCGCAAATGCATTACAACGGGCTTTTATAAGATTTGTGCGACTGGAAAATCGGAGATTTTTCGGTTGTAGCAAATCGTTAGTTGAATGTTTGTCGGTTCGTTATTTAGTTCAAATGTGAGCATAAATTTTATGAGTTGTTGTGTGTAGGCTTTTTATTCATCGAAATTAAGATTTTTCGGGAATTTACTAATTCTCTTTGATGTTCCTAAATTTAAAGAATCATTAAATTTCTCAGTAGATTTTCCAACAACTTCAAAACTTATATTATCTATCCAAACTTTTCCTGTTCCATTCAGCAGAATGCCAAAATTCATAG
>NZ_FOZP01000016.1 GCF_900116115.1 Lutibacter maritimus | reverse complement strand
CGATAATATCTTGTTGAAAGTCTTTAATAAACTCTAATTCTTCAATACGTTCGCGTAGTTTTTTAAGTTCATTATTTTTACCCATAGAAGTAGATTTTTGTTTAAAATTACTCAATTTTTTCATCCAATAGGTAATAGAACTTCGAGAAATTTGATATTTTTTGGAGGCATAGTTGACAGAAATTTGTCCATTAATAATTTCGTCAATGATAGAAAGTTTGAGGTCAAAACTAATTTTTTGATACTCTTTTTTTCGACAGGTTGAATTTTGTTGTGTATTCATAAGTTACTAAAAGTGTTTAATTTTTAGTCAACCTATTTTAGGACGAGAGTTTTTTCAGTATTGTGCACAACGGTTTTTGGTATGTTTTGTTGAGTGTTTAAGCAATAAATTTAATAAACAATTACTGACCAAGAAAATCCGTGAGGATTTTCGTAAGTGTGCAAGAACCAAACAATAAAATATACCAGTTGTTGGCAAATGTTTTTTAATTAATATATTAATCTGTTTGTTTCTTATTTCGCATAAGTTTCATCAATTAGATATTGTCTTTTTTAGGGTTTTCATTCTAATTTTAAAATCAGAGATATAATTGTCTAATACTGTCGTAAAACTCAAATCTTTCTAGTTATATGAGAAATTTTCCTTTTAATTTATTTTTTCTAAATCTCTATGATAAACTCTAATTGATTCTCCTCCCGATATAGGTTTTATTCTTACATCTGTTAAGCAATCATTATAAATATTAGTTATTTTATAAACTTTAAACTCTGTCTGATTTGGTCTTAGGTGAGTATATCCTTTGTATAGAACTCTATCGCCAATTGTAAAACCTATTGCTTCATCTCTTTTATGCATAATGTAAAATAATTGTTCTTCATCAACATTGTGTTTTTGGAGCAACTCTTTCAATAACTGTAGTTGAGCATTGCTTAATCCTTGCTTTATTATATTTTCGAAATCAGTCGTGTAATTAAATTTTATTCGTGTCATATGATTTGGTCAATTCATTTCTGTTATCAAGTAGTCATATTATATTTGCCAACGGTTTAGAACATGAAAAGTTGCGAGTTTAAAAGTGCAATTTTCCGATGTTTAAATTTAGTATTTTTTTGTTTTATAAACATTCTATTTTACAGAATTAAGCAATTTTTTATGTGCATTGTTGTAAAATTGTAGCTTTTTCATTCTGGTGCTAAAAATCGTACCGTTACAATTCTCAAATCCGTTCAAATTGACAAAATCGAAAATCTTTCTCGATTTAGTTAGAATTTATCTTTTTAAGATTTGGTTCCGCTCATTTCTCCGCTGTTTTGCTCAAATTAATCCGTTTCAATGCTTAATTCTGTTCTGATTGGTTATTTTATCCGTTTCAACTTTTTACTCCTTAATTGTGCTCAAAATCGAACCGATTCAATATTTAAACTTTTCCCGTTTCAATGAGAAAATCCGACTGTGAATTTTTCTGACAACTTTTTTACACTTTTAAAACTGAAATTGTGGATTTCCGACTGGAAATCCGCTATATTTTACAACGAGTTTGAGCATGATTTGTGCGACTGGAAAATCGGAGATTTTTCGGTTGTAGTAAATCGTGCGTTGTTTGTTAGTTTGTTCATAGTTAGTTTAAAAGTAAGCATAAATTATGCGCGGTGTTGTACAAAGTAGATTACTCAAAATACAGTTTGAATGTTAAATATTGATTGTTTCCATCTGCAAATACGGTAAGCTCAAAATAGTTTTCAGTTTTATTAAAAATCTCGTATATATATTTATCTCCTTTATTACTGAAATTTTTTCTGGACTCATTATTACTTTCTATAAATTCAATTTCGAATGTAAAATCATTAATCCAATTGAATTTTAATTTTGAATAAGTTTTATTCAAGAAATTATCTATCCAAAATCCGTTCTTTATCTCAACATTTATAATATCTCCATTTGCCTCATAATATCTAAATTTCTCATAATTATTAAAACTCTGGCTAACTGATTTGTCAATTAAAATTTTCGGTTTTTCATTAACGATTTTCCAATCTCCTTTTGCTGGGTCATTTCTGTTTAGAATTTCAACAAATTCCTTACAATTCCTTTGTAATCTATAATAAATATTTGTTCCTATTTCTTCTTGTTGATTTTCTGGAAATTTATCTAAATATGGATACATATGTTTAATGTAAACTTCTGCAATTCGGGCGGAATCTGATAAATTTTTATTATTTTCAATCATTTTACAAATCTCATTCGCAACGGAATCTTTTTGCATCTGATTTTGAGAATAGATATTTGTCGAGATTAAAATCAACAGTATTTTTAGTGTTTTATTTATCATAGCAATATTTTTCATCCTATTTTGTACAACGGTTTAGTATAACCAAAGTTGTGATTTGGTTAGCAATTTTTTTCGTTTGATAAATTTAATAAAATTAGTATTACAAAACATTCAATTTTACGAAAAGAAACAATTTTGGTTATACATTGTTGTAAATAGTGGTTTTTCATTCTGGTGCTAAAAATCATACGTAATTATTATAATGTTTTGAATTTATCTATTAATTAAAATTTGTCTTAAATACTTTTTGGATTCACATCTCAATTCGGCTCCATTTTCTTAGAAACTTCAATTTCTTGGTTAAGACTCAATTTTCTAAAAAACTTTTCCGATTCGTTACTCAATCCGTTATTATGCTCAATTTTTCCGTTTCAATGAGTTTTTCGGTTTATTGCACAATTCCAGTATTTTGCTCAATCTTTCCGTTTCAATGAGTTTTTCCGATTTCATTGCTCAACTTTTCCGTTACAATATATAAATCATAAATACTCAAATTTGTCAAATAGAGTAGAAGTGATTTTAGAACTTTATTTTTTCGTTAAAATATTTTTTTCGTGTTTTAGACAGTTCAACTTTTTCTAATTTAAAATATTAGAATGAAGGACTTCAGAGTGAAGTCCACCATTATTTACAACGGTTTAGTATAACCAAAGTTGTGATTTGGTTAGCAATTTTTTTCGTTTGATAAATTTAATAAAATTAGTATTATAAAACATTCAATTTTACTAAAAAAAGCAATTTTGGTTATACATTGTTGCTTGCAGCGGCTTTTAATTCTGGTGCTAAAAAGTCGTACCGTAATTATTATAAAATCTTGAATTATTCTATTTTTTTAAATTTGTCTTAAAACTTTTTTCGGTTTGTTGCTCAAATCTGTTTTGATTCTTAAAATCTAAAATTTTTCGGTTTACAAAAATTTGTCTTAAAAACTTTTTCCGCTTTCATTGCTCAATTCCGACATTTTGCTCAATCTTTCCGTTTCAATAAGTTTTTCCGATTTTATTGCTCAATTTTTGCGTTATAATATTTAAATCATAAATACTCAAATTTGTCAAATAGAGTAGAAGTGATTTTAGAACTTTATTTTTTCATAAATATTTTTTTTCGTGTCTTAGTTAGTTCAATTTTTTCAAGCTTAAAACACTAGAATTAAGGACTTCAGAGTGAAGTCCGCCGTTACTAGCAACGTGTTTGAGCATGAAAAGTTGTGGGTTTTTAAAACGCAATTTTTCGATGTTTAAATTTAATATATTTTTATTTTATAAACATTCAATTTTACTGAATTAAGCAATTTTTTATGCACATTGTTGCAATTTAGTGGCTTTTTTTTCTATTTTGTTCTAAACTTTCTTTTCTAATTTCAATTCCGAAATGATTGAAAAAAGTCAGAAATGTTTCTCAGTTTGTTGCAATTTTTCTATTTAAATTTTTCCGTTTAGTTGCTCAATTCCGTTATTATTAGAATAGTCTGAATATAGTCAATTTTAGACTTCATTTTTCATTGAGTATAGAAAATTCTCTACTTAAATAAATAAACCAAATTGACCAACCTAAATGAAAAAGACGTTGTTTCAATCCTGGATATGAACTTAAAATATTAGGAAAGAAAGCTAAAAATCCTAAAGACATTATTAAAAATGACAAAGTTGCAAATACTCTAATATTTGTTATTTTCTCTACTCTCCATAAAATAATACTAAAAAATGGTGAAAGAAATAATAATATTGACGGAGAACCTAAAATTCCGTGTAATCTAAGTGGCAATGGAAATAATCCTGCTCCAGCTATTGAAAATGTAAAAGTCAAAATTATTAGAATAGGAAACTTATTAAGTCCATTATTCTTACATACCTTTAATAGTCCGATTATAAAAAAGACACTTAAAATGGCACTTAAAACTAAACCAGTCGTAAATATAAATTGAGATTTTGTTCCAATTTCTCCTAAAGCACTTACAATATTTGTTAAATGATTATAATCGGTAAAAATATAGCCACAAATAATTGTAGTAGTCCAAAAGATAAATGGAATCACAAATCCCAATCTCACAAAGATTTTATCTTTCATATTTATTTGATTTTTGAACTATCATTTTGATGCTCCGCCATTAATTGCAACGGTTTAGTATAACCAAAGTTGTGATTTGGTTAGCAATTTTTTTCGTTTGATAAATTTAATAAAATAAAAGTTTAGAAACGTTCTATTTTAT
>NZ_FOZP01000008.1:7500-222059 GCF_900116115.1 Lutibacter maritimus | reverse complement strand
TCTTACTTTTTCAATAATTTCCAAAGCACTTTTTACATCTTCTGTTAGCTTTGTATAATTTTTACTTGATAATATTTCTTTTGATATTAATTGTGATCCCATTCCAACACAAGTTACTCCTGCACTAAACCAGCTTTTTAGGTTTTCTTCTGTAGGTGAAACACCTCCTGTTGGCATTACACTCGTCCAAGGTTGTGGTCCTTTTATTCCTTTTACAAATTGTGGTCCGTAAATATCTCCAGGGAATAATTTTACAATTTCACAGCCCAATTCTTCTGCTCTAGCAATTTCTGTTAATGTTCCACAGCCTGGTGACCATAATACTTTGCGTCTATTACAAACTACTGCGATATCTTCTCTTAAAACAGGTGTTACTATAAAGTTTGCCCCTAAAGCCATATATAATGAAGCTGCGCCAGCATCGGTTACGGATCCAACTCCCATAATCATTCCTGGTAATTCTTTAATCGCATATTTGGTTAACTCTCCAAAAACTTCGTGTGCAAAATCACCTCGTGCCGTAAATTCCATCAATCTTGCTCCGCCATCATAACATGCCTTTAATACTTGTTTACTTACTTCTAAATCATTACTGAAAAATAAAGGAATCATCCCTGTTTCTTTCATTGCTGTTGCAACTTCTATTCTTGTAAATTGTGCCATTTTTTATTTATCTTTTTTTAATGAAGCTTTTCTTAAAATGGATTGTTGAGTCGTGTTTTCTACGACTCAACTTTCCGATTTAACCAAACTTAATTATAATACTTCTTTGTTATCGTGCTACTCTTCCTGAGGCATCACCACCCATTAATTTAGTTACTTCATCTACAGTTACTAAGTTGGCATCTCCTTTTATGGTGTGTTTTAAACAAGAGGCTGCTACTGCAAAGTCTAATGCGTTTTGATCATCATCTGGATACGTTAATAATCCGTAAATCAATCCGCCCATAAAACTATCTCCACCTCCAACTCTATCTACAATATCAGTAATTTGATACTGACGTGTTTGCAATAGTTGTTTTCCATCATATAAAACGCCGGCCCAAGTGTTATGAGATGCTGAAATTGAACCTCTTAACGTAGTAATTACTTTTTTAGCTCTTGGGAATTTCGCCATCATTTGCTGACAAACCGATAAAAACGCTTCTGCCTTTACATCATGTCCGTGTGTTTGAACTGCTGCTCCTTCTGGCTTAATGCCAAAGTGCATTTCTGCATCTTCTTCATTGCCTAAAATAACATCACAATACGATGTTAACTCGGTCATAATTGCTTCTCTATCTCCACCATATTTCCAAAGTTTTGCTCTATAGTTTAAATCTGTGGAAATGGTTAATCCTAATTTGCTGGCTGCTTTTACTGCCTCTAAACAAACATCCGCTGAACTTTGTGAAATTGCTGGAGTAATGCCTGTCCAATGAAACCACTCGGCTCCAGCAAAAACTTCCTCCCAATCTATCATGCCCAATTGAATTTCAGACATAGATGAATGTGCTCTATCATACACAACTTTTGAACCTCTACTAACTGCGCCTGTCTCTAAAAAGTAAATTCCTAAACGATCTCCTCCCCAAACAATCTTATCTACTCCAACGCCTCTTTTACGCATTTCCATCATCGCACATTCTCCAATGTCATTTTTTGGTAAACGTGTTACAAAATCTACTGAAACACCATAGTTGGCTAAAGAAACTGCTACGTTTGATTCTCCGCCTCCATAAACAACATCAAAATTGTCCGCTTGTGAAAATCTTAAAAATCCTTGTGGTGATAATCGCAACATAATCTCACCAAATGTTACTACTTTACTCATTTTATAATAATTATATTCCTAATGCTTGTCCACCTCCAATTTGGATAGTTTCTGCAGTGATAAAAGATGCATCTTTACTAGCTAAAAATGATACAACTGAAGCTACTTCTTCTGGTTGACCTAATCTACCTAATAAAATATTATTTTTCCAAGAAGCAAATACTTCTGGTTTTGTAGCTTTAATTTGAGCGTGGAAAGGAGTATCAATAGTACCTGGAGACACTGCATTTACTCTGATTCCATATTCAGCCAAATCTTTTGCCAAAGCTCTTGTAATTGCATGGACACCTGCTTTCGAAGTACCATAAATTCCAGCTCCTGGGCCTCCTGCATTCCATCCAGCATTTGAAGTATAGTTAATAATTGAAGCATTTTCTCCTTTTTTAAGGAACGGAATAGCCGCTCTTGAAGCGAAAAATACAGAATCAAGGTTTAATGCCATCACAAATCTATAGAACTCAGTTGTCATTTCTTCAAATCTAGATCTTCCACCTAAACCTCCAGCATTGTTCACAAGCACATCAATTCTACCGTATTTTTCACCAATTTTAGTGATATTTTCTGTTACCTCTTCATCTTTTGTTACATCAAATCCGTAATATTCAGCTGTAATCCCTTCAGTAGCAAGTTCATTAACTCTTTTTGCTCCTTCTTCATCTTCAATACCATTTAAAACAACAGTATATCCGTCTTTACCTAATCTTTTAGCTACTTCAAAACCAATTCCACCTGTGGCACCAGTAATTACAGCTACTTTACTATTTAAATTACTCATTATTTAATTTTTTAAATTCTATATAATTTTTTTATTTTTCTACTGATTGAATATTTCTTGCGAAATAATAAATGGCTCCAACTCCAAGCGGAACAAATATTGCAATAACAACAAAAATAGGTGTGTATGAGAAGTTATCTACAATAACTGGAACTAAAAAGTTCATTATAATTACGGATAATACTCCAATCATTCCTCCTAAGCCTGCTAATGATCCAACAGATTTTCCACTAAAAAAGTCACTTGGAAGTGTTTGTACATTACTAATAGCAAACTGAAATCCAAAAAGTACAAAGAATACAATAGCCACAAATTTTTCTGCAGTATCACCAATAAGTACAGTTGCTATTAGTCCTAATAACATAATAATGCCACCAATAAAAATTGTTGTTTTTCTTCCTTTATCTATTGAATTTGTTTTAGCAATAATTTTACCCGAAACATATCCACCAATTATACTTCCTGCAGCAGCACCTACATAAGGTACCCATAAGAACATTCCAACTTCTTTTACATTAAATCCATAAATATCAAAAAGATAAATTGGCATCCACGTAACAAATATCCACCAAATTGGTTCTAAAAAAAATCGACCAATAACTACAGCCCAAGATTCTTTATATGAAAGAATTTCTTTTAAACTTTTTCCCTTCGTTTCTTCTGTATCATTTTGGTCAGCTAAACTTTGACCTGCTAAGATATATTTTTGCTCTTCTTGTGTAATCCAAGGGTGTTTTTTTGGTCCTGCTTTGTTAATTAATAACCAAGGAATAATCCATAAAATACCAAAAGAACCTACTACCATAAATGTAATTCTCCAACCAAAAGCCACAAATAATGCAGCAATAAACGGTGGTGCAATTACAGAACCTATAGATGCTCCGGCATTAAATAACCCTTGAGCTATAGCTCTTTCTTTTATTGGAAACCATTCTGCATTACTTTTTACGCCTCCTGGCCAATTTCCAGCTTCAGATAAACCTAAAGTACTTCTGAAAAATGCAATCGAGAAAAATCCGCGAACCGTTGAATGTAGAAATGATGACAATCCCCAAACTCCAATACTAATAACATAACCAATACGAGTTCCAACTTTATCAAATAGTTTTCCTGAGAAAAGCTGACCTAAAGCATAGGCAACCATAAAAACATTCGATATTAACCCATAATGATACTTTGTTAAACCCAGAGATTGTGCTATTGAACCATCAATATCTTCACCACCCCACATAATGGAAAGTGCACTTCTATCTATATAGTTTATAACTGTGGCTAAAAATATTAATCCAATAATAACCCATCTTAATCCTTTAACTTTCATAAATTTTGAAATTTTACTTATAATTATATAATAATATTTTAATACTAAAAACAACTAAAATTGTTTTTAGTAAGATATTAATTGAAACGTTTACAAATTATAAACTAAATAGAAATTTTAATTGTAAGTGTACAATTCCCTCCTTATATTTTTAAAATTAAAACAAAAGCGTGCATTTTTGCTTTAACAATTTATTCGATATTATAACAGTACTGGTACAACATTTTAAAATGTACTTTTACTTTTTCTTTCGCCTCTATTGGATTTCGATTTTTAATAGCGTTATAAATATCTTGATGTTCTTTAATACCTGATCTTGCCATACCTTTATCACAAACATGATGCTTTTCGAAGTTTGTAATAATCTCAGGAGTAATCATTAACATTAATGCGTTTAAACTACTATTACCGCTAGCTTTAGCTATAGCTAAATGAAATAACAAATCTTCTTGCACGGCATCTTTACCGTTTAAAACTTTATCACTATAAGCTTCTAAAGCTTCTCTCATTTGCTTTAAATCTTCATCAGTTCTTCTTAAAGCTGCTAACCTTGCCGTTTTTAATTCTAATAAAATTCGAGTTTCAACTAATGATTTAAAGTCTGGTTCTTCTAACCTTAAAATATCATCAATCATCCCATTCATTGCAATAACACCAATATTTGCAACAAAAGTTCCGCTTTGAGGTATCGATTTTAACAATCCATAAAACTCTAATTTTTGAATTGCATCTCTAACATTACTTCTACTAACTTCAAATTTTTCGGACAATGATCTTTCTGAAGGTAGCTTATCTCCAGGTTCTAAATTTTTATAATTAATTAGGTCTCTAATTTTAGAGATTATTAATTTTTGAACTTCTCTATTATCACTTTTTGAAATGACCTCTAATTTCATACAATTACAGTTGGTTAACTAAATTTTATTATAAATTTAAAAAAAACTCTTTTAAAAAAACCTTTTATTAAAATTAATGCTAAAAGTACTATTTTTTTATTTTAGAATTACTGGTCTTTAAAAGTAAAGACCAGCTTTTCTTAACCAAAAATAGTAACTAATTCAAACCTATCAATTACATTATTAATGAGTTACCATTAACTCATAATATTTTACTTTAGCAAACGATTCTTTATCTTTAGACTGAAAATAATTTCCTGCTTTAAAATAATTTTCAAATATTCCCCATTTTTGAATATGAATACTTTCATATACAACTGAGGCTTTTTCATTTAAAATAACTTCCATTCTACCATTAGAAACTTTTATTTCTAATGTAAATTTATCAAAGCCAACATATTCAGGAAATGTATATCCACTATCATCACCCCAAGCTTCTTCATGTAACATTTCAGTATCTGTAGAATTTAAATCTTTCAATACTTTTGTTTTTATCCTTATTTGACCATTAACCCAAAATATTTTTAGCATTGGAGGTGCATTATTATCTGCAGCACCAATTAATTCTTTTTGGGCATTTGTTAAAATTCCATGAATTTGCATTATTATGGTTCTATAATAATTTCCACTAGCATCTTTAGACATTTCTGCAACTTCTAATGTTCCTTTCATGGTTCCTCCTTGCTCAAATGTCCAGTTTGTGCTATTACTTCCAGGTACTAATTGCTCTCTTAATTCGGTGCGCGAATAAGATGAATTAGCTGTTGAAGCATCTGGATAGGTGTAAAAAACTAAAGCTCCTTTTATTGAATCGTTGTAAAAAAATGGTTTTAACGTTTCATTTGTTGCATAACTCAAAATTTCTGGAGGTGCAACTTCAATTGGTCTACCTATTGGTAATGTCACTTTCCAATGGCTTAAATCAATTTTTGGCAGTTTAAACTCATTTTCGCTTCCACTTTGATTATCAGAATTTTCATTTTGATAATTTTCAAAAAAAGATAAATCATCTGCACTTTTTTCTTGACAACTTACTTGAAGATTCAAAGAAAGTATTGCAATAAATACTATACAATATTTAAAAAAATGTTTCATATAAATTTAAACTGCCAATTATAATTAATCTGCTACTCTAATACTAAAAGAGTCTAATCTACTTTCAGCTCCTTCATTAGTTACATAAATTGAAACAATAGTATTATTACCTGAATTAAATGGTAAATCTACTTGCACATAAGTACTATCATCTGTCTGATCAGTTCCTTTAAATGAAGCTATTGTTTGTGATGCAGCATTCGCACGATCTGTTAAAGCGCCTCCTAATACAGAAACAGTAATTGATCCAACTGGTGATGTTTTTATTGTATAATAATATGTTAAAACATAATCAGCGTTTGGAGAAACTTCTAATTCTTGATAAGCAATTCTAGTTCCATCTGATGGGAATTTTGCAGCCTGACTACCTTCGTAAACTGGACTACTTGTAATTTGCATTATCTCGCCCAAACTAGTTCTCCAAGAATCACGACCATCTCCAGTTCCATCTGGTAAATCATAATCTTCAAATCCAGCTTCTAAAATTGTCGGTAATAAAACCACAGGTTTTGGCGGTTTTACAACTGTTATTGTACTAGAATAAGTACTTGAAACACCTAATTTATCAGAGGCTGTTAAAGTAACAGTATATGTTCCTTCGCCGTCATAAACGTTAGCTCCATTAAAATCTGTTGATGTGTTTCCATCACCATAATCCCAAATATAATCTGTTGCACTTATAGATAAGTTATCAAATTTATATGTTAAATAATCACCATTTAATGATGCTGAAAAATTTGCTGATGGAGGTGTTAAATCTGCCATTGATCCTGCTTCTGGCAATTCAAATTGTTCACATGAATTTATTGAAGCAACAAGAATTATAGCACTTAAAAATGCGAATCCTTTATTTAATATTTTTTTACAATTTTGTATCATAATATCTGTTTTTTACCTTATCATTAATTAAATTAATAACCAGGGTTTTGAGTTAATTTTCCAAAACTCACCCCTATTTCTCTCTCTGGTATTGGCAACAACAAATCTGATGTAGTAAACACAATACCGTTTGCAGTAGCAAAATCACTTAATACTTGTTCAGCAACTCCTAATCTAACTAAATCAAAAAATCGGTGGTTTTCAAAAGCTAACTCTACACGTCTTTCATTTAATAAATCTTCTTTAGTAATATTTGAACCTGTTGGTAAGCCTGCACGATCTCTTACTTTTTTAAATGATGCTATAGCGCTTGAGCTACTTGTTACATCTCCACCAGCTAAAATAGCTTCCACGTGCATTAATAGTACATCTGCCAATCTTAACACAATCCAATCATTTCCATTTTGTTGGTTAGCTGTTGAGTTAGAAACAAATTTTCCACATCTATAATCTTGCAATGGATCTGGTATTGCTGGTGCTGTACTAGTATCATCATAAATTAAAGAAGTTGATGTTCTGGCAGCACCTCCATAATTATTAAATGCTGTAATTAATTCAGGAGTTGCATAATTTAAACCTCTAACTCTACCATTTTGAGTGAACTCTAAACTAAAGTCTTGACTATTATCAGCAATATCATTTACATATTCAATTGCAAAAAGTATTTCACTGTTTCTTTCTGTATAAAAAACATCTCTAAAAGTTGGAGCTAAAGCTATACCACTAGTTCCAATTACATCTTCACATAAATCTTGTGCATCACCATAATTTTTTAATGTTAAATATACTTTTGCTAAAAGTGCTTGAGCAGCTACTTTTGATGCTCTACCTTTATATGTATTATCTAAATTTTGAATTGCAGTTTGTAAATCACTAATTATTAAAGCATATATATCTGCAGTACTATCTCTATCAAAATATTCTGTATCTGTTGGGCCGATAACTTTATCAATTAAAGGTACATCACCAAATAATCTAACTAAATTAAAATAGCTTAATGCTCGTGTAAATTTAGCTTCTCCTTCAAATTTTGGTGCAGAGTCACCAGCGGCGTCTAAATTTTCTAAAACTGTGTTAGCTCTAAAAATTACATTGTAAAACATTGCCCAATAATCTGCAACGGTACTATTTGTAGATTTTACATTTAAATCTTCAAACTGTGCCCAATCTCCTTCACTACTTCTAGTTTTAGTATTATCGGATCTCATTTCAGTAATAGCAAATTCTCTTTGAACTGCTAACTGTAAACCATCATAAATATTTACAACGGCTGCCTGTACTTCAGCTTCATTTTTATAAAATCCATTACTTCCAATTGATGAAACTGGAGTTGGGTCTAAATAGTCTTCACCACAAGATGAGATTAATATCCCCATTACAAGTAATGTTATGATTTGTATTTGTTTCATAATATTATTTTTAATTTTTTTATTTATACCTTAAAACTCTAAATTTAAACCAACAGAAATAGTTTGTGATACTGGTGCACCACCTAAATGATACCCATATTGAGTAACTGTATTATAACCATGCATTGCTTCTGGATTAGCACCTGTATAATTATCTGCTGTTAAGAACAATAAATTTTGTCCTGTTGCATAAATTCTAGCACTACTTAATTGAAATTTCTTCAATATACTTTCTGGAAGTTTATAGCCAATATTTACGTTTCTAAGTGCAACAAAAGATGCATTTTGAATAATATCACTTGTAAATATTTTTTCTTGGATAAATCCTTGATTAGGAGTAATAGCTGGATCAAAATCCATTCCGCTATTAAAATGATTGTAATAATATTGTACTTCCATGTTTCTAATTTCAGCTCCGTGACTTCCTTGGAACATAAAGCTAAAATCAAAATCACCTAAAACAAATTCATTTGATAAACTCCAAACAATGTCTGGATATGGATCACCTAATATTGTTTTATCATCAGCATCAATAAGTCCATCACCATTTAAATCTTTTACATAAACATCTTGTGCTTGACCACCTACAACTGCCCATGGATCTTTTAAATATTCTGTTGGAATTTGTTTGTCAACTACATATCCGTAAAAAGATGAAATTGGGTGACCAACAAGGTTTATCCACTCTGAAGCTCTTTTTTCATCAACACTTGATATTAATCCATTAGCTGTACCAAAATCTAATAAAGTGTTTTTGTTTCTTGATGCTAAAATTGAAGTATTCCAACTAAATTTATCTTTTGATATATTTCTAGTTCTTAACTCTAATTCAAAACCTGCGTTTTCAACTTGACCAAGGTTTACATCTGTGTTTGTAAAACCTGTAACCGAAGGAATATCTAAGAATAGTAATAAATTATCACTTGTTCTATTATAATAGTCTATAGAACCTGAAATTCTATTATTAAAGAATCCGAAATCAACACCTGGGTTCCATTCTATAGAACGTTCCCATTGTAAATCTGGGTTAGAAATATTTGCAGGATTAAAAGATGAAGTTACGCTTCCATTTACAACTGCTGATGAAGTTTCTAATAAAGCTAAGTATTTGTATTCATCAATAGCATCAGTACCTGTTACCCCATAACTAAATCTAACTTTTAAATTAGAAATAATGTCGCTGTCTTTTAAGAAGTCTTCTTTATATGCATTCCAACCAACTGAAGCTGCAGGGAAATTACCATATTTTTTGTCAGGACCAAAAACAGAACTACCATCACGTCTCATACTTAATGATACTAAATATTTACCATCATATGCATAATTAACTCTTCCTAAAAATGACAACATTCTTCTATCAATTTCGTATGATGTTGCATTTGAAATAATTGTTGCAGCATTTAAAGTTTCAATATAATCAAACTCATATCCAATACCAGTTGTTTCTGTTCTAAAAGTATTTTCTTTTTGAGCTGAAACACCCACTACTGCATTAATTTCGTGTTTTCCAAATTCTTTGTTGTATAAGAATAAGTTATCATTTACTAATGAAATTTCATGAGTACTTCTAAATCTTGAACTTGCTCTATCTTTACCTGTTGAGTGTTGTAATACACCAATATATCTTTCATCTCTATTTGCACGGTATGAACCTCCTAAAGATGTTTTAAAGCTTAGGTTATCTGTTAAATTATATTGTAAATATAAATTACCTGATAAGCTAAATCTGTCTTCATTAAAATTAACCTCATTAAACTGTGCAAAAGGGTTTGAATCTCCAGAATATCTGATGCTAGTGTTTTTTGTAACACCATCAATAGTTACAGGATAATCTCTAAACATATCTTGCATTGCATAATCACCTACTTGAACGTTTGCATATTTACCGTTAGAATATGTTCTATTTACAAATTGAATAGTATGCTCATCTAAATAAATTGGCAACCAAGGTCCTTGACGTAATACTCCATAAGTATCTCCATCTAAACGTCTTCTTTCTGTAAATGAAGGAGATAGGTTTGCTCCAAATGAAACTTTGTCACTAACTTTAGTATCAACTTTTAGTTTTAAATTGTATTTTTTGTAATCATCAGTTATAATAACACCTTCATCATGTAAATATCCTAAAGATGCTGAGAATTTTGTTTTATCAGTACCTCCACGCACACTTAAGTTATGGCTTGTTATAGTACCACCGTCATATATATCATCTTGCCAATTATGGTCAACTCCTAATAAATTTTTAAAAGTTGTAGGATACGAAAGTGTACCGGTTGCTGCTAGTTCCATTGCTGTCCATTCTTTTAATGACATATTGTAATTGTCATTTGTTGGTACAGATTTAAAACCTGTAAAAGTACTTAAGCTAAATCTTACTTTACCTTCTTTTCCTTGCTTAGTGGTAACCATAATTACACCATTTGCTCCTTGAGAACCATAAATTGCAGAAGATGCAGCATCTTTTAATACTTCAATAGATTCAACATCGTTCATATTTAAATTTCCAAAAAACTCAATATCAACAGGCACTCCATCTATAACCAATAATGGGTTTGATGATGCGTTAATAGATCCAACACCTCTAATACGGATAGTTGGAGCCTCACCAGCTTCCGGATTTGTAGCTTGAATATTTACACCTGAAACTTGCCCAACTAAAGCGTCATCAGCTCTTGCGGTTGCAATTTGATCTAGGCTTTCGTTAACAACTTTTGAAATTGAACCACTTAAATGTGATTTTCTTTGAGTTCCATAACCTACAACAACAATTTCATCTAAAGTATTTGTTGATTCGGATAAAACAATTGTAACATCTTTTTGATTAGCAATTGGAACTAACTTGGTAGTAAATCCTAAAAAAGAAATTTCTAATACATCACCTGAAGTTATATTTAAAGAAAATTTACCATCAAAATCAGTTGAAGTACCTTTAGTACTTCCTTTAATAATTATACTAGCACCAGGAATTGGTGAATTATCAGTTTGGGACAATACTGTACCAGTAATTGTAAAGCTACTCTGAGCAATTAAAGTAATATTTACCAAAAATATTACCAGAAGCGTTAGCTTGATTTTTAAATTCATAATAAAATTTTTATGTTTGAGTTTAGTTTTAATTAATATGCTTGAATATTAATTTTTTAGAATAGATTTTTAAATCTTGTTTAATCTTCCACCTTTTAAAAACACAGCAATTCTGAATTTATGAATTGTTTTTTGTAACTTTGTTAAATCGTGTTTTTATAAAAGTAATAACATGTAATTTTAATTTTACTTCCCTCCTAAAAGAAGTAAATTTTTTAAGAAAGGATAGGCGTGCACCTGTCCTTTTTTTTTATTTAAAGATTTTTAACATTTCATTTATTAACACAGTTTTAATTATTAATATTATATTTTTTTGGTTATCCAAACTGGTTTACCAATTTGGATAACCAAATATATATTAAATAAATGTTAAAAAAAAATATTGGAAACATTATTTTTAAACAATTAACGAAAATATTCGAAACTACGCTAAATATCTAACTGTGTGCGATATAATGTATTAATTACGCTTAAAAGTTATCCTTTTTTAGGCGCCATGAAATCTTCTCTTATTGGACTAAATACATCAATTAAAATACCTCCTTTTTTGCAAATGGCTCCGTGAAGTACATTTGGCGGAATATAAACTGAATCACCTTCTTTTACAATTTTTGTTTCATCACCAATTGAAAATTCAAATTCTCCACTTGCTACATAAGTAACTTGTGAATGATAATGCTCATGTTTATAACCAATACCACCTTCATCAAAATTTACTTTAACAAGCATGATTTTATCATCATAACCCATTATTTTACGCTTAACACCTTCACCTACAACTTCCCATTCTTGGTTTTCATCTAATAAAAACTCTTTACTTGATCCAAAACTTTCCATATATTTCTAGTTTAATTTAAATTATTAAAATGATAAGCACCAGTCCATTCAACCAACTTATCCTCTATTACTATTTTATGATTTGATGTTTTTGAAGCATCATTTAATGATACTGCAACTAATTTTTTGTTGTTATTTACAGTTTCTATTGAAATTGCAATATAATTTTCATTAGCAAATACAACTCTAATATTTTTTATTGTACTAAAAGCATTTGTAGCTATTTCACTAACAGGACTATAATGTCCGTGTGATTCTATTACCGAAATAAACTGAGCATTTTTAGTGTTTTTCTTTCTAACAATAAATCCAGAATCTTTACGTAAATTAAAATTAGGATCATTAGCTCCAATACTCGTAAATATTAGCGAATCATTTTCAGAAACTAACGTTGTAAGCGTATAAAAACGCTCTTTATTTAACCAAGTTATTTTTGCATTGTTATTTGTTGAACTGCCAACACCTTCATTCCATAAATGCTGATAACCATTTGCATTTCCTAATGGACATAAAAATTTTGGAGTAGTATAGTTAAAGTTGGTAGAAATTAATTGTCCCAAATAATAAAATGGTAAATCGTATTGATTCTCTTTTGATGATGTTACATTAAAAATATCTAATAAAATAGGATTTTCAAAATCTTCATCCTTCAATAAAAATTGAATTCTATGCAATTCAGTTCCTGGATATGCGTTTGGTTCTTTTGCACTAACAACCTGTATATTTGGGTTTGATATATCAAACAAATATTTATTAGAATGATTTAAACTTCCTGTTTCAAAATCTCCTCCAAAATGTGAAGTTTCATTTTGAACAATGGTATTATGTGCAATTGTTTGCTTTGCCCAAGTAGTATTTTCTTTTAAATAATTACCACCACCTTTTTGTTGAATATTTACAAAACGTGTTAAGCCGTAATCTTGTAAAATTTCGTTTCCTCCTTCATAATATGAAAATGACAATTTATCATAATGTCCGTGACTTAATCCTTGAGCAGAATATTTTGCGACTAATGTTAACTCATCATTTGATCCTTTTGCTCTTAAAATTCCAATACCACCTTTTAAACCATCAGCTCCATCACTATATTCAACAGATTTTTTAACAAAAGGTTTTGCCAAACCTTCTCTAACCCCAATAGCTACAGCTAAACCTGTTTCATCTAACAAAACTTCACCTTGTTCTTTGGCTATTGATAATAATTCTGGATTATTTTCTCCAAAAAAGTAAGCAATATCAACCGATGAAACCAACTCACGAGAGTAATAAGACATTCCTTTTTGTCCATCATTTAAAGGAAAAAATTCTCCATCAGCATCTGTTAAATTTAATAATGTAGTTACTGATTTTAGTAAAACCCCATTTTTATATTCAAAAATTTTCATTTCAGGTTTAACATTGTGTAACGCTTCGGCAAAAACTAAAAATGGATACATTGCATAACGCTGATAATATGGACCTTCAGTATAATAACCATCTGGTGAAAAAGGTTCATCAATGTTTGCTAAAAAACCTACTTTTTGTCCTTCTTTTTTAATAAATCCACCATCATTATCTTTTGCATTAGGATCAATATTATCTACTTTTAAACCATGTAAAGATCTGTTTAATAATTCATTATCATCCATTACTAAAGCAATCATTCCAACTGCTACATTCCCCCAAGTACTATGGTTATGCACTCTGTTAAAAAATTGAGGATTTCCTTTAGAGATAAAATCTGCATAAGGTTTAAATAAATTATTTTCTAATTGTTTTCTTTCTTTTAACGTTAAATAATTATATACACAATCATAAGCTTGACTAACATAAACCAACCAATTAGAATCATTTAAACATTGCCAAAAAAGTTTACCACGGGCATACGAACGAGTTTGTGGATGAATTGGTAAGGTTGGATACATTTTTTCATAAGCAAATAACATATCCTTTACGTATTTGGCATATTTTTCATCATCTAAAATTTGATATAAAACACCTGCTTTTTGAACAATTAAAAAATTCTTTTTATGACGTTCATGCGTATATCCTCCAGAAAAATCTTTTGGAATAGGTACTTCTATACCGTTTAAAATTTCTGCATCAACCTCAGCTTTAACTTTTGCTAGTGTAGCATCAAAAAGTGGTACTTTTCCTAATTCTGCTCTAATTTTTACAACACCTTTTTGTGTTAAAATTAAATTTGGATGTACATTATTTGTTGTCTTTTTTGATGAAACTTTAGTTTGTGCGCTGCATGAGACATTTATTAAAAGTAAAGCAACTATTAAAATTTGACTATTTTTTATAAAGTTCATTTATTCGTTTTTATTTAAAAATTATTAAAGAATTAAAGTTTACTTGATGAAAATCATTTTAAAAAAGTGATTTATTAGGCAATAACTAATTCAATTTAAGTAAATAACTGCCTCATCTCCAATATTTAAATTAATTTTAGAAGTCATTTTTTGAGCATTAACAAAACATTCCTTAAAACCACTAAGTTGAAGTTGAATATCTTTATCACCAATTAATTGAACAATCACTTTATTGCCTTTATTTATAATATAAAAATCAGCTTTGTTAGATGTTTCAATTTTAAAATCGCCAAAAGTAATTTTATTGACTGAAAATGCTAACAATTTATTTTCTTTTGAAAGGGAAACAAGATTATCTCCTTCAAAAGTCCAATTTGAATCATTTAATTTCCAACCATTAAAAACTTTGTTTTTTAAAGTTTCATCTATTCTATTTTCAAATCCTTTATACGGATAAATAACCGTAATAAAGCTAAAATTAGTTACGTTGTTTTTAGAAACTACAGACCATTGTTTACCTCTTGCTCCTGAAGATTTTACCTCATCAACTGTTATTAATTGAAAAATATCATTTCCGGTAGCATCATCAAAAGTTGCACGCAATAATTTTGGAGAATTTTCTAAGGAATAATGTCCTTGCCAAACTTGTTTATACAAATGTGTATTTTCAGATGCAAAATTATCTTTTACAATCCAAAATTCATTAGTTACAGATATTACTTGTCTAGAATAATCTACACCAATATTATTAAATCCGTTGTGTGAACCTACAAAATATTCAATTTCATCTCCAGTTTTCCACATAATTGTAGTTGGTTTTGGTAATTTACCAAACTTTCCAAAACCACTTCCACCTTGATTTCCTTTATATTTTTTTCCTTGCAACTCATCATCAACCAAAGCTACATTTTTGACTGTTGAATTTTTAAAAAACTCATAATCAGGTAATGAATAACGCACTTGGTAATTTGGTAAAATCACTTTTTCAAAAGCCATAGCTTGTATTCCTAACATATCTCCATGCTGATGGTCTGGTTTTTCTTTATCTAATCCAGCGGTAACAACCATCATTTTATCGCCTGCATTCCATCCTTCTCTAAAAATATAATACCCAGTAGTTGGAAATGAAACTGAGTTGATTTCTGGTTGTTTGCTTTTTATAGTATTTAGCATAGCTAACTGTTCATCATTTAAAAACCAATACATATTAGCATCAACAGAATTTTTAGCAAAATAACCCATTTCAGCATCGCCAAACAGCAAATAACCTAATGTTAATGCTCCAGATATATCATTTTTTTCAGCCCAAGGATTATCAGTATCATCCTGTAGAACAGGAGCATAACCATTTGGATAAGCAATTTTTACCAATGTTGTAAATAATGATTTTAGTTTATTTTCCCAAAACTCATTAATTTTAAGGCTACTTGTTTTAGCCAATTGGTAAACATAATAATAGTTATCAATATCGCTCATATGATAATGAATACTTCGCTCAAACTGAAAACCATCATCATTAATTTCTTTCGCTAAATGCTCTTCTAACAATTTCATAGAACGATTGTACCATAAATCTGTACCTTCAAAATCTCTAAACAATATTGATAGCATTGCTAAAGCCGACATTCCTCTGGTTTGATGATTTCCAGGAACAAATGAGTCATTTTCAGCATACAAGTTTGCACCGTGCTGCAATAAAGTTGCAATTGTTGTTAATTGATCTTCATCAGAATATTGTTCTTCACCTAGAAAAAAAGAATGAATTTGTAACCAATTTAATACACGATAACCAGAACGGAAAGCTTCATAAGTACCATTTCCATCTTCCATTTGCTCAAATTGATTGGAATTTAATGCAGTATTTAAAGATTTTAATTGATTTTTGAAATAATTTAAATATGCTGGGTTTTTACCAGTATAATGATATTGAAAAGCTATATCAACCATTTTATGTTGACGTGCCAAATGCCTCACTGCATATGCATTCACTTCTTGTCCGTTTAAATAATTAAACGGCAATTTCCATTTTGTAGTTGCAGAAAATTTTGACATATGATCAGCAGACCTTTCATCATGTACCTTTTTAGAATTTGGATAATATTCCTGGTATTTTTGAAATCTGACATCAAAATTTTTCCAATTAAAAAAATAGCGTTCAGCAAATTTTTCTCTAAAATATGCTGCTAATTCATTGTTAGAAATATTTCTTTTATTTTTAAAAGTAGCTTTAACATCTGCTTTTAAAAAATTTGCCAATTTATCATTTCTAATTATTGAACTCTCAGAAATTTTCTGTGAAAATCCAATAAAACTTATCAATAATACGACAACTAAAAATGAATATTTTAATTTCATTATAAAATTTTATACGTTATTTAAAAACATCTTTTTAACACAGCATTTAAACCAAAAGTTAATACATTAATTTCAATTTTAAATTTTGTTGAATTTCAAATTTTCCAGAGTTTGAAATTGTGTTATTTAAAGGTTTTTGTCCTTTTTCTCCCCATAAAATGGCAATTAATTTTACAGGATTATTTAAAAATTTATTGTTTGAAATCTCTACATTTACTATTCCTCTTGATTTTATTAGAATATTTGTTTCTTCTAATTTTCCACAATTTGTAAACTCACTATTTGTAATTTTTAAGTTTCCTCCAATTGTAGACTCATCATAACCTCCTCTATAATAATTGATTACATTTTTTTGAACCCCTTCAAACTTAGAATCTTTTACAAATAAAAACTCTGCATTATAATCACCTTTATCTTCAATTTCTTCAGCTAGCTGAATACCATTTATACAGTTTTTAATTGTTGAATTTGCAACATAAACTGTATCAGCAAAAGAACCTTTAGAGACTTTTAAAACACTTTTAAAATTATTTATTTCTGAATTTTTAATCCAAATATTAAATGCACTTGACATATTTTTATCAAGAGTTGCTATTGCATCTTGATCAGAATTTCCATCAAGTAAAATATTTTCCAAGATTAAATTTCCTTTAGGATGCATTTGAAATGCCGCACCTTGTTTATTTTCAATAAAATTTAATATAGTTTTTGAAGTGCTGTCTGCTGATTTTAAAGTAATTCTTTTATTAATTACTAACGATTGGTTTACATTATAAACTCCTGTATTTAAAACAATTACATCACCAGCACTAGCATTTTGAATTTCATTTTGCAAATTTACATCCGAAGATACATTTATTATTTTTGCATCTTGTTTTACTTTTTCAACCGTAAACCAATTTGGTCCGTAAGCTTTTTTATTTATTTTTATTTTATTCTCATTTACAGGCACAAGAATTGCACCAACGGCGTTTAATTCTCTTCTAACATTTCCAAATAAATCGGTTTTAATAGTATCAAAATCAAATCCAACGTATACATCTTCATTGTTTTGTGTTGGTACATATAACCAATCTAACAACTTATTTACTTCAAAATTTTTGGTAATTATACCATCACTTTTAACGTCGCTTTTATTGTCACTATTTATAAGATTATTTTTAAAAGTTACACCATCAACTTTGTCATAATTTACAATTGGATATTCACCATTTGTTTCATTATAAATTAAATTATTGGCTACAATTGTTCGTTCTGGTCTTTCAGAACGAATTTCAGAAGCAGGTAAAACATCTTTTTTATCAACATTTGCACCCACACTAAAATTAAATGGCGATTTACAATTTATGTATGAATTGTATGCAACAACAACATCTGTAACTTGGTTATATCTATTTAATGGTGATTTAGGAATTCCATTCATTACTGCCAATGCGCTTCTAAATTCAGAACCATTAATTTTATAAAAATAATTATTGGTAATCCAATGTCCTGTATTTATAACACGTATTCCTCCAATAAAATTTGAATTATCATTTCCTATAAAAATATTACCATCAATTGTTGCATAATTTCCATGACGCAACACTAGGGAGCCTTCACATTCAAAGAAAATATTATTTCTAAATTCATTGTTATTTGATTTGCTTGAAATAATTTCAACCTCACCATTACAGCGATCAAAATAATTATTTGAAACTATTGTATTAGATGGAGTCATAGACGTTCCACTATCTCCAATTTGCAATGTTTCTCCGTGCGGACCACCTTTTCTTGGACGAGGACCGAAGTAATTGTTTATAATTTTATGATAGTTTTTTATATGTTCATTTCCTTTTAAAAAAACTCGAATAGTAGGACCAAAATTAGACTTCCCAGCTAAATAACAATTACTTAACTCGTTATTTCTTCCCCAAAACTCTACCCAATGATCTGTATCCTCTTTATTAGGTTGTGTATAATCTTCAATAACACAATTGGTAACTTTACAATTATTTGCAAAAGTTTCCTTATCGGCAAAAAATTCAATTACTGTTTTAGAAGGTGTGTATCCATTTCTAAAATACAAACCACTAACTTCTAAGTACTTCCCTCCTATTTTTAAGTTAGAAGCGCCTTCAATAAAAACTTCACCTGCAGTTTCTGCCTTTAATTTAATTGGGTTGTCTAAAGTCCCTTCACCTTTAAAAACTAACTCAACATCTTTCCAAATTCCGTTTGCCAAAACAATTTCATCACCAGCTTTTGCGTTTGTTACAGCATTATTGTATTCATCAACATTATGAACTAACACAATAGAAACTACTGATTTTTGACAAGAAATACTAATTGAAAAAATAATAAAAAAGCATAAATAATATAATAATTTTGATTTCATATTAAAAAAATATAATTGGTTTACCAAATTGGTTTACCAAATATATGTATATTTGTTTAAGTAACCATACTATTCTTTAAAATTAACATAAAAAATGTATACACTTTCTATAACAACTAAGCAAAAGTTACAAAAAGTAAGCTCTGCTACAATTGCAACTTGTTTATTTAAACGTGGATTTAAAAATCAGTTTATACAAAATGTAAAACCTCTAAAGTTAGGAAAACCAACTATGGTGGGAACTGCATTTACATCACGTTATATTCCAGCTAGAGAAGATTTGAATACTATTAGTGCTTTTAAAGACCCAAAACATCCACAGAGAATTGCTGTTGAAGAATGCCCTGAAGGTTCAGTGTTAAGAAATAACGCAAGAGCCGCATCGCCAGGATCAATTTTGGTTACTCAATTAATTGTAGAGGTGCTGCAGGAATTGTTACAGACGATGGATTTAGAGATTCGGCCGAAATTGCTGCATTAAATTTCCCTTCTTATCATCAACAACCCTCGGCTCCTACAAATTTAACATTACATCAAGCATTAGATATAAACGTGCCTATTGGCTGTGGAGATGTAGCAGTTTTTCCTGCAGTTTTGGCCTGAGTATCCAAATATCGACCAATAATAACACAATTATCATTCCAATACTTAAGCTCAAAGCTATGCTTAAAGACCGCTAAAAACTGTTTAAAAAAAGAATTCCAAAAAGAATTCCAAAAGAAGCTCCTAAACCTAAACCAAGATTGGTGTAATACCCTTTAGCTGTTAAAGAAAATGTATCCTTTAACTATTTTTCAAATTTTCATAAGGCTTTCCTAAAGTATTTTTTCTGTTTTCAGGATTTGAGTTTAAATTTAAACTATCAAGTTCCATTTCTATAAAATCTATTTCATCAATTGTAAACTCTCTTGTCTGCAAATCAGATAGTATATAAAGAAATTTATTGTATACTTTAATTTCATACTTATTAGTTGTTTTTGTTTTTAAACTTTTAAAAAAGTTAAACGCTTCTTGTAATTTCATAGTTTTTATTGTTTACTTGATTAGTGGCTTACATCAATAAATATCACATGTTGAAACTTATTTTTACTACCCTTACACTTCCTTCTAAAATTGTTTTCACACACAACTTTTCAGCAATACCACGTATATCAATGTTTTTACCTTTAAATGCAAATGATGAAGTTCTAGCAATAACTTTCAAACCTTCTGTTGAAGTAAGTGCATTTATTATTTCTTCTGTAATATTATCACTAAAATATTCATTTTCAGAATTATTACTCTTATTAAAGAATTGTAATATTGCTATGATTTTGAAGTGATTTGCATTGGTATATTATATTAACAAACAGATGTTATAAATGGTATTTTTAAACAATTTTAATTAAAAGCTACACGCTAAAATAATAAGTTAACTTTATCACTTTCTGAAAAACACCTAATAAATTGCAAAAATTTTAAGCTAGAAAATAGGTTGTTGTAGGTGTTAATTAGTTAAATTTGATTAAAAAATAAGTAATTATATTTTCAAAAAATAAATTATGCAAATAAGAATTTGATTTGATTAATGAAACTTTTGACTGTTTTACTATAAAAGTTGGTTACAATAAATTAGCTTTTAAAAAAGTTGAATTTTCAATCAATTATCAACCCCACTCAAGGTTATTAATTTTAATGAAATGGACTTCAAACAACAAACTCAGTTATTAATTAAGCATCTTAAACAAGAGGTTTCTCTTAATAAATCAGCAATAGAAAAATTGACTTCAATTATAAAATTCAAAGAATTAAATAAAAAAGAATTTTTAATTAAACCTGGAGAAACTGCAAACACCATGAATTTTATTGTTCAAGGCTCTATGCGTAGTTATTATTTAGATGAAAATGGGCAAGAACACACCTTGCAATTAGGGATAGAAGAATGGTGGATTAATGATTTATACAGTTATTTAAGTCGAAAAAAATCTCGGATGTATGTTCAAGCATTAGAAAAAACTCACCTAATACGATTACCTAAAGTAGAATTAGAAAAACTCTATATTGAAGTTCCTGCAATATCAAATTTTTTCCGTATTAAAATACAAAGTGCTTATGTTGCGGTACAAGAACGGGTAATTGATAGTATGTGTGATGATGCTTATGAACGTTATGATAAATTTAGAAAATCTTACCGTGATATTGAACAACGCGTTCCTCAATATATAATTGCTTCTTACCTTGGAGTGACTCCAGAATTCTTAAGTTATTTACGAAAAAAACACTCTTAATTGAGCTTCTTAAGATATCTTAAGTTTTTTCTTCTAACGGCTTTCTAATTTTGACCCATAAAATAATAAATGGGTTATGTTACGATTTATAAACTTATTGGTATATATAATATTTGGAACACTAGTATCAAATGCACAAAGTATTAGTTTTTCTTCAGAAATGGTAATTGGAAATCGTTCCACTACCTATCAGCATTTCATTGAATACAGCTTTAATGACAAATGGTCTATTAATAATGTTTCCTTATTTGATACGGAGCATGTTAATGATAAAAACAATATTTTTTTTATAAGAAATATGTTGTCGCATGGATTAAATAAAAATTTTAAAGCTAATGCTGCTTTTGGCATTAAAAACCCAGGAGCATTTGCAACTCTAAATTCACAATACCAATATAATACTACTAATTTTAAATTGAGCTATATTGTTGGTAGTACCTTTCAAAATGGATTTACTTTAGAGCAAACACTATCAACGAACTTTACTCCAAACTTGACTCAAAAAACCAAGGCTTATATAAATCTTTTCGCTGTAGTTAACACAGATTTAAAACAATTAGACAGAGGTATACAACAACTGAGAGTTGGAGTCAAAAAACAACAACTTATTATGGGTGGAGCCTTTAATTTCGATCAATTTACTAAGGCTAATAAGACATTAGAAAACTATGGAATATTTGCAAAATACAACTTTTAAATTTTACATATTATGAATACAAAACAACAAATAGGACTCTTGATTTTAAGAGTAAGCATTGCTTTTACAATGCTAGTTTACGGTATTACCAAATTGATTTTTGGGAATGAATTTATAACAAGCTTACTTAACCAGTATGGGCTTCCATCATTTCTTAATTATGGAGTTTATATAGGAGAAATAATTGCACCAATTTTAATTATTATCGGATTTAGAACAAAATTAGCAGGGCTAATATTTGCTATTAATTGTCTTGTAGCAATTTTAATGGTTCAGCTTCCAAACTTACTAAAGTTAAACGAATTTGGAGGATGGGCAATTGGTCTAATTTTCATATACATGATGTTTGGACTCTCTTTATTTATTAGTGGTGCTGGTAAATATGCTTTATCAACAAAAAACAAATGGGATTAAAATATATTTGATATGAAACTATATATACTAACTCTTTTAGCCTTAACAGGAGGTATTTTTCTTGCCATTCAAGCTGGATTCAATTCACAATTAGGAAATATTCTAAAACAACCTGTACTTGCAGTTATATCCTCATCCATAAGTAGTGTAGTTTTTGGAATTATATTTCTTTTCTTCTTTGAAAAAGTGAGCGTTCAATCTCTTGTTACAACTCAAGTTCCATGGTATTTATGGTTTATTGGCGGATTGTTTAGTGTTATTGGAATTTACATTTATTTCTATACCATTCCTAAAATTGGTATATCTAAAATGATTGCCCTTGGACTTTGTGGACAGCTCATCTTTTCATTAATAGCTGGAAAATACGGTTGGCTTAATTTACCTGTGGAACCAATAACAACCAAAAGGCTCTTGGGAACAGTAGCTATGTTAATCGGAATAATACTCATAAATACAAAATAAAATTATCATGGAAAACATAAAAAACAACATAAATAATTTAACAAATTTATGGACTATTGCTAGTAAACCATTTAATGGTTTTGCAACTGACCACTTGATTAGTTGTTGTCAAATAAATAATGCTGAATGGCCAAACAGAATTTGGACAACACAACAGTTATCTGTTGATATTATACAAAGCATTAAAGAAATTTCAGAAAACTCAAATGCTAATCTTCGATTTGTAAATTTTGAAAATTTAGAAGTTAATAATACTACTTTAATAGAAAGTTTAGGCTTTAAATTAACTTCTTCTTTACCTGGAATGAGCTTAAAACTAAATCAATATTTCCCACAATCAACACGGATAAATCTCAAAATGGTAACAAATAAAGCTGAAGCTAAAAAATGGAGTTCTATTTTCAAGGAAGCTTTTGGATATTTAATTAGCGCTGAAACAGTATTAAAAAGTATGGATAAAATCAAATACTATATAATCTATGACAAAAAAACAGTGATTGGTACTATCATATTACATCAAAACAATAACATTGCAGGCATACACAGTTTAGGTGTTTTACCAGATATGAGAGGAAAAGGCTATGCCAAAGAAATCATGCACTTTATTTTAAATGAAGCTTTAAAACAAGGTGCAACTCTCGCAACTTTGCAAGCTTCTTCAATAGCAAAAAAAATGTATGAAAACCTTGGATTTAAAATAGACTTTACAATGAATAATTATAAATTAAAAACACAATAAAATGGAATTAATTAAAAATTTACATTGGCGTTATGCCACAAAAAAATTTGACACTACAAAAAAGGTGTCTGAAAACGATCTAAACAAGATAAAGGAAGCTATTCAATTATCGGTTTCTTCATATGGTTTGCAGTTGTATAAAGTTTTAATAATTGAAAATCCAGAAATTAGAGAAAGGTTAAAATCAGCTTCATGGAATCAAAGTCAAATAACAGATGCCTCTCACTTATTTGTTTTTTGTAATTATACAGATGCCACTCCTGAAGCCATAGATGATTTTATAAAGCATACAGCTGAAACTAGAAATCTCGATTTAGAAAGACTAAATGGATATGGTGATTTTATAAAATCTAAATTAGCTGAAAAGTCTCAGGAAGAAAAAACAGGATGGCTAAAATCACAAACATATTTAGCACTTGGAAACTTATTAAGCGCTTGTGCAGAATTAAAAATAGACGCATGCCCTATGGAGGGATTTGATCCTAAAGAATATAATAAAATTCTTGGTTTGAATAAAAAAGGTTTAAATGCTTACGTTATAGCAACTATAGGATATAGACATTTTGATGATTACACTATTGGACTTCCAAAAGTTAGAAAACCAATAGATCAATTATTTGAAGTATTGTAATAACAACATATTATTATTTTAAAGTTTGGGTGATTACTCAAACTTTTTTTATTTTAGCTACTATTAGAATCATAACTATTATGAAAGTAGAAAATGATATTGTAAAACTTATTTCTAGATTTCTCACTTTAAACGACGAAGAGAGTAAAGCCTTTATGGAATGTATTCCAATTAAAAATTTTAAAAAAGGCGAACTACTTTTAAAAGAGGGACAAGTTTCTAGAGATTCTTATTTTGTTATTGAAGGTTGTGTAAGAAAGTATTATATTATTGACGGTGAAGAACGAACAACAGAGTTTTATGTTGAAGATGAATCTATAGCTTCATTACAAAGTTACAAGAATAAAACGCCTGCAAATCATTATTTTGAATGTGTTGAAGACTGTAGATTAGCTGTTTTAAATTTTGAAAAAGAACAGGAATTATTTAGAAGAGTACCAAAATATGAATCATTATGTAGAATGACTATGGAAAATGATTTTGGTGATCAACAAGAGACTTTATCACAATTTATAACTTCAAACCCAGAGAAACGTTATAAAACCTTATTAGAATCAAGACCAGATTTGATTCAACGTGTGCCTCAATACTATTTGGCCAGCTATTTAGGTGTAAAGCCAGAATCTTTGAGTCGCATAAGAAAACGTATAGCCAAAAAATAACTTATCTACATCTAAAATTATTCATTAAAATACTCTTGGTAAAATAAATTCAGAATGTTTTTACTTAATTTTTCTGAAACCAATTCATTGCAATTAACACATAATCCCCCAGCAATAGTTCCAAATTTTAAACATTGTTGAATTGTTTTTCCATTAGAATATGCATAAAGAAATCCAGAGAAAAAATTATCTCCAGCACCATTACTGTTAATTAATTCAAAATCTAAAATAGCAGGTTCATAAAACCACTCTTTTTTTTGGGTATAAGCTGTTGCACCATTATTACCGTGAGTACAAACAACCAGTTTTTTGCCAGCTTCAATCATTTTTAGCATAAATAATTTATAATCTTTAATATTTTCAGAACTTAAAAAGATATAATCAGCTGCATCTATAAAATCTTGATGATATGCATTACTTCCATCATAATCGTGTAAGTCTGTCCAAACCTCTTTGTTTAATTTTTTACACATAGGTAGAAAATTTCTGCAATAATTTGAAATATTAATTACTACATAATCAGATGCATTAATATTTTTACGATATTTTTCATAATTAATTAATGGATTTTCAGAGCTAGGATTTGTAAAAATTGAAATACGTTCGCCTTTTGAATTTAAGATATTCAAATGTCTTTCTGTTCCATTAGGATCTATAAAATATATAAAATCAAGATTAGGAAGCGTTAAATAGTTTTTCACTTTTTTTGCGTAATCATCCATACCTAATAATGAATGTAAGGTAGTATCAAATCCTAATTTTGAAAGAGATAAAGCTTTCCCTGCTCCAGTATTACCAATGGTTTCATTGTAAACACAAGAATGAATAGTTTGAGGTTTGGGTTCGAAAAAATCTGGCAAGGAAATTATAGAATTATAAGAAACACCACCACAAATGAATATTTTCTTTCTTTTAACTTTCATATCATTGAATTTTAGGTCTGCCTTTTTTTACAACAATTTAAAGAAGTTCTAGAAATAAATCCCAGAACTTCTTAATTATTACTATTAACTTGAGAGTATTATATTTCTCTTTTAATTACTTTAACAGTTTTAAAATCAACTATTCCTAATGAAAGAATTTGAAGCCATAAACTAGATTTTGTTTCAATGGTATACTTTTTAGCATCCAGTTCTTCAACAAGTGCTTCCACATTACTTTCCTTAACATTGATACCTAGTACATGCAAATCACTTGTTTTTTTAAAGGTTAATTCTTTTGTTTTTTCTCCAAACACTTTTCCTCCATTTTCAAATGGTTGTGTTTCTGTATTCACCGCAAATTGTTGCACTGAACAGGATGATATTGACAAACAAATTAACATCCCAAATAATACTTTTTTAATATTCATGATTTTATTTTTATTATAAAGCAAAAGTATTATGTGATTAAAATTTATTCATTGACTTTAGTTAAGAACCATTTTCTATTTAACTACCATTCTCTAATCTTACCTTGATGCCAAAACTGTCCACTTTTAACATTATTGCTTAATAAATTTAAAATATCATTAGCAACTTCTTCAGGCTTACGAGATGCTTCTTGGCCTCCCATATCTGTCTGTGTCCATCCTGGATCTAGTGATGAAACTGTTATCTCTTTGTTATCTAATCTTTTTGCTAATAATTTAGTATACATATTTAAAGCTGCTTTAGACATTTTATAATGTGGCTGAAAAGCATCAAAATTCTGTTCACTAAAAGATCCCCAATCAGAAGTAATGTTTACTATATGAGCTTCTTTATTTAATAATGGTAAAAGTTTTTCAGTTAACTCGATTGTTCCAAAAAAATTAATATCAAAAGTATTTTTTAACTGCCGCATATTAATATTTGACTCATCCCATTTTTCTAGTAATATTCCTGCATTGTTGATTAAAAAGTCAAGTTTTACATCGCCTAAATTCTCTACAAATTCAGCAATAGAATCGCTATTAGCTAAATCAAGTTTAAAGCATTTAAAATTAACGTTATCTAATAGATGATTTCCTGAAGTAGAAGAGCCAATCACCTTAAAATTTGAATGTTTGGTCAACAACTCAACTGTTGCCAAACCAATACCTCTGCTACTTCCTGTTACTATTCCGTGTTTCATGATTACTCAATTTTTTAAAATGTTACCAATACTCCTTAATCATAAAAATCTTCCCATGCTTAAATTTAAAAAGTGCCATTTGTTCATTACCTTCAACCATTTTACCATTTTCTTTTGTGATGAAGCGTTTACTTACTGTAATGGCATTTAAGCCATAAATAATGTTCTGGATTTTTATATCAACAACACTTCCGTCATAGCCTCCATTACCTTGATTTCTCTTGTAACCTTTGTAAAGCTCTTCACGTGTATAAACACCACCATAGTTTGGATGCACATAAGTGAAATCATCGGTAAACAGTTCAAAGATTTTATCGATGTCTTTTAAGGTTGAGTTTTGCTGAAATACTATTAGGTTGAGCTTATAATACTGATTTAAAGTATAGTTGAGCCAATCTTTATGTGTAATTATGTTGTTTTGTTGTGCTTGAACCATATTATGAACACTAAACAATAGCGTGATAAAAATAAATTTTAGTTTCATGTTTTTTATTTTATTAATTCCATGTGTAAAATTGGATAGGGTTTTCCAGAGGCATCCAATTCAGATCGCCCTATGGTTTCAAAGCCACAGTGTTTGTAAAATCCGACAGCTTGTTCATTCTGTTCATTCACATCTACTTTGGTAACGTTCAAATTTTTGAGTGCATAATTCAACAAGGTTTTACCTATTCTTCTACCTCTATGTGCTGGGTGAATAAATAGCATCTCTATATTTCCATCAGCTACACCTACAAACCCAATAATTTTATAATTCTCATCTCTATAACATCTTAATTCAACAACGTCTAAATAAGTGTTCAGAATTAAAGGTTTGAAATAGGCGATGTCTTCTTCTTTTAAAAAGCGATGAGTTGCTCTTACAGATGCTTCCCAAACATCTACAACTTCTCTATATTCAACTTTATCTATATAGTCAATTCTATTTTTCATTTTATATTGCTTTAAATAATTCATTAATTTTCGATGATCCAATTTGAAATTTCATCTAAAAAATTGTCTACAAATTTCTTTTCAAGTTTGCTGTACTCATCTCTTTTACCCGTTTTTGCTTTTTGGAAAAAATGATTCGCATTCTCAAATGTTATGAAATGATAATCCGTCCCTGATTTTAAAAGGGCATTTTCCATTCGGTCTTTATTTTGGTGAATAGGAACCTGAAAATCTAAACCTCCAAATAAACCCAATACAGGTACTTCCAATTGTTCTAAATCTTTTGAAGGATCGTAATAAAGAAATGATGTTAGAGAAGGTAGCCCATAAATAATTTTAAATTCATCGGCTTTTGCTATTGCTTGTTGCTTTATTTTTACGGAATCAACGCTATTTTTTACATCCATTTCAAATAAAATAGATTCAGTTGTTTGTCTGAATAATTGGTAAGCTTCATTAATATTCTTATCATCTTCGATAGCCCTCATGAGTTTATTATGTGCAGTCACATCTGCTTCAATTAAATTTTTAGGTAAATCTGTTTGTTCATAATCTTGTCTCACCTGATAAGTTACTACTTCGATTAATGGTACTCCTGGTGCCCCCATTAAAACCACCTTTTTAACTGATTCATTCCCAACAGCCACTTTACCAGCAAGAATGCCGCCCTGGCTATGTCCAAATAAAACAAAATCCTTAAAATAATGCTCTTTGCTAGTTTTAAAATAGTTCATTATGTTTTCCAAGTCCTTTGAATGGTCTTCAATTGTACTATTTACAAAATCACCTGTGCTTTCTCCTACACCTCTATCGTCATAACGGAAAGATGCAATTCCTTGAGAAGCTAGATGTTCGGCTATAATCTTCATTATTTTAAAGCTTTCTAATGTTTCGTCCCTATCCTGATCACCGCTTCCTGATAGCATTATAACCAAGGATGACGTTTTAAGATCTGTTGGTATAGTTAGGGTACCGCCAATTTTAACCTCTTTTGTTTTAATGATTAAGTCAACTGACAGTGAATCTCTATAACGCAAATTGCTGTTTGCAAAACAAGAAATAGAGATAGTAAAAATTCCTATTACCCCTAATAATTTTATAATGTCTTTCATTTCATGTGATTTTAGTTTTATGTAATTAATCTTCATTTTAAATTATCTTAAATAATTTATCAATTTCAGATTTTATAGTTTTATTTGGTGCAACTTTATAAAACTCCTTAAGTAAATCTAACGATGTTGGTTTTTTAGGATACTGATTGTTCAAAAGGAAGTTTTTGAGCGCAATATTTACTTGTTCTTCTCCAATTAATTCACTTAATTGTACCATAACAATTGCTCCTTTAGAATATGCAATGTGTGAATGTCCATGCTTCACTTTATATAGAGGGTGATTGCCATACAATCCTTTTTCGCTATCATAAATTTGTTGATGAATTTGTAATCTTTCCATCATTTTTTCTTTACCATACATCTTTTTATACAGCATCATTTCTGTATACATTGCCAAAGTTTCAGTAAGCATTGTAGCACCTTCTCTATTGTCTGGGTTGATTTGACTATTGCCCCACCAAAGATGTGAAAGTTCGTGTCCTGCCAACTCATTAATAACATCTTGTTTTGTGTCGGTTTGAATGTTTGTATGAAAAATCATATCCTCGGTCATAAAGATTGCTGAAGGATACGCAGTACCAGCAAAGCCTTTTGTAAAAGATGAAACTTCAACAAAATTGATGCTCTTAAAAGGGTATGGTCCAAAATTATCTGTACAATAATCCAATGTTAGTTTAGCATTACCTAGCAAATGGTCTACATTTTCAAAATGATTTTTGGTGTAATACACATTGATATTTATATGTTTATATTGAATTGATTTGCGCTCATAGTCAGCAGATGACACAGCAAATCTAAATGGTAACTTTTCTGCTACATAACTTGAATAATTTCTATTATTTTCAGACCATTTTTTTACTAAATCTCCAGTACCTACTGCCGTTTGGTTTGCTTCCGTTGAAAGCGTCATATTTAAATTTATAAAATCGTTTTTAGAAACTTCTGGTGCTTCCAATTTCTTTATTTCAGAAGCTTTTCCTAGTTGAAATTCTTTACGCTTTTGTTCATCTTCAATTTCTCGATCACTTTGATAACCAATAGTAGGATAAAAGTTGCTAATTCGCATAAAAGATCCATTTTTAACAATAGCATTGAAAGATTGATGGCCATTAACAGCAAACCACTTGTACGATAACGTGAAGTTTAAAGTTGCTTCCTCATTAGGTAATAATGTTTTTTTTAGTTTTATTTCAGATACATAATCATTTATTTTCACACTTTCATTAGTATTGTTAAATAAAGCCGATTCAATTTTTAAATCTGGATGAAAATTGATTAATACATTGGTTATAGGTTTTTCTGTTAAATTTCTTAAAATATATTCTCCATGTATTTGATATGCGTTTTCTGAAGGGTAAAGGTGAATTTCCGTAGTTACATCTGTAATTGTTGGTTGTGCTAAAGTTTGATAGTTTCGAAAGTTTTTTTCGTATTGTACTGCTTCTGCAATAGCTTTTTCTTCATCCTTTGGAGTGTAACATTTCATAAAATGAGTTCCGCTAAAAAAACTCAAAATCACTAAAACAGTAACAAAAATAGATTTTCCAATTTGCCACACTCTTGTCTTTAGGAAATCATTTAAAACCCATAATAAAGCAATAAAACCGAATCCAAAAAATAATCGTTGTGAGAAAGCTGCAATGTAAATTCCGTATCCATTAAAATCGCTATAATTTCCTTTAAAACCAGAAAATATATGTACTAATGGATATGAAATAATTGTTTTAGCCAAAGGGGTTGCTAATATAAAAACTGCTACTGTTGAAACTCCTAAGGCTACAAATCTATTTTTTATAGTATCGTTTATCAACAATAAAAAAGCTGAAAAAATTATTAAAGGAATTGTATTAAAGGTAGTAACACCGAGATATGCATACCAATCAATATAAAAGTAATTATAGCTAAATTGAAATACTAAAGCTTCAGCAATTAAAATAAAAGTGAAAAAAAATACTAAAATACTTATGGAAACAAAATGTCCTTTTAACTTATTTTTAGATAAATAAGTACTTTTTTCAATTAATTCAAATCCTGAAGCGTGACTTCTCCAGTAAACATCATTAATGAAATAGACCAAAATCAATAATCCAAATAAATAAAAGTTTTTAGAAATTGACGTAGCTAAAAGTCCTGAGCTCGCGTATTTTTCGGGTAATCGAATTCCTTTATCTATTTCAGCAAACATTTCCATTCCTATATAAAATAACAACAGCATAGAAACTGCAACAATGGTAATGCTCTTAAAAAGATACATTATATCATTTTTTGCAAAAGATACTAACGATTTAAAACTCACCAAATTTCCAAAACTAAGTTTTGGTGTTTTTAAAACAGTCAATTTTATTCCTGAATTTGACTTTGCTAATTCAATTTTTTTATTCTTTTTATGTGTTTTACTATTAGAAAAAGTAAACAATCTATAACTCATCCATAAAAAGAATCCAGATACTAGTACTACAATTAATCTGTTTATTAATAGTAACCCACTCAATGGCAAAATAAACTCATTCTTTTGTTGTACCGAAAATGTCTTTGCTTCATAAAAATAAGCTGATAACCCGAAAGGATCAATAAACGCAGAAATTTGTTGTGCTTCAATAGACTGCGGCAAACTACTTGACATGAATGGAGAGTTAGAAAAAATTAAAAGCACCATATAAAGTACATAAAGTAGAAGTCCTCCAACAACCACTAATAATTTTTTGCGTGTTGAATAAGCGATGAAAAACAAAAAGCTACAAACCAAAAAACAATTAAGTATGCCAAAAATAAGTAGTGGATACAAATAATGCCATATATTAAAAGTAGCTTGTATTTCATTTCCATTTCTCAAATTTTGACCAATTACAAAGCCTAAAATCAACAAAACAAAACTTAAAGCTGTTTTAAGAAAAAGAAACCAAAACTTACCATTTAAATAAGTCATTTTAGAGAACGGAAGTGCAAAAAATAGAATGTCAAATTTTGCATCCCATTCTTTAAATAGTAATTGATTTGAAAATAGAATGGCAAAAAAGATTATAGACAAACTTAACATTCCAATCATAAAACCAATAGTGTATGGAGAATTTAGATAAATTCCTTCTCCTGCAGTTAGATTGAATTTATTACCGCAAAAAACTCCTATAAATACAATGACCAAAAAAATTGGATACACAATCCATCGTTTTGTTAATTGAATTAACTCGAATTGAAATATAGCATTCATCATAAAAAAATTATTTAGGCAAGTGTTTTAAAATATACATGCTCCAGTAAAGGTGTTATAGCTACAAAACCTTTAGGCTTTGTTTCAGAAAAGATGGTAATATTTAATACACGCTCAATTAATTGCTTACTAATTATCTGGTAATTTGATTGATAATTTTCCAGGTCATCATTTTTAATTGACTTTGACCAAATTTTATTTTCTAGTTCAGAAATTAGTTCTTTTGGCTTACCTGTTTTTAAAATCTGCCCCTTGTTCATAATGGTCATCTCTGAGCATAAATTTTTTACATCTTCAACCAAATGTGTAGATAATATTACAACAACCTCATTACTTATATCACTCAACAACATATTAAAACGGTTTCGCTCTTCTGGATCAAGACCTGCAGTAGGCTCGTCAACAATAACTATTTTTGGGTTTCCTAATAAAGCTTGAGCTACGCCAAAACGTTGTTTCATTCCACCTGAAAATGTATGTACTTCTTTGTTTCTAAAATCCCATAGATTTACTTTCTCTAACAAATAATGAATTTGGTTTTTACGCTCTGTATTATCTTTTACGCCTTTTAAAAGAGCAATATGATTTAAAAGATTAGAAGCACTAACTTTAGGGTACACTCCAAAATCCTGAGGTAAAAACCCTAAATTCTTTTTAATATTATCGGGATTGCTAACAATATCAACATCATTAAAACTAATACTGCCAGACGTGGGTTTTTGTAATCCAACAATGGTTTTCATTAAAGAAGATTTACCAGCACCATTTGGGCCCAATAAACCAAACATTCCATTCTTTATTTCTAAAGAAATATTTCTAATTGCTTGATGTCCGTTTTTATAGATCAGCTCTAGATTATTAATTTTTAAAGTGTTCATGTTTTAATTTTTTTAATAGTGTTAATCGCTCTTGTTTTTCTTTTCACAACCTTTCTAAATCTATTATTTAACAAAAGATTATATAGCGCACTTACCTCTATCTAGCGTTTGATTTTTCATAAAAAGATATTATTTAAACCATTTCTTTATTACAATAGGTAGCTTTTTCAAAATCCCGAATATTTATGGAAATAATAGGCACTTTTGGAAACATTGCTTTGAGTTCTGAAACAATTTTCTTTGATAAATTAAACTTTTGTTGGCTGGTTCTTCCTTCCATGATATTCCCAAAAACATGTATGAAGTTATCTTTTGAATTACCAATAGTGTAATATTGAAATGGATTGATTCTCACTTTAATTTCTTCGGGAAGAAACAACCCAGTTGATTCTGCAGTATTATATACGTTCTGTATAATTTCTTGTGGTGATTTTAATTTTATGACCTGTTCTGAGCAGTCTATAATAAAATGTGGCATAATTTTTTGTTTTTAAGTTATACAATTATTGTGGTTGAATCCAATCTAAAACCAGTTTGGCAATATCCCTTGTTATTTTTGTTGGCGAATTACAATCGCAATTACTAAATCCTATTACATAAATATCCAAGCTTGGCACATAAACTCCCATCGATTTAAATCCAAATATACTTCCACCATGTTCTCTTGTTGGTATGCCATTAATATCTTTTAAATGCCAACCATAACCATATTTAATATGCTCTCCATTGTTTAGGGTGTAATTAGTAAATACTTTTTCCTTTGATGCTTCTGTGATTAATGAATTGTTCTTAATGGCTTTTTGCCATTTCAACATATCATCAACGTTAGACATTAATGAGCCTGAAGCATAAGGGATTCTTAAACTAATTTGCATTTTGTTTGAAAACTCGCCTCTATTATGATAACCATAAGCTCTATTCTTTACTATTTCTTTATCACTTGCATAACGGGAATTGTTCATTCCAAGCTTTTCGAAAATGTTATTTTCTATAAAGTGTTCATAGGTCTCTCCTGACACTAATTCTATTATATATCCCAATACGACATATCCAGAATTGTTATAATCAAATTTTTCTCCAGGCAAAAAATCTACAGGTTCATCTTTAAAAAAATTGACCAATTCTTTGGGTGTAAGGTCTTTTTTTGCAATACTCATAATGGATTTCATCTTAGTAAAGTCTTTAATACCAGATGTATGCGTCAATAAATGATGAATAGTTATATTTTTTCCGTTTGGGTAATTTGAAATGTATTTTGAAATCGCATCATTCACGTTTAATCTACCTTGTTCTACTAATAACATGATGGCAATAGCTGTAAATTGTTTGGTCATCTAACCTATTTGAAAAATATTTTCTGGTTTCATATTCACATCCAATTCAATGTTAGATTTACCAAAAGCTTTTCGATACATAGGTTTTCCATCTTTAGCTACCAAAAACACTGCTCCAGGTTCATCAGAGGCTTTAAATACAGCCAATAGAACACTATCAATTTGAGTCTCTAAAGTTTGTGATTGGGTAATCTGTACAATCAATAAGGCTATTATAAGCATTAAAATTGTTTTTAAATTTTTTGATTTCATTTTGTTCGTTTTTTGATTATTTATTTAATGTTTTTGTTTCCATTAATAGACTATCTAGCTTAATTCTATCGAGCCATCTTCCTTTTAGAAAAACGCCTTCAATAGCCTTTGTGTTTTCAATATCATTTAATGGGTTTTTGTTAAGTAATACCAAATTTGCATTTTTACCTTCTGAAACAGTTCCTTCAGTAGCTATAGTATTTAAATATCTTGCTGGTGTTACTGTAGTTGCTTTTAAAATTTGAAAAGATGATAAACCACAATCTTGTAAAAACTGAAATTCTTCATGCAATGAAAACCCAGGTACTACAAACCCAAACGTATCACTACCTGTCATTAATGGAACGCCTGCATCTGCTAACATTTTTATGAATGTTTTCATCCATTTAAAATACCCTTCTAAAAGCGGTAAAGCGTCTTGTCCATTGATAACTTTTCCTTTTAAGTTCTTTCGATAGGGATTTTCATCGGAACTCCAATAATTAAAATCATTTAACAACATATATTGTGCGCTTTTATTTTGATTGAGTGTTTTAAACTTTTGATTGTCAATACTTTTAACAATCATATCAAAAACAACTAAGGTTGGAACTATTGTAGAACCACTTACTTTAATTTGTTCAATTGCTTGTTTTAAAAACAAAGCATCATTTCTTTGCTCATCCTTAAAAATATACACAAATTCTTCTACATGTTCTATAGACTTCAAACGCAGTGAAAATTCTAAAGGCATTTCTCGTTGTGCATGACCAATTACCGAAACATGGTGTTTTTGAGATTCCTCTAATATTATTAAATAAACATCTTTAGGTAAATTATCTGCTAATTTTAAAAAGTCATATCCTTTAACTTTATGACTCTTTACAACCGCAATAGCATCAACTATTGTTTTTAAATCATTAGAATTTAAATAAGGTCCAGCGGTATAATAATTAGGACCAAATTTTTCTCCTTTTGAAATACTATCTCTAATGGCTACATGGTCTTGCCAATCATACTCTGCCATATTTCTAACGGTTGTTACACCGTTAGCAATCAGCAATTTAAAATCACGATCTATGCCTCCTTGTTTATTACGCCAGTGGTAGTGCATTTCACTAAATCCAGGCATCACATATTTTCCTGTTCCATCAATTACTAGATGTGAGGTGTAATTTATTTCTCTTTTATAAGGTTCAATAGAAATTATTTTACCACTAACAATTATTATATTTTGATTGTTTAAAACAATCTCCTTATTCATCGGAATAACATTTACATTTTCAATCAAAATAGTGTCATTTCTCTGTGCATGAGCCCCTCTTATAAAACCAAGCATTAATATTATCAACTTGATTTTATGAAGATTATGAAATCTAAAATCTACAATTAAAAAAAATGATTTTAATATCCTTGTTATAAATAGCATTGCTATATGTGTATTTTGGTTTTGATAAAATTAGTTAGTTGATTTCTAAAAAATCTTAAGATACCTTAAGAAACCACCTTGATATCTTTGCTAGTTTATTTTAAGACTCAAAAACATCCACAAATGTTACAAGATTTATGTGGTTAGAATTTTAAATTGTTTCTTATTAAACCCTTTAATCAAAAGCCAAACGGCTAACGAGAACTCACCTATAACCGAAGGCATAATTACTATAACTTCGAAAACATCTTTATAGTCACTATAATTTGACATGAATAGTTTTGCCAGTCCATCTATTATATAACCTATTGCTGCGAGTAGCAACAATACTCCTAATGTTTTAGGAATATATGTTGATTTTATTGCTAGATACCCCAAAACAATTAAATGGACTCCAAAAAAAAGCAATCCAACTGTCCAAAGTTTTTCAAAATCTAATAATAACTCCGCTACACTATTTTGTATGTTTGTAGAATTACTTTCTCTTGTAAGCTGATATATTTCCAAAAACTTAAATAAAGCAACACCAAAAAATACAGCGTGTAATAACCTAAAAAAAGAAGCTAAATAAGATATATTTTTGCTTATTGATTTTGTCAAATCAAAAAGAGACCTAACCAATAATACATCAAAAAATAACATAATAATAAAACCAATTAATCCATACCCTAATTGTAAATGATTATTAATGAAATTTACTGTTGTTATCTGCATATCATCACTATCTATAAGATTTTCTAGCACCGCAAAATTGGCATAAAAACCAGCTAGAAAAATCATTATATACGCTACACCAGAAATTTTCGCTATCTGTTTCATAATTTCACATATTAAATTTTATGCAAAATTACTGGCAAATAAATTAGATTTAATTGACTTTAGTTAATAAAAACAAGCTACAGCATTCATCTTCTTTTGAAATTTGGCATTTGTGCACTTATTTGTTTTTTTCGCAACTTAAAACAAAGAAAAAAATGAGAATTAAAAGGTAAAAACGCGGTTTAAATAATTTAATATCTAAAATAAAAAAAACAGCCAAAAACTATAGAAAATATTAATGATTTTCAGAAAGCAATAGAAATGAAGTAAAAAGTTTATGAAGATTCTAAGAGATTACGTTCTAGTAATGGTGAACTTTTTTTATTAAACAATACTACTTTTAATTCGTAGATTTTTAATTTATTAATATAGGAATTAGAGTTGTATTTTTTCATAGATAAATTTTTAATAAAATAACTAAAAATAATTTATTAAAAAATAAATTAACACTCATTAACTCATTTTAAAAGCTATTTCAGTTGTGAAGCCGTTGTGAATTTAGCAAAACAAAAAAAACGTAACCAATTGAAAAAAATACAGTTACGGATTTACAAAGTGATCGCTTCTGAAGTGTTCATTTAAAAAATTGGATTTATTGAGTTAAAAAAATAAAGTGCTAAAACATAGCGTTTTAACTATGCAATAGCACTTAGTTTTTTTGGTTAACTCAACCAATTGTGATCGCGACAGGATTCGAACCTGTGACCGTCTGCTTAGAAGGCAGATGCTCTATCCAGCTGAGCTACGCGACCATTAGGATTAAAAATCCTGGTTATCTGTCGGGGTGGCAGGATTCGAACCTGCGACCTCCGCGTCCCAAACGCGGCGCGATAACCGGGCTACGCTACACCCCGAAAATAAAAAAAGCGGAGAGACAGGGACTCGAACCCTGGCGACAGTTACCCGTCGACAGATTAGCAATCTGCTCCGTTACCACTCCGGCACCTCTCCTAAAATATGTTTATGAACTTATTTTTGCGAGTGCAAATGTAGCATTAGAAAAGCATTTACACAACATTTTTTTACTTTTTTTACAGAATAAATAAGTTTATTTATTCTGGGTATTCAATTCGCAAATGATAAATATTCTTTAACTTCTTCTTTAACACCTTTTTAATGGTTTGTAATTCTTTAAAAGTAATATCTGCATTCATAAACTGACCATCTTCCATTTGCTTATTTACAATCTTATCAACCAGCTCATCAATAGATTGTGAGCTAGGTGTTTTTAAGCTTTTTGAAGCTGCTTCAACCGAATCACACATCATTAAAATGGCGGTTTCTTTTGAAAATGGTATGGGTCCTGGATATTGAAAATCGTTTAATTCAACTTTACCACCTACAAATTGTTCTTCTTTTTTATAAAAATAATAAACTAATGTTGTTCCATGGTGGGTTCTTATAAAATCAATTATTCTGTCTGGTATATGATTTTTTTTAGCTAATTCTACACCATTTATAATATGGTCAATAATTATTTGCGCACTATCTTTTGGCGTTAAATCACTATGTGGATTTACTGTAGTTGTTTGGTTTTCGGTAAAATACATTGGATTTAGCATTTTTCCTATATCATGATATAATGCTCCGGTTCTCACCAACATTGCGTTTGCATGAATTTCATTTGCACATGCTTCACATAAATTTGCAACTTGTAAAGAATGTTGAAAAGTTCCAGGTGCTTTTTCTGCTAATTCTCTTAATAATTTTGAATTAGTATTGGATAATTCTTTTAACGATTCGTCTGAAACTAAACCAAATAACCTTTCGAATATATAAATTAACGGTAAAACAAATAATGTAGCAGCTCCGTTTAAAACAAAGTAAACAAATTTTTCATAATTTAAGTTTTGTGCATTTCCTTCTTGAATTATAGAGAATGCAAAATACGCTACAAAATATACAAAGGTAATTTGCAATACTGATATAAATAAATTGGCTCTTTTGTACAATTCAGAAATTGTTAATATTGTAACAATCCCAGCTATAATTTGTAAGAAAATAAATTCGAAACTATTAGGTACTATAAAACCTAACAATAATACTGTTAAAACGTGTGTAAATAATCCTAAACGAGCATCAAAAAAAGCTTTATGAACTAATGGCAATATCACTATTGGTGCAATATAAACGTACTTTGCATCGTACTTTACTATAAATGTAATTAGTAATATTATTAAAATTATATTGAAAAATATAAACGATACTTTGGTGTTATTTTCAAAAATATCTAAACGATATTTTCTTAAAAATAAAAATATCATTAAAAAGGATAACGCGACTAATAATGTGTAACCTGTAACAATCCAATTATAATTAGATTTACTCCAAACTTGCGATTCAAACTCATTTTTTAACGACGTTAAAATCATAAATTTTTTACCTTCAACAATATCTCCTTTAAAAATAATTCGTTCATTTTCAGACACAAGTCCTTTTGTATATGATATTTTGCTTAAATTTTCATTCAACACTTTTTGAGTAAAACTTTCATCAAAACTTACATTTGGTTTTAGCTCTTTATGTATTATATTAATAACAGTAATTTCGGTTTCATTGAAAGGTTCTTTACCGATTTCTGCCTGAATAAAATCTAATAGTTGGTTTGATAAAAATATTTTATGAAGTTGAATTTCCTGAATTTTATTCCCTTTTCGTAAGGTAATTATAGTTTGTTCATTTTTTTGCTCACTAGAACTCTCTAAATACCCGAATTCATAAACCTTTTCAATAATTTGATTTGACTTTTCAATTAAAGTATTTTTTTCAACTTTAGAAAGATCTGATGCTGAAACTACTTCTTCAACCAATTCATTAATTGTTGCTTTTACATTTGCAACAATGTCTTCATTATAATAAAAATATTGTTTAGAAAATTCTTTGGTTTCAAGTATTTCTTTATCTATTTCTTCTTGTGTTTTTTGAATGGCAAAATCAAAAGGAGCATAATAATTTTCATATTGCCAAGGTTTTCCTTTTTGAAATTCATATTTAAAATGTCCACTTTTAGGAAATAAATACACAACTAAAATTACTGTAGCAACATATAAAAGTGCTTTGTAAAATAAGGAGTGGTTTACAAGTAATTTATTTATAGTGTTTTTCACGAAGTTATTTTTGCATTTCAAAAATAGCAATAATTATTTTATGAACATTTGCAATCATCTTTATTTTTTAAGATATCTTCTAATCTGATAGGCGTATTTTTAAAAATCCAATTTTTATAAGTAGTATAATTTAATTTTTTATGAATAGCTGCAGTTTTATTTAAAATTTCTTGCGTTATTTCTTCGGATTTAATTTCTTGTATTTTAATTTGTTCAATTATAGAATTTAATTGTTTTTTAACCTTACTTTTTATTTGATTGTTATGATTTGTTAACCATTTCTCAAAGGCATCTTCAGTTAAATGTTTATCTATAATAATTTCAGTCATCTGCTTTCCGTGTTGTTTAGATTCTTGAATATTTCCTCTACCAGTAACAGCGTTTCCAATGGCAAAAACATTTTCAAATCCATACACATGATAATCTCTCTCATCTCTCATTTTCAAAGAAGAATTAGTGTAATTTAAACCTTCTATTTTCTCAGGAATACTACCAATAGATGAAATTAACATTTCACAAATTACTTTATTAAAACTATTTTCAATAGGAACTACATTTCCATTTATAATTTCTACATTTTGTAAAATTAAACCTGAAAGTTTTCCATTTTTTTCACTTAATTTAACAGGAATTGATAACGGAATAAAATTGAATTGATATTTTTCAACATATTTATTTAACAACTTTTCTGAAACTAGTTTTGCTTTTTCAACACTTTCAATACGCTCATCTTTTGGAGATTTTAAAGGCATATCATTTGCAGTTCGTCTATAAACCAATGTTGCTTTTTTTATTCCTAATTCATTTAATGTGGTATTATTTTTTTGCAAAATATCTAAAATACCTTCCTTTTCTAACGTAAATAGATCTATATCAATCCCTTTTTTTAAATACAATTGTTTTTTAACCAACTCAATCATAACTACTTTTATAACATCTAATGATGCTAAACCACCACCAATTACAACCGTATTGTTTTTAATAAAATAATTTTTACCAAAATAATCATGCTCATGTTTGTGGTTAAACCAATTAATAAATGAATTTTGATAAATAATATCTCTATCAATAAATTTTTCGGTAGAAGGAATTTGAAGTGTTCTATCTTGCCAAGCTCCATTTGCTAAAATAATTGCCGAAAAACCCCAATTATTTACTAAATCTATAAAATCAATATCATTTCCAATCTTTACACATGGTACAAATCGAATATTTTCTTGATCCAATTTTGAATCTATTTCAGCAATTTGCCGATCTCTTAAATTTACATGCCAATTTGGTAAACCATCTTCTATTTTACCATATGGCAACTTATTCATATCAAAAACTACTACTCTAAATCCATTCTGAGCCAACACATTAGCAGCTTCCGAGCCTGATATAGAACCTCCAATTATAGCTATATAATGATTTTTAAATTGTGTAGTTTTTTTCATAATTAGTTGTTTTTGAATACTTCATGAAAATTATAAAACCTACTACTCTTCAAAGTAATAATTATTACATTTAATAAAGACTGTTGCATAATTTAAAAGATTGCTTAAAAATTCATAAATTCGCAATTGAATTTAACCAAGTATATGAAAGAAGTAGTTATAGTATCCGTAGCCAGAACTCCTATTGGAAGCTTTTTAGGTAGCTTATCAAATATTTCAGCTACAAAATTAGGAGCAATAGCCATAAAAGGCGCTTTAAATAAAATAAATTTAAATCCAAATCTTGTTGATGAAGTTTACATGGGAAATGTTGTTTCTGCTGGGCTAGGACAAGCGCCAGCTAAACAAGCAGCTATATTTGCAGGAATTCCTAATACTGTTCCGTGTACAACTATCAATAAAGTTTGTTCATCAGGAATGAAAGCTATTATGTTAGCAACTCAAGCAATTAAATGTGGTGATGCCGAAATTGTTGTTGCTGGTGGAATGGAAAATATGAGTAGTATTCCACATTATATGGAAGGTAGAAAAGGTGCTAAACTTGGCAATATTACTTTAAAAGACGGCTTATTAGTTGATGGCTTAACTGATGTATATGATGGCCAACATATGGGAACTTGTGGCGATTTATGTGCTACTGAATATAGTTTTTCTAGAGAAGATCAAGATAATTTTGCTATTGAGTCTTACAAAAAATCTGCAAAGGCTTGGGAAAACGGAAATTTTAAAAATGAAGTTGTTCCAGTAGAAATTCCTCAAAGAAAAGGCGATCCAATTTTATTTTCTGAAGATGAAGAATACAAAAATGTAATTTTAGAAAAAATACCAACTTTACGACCTGTTTTTAGTAAAGATGGAACAGTTACAGCCGCAAATGCTTCTACACTAAATGATGGTGCTGCAGCTTTAGTTTTAATGAGTATTGAAAAAGCAACAGAATTAGGTTTAAAACCAATTGCAAAAATAAGAGGTTATGCCGATGCTGCACATGAACCTAAATGGTTTACAACAGCTCCAGCAAAAGCATTACCAAAAGCATTGTCAAATGCCGGTGTTAATCAAAATGAAATAGATTATTTTGAACTAAATGAAGCTTTTTCAGTTGTAGGTTTAGCTAATATTAAAATTTTAGGATTAAATCCTGACAAAGTAAATGTTAACGGCGGTGCAGTTTCTTTAGGACATCCATTAGGAATGTCTGGCGCAAGAATTGTAATTGCTTTAACATCTATATTAGAACAAAAAAATGCGAAACTTGGAGCAGCAGGAATTTGTAATGGCGGCGGCGGTGCAAGTGCAATTGTTATTGAACGAATGTAATTAAATTATATGCATTACGGAATTTGTAATTTAAGTATAATACCCTTAAGAATTGAACCAGATGATGCCAGTGAAATGGTTTCTCAATTATTATTTGGTGAACATTTTAAGGTGTTAGAAGTACGTAAAAATTGGAGTAAAATTAGAGTAGCTTTTGATAATTATGAAGGTTGGGTAGATAAAAAACAGTATGAAGAAATTTCAGAAGAATTATTTTTATCTATTGAAAGTTCTAGTACTATATTGTCTGCTGAAATTATTGATTTTGTAACTAAAACTGATCAAAGTTTTTTAACTATCCCTATTGGTTCGTGTTTGCCTTTTTATAGCAACCAACAATTAGTTATTAATACCACTAATTACCAATATGAAGGAAAAATATTTGATAAAAAATTAACCAAAAATTCCATTATTGAAATTGCTTATATTTTTTTAAATACCCCTTATTTATGGGGAGGAAAATCACCTTTTGGTATTGATTGCTCTGGTTTTACACAAATGGTTTATAAACTTTGTGGGTATAAATTATTACGTGACGCATCACAACAAGCAACACAGGGTGAAGTTTTAAGTTTTATAGAAGAAAGTGAACCTGGAGATTTAGCTTTTTTTGATAACAACGAAGGTACTATTACTCATGTTGGTATTATTATGAATGACAATTATATTATTCACGCACATGGCAAAGTTAGAATTGATAGAATTGATCATAGCGGAATATTTAATATTGATACTCAAAGACATTCTCATAAGCTGAGAGTTATTAAGAAAATAATATAAAAAAAAAGCTCACAAAATTGTGAGCTTTTTTTTTATATTATTTTAATTATTCGGCTTTTAACTCTTCATAAACAGCTTGCATCGCTTCAAGTTTTTCATTCATTCCAAGGTTTTCATATAACCCCATTAATGTTTGAACCACGCTTATACTAGATTTATTTAATTCAAAAGCTTTTTCGTAGTAAGGAACTGCTTTCCCGTAAATTTCAAATTGCTGCTTTTGTAATTTATCATATTTTGCAAAATCTGATAAACTTTTATTCATTTCATCAATAATAGGTGCAGCTTTATCAATAATTGCAGCTCCAATATTGTTATATGCATCACCATAATCTGGATTTAACTCAATTGCTTTTTCAAAATATTTGATGGCTTCATCTAAGTTTTTTTGATCCATGTTCATTACACCTACATTATAATATAAAGTAGGCTCAGTAGGATTCATTTCAATAGCCATTTCTAAACGCTCTTTAAATTTGGCATTATCCCCTAACTTGTAATAAATATTAGCTTCGTCAATTAATAATGAATAGCTTTTTGGAAATTCAACTCTACCTTTTGCAATATATTCTAATGCTTTATCCATCTCACCTAGGTCAGAATAATTTTGTGCTAAGTTTTTGAAAATCATTTCACGTCTAGATTCTTTAACTTCAACTCTTGGATTTTCAGCAATTCCTAACTTAACTTGTAAATCCATTGCTTTTTTATCTGGATAAGTAACATCTTGGCCATCAGCTTTATTTGTAGCAATATATTCTTCAGCAATACCAGTATAATTTAAATCTAAAAGTTGTTGGTATAAATCTCGAGAAGTAGCATAATCTTTACCAAAATAATAAACTAAAGCTGCATTGTCTAGATATACTGTGTCTGATTTACTCAACAAATAAACTTGATGAAATTGTTTTGCTGCTTTCTTAAAATCTTCAGGTTCTTTAGTTTCTAGTGCTAAAGTATAATCTTCAGTAGCCTTTGTTGCAATATCATTAACCATTTTACCAATTAAACTGTTAACTTCATCACTGTATTTATAAGAATTTATGCTTTTTTCAAAAGCAAGTAATTCATTAAATGCTGCTGCAGTTTTATTTACATCCATTTGTGGACCACCATTTTGATATAAAGCTAATCCTTTTATGTAATAAAATTTTGCTTTCAGTTTATCGTCTGCATTAGAAATTAAATTTTCAGCTTGCTGAATTGCAGATATTGCCGTATTAAAATCGTTTGATTTTATAGCTTTTTCGGCCGATTTTATTTCATCTTTCTGTCCGAAAATTGTCATGCTTATTAAAAAAACAGACAAAAATAATATTTGATTTTTCATTGTATTTGATTTATTCTTATTTATTCTTATTTATTCTTGATTTGTACTCTCATCATTATTGTTTTCAATTTCCGTGCCATTTTCCATTCCATCAATATTTTCTAAATCTTCATCATCTTCATGCGGTACTTTAGCTACTGCAGCAATTGAATCATTATCTTTAATATTAATCAGTTTCACACCTTGTGTTGCACGCCCCATAACTCTTAAATCTGTAACTGCTAAACGAATTGTAATACCTGATTTATTGATAATCATTAAATCGTCTTCATCTGTTACATTTTTAATAGCAACTAAATTTCCTGTTTTTTCTGTGATACTAATAGTTTTTACACCTTTACCTCCACGGTTTGTAATTCTATAATCTTCAATACTAGATTGTTTGCCATAACCATTTTCTGAAACCACAAGTATATTGCTACTTAAATCGTCAACAGCAATCATACCAATTACTTCATCTTTTTTATTGGCTAATTTAATTCCTCTAACACCTGAAGCATTTCTACCCATTGGCCGTGTTTTTTCTTCTTCAAAACGAATAGCTTTACCAGATTTTACAGCCAACATAATTTGACTTGTACCATTGGTTAATTTTGCTTCTAGCAACTCATCACCTTCTTTAATAGTAATAGCATTTATACCATTTGTACGTGGACGAGAATATTGCTCAAGCGGTGTTTTTTTAACTTGACCTTCTTTGGTAGCCATAATTATGTAGTGGTTGTTTACATAATCTTCATCTTTTAAATCTTCAGTAACAAGGAAAGCTTTTACTTTATCATCTTGTTCAATGTTAATTAAGTTTTGAATTGCTCTACCTTTAGAGTTTTTGCCTCCTTCTGGAATTTCATAAACGCGCATCCAAAATACTTTTCCTTTTTGAGTAAAAAACAGCATATATTGGTGGTTTGTTCCAACAAATAAATGCTCTAAGAAATCTTCATTTCTTGTTGCAACTCCTTTTTGGCCTCTACCTCCTCTATTTTGAACTTTATATTCATCTAGATTAGTACGTTTTACATATCCTGCATGAGAAATTGTAACAACCACATTTGAATTTGGAATCATATCTTCAATAGATAAATCTCCACCTGCATATTCAATTACCGATCTACGATCATCGCCATATTTATCTCTAACAGCTACTAATTCTTCTTTAATAATTTCGTAACGTCTTGGTTCATTTGCTAAAATATCTTTTAAATCAGCAATTAATTTAATAATATCTTCATATTCAGCACGTAATTTATCTTGCTCTAAACCAGTAAGTTGACGCAAACGCATTTCTACAATGGCTCTTGCTTGAATTTCAGTTAATTCAAAACGTGTCATCAAACTCTCTCTAGCTTCATCAGCATTTGAAGAAGCTCTAATTATTTTAATTACTTCATCAATATTATCACTTGCAATAATTAAACCTTCTAAAATATGCGCTCTGGCTTCAGCTTTTTTAAGTTCATATTCAGTTCTTCTAACAATTACTTCATGCCTGTGTTCAACAAAGTAATGAATTAATTGTTTTAGGTTTAATTGTTGTGGTCTACCTTTTACTAATGCAATATTGTTTACACTGAAAGACGTTTGTAACGCTGTGTATTTAAATAATTTATTAAGTACAATATTTGGAATTGCGTCACGCTTCAATATATACACAATACGCATTCCATTTCTATCCGACTCATCACGAATATTAGCAATACCTTCTAATTTTTTTTCGTTAACTAAATCAGCAGTTTTTTTAATCATTTCTGCCTTGTTAACTTGGTAAGGTATTTCGGTAACAATTATGCATTCTCTTCCTTGCACTTCTTCAATAGTAGCTTTTGCACGCATAACAATTCTACCTCTACCAGTTTCAAAAGCTTCTTTTACACCATCATATCCATAAATAATACCACCTGTTGGAAAATCTGGAGCTTTTATGTGCTGCATTAATTCAGAAATTTCAATATCTCTGTTATCAATATAAGCTAAAGTTCCATTAACAACTTCGGTTAAATTATGTGGCGCCATATTTGTTGCCATACCAACTGCAATTCCTGATGCTCCATTAACTAAAAGGTTTGGAATTCTGGTTGGTAAAACTGTAGGCTCATTTAAAGTATCATCAAAATTTAATTTGTGATCTACAGTATCTTTTTCAATATCAGATAACATTTCTTCTGATATTTTTTGCATACGCACCTCTGTATAACGCATTGCTGCTGGACTATCACCATCAACCGAACCAAAGTTACCTTGTCCATCAACCATCATATAACGCACACTCCAATCTTGTGCCATACGCACCATTGAGTCGTAAACAGATGTATCACCATGTGGGTGATATTTACCTAAAACTTCCCCTACAACTCTTGCTGATTTTTTATAAGATCCAGTAGCTTTAATTCCTAATTCATGCATACCATATAATACCCTTCTGTGTACTGGTTTTAAACCATCTCGAACATCAGGCAAAGCTCTTGAAACAATTACGGACATTGAGTAATCAATGTACGCAGATTTCATTTCATCTTCAATATTTATTGGTATCAGTTTTTCTCCGTCTGCCATATATTTTTAATTTATTTTAGTGTCTTTTTTTAACAAAGCAATATACAATTTTTCACTTTTTTACAAGTCAAATAGACGCTTGTTTTTTTAATATTTATCAACAACAAACAACTTATCTATATCATTCATAATTAACTGATTAACAACAAATTTAAGACCTAAAAAAATGTTAAAAAATTAAATTAATAAAAAGTGGACTTGTTTTTGTGCAAAAAAAAGAAAAAAATCAGTTAATTTTACCATATAAACTTAAAAAAATGGACGATAATTTTTCACCAAAGGTTAAAGATGTGATTGCATATAGCAAAGAGGAAGCCTTGCGTTTAGGACATGATTTTATAGGCACGGAACACCTTATGTTAGGCATTTTAAGAAAAGGAGAAGGAAAAGCAATAGAAATATTAAATTATTTAGAAATAAATTTAGATCATTTAAGAAAAAAAATTGAAGGCTTAAGTCCTGTAAATCCTAGTAGTGTATTTTCAAATGAAAAGAAAAACTTACACTTAACAAGACAAGCTGAAAAAGCATTAAAAACTACGTTTTTAGAAGCTAAATTATACCAAAGTGATGCTGTTAATACTGCGCATTTATTACTTTGTATTTTACGTAATGAAAACGACCCAACAACAAAGCTTATGCATAATTTTGATGCATCATACGAAGATGTAAAAAACGTATTTAAACAACTATTCTTAGAGGAAGAAATTGATTTACCGAAAGCTGAAAATTCATCAGATGATGATTTTGACTCACCAAAATCTAACCCTTTTGAACAATCTAAACCTGGAGAAAAAGCCCCTTTAAAGAAGTCAAAAACACCTGTTTTAGATAACTTTGGACGCGATTTAACACGTTTAGCCGAAGAAGGTAACTTAGATCCTGTTGTTGGTAGAAAAAAAGAAATAGAGCGCGTTTCTCAAATTTTAAGTAGAAGAAAAAAGAACAATCCAATGTTAATTGGTGAACCAGGTGTTGGTAAATCTGCCATAGCAGAAGGTTTGGCTTTAAGAATTATTCAACGTAAAGTTTCAAGAATACTTTTTAACAAACGTATTGTTTCTTTAGATTTAGCAAGTTTGGTTGCTGGCACAAAATACCGTGGACAATTTGAAGAGCGTATGAAAGCCCTAATGAATGAACTTGAAAAAAATGATGATATTATTTTATTTATTGATGAAATTCATACCATTGTTGGAGCTGGTGGTGCTACAGGATCTTTAGACGCTTCTAATATGTTAAAACCTGCTTTAGCTAGAGGCGAAATACAATGTATTGGAGCTACAACTTTAGATGAATTTAGAACTAATATTGAAAAAGATGGTGCTTTAGAACGTAGATTTCAAAAAGTGTTAGTAGAACCAACAAACGTTGAAGAAACTATTCAAATTTTAAATAATATTAAAGATAAATACGAAGATCATCACAATGTAACTTATACTGATGAAGCTATTGAAGCTTGTGTAAAATTAACCAGCAGATACATGACGGATCGTTTTTTACCAGATAAAGCAATTGATGCATTAGATGAAGCTGGCTCAAGAATTCATATTACAAACATTATTGTTCCAAAAGAAGTGTTAAACCTTGAGGCACAATTAGAAAAAATTAAAGAAGATAAAACTGCAGCTGTAAACGGTCAAAAATATGAAGAAGCGGCTCGTTTACGTGATGATGAAAAACGTGTTGAAGGATTACTTCAAACTGAACAAAAAAAGTGGGAAGAAGCTTCAAAATTAAATCGTGAAACCGTTACTGAAGATAATGTTGCTGAAGTAGTTTCCATGATGACAGGAATTCCTGTAAATAGAGTTGCTGAAGCTGAAACCAAACGTTTAAATGAGTTGCCAATTTTAATTAAAGGAAAAGTTATTGGGCAAGATGATGCTGTTTCTAAAGTTGTTAAAGCAATTCAACGTAACAGAGTTGGTTTAAAAGACCCAAACAAACCAATTGGCTCATTTATATTTTTAGGTCAAACTGGTGTTGGAAAAACGCAATTAGCTAAAGTATTAGCACGTGAATTATTTGACAGCGAAGATTCGCTTGTTAGAATTGATATGAGTGAGTATATGGAAAAATTTGCCATTTCTCGTTTAATTGGAGCACCTCCTGGGTACGTTGGTTATGAAGAAGGTGGACAATTGACTGAAAAAATTAGACGCAAACCGTATGCCGTTGTTTTATTAGATGAAATTGAAAAAGCGCATCCTGACGTTTTTAATATGTTACTACAAATTTTGGATGATGGACATATTACAGACAGTTTAGGAAGACGCATTGATTTTAGAAATACCATTATTATTATGACTTCTAACATTGGTTCACGTCAACTAAAAGATTTTGGCGCTGGTGTTGGTTTTGGAACCGCTTCTAAAACAGCTCAAGCTGATGCAAATGCCAAAAGTGTGATAGAAAACGCACTTAAAAAATCTTTTGCACCAGAATTTTTAAATAGAATTGATGATGTAATTGTATTTAACGCTTTAGAGCGCGAAGATATTCATTCCATTATTGATATTGAATTGAAAAAATTAGTAACTCGTATTGAAGGATTGGGTTATAAATTAAATCTTTCTGAAGAAGCAAAAGATTACATAGCTGACAAAGGATTTGATAAACAATATGGAGCAAGACCTTTAAAACGTGCTATTCAAAAATATATTGAAGATGCCTTGGCAGAAGAAATTGTAAATTCTTCGCTAAAAGAAGGTGATGCTATAAACATGGATTTAGATAAAGAAAAAAATGAACTTACTATTAAAATTAGTAAGGGAAAAGGGAAAGATAAAGTTGAATAAAATTCGTTATTAACTTTTAAAAAACTGATTGAAATTTAAAATTTTAGTCAGTTTTTTTTTAATTTAATTTGAAACAATTCCTTTCAAAAAACCAAAACCATAACCCGTAAATTGAATTAGAGTAGTAAGTATACTTAAAAAAGCAACTTTAATACTTTTATTTTTCAGTATAGAATCAACAAAAATTATTATAAAATACACAGCATAAAACCATATAAAATAGGGAAAATTAAATATATAGATTAACACTGAAAACAAAAAACCAACAATAAAAATAGAAGGAAACCAATAGGTGATTTTCGCTGTTCCAGGATATTTTTTATTTAAAAATGGTCTACCTTTTCCAAACGCAAATGTTTGTTTAAAAAATTGCTGAAATGTTGCTCTACGTTTATGGTACACAAAAGCATTTTCAATAAACTGGGTTTCAAAATTGTGTTCCCAAAGCCTAAAAGTTAAATCAATATCTTCACCAATTTTCATTTTAGAAAATCCATTAGTAACTTCAAAAGCTTTTTTTGAAATCCCCAAATTAAAACTACGAGGCTGAAATTTATCAACTGCTTTTTTATTCCCTCTAATTCCTCCAGTAGTAAAAAAGGAAGTCATACTATAATTTATAGCTTTTTGAATATCTGTAAAAGAAGTATGAGCAGCATCTGCTCCGCCGAAAGCATCGGTAAAATTTTTAGTTAAAGCATTTTCAACCTCCACTAAATAGTTTGGCGGAATAACACAATCTGAATCAAAAATTATAAAGTAATTTCCCATAGCATGTTGCATTCCAAAATTTCTGCTTGCTCCAGCTCCCGTATTATTTTTTAAAAAATATTGAATAGTTAATTTATTCGAGAAATTTTCAACAATTTCTTTTGAAGTATTTTCTGATCCATCTTCAACTACTATAATTTCAAAACCCTTTGAATACGTTTGTTTTGACAAACTAGCTAATAATTCCTCAATTTCTTGAGGACGATTATAAACTGGAATAATGATTGAAAAATGTAGCTCCACAAATAATTTTTAAGAATTCAAATTTACTGTATTTTATATAAAACAAAAAGCTGTTTGAAGTTAAGTTTTCAAACAGCTTTTTTAACTTGTAGATTTGTTTTTTTATACTTCCTCTAATTCTTCAGCAGCTTTTAAAATTTCAACTTGCGTTAATTTATACAACTCTAAGTTTTCAATTTCAAAATTATCAATATAATCAAACTTTTCATTATTTTCAGAGCTTACTAAATTCACATAAAGTTTCGCTGATTTGCTAAATTTTTCATCACGCTGACTGTTTAAAAGCAACAAATAACCCATAATAATATTTCCAGCCATTTCTACTAAACGTCTTGCATGAAAATCTAAATACTCGGTATTATTAGTTTCTATTACTTTTTTACCAATAATATCAAATTTGGCAGTCATTTTTTGAAGTTTTGTTCTAGTTGGACTGTCTTCTAAAATTTCGCTGTCATACTGTATAATTTGTTCTAAAAACACTTCAGTAGTTACACCTTTTATAGCTGCAACTGCTTGTAATTGAGTTGTTCCTTCATAAATTGAAGTAATTCTGGCATCTCTATAAATTCGTTCAATTGGGAAATCCTGCATAAAACCGGTTCCTCCGTGAATTTGTAAAGAATCATAAGCCATTCTATTACAAGCTTCACTGGCAATTAATTTAATTAATGGCGTAAAAACATTGGCTAATTTTGAATAATGCTTCATTTCAGTGCGCTCTTCACTTTCTAAACTTCGTGCACTTGAAACATCTTCATATACTTTAAAAATATCAACAAATCTGGTAGTTTCATACAATAAAGAACGAAGCGCATCCAATTTTACTTTCATATTAGTAAGCATTTCATACACTGCTGGAAATTTTACAATAAATTTTCCAAACTGTGCTCTTTCTTCAGCATATTTTAAAGCTTCTCTATATGCAGCATCTGCAATACCAACAGATTGTGCACCTACACCTAAACGTGCAGAGTTCATTAATGCCATTACATATTTTATCAGTCCAAAACGTTCTTTCCCAACCAATTCTGCTGGTGCATTTTTAAATACCAATTCACAAGTTGGTGAACCTTTTATACCTAATTTTTTTTCTAAATGACGTACTTCAACTGCGTGGTCATTTCTATCATAAATAAACATAGATAATCCTCGAGCATCTGTTGTATTTTCTTCAGAACGTGCTAAAACTAACGAAATGTCTGCATCACCATTGGTAATAAAACGCTTTACTCCGTTTAAAAACCACTTATTTTTTTCTTTATCAAAAGTTGCTTTTAATTTTACAGATTGTAAATCAGATCCTGCATCAGGTTCTGTTAAAACCATTGCTGCAGTTGCTCCATCTCTGTTAAAACGCGGCAAATATTTTTCTCGTTGTTCTTCACTACCAAATTCGTAAATTGTTTCGGCACAATCTTGTAATCCCCAAATATTTGCAAAACCGGCATCGGCTCTAGCAACCATTTCTGCAGCCATTACATATGGTAATAAAGGAAAATTTAATCCGCCATATTTCCTAGGAAGTGACATTCCAATTAAACCCGCATCGTATAAAGCTTTATAATCTGCAGTAGTTCCTTTTGCGTAAATAACCTCGTTATTTTCAATATGCGGACCTTCAATATCCACACCTTCTGCATTTACTGAAATAGTATCAGCACAAATTTCACCAACAATTTCTAATATTTTTTCATAAGTATCAATAGCATCTTCGTGGTTTAAAGGAGCATAATCATAAGTTTCTGATTCTTCAAAATTGCGCTCTTTTAGTTTCACTATTTTTTTTACTATTGGATGCTCTAAATGAAATTTAAAATCTGGCGTATCATTAAAAAAATTATCCATTTTCTATATTTTTATTTGCTTCAACAAAATAAGATTTTGCCAAAACAATATTGTTTTTAATTATTTTGCGTTTTGTTTATAAAACTTAATCATTTTAGGAACTACAACTCCTAAATCACCATGAATTACATAATCTGCTATTTTATTTATTGGTGCATCTGGATCATTATTGATGGAAATAATCATGGATGCATCTTGCATTCCAGCAGTATGTTGAATTGCACCTGAAATACCCGCAGCAATGTATAATTTTGGACGAACAGTTGTACCCGTTTGACCAATTTGACGGTTGTGTTCAATAAAACCTGCATCAACAGCTGCTCTAGAGCCTCCAACTTCTCCGCCTAATAATTGCGCAAGCTCTACCAACAAATCAAAATTTTCTCTTGAGCCCACACCATAACCACCAGCAACAATAATTGGTGCATCTTTTAAATTTACACCAGATTCTTTTATTTGTCGGTCAATTATTTTTACAACAAAATCTTCTTCTTTTAATACGGCATTTACATCAACCTCAACAATTTCAGTTGCATAATGTTCATCAAAAATTTCTTTTTTCATAACACCTTCGCGCACTGTTGCCATTTGTGGATGCATATCCCAATTTATAATATTTGCCATAATACTTCCTCCAAACGCTGGGCGAATTGCATACAGTAAATCTTTATATTCTTTTTTCTCTTTTTTAACCAAATGATCTCCAATATCTAAAATTGTACAATCCGCTGTTAATCCACAATTTAACACCGATGCTAATCTTGGCGCTAAATCTCTACCAACTGAAGTTGCTCCGAATAAAACAATTTGCGGATCTTCTTCTTTTAATATTTTTGATGCCAACGCTGCGTGAGGTAGTGTTCTGTAAGGTTCTAACCTCATGCTGTTTCCCACAAATAATCTATCAACACCAAACGGAGCAATTTGATTTTCTATGCCATTTAAACTTGAGCCAAAAATCATAGCTTCTAAAGGACAACCCAATTTTTGAGCTAAGCGTTTTCCAGCTGATAATAATTCTTGACTTATATCTGCGACTTTTTGATTTTCAACTTCGCAATATACCATTACACTTTTCATACTTTTAACTTTTAAAATTATACAAATTACCCAATGGTATGATGTTCAATTAATTCTTTAATCATCATTTCAATATCAGCATCAGAATCATTTAATAATTTAGCTTCGTTGGCTGTTAAAACAATATTTTCTACACTTTTTACTTTTGTTGGCGAACCAGAAAGGCCTATTTTTTCAACATCGGCATTTATATCTTCAACATTCCATTCTGGAATAGTTAAGTGTGGTCTTTTAGTGTGTAAATCAATCATAAATTCATCCGCAGATCTTAATTCTGTAGCAGATCTTGCGTATTTATATTTCATTACTCTTTTTGCATGTCTAGATCTACAAGCAGGTGATGATCCATGAACCGTCATTAAACAAGGAAAAGGTGCCGAAACAACTTCAATCCCTTTTTCTAATCTTCTTCTAGCTATAATTTCATCTTCTTTTATTTCTAAAATTTCTTCAACATAGGTTACTTGTGGAAGGTTTAATTTATCGGCGCATTGCGGTCCAACTTGTGCAGTATCACCATCAATAGCTTGTCTACCACCAACAATTAAATCAAATGGGGCAAGTTTTTCAATTCCTTTTGCTAAGGTGTAACTTGTTGCTAAAGTATCAGCACCTCCAAATCTTCTATCAGAAATCATTACTCCAAAATCTACACCTCTGTAATAACCTTCTCTAATAATATCGGCAGCTTTTGGCGGTCCCATGGTTAGTATGGTTATTTCGGTTCCTGGAATTCTATCTTTTATGTTTAAAGCAAGTTCTAAGGCATGTAAATCATCTGGATTAAAAACAGTTGAAAGTTTACCTCTATTAACAGTACCGTCAGGCTTCATTGCATCCGGACCAACGTGTCTTGTGTCTGGAACCTGCTTGGCGAGTACTACAATTTTAAGTGGTCTCATATTTAAATATTTGGTTGTATTAGTATTAAACATCTAAATTTATAGGAATTTCTTCACTCAAACCATGATAATACTCATACTTCTAAAATTTAACTTTTAAAAAAAGGCATAAAAAAAGCGAAGATTTTAAAATCTTCGCTTTTTAAATATTTAAAAGTACTAAATACTATTTTTTATCACTTTTTTTCGATTCTTCTATAACATCTTCTTTAGTAGGTTCATAGCTATTCATAAAACCTTCCATAATAGCAGTACTTACGCCCATATTTGAGAATCCTCCATCGTGAAATAAATTTTGAAGTGTTACTTTTTTAGTTAAATCTGAGAATAAACTAATAGTATAATCTGCACATTCCAAAGCTGTTGCATTACCTAGTGGCGACATTTTTTCTGCATAAGCAATAAATCCATCAAAACCTTTAACACCGCTACCTGCAGTAGTTGGTGTTGGCGATTGAGAAATAGTATTTACTCTTACTTTTTTATCACGACCAAAGAAATAGCCAAAGCTACGCGCTACAGATTCTAAATATGCTTTATTATCTGCCATATCATTATAATCTGGAAAAACTCTTTGAGCTGCCATATAAGATAAAGCAACTATACTTCCCCACTCGTTCATTGCGTCTTTTTTATATAAAACGCTCATTACTCTATGGAAAGATAATGCAGAAACATCAAATCCTGTCTTTGTAAAATTATAATCTTGTAATGTATAATGATTTCCTCTACGAACATTTACAGACATTCCAATTGAATGTAATACAAAATCAATTTTTCCGCCTAAAATTTTCATTGCTCCATCTACTAAATCTTCCAAATCCATTATTGAAGTTGCATCGGCTGGTATAATTTCAGAGCCAGTTTTTTCTGCTAATTCAGTAATTGATCCAAGTCTCATTGCAACGGGTGCATTTGTTAAAACAAATTTTGCTCCTTCTTCATGCGCTCTTTCAGCAACTTTCCAAGCAATTGATTTAGAATCTAACGCTCCAAAAATAATTCCTTTTTTTCCTTTCAGTAAATTATACATAGTGTATTTGTTTTGATTTATTTTTTATTTAGTCAGCAAATATAGTAATTTCTTAATTTAAAAGTTGCTTTGCATGTTCAATAGCTGTAGAAGTAATATTTTTACCTCCTAACATTTCAGCAATTTCCTCAACTCGCTCATTCTCTGACAATTCTTTTAATTGAGTAACAATATTGTTATTAATATCTTCTTTATAAACTTTATAATGTTGCTTTCCTTTTGCTGCAATTTGCGGTAAATGCGTTATTGTAATTACTTGCATATTAGCACTCATTTGCTGCATTATATCAGCCATTTTTTGAGATACATCTCCAGAAACTCCAGTATCAATTTCATCAAAAATAATGGTTGGCAACTTTAAATATTCTGATAAAATAGATTTGACAATTAGCATTATTCTAGACATTTCTCCTCCTGAAGCAACTTTTTTTAATTCTCCAAAATTAGCACCCTTATTAGCAGAAATTAAAAGTTGTAATTCATCTTTACCATTTTGATAATACTGTTTACTGTGATTAATTTTTATGGAGAATCGAGTATTTTCCATTCCCAAATTGGCTAAAGAAGCTTCTAATTTTTTAATTAAAACCGGAATTGCTTTTTCCCTTTCTAAAAATATTATTTTGGCTAAAATATCAATTTTTTCAGCAACATCTTTAACTTCTTTTTCTTTGGCTTTAATTGTTGATGATGAATTTTCAACCGCATCAACTTTTACTGATAATTGTTCTTGAATTTCTAGTAATTCAGCAATGGTTTTAACATTGTGCTTTTTTTGAAGATTGTAAATCAATTGTAATCTATCATTTAACTTCTCTAATTCAGAAGCATCAAAATCTACATTTTCATTTAAATTTTCTATTTCTGAAGCAATATCATCAAATTCAATTTTTACAGCTACTATTCTATCATACAACTCCTTATATTCAGAAGCATACGAAGCTATTTTATTTAAATTTTGTGTAAAAGCAATTAATAAGGCTTGTACACCAACTTCTTCATTTAAACCAATTGCCTGCGCTTCAGAAAGATTTAATTTTATTTCTTCAATATTGTTAAGCTTATCTAAATTTTGCTCAATTACTTCCTGTTCATCTGCAACAAAATTTGCTAAACTTAATTCTTTATAAAGGTGTAAATTATATTCGTATTGCTCTTTGGCAACTTCCTGATCTTTTTTAAGCTTACTTAATTCCTTATTTAATTTGTTAAATAAAACCAAACCTCTTTTATACGATTCAATTTTTGCGGAATTATTTGCCAGAGCATCAATAATATGAAATTGAAAATTTACATCTGCCAATTCTAATGTTTGATGTTGTGAATGCACATCAATAAGTAATTCGCTTAAGGCTAATAAAAGTTGTAATGTTGTTGGCGTATCGTTTATAAAAGCTCTTGATTTTCCGTTTGGTAAAATTTCTCTACGGATAATGGTTTCCTTTTCAAAATCAATATCATTTTCTGCAAAAAATGATTCTAATTTATAATTTCCAATGGAAAATTGGGCTTCAATAACACATTTATTATTAGTATCTTTTAATGTTGTGGAATCGGCTCTTTTACCTAATACCAAACCCAAAGCACCTAATAAAATAGATTTACCAGCACCTGTTTCTCCAGTAATAATTGATAAATTATCTTTGAAATTAACTGAAAGATTTTCAATTAGAGCGTAATTTTTTATGGAAAGATTTGTAAGCACTTGTATTTAAAATTTTAAGCAATTTACTTAATTTCATTCCACTTCGCAGCATTTACTGGCGAAATTTTTATGAGGTTTTCTTTTAATTTATAAGTATCATATTTTGGACCATCAGAAAAAATATTTACAATTTCATCAGCTTTTGAGTCCATAAATATTCTTAATAAAAATGCATTTGGTCTTGAATCATAAATAGATTTTAAAATTAAAATGCTTTCACCTATATTTTCTTTCGCATTTTTAGTTTCTGTACTTAAAATATCTAATCCATTTCTATGATATTTATACATAACATTTCTAAACATACTATAGGTTGGTGAAATAATATTATCAATTAAAGTAAATCTTGTTTTAGATCCATCATTCTGATTCCAGCCAGAATAACCGCTTTGTTGTGCTTGCACAAGCACATTTTGCGCCATTGTAAAATATGTTGAACCTCCATCTAACATAAAGGTATCTGCATCCATTCCTAAAATAATATAAGTATAAAAAGTAACCATTGAAACTAAATTAGATTCGAATGAATTTTGATTGAATTGTAGTGGTTCAAACTCAGTATATTGAAAAGAGAAGTTGTCATCTTTAAAATTGAAAACTGGAGTTAAATATGTTGTATTATAAACTGGACGTGAAGATTGTATTTGAATGTGTCCTCTAAAATCAGTTCCTGTTTGTTCTAAAATGGTAAGGGTTAAATTACAATTTATACGTTCTTGAGGTTTGTAATTATAGTTTGTCCAGCGCTTTTGATTGACAAATTCATTTAATGAATTTTCGAGCGTTTTAAAAATTTGCTTATTAGATCCAGGAATTTTATCTGCATTCACAGTAACTGTACAATTTAACTCTTGTGCATTTAATTGTAATACCGAAAAAAAAATAAAAATAATTTTAATTACTTTCAACATACTGTTTCTTTAATATTTCATTAAAAATATCTTTAGCAACCTCTGCTTTAGATTTTAAACTAAATTCAGAAATATTTTCAATTTTATCAATAATAGTTACTTTATTAGTTTCTTTTTTAAAACCAGCACCATTGTCATTTAACGAATTTAAAACAATTAAATCTAAATTCTTTGTCTTTAATTTAGTTTTAGCATTTTCTATTTCATTTTCAGTTTCCAACGCAAAACCAACTAAAAATTGATTTTCTTTACTTTTCCCTAATGATGATAAAATATCACGTGTTTTAACCAACTCTATTGAAATAGTTTCTGTTGATTTTTTAATTTTATTATTGGCAACAACTTTTGGTTTATAATCTGCAACTGCCGCTGAACAAATAGCAATATGTGAAGTTTTATAATATTTATGAACTTCATTATACATTTCTTCAGCACTTACAACATTAATTCTATGAATTAAGTTATTGCTAACTTTTTCATTAGATGGACCCGTTATTAAAAAAACTTCAGCACCCAAATTTGCAGCAGTTTTAGCCAATTCAAAACCCATTTTACCTGACGAATGATTTCCTATAAAACGTACAGGATCTATTGCTTCGTATGTTGGACCAGCAGTTATTAATACTTTCTTTTCGAATAATGGTAATCCTTTTAAAAGATTATTCTCAATAAAAGCAACTATATTTTCTGGCTCTTCCATTCTGCCTTCACCTTCTAAACCACTTGCTAAAAAACCAGTTGATGGCGGTATAAAAATATTTCCAAAACTCTGTAATTTTTCAATACTTTGTTTGGTTGTTGGGTGTTGATACATATCCAAATCCATTGCAGGAGCAAAATAAACAGAGCTTTTTGCTGATAAATATGTGGCTAACAATAAATTATCGCAAACTCCATTTGCCATTTTAGATAAGGTATTTGCAGTTGCTGGTGCAATCACCATTAAATCTGCCCATAAACCTAATTCAACATGGCTATTCCATTCTTCATTTTCATTGTCTCCTTTTTCAAAAAAGGTTGAATAAACAGGATTTTGGGAAAGTGTAGCTAATGTTAATGGTGTAACAAAATCTTTAGAAGCAGGTGTCATAACTACTTTTACGTTTGCACCTGCTTTTATAAAAAGTCTAACTAAATGCGCAGTTTTATAAGCAGCAATACCAGCAGTTACTCCTAATAGTATATTTTTACCGCTTAAAACAGTCATTTATTTTTGATTTTCTTCTGGATTTCTATAATAAATTTTACCTTCTAACCATTCTTGTACTGCAATTGCAGTTGGTTTAGGTAACTTTTCGTAAAATTTTGAAACCTCTATTTGTTCTTTATTTTCAAAAACCTCATCTAAACTATCAGTATACGTAGCAAATTCTTCTAATTTTTCAATTAGTTCATTTTTTAAATCTCCATTTATTTGCTGCGCTCTTTTAGCTATAATTGTAATAGCCTCATAAATGTTGTCTGTTGGAGCCTCAATCTTATTTTTATCATAAGTTATTGTAGTTGAAGCTGCCTTTGTGTTTTTATATTCCATTAGTTTGAGTTTTAATATCTGGCAAAGAGTTTAACTCTTCATTTAAATTTATTACTAATTTTTCTGTTTCTTTTAAATATTCAGAATCTGGGAAGTTTCTTTTAAACTTTTCGTGTGCTTTAATCGCATCTTTTAATCTTGACTCTTTCTTTAAAATATAACTATTTATTCCCAATTCATAAGAGGCTTTAAACTTAAAATATAAAGCTTCTTCTTTATAAGAGGTTCCTAAGTAATCTGCTAATAAATTATCAAACGCTGCAATTGCAGAAATGTAATCTTCTGTATGATAATATTGTTTTGCAATTTCAAAATATTTTTTTTCTAATTTATGTGTTAGTTCTTTAATATTTTTATTTGCAGCTGCTGTATGTTCAGATTCTGGAAACTTATATATAAAATTTTGCAATGCATTAATAGCTTCGTGTGTATCTTTTTGATCTAAACTATAAACTGGCGAAGCTAAATAATAACTATGTGCAGATAAATATTCTGCTTCTTCTAATTTTGAACTTTTTGGATAATTTTTAACAAATTTATCAAAATAATAAGCTGCTAAACTATACTGCTTTGTATTGTAGTGCGCCTGTGCAACCATGTATTGAATACGCTCCATTTGAGGTTTCCCTCTGTAACTTGGCGTAATTTTCTCAAATAATTGAATTGCTTTATTGTACTTTTGAGATTCGTATAATTCTGTTGCCATTTTATACTGGTCTTCTACTGTACCTTTATTCAATACTTTCTGATATTCACTACAAGATGAAAAACCTATAGCGACTAATAAAATGAAAATGAAAATTTTATTTTTTTGCATTTGGCAAAATTAGTTATTTAATATGGATTATTAAAATGATTTTTTTACATCAATAATTCACAAAAATAACTCGCTTTTACAATATATGTAGCTTAACAATCTTAATTGTTTGTTAATTGTTAAGCTCCTGGTGCTACTGAACTAACAACAGTTAATTGTTTAATATCATTATCAAACAAGTACAATCCACCTTTATCATCACCAATTAAATTAATTTTATCTAAAATGGTTCTTGCTTGTGCTTCTTCTTCAATTTGCTCTGCAACATACCATTGTAAAAAGTTATGTGTTGCGTAATCTTTTTCTTCTAAAGAGATATGAACTAACTCATTAATACTTTGTGATACAAAAACTTCATGTTTAAATAATGTTTCAAACATTTCTTTTATTGATCCAAATTCTACTGATGGTTTATTTAATTCTGACACTACTGCATGACCACCTCTTTCATTTATATACTTAAAAAACTTTAACATATGCATACGCTCTTCATCAGATTGTCCGTACATAAATTGAGCTATACCTTCTAATCCTTTTACTTCAGACCATGAAGCCATTGCTAAATATATTTGTGAAGATTCAGCTTCAATTCTAATTTGATCGTTTAAGGCTTTTTGCATTCTTTCTGATAACATAATTCTATATTTTAAGTAGTGTAAATTTTATTTAAAGTAATTAATAATTTGCTACAAAGTTATTAATTTTTTGTTGTAAAACACCCGATGCTTCAACTAAAGGTAAACGAACGTATTCTGAACAAATATTTACGGCTTTTAAAAACGCCTTTATTCCTGATGGATTACATTCTTCAAAAATATAATCTATACTGTCCATAACTTTATAATGTAGTGCATTTGCTTTCTCAACATTTCCATTCAAACCTTCTTGTATCATTTCAGAAAAATCTTTTGGTAAGCCTTGTGCAATTACTGATATTACTCCTGCTCCGCCAGCTAAAGTCATCGGTAAAGCTATCATATCATCACCTGAAATCACCAAAAAGTCTTTTGGTTTGTGTTGTATAATGCGCATTGCTTGTACCATATCTCCTGCGGCTTCTTTTACTGCAACAATATTTTTAAAATCGTTGGCCAACCTAAGCACTGTTTTTGGTTCAAAATTACGTCCAGTTCTTCCAGGAACATTATATACAATTATTGGTAATGGACTAGCCTCAGAAATTGCTTTAAAATGCTGATAAATTCCTTCTTGTGTTGGTTTATTATAATATGGCGAAACTGAAAGAATTGCACAAAACGCTGATAAATCTGTTGTTTTAATTTCATTTACAACTGCCATTGTATTATTTCCGCCAATACCAATTACCAATGGCAATCTACCATTATTGGTTTCAATAACTGTTTTTTTTACTTGTTCTTTCTCTTCAGCAGTTAATGTTGCTGGTTCTCCAGTAGTTCCTAAAACTACTAAATAATTAACACCGTTATCTATTTGAAAGTTTACCAACCGCTTTAATCCTTCAAAATCTACAGATTTGTCTTGATTAAATGGCGTTACCAACGCTACTCCAGTTCCTAATAATTCCTTCATTATATTTTTTTTAAAATCTTTAAATATTTGATTAACTCTGTATGAAATAAGCTTAATTCTGTTGGATCACATTTTACAATAAAATTGTATAAATTTTTATTTAAATGACCAAACCCAACTCTAAAAGCTGTTTTACAATGCAAACATAATAAGTTCACATATACAGAATCAACTTTACTATAATTTATTAACAAATCGTAGTTTTTTGTTAAAATATTCTCCAGTTTTTGGGTTGGAACTTTACCATTCCAGCCAAAGTCTTTAGGTGTTATTATACCTAAATCACGCTGTTCTTTTTTCACTTTCGGCTGAAAAATTATAGTATCAATATTGTTTTGGGGTAGTTTTAAAATTTCGCTTAAAGATTTTACTATTGCTTCTTTTTCTAATTGATTGTTTACAATTATTAGCACATTTTTAATATCACCTTTTGAAACTATACTTGATTTTTCAAGAAGTTCTTGCCAATTTTTATTAATAAAAATTTGATTGCTTTTTCGTTTAAATCCTGTAAAAATCATCTATATTTACGATTGATTTACAAAATTAATTAAAAACATTAGTATTTCAACAATGAAAAAATTTATTATTCACATTTTTATAATTTCATCACTACTAAGTTGCAAAAATAAACCTCCGTTTTTAACTAAAATTGAAGGAAAACAACTTCCTATTACTGAAGGAATTAAATCAAAACAAGAAATTGAAGATTTTATAAAACCTTTTAAAGAAAGTGTTGACAAAGAGATGAATACTGTACTAAGTTATACACCACATAATTTAGTTAGAACCGATGGCGAATTAGAAAGTTCTTTAGGAAATTTAATGGCTGATTTGTGTTATTTAAAAGGAAATGCAATTTTTAATAGCAGAACAGGCAAAAATATTGATTTTGCAATGTTTAATTATGGCGGCATTAGAGCAGGAATTACACAAGGAAATATTACTACTCAAAACGCATTTAACTTAATGCCTTTTGAAAATAGTTTAGTAGTTTTAGAATTATCTTCTAAAAAAATTGAGGAGTTAGTTTATTATTTAATCACAGAAAATAAAGCGCATCCACTTTCAAAACAATTTAATTTGGTAATTACAAAAGATGGCTACAATCTAAAAATTAACAACAAACCTTTTGATAAAAACAAAACCTATTTTGTACTTACTTCAGATTATTTACAAACAGGTGGCGATAATATGAATTTTTTCAAAAACTCCATTAGTAGTTATAATCTAGACTACAAAATTAGAAACACTATTATTGATTATTTTAAAGAAAATGATACCATTAAAGTTACTTTAGATGGAAGATTTATGAAAGAAAAATAAGATTATGAAAAGAAGAAATTTTATAAAAAAAACATCCGCTGCTACTGCTTTGCTAACTTTAGGAGGCTTACCATTACAATCATTTGCAACATCAGAAAAAAAACATATAACCATATTACATACCAACGATGTACATAGCCATATTGAGCCTTTTGAAAATTCACATTATAAATATCCAAACTTAGGTGGAATTGCAAGAAGAGCCACTTTAATTGATGGTATTAGAAAAGAAAATCCGCACACTTTATTATTAGATGCTGGTGATATTTTTCAAGGAACACCTTTTTTTAATTTTTATGGCGGCGAATTAGAATTTAAATTGATGAGTATGCTGCAATATGATGCTGCAACAATTGGCAATCACGATTTTGATAATGGAATTGATGGTTTATATGCACAACTTCCTCATGCAAAATTCGACTTTCTCTCAGCCAATTACGATTTTAAAAACACAGTGTTAGATACACACGTAAAACCTTATAAAGTTTTTGTAAAAAACGACATTAAAATTGGGGTGTTTGGTTTAGGAATTGAATTAAAAGGCCTAGTTGACCCACGAATGTATAAAGAAACCGTGTATAACAATCCTGTTGAAACGGCTCGTGAAATGAGCAGAATTTTAAACGAAGAAGAACACTGTGATTTGGTTATTTGTCTATCACATTTAGGATACCATTATAAAAAAGAAGAAAATAAAATTAGTGATTTAGAATTAGCTTCAAAAACAAAAGATATTGATTTAATTATTGGTGGACACACGCATACTTTTTTACCTAAACCAACGGTAACTAAAAATATTGTAGGCGAAAATGTATTAGTAAATCAGGTTGGTTGTTACGGTTTAAATTTAGGAAGAATTGATTTTTATTTTGATACCGATAAAAATATAGAAAGTAAAGGAAAAAGTATAATTGTATAAAAATAATTTGAAAGAATGCGCATAGAAACAGATTTAAAATTAGGATTTAAAGATGTAATGATTCGTCCAAAACGATCAACTTTAAGTTCAAGATCACAAGTATCATTAGACAGAGCTTTTACTTTTTTACACAGCAATCATAAATGGACTGGAGTTCCAATAATGGCGGCGAATATGGATACAGTTGGCACTTTTGAAATGGCTACTGCTTTGGCAAATCATAAATTATTTACCGCCATACATAAGCATTATTCATTAAAAGAATGGAATACTTTTATGGCAACAGCACCAAAAGAAATTTCAAATTATATTGCAGTAAGTACTGGAACCGGAACAAATGATTCTAAAAAAATAGCAGCAATTTTTGCTCAAAACCCACAATTAAAATTTATTTGTATTGATGTTGCCAACGGCTATTCTGAACATTTTGTAAATTTTGTAAAACAAACAAGAGAACAATATCCAGACAAGGTAATTTTAGCAGGAAATGTAGTAACTGGTGAAATGGTGGAGGAACTTTTATTAGCTGGAGCTGATATTATAAAAGTAGGTATTGGTCCAGGATCTGTTTGTACAACACGCGTGAAAACTGGTGTTGGTTATCCGCAACTTTCGGCAATTATAGAATGTGCTGATGCTGCACACGGATTAGGCGGACAAATTGTTTCCGATGGCGGTTGTAAAGTTCCGGGTGATGTAGCAAAAGCATTTGGCGGTGGAGCAGATTTTGTGATGCTTGGAGGAATGTTTGCAGGACATACAGAAAGTGGTGGAAAAACCATTGAAATTAATGGTAAAAAGTTTAAACAGTTTTATGGCATGAGTTCAGAAACCGCTATGAATAAACACGTTGGTGGCGTTGCTGAATACAGAGCTTCAGAAGGTAAAACAGTTGAAATTCCATTCAGAGGTTCTGTTGAGAATTCTTTGCAAGATATTTTAGGAGGTCTTCGCTCAACTTGCACATACGTTGGGGCAAACAGACTTAAAGAGTTAACAAAAAGAACAACTTTTATTAGAGTACAAGAACAACACAACGAAGTGTTTTCAAAATAACTTTTATTTAAAATTGTAATCATAAAAAAACTTTCTCGACTTAATGAGAAAGTTTTTTTTATGAATAAATATGTTTTACGCTTCTTTAGAATACTAATTTCAGTTATTTTATTACAAACACTTCGATTTAAATTTACTGCACATCCTGATAGCGTTTATATTTTTTCCAAAGTTGGATTAGAACCTTTTGGAAGAATTTTTATTGGAATTTTAGAATTAGTTGCAGCAATTTTAATTTTAATACCTAAAACAATTTGGCTAGGTGCATTATTAACTTTTGGAATAATAAGTGGAGCTGTTCTAATTCACTTGACAATTTTAGGTATTCAAATAAATAATGATGGTGGTTTATTATTTTTTATGGCTTTAATTGTTTTAATTTTAAGTGGAATAATAATTTGGAATGAAAGAAGAAATATACCATTTTTTAAAAAGTTATTTCTTTACTAAAATCATAGATTTAAAAATTAAGTACTGCGCTAAAACGTATGTTACCATTACTAAAATTTCAAAAAAATGTGAAGGTGAATAAAACTTATTGATTGCCAATGTAGCATCCGAAATTATAAAAACAACAGCACCAATAAGCATTAATAAAGAGCGTTTCGATTTTGTTTTTAAAAAATCGATGAAAGCAACTGTTCCAAATGCAGAAATTACTAAACCATAAACTATTACTGGAATTAATAATTGATTTAGAGAATCTTTTATAGTATTTATCAATAAACCAAATATCAATAAAAAAGGAATTGAAGCAAGTAAAACTGTTTTTAATTGTACTTTTTCAACTCTATCAATTACAATTTTAATAAATAAAATATGTGCTAATAAAAAAGAAATAAGTCCGAGAATAAAAAATAATTCTCCATTAAATAGTAATAATACATCACCAAAAAAAGAGAATTCCAATGCAATTACATACCATTTTAATCTTTTTGGTAATGAAAATACATATAAAAAAATCAATGAAAATATAATTAAAGGCTTAAAAACATAAACAAGTATTGGTATTTTAAAAATAATTCCTACAATATCTAGTAATGATACAAGTACAAAAAACAAAAAAGTTACTTTAGTTTTATTCATTTACAAAAAAGTTAATTCCAAGTTGGCAATATACACTTTTTGTCGAGTTTTTTTAATAGTGGCTGAATACCATTAATTAAACTTTGCTGCATTACTTTAGAGTCTTCTTTATGGCATTGTAAACACGCACCAACTAACAATAATTGCTGCTGTTCTTTTACAGTAAATGGTCTAAAATCTGTTCTGGTAGAGTTTACCATTCCTTTTTTAGTAGGTTTTAAAAATGGAATCCAGGCGTCTTCTGGTAAATTATCATTCAGATTTTTAGCATACTCGGGTGTAAATTCCCACATTCCTTTTCCTTTATCAATAATATAATTAAGTACTCCTTTTCCATAACCTAAAGTTGCTGAATTTGTATGACAACTTTTACAATCTCTAGCTTTTGAAATAGTTGTATGAGGAGAATTTGGCGCATAAAGTCTATGAAAACTTACATCTTTTCCTATTTCTTTTCCAACATAACTTCCTTTATCAATAGTTAAAATCATTCCAGGAACTGCTGGTTCAATATGTTTTCCTTCTGCATTTTCTCTAATTCCCATTGCTGGTAATGATGAAGAAAATTCAGCAACATGTTCCTTCCACTGACCTTTTACATACTTTTTGTCTAATAAATCAAAAGCGCGCGGTTCATTTTTATCAAATTGGTTATGACAGCCAATACAACGTGAAGTCCAAGAAGAATGACATGTTGAACAACTCACGTTTTTATGTGCATTATCTCGTGAGCAAATTTCAGATTGAGGGTTTAATTTGTGAATTTTTCCATCTTTTTTTCCAATTAAAAAAGCATTTCCAACAGAATCTACAAAAGTATTCACTAATGGATGTCCGTCTTTTTTAACAGCTATTATTTGTTTATCGGAATGTTTATAATCTCTATGTAAAAACACCAATAAACTTTCTGCATCCAACTTACTATACGGAATAGTGTTTGGTTTTTCTTTAAAATGACAATCGGCACATTGCAATTTTACAGCTTGTTCTTCGTGCGTATATTTTTTACCATCACCCATAACTTCGTGTGATGAATGACAGTCTATACACAACATACCTTTGGTATGATGCACGTCTTCTTCAATAAATTTATAAATACGTAAATCTTCAAAAGTTTTAAAGCCATTTTTACCTTTAATATCATTTTCTTCCAACAAGGTTTCTTGCCAGCCTTCATAATTGGTTGAAATTCTACTAGAACGACTATGGCAACCAAAACAATGCTCGTTTTTTACAAAAATATTAGTTGCAGGATGCATTTTAGGAAGTACTTTTTTTTCAGATTTTAAATACGCTTCTAAATCTTTTTTAGCCTCTTCACTATAATTTAAATGGCAAGCATTACAACCTCCTCCTCTACTTAATTGAGTTATGTGTCCATATTCCTTTTTCTCAGCTCCTAAATGGCAATTGGCACATAAATCTCTTAAATGCTTATCAGATGCAGAGTTCTTAATCAATTTAATATGATATTGATAATTCGGAGAATCTGCTTCACCAAAAATGTACTTATCAACAGCAACGATACCACTATTGGTGGTCATTAATGAATTTTCAATTTTTGACAATTCATTTGGATGACATTTTCCACAAGTTTCTTTAGCATCAACTAAATTTCCAGGAATTAAAATCATCCCTTTATGAGATTCATCTTTATCATTTGAAGCTGTATTTCCTAAATGGCAACTTGCACAACCAATTAATTCTGGATTATGATAGGATGAATATCCTGTAGTGTTTATATGACAATTTAAACAAGATTCTTTTGAAGCATTTTCAATATTAACGTAACCATCATCTTCAATAACCTGAAAATTATTAAGATTATTTATAATTAAAAAAATAATAGCTATTATAATTAAAATAGCACTAAAAAAATACCAATGTTTTTTATTTTTCATTTCAGCAAACTATACATTACAAATTTACATGAATTTAATTTCTAAAAATAATACCATTTATTTTACATAATTATTTAAAGCATTTACAAACAGTTATTTAAACATTTTATGCAACTTTTATTACACATATATTATTGATTTACAAACGCTTAATGTAACCATTGTTACCATTCCTATTCAGATTTAATGATTTTTATCATACATTAAACATCATTGAGTAAATACCTTTACAAAAGAAATAAATAATTAAACTTATGACTACTTCAAGAAGAAAATTTATAAAAATTTCTGCTTTAGGTTTGGGAGGTGTAGCGGCATCAACCACAGCATTAAATATGTTTGGTGCCAGTTCATATATTGATGAATTGGTAAAAGAAAATGTTGCTAAAAACTTTAAAAGAACTGCTACCTATTGCGAAGTTTGTTTTTGGAAGTGCGCTGCTTGGACTTATACAGATGAAGAAGGTTCTATTAAAAAAATTATTGGTAATGAGAATGACCCTCATTGTTATGGCCGTTTATGCCCAAGAGGAACTGGTGGCGTAGGAATGTATAATGATGAAGACCGATTAAAAACACCTTTAATTAGAACAACTGTTAACGGGGAAGAAACCTTTAGAGAAGCAACTTGGGAAGAAGCACTTGATTTAATTGCCTCTAAATTTAATGGAATTAAAGAAGAATTTGGTGCTGAATCATTAGCGTTAATAAAACACGGTGCTCCAGGCAAACATTTAGAACATTTGTTTCAATCTTTTGGCTCCGATACTATTGCTGAACCTGCCTATGCACAATGTAGAGGCCCACGTGAAACAGGATTTAGTTTAACCTTCGGATCTTGGGTTGGATCACCAGAACCAACTGATATTAGAGACACTAAATGTTTGGTTTTAATAGGTTCACATATAGGTGAAAACATGCATAATAGCCAAGTACAAGAAATGTCTGATGCTATTGATAACGGAGCTACAATTATAACTGTAGACCCTCGTTTTTCAACTGCAGCAAGCAAATCTAAATACTGGTTAGCTATCAAACCTGCAACTGATATAGCTTTAATGCTAGCTTGGATGAACGTTTTAATAAACGAAAATATTTACGATAAAGAATATATTGAAAAATATGCTACTGGTTTTAATGAATTAAAAGAACATGTTAGCACTTTCACTCCTGAATGGGCTTACGGCATTACAGGAATAAAACCAGATGAAATTAGAAAAACTGCCAGAGAAATGGCAAGTGCTTCACCATCAGTAATTATACATCCAGGACGCCACGTTGTTTGGTATGGTGATGATTCACAAAGAGCACGAGCAATGGCCATTTTAAATGCATTATTGGGCTCTTGGGGAAGAAGAGGTGGTTTCTATTTTAAAGAAAGTATAAAAGTTCCTGAATTTCCAGCACCAGAATATCCACATCCAAAATGGGGATGGAAAGAAATTGGAGCAAAGTATCCTTTAGCACAAATGGGTATTACCACCGAAGTAATAAAATGTGCAATACCTAGTGAAGATAATAAATATCCAGTAAAAGCATTAATGGTAGCTGGTACAAACATTACAAAATCAATTCCAAATAAAAAATTATTAGAAGAAGCAATTGATGCACTTGATTTTATGGTGGTTATTGACACAATGCCAATGGATGTTACAGGTTATGCTGATGTTGTTTTACCTGAATGTACCTATTTAGAACGTTATGATGAAATTAGATCAGCAACCAACAGAGAACCTTCTATTGCAGTAAGAATACCTGCTGTAGCTCCAAAATACGATTCTAAACCTTCTTGGTGGATTGCCAAAGAAATTGGTGAAAGAATGGGTGTTGGTGCATATTTTAATTATACCGATTATAAAGAAGTAATAGAATGGCAATTGCAACAAATGGGAACTTCTTTAGAGGAAATGGAGAAAATTGGAGTTAAACATTTTCCACGTAAATCAGGACCAATGTACTTAAATGAAACTGGTCCTCATGAATTTCCAACAAATAGTGGTAAAATAGAATTATACTCCCATGAATTAAAAAATTTAGGTTTTGATCCACTTCCAAAGTATACGAGACATCCAGAACCTCAACAAGGTTTTTATAGATTAAATTATGGTAGAGCTCCTATGCACACATTTAGCAGAACTGCAAATAATCCAAATTTAAACGATTTAAAGAGTGAAAATAACTTATGGGTAAACCCTAAAGTTGCAAGAATCTTAGGTTTAAAAACCGGTCAAGAAGTATGGTTAAAAAATCAAGATGATATTATTTCAACTTTTTCAATAAAAGTAAGAGTAACAGAAAGAGTTCGTTGGGATTCAGTGTATATGGTTCATGGTTTTGGCCATCAAGAAAAAAAATTAAGCCGTGCTTTTGGCAAAGGTATTAATGATACTGAATTAATTACAACGGTTGCTGTTGATCCAATTATGGGAGGAACTGGAATGCGAGGAAATTTTGTAACAATTTTAACCGAAAATCCACATAAAAATACTGAGATATGAGATATGCAATGGTTATAGACACATTAAAATGTGTTGGTTGTAGCGACTGCGTTGTTGCTTGTCAAACTGAAAATGATGTACCAATTGGGTACTGTAGAGATTGGATTACTGAAACCGTAAATGGTGCATATCCAAATATAGAATTAGAATTAAAATCTGAACGTTGCAATCATTGTGAAAATGCTCCTTGTGTGCGTTGTTGCCCTACCGGAGCAAGTCATCAATTAGATAATGGAATTGTTTTGGTTACTGGTGATGAATGTATTGGTTGTGGTGCTTGTATAGAATCTTGTCCATACGATGCGCGTTTCCAACATCCTGATGGTTATGTAGATAAATGTACTTTTTGTCATCACAGATTAGAAAAAGGACAACTTCCTGCGTGTGTTTCTGTTTGCCCAACAAAGTGTATGTACTTTGGAGATTTAGACAATCCAAATAGTGAAGTTTCAGAATTATTAAAAAATAGAAAATATAAAACATTGGCTCCAGAAGCTGGAACTAAGCCTCAGGTTTATTATTTAATTTAAAAAATTTATAGTATGCAAGAAGAATTATTTACAAGTGGAAGAAATTTACCACATATAGATCCTTCATTAGAAATATGGCATTGGCCAATATCACTCTATTTATTTTTAGGAGGTTTAGCTGCAGGTTTATTGTTTTTTGCAGGTTTAATTACAGTTTTAGGTAAAGAAAAAGATTACCCAGCGGCTGTTAAATATGCTTCAATTATTTCGCCAATAGCATTAACATTAGGTTTGTTGGCTTTATTTTATGATTTAACTCACAAGTTTTATTTTTGGAGACTTTACACCACAATTAGAATAGAATCTCCAATGAGTTGGGGAGCGTGGGTATTGTTAATTATTACACCAATATCATTTTTATGGGTGTTTAGTTATTATTCAGAAATTTTTCCGAAATGGCAATTAAAATATGAGAACTTAAATAAATTTGAAAAATTCTTAAAAGGTAATAGAAAAAATATGGCGTATGCTTTAATTCCATTATCAATTATTTTAGGAGTTTATACTGGTATTTTGTTATCAGCATTTAATGCAAGACCATTATGGAATAATGCAATTTTAGGCCCTTTATTTTTAGTTTCTGGTTTATCAACTGGTGCAGCTACAATTATATTATTAGCTAAAACTCAAAAAGAAAAACACCTATTTGGTAAAATAGATTTAGCATTAATTGTTTTAGAATTAGGTTTAATTGTACATATGTTAATGGGAATGTACGCTGGTTCTGAAGTTCAATTAGAAGCAATGCAATTATTGGTAGGCGGAGAATTTACAATGATGTTCTTTGGTTTTGTAATCATTCTTGGATTAATTGCCCCAGCTATTCTAGAGTTTTTAGAATTAAGAGGATTTAAAATTCCAGTGGCTGTTCCAGCAATATTAGTTTTAATTGGCGGAATGGTATTAAGATTTGTAATGGTTGAAGCTGGTCAAATAACTCGTTACCTTTATTAAAAATAGAAAAATGAAAAATATAGAACAAAATAAACATATTTATTGGAATCCATATTTTGGAGGATTTCTTTTAGGATTAATTGTAATTTTCACATTTTACACAACAGGAAGAGGGTTAGGTGCAAGTGGCGCTATGAAAAGTGGCGTTGTTGCAGTTGTTGAAACTGTAGCTCCAACACACGCAGCAAATAATGCCTATTACAGTAAATTTATAAGTGAAGATAAATCTCCTTTAAATACTTGGTTAGTATTTGAAGTACTTGGAATGTTAATTGGAGGAATGATTTCTGGTGGTTTATCTGGACGAATTGGTTTAAGAGTGCAACACTCTCCTAAAATAACTAGCAGAAGACGTTTGTATTTTGCTTTAGGAGGTGGAGCATTATTTGGAATAGGCGCGCAAATTGCCAGAGGTTGTACTAGTGGAGCTGCATTAAGCGGAATGTCAGTACTTTCTGTAGGTGGTTTTATAACAACTATTGCCATTTTTGGCACAGGTTATATAGCTGCGTATTTCTTTAGAAAAAATTGGATTTAATTAAAACATTATAAAAAAATAAAAATTATGGGACCATTAATTCCTAACGGTGTAATTCCTTATGAGTGGGACAGTGTTTTAGCTATTTTAATAGGTATTGCATTCGGATTTGTACTAGAATCATCAGGATTTTCATCATCAAGAAAACTTGCAGGAGTATTTTACGGTTATGACTTTGCCGTTTTAAAAGTATTTTTTACGGCAGCTGTAGTAGCTTCTATTGGATTATATTATATGGACTACCTTGGTTATATAAGAGTAGCTGAATTATATGTTCAACCTACTTACCTTTGGGGAGGAATTGTTGGTGGAGCAATTATGGGTGTTGGATTTGTTGCAGCAGGATTTTGTCCAGGAACAGCACTAACTTCTGTAGCTATTGGCAAAATAGATGCAATGGTTTATGTAGTTGGAATTATGATTGGAGTTTTTATCTTTGCTGAATTTTACACACTCTTTCAACCATTATATGAAGGCTCATTTTTAGGAAATATTACTGTAGTGGATAGCTTTGGTGTTAATCCTTATTGGTTTATTTTTATACTAACTATTGCTGCGATTCTAGCCTTTTATTTAACAGATTTATTAGGCAAAAAAATTAAAAAAGTATTTTATTAATAACAACTAAAAATTATGAACACAACAAAATCAGTGTCAAAAAGATATGTATTTCTTGCAGCCATTCTTATTGTTCTAGCCGGAGGTTTGGTTTTATTACCTAAATACCAAAAACATGAAGGAATTGAACCGGAAGAATTACTAAGCAAAGCAATAAGTCCGGAAAGATATATTTCAACTGATATTTTAGCTGACAAATTAGTAAACCAAGACCCTTCTTTTATATTAATTGATGTGAGAGAGGAATCAGAATATACTAAATACTCATTACCAAATGCTATTAATATTCCACTTAAAAAATTGTTAGATGAAGAATCTATTCCATACTTAAATCAAGCTCAATACAATGTTATCTTATTTTCTAATGATAACTTTTACGCAGATCAAGCTTGGGTTTTATGCAATAGATTAGGTTACAAAAATTTAAAAGTTTTAAAAGGAGGTATCAATAATTGGTATAAAACAATTATAAACCCACCAGTTCCAACTGAAGATATGACTTCGTTAGATTATGAACTTTATAATACTAGAAAAGCTGCAAGTATGTTTTTTGGTGTAGCATATCCAGAACAATTTAAGGTTGATAAACCTATAGAAGTTAAAAAAGTGGCACCAAAAAAAGTAATTACTGTTCAAAAGAAAAAGAAAAAACCAGCTGAAGGTGGTTGTTAATTTTTCAATTTTTATAAAATATATATTATGAAAGAATTAGAAAAAACTAAAAGAATATCAATAGCCGCAGTAATAACAATATTAGTTGTTTTAATAGCTGTTTTATCATACAAAAAACCTAAACATTTGTATGCTAATAATACTAAAAGCACCTTAGAAACTATCACTAATAGCAACTTTTTTGCAACATTAGAAGATTTAAAAGGTGAAAATTTAGCATTAATAGATGTTAGAAACCAATTTGAGTTTGAAAAAGGGCATCTTGAAAATGCAATAAACATTTATACTCCTGAAATTTTAAATGATGAAAACTCAAAAATTTTAAACAACTTAAAAGCAACTAACCAAACTATTGTTTTATACGGTTCAAACACCAATGATGTTACAGTTCCTTTTTTACTGTTAAATCAGTTAGGATATAGTAATGTAAAAATGGCTACTATTAAAAATAGTTATTATCAAAATCAACTAATTACAATAAATGATACTATAGAAAAATCTATTGCTGATATTAAAGAATTTATTGATGAATCTATAAAAAAAGCATCTGTTGAATCAAAACCAATACCTGTAAAAGTTGTGACTCCTAAAAAGGTAATTACTGTTCAAAAGAAAAAGAAAAAACCCGCCGAAGGTGGTTGTTAATTTTAATCATTATAAAGCTGTTTTAAAAATAAAACAGCTTTTTTTTTGTGTCTTTTTTAAACTCCAAAAGTTCGTTTTTACTTAAAAAAAAATAATAATACAACACCTCTTTTTCCTACTTAAAATTTCATCAAAATTAATCATCAAAAAATTAGCTTAAACAATTGATTTACTGACACTTAGTTGTGTAACTAAAGTATCTAAACAGAACAATTATATATAGCTAATTAATGATAAAAGTCATAAATTTCAAACGTTTTCGTATTTAATTTTGATGTAACAATTATAGCAAATTATTAATTAAAAATTTATTAAGGATGAAAAAAATATCAATATATGCAATACTGCTTTTTACTACAGTTATTTTATTAAGTAGTTTTAAAAACCATGTGCAACAACAACCAATAAACGACCCTACAGAGTTTGAAATATTGGTTAAATATTTAGAAGAAAATGGAAATTTTATAAACAGTGAATTAGCTCCTGCAATTATTTTAGCTCCAGAAATTAAAGATAATGTAAGAAACAAAAAATACCTTGTTTTAGATATTAGAAGTGAAGATTGGTATGCTTATGGACACATTCAAAATGCTGAAAATGTTGAAGGTCCTGAGTTATTAAAATATTTTGAAACTAAAATAACTCCAGAAAATTATGACAAAATTACAATTGTATGTTACTCAGGTCAATCTGCTGCTTATTATGCAGGATTACTTCGTTTAGCTGGTTATAATAATGTATATAGTTTAAAATGGGGCATGAGTTCTTGGGCTGATGAATTTGCAACAAACATTTGGAAAAAAAATTCTTCAGATGCATTTGCTAATCAATTAGAAACCACAGTAAATCCAATACCAGAAAAAACAACAACACCTACAATTTCAACAGGAAAAACTGAAGGAAAGGATATTTTAAAACAACGTATTGAAGAAGCTTTCGCTAAACCATACAAAGAATTTATTGTAAAAGCTGAAACTGTTTTTGAAAACCCAAGTGATTATTATACAGTAAATTATGTTAGTGAAGATAAATACAATTTTGGTCACGTACCAGGAGCTGTAAGATATCAACCAAACTCTTCACTTTCTTCAACTGCAGATTTATACACTTTACCTACAAACAAAAAAATATTAGTTAGTTGTGATACAGGTTTGTCTGCAGCATATGCTGTTGCTTATTTGCAAGTATTAGGCTATGATGTTTATAATTTAGGATATGGAGCAAATAGTTATATGAACACTGTTTTAAAGGAAAAAGGGTGGAATGGATTTTCATCTGAGGAAATTAAAGAATACCCAGTAGTAGAATAAAACGCCAAAAGGCTTAATTATAATAACCAAAACAAACAAATCATGAAAAAAATATCATTAATATTAATTGGACTATTCTTAATTCCATCAATATTCTTAACCTCTTGCGACAAAGGTGACGACTTACAAGTTGTACAAACTCCTGCTCAAACACTAATGGTTGATTATATGTTAACAGCAAATTTAGATTTGCCTAATGTAGATACAAGTGTTGATGGAGCAAAATTTGTAACTGCAGCTCCAGCTGAAGCAGATTTACCCGCTTTTTTAGCAAAATATTATATTATTGACATTAGAAGCGCTTCTGATTACGCAACAAGTCATATTGCAGGAGCAAAAAATGTTGCTTTCTCAAACATTTTAGCTGAAGGAACTGCTGCAGGAGCTAAGCCAGTTTTAGTAGTATGTTACACTGGCCAAACAGCTTGTTATGCAACTGCTTTAATGCGTATGTATGGCTATAAAAATACACAAGCTTTAAAATGGGGAATGTCAGGATGGAACTCATCAACTGCTGGATCTTGGAATAATAACATAGGAAATATTGCCGATGGTAATGCAAATTGGTCTTATGATGCTGCGCCTGCAAATCAAGTATTTTCAAAACCATCTTTTACAAGTTTATCTACTTCAGGTGAAGCCATTCTTAAAAAACGTGTTGAAGAAGTTGTTGCTGCAGGTTTTAAAACCGTAAAAGGTAGTGATGTATTAGCTGCTCCAACTAATTATTTTATTAATAATTTCTTTAGCTCAACAGATTTTACAGGATTTGGACACATTAAAGGTGCCTATAGAATACAACCATTATCAATAGCTGATAATAGTGTATTAGGTTTAGATCCAAATGCAAAAGTGGTTACTTACTGTTACACTGGTCAAACATCAGCAGTTGTTACAGCTTGGCTACGTGTTTTAGGATACGATGCTTATAGTTTAACTTTTGGAATGAACGGATTATATAATAGTAATGCTGCTTGGTCATCTAATAAATGGAGTGCTAGCGTATCAAAAGATTTACCATTTGGTAACTAATTAATAAATGAATTAACAAAACCAAGCCCTAAAAATTGTAAACACAATGTTTAAAATGCTGTTTTACATACCAATAAGTAACGTAAGTTTTTAGGGCTTTTTATTAAAAACACAAATTATGAAAACAAAAATAATATTCATCTTTACTATTATCTTTACTCTTTCTTTTTCTGCAACTTATGCACAAGGCTGTGAAGATGATGCTGGTACTTCTGCTACAAATAGCGGGGTTCCAAAAACTAGTAGCACAACATTTTTTGGATATTTTCAACCAGAATATGATTCACATTTTACTGATGATAAAACAAGTACTTTTAAATTTAAAAGAGCTCGTTTTGGAGTTCGAGGTAGAGTAAACAGAACGTTTTCTTACTATGCAATGATAGAAACAAGTGACTTTATTTCATCTGATGGTAATGTTTATTTAATGGATGCATTTATTACATATGACAAATATGAGTGGGCAAAAGTTTCTGTTGGTTCTTTTAAACAACCTTTTGGTTTAGAAGTGAACACACCTTGCCATAGTTTAACTACTATTGACAGAGCAATTGTTTCTGATCAATTAGTATCTCCCCAAAGAGATATGGGTGTAATGTTATTAGGAGGTACTTCTAAAACTAAGTTCCGTTATTCTCTAGCTTTAATGAATGGTAGAGGTTTAGGTGTTGCTGATAATAACACTAAAAAAGATATTATTGGACGCGCATCATATAAATTATTTGATTTTATGAGTATTGGTGGTAGTTTTAGATATGGTTACCCAAATAATAATGAAACTGATAGAACTTCTTATGGTGCAGAAATTGCATTAACATACAATAAATTTAATGTTACTAGTGAATATATTTATGATGAAGGCGATTATAACAGAGCTGCAGGTGGTGGTTGTGGAGCAACTCCTTTAGAATTAGGTGCAAAAAGAGCTGGAGCTTACGTGATGGCATCATATGACATAAACAAACAATGGCAACCAGTATTTAAATATGAATACTTTGATCAAGATTTAAATATTAAAAAAATAGGTTATCAAGAAATGATGACTTTAGGTGTAAACTATTTCTTTAATGATAATACAAGATTACAAATCAATTATCAAAACAAAATTGAAACAGCTACAACTATAGATAACGACGCACTTTTAATGCAACTACAAGTTAAGTTTTAATTTATTATATATAAATTATTTGAAACTAAAACTCCTGATGCAAATCAGGAGTTTTTTTGTGGAAAATGTTTAAATTTGTAACAATCGCTATTCTAAAAAATATGACTACAAATAAAGATGTTCTACGGGAAAAGTTAAAAGATTATTATTCGCTTATTTTTGAAAAAGAATTAATTGATGAAATTGTAAATGTAGGCATATACAGATGCATTAAAGCAAATGAACTTTTAATTGATATTGGCGACAAAATGTCGCACGTACCATTAATCTTAAATGGTGCAGTAAAAATAATTAGAGAAGATAAAAATGGGGAAGAAATTGCCTTATATTTTTTAGAAAAAGGAGATACTTGTGCTATTTCATTTATAAACTGTATTAACCTTACAAAAAGTATGTTTAGAGGGTTAACAGAAAAAGAAACAGAAGGTATTTTTGTCCCTGTAGAAAAAATTGAAGAATGGCTTATTAAATATAAAAGTTGGAGGCATTTTATTATAGATACTTATCATATGCGTTTAATTGAAATGGTAGATTCTATTGATAGTTTGGCATTTATGAAATTAGATGACAGACTTCACAAATACTTAACTGACAAGGTTAAAATAATGGAAAACAACACTTTAATAATAACTCACCAAGAAATTGCAAACGATATTAATACATCACGCGTTGTAGTATCACGTTTATTAAAAATATTGGAACACGAAGGAAAAATTAAAATTAGAAGAAATAGAATAATTATTGATAATATATAATTTAATCAAAAAAAAGTATCGTTAATTATAACTAATTTATACTTAACAAATTTGTATATTATTAAATTACCTAAAATTGCTATTGCCAGAAAATGGAAAATAAAAAATTGCTGTACGCAATAATTACTTATTTAATTATTGGAGTTAATTTAAAAATTTTCTCACAAGAGAAAAATATATCTATAATTGTTAAAAGAAATAACGATAAAAGTGTAGATATTTCATATACTAAAAAAGTACCCGGTAGCTATTATTTAAAATTAGAGTTAATAAATTTAACTAACTCCTACTCTAACGGTTATAATGGTGTAATAAATTCTTATAGGGGAAATCTTTTGCATTTAAAACCAATAAACAACAAAAGCTCTATTAATTTTTCCTATACTTTTTCTTATACTATGGGCAACAATAAAGCTAAAATAGATAGTTTATTTACTTACACTCTTCCTATTAAAAAAGGAAAAAAAGTAAAAATTTATGAAGCATCATTTTTAGGAGAAAGGTATTTTGGAAGTGAAAAACCTTTAAATTGGAAATCTTACGCTATTCGCTCAAAAGAACCTGACACCATTTTTGCAATGAGAAAAGGAATTGTTGTAAAAATTGTTGATGATTTTGAAGGAAACTCGTCACCTGAAATAGCTTACACAAGCAAACGAAATTATATTGTTGTTGAACATGATGATGGCTCTTATGCTTCTTACAAAGGGTTAAATAAAAATACATTGTTTGTTAAACTGGGCCAAACTGTCTATCCCCATTCAAAAATAGGAATATTGGAAAATTTTGGTGGTGATTATTACAAGCTTGACTTTTCAATTTACCAATTGTTTTTTACAGACTTAAATAGAAAAAATCAAACACTTAAAAGTCAAAATAGCGGTTTAAAATATATAACGCCGTATTTTTTAACTAATAAAGGTGTTGTTATTCTAGAAAATAATAATGAATACATTTCAGAATTAAATGAAACTATTCTATTTGAAGAATTTAGTAAAAGAGAAATAAAGAAATACTTAAAAAACCCAAATGATTTTAAATAGTTGAAGATGACATTAAATTTAAAAAGTTCGTTTATTTTAGGGTCTTACTCATTAATCCAAATTTCATCAAACAAACCTGCAAATTAAGTAGTTATTTTAAGTTTACTAAATCAATAAAAAGAATATATTTAAACAAAAATTTAAACCAACAATTAATGAAATGGATTTTTTAAGTATAGCTGCAGATTATGGTTTTATAACTTTACTTTCATTAGCTTTTTTTTCATTTGTTGCTGGTTTTATAGATTCAGTTGTTGGTGGTGGCGGATTAATTCAACTTCCTGCATTACTAATAAATTTACCAAACACATCAATTCCTACTCTTTTTGGAACCAATAAAATAGCTGCACTATCGGGCACAAGTATTTCAGCTGCTCAATATTCAAAAAAAATAAAATTCAATTATAAGGTACTGATTGTTATTGCATTTTGGGCTGCAATAGCTTCATTTTTAGGTGCAAAAACAGTTAGCTACATAAATGTAAATACACTAAAACCTTTAATTTTAGTAATTTTAATTTTAATTGCTATTTATACTTTTATAAAAAAGAATTTAGGAGCCATACAAACTAAAAAATTATCGTTTAAAAAGATGATAATTTACGGTTCAATTATAGGTTTAATTATAGGTTTTTATGATGGCTTTTTTGGCCCAGGAACTGGAAGCTTTTTAGTATTAGCTTTTGTAGTTGTTTTTGGGTTTGAGTTTGTTGAAGCATCTGCTTACTCTAAAGTAATTAATTGCATTACAAATATTTTTGCATTAATTGTATTTATAAAACAAGGAAATTACTTACTTGAATTAGCAATTATAATGGCAATTTGTAATATTTTAGGAAATATACTTGGAACAAAATTAGCATTAAAAAAAGGAAATACTTTTGTTCGGTCTATCTTTTTATTTATTGTTATTTTAATGATAATTAGGTATGCTTATGATATTTTTTATAAATAAAAATTACTTTAATAAATTTAAATAATCCATTTCAGAGATTATTGGAATACCCAAACTTTCCGCTTTCGCTAATTTACTTGGCCCCATATTATCACCTGCAATTACGTACGTTGTTTTTGAAGAAATTGAACTCGCTACTTTTCCGCCATTATCTTCAATAGATTTTTTTAAATCATTTCTTTCAAAGTGGGTAAAAACACCTGAAACTACAAATATTTTTCCCACTAAAATTGATGAAGTATTTAAAAGTGATTCAGCCGATACTTCCAATTTAACTCCATAATTTTTTAATCGCTCAATTTGCTGAATATTTATCAAATTACTTGAAAAATCTATCACGCTATTTGCAATTCTTTCGCCAATTTCATCAACAGTAATCAATTCTTCAAATGAAGCTTTCATTAAATTATCAATGGATTTAAAATGTTTCGCTAATTTTTTTGCAACAGTTTCTCCTACAAATCTAATTCCTAATGCAAACAATACTTTTTCAAAAGGAATTTCTTTCGATTTTTCAATACCAGCAATAATATTTTGCGCAGATTTTTCTGCCATTCTTTCTAAAGGAATAATTTGTGCTTCTTTAAGGTCGTATAAATCTGCATAATTTGAAATTAACCCTTCTTTAAATAACAATTCAATAGTTTCTGCACCAATTCCATCTATATTCATAGCTTTTCGGCTAATAAAATGTTGAATTCTACCTGTTATTTGAGTTGGACAACCATATTCATTTGGACAATAATGTTTTGCATCACCATCAGTTCTCACTAATTTGGTATTGCAATCTGGACAACATGAAATGTATTTTGTTGGTTCAGAATTTAACGGTCTTTTACTAAAATCTACACCCACAACTTTTGGTATAATTTCTCCTCCTTTTTCAACAAAAACAGTATCTCCAACCCGAATATCTAACTTTTCAATTTGATCGGCATTATGCAATGACGCTCTTTTGACTGTAGTTCCTGCTAATTGAACAGGTTCTAAATTTGCAACAGGTGTAATGGCTCCTGTTCTTCCAACTTGATATGTTATTTCATTTAAAACTGTACTTTCTTGCGCTGTTTTAAATTTATAAGCCATTGCCCAACGCGGAGATTTTGCTGTATACCCTAATTCGTCTTGTTGTGCTAATGAGTTTACTTTAACAACAATTCCATCAGTTTCATAAGGTAAATCAAATCGTTTTGTATTCCATTTTTCAATAAATGCAAAAACTTCTTCCATTGTGTTGCAAAGTTCAATAGCTTTAGGCACTTTAAAACCAAGTTCTCTGGCTTTTTCTAACGTTTCAAAATGTGTTGCATTTGGATTTTTATCAGCAACAATATGATATAATAAACAATCTAAGGGTCTTTTAGCAACTTCGGCACTATTTTGTAATTTTAAACTTCCACTAGCTGTATTTCTTGGATTTCTATAGGGTTCTTCACCAATATCAATCCGTTCTTCATTCATTTTATTAAATCCATCAAAAGGCAAAATTATTTCACCTCTAATTTCAAAATTATCTACAAACGGTTTATTTAAAACTAAGGGAATAGATTTTATTGTTTTAATATTTGCAGTTACTTCATCACCTTGAAATCCATCTCCTCGGGTAACAGCGTTTTCCAAAATACCATTTTTATAGCTTAAATTTATTGATGCTCCATCGTATTTTAGTTCACAGGTATAAGTAATTGATTCTGTTCCAATTATTTTTTGAATTCTTTTTTCCCAGTCTAATAAATCTTCTTTTGAATAGGAATTATCTAAAGAATACATTCTATTTTTATGGGTAATTGTAGCAAAATTTTTAGTGATTTCACCACCTACTCTTTGAGTTGGAGAATTTGCATCAAAAAACTGTGGATTTTCTATTTCTAATTTTTCTAATTCTTTTAATTTTTTATCAAATTCAAAATCAGAAATAGTTGGGTTATCTAATACATAATAATTATAATTATGCCTATTTAACTCTTCACGTAGTTCATTTATTTTTTGCTCTATATTTAAAATCATATCAATAAATTGTTCGTTAAAAGTAATTAAAAAAACAAAAAGCCAAAACAATTATTGTCTTGGCTTTTATATTTATTTGTTAGTATCTTTTAATAGTATACAAACCTTCTTACTTGTGAAATATAACGAGCCAAACGAATGACCTGATGGCTATACCCATATTCATTATCATACCAAACATACAGCACTGCATTTGAACCATCTTTTGCTGATATAGTTGCGTGGCTATCAAAAATTGCAGGAGCTGAAGTGCCAACAATATCAGAGGATACCAACTCATTACTTAAAGAATATTTAATCTGCTCTACCAAATCGCCTTCTAAAGCATATTTTTTCATAACAGTATTAATGGTTTCCTTGCTAGCTGCATTTTCTAATTGCAAATTTAATATAGCTAAAGAACCATTAGGCACTGGAACACGAATGGCATTTGATGTCAATTTCCCTTCAAAAGAAGGTAATGCTTTGGTAACTGCTTGCCCTGCGCCTGTTTCTGTAATAACCATATTTAATGCAGCAGCTCTGCCTCGTCTGTATTTTTTATGCATATTATCTACTAAATTTTGATCGTTTGTATATGCATGAATTGTTTCCAAATGTCCACAAACAACACCAAAACTTTCCTCCATCACTTTTAAAATGGGTGTTATTGCATTTGTAGTGCAAGATGCTGCAGAAAAAATATCAACTTCTTTCGGGTTGTAATCTTTATGATTTACACCATGTACAATGTTTGGCACTCCTTTTCCTGGTGCAGTTAATAATACTTTTGAGGCTCCTTTAGCTTTTAAATGTCTACTTAAAGCTTCTTTATCTCTAAAAGCTCCCGTATTATCTATAATTAAAGCATCAAAAATTCCATACTCTGTATAATTAATTTCTTCAGGTGCATTTGCTTTTATAATATGAACAGTTGTTCCATTTATAATTAATGCTTTTTTATTGATGTCAAAACTTACAGTTCCTTTAAACTCTCCATGAATAGAATCATTTTGTAATAATGCTGCTCTTTTTTCCAGAATTGATTCAGTAATTTCATCGCGTGTAACAATAGCTCGCAAACGCATTAGATTTCCTTTTCCTGTTCTTGCCATTAATTCACGTGCTAATAAACGACCTATTCTACCAAAACCGTATAAAACAACGTCTTTTGGTTCAATTTCTTCTGAATTATTAGACGCTTCTAATCTTTCAACTACAAAATCTCTAATTGAATGCTGATCTTCATCTAAATGAAATTCATACACTAATTTTCCAATATCAATTTTAGAAGGAGGAAATGCCTGACTTTTAATTTCTCGTGCAATTTCAACAGCATCAAAAATAGAAATTGGTTTTTGAACAAAATCACTTGCGTATTCCACTAAATTTAAAATTTCGCTTACATTTCTATCAATTAATTGATTTCTAAATAGGACTAATTCAATAGTATCATCATACCATAAATCACTAATTATTCTAATAAATTCAACAGTTGCTCTTCTTCTGTCGGTTTGAAAAGCAAGTTCTTTTTCGTAAAGTTCGTTAAATGACATGTTGTGTTGTTTTTTTTAAATTTCGGCAAAAATACCCATTTCAAACGTTTTCGCAAATATTTTAAGCATAAAAAAACCTTTCTTAAAAAGAAAGGCTTTTTTTAAAAATGAAACAAACTTAATTATTATCTAAAAATATAACGTTCAACTTCTCCTTGTAAATTAATCATTTCAATTCGCATTACTTCGTTTGAAGATTTTGCCGAAATCATATCATTTACATCGTCAACTGAATACACTTTTTTATTATTTATTTCTGTAATAATATATCCTTTTTTAACTCCATAGCTAAGTAATTCTTTATTTAAAATATTGGAAACCTTAACTCCATTTTCAATTTTTAATTTTTTTAATTCGGTATTATTTAAGTTTTTTAGCTCTAAACCTAAAGTTGAAACTTTGCTAATTTCATTTTTTGAAAGCAATACTTCAACCGTTTTTTGATTATTATCTCTTAAAAAAGTAACCTGAACTTTATCATTTGGTCTTTTTGTTCTTAAAAAGCCTGTCAAATCAGAAAAAGTAGAAATTTTATTTCCATCTAATTGTATAATTATATCTTTGGGTTTTAATCCTGCTTTTGCAGCTCCTGAACCTTCAGATACTTCAGAAATATAAAAACCTTCAGTATTGTTTACGTCTAAATTTGCAGCAACTTTACCATCCAATTCGCCACCAACAACACCTAAAACTGCTCTTTGAACATTTCCAAACTCCATTAAATCTTCTATAACTTTTTTAGCAATATTTGAAGGAACTGCAAAAGAATAACCAACAAAAGAGCCTGTCATTGATGAAATTGCCGTATTAATACCAATAAGTTCTCCTCTTGTATTTACTAAAGCTCCACCACTATTTCCTGGATTTACAGCAGCATCAGTTTGTATAAATGAATCTACACTTCCGTTTCCATCTAAATCACGACCTTTTGCACTTATAATTCCGGCGGTTACTGTTGATGTTAAATTATATGGATTACCTACAGCTAACACCCATTCTCCTATTTTAATATGATCAGAATCACCAAAAGTTACGTAAGGCAAATCTTTAGCATCCACTTTTATTAGCGCAATATCATTTGTTGGATCTGTACCAATAATTTTTGCTTTATATTCCTTTTTATTATTTAAAACAACCGCAATATCAGTAGCATTATTTATTACATGGTTATTGGTAACAATATAGCCGTCTGATGAAATAATAACTCCACTTCCAGTTCCAATTTGTGAAAATTGACGAGTTCCATTACCTTGACCGTAGAAAAATTCAGCAAATGGGTCTTTTATTGTTTGCATCATTGTGTTTTTAACATGTACAACCGAGTTTAATGTTTTTTCAGCAGCTGTAGTGAAATCTATATTTTCCGCACCTCCAAAACGTGCATCACTATAATTTGCAGCTACTGTTTTAGGATTTGTTATACCTGATTGTTCAATTACTACTTGAGGTTTTTCTAAAAATATTTTATAAGCCCCTAAAGTTAAAGCGCCTCCTAAAGCTGAAAACAGCACAATACTCAATATTTTTTTCATCTTTATATATTTTTTAAATTTTAATTAAATAACATTCAAAATTATATATTTATTATATTCAAAAATATGCTTTAACGCTTTATTAACGCTCATTTAACTCATTTTAACAAAAACAAAATTCACAAATTTAAAATCATCAAAACAATAGATATTTTATTACATTTGTACCGATGAAATTACATTTTTACAAATACCAAGGTACAGGAAACGACTTTATTATGATTGATAATAGAAGTCTATTTTTTCCTAAAAGCAATGTAGGATTAATTGAAAAATTATGCAATCGCCGTTTTGGTATTGGAGCAGATGGACTTATTTTATTAGAAAATTCTGAAAAACAGGATTTTAAAATGATGTATTACAATGCTGACGGAAATGAAGGTAGTATGTGTGGTAATGGAGGTAGATGCATAGTTGCTTTTGCAAAACAGTTAGGAATTATAAAAAATGAAACTTCATTTGATGCAATTGACGGATTGCATTTTGCAAGTGTTAAAAATGAAATTGTTAGTTTAAAAATGATAGATGTTTCTGATATTGTTGAAGAAAGCACACATTCTTTTTTAAATACAGGTTCGCCACATCATGTTACTTTTTGTAATTCAGTTTCTGCAATAAATGTTAAAGAAGAAGGTGCTAAAATTAGATATGGAGCACCATATTTTAAAACGGGCGCAAATGTAAATTTTGTTGAAAAAACTTCAAACAATACTTTTAAAGTAAGAACTTATGAACGTGGCGTTGAAGATGAAACGTTGGCTTGTGGAACAGGTGTTACAGCCGTTGCAATAGCTGCACATAAAACTCTAAAAACAACCAAAAGCACTATAGAAATTGAAGTTTTAGGTGGTAACTTAGAAGTTTCGTTTAAAAATGAAGGTAAAAATTATACCAATGTTTTTTTAAAAGGACCAGCGCAATTTGTGTTTGAAGGAACCATAGAAATATAATGGCTAACTTAATTGGAAAAAATATTAGTTTAAGAGCATTAGAACCAGAAGATATTGATTTTCTGTTCCTTACAGAAAATAACGAACTTTTTTGGGAAGTAAGCAGTACTCAAGTTCCTTTTTCAAAACACCTTTTAAAACAATACATAAATAATGCTCATCAAGATATATACGAGGCTAAACAATACCGATTTGTAATTTGTAATTCAACAAATATACCTATTGGTATGATTGATTTATTTGATTTTAACCCACAACACAATCGTGTAGGAATTGGTATTTTATTACTTCCTCAATATGAAAATAAAGGTTATGCAACCGATGCTCTAGAATTGGTAATTGATTATGCATTTCAATATTTAAATATTCATCAATTATATGCCAATATTACTTCTGAAAACAAAAAAAGTATAGCATTATTTGAAAAATTAAATTTTAAATTGGTAGGCACCAAAAAAGATTGGATTTACACCAATAAACAATATAAAGACGAATTATTATATCAATTAATAAAATAAAACGAATGAATTTAAAAAAACTTTTTTTATTGATTTTTGGCCTATTAATAATTATTGGTGTAGTATTCGGTTATAATTTTTACAACAAAATATACAAACCAAATACTATAAAAGAAGGTTTTTTATACATTCCAACAAATAGTAATTATGCCACTGTTGAAAATTTAGTTCGTCCGTATTTAAAAAGAGTAAATACCTTTAGTTTTATAGCCAATTTAAAAGATTATCCAAAATCAATTAAACCAGGAAAATATAAAATTACTGAAGGAATGAGCAATAATAAATTAATTAACTTATTGCGCAATGGTAAGCAAACTCCTGTAAAATTATCTTATAATAACCAAGATAATTTTGAAAAACTTGCTGGAAGAATAGCCCAACAAATTGAAGCCGATTCCGTTACACTATTACAAGCTTTTCAAGATACTATATTTTTAAAAGAAAACGGATTTAATAAGAAAACTGCCTTAGGAATGTATATACCTAATACATATGAGTTTTATTGGAACACATCTGCCAATCTTTTTAGAAGCAAGATGAAAGATGAATATCATAGATTTTGGAATAAAGAACGATTAGACAAAGCAAAAAAATTAAATCTATCACCAATTGAAGTAATTACATTAGCTTCCATTGTTCAAAAAGAAACATCAACAGTGAGTGAAAGACCTATGGTTGCTAAATTATATTTAAATCGTTTACATGAACAATGGCCTTTACAAGCTGATCCAACCATTATTTTTGCAGTAAAACAAAAATTAGGTAACGATGTAATTATAAAAAGAGTTTTAACAAAAGATCTTGTAATAGATTCACCATACAACACTTATAAAAATTTAGGATTACCTCCAGGTCCAATTGCAATGCCTGATATTTCTTCAATAGATGCCGTTTTATCACCTGCTTCGCATGATTACTTTTTTATGTGTGCAAGTACTACAAAAATTGGTACACACGAGTTTGCTAAGACATTAGCTCAGCATAACCAATATGCCGCAAAATATCAAATTTGGCTATCAAAACAAGGAATAAATAGATAGTAATTTTAAATCAACTACTTGATTTATAAAACTTTATAAAACGTTTTCGTTAACTAAAAAGCGTTAAAAAAGTGCTAAAAAACCACATTTAAGCTAAAAAAAATTGTTGGTTTAAAAATAAAAATTACCTTTGCCCCGAAATTTAAAAGGAGAAAAACCTTTAAATTATGAAAAAAACAATACTAATATTAAGTTGTTTAGCTTTGGTAATTTTTATATCAAGTTTTACCAAAAATAAAAACAACTACAGCAAAAACAGTATTGCAGCGGAAGTTGTAAGTACTGTTCCTACTGAAGAAGAAAGTATTTTCCAAGAGTATAATAACATCCCTTTTGTTGGAAAAATGTACAACGGATTTAGAGAAGCAATTGCTTTTAAAGAATCTCAAGGACAATATGATGTTGTGAACTCTTTAGGATATTTAGGAAAATATCAATTTGGGAAAAGCACCTTAGAACGGTTCAATATTTATGACACTCATAGATTTTTAAACACTCCAAAATTACAAGAACAAGCTTTTTTAGCACTATGTTCATTAAATAAATGGATTTTAAGAAAAGATATTGAGAGAACCGTAGGAAAAAAAATTGATGGAATTAAAATTACAGAATCAGGTATTCTTGCTGCTGCTCATTTAGCAGGAGCTGGAAATGTGAAAAAGTTTTTACGAAGCAATGGAGAATTTTATTTTTCAGATGCTTTTGGTTCCTCAGTAAGAAATTATTTAAAACAGTTTTCGGGCTATGATGTTTCATTTATTGAAGCAAACCAAAAACCTAAAATTAAATAACTTTTAATTTTCGATTTACAAAAAAGGTTTATTCATAAATTGAATAAACCTTTTTTTATATTCTATGGATAATAAAAATTGCTGGTCTTTTTTGTAGATCTGGATTTTCATTTTTCCAATCTTTTATACTTAAGGTTTTAATATATTCGGTAGGTAATGTAACATCACAAGCAACACATAACATAGTTGCAGGATGTAATATTGTTTTTAAATCTAACAAGAACTTATTATTTCTATAAGGTGTTTCAATAAAAATTTGAGATTGATTTTTCTCTAAAGATAATTTTTCTAAATTTTTTAATACAGCTTTTTTTTCAGCAGCGTCAATAGGTAAATAGCCATTAAAGGCAAAATTTTGCCCATTAAATCCAGAAGCCATCATTGCAAGTATTATTGATGAAGGTCCTACTAATGGAATTACTTTAATTCCTTTTTCATGTGCTAATTTAACAATATCAGCTCCAGGATCTGCAATTGCAGGAACTCCCGCTTCCGATAGCAATCCAACCGAAACACCTTCTTCACACACATCTAAATATGTTAAAACCTCAGCTGGATTAGCATATTTATCTAATTTAAATAATTTTAAAGATGGTTGAGACTTTTCTGGAGCAACAGTTTTAATAAACTTTCTAGCTGTTTTTTCGTTTTCAACAATAAAATAATCTAAAGTTTCAATGGCTCTTTTTACAGTAACAGGTAACACATCCATTGGATCACAATCACCTAAAGTTGTTGGAACTAAATATAAAGAACCTTTAGTTTTAGACATTTGGATTTATTTTTTTTGCAATTATTTCACACGCCTCATCTAACATTTTATACACATTTTTAAACCCAAAATCACCTCCATAATAAGGATCAGGCACATCTAAATTTTCACCAGGAAAAACTTCGTTTAAAATAAGTTTTACTTTAGATTTATCATTTTCATTTCTAGCTAAATCTATAATATTTTGATAATTAGAATTATCCATCGCATAAATTAAATCAAAATTATCAAAATCTTCTACAGTGAATTTTCTAGCTCTTTGATCTGTAATATCCAATCCGTTTAAATTTGCTATTGAAATAGAACGTGGGTCTGGCTTTTTACCAATATGATAAGCTCCCGTTCCGGCAGAATCAACAAAAGTTTTAAAACTAAATACTTTAGATTTTAATATTCCTTCTGCTAATGGTGAACGGCAAATATTGCCTAAACAAACCATTAATATTTTAGTCATGAAATTTATTTAAAAAGTAAGCTTCTTCGTAATATCTTCTACATATTTTTTAAATTGCTTGTCTGTTTCTGTTAAATTATCAACAGTTTTACAAGCATGAAGCACCGTTGCATGATCTCTTTTTCCTATTTGAGAACCAATACTTGCTAAGGATGCTTTAGTCATTCTTTTTGCAAAATACATTGCTAATTGACGGGCTTGAACAATATGACGCTTTCTTGTTTTAGATTGTAATGTTGCAACATCCAATTCAAAATAATTAGATACAATTTTTTGAATATATTCTATAGATACTTCTCGTTTTGTGTTTTTTACAAACTTATCAACAATTTGTTTTGCTAATACTAATGTAAATTCTTTTCTATTGAAAGATGCTTGTGCAATCATAGATATTAAAACACCTTCTAACTCACGTACATTAGATTTTATATGTTTTGCAATATATTCAACTATCTCTTCTGGCATTTCTACACCATCACGGTATAATTTATTTTGCAATATCAATACACGCGTCTCATAATCAGGCGCTTGCAACTCTGCAGACAATCCCCATTTAAAACGAGATAATAAACGTTGTTCAATATCCTGCATATCTACAGGAGCTTTATCAGACGTTAAAATTACCTGTTTTCCATTTTGATGTAAATGGTTAAAAATATGGAAAAATACATCTTGAGTTCCTGTTTTTCCTGATAAAAATTGCACATCATCAATAATTAAAACATCAATCATTTGATAAAAATGAATGAAATCTATTCGAGTATTTCCTTTTACAGAATCTATATATTGTTGTGTGAATTTTTCAGATGATATATATAATACCGTTTTATCTGGGTATTTATCTTTAATTTCAACACCAATTGCGTGTGCAATATGCGTTTTACCTAAACCAACTCCACCATAAATTAAAAGTGGGTTAAATGATGTTCCACCAGGCTTATTTGCAACAGCCATACCAGCTGAACGCGCTAACCTATTAGAATCTCCTTCAACAAAACTTTCAAAATTATAATTTGGATTTAATTGTGATTCTATTTTAACCTTTTGAATTCCTGGAATGATAAACGGATTTTTAAGTTCTCGTTTGTTTAAATCCATAGGAACTGTAACGCCTTGAGGAACAATTGGATTTCTATTTGAACTAGGAAATTTTACAGTATGTGGATTGTTACTACTGTAGTTGTTTTCCATTCTCACATCATAAATCAACTTAGCATCTTCACCTAATTGTTTTAATAATGCAACTCTTAACAATTTAATATAATGTTCTTCTAGCCATTCGTAAAAAAATTTACTTGGAACTTGGATTGTTAAAGCTTCGCCAGATAACTTTATTGGTTTAATCGGCTCAAACCAAGTTTTATATGCTTGCGGCTTAATATTATCCTGTATAAAAGATAGGCATTCCTTCCAAACTGATGAAGCAGTTTTAGTCATTGTTGGTTAAATAGTATTTAAAAGTTTATTTTAGCCGATAATTTAGAGTAATCTCTAAATGTTTTTTGGTATTACAAAAATGTGAATATTTTTCATCATAAAAAAATAAAATACCTATTGATTATTATTTTTTTTTTACGTAACATCATCCTTTAAAAAAATAAAAATGCTATCAAATATAATTAAATTTAGGGTAAGATACGGAGAAACTGACCAAATGAGTTTTGTTTATCATGGAAACTATGCACAATACTTTGAAATGGGCAGAACAGAATGGTTGCGAGATTTAGGAATTACCTATAAAAATATGGAAGAATCAGGAATTATGCTACCTGTAATTAGTCTAAATATAAATTTCATGAAACCTGGAAAATACGATGATTTATTAACTTTAAAAACTACCTTGGTTAAAAAACCATCTGCAAGAATTGAATTTGACTACGAAATTAGAAATGAAAAAGATGAGTTGTTAACAACTGCAAATTCAACATTGGTTTTTGTGAACATGAAAACTAATAGACCTATGAGAATTCCAGATTCAATTTTAAATAAAATTGAAAAATTTATGGCGTAAGTGCTTTAATTTTTAAACATCGTAAATCTTCAAAAGATTGCTGAACAAGGTTGGCATATTTTTTTCGGATTGAAATTACAAGTTCACAATTTAATTCCATTCTTTGATGCAGAATTTCAATGTTGTGTTCTTTTATAATTCTCATAACTTTATTCATATCTACATATTCAAAATTTAATTGAAAGTTAACATCAATGGTTTTTTCAATAATTTTCGCTGCATCTAAAATTAATTTTGCTGTGGTTTTATAAGCACTTATTAAACCACCAACACCTAATTTAGTTCCGCCAAAATAACGCACAACTACAACTAATACATTTGTAATTTCTTTTGATAAAATTTGGCCATAAATGGGTTGCCCTGCTGAATTATTCGGCTCACCATCATCATTTGCTCTATATTGAATATCTTCAACACCAATTTGCCAAGCGTAACACCAATGACGTGCCGAGTGATGTTTCTTTTTTAATTCCTCTAAATGCATTTTAACTTCATCTTCAGAAATTACAGGAAAGGCATAACCAATAAACTTGCTACCTTTTTCTTTAAACAAAGCATCTCCAACAGCGGAATGAATAGTATTATATGTGTCTTTTTCTAAAATAAGTAGTTCATTTATTGCACAAATATATTAATTACAATGGTTAAAATTTCAATTTGAAAATGAATATATTTGATACACTAATTTAAACCAATATGAAAAAATTATATTTCTTAGTTAGCTTAACACTTTTTTTAACAAGCTGTAATCCTAAAAACAATGTAAAAGAAATAACAAAAACACGCGAACCAAATTCGTTTGCAATTGTACTTCATGGAGGTGCTGGCGGAATTAAAAAAGAATATTTTACTGAACAACAACAAGAAGCTTATAAATTAAAACTTGAAGAAGCGTTAAACGCTGGCTATGCTGTTTTAGAAAAGGGCGGAATTTCCTTAGATGCCGTTCAAGCCGCCATAAACGTTATGGAAGATTCACCGCTTTTTAATGCTGGAAAAGGCGCTGTTTATAACAGCGAAGGAAATCAGGAAATGGATGCTGCTATTATGGATGGAAAAACGTTAAATGCTGGTGCAATTGCTGGTGTAAATCATATAAAAAACCCGATTTTAGCGGCCAGAATTGTAATGGATAGCTCATCTCACGTACTTTTATCAGGAAAAGGAGCAGAAATTTTAGCTGCTAAATACGGCATTGAAATGGTAGATAGTTCGTACTTTTTTACTGAAAAAAGAATGAATCAGTTAAAAGAACTTCAAGGAAAAGAAAAAATAAAATTGGATCATACTGCATTTTTAATAAAAAACGAATTAATTGACGATCATAAATTTGGAACGGTTGGTGCAGTTGCCATTGATAAAAGTGGAAATATTGCTGCAGGAACTTCAACTGGTGGAATGACTAATAAAAAATATGGTAGAATTGGTGATGTGCCAATTATTGGTGCCGGAACCTACGCCAATAACTTAACTTGTGGAATTTCGGCAACCGGAACTGGTGAATATTTTATTAGAACCGTTGCTGCACATGAAGTTTCCAGTTTAATAAAACACAAAGGATTTTCGCCTTCGGAAGCACTTCATGAAGTACTTTTCAATCAAATTGGTCCATTAGGAGGTGAAGGCGGAATGATTTTATTAGATAAAAATGGCGAGGTTTATTGGGATTTTAACTCTACAGGAATGTTTAGGGGTTATAAAAAATCTACAGGTGAAACAACAATTGAAATGTTTGAAAAAACAGAATAACTAATAATTTTTATACATATTTAAAGTATCATTTAAAATTGATAGTGTTTTAAATGGTGCTTTTTTTAATTCTGGTGCTTTTAATCCTTTATTAAATTTAATCGCTCCAATAAAAACAACTGCTTCATCCCATAAATTAGCAGCTATAAAACTTTGCAATGTTTGTTTTCCTCCTTCAATAATTACTGATTGAATTTCATAGTTATATAAAACTTTGCATATTTGTTCTGGTACATTTTTACTGAAATCAATTCTTTCAAAAATTATATTTTGGTAAGAATCAATAATATGTTTTACTTCAGAAAACACAATAGTTTTAGCTGCGGCATCCAATAAATTATAATTTGCAGGAATTTTAGCATTTTTATCCAACACAATTCTAATAGGATTTTCGCCAGTCCAATTTCTAACCGTTAAACTTGGGTTATCATTTAAAGCTGTATATGTCCCCACTAAAATAGCTTGTTCTTCGGCTCTCATTTTATGCACCAACTGCTGAGAATAGCTATTAGAAATCCAATTTGGAGAATTATCCGAGTTTTCATTTCTTAGTTTATCAATAAATCCATCCGCAGTTTCTGCCCATTTTAAAACAATAAATGGTCGTTTGTATTTATGATATGTAAAAAACCGTTTATTTAAATTATAGCATTCTTGTTCCAAAACTCCAACTACCACTTTACAACCATTTTCCATTAAATGCTTTACACCTTTCCCGCTCACTTTGCTATTACTATCTATAATACCAATCACAACTTTTTTAATTCCACTTTCAACAATTAAATTAGCACAAGGTGGGGTTTTTCCAAAATGCGAACAAGGCTCTAAACTTACATAAATAGTAGCCTTTTTTAAAAGACTTTTATCTTTTACAGCATTTATTGCGTGCACCTCTGCGTGTGGCTCTCCAGCTTTTTTATGCCAACCTTCACCAATAATTTTATCATTTAAAACTATCACACTACCAACCAGTGGATTTGGGTATGTAGTACCCAGTCCATTTTTAGCTAATTGTATGCAGCGTTTTATATATTTTTCGTGTATATTCACACTGTAAAAATAGTACATTAAAATGACTCTTAACAATTTTACAATTAGAGAAATTACTGCGAAGGACAATTCTAAAATAGCCAAAGCAATTAGCTCAGTTTTAATTGAATACGGTGTTCCAAAAGTAGGAACTGCTTATGCCGATAAAATTCTAGATACTTTATTTGAAGCTTATAATACGGATAACGCCATTTACTTTGTAGTTGAAAAGAACGGCGAAATACTGGGTGGCGCTGGCGTAAAACAATTAGAAAATTATAAAGGACGTGTTTGTGAATTACAAAAAATGTACTTTTTACCCGAAGCCAGAGGAATTGGTTTGGGAAGTAAAATGATGGATATTTGCCTAAAAAAAGCAAAAGAATTTGGTTTTGAACACTGCTATTTAGAAACCTTACCGTACATGCAAGATGCCAGAAAATTATACAGAAAGGTTGGTTTTAAAGATTTAGATGCTCCAATGGGTGATACCGGACATTATTCTTGTAATTTATGGATGCTTAAAGATTTATAATGAAACTACAACAATTTAAAAAACAGTTCTTTTCTGAACTTTCAGAATTATTTCCTGAAACTGAAATACAATCATTTTTTAATTTATTAACAAAATTTAAATTACACTTAAACAGAATTGAAGTAGCGCTTAAACCAGAATTTGAAATAAATGATGAAGATTTAATTTATCTACAAAACGCTTTATCAGAATTAAAAAAACAAGTACCAATTCAATATATAATTGGTGAAACAGAGTTTTACGGAATTACTTTTAAAGTAAATAATAGTGTTTTAATTCCGCGTCCAGAAACAGAAGAATTGGTAAATTGGATAGTAAATGATTATAAAAACGAAACAGAATTAAAAATATTAGATTTTGGAACTGGCAGCGGTTGTATTGCCATCTCTTTAGCTAAATTTTTTCCAAAAGCCCAAATTTATGCAGTTGACGTTTCTAACAAAGCTTTAGAAATTGCTAAAATCAATGCCACAAATAACAACGTAGACATAAATTTTGTTGAAGCTAATATTTTAGACATAGAAATTTTAGAAGAAAAATACGATATAATTGTAAGTAATCCGCCATATATTAGAGAGAAAGAAAAAGAATTAATGCATCAAAATGTGATTAATAACGAACCTCATTTAGCGCTGTTTGTAAAAGATGAAAATCCATTAATTTTTTATGATAAAATTGCCGATTTAGCCATTCATAATTTAACAAAAAATGGCAGTTTATACTTTGAAATCAATCAATATTTAGGAGAAAAAGTAACAAATTTACTACAAAAAAAAGGTTTCAAAAACTGTATTTTGAAAAAAGATTTTTATGACGTTGACAGAATGATTAAGGCCACTTTAGCTTAATTATTAAATTCAAAATTTCATTTTCAACTTTCAAATTAAAAGATTTACATTTGCAGCATGCGAATTGATATTATTACCGTTTCACCAGAATTAATTAAAAGTCCGTTTGAATTTTCAATCATTAAACGTGCTATTGATAAAAACTTAGTTGAAGTTTATTTTCACGACTTAAGAACTTATGCTTTAAACGATTACGGAAAAATAGACGATTACCAATTTGGCGGTGGTGCAGGAATGGTTTTAATGATTGAACCGATAGACAAATGCATTTCTAAGTTAAAAGAAGAAAGAACCTATGACGAGGTCATATATATGACTCCAGATGCGCCAACTTTAAATCAGCAAACAGCAAATACACTTTCATTAAAAGAAAATATTATTATTCTTTGCGGACATTACAAAGGTGTAGATCAGCGTGTTAGAGATTTATATATTACCAGAGAAATTTCAATTGGCGATTATGTATTAAGCGGTGGAGAATTGGGTGCTGCTGTTTTATGTGATACAATTATAAGGTTAATTCCTGGAGTTTTAGGGGATGAAACTTCTGCATTAACAGACAGCTTTCAAGACAATTTATTATCGCCACCAGTATACACAAGACCTTCTGAATATAAAGGACTTAAGGTTCCTGACATCCTACTATCAGGTAACTTTCCAAAAATAGAAGATTGGCGAAATGAGCAATCTTTTGAAAGAACAAAAAAAATAAGACCAGATTTGTTGGAAGACTAATCTTTTTTATTAAATTTGCACACTCAAAATTAACCTCTGACGAAAATCGTGAATGTTGGTTATTGAAAAACTTTTATAAAAATATAGAAATGGAAAATTTAGTAAAGTTTGTACAAGACGAATTTGTAACTAAAAAAGAAATTCCTCAATTTCAATCGGGAGATACAATCACTGTATACTATGAAATTAAAGAGGGTGAAAAAACACGTACTCAGTTTTTTAAAGGTACTGTAATTCAAAGAAGAGGTTCAGGAGCATCTGAAACATTCACCATCAGAAAAATGTCTGGAACAGTTGGTGTAGAGCGTATTTTCCCAATAAATTTACCTGCAATTCAAAAAATTGAAGTTAACAAACAAGGTAGAGTTCGTAGAGCACGTATTTTCTACTTTAGAGAATTAACTGGTAAAAAAGCTAGAATTCAAGAAAGAAGACGTTAGTCTAAATTTCATTAAAAATTACAAAGCCCATTTTGAATATTCAAAATGGGCTTTTGTTATTAACAATTGTTCATAACTACGGTTCATATCGTGTTGAAAATTAACCTATTATAAATTTGGAAATTTAAAATTTAGGTATTTATTTTACAAAAGATTTAACAATGCAATGTTAGTTAAAAACATTAAAATGTAACTTTTTAAAGTTTAAATAACATTTGTTAAATCAAATGTTCTTGAACATCGTTTTTAAAACCAACTTAAAGGTAATGTGCCAAGTATTTAGCATGAATAGATGGTTACACGGTTTTAAAAGCAAATTTTTAAATTAACACTTTAAAATAAGTAATTATATTACAACAAAATTTTAGGAGTTAATTTAAAAGGAAATACTAGTTTAATAAGAAGTTGGTTTGTAAGAAACAACAAGAAGAAGAAAATTAGTGATTGTGTTATATGCTTGTAAAGAGAAATAACTGAAGCAATTAAAATTAAATTACTGAAAACTTATTAAAAAAAGTAATCCAGCAGAAAGCCATAATACTGAGAAATCAATATTATGGCTTTTGTTATTTTATCTTTTTACTATTATCATAATTTTACTTTGTTTTTTTTATTTAAACTATAATTTAAACCCTATATTTATAACGTTTTCGCTATCGATTTTTCTATATTTATTTTTTATATTTGCCGTGCTTAATTTTAATACTTAAAGGCAGTACTATAGTTATAAATAAACATTGATAATTATAGTGACATAATAAATAAAACTATGAGTAATACAACCCAAATTATTTACACTAAAACAGATGAAGCGCCAGCATTGGCTACCTATTCATTTTTACCAATTGTTGAAGCTTTTACTAAAACATCAGGAATTGAAGTTATTTCAAAAGATATTTCTTTAGCAGGAAGAATTTTAGCATTATTTCCAGATTATTTAAGACCTGAACAACAAGTTCCAGATGCATTAACAGAACTAGGTGAATTAGCTAAAACACCAGAAGCAAACATTATTAAGTTACCAAATATATCTGCCTCTGTACCACAACTTAAAGCTGCCATTGCTGAACTACAATCTTTAGGATTTAAAATCCCAAATTACCCAAACAATCCAGTAACCGATGAAGAAAAAGACATTCAAAATCGTTACAATAAAGTAAAAGGATCTGCAGTAAATCCTGTTTTAAGAGAAGGAAATTCAGACAGAAGAGCTCCAAAATCTGTAAAAAATTACGCAAAAAAGAATCCCCATTCTATGGGTGCCTGGTCTGCAAACTCTAAAACACATGTAGCTACTATGCAACACGGAGATTTTTACTCAAATGAAAAATCTATTACCGTTGTAAATCCTACAGATATAAAAATAGAATTTGTTAATTCTAAAGGAGGTATTACCATTTTAAAAGACAAATTTCCATTATTAGCTGGTGAAATTATTGACGCTACTTTAATGAGTAAAAAAGCATTATTAAACTTCTTAGATACTCAAATAAAAGACGCTAAAGAAAAAAATGTGCTATTTTCATTACATATGAAAGCTACAATGATGAAAGTATCTGACCCAATAATTTTTGGACATGCTGTTAGGGTTTTCTTTAAAGATGTTTTTAACAAATACAGTGCAGATTTAAAAGAAGCAGGCGTTAATGTGAATAATGGTTTTGGAGATTTAATAACCAAAATTCAAACTTTACCTAAAGATAAAAAAGAAGCTATTGAGGCAACTATTAAATCGAGCTTTGAAAATGGTCCAGCTGTGGCAATGGTAAATTCCGATAAAGGAATTACAAATTTACATGTGCCAAGTGATGTAATTATTGATGCTTCAATGCCTGCAATGATTCGTACTTCAGGAAAAATGTGGAATGCTGAAGGAAAACTTCAAGACACAAAAGCTGTTATACCAGATAGTAGTTATGCTGGAATTTATCAAGCTACAATAGAGTTTTGCAAAAAAAATGGTGCTTTTGATCCAACAACAATGGGAACAGTTCCTAACGTTGGTTTAATGGCTCAAAAAGCAGAAGAATATGGTTCTCACGATAAAACTTTTGAAATTCAAGAAGATGGAATTGTACAAGTTGTAGATAATTCAGGAAATATTTTGCTACAAAACACTGTTGAAAACGGAGATATCTGGAGAATGTGTCAGGTTAAAGATGCACCAATTCAAGACTGGATTAAACTAGCTGTTACTAGAGCAAGAGCTACAAATACTCCTGCCATTTTTTGGTTAGATAAAAATAGAGCTCACGATGCTGAAATCATTAAAAAAGTAAATACATATTTACCAAATTTTGATACAAACGGATTGGATATTCAAATTATGGCTCCAAAAGAAGCAACTCTTTTCACTTTAAAAAGATTAAAAGACGGAGAAGATACCATTTCAGTTACTGGAAATGTACTTAGAGACTTTTTAACTGATTTATTCCCAATTTTAGAATTAGGCACTAGTGCAAAAATGCTTTCAATTGTACCGTTAATGAATGGTGGAGGATTATTTGAAACTGGCGCTGGAGGTTCTGCTCCAAAGCACGTAGAGCAATTTATTGAAGAAGGACATTTAAGATGGGATTCTTTAGGTGAATTTTTAGCATTAGCTGCTTCACTTGAACATTTAAGTGAAACTTCAAACAATCCAAAAGCATTAATTTTAGCTGAAACTTTAGACGATGCTACTGATAAATTTTTAGATAAAGATAAATCTCCTTCAAGAAAAGTTAATGAATTAGATAATAGAGGAAGTCATTTTTATTTAGCAATGTATTGGGCGCAAGCTTTAGCAGCTCAAACTAAAGATACTGAACTAAAAAATAAATTCGGAAAAATAGCAGAAGAAATGCAGTCTAAAGAAACTGTTATTACTAAAGAATTAAATGATGCGCAAGGTAAGCCAGTTAATATTGGCGGTTATTATGAACCAAACGAAACCTTAGTGGTAAATGCAATGCGACCTAGTAAAACATTGAATACTATTATAAATAGTATTTCCTAAAATACTTTAACTAAAATTAAAAAGCGAGAATTAAAGTTCTCGCTTTTTTTCTAACCAAACCTCTTCTATTCCAATCAATTTAAACTATTTATTATGGGGACTTAAGTTTAATTTTGTTCTTTACTATATAGTTTTATGACACCAATTTTTTTAAAACGTCACAAAAAAAATTACAATTTTCTACTGTTTAATTTCTAAAAACTAATTCCAATACTTTGTTTTAAAAACCGTCAAAAATAATTTTATTTTAACAACTTATCTTTTAGTATTTTTGAATTATGAATTTTACAAAAACTACAGAGCAACCATCAAAATACAATCATTTAGAAAAAATGAGTGTAAAAGAATTGTTAGTTTCTATTAATAATGAAGATAAAACAGTTCCTTTTGCTATTGAAAAAGGAATTCCTTCCATAGAGATTTTGGTGACTAAAATTGTTGAAAGAATGAAAAAAGGTGGTCGTCTTTTTTATATTGGCGCTGGAACCAGTGGAAGACTTGGTATTGTAGACGCATCCGAATGTCCTCCAACTTTTGGAGTGCCACATTCTATGGTTATTGGAATAATAGCTGGTGGAGATATGGCTATTAGAAAAGCGGTAGAGTTTGCTGAAGATTCAACCACGCAATGCTGGGAAGATCTTCAAAAATATAACATTAATAAAACAGATTCTGTAATTGGAATTGCTGCATCTGGAACCACACCATATGTTATTAGTGGATTAGAAAAATGCAATGAAAATGAAATATTAACAGGTTGTATTACTTGTAATGAAAATAGTCCTTTATCACAAGTTTCAAAATATCCTATTGAAATTGTAGTTGGTCCCGAATTTGTTACTGGAAGTTCTAGAATGAAAGCTGGAACTGCTCAAAAACTGGTTTTAAATATGATTTCAACAAGTGTAATGATTCAGTTAGGTAAAGTGAAAGGGAATAAAATGGTTGAAATGCAACTATCTAATAACAAGCTAGTTGACAGAGGAACAAAAATGTTAATGGAAGAGCTTAATATTTCTGAAGAAGCTGCTAACAAATTACTGTTAGAGCATAAAAACGTACGATTAGCAATACAAAAATATACCAATGGCAACCAATAAAAAAGAACTTGTAAAAGGTTTGAAATACGAACTTGGCGCATTGCCTTTATTATTATTTTCACCAATTATTATAACTATTGGTTATAAAGCTATAAAACTTCAGAACAATTATTTGTGGTTAATTGTTGGTATTATCATGGCAATTACTGCAATTATATTGGGTTTTATGGGAATAAAAATTATTTTAGATGCTTTATTTGATAAGAAAAAATGAGTGTTTTTAAAATTAAAAATTGGGAATATTGGTCGGCTTCAATGTTTTATGTACCATTGCTTCCCTACGCATTCTATTTAGCTATAAAAGCAAAAAGTTTTGGCTTTTTTTCAGCTGTAAACCCAGGTATTGAAGGTTCTGGAAATGGATTGGAATCTAAATTTAAAACTATTGAATTACTGCCAGATTACTGTAAACCAAAGTCTATTTTTATTCCAAAAAATGAAACTTTGGCAAACGTCATTGAAAAATTAAAAACTTCAGCCATACATTATCCTATAATTATTAAACCTGATATTGGATTTAGAGGATTACTTGTAAAAAAAATAGCTGACGAACAAGAACTTTCTTCTTATTCAAAAAAATACAATTCAATAAATTTAATAATTCAAGAATTTATAGATTTAAAAAATGAATGTGGTATATTTTATCATAGATTTCCAACAGAAAAAAGCGGAAAAATTACATCATTAACTTTAAAAAAATATTTGGCTGTTATAGGTGATGGCACTTCTACTCTATCAGAATTAATTAAAAAAGATCAACGTTCGCAAAATTATTTGCAAAGTATTTTAGAAATCAATAAAAGTAAATTAGATGTTGTTTATAAAAAAAATGAAGAGATACTATTAAATGTTATCGGAAATCATTCTAAAGGAACACAATTCATTAACGGTAATCATTTAATAAACAGTAATTTAATTACCATCTTAAACGATTTAAACAAAAATATTGATGGTTGGTGCTATGGTAGAATTGATGTTAAATACAATACTTTTGATGAATTATTAAAAGGTGAAAATTTTAAAGTGTTAGAAATAAACGGAATTATTGCCGAACCTACACATATTTATGATGCATCAAAAGGAACTTATTTTGATGCTTTACTTAGCATTAAAAAACATTGGCAACTTATTTATAAAATTGGAACTTCCAATAAAAAACTTGGATTTGGTACTTATATAAATCTTTCTGATTTTTTAAATACCTATTTCAAATATAAAAAATACCTAAAAGAAATTGCGAAGTTAAATGCTAATTAGTTTTATTTAGTTTTGGTGTAGTTGGATTAAAACCAAAATCTTCATCGGGTAATTGTATGCCTAATTGAAAAATTACATAACCAACACTTGCAAAATGATGAATTGCATGACTGTGTGCTTGTATTAAAATGGCTATTAAAGTATAATTTGCAGAAACAACACCAAGCCCTAAATCATCTGTAACCCTAACTGTTTTATTAAAATCTGTTGGATTTAAACATTTCAATTTCTGAATAGTAGCATTAAAATAATCAATTCCGTGTGTGGTATAATTTTCGGCCAATTCGTTTCTCTTTCGGTTAATTAAATTAATACTGTTACTTTCCAAACCATCAAAAATACAATCGAAAACATCTAGAATATGTCTCATATGACCTCCAATACTTGAGTAATATGGAGCTATGGAAGTATTGCTATAATCTGCATCAGAAATGCATTGTAAAAGCTTTACACCACGTAATAAATTTTTTTCAATAGCTTCAATCATAATTGCTAGGAAAATTTTAAGATTTGTAAATATAAAATAATTTTAAAATAATATTTTAACCAGAGTAAATATTCCTAATCCTAAAAACAGTATACTTAATATCAAATTAATATTTTTGGCAATAAAAGAAACCTTATCGCTTATATATTTAGCGAATATTATATAAGTGCTAAACAATAAAAACGAACCAATTGAAGCACCAAAAACAAACAAAATTATATACGGTTGCTCTATTAAAATCTTGTTTTCAGCAGCTAAAAATATGCTAATTCCTAAATAAAATGGAATTCCTAACATATTAATGGATGACATTCCAATTCCTTTTAAAAAATAGTTCCCTTTTGTATTGGACGCTTTTGGATTTAATTCCTTTCTGGAAAGATATAAGAAAAAAATTGAAAGCATTAAAAATACCACGACACCAGCAATTTTTAATCGTTCAATAATTTGTGGATTTTTATTAAAATAATCGGCAAAATACAAGGCTATTCCTGCTTGTATAAATACAATTACAGATGCGCCAATTGCAAACTTAACACTTTCTGAAATTCCATTATTAATTCTAATTTTTAACGCTGTCATATTTAACATTCCTGGTGATATTAATCCAAAATATGCCATTATTATCCCATAAAATACGTGTAAAATATAATCCATCTTAAAGTTTAAATTAAAAATGCTAAATATATCAATAAAATAGGCTCATACGGTAACTTTAATTACAATTCATGAGCAACAATAAATGTAAATTTGAATTGAAATTAGATATATAACACTGCTGAAAGTTAAGAGTAATCTTAATTTTTTATAAAAGACCACTAGCACAAAATGTTAGTGGTTTTTTTGTTTTTTTAAAAGCTTAAGAAACAATTCATTCAGTTCTTTTGAAATTTTAAATTGATTGATTAAAAAAATATAAACTCCTGAAATTAAAATTCCTTTTATTCCCATATTTATAATGGGATGGAAAGGAAAATTCCAAAAATAAAAAATTATAAAAACCACAGAAAGAACAATTGAAATTTTAATTGTTTGAATGCTAAATGGCTGGATTTTAAATTTAGACTTTATGTAAAATATTTTAATTACGCTATACACAACCATAACTATTAAAGTTGCAAGTGCTGCGCCATCAATACCAATTAATGCTATTAACCACTTGTTTAAAAATATTACTGTAACAGCCATTGCAATTGACAAATAGAAGAATATTTTGTAATACACAGAATTTACTAAAATAGCATTTCCTGTTCCTAAAGCTAATTCTACTAATTTTGATAATGATATTATTAACACTACCCAAACACCTTTTGTATATTCTGGTTTATTAATTAATTCATACATATCATTTATGTTTAAATTAATCAGCAAGAAAAATAACCCACCAACAATTAATAAATTTATAGAAGTTTGTTGGTACATTTTTTCAACTTCTACATAATTATCATCATTCATATCTTTTGCAGTAATAGGGCTTGTAATTTGTTGCATTGCACGTGTAGGAATTGCAATAACACTTGCAATATAAATTCCCACAGAATAATAAGCAACTTGTGCTATTTTTTCCATTTGAGGAATCATAAATTTGTCTATTTCAAGCAAAATTCCAGCGGCTGAACCTGCAACAATTATATAAAATGAAAAGGACATTATTTCCTTTATATTATTTGGCAACACAAATTTAAGCGTTGGTTTATACACATAAAACGCATACAACATCATAATAAGCGTACTTAAACCGTAAACAACTACAACGCTATAAATAAACTGCTCATTTGTTAACCATTTTAAATACACAGCCACCAATAAAAATGAGGTGCAAATACGCGGAAATAATTCTTTAATAAAATTTCCAAAAACCGATTTTAAATGCACTTTTGTCCACGCATAAAAAACTTCAAAATAGCCCATAAAAATGGCGGTAATAAAAATTAAATAGGTATAATTTTTTATTATAGGGTTTTCTTCTGAAATCCAATTGGCAATGTTTTCATAAATTAAAGTTCCTATTAAAGCTAACGGAATAATTATAAATAACGGAATTACTAATGTTGTTGCTAAAAAATTATCGCGCTCAAACTTCGTTTTGTAGGATGAATAATACTTAATAATGGTATTTTGCATCCCAAAAACCAAAAGCGGTAATAAAATATTTGCTGCAGAAAGTAAAAAAGTAATTAAGCCAAAATAGTCTGCATGCAAAAAGTGAGTATATAAAAACAACACATTAATACCGCCAACTCCAAATCCTAAAAATAGAATGATGGTATTAATAAAAGATTGTTTTAATACAATTCCCATTAGAGTATTTTTAGTATTTCTTTGTACATATTTTCACCAACATTGGCTCCATATAAATCCATTTTAAAATTAGCGGTTGAATCTTGAAATGCAATAAAAGCCTTTACCATTTTAACAGCATCGCTACCAACCATTTTAGCAAATCCATTAGTAACCAGTTCAATCCATTCTGTTTCTTCTCGGGCAATTATACAATGCTTTTTATTGAAAAATGCTTCCTTTTGAAGTCCTCCACTATCAGTAATTACCAAATTACAATTCTTTAGTAATTCTAACATATCAAAATAACCAACCGGATCAATTACTTTTATATTGAAGTTTAAATTATTTGATTTTAAAATTGCTTTAGTTCTAGGATGCAATGGTAAAACCACTGTTTTTTCTTTACCAATAGTTTCTAAACCTGCAAAAATGGAATTTAAATTTACCAAATCATCGGTGTTTTCTTGACGATGAATTGTCGCTAGTACAAATTCATTTTTCTTCAAATTTAAATCAGAAATAATGGTAGATTTTTCTTGTGAAAATTGACTGTAATATTCCACAGCATCTTTCATAATATCACCACTTTTTATAATTTTTGATGGCATATTTTCAAAGCCTTCATTCACCAAATTATCAATAGCACTATCTGTTGGGCATAACAATAAATCAGAAATTCTATCAGTTAAAATTCTATTAATTTCTTCGGGCATTTTCATATTAAAAGAGCGTAAACCAGCTTCAATATGAATTACTTTTATGTGCAACTTTTTTGCTGCCAATGCACCGGCTAATGTGGAATTTGTATCACCAAAAACTACAACTGCATCTGGTTTTTCTGCAATTAAAACTTCTTCAATTTTTTGCAACATTTGTCCAGTCATAGCACCGTGACCTAATCCGTTTATTGCCAAGTTATATGTTGGCTTTGGAATTTCCATTTCACTAAAAAAAATGTCGCTCATATTTGCATCATAATGTTGCCCAGTATGCACAATCACTTCTTCAAAATCATTATGATTAGAAATTATTCTGCTTAAAACGGCAGCTTTTACAAATTGTGGACGAGCTCCCAAAATGGTTACAATTTTTTTCATGTAGTAATTTGATTAATTATTTCTACCACTTTTTTAGTCAATTCTTTTCTATGAAACTTATTTATTCCATTTGAATTAATGGTTAAATTCCCATTTTTAAACTGTGAATACAACTCTAAAATATGGTTTTTTAAACTAATTTCATCATTAAAATCAATAACCTTTCCGGCATTAGAATTATTTAGTATTTCGGCTAAATCTCCATTGGCTGGAGCAATTGCCAAAATTGGACGTTTTGCCATTAAATATTCAAATATTTTACCCGTAAGAATACCTTTTGCACTTGGCACATTGTTTACAATCAACAACAAAACTTGTGATTTTTTTTGAAATTCAACCACCTCATTATGAGAAACATAATCAATTAAACTCACATTTTTTGAAAGTCTGAATTTCTCAATATCATTTTTAACTGAATCATCAACTTTTCCAATTAACTTCAACTGAAAATCCAACGCAAAATCAGTGTTTTCTAAAAGTATTTCAGCTAAAACTTTCCACAACATTACAGGATTTCTATCTGCATTCATTAAACCAATATGTGTTAAAGTAAACTTTTTATCCAACATATTATTATCTTGAACCTCACCATCAAAACCATTGGTTACAACAAAAATATTTTTGTTAAATGGCTGATAATTCTGTTTCATTGTTTCGCCTACAACCAACACAGCATCAGATAATTTCAATACATTTTGCTCTAATTGATGATGTTTTTTAATCGCTTTTTTTGATAAAGGTAACTGATGAAAATAATCTATTTCCGTCCAAGGATCTCTAAAATCTGAAATCCATTTTATTCCTAATTGTTGTTTTAATTGTAAACCAATTAAATGTAAACTATGAGGCGGACCTGTAGTTATTACTACATCAATATTATTTTTTGAAATGTATTCCTTTAAAAATTTAACGGAAGGTTTCACCCAAAATTTACGAGCATCAGGAATAAAATAATTTGCACGAATATATTGTAGTATTTTCCCAAAAAAAGTTGGGTTTGGATTTAAAAATCCGGCACTTTCAGTTTTCTTTTTTCCGAAGAATGAAAGTAAATTATTTGGTTCCCAAATTGGTTGTTTTAGTATTTCTATTTCGTTTGGAATATCTTTTTGTAATGAAGCATCTTGAATTGGGTAATTGGCATTTTCAACCGTATAAACAATGGGTTCAATACCAAAATCACGAAAATATTTTACAAATTTTAACCAACGCTGCACTCCAGAACCACCGGCTGGCGGCCAATAATATGTAATTATCAGTGCTTTTTTCATTGATTAAAATTTTGATATAATTCTATCAGTTTTTCTGAAGTTTTTTCCCAGTTAAATTCATTTTCAATAAATGCCTTTCCGCTTTCACCAAATTTAGTTTGTAACACTTTTACATAAAATAATTCCAATACTTTTTCTGTAAAATCTATACTATTTTCAGCTTTATGTACCAAACCAGCATTTGCTTTTTCAACAATATTTTTTTGAGATAAAGCATCGCTCACCAATAATGGTTTTCCAAAACTCATGTATTGAAATATTTTATTTGCGTACGTGGTATCGTGGTGTAAATTTCTATGTAGTGGCGAAATACAAACCGAACTAGCTAAAATATACGATGGAAATAATTTTTCGTTTTGCCAACCTTCAAAATCTACATATTTTTCAATGTCCAAATCTTCCGCCTGTTGTTTTAAAAAAATATCAGAGGTATTACTACCAACAATTACCAATTTTATTGATGGAATTTTATCTTTTAAAACAGCAACACTTTCAATAGCTGTTTGCAAACCTCTTCTTAAACCAGTATCACCAACATATAACAACATAAAATTATGTTTATATTTTTCAATAATACTTTGGTTAATTTCTGCCTTTGTAAAATATGATTTATGAACCGTATTTGGAACAACCACAATTGATTGTGAATCTTTCCCTACTCTACTAACTATCTCTTCCTTAGATTCTTCAGTTACAACAACAACGGCATCTGCTTTTTTTATAAATTCTTCTTCTTTTGCTTTCCATTTTATTGAAGAAATTAAAAACTTTCCAGGAAATTTCTGTAAATGTGGATAAAATTTCATGATTTCAGGTCTGTTTTCATGCAAATCCTGCACTGTTTTTAAATTCAATTTTTTGTTTGCAGTAAAAACAGCTTCAGCAATCTGAATGTCGTGAATATGAATAACTTCAATAGCGTTTTTTACTAAAAAATGGTAGATTTTTTTGACTAATAATTTTGAATAAATTGGAATTGTATAGGCAAGTGCAGACGATTTATAAATAAATTTATTAGATTTATAACGCTTTACTTGAATACCGTTAATAGTTTCATTTTTTAGTTCATCAGCATATTTTAAACAAAACAAAAATACTTCATGGCCATTTTCAATTAATGAAATAGCTTCATTTGCCACTCTTGGATCAGGTGGAAATGTTTTGTCTAAAATCATTCCTATGCGCATTGTATCTATTTTTCGGCGTAAATCGCGTAGTATCTTGGTGTGAACATTCGTAAAATTGGTCTAATTCCAATTTTATTGACAGGGCTAGTCCACTTTTGTGTTTTTTTAATTGTCCAACCCGTTTTTTCAATGAGCCAATTAAATTGCCAATCTTCAAACTCATGATAATGTCTATCACGCATATCAGTTTTACTTCTGTATGCTTTTGCAAACCATAAATTTAATGGAATGGTTGCTATTATTTTTTTTGATTCAATAGCTTTTAATACTTCGTAAGGTGATAGTAAATGTTCAAAAATTTCAAAGGCAGTTACAGCATCAACTGTATGTTTTCTTACAATTTCTGGCAATTCATCTAAATCTTCACCCAACGTATTAATAACTGTATAACCATTTTGTTCCATAATTTCAGAAAATGGATTGCGAACACCCAAATCTAAAATTGTTGCTGGTGCTGGTAAAACAGCTTGTAAAAATTCCAACGTATGTTTATAACGTTTTGATGGTATTTTAGCGTACATTTTTCTTCTTTTTATCTATAAAAAACCATCCAACAACAATTAACAATAAAAAGGCAGACGAAACTAATGCAATGGTATTTCCTTTTTTTATGATTGTTGGCTCAAATTTAAACTCAATTGTATGTTTACCTGCAGGAATTTCCATCCCTCTCAACACATAATTGACTCTATAATACGATTTTAAAACACCATCAATATAGGCATTCCAACCATCTTTATAATATATTTCAGAAAAAACTGCAAATTGATTTGTAGAAGTATTTGAGCTATATGTTAAATGATTATCTTTAAAATTTACCAAATTAATTGTCGCTGTAGAGTCTTTTTCAAATTGAGTGCTAAAATTATCAGTAACAAATCTTTTATCTATTATTGCTTCTGATTTTGTTTTTAAACTATCTAAACCTGTAATTTCTTCATCTGCATTTTCAGCAACTTTAATGGTATTTACAAACCAAGCATTTCCATTTGCATCAGGGTTTTGTTGTGCATTTAATCGTTGATTACCATCTTCAAACATAAAATATTTAGTGTTTAGCATATTTAACACTTCCATATTATTTTTAGCAATTTGAAAATCGAACAACTCTTGATATCTTCCTAATTTTGCAGCGTGATAACCCCCAATTGAATTATGAAAATAAGAAGTACTTCCATCATTCATTGGGTCAACCGCAAAATTAGCTACTCTGTAATACGTTGTATCTTTTAGTATTTCTTTATCAATTTCAGAAGCAACAAAAGGTTTATCAATTTCACGAGCATTTTTAAAATCATCAGCATTTACATATCGTTTATCAACAGTAATTAAATCAAATAAAATTAAAATACCCAAAACCAGAATTGTAGCATTTATCTTTATCTTATCTTTTAAAAATAACCATAAAACTCCTGCTGAAACAACAATCAAAATTAATGTTCGTAAACTATCGGCAAAGAAAACAGCTTTTCTATCAGCAATAATTGCATCTAATAAACCTGGTAAAAGTTGATTATAACTTTCATCTCTTACACCTTCAAAAGCAAATAAACTAGTACCAAACAAGGTAAATATTAAGGCTAAACCTCCAACAATATACAATGCTTTTTTTAAGGCATTAAATTTAATTTCAACGGCATGTTTATTTGAAAACCAATCTTTTAAACCTAAAATTGCTAATATTGGAATTGCCATTTCTGCTAATACTTGAATAGAAGAAACTGCTCTAAATTTATTGTACATTGGCACATAGTCAATAAATAAATTGGTTAAAACATTAAAGTTTTTTCCCCAACTTAATAAAATTGAAAATATAACTACAGCAACTAACCAATTTTTGAGTTTCCCTTTTACTAAGAAAATAGCTAAAACAAATAAAAATATGAGTATGGCGCCAATATATGCTGGCGCTTCAACAATTGGCTGTTTTCCCCAATATAATGGTGCATATTGTGCAAATTCTTTTGCCTGACGTGGATCTGCTTTGTCTTTTAAAAACTGATAAATATTAGAATCTAATCCAACATCTTCATAATTTCCTCCACCTGTAAAACGAGGAATAAATAAATTAAACGTTTCTGCAATTCCGTAACTATATTCGGTTATATAATCTTTTGATAAGCCTTTAACTTTTTCTTTTTCAGTTCCATCAGGCTTAATTGTTAGTTCACTTTTTCCACGTGTACTGTAATTTACATATTCTTTGGTTGCCAATAAACTTGTTGCATTTACACCAATTGCCAATACCACAGCAACCACCAAAACAGCAATACTTTTAAAAAAATCTGGTAATTGTTTTTCTTTATATGCATCAATTATGTAAACAATTCCAAGAATTAAAACTGCAAATAATAAATAATATGTCATTTGCGGATGCCCAGCACTTACCTCCAAAGCCATTGCAATTGCGGTTAGCACAAATCCCCATAAATAGTTTTTATTTAATGTGAGTAAAATTCCCGATAAAACCATTGGCATATAAGCAATTGCGTGTGCTTTTGCATTATGACCAACGCCTAAAATTATAATGTAATATGTTGAAAATCCGAAGGCTAAAGCTCCTAAAAGTGCTAATTTCCATTCTACTTTTAAAACCGTCAAAAGTATAAAGAAACTTAATAAATATAAGAATAAATAATCTGCAGGACTTGGTAAAAAACGCAATACATCATCTAAGGCTTTTACAAAATTATTTGGGTATTTTGTACTTAAATTATATGTTGGCATTCCGCTAAAAGCAGCATTTGTCCAATAGGGCTCTTCTCCATTTTCGGCTCTAAAATCGTTCACCTCTTTTGCCATTCCAATAAAATGCTTAATATCATTTTGGAATATTTTTTTGCCTTCAAGAACCGGTGAAAAATAAGCTACAGAAATTAATACAAAGGCAATTACTATAATAAAATAAGGAGTAAGCTTTTTAAAATTATCTTTCATAAATTAGTCTTTAACTTCTTCGTAATCAACATAATCACCTACATCTTTGTTGCTTTTTGGTTCATTTGGTTTTTTAGCAATTACAGTTTCGCCAACTTTTCCTGTATTTTCATTATATTGATTTTGCTGTTGTTCGTTGTATTTTTTTTGAACATCTTTTACAATTTTTTGCACAAATAATGGCAAAATATATTTGCTAATAAATTTAAATACATAGTATACAATTAGAATAATTGCTATTGTTCTTAACAATCCCATTTCATAAAATATTTATAATTTTCAAAAATAACAATTTGAGAGTAACTAAAACGTTTAATTATATAAAATCTTATATTTACAGCCAAATCTACAAACTTTATGAAAAGATATTTTTTGTTAATAATTGCAATAACTGGTTTTCAAATTGTTAGTGCTCAATATACTGAAATAATTAATTCTAAACGTCCTGGATTTTCGGAAAGTCCGTATAGTATTGGAACTAATGTGTATCAAGTTGAAGCTGATTTTTTTTACAGATCAAGTAATAATCCATCTATTTTAGGCAGACCATCATCTTACGGAAGTGATATTTTTTTAAGATATGGAAAGTTTGACGAAAAATTAGAATTGAATTTAAATTTAACCTATCAAATTGATGAAGTTAAAAGTCCGTTTGACAAAAATTATTTTATTCATGGAATAAGTGATTTAACAATTGGAGCAAAATACTTAGTATATCAGCAAGAATTTGCCGATAGATCTAAAGAAATTAGAAGTTGGAAAAAAAGAACAGCATTTGATTTTAAACGTTTAATTCCTTCCGTTGGAGTTTATGGTGGTGTACATACAAACTTTTTTGTGAATGAATTATTTTTACATAAAGACGCATTTATTGATAGCAATATTTTTGAGGATGGTATGAGTTATAAAGGCGCCTTACTTTTGCAAAATGATTTTAATGATAGATTAGTGCTTCTTACAAATTTAATAGCTGATAGAATTGGATCGGAAAATGATTATTACTCATACATTGTTACTTTAACGTATGCTGTAAACCAAAATTGGTCATTTTTTATAGAAAATCATGGAAAATTTAAAACAGATTATTCACCAGAACAACAATTTGGAACAGGTTTAGCCTATCTAATATCTCCAAACCTACAAGTAGATGCAGCTGCAAGAACAAATTTTTTTGATAATTATTCATTTGTATATGCTTCAGCTGGTATTTCTTGGCGATTAGATAAACATCAAGATGCTATTATTTTTAAAAACACACCTATTAAAAAAAATTCAACTAAAAATAAAAAAGGTTTTTTTAAACGCCTCTTTAGTAAAAAAAGAAATTAAAAATATTATATGATTACCATAAAAGAAATGATTTCAAAGAAGGAACTAAAACAATTTGTTCAATTCCCTTTTGAATTATATAAAAACAATCCTTATTGGGTTCCACCAATTATTAATGATGAATTAGAATCTTTCAACAAAGATATTAATCCGGTTTTTAAACATGCAGAAGCCCGATTTTTTGTAGCTATAAAAAACAATAAAATTGTTGGACGCATAGCTGCAATTATTAACTTCACAGAAATAAATAATCAAAACCTAAAAAAAATGCGTTTTGGTTGGTTTGATTTTATTGATGACATAGAGGTATCATCATTACTTTTATCAAAAGTAGAAGAAATTGGAAAACATAATCAACTAAAGTTTATGGAAGGTCCTGTTGGTTTTTCTAATTTAGATAAAGTTGGCGTGCTTACAGCAGGATTTGATCATATTGGCACTATGGTAACTTGGTATAATTATCCATATTATCAAGATCATTTTAAACAAATGGGTTTTACGGTTGAAAAAGAATATTTAGAAAATAAATTCCCTTTTAAAAATGTAGTTAAAGAACCAATTGAACGTGTTTCAGAAATTTTAAAGAAACGTTATGAGCTTACTTCACTAAATTTTACAAAAACAACAGACATTATGCCTTATATAAATAAAATGTTTGATTTGTTTAACAAAAGTTACGCGTCTTTGCCATCGTTTGTACCAATTTCCGATATAGAAATTGATTATTTTAAAAGAAAATATATCTCATTTATAAATCCAGATTACATAAAATTTGTTGTTGATAAAAATGATGATATGATAGCTTTTGCAATTACAATGCCTTCTTTTTCAAGAGCGTTACAAAAAGCAAAAGGCAAGTTATTACCATTTGGTATATTTCATTTATTAAAAGCAAAAAGAGAAAGTAAAGATGCAATTTTTTATTTAATTGGCGTACGACCTGATTATCAAAATAAAGGAATTCACGCCTTAATATTTTTAGAATATCAAAAAACATTTGAAAAGCTAGGTATTGTAAATTGTATTAGAACACCAGAATTGGCTAGTAATAAAGCAATAGCAGCTGTTTGGAAAAATTTCTCACCTGAAACCTATAAAAAACGTTGTACTTTTAGAAAAGATATTTAATGCAATTATTTTACAATCCTGCAATAACAATAACCACAAAACAATTTACTTTCGATAAAACCGAAAGCAGACATATTGTGAAAGTTCTTCGAAAAAATGAAGGCGATACAATTTTTATTACCAACGGTTTAGGAGATTTATTTACTTCAAAAATAATTGCTGCAAATGATAAAAAATGTTTGGTTGAAATTACTGCAGTTGAAACTAAACAAAAAACTTGGAATTATTATTTGCACATTGCCATTGCACCCACAAAACTAAACGATAGATTTGAATGGTTTTTAGAAAAAGCAACTGAAATTGGTATTGATGAAATTACCCCAATTATTTGTGACCACTCTGAACGCAAAGTACTGAAAACCGACAGAATGGAAAAAATAATTCAATCTGCAGCTAAACAATCACTTAAATTTCATTACCCAAAATTAAACGAACCTATTAGTTTTAATGCCTTTATAAATTCAACATTTGAAGGACAATTATTTATTGCACATTGCGAAGAAACCAATAAAAAATCTTTAAAATCTACTTTAAAACCCCAAACTAAAATTACCATTTTAATTGGACCTGAAGGTGATTTTTCAACCAAAGAAATTAAACAAAGTTTGCAACATTCGTTTATTCCTGTATCTTTGGGAGAAAGTCGATTGCGCACTGAAACAGCTGGTGTAGTTGCCGTGCATAGTGTAGCTTTTGTAAATGAATAAACTAAATGAAGTCTTTAAAAATACTTTTTTTTATAAGTTGCATTGCAACATTTAACACAGTTTTTTCACAACAAATTGCTGTTTTAAAATATAATGGCGGTGGTGATTGGTATGCAAATCCAACTGCGTTACCCAACTTAATTAAGTTTTGTAATAGTTTTATAAAAACTTCAATAAAAGAAAATCCTGAAACAGTTGCTGTAAATAGTATTGACTTATTTAATTATCCAATAGTTTTTATGACAGGCCATGGCAATGTGTTTTTTGCTGAAGACGATGCTGAAAACCTTAGAAATTACCTTATTGCTGGAGGGTTTTTACATATTTCAGATAATTATGGTTTAGATAAATTTATTAGAAAAGAAATTAGAAAAATATTTCCTACATTAGATTTTCAGGAAATTCCATACAATCATCCCATTTTTCATCAAACATTTAATTTTGATAAAGGTGTTCCTAAAATACATGAACACGATAATAAAGCTCCGCAAGGTTTTGGTTTATTTTATGAAGGACGATTGGTTTGTTTTTACGATTATGAAGCCGATTTAAGTGATGGCTGGGAAGATGAAGAGATTCATAAAGATCCTTTTGAAATTCGTGAAAAAGCCTTAAAAATGGGAGCAAATATTATAGAATATGCTTTTAAAAATTAACTATGATTGAAAATCTAGATTCCTTAAAAATAAATTTTGATACAGAAGGCCTTTGGGTGTTGAATATTACTTTAGCCATTATCATGTTTGGTGTTGCTTTAGGAATAACAATAGAAGATTTTAAACGGTTATTTAAAAATCCTAAAATTCTTTTTACAGGAATAATCTCTCAATTTATTTTATTACCTTTTGTTACTTTTATTTTTATAAAACTAGTAAATCCTATGCCAAGTATAGCGTTAGGAATGATGATGGTTGCTGCATGCCCAGGTGGAAATATCTCGAATTTTATGACGCAAATGGCAAAAGGAAATGCCGCACTTTCCATAAGTTTAACAGCTTTTGCCACCTTAGTTTCTTTAGTTATGACACCTTTTAATTTAAGCTTTTGGGGGAATTTATATGCTCCAACAGCCGAAATTCTTCAAACTGTTGAATTAGACCCTTTGGAATTGGTGAAATTAGTAACACTTATTTTAGGAATACCACTTATAATTGGCATGTTAGTTAGAAAATACAAAGAAGCTTTAGCGCATAAATTACAAAAAGTATTAAAACCACTAAGTCTAGTTATTTTTATGCTTTTTATTGTAATTGCCTTTTATGATAATTTAAGTATTTTTATGAATTACGTGCACTACGTATTAATTTTAGTAATAGCACACAATTTATTAGCGTTATTATTAGGCTTTTATTTTGCCAAAGCAATGAAACTTTCCTACAAAGATCAAAAAACATTATCTATTGAAACTGGTATACAAAACTCAGGTTTAGGATTGCTTCTAATCTTTAGCTTTTTTAACGGATTAGGCGGTATGGCTTTATTAGTTGCCTTTTGGGCAATTTGGGATATTTTTTCAGGTTTAGCATTAGCAACTTATTGGGCTAAACAAAAAACAAAAAATTAATATTTTGGAGAATATTTGGTACAAAATAGTTAGGTTTTATGTGAAAATTGGACTTTTTTTTACGTTAAAAAAAATTGAAGTTCATGGTACAAAAAATATTCCTAAAAAAGGCGCTGTTTTATTTGTAGCAAATCATCAAAATGCTTTGTTAGATGCTATTTTAATACCAACAACAAACAGCAGAAATATTCATTTTTTAACTAGAGCAAGCGCTTTTAAAAACAAATTAGCCAATAAAGTTTTACGAAGTTTAAATATGGTTCCTGTCTATAGATTAAGAGATGGAAAAAATAGTATTCAAAAAAATATAGCAATCTTCGAACAATGTTTTGAGTTTTTAAAAAATAAAAAAGGGTTACAAATTTTTGTTGAAGGAGAACATCATCAATTAAGAAGAGTTATTCATTTAAAAAAAGGCTTTGCTCGTATAATTTTAGGAACCTTGCAAAAATACCCAACATTAAATATTCAAATTGTTCCAGTTGGTATTAATTATGATCAACATTTAAAATACCCGTGTAGCACATCTATTTACTATGGAAAACCTATTAATGCAAATCAGTTTTTTGATTTAGAAAATCCAGATTTTACATTTAAAGTTATTATAAAAGAAGTTAGAGATGCGCTAAAAAAATTGACACTTCATATTGAAGACACTAAAAATTACGATGAAATTTTATCTAAATTAAATGCTGCAAATGTTGATTTTTTGAATCCCATTAAAGCGAATGAATTGTTAAAAAAAATTGATGAATTAACACCACAAAAACCACGTAAAACTATTAATTGGTTAGCTCCAATATATTTTTTGGCAAAAATAAATAGTGTTTTTCCATTACTTATTTGGAAGTATTTAAAACCTAAAATTAAAGATGTTATTTTTACAAATACGTTTAGATTCGCTTTAATAACAACCGTTTTTCCATTATTTTATTTAATTCAAACAGCGGTTATTTATAGTATTTTCAACCTAAAATATGCGCTAATTTATTTGTTAATGTGTATTTTGTTAGGAATTATTACAACCAAAACAATGAATGTTAATAGATAATGGCGTCTTGTATATATTGCTGAATAATAGTTCTAATATTTTCTCTAACCAACCCTCTATTTTCTGCTGTTGGAAACACTCTGTTAGATAAAAATACATATACAATTTCACTTTCCGGATCAGCCCAAGTATAGGTACCTGTAAAACCACTATGCCCAAAACTTTTATCAGAAACACAGCCGCAAGTAGCTTTTTCAGCTTCTACAATTTGTGGTTTATCAAACCCTAAACCTTTTCTAACTTTTTGATCCGCATAATATCTATGATTAAACGTATCTATAGTTTCAGTTTTAAAATAACGTTTACCGCCATAATATCCTTTTTGTAAATACATCTGCATGATTTTGGCTACATCATTAGCATTAGAAAATAAACCAGCGTGACCTCCTATTCCACCTTGCATAGCAGCACCCATATCGTGCACATAGCCATGTATTAAATTATATCTGTAATAATCATCTTTTTCGGTTGGAACGATTTCACTTAAATTAAACTTTTCTATAGGTAAATATGTGGTTCTGTTTGCACCTAAGGCTTTGTAAAAATGTGCTTGGGTTAGTTCATTTAAATTTTTTTTATAAAGCTTTTCAATATACTCTTTAAATAAAAAATACGATAAATCGCTGTATTTATATTGTGGAGTATCTAACAAATCAGTTTTCGCAATTATATCTATAATTGAATCTTTATAATCTGTGCGTAAATATAAACTATCATAAACCTTTAAGTTGAATTTTTTTGAAGACTCTTTTCTATAATATACAGTAGCGGGATGATTTGTACTATCTAATGTTTTTACGTAAAAAGGAACCCAAGCTTGCAACCTTCCATAATGAGATAATACTTCTTTAACCGTTATTTTGTTCTTATTGGTTTTTTTTAATTTAGGCAATAACGTTCCTAATGTAGTTTCTAATTTAATAGTTCCTTTTTCCTCTAATTCCATTATTAATGGCAACAATGCTAAAATTTTTGTTAAAGAAGCAACATCATACAAATTACTATTTTCAACCTTTAAACTATCACTATCCGTTTGATTTCCAAAACTTTTATTATAAATTACTTTTCCTCTTCTAGCTACTAATATTTGCATTCCAGGCGCCATTTTTTCTTTTAAAACAATAGCGGCCATAGAATCAATTTTTTTTAGCTTTTCAGAACTCATACCAACTTCTTCAGGAATTGTGTATGCTAATCTTTTTAATGAAGTTGATATTAATCCGTGACCTTCAGAAAAAATATTATGTATAGAAACTGGTAATTTTCCTTTTGTTTCAATAGCTCCAAAAATCATTTGTGCTGAAATTTCTTGTGAAAGAATACTGTTTTGATAGGAAACTAATAAGCCTTCAATATTTTCGAAAGTATCAACATCTAATAAACTATACGGACTTGCAAAAACATCAATAATTACTTTTTTTAATCTGGCAATTTCTTCAATCCAAACCAACTCTTTATTTAAAAATTTATAACCTTTCCAAGGATTTACATTCGATTTATGGTAACCAATTATAACCAAATTATATGGTTCAAGTTGCGTTATTAAATCATCTAAATTTTCACTAGAAACAACATCTACATTTGTGTAATTTTTCAACATATTTACAAAGGCACTTCCATCATCGTCACCAAATTTCACATATGCAATGTTCTTTTTATCTAAATTTTGAATAGGAAAAATAACACCATCATTTTTTAATAATGAAATAGAATTTTCTACTAATTTTCTATGCAACAAATCGTCATTTATAGAATTTAAATCGTTTTGTAAATTATTTAAATCAACAAATTTTGAAGTATTTAAACCAGCCCAAAACTTAGCTTTCAATATTTTTTTTACAGAATAATTTAAACGTTCTTCAGTTATAATTTTATTTTCAAGTGCATTTTTAATTTTTAACACTGCAGCAGGAACATTTTCAGGAATTAACAATATATCATTACCAGCTAAAAATGCTGCTAAATCAACTTCGCCTGGTTCTGCATAATTTGATGCGCCTTTCATATTTAGTGCATCGGTTAAAATTAAACCATTAAATTTTAATTTATTTTTTAATAAATTGGTAATAACATTGTAAGAAAGTGACGTTGGTAATTGAATATTGGGTTCTAATGCACTTACACTTAAATGCGCTACCATAACACTTGTTAAGTTATTATTTATAAGCGATTTATAAGGATATATTTCAATAGAATCTAACCTATTAAAATCAAAATCTAATACTGGTAATGTTTTATGCGAATCAGATGAAGTGTCTCCATGACCAGGAAAGTGTTTAGCACTTGACAGCACATGTTGACTTTGAATTCCTTTTATAAAAGCGATAGATTTTTCGGTCACATTTTCTCTACTTTCACCAAAAGATCTGTTGCCAATTATTGGATTTTCTGGGTTTGTATTTACATCAACTACAGGCGCAAAATTTATATGAATACCCAATCGTTTGCAGTGTTTACCTAATTGAACACCAAAATCTTCAATTAATTGATTATTTCTAATGGCTCCTAACGTCATGTTCCAAGGAAAGCGATACGTGTTTTTTAAACGCATATCTAAACCCCATTCTCCATCAAAACCAATTAATAAAGGTATTTTAGATTTTAACTGATATCTATTGGTTAAAACTGCCTGTTTTTCAGGAGTTCCCTGCATAAAAATTAAACCCCCAATATTGTACTTTTCAATTAAACTATCAATTACTTCGCTATGTTTTTCATCGGAATTTGAATAGGCTTGCACCATAAATAATTGGCCGATTTTGTCATCAATGGTCATGATGTTTAACAAAGAATCTACCCATTTTTTTTGAGCAAATTCATCTTTTGCTTTTAAAGGATCTAGTTCTTGTGCCTGCAGCAAAAAATTGCTTAATATTAAAAAAGTGAAAAGTATTCTTTTATACATTCAAATAAAATATGAAAGAGTTTATATTATAGATTTATAAAAGTTATAATAAAAAATAACGCTAATAATAATACTTATTTTTATACTAAAAATCGTTGATGCCAACTATCTTTAGCTTCAACTTCCCATTTTAAATTAAAATCGCCTTTTGTAGTAACCATATTATTAAAAACAATGGTTTTTGGTGTAATTTTTTCTTGTTTAGCGAATTTTTGAAAATCAGCTAAAGTCACTACATTTATATTATCATTATCTTTAAATGAAATGTTTAATTTATTGGTTAAATCTATAGAAAATTCTTTCTCTAATTGTTTTATTAAATTTACAGAAGCATCAATGGAACAACCAGAAACATTATTAAAGTTTTCATCAACAGCCAACACAATAAATTGATTGTACACTATTGTGTACGATGCTTTTAAATCGTCACCGTGACGTACCCAATTTTGTAAAAAATTTTCAACTTTTGTTTTAATTATTACCATTTCATTCGCTGAAAATTCTCTATTGGATTGATATACCCAAATTCTGGCAGAATTATCTAAACTTTCAAAATCAACAAACATATTATAATTTTTGATTAAACTTATTTTTTAAATCTTCTAAGGTACTTTTAGGCGAGTTTGAGTGCATTCTTTCTTTAATTTCAGCTAATACTTTTTTAGTATATAATGGAAAATCTGCATTTTGAATCCACGAAAAATAACCTTTATCTTTCTTTAAAACCTCAACGGCTTTTTCACCTTTATATTTTCCAAATGAAAAAATTTCGTCACCTTCTTCATCAAACAAAATAAAGCCAGCAAAATCTGCTCTTTTTATATGTGTAGAAAAATTATCTAAAAATTTTACATCATTTTCAATATCATCATATTTTTCTAGTTGCGCTTTTAAAATTTCATAGGTTGCACGAGTATCTGCTTCTGCTGAGTGGGCATTTTCTAAATTTTGATTGCAATAAAACTTATAACCTGCGCTTAATGTTCTTTCTTCTTTTTTATGAAAAATTACTTGTACATCAATTGAATTTCTGTCGTTCATATCAAAATTTACACCAGCACGTAACATTTCTTCGGCTAATAATGGAATATCAAATCTGTTAGAATTAAATCCAGCTAAATCACATCCTTCAATCATCATACTCACTTGCGGAGCTAATTCTTTAAAAGTTGGTTCGTTTAATACTTTTTCATTAGTGATTCCATGAATATCTGATGCTTCTTTTGGAATTTCAATTACTGGATTTACCAACCAAGTTTTACTTTCTTCAGTTCCGTTAGGATAAATTTTTAAAATTGATATTTCTACAATTCTATCTGTTGCAATATTAATTCCTGTTGTTTCTAGATCAAAAAATACAATTGGTTTACTTAATTTTAATTCCATAGGTTTATTTATTTATAAAGATGTAAATATACAATTTGAAATTAAGGTTATTGTACTTATTGGGTACAGTTTTTTTGAAGTTTTTAACAAATTATTTTTTTTCCCAACCAGTTAATCCTGCTGAAACTACAAATTTCATAACATCGCTAGAATTCAATGCAATTGGTTTTATATTCTCTCTGGGCACAATAAAAAGTTCACCAGAAAAATTATATGAATGTGGAAAATACACAGCTACTTTATTTTTTTCACCTAATAATTCTAAGTTTTCTTCGGTTATAAAACCTAGTTTTTCTAAATCAGAATTTAAATTTACTTTTACTAAAACTGGTTGATTAAACTTTTTCTCTTTTCCAACAAAAGCTTTAAATAAATCATTAAAAGCCGAGTAAACAAAATTTAACAACGGAATACTTTCTATTACTTTATTAAATAATAATTTTAATGGTTGTGCAATAATTGTTCTACCCACATAGCCAACAAAAATTAAAAATATAAGTAATGTTAACACACCCATTCCTGGAATTTCAATTCCAAAAAATTTAATTAATTGCACTTGTAATAACCCATCCATAAAAGTAAATAATGAATAAATTATATAGGTAGTAATTCCTAATGGAGCTATATAAAGCAACCCTTGAAGTAAATAATTAACTAATTTTTTCATGGTAATATTGTATTTTATTTGATATTCAAAATTACTTTAATTAAACGAGAAAGCAAGCGTATAATGAATATGACAGATTTAATTGTATTTTTGTTTTTTAAATATTTTTTGATTGGAAAATACAAATAAAATATCGGTTAATTTAAACAAATACATTAGCAGTACAGGTATTTGCTCTAGAAGAGACGCTGAAAAATTAATTACGGATGGAAAAGTTACAATTAACGGTAAACCTACTCAATTAGGTAATAGAGTTTTTGAAGGTGACATTGTTAAAATAAATGGAAAACCATTGCAAACTAAACCTAAAACTATATATATTGCTTTTAATAAACCTATTGGAATTGTAAGTACAACAGATACTAAAGAACGAAAAAATATTGTAAAATATATTAATCATCCTGAACGACTTTTTCCTATTGGGAGGTTGGATAAACCATCAGAAGGATTAATTTTTTTAACTAATGATGGAGATATTGTAAATAAAATTTTACGCGCAGGAAATAACCATGAAAAAGAATATATTGTAACTGTCAACAAACTTATTACACCAGAATTTATAGAGAAAATGAGCAATGGAATTCCTATTTTAGGAACCATTACAAAAAAATGTTATGTTGAAAAATTGAATGACTTTACTTTTAAAATTATTTTAACTCAAGGTTTAAACAGGCAAATTAGAAGAATGTGTGAGTATCTAGATTTTGAGGTAACTAAACTAAAACGTACCCGAATAATGAATGTAAGTTTAGGCAACTTAAATTCGGGTGAATGGCGCGAATTAACTTCTGTCGAAATGGATCAAATTAATAAAATGGTTTCAAATTCTACTAAAACCGAAGAAGCTTCTAAAGATGTTTATAAAAAGAAACAAAGCCTTCCAAAAAAATCTAAAAACTTTAAATTTGGAAGAAAAAGGTAGTTGAATCTCATTTAATTTTTCTCAAACAAAACTGTTTCAGTATCTTTGCCGACTATGCAATTTAAATTAAAAACAACAGACGCTCAAAGCAAGGCTAGAGCAGGAATAATTACAACAGATCACGGCATTATTGAAACTCCAATATTTATGCCTGTTGGTACTGTTGGTACAGTAAAAGGTGTACATCAATCAGAATTAAAAAATGAAATAAATCCTGATATTATTTTAGGAAATACCTATCATTTATATTTACGCCCACAAACTACTATTTTAGAACAAGCTGGTGGGTTACACAAATTCATGAACTGGGACAGAAATATTTTAACCGATAGTGGTGGTTATCAGGTTTATTCACTTTCTGAAAGAAGAAAAATAAATGAAGAAGGTGTAAAATTTAAAAGTCATATTGACGGCTCATACCATACATTTACTCCTGAAAATGTAATGGAAATTCAACGTTCTATTGGGGCAGATATTATTATGGCTTTTGATGAATGCACTCCTTATCCTTGCGATTATAATTACGCAAAAAGATCTATGCACATGACGCATCGTTGGTTAAAAAGATGCATAACTCATTTAGAAAAAACACCTTTTAAATATGATTATAGCCAAGCTTTTTTTCCAATTGTTCAAGGAAGTACTTATAAAGATTTAAGACAACAATCTGCTGAATATATTGCTGGGGTTGGCGCCGAAGGAAATGCAATTGGTGGACTATCAGTAGGTGAACCAGCTGAAGAAATGTATGCAATGACAGAAATTGTAACTGCAATTTTACCAGAAGATAAACCACGTTACTTAATGGGAGTTGGCACACCAACTAATATTTTAGAAAATATTGCTTTAGGAATTGATATGTTTGATTGTGTTATGCCAACACGAAATGCTAGAAACGGCATGCTATTTACAGCAAATGGATCTATAAACATTAAAAACAAAAAATGGGAAAATGACTTCTCTCCTATTGATGAAATGGGAATTACATTTGTAGATACTATGTACTCCAAAGCATATTTACGACATTTATTTATTTCAAAAGAATTATTAGGAAAACAAATAGCTTCTATTCATAATTTAGGATTTTATTTATGGTTGGTTCGTGAAGCAAGAAAGCATATATTAGCAGGAGATTTTACAACTTGGAAAAATCAAATGGTGAAACAATTAGATCAGCGTTTATAAAAATAATTTGCCTTATTAATTAGCAACATTGAGAATATTAGATAAATATATATTAAAAAAATTTTTAAGCACTTTTGCTTTAATTTTAACACTTTTGCTACCTATTGCAATAGCCATTGATGTATCAGAAAAAATTGATAAATTTTTAAGACATACTGATTTATCATTTAACACTATAATAAAAGATTATTACTTTAATTTTATTGTAATTTTTGGTAATACTTTTATGCCGTTGGCATTATTTATAGCCGTTATTTTTTTCACATCTAAAATTGCTGGAAATACTGAAGTAATTGCAATTCATTCAGCAAAAATATCTTTCACGCGCTTTTTAAAACCTTATTTTATTGGAGCATCAATTGTTGCATTTATAGGATTATCTATGAATCATTTTATTGTTCCAAAAAGTAACAAAGTTTTTGATGAATTTAATAATGCATATTTAAAAAAGAAAGAATACAATGCTAATCAATTAACGCATGTTAATTTACAATTAGGTCCAAACGATTACATCTACCTTAAAAATTGGAATATTGATAGCAAACAAGGATACAAATTTTCTTATGAAAAATTTGAAGGCACCAAACTTAAATATAAATTACTAGCTGAAAATATTAGGTGGATAGAATCCGATACTGTTTTTAAATTAACAAACTATCAAAAAAGAATTATTCTTGATAACAGAGATTCCATACAAACAGGTATTATACTTGATACATTATTTACATTTACACCCGATGATTTAGTAAATGTTGATGACTTAGCCAAAGAAATGAATTCAATTCAATTAAATAAATTTATAAAACAATCTAGAAAACGCGGTATTAGTAATCTAAACACTTATTTAGTTGAATTTCATAAAAGAACAAGTTTACCAATTGCTTCATATATATTAACTTTTATTGCAGTTTCATTAGCTTCTAAGAAAAGACGTGGTGGCTTAGGAATTAATTTAGCTATTGGAATTACCTTAATGTTTGTATATGTATTTTTATTAAAAATTGCGGAAGTTTTAGGTGCAGGTGCTGAAACAAATGCTTTTGTAATGGTTTGGTTACCAAACATATTTTTTGGAGCACTAGCAATTTATCTCTATTTAAAAAATGCCAAAAACTAACATAAAACATTATTTACACCTACATTTTATAGTTTTTATTTGGGGGTTTACTGCCATTTTAGGGGCTTTAATAAGTATTGAAGCTATTCCGCTGGTTTGGTACAGAATGTTAATTGCAGTTTTAATAGTATTAATTTATCTTTTTATCAAAAAAAAGCCAATTAAAATTTCACCTAAACTATTAATTAAATTATTTATTGGTGGAATTATTATAGCCTCACATTGGATTGCTTTCTTTTCCGCAATAAAAGTTGCAAACGTATCTGTAGCACTAGTGTCAATGAGTACGGGTGCTTTATTTACTTCATTAATTGAACCATTATTTTTTAAAAGAAAACTAGATTTTTTAGAGTTGTTTTTTGGACTTTTAGTAATATCAGGGCTATATTTGATATTTAATGTTGAAAGTGATTATACATTAGGAATTATATATGCTTTAATTGCGGCATTTCTGTCGGCACTATTTTCGGTATTAAATGGCTTATATGTTAAAAAACATGATGCTGAAATAATTTCATTTTATCAACTTTTTTTTGGTGTTGTTTTTATCACTGGCTTTATACTTTTAACAACAGGTTTTACATTTGAAGAATTTTCATTAACAAAAACTGATATTATTTACCTATTTATTTTAAGCAGTTTTTGTACAGCATATGCATTTATAGCATCTGTTAAAATAATGAAATATTTAACTCCGTACACGGTAATGTTAACAATCAATTTAGAACCAATTTATGGAATTTTATTAGCAGTTATTATTTTTGGAGAAAAAGAAAAAATGAGTCCACAATTTTATGTTGGAGCATTCATAATTTTTATAACTGTAGTAATAAATGGAATTTTAAAAAATAAAAAAACTACATAACGTAACAATCATTTTTTTTAAGTTAGTATATTTGTAGTTACATCTAAAAATAAATAATATGGAATATTTAGATTTTGAATTACCTATTAAGGAACTTGAAGAACAATTAGACAAGTGCGAATTAATTGGAAAAGAAAGTGAAGTTGATGTAACAGAAAGTTGCAAAAACATTGAAAAAAAATTGCTTAAAACAAAAAAAGAGATATATAAAAATTTAACTGCTTGGCAAAGAGTTCAACTATCTAGACATCCAAACAGACCATACACATTAGATCATATAACTGCATTGGCTGGTAATACTTTTATGGAATTACACGGAGACAGAACAGTGAAAGATGATAAAGCAATGATTGGTGGTTTAGGAAAAATTGGTGATCAATCATTTATGTTTATTGGTCAACAAAAAGGTTACAACACTAAAACCAGACAATATCGAAATTTTGGAATGTCAAATCCTGAAGGCTATAGAAAGGCACTTCGTTTAATGAAAATGGCTGAAAAATTTGGAATTCCTGTTGTAACGCTATTAGACACTCCTGGTGCTTACCCAGGTTTAGAAGCTGAAGAACGTGGTCAAGGAGAAGCTATTGCTAGAAATATTTTAGAAATGACACGCCTTAAAACTCCAATTATAACCATTGTAATTGGTGAAGGAGCTTCTGGTGGTGCTGTAGGAATTGGTGTAGGAGATGTAGTTTATATGATGGAAAACACTTGGTATTCCGTTATTTCTCCAGAGTCTTGTTCATCTATTTTATGGAGAAGTTGGGAGCATAAAGAACAAGCTGCTGAAGCTTTAAAATTAACTGCTGAAGATATGAAAAAGCAAAAGTTAATTGATGGAATTATAAAAGAACCTTTAGGTGGCGCTCACTACGATAGAGAAACCGCTTTTAAAGAAGTTGAAAAAACAATTTTAGAAGCTTATGATAAATTAAAAAAATTAAGTACAACCGAGCTTGTGAAAAAGCGAATGGAAAAATACGCCAAAATGGGTGAATTTAAAGGTTAAAAAATAAAAAACCTCTCTAAAAATTAGAGAGGTTTTTTTTATTAAATTTATTGCTATGTATATACTTTCTCCTCAACAAATAGCAAAAGCAGATAAAGCAACCATTAAAACGAATGGAATTACTTCTCTTGAATTAATGGAATATGCAGCAACACAATGTTTTCAGTGGCTTCACCAAAGATTACAAGGACAAAATATTAAAATTCATGTTTTTTGTGGTATTGGAAATAACGGTGGCGATGGATTAGTAATTGCACGTCATTTATATCAAAATGGCTATAATATAGATTGCTATGTTGTTAATTTTAGTGACAAACGAACGCCCGAATTTCTTGAAAATTATAATAGATTAAAAGAATTAGGCAAATGGCCAACTATAATTAATAATGAAAATGATTTTCCAACAGTTTCATTTGATGATATTGTAATTGATGCAATTTTTGGAATTGGTCTTTCAAGAAAACCTACAGGTTTTACTAAAAAATTAATTAAATATATAAATAGCACAAAAGTATTTACGTTAGCAATAGATTTTCCTTCTGGTTTATTTGGCGATAAATCTGTTAATGATAAAACTTCAGTTTTAAAAGCTGGACATATACTTACATTTCAAACTCCTAAATTAGCATTTTTACTTCCCGAAAATAAAGAATTTCTTAACACTTGGGAAGTTATAGATATTGGTTTAGACTTAAATTTTATTGAAAACTTAAAACCAACTATAAATTATATTACCAAAGAAAAAATTTTAAGTTATTATAAACCACGCAACAAATGGTCTCATAAAGGTACTTTTGGACATTCTTTATTAATTGGAGGAAGCTTTGGAAAAATTGGAGCAATTACATTAGCATCTAAAGCAGCCTTAAAAATTGGAAGCGGACTTGTAAGTGCTTATATTCCAAAATGTGGTTATAATATTTTACAAATTTCAATTCCTGAAATAATGGTTGAAGTTGATGATGACAACACCTTGTCTTACTTTAACATTAAAACAAAACCAACTGTTATTGGTATTGGCCCAGGAATGGGAACTCAAGAAAAAACAGCATTAGGTTTTTATAATTTTTTAAAAGAAAACTCAAATCCTCTAATCATTGATGCTGATGCCATTAATTTACTTTCATTAAATCCTAAATTATTAGAATTACTACCAAAAAATACCATTTTAACACCACATCCTAAAGAATTAGAGCGATTAATTGGTACTTGGAAAAATGATTATGATAAATTAAACAAGTCAATTGAATTTTCAAAAAAACATACCGTAGTTTTAGTTATAAAAGGTGCGCATACGGTTATTGTAAACGGAACAAATTTAACATTTAATTCTACAGGAAATCCTGCTTTGTCAACTGCTGGAAGTGGCGATGTTTTAACTGGATTAATTACCGGGTTAGTGGCTCAAGGTTACGAACCACAAATTGCAGCAATTTTTGGTGTTTATTTACATGGGAAAACTGCTGACATTGCAATTCAACAAACTGGTTATGAAACCTTTACAGCATCAACAATTATAGATTATTTAGCTGAAGCATTATTAGATATTTTTACAAATGAAGAAACTGAAACTGAAAACTCAGAACCTGAAACCGAAAATTAAAAACAAAAAAAAACGCTAATTAAATCAGCGCTTTTTTTTGTTTTTAACTTATATTATATACCTAATTCCGTAAATAATTCTTTTAACTTTGGACTTGATGGTCTTTCTGCATCAGAATCTACAATATTACCATCAGGATCTATTAAAATAAATCGAGGAATAGCATTAATTCCATAATCTAATATAAATTTTGATTCAAAATTTGCATCAGCAAATAATTGGATACCTCCTAATTCTTCTTTTTCAACCATTTGTTTCCAAGCTTCATGAGCTTCAGGTTTATCAACTGAAATACTTACAAATTGAATATTTTTATTATGATATTCTTTTTCTAAAGCTTTTAAATAAGGTATTTCAGCTTTACAAGGTGCACACCAAGTTGCCCAAACATCAATATAAACGTATTTACCTTTTAAATCACTTAATGAAGTTGTACCACCATTAAAATTTTCGTAATTTTCAAAAGTTGGTGAAACTTTTCCTTTGGCAAAACGCATTAAATTTTCGTGCATTTTTTCGTAATTAGACTCTATATAACCAAAAAACATCTCATCATTTCTAAGATCCATTGCATTAATTAAAGAATCTAAATCTTTCACTTCATCTTTGTATTTTTTTAACAATGATTTTGCTTCAGTTAATCGGTTATTATAAGCTTCTTTTTCTAAAGAAAAATAAGATTTAGGATTTGCATAATCGCTCATGAAAAAATTACGTTTATTTTCCATAAAATTATTAGTTTCTGCACCTTTTCCAGAAAATTTAATTCCATCCATTAATTTTTCTCCTTTAAACTCAAGGTTTAAATCATATCCGTTTTTTAAATACAATGTTATTCTATCGGTACCATTAGAAATTGCGTGAACACCATCAGTTACTTTTAAGGTATCTGAAAAACTTCCGTTTGCGTCTACTGAAATCTCTTTCATAAAATTTTTACCTTGTATTGTAAGTTTTTCTACTCCATCGGCTTTTAGTTTACCTTCTAATTTTACATAGTCTGTTGCTTCCTTTTTACAAGAAACAATTAAAAACAGTGCAAATAGTACTATTAATTTCTTCATGCTTAATTTTTAAATATTTTGTTGGTTAAATAATTTTTCTAATTTTAAATCTGATGGTCTTGGCGCATCAGCATCAATAATATTTCCTTCTGCATTTATAAAAATAAAACGTGGTGGAAATACAATTGCGTAATTTTGAATAAAGTCTGATTCTTTTCCTTTATCAGCTATTATATGAGTTCCGTTGAAGTCTTCTTTTTTGATAGCTTCTTTCCACCCATCTTTATTAGATATTCTATCAACGCTTAGAGCAATAAATTCAATATTTTTATCACTATATTTTTTTTGAAGTTCATTAAAGTTTTTAATTTGCTCAGTACTAGGACTAAATGATGATGACCACACATACATATAAACAAACTTTCCTTTAAAATCACTTAAGGAAACTTTACTACCATCTAATTTTTCATAATCTGTGAAAATTGGCGAAGGTTTTCCTTCTGCTATAAGTTGAGATTTATCATATAAATCCGTAACAATTTTATTGTTTTCTTCACTTGTTGAAGCAGCCAAAAAAGCTTTATAAAAACTATCTTTATCTTTTATTTTGCTAAACATTGTATTTGTATAATTTAATAAAAGTCCATTTTTTATAGTTTCATTCTTTATTCCAGCAACTGTATTAATAAATGTTAATTCAATTGGTGCTGCGTTATCTTTTAATTGTTCAAAAGATTTTTTTCTATAATATGATAACAATAAGTTTCTATATTCTGATGAAAATAAATAATCATCTTCATTATCATATTTTATTTCTTTAGTTTCATTTAAAAAACCTTCTGGAACTTCATATTCATAATTTTTGGTTAAAAATGAGTGATAAACTTTATAATTTTCAAGTTTATTAATATACGCATAATTTAAATTTCTAACTTCTTTAGATTTAAAGTTTCTTGAAACACCATCTGTAGAATTTAATGTATTTTCTAATGAACTTTTAATTTCCTTTAAATAATTTTTAAATTCATTTTCGGGTAATTCATAAACCTTCATATCATCAAATTTAGCTTCTTTTAGCTTTTTAGCTTTTGCATAAACATAAGCACTTTCACCACTTCCATCACCTGAAAAATTTAATGAATTATCAAAATCTTTATTATCAAAATTTACAATTAAATTATTGCCTCCTTCAAAATAAATTTGTGCTTTATTTCTACCATAATTAAGTGTGTACACACCATTTTCAACAAAAAGTGTATCTATAAAACTACCATCATCAGAAAGTTTAATACTTTCACTAATAGAATTATCTATACCCTTTATTAGTATTTCTTTTGATTTATTATTTGTTACTTTTCCAGATAAAATAACAAAATTAAGCGTTGAATCATTTTCACAAGAAACAACAATAACTAGCGCTAAAAGCAACCATATTTTTTTCATATTTTTTACAATCAGTTTTAAATTAATGACCAAAGATAAAACATAAAAGAATACAAATAATAATTGATAATACTTTAACAAATTATTTGCATATGTAATTAGTATTAATCAATTTTGGGTCACCAAATATATATTATGAATTCAACCCATTTTATAACTTCTGAAACAGTAACTTTTGAAATTTTAAATGATATAATTGTTGCTAATAAAAAGTTACAACTTTCAAAAGAAGTAATAGATAAAATTAATAATTGTAGATTTTATTTAGATGAAAAAATTAAGCGTGATAAATCTCCAATTTACGGTATTAATACTGGTTTTGGTTCTTTATGCAACGTTAAAATAAACAATAATAATTTACAACTATTACAAGAAAATTTGGTAATGAGTCACGCTTGTGGAACTGGTAGTGAAGTACCAAAAGAAGTTGTAAAATTAATGCTGTTTTTAAAAATTCAATCGTTAAGTTATGGCCATTCAGGCGTACAACTTATAACGGTTAAAAGATTAATTGACTTTTATAATAATGATATATTACCCATTGTTTATACACAAGGCTCTTTGGGAGCTTCGGGAGATTTAGCACCACTAGCTCATTTATCTTTACCATTAATTGGAAAAGGAGAAGTTACCTACAAAAACAAACGAATTTCTGGTGAAGATTTATTAAATAAAATGAATTGGGAAAAAATTGATTTAAAATCTAAAGAAGGCTTAGCGTTGTTAAATGGAACTCAATTTATGAGCGCTTATGGAGTACATTTAATTTTAAAATCATTAAAACTCTCTTATTATGCTGATTTAATTGGAACACTTTCTTTAGAAGCGTTTGATGGAAGAAATTCACCATTTAATGAATTAATTCATAAAATTAGACCACATAATGGTCAAATTAAAACCGCACAAAGAATCAATGAATTTTTACAAGATAGTGAGCTAATTAAACAATATAAAGAACACGTTCAAGACCCATATTCTTTTAGATGTATGCCCCAAGTACACGGAGCGAGCAAAGATGCAATTGAATATTGTAAAAATGTATTTTTAACAGAAATAAATTCAGTAACAGATAATCCAAATATATTTATTGAAGAAGATGAAATTATTTCTGGCGGAAATTTTCACGGTCAACCATTAGCTTTAGCATTTGATTTTTTGGGAATTGCAATGGCAGAATTAGGAAGTATTTCAGAAAGAAGAACATTTCAATTAGTTTCTGGGTTGCGAGGCTTACCTCCTTTCTTGGTTAAAAATCCAGGTTTAAATAGCGGCTTTATGATTCCACAATATACCGCAGCAAGCATTGTTAGTCAGAATAAACAATTGGCAACACCTTCTTCGGTAGATTCTATTGTTTCAAGTAATGGACAAGAAGACCATGTTAGTATGGGAGCCAACGGCGCAACAAAGACATATCAAATCGTGAACAATATTGAAACTATTTTAGCAATAGAATTATTAAACGCATCGCAAGCGCTTCATTTTAGATTTCCATTGAAATCATCTTCATTTTTAGAGTCATTTTTAAACATTTATAGAAATGAAGTCCCTTTTATTGAAAATGACATCGTTTTAAACTTAGAAATAAAAAAAACGATAGCTTTTTTACAAAATTTAAGCATTGAATTTTCTGAATTATAAATACAAAAAAAAGCGATAAAATTTATCGCTTTTTTTAATTCAAACAATTAATAATGTTATTTCTTTCTTATACTTAATATGTATATTTTTTGTATAATTTAATTTATAATTAAAAGACTAAATAGCCTTTTTAATGTTTAAAAATTTGCAAGCTTTTTAAAAATTAATGTCGCTATCATTTTCCGTTTAAATAACGGTACAAATTTACAAATTATTTAATTTAGAACAATACTAATTTTATGATATTTACATTTTATTAACATTTAAAAAACATTTCTTTATCATATTAGTATTTACAAATCAATCATTTTGTTTATTTATCATTTTTGAACGAAAGTGAACAAAATGTAATTAATTTAATTTATGATATTTTTGGATCCTTAGTTGTATCTAATTTTATATTACCTGACAAAATATCAAAATACATTTTAAAGTCAGATTTTAAACTCCAAAGTGGATATTGAAAAGTAGCTGGTTTATTTTTTTCAAAAAAGAAATGGCCAATCCAAGCAAAACTATATCCAGCCAGCGGTACAAAAAGCAATAATTTATAATTACTGTGATATATGGCAGTTATTATTAAAGCAAAAACTATTGTGGTTCCTATTATATGAAGTAGCCTACAAATTTTATTACTATGTTGTTTTAAATAAAACGGATAAAATTCTTCAAATGATTTAATTTTTTGTGTCATAACTTTCATATATAAAACAATTTACAAATTATTAATTATTTTAGCTAAAAACATAAATTAACTACCATGAAAAATATTTTTTTATTAATACTCTTAAGTGTCATTTCATTTTCTTGTTGTGGGAGTAAAAAGATCGTCAATGAAACTCAACAATCTATAGACACTGTATATGATGAAATTTTAGTAAAAAAGTTAGGAGCTGATGATTATGGAATGAAAAAATATATAATCGCTTTTTTAAAAAAAGGCCCCTATAAAAGTATAGATTCTACAGCAGCAGATAAATTACAAAGAGCTCATTTAGATAATATTACAAAACTTGCAAAGGAAGGGAAGTTAGTTTTAGCTGGACCATTTTTGGGTAATGAAGACCTTAGAGGAATTTATATTTTTAATGTGGAAACTATTGAAGAAGCTAAAAAATTAACTCAATCAGACCCAGCAATTCAAGCAGGAATCTTAACAATGGAGTTAAAAGAATGGTATGGCTCTGCGGCTTTAATTTTACTTAATGATTTACATAAAAAAGTTTCAAAAATTGAAATATAAAAAAGGAGGTATAACCACCTCCTTCTTTTATTAAGATATTTTAGTAATTAATAAACTTTATAAGCAATACCAAACATTACATTTCCTTTTGGCATAGGCACTAAACCAACTTCAATATAATTTGCATTAAGAATATTATTTGCATTTAGTGAAAAAACAAGTTTATTAATTTCTGCTTTTACTTTTGCATCTATTAAATTATAGCTATTTCCTTTGGTTCGCTCAACATATCTATAAGAAATAGTTTGATTTAAAATTTTTAAAAATTGAGTATTTAAACTTGTTGTAAATTGATGTTTTAAACTATTTAATGAATAACGCGTAAAAACAACATTTTGATCTTTTATTTTATCATCAATAAAATTATAACTTACATCCAGTCTTTGATTAAAATTAGCCAATTTAAAAATATAATTAACTGAGGTTTCAAAACCTTTGGTTTCAACTGCACTAAAGTTTTGTGCTTTCCACTTTTCTGTTGTATTATTTCTTGTCCAATCAATTAAATTACTTGAATTTCTATTAAATAAAGACATTGTAAAATTAAATGATTCTGCAAAATATTTAATCCCAATCTCTTCAGAGATAGCGGATTCTGGTTGAAGCTGTGAATTTCCCTCGTTCCCTGGATCAGAATAATATAAATCTGTATAAGTTGGAACTCTGTAGGTATAACCTATATTACCAAAAATTTTAAAATTATCATTAATGTCATAACCTAAATCTAAACCAGGTAAAAATTGAGTTTTAAAATCAGAAAAAGAACTTATTGCTATCCCTAATGTTACATCAAATTTTTCTAAATTATCAAAACGTTGTTCTAAAAAAGAATTAAACATTACCCGATTTCTATCTCCTAAATTATTACTACTTAAATAAACTTTTGATAAATCTATTCCAAAACCGGTTTTCCCTAATTTTGAGTTATAAACTATATTTGTTTCAAATCCAATTTTATTTGAAATGTGCAAATTTCTATAAAAAGATGGTTCATCACGTTTTAACAAAAATATATCTTGATTTCTTCTCCAGTAAACTCTTGGTTTTATTAATAAATCACTTGCAAAATATGAAGAAGATAAAGCAACTAAACTATTTTGAGTTTCTTCATATTCTTTAAAATTTGGATTGGAAGTATAAAAATTTTCTGCACCAAATTTTCTATCATTAAAAGAAGATATTAACGTGTAATTTTTTAGTTGAGATTTTATAAATGCTGAAGTATTTTTAAAATCAGAATTTACTCTATAACCATCAGATTCTTGTCTTTCAATATGCGCTAAAATTGAAGCATCGTCAGTAAACTTTTCCTGAATACCTATTGAAACTTTTTTATTTTCAAATGATCCATAGCCTAATTTAAAATTTAAAGAATCATCATTAATTTTTTTAGTTACAATGTTAATTGCACCAGCAAATGCATTCTGACCATAAACTCGTGCAGCAGGTCCTTTTATAATTTCAATACTTTCTATATTGTCTAATGATAAAATAGCATTCATTGTATGATGACCTGTTTGAGCGTCATCCATTTTAACACCATCAATTAATACCAACGTTTGGTCAAAATTTCCACCTCTAATATATAAATCTGATTGCATTCCATCAGTTCCTCTTCTTCTAATATCAATTCCTGCAACTGATTGTAGTAAATCAGATAAGTTAGTTGCAGGTGAACTTTTAATCATAGCATTACTTATAAATGAAATTGTTTTAGAATCTTCAGATATTGGTAATGAAATTCTATTTGCAGAAACAATTACTTCCTTTAATTTAATGGTATCATTTTGTGCATTTAAAAATGTAATTGTAAACACAAATAGTATTATAACTTTAATTTTCATAAATAGTAATTTAAAAACGTTACAAAAATAGTAACTTTCCGGACGATTAACATAGTCCCATTTTAAAATGATAGATAGTCCGGTTAATATGCTGTTTAAACAGCTAATCAGTATAGATAAATCTATATCCCAACCTATATACTTACAGGTCTCAACACAAATTACAAATGCTATACAGCGCCGCTATTTAACCAAAGGTACAATTCTACCAGGAACCCGGGTATTAAGTCAATTATTAAAAATCCATAGAAAAACTGCAGTTGCTATTTACGAAGAGTTAGCTTCACAAGGTTGGGTTGAAATTATACCAAATAAAGGCACATTTGTTTTAGAACCAGAAAAAAATACAGCAAAAATAAAAGCAACTTCACAAAAAGTAAATGAAGCCTATACTTATGCTAAAACAACAGGGTTTCCTTTTCAAAAATCATTTCATTTAGCATCAACTATTGAGTATACAAATGCTAAGTATACTATTAACGATGGTAAGCCAGATTTACGCTTACATCCTGTGCATCAATTTACAAGATGGTATAGCGCTGCCATGAAACGAAAAACGTTGATACATAAATGGAAGAGAATAGACAAATCTTTCAGTTCAAGATTTCAAACTCAATTAAGCAATTATTTAAATGCAACTAGAGGGTTTCATATTATTCCTAATAACCTACTAAATACACGTAGTACAGAAATGAGTTTGTACCTTGTATCACAACTCTTAATAAAACCAAACGATATTGTATTAGTCGGACATTTAAGTAATTATGCATCTAATATGATTTTTCAACAAACAGGTGCTAGCATAAAAACAATTCCTGTAGATACGAATGGTTTAGATATCGAGTACATAAAAAAGCATTTTGCAAAACATAGTATTAGATGTGTATATATATGCGCCCATAGAGATTATCCAACAACAGTAACATTAAGTGCAGAACGCCGTTTAGAACTACTACAACTTGCTAAGGAGTATGGATTTGCTATTATTGAAGATGATTTTGATTACGATTTTCAGTTTGATGGTTCAGCAATGTTACCTATGGCTAGTGCAGATGCAAACGGTGTGGTTATTTATTTAGGTAAAATTGGGCAATCCTTATTTCCTAGTTTTCAAACAGGATTTATAATAGCTCCCGAAAATCTAATTACAGAAGCTAAAAATTATTTAGAATTACTAGATAAACAAGGCGACTTAATACAAGAACAACTACTCTCAGAATTAATTAATGAAGGTGAAATATACCGCCTAATGAAAAAGAATATTGTAATTTATAAAAAAAGACGAGATTTGGTATGCACCCTTTTAACAAAATATTTTTCAGAATTTGCGCAATGGGAAATTCCATCAGGTGGATTAGCTATTTGGCTAAAATTCTATTCTAAAATATCGCTAGTAAAACTAGCTAAAGAAACTGAAAAAAATGATTTATTTCTTCCAAAAACAATTCTTTATCAAGATAAAAACACTTGTGCGATTCGTTTTGGTTTTGGACATTTAAATGAAGAAGAAATAGAATCGGTTATTAAAAAATTAAAAAGAGCTTATGATAAAATGATTCTAAAATAAAAAAGCCGAACAAATGTTCGGCTTTTTTATTTTTATGCTTCTCCTGTTGGTCCAAAATTTATTGGAATAGGGTGCTGTTCATAATCTTTAATTTCTCCATGACTTTGTTCAAACCTATGAACATTTTCTGCTAAAGCTTTCGCTAAACGTTTTGCATGTTGAGGTGTTAAAATTATTCTCGACTTTACCTTAGCCTTTGGTTGACCAGGCATTACGCTAATAAAATCAACAATAAATTCAGATACCGAATGATTAATAATTGCTAAATTAGAATAAGTTCCTTCAGCCGTTTTATCATCCAATTCAATATTTAATTGTCCCTCATTTTTAGGTTTTTGATTACTCATAAATTAAAGTTTTGAATCCATTTCTTCTTTAGATCCTACAATAATATTATCATAAGCTCTCATTCCAGTACCTGCAGGAATTCGTTTACCAACAATAACATTTTCTTTCAATCCTTCTAAATCATCAACTTTACCACTTACAGCAGCTTCATTTAATACTTTAGTAGTTTCCTGGAACGATGCCGCAGAAATAAACGATTTTGTTTGTAATGAAGCTCTGGTAATACCTTGAAGAATTTGTTCAGCTGTAGCAGGATTTGCATCTCTGGCAGAAACTAAATTTTTATCTTCTCTTCTTAAAACAGAATTTTCATCTCTTAATTGACGAGGTGTAACTATCTGTCCTACTCTAAGAACTTTTGAGTCTCCAGCATCTTCAATAACTTTCATTCCGTAAATTTCATCATTTTCTTCAATAAAGTCATTTTTGTGAACTAATTGACCTTCTAAAAATAATGTATCTCCAGAATCAATAATTCTAACTTTACGCATCATTTGACGAACTACAACTTCAAAATGCTTATCATTAATTTTTACACCTTGTAGTCTATATACCTCTTGAATTTCATTTACTAAGTACTCTTGTACTTTTCCTGGACCTTCAATATTTAAAATATCATCAGGAGTAATAGATCCTTCAGATAATGGCATACCTGCTTTAATAAAGTCATTTTCTTGAACTAAAATTTGATTAGAAAGTTTTATTAAATAACGCTTAACTTCACCTAATTTAGATTCAACAACAATTTCTCTATTACCACGCTTAATTTTTCCAAATGAAACAACACCATCAATTTCAGAAACCACAGCTGGGTTAGATGGGTTACGAGCTTCAAACAACTCTGTTACTCTTGGTAAACCACCCGTAATATCACCTGCTTTACCTGATTTACGTGGAATTTTAACTACAATTTTACCTGCAGCAATTTTCTCTCCGTCTTCAACAATTAAATGTGCTCCAACTGGTAAGTTGTATGATCTAATTACTTCATCATTCTTATCTTTCAATAATAATGTTGGAATTGTTTTTTTGTTTTTAGATTCAATAATAACTTTTTCTTGGAAACCTGTTTGCTCATCAATTTCAACAAGATAGTTAATACCTCTTTCAATGCTTTCAAATTCAATTTTTCCAGCAAACTCAGAAACAATAACACCGTTAAATGGATCCCATTTACAAATTACATCACCTCTTTTAACTTTATCTCCATCAGCAAAATAAATTATAGAACCGTATGGAATGTTATTGGTACTTAAAGTTAAACCTGTTTTCTCATCAATTACTTTAATTTCTGATGTTCTTGAAATAACAATGTTAATTTCATTTCCATCATTATCTTTTCCTTGAACAGTTTTTAAGTCATCAATATGTGCAATACCAGAGAATCGAGTTTTTAAGTTATTTTCTTCTGAAATATTACCTGCAACCCCACCAACGTGGAACGTTCTAAGTGTTAACTGTGTACCAGGTTCACCTATTGATTGTGCTGCTACAACACCAACTGCTTCTCCAATTTGAACCATTTTTTTAGTTGAAAGGCTATGTCCATAACATTTAGAACAAATACCTTTTTTAGATTCGCAGGTTAATGCAGATCTTACTTCAACAGCTTCAACAGCAGATTTTTCAATTATTTTAGCAATATCTCCAGATATTTCTTCTCCAGCTTTTGCTAAAACTTCTTCTGTAATTGGATCAACTACATCATATAAAGAAACACGACCTTCAATTCTTTCACTTAATGATTCAACAATTTCGTCATTCTTTTTAAGTGCTTCAACATTTAAACCTCTTAATGTACCACAATCAAATTCATTGATAATAACATCTTGAGAAACATCTACCAATCTACGTGTTAAATAACCTGCATCGGCAGTTTTTAACGCCGTATCTGCTAAACCTTTACGAGCACCGTGAGTAGAAATGAAATATTCTAAAATTGATAACCCTTCTTTAAAGTTTGATAAAATTGGGTTTTCAATAATTTCTCCTCCACTTGATGTTGATTTTTTAGGTTTTGCCATTAATCCACGCATACCTGTTAACTGACGAATTTGTTCTTTTGAACCCCTTGCACCAGAATCAAGCATCATAAATACCGAGTTAAATCCTTGTTGATCTTCACGTAAACGTTTCATTGATAACTCAGTTAAACGGTTATTTGTAGATCCCCAAATATCAATTACCTGATTGTAACGCTCTTTGTTAGTTAACATACCCATATTATAGTTTGCTATAATATTATCAACTTGTTCGTTTGCGTCAGCAATCATTTTATGTTTTTCTGGTGGAATAATAATATCACCTAAACTAAATGATAGACCTCCTTGGAATGCAAATTTATATCCCATATCTTTCATATCATCTAAGAATTTTCCAGTAGTTGGAACATCGGTAAGTTTTAATATTTCACCAATAATATCTCTTAAAGATTTTTTATTTAATACCTCATTTACATAACCTGCTGCTTCCGGAACAACTTCGTTAAATAAAACTCTACCTACAGTAGTTTCAATAATTTTAGTAACTAATTGTTTTTCATCATTAAAGTCTTTTGTTCTAACTTTAATAACAGCATTTAAATCAACAGCTTTTTCATTAAAAGCAATTGTAACCTCTTCTGGAGAATAGAATGTTAACCCTTCACCTTTCACAGGAACTTCTGGTGTTGATCTTCTTTCTTTGGTCATATAATATAAACCAAGAACCATATCCTGAGATGGTACTGTAATAGGCGCACCGTTAGCAGGGTTTAAAATATTATGAGAAGCCAACATTAATAACTGACATTCTAAAATAGCTTCTGGTCCTAATGGTAAATGAACCGCCATCTGGTCACCATCAAAATCGGCGTTGAATGCCGTACATACTAATGGGTGTAATTGAATTGCTTTTCCTTCAATTAATTTTGGTTGAAAAGCTTGAATACCCAATCTGTGTAACGTAGGAGCACGGTTTAACATTACAGGGTGTCCTTTTAAAACATTCTCTAATATATCCCATACAACTGGTTCTCTCTTATCTATAATTTTCTTTGCAGATTTTACTGTTTTTACAATTCCTCTTTCAATTAATTTTCTAATTACAAAAGGTTTGTATAGTTCAGCTGCCATATCTTTTGGCAATCCACATTCGTATAATTTTAATTCTGGTCCAACAACAATTACAGAACGCGCTGAATAATCCACACGTTTACCAAGTAAGTTTTGACGGAAACGTCCTTGTTTACCTTTTAATGAATCTGATAATGATTTTAATGGACGGTTAGATTCTGTTTTTACTGCTGAAGATTTACGTGTGTTATCAAATAATGAATCTACAGATTCTTGTAACATACGTTTTTCATTACGTAAAATTACCTCAGGAGCTTTTATTTCAACCAAACGTTTTAAACGATTGTTTCTAATTATTACTCTTCGGTATAAATCATTTAAATCTGAAGTTGCAAAACGACCACCATCTAAAGGAACTAATGGACGTAATTCTGGTGGAGTCACCGGAATTACTTTCATAATCATCCATTCAGGACGATTTTCTCTATTTTTGGCAGCATCTCTAAAAGATTCAACAACATTTAATCTTTTTAATGCTTCAGTTTTACGTTGTTTAGATGTTTCTGTATTTGCTTTATGACGTAATTCATATGACAACTCATCTAAATCAATTCTATTAAATAAATCAATTAAACAAGCAGCTCCCATTTTAGCTATAAACTTATCTGGGTCGTTATCATCTAAATATTGATTTTCAACAGGGAAACTTTCAAGAATATCTAAATACTCTTCTTCGGTTAAGAAGTCCATTTTTTGTAATGGTTCTCCTGCTGCATTTTTAGCTCCTGCAGGTTGAATTACTACATATCTTTCGTAGTAAATAATCATATCTAACTTTTTAGATGGTAAACCTAAAAGGTATCCCATTTTGTTAGGTAATGATTTAAAGTACCAAATATGAGCAACAGGAACTACTAAATTAATATGTCCAACTCTATCTCTACGTACTTTCTTTTCTGTAACTTCTACACCACATCGATCACAAACAATTCCTTTATAGCGAATTCTTTTGTATTTACCACAGGCACATTCATAATCTTTGATTGGACCAAAAATACGCTCACAAAATAATCCATCTCTTTCAGGTTTATGAGTTCGGTAATTTATAGTCTCTGGTTTTAAAACTTCACCGTTTGATTTCTCAAGAATTGCTTCTGGAGATGCTAAACCGATTGAAATTTTATTAAATTTTTTTACAGTGTATTTATCGCTTTTAATTGCCATAATAATGATGGATAATTTAAAAATGTAAAAATATATTGAATAGTAAGGAGGATTTTACCTCCTTACTATTTTTAGTTATTATTCTTCTAATCTAACGTCTAAACCTAAACCTTTAAGTTCGTGCATTAATACGTTAAATGATTCTGGTAAACCTGGCTCTGGCATTGAATCTCCTTTAACAATTGCCTCGTATGTTTTTGCTCTACCAAGAACATCATCCGATTTTACTGTTAAAATTTCTCTCAATGTACTTGATGCACCGTATGCTTCAAGTGCCCAAACTTCCATTTCACCAAAACGTTGACCTCCAAATTGTGCTTTACCACCTAATGGTTGTTGCGTAATTAAAGAGTATGGTCCAATAGAACGTGCGTGCATTTTATCATCAATCATATGACCTAGTTTAATCATATATATTACACCTACTGTTGCAGGTTGATCAAAACGTTGCCCTGTTCCTCCATCATATAAATAAGTATGACCAAATCTTGGAATTCCCGCTTCATCAGTTAATGCATTAATTTGGTCTATAGTTGCTCCATCAAAAATTGGTGTTGCAAATTTTCTACCTAAATTTTGACCTGCCCATCCAAGAACAGTTTCATAAATCTGACCAATGTTCATACGTGATGGTACCCCAAGTGGATTTAATACAATATCAACTGGTGTTCCGTCTTCTAAGAAAGGCATATCTTCTTGACGAACAATACGAGCAACAATACCTTTGTTACCGTGACGACCCGCCATTTTATCACCAACTTTTAATTTACGTTTTTTAGCAATGTAAATTTTAGCTAATTTTAAGATACCTGCTGGTAATTCATCTCCTACAGAAACCGTAAATTTCTCACGACGCAAAGAACCTTGTAAGTCATTTACTTTAATTTTATAGTTATGAATTAACTCAGCTACAAGAACATTAATATGATCATCAGTTGTCCAAACACCTTTTGTTAAATAGCTATAATCAGGTACAGCATTTAACATTTTTAAAGTGAATTTTTTACCTTTTTGAAGTATTTCTTCACCTAAATCATTAATAACACCTTGAGAGGTTTTTCCACTAATTAAAGTGAATAATTTATCAATTAAAACAGTTCTTAAATCTTCTAATTTAGCAGTATATTTACTTTCTAAATTAGCTAAACTTATTTTATCTTGAGCTCTCTTAGATTTATCTTTTACTGCTCTTTCAAATAATTTTTTATCAATAACAACACCTCTTAATGATGGAGAAGCTTTTAATGATGCATCTTTTACATCTCCTGCTTTATCACCAAAAATTGCTCTTAATAATTTTTCTTCAGGTGTTGGATCAGATTCTCCTTTTGGCGTAATTTTACCAATTAAAATATCACCAGGCTTCACTTCAGCACCAATACGAATCATTCCGTTTTCATCTAAATCTTTTGTAGCCTCTTCAGAAACGTTTGGAATATCGTTGGTTAATTCTTCAGCACCTAATTTTGTATCTCTAACTTCTAATGAATATTCATCAATATGTATAGAAGTGAAAATATCTTCTTTTACAACTTTTTCAGAAATCACAATAGCATCCTCAAAGTTATATCCTTTCCAAGGCATAAAGGCAACTTTCATATTTCTACCTAAGGCTAATTCACCTTTTTGAGTAGCGTATCCTTCACATAATACTTGTCCTTCTTCAACTCTATCTCCTTTTTTAACAATAGGTTTTAAGTTAATTGAAGTTCCTTGGTTTGTTTTTCTGAATTTTATTAAATCGTATGTTTTGCTATCGCTATCAAAACTTACCATTCTTTCCTCTTCAGTACTATCATATTTAATAATGATGGTATTTGCATCAACATATTCTACTACACCAGCACCTTCTGCATTCATTAAAATACGAGAGTCTTTAGCAACTCTTAATTCTAATCCAGTACCAACAATAGGAGATTCAGGTTGTAATAATGGAACAGCCTGACGCATCATGTTAGATCCCATCAATGCACGGTTTGCATCATCGTGCTCCAAGAAAGGAATTAAAGATGCAGAAATAGATGCAATTTGATTAGGTGCTACATCCATAAAGTTTACTTCTTTTGGATCTACTACCGGATAATCTGCCTCTTCTCTTACAATTACTTTTTCACTTTCAAACTTACCTGTAACATCTAAAGGTAAGTTAGATTGTGCAAATTTCATTCCTTCTTCCTCTTCAGCGCTTAAATATCTTGGTTCATCAGAAATGTTTACATTTCCATCAATTACTTCTCTATAAGGTGTCTCAATAAAACCTAAGTTATTCACCTTTGCAAAAACAGCTAGTGAAGAAATTAAACCAATGTTTGGACCTTCAGGTGTTTCAATAGGACATAAACGTCCGTAATGTGTATAGTGAACGTCACGCACCTCAAAACCAGCTCTTTCTCTTGACAAACCTCCTGGTCCTAATGCTGATAGTCTACGTTTGTGAGTAATCTCAGCCAATGGATTTGTTTGATCCATAAATTGAGATAACTGGTTTGTACCGAAGAATGAGTTAATTACAGATGATAATGTTTTAGCATTAATCAAATCAATTGGAGTAAATACTTCATTATCGCGTACGTTCATTCTTTCACGAATTGTACGAGCCATACGAGATAAACCTACACCAAATTGACTAGCTAATTGCTCACCAACAGTTCTTACACGGCGGTTAGATAAGTGGTCAATATCATCAACCTCAGCTTTTGAATTTACTAATTTTATCAAGTTTTTAATGATAGTAATAATATCAACTTTTGTTAATACCTTCTCATCCATATCGATAGAAAGGTCTAACTTTTTATTCATTCTGTAACGACCAACTTCACCTAAATTATAACGTTGCTCTGAAAAGAATAATTTATCAATAATTCCTTTTGCTGTTTCAAAATCTGGTGGTTCAGCGTTACGTAATTGTCTATATATATGTTCAACAGCCTCTTTTTCAGAGTTTGTTGGATCTTTTTGTAAAGTGTTATGAATAATTGCATAATCCGCCATCTCATTATCTTCCTTGTGAAGTAAGATAGTTTTAGCGCCAGAATCTACAATTTCATCAATTTGTTCTTTTTCTAAAATAGTATCACGATCTAATACAATTTCGTTTCTTTCAATTGAAACAACTTCACCGGTATCTTCATCAACGAAATCTTCAAACCAAGTTTTTAAAACACGTGCAGCTAATTTTCTACCTAAATATTTTTTAAGACCACTTTTTGAAACTTTAATTTCTTCTGCAAGATCAAAAATTTCTAAAATATCTTTATCTCTTTCGTAACCAATTGCTCTAAATAATGTAGTTACAGGTAATTTTTTCTTTCTATCGATATACGCATACATCACTTGATTGATATCGGTAGCAAATTCAATCCAAGAACCTTTAAAAGGAATTACTCTTGCTGAATATAATTTGGTTCCATTTGCATGGAATGACTGTCCGAAGAATACTCCAGGCGAACGATGTAATTGAGAAACTACAACTCTTTCAGCACCATTAATTACAAAGGTACCACTGTGAGTCATATAAGGAATCGTTCCAAGATAAACATCTTGTACAATTGTTTCAAAATCTTCGTGTTCAGGATCCGTACAGTAAAGCTTTAATCTTGCCTTTAACGGTACGCAATATGTTAAACCTCTTTCAATACATTCTTGTATAGAGTATCGTGGAGGATCCACAAAGTAATCCAAAAACTCTAATACAAATTGATTACGAGTGTCTGTAATTGGGAAATTATCTAAGAAGGTTTTGTACAATCCTTCTGTACTTCGTTCGTCAGCTTTTGTTTTTAATTGGAAAAAATCTTGAAAAGATTTTACTTGAATATCTAAAAAATCAGGATATTCAGTTACCAATTTAGCTGATGCAAAGTTTATTCTTTCGGTAAATTTTTTTGTTGCCAATGGACAAAAACTTTAGGTTAAAAACTATTAAAATATAAGAACGAATATATATGCAAAATGGTTTAGGTCTAAGGGTATACCTAAGACCTAAACCTTAAATTGATTTTGCTATTGAGAGCTTATTTAAGCTCAACCTCAGCTCCAGCTTCTTCTAATGAAGCTTTTAAACCTTCTGCTTCGTCTTTAGAAACACCTTCTTTAATTGGTGCTGGTGCGCTATCAACAATTTCTTTAGATTCTTTTAATCCTAAACCAGTTAATTCCTTAACTAATTTTACAACTGCTAATTTAGAAGCACCTGCTGCTTTTAAGATTACATCAAATTCAGTTTTTTCATCAGCTGCATCATCACCTCCAGCTGCTGCTGGACCTGCTACTGCTACTGCAGCTGCTGCTGGTTCAATACCATATTCGTCTTTTAAAATCTTAGCTAACTCGTTTACTTCTTTAACTGTTAAGTTAACAAGTTGTTCTGCGAAATCTTTTAAATCTGCCATTTCTCTTTGTTTAAATTTTATTATTTAGTTTTATTAGTGCACTTATTTATTTCTCTGATAATGTTTTAATTATACCAGACAATTTATTACCTCCAGATTGTAATGCTGAAACAACATTTTTAGCTGGCGATTGTAATAACGTAATGATATCTCCAATAACCTCTTCTTTTGATTTTATGTTTACTAAAGCATCTAATTGGTCATCTCCAATATAAATTGCTTCTTCAACATAAGCTCCTTTCAATAAAGGTTTATTTGATTTCTTACGGAATTCTTTAATTAATTTTGCAGGAGCATTTCCTGTTTCTGAAAACATTAATGAAGTATTCCCTTTTAATGCTGTAGGTAATTCTCCAAAATCTTTATCAGATCTTTCCATTGCTTTTGCAAGCAATGAGTTCTTAACAACTGCTAATTTTATATTTGCTTTAAAGCAAGCTCTACGTAAATTAGAAGTATCTAAAGCATTTAAGCCTGATATATCTGCTAAGTAAATAATATTACCTTCAGTTAATTGAGTTGTTAAAACTTCTATTACTTGTGATTTTTCTTCTCTCGTCATAATTACTAAGATTTAACTTTAATTAAACTGATTTAGGATCTACACCTACACTAGGACTCATAGTACTAGATAGGTAAATACTCTTAATATATGTTCCTTTCGCAGCAGTTGGTTTCATTTTGACCAAAGTTTGAATAATCTCGTGAGCATTATCTACAATTTTGTCAGCATCAAATGAAGCTTTTCCTATTGCAGCATGAATAATCCCTGTTTTATCAACTTTAAAATCTATTTTACCAGCTTTTACTTCTGTAACAGCTTTTGCAACATCCATAGTTACAGTACCTGTTTTTGGGTTAGGCATTAAACCTCTAGGTCCTAATATACGCCCTAATGGCCCCAATTTACCCATAACACTAGGCATTGTAATAATTACGTCAACATCTGTCCATCCTTCTTTAATTTTTTGAAGGTATTCGTCTAATCCAACAAAATCTGCACCAGCTTCTTTAGCCTCTGCTTCTTTGTCTGGAGTAACTAATGCTAAAACTTTAACATCTTTACCAGTTCCATGAGGTAATGTTACCACACCTCTAACCATTTGATTCGCTTTACGAGGATCTACTCCCAATTTAACAGCTATATCAATAGATGCATCGAAATTTACATTAGTAATTTCTTTTACTAAAGCAGAAGCATCCTTTAAAGAATAAGCTTGATTATGATCAACCTTAGCGTGCGCTTCCTTTTGCTTTTTAGTTAATTTTGCCATTTTTTAATAACTGTTTTATTGTTTTTTTGGAGCTACTCCACTTACTTTAATACCCATTGAACGAGCTGTACCAGCCATCATTAGCATTGCAGACTCAATTGTAAATGCATTTAAATCTACCATTTTATCTTCTGCTATTGTTTTCAATTGATCCCAAGTAACTGAGGCTACTTTTTTACGGTTAGGCTCTGCTGAACCTTTTTTTACTTTAGCTGCTTCTAATATTTGAACAGCAGCTGGAGGAGTTTTTACAACAAACTCGAATGATTTATCCTTATATACAGTAATTGCAACAGGTAAAACTTTTCCTTGTTTATCTTGAGTTCTAGCATTAAACTGCTTACAGAACTCCATAATGTTAACTCCGGCAGCACCTAAAGCAGGTCCAACTGGTGGTGATGGGTTTGCCGCACCTCCACGAACTTGTAATTTTACTACTTTACTAACTTCTTTTGCCATTTTTTAATCTTAAATTAGATATTACACATTTTTGGAAGCGATATGCAATACCACATTATATATGTAACAATTATGAAATTTTTTCAACTTGCATATAACTTAACTCTAATGGTGTTTTTCTTCCGAAAATTTTCACCATAACTTCAAGTTTACGCTTTTCTTCATTTATTTTTTCAATAGTTCCATCAAAACCATTAAAAGGTCCATCAATTACTTTTACTGTCTCACCAACAATATAAGGTATTGCAACGTTATCATTTTGAACTGACAACTCATCAACTTTACCTAACATACGGTTTATTTCAGATTTTCTCATTGGCACAGGATCTCCTCCTTTTACTTCACCTAAAAATCCAATTACACCTGTAATTGATTTAATTATATGTGGTAATTCTCCACTTAAGTTTGCCTCAATCATTACATAACCAGGGAAATATACACGTTCTTTGTTTATTTTTTTCCCATTACGAACTTGAATAACTTTTTCTGTAGGAACTATTACTCTGTCTACATAGTCTGTCATACCTAAACGGGCAATTTCATTCTCAATATAAGTTTTCACTTTATTTTCTTGCCCACCTATAGCCCTAACTACGTACCATTTTTTCACAGAATCAGTCATAAGAAACTTCTATAATTAAAATAATTTAAAATATTCAGTCAAACCTGCTTGAAAAACTTTATCCACTAGAAATACTGCTAATGCAAATAAAACAGTAAATACTGCAACAACTACTGTTGATTTTTGAGCTTCTTCCCAAGAAATCCAAGATACTTTATTGCGCAACTCTTCAAATGAGTCTTTTATATAGTTAACTAAATTCATTTTTTCAAATTTTGCACGGGTGGAGAGACTCGAACTCCCGACACCTGGTTTTGGAGACCAGTGCTCTACCAACTGAGCTACACCCGTAAACATAAGGTGCTCCTCTATAAAGAAGCACCTATATATTGTATATAATTTATTTTAGGTGTAAAAATTAGTCTAACATTTCTGTTACCTGACCAGCACCTACTGTTCTACCACCTTCACGAATTGCAAAACGTAAACCTACGTTTAAAGCAATTGCTTGATGTAAATCAACAGTAATTGTTAAGTTATCACCTGGCATTACCATTTCAACTCCTTCAGGTAAATTAATAGTACCTGTTACGTCAGTTGTACGTACGTAGAACTGTGGACGGTAGTTGTTGTGGAATGGAGTGTGACGTCCACCTTCTTCTTTTTTAAGGATATAAACCTCAGCTTTAAATTTAGCGTGTGGAGTTACTGAACCTTTTTTACAGATTACCATACCTCTCTTAATATCTTCTTTAGCGATACCTCTTAATAAAAGACCAACGTTATCTCCAGCTTCTCCTCTATCTAATATTTTACGGAACATTTCTACTCCTGTAATTGTAGATCCTAATTTTTCAGCACCCATACCAATAATATCAACTACATCTCCAGTATTAGCTACACCAGTCTCAATACGACCTGTTGCAACAGTACCACGACCTGTAATAGAGAATACATCTTCAACTGGCATTAAGAATGGTTTATCAACATCACGTTGAGGTAACTCAATCCAAGTATCAACAGCATCCATTAATTCCATAATTTTCTCCATCCACTTTGGCTCTTTATTTAAACCTCCTAAAGCAGACCCTAGAATTACTGGAGTATTATCACCATCATACTCATAGAATGATAATAAATCTCTGATTTCCATTTCTACTAATTCTAATAACTCTTCGTCATCAACCATATCCACTTTATTCATGAATACAACTAATCTAGGAATACCCACCTGACGACCTAATAAGATATGCTCTCTTGTTTGAGGCATTGGTCCATCAGTTGCTGCAACAACGATAATTGCACCATCCATTTGCGCAGCACCAGTTACCATGTTCTTTACGTAATCCGCGTGACCTGGACAGTCAACGTGAGCGTAGTGACGATTTGCTGTTTGGTATTCTACGTGAGCAGTATTAATTGTAATACCTCTTTCTTTCTCCTCAGGAGCGTTATCAATTTGATCAAAGTTTTTAATTTCAGAAAGACCTTTTTCTGCTAATACAACAGTAATTGCTGCTGTTAAAGTTGTTTTACCGTGGTCAACGTGTCCAATAGTACCAATGTTTAAATGTGGTTTTGAACGATCAAAGGTTGCTTTTGCCATGATTATTTAATTTTTAAATCTTAGTTATATATAGTGTTAAATTCAATTCTACTTTTGAGCCAATGACGGGAATTGAACCCGTGACCTCTTCCTTACCAAGGAAACGCTCTACCCCTGAGCTACACCGGCCAAAAAAAAGAGCGGGAGACCGGGCTCGAACCGGCGACAGTCAGCTTGGAAGGCTGAAGCTCTACCAACTGAGCTACTCCCGCAATATTTTTTTCAATTCCTCAATAATTTTTATTCCTAAAAACTATTTGTGGTGAGAGGAGGATTCGAACCTCCGAAGCTTGCGCAGCAGATTTACAGTCTGCCCTCGTTGGCCACTTGAGTATCTCACCATTCTTTCAAAGATCTGAGCCGATAGAGGGACTCGAACCCACGACCTGCTGATTACAAATCAGCTGCTCTAGCCAGCTGAGCTACATCGGCATTTTACTCCATAAAAGAAGTCCGCTATTTCTAACGGACTGCAAATGTATTAAAGTTTTATATTTAAACAAAACTTTTCTAATTATTTTTTTAATTATTTAACTTTAACTTTTTCTTTAATTTTTTCCAATGATCTTTTTATAGAATCTACTGCCAACATAGTTCCTTCTTCAAAGGTTTTACTTTGTTTTTTTACAACAATATCATTTCCTGGAACGTTAACTTTAATTTCAACTGTTTTATTTTCTTTTTCACTTGTTTGCTGTACCTTTAAATACACTTCAGAATCTACTATTTTATCATAAAATTTTTCTAAACCATTTAGTTTTTTTTCAATAAATTCAATTAAACTTTTGTCTGCATTAAAATTAACCGATTGTACGTACACTTTCATAATAAATTAGTTTTTATTGCTCCTTGGGTGAGCTTGATTATATATTTCCTTTAACTTACCCAAACTACTATGGGTATAAACTTGAGTTGATGCTAAACTTGAATGCCCAAGTAATTCTTTAACTGAGTTTAGATCGGCTCCTTCATTTAATAAATGTGTTGCAAAAGAATGCCTTAAAATATGGGGACTTTTTTTTACTTTTGACGACACACAACTAAAATAATTATTTATTATTCGATACACAAGTGTATCATATAATTTTTTACCTTTTTTTGTGATAAATAAACGCGGCTCATCACTAACAATTTGAGCTCTAATATCTAAATATTTTTTTAATGGAATTTGAACTGTTTTTATTAACGGAATATACCTTTCTTTATTCCTTTTTCCTAACACTTTAACAGTTTCATTAACAAAATTAACATCAGCTATTTTTATATTGATAAGTTCTGCCCTTCTTATGCCTGTTGAATAAAAAAGTTCAACTATTAACTTATTTCTAATAGACTCAAAATCAGTGTTGTTTTCAGAAGAATTTAACACGTTTTTAATTTCATTTTCAGAAAAAGGAATTTGAATTTTTTTTGAAACTTTTAACGCCTGATGTTTTACCATTGGGCTAATTTCAATTTGTTTTGTTTTTTGAAGAAATTTATAATACGATTTTAATGCTGAAAGTTTTCTATTAATACTTCTATTTGAAATATTTGAATTGACTAAACTGATGATCCAATTTCTAATTTGAGCATAATTTACATATACAATGTTATCTGTACCAAATTCATTTTTACAAAATTCTTGAAAAGTGTTTAAATCGTTTTGATAAGCAATAACTGTATGTTGAGAATATTTTTTCTCTAAAGCTAAGTAATTTAAAAAGGATTTTATAGGCATAAAAAAACCGTTAGTAAACAAATTTACGAATTGTAATTTGTAATAACTAACGGTTCTAATTTTATTAACTAAAAATTAAGCTTGCTCTTCTGCTGTTCTTAACCTTTGTACGTATTGAGCTTTTATTCCTTGTGCGCGTTTTACAACTGAAGGTTTTTCGAATTGTTTACGAGAACGTAAATTTTTCATTGTCTTCGTACGATCAAATTTTCTCTTATAACGTTTTAACGCTCTATCGATATTCTCTCCGTCTTTAACTGGTATGATTAACATATTTTGGCACCTCCTTTCAAGTTGTTCTATCTTTTAATTTTGGACTGCAAAGATACTATTAAATTTTAATATCCAAGCATTTATATATTAATTTATTGTGTAATTGGTTTGTATTCTTTTTTATCAATAATAATCTTAGCTATTATTTCTCTTAAAATTTCTGAAGTTCCACCTCCAATTGGACCTAATCTACTATCTCTAAACAAGCGCGCCATTGGATATTCTTCCATATAACCATACCCGCCAAGTAGCTGTAAACATTGGTATATTACTTCATCTGCAATTTTTGTTGAAACCAATTTAGACATGGTTGCTTCTTTTACAACGTATTCTCCTTTATTCAATCTATATATAACAGAATAATTAAACTCTTTACACATTTCAACTTCACTAGACATATCGGCAATTCTATGACGCAAAGCTTGAAATTTATCAATGGTTTTTCCAAAAGCAGTTCTTTCAGACATATATTGTATGGCATATTCTAAAGCAAATTCTGCTCTTGCATGGGCATTAATTCCCATAACAATTCTTTCTAAAGCAAAATGCTGCATGATATAAGGAAAGCCTTTACCTTCTTCACCTAACAAATTTTCACTTGGAACAATCACATTATCAAAAGCAATTTCTGCAGTATCAGAAGCTTTCCAACCTAATTTCTCTAAATTTGTTGAGGAAATTCCTTTAGTATCTCTATCAACAACAAAAATACTCATTCCTTTATAACCTAATTCGTTATTTGTTTTAGCTGCAACTACTAAATAATCAGAATAAACACCATTTGTTATAAAAGTTTTAGATCCATTTAAAATATAAGAATCACCTTTTTTTACAGCTGTAGTTCGCATTCCTGCAACATCCGAGCCTCCAAAAGGTTCTGTTATACATAAACAACCAACTTTTTCACCGGTGATACTTGGTATTAAATATTTTTCTTTAATTAGCTCACTCCCTTCCTTTTCAAGATGTGTCATTGCTAAATATACATGTGCCCACATTGCTGCTGCAAATCCACCTGAATTTACTTTTTGCAACTCTTCTAAAAAAATAGTAGTGTAAAATAAGTCTAAGTTTAAACCTCCATAAACTTCAGGATAATTTAAACCAAAATAGCCCATTTCTCCAAATTTCTTCCATATTTCCTTATCTACAAAGCCTTGTTTTTCCCATTTATCAACATTAGGAAATACTTCTTTTTGTAAAAAATCTTTAAAACTTTGACGAAACGCATTGTGTTCTTCTGTAAAATACATGCTGCTCATTTAGGCTTGCTTTATTATTTAGCTTGCAAATATAAGGCTATTCTATTAAATTTTTCTAAAGGAAAGCCATCAATTTTTTTTAAGTCTTCAATTGTTTGAATTTCAGCAACTTCATCTCTATATTGAAAAATCTTTTTTGTTAATTCATAATCTAAATATGGTATAGAAAGTACCTCTTTAAAAGTGGCTTTATTCACATTTATTTTTTCAATTATAGGTTTTTCAAGTACTTTAAAATTTGCTAATACTTTATCTGCAACTTCTTTATCTAAATACCAAACTTCATATAACTGATCATTAAAAGTAAATCCTTGTAGTTTTGTTCTGTAACTAATAATTCTTTGTCCTAATTTATCACCAATTCCGTTAATTGATTTAAAATCTTCAAGTGATGCTGTATTTATATCTTTAATTACAATCGCTTCCTTTGTTACAATTTCTTTTTCCTTTTCATTATTTTTAGCTGAAGTAACCCACGCTGGAAACTTAAAATATGGAGAAATAATATAAAGTAAACTATCATTTACTCCTGTAACTTTTTGAAATTGTGCCGCAGAATTAATAAAAGCACCCGATTTTCTATATTCTAATAATTTATCAATTTCAGCAGTACTCATTCCTAATTGATATCCTTTAAAATCGGTAATATAATTAGGATTAAATGGATAAATTTTAGGTTTACTTTTTTCATTTTTAATTTCCTGTAATGAATCCACTTCTTTTAAAAATGAAATCATTTCATTTGAATAATCTTTTGAATCTTTTTTTGGAGAAAAATCGATAAAAAAATAGGTAATTTGAAATGCAATAATTAACAATAATAAAAATAAAATCCCACTTCGTTGCCTTTTATTGTAACTGAAATGGGATTTTAATATTTTCATTAATCTTTCTATTTAATTAAAGTCAATTTAATTTTTATTGCTTTTAAATATTTAACCAACTCGGCTCTAACAATCGGAAATAAGAATAGTAAACCAACCATATTTGGAAATACTAACGCTAAAATCATGGCGTCAGAAAAATCGAATACAGCTTTCATAGATGCAGCTGCACCAATTACAATAAATACTATAAATAATAACTTATAAGTAATATCTGCTATTTTGCTTCTACCGAACAAGAATTTCCAAGATTGTAGTCCGTAATAAGACCAAGATATCATTGTTGAAATTGCAAATAATACAACGGCTAAAGTTAATACATATGGAAACCAAGGTATTACAGCCTCAAAAGCCATTGATGTTAAATTAACACCACCAACTGCAACACCATCAATAATTACAGAACCTGCTCCGTCTCCGCCATAAACAAATAACCCATCACTATTATAAAAAATAATTACCAAAGCTGTCATTGTACAAATTACTACTGTATCAATAAATGGTTCTAATAATGATACTATTCCTTCTGATGCAGGATATCTAGTTTTTACTGCTGAATGCGCAATTGCGGCAGAACCAGCACCCGCTTCATTAGAGAAAACTGCTCGTCTAAATCCTGTTATTAATACTCCAAAAAAGCCTCCTAACCCAGCACTTGGGCTAAATGCTTCTCTAAAAATTAATGCAATAGCATCATCAATATAACTCCAATGTGCAAACATTACAATTAAACAAGCAAGTATATAAATTACAGCCATAAACGGCACAATTTTTTCGGTAACAGAAGCAATTCTTTTAATACCTCCAATAATTACAAATCCTACTATTATTGCAATTCCAACACCAATAATGGTACCTGTATATCCTCCTTGCATTCCTAACATTGCAGCTAATTGTTCCGCAGCTTGATTAGATTGCACAGCATTACCACCACCAAAAGATGCTCCAACACATAAGATTGCAAAAAGTACGGCTAAAACTTTACCAAATTTTTTAAAACCTCTTTCTGCCATTCCTTTTGATAAATAATACATTGGACCTCCATATACTGTTCCGTCTGGACCAACATCTCTGTATTTTACACCTAATGTACATTCAACAAATTTAGTAGACATACTTAATAATCCTGCTACAATCATCCAAAAAGTTGCTCCTGGTCCTCCAATAGAAATTGCCAAAGCAACACCTGCAATATTTCCCAAGCCAACAGTACCTGAAACTGCTGTTGCTAAGGCCTGAAAATGACTTACCTCACCTTCTTTACTTTCATCTCTTATGGTATCAACAATATCGCCATCTACAATATTAAGTTCAGCTTTGTCAGCACCATGACCTTCAACTGCATCATGCTTTCCTCTTACTACATTTATTGCAAGGGTAAATCTTCTTAAATTAATAAACTTAAAATATATGGTAAAAAATAATGCCCCTAAAACTAAGAGCACAACTACAAGAGGAACTCCTGTTCCTGGGACAATCCAAAAAACTATGCCTTCCCATTTTGCAGTAATTGGTTCAAACCAATCATTAATTCTTTCATCTAAACCTTTTTCTTGTGCATTTAAAGTAAATGTTGCTAATAAAAACAACAAAGACAGTAGTTTTTTGTTCATAATTTTATATTTGTTTGAAAAGTGTACGCAATATGGTAAAAAAATGAAGTTAGAGCAAATAAATAATTAACTAAATCATAAAAATGTTGATTTTTTTTCAAATGCTAAAAAAGGTCTCTTAATTTTAATATTTCTTCTTTATTTCCTAAAACAATCAAATGAGTATCATTTTCTAATTTAGTTTTAGCATCAGGGTTTATTAAATATTCACCTTCTTTAGTTTTAAAGCCAATAACATTACATCCTGTTTTTTTCCGTAAATCAAGGTCTAAAATTGTTTTTGACAAGTATTCATCGGGAAGTGAGTTTACCGAAATCTCCTCTAAATTAGCATTGGTAGTTCCTGCAATTGTTAATCGATCAACAAATTCTACTAAATCTGGCGTAACAACTAATGATGCCATATGTGCACCGCCTAATTTATCTGGCATAATAACATTTGTGGCTCCGGCAAATTTTAGCTTTCCGTAAGAAGATTCATTTGAAGCTCTACTTATAATTGTAAAGTCTTTATTAAACTGACGTGCAGATAAAACCACAAATAAATTATCAGCATCAGATGGCAAGGCTGTTATTAAACTTTTAGCTCTATCTAATCCTAGCTTTTTTAAGTCATCATCATTGGTAGCGTCACCTTCAACAAATAAAATATTATCGCGCTCTAAATCGGCAATCTCATCTTTCCGTTTTTCAATAACTATACAAGGTTGATTAAACTGCTTTAATTTAGCAACGGCTTGTTTTCCATTTCGCCCATAACCACATACCACAGTATGATTTTTTAAACTTTGAATTTCTTGTTGCACCTTTTTTAATTTTAAAATTTGAAAAATGTTTCTATTTGCAAAATATTCTGTTAATGCTGTAACTGAGTAACCATAAACTATAATACTTAATATGATTAAAAAAACTGTAAATAATTTTTCGGTTTGATTTAATTCGTGAAGTGTACCAAACCCAACTGTAGACATGGTAATTATGGTCATATATAATGAATCTATAAAAGATTCATTTGAAATAATCATAAAGCCACCAATTCCAATAATTAATACAGCTGTTAGTAGCGAACTTGAAATATATAATTTAGATTTTGTTACCATAAATTACAAATCAAAAACTGAACTTCTTTTGGTGTAAATCATATCTTTTAATCGCAATAAAAAAGCCAATGTTAAATAAATTCCAAAAGAAAATCCTAAAGTTACAAAGGATATATATATAAAAAATAAGCGCACATTTGAAACACTAATTCCTAATCTATCTGCAAATCTGGAAGATACTGCAAACCCATGTTTTTCAAAAAAATGTCTTAAAGAGTGAATCCAATTCATCAGCTAAAATATTTTAACGCAATATACTAATTTTCAAAATAAGATATTGAACTACCGTTAAATTGTGCTTTCATTTTTTTAACTTTGCAACTTTCCAAATTTTCTTATGGCTAAAAGTGAAGAATTTATAGAAGTTTTAGGAGCGCGAGTTCATAATTTAAAAAATATTGATGTTAAAATACCACGCGAAAAACTAGTTGTAATTACTGGCTTAAGTGGTAGTGGAAAATCATCATTGGCTTTTGATACTATTTATGCAGAAGGTCAGCGACGTTATATTGAAACTTTTTCAGCATACGCTCGTCAATTTTTAGGCGGATTAGAACGCCCAGATGTTGATAAAATCGATGGTTTATCGCCCGTAATTTCTATTGAACAAAAAACCACCAATAAAAGTCCACGCTCTACCGTTGGTACCATTACAGAAATTTACGATTTTTTACGATTGTTATACGCAAGAGCTTCTGATGCGTACTCGTATAACACCAATCAAAAAATGGTGAGTTATACCGATGAGCAAATTAACGAACTAATTTTAGAGGAATTTGATGGTAAGAAAATTATAATTCTGGCGCCGTTGATTAAATCGAGAAAAGGACATTACAGAGAACTTTTTGAACAAATTGCCAAACAAGGATTTTTAAAAGTTAGAGTTGATGGTGAAATTGTTGATATTGAAAAAGGAATGCGTCTTGACCGTTATAAAACGCATGACATTGAAATAGTTATAGATCGTTTATTGGTATCAAAAGATGCTGAAAAAAGATTAACCGAAACTATTACAACAGCCTTATATTCAGGCGATAATGTTTTAATGGTTTTGGAACATGAAACCAATACGCCACGTTATTTTAGTAGAGATTTAATGTGTCCGGTTTCTGGAATTTCATATCCAAATCCCGAACCAAACACTTTCTCTTTTAACTCACCTAAAGGTGCTTGCGAAACGTGTAATGGTTTAGGAAAAATACACAAAGTCAATATTGATAAAATAATTCCAAATCCCGAAATTTCAATTAAAAAAGGAGGAATTGCACCCATTGGTGAACAAAAAAATAGTTGGATTTTTAAACAATTACAACTAATTGCTGAACGTTACAAATTTGAATTAACCGATCCAATTTCAAAAATTCCAGAAGAAGCTTTAAATATTATTTTAAATGGTGGCAATGAAAAATTTGAAATCATTTCTAAGACTGTTGGCGTAACAAAAACGTATGAGATTGATTTTGAAGGGATTACAAACTTCATTCAAAATCAATACAATTCAACAGAATCTACTTCTATTAAACGTTGGGCAAAAGATTTTATGGATGATGTTGTTTGCGAAACTTGCGAAGGAAAACGACTTAAAAAAGAAGCGTTATATTTTAAATTAAACGATAAAAATATTTCGGATTTAGCACAAATGGATATTACTGAACTTGCTGATTGGTTTTCTAATATTGAAGCTAAGTTATCCGAAAAACAACTGCAAATTGCATCAGAAATTTTAAAAGAAATTAGAACCAGAATTCAGTTTTTAGTAGATGTTGGTTTAAATTATTTAAGTTTAGATAGAAGCTCAAAATCATTATCAGGCGGTGAAGCCCAACGTATTAGATTGGCAACACAAATTGGATCACAATTAGTTGGTGTTTTATATATTTTAGATGAACCTAGTATTGGTTTGCACCAAAGAGACAATGCAAAATTGATAAAATCACTCATAAATTTGCGTGATATTGGTAATTCTGTAATTGTTGTGGAACATGATAAAGATATGATTGAACATGCCGATTTTGTGCTGGATATTGGCCCAGGAGCAGGAATTCACGGAGGCGAAATTGTAAGTGAAGGAACTTTTAAACAATTAAAGCAACATAAAACTTTAACTGCCGATTATTTAAATGGCACAAAAACTATAGAAATTCCTAAAAAAAGAAGAAAAGGAAACGGAAAATCTATTGTGCTTTCTGGCGCAACAGGTAACAACTTAAAAAATGTTACGGTTGAATTTCCTTTGGGTAAATTAATTTGTATTACGGGTGTTTCAGGTAGCGGAAAATCTACTTTAATAAATGAAACCCTCTATCCTATTTTAAATCATCATATCTATAGAGGTGTTAAAAAACCAATGCCTTATAAAAAAATTGAAGGATTGGAGCATATTGATAAAGTTATTGATATAGATCAATCACCAATTGGAAGAACACCACGCTCTAACCCTGCAACGTACACTGGTGTTTTTAGTGAAATTAGAAATTTATTTGCAAAAACAAGCGAAGCGGCAATTAGAGGTTATAAACCTGGAAGATTTTCATTTAACGTTAAAGATGGAAGGTGCGAAACTTGTGAAGGTGGTGGAGTTCGAGTTATTGAAATGAATTTTTTGCCCGATGTTCATGTAGAATGCGAAACTTGCCAAGGAAAACGTTTTAACAGAGAAACATTAGAAATTAGATACAAAGGAAAATCAATTTCCGATGTATTAAATATGACTATTGAAGAATCGGTTGAGTTTTTTGAAAACATCCCAAAAATCAACAGAAAATTAAAAACTATTAAAGATGTTGGTTTAGGGTATATAACACTAGGTCAGCAATCTACAACGCTTTCTGGTGGTGAAGCACAACGCATAAAATTAGCATCAGAATTATCTAAAAGAGATACTGGTAATACTTTTTATATTTTAGATGAACCAACTACTGGTTTACATTTTGAAGATATTAGAGTTTTAATGCTAGTTTTAAATAAATTAGCCAACAAAGGAAACACCATTTTAGTAATAGAACACAATATGGATGTTATAAAACTTGCTGACTATATTATTGATATTGGTATGGAAGGTGGTAAAAATGGTGGAGAAGTAATTTGTGTTGGCACACCAGAAGATATCATTAAAAATAAAAAAAGCTATACTGCCAAATTCTTAAAAAAAGAATTAAATTAGGCGGATAAATTACTTAAAAAATTAAAAAATATTGTCGAAATATGGCTCCGAATGAAGATAGAAAAATAAGAGAAAAATTTAAACAAAAAACCTGGAACGAGATAAAAACTAACGACTCTTGGGCTATTTTTAAAATAATGGCTGAATTTGTTGAAGGTTTTGAGCGTTTAAGCAAAATTGGTCCTTGTGTCACAATTTTTGGATCCGCCAGAACCAAACCAGATCATAAATATTATAAATTAGCTGAAAACATTGCATATGAATTAACCCAAAATGGTTACGGAATAGTTACAGGTGGCGGACCAGGAATAATGGAAGCTGGTAACAGAGGCGCACATAGAGGAAAAGGAACTTCTGTTGGTTTAAACATTGAATTACCTTTTGAACAACATGATAACCCATACATTGATCCTGATAAAAGTTTAGATTTTGACTATTTCTTTGTTAGAAAAGTAATGTTCATGAAATACTCACAAGGATTTGTAGTTATGCCTGGCGGTTTTGGAACAATGGATGAACTTTTTGAAGCAATCACACTAATTCAAACAAAAAAAATAGGTAAATTTCCTATAGTTTTAGTGGGAAGAAAATTCTGGTCTGGTTTAATAAATTGGATTCAAACTACACTTGTTGAAGAAGGTAACATTAGTACAGCCGATTTAGAACTTATTTCAATTGTAGATACAGAAGAAGAAGTACTAGAAGTAATTAACACATTCTATAAAAAATACAGCCTAAGCCCTAATTTCTAATAACGTAATTTCTTGAAAAAATATATTGTATTAATAGTGATTTTGTGTGCCATCTGTTCAAAAAAAACGTATGGGCAAAATAATACTATTGATATAATTTCAATTTTTAAACCAGAATCAAACGAACTAAAAGTAACACAATCAATCAATTACCATAACAGTTCAAATACAACTTTAAATGAAATTTATTTACATAATTGGCCAAACGCGTATAAAGATAAAAATACTCCTTTAGCCAAAAGGTTTATTGAAAATTATTCTAAAAATTTTCATTTTGCAAAAGACAAACACCGAGGTTTTGGTAAAATTAACAGTATTTATATTGATTATGAAGTAGCTACTTGGGAGGTTACAGAAAAAAATCCGGATTTTTTCAAAATTATTTTAAACAAGCCCTTAAAACCCAATGAAAGTGTAAAAATTAATGCCACTTATGTTGTTAGGTTACCTAAAGATAAATTTACAAAATATGGTGTAAATACAGTAGATTATAATTTAAGATATTGGTATTTAGCACCGGCCATTTTTAACAAAAAATGGTATGTATATAATAATTTAGATTTAGATGATTTATATATTGATTTTTATGACTATAATATTACTCTTATTGTTCCAGTTTCTTATAAAGTTAATACAGATTTAGCTATTATTAAAGACACTATAAAAGATGTTGTTCGCTATCAGTTAATTGGCAAACAAAAAACAGATATTGAACTTAATATTACGCAAGAAAACAATTTTATTGAGTTTCAATCAAAACCTGTTTCTATAATTACCAATTTAACTTCCGAAAAACTAAATACCGCTGTTCAAACCGATATTTTAAATAGAGAATTGGACTTTTTAAAATCGTATTTAGGTGATTTTCCGCACGAAAAACTGTTAATAAATAGAGTTGAATACGATAAAAATCCGGTATATGGTTTTAATCAATTGCCATCATTTTTAGCACCTTTTAGCGATACTTTTGAATGGGATATTCAATTTTTTAAAGTTTTGTCAAAAAAATATATTGACAATATTTTTGTTTTCAACCAAAGAGAAGACGCTTGGCTTGCCGATGGAATACAAACATTTTTAATGATAAAATATGTTGAAAAATATTATCCTGAAGTAAAAGCTATTGGAAATATTTCTAAAATTTGGGGAATTAAAAACTTTAACTTATCAAAATTAGGGTTTAATGATAAATATCCGTTTTTATATCAATTTGCCACCAGAAAAAACATTGATCAAGCATTAAACGAAAATGCAGCATCATTATCTAATTTTAACCGAAAAATTGTAAATAAATACAAAGCTGGTTTAGGACTAAAATTTCTTGAAAGTTATTTAGGCGATTCAATAGTTAAACAAGGTATTGTTGAATTTGCTAAAAATAACACTGGTAAATTAGCTCAAAGTTCAACTTTTGTTGAAAATTTAAAAACAGATAAAAACCTTGATTGGTTTAAAAATGATTATTTAAAAACCAACAAAAAAATTGATTATACCATTAAAAAAATTCATAAAACAAAAGATTCAATTGAAGTAACAATTTTAAATAAACGAAATTTTACCGCTCCTATTCAGTTATATGGTTTAAAAGATGACGAAATTAAATTTAAAAAATGGCTTGTAGGAATTGATTCCATTTCAACCATAAAAATACCACAAAACGATTTTAATAGATTGTCTCTTAATTATAATTTTGAATTACCAGAATACAATTTAAAAAACAATTGGAAAAATGTTGATAAAAAACTGCTAAACAAGCCCGTTCAGCTAAAATTTTTAAAAGACGTTGAAAACCCTTATTACAATCAGTTTTTTTATACACCTGTTTACAGATTTAATTATTACGATGGATTGGTGTTGGGTTTGGCAATATCAAATAAAACAATTTTAGAAAAAAGTTTTCAATACAAATTAACGCCATCATATAGTACAAAAAGTAATACATTTTCTGGTTCTTATTCTTTTATTTACGAATATTTACCTGAAGATAACAACATCAATAAATTTGTAATTGGTGCTGGAGGAAGTAGTTTTCTTTATGCACCAAATTTAACTTATACTTCATTAACTCCATTTGCTGCAATTGAGTTTAAAAGAAATAGTTTAAGAGATGTTAGTAATAAAGTTTTGGCAGCTTCTTTAGTTTCTATTGATAAAGAAAAATCATTAACACAAACACAACATCCAGAAACCAATAAATACAATGTTTTTAACTTAGAGTTTGGTTATTCTAAACCCGATATTATTGATGATGTTCGTTTTTCAACTGGACTTGAAATTTCAAGTAAGTTTAGCAAATTATCACTTACAGCGCAATTTAGAAAACTAACTGACACCAACACTCAATTTGATTTCAGATTTTTTGCAGGGGCTTTTTTAAATAACAATACCGAAACTGATTATTTTAGTTTTGCTCTTGACCGTCCAACTGATTATCTTTTTCAATATGATTATTTAGGAAGATCAGAAACCACAGGCTTTTTTAGTCAACAAATTATTATTAATGAAGGTGGATTTAAATCTAAACTTCCCGTACAATATGCAAATCAGTTTTTAACAACTTTAAACACAAGTATTGGTTTGTGGCGTTGGTTTGAAGTTTACACAGATGTTGGCTTTGTTAAAAATAAAAACGAAAAACTATTTTTCGCCCACGAAAATGGTGTTCGATTAAATTTTGTGCAAGATATTTTAGAAGTTTATTTTCCACTACATTCTAATTTAGGTTGGGAAATTACAGAACCAAATTACAGCTCAAAAATTAGATTTGTATTAGTTATAAAACCTAAAAAAATATACAACTTTATTAAAAGAGGATTTTATTAGTTTTTATCATTAAACTTCAAAAAAGAAACTATTCATTAAATAATTCATATTGAAATAATGATATTTAACACTTTTTGTTATTTATACGCAACAAATACCATCTATTTTTAAGTATCATTAAAATTGAGTAAGTTTGCAAAACTAAAACAATCAAAAAATATGAATGTAAAAACTTCAGCTACAAGTCAAGAACAACTCTCATTCAACCAATTTAAATCAGAAGTATTAAATGATTATAAAATTGCAGTAATTAGTAGAGAATGCAGTTTATTGGGCAGAAGAGAAGTTTTAACCGGAAAAGCAAAATTTGGTATTTTTGGCGATGGAAAAGAAGTGCCACAATTAGCTATGGCAAAAGCCTTTAAAAAAGGTGATTTTAGATCTGGTTATTACCGTGATCAAACATTTATGATGGCTATTGGTGAGTTAACACCTCAACAATTTTTTGCTGGTTTGTATGCGCACCCAGATTTAAAAGCAGATCCAATGTCTGCCGGAAGACAAATGGGAGGTCATTTTCAAACACATAGTTTAGATGAAAACGGACAGTTTAAAAATTTAACAGAACAATACAATTCAAGTTCAGATATTTCACCAACTGCAGGTCAAATGCCACGAATGTTAGGTATAGCTCAGGCTTCTAAAATGTTTAGAAAATTACCTGCATTAAAAAAACCTAAGTTTTCTAACAACGGTAATGAAATTTCTTGGGGAACAATTGGTAATGCAAGTACATCTGAAGGTGTGTTTTTTGAAACATTTAATGCAGCAGGAGTTTTACAGGTTCCTTTAATAATTAGTGTTTGGGATGATGCTTATGGTATTTCTGTACCAGCAAAATTTCAAACTACTAAAGAAAATATTTCTGAAATTTTAAAAGGATTTCAACGAGATGAAAAAAATAAAGGCTACGAAATTTTTGTGGTTGAAGGATACAACTACGCAAAATTAGTTGACACTTATAATAAAGCCGCAAAAATTGCAAGAGAAGAACATGTTCCTGTTTTAATTCATGTAACAGATTTAACACAACCACAAGGACATTCTACTTCTGGTTCTCATGAACGTTACAAATCTAAAGAACGTTTAATTTGGGAAAGACAACATGATTGTATTTCAAAAATGCGAGATTGGATTATTGAATTTGAATTAAATGATACTGAAGGAAATAGCTTAAAATTTGTAGATTCTGAAGAAGAATTAATTAAAATAGAAAAAGAGGCAAAAAAAACTGTTAATCAAGCAAAAAGAGAAGCTTGGGCAGATTTTTTAAATCCTATAAAAGAACAAAGAAGCGCGCTATTACAACTACTTGAAAATGTAGCATCTAAAAGTAAAAACAAAGCATTTATTTTAAAATTAAAGAATGATTTAGCCGAAATTCCAGATCCTTCAAGAAAAGATAATCTATCAACCGCAAGAAAAGCTGCAGTATATGTTAGGGACGAAGAAAGTTTTGAAAAAGCACAACTTCAAAACTGGATTACAACATCTTTAAGTAAAGAACAATACAAATACAGTTCTCACCTATACAGTACAACAAATCAAAATGTTTTTCATGTTAAAGAAGAATTACCAAAATATAATGATAATGCTGAATTAGTTGATGGAAGAATTATTATCAAAGAAAATTTCGACAAATTATTCTCAAAACATCCTGATCTTTTTATTTTTGGAGAAGACTCTGGTAACATAGGTGATGTAAATCAAGGATTAGTAGGTTTACAAGAAAAATATGGCAAACTAAGAGTTTCAGATACTGGAATTAGAGAAGCAACCATTGTTGGTCAAGGAATAGGAATGGCTTTAAGAGGGCTTCGTCCAATTGCAGAAATTCAATATTTAGATTATTTATTGTACGCCATTCAAATTTTAAGTGACGATTTAGCAACACTGCATTACAGAACTTCAGGAACTCAAAAAGCTCCATTAATTGTTAGAACAAGAGGTCACAGATTAGAAGGTATTTGGCATTCAGGCTCACCAATGGGAGCAATTGTGCATATGCTTAGAGGAATGCATGTTTTAGTTCCAAGAAACATGACAAAAGCCGCAGGTTTTTATAATACATTATTAGAATGTGATGAACCAGCATTAATTATTGAAAACTTAAACGGTTATAGGCTTAAAGAAAAATTACCAATTAATTTAGGCGAATTTAAAACACCTATTGGTGTAGTTGAAACTATTAAAACAGGAAAAGATATTACTGTTGTATCATACGGATCAACCTTAAAAATAGTTGAAGAAGTAGTTAACTCTTTAACTCAAGTTGATATTGATATAGAAATTATTGATGTACAAACTTTACTTCCTTTTGACATTAATCATGATATTGTAAAAAGTATCCAAAAAACAAACAGATTACTAATTATTGACGAAGATGTTCCTGGAGGCGCTTCAGCATATATATTAAATGAAATACTTGAAAAACAAAATGCATACCTGTTTTTAGATAGCAAACCTGTTACATTAACTGCTAAAGATCATAGAACTGCATATGGTACAGATGGTGATTATTTCTCAAAACCAAATGCTGAAGATATTTTTGAATGCATTTATAAAATAATGCAAGAAGTAAATCCTCTAAAATTTAAACAACTTTATTAAAGGAAACATTTGTTACAATTTAAAATATTTCAATAAAAACGCTATTTAAAGCGTTTTTTTTTATTTTAAAACTTATTTTTTGAAGATATAATAATGATAAATGTCATGAATTGATATTTGTCATAGTTTTTACAATGAAATAGCCATAACTTTGAGAATAATAGAATTACTAGTTAATAATAACACTTAAAATTATTAAAATGGCAAAAGTTAAAGGAGCTATAGTAGTTGACACAGAGGCTTGCAAAGGTTGTGAAGTTTGTATACCTGTTTGCCCTGAAGATGTAATAGGAATGACAGCCAACGTTAACCGCAAAGGCTATCATTACGCATATATGAAAAACCCAGAAGCCTGTACAGGTTGCACAAATTGTGGCATTGTATGTCCAGACAGAGCAATTTCTGTATATAGAGTTAAAGTATCTGCTTAATTTATAAAAATCTTAAAATGTCAGAATTAAAGTTAATGAAAGGTAATGAAGCATTGGCTGAAGCAGCTATTAGAGCTGGAGCAGATGCTTATTTTGGTTATCCAATAACACCTCAATCAGAAGTAATAGAGTATTTAATGACCGAACAACCTGAAAAAAGAACAGGTATGGTGGTTTTACAAGCAGAAAGCGAAATTGCTGCTATAAACATGGTTTATGGAGCCGCTAGTACTGGTAAAAAAGTAATGACTTCATCATCAAGCCCAGGAATTTCACTAAAGTTAGAAGGAATTTCTTATTTAGCAGGCGCTGAATTACCGGCTGTAATTGTAAATGTTGTTCGTGGCGGACCAGGATTGGGGACTATTCAACCTTCACAAGCAGATTATTTTCAATCCGTTAAAGGTGGTGGACATGGGGATTACAAACTATATGTTTTAGCTCCAGCATCAGTTCAAGAAATGTCAGATTTTGTTGAAGATGCATTTGATATTGCTTTTAAATATCGTGCACCAGTATTAATTCTTTCCGATGGGTTGATTGGTCAAATGATGGAAAAAGTACAGTTAAAAGATCAAAAAACACGATTAACCAATGAAGAGTTAATAGAAAAATACGGAAATTGGGCAGTAACTGGTAGAAAAAACAGAGAACGAAATATCATCACTTCATTAGATTTACAATCGGAAAAAATGGAAGCAAGAGTTCATAGATTAATGAAAAAATATGAACAAATGGAAAAAGAAGATTTGCGCTATGAAAAAATTCTATGTGATGATGCTGACTATTTAATTGTAGCTTACGGATCTAGCGCCCGTATTAGCCAAAAAGCAATAGAATTAGCAAGAAAAAAAGGAATAAAAGCCGGGTTATTAAGACCAATTACATTGTTCCCATATCCAAAACAACCTCTATTTGAATTAGCTGATCAAGTAAAAGGAATTTTAAGTGTTGAATTAAATGCAGGACAAATGATAGAAGATGTAAAACTATCTGTTGAACATAAAGTACCTGTTGAACATTTTGGAAGAACCGGAGGAATTATTCATACACCTGAAGAAGTATTAGAAGCTTTAGAACAAAAAATCATAAACAATGAACGTACTAGACATCATAAAACCAGAGAATCAAGTATTTTGTAAAACAAAATTAATGACAGACACAGCCTTGTCATACTGTCCGGGTTGTGGCCATGGAACAGCTCATAATTTAGCTATGGAGGTAATTGATGAAATGGGAATTTCAGAAGACACCATTGGAGTAGCACCTGTTGGATGCTCCGTTTTAGCTTATGATTTTATGAATATTGATATCACACAAGCAGCTCATGGTAGAGCTCCTGCTGTTGCTACTGCAATTGCAAGAACTTGGCCAGAAAAATATGTTTTTACATACCAAGGTGATGGAGATCTAGCCGCCATTGGAACTGCCGAAACAATTCACGCTTGCAATAGAGGAGAAAACATTGTGATTATTTTTGTGAATAATGGAATATATGGGATGACTGGTGGTCAAATGGCTCCTACAACTTTAGAAGGAATGGTCTCATCAACATCACCTTATGGTAGAGAAATAAAATCAATGGGGTCTCCATTAAAAATGACTGAATTAGTAGCAAATTTACCAGGCGTTTATTATGTTACTCGTCAGTCCGTGCATACACATAAACACGCTCGAAAAGCTAAAAAAGCAATTCAAAAAGCATTTGAAAATACACGATTGAAAAAAGGATTATCCTTTGTTGAAATTGTTTCAAATTGTAATTCGGGTTGGAAAATGACTCCGAATGATGCAAATATTTGGATGGAAGAACATATGTTTCCATACTTTCCTTTAGGTGATATTAAAGTTGACGGAAAATTAAAATAAAAGTTATGACAGAAGAAATTATTATTGCAGGTTTTGGTGGACAAGGAGTGCTATCAATGGGAAAAATATTAGCATATTCTGGCATTATGCAAAATCAAGAAGTTAGTTGGATGCCTTCCTACGGCCCAGAAATGAGAGGTGGAACTGCTAATGTTACTGTTATTTTAAGTGACGAAAGAATTAGTTCTCCCTATTTAAAGCTTTTTGATACTGCTATTATTTTAAATCAACAATCAATGGATAAATTTGAAGATACAGTTAAACCAGGCGGTATCTTAATTTATGATCCGAATGGAATTTCTGTACATCCATCAAGAACTGATATTGAAATTTTTCAAGTTGAAGCAACTAAATTGGCTGCAGAAATGGGAAATAAAAAAATATTTAATATGATTATTTTAGGAGGATTCCTGAAAGAAAAACCAATTGTAAAATTAGAAAATGTTATTGAAGGTTTAAAAAAATCATTATCTGAACGCTACCATTATTTAATTCCGTTAAATGAAGAAGCTATAAATAAAGGTATGAGTTCTATTATTCCATACAAAGCAAAAGAAAAAGTTATTCAATAGTTATATTTAGTGTTAAACATTTTTAAATTCGCTTATTTTATAGTATTTTTTCTATAAAATAAGCGAATTTTATATATGGCATCAATTTTAGTTACTGGCGGTACTGGCTTAATAGGCAAACATCTTTGTGATATATTGTTAAAAAAAGGACACAAAGTTTTTATATTAAGCAGAAACTCATCTAATAAACCAAACATTTTTAAATGGGATATTGAAAATAATTATATTGATGAAAATGCCATAAAAAATACAGATTATATAATTCATTTAGCTGGCGCAGGTATTGCTGATAAACGATGGACACCTAAAAGAAAAAAACTTTTAATTAATAGCAGAGTTTCATCAGCCAATTTATTATATACTAAAGTTAAAGTGTTAAACCCAAACCTTAAAGGTTTTATTGCTGCATCAGGTATTGGTTTTTATGGAGCAATTACTACCAATAAAATATTTACAGAAAATGATTCTGCTGGCAACGATTTTTTAAGCACTATTTGTACACATTGGGAAAATGCTTCGTTGCAATTTAATGCATTAAATATTAGAACTGTGATTTTAAGAACAGGCGTTGTTTTAACAAAAAAAGGTGGTGCTTTAGAAAAAATAGTTAAGCCCATAAAATTTGGCTTTGGAGCAGCTTTAGGAACTGGAAAACAATATATGCCTTGGATTCATATTGATGATTTATGTGAAATGTATGTCCAAGCAATTGAAAACCCAGAGTTAACAGGAATTTATAATGCAGTAGCTCCAGAATATTGTACAAATAAAATTTTAACTAAAGAAATTGCTGAAGTTTTAAATAAACCTTTGTTTTTACCAAATATTCCTGCATTAATATTAAAAATAATTTTAGGTAAATTATCAAATATCTTACTGGAAGGCAGCAGAGTTGCTTCAAATAAAATAGTTAAAACTGGCTTTGAATTTAAATTTTCTACCTTAAAAAATGCTTTAAAAAATTTATTAAAAAATTAAAATGATTCTTTGTTTTTATGTTTATAAGGCCTAATAATCAAACGTGTTTCTCTATCAAATCTAATATAATTATATACCCAATTAAAAAACACAACAGCTTTATTTCTAAAGCCAATTAATGAAAACAAATGGACAAACATCCATACAAACCAAGCAAAAACTCCTTGAAATTTCCAATTTTTTAAATCTACAACAGCTTTATTTCTACCAATTGTTGCCATAGATCCTTTATCTTTATATTTAAATGGTTTCATTGGCTTATTCGTGATTTTTGCAATTATATTAGTTGCTAAATGTTTTCCTTGTTGTATGGCGGGTTGCGCCATCATTGGATGTCCTAACGGAAATATTAATAATTCCATACAAGCTACATCTCCAATTGCAAATATGTTTTCATATCCTTTAACCAAATTGTACTCATTCACTTTAAAGCGGTCAGCTCTTTCAACAATACAATCAGATTCAAGACCATCAACTTTAGCGCCATTAACACCTGCTGCCCAAATTACAGTTGAAGCATTAAAAGTTAAATCTGTTGATGTTTTTACAATTTTTCCATCGTAATCTAATACATGAACATTTTTCCAAATATTAACTCCTAAATCAATTAAAAAATCTTCTGATTTTTCAGATGCTTTTAAACTCATTGTTTTTAACAACCTATCTCCTCCTTGTACAATATTAATTTGCATTTGGCGAATATCTAAATCTGGATAGTCTTTGGGTAAAATCGCCTTTTTCATTTCCGCCAAAGCACCAGCAAGTTCCACTCCGGTTGGGCCTCCTCCTACTATAACAAAATTCATAAGAGAATTTCTTTCCTCAAAATTTGAAGTTAACAAAGCATCTTCAAAATTTTCTAATATTAAACTACGAAGATTTAATGATTGTGGTACATCTTTCATTGACATACTAAATTTTTCAATATTTTTATTACCAAAAAAATTAGTATTAGAACCTGTGGCTATTACTAAATAATCATATTTTAAATTACCAATTGTAGTTTCTACTTCACACTTTAAACTATCTATTTTTAAAACGTCTGCTAACCTAAAATAAAAATTGGGAATATCTTTAATAACTTTTCTTAAAGGAAATGCTATTGAATCTGGTTCTAATCCACCAGTTGCCACTTGATAAAGTAATGGTTGAAATGTATGATAATTATTTTTATCAATTAAAACAACTTGTAATTCACAGTTTTTCAAACTCTTAATTAAAGAAATACCAGCAAAACCTCCACCAATTATAACAACACGAGGAAAACTCGTTCTAGGAATATTCATATATTTTTATTTAGTAGTATACAAACTTACAAATACAAAATGTGTATTTACAAAAAAATACTTTTAAAATTAAGGCGATTTTAAAAGTAATTGGTACTGATTAATTTACAAATTTTGCCACTATTTCTTTCACTGGTAAAATTTCTTTGGTATGTTCAATACTTGGTCCTGCAACCCAAACAGTTTTATATGTTGCTTTAGTTGCTGCATTTTCTGTAGCTTTCATTCCTATTGAAAAGCGAATCATTTTCACCCATTTTTTTAGACTTTTATTTCTGTTCAGTACACTTTCTATCCAAGTTTGTTTTGTCCCTATTTTTTGAACATAAGGTGTATTTATAACTGTACAAGGAGTTCCAGAAATACGTTCTGTCATTACAATATCATTTGCGCCATATTTTACACAAGCTTGTTTATATTCATTTGTAACATTTGCCTCAATAGATGCAATAAAAGGACTTCCTACTGATACTCCTGCAGCACCAAAATTCATCATTTTCTCTAAATCTTCCTTACCCCCTACTCCTCCTGCTGAAATTATTGGGATTTCACAATTTTCAACCAATTCTTTTATTAGTTCTTTTGGTGAGCTATTGCCTCTATGTCCACCAGCTTCATTATTTACTGCAATTATAGCATCTGCACCTAAATTTTCAACTTTTTTAGCAAATTTTAAATCAGTTACATCACAAAAAACTTTTATGTGATGTTTGTGCGCTTGCTTAATTGTTTCTTCTGGGCTTCCTAAAGATGTGATTATAAAATCAACTCCTTCTTCACATAAAATTTGTAATTGCCCCTTATATTTTACATTAGATTTATTTACAATTAAATTAAATCCAAATGCACCTCCATCAACTTTTGCAGATTTCAATTCTTTAATTGCCGCTTTTAGCTCTTCATGTGTTCTATAATTTAACGCTGGAATACAACCTGCAATACCACTTTTCATAGCTTCAATTACCATTTTAGTATTTGATACTAAAAACATAGGCGCTTGAATTATTGGATATTTAATAGCAAGTAATTGAGTTAATTTTACTGAATTCATTTTTTTGATTTTCATCAAATATAACGAATATTATGCACGCATAATAAAAAGTTTTAAACGAAAAACGCACCCAAATGGGTGCGCTTTTATATTTATATAGAATATTATTATTCTTTTACTTCTTCAAAGTCAACATCTTCTACGTTGTCGCCATCCTTTTTATCAGTTGGCTCACCTGCATTTCCTGTAGGAGCTCCACCTTGTGGTTGCGCTTCTTGTTCGGCTTTATACATTTCTTCACTTGCTACTTTCCATGCTTCATTAATCTTCTCCATAGCGGCATCAATTTGTGCTAAGTCTTTAGATTCATGTGCTTTTTTCAATTCAGTTAAAGCAGCTTCAATTGGTTCTTTTTTATCTGCTGATAATTTATCGCCAAATTCTTTTAATTGTTTTTCTGTTTGAAAAATCATAGAATCTGCACCATTAATTTTCTCGGCAGTTTCTTTTGCTTTTTTATCTAAATCTGCATTTGCTTCAGCATCAGCTTTCATTTTTTTGATTTCATCTTCTGTTAAACCTGAAGAAGCTTCAATTCTAATATCTTGTGTTTTATTAGTAGCTTTATCTGTTGCAGTAACATGAATAATTCCGTTAGCATCAATATCAAAAGTAACTTCAATTTGAGGAGTTCCTCTTTGTGCTGGTGGAATTCCATCTAAATGGAAACGACCAATAGTTTTATTATCTGCAGCCATAGCACGCTCACCTTGCAATACGTGTATTTCTACTGAAGGCTGATTATCAGCAGCAGTTGAGAACACTTGTGACTTTTTGGTTGGAATTGTAGTGTTAGCTTCAATTAATTTAGTCATTACATTACCCATTGTTTCAATACCTAATGAAAGTGGTGTAACATCTAATAATAATACATCTTTCACATCACCAGTTAAAACCCCACCTTGAATTGCTGCTCCAATTGCTACAACCTCATCGGGATTAACTCCTTTTGAAGGTGCTTTTCCAAAGAATTTTTGAACAGCATCTACCACAGCTGGAATTCTTGTAGATCCACCAACTAAAATAATTTCATCAATATCTCCTGTTGATAAGCCTGCATTACTCAATGCTTTTTTACAAGGTTCAATTGTTCTTTTAACTAAATCATCAATTAACTGCTCAAATTTAGCTTTTGTTAAACTACGCACTAAATGTTTTGGGCCTGTAGCAGTAGCGGTAACATATGGTAAATTAATTTCAGTTACGGCAGAAGATGATAATTCAATTTTAGCTTTTTCTGCAGCTTCTTTTAAGCGTTGCAAAGCCATTGGATCCTTACGTAAATCCATATTTTCTTCAGCTTTAAACTCATCTGCTAACCAATCAATAATTTTTTGATCAACATCATCTCCACCTAAATGTGTATCACCATCTGTTGATAATACTTCAAAAACTCCATCACCTAATTCTAAAATAGAAACGTCATGTGTTCCTCCACCAAAGTCAAAAACAACAATTTTTTGATCAACACCTTTTTTATCTAAACCATAAGCTAATGCAGCAGCAGTTGGCTCATTTATAATACGGCTAACTTTTAAACCAGCAATTTCTCCTGCTTCTTTTGTAGCCTGACGTTGTGCATCATTAAAATAAGCTGGTACAGTAACTACAGCTTCTTTTACTTCAGTTCCTAAATAATCTTCAGCAGTTTTCTTCATTTTTTGAAGAATCATAGCTGAAATTTCTTGAGGAGTATATAATCTTCCATCAATATCTACACGAGGTGTATCATTATCACCTTTTACCACTTTATAAGGTACACGATCTGCTTCCATTTTAGACTCAGAATACTTGTTACCCATAAAACGTTTAATTGAATATATTGTTTTTAATGGATTGGTAACAGCCTGACGTTTTGCAGGGTCTCCTACTTTTCTTTCTCCACCTTCAATAAATGCAACAATAGATGGTGTAGTTCTTTTTCCTTCTGCATTAGGAATTACCACTGGCTCGTTCCCTTCCATTACAGAAACACACGAGTTTGTAGTTCCTAAATCTATTCCTATAATTTTACTCATAATAGTATATTTTATGTTCTTAATTTTTAATTTAAACTTACATATTGATTTAGACAATGATTATGCCATTTAAATTTTTATGTCAAGTTGTCATAAATACCGATTTATATTTAAATTTTTTGGCAAATATGCCTCTTTTATATGTTTTAATAAATTAATAATTTATAGGGTTGTATTTTTTCAAAATCATATATTTACACTTTTAAAATAATTAAAAGTATAATGGAGTGTATTTCTATTTTTGATATGTTAAAGATTGGCATTGGTCCATCAAGTTCTCATACATTAGGGCCTTGGCGAGCAGCAGAACGTTGGATAAATCATCTTAAAAAAGAAGATGTTTTTGAAGGAATCACATCCATAAAAGTTGATTTATATGGATCTTTATCTTTAACAGGGAAAGGGCATGCCACTGATTTAGCCGTAATATTAGGCTTGGCAGGAAAAGATCCTGAATACATACCAGTCACTGAAATTCAACCTTTAGTTGCCGAAGTAAAAAGTATCCATAAAATTATGTTTGGAAATAGTTATATGGTTGATTTTAATCCAACCTCTGATATTATTTTTAATAAAGAATTTCTGTCATTTCATGCAAATGCTATAAAGTTTACAGCTTTTAAAAATGAGAAAGAAATTGCTAATGACACCTATTATTCAATTGGAGGTGGATTTGTTGTAAGAGAAGAATTAATTCATGCAAAGGAGAATATTAAAATACACAAAACATTTCCGTTTCCTATTCAAAAAGCAAAAGAACTTGAAACCTATTGTAAAGAAACACAACTTAAAATTTCAGATATTGTATTAGAAAATGAGAAATCCTTAAGAACAGATGATGAAATAGATACTGAAATTAAACGAATTTGGGATACAATGCTTGAATGTATGTATATTGGTTGTCATACAGAAGGTACTTTGCCTGGCGGACTTAATGTAAGACGTAGAGCTTTTGATATGCACGAAAAATTAAAAGGCGATTTCACTTACCAAACCCCTAAAGAGTGGCTACAAACTATCAGAAAAACTGAAGTAAAGTTTAGACAAATATTAAAATGGGTGAGTTGCTTTGCTTTAAGTGTAAATGAAGTAAATGCATCTTTAGGCAGAGTTGTTACCGCACCAACTAATGGAAGTGCAGGCGTAATTCCAGCGGTTTTAATGTATTATATGGTAATTGAAAATCATGAAGCTAGTTTTAAAGATATTAAACAATTTTTATTAGTAGCCGGTGAAATTGGAAGTATTTTTAAAAAAGGAGCCACAATTTCAGCTGCTATGGGTGGTTGTCAAGCAGAAATTGGTGTATCATCAGCAATGGCAGCAGGTGCTTTAACTGAATTATTAGGTGGCACTCCTGAACAAGTTTTAATGGCTAGTGAAATTGCTATGGAACATCATTTAGGTTTAACTTGCGATCCAATTGGAGGTTTGGTTCAAATTCCTTGTATAGAGCGTAATGCAATGGGTGCTATAAAAGCAATTAATGCTGCTGAATTAGCATTAGAAAGTGATTATTTAAATGCTAAAGTTCCTTTAGATAAGGTGATCTCAAGCATGTGGGAAACTGCTAAAGATATGAATAGTAAATATAAAGAAACTTCTGAAGGAGGACTTGCAGTTGGTGTAAACTTATCAGATTGTTAAATTAAAATTTACATATACAAATATTATTCTCTATATTTGGTATATTCAACACATATTATTAATCAAAAATTTTGTTATCCATGAGTAAATTCGATGAAAAAATTGCACTTTATCAAAGTGAAATGAACAAATTAGGTCTGAAATTTGATGCTGATTTATTAACTAAAGTAACTAAAGGATTAGGACCTTCAATTTATAAAGCTGATGCTGAAACTGTTTCAGGGTCTGATAAAAAAGAGTTAGAAACCGTAAAGAATAATTTCTTAATTAAAAAACTAGGTTTAACTGATGGACCAAAATTAGATAACGCTATTGATAGTGTTATTGAAAAAGTTGGTAAATCTAACAGAAATAAATATAGAGCTATTGTTTATTATTTATTAGTTAAAGAATTAGGTCAAGAATCTAAATACTAAATATATTTATAAATATTAAAAATAAAAAAAGCCACAATAAAAATTGTGGCTTTTTTTATTTTTAATATTGCTTACGCATTTTTAATCTTCATCCATTTCTTCATCTGGAATTTCATCTAAATCACTATCAGAATCATAAACATCATCAAAATTATCTTCATCTGCATCATAATCTTCCATTGTTTCCTCTAATTTCAGACTTATTTTTACTAAATACATAGTATCTTCAGTACTTACTTCTACTGCCCTCACTGTTTCCCCCTGAGCATTTTTAAATGTAATAATATCTTTATAACCATATCCATTCGGATATTTATCAACCAACATATTTAAAATATCTTCAGTTAATTTACTATAATCTACAATAACTCTTTTCATTTAAACTTCAATTACATATTTAATAAATAGGCGAAAATTAATGGCGCAACAATGGTTGCATCACTTTCAATAATATATTTTGGGGTATCAATATCTAATTTACCCCAAGTTATTTTTTCATTTGGAACAGCTCCTGAATAGGAACCGTAACTTGTTGTTGAATCTGATATTTGACAAAAATAACTCCAAAATGGAGTATCCGTACGTTCCATATCTTGATACAACATTGGCACAACGCAAATTGGAAAATCACCTGCAATACCTCCTCCTATTTGAAAAAATCCAATTCCTTCTTTAGAATTTGCAGTATACCAATCAGCTAAAAATGTCATATATTCAATTCCAGATTTCATAGTACTCGCTTTCAACTCACCTTTTAATACGTATGAAGCAAAAATATTACCCATAGTACTATCTTCCCATCCTGGAACAACCATTGGTAAATTGGCTTCAGCAGCAGCAATCATCCAACTGTTTTTAGGATCAATTTCATGGTATTGATCTAAAACTCCAGATAACAATAATTTGTACATAAATTCATGTGGAAAATAACGTTCTCCTTTTTCTTCAGCATCTTTCCAAATTTTGTAAATATGCTCTTGTAAACGTCTAAAAGCTTCTTCTTCTGGAATACAAGTATCTGTAACTCTATTTAAACCTTTTTCTAATAAATCCCACTCTTCTTTTGGAGTTAAATCTCTATAATTTGGTACTCTTTTGTAGTGAGAATGTGCAACCAAATTCATGATATCTTCTTCAAGATTTGCTCCTGTACAAGATATAATTTGAACTTTATCCTGTCTAATAATTTCCGCAAATATTTTTCCTAACTCGGCAGTACTCATAGCTCCAGCTAATGAAACCAACATTTTTTTACCTTGTGCTAATTGGTTTTCATATTCTTTAGCTGCATCAACAACTGTTGCTGAGTTAAAATGTAAATAATACTTTTCAATAAATTGGGAAATTGCTCCTTTTTTACTCATAATCTTCGTCTTGGAATTTTGATGTTTTATTATTTGGCTCCGAAAAACCACTTTCGTTTTCATAATCATCTTCATCAGCATTATCAAACTTATAACTTAACATTTTGTAGTAAAGTTTTGAAGCTAAATAATTTGAAGCTTTATCGTTGTCGTTTGGACAAAGATCTGTTAAATCTATACCAACAACATTTTTTTCTTTAAATAATTTTTGAAGAAATTCTAGTGTTTCATACCAAAATAATCCGCCAGGTTCTGGGTAACTAGTAGATCTTACTAATGACATATCTAATGCGTTTAAATTGAATGATAAGAAAACATTGTTTGTCATTAAATCAATAGCATTTTCCATCCAATAGTCATCGGTAACCATTTCATGTGCATAAAATGTTTTATCTTCATCAACAATTGTTTTTTCAATAGTATCCATACTACGAATACCAATTTGAATTAAATTTGTTGATTGACTTGCATCTGAAAGTGCACAAGCATTATGGTATTGCGTACCTTCAAACTCTGTTCTAACATTCGCATGCGCTCCAACATGAACTACCGTTAAATTATCAAAACATTCATTAAAAGCTCTAATTGAGCCTATCGATATAGAATGTTCTCCTCCAACTAATGTTACAAATTTATTTTTTCTGATGTATTCTTTTGTTGTAGCATGTACTGATCTAACCATTTTTTCGGCTGAAGCAGTTTCAATTACGTCGTCTGCTAAAAATATTCCATTTTTATATACTTCAGAATCAGTTTCTATGTCATACAATTCCATATTTTCTGATGCATCTAAAAAAGCTTTTGGACCATTAACGGCTCCTTTTTGCCAATTAATTGTTCCATCAAAAGGAACAGGAATTAATACAACTTTAGATGTATCTAATTTCGCATATTTTTCAGGTATTCCTGCGTAAGTTCTTTTATTCATAACCTAATATCTTTAAAAAGTCGCTTGCTGTTTGTTTTTCTTTAAATACTTTATATTCTAATTTTCCTTCGTTATTCTTTGATATTATCACGTGTTTTGGTTGTGGAATTAAACAGTGCTGTAGCCCTCCATAACCACCTATTGATTCTTGATATGCACCAGTATTGAAAAAACCTAAATATAATGGTTTTTCTTCTTTGTATGCTGGTAAATAAATGGCGTTTATATGTTGTTCGGAGTTGTAATAATCATCACTATCACAGGTTAAACCTCCTAATAAAACTCTTTCATAAACATCGTTCCAACGATTTAAAGGTAATAAAATAAATCGTTTATTTATAGCCCAACTATCTGGTAATGTTGTAATAAACGATGAATTAATCATATTCCATCGCTCTCTATCATTTTGTTTCTTTTGGTATAATACTTTGTATATTGCTCCGCCACTTTCACCTACGGTGTAACTACCAAATTCGGTAAAAATATGTGGAACTTGTACTTCAGCATCTTCACAAGCATCTTTAATTTGACAGATGATTTCATCAACCATATATTCATAATCGTAATTAAAGCCTAATGAGTTTTTAATTGGAAATCCTCCACCAATATTTAAACTGTCTAATGATGGACAAATACGTTTTAAACTTATGTAAACTTTCATACACTTACTTAACTCATTCCAATAATAGGCATTGTCTTTTATACCTGTATTGATAAAGAAATGTAACATTTTTAAGTTCACTTTGTTGTTTTCTTTAACTTCTCGTCTGTAAAAATCTACAATATTTTTATATCCAATTCCAAGTCGAGATGTGTAAAATTCAAATTTTGGTTCTTCTTCAGAAGCAATTCTTATTCCAATATTAATTTTTTTCTTAACACCTTCTGTTAATAAACCAATTTCTTCATAATTATCTATAATAGGAATACAATTTTTATGCCCATTATTAATTAAATTTTGAATTTTTGAAATATATTCTTCTCTTTTAAAGCCATTACATAATACAAAAGTTTTGTCTGTAATACTTCCTTCCCTTTTCAAATTTTCAACAATATCAATATCAAAAGCTGATGACGTTTCAATATGAATATCATTTTTTAAAGCTTCATCTAAAACATGTTTAAAGTGGGAACTTTTTGTACAATAACAATAATGATATTTAGCCTTAAATTTATGCTTTTTCATTGCTCTTTCGAACATTGATTTAGCATTTTGAATATTTTGACTAATTTTTGGTAAGTATGTAAATTTTAAAGGCGTTCCAAATTCTTCAGCTAATTTCATGGTATCAATATCATGAAAATGTAGGTTTTTATTGGAATCTATTTTAAATTCTTCTTGAGGAAAATCGAATGTTTGATTTATTAAATCAATATATTTTGTATTCATTTAGTATTTTTAATTTAACATTTAATAACGCAGCCAGTTAAGGCTTTTATTAAGTTTTTAAAGTGAGGTTCAACCTATACCCTTATCACTAAATAAGTTTTTTTAAACCTTACAACTTTTAATGGGTTGTAGAACTTTAAAATGTAGTTAAAAGAAGTCATTAAATCTTTTAATCTTCGTGGTTATATATTATTAAATTTATTATCTTAAAAGTCTAAAAACCAAAATATTATGATTTTTATGTATCTCCTTTTTAAATGTTTACAAAAACACGTGACAAACATATATAAAAAATCAATACAAACTTAAAAAAATATAAATTTATCTTGTAAAAACTAACTCATTTTCAGAAGATAAATTTGAATCGAAAGCATAACCTTCATAATCAAACCCTTTTAAATCTTCAATATTTTCAATTGAATTATCTATAATATATCTTACCATTAAACCTCTAGCTTTTTTGGCAAAAAAACTTATTATTTTTAGTTTCCCATTTTTATAATCTTTAAAAACCGGTGTTATAATTTTTGCTTTTAATAACGTTGGTTTTATCACTTTAAAATACTCATTACTTGCTAAGTTAATAAAAAGCTCATTCTCAACCAATTCTTGATTTAATTGATTGGTAATTTTTTTATCCCAAAACTGATATAAATCTTTTTTAACACCAATTGTTAATTTTGTTCCCATCTCTAATCTGTATGGCTGAATTAAATCTAATGGTTTTAACAAACCATACTGGCCTGATAGAATTCTTAATTTATTTTGAAGTTCATCTAATTTTAAATGTGATAAAGAATAAGCATCTAAACCAATATAAACATCACCTTTAAAAGCATAAATTGCCTGACGAGCGTTTTCTAAAGTAAAAGGTAATTGCCAATTTTGATTTCGTTGCCAGTTTAATTCACCTAAATTTGCAGAAATATTCATTAATTCACTTAATTTTTTAGGTGTTTTCTTTTTTAATACAGTATTTATTTTGGCTGCTTCCTCTAAAAAAACTCCTTGTGTGTGTTTATTAGTTGGCAATTGTGTTTCAAAATCTAAAGATTTTGCTGGTGATATTACTATTTTCATTTTATTTTTTTTACTTTAAATTTCACTTAATTTATTTATAAAATTCTGCATTTTTTTAAATAGTAAAGCTACATGAAAACCATCCAACAAGGCGTGATGTGCTTCAACCGAAAATGGAATTTTTTTTATATTATTTTCTTCAAATACTTTGCCAAATATTATTTTAGGAATTCCATGTTTAGCTTCATCTCCTTTTCTGGCATTTTTAATTCCTGTAAAAGATATCCAAGGTATTGTTGAACAATGTATTATTGCTAACAAATCTTCTTTTGGTTCAAAAACATTTCCTTTTTTATGGTTTTCAATTACTTCTTTTCCTTGAGTATTAAACTCAAATATGGACGATTTATTTTTAAAATAACAGAATGAAAATGTATTGTCATCATTTAATATTGTTGAGCCAATTTCAACAGTATTAAATAAATAAATTTCATCATTAAAAATACGTAATTTAAATTCTTGAATTTCATTAATACATTTAATTGCTACATAAATACACGCTAATGAAAATGATAAATTATGTTTTTTACAATAATTGTATAAATTGGTTACTTCAATAGTTGATGTAATGTTAAAAAAAGGATCTTCGTAAGTTTTAAAGAAATCAAATTGTGGTTTTCTAATCCAATTTTCAATATCAAACTTTTCCATTTTAATCAGGCTGATTTATTGTATAAGTTCTCCATTTTTCTAAACAATCTACCATGTCATGTGGAATTTCAGAATTAAATCTTAAAAATTCTTTAGTTGTTGGATGTTCAAAACCTAACGTTTTTGCATGCAGTGCTTGGCGTGGTAATGCTTTAAAACAGTTTTCTACAAATTGTTTGTATTTTGTAAAAGTAGTTCCTTTTAAAACGGCATTTCCACCATAGCGCTCATCATTAAAAAGTGTATGTCCAATATGTTTAAAATGTGCTCTAATTTGATGCGTTCTACCGGTTTCTAATTTACATTGCACCAAAGTAACATAGTTAAAACGCTCTATTACTTTAAAATGTGTAATTGCTGGCTTTCCAAAATCGCCATCAGGAAAAACATCCATTTGTAAACGATTTTTTAAACTTCGACCAATATTCCCTTCAATTCTACCTTCATCTTCTTCAATATTTCCCCAAACTAATGCGTAATATAAGCGTTCAGTAGTTCGGTCAAAAAATTGTTTCGATAAATGCGCCATGGCAAATTCTGTTTTAGCAACCACTAATAATCCGCTAGTATCTTTATCAATTCTATGTACTAACCCTGGCCTTTCATTAGAGTTGGTTGGTAAATTTTCTATATGGTGAATTAAACCATTTACCAAAGTTCCGCTATAATTTCCATGTCCAGGATGTACTACCATTCCAGGTGGTTTATTTACAACAATTACCTCATTGTCCTCAAAAATAATATCTAAAGGAATATCTTCAGCAACTAATAAATTTTCATGCGGTGGATGAGCTAATACAACTCTTACAACATCTTTAGGTTTTACCTTATAATTTGGTTTTACAGGAATGTCATTAACTAAAACATTTCCTGCTCTGGCTGCTTGCTGTACTTTATTTCGTGTTGCGTTTTCAATAAAATTCATTAAAAATTTATCTACACGCAAAGGCACTTGCCCTACATTTGCAACATATTTAAAATGCTCGTAAAATTCTTCCTGATCAACTAATTCTTCTGTATCACTCATTTATTTAAAATGCTATTTCTTCAGAAACCTCTTCTGAATCTTCCATTTGTAATTCTCCTTCATTTCCATCTCCTAATTTCAATTTAATTAATGAGTTTTTAGGAATTTTATCTCCTGCTTTAATTAAATTTCCATTTAATAGTAATCCTCGCACAACATCCTTGGCAATATCTTTTACATAAACTGCGGCGGTATCAACCCTAAATCCAATTGCTAACAATTGCGATAACGCTTGTCTTTTTGTTTTACCATACAACTCTGGCATTTCTATATTTGGGTATTTTGATGGATTTAAGGTTAAATAAATTTTTCTATTTTCTTTTACAAACTGTCCTGCTTCTGGACTTTGTTCTATTACTGATTTGGCAGGGTAATCTGGGTTAAAGCTTGCCGAATCTATAATTACAAATCTTAAATCAATATTATTTAAAACCGTTTCAACTTCATTTAAACTCATTTTCGCTAAATTAGGAACTTCAATTTTTTGGTTATGGTTGGTTGAATATTTTAACCATTGTACCACCGCAACGGCAAAAATCAGAAATACAACCAAAGCTATAATTAGCTGTTTTAAAAATGATTTTGACTTAATAAATTGAATAACACTCATATTCTTAAATTAATTTTACGCAAAGATACTTCATAAATAGCAACTTGCAAATTACTAAATTAGGGTTTCTAATTTATTTTATAAATAATTATATTATTAATTTAGATACAAACCAATATGTTTAAATATTTTAAAAGATTTTACAGATTTTATGTAAGTTTGTATTTAAAGCTATTAACATAAAATGAAAAAAAATATTGCCATAATAATGGGTGGTTACTCTTCGGAAGTGGAAATTTCTTTAAAGAGTGGAAATGTCGTTTATGAAAATTTATCAAAAGAAAAATACAACGCATACAGAATTCATATTTTAAAAGATAAATGGGTTGCCTTAGATGAATTTTCTAATGAATATCCAATTAACAAACATGATTTTTCTTTTGAACTAAACGGTAAAAAAATACATTTTGATTGTGTTTTTAATGCCATTCACGGTAATCCAGGTGAAGACGGAACCATTTTGGCATATTTTAAATTAATTGGGCTAAAACATACATCAGCTCCATTTTATCAAATGGCACTAACTTTTAATAAAAGAGACTGTTTAAGCGTTGTAAAACCTTACGGCATAAAAACTGCAACATCTTATTATTTAGACGAAGGTAATACAATAAATGTTGATGAAATAATTGCTAAAGTTGGCTTACCTTGTTTTGTAAAGCCAAACAACGCAGGTTCAAGTTTTGGAATATCAAAAGTAAAAACTAAAGAAGAAATACTTCCTGCAATTGAAAAAGCTTTTAAAGAAGATTCGCAAATTTTAATTGAAGCTTTTTTAAACGGTAAAGAATATACTGTGGGAGTTTTTTATTATAAAGGAGCAGTTAAAGTTTTACCAATTACTGAAATAATTTCTGAAAATGATTTTTTTGATTACGAAGCTAAATATTTAGGCAAATCACAAGAAATTACACCTGCAGACATAGAATCTCAACTATTAAAAAAACTAGAAGAAACGGCAAAAAAAGTATATCTTGCTTTAAATATGACAGGATTTTCACGAACCGAATACATTGTAGTAAACAATGAACCTTATTTTTTAGAAATGAACACCGTTCCCGGAATGACCACTGCAAGTATTTTACCTCAACAAGCTGCAGCAGCTGGAATAAGCTTACCAGAACTTTTTGATAACGCTATTGAAATGGCATTAAAAACTGAAATATGAGACGCGCAATTTTTCCAGGATCGTTTGATCCAATAACTTTAGGACACGTAGATATTATTAACAGAGCATTACCTTTATTTGATGAAATAATTATCGCAATTGGTATTAATGCAGATAAATCGTATATGTTTTCTTTAGAAGATAGAATTCAGTTTATTAAAGAAAATTATACCAATGAACCTAAAGTAAAAGTGGAAACATATACTGGTCTAACCATTGATTTTTGCAAAAAATTAAAAGTAGATTTTATTTTAAGAGGTTTAAGAAATCCTGCTGATTTTGAGTTTGAAAAAGCCATTGCACAAACTAACAGAAAGCTATCTAATATAGAAACTGTATTTTTACTAACCTCAGCAACAACATCATATATTAGTTCAAGTATTGTGCGTGATATTATAAGAAATGGCGGAAATGCCACCGGTTTTGTGCCAACCAGCGTTTTAAAAAAATAATTTGTTAGATTTAAATTCAAAAAATATTCAATTACAATTTGAAGGTTTTTGTAACACACCTTCACTTTGGAATAATGCTGATATTTTTGATTTACAACAATTTCACATTAAAAACAACTCAACTTCAATTTTTGAAGGCGAAATTCCTAAATATTTACGTCTTGGTAAACGTGTAGAACGTTTTGTAGCGCATCAGTTAAAACAAGATATTACTATTTCTATTTTAGCAGAGAATGTTCAAATTCAACAAGAAAAAATAACGGTTGGTGAAATTGATTTTATTATTAAAGAAAACCAAACCCCTATTCATTTAGAAATAGTTTACAAGTTTTATTTATATGATGAAACTACTGGAAAAACAGAAATTGAACATTTTATTGGTCCAAACAAAAGAGATAGTTTGTTGCAAAAATTAACAAAACTACAACAACAGCAATTACCATTACTTTACAACACAAATACCAAAAAATTATTAAATAAGTTGAATTTAAACTCAACTGAAATTGTACAAAAAGTGCTTTTTAAAGCACAACTTTTTTTACCTTATAATTGTAAAACACCAGAACTAAAGCAACTTAATTCAGATTGTATAAAAGGATATTTTATTTCTTTCGTTGAGTTGTCAAATTTTTCAAAATGTAAGTTTTACATCCCAGAAAAAGTAAACTGGTTACAAGAAATTCAAACACAAGTACATTGGTTAACTTTTGAAAGTTTTTTACCAAAGGCTTCAATTTATATTGAACAAAAAACTTCTCCATTATGTTGGGTAAAACAACCTAATGGAGAAGTTCTGAAAATTTTTATTGTTTGGTGGTAAGTACTTATTTTGGCCAATCAATAGTGTCATCATCAATAAAAAATGGCGACCATTGAATTTCATCTAAAGCATCATCAATTAACCAAAAGTTAATAGCTTTTTCTTCAACTTCTATCACTTTTTGCTCATCACTTCCTAAATCAGAACAATCTTCTAAATCTAAATCACCTAAATTCATAGCTTCTAATTTTGCTAAAAGCTCTTTTTCCTTTAAGCCAATTAACGAAACTCCATTTAATTCATAAAAATCAGAATTAATAGATATCATAATTAATTTCCAGTTTTCATCTTCATCAAAACTAATTGACAAACCTAAATCGTCATATTCCCAAGACTCGGTTAAATCGTCTGCTGAATCAGAATGTGAATATTTATCAATAAAGGAAGGTTCTCCTAACATTAATTTCACTTCTGCTCTAGACATTCCAAATTTTAAATTCCCTAAACCATATCCTGGTTTAATTTCTTTTAAAGCTTTTTTCATGTGTTAAAAATTTAATACTCAAATATAGTTCTTTATAACAACTAATCTTAGTTTCAAGTTTAAAATATCGTAAAATCTATCTAATTTAAAGGGCATAAAATAATTTTAATTTTAGTAATTTGCGTGCCCTGAATTTACTTATAAATGAAAGTTTGTATTGCTGAAAAACCAAGTGTTGCTCGTGAAATTGCTACTGTATTAGGCGCAACAACTAAAAGAGATGGCTATTTTGAAGGCAATGGTTACGCTGTTACTTATACTTTTGGGCATTTATGTACTTTATTTGAACCAAACGATTACAAACCACATTGGAAAAGTTGGGATTTAAATAATTTACCGATGCTACCTGAAAAATTTGAAACGAAAGTTGTAAATAATTCAGGAATTCAAAAGCAATTTAACATTGTAAAAAGTTTATTTGATAAAGCTACAGAAATTATAAACTGCGGTGATGCTGGTCAAGAAGGAGAATTAATTCAGCGCTGGGTAATTAACCAAGCCAATTATAAAGGTGAAGTAAAACGACTGTGGATTTCTTCACTTACAACAGAAGCAATTAAAGAAGGATTTGAAAATTTAAAACCTTCAAAAAATTACGACAATTTATATTATGCTGGCTTTTCACGCGCTATTGGAGATTGGCTCTTAGGAATGAATGCTACCAGATTGTACACCGTAAAACACGGAGGCTACAAACAAGTTTTGTCTGTTGGAAGAGTGCAAACGCCAACATTGGCAATGGTTGTTAACCGATTTAAAGAAATTGAAAATTTTGTTCCGCAACCATTTTGGGAATTACAAACTTTATATAGAGAAACCATTTTTAACTGTGAAGAAGGACGCTTTTTAAAGAAAGAAGATGGTGAAATTTTAGCCAATAAAGTTAAAGAAAGTGAGTTTGAGATAGTTTCCAACACTAAATCAAAAGGAAAAGAATATGCGCCTAAACTGTTCGATTTAACAGGTTTACAAGTGTATTGCAATAATAAATTTGCATTTTCTGCAGAAGAAACCTTAAACATCGTTCAAAAATTATATGAACAAAAAGTAGTTACGTATCCAAGAGTTGACACCACATTTTTACCAAATGATATTTACCCAAAAGTTCCGGGAATATTAAAAAACTTAACTAATTATTCCAATTTAGTTCGACCTCTTTTAGGAAAAAAAATAAAAAAATCTAACAAGGTTTTTGATGACAAAAAAGTAACTGATCACCACGCAATAATTCCAACTGGCATTCAAAGTAACTTACAGTACAATCAGCAACAAGTGTATGACATTATTACAAAACGCTTTATTGCTGTTTTTTATGATGAATGCAAAGTTTCTAACACCACTGTAATTGGAAAAGCAAGCGATGTCACTTTTAAAACAACCGGAAAAGAAATTTTAGAAAAAGGTTGGCGCGTTGTTTTTGAAAATCCGGATACACCAGAGAAAAAAGAATCAGGAATTCTACCAAATTTTGTAAAAGGCGAAAAAGGTCCGCACGAACCTTCTTTTTTAGAAAAACAAACAAGTCCACCAAAAATATATACTGAAGCAACATTACTTAGAGCAATGGAAACTGCTGGAAAGCAAGTAGATGATGATGAAATGCGTGAGTTAATGAAAGAAAATGGTATTGGAAGACCATCAACCAGAGCAAACATTATTGAAACGCTTTTTAAAAGAAAATATATTGAGCGTAAAAAGAAACTATTGTACCCAACAAGTACTGGAATTCAGCTAATTGACACCATTCAAAATGAATTATTAAAATCTGCGGAACTTACCGGTTTATGGGAAAAGCAATTAAAAGAAATTGAAAAAGGCGATTTTAACGCGGCACTTTTTATAAAAAACATGAAAAGTATGGTTGAAAATTTGGTGTATGAAGTTCGGTCAGAAACTGTGAGAGCAAATATTTCTCACGTTACAACTATATCAAAAAACGAAAATAATTCATCAGAAAAAAAAGTAAAAAAAGCAAAAGGAATAACTGCTGAAAAATGCCCAAAATGCAACAATGGAACTTTACTAAAAGGCTCATCTGCCTATGGCTGTAGCAATTATAAAAATGGTTGTAAATTTATTTTACCATTTACTTTTTTAGATAAAAAAATATCTGATAACCAATATATTAGATTACTAAAAAAAGGTTGCACTGTAAATTTAAAAGGTTTTAAATATAATAATAAAGATACCGAAGGCTTAGTGCGATTTAATGATGATTACAACTTAATTTTTGAACCCAAAAAAGCCGTAAAAAAACCTGAAACTTCAGATACATTAATTTGCCCAAAATGTAAAAAAGGAACTATTTTAAAAGGAAAAACTGCGTATGGTTGCAGCGAGTATAAAAACGGTTGTAAATTTCTTTTTAGTTTTGATGATATCAGAAAAAAAGCAGCAGGGAAACCACTTACTAAAGAATTAGTTCTTTCAATATTAAAAGGAAATTAATTGAATGAAACATCAACATTTTGTAATTTTTAAACCTTATGGTTATTTAAGTCAGTTTGCCAATAATGACATAAGTAAACACAAAAAAAAGTTATTAGGTGAACTTTATAATTTTCCCGAAAATATTATGGCAATTGGCCGTTTAGATGAAAAATCAGAAGGATTATTATTTTTAACTACGGATGGAAATATGAGTGAATTGATAAGAAGTAGCCAATTTGAAAAAGAGTATTTTGTACAAGTTGATGGAAATATAACATCCAAAGCTATTGAAGAATTGCAAAATGGTGTTGAAATCGGCATTCACGGAACAAAATACATAACAAATAATTGTACGGTTTATAAATTAACTGAAAATCCTGATTTTCCTGACAGAGGAAAGAAAATTAGAGATGACAGACACGGACCAACAAGCTGGATTTCAATTACTTTAACAGAAGGTAAATTTCGGCAAATTAGAAAAATGACAGCTGCAGTTGGCTTTCCAACTCTGCGCTTGGTTCGGGTAAGAATTGGTGCGCATCAAATAAATTCAATGAAAATTGGTGAAGTTAAAGCGCTAACTTCTTTTCAAAAATGAAGGAATAATTGATTCTACTAAATTAAAAATCGCTCAAACCAAAAATATAAAAACTACAATTTAAAAAAATTACTTAAATTGTAATTCAAATCTAAACTACTACAAAAAAATGATAACACTTCAAATAAATGGAAAATCATACGCAATTGATGTTGAACCTGATATGCCTTTACTTTGGGCAATTAGAGACGTTGTTGGACTAACCGGAACAAAATATAGTTGTGGAATTGGAGTTTGCGGATCTTGTAAAGTTTTATTAGATAATTCTCCTGTGCAATCATGTATGATTCCTGTATCTGCTGCCGAAGGAAAAAGTATTATTACTGTTGAAGGAACATCTAAAAACTTACAATTATTACAAGATTCTTGGATGGAATTAAACGTTCCTCAATGCGGTTTTTGTCAACCTGGTCAATTAATTGCAGCTACAGCTTTGTTAGATAAAAATCCGAACCCAACAGATGAAGAAATAGATGAAGCTATGATTGGGAATATTTGTAGATGCGGAACCTATCAGCGCATAAAAAATGCCATAAACAGAACCGTTAACCTTAATAAACAAAGCTAATTATGAAAAAAATTCAAAATATAAGTCGTAGAAGTTTTGTTAAAAGTATTGGTTTGGCATCTGGCGGATTAATTTTAGCGTGTAATACTTCGGTTTTTTCTGATAAAGAAAAAGAAATAAAAAATCTGATAAATTTCAACCCAAATTTATTTGTACAGTTAAATTCTGATGGTAGTTTAATTTTAGTGGCTTCGCGCTCAGAAATGGGAAATGGCGTAAGAACATCATTGTCGTCGGTTATTGCTGATGAAATGGAAGCTGATTGGAGCAAAGTTTCTATTCAACAAGCTACAGGAGATAAAAAATACGGCGACCAAAATACCGATGGTTCAAGAAGTATCAGATATTTATTTGATACAATGCGACAAATGGGAGCAACAGCTAAAGCAATGTTAATTACAGCAGCTGCACAAACTTGGAATGTAAGTGAAGAGGAATGTAAAGCCGAAAACCATTTTATTGTGCATTCAAGTGGTAAAAAATTAGGTTTTGGTGAATTGGTAGAAGTTGCAAAAACACTTGAGGTTCCAACCGATGTACAATTGAAAGATTCTAAAAACTATAAATATATTGGTAAATCATTAAAAAGTATTGATGTTGATGATTATGTTTCTGGAAATGCCATTTTTGGTTTAGACAAAAGATTGCCTAACATGAAGTTTGCCGCAGTTGCACGTTGTCCGGTTACTTTTGGAACCGTTAAAACTTTTGACAAAACCGAAACTTTAAAAATTAAAGGCGTACTTGATGTAATTGAAATTCCAAGAATTGAAAGACCTTTTGGAGCGCTTGGAGGAATTGCTGTTGTGGCTACAAATACTTGGGCAGCTTTTAAAGGTAGAGATGCCTTAAAAATTGAATGGGATTTTGGCAATAACAAAGATTATGATTCTGAAAATTATATGAATCAAATCACAAAAAATGTTCACAAACAAGGTAAAGTTGCAAAAACTGTTGGAAACATAAATAATGCTTTTAAAAAGGGTGCTAAAATTATTGAAAGCACTTTTCAATTACCTCATTTATCGCACGCTCCAATGGAAGTTCCAAATGCAGTTGCTTGGGTTCAAGGTGAGACTTGCGAAGTATGGGCTCCAACACAAAATCCACAATCGGCAAGAGATGAAATTGTAGCTTATTTAGGAGTTCCTGAAGAAAATGTAACTATAAATGTTACATTATTAGGTGGTGGCTTTGGAAGAAAATCGAAGTCAGATTTTGTTGTGGAAGCAGCAATAATTTCAAAAGCCATAAATGCTCCAGCACAAGTAGTTTGGTCTAGAGAAGATGATATAAAACATGGATATTATCATACAGTCAGTGCACAATACATGAAAGCGTCAATTGATAAAAATGGTAAAGTTACTGGTTGGCTGCATAGATTTGCATTGCCATCTATTACTTCTACCTTTTCACCGGGTGTAGATTATGCTGCTGGATTTGAAATTAGCAGCGCTTCAAATATTCCTTTTAATATTGATAATGTAAAAATTGAAGTTGGAAAAGCTCCTGCTCATGTTAGAATTGGTTGGTTGCGTTCTGTTATTAATATTCCACATGGTTTTTCAATAAACGTATTTGCTGATGAATTAGCAGTTGCTGTTAATAAAGATCCGTTAGAATTTAGATTAGATTTAATTGGTGAAGACAGAATTGTAAATCCAGATGAAAACATTCCTTTTAAAACACAACGTTTAAAAAATGTATTACAATTAGCCGCTAAAAATGCCAATTGGGGAAAAGATTTACCTGAAGGTCATGCGCAAGGTTTGGCTGTGCATTATAGTTTTAATTCATACGTTGCTTCTGTTGTTGAAGTTTCGGTAATTGATGGAAAGTTAAAAGTTCTTCAAGTTCATACAGTTATTGATTGTGGTTTAGTAGTGAATAAAAATACAGTAATTGCACAAATGGAAGGTTCTGCAATTTTTGGAATGTCCTTAGCTTTTTATGGGAAAATTACTGCAAAAGATGGTGCTATTGAACAAGGAAACTATCACGATTATAAAATGATAAGAATGCATGAGGCTCCTAAAATTAATGTTGAAATTGTAGAAAGTACTGAAAATCCAACTGGAGTTGGCGAACCTGGAGTTCCAGTAATTGCACCGGCAATTGTAAATGCAATATATAAAGCCACAGGAAAAAGATATTATAATTTGCCGTTGAGTAATTATGGACTGGTTTAATATATTTTTGAAGATTTAAATGAATAATTGGATTAATTATCTGTACGATTTTAAAATTAAAAAGCAACCTATTGCTTTAGTAACTGTAACGAAAGTTTTAGGATCTGCTCCTTGTAAAGTTGCATCAAAAATGATTGTTACTCAACACAAAGAAATTATTGGAACTATTGGTGGTGGAAAATTAGAATTTCATGTAATTGATGAAGCAATTATTGCTCTGAAAGAAAATAAAATTAAAGAATTTGCCTATACATTGGGTCCTGAATTTGAGCAATGTTGTGGTGGAAAAGTTGAATTAATTATTGAACCCATGAATCAATCTCCTGAATTATATATTTTTGGCGCCGGACATATTGGCGTTGAAATTTGCGATATTTTAAAAAATACGCCTTTTAATATTACGCTTTTAGATGTTCGTGAAAATTGGAAAGAAACTATTGCTGTTGATAAAAGTATTAAGTTTTCTAATGTTGACTTTGACTTGTACAAACAAACCATAAATTGGGGACCAAATTGTTATGTTGTAATTTTAACACACGATCATAAATTAGATTTTGAAATTACTGCTTTGGCATTGCACCAACAAACTAAGTATATTGGCTTAATTGGCAGTAAAACCAAAAAAAATAAATTTAATAATATGCTGAGAAATGAATTGAATTTTGAACCAGGAATTTCACCAGTTCATTGTCCAATTGGTTTAGATTTAGGCGGAAATACTCCCAAAGAAATTGCCATAAGTGTTGCAGCAGAATTATTGAAAGTTTATTATGAAAAATAAACCAGTTTTTGTGTTACTTGCTGGAGGGAAATCTGAACGCATGGGAACCGACAAAGGTTTGTTAAAATTTAATAACAATTATTGGATACTTGAACAACTTAACAGAATTTCAAATTCAACAATACAAAAAATCTATATAGGTTTAGGATTTCACTCACAACATTATTTTGAAGCTATTCCTTGGCTTAAAGATGCTTTGGTTGATTTTGTCAGTTATCAAAATTTAAACATAAAAGTTATAATTAATAACACACCAGAATTAGGTTCATTTTCGACATTACAAACTATTTTAAAAGAAGTTACTGAAAAATCGACTATCATTTTAAACCATATTGATATTCCTATTTTAAATGTTACGGAATTAATTAAAATTATTTCAACAGAAAACAACGTTGTAATTCCTATTTTTGAAGGTAAAAAAGGGCATCCAATCAAAATGAAACCTGCATTTTGGACAAATTTAATTTCTATAAATGCAACAGAAATAGATGCTCGTTTGGATTATCAACTAAAAAAAATAAACCCTATCAAAATTTCAACAGTTGAAGTTTTTGATAGGACTGTTATTTTAAATTTGAATACTAAAAAAGATTGGAATACTTTTTTAGAAAATCAATAATATAGTTACTTTTCAAACAAACCTTTAGTAAAACTTTCAGGATTTGCAGCTAAATGGTAACGAGGATCATCAATATCTTCAACTATTACTTCTCTAAATTTAGGACTAGATTTATACAATAACTCTTTACATTCTTCACTTAAATGCTTTAGATGAATTTGTTTGCCAACAGCTTCATATTTTTCCACAATATTAAAAATAGCTTCTAAAGCAGAATGATCACTAACTCTTGATTCAACAAAATCAATTTCTACAGAATCTGGATCATTTTTTACATCAAATTTTTCATTAAAAGTTGCTATAGACCCAAAAAATAATGGCCCCCAAATTTCATAAATTTTAGTGCCATCATCTTTCATTCTTTTTCTAGCTCTAATTCTGGTTGCATTTTCCCAAGAAAACACTAGAGCACTAACAATTACACCTGCAATTACAGCAATTGCCAAATCGAAAATAACTGTTAATGATGAAACTAGTATTAAAACAAATAAATCGGTTTTTGGAATTTTATTCAATATTCTAAAACTACTCCAGGCAAATGTTCCTATAACTACCATAAACATTACTCCAACCAATGCTGCAATTGGAACTTGCTCTATATAAGAAGATCCGAAAAGAATAAACATTAACAACATTACTGCTGCCACAATTCCTGATAATCTTCCTCTTCCTCCACCTTTAATATTTATTATTGATTGCCCAATCATTGCACAACCACCCATTCCACCAAACAACCCTGTTACCACATTGGCGCTACCTTGTGCAATACATTCTTTATTAGTATTTCCTCTTGTTTCAGTTAAATCATCAATTAAATTAAGCGTCATTAACGATTCAATTAAACCAATTGCAGCTAAAATTAACGCATAAGGCAAAATAAATTTTATAGTTTCAATTGTAAAAGGGACTTTAGCAAAAGTTTCAAAATTTGGCATTGGAAAACCACCTTTTAATCCTTCCCCGCCACCATCTCTAATAAATGAACCAACTGTTGCAACATCTAAATTTGCAAAAATAACAATAGAACTAACAACTAAAATTGCAATTAAAGCCTCAGGTAATTTTTTAGCTTGTTTAATTTGAGGTAAACCCCACATGATTAACATAGTTAATGCTACCAAACCAATCATTAAAAACAACTGATGTCCTTGCAACCAAACTTTTTCACCTCCAACATTTTCTTTAAACATTCCTAATTGTGATAAGAAAATAACAATTGCTAAACCGTTTACAAAACCCATCATTACTGGATGAGGAATTAACCGCACAAATTTTCCAAGTTTTAAAACTCCTGCAAAAATTTGGATAATCCCCATTAAAATTACGGTAGCAAACAAATAATACAATCCTAAATTTTCGCCTTCCATTCCCATTGCATTTCCCTCAGCTACTAGACTAACCATTACTACAGCTAATGCGCCAGTTGCCCCAGAAATCATACCTGGTCTTCCACCAAAAATCGAAGTAATTAATCCAATCATAAATGCAGCGTATAAACCAATTAAAGGATCTACACCTGCAACAAAAGCAAATGCAACTGCTTCTGGCACTAATGCTAAAGCCACGGTTATTCCAGATAAAACATCATTTCTTACATTACTTACTCTCTTCTCAATAAATTCTGTCATAGTGTGTAATTTTCAAAAAGCGGCAAATATAAGGATTTTAATTTTGGTGATTTATTTAATAAAGTTTCAATCAAATAAGAAAAAAATAAAAAAATATTAAAATAATAACTTTATGTTTTCGTAAGTATTTTCTAACGCAGTTTTTGTTTCTTCCAAATTTTTAAAAACAACTTTTTCAATATCTTCTTCAGTTTGAGGTATTAATTGTCCTTCAAAACAGGTTTTCATTAAATACCAATAGGTGACTTTTAAAATAGTTTTATTTTTTCGTTCAAAAATATGGTAGGTTGTTTCTAGTTGTTTCTCAATTTTCAAATTTTCTATTCCGCACTCTTCTTCAACCTCTCTAATGGCACATTCTTGTTTTTTTTCGCCTTTATTCATTTTACCTTTTGGCAAATCCCATTTCTGAAATCTATAAATAAAAAGCACTTCATTATTTGCATTTAAAACTTTACCTCCTGCAGCTTTTTGAATTTTAAAATAACTTTTAAACTGTTTCCAACAACTTTTTAAATTACTACATAACAAGCAAATACCCTCTAAATTATTATTAAAAATTGATTGAACAATTTCAGGAATAGAAACATCATCAAAATTAACTTTCTTAAATTTTGTTGAAATATTATTATTTTCTGTCAAAATTATTGGACAGTCATTCACAAAAACTTTATACATTTGCATTATGATTAAGAACAAAGATACTGCAAAAAAAACTGCTGAACTTTTATTACAAATAAAAGCTATTAAATTACAGCCAAATGATCCATTTACTTGGGCATCTGGATGGAATTCACCAATTTATTGCGACAATAGAACTACGTTATCGTTTCCAAAAATAAGAAATTATTTGAGAGAAAACCTAGCAAATTTAATTGAGCAAGAATATGGAAAACCTGATGTAATTGCAGGAGTAGCAACAGGCGCCATTGCTATTGGTGTGTTAGTTGCACAACATTTAAATGTTCCTTTTGTTTATGTTAGACCTGAGCCAAAATCTCATGGCAGAAAAAATCAGGTGGAAGGTTTATTGGAAAAAAATAAAAATGTTGTTGTTGTTGAAGATTTAATTAGTACTGGAAAAAGTAGTTTAAATGCTGTTGAAGCATTGAAACAAGCCGGGGCAAATGTAAAGGGAATGGTAGCAATTTTTTCGTATGGATTTCAAATTGCCAATGATAATTTTTTAAATGCAAATGTTAAATTAAATACGTTAAGTGATTATGATCACTTGTTAGAGCAATCTTTAGATAGTAGTTATATTTCAGAAAATGAATTAGAAACACTTAAAAAGTGGAGAGAAAACCCAAGTGTTTGGAACAAATAATAATATTATGAATTTAGAAACTAAAAAAACAGTAATAAATAAATCTCAAAAGGATTTTTTTGAATTTTTAACAGACCTAAGTAATTTTAAACAGCTAATGCCAGAAAACACAGATAAATTTGAAGTTGATGGCGAATCGTTTATTTTTAGTTTAAAAGGAATGCCCGAAATAAGATTGGTAATTAAAGAAAAACAAGAATTTGATAAAATTGTTTTAGGAGCTGCAAGTAGTAAATTAAACTTTTCACTAACAGCTTTAATAAGCCAAGTTACTGAAACTAGCTGTGAAACTCAACTTTTGTTTAATGGTGATTTTAACCCAATGATGGCAATGATGGTAAAAAGTCCGTTGCAAAAGTTTATTGATACGCTTACAGAAAACGCAAGTAAACTTTAATAAATAATAACTTTTTTAACGACTCGCAAATTTAATTTCTTTCAAGTTAAATTTGCGAGTTTTTTCATTTTCTAACTCTATAACTAACTGACCTTCAACAGAAATATTAACAATTTTCCCCATAAAAACTGTATTATTTTTATCAACAAACATAGCTGGAATTTTATATTTGTAAAGTGTATTCATATACATCTCTTTCAATTTTAAAAACTCTTTCCTATAAATAAATTCAACAAAATATTCAATAGAATTTACAACATCTATTAATAATTTTTCTTTATCAATTTCAACAGATGAAATGTTTTTTAATGATGTCACATGTTCAATTTCTTTTGAAAAATTTGTTTGGTTCACGTTTAATCCGATACCTATAACTGAATTTTTTATAAAATTTCCAACAATGCTATTTTCAATTAAAATACCCGCAACTTTATCTTTATCTGCCAAAATGTCGTTAGGCCATTTAATGTAAAAAGTAGCCTCAAACTGCTTTTTTAAAACAACCAAAACAGCCAATGAAACAGCCATACTTAAGTAAAATTGCTGCGTTATTTTAAAATCTAAAAACTTAATTAAAATACTAAATGTCAGGTTTTTACCTTGTTCAGACTCCCAAACAGTACCTAACTGACCTCTTCCACTAGTTTGCTTTTCGGCTAAAACAACAGTAAAGCTTTCAAAATTGTTTTTAACTGCATTCTCCTTTATGTAAGAATTAGTAGAATCAATGGCATTAAGTTTGATAATATTCATTTAAATAATTGTAATTTCACCAAAGTTACTTAAAACATATTTTATTATAAAAAAATAATAACTTTGCAGCAAACTAAAATAAAATTAATGAGTAAAAAAAATATAAGCGCAGACGATCAAATAGCAGTAATTTTAAAGGCTATTGATGAATTAAAAGGAGTTGATATTCAAATTTTAGATTTGAGAGAAATTGAAAATACTGTTTGTGATTATTTTATAATCTGTTCTGGAACTTCAAATACACACGTAAATGCAATTTCAGGAAGTATCCAAAAACAAGTAGGTAAATTGGTTAAAGAAAAACCTTGGCATGTTGAAGGCGAAGGATTAGCTGAGTGGATTTTAATAGATTATGTTAATATTGTAGTACACGTTTTTCAAAAAAGAATTCGTGAATATTATGATATTGAGAGTTTATGGGGCGATGCTAAAATCACACAAATTGCTTAATAAAATTATAAGTTTAAAAAACTTTAAAAAAAACTAAATGAGTCAGGAAAACAAGAATACTTCAAATACCAAAATTAAACCTCCTAAATTCAATTTTTATTGGATATATGGAATTATTTTTGCACTAATAATTGGCTATCAGCTATTTAGTAGCGACAGCATGTCATCAAAAAATTTATCTCAAAATGAGTTTGAAACTATTTTGGAAGATAATGATATAGAAAAAATTGTAATTGTAAATAAAGATATTGCAAATATTTTTATTAAAAAAGATGCTTTAGATAAAGAAAAACATAAAAAAAATGTAAGTTCAATTTACGCAAGTAACTCGCCAATGTATTACTATAATTTTGGTGATTTGAAAAATTTTGAAGATCAATTAAAACTTACAAAACAAGAAAATTCTTTAGATTTTGACCTTAAAAATGAAGAGCAAACAAACTTTTTAGAACAAATATTTATGTACTTACCTTTTATATTTTTAATTGGTTTGTGGATATATTTTATGAGAAGAATGTCTGGCGGAGGCTCTGGTGGAGGTGGACAAATATTTAGCATTGGAAAATCTAAAGCAAAATTATTTGATGAAAATCAAAAAGTAAAAACATCATTTAAAGACGTTGCAGGTTTAGAAGGCGCAAAAGAAGAAGTACAAGAAATTGTAGACTTTTTAAAAAGCCCAGATAAATATACATCATTAGGAGGTAAAATTCCTAAAGGAGCATTACTTGTTGGACCTCCTGGAACAGGAAAAACATTATTAGCTAAAGCAGTTGCTGGTGAAGCTGGTGTTCCGTTTTTCTCTTTATCTGGTTCAGATTTTGTTGAAATGTTTGTTGGCGTTGGTGCTTCAAGAGTACGTGATTTATTTAAACAAGCACAACAAAAATCTCCTTCAATTATATTTATTGATGAAATTGATGCTATTGGACGCGCAAGAGGTAAAAATAATATGACTGGCGGAAATGATGAACGCGAAAACACATTAAACCAATTATTAACTGAAATGGATGGTTTTGGAACAGACACCAATGTAATTGTAATTGCAGCTACAAACCGTGCTGACGTTTTAGATAAAGCCTTAATGAGAGCAGGAAGGTTTGACCGTCAAATATATGTTGATTTACCAGATTTAAAAGAACGCGCCGAAATTTTTAAAGTTCATTTAAAACCAATAAAGCTGGATAAAGATGCAGATATTGAATTTTTATCACAACAAACTCCAGGTTTTTCAGGAGCTGATATTGCTAACTTGTGTAATGAAGCCGCTTTAATTGCAGCCAGAAAAGGTAAAAAAGCCGTGCATCATCAAGATTTTTTAGATGCAGTTGATAGAATTGTAGGAGGTTTAGAAAAAAAGAATAAAATTATATCACCAAGAGAAAAGAAAACTATTGCTTTTCATGAAGCTGGACACGCAACAGCAAGTTGGATGTTAGAACACGCAGCTCCATTGGTAAAAGTTACTATAGTTCCACGTGGACAATCATTAGGAGCCGCTTGGTATTTACCAGAAGAACGTCAAATTGTGTTAGCAGAACAGATGCTAGACGAAATGTGTGCTACTTTAGCAGGAAGAGCAGCTGAAAAATTAATGTTTGATAAAATTTCAACAGGTGCTTTAAATGATCTTGAAAAAATTACACGTCAAGCTAGAGCAATGGTTACGGTTTATGGATTAAATGATAAAATTGGAAATATCACTTATTATGATTCATCAGGGCAATCTGAATACAGCTTCACAAAGCCATACAGTGAAGAAACTGCACAAGTAATTGATAAGGAAATTTCTGAGCTTATTGAAGTTCAATACCAAAGAGCTATTAAAATTTTAAGTGATAATAAAGATAAATTAATAACACTAGCAGAACTTTTATTAGAGAAAGAAGTAATATTTAAAAACGATTTAGAAGTAATTTTTGGAAAAAGACCTTTTGAAAAAGAAGTTTTTCATTCAGAAGATTCATCTAAAACTGAAAATTCATCAGAAACTGTTGAATAAATTGATAAGTTTTTTATAATTTTGAAATTATTCAAAATAAATAATGAGTTTTTTCAAAAAATTATTTAATGCCCCAAAGCAACCTGAACCTGAAGATGAGTCTTTAGATGTTCAAAATTTATCGTTAGATCAAATATTTGTCCAAAATTTTATCAAAAATAATGGTAAATTTTTGTATTGCACTTCCCTACAAGAAGTTACGCAACACTTAGCAAATATTATTCAAGAAAACTCTTGGGAATCTATTATTTGTAATGATACTGATTTAATGAAACTTATAAAAACTGTAAATGTAAAAACAGTTGAAAAATTGAGTAATGATTTTCCTCTTTTTACATCCTGTGAGCATTTAATAGCAGAAAATGGAAGTATATTATTCTCTTCAAATCAATTAAAAGAATTTAAAATAGCTGATCTTTCTGAAAATTTTATAGTGTACGCTACAACAAGTCAATTAGTTAAAACTAAAGGAGAAAGTTTAACAGGAATAAAAACACGTTACCAAGGAAACATTCCAAGTAATATAAGTGCAATAAAAAATTATAATCCAAATTTTGAAGAAACTGATTTTATGAGTTATGGCAGTTCCAATGCAAAAAACTTATATTTATTGCTGTTTGAAGATTTATAACTTATGAGAAAACTTTTTAAACGTGCACTCTCAGGAATTATTTTTGTAAGTGTTTTAATATTTTGTATCCTTTTTAGTAAAATATCTTTTATTAGCTTATTTTTTGTTTTAATGATTTTCTGCTTATATGAATTCAAAAAAATGATTGGCTTAAAAAGTATTTTCCCATATATCATTGGTATTTTAGTTTTTATATTTGGAAACATTTTAAATGTTGAAGATTTACCTTCAATAATGATTTTTGAATATGTAGGTGTTGCTTTATTTTTAACCATATTTATGTCTTTTGCTTCCATTTTATTTGCTAAAAAAGAAGAAGTTATAAGTCATTTAGGTAAAATATTTTTAACCATTATATACATAGTAGTACCTTTTACTTTAATTGTACAGATCCCGTTTTTAAACGCTACTTTTAATTATGTAAACTCTACTATTTTAGGTGTTTTTATTTTAATTTGGACCAACGATACTTTTGCTTTTTTAGTAGGTAAAAATTTTGGAAAACATAAGCTTTTAGAACGTATTTCGCCCAACAAAACCATTGAAGGATTTATAGGCGGAATGGTTGCAACCTTTCTTGCCAGTTTTGTTATTGCAAATCAATTTACAACACATTCAATAACCCAATGGGTTGTAATTGCAGGAATTGTTAGTATATTTGGTGTATTAGGTGATTTAATAGAATCAATGTTTAAAAGACAAGCTGGAGTTAAAGACAGTAGCAACTTTATTCCAGGTCACGGAGGCTTTTTAGACAGATTTGATAGCGTTATATTTGCTGCGCCATTTATATTTATTTACTTACAAATTATACAATAAATATGTTTCATAAAGAAGGTTATAAAATAATTTTAATAGCAACTTTTACTGTTGGTTTAGGCATAATTTTAATAGATAGTTTTGTTGTAATAAATTGGTTAAATAAACTTTTAGCTGTTTGCTTATTAATATTTTATATAACTATCTTACAATTTTTTAGAAACCCAAAAAGAAACACTCAACTAAGTGATAACGCAATAATTGCCCCAGTTGATGGAAAAGTTGTTGTAATTGAAGAAGTTTTTGAAAAAGAATATTTTAATGAAAATCGCATACAAGTTTCCATATTTATGTCTCCTTTAAATGTTCATGTTACTAGATACCCAATTAGTGGAGAAATAAAATATAGTAAATATCACCCAGGAAAATACTTAGTAGCATGGCACCCAAAAGCTTCTGAAGAAAATGAAAGAACAACGGTTGTAATAGAAAATAAAGTAATAGGAGAAATTTTATACAGACAAATAGCAGGTGCTTTGGCAAAAAGAATTGTAAATTACGCTCAACCAAAAATGAATGTTATTCAAGGAACTGATGCTGGTTTTATCAAATTTGGATCTAGAGTAGATTTATTTTTACCTTTAACCGCAGCTATTAAAGTGAATTTAAATGACAAGGTTAAGGGAGGTGAGCAAATTATTGCTATGCTGTAAATTAAATTCTTTAATTCATGAAAACAGCGTTAGATATCCAGTTTGAAGAAGCCTATGAGGTTGCATCTTCAACAAAAATTAAACTCCCTCCAGATATAATGCTTCAATTTTATGCTTACTATAAACAAGCAACAAAAGGAAACAATTATGAAGAACCATCAGGAGATGTGGAGCTAAGAAATGCTTTTAAACTAAATGCTTGGTTTCAGCTAAATCATCTATCTGAAAAAGAAGCAAAACAAAAATATATAGAACTCGTAAATAAATATTTAAAATCATGATAAAAAAAGTAATTACATTAAGTTTTTTAATTTTAGTTATTTTCTTTTCTTGCAAAGAAACACCTAAAAAAGAAATTGAAAATAAAGCTAAAACATTTACAATTGATTCAAAAACTACATCAATAAAATGGATCGCTTATAAAACAACTAGTAAAGTTCCTGTTAAGGGTGAATTTACCGAAGTTGAAATTGATAGTTTAAAAACTGGAAATACAGCAATAGAAACTTTAAATAATTTAAAATTTAAAATTCCTGTTAATAGTTTACATACTAATGACACAATTAGAGATGGTAAGCTAAAAAAATTCTTTTTTGGCACTATGGAAAATACCACTAATATTTTAGGAGAAATTCATATGCAAAATGAAAATTCTGGCTCTGTTGATATAACAATGAATGGAATTACACAAACACTACCTATAACTTATGTTGTTGACGGACAAATGGTCACAATTGAAGCTGTTATGGATTTAGACAATTGGAAAGCGCAAGCAGCTATTACAGCGTTAAATACAGTTTGTGCTGAACTTCATACTGGTGAAGATGGCATTTCTAAAACTTGGAGTGAAGTTAAAATTGAAGTTGCAACTTATTTAAAGTAGCACTAATTTAACTTTTTAAACAACTTCAGCAACTACAAAAGTACTACCACCAATAAAAACCAAATCGTTTTTATTGGTGGCTAATTTTGCGTTTTTATAAGCCTCACTAACTGATAAATAAACATTACCTACTAAATTAAACGCAGCACACTTTTGTTGTAATTCTTTTGCATCTAAACCTCTAGGAATTTCTGGTTTACAAAAATAATAAACTGCATCTTTTGGAAATAAAGGTAAAATAGTTGATAACTCTTTATCATTAACAACGCCAAAAACAAAATGTAATTTATCGTATTTTTCCCCTTTTAACTGATTTAAAACATATAATAATCCTTCTTTATTATGACCTGTATCGCAAATTGCTTTAGGATTTTCACTAATTTGTTGCCATCTTCCAAGTAAACCTGTATGTTTTACAACATTGTTTAAACCATTTTTCAAATTATTATTTGAAATAATATATCCTTTAGAATTTAACACTTCAATTGTTTGAATAACAGTTTTTATATTGTGCTGTTGATATATTCCTTTTAAATCGGATTGGTAGATTTCTTTAATATTTTTTGAAGCTAAATATAACTTTGATTTACATTGTTTCGCTTTTTCTTCAAAAACATGAAAAATTTCATTTTGAAATTCTCCAATAACAACTGGAACTTCATTTTTTATAATTCCAGCTTTTTCAAAAGCAATTTCAGGTAGTGTTTCGCCTAAAAACTGTGTATGATCTAATCCAATATTTGTAATTACAGAAACTTCGGGTGTAATTATGTTAGTAGAATCTAATCTTCCACCTAAACCAACTTCAATAATAGCAATATCTACTTTTTGTTTCGCAAAATATTCAAACGCCAAACCAACTGTCATTTCAAAAAAAGACAAACTATTCATTTCAAAGAACAGCCTATTCTTCTTAATGAAATTAATAACATCTATTTTTCGGATAACTTCTCCATTTATTTTTATACGCTCCCTAAAGTCTTTTAAATGAGGTGAAGTATACAGCCCAACTTTATAACCAGCTTCTTGTAAAACAGATGCTAACATATGACTTGTTGAACCTTTTCCATTGGTGCCAGCAACATGAATGGTTTTAAATCTTGCTTCAGGAAAATTTAAATGCTTAGAGAGTGCAATACTGTTGGTTAAATCTTTTTTAAAAGCTGTTTTTCCTTGCCTTTGAAACATTGGCAATTGTGAAAACATCCAATTTAGGGTGCTATTATAATCCATTAAAAATTATTGTGATAATGAAAATCTGTACTTTATTGTACCAACTTGTTTAGAAGGTGCTTTACTATCTGATGACCATTTAGTTTTTAATGCAGCTTCTTTAGCCTGAGACATTAAGCATGCTGCTGTATTAGTTGAACCTTTAACTCCAGGAGTAGCTTTAATAACATTACCGTTGGTATCAACTTCAATACTAACTACAACTACACCTTCTTCGTCACAAATATAATCTGGTTTTGGTCTGGTTATTGGTTTTCTATTTCCTAATTGATAATCTCCTCCACCGCCATTTCCGCCATTTCCATAATATCCATTTGCATTTGGGTCACCAGTAATTTTACCTTTGTCTCCAGCAGTATTATCATCACCTTCTCCTCCAGTTGCAGTTCCTTTAGAATTGCTTACACCACCAATTAAAGCATCTAATTTTTTTCGTTTAGCATCTTCTTCCGCTTTTTGTTTTGCTATGGCATCTTGCTTAATTTTTTCTAATTTAGCAATTTCATCAGCTCTTTTTTTAGCTTCAATTTGTTTTTTTATTGCAATGGCATCTTCGGTATTTTGTGTAAGTACTTCTTCATTTTTATTAGATGTAGTTTCTGTAACTTGTTCCTCTACAATTTGCTCTTTTCGTTCTGATATTTCCTGAGGAGCAGATTTTAATAGTTCTGTTGGTTGCTTATCTCCCATTCCAACATCTGAAGTTCCAAAATTTACAGCAATTCCATATTCTTCTGGCGGATCGAGATATGTCATTCCAACAAATAATATTGCAACCAATAACAAGCTCATAAGAACACTTGTTATTGCAGCAGACTGCCTTTTATATTTTGTATCTAAAAAATTCAAATCCTTATTTTGGTCTAACGGCTAAAATTACTTTAAATCTGTTTCTATTGGCAATATCCATCACCTTAACAGCATGTTCTATGGGCACACCTTCTTCAGCTCTTAAAATTATTGTTGGGTTTTCTTTCCCTTCTAATAATACTAACAATTCTTGTTCCAAAGTTTCCTCATTAGTTTCTTTATTGTCAATATAATATGCCAGTGCTTTTGTGATACTTACTGAGATCGATTTTTTATTTTCGGTTTTACCACTTGCTTTTGGTAATAAAATATCTAAAGCACTTGTGGTTACTAACGTTGAAGTTATCATAAAAAATATGAGCAATAGAAAAACAATGTCAGTCATTGATGACATGTTGAAGTTAGGATTTACCTTATTTCTTCCTCTAATATCCATATTAAATTGGTTCGTTTAATAAATCTAAAAACTCAACCGATTTCGCCTCCATTTCATAAACTACTTTATTAGTTCTAACTACCAAATGATTGTATTGAACATATGCAATAATACCAACAATTAATCCCGCTACAGTTGTTGTCATAGCTGTATACAAACCATCAGATAACATTTTAATATCTATTTGTCCACCTGCATTGGCTATTTCATGAATAGCAACAATCATTCCAACAACAGTTCCTAAAAATCCTAACATTGGTGCAGCACCTGCAATAGTTGCTAAAACACTTACGTTTTTTTCTAGTTTATATATTTCTAATCTTCCTGCATTTTCAATAGCTGTATGAATATCTGCCAGAGGTTTTCCGATTCTGGAAATTCCTTTTTCAACCAATCGAGCAGCTGGTGAATTTGCTTGAGCACATAGCACTTTAGCCGAATCTAATTTTCCATGCGAAACATGGTCTCTAATTTGGTTCATAAAATTACTATCGGTTTGTGAAGCTGCTTTTATGGCAAAAAAACGTTCAAAATAAATGTACAGTGCCAATGCTAATAAAACCAATAAAATTGCAATGATAATTTGTCCTCCTAAACCACCATCCATTATTAAATTATAAATTGAAAGTGTTTTTTCTTCTGAAATAACTTCACCTATAATTTCATTTGAATCTTGCAGAATTGTTAATATCATAGATTTAATTTTTATTTTATTTTTCTTAAACGAAATAACTACTTGAAAATTGTAATATAACTATTATAAAAAACCCAAGAATGAACTTGGGCTTATTATTTAAAATTGTCTTAAAAACATAAAAGCCAAAGCACCAACCACAAAACCTATAGCTGCTAACCAAGCGATATTTTTAAAATACCAAAAGAAATTAATTTTTTCCATACCCATTGCAACTACTCCAGCAGCCGACCCAATAATAAGCATACTACCACCTGTACCAGCTGAGTATGCAATAAAATGCCAAATATGATCATCTATTGGTTGTTGAAACATTCCCATACTTGCGGCAACTAATGGCACATTATCTACAACAGCAGAACCCAAACCTAACAACATAATAACAACATCAGTATTTGGAATTATTGTTTTTAAATGTTCCGCTCCAATAAATAACATTCCTAAAGATTCAAGTGCAGCTACTGCCATTAAAATACCAAAAAAGAACAATACACTTGGCATTTCAATTCTTGACAATGATTTATGAACAGGACTATGAAATCCGTGCGAATCATCTCCTTCATCATCTATTGCGTGTGATAAACTAAATTGAGATCTACTATAAATTTCTGCAAAAATACCAACAACGGCTAATGATAACATCATACCTACATAAGGTGGTAAATGCGTAATTGTTTTAAATATTGGCACAAATATAATTGCTGATAAGCCTAAATACAACATTGTTGGACCGTATTGACTTTTTGGTGCGGTAGATTCTTCTTCTAAAACTGTTAAATTTCCTTTAAATGGTTTCATAAAAGAAGCTATTAAAACAGGTACAACTACACATAATAAAGAAGGGATAATTAAATATTCTATTAATTTAGCAGAAGTTACTTTTTTCCCAATCCACAACATTGTTGTTGTAACATCACCGATTGGAGACCAAGCTCCACCAGCATTTGCAGCAATAATAATTAAACCTGCAAACCACAAACGCGTTTCTTTTTCATTAATAATTTTTTGAAGAATTGTAATTAAAACAATCGTTGCTGTTAAATTATCTATAATTGCCGATAAAATAAAAGCAAGACTGGCAAAAATCCATAACAGCTTTTTCTTGTTCTTAGTTTTAATATAATTTTTAAATGTGGCAAAACCATCAAAATAATCTATTATTTCAACTATGGTCATTGCTCCTAATAAGAAAAATAAAATTTCAGCTGTTTTTCCTAAATGATGCAATAACGTTTCTTCTAATAAATGATGTTTTTCGGCACTTGTAAAGTTAGAAAACCCATTTATTAATGCATGTGAAGCAGAATCAAACCAATTTGCAAAAGTATCTATACCAAAAGCAACAATTGCCCATAATATAGCCATCATACCTAATGCAGGTATTAATTTATCTAACTTTAAATTGTGTTCAAGAGTTATTGCTAAATAACCTAAAATAAAAATTATTATAATGAGTGTTTCCATATTTATTTTAAACTAATTGATTTAGTGCTATTTCAAAAGCTGTTTTACAAATTTCTTTTTTACTATTATTTTTCTGATAAGTTTTTTCTAATGCTTTTTTTATGGTAGTTGATGTATCTTCAAAAATAGCACTATCTTTCATAGGTAACTCTACTTTAGATTCCATTAAATATGCAAATACTCTTGCAATTCCACAGTTAGAAATAAAATCTGGGAGCAAACTTACTTTTTTATCGGCAAATTCCATAATAGGACCAAAAAATATTTCTTTATCAGCAAAAGGAACATTGGCTCCTGGTGAAATTACTTCTAATCCTGATGCAATCATTTTAGTTACTTGTGCTTCTGTAACCAAACGTGAAGCAGCAGCAGGAATAAATATTTCACTTGGCAAGCTCCAAATTTTCTCATTTATTTCTTCAAAAGGAATTAAACTAGCAGCATTTAACTTATTTTTATCTTTATGTAAAAATAAGTGAGTCATTTCTTCCATTGAAAATCCTTTTTCACTTATTAAACCTCCAGAAATATCTATAATACCAACAACTTTTGCTCCTAATTGTGTTAAGTAATAGGCTGCGGCAGCTCCTACATTTCCAAAACCTTGAATTATGGCCCGTTTACCTTCTATATTACCTCCGTAAATATGGTAATAATGTTTCACAGCTTCGGCAACACCATAACCAGTTAACATATCTGCTACTGTATATTTTTTTGATAAATCTGGTGAGTATTTTTGATCTTCAATAACTTTAATAACTCCGTGACGTAGTTGACCAATTCTGTTAATTTTCTCTGCTTCAGTTGGTTTAAAATGTCCATTAAAAACGCCTTCTTGAGGGTGCCAAACACCACATTCTTCAGTCATTGGAATAACATCGTGAATTTCATCCACATTTAAATCGCCTCCTGTTCCATAATAAAATTTTAACAGCGGAGAAACGGCTTTGTACCAACGTCTTAAAACTTCTTCTTTTCTTGGGTCGTTTGGGTCAAAATTAATACCCGATTTTGCGCCACCAATGGCTGGACCGGATACTGTAAATTTTACTTCCATAGTTTTGGCTAACGAAAGTACTTCATTCATATCTAACCCTTTACGCATTCTTGTTCCTCCACCAGCTGCACCGCCACGTAATGAGTTTATTACTGTCCAACCTTCTGCTTCGGTTTCTTGGTCTTTCCAATGAAACACTATTTCTGGTTGCTTATTCTCGTATTTTTTTAATAATTCTTTCATGTTTTATGTATATAAAATCAATATTCACTTTAACTATTCAACTGTTTACTTTAAATTATTTCCTCCCAAAGGAGGTTACATTTGTGTCATAATTAAAATGATTTAGAATTATTAGCTTGATTAATAATACCAACAAATATAGTGAAAACTATACTTGATTTATGAAGATTTTTCCAGAACTATGGTCTTTTTTTGCTCCTGTTACACTGCTTAAACAATTTATCTTATTTTCACTTCTAAGCAGCCCTAAAAAAGCAAAAATTAAGGCTTCTTTATAGTTAATTATCTTATTGTTAGGAATAACAATGGTATTTTTTGAAGCCTGTTTTAACTCTTCAATTAAAAAGGAATTAAAAGCACCACCTCCAGTTATTAACAAACTTGATGTGGAATTATTATCTAAACAGTTTATAATTTGAAAAACTATATGTGCTACAAAAGTTCTTAAAACATCTTCCACTTTTAATTGATATTTATTAATTATTGGAAAAATAGTTTCTTTTATAAACTCAAAACCTAACGATTTTGGTGTTGCTGCAGTATAAAAAGGAATTGCATTTAATTCGTTTAATAAATTAGCATGAATTCTCCCTTTTTTTGCCAAATTACCATTTTCATCAAAAGGAAAGCCAACTAATTTAGCATAATGATTCATTACAATATTTACCGGACAAACATCAAAAGCAATTCTTTGATCATTTTCTTGAAAAGAAATATTAGCAAATCCACCTAAATTTAAACAATATTTATAAGCAGAAAACAACAATTGATCGCCAATTGGAACTAATGGTGCACCTTGCCCACCAAACACTATATCTTGCGTTCTAAAATCGCAAATTACTTTTAAACCTGTTATAGCACTTATAGTTTGTCCATCACCAATTTGTAACGTATAACCTTCATTTGGTTTATGAAATATGGTATGTCCATGCGAAGCCATAAAATCTACAACTGAAATATTATTTTTAGCAATAAATACATTCACAGCTTCTCCTAAATAAATCCCGTAATTTATGTGTAATTTATTAATTTCATTTTCCGAAGCCGAAAAAGCATTTCTTAAATTATCCTCCCAATTTTTAGTATATGGAATTGTTTCACAATAAATAATTTTAAACTTATAGCCATTTTTACCCAAACAAATTTGTGTATAAACAATATCTAATCCATCTAAAGAGGTACCAGACATTAACCCAATAATATGCCATTTTTTTTCTTTCATTCAAAAAAAGTTACGTTTTCTAATATGTTACATATTTAACAATTTTTTACTTATAAAAGACTTATATTTGATAAAAAGTACTACTAAACATCAAACTATTATCAATTATGGATTTTAACTTATCTGAAGAACAAATAATGATACGCGATGCAGCACGCGATTTTGCTCAAACTGAATTATTACCTGGCGTAATTGAACGCGATGAAAAACAACAATTTCCTGCGGAACAAATAAAAAAAATGGGCGAACTTGGTTTTTTAGGAATGATGGTAGACCCAAAATACGGAGGAAGTGGTTTAGATACTGTTTCTTATGTTTTAGCAATGGAAGAAATTTCAAAAATTGATGCATCGGCCTCTGTTGTAATGTCTGTAAACAACTCATTGGTTTGCTGGGGATTGGAACATTTTGGAACAGAAGACCAAAAACAAAAATATTTAGTTCCTTTAGCCAAAGGAGAAATAATTGGCGCCTTTTGTTTAAGTGAACCAGAAGCTGGTTCTGACGCAACTTCACAAAAAACTACTGCTGTTGATAAAGGAGATTATTATTTACTAAATGGTACCAAAAACTGGATTACAAACGGAAATAATGCCAGTGTTTATTTGGTAATTGCACAAACACATCCCGAAAAAATGCACAAAGGTATAAACGCTTTAATTGTTGAAAAAGGGATGGAAGGTTTTGTTGTGGGCCCAAAAGAAAATAAATTAGGCATTAGAGGTTCTGATACACATTCTTTAATGTTTACCGATGTTAAAGTCCCTAAAGAAAATAGAATTGGAGAAGATGGTTTTGGATTTAAATTTGCTATGAAAACTTTAGCTGGTGGAAGAATTGGAATTGCATCACAAGCTTTGGGAATTGCATCAGGCGCTTACGAATTGGCTTTAAAATATTCTAAAGAGCGTAAAGCTTTTGGCAAAGAAATTAGCAAACATCAAGCTATTGCTTTTAAACTAGCAGATATGGCTGTGCAAATTGAAGCTGCGCGTCACTTATGTATAAAAGCTGCTTGGGAAAAAGATCAAAAACAAAATTACGATTTAAGTGGTGCTATGGCTAAATTATATGCTGCAGAAATGGCTATGCAAGTAACTATTGAGGCAGTACAAATACACGGCGGTTATGGTTTTGTTAAAGAATATCACGTAGAACGCTTAATGCGTGATGCTAAAATTACTCAAATTTATGAAGGTACTTCGGAGATTCAAAAAATTGTAATCTCAAGAAGTATTTTACAAGATTAAAATAAGTGGGCGTGCCGGCAATAAAAATGCCGGCACGTCTTTCACTAAATCTTTTGTGAAATAGGGTAAATAGTTACTGAATTAATAAGAATAAGCCTGTCCTGAGTGCAGTCGAAGGGCTCACGCATTATACTTTTTTTATAATATAAGTTACTATTCCCCATACAATAAACTCATTTTCTTCAGTAACTTTTATAGGCTTATACTTGTTATTTTCTGGCATTAAATAAATACAATATTTTTCAACCTTTAATCGTTTAATGGTAAATTCGCCATCTACCATACACACCGCAATTTTATCATTTCTAGCTTCAATACTTCTATCAATTACTAATAAATCACCATCTTCAATATTTGCATCAATCATAGAATTCCCTCTAACTCTTGCATAAAAAGTTGCATCAACATTTTTAATTAATTCTTTGTCCAAACTAATTCTTATTTCTTTAAAATCTTCTGCAGGAGAAGGAAAACCTGCTGAAATATTTTCATTAATTAAAGGTCTTTCAAAAAATTTATCAGTAGTAGGTTTATAGAATGTCAATTTTTTAGTTTCTCTTACCATTTTCAGTAACATTTTATTTCAATTATTTCGTCAATA
>NZ_FOZP01000005.1:297679-345747 GCF_900116115.1 Lutibacter maritimus | reverse complement strand
TTTAAAATATCTTTCTTTTTTAAATTTATTTCTGTTAGTGTATTATTTAAATACATATAATATTTATGCATTAATTTCTTTTCACCGGGTTTTAAAACTTTGTTGGAAATTACATGAACTTCGGGTTTAATTTCTTTAATATAATATTCTTTTAAAAATCCATTTTCTGGGTTGCTACTATCTAAACTTTGATAATATTTGTTATTTATATTTATAAAAGTTTTTCCTAAAATAAAAACTTTATCTAAGTTATAGAATACGAATACAGAATCAGTAGAAATTTGGGAAACAAATTTGCCTCTTAATGCATCAAAGTTTATGTTTTTTATCAAAACTTCTTCATTTTTAAATAAAACAGTTGCATTATTTTCCCAATTTTCATACAAATAAAAACTCCCACTCATTTCAGAATTATTATTAATATAAGCACTGACAGTTGCTCCGGCATCTTTTCCGGACAAAGTATTGTAATTTATAAATGTTTGAGCTTGTAAAAAATAAGCAGTTGATATTGAAAACAGGAATACAAATATCTTTTTCATAAGTTTTTTTTTAATTATTTATTATAAAGGTAAAAAAAAGGATAAATTATTAATAATTTATCCTTTTTATTTTATAATTGATGATTAATTAACATTAATTATCACTCTTAGTTTCTTCAGTTGTATCTGCGGCATCAACAACAGTGTCTTCAGCCTTTTTAGACTTTCCTCTACGCGTTGTTTTCTTTTTCTTTTTACTATTTGGATTGTATGTTGTGTTGTAATCAACTAGTTCAACCATAGCCATTGGAGCGTTATCTCCTTGACGATTTCCTAATTTAATGATACGAACATATCCTCCTGGTCTATCCGCAACCTTAACTGATACTTCTTTAAATAATTCAGTAATTGCATATTTGTTACGTAAATAACTAAATACAATTCTACGATTATGCGTAGTATCATCTTTTGATTTTGTGATTAAAGGCTCAACAAACTGACGTAATGCTTTTGCTTTAGCAACAGTTGTGTTAATTCTTTTATGCTCAATTAAAGAACAAGCCATATTAGCAAGCATAGCTTTTCTATGTGCGGTTTGTCTTCCTAAGTGATTAAATTTCTTTCCGTGTCTCATCTTATCTTATCGTAATTAAAACTTTCGTTTTAAATTAATCTTTATCTAATTTATATTTGCTTAAATCCATCCCAAAATTCAAACCTTTATTATGAACTAATTCATCAAGTTCAGTTAAAGATTTTTTACCGAAATTACGGAACTTCATTAAATCGTTTTTATTAAATGATACTAAATCTCCTAATGTATCAACTTCAGCAGCTTTTAAACAATTTAGTGCTCTTACAGATAAATCCATATCCACTAACTTTGTTTTTAACAACTGACGCATATGTAAAGACTCTTCATCATAAGTTTCAGTTTGAGCAATTTCATCAGCTTCTAAAGTTATACGCTCATCTGAGAATAACATAAAATGATGAATTAAAATTTTTGCAGCCTCGGTTAAAGCATCTTTAGGTGCAATTGACCCGTCTGTAGTAATGTCAAAAACCAATTTTTCGTAATCTGTTTTTTGTTCTACACGGAAGTTTTCAACAGCGTATTTTACATTTTTAATAGGTGTAAAAATAGAATCTGTAAAAATTGTTCCTAAAGCTACTCCTGATTTTTTGTTTTCTTCAGCTGGTACAAATCCTCTTCCTTTTTCAATTGTAATTTCAAAATCTAAAGTAACAGATTTTTCCATATTACAAATTACTAAATCGTGATTTAATACTTGAAAACCAGAAATATATTTTTGTAAGTCTCCGGCAGTTAACTGACTTTGATTTGAAATAGAAACATTTACAGTTTCTCTATCAGTATCATCAATTTGCTTTTTGAAACGTACTTGCTTTAAATTTAAGATAATTTCAGTTACATCTTCAACAACACCTTTAATTGTTGAAAATTCGTGTTCAATACCTTCAATACGAAGTGATGTTATTGCAAAACCTTCTAAAGAAGATAATAACACTCTTCTTAAAGCATTACCAACCGTTAAACCAAATCCAGGTTCTAAAGGTCTGAACTCAAATCTACCACTAAAATCGGTAGAATCGATCATAATTACTTTATCGGGCTTTTGAAAATTTAAAATTGCCATAATAGAATTGGTATCTTTAAAATTATTTAGAGTATAACTCTACGATTAATTGTTCCTTGATATTTTCAGGAATTTGAATTCTTTCAGGTACACTTACAAAGTTACCTTGTTTTGTATCTGAATTCCAAGTAAGCCATTCATATACATCATTTCTATTAGCTAAAGAATCTTCAATAGCAACTAATGATTTAGATTTTTCTCTAACAGCAACTACATCACCAGCATTTAAAGTATATGAAGGAATACTAACTAATTCTCCATTAACTGTTATATGTCTATGAGATACTAACTGACGTGCTGCACTTCTACTAGGAGCAATTCCTAATCTGTATACAACATTATCCAATCTAGATTCACATAATTGTAATAAAATCTCACCTGTAACACCTGACGATGCCGATGCTTTTTTAAATATGTTTCTAAATTGTTTTTCTAAAATACCATAGGTATATTTAGCTTTTTGCTTTTCTTCTAACTGAATTGCGTATTCAGATTTTTTACCTCTACGCTTGTTAGCTCCGTGTTGTCCTGGAGGATAATTTCTTTTTTCAAAAGCTTTATCATCTCCAAAAATTGCTTCACCAAATTTACGAGCAATTTTAGTTTTTGGTCCTGTATATCTTGCCATTTTTATTTGTTAATTGATAGGGATTATGAATTAAGGCTAATCCTTCGATAATCATATAATCCTATCGGTTAAAATTTATTATAATTATACTCTTCTTCTTTTTGGAGGTCTACAACCATTGTGTGGTAATGGAGTAACGTCAATAATTTCAGAAACTTCAATTCCTAAATTATGAATAGATCTGATTGCAGATTCTCTTCCGTTACCTGGTCCTTTAACATACACTTTTACTTTTCTCATACCTGCTTCATGTGCAACTTTTGCACAATCTTCTGCAGCTAATTGAGCAGCATAAGGAGTATTCTTTTTAGAACCTCTAAATCCCATTTTTCCAGCTGATGACCAAGAAATTACATCACCTTTTTTATTAGTAAGTGAAATAATAATATTGTTAAATGAAGCTGTAATGTGAGCTTCACCTACTGCCTCTACAATAACTTTACGTTTTTTTGAAGTTGTTTTCGCCATAATATTAGTTATTATTTAGTTGCCTTTTTCTTATTAGCTACAGTTTTACGCTTACCTTTTCTAGTTCTAGAATTATTTTTTGTTCTTTGACCACGTAAAGGTAATCCAGATCTATGACGGATTCCTCTATAACAACCAATATCCATTAAACGCTTAATGTTTAATTGAATTTCAGAACGTAATTCACCTTCAATATTGTAAGTTCCTACTTGTTCTCTAATGTTATGAATTTCATCATCAGTCCAATCTTGAACTTTTGTATCTTCACTAACTTTTGCAATTGCTAAAATTTCTTTAGCTCTGCTTTTTCCAATTCCAAAAATATACGTTAAGGCAATAACACCTCTTTTGTTTTTTGGAATATCAATACCTGCTATTCTTGCCATAATTATCCTTGTCTTTGTTTAAATCTAGGATTTTTTTTGTTGATTACATATAATCTGCCTTTTCTACGCACAATCTTGCACTCGGCACTTCTCTTTTTTACTGATGCTCTAACTTTCATCGTTTTATCTTTAGTATCTGTAAGTAATTCTTGCTTTTGTTAAATCATATGGACTCATTTCCAGTTTAACTTTATCACCAGGTAATAATTTAATGTAATGCATACGCATTTTACCTGATATATGAGCCGTTACTATATGTCCATTTTCCAACTCTACTCGAAACATAGCATTAGACAAAGCTTCTGTAATAGTTCCGTCCTGTTGTATTGCTGGTTGTTTTGCCATTATGAAATTGATTTTCTTTTAGTACCCTTTTTCATTAAACCATCATAATGACGATTTAATAAGTGAGAATTAATTTGTTGAATAGTATCTATTGCAACACCAACCATAATCAATAATGATGTTCCTCCATAAAATAATGCCCATCCTTGTGTCAATCCAAAATTTATAACAATAGAAGGCAAAATTGCAACCAAAGCTAAAAATAACGAACCTGGGAATGTTATAAGAGATAAAATTCTATCTAACATTTCAGCTGTATCTTTTCCTGGTCTAATTCCTGGAATAAATCCACCGCTACGCTTTAAATCATCAGCCATCTTATTTGTAGGTATTGTAATTGCGGTGTAAAAATAACTAAAAATTATAATTAAAAATGCAAATAATAAATTATACCATAAACCAAACATATTGGAAAATTCAATACCAATTGATTTAATAAACTCATTATCAGATCTAGCTAATAAAGCTGGTGCAAACATAATTGCTTGAGCAAATATTATTGGCATAACTCCTGATGAATTTAATTTCAAAGGTAAATAATCTCTTGACCCCGATACACTTTTGATATTTCCTGCAACGGTTTTTCTAGCATACTGTACAGCAATTCGTCTTACTGCAGTAACTAAATAAACACAAATTAAGATTACTACGAACCATATGATTACTTCAATAAGTATCATAATTAACCCACCATTTGATGCGGAAATTTTAGATACTGCTTCTTGAATAAACGCTCCAGGAAAACGAGCTATAATACCAATCATAATTAATAACGAAATACCGTTACCAATTCCTTTATCAGTAATTTTTTCACCCAACCACATTGCAAAGATGGTTCCAGCTGTTAAAATTACCATAGATGATAACCAAAACATACTACCACTAATGTAGAAAGCAGATGATGGAATTAATTGATAAATATTAGTAATATAAGCCGGTCCTTGAACCATTGTGATTGCAATAGTTAACCAACGTGTAATTTGATTGATTTTCTTTCTTCCACTTTCTCCATCTTTTTGTAGTTTCTGTAAATAAGGAACCGCAATTCCCATTAATTGTACCACAATAGATGCAGAAATATAAGGCATAATACCCAATGCTACAACTGAAGCTCTTGCAAAAGCTCCACCAGTAAACATATCTAATAAGCCTAAAATTCCACCTCCACTAGTTTGATTTTGTAATGCAGCTTGAGCAGCAGTAATATCAATTCCCGGTAATGGTATTTGAGCAGCAAAACGATAAATAGCCATAAATCCAAGTGTCAATAAAATCTTATTTCTAAGTTCTTCTATTGTCCAAATGTCTTTAATGGTTTGTATAAATTTTTTCATCTTACTTAAATATTATAATGTTTCTGCTGTACCGCCTAATTTTTCAATAGCTGCTTTAGCAGTAGCTGTAAATTTATGAACTTTAACATCTAATTTTGCTTTTAGCTCTCCATTACCTAATATTTTTACTAGGTCATTTTTTCCTGCTAATCTATTTTCAATTAAAACATCTAAAGTTACAGTATCTGTAATAATATTATTATCTATTAATTCTTGCAATTTATGCAAGTTAACACCAACATATTCTTTACGATTAATATTTTTAAAACCAAATTTAGGCACACGTCTTTGTAAAGGCATTTGACCTCCTTCGAAACCAACTTTTTTAGAATATCCAGAACGAGATTTTGCTCCTTTATGTCCTCTAGTAGCTGTCCCACCTTTACCAGATCCTTCTCCTCTACCAATACGTTTTCCTTGATTTTTAACTGATCCTTCTGCAGGTTGTAAGTTATTTAATGTCATTTCTTAAATATGTTATTTAACTTCTTCAACAGAAATTAAGTGTTTAACTTTATTTACCATTCCAAGGATTGATGGAGTAGCTTCATGTTCCACTACTTGATCCATTTTATGTAAACCTAGTGCCTCTAAAGTTCTTTTTTGATCTTGTGGACGTCTAATTTTACTTCTTACTTGTGTTACTCTTATTTTTGCCATCTTTCTCCTTGTTTTATCCTTTAAATAATTTTTCTAAAGAAATTCCTCTCTCTTGAGCAATCATACTTGCACTACGCAATTGTAATAATGCATCAAAAGTTGCTTTTACCACATTGTGAGGATTTGAAGATCCTTGAGATTTAGAAAGTACATCATGTACACCAACAGATTCTAGTACCGCACGAACTGCACCACCTGCAATTACCCCAGTACCGTGTGAAGCTGGTTTTAAAAATACTTTCGCTCCACCAAATTTACCTTTTTGTTCATGAGGCAACGTTTGGTTAATAATAGGAACTCTTACTAAATTTTTCTTTGCGTCTTCAATTGCTTTTGCAATAGCTGAAGCAACATCTTTAGATTTACCTAATCCATGTCCTACAACACCATTTCCATCCCCAACTACAACAATAGCTGAAAATCCAAATGCTCTACCACCTTTTGTTACTTTAGTAACTCTTTGTACACCAACTAAGTGATCTTGTAGTTCTAACCCACTAGGTTTTACTCTTTCTACGTTATTGTATTTCTGATACATAATTTACTAAAATTTTAAACCTGCTTCTCTTGCAGCGTCTGCTAGAGCTTTCACTCTTCCGTGATACAAAAATCCATTTCTATCGAATGCTACGTTTGATACTCCAACTTTCATAGCTTTTTCGGCAATACTTTTACCTACTAACTTTGCTACATCAGTTTTAGTTCCTTTAGCATCGATTTCTTTATCTCTTGATGATACAGATACAATGGTTGTACCTAAATTATCATCAACTAACTGAGCATAAATTTCTTTATTACTTCTAAACACAGATAATCTTGGTTGATCAGCAGTACCAAATACTACTTTTCTAATTCTATGTTTAATTCTAATTCTTCTTTCAAGCTTTGATAATGCCATAATACTCTTAATTATTATGCAGATTTACCTGCTTTTCTTCTTAATATTTCCCCAACAAATTTAACACCTTTTCCTTTGTATGGTTCTGGTGCACGGAAAGAACGAATCTTAGCTGCAACTGCTCCAACAAGTTGTTTGTCAAAAGAAGTTAATTTAATAATTGGATTTTTTCCTTTTTCTGAAACGGTTTCAACTTTAACTTCAGGTGCTAATTCTAAAATTATATTGTGTGAAAATCCTAAAGCTAAATCAAGTACTTGACCTTGATTACTTGCTCTATAACCTACACCCACAAGTTCTAATTGTTTAGTCCATCCTGTTGAAACTCCCGTAATCATATTGTTTAATAAAGCTCTGTATAAACCATGTTTTGCTTTATGGTCTTTACTATCTGATGGACGTTCTAAAACTACGTTTCCATCTTCAACTTTAACAGTAATATCTCCTGCTATTTCCTGAGTTAACTCTCCCAATTTACCTTTTACAGTTATTACATTTTCTTTAATATCAAATGTAACATCATTTGGTAAAGTAATTGGATTATTTCCTATTCTTGACATCTTTGTTTAGTTCTTTATTAATATACGTAACATAAAACTTCTCCACCAACATGCTCTTGGGTAGCTTTTTTACCAGTCATTACACCTCTTGATGTAGAAACTATAGCTATACCTAAACCGTTTAATACACGAGGCATTTCAGTTGCCCCAACATATTTCCTTAAACCAGGTGTACTTACTCTTTGTAATTTTTTAATTACTGAAGATTTAGTAGCCTTATCATACTTTAAAGCTATTTTAATTGTTCCTTGAACGTTATTGTCCTCAAACTTGTAGCTTAAAATATAACCTTGATCGAATAAAATCTTAGTTATTTCTTTTTTAATTTTAGAAGCTGGAATTTCAACAATTCTGTGCCCTGCCATAATAGCATTTCTAACTCTAGTTAGATAATCTGCGATTGGATCTGTAATCATTTATTTCAATTTTGCGGTTTTGGTTTTCAATTGTTTATTGAACCTAAAACCAATTTATAATTTTACCAGCTTGCTTTTCTAACTCCTGGTATTAAACCTTGGTTAGCCATTTCACGGAATGTTACACGCGAAATACCAAATTGTCTCATATACCCTTTTGGTCTTCCTGTTAATTTACATCTGTTGTGTAAACGCACTGGAGAAGCATTTTTAGGTAGTTTTTGTAATGCTTCATAATCACCAGCTTCTTTTAAAGCTTTGCGTTTTTCAGCATACTTGTCAACTAATTTTTTTCTCTTAACCTCACGGGCTTTCATTGATTCTTTAGCCATTCCTTAATTATTTTTAAATGGTAAACCTAATTCCGTTAATAATGATTTTGCCTCTTTATCAGTATTTGCAGATGTTACAAAAGTGATATCCATACCGCTAATTTTGTTTACTTTATCAATATCAATTTCTGGGAAAATGATTTGTTCAGTAATACCTAAATTATAGTTTCCTCTTCCGTCAAAACCATTTGCTTTAATTCCACCGAAATCTCTTACACGAGGTAAGGAAGCTGTTACCAATCTATCTAAAAATTCATACATTTTATCACCTCTTAATGTTACTTTGGCACCAATTGGCATTCCTTTACGTAATTTAAAAGTTGCAACGTCTTTTTTAGATATTGTTGATAATGCTTTTTGACCAGTAATTTTAGTCAATTCTTCTACAGCGTAATCAATTAATTTCTTATCAGCTACTGCAGCGCCAACTCCTTTACTAACTACAATTTTTTGTAATTTAGGAACTTGCATTACGTTTTTGTAACTGAACTCTTCAGTTAGAGCACTTATTACTCTACTGTTATACTCTTCTTTAAGTCTTGGTATATAAGCCATAACTAAATTGCTTTATCAGATTTTTTAGAAAACCTAACTTTCTTATCACCTTCTGTTCTAAATCCAACTTTAACTGCATTACCGCTTTCGATAAGCATTAGATTAGAAATATGAATAGAAGCTTCTTTTTTCACAATTCCACCTTGAGGGTTTTGTGCACTAGGTTTTGTATGTTTTGATATCAAATTGACACCTTCTACAATTGCTCTGTTTTTACTAGAAAAAATAGTAACTACTTTTCCTTCTTCACCTTTATGGTCACCTGCCATTACTCTAACAGTATCTCCTGATTTTATCTTTAACTTCATAATTTATAAGTTTTAAAGCACTTCAGGTGCTAATGATACAATCTTCATAAATTGTTTTTCACGAAGTTCTCTTGCAACAGGTCCGAATACACGGGTACCTTTCATTTGCTCAGAAGCATCTAACAATACACACGCATTGTCATCAAAACGAATATAAGATCCGTCTTTTCTTCTAATTTCTTTTTTCGTTCTAACAACTACCGCTTTTGCAACTTGGCCTTTTTTAATAGATCCATTTGGAGTAGCATCTTTTACAGCTACAACAATTTTATCTCCAATTGACGCATAACGTTTTTTGGTTCCTCCTAAAACGCGGATAACTAAAACTTCTTTAGCTCCAGTATTATCTGCTACTCGTAATCTTGATTCTGTCTGTAACATATTATTTTGCTCTTTCTAGGATTTCTACTAATCTCCAACGTTTAGATTTACTCATTGGACGTGTTTCCATTATTCTAACAGTATCTCCAATATTGCAATCATTTTTCTCATCGTGTGCAACATACTTTTTAGTATTTAACACGAATTTACCGTACATAGGGTGCTTCACTTTTTTAACTTCAGAAACAACAATAGATTTCTCCATTTTATTGCTTGAAACTACACCTATTCTCTCTTTTCTAAGATTTCTTTTTTCCATCTTTTACTTCTGAATACAATTATTGTAATTCTCTTTTAGTTAATTCTGTTGCAACACGTGCTACAGATTTTCTAAGGGCTCTTAATTGCATTGGTGTTTCCAATGGCGAAATTGTGTGAGCCATTTTTAGATCTGTATAACTTTTCTTTAAACTTCCAAGTTTCTCTTGTAACTCTTCCGTTGATAATCCTTTAATTTCTGATTGTTTCATTTCTTTAATCGGTTATTAAGCGTTATCAAAATCTCTAGCTACAATAAACTTAGTTTTAACAGGCAATTTTTGTGCTGCTAAACGTAAAGCTTCTTTTGCTATTTCCATAGACACTCCACCTACTTCAAACATGATTCTTCCTGGTTTCACTACGGCTACAAAATATTCAGGAGCACCTTTACCTTTTCCCATACGAACTTCTAATGGCTTTTTAGTAATAGGCTTGTCTGGAAATATTTTAATCCATAATTGACCTTCTCTTTTCATATAACGCGTTGCCGCAATACGAGCTGCTTCTATTTGACGAGACGTAAGTAAGTCTTGTTCCAAAGCTTTGATACCAAACATTCCATTAGAAAGTTGGTGCCCTCTTTGTGAATCTCCTGACATCTGCCCTTTCCCTTTCTGTACTTTACGATATTTAACTCTCTTTGGCTGTAACATTTTACCTTGTAAATTTTAAATATTATTTTCTTCTGCGAGCTTGTGACTTTTTAGAGTTTCCTCTACCTTCTCCTTTACCTTCTTTTTTAGAAAGTCCAACCAAAGGTGATAATTCTCTTTTTCCATAAACTTCGCCTTTCATAATCCATACTTTTACACCTAAACGGCCGTAAGTAGTATGTGCTTCAGCAAGGGCATAATCAATATCGGCTCTAAAAGTAGAAAGAGGAATTCTTCCTTCTTTATAGTGTTCAGAACGTGCCATTTCAGCACCATTTAAACGACCTGAAATTTGAACTTTAATACCTTCTGCATTCATACGCATTGTTGCTGCAATTGCCATTTTAATAGCTCTTCTGTATGAGATTCTATTCTCAATTTGACGAGCAATACTTGCTGCAACTAAACGAGCATCTAGTTCTGGACGTTTAATTTCAAATATGTTTATTTGAACTTCTTTACCGGTAATCTTTTTAAGCTCTTCTTTTAACTTGTCTACCTCTTGTCCACCTTTCCCAATAATAATACCAGGTCTAGCAGTAGTGATAGTAACGGTTACAAGTTTAAGTGTACGCTCAATAATTACAGTTGAAACACTTGCTTTAGATAATCTAGCATGAACATACCTTCTTATCTTATCATCTTCAGCAATTTTATCTCCGTAGTTTCTTCCTCCATACCAGTTAGAATCCCATCCTCTGATAATTCCTAAACGATTTCCTATTGGATTTGTTTTTTGTCCCATTTCTACTTATAATTAATTGCTAACGTTTTTACTTCCTAAGACTAAAGTCACATGATTAGAACGTTTTCTAATTCTGTGTGCACGACCTTGAGGTGCTGGTCTTAATCTCTTTAACATTCCTGCGCTATCTACAAAAATTTCTTTTACAAATAATCCTGCATCTTCAATGTTTGAACCTTCATTTTTTGCTTGCCAATTTGCAATAGCACTCAATAATAATTTCTCAAGATTTATTGACGATTCTTTAACATTAAATTTTAAAATTTGTAAAGCTTTTTCAACCTCTACTCCTCTTACTAAATCTGCAACTAAACGCATTTTTCTTGGTGATGTAGGACAACCCGTAAGCTTAGCAAAAGCTACTTGCTTTTTCTCCTCTTTTATCTGTTGTGCTCTTATTTTTTTTCGAACTCCCATGATTACCTACTATTTTTTTCCTTTATTTTTTTTATCAGCACCATGTCCTCTATAAGAACGTGTTGGTGAAAACTCTCCTAACTTATGCCCTACCATGTTTTCAGTAACATATACTGGAACAAACTGACGTCCGTTATGAACAGCTATTGTTTGTCCAACAAAATCTGGTGTAATCATTGAAGATCTTGACCAAGTTTTGATAACTGATTTATTTCCTGATTCTACTTTCTCTTGAACTTTCTTTTCTAGTTGAAGAGCAACGTAAGGTCCTTTTTTTAATGAACGTGCCATATATCAATTATTTCTTTTTACGTTCTATAATATATTTATTACTCGCTTTCGTCTTAGATCGTGTTTTGAATCCTTTTGCTGGAATTCCTTTTCTTGATCTTGGATGACCTCCTGATGCACGACCTTCACCACCTCCCATTGGGTGATCTACTGGGTTCATTACAACTGGTCTTGTACGTGGTCTTCTTCCTAACCAACGAGTTCTACCTGCTTTTCCTGAAACTAACAACTGATGATCTGAATTTGACACAACGCCAATAGTTGCAGAACAAGTTAATAAAATCATTCTAGTTTCTCCAGAAGGTAATTTCACAGTAGCGTATTTACCATCTCTTGCCATTAATTGAGCAAATGAACCAGCACTACGTGCTAATACCGCTCCTTGACCAGGATGTAACTCAATACAAGAAATTGTTGTTCCTAAAGGTATTTGGCTCAACAACATTGTATTTCCAACATCAGGAGTAGCTCCCTCACCAGAAATTACAGTTTGTCCAACTTTTAATCCGTTTTGAGCAATGATATATCTTTTATCTCCATCTGCATAATTAAGCAATGCAATAAAAGCTGTACGATTTGGATCGTACTCAATTGTTTTAACGGTTGCAGGAACCCCATTTTTATTTCTTTTAAAATCAATAATACGGTATTTTTTCTTATGACCACCACCAATGTAGCGCATCGTCATTTTACCATTATTGTTTCGACCTCCAGATCTTTTTTTCGGTGCTATTAAGCTTTTTTCCGGCTTATCAGCAGTAATGGTGTCGAACCCATTTACTACTCTAAAACGCTGACCTGGTGTTATTGGTTTTAATTTTCTAACTGACATTTTTTATCCTTCTTATATATTGCTATAAAAATCAATATTATTACCTTCAGCTAATTGAACAACTGCTTTTTTATAAGCTCCTTTCATTGCTTGAACAATTCCACTTTTAGTGTATTTTGTATTGCGTTGAACTGGATAATTCATTGTTTTCACACTTTCAATTGTAACACCGTAAGTTTTTTCTACAGCGTTTTTAATTTCAAGTTTATTAGCTTTCTTAGACACAATAAATGTATAACGATTAAATAATTCGCTTGCATTTGTTGCTTTTTCCGTTATAATAGGTTTAATTAAAATACTCATATCTGTTACCTATTTACTTAAATTAGATTCAATTCCTTCTAAAGATCCTTCAGAAAGAATTACTTTATTTGCATTTAACAATTCATAAGTACTTAAACCTGAACTTGTTATGGTTTTTGCACTTTTTAAATTGCGCGATGACAAATATACATTATTATTTGATTCAGCCAACACTAATATAGATTTTTTGTTTTCTATACCTAATGCTTGTAAAACTGCAGTATAATTTTTAGTTTTTGGAGTTTCAAAATTAAAGTCTTCTACAACAATAATATTGTTCTCTTTTGCTTGAATACTTAATGCAGATTTACGTGCTAATCTTTTTAAGTTTTTGTTTAATTTAAAAGAATAATCTTTAGGTCTTGGTCCAAAAACTCTACCTCCACCTTTAAACAAAGGTGACTTAATACTACCCGCACGAGCTGTACCTGTTCCTTTTTGTTTTTTAATTTTTCTTGTGCTTCCAGATATCTCAGCTCTCTCTTTAGATTTGTGAGTACCTTGTCTTTTGTTAGCCAAAAACTGTTTTACATCTAAATAAACAGCATGATTATTTGGCTCTATTCCATATACAGCATCAGAAAGTTCTACTTTTCTTCCTGTATCTTTTCCTTGTATGTCTAAAACTGATACTTTCATTATTTTTGAATAATTACATAAGCGTTATTATGACCAGGAATGCTTCCTTTAACCACAAGTATGTTCTTTTCTGGAACAACTTTTAAAACTCTTAAATTTTGAACAGTTACTTTATTTCCTCCCATTCTTCCGGCCATTTTCATACCTTTGAATACTCTTGCTGGATACGATGCCGCACCAACAGATCCTGGAGCTCTTAAACGGTTATGTTGACCGTGAGTAGCTTGACCAACACCACCAAATCCGTGACGTTTTACTACACCTTGAAAACCTTTACCTTTCGTATCTGCTGAAACGTCAACAAATTCTCCTTCTTTAAAAAGCTCAACTGTAAGTTGATCTCCTAATTTGTAATCTTCTCTAAAATCTTGAATTTCAACAACTTTCTTCTTAGCAGTGGTTCCAGCCTTTTTAAAGTGACCTTGTAACGCTTTGTTCGTACGTTTTTCTGCTTTGTCATCGAAACCAAGTTGAAGAGCACTATACCCGTCAACCTCTTCGGTTCTGACTTGGGTAACTACGCATGGACCTGCTTCGATAACTGTACAAGGAATATTTTTCCCGTTCTCGTCGAATAAGCTGGTCATACCGATTTTTCTACCTATTAACCCAGACATAATTAATTAATTATTATTTATTGTTTCTATTTATTTAAAAAAATTCAGGGATGAAAATAATTCAACCCTGAATTTATTTTCTTTCCGTTTTTCCTTCGTCAATCGCTCCGGACATGTTAGTCAAAAAATAATTTTTGACTTTTATGAAATTAAACTTTAATCTCTACTTCAACACCACTTGGAAGTTCTAATTTCATTAAAGCATCAATAGTTTTTGATGATGAACTATAAATGTCTAATAATCTTTTATAAGAACTTAATTGGAATTGCTCTCTTGATTTTTTGTTTACGTGCGGAGAACGTAATACTGTAAAAATCTTTTTGTGTGTTGGTAATGGAATTGGTCCGTTTACAACAGCACCTGTGTTTTTTACGGTTTTAACGATTTTTTCAGCAGATTTATCTACTAAATTGTAATCGTACGATTTTAACTTTATTCTAATTTTTTGACTCATCGTTTATAATTTAGAGATTATCCTTTTGCTTTTGCTATTACTTCTTCTGAAATATTTGATGGACAAGCTTCATAATGTGAAAATTCCATTGAAGATGATGCTCTACCTGATGATAATGTTCTTAATGTTGTAACATAACCAAACATTTCTGATAATGGAACATGTGCTTTAACCACTTTTGCTCCAGCTCTATCATCCATTGCATTTACTTGACCTCTTCTTCTGTTTAAATCACCAACAATATCACCCATATTTTCTTCAGGAGTAACAACGTCAATTTTCATAATTGGTTCAAGAATTACAGCTTTTGCAGCTTTTGCAGCAACTTTGTAACCCATTTTTGCAGCTAATTCGAAAGATAATTGATCTGAATCCACTGCGTGATAAGAACCGTCATATAAAGTAACCTTCATACTATCCATTTCATATCCAGCTAAAGGACCATTTTTCATAGCCTCTCTGAAACCTTTTTCTACAGAAGGAACAAATTCTTTAGGAATGTTACCACCTTTAATTTCATTTACAAATATTAAACCTGTTTCACCAGCAGCAGCAGGTTCCATAATAAATTTAATATCAGCAAATTTACCACGTCCACCAGATTGTTTTTTGTAAACCTCACGGTGATCAGCTTTAGCTGTAAGTGCTTCTTTATATTCAACTTGTGGTTGACCTTCGTTCACTTCAACTTTAAACTCACGCTTTAAACGATCAACAATAATTTCTAAGTGTAACTCACCCATTCCTGAAATAATTGTTTGTCCTGAAGCTTCATCAGTTTTTACAGTAAATGTTGGATCTTCTTCAGCTAATTTACTTAAAGCCATTCCTAATTTATCAACATCTGCTTTAGTTTTAGGTTCTACAGCGATACCGATAACTGGGTCAGGGAAATTCATTGATTCTAATACAATTGGGTGTTTTTCATCACACATAGTATCACCAGTTTTGATGTCTTTAAATCCAACACCAGCACCAATATCACCAGCTTCAATATAATCAATAGCATTTTGCTTATTAGCATGCATTTGATAAATTCTTGAAATACGCTCTTTTTTACCAGAACGGCTATTCAAAATATAAGAACCCGCATCTAAGCGTCCAGAATATGCTCTAAAGAAAGCTAAACGTCCAACATAAGGATCGGTAGCGATTTTAAAAGCTAATGCTGCAAATGGTTCTTTTACATCAGGCTTACGAATTTCTTCTTTTTCTGTATCTGGATTAACACCTATAACACCTTCTTTATCAGTTGGGGAAGGCAAATAACGACAAACAGCATCTAATAAGAACTGTACTCCTTTATTTTTAAATGCAGAACCACAAACCATAGGAATGATAGACATATCCATTACAGCAGCACGAAGCGCAGCATGCACCTCATCTTCAGTAATAGAATCTTCATCTTCCATATATTTTTCTAAAAGGTTTTCATCATACGCAGCAACCTCTTCAATTAATTTACCACGTAATTCTTTAGCCTCTTCTTTTAAATCTTCAGGAATTTCAACTACATCAAAAGTAGCACCCATTGTATGGTCATGGAAAATTACTGCACGATTCTTAACTAAGTCTACAATTCCTCTGAAGTTTTCTTCATCTCCAATATTAATAACGATAGGCACTGCATTAGAACCTAACATTTCTCTTACTTGTTGACAAACAGCTAAAAAGTTAGCACCTTGACGGTCCATTTTGTTAACAAAACCAATTCTTGGTACTTTATAATTATCAGCTAATCTCCAGTTAGTTTCAGATTGAGGTTCAACACCATCAACAGCACTAAATAAAAAAACCAACCCATCTAAAACTCTCAAAGAACGATTTACTTCAACTGTAAAATCTACGTGACCAGGAGTGTCAATTATATTAAAATGATATCCTTTTGCATCTGCAGTTGGCTCTCCGTTTTCTGTTGGGAATTTCCACTCGCAAGTTGTTGCAGCAGATGTAATTGTAATACCTCTTTCTTGCTCTTGTTCCATCCAGTCCATTGTTGCAGCACCATCATGTACTTCTCCAATTTTGTGAGAAACACCCGTATAAAAAAGGATACGTTCTGTACATGTAGTTTTACCTGCATCAATATGCGCAGCAATACCTATATTTCTTGTGTATTTTAAATCTCTTGCCATTTCTTACTATTAAAATCTAAGGTGAGAGAATGCTTTGTTAGCATCTGCCATTTTATGAACATCAATTCTTTTCTTAACAGCAGCACCTTCTTCTTTTGCAGCAGCTAAAACTTCACCAGCTAAACGCTGAGCCATTGATTTTTCATTACGTTTTCTTGAATAAGATATCAACCATTTAATTGCAATAGACACCTTACGGTCTGGTCTGATTTGCATTGGAATTTGAAAAGTAGCTCCACCAACACGACGGCTACGAACCTCAACGTGTGGCATTACATTTGATAATGCGTCTTTCCATATCTCTAATGATGTTTTTTCATCATTTTGCTTTTTTTGCTCTACAATGTCTAACGCATCGTAAAATACTTTGAAAGCTACAGATTTTTTACCATCCCACATTAAGTTATTCACAAAACGTGTTACCAATTGATCATTAAACTTTGGATCTGGTAAAAGAACTCTTTTTTTCGCCTTTCTTTTTCTCATGTCTTTACATTAAAGTTTTTTAATTACTTTTTAGGTGCTTTTGTACCATATTTAGAGCGACGTTGTGTTCTTCCATCAACACCGGCAGTATCTAATGCTCCACGAACAATGTGATATCTAACTCCTGGTAAATCTTTAACCCTTCCACCTCTAACTAATACTATCGAGTGCTCTTGTAAATTATGTCCTTCTCCAGGGATGTATGCGTTTACTTCATTACCATTTGTTAACCTTACCCTTGCAACTTTACGCATTGCTGAATTTGGTTTTTTTGGTGTTGTAGTATAAACACGTGTACATACTCCTCTACGTTGAGGACATGAATTTAAAGCAGCCGATTTACTCTTCTTAGTTATTTTGGTTCTTCCTTTTCGTACTAATTGCGAAATTGTTGGCATACTAAAATTTTGTTATTATATTACTTATAAATTTCTTAGCTCTTTTCTAAGAGTTTGCAAATGTACAAATAAATTCTTGTTAACCAAACTTGTATATAATTTATTTTTCATAGAAAACTTCAATAAATATTCATGTATATTCACCTCAAAATTATATTGTTTTGAAATACCTTTTAAAACCACTACTTTTTGGTGTATTTTTTATATGTTTTGTTTTTAAAGTACACGCTCAGCAAATTGAATTAGAAATTCGTCCTATAGACAGTGTTCAGCATAAATTATTTAATAATATTACTTACATCAAAAAACATTCTGAAAAAAAGAATGCTATTGCAGAAGCAGATTTGTTTTCTAAAAAATTAAAAAAAATAGGATTTATAAGTAATACTTATAATTTAAAAATATCCGATTCAATAATAATAACGGAATTTAACTTAAAAACAAAAATAGATTTTGCAAGAATTTATTATAGTGAAAATTTCGATCAGCCTTTTTTAAAAAATATTACATCAAATCTCAATACAACTTATTTTGATATTCCTTTTGATAAAATAGAAGAAACCATTCATATAATTACTAATTATTTTGAACAAAAAGGAAATACTTTTAGTGAAGTTTCTTTAACAAACCTAAAAATTAAAAATAATATTTTAACAGCTAAGTTGTTAATAAACCATGCTACTAAAAGAACAATAGATAAAATTATAGTTAAAGGCTATGAAACATTTCCTAAAAAATTTTATAGAAATTATTTTAATATAAAACCGAATACCATTTTTAACACCAAAACATTAAAAAGCCTAAACAACCAGCTTAACACTTTAAAATTTGTAAAAAATATAAAACCTCCTGAAGTTTTATTTTCAGAAGATTCAACCACTATTTATTTATACCTAAAGAAAAAATCATTCAATAAATTTAATGGCATCATTGGTTTTTCAAATAAAGAAAATAGCAACAAAATTGCTTTTACAGGAAATATTGATCTTGAACTTCAAAATATTTTTAACAAAGGCGAGGTAATTTCATTAAATTGGAGAAGCAGTATTAATGAAAATAAACTATTTAAAAGTAGTTTTTTTACACCATATATATATAACACAAAAATTAGTCCAACTTTTAGCTTCTCAATTATAAAACAAGACACCACTTATACCAATATTAAAACCAACATAAAATTAGATTATTCTATTCATAAAAATATGGCTTTAAGCGCTTTGTACAGAAATGAAAATTCTAATGCTATTGCTAACAATTACAACGCTGCAATCAGTAGTTTTAAAAAATCTAACATTGGCGTTTCATACACTTTTAAAAATACAAAAAGAAATTCTCCATTAACATTAGAATTAAGCTACCTATTAGGAACAAGAAAATACAACTCATCTAAAGAAAATCAAAAAGTATTAGAATTTATAGGAGAATATAGCTTACCGTTTAACCATAGAAGTTATCTTTTTCTTAAACAACAAAATGAATTCCTATTTTCAAAAACCATATTAGAAAACGAACTTTACAAAATTGGCGGAAGCTCATCAATCAGAGGTTTTGATGAATTAGCTATTTCAGCATCAAAATATGTGATAACAAATATAGAATATCATTACTCTTTAAATGAATTTTCAGAATTATATTCAATTACAGATTATGGATATGTAGAGAATAATTTACTAAAACTTACCTCACAGTTATATAGTTTAGGCATTGGCTATGTTTTTAATACAGATAAAAGCAGCACCAACTTAAGTTACGCAATAGGAAAAACAAACAAATTACCATTTGAGTTTAATAGCTCAAAAATTCATTTAAAGATTACTTACTTTTTTTAATGACTCATAAAGCATACAAAATTGCCTAAAACACATACAAAAACACCACCTCCAAGCAACAAAAAAAACGATTTAAATGACCAAATAAGAATATTGATAATGAGTTTTTATGCTCAAAACCTAATAATTAACGCAACAAAAGCTTTAAAACATTATTAAAACACCAAGTGAAATCCAAAAAATGTTAAATTTTTAACAGTTGATTATTTTTTTTATTTTGATAATTATTAGATTTTAACCTCAAAAAACTGGGATTTTTAATAAAAAACACAAAATTGTAAATACTTGTATTTCAACTATTAAAACACATCTAAAATGACATTTACACTAAAATTTAAAAAAATGACGCAACTTTTTAGAAAAAAAAACATCTAATAAACAGCTTAACTATAAGGCCAAAAACTAATTATTATTAACTCTTTTTAACAAAATATTAGGTAATTTAATATTAATTTATGATTTTTGGTAAAATTTTAATTCAAACAATTATATAATGAAAACAAAGTTTAATGGTTTTTTAACGCTTTTACTAGCGTTAGTAGTGCAAATATCATTTGCGCAAGGAAAAACTGTTACTGGTAAGATTTCCGATGCAAGCGGACCTTTACCTGGGGTAACAGTTGTTGTAAAAGGTACCAAAGTTGGTACTCAATCAGATTTTGATGGTAATTATTCAATTACTGCAAACGCAGGAGCGGTATTACAATACAGCTTTATTGGGATGCAAACAGTTGAAAAAACCGTTGGGTCATCAAATGTAATTAATGTTGTTATGCAAGAAAGTGCAGAAGCACTTGAAGAGGTTGTGGTAACTGCTTTAGGTATTAAAAGAAAACCTAAAGAGCTTTCATACTCTGTAACAAGTCTTAAAAGCGATGACATTACAAAAACTAAAGCTGTAAATACTGCAACAGCTATGGTTGGTAAAGTATCTGGTTTACAAATTAACACTACAAACAACGGTGTTAATCCAAGTACAAGAGTTGTATTAAGAGGTAACAGATCTTTATTAGGTAATAACGAAGCACTTATTGTAGTTGATGGTTTCCCTTCAGCTAGAGGTGTTTTAGACCGCATTAACCCAAATGACATTGAATCTGTAACTGTACTTAAAGGTGCTAACGCATCTGCTTTATATGGTTCTGATGCAACAAATGGTGTTATTGTTGTTACTACTAAAAAAGGTAAAGGTAAATTAAGTGTTGAGTATAACACTTCTTATACTGCTGAATCTGTAGCTTACATGCCTGAATTCCAAGAAGAGTTTGGAGCTGGTGGTTTCCCTGATGGAACTTTATATCCATTAGAAAACGTAAACTGGGGACCTGCTTATGACGGAAGATTGGTTGATGCAAGTGAAACGTTAGATGACGGTTCTGTTTGGCAAGTGCCATTTAGCCCTATTAAAGACAGAAATAAAAACTTCTTTAACACAGGTAGTACTATCAGACACGGTGTAACACTTAGTGGTGGAGACGAAACTGGAGATTTCCTTTTATCTTTAGATCAAACAAATACTGAAGGTATTGTACCAAAAGATACTTACAACAGAACAAACTTCAGATTAAAAGCTAGCAAAAAATACAACAAATTAACAGTTGGTGGAAACTTATCTTTCTACAGATCTCATGCTAATTTAGTTGGTAATGAAGCTGGTCGTCAAGGTAGACCTGTATATTGGAACGTAATTAATACGCCTTTACACTTACCATTAGACCAAATGAAAAACTGGAGAACTGGACAGTTCACTAGAAATGAAGTTTCTTTCTTCCGTTTCTATGAAAATCCTTACTTTATTATAGATACACAAAGAGAATATAGTGACTATAATGAATTTAACGTATTAGCAAATGCTAACTATGAAATTAATGATTGGATTGAAGCTACTTTAAATGTTGGTTATACTGGAAGTACAAATACTTTCAAAAGACAGTTTGATGCCTATACTTATGCATTCCATTTAGCACATGTTTATTCAGAAATGGATCCTTATGGAGCTAAAACTGCAGATGAAATTTCAACATCTACAAGAGTAAATAGTGATTTCTTAATCACCATGAAAAAAGATATTACACCTGATTTAAATGCAAAACTTACGCTAGGGCAAAATATGAGATTAAACACATATAAAGCTGTTAATGTAAGTGGTGAAAATTTAATTATTCCTAATTTCTACAATGTTTCTACAAGAACTGGAGATTTAATAGGTGGAGAATCTACTTCTAATTACAGAAAATTAGGTGTTTATGCTGATTTCACATTAGGATACAAACAATATTTATTTTTAAGTGCTACAGCTAGAAATGACTGGTCTTCTACTTTACCAGTAGATAACAGATCTTTCTTCTATCCAGGTGTTGGTGTGTCATTTATTGCTACAGAAGCAATTCCTGAACTTGTATCAGACAATGGATTAAGTTATTTAAAAGCAAACTTTAACGTTACAAAAACTGGATCTGATCCAGGTGTATATGCAACAGCAGGTACTTATTTTGCTCCTGCTAATTTCCCTTATGGCTCTATTGCAGGTTTATCACAATCAAGTAGAGATCCTGATCCAAACTTAAGCCCAGAATTTACAACTTCAATTGAAGGAGGTTTTGAATATGGTTTATTTAAAAATAGAATTACAGGTAGTGTTTCTGTATACAAAACAAATTCTGTAGATCAAATTATACCAGTTAACGTATCATTAGCATCAGGAGCTTCAAGTAGCTTAATTAATATTGGTGAAATTGAAAACTTAGGTATTGAATTTGATATCAATACTAAAATAATTAACAGCGGAGATTTTTCTTGGGATTTAGGTATTAACTATTCAGGATACAAATCTGAAGTAATTTCATTAGCTGATGGTGTTGACGAATTAGACATAGGCGGATATGCAAGTGCTCAAATTGTTGCAAGAGTTGGTGAACCTTATCCATTAATTAGAACTACCTCTTATTTAAGAGATGACCAAGGAAGAGTAATTGTTGGTGATGATGGTGATCCAATTCAAGATAGTAATTTACAAACACAAGGAAAAACATCTCCAGACTACATTATAGGTTTAAATACAAGTTTCAAATATAAAAACTGGAATTTATACGCTGTAATGGATTATAGAACTGGTCACGTATTTTTTAACAGTTTAGTAGATGCATTAGAGTTTACAGGTTTAACACAACATAGTGTTTCTGCAAACAGACAACCTTTTGTATTCCCTAACTCTTCTTATTCAGATGGTAATGGTGGTTATGTAGCTAATACAAACCGTTTAACTTCTGATGGTGGAAACGATTTTTGGGATGCTTATAACGATGTAAAAGAAAATTACGTAACTGATGCAACTACATTAAAATTAAGAGAAGTATTACTTTCTTACAATTTTGATAATGAAGTATTAGGAAAAATTGGAATTGACAACTTATCATTAGGTCTTTTCGGAAGAAACTTATTAACTTTTAGACCAAAAGACAATGTGTATACTGATCCAGAATTTAACTTTACAACAGGTAATGCTATTGGTGTAGGTACTCAAGCTCAAACACCTCCAACAAGACAATATGGTGTTAACTTAACAGTAAAATTCTAAAAAAAACATAACTTATGAAAACAATTAAATTAATAAAATCTACCTTACTAGCATTGTCCATTGTGATAATGACGGTAAGCTGTAGTGATTTCTTGGATGTCAACGACAATCCAAATGATCCATCTATATCTACGCCAAGTTTAACATTACCAGTGGCTCAAACAGATTTTGCTGCTTTAAATGCAAGAACTATGACGTATGTTGGACAATTTTTTATGTATAACTGGGCTACACCATCAAACTGGTCAGCAAACCAAGATTACCCTAGATATAACATAACAACTACGTTTAATACTGGAATATTTGAAACATCATATGTAGCTATTTTCAAAAACCTTACATATATTGAAAATTACGAAGATGCTACAGGTGCTGTTGATTATAGCGCTTATAGAGCTATTGCAAAAACAATAAAAGGTTTTCAATACCAATATTTAGTAGATATTTACGGTGATATTCCTTATACTGAAGCAAATTTAAGAGGTGCAAACACAACACCTAAATATGATGATGCTGAAACAGTATACACACAAGTAATTGATGAGTTAACAGCTGCTGCTGAATTAGCTTTAAATTTACCTGGAAACGCTGAAGATCCTGCATCTCAAGATGTAATTTTTGGTGGTGACATGAACAGATGGGCTCAGTTTGCAAACTCAATTAAATTAAGAATGTTAGTACGTTTAAGTAACACTGGACAAGATGCATACATTAAAGCTGAAATTGCAAAAATTGATGCAAATGGTGCTGGTTATATTACAGAAGACGTAACTGCAAATCCTGGATATTCTGACAATACAGATAAACAAAGTCCTTTTTATGGATTCTTTAGAAATCCATCTACAAATAGTCAAACTGATAGAGGTGATTATACTGTTGCATCTGATTATACCATTAATTATTTAACAGGTACTGATGACCCTAGAAGAGAACGTTTATATGCACCTGCAGCTACTGGTGGTGCTTATAAAGGAGTGTACCAATCAACAACGTTACCAGGTACTGGATTTACTTCAAATGATTTATCTAAAGTTGGACCTGGGTTATTAGTATCTCATGACCAAGATCAAAATATTATGTTACTTGCTGAATGTTTATTATTACAAGCTGAAGCGGTTCAAAGAGGGTATATTACAACTGGAAATGCTAAAGATTTATACAACGAAGCAATTGAAGCTTCATTTGCAACTTTAGGTGTTCCAAATGCAGTAACTGCTGCTCAAACGTACTATTCTCAAGCTTTACCTAATGTTTCTTGGGATGCATCACCAAATAAAATAGAAGCCATAATTACTCAAAAATGGGTAGCTTTAAATGGAAATTCTTCTATAGAATTATGGGTTGAATACACAAGAACAGGTTACCCTGCTGGTTTACCAATTCCTGCTGAATCAGGTGGTGTTAGACCAGTAAGATTATTATATCCTGCTTCTGAGATTGCAAGAAATTCTGCCAATGTTCCTACGCTAACTAATCAAGATGCGTTTACTAAAGCGCCATTTTGGAAATAAAAAATAAGTAAATCATGAAAAAAACAAGAATTAAATTAAATTTCTTTATAGTTGTGTTACTTGCTAGTTTTACAGTAAGTTCATGTCTATTAGATGATGAAAAAACCGACTTTGGTAAAGGTCCAATCTTGGCTCAATTTGAAAAGCCAAGTGTTACAGCTAACTTCATTAAAGATGGTTCTGTTACTCCTTACAATGTAGCTATAACTATTATTGGAGGTAAAAACAAACCACTTAATGAGCCTGTTGATATAACAATAAGCGCTGACCCAAGTTCAACAGCAACATCTGGTGTTGAATATAGTTTAGCAGCTACTACTTTTACAATTCCAGCTGGTGAAATGTCAGTTGATGCTGTAATAAATGTAAACACTGCTAATCTTGATCCTTTTGATGCTAAAACTTTAGTTTTAAAAATTGATTCATCATCAGAAAGTGTATCTGAATCTAATTTAGCAGCTATTACACTTCAAGCTGTTTGTTCTCTTGATCTTAATGGTTTTGTTGGAACGTACACAGCTGTAAATGCAAGATTTGCAAATCCTTTAACAGCTACAGTTGAACTAGGTCCATTACCAAATTCATTATTATTAACAAATATCGATGGATATGGAGATGATGAAGTATTAATTGTATTAAGTACAGACGTTGTTAACCCAACAATTACATATGCAGGAGATGCAAATTATTACATATACAATCACTCTACATATGGGCCAGTTTGGGCTACAACTTTAACACCTGAACAATCAACATACAACTCTTGTGATTTTTCTTTAAATTTAGAGTTCAAACGTTGTGTTAGTATTGGATGTTTTGGAGGTAGTAGAGTTGTTAAAATGACAAAACAGTAAAATATTTTTACAAAAAAATTAAATTAAATAGTATTTAATTTTAAAACCACCTCAATTGAGGTGGTTTTTTTATTCAAACAATATACCTACATTTGCAGCATGGAAAACGAAGTCTCAAAAATATTTGGTATAAGAGCTGTAATAGAAGCTATTAATTCTGGTAAAACTATAGGTAAAGTTTTTTTACAAAAAGATCTAAACAGTCCGTTATTTTCAGAATTAAATACTTTAATCAAATCACACAATATTGCAAGCAGTTTTGTGCCTATTGAAAAATTAAATAGACTCTCTAAAAACAGTAATCACCAAGGTGTAGTAGCACAAACTTCAGCAATTGATTTTGTTGATCTAGAAGATTTAATAACCGAAACATTAGAAAAAACTAGCACACCCTTATTTTTATTATTAGATAAAGTTTCAGACGTACGTAATTTTGGTGCTATTATTAGAACCGCTGAATGTACAGGTGTAGATGGAATTATTATTCAAAAACAGGGAAATGCGCCGGTAAGTGCTGATGCCATTAAAACTTCTGCAGGTGCAGCGTTTAAAGTTCCTGTATGTAAAGTAGATCATATAAAAGATGCTGTTTTTCAATTACAAGCCGAAGCTATTCAAATAGTAGCGGCTACTGAAAAAACAGAACAACTTATTTACGATATTGATTTAACCTTACCTACTGCCATTATTATGGGATCAGAAGATAGAGGTATTAATCCATCTATTTTAAAAATAGTAGAACATAAAGCTAAGTTGCCTTTGCTAGGTGAAATAGCATCGTTAAATGTTTCTGTAGCTTGTGGTGCAATTTTATACGAAGCAACAAGACAACGTATTAAATTATAATATTTTTAGTTGTACAGCTTTTGAAATTAGCTGTACAACAAAAAACAAAAGTTGCACAACTATTAAAATTAGTTGTGCAACTTTTTTATATTTCTGTAACGTTATTTAATCTTCTGGTTGTTGAAATTCTTCAGGCGGAATATAATTTCCGTTTTCATCAAATAAATTCTCAAATTCTTCATTAGGGGTGAATTCAAAAATTTCAGGTTGTGGGCCTACTTTTTTGAAGAGTATTGTAAATACCAAACCTGTTATAAATCCTGATAAATGACCTTCCCAAGAAATGCTTTCCTCAATGGGTAATACATACCAAATCATACTTCCATATAGAAATACTACTGCTAAAGAAAGTGCAATTAAACGATAATATTTTCGGAAAATTCCACTAAAAAAAATAAAACTTACTAAAAAATAAATAACACCACTTGCACCAATATGATTTGCTGGACGGGCTATAAACCACGTTAAAAATCCTAAAACTAAAGTGCCAAGTACTAATACTTTAGTTGCAATTTTATGATAGAAATAATAAAGGCTACATAACATTACAAACAATGGAACTGAATTATTTAATAGATGTTTTATATCGGCATGTATAAAAGGTGAAAACAATATTCCCCGCAATCCTATTATATTATTAGGGTAAATTCCAAACTTATTAAAATTAAAACCAAAACCAATTTCAATTATATATACTACCCATATAGCTAACAATGCTAAAATTGGAATTATAAAAGTTCCTTTTTTAGTTTTAAATTGATTATCTGACATTGATGCATTTATTTGTTTGAATGTTAAATTTAAGAAATTATATACGTTAGGGATAGCAGTGTTATCCTTTTTTATTTTTTATAAAAAAGATTTAACGTATAGCCCGACACAAATGTAATGCAGTGTAACGCCCAAAGCATTTTTATTATTATTTTTACAGTATGAATGAACCATTAGCAGAACGTATTAGACCAAAATGTTTAGAAGACTATATTAGTCAACAACATTTAGTTGGTAAAAATGGTGCGTTAACGCAACATATTAAACGCGGTATTATTCCATCTTTAATTCTTTGGGGACCTCCTGGAATTGGCAAAACTACCTTGGCTAATATTATTGCGCAGGAATCTAAACGTCCGTTTTATAGTTTAAGTGCTATTAATTCAGGTGTTAAAGATGTGCGCGATGTTATTGATAAAGCAAAACAAAGTGGCGGTTTATTTACAACCAAAAATCCTATTCTATTTATTGATGAGATTCATAGATTTAGCAAATCTCAACAAGATTCATTATTGGGTGCTGTTGAAAAAGGCTGGGTTACTTTAATTGGTGCAACTACCGAAAACCCAAGTTTTGAGGTTATACCCGCACTCCTATCTCGTTGCCAAGTGTATATTTTAAATTCGTTTAGTAAATCTGATTTAGAAGCATTGTTAGAACGCGCTATAAAAACTGATGCGTTTATTGCTAAAAAAAATATTAAAATTGAGGAAACAGAAGCTTTATTGCGCATATCAGGTGGTGATGCGCGTAAATTGTTGAACATTTTTGAATTGGTTGTAAATAGCGAAGATGAGCCCATTGCAATTACCAATGAAATGGTGCTTTCTAAAATTCAGAAAAATACGGTGTTGTATGATAAAACCGGCGAGCAACATTATGATATAATTTCTGCCTTTATAAAATCGATTAGAGGAAGCGATCCCAATGGGGCTGTATATTGGTTAGCACGTATGATTGAAGGCGGTGAAGATGCTAAATTTATTGCAAGACGTTTGCTTATTTTAGCTAGTGAAGATATTGGAAATGCCAATCCAACAGCCTTGATTATGGCAAACAATACGTTTCAGGCAGTAAATACCATTGGTTGGCCTGAATCAAGAATAATTTTGAGTCAATGCGCAGTGTATTTAGCAACTTCAGCAAAAAGTAATGCTAGTTATGAAGCTATTGGAAAAGCGCAAGCTTTGGTTCGTGAAACGGGCGATTTATCGGTTCCGTTACATTTAAGAAATGCACCTACCAAATTAATGAAAGAATTAGATTATGGCAAAGATTATAAATATGCACACAGTTATGAGAATAACTTTGCCGAACAAGAATTTTTACCAGATGAAATAAAAAACACGAAACTATATGAACCTGGAAATAATGCCAGAGAATATAGTATTCGTGAGTTTTTAAAAAAATTGTGGAAAAGTAAATACAATTACTAACGCACTCTTTTATATGTTTTTATTCCTGTTGGACTATCAACTTTTAAATTACCATCTGCGCTTAACTCTAACATTTGAGGTTGTTTATACGCCGCATATTTAATAATAAAAATTGTTGATTTGGAAGTTGGATATACTACAGCAAACTCAAAGTTTTCATCACCAGCTGTAAATGCGTAGCCTTCTTCTGATTTTGAAATTTTACAGCTACCCCACTTCTCTACTTCATAATTACCTTCAATGGTAAGTATTGGTTTTATTTCAATTTCTTTAATTTCTTCTTGAAGCGGTTTTATTGTTTTTTTCTTCTTTTCAATTTTATCTTCAACTTTGGCCTTTTCCAACTTTTCTTCAACTAGCTTTTTTTCTTCAATTATTTTTACTTCTTGAATATTATCAATAGCTTCAACTACTTCTTTTACAATGGGTTTTTGAAGTTCTTTTTCAACTGTTTTTAATTCCTCTTTTACAGGAGTGGCAGATTGATAACTATAATTTAAATTTTCAATTTCTTCAAAAGCTTCTCTAATAGCTTCATGGTATGCTTTTTTATAATCTTTTTCACGCGAAGAAACTTCATCAGTTAAGTATACAATATTGTTATAACAGTCAACAAGTTTTATTTGCATTTTGGTACTTAATAAACCAGAATTATTAACTACAATAGCTTTTAGAGCCATACAAGCATTATTTGCCATTTCAGCTGGTATTTTATCATCAGTCATAAAAACAGTGAAACCTGCTCTGTTAAATAAAAATTTGGTTAATGAATTTACTTGATAGGCGTCTTTACTTTTTTGAAATTCATATTGATTAGGTACAAGAATGTATTTGTAACCATTAATATTGTTTTTTTGTGCAAAACTTATGGTTGTAAAAACCAGCATAAGCGTTACAATAAAGAAAGTTTTTTTCATATTATAAGTATTGTTTTATTTCTATTAATTTTGATACTGATTTTATATTTTCACTAACAGGTTTTGCATTAAAATTACAATAAATTACATCAAATCCAACATTTTTTGCTCCCATAATATCAGCTTCCCAATTGTCTCCAATCATAATAGATTCTGATGGTAATGCATTGGTTTGTTGTAAAGCGTATTGAAAAATAATTGGGTTTGGTTTTTTTACACCAGCTTCTTCTGAGGTAATAGTTTTATCAAAATATTTAGTTAAACCCGAATTTTCAATTTTTTTAAATTGCACTTCATTAAAACCATTGGTAATAATGTGCATTTTATAATTTGGTTTTAAATGCTCTAAAATTTCAAACGTACCATCAAAAAGTTGATTGTTTTTGGGAAGGTACTCAATATAATCAACCGATAAATTGTCAATTAAATCCATATCTACTTGGTATTTAATTTTAGCAAAAGCATCTCTTAATCTTCCAATTCGTAATTCTTCTTTAGTAATACGTTCTTCTCGGTATAATTTCCAGTAATTTTCGTTGATATTACGGTAATAATTTAAAAATTTATCTAAACTGGTATTTACGCCATATTTTTTAAAAATGGCTGCAAAGGCAATATCTGAATTGGTTTCAAAATCCCACAGTGTGTGATCTAAATCAAAAAATATGTGTTTGATGTTGTTCATTTTTTAAAATTAATCTTTATTATAAGTTTTTCATAGTTTTTAGCTAAAATTATAATCTGCGGAAAGGTTCTTGAAAATTTCAATAAAAAGTACCTTACATAATCTCTTTGCTTTAAAAATACAGCTTCAAACTCTGCTAAAATAGCATCATCAGAATTATAAAGCGCTAATATATACAATTGTTTTGCTTTACAATAAGTGGCTTTATTAATTGTTATTTGACTGATTTTTGGTAGTGCAGCAATATAAAATTTAAATTGATTGTAAAAATACAATTGAAATTCCCAACGCTTAATTAATGCTGGATTTTGAGAAAAATTAGTTGGCGAAAGTCTGTATACAGTAGTTATATTATTTAAAATAGCACATTTGGATTTATATGAAAAATATATCCATAATGTATAATCTAAAAAACTATTTAAGTGATTATTATTTTGGTTGTAAAATTTTAAAAAATCATCTAACAAAAATTTTCTGTAAACTACTGTTGATGTAGTAAAAGGGTTTTTTGATAAAATTTCTTGAAATGTATATTCTCTATACTTTTCATTAAAAACATTAGGCTCTTTAAATTTATTAGTTGCTACATCTAGGTATTTACATAAAGTTCCAACCAAACTAAAATCTTTATTTTTATCCAAAAAATCAATCTGCTTTTGTAATTTTTTCGAATCAACCCAATAATCATCACCATCACAAATTGCAATAAACTCAGCATCTAATTGCTTTATACAATTTAAAAAATTAGCGTACATTCCTCTGTTTCTATTTGAAGAAATAATTCTAATTTTATTTGAGTATTTTTTTTGAAGGTTTAAAATAATATTTAAGGTGCTATCTGTACTACCATCCTCTCCAATTATAATATCAAAATTAAATGCAGTTTCTTGGCTAACAATACTCTCTATTGTTTGTGTAATAATTCCCTCTTGATTATAGGTTAAAACAATAACATTTACTTTTTTATTGAGCGCCATTTACTTTTTAAAAAATTATTTCAAATTTTAGTTTTGAAATGCGAAGCTAAAATATATTAACGAAGAATAAATACTTTTATTTAAAAAAATATATAAAGATATTCTCCTAACTTTACAGAAGATTAAGCACTAATTTATTGGAATTTGAATAAAAAATTAAATGTTTTATTTATTTCTGGATGGTATCCTACAAAAATATCACCACAAAATGGCGATTTTGTTAAAAGACATGCCGAAGCTGTTGCAACAAAACACAATGTTTACGCAATACACGTAATTACCAATGATAGGTTAGTAAACAAAGCTGAAATTGAAAATTATAAAGAAAATAATGTTCAAACAACTATTATTTATGTACCAAAATATGGGAACTTAATTTTTAAATTTTATACATTTTTAAAAGCATATTTAAAGAGTATTAAAACTGTTGATAATGTAGATGTTGTTCATTTAAATATTTCATTCCCAAAAGGAATTATTGCATTGTATTTAAAATGGTTTAAAAAAATCCCGTTTATAATTACAGAACATTGGACAGGATATTTATACCCAAATAATAAATCAATTAAATATTTAGAAAAGTTAGTTACTAAAATTATTATAAAAAATGCATCTTTTGTATGTCCTGTTTCTGATAATTTAAAAAATAACATGGTACAATTTGGTTTGTTAGGAAACTATTACCCAATTCCTAATGTTGTTGATACCTCTATTTTTAATATTTCTAATGATGCTAGCAGTGATCATTTTGAAATCATACATATTTCTCATATGAGAGATGAAGCTAAAAATGTATCAGGAATTCTTGATACAATTGGAAAGTTACAAAAACACATTCCTAATTTAAAACTACATTTAATAGGAAATAAGTCCAATTTATATATTGATAAAATTAAGAATTTAGGCATTGCCAATTATAAAATAACAAATGAAATACCTCATAATGAAATACCAATATATTTAAATAAAGCAGATGTATTTGTATTATTTAGTAATTATGAAAATTTACCTTGTGTAATTTTAGAGGCCTTTTCTTGTGGTTTGCCTGTAATTTCTACAAATGTTGGAGGAATTAAAGAATTTTTTCCTAATAATTTTGGAAAATTAATTAATTCAAAAGATGAAAACCAACTATTTATTGAGTTACTCAATATTTATAACAAAAAATATGAATTAGCTAGTAAACACGAAATGCACAATTATGTTGTAAATCATTTTAGTAAAGCAACAATTTGTGAACGTTTTTCAAAATTATATCATCAATCACTAGCAAAAAAATAGTTATTTTTAATTACAAACGAAATCTATTAAACTGAAGATACGTTTCTGGAATTGCTCCAAAACTTTTATAAAAACTTGCTATTCCTTTAATCATTGATCCTTCAAAATCTAACACATAATTACTTAAAGAAAACTCTTTAAGTACGTGAGATAAAACTAAACTAATTACGTGATTTTGTTTTCCCATTTCAGTAGCAACGGAGTACAAATAGGTTAACCTCTTGTGATCTTTTAAAAACATAGAACCTCCTAAAAACTCATTATTTACATCATAAACGCCTAATAAAAAACCAGTGCCTTTTGTTAAAATAAGTTCTGAAAGACTTTTTAAATTTTGGTAACTTTTATCTTCTATTTTTAAATAAGAATAATGTAATTTTCCAAGCAAAATAAGCTCATCAATTGTAGTATTTTTAACTATAAAATTTTTATTTTTAATTTGGTTTAGACGATATTTTCTATCCTTCCTAAAACTTTTAAGAAGTGTTTCATAAGGCTTATTCAAATCCAATACATAATTGATTCTCTTTTCAGTTTTTATGAAACTCACATTGTTTTGAGAATTAAACTGAATGGTAATTTTTTTAAACTTTTTAGGAATAGAATTTACAAACTCCGCAATAAGTGTTTCATGTACCTCAGCCTTTGAAAAAACGCCTAATTGCTGAGTCCAAGCTGGTGGATAAATATATTTTATAAAATATTTTTGTCGCCAAGGTAATGGCATTACTGCTTCATAATCGTTTAAAACTAAAACATCCCAGTTATCGGCAACGCAATTTAAATACCAACTAAATGCGTATATTCTGGAATTTAAAGCAGTTTGTATACAGGCATCGTATTTTTTTAAATCAATTTCATTGTTTTTTAAATAACGAATCATCAAAAAATTAACTCAACATTTGTTTATAAATAGTACTCCACCCTTTCCATTCATCATTTTCACTCAATGAATTATTATGAAACAAACTTATAAAAGTTCCGTTTACCTTTTTAACTTCATCTTTTAATGCTAAAATTTTAGCTAAACTTTCTTCATTTGTTAATTTTAAATGGTCTTTTAATGTGCCATCCATAAATGCAAATGCATATAATTTTAAGGGTGTTTGAATTTCAAAATCTAGGTCATAAAAATAAAAAGGCGTACACGTACTTGCTCTAAAACCAACGGTTCTTGCATAACCCATTGTATAATCTTCTTCAAAATCTAAATCAATTAAATTTTGATACGTTTCCGGAATATTTAAACGTAAATAATGCTGTCTTGAAAATGTTACTGGAGTATTGATAATATTTTCTAATCGTAATTTTTCTTTCTTTAAAAGCGCAGCATCTTTATGTGAATAATATGAAGGGTGCAAACCAATTTTAGCATAATCTGCAACAGATTTTACTAAGGATCTGTATTTATTATTTGATGAGGAAATATTTTTATCAAACGTTGTATAATCTCCAACTAAAAAGAAAAAAAGTGTTGTTAATTTAAGTTCTTTTTTAATTTTTAAAATTTCAGAAAACGTATTGTACGGATCCTTTTTTAAATTTAAAATGGTTAACAATCTATACCAAATATTTACAAATCTAAATTGTACAAAATCTTTAAAAAAGCCTCCAAATGTTCTTAAAATACCTTTGTTTTTATATGAAAATGCAATATCTACATCAATGGTAGAAATCATTGTAAATTCTCTTTCTTTATATGTGTAATTTGGAAATTTTTCTTTTAAAGTTTCTAAAAATTTAAATGCCCAAATATCCACTACAGGTTTTTCTAAAAACCCATTTTTAAATGCAATGCTTTCATTAAACGGAAAACGTTCATGAATGTCTCTTACATGCGGTAAATATTCTTCGTATCTGCTAATTAAGTAAAAACTAGCTGCAAAAATATCAAACGGAATGGATGAAAATTCTCCAGCTGGAAAAAAACAAGGAACCTCATCCCAATTTAAAACTTTTATATCAATATCATTAATACCTTGTTCAAATAAAATATCATTGCTTCTAATAAAAAACTCTGAACCTAAAGGTGATTTTGCATAAGTAATTTTAGGCCCATTATGTACCACAAACTCTTCCACTTTAGTTGTGAAACTTACTGGAATTTGTAATATTCTGACAAAAATGTGTTTAAAAATATAATTGAGACGTGGTGTAATTTTATGTGTATAAACTAAAAGCATGGTTATCAGCTGTTGGTGATTTGTTTTAAAACCTTTTTAAAACTCATAATTTGCAAATGTATTTTAATTACTACAAAATATTTTCATCAGCAAAGCTAAAATAAGCATTTTCAGTCACAATTAAATGATCTAATATTTTTATATCTAAGGTTTCTCCTGCTAACTTTAACTTTTGAGTTATTGATTTATCGGCAACACTTGGTGCTAATTTTCCAGATGGATGGTTATGGCATAAAATAATAGCTGTTGCGTATAAATCTAATGCTTTTTTATATACCAATCGTACATCAACCAAAGTACCTGTTAAACCTCCTTTACTTAATTGCTCTTTATACAATACTTTATTGGAATTGTTTAAATAAATCACCCAAAATTCTTCATGATTTAATTCACCAATAATGGGTTGCATAATATTAAATACTGCTTTACTGCTATTAATTTTAGGTAATTCTAAGGCTGCTTCCAATCTTCTTCTTCTACCTAATTCTAACGCTGTTATTATACTTATTGCTTTCGCTTCACCAATTCCTTTAAACTTTTTCAAATCTTCAACAGTTAATTTCCCTAAACTGTTTAAATTATTATCAATAGATGCTAAAATCCGTTTTGAAAGGTTTACAGCACTTTCATTTTTACTGCCTGAACCTATTAAAATTGCAACTAACTCAGCATCAGACAATGCTGTTTTTCCTTTTAATACCAATTTTTCTCGTGGTCTATCATCTTCAGCCCAGTATTTAATTGATAGTGAATTATTTTCATATCTCATACGCAAATTTTTTTATCAAAGATAAGAGTAATATCTTTGTGGCAAATATTCAATATATGAAAATTATAATTGCTGGTGCTGGAGATGTCGGTTTTCATTTAGCAAAACTGCTTTCTTTTGAGTCACAAGATATATACTTGGTTGATACTGATGCTGAAAAATTAGAGTACGCAACTAACCATATTGATGTAATTACCAAACGTGGCGATGCCACTTCCATAAAACTTTTAAAAGAAATAAATATTGATAAAGCCGATATTTTTTTGGCCGTAACAGAGTCTCAAAACACCAATTTTACCATTGCTGTTTTAGCAAAAAAATTAGGCGCTAAAAAAACAATTGCCAGAATATCAAATCATGAATTTACACAAAATTCTGAAATTGATTTTGTTCAATTGGGTATTGACAATATGATATCTCCTGGTGAATTAGCTGCAGATGAAATTAAAATGCTGCTCAATCAATCTGCGTTTAATGATACCATTCAATTTGAAAATGGTACCTTAAATATTTTAGGAAGCACACTTGATTATAATTCACCACTTATAAACTTAACGGTACAACAAGCCAGAGAAAAATTTTCAGATATTGATTTTATAACCATAGCTATAAAACCTGAAAACTCTGACGAAACAATTATTCCAAGAGGAAATACAATTTACAGAGCTGACGATCAAATTTACTTTTCTGCACCAAAAGAAAGCATTAAAAAACTATACAAATTAATGGGTAAAACTCAGTTTGGAGTTAAGGATGTAATGATTTTAGGTGGTGGTAAAATTGGTGTAAAAGCTGCTAGAAGTTTATGTGATAATAAATTCAACATTAAATTAATAGAAATTAATAAAATACGCGCCAAAGAAGTTGCTGAAAAATTACCAAATGCCCTAATTATTAAAGGTGACGGAAGAAATGTGGAACTTTTAGAAGAGGAAAATATTTCTGAAATGGATGCTTTTGTGGCAGTTACTGGTAATTCTGAAACAAATATCATGTCGTGTTTGGTAGCAAAATCTAAAGGTGTAAAAAAAACAATTGCTTTGGTTGAAAATATGGACTACATCAACATTTCACAAACTATTGGAATTGATACCCTTATTAATAAAAAACTACTCGCTGCAAGTGCTATTTTTAAACATGTTAGAAAAGGCGATGTATTAAAATTAGCCAACTTACACAATGTTGATGCTGAAGTTTTAGAATTTAGAGTAAAAGAAAATTCACCAGTTACAAAAAAATTGGTAAGAGATATAAACATCACAAAAAAAGCTGTGTTTGGCGGTGTCATTAGAAATGGTATTGCACATATGACCTTTGGTGATTTCCAAATTTTAGCAGGAGACAAAGCGGTAGTATTTTGTTTACCTGAAGCTATTCATAAAGTTGAAAAGTTGTTTAACTAATTTATGAGAGGACTTAATTTCAAAATCATTATCAGTTTTTTAGGTTTAACTTCAATGTTAAATGGAACATTTATGTTATTTGCAGTTCCTTTTAGCATGTATTATGGTGAAACTGAAAAATGGGGAATTCTACAAGCTGGACTTACAACCATTGCTATTGGTTTTATTTTATGGTTTTTTAACAGAAACGCTAAAAAAAATCTTGGTAAAAAAGAAGGTTATTTAATTGTTACTTTAGGATGGTTAATGCTAACAGTAACAGGAACGTTACCTTATGTTTTTACCAATGCTATTCCAATTTATACCAATGCTTTTTTTGAAACACTTTCAGGATATTCCACCACTGGCTCTTCCATTTTAACCGATATTGAATCCATGCCAAAAGGTATTTTATTTTGGCGAAGTGCAACTCATTGGATTGGCGGTATGGGAATTATTGTTTTAACAGTTGCCATTTTACCATTGTTAGGAATTGGTGGTATGCAGTTATTTATGGCGGAAGCTCCAGGACCTTCTGCCGATAAAATGCATCCAAGAATTACAGAAACCGCTAAAAGACTTTGGTTAATCTATTTTATATTAACATTTACTGAGTTTTTTCTACTAAAAATTGCTGGTATGACTTGGTTTGATGCCATTAACCACGCTATGGCAACTATGAGTACTGGAGGATTTTCAACAAAAAATGCAAGTATTGCACATTATGATTCTTTTCCTATCATTCAATACATTATCATAATTTTTATGTTTATTGCAGGTGCAAATTTTGTACTTACCTATTTTGCATTAAAAGGAAAAATTAGAAAAGTTTTTAAAAGCGAAGAATTTAAATATTACTTTTTTGGAACAATTGGAGTTACACTTTTAATTACTTACTTAATTGTAAATTATCAGGATTCCAGTTTACAAACTAGTTTGCAACACGCTTACACTTGGGGAGAAACAGAAAATGCGTTTAGGCATGCTGCTTTTTCTGTAGTTTCAGTTTTAACAACAACTGGTTTTGTATCTGCAGATTTCACAATGTGGAACTCTATGGTTACAGCCATTATTTTTTCACTCTTTTTTATTGGTGGTTCAGCAGGATCTACCAGTGGTGGAATTAAAGTTGTACGTCATATAATTATGATAAAAAGTAGTTTTTATGAATTTAAAAAATTACTGCATCCAAACGCTATAATTCCGGTTCGTTACGATGGAGGAAGTGTTCCTAAAACCATCATTTACAACATATTATCATTCTTTGTATTGTATATGCTTATTTTTATTGTAAGCAGTCTTTTACTAACTTTTTTTGGATTAGATTTTTTATCTGCAATGGGAGCTGCCGCATCATCTTTAGGAAATATTGGTCCTGCAGTAGGCTCAGTTAGTCCGGTTGATAATTTTGCACATTTAACCATACCAGCTAAATGGTTTTGTTCATTTTTAATGCTAATAGGAAGACTTGAATTATTTACTGTTTTAATTTTATTAACGCCATTCTTCTGGAGAAAAAATTAAAATCATAAATTTATTTTAATAACGGACAGCCACAATTTCTACAAATGTGTTCATCAATCTCGTGCATAAAAGCACAGGCATTGCAAAAAATAATAGCATCATTTGATTTATCAAATTTCTCATAAGATTTTAATTTGCCGTGATAACGAACCTTTTCACCAATTTTATAATAATTATACAAAGTAGCATCATTCTCTGATCTAATTTCATGTTTTTGATGTTTTTGATCTTCTACATACACCACAAAATCGATGCTTTTTTCTTTTTCAATAATTTCTTTTTCTACTACTTCCCCATCCCAAGTTGCTTCTTTCTTTATGGATAACGCAGCATAAATACCAATTATAAAAAACATGCCACCAATTCCTAAACCAATGTACAGGGCTTCAGGATTGTCCATTTCATCACTTACTTCACCATATATATAAAATGCTACAATGGCTATAATTGCCAAAGCAAAACCAAACTGAAATCTATAATCTTTGGTATTTTTTAAATACTTATCAAATCTAGGATCGTGAATTTTTAGTGAATAAGCCATTTTTATTTATTTTAAAATTATTTTTTGTTTAACGCCGCTACAAGCAGAGATAAATCTATCCATTCCGAAGCAGGAATATTCAATTCTTCTGTGTTTGTAAAAGTTCTATCAGTATAATAATATTTTATATATAAACCATAAAAAGGCTCTTTTATCACTTTAACTTTTTTTATGCCTGATAATGGAAAATCCCAATTATGAAAAAACCCATTGATGTAAGCAAAATTCTTTCCTATTAAAATTTTTCCATCGTTTTTTAAATTTCGATTTCTATAATAATAAGGCATTCCAAAAGCAAAAAAGGAAACAAAAACTAACAAACCTATTAAAGCTAAAAACATAAATAATTTACCTTCATCTATCACCAAAATAAATATGCCAAAAATCACTATAGCTAAAACAGAAATAACTATCAGTAAACCAATATTTTTTGATTTTTCATTACTATATAAAAAATTTACGTAATTGTGTTTTTCATTATCAGTTAAAGTCCAAGCTGCAATTAAATTTTCTCCAGAAATTAACGATTGTAATTTTTTTTCTCTGCTTCTAAACATAAAAGCTATTACCAAAGACATTAATAAAAAGAAAATTGAAATCATTACTATTGATGGATGAATTGGTAACGCATCAAAACCCATAATGGCAACCAATATTACTAATCCAAAAAAGATTGCTGAATATATTGCTTTTTTAACAATACCTGTTTGATTGTTTTTAAGTGTAATTGCATTATTTAGTTTCTTTAATTCAGTTAAAGTTAAATCATTTGGAAGTTCTGAAACTTTTGTTTGCTCCTTTTCTTCTCCAGTGTTATTTTCATTATTTACATCTAAAATTTTAGCACCGCAATTGGTACAAAACTTTGTTTCTTCACTTAATTTAGCACCACAATTTGTACAAAATTTCATATCAATTATTTTTAATTATTCTTTATTAAATACCAGCTACTTTTAGTTAATGTGCTAAAAAACACCAATTTATCTTCTTCTTCATAAAAATGCAATTCAAAATCTCCTTCTACACCTTGTAATTTTGTTATTGCTTGGTAATTATTTGCCCCAAAAGGTGTTATTTTAGCTTCAAACAATCCCTTTTCATCTTTTGCTATTACAACATCTTCTTTTCTATTAAAATTAATAATCACGTCTTTATCTCCTAAAACAGCATCTGTTGGATCGTACCATTTTCCTTCAAGTTTACCTAATTGCTCTTCAACAGAAAATGGTTTTTCTGTGGGCACAACATCTTTAAAAAATGATTTACCGATAAAAAAAACAATTGTTAAAACTACCATTACCAAGAGCGCAATCAACAACCTTTTGCCTTTATTTGGCTGATTTAAACTTTCTTCAACAAGATTTACCTCATTATTTTTTTTAACATCATTTTCACTACTAATAACCTGCATGGAGGCACCACAATTGGTGCAAAATTTTGTTCCTTTAGTAAGTATAGCTCCACAATTTGGACAATATATTGACATCATATTTTACGATTTATTTCCATTAAACAATAACATTAAATTCGTTATTAATAATCCCATTAATAAAATTGTAATAGCTGTAATATTTTCTAATCTATCTGCAACCAATGCAATTAAAAAAATGAGTTGTACAACTAGTATAATTTTAACCAACCAATTGTATGGTTTTTCTTTTTTTCTTCTGATAAAAACTATTAACAAAATAAAAAATGAAAAGAACAATACACCAACTACCTCTTCTAATTGATTTCCAAAATAAACCAACAGCGCATTTATTACAATATAAATCCAAGTCCATTTATTTATTTTGGATGCTGATGAAACAGGTTTATTTACTTCATTATTAAAAGTTTTGGCAGGTTTAAAAACTTCTGCAATTGGTTGTGTGCTTTCTGAAGTTTTAAACTTGTGTTTAGCAAATGATGAAAATGCTTCTTTCGCCTTATTTTCAATAATTTTTTGCCCCTCATTTTTTAAAGAAATTACAGTGTTTTTATACATTTTTTCTTGATATTCTTTAAGGTGTTGGCTTGAAGTTATACCCGAAATAACACCTGAAATTTTTGTGCCACAAGCAGGGCAAAACTTAATTTGCGTTGCTAATTTTTGACCACAATTACTGCAAAATGACATAGCTGTTGGTTTTTACTGTTATTTTGGTGAACCTTTATCGTGTATTTTTAAATCTTTAAAACTTTTGTTAATATCATTTGTTAGTTTTTTAAGATCATACCCAGACATATTTTTAATTTGTTTTTCCATATTTTTAACATTCATAGGGTTTTTAATATCCGAAACATCTGTTTTTACACTTTTTGCATAGCCCATAGCAATTTTTAGTTTCGAATCTAATTCTGGAATCTCTAAATTTTGATTTTTATAACCTTCTCTTACATTTTCTAACGTTTTAATTGATTTTTGTAATTGCGCATAAGCTTCTGGAATTGTACCATTTTTTACGGCATTTTCAACTTTAGTTTTATACATTTCACCCATTTCTTCAGCATTTACTAATGTTGATTTACCTTCTTTTACTCTTTTTATATTTGAATCGAGCACTTCAACTTCACCCGTTTGTTTGTTATAGGTATGATCTGAATAATCTGAACAAGCTTCTGCATCAAACCTATCGGTTCCGCGCTGTTGATGTTTTTCTGCCCATTCCACACTATCAATACCATTTGGCTTTCCTGTAATATTTCCAAAAATATCGTATGATTTATCAATCCAGTTAGTGCGTTGTAATTCAATATACTGAACACTTCCATCTGCTTTGGTAACCTTTCTAAGCACTCTGTAATCACGATCGGTATTAACATTTGTTGCATCAGAACCTGGGGTTCTAAAATCATCAATAATAATATCTTCAGGAGGAATTTTATAAGTATCTTTTATATACTGTTTTAAATGAAAATCGTGTTCTTGATAAATTTTATTTCGCGACTTTTCAAACAAGCTTTTAATTTTTGGTGAGCCATGATTTTTAATAGTTCTAACTGCCTCAGGATCACGCATAAGCTCTAATAATTTTTTTTGATCTATAACTAATTCATCATTTTCAACTTTGGTGTTTTTCATAATATCATCAAAAACTTCTTTTGGACTTTTGTACGCAATTTTTCGATTCATTGCCTCTTGATGAAGTTTGGCTGTCAATTTTTGAATCATTACTTCTTCAACCATTGCTTGCGCAGTCATTTTAGCAGCTTCGGTTACAGATTTGGTTTGATATAAATTGTATAAAAATTCGCAACTCACAAAAATTGTCCAAGCCAAAGGTTTATTACCTTTAACAATTAATTCAATATTTTCGATAGACAATAATCTACCTTTTGCCATATTCATGAGCATTGGTACAAACTTATCGGTTTGCATTTTCCAAAAATCATCAAAGGTTTTATCTGGCTCATAAATATAAAATCGTAACGCATCAATTAAGCCTCCTTTAATCATTCCACCAGCAGTTGCTCCTAAACCTCCCGTTGTATATGCCATTAAAACACTAAATGCAATATCACCAGCCCATTCTGCCCATTCTAATGTAGTGACAATTGCACTTGCCCAAGCATCAACACTTTTATAGCCTTCAGCGCCTTCTGCCAAAATTAAATTAGATGCTATTTTCCAAATTCGATTTCGCAATTCGATCATACCTTCGGCTCCCAAAGTCATTTTTCTGCTTTCTAATAAAGCATTTAATTTTTGATAAGGTTCACCGGCAGGGACATAAGTATTAATAACATATTTACATTCTTCGTAAGCTTTTACCCAATCTGGAAACTCTTTACCTATACCATAAGTTTTTACATTAACAGTGAGTATTGTTTCAAATATTTCAGGTTTTTTTGCATTAGCAACGTGTGCTTTTACTTTGTATTTTATTGGTAGAATATTACCAACTCCAGGAATTTCGGCATTTGTAGAAAAATGGTATCTTCCATAAGGAATATTGGTAACTAAATCAACATATTCAATTTTTGGAAGTAGTACAGTTACTAAATTTTGAATTTCTTTCTCGTCGTTTAAAAATTCGAATTCTAAGTTTTGTAAATTTACTTTATCTACAACTATTTGATTGGTGTTTTCATCATACACATTTAAAGCAAATTCTAAATTTTGCTCAAAAGGTTTATCTGCCGTAAAATTGAGTTCGTTATTTTTATTTACGCCGTGTTTTATAAATAAACCTTCACGAGAAACAATAATATTTAAATGCCTTTCTAACGGTTTTTCATCATTTTGAAATGCTGAAATCACCAATGTTTTAGTAATAAAAGTTTCATTTTCTGAAGGTTTTATTAGTGGTCCAGATAATTTTACATTAACCTCTGTTTCATTTTTTTTATCGATAGAAATAGTAGTTAACGGATCTGTTGGTTCATCACCTATTTTATATTCTCCCACAAAATTCCAACCAATTTCTTCACCAGCATTTTCTATATAAGCATTAAAAGTGATTTCATTAATTTCATCGGTTGCAGGAAATGTTGCATCATTAATTTCAGTTTCTAAATTACAATCTAACAATTGTATTTCCACATCAAGTTGCAGCGGTTCAACATCATCAGGTACATCATCCATGGTTACACTTAAAATTACAGATTTTGGAGGATGTGATGCGGCAGAAATAGGATTAGGATTAGTGCAACCAATGTTAATGGCAATTCGATCACCATCAATAATACTTTGAGAGATATCTACCCAATCACTTTTAGGAGTAAATTTAATTTTCTCTGTTAAATCTGGTATATTTTTACCTAATTCATCTAAAACTTGAGCGTAACAGGTAATAATTTGAAACGTATCTGGCCTTAACGTTCTTTTATTATCTGGAGATGTTTCTACAACAATTTGTAGTTCTCCAAAAGGTTGAATGGTCACCTCTTTTTGAAATTCATGTCCTTCAGCATTAGCGTTTACCAAAATAGTAAAACTTGTTTCTTTGGGTTGCTTTTCTAGTACTAATTGTGCTTGTAAACTATTTACACCAGTTGTTGGAGTTATTTTTAGTGCTTTTTCAAAGTTTTGAATTTGTATGTTGGCTGAGCACCTTTTTTCTCCTTTTGCAGTAACTTTCCATACTTGAACTTCTATAGTTTCTGGTTCATTAAGTTTTAATTGAAAGCTATTTTTATTAAGTTGTAAAATATAATGTGCTTCCTCCTCTTCCTCTTTTTGTTCCTTTTTATTTTTTGCAGATTTTGAAGTTTTGGAAGCTGCTCCTTTTTTCAAAATTTTTCTAATTATTGCAGCAACAGCAGCGGCTATTGAACCACCAATAACAATTTCCCAAGGTATTTCATCATCTTCATTTGGAATATTCTCATCAGCTTTAGTGTTATTGTTAACTGAAGTAGTTGTACCGCCCAAAGCAGGTGCAAAACCTCTTGCAAGTCCAGAGTCATTGTTTGGATATAAGTTAAGATATGCTATAAAATCATCGTACTTTTCATCTAATGTCATACCTGGCGTTACATCTGCGTGTCTTGCAAAACCAAATTTACCTGTTTGTTTACTTTGAAATAAATTATACTCTCCTAACCTACTTCCCATTATTCCAGTTACTTCCACAAAAACAATCATTCTAGAAATATCTTGAGGAGGTACTTGTCCAGCTTTTCGTTTGTTATGAAATTTTATCACTGGTGAAAGCCTCACATTTTTCTGGTCTACAACTTTCCCATTAACACTAATTGTTTGCGTTAATTCTTTAATTAAATTTTGTTTAGCACTATTGATTTCAGAATCGGTTGGCAATCTATTCCATTCATATGGATTCATTTGTCCAAACATTGTTCCTGACAAAAAAACTATGAATATTAATAAAATAATTGGGTAAAGATAATTGTTATAATGCGAAGTTTTTTTCATAACTATCCAATTAAAAAAATCAATAAACATTTGGTTTAAAATCCAATTTTGATTGATTTTTTAATTAGTAGCTACGTAAATTTACAACTTGTTTGTTGATTTTCAAAAAGAAAGAATAGAATTAAAATGAAAATTTATAATTTTGATATACTGCCTTTTAGATTTTACATGGAAGCTAAAAACAAAAATAACTTAGGAAAATGGTTTATTTTATCTGTTGGTATCCTTTTTACCCTTTATAGTATTTTTTTAAGTGTGTTAGTTTTATATGGAACAGAAACCAATGCTAAAATAACAAGTTATAGGCAACAATTAGGTGAAAGAAATGAAACAATACCTAACCAATATACCTATTTGTACAGCTATGAATTTAATTATAAAGGAAAAACCTATAGTGGAAATGGGCAAAAAATTGGAAGTCCTGTATTTTTAAAAAATAATGGAAATAGTTTTATTGCTATTAAATTTTTACCTGATTTTCCACAATTAAATACTGCTTACCAAGAAAAAAAAACCATTACTAATATTCTTATTACGATAGTAATTGGTTTAGGACTTATGTTTATTACAACAAAAATGGAATAAACATTAAATAACTTCTTTAAACTTATTTAAATCTAAACCTCCATAATTTCCAGAACTCATTAACAATAAAGCGGTATTTTCAAAATTTTGATTGAATATAAATTCCTGAAATTCAGTTGGATTTGTGTACACAATTAAATCCTTGCGCTGAAAAGCATCCTTTATTTGTTTTTCAGTTATTGCGGCTAACTTTTTAATTTCCAATGCATGTGGCGAATAAAAAACAACTGCAACATCAGCATTATCTAGAGCTCCAAAATATTCTTTTAAAAATGTAGGATTTAAACTACTATACGTATGTAATTCTAAACAAGCAATTACCTTTCTATCTTTATATTGATTTTTAACGGCTTTTGTTGTTGCTTCTACTTTACTTGGTGAATGTGCAAAATCTTTATAAACCACTGCAGAAGTAGTTTCTGCAATTTTTTCTAAACGTTTACTGGCTCCTTTAAAACTTGCAATAGCTTCATAAAATTCATCTTCACCAACACCCATATGTTGACAAATCCATTTTGCACCAGCCATATTTTGCAAATTATGTTTTCCAAAAAACTCTAAAGGCATTTCACCTTCGGGAGTTTCAATATAAGTTGTGCCATTTACAATTTTATATTCTGGAGTTGTATATGGATACTTTTTAATGGAATTTTCTGATTTTTCTACTACATTTTTAACTTCAATATCTTCTTCATTATATACCATAATTCCACCATTTGTTAGTGAATTAGTAAATATTGAAAACTGCTCAACATAGTTTTCAAAGGTTGGAAACACATTAATATGATCCCAAGCAATACCGCTTAACAACGCAATATTAGGTTTGTATAAATGAAATTTAGGACGTAAATCTATTGGACTTGATAAATACTCATCACCTTCCAACACAATAAATTCATTCTTTTCAGTTAATTTAACCATTGTATCAAAACCTTCTAATTGCGCACCTACCATATAATCAACGTTAATTTCATGATAATTCATTACATGTAAAATCATTGATGTAATCGTTGTTTTACCGTGTGAACCTCCAATTACAACCCGCGTTTTATTTTTAGATTGTTCGTACAAAAACTCAGGATACGAATAGATTTTCAATCCTAACTCTTTAGCTTTCAATAACTCTGGATTATCTGCTTTTGCGTGCATTCCCAATACAACTGCATCAATAGTTAAGTTTATTTTATTAGGGAACCAGCCAAATTCTTTTGGTAATAAGCCTTTTTTTTCTAAACGAGATTTTGATGGCTCAAAAATAGTGTCGTCACTTCCTGTTATTTGATATCCTTTTTCATGTAGCTCTAATGCTAAATTATGCATTGCGCTTCCTCCTATTGCTATAAAATGTAAATTCATTTTAGATAAAATTTATAAAATCAAATGTAAATAATCTATTAAAATCTTCATAAACAATATATGTTTCTTTATCAGCCACTAAATAAATTGTGACTTATCTCACATATATAGTTTATTATTATAAATAAATGGTTTTTTTCTATATATTTATATACATTTTCAAAAGTATGCATTTAGAATTGAAAGTAACATCTCAAAAAAATAATTTCTATGAAAAAAGGTAGATTTTCATTAGTTAAATCGATAGTTGTTTTATTGCTATTATTTGTTTTCACACTACCATCTTATTCACAATGTATTAACCCAACACCGATTGGTGCTAGTTCACAATCATTTTGCAAAACCGATAATAAAAAAATTTCTGATTTAGTAGTTCAAGGAACCGAAATATTTTGGTTTGATGCGGCTTCTGGTGGAAATCAACTCAATCCAACATCTTTACTAATAAATGGCAGAACCTATTATGCTGATGATAAAAGTGGTGGGAGTTGTAGCGTATCAAGACTTCCTGTTACTGTAACCATTAACGGAAATTATCCTTCTGGAGTAGATATATTTGTTGGTAAATGTAAAAGCGCTAACCCAACAATTGGATCTTTATCTGCTACAGGAACTAATATACAATGGTATAGTGCTCAATTTGGAGGGAATTTATTACCAAGTAATTTACCCTTATCAAACGGACAAACATATTGGGTGCAACAAACTGAAAATGGTTGTACTTCTGGTAGATTACCAACAACGGTTACAATTGTAGATCCAGAACCACCTATTGTTGCTCCAATTCAATCATTTTGCAGTCCACCTAATCCAACTGTAAATGATTTAAGAGCAACTGGAATTAATATTAGTTGGTATGCAAGTGAAGATTCTGGAGTGCCTTTAGATTCTAATGTGCCATTAGAAAATAACAAACAATATTGGGCATCACAAAATTCTTTTCCTTGTGAAAGTACTGAAAGAGTTAGTACTACGGTATTAATAGATACCACTCCAAATGCAGGAATAAGTAATAATTATAACGTTTGTGAAAAAGATTTAGTTACTATAAACTTATTTGATTTACTTGAAGGAAATCCAGATACAACTGGATATTGGTCGGGGCCTAGCAATTTAAGTGACGGATATTTAGGCACTTTTGAACCTGGAATTAATAATGAAGGTGTATATACTTACACTGTTTCAAGCACTTTAAACATTTGTTCAGATGCCACTGCAAATATTAATGTAATTATTCAAAAAACACTTCCGCCAACTATCAATCAAACAACGCAAACTTTTTGTGAAATTGATAACGCAACTGTTTCTGATTTAACTGCCTCTGGTAATGAAATTCAATGGTATAATTCCGAAATATCTACTACTCCGTTAAATGCAAATGATTTATTAATTGACGGAGCAAATTATTGGGCGGCTCAAAAAGATTCGCAAACTGGTTGTGAAAGTATTTCAAGAGTTGCGGTAAATGTGATTATTACAACGGTTCCTCCGCCAACAATTTCTGAAAGTACGCAAACTTTTTGTGAAATTGATAAACCTAC
>NZ_FOZP01000005.1:0-296920 GCF_900116115.1 Lutibacter maritimus | reverse complement strand
GGTTGTGAAAGTATTTCAAGAGTTGTGGTAAATGTGATTATTACAACAGTTCCGCCACCAACAATTTCTGAAAGCACGCAAACTTTTTGCAAATTAGACAATCCTACAGTTTTAAACTTATTTACAAATGACATAAATACCATTTGGTATGAATCCGAAAATTCAACAACACCGTTAAATTCAAGTGATTTATTAATAGATGGTGAAGATTATTGGGCAGCTCAACTCAATAGTTTAAATACTTGTGAAAGTTTGTTAAGAACTAAAGTGAATGTGACACTTACAGAAACACTTCCTATAAATACTCTCACTTCAAACCTAACATTTTGTATCAATGAAAATGCTACAGTTAATAATTTAAATGCTATTGAAAATAATGTACAATGGCATACAGACAATACTTTTAACACTCCAATAAATAGCAATGAACCTTTAATTAATGAACAAACTTATTGGGCAAAAATTACAAATTCAACTTCAAATTGTGAAGGTGTTACAATATATCAAGTAAATGTTTCTATAATTAACTTACCAGCTCCAACAACTAATAAAAATACTCAATATTTTTGTGCTGATGAAAATGCTACTATTTTTAATTTACAAGTTGAAGGTGAAAATATAAAATGGTATAGCTCAGAAAATTCAACAGTTCCATTAAACAATTCTAATGTGTTAGAAAATGGAAAAATATATTGGGCAACACAATCAGATAGTATTATTGGATGCGAAAGTATTACAAGATTACCTGTTTCCGTTTTTATAAATTCTAAAATTCCACCAACCAAACAGGTTATTAATAAAGTTTATTGTGAAATTGATAAACCAACCATAGCAAGTTTAAGTTCTGATAATGTTGTTTGGTATGCTTCTGAAAATTCAACTGTTGCTTTAAATGCTAATGAACTTTTAGTGAATGGTGAAGATTATTGGACAACTAATATTGATACTTCAACTGGCTGTGAAAATATAATAACTACTGTTGTAACTGTTACTATTAATGTTGTAAATCCACCATCAACTAGTAGTTTTAATCAATCATTTTGTGAAATTGACAATCCAACAATTTCAAATTTAAGCATCGCTGGAAGCAATATAAAATGGTATAGTTCAGAAAGTGCTACTATTGCATTAAACACAAATGAAATTTTAATAAATGGAAAAGACTATTGGGCTACACAAACAAATGTAACTGGTTGCGAAAGTGCAAAAAGAATTAAAATTACCGCTTTAATTAATTCAATCCAACCTCCAACTACAAATGAAGAAAATCAATATTTTTGTATAAGTGAGTCTCCTACGGTTGCAAATTTAACAGCCATCGGAAATAATATACAGTGGTTTGATTCTGAAACAGATACAACACCTTTAAATTCAGCAAATTTATTAATTGATGGTAAAAATTATTGGGCAACACAAACCAACGCAACAACAGATTGTATGAGTAAATCTAGATTGGTAGTAAAGGCGCATATTTTAAATCTTCAAAAACCAACAACAACACAAATAAATCAAGTATTTTGTAAATCAGACAATCCAACCATTGCTAATTTACAAATTAATGAAACTGCTGCATGGTTTGATTCTGAAACTTCAATTACACCTTTAAATTTAACCGACTTACTTATAAATAATAAAGAATATTGGGCTGCACAAACAAGTACTTTAGTAAACTGCGAAAGTATTGAACGAACTAAAGTTTATGTTACATTAACCGATGTAGCAGAAGCTGTAATTACAAATACCAATCAATATTTTTGCGCTTCAGATTCACCTACAATAGCTAATTTAGAAGCAAGTGGAAATCAAATTAAATGGTACGCAACTGAAACTTCAACTTTACCATTAGGAAATTCTGAATTGTTGGTTGATGGTTCTACATATTGGGCGGTTCAATCTGCAATAAACAATGGATGTGAAAGCTCTAAAAGAACTAAAGTTCTAGTAACCATAACTTCTAATAATCCACCAGATATTATTGAAAAAGGTGAAGAATTTTGTAAAATTAGCAATCCAACACTTTCTAATTTAAACTCAAAAATTGTTTCACAAAATGGCGGTACAATAACTTGGTATGATTCTTACCCAAATGGATCACCTTTAAATATGACAGATGTATTAATTGATGGCAAAACATATTTTGCAATTGAAACAGCAAACGGCTGTTCAAGTATAAATCCATTAGCAGTAACTGTAGATTTAAACAAGTGCGAAATGTATGACATTGAAGTTTTTGATGGATTTTCACCGAATGGAAATGGTATAAACGACACTTTCACAATTAAAAATTTAAGAACATTATATCCTAATTTTAAAGTAGAGTTTTATAATAGATGGGGAGCATTAATTTACACTGCAACTTCATCAAATGGTGATTGGAATGGTAGAAAAAATGGAAATGGAGAATTGGTTCCTGCAGGTATTTATTATTTCATAATACATTTTAATAAAGACAATAAAAAACCAATTCAAAAAAGATTGTATTTAAGTAGATAAAGAATGAAAAAACTAATAATTCAATTCGTAGTACTTTTTTTACCTCTTATGTTGTGGGCGCAACAAGATGCTCAATACACACAATATATGTACAACTTGAGTGTTATTAATCCGGGTTATACAACTGATAATTTTGGAGTTTTAACGTTGGGTGGTTTACACAGATCTCAATGGAGTGGTGTTGTTGGTGCGCCTAATTCATCAAATTTATTTGCGCATCTTCCAATTAATAATAAAATAGAAGTAGGAATGTCTATTATCAACGATAATATTGGCGATGTTGTTAAAGAAAATAACTTATTTTTTGATGTTGCTTACAAATTAGATTTAGAAGATTTAGGCAATATTTCATTTGGAATAAAATCGGGTTTTACATTATTTGATGTAAACTTTAATGGATTCGCATTAGAATCGGGTGATATTTTTACAGATCCAGATTTTGAAAATAACATCAATAAAACTTTCTTTAATTTTGGTACTGGTATTTATTATAATACCGAAAACTATTATGTTGGGCTTTCGGTTCCAAACATTTTAAGTTCTAAACATTTAGATAGAAACAATGGAAAATATCAAGGAACTGAAAATTCACATTTTTACTTAACTGGAGGTTATGTTTTTGAATTAGACAATCAATTTAAAATAAAACCTGCTTTTATGCTAAAATCTGTTAAAGGAGCTCCGATAACTTTAGATTTAACCGCCAATGTTTTGTATAACAACAAAGTAGAATTTGGTTTAGGATACAGAGTTAAAGATGCAATTAGTGGTATGGTTAATTTTAGTGTAACACCTGAATTTAGAATTGGTTATGCTTATGATCATACAATTTCAAATTTGGGTCCGTTTAGTACAGGATCTCATGAAATTATAATTCTTTACAATATGTTTCTTTCAAACTTAAATAAAGGGTTTGATAAATCACCACGATTTTTTTAATAAAATGCTTATAAAAATGAAAAAAACACTATTCATACTTTTTATTCTTTCATTTTGCGCACAGCTTATATCGGCCCAAAATTTAAAAAAGGCAAACTATTTATTTGAAAAAAATGCTTATTTAAATGCTGCAGAATTATTTTTAAACGAAACAGATAAAAACCAAGAAGTTTTAGAAAAACTGGGCGATTGTTATTATTTTAATTCAAAAATGACCGATGCAGTTTATTGGTATCAACAATTAATTAAATCTTATGAAAACTCTATTCAGCCAACATATTTTTTCAGATATTCACAAGCGTTAAAGGGAATTAAAAAATTTAATGAAGCTGATAAATGGTATAAAATATATGTCAATAAAAAACAACCTAATACATTTAACAACCAAAGTACAGTTCAATTTATTAAAGATTTAAAAGAACAAAACACAGAAACATATTTACTAACTGATGTTGCAATAAATTCAGTTTATTCAGATTTTGGAGCTTCCTATTTTGGAGATAAAATTGTTTTTGCTTCAAACAGAAATCAAGGGAAAAATTTTGAATGGAATAATTTACCTTATTTAGATTTGTTTCAAGTAGATATTGACCAATTAAACGACAGTTCAAAAGTTACACCATTTTCAGAAACTATTAACACAAAATTACACGAGTCTAACGCAGTTTTCACATCCGATGGAAAAACCATGTATTTTACTAGAAATAATTTTATAAATGGCAAAAAGGGAAAAGATGCAGATAAAATTACACATCTTAAAATATATAAAGCTGAATTATTAAATAATGAATGGACAAATATTGTTGAATTACCTTTTAACGGAACAAATTACTCAGTAGAACATCCTGCTTTAAGCAGCAATGAAAAACAACTTTATTTTGCATCTGATATGCCAGGAACAATTGGTTCATTTGATATTTTTGTTGTTGATATTTTTGATGATGGTTCGTACAGTTCCCCTAAAAATTTAGGACCAACAATTAATACTGAACATAGAGAACAATTTCCATTTATGAGTGCTGAAAATGAACTTTATTTTGCATCAAACGGGCATTTTGGAATTGGTGGTTTAGATATTTTTAAAAGTGAGCTCACTGAAAATGGCTTTGCAAAACCAATAAATTTAGGAGAACCAATAAATAGTAATTTAGACGACTTTGCATTTATAATCAATACTAAAAATAACAGTGGATTTATTTCATCAAACAGATTAAATGGTGCTAGTAATGATGATATTTATAGTTTTACATATAAAAAATCAATTTTTGTAACCGGAATTGTTCAAAATAAAAATAGTTTAGAGTTGTTGCCTGGCACTTTGGTAACTTTATACAACAGCTCAAACAAAATTATAAATGAAATAACTGTTGGTGAAAACGCAAGTTATTCTTTTGAAATTGAACCAAATACAACTTACAAACTAAAAGGATCATTAAAATTATTTAACCCTACAACCATTGAATTTTATACAGATAACAAAGGAAATATTAATAAAAATATTCTACTACATTTAGAATCTTATGAAGATGCTGAAAAAAATATTATTGTAGATAATGGAAAAACTCAAATTAAAATTAATCCTATTTATTTTGATTTTAACAAATGGAATATCAGACCAGATGCTGCAATAGAACTTAATAATGTAGTTTCAATTATGAAAAAATATCCTGACATGGTTATTGAAATTGGCGCACATACTGATGCACGCGGAACGGAAAAATATAACTTAGAATTATCACATAAACGGGCAAAATCTGTACGTGAATATTTAGTAAGCCAAGGCATTTCTAATAACAACGTGAAGTCTGTTGGTTATGGCGAAACTCAACCACTTAACAATTGCACAAAACCAGGAATGTGTAAAAGTGAAGCATACGATATCAATAGGCGTTGTGAATTTATAATCTTAAACTAAAAATTAAAAAAACCGCTAATTAGCGGTTTTTTTAATTCATTTTTTTCTTTTTGCAATTTTAGGCATCACTTTTGCTAACTTTACTTTAATAAATATCGTATTATGAAAAAAATCATCATTCCAATTCTAATCATTTTATTTTCGTCACTTACAAATGCTCAAAATAATACTCAAAATTTTAAAGAACTTTGGAATGAAGTTCAAAAATTTGAATTAGATAATTTACCAAAATCTGCTTTAAAAGTTGTAGAAACCATTTATGCAAAAGCAAAAAAAGATAATAATACTTCACAAATAATTAAATCTCTACTGTACAAATCAAAATTTGCTTTAACACTTGAAGAAAATGCACAACTTTTAATTGTAAACAACTTAAAAAAAGAGATTTCAGAAAATGCTTTTCCAACAAAAAACATTTTAGAAAGTATTTTGGCTGATGTTTATTGGCAATATTTTCAACAAAATAGATGGAAATTTTATAACAGAACTACAACAGAAGAAAAAGTAGATTCTACCGATTTTAGAACTTGGGATTTAAAAACAATTTTTACTGAAGTTCAACATCATTACAACAACTCCTTAAACAATAGTTTAGAAGCTCAGTTAACCAAATTAGATAATTTTGACGAAATAATTGATAGTAGCAAAGATTCAAAAAAATTTCGTCCAACTTTATACGATTTTTTAGCACACAGAGCAATTGATTTTTTTAAAAATGAAGAGCAAAATATTACAAGACCTTCTTATAAATTTGAAATAAATGATGAATTTTTATTAGGAAACAATATCATTTTTACATCAAAAATTATCACCTCAAAAGACAGTATTTCAAACCACTTGCAAGCTTTAAAAATTTATAAAAATCTAACATTATTCCATTTAAAAGATAATAATCCAACGGCACTTATAAACTTAACACTTGAACGTTTAAATTTTGTATATACAAATACCATTTTAAATAATAAAGAAGCATTATATCTAACAACACTGCAACAGCTAAAAGAACAATTTAAGAATAATGAGGCTTCAACAGAAATTGACTATGAAATTGCAAAATTGTTTAATGAACAAGCCAATTTATACAATCCAAAAACAGCAACAACACATCAGTTTAAACGTAAAGAAGCATTAGAAGTTTGCAATAAAGCAATTGCCAATTATCCAACATCAAACGGTGCAAAAAAATGTGAAATTTTAAAGGATCATATTTTATCTAAACACATAACAATCAAAACTGAAAACTATGTTCCAATTGAAACAAATGCTAGATTATTAATTGAATATAAAAATTTAGAAAAGGTATATTTCACCGCCTTTAAAATAGATAAAAATCAACAAAATAAATTCAATAAAATTTATAACGATTCTTTAAAAACTGAATTTATAAACACCTTAAATCCAAGTTTAAAATGGGAAACAACACTAAAAAATGAAAGCGATTTTCAACAACATGCTACAGAAGTTTTACTTCCTAAAATGAGTGCTGGAAATTATTTAATTATAGCTACAGTTACAAAAGAACTTAAATATGATGATAAAATTTTTGCATACAACTATATTCAAGTTACCAATATAGCATTTATTGAAAATAGAGAAAACAATTTATATGTTTACCAAGTAGTTGATAGAAATACGGGGAAACCTATTGAGAAAGCACAAGTTAATTTAAAAAATTATAACACAAGTAAATACAATAAAGCAATTAACAAAAATTTTGTGACTAATAGCTTTGGAACCTTTACTTACAAACCTAAAAATTCTCATAGAAATATAATAGCTACAGTAAAAACTGAAAATGATAACGCAACTTTTGGAGACTTTTATTTATATGAAAACCGATATAAAAACCCAATAAATGATCATAAAAAACCACTTATAAAATCTTTTATTTTTACAGATAGAAGTATTTACAGACCTGGACAAACTATATATTTTAAAAGTATTTCGTTAAAAAGTTTAGATGATAAAACAGAAGTATATACAAATGATTTTGTTGAAGTTTCGTTAAAAAATCCTAATGGTGAATTGGTAAAAAAATACAATTTAAAACTAAATGAATTTGGTTCAGTTAGTGGAGAATTTATTTTACCAACCAACGGATTAAATGGAGCATATACTATTTTTATAAATAAAAGCTCTGAAAATGGCAATAATTATAATGCTGTTAACTTTAATTACACAAGTCAATCTATTGCTGTTGAAGAATATAAACGTCCAAAATTTGAAACATCTTTTAAACCCGTTACTGAAACCTATAAATTAAATGATAGCGTTACAGTTTTTGGTGAAGCAACAGCTTATGCCGGAAGTACAATTAGCAATGCAAAAGTAACGTATCGTGTAAAAAGAACTGCCAATTTTCCGCGTTGGTATAGCTGGAGATTACCAAATTATTACCAATCCGAAGACTTGGAAATCTCACAAGGTAAAACCATAACCAATAATGATGGAAGCTATAAAATAACTTTTAAAGCACTGCCTGATTTAAAAGTTTCAAAAGAAAGTTTACCAACTTTTAATTATACTGTGTATGCGGATGTAACTGATATAAATGGTGAAACAAGAAGTGCTGAAACATTGGTAAAAGTTGGTTATCATGCATTGGAAGCAACTGTTTCTATTCCATCAAAAATTGATAAAAATGCAAAAGATAATTCAGTTATAATTAATACAACTAATTTAAATAATCAATTTATACCAACTAAAGGAACACTTAAAATTTACAAATTAAAAGCACCTAAAAATCCTTTAAGAAACAGACCTTGGGAAGCACCCGATTATCAAGGTTTTACAAAAGCTGAATTTGAAAAACTGTTTCCTCACGATCCATATTCAAATGAAGAAAACGACATAAATAATTGGGAATTAGGTAATTTAGTTTTTGAAAAAGAATTTAACACAAAAAATTCTAAAAAAATTGAATTAGGAAATCTAAAAAAATGGGAATCAGGTAATTATAAAATTATTTTAGAATGTAAAGACTCATTTAATCAACAAGTTATAGATGAACAATTATTTGAATTGTATGAAAAAAATGAAAATGTAATTGCAGATAATACTTTGTTTGTAATAAATACAGATAAAGACGTTTACAAACCAAACGAAACTGTAAATCTTCAAATTGGTTCAGCATCAAAAGATATTACAGTTATGGTTTCTATTGAAAAAAATCATTCTGTAATTGCTACGTATTATATACACTTAAATAACCAAACAAAAACAATAAAAATTCCAGTTTCTGAAACTGATTTAGGTGGTTTTGCCATTAAATATTATTTTGTGAATTATAATAGTTTTCAAAATGGAACATTATTAATTTCAGTACCACATCCACAAAAAGAATTACAAATAGAAACACTTACTTTTAGAGATAAATTACAACCTGGAAGTACGCAAACTTGGAGTTTTAAAATTTCAGGAAATACCGCTGAAAAACTAACTTCAGAAGTTTTAGCATCTATGTACGATGCTTCTTTAGATGCATTTAAAACGCATAATTGGCAATTTAACCCAATAAATTACCCAACGTATTACTCGTATTCAAATAGCAACGCAAATAATAGCTTTAAAACGCTTCAATTTGTGGTAAAAAATCAAACTTTTAAAAACTTAAATTTTCCAACTCAAAATTACGATGCTTTAAACTGGTTTGGATTTAGTTTTAACAATAATTACTGGGTAAAACAACAATATTTAAATAGTATTAGAGAAGTTATTGTAAAAAATACTTTTGATGCTACAAAACCTGCAGGTTATATTTATGGAACCGTTTATGATTCTGATGGTTTACCATTACCTGGAGTTTCAATTATAGTAAAAGGAACTACAGTGGGTGTTACTAGTGATTTTGATGGAAAATACACCATAAAAGCAACCAAAGGAGATAAACTTACTTTTAGTTTTATTGGTATGAATACTTCTGAAGTTACTATTGATAAAAACAACATAATTTCTGTATTTCTTTCTGAAAGTAGTGAAAGTTTGGATGAGGTAGTGGTTACTGCTTTAGGAATTAAAAGAAATAATAAAGTTTTAAATTATGAAGTAAATGAAGGTCTTCAAGTTGAAACAGTTGCCGATTCCGAAATAGTACTCAGAGGTAATGCGTCATTAGATTCAAAAGCACAACCAATTTATATTGTTGATGGTGTAGTTTATGAAGAAAATCCAAATTTAAATCCAGATGAAATCGCTTCTGTAAATGTGTTGAAAGATGCTGCTGCAACTGCTTTATACGGAGCCAAAGCTGCAAATGGCGTTATCATTATTACTACAAAAAGTGGTTCATCAAAAACTGAAAATGAATTATTAAAAGTTCAAACCAGAAAAGATTTTAAAGAAACTGCGTTTTTCTATCCACATTTAACAACCGATAAAGATGGAGCTATCAGTTTTAATTTTACCATTCCAGAAGCATTAACACGATGGAAATTGCAATTGTTAGCACATACTAAAGATGCAACTTCGGCTATAAAAACGCTAACAACTGTTACACAAAAAGAGTTGATGGTAATTCCAAATCCTCCACGATTTTTACGTGAAGGTGATGAAATTGTGTTTTCAAGCAAAATTGCGAATCTGTCTGATAAGAAACTAAACGGATTTGCGCAATTAATTTTAACCGATGCTATTTCTGGAAAAGAGATCAACCATTTAATTAAAAACAGTTCAACAACACAAAATTTTACTGTTGATGAAAAAGGAAATACCAACGTTAGTTGGAAACTTATTACTCCTGAAGGAATACAGGCAATTCAATATAAAATTGTAGCAAAAGCAGGCGATTTTAGTGATGGCGAACAAAATGCTTTACCTGTTTTATCTAACAGAATGTTAGTTACCGAAACGTTACCAATGTGGGTTAGAAGCAATCAAACAAAAACTTTTAACTTAAATAAGTTAAAAAATAACACCTCCACTACACTCAGCAATCATAAATTAACGTTAGAAATTACGTCAAATCCGGCTTGGTACGCTGTGCAAAGTTTACCATATTTAATGGAATATCCGTATGAATGTGCCGAGCAAACTTTTTCTAGATATTATTCTAATACGTTGGCTAGTCATATTTTAAAATCGAATCCACGTATTCAGGAAGTATTTAATCAATGGCAAACCAGTGATGCCTTAGTTTCTAACTTAGAAAAAAATGAGGAGTTAAAATCTATCATTATTCAGGAAACTCCTTGGTTGCGAGATGCACAAAGTGAAACAGAACAGAAAAAACGAATTGCGTTATTATTCGACTTAAATAAATTGAATAACGAGCAGGAAATAGCCATAAAAAAATTAGAAGAAATGCAATTTGGCAACGGTGGATTTCCTTGGTTTAAAGGAAGTAACTATCCAAACAGATATATTACACAACACATTGCAACTGGTTTTGGGCATTTACAACAACTAAATGTTGATTTAAATGCTGATTCAGAAAAAATTCAAAACATCATTAAAAAAGCAGTGCGGTTTTTAGATGATGACATTGAAGATGATTACAAAAAATTACTTGTTGAAGCTAAAAAAATTAGAGAAAAAGCAAATAACAAACAACAAGGTTTAAAAGATGAAGAGGCGTATTTAAATAGCAATCATTTAGGTCATATTCAACTACAATATTTATATATGCGTAGCTTTTATACAACTATAAAAATTGATAAAAATCTACAAACAGCCATTGATTATTACACCAACCAATCAGCTACGTATTGGAAAGATTTCAATTTATATTCTAAAGGATTAATTGCTCTAATTCAACATAGAAATGGAAATAAAGTTTTAACAGCCGCCATTTTAAAATCATTAAAAGAAAATAGTATTGTTAGTGAAGAATTAGGAATGTATTGGAAAGAAAATACCCCAAGTTGGTATTGGTACCAGGCGCCTATTGAAACTCAGGCATTATTAATTGAAGTATTTTCTGAAATTGAAAATGACATTACTACAGTTGATGAATTAAAAATATGGTTATTAAAAAACAAACAAACTAATAGTTGGAAAACTACCAAACAAACTACAGAAGCCGTCTACGCTTTATTATTACAAGGAAGCGATTGGTTAGCTGTAAATGAAACGATTGATGTAACTGTTGGAAACAAAAAAATAGAACCTTCTAAATTAGAAAATGTAAAAATTGAAGCCGGAACAGGCTACTATAAAACAGCTTGGAATGGCAGTGAAATAACCAATGAAATGGCTAATGTAACTATAGCTAAAAAAGATAAAGGTATTGCCTGGGGAAGTTTATATTGGCAATATTTTGAAGATTTAGATAAAATTACATCGGCTGAAACTCCTTTAAAATTGAGTAAAAAATTATTCTTGAAAACAAATTCTGATACTGGTAAAAAACTAACAGAAATTAAAGAAACCTCAACTTTAAAAGTGGGCGATTTAATTAGTGTTAGAATTGAGTTAAAAGTAGATAGACCAATGGAATTTGTGCATATGAAAGATATGCGAGCCAGCGGATTAGAACCTATAAATGTGTTATCTAGCTATAAATACCAAGATAATTTAGGATATTATGAAAGCACCAAAGATGCTGCAACCAACTTCTTTTTTGACTATTTACCAAAAGGTGTCTATGTTTTTGAATACGATTTACGCGTAAATAATGCGGGTAATTTTAGTAACGGAATTACAACCATACAAAGTATGTATGCACCAGAATTTAGCATTCATAGCAAAGGTGTTAGAATAAAAATAGAAAATTAGTTATTGCTTTTTAAATTTGAAACTTTATAACTTTTCAACTCAATAATGTACATTTGCATAAAAATTATAAAAAATGGATTTAAATCTGATTCCGAATATAAAACATACCGAAAGTGGTAATTTCTTTTTATTAGCAGGTCCGTGTGCCATAGAAGGTGAAGAAATGGCGATGCGTATTGCTGAACATATTTTAAAAGTAACTGATAAATTGGAGATTCCATTTATATTTAAAGGAAGTTTTAAAAAAGCAAACCGCAGTAGAATAGATAGTTTTACAGGAATTGGAGATGAAAATGCGTTGAAAATATTGCGTAAAGTTTCAGAAACTTTTCACGTACCAACGGTTACAGATATTCATACTAATGAAGATGCTTCAATGGCTGCTGAATATGTAGATGTATTACAAATTCCTGCTTTTTTAGTTCGTCAAACTGATTTAGTGGTTGCTGCTGCAAATACTGGAAAAGTAGTGAATTTAAAAAAAGGACAATTTATGAGTCCAGGAGCAATGAAACACGCCGTACAAAAAGTGAAAGATTGTGGAAACGAAAAAGCCTGGATTACAGATAGAGGAACAATGTTTGGCTACCAAGATATGATTGTTGATTTTAGAGGAATTCCTGAAATGCAACAATTTGCACCCGTAATTTTAGATGTAACTCATTCTCTACAACAGCCAAACCAAACAAGTGGTGTAACTGGCGGAAGACCAGATATGATTGAAACAATTGCCAGAGCTGGAATTGCAACAGGCGCAGATGGTATTTTTATTGAAACTCATTTTGATCCAGCAAATGCCAAAAGTGATGGCGCAAATATGCTAGATTTAAAATATTTAGAAAATTTAATGACGCGCTTAGTTGCTATTAGAAAAACTATAAATTCATTTTAGTTTATTTCGAAATTGCATTGGAGTTTCTCCAAAATATTTTTTAAATGCCGCACTAAAATGTGTGGCATTTTTATATCCAATTGCATCAGAAATTTCATAAATTGTTAGTTGTGTATTTATTAATAGCACTTCAGATTTCTCCATTTTTACCTTCTTAGCATACTCACTCATTGTTACACCAAAAATTCTTTTAAACTCTATTTTTAAAACCTTTTCATTTAAGCCAACTTCATTTGAAAGGTTTTTAACAGAATAATTTTCTGATAAATTTTCTTTTATAAAGCGCTCAACAGCATATACTTTTTTAATACTCCCCATACAAGTTCTATATTTATTAAAACATATAGTATCAATATTTCCCATTTGGATTGCTAACAGCTCAAGAACCTTAGCCTCCATAAATATTTTTTTAGAAATCCCATTTAGCCTTGATGACTCAAGGTTTATTAGTATAGAAAATAAATCATTGGTAATTGGTTGCGTTCTATCTGTTTCAACAATTTTCTTAAAGTTTAATTCATTAGTTATTCCGTGTTTATTTAAAAAAGTACTTGGTAGTTTAATTCTTATTTCTTTAAAGGGTTTTAAACCACTAATTCTAACTGTCCCTTTAAAATTATTGGTGTTTGCTATATAAGAATCTTGACTCTCTAATAAAATATCATTTTTAAATTTAGTCGATGAAATAATTTTTTCTCCGTCTACCACAAAAGTTAATTGAGTATAATCATCATCATTATTATAATGAATTATTAAGTCTTTAGTCAATTTAAATCTACAAATAGAAAGTATAACATCATCAAAACAAAAACTTAAAACACAACCATTTCCATACTTAGGCAATAAAACTTGCTTATTAAATTGAAAAAAGGGATCATTTTTTCTTTCCATTTCAATGGCCAGTGTTTGAAAAACTTCTTCATCTGATTGAGCTACATACAGTATTTCACAATTTTTATAATCGCGTCTTTTTTTATTCAAAATGCGTCTTTAATGATTAAGGATCTCTTTTATTTTTGCGGTAAATTTATTTAGACTAAATTAAAATAACAAATTAAAAATGAAAAAAATTTTTACACTAATAACAGTATTTATTTCTATTGTCACTATTCAAGGGCAAAATAACATAGTAAAAGGGAAAATAGTTTCCGAACAAAATATACCAATACCAAACGTTAATGTTTCTATATTAAATACAACAAAAGGCACAAATACCAATAGTTTAGGTGAATTTGAAATTAATGGTTTAGAAACTGGCACATACCAACTTAGAGCTTCTTTTTTAGGTTATCAAACAAAGGACATTCAACTCAAAATTAATAATAATAAAGTTTTTATTTTACAAACAATTATACTTCAAGAAACTGAAGAAAAATTAAATGAAATTAAAATTGAAGCTAACAGCATTAGCAAATTTATAAAAAGTGAAGGTGTTTATGTTTCTAAACTTCCACTTAAAAATATTGAAAATCCACAAGTTTATAATTCCATTTCAGATGAATTATTAAAAGAGCAAGTTGTAACCAATATAAATGACGCTTTAAAAAACGCTACAGGAGTAACTCGTTTGTGGGAAACTACTGGTCGTGGTGGAGATGGTGCCGAATACTATTCATTACGAGGGTTTTCAGTGCAACCCTCAATTACCAACGGCTTACCAGGATTAAATAATGGTGGATTAGACCCAAGCAATATTGAAAGAATTGAAGTTATAAAAGGTCCTTCTGGAACTTTATATGGAAGTAGCTTAATTTCTTATGGAGGATTAATTAATGTAGTAACAAAACAACCTTATGAATACTTTGGTGGAGAAATTTCTTACACAACTGGTTCTTACGGACTGAATAGAATTACTGCAGATGTAAATACGCCAATAGGTACTAACAACGACACTTATTTAAGAGTAAATGCTGCTTATCATACTCAAAATAGTTTTCAAGATGCTGGGTTGAATAAATCATTTTATATTGCTCCATCTTTAAAATTTATTGCAAATGACAAACTAACTTTTATAATCAATACTGAGATATTGGAAAAAGAATCAGTAAACGCACCAATGCTGTTTTTAAACAGATATGGTCCTTTATCTTATAACTCAATTGATGTGTTTGAACAAAATTATTACAACTCTTTTACAAGTGATAATTTATCCATCAAAAACCCAACCTTTAATTTACAAGCACAAGCACTTTATAAATTGTCAGACAAATGGACTTCACAAACAGTACTTTCTAATGGAAAAGCAAAAACAGATGGATATTATTCATACTTATGGGATTTAGGTGATGGAGATACTTTTGCACACAATATGGCAAAAATAAATAATGAAACCAGAACTACAGACATTCAACAAAACTTTATAGGTGATTTTCATATTGGAAAATTAAGAAACAGAGTTATTGTTGGGTTAGATTACTTTAGTACAACTCAAAAAGACAATAGTACAGGATGGCTTGCTATTGGAACAGTTTCAATAAATGAAAGCACTAATTCTGCTACTTTATCTCAAGGTTCTGTTGATAATATGCTTGCAGAAACTACAGTTGGAAACACAAGAGCTGAACAAGAAATTTATAGCGCATATATTTCTGATGTATTGAACTTAACTCCTTCCCTATCAGCAATGGCAAGTTTAAGAGTTGATAAGTTTGAAGGTGATAAAAATGATGATGATGATGATCAAACTGCATTTTCTCCAAAACTAGGTTTAGTGTATCAACCAATTAAAGATAAACTTTCGCTTTTCACAAACTATATGAATGGATTTTCTAATGTTTCACCAGCACAAGTTTCTGATGCTGATGGAACGAACCCAAGAATTAAAACATTTGAACCAGAAAAAGCTAACCAGTTTGAAGTTGGTGTAAAAGCAAATCTATTTGAAAACAAAGTAGCAGCAACAGTAAGTTATTATAACATTAATGTTTCAAACAAATTAATGACTGACCCTACTAATATTAATAATTCAATTCAAGGTGGTGAAGTTGAAAGTAAAGGTTTTGAATTGAGTTTTATAGCAAATCCAGTAGCTGGTTGGAATATAATTGCAGGATATAGTCATAATGATAACGAAGTTTTAAAAGAAACTGAAGGCGCAGGATATTTAGGTTTAAGAACGGAAGACGCTGGACCTGCAAATTTAGTTAACTTCTGGACAAGTTTCACCTTTCAAAGTGGGAGCTTAGAGAGTTTTGGAATTGGCTTTGGTGGTAATTATGCTAGTGAATACAATACATTAAACAGAACAACTACAGGCTCTTTTCAATTACCAAGTTATACAATTGTAAATGGTTCCTTGTCTTATGGGAAAGATAAATTCAAAATTATATTAAAACTAGATAATATAGCTAACAAAAAATATTATTCAGGATGGTCCACTGTAACTCCACAAAAATTAAGAACAATTTCTACGAGTTTAGCCTACAAATTTTAAATATTAAAAATCAAAATTTGAGTTATTTATAAATTTTTAGCCTTTGTATTATTTATACAGAGGCTAAATTAAAAAACCTTTAAATGAAAAAAATAATTTTATCTATTTGCAGTATTTTCCTTATAACTGCATCAAGTTTTGCACATTATTTATGGATTGAAACCAATTCAAACGGAATAAAAAATAAAGAACAAGAAATTAAAGTCTATTTTGGTGAATACACTTATGGAGTTATTGAAAATGTAAATGGTGAAGCATTCCTAAAAGTGAATAATTTTACTCTTTGGGTTGTAGATCCTTTAGGAAACAAAACACAACTTAAAGCAAAAGCTGAAGACACTTTTTATAAGGCAACCTTCACTCCAAAATCTAACGGAACATACACAATACTTTTAAACAACAATCAAATTGATGTGATTGATTACACACAATACGATTTTGGAATTTTTAAAACACATTATCATTCTGTTGCAAAAGTTCAAGTTGGTAAAACCAAAAACGAGACATACAACTTAAATGAAAACGGAATATCTGTTAAAGATGTTTCTACTTCTACTGATGAAGTAAAACTTCAAGTTTTATATAAAAATGAAGTATTAACCAAAAATGAAGTAAAAATATATGTGCAAGATTTATGGTCAAAAACTCTTGAATCAGACGATAATGGAATCATCACATTTAAGCTTCCTTTTAAAACAAAATATATTCTAGAAACAACAAAAAAAGAAGAAATTCCAGGAAACTATAATGGTGAAAATTATGAATTTATATGGCATTGTGTAACCTATACAATTCCAACAAAATAATTTTCATGGGGAAAATGAACTTTAAAAAAATTATTGGTAAAATACATTTATGGCTCGGACTTTCATCTGGGCTTATTGTATTTATTATAGCTATTACTGGTTGTATTTATGTTTTTAGTGAAGAATTTACCAATTCATTCCGCAAAAATGACATGTATGTTCAACCGCAAAAAAAAACACTTGAATTAAATCAATTATGGGAAAGTACACAAGAACAAATTGGCTCAACCTTTCAATTATCTTGGGTAAATGTGTATAACAACCCTACAAAAAGTTATATTTTTTATGCATACAAAAGCAATGAAAATGCAATAACCTATTTTGAAAATATAGAATATTATAAATCTATTTATGTAAATCCATACACTGGAAAAATATTAAATATTTATAATGAAGAGTTAGACTTTTTTAACATTGTAAAAATGTTGCATTGGAGCCTATTATTAAAAACGGAATATGGTCAACCAATAGTTGGGTACAGCACAATTATTTTTGTAATAATGCTTATTTCTGGTTTTATTTTGTGGTGGCCAAAAAATAAGAAATCTAGAAAACAACGATTTTCTTTTCAATGGAAAAATACTACTAGATGGAAACGAAAAAATTATGACCTCCATAATATCTTAGGATTTTATATTGGTTCAGTAGCTATAATTATAGCTCTAACAGGATTAGTTTGGGCATTTTCTTGGTTTCAGGCAATTGTTTACGTAGTTGGCGCAGGAACTACCACTCCTCCAGATTTTTCAAGAGCTACATCATCGTATATAGAAAATTCAAAACCTAAAGCTTTTGATATTGCTTTAAAAACTACTAAAGAAAAATATATAGATTCAAATGGATTTAGAATAACACCCGCAAAAGATAGTACAGACATTATTAATGTTTACATACAGCAATATGATGGGTTGTATTATGTAAATCATGGATTACAATTTGATCAATATTCTGGCAAATTATTAAAAGAAAGAAAGCATCAAAATAAAAATTTTGGAGAAAAAATAATTAATGCCAATTATGATATTCATGTTGGAGCTATTTTAGGCATGCCAGGTAAAATTATTGCTTTTATAGCTAGTTTAATATGTGCCTCTTTGCCGTTAACTGGATTCTTAATTTGGATTGGTCGAAAAAGAAAAAAGAATTATTACTCATAAAAAAACTCTGGTAAAAATTTAAATTTTTACCAGAGTTTTTATTGTTTAACCAATTATTATTTTTTAGCCACATTTAGTATGTCCACAGTTTTTACATTTTAAACAACCTTCTTCATAAATTAATCCTTCTGGATCGCCACATTCATTGCATTTTTTATCTGCAGCTTGTGTTCCATCAGCAACAAATTGTTTTAATGTACGTGCAATACCGTTTTTCCAAGTGTTAATATTTTCATCATACATATTTAAATTATTAACCAAATCAACTACATAAGGAATTGGCATTCCGTGGCGTAAAACTCCTGAAATTAATTTAGCATAATTCCAATATTCTTTATCAAATGTACGTGATAAGCCTTCTAAAGTAACTTTATAACCTTGTTTATCTTCAAATTGAAAATCATAACGTGTAGCACCTTTATCATCTTTATTTTTAATAACCCAACCTTGTTCTAGCCATGTTGGCAATAAAAAAGCATCCTCTAATTTACCTGTAAATATTTCATACGGTCTGTTGTTTATTAAACCAACAACAGCTACCCATTTATCATAATCATTTTGAAAGCGAACTACTTTAGCTTCTATTTTCTTTGGTCTTTTTGGGAAAATAGTTTCAGCAAAACATTCATTATTTTTCTTTTCTTTTTTATCATCGCTAGATACTAAAATTCCACTTCGTGATCCATCTCTATATACTGTAATACCTTTTAACCCTTTCTTCCAAGATTCAATATAAATATCTCCAACATTTTCAACAGGTACATCAGATGCTAAATTAATTGTTGAGCTAATTGAATGTGTTGTATATTTTTGCACCAACGCTTGCATTTCAATACGTTTTAACCAATCAATTTCTGGAGCTGTTGCTCCAGCATACGGACTTTTTTTAATATCAGTTTCACCTGTTACTTCCATCCATTGTTTTAATTTTGGATGATATACTTCAAATTCTTCAAAGGCATCTCCCATATCATCAACATACGCAATTTTAGCATTTGCATCGTCTTGATTTACTTTTCTTCTACGTTTGTAAGATAATAAGAAAACTGGTTCAATTCCTGATGATGTTTGTGCTAACATACTTAAACTTCCTGTTGGAGCAACGGTACTTATTGAAATATTTCTTCTTCCATATTTCATCATTCTTTCATATACATCTGGAAATTCTTTTTGTACCATTTGAACAAATTCTGAAAAATTCTCAATTTCTGGACTAAAAACTTCAAATTTACCACGCGTAATAGCCATATCTATACTACTATCAAACTCACCTCGCAATTTAGTTTTCATAATTTCATCAACAACAGCAATTGCTTCATCTGTATCAAACTTTTTACCCAATGCTGCCATGGCATCTGCTAGTGCCGTAAATCCTAAGCCTGTTCTTCTTCCTTTTTTACCAGTTTTGTATAATAATTTCCAGGTATCAATTTCAACTTGCTTAATATTGTTTGGTTCTTTATCGTGCATAATTTTGTTGAAAATTCTATCAACAGCTTCTAACTCTAAATCAACCAAATCATCCATTAAACGTTGCGTTTCATACACTACTTTGTAAAACTTATCAAAATCGAATGTTGCATTCTCTGAAAATGGGTTTTTCACAAAACTATATAAGTTTACAGCTATTAAACGACAGCTGTCACCACCTTGCATTGCAATTTCTGAACAAGGATTTGTTGAACTGTTTTTAAATCCTGGGTAAATTGATGATGTTGAATAATAATGTTGACGATCCCAAAATATTAATCCAGGTTCTGCCGTATTATGGGCACATTTTATAATGGTATTCCACAAATCTTTTGCTTTTACAACTTTTTTATAGGTTGGTGTTTTACTTTCAATTGGCCAACGCAATGTAAAATCATCATCATTTACAACTGCCATCATAAATTCATCAGACAAACGCAATGAAATATTTGCGCCTGTAACTTTTGATAAATCTTGCTTAATGGTTATAAAATCTTCAACATCTGGATGTGCAATATCCATTGTTAACATTAACGCTCCTCTTCTACCGTTTTGAGCAACTTCACGTGTTGTGTTTGAAAAACGATTCATGAATGAAACTGCTCCCGTTGTAGTTCCAGCTGAATTTGATACTTGTGCTCCGTTTGGTCTTAAATTTGATAAATCAACTCCAACGCCACAGCGTCTTTTAAATAATTGTGCTAATTGCTGATCGGTATAAAAAATACCTCCATACGAATCGAAAACTGGCGGAACAACAACGCAATTTGATAAAGATGCAATAACATTTGTATTCCCTAAAGAAGACATTACACTTCCTTGAGGAATTACATATTTAAACTTATCAAACAACTCAAAAATACCTTCTTCTGATAAAAATTTACGATTTTTCCCATAGTCTGACAATCCTTCTGAATTGGTTTCACTTTCTGCATAATTCTTTTCTATTCTTGCAAACTCTTTTGCCATTCTTTTATGCATTTCAACTGGTGAAGATTCTAAAAGTTCACCTTTTTTTGTTTTCATTGCATATTTATTTATCCAAGTAGTTGCTGCTAGCTCATCATTATTAAAATAAGCTAAAGCTTTCTGTAACACCTCATTATAAGTGTAAATTTTCGGGAACACTAATTCTTCTGTCATTTTTCTCGTATATTTTTTTGTTTGGTTTTTGAATTCTTAAAAATATTGAATATTTAAACCTAATTAGTCTTTTAACTCGATTAGTTAATAACATTTTATTGTTGAAAAGTTGAAAAATATATTTGCTAGATTCAATTTTTTTGTATTACTTTGTTTTTCAAAGTACTTTTTATGAAAGAAAAAGATTATTTAAAAGACATTATAGAAATTAAATCGATAATGAATAAATCTTCTCGATTTATATCATTAAGTGGCCTTTCTGGAATTTTGGCTGGGATTTATGCATTGGTTGGCGCAATTGCTGCTAATTATATTTTAACAAATTATCAAATTGCGGATAGTCCAGTTTCAGTAATACCAATTTCGTTTTTAGAATACATATTGATTGGTATTGCAGGTTTAGTTTTACTACTTTCTGTAATTTCTGCTTATATTCTTTCTTCAAAAAAAGCAAAAAAAAGTGGAGAAAAATTGTGGGATGCAACATCTAAAAGACTTTTAATCAATTTTTCTATTCCGCTATTTACAGGAGGTGCGTTTTCAATTATTTTATATCAATATGGTTTAATAGGATTAATTGCGCCATCAACATTAATTTTTTATGGATTGGCTTGTATTAATGCCAGTAAATATACTTTAGGAGATATTAGATATTTAGGTTTGTTAAATATTGTAATCGGATTAGTTTCAACCCAGTTTATTGGATATGGACTTTATTTTTGGGCATTTGGTTTTGGTATTCTACATATAGTTTATGGAATTGTGCTTTACAATAAATATGATAAAAAATAACCGTTGAAAGATATACTTAAACATATTAATAAAGTTTTTGATCATAGAGTACGACTGGGAATTATGTCGGCGCTTATGGTTAATGAAACGGTGGATTTTAGCACACTTAAAGAAATATTAGGTGTTACTGATGGTAATTTAGCAAGCCACATAAAAGGGCTAGAAAAGGTAAACTATATTAAGGTGGAAAAACAATTTATTGGTAAAAAACCCAATACTACATATAGTGTTACCAAATTAGGTAAACTGGAATTTCAAAAACACATTAACGCTTTAGAAAAATTAATAAATAATAACTAAAATTTTTTATTCATTTACTTTGTTTTACAAAGTACTTTTAATTACTAAAATATGGAAAAACAACAAAACAAATTCGGAAATTGGTTAAAAACATCATTAACAGCAAGAATGCTTATGATTGGAATATTGATTATTGTATTGCTTATTCCGCTATCGTATATAGAATCTCTAATAAATGAACGCGCAATACGGCAAGAATCAGTAGTAAATGAAATCAATGAAAAATGGGGTAACGAAGTGTTATTATACGGTCCTATTTTAAAAATTCCGTATAAAACATATACCGAAAAAATTATTACAACCAGCAACGCCAAAGAAAACAGAACAGAAAAAATAGAATCTATAAACTATGCATACTTTTTTCCTAAAAAACTGGATATGAAAGCAAATATAAATCCTGAAGAAAAAAAACGTGGTATTTACAAAACATCAGTTTATAAAAGTGAGATAGCTATAAATGGTAATTTCGAAAAACCAGATTTTAGTATTATTGATGTTAAAGATGAAGACGTGCTCTGGGATAAATCTATTGTACTTATAAAAACCTCTAATTTAAAAGGAATTAACAATCAGGTTGAAATTTTTTTTAAAAATGAATCGTTTCCTTTTTTACCAAAATATGAAGAAACCTACAAAGAGTTAAACACAAAAATTTCTTTAAATAATTTAGAAACATCCGCTATCAAAAAAGAAGCAATTCAACTATTAACAACTAACAACTTTTCTATAAAACTTAATTTAAGCGGAAGTAAACAAATTAGAGTTATTCCTATTGGAAAAGAAACCGATTTAAGCATTACATCTAACTGGAAAACCGCTAATTTTATTGGTAACTTTTTACCTTTAAATACCGATAAAATAACAGAAAACGGATTTAATGCTAAATGGAAAGTGTTGCATATTAACAGACCTTTTCAACAAGAGTATTTTAACAGCTTACCCAACTTAAATGAATTTGCGTTTGGTGTAAACTTTATGATTCCGGTAGATGAATATCAAAAAAGTGAACGTTCTGCCAAATATGGATTTTTAGTAATTTCATTAACATTTTTAATCTTCTTTTTAATACAATCTATCAGTAAAATTAATATTCATCCATTTCAATATTTAATGATTGGTTTGGCTTTAACACTATTTTATACATTACTAATATCAATTTCAGAACATAGTAATTTTTTAAAAGCGTATTTAATTGCAGGAAGTTCGGTAATTGTTTTAATAACACTGTACTCTAAATCTATTCTTAAAACGTTTAAATTCCCTTTATTTATAGGATTATCACTTTCAGCATTGTACACATTTATATTTGTAATTATTCAATTAGAAAATTATGCACTACTTGTTGGAAGTTTAGGATTATTTATAATTCTATCTATAATAATGTACGCTTCTAGAAAAATTGACTGGAATTAAAAAACAATATAGGCTGTCTAAATACTTTTTTAGACAGCCTATAATTAAATAATATAAACAGTTAATATTTTAATTTCCGAACTAAATCTTCCAAACCGTTTAATTTAATTTCATATACTAAACGAAGCATATCGCCAAATTTACCTGTAGGAAAACCTTTATTATAATACCAAACTATGTAATGTTCCGGCAAATCAATTAAAAATTTACCTTTATATTTTCCGTAGGGCATTTTTGTATTTGCCAACTTTTCTAACTCGTGTTGCTGATTATTTGCCATCTATATAATCTTGCAAATAATTAAAACGTTCCGTTAATTTTCCATTTGATGTCATTTTAGCTCTTTTTAAAACTCCATTTTCATCATTATTAAAAAAAGCAGGAATTACGTGTTTGGCAAAATTATCACCAAATCCTTCCGATGCATCTTTTGGTAATTCACAAGGTAAATTATCAACAGCCATTACAGCAATGGCATTTTCATCTCTATAATCTACTTCCATTTCTAATGCAGCATTATAACCGTAAATAGGATTTTCTATGGTTGAAGAACGAATGGTTGATGCAACTGGTCCATCTACATCACAACTAATATCTGCCACAACTTTAATGTTAAAGTCTTTTGATTTCGCATCATTTTTGGTAAATATAAATGGTGCGCCTGCTCCATAAAAATGACCAGCTATATATAAATCTGCAACTTTGGCAAAACGCATAAAATCACTTTCATACTCCGTTGGATTGGTGAAAAAATAATTTTCATCTTTTACATCTCCATCTTTTCTTTTGTTATAATCCAACACATCAATTTGCACATACACTGGTTCATTAAACGATTTATGTAAAAAATCATTTATAGTAACTTTTTTCATTCCCATTCCCTTCAACATTTCTTTTGCTCCATTCCCAACTCTACCTTTACCAGTAAGCACTATTTTAATATTTGGTAATTTAATTTTTTGAAGTTCATGAATCAACATTAATTGATCGTGTAAATCTTCAGCTTTAGGCAACTTAAATAAATTAAATTTTAACCCATAAGTTCTAAAACTATTATAAGCACCAACAATACCAGCATATCTTCCAAAAGCAACTAATCGTTGATTTTTTTCGTTTACAATTACTTCGTGGTCAAACAATTCAATATTTTTTGACAAAATGGCCTGTAATAGTTTTCTGTTGTATTGTTGCTTTTTTATGGTATGCGAAAAGAAAAAATACTTTTTATTGGAAATTAAGAAATCAATAGGAACTTCTTTTACACCTAATAAAACATCACAGTCCGAAACATCATTAACTACATCAATTCCCTCAATTTTATAGTCTTCATCAGTAAAAAAGCGATTATCTGATGATTCCACTTTAATTGTTAATTCAGGAAATTTCCGCAACAATCTTTTACATTCTTTCGGTGTTAAAACCACTCTTCTATCTGGCGGATTTTTTCGTTCTTTAATAATTCCAATCTTCATAATTTGTTTGGTATAAATATTGTTACTAATATATTAGGAATTAAAGGAACTGACAAATAAACTATGTAACATATTTTTAGTAGATTTGCAGCCTTAAAGATTTTGTTCTTTGATATTTTGGGGACGACTGGTTTTGACTGCAAGGTCAATTAACATAGAAGCATGTCGAGTAATGAAATAGCACTCGTTAATCTCAATTTCAAACCTATAAACGGCGAAGATAACTACGCTTTAGCTGCTTAATCCGAATTACAGTAGGATAAGCCTCGGCACACAAGGTGTGCAAGCTAAATGTCTCTTGAAAGCCTTGGTTAGCGGCGGTCAGCATAGAGGCATCGTAAAAGTTAACATAGATTTGCTATAGTTTCGGTAGCAAATTGAAACTTAAGAAACTAAGCTTAAAGTAAATTGTTTTCGATTAGCTTTAAGACTAAAATTAAAAGAAAACTAAACATGTAGAAACTATCTTGGTTGCTTGTTTGGACCCGGGTTCGATTCCCGGCGTCTCCACTAAATTTTATTTCATTTTTTCTATTATACCTTTATATGAAATTAATTATTAGAACTTTTAATTTAAAATTAAAAGACCCCTTTACAATATCAAGAGGTACAAGGACCGAAATTCCCTCATTAATTGTTGAACTTCAAGAAAATGGAGTTTCTGGTTATGGCGAAGCAACTGCAAATCCATATTATAATACTTCAACAAATCAATTTGTTGAAGAGTTAAATGAAAAGAGATCAATAATTGATACTCATTTTTTAGAATCACCAGAAAAATATTGGGAATATTTATTACCTCATTTTAAAAATAATATGTTTTTATTGTGCGCTTTAGACGAAGCTTATAATGATTTATACACAAAAAAATTAGATATTAAATTATACGAATATTGGAATTTAAACACAAATAAACTCCCTTTATCTAATTATACTATCGGAATTGATTCCATTGAGAATATGATTTCAAAAATGAAAAAAACTCCCTCACCTATTTATAAAATTAAATTAGGAACAAAAAATGATATAGAAATAGTTCATGAGCTACGAAAACATACCAACTCAATTTTTAGAATTGATGCAAATTGTGGTTGGACCCCAGAGGAAACAATAAAAAACTCAATTGAACTAAAAAAATTAGGTGTAGAATTTATTGAACAACCCTTACCTGCAGATGACTGGCTAGGTGCTAAAAAAGTATTTCAAAGGTCTGAACTACCAATTATTGCAGATGAAAGTTGCCAAATTGAATCAGATGTTGACAAATGTTATACTTTTTTTCATGGGGTAAATATAAAACTTATGAAATGTGGAGGTTTAACGCCAGCAATAAGAATGATTAAACAAGCTAAGCATTTAAAACTTAAAACTATGGTAGGCTGTATGACCGAATCTTCCATAGGTATTTCAGCTATTGCTCATCTTACTCCTTTATTAGACTATGTTGATATGGATGGAGCACTTTTATTAAAAGACGACATTGCTAGCGGAGTTAAGGTTACTAACGGCATTATTACTTTCAGCAATAAAAATGGTATAGGCGCATCACTTATTGAAAAGTGAACTTAATTTAATAAAAAAAGTGACGTTTGTCATAAAAAAATAAATTTAGAAAAATTTAACAAAAAAACCAGTTTACCAATTAAAATAGTTTGTATATTTGCAATGGTAAGTTTCATAGCTTACCAATCTTTTTCATAGCAATTTTCCTCACTCATACTTTGGGTGAGGTTTCTTTTTTTATAGACTTTCCTAAATTATTTTATAGTATATTTGTCGCCCTTAAAATAAAATATATGTTTTTAAATATTTCAATTACTGAGTGGGTAGGCTATTTAGCATCCTTAGCTTTAATTATTTCTTTTATGATGAAAAACTTAAATACACTCAGAATTATAAATTCTATAGGTGCCGTTTTATTTGTAGTTTATGGATTTATGTTAGCTATTTCTTGGCCTATAATTATAACAAACACCTTTATTTTACTTGCCAATATTTATTACTTAACTTTTAAAAGAATTAAGAATTAATCCTTAATTTGCAAGAAAATTTTTCTTTTGAAACGTATAATTGTTTCTGTTACAAATGATTTAGTTACTGACCAAAGGGTTCATAAATCATGCACAACTCTTTTTAACAATGGTTTTGATATATTATTAATTGGCAGAAAATTAAAAAACAGTAAACAACTAACTAGAAGCTACAAAACTAAACGTATTAAATTATATTTTAATAAAGGATTTTTATTTTATGCAGAATATAATATTCGATTATTTTTAAAACTACTTTTTACTAAAAAAGATATTTTATTAGCCAATGATTTGGACACTTTACTTCCAAATTATTTAATAAGTAAACTATTTAGTAAAAATTTGGTTTATGATAGTCATGAGTTGTTTACTGAAGTTCCTGAATTAATAAACAGACCTTTTAAACAGAATATTTGGAAATTTTTTGAATCAAGTATTTTACCAAGGTTAAACAACCAATACACCGTATGTGATTCTATAGCAACTTATTACAACACAAAATATAAAACAAACTTTTATACTATTAGAAACTTTCCTCTAAGAGATTCCAAACAAGACTCTACAAATTTTCCATTCGAAATAAATAGCTGTAAAATTATTTTATACCAAGGAGCATTGAATTTAGGAAGAGGGATAGAATTAATTATAAAAACAATGCTTTTTCTTAATAATACCATACTTGTAATTATAGGTAATGGAGACATTGAAAAGGAATTAATTCAAAAAGTAATAAATTTAAACCTTGAAAACAAAGTCAAATTTATAAATAAATTAAATCCTGCCGAGCTAAAAAAAATCACACCATTAGCAGACCTTGGAATTAGTTTTGAGGAAGATTTAGGATTAAATTACAGATACGCACTACCTAATAAATTATTTGACTATATTCAAGCAAAAGTTCCGGTTTTAGTTTCTGATTTACCTGAAATGAAAAATATTGTTTCTAAATATAAAGTTGGAGAAGTTATTACCGACAGAACTCCAAAAGAGCTTGCTTCCCAAATAAATAAAATTCTTGAAAACGGAAAAGACTATTATAACACTAATTTAGAAATTGCAAGTAAAGAATTAATTTGGGAAAAAGAATCTAAAAAATTAATAGAAATATTTAAAAATTTAAACTGATTTGTAATTAAGATTCAAGTAACACAAATAACCTAATTTATACATGTCAAATACTAATAGGGACGGCTTTCCACTAGTTAAATTAATTTCTAAAAGTTTCTTAAAGACATAAAAAAGATATCCAACTCCCCCACTTACCTTATACTTTTTCAATTTTTTAAAAATTCTATACAACTTCAAATCGTCACCTTCAAAAAATCTACTTGAACTAATATTTAACAAATTTTCAATACTTTCTTTTGTTTTATTTAAGAAAACAAAGCTATTTTCTAACCCCAAATGAAAAACTCGATTATCAATATGACAAATATCTATTTTATTAGTTTTTAAATCCTGTGCAAACAAAACATCTTCGTAACCATATTTTACAATAGATTCATTAAACTTTACAGAATTAAATATTGACTTATTTATAAGAATGTTAGCCGTGAAAAAATTTTGATATAATTTTGACTTTCTAATTTTAGTATCAATTTGTTCCCTTTTCCTACCATAAACCCATCTCAATATTTTAATAGATTCTGGCTTTGTACTTTCATAAACTAATCCACCACAAAAAACTTTAGCAGTACTATTTCTAATAACCTCCATATAATTTTTAATGAAATTTCCTTTCTCTGGAATAACATCAGAATCTAAAAATATAAGCCATTCAAACTTAGCTTTAAAAACTAATAAGTTTCTAATTTTACTCCTTCCAATATTTTTTGGTAATTGAAAAAACTTTGTGTTATTTAATTTAGACAATTCTAAATTTTCTTCATAAATAACTGATGAGCAATCATCTATACATATAATTTCAAAATCTACATTTTCAATATTTAATTGTTTATGAAGCTCATTTACTAGATTTGATACATTATAATTATAAACAGGAATTAAAATAGAAATCATATTATTTTTTTAACTGCGCTGCTGCATCACTTCAAATAATTCACCACCTTCACATTTAATAGTTTTGTGTGGAAATTTTAAAATAATAGCATAATCATGCGTTGCCATTAAAATAGTTTTTCCACTATCGTGAATTTCTTTTAAAACATTCATAACCCCAACTGAAGTTGCCGGATCTAAATTTCCTGTAGGTTCATCTGCTAAAATTAAATCGGGATCATTTAACAATGCTCTGGCAATAGCAATACGCTGCTGTTCTCCACCAGAAAGTTGAAAAGGCATTTTAAAATCTTTGGTTTCCATTCCAACTTTACCTAAAACTTCCATAATTTTAGTTTTCATTTTAGCATCATCTTTCCACCCAGTTGCTTTTAAAACAAACCGTAAATTTTCAAAAACACTTCTATCATTTAACAACTTAAAATCCTGAAAAACAATCCCTAACTTACGGCGTAAAAAAGGAATTTCTTTTTCTTTTAACGTATTTAAATTAAAACCAACTATACTTCCTGTACCTTTTTCTAAAGGTAAATCTCCGTATAAAGTTTTCATTAAGCTACTTTTTCCACTTCCTGTTTTACCAATTAAATAAACAAATTCGCCTTCATCAATTTTTAAATTAACATTAGATAAAACCAAATTATCTCTTTGAAAAATTTGAGCATTTTGTAACATTAAAATATTTTCTGGCATAGGAATTGTTATTTTAAACAAAACTAAATATTTAAATGTAAAGTTTCAACAATTTATCATTTAATAATTTTTTAGTTTTTTTATATTATATACAATCTTAAAATGTTAATAAAGTTCTTTATTAAAAATGTAAGGTTGCCATGCAATTTCAACAAAATATTACGTTATTACAGTATAAGTTAAATGCTTTTAAAGTTTATTAAAATGAATTATAAAAAAGTTGTTCAAGTAATTACAGTATTTCTGATAACATTTTCTATATCAGCACAAAAAACAGAAATATACACCAACAATCTTAACGAATACAACCACGCAGTAGCGTTGTATCAAAATAAATCGTATGCTGCAGCACAGCAAAAATTTGAAGAAATAAAACATAATTACGATAATTTATCTGAACAAAAAGCAAATTGCGAATACTATATTGCAAACGCTGCAATTAGACTTGGGCAGCAAAATGCCGATGAATTAATGCAAAACTTTGTAGATAAATATCCAACCAGCACCAAAAGAAATGGTGCATTTTTAGATATTGCCGAATATTATTTTAAAACGGGTAACTATTCGTATGCAGCAAAATGGTATTCTAAAGTTAAAACCACTAACTTATCAATAAAAAAAGAAGAAGAATTTAACTTTAACTACGGTTACTCCTTATTTGCTACTAAAAATTTTAAAGAAGCTCAAAGTTATTTTTTAAACTTATTAGATTCGCAAGAATATGGTGCAAGAGCAAAATATTATTATGGTTATATTGCTTATGACAGTGATGATTATACTACTGCCGATAAATATTTAGGCGAAGTTGCCGACAATTCTTCCTTTAAAACAGATGTATCTTACTATTTAGCAGATATGAATTTTAAATTAGGAAAGTTTGACAAAGCCATTGAAAATGGTTTACCGCTATTAAAAAATGCTAAAGGAGTTGAACATTCTGAAATTTCAAAAATAGTTGGTGAAAGTTATTTTAACCTTCAAAAATATAATGAAGCACTACCACATTTAAACAATTACAAAGGTAAAAGAGGCAAATTTAACAATACCGATTTTTATCTTTTAGGCTATAGTTATTACAAACAAAATGATTTTGAAAATGCCATCAATAACTTTAACAAAATTATTGATGGTTCTAATAGCGTAGCACAAAATGCGTATTATCATTTGGCTGAATGTTATTTAAAACTCGATAAAAAACAAGAAGCCTTAAATGCGTTTAGAAATGCTTCACAAATGGAATTTGATGCTGATATTAAAAAAGATGCTTGGTTAAATTATGCCAAATTAAGTTATGAAATTGGAAATCCATATAGAAGTGTACCTGATGTTTTAAAAGAATACATTGATTTATATCCAAATTCAACAGCTAAAAATGAAATTAACGATTTAATTATAAGTGCTTACATCACTTCAAAAGATTATAAAGGCGCACTTGATTTCTTAAAAAACAAACGAACTACAAAAGAACAAGGTTTGTATCAAAAAGTAGCGTTTTACAGAGGTGTTGAATTATTTAATGAAGAAAATTACACCACTGCCAAAGAAAATTTCGAAAACTCTTTAACCGTTTCACAAGATGCAATTACAACAGCACAAGCAACGTATTGGAAAGGTGAAACCAACTATCGTTTAAATAATTTTAATGAAGCTATTAGAGATTTTAAAAATTTTATTTCTAATAGTAATTCAACTAAAACCAATGAATTTAATGATGTAAATTACAATTTGGGTTACGCATATTTTAAACAAAAAGAATTTGATAATGCTATTGATCAGTTTAAAAAATATGTTAGTAAAAGTAACACAGATGCTGTTAAAAAGAATGATAGTTATTTAAGAATTGGCGATAGCTATTTTATTACCAGAGATTACAATAATACTATTGCTTTTTACAACAAAGCAATTGACATGAAAGCTGTTGATACGGATTATGCGCAGTTTCAAAAAGCAATTAGCTACGGATTAATTGGAAATGAAAATGCTAAAATTAAAGAATTAAATGCATTTTTAGCAACCCACAAAAAGTCTGGATATAGAGATGATGCGTATTATGTTTTAGGAAATTCGTACATCAATAAAAATGAAAATAATTTAGCGTTAGAAAATTTTGACAAACTAATAACCGATTTTAAAAGAAGTCCGTTAGTTTCAAAAGCAATGCTTAAAAAAGGATTGGTATATTACAATACCGATAGAAATGAACAAGCTTTAGCAACTTATAAAACAGTTGTAAAACAGTTTCCAAATTCTGCCGAAGCAAAACAAGCAATAAAAAATTCTCGTCAAATTTATGTAGATTTAGGTAGAGTTGATGAGTATGCAACTTGGGTAAAAGATATAGATTTTGTAAATATTTCTGATGCAGAATTAGATAATGATATGTATGAATCTGCCGAAAAACAATACTTACAAAACGATCATAAAAAATCTATTTTAAACTTTAAAAAGTATTTACAAAGTTTCCCAAATGGTTTACACAAAGTACAAGCAAATTTTTATTTAGCACAATCTTTACAAGCAAATAATGAAGGTTCTGAAGCAATCAAATATTACATATTTGTAGCAGAACAAAATCAAAATGAATTTACTGAAAATGCTTTATATAAATTGTCTGTTATTTATTTAGAAAAAAATAATTGGGCAGCTGCAATTCCTGTTTTAGAACGTTTAGAAAAAGAAGCCGACCAAGCACAAAACAGAACTTTTGCGCAATCTAATTTAATGAAAGGATATTACGCACAGGAAAATTACAGCAAAGCAGAAAGTTATGCTGATGCGGTTTTAAATAATTCTAAAGTTGAAGACAGAATTAAATCTGATGCACATATAATTATTGCACGTGCAGCCATTAAAACCAATAATGAAACCAAAGCAAGAGCAGCTTACAAAAAAGTGGAAGAAATTGCAGGCGGCGAATTAAAAGCCGAAGCATTATATTACAAAGCTTATTTTGAAAACAAAGATGGTAGTTACAGAGTGTCTAATGAAATAGTTCAAAAAATTGCTTCAGATTATGCCGCATACAAATATTGGGGCGCAAAAGGTTTAATTTTAATGGCTAAGAATTTTAACAAATTAAATGATGCTTACCAGGCAACTTATATTTTAGAAAGTGTTCAAAAAAACTTTGCCGAATTTAAAGATGTTTTAGAAGAAGCAACAACTGAACTTAATAAAATTAAAACAGAACAAGCCAAAACAAATGAATCTGTTAAAAATTAAATTGACAAGTAGTAAAATGTACAAAAATTCAATTTCAAAATTAAAAAATCACACAATGCAAAAGCTTTTTATAACTTTTATATCAATTTTAATTTCAGGATTTTCTTTTGCTCAAGTAAAAAAAGACACCCTAAAAACCGATGAAATTGTTGTTGAAAAACCATATACTCCAACAATTTCTGATGCATTTAAAATTAAATCTAACCCTAGTTTAGAAAACGTTACCAACTTTTCTAAAGAAAAAGTAAGCTACAGCATTTTTTCAATTCCAGTGGCATCTACTTTTACACCAACAAAAGGAAAAGCACAAAATATTGCCAGAGAACCAAAAGAGCAAATTTATCAAAACTACATAACAGCAGGATTTGGAACTTTTAAAAGTCCGCTTTTTGAAACTTTTATGCATTTTGGAGATAAACGTTATAATGATTTTGGTCTTTTTGTAAAACACGAATCATCTGAAGGTGGCGTTGAAGATAGTATGCTTGATGATAATTTTGCCAATACCAGAATAGACCTTTTTTACAAACAGTTTGACAGAGATTTTAATTGGCAAATAAATGCTGGAGTACAAAGAAAATTATACAATTATTATGGTCTTCCAGAAACTACTCTTTTTGATCAAATATTTTTAAATACCATTGATGAAAAACAGATTTACAAAACCGTTTATGCCGGTGGAAATATAAATTTTGAAAATGGAATTTTTAAAGGCGCAACAGCCGAGCTTGTTAATTTTTCTGATAATTTTGATAGTAATGAAATTCATTTATTAGCAAAACCAACTATAGAATTTCCAATTTCAACAGAGTTAATTAGTTCAGAATTTGTTGTAGAAATTGTCACTGGCAAATTTCAACAGGAATACAATACGCCAACCAAATTAAAACATAGCTTTATAAACTTGGGTGCTAGTCCTAATTTTGAAGTTTTACGAGAAAATTTAACAGTTAATTTAGGTGCTAAAATTTATTATTCTAATGATTTAGAACGAAAAATAAATAAGTTTTTTGCTTATCCAAATGTATCCGCATCACTTAAAGTTGTAGATGATATTTTTATTCTGCTTGCAGGTGTAAATGGCGATTTAATTCAAAATACTTATAGCAATTTTGCTGATGAAAATCCTTACGTTTCACCAACTTTAAATATTTTACAAACCGACAAACAATACAACGCTTTTATTGGTGCTAAAGGAAAATTAGCTTCAAATATGGGCTTTAACTTTAATGTTAGTCATAGTAATGAATACAATAAACCATTATTCATTCAAAATCAAATAAAAACCGATGGTGTAAATATAACTTCAGAAAGTTATCAGGCTGGGAATTCATTTAGTGTAATTTATGATGATGTAAAAACACTAAACTTTTTTGGAGAAATAACCATAGAAGCTTCAAAAGAATTTAATTTTAGTTCCACTATTAATTACGCAAACTATACAACCAAAAATGAGTTAGAAGCCTGGAATTTACCTACTTTAACCGCAACAATTTCAGGAGATTTTCAAAGAAATAAATGGTTTGTTGGTGCTAAATTATTCTACCGTGGCGAAACTAAAGATTATGTAATTCCGTACAATTTATCGGCAGAAAATGGTACTATTGTAACAAATGATTCCTACCTAGATTTAAACTTAAGCGGAGGATACAATTTTACCGATAGATTAACTGCTTTTGCTAAAATAAACAACGCTTTAGGTAAAAAATACCATCAATTCAACAATTATCAAGTACAATCTCTTCAGGCATTAGCAGGAATTACTTACAAATTTGATTTGTAAAATAGTAATATGCTTAATTTTAAAGTTTTTTGTGTAGTTTTATCATTCAAAATAAACTACACAAAAAATGAAGCCTGTTTTCACCCTAATTGTTCTATTAATTGCATTAATTTCTTGCAACAATAACAACACTTCTAAAAGCATTGAAAATAAAGTTAACAAACAAGATTCAATTGTTGTTAAAAATTTTTTCAACACAGCATTAACTAATGGGCAATCGTACCAATGGTTAGATTATTTATCAAATGAAATTGGAGGAAGATTATCTGGATCACCTGAATCCGCAGCAGCAATTTTATGGGGAGAACAATTAATGAAAGATTTGAATTTTGATAAAGTTTGGCTGCAAGATGTAATGGTACCACATTGGTCTAGAGGTGAAAAAGAAGAAGCTAGCTTTACTTTTAATAACACAAAATATGATGTTGCAATTTGTGCATTAGGTGGATCAATAGCAACACCTACGGAAGGTATTACTGGTGAAGTTATTGAAGTTCAAAGCTTAGAAGAAGTAGAAAGTTTAGCTGAAAAATTAAGAGGTAAAATTGTATTTTTTAATAGACCTTTTGATGATACACATATTCAAACTTTTAAAGCTTACGGCGGTTGTGTAGACCAAAGGTATGCCGGAGCTATGACCTGCGGTAAATTTGGAGCAATTGCTGCAATTGTTCGCTCAATGACTAATAGTATAGACGATTATCCACATACCGGAGCAATGAGTTATGGAGATATTGCTGAAAATGAAAAAGTACCAACAGCAGCAATTAGTACAAAAGCAGCAAATTTATTAAGTGAAAAATTAAAAGAAAATCCTACCTTAAAATTTTATTTCAAACAAAGTTGTTCAACCTTGCCAGATGAACCGTCATACAATGTTATTGGAGAATTAACTGGAAGTGAATTTCCTGATGAAATTATTACCGTTGGTGGCCATTTAGATTCTTGGGATTTAGGAGATGGTTCACACGATGATGGAGCAGGAATTGTACAATCTATGGAAGTATTACGCTTATTTATGTTGAACGGAATAAAACCAAAACACACAATTAGATGTGTATTATTTATAAATGAAGAAAATGGATTAAGAGGCGGAAAAAAATATGCAGACGAAGCAAAAGCAAAAAAAGAAAACCATATTGCTGCTTTAGAATCAGATTCTGGTGGATTTACACCTAGAGGTTTTACATTTGATACTAGCAATGAAAATGCCAATTTATTTTTAAGTTGGAAACCATTATTAGCACCTTATAGTTTAAATGAAATAGAAAAAGGTCACGGAGGCGCAGATATTGGCCCATTAAAATCTGAAACGATATCACTTTTTGGTTACAGGCCAGACTCACAACGTTATTTTGATTATCACCATGCAGCAACAGATACTTTTGATAAAGTTAACAAACGAGAACTAGAGCTTGGCGCTGCATCAATGGCATCTTTAGTTTATTTATTAGACACCTACTTAAATTAAATAAAATGAAACATTTAATATCTTCTTTATTTCTTACTCTAATATTAATTTCTTGTACAAAAAAAATTCAAGTAGACACAATCATAATTGGTGCGAACGTTTATACCGTAAATGATGAATTTACTAAAGTTGAAGCCTTTGCAATAAAAGATGGTAAAATTATTGATGTTGGTACTTCAGTAGAAATGCAATTAAAGTATGCAGCAACCTACGTTAATGATGTAAAAGGAAAAACCATTGTACCTGGATTTATTGATGCACATTGTCATTTCTACGGATTAGGTTTACAACAACAAAAAGTAGATTTAGAAGGAACCAAAAGTTTTGAAGAAGTAATTGAACGCATTGTTGATTTTCAAAAAGATAAAAATGTTGCTTATATAACAGGTAGAGGTTGGGATCAGAATGATTGGGAAGTAAAAGAATTTCCTTCAAAAGAAAAATTAGATGAATTATTTCCAGACACACCAATTGCAGTAACTAGAATTGATGGTCATGCGTTATTAGCAAATCAAGCTGCGATAGACTTAGCAGGAATAACAATAAAAACCCCATTTTCTGGTGGAGAAATCATTAAAAAAGATGGGGAACTTACAGGTATTTTTATTGATGCTCCAATGGAATTAATTGAAGCTAAAATACCTGAACCTTCAAAAGCAGAAAAAATTAGAGCATTAAAAGATGCTGAAAATATTTGTATTGATTTAGGCTTAACTACAGTTGATGATGCTGGTTTATCTAAAGAAACTATAGAATTAATTGACAGTTTACAACAAGCAGGAGAATTAAAAATAAGAATATACGCCATGGTTTCTGTGAGTGATAAAAACATAGAGTATTTCACAAAAAAAGGAATTATTAAAACAGATTTACTAAATGTACGCTCATTTAAGGTTTATGCTGACGGTGCTTTGGGTTCTCGTGGTGCCGCAATGAAAAAGTCATATAGTGATCAACATAATCATTTTGGCGCATTAGTAACTCCATTGGCAGATTTAAGAAGTTATGCCAGTAAAATTGCAGCATCAGATTATCAAATGAATACTCACGCTATTGGCGATTCTGCAAATTATGTGATGCTACAAACCTACAAGAAAGTTTTAAAAGGCAAAAAAGACAGACGATGGAGAATTGAACACGCACAAATTGTAGATGTAGCTGATTTTCATTACTTTCATAATATCATTCCTTCAATACAACCTACACATGCAACAAGTGATATGTATTGGGCTAAAGACAGAATAGGATCAGAAAGAATGAAAGGTGCTTATGCTTATAAAGTATTATTAGATAAATATGGAAAAGTGGCGCTTGGCACAGATTTCCCTGTTGAAAAAGTGAGTCCTTTATTAACATTTTATGCAGCTGTGGCTAGAAAAGATTTAAATAATTTCCCTGAAAAAGGGTTTCAAAAAGAAAATGCGTTAACCAGAGAAGAAACACTGAAAGGAATGACTATTTGGGCTGCTTATGCTAACTTTGAAGAAAATGAAAAAGGAAGTATTGAAAAAGGTAAATTTGCTGATTTTATAGTACTTGATAATGATATCATGCAAATTGAAGAATCAAAAATTCCAACAATTAAAGTTGAAGAAACTTATATTAATGGTGTAAAAGTTAAATAACCTTACAAACTATTTTTTTTATATTTTTTAACCGACTCAATAAGGTTCTCAGAAAGTTTATACAACCATTTCAATTGCTCAGAAACTAAAAGTGTTTCTTTTAACTGACTTCCTGTTTTTATGGAATGCTCTTCACCTTGTGCAATTTCATAATCTCTTTTATTAGAAAGTTCATTAAAGGCTTTTTCATAAGAAATTTTGGCATCTTCAATAGATATTTCTGTGGATTTATGCAATATTTCAGTATCTTCTAATATGCCAATTGCAATTTTTATATTACCACATATTTTATCTACATAAACATCAAATTCTTTAGGAACAATGGACGTTTTATTATTTCTAAAATAAGCACCAAGCGCCGCCAATGATGATAAAAACGTATTATTAAATACTGTAATTTCATAAATGGTAGAAAGTTCTATTTGCTTAGATTTTGGATCTTGACTTAATCGCTGAAAAGCAGCATTCATTTCTGCAACATCTAAAAAAGCTTTTTTTCTTTTTACTTTATATGTTGTAGAAACTTCACCTTTTACATGATAAAAAGTGGCAATTTCATTCAAAAATAATTGATTGGATTTTATTGCACTTATAAAATATTCATGAATATTTTGAAACTGCCACGAAGGCCATAAAAAATACGTTGCTGAAAAAGCCAATGTTGCACCAATTAATGTGTCAATTATTCTAAATTGAACAACCGACAAAATATTTGGTTCAAATAAAGCATACGTAAATACAACATTTAATGTAATAAACACAGCTGCATTTCTATAATTTAACTGTATAAACGAAAATGCTAAAGGCAAAGATATTGTTGCAATTATTCCATAAACTAACGGATTTTGCGTAAATAATATTACAATTGTGGCAATTGTTGCACCAATTAATGTACCTATAACTCTATGGATAGATCGGGCTTTTGTTAACCCAAAACTTGGTCGCATTATTACCGCAATTGTTAATAAAATCCAATACGGATTTTGCATTGAAAACAGTTTACCAATAACAAAACCAATAATTGTAATTATGGCTAAACGTAAGGAATGTTTAAAAATAGGAGAACTAAAAGTGAAATTCTCTGTCAATTTTTTAAAGTCGTAATCTTGCGGAGTTAAAAAACGCGTAGCTTCTTTATGGCTTAAAATTTTATCATTAGTAGCGTAATTATTTAAAATTCGCTCTAAAGAAATCACATTTTGCACTTGTTTTTCCTGATAGTTTTTTAAATTCAATAACATTAATGTACCAACTCTTGCTTTTGGCATAGTTATTAAAATTCTGTACAAATCGATATTACGTTCTATATTTTTTATGATTTTTGGAATTACAACGTTGTCTTTTAATGTTTCTTCATTTCTTATAACTCTAGAAATATGATCTAAATGACTAGCTATTTCGTACATTAATTTTTGAAAATCAGCAATTATTTCTGTATGCTTATCAAATACCAAATCAAATTTTTCATAATCAACAGGATTGGCGACAGCTAATTCTAAAATATCTACCAATTGTGTAAAAAGTAACTGTTGCCTTCTTACTTTGTTAGACAACATACTTTTACTTTGTGCAGTTAAAATGATGTCTCTTAATGTTTCATGATGTTCATTAATTTCAAATTGCAGGTTAAATAATTTCTGAAATAACTCATTTCTGTCAGTTTCACAAACTAATAAATCGGCTCTAACTCTCAAATAATTTGCAGTTTTTTCAATAGTTTTAATAAAAAATTGATCGGTTTGAATTTTTGGAAACAATTTTAACTTTAAAAATGTTAACAACAAATACCATAAACCTCCTAAAGCAATTAAACTTGCGTGTTGCAACAAACTTTCTTTTGAATAATCTCTTGTAAAACTTAATATAATTGCCATAAGGCCAACAAATGAAATCAGCGATGCTCTAAATCCAAAAACTGCAATATACGATACTGAAAATACTGAAATACCTAAAATTGGCAACAATAGCCAAAATACAGTTGCAATTGAACCAAATAAAAATGTTAAAATAAAAGATAATAAAGAAGCAATTAAAATTCCAAAAAATACGTGTTTTGTACTTCCAGGAACATCCGTTGGTGCACAAAACAAAACACCTAAAGCAATGCTTAAACCAACATGAATATCATTTAAAATATATTTACTAATAAAAACAGGAATTAAAATGGCAATTGCCATTACAATACCTTTTAAAAAATCTAAACTTTTAAAAAATCGATTTACTTTTTCTATCATCATATTTTATAAAGTAGCAAATTTACGCAGTATTTTTTTTGAAACAACTATTAAAATTTTTATTAGTAGTTTTATCCAATCTATCTATAAAAGTAATTATGATTTTTCATAAACATCCTTACAAACCATTTATTCCAAAAAACGCTACAAAATTAATTGTAGGCACTTTACCTCCTCCCAGATTTTCATTAGGAAATTTAAAACCAGGCGATGTTGATTTTTGCTATGGAAGTATTGATGGACAATTATGGAAAATTTTAAATGAAATATTTTCTTTGAATTTACATTTTGAAACTACCCAATTTGCCATTGAACAACGAAAGAATTTTTTAATACAATATAAAATTGGTATTTGTGACATTGTTGAATCTTGTGAAAGAAAAAAATTAGATGCATCAGATTTAGGAATGGAAAATATTGAATTGAGAGATTTACTTTTTTATGTAAATCAATACAAAACAATCAAAACTTTATTATTAACTGGAGGAAACAGTAAAAATGGTCCAGAATATCATTTAAGAAAACTATTAAAAGAGCATAACATTCCATTAAAACCAATTTCATTAGATACGCCAAAAATTCATCATTTTAAAATTGATACTAACAGAATTATTGAAGTAGTTTCTTTAACTGCTCCAACTGGAACTGCAAACAGAGCCGTTGGAAGTAATCCCGAATATAAACTATTAAAAAAACAAAACCCTAACTTCAACACATTTGACTTTAGGGTTTTACAGTATAAAAAATTCTTTTAACTATTTATGTGAACCATCGCAAAAAGGTCCATTTTTAGTAGCTTTACACGTACATAAATGTTTTGTTTCAGACTTTTCGGCTATAAAAACTTGAGGAGCCATTCCTTTTCCCTTGTGTTGTCCATCGCAAAAAGGCTGACTTTCAGATAAACCACAAGTACACCAAGCATACTTTTTTCCTTCTTCTAATATTACTGCCAAAGGATTATCTCCAGCTCTTTTAGGTAATTCCATTTTTAATTTTTTTAGATATATTTTAAAGTTATGAATCTAAAATAGAACTCACAAACTTATCAATGTTATTTGTACCATTTTCAGACAAGTGTTTTACAAATGCCGAACCAATTATAGCTCCTTTTGCATATTTTGTAGCTTGTTGAAATGTTTCAGCGTTTGAAATTCCAAAACCAATAATTTGCGGCGCTTTTAAATTCATTACTGAAATACGTTCAAAATATTCATTTTGAACAGCACCAAAACTATTTTTTGAACCTGTAACACTTGCAGAACTTACCATATAAATAAATCCGTTTGATATTTCATCAATAAATTTTATACGTTCCTCTGAAGTTTGAGGTGTAATTAAAAACACATTTATTAAACCATATTTTTCAAAAATGGTTTTATAATTATCATTGTATTCTTTTACTGGCAAATCGGGAATAATTAATCCATCAATGCCAATTTCAGCACATTTTTTACAGAATTTTTCAATTCCATATTGCATCATTGGGTTAAAATATCCCATAATTATTAACGGAATAGATACTGTATTTCTAATATCTTTTAATTGATGAAACAAAACAGATGTTGTCATTCCGTTATTTAAAGCCGTAGTTGAACTTGCCTGAATTGTTGGTCCATCAGCTAAAGGGTCACTAAAAGGCAATCCAATTTCTATCATATCAATGCCACTTTTTTCTAATTTTTCTAAAATAGAAACTGTGTCAGTTAATTTTGGATAACCTGCTGTAAAATAAACAGATAACAGCTTTTTATTTTCTTGTAATTTTAAATTTATTCTGTTCATTTTTTTACAACTTAAAATATTTAATATATGTATCTAAATCTTTGTCACCTCTACCTGATAAGTTTAGAATTACAATATCATTTTCCTTAAACTTTTTTGATTTAAAAACAGCCAATGCGTGTGAACTTTCAATGGCTGGAATAATTCCTTCTAACTTACACAATTCTAACCCAGCTTCCATTGCTTCATCGTCTGTAATAGCAATAAATTCAGCGCGTTTAGATTTGCATAAATGTGCGTGTAAAGGTCCAACTCCAGGATAATCCAATCCGGCAGAAATTGAATAAGGCTCTGTAATTTGTCCGTCTTTAGTTTGCATCAACAACGTTTTACTTCCATGAATAATTCCTTCATTTCCTAATACACTAGTTGCGGCACTCTCACCAGAATTTACGCCCAAACCTGCTGCTTCAACAGCAATTAATTTTACATTTTCTTCATCTAAAAAATGATAAAATGCTCCTGCAGCATTACTTCCTCCACCTACACAAGCAATTACATAATCTGGATTTTCTGAACCTTCCTTTTCTTTTAATTGTTTTCTAATTTCTTCTGAAATTACTGATTGAAAACGCGCCACCATATCTGGATATGGATGCGGGCCAACAACGGAACCAATAATATAATGCGTATCAACAGGATTGTTTATCCAATCTCTAATTGCCTCATTAGTAGCGTCTTTTAACGTTCTACTACCTGATAATGCAGGAACAACAGTTGCTCCTAACATTTTCATACGAGCAACATTTGGCGCCTGACGCGCAATATCAATTTCGCCCATATAGACAATACATTCTAAACCCATTAAAGCACAAACTGTAGCCGTTGCAACACCATGTTGCCCTGCTCCTGTTTCCGCAATAATTCTGTTTTTACCTAAACGCTTTGCCATTAAAATTTGTCCAATAGTATTATTCACTTTATGGGCACCTGTATGACAAAGATCTTCTCGTTTTAAATAAATTTTGGTGTTATACTTTTCTGATAATCTTTTCGCAAAATACAATGGTGTTGGTCTTCCAACATATTCTTTTAGCAAGTTTTGAAACTCTTTTTGAAAAGAAGGTTCTTGCATAATTTCTACATATTTAAGACGCAATTCTTCAACATTTGGATATAGCATTTCAGGGATGTAAGCTCCACCAAAATCACCATAATATCCATTTTCATCTACAAAATAATTCATAATAAATTTTGTTTAAATTCTTTAATATCATCTATGTTTTTTAGTCCTGGTTCTAATTCAAAACCACTATTTATATCAACTCCAGCAAAAGCTTTGTGTTTTATTTTAACAATTTCAGCGCTATCAATTTTAGAAATTCCTCCACTCAATAAAAAAGGCGTTTTTCCATTATAATTTTTAAGTATTTCCCAATTAAATTTTACTCCATTTCCACCATAATCTTTTCCTTTGGTATCAAAAATAAAATAATCGCAACTTTGTTCAAATTGTACAGTTTTTGAAAAATCGAAACTTTCATCAACAGAAAAAGCTTTGATAACGCCCAACTGAAATGATTCCATAAAACCATTATTAACTTGTTGACTTTTTGCTAATTGCAAACAAAACTCAGGTGATTCATCACCGTGTAATTGCACATAATCTAAATTATATGCACTTACCGTTTTTAAAATATTTTCGGTAGTTTCATTCACAAAAACACCTACTTTTTTTATGTACAGCGGAATCTCTACTTGAGGAAAATCATTCACAAATCGCTTAGATTTATCATAAAAAATAAAACCAATAAAATCTGGTTCCAAAGCTATCAAACTTTGAAGATTTTCTGATTCTCGCATTCCACAAACTTTAATTTTCATTTTTATCTAATTTGAGAAATAAATTCTTGACAAGCATATCCAGGATCTTCAGTTTTCATAAAATTTTCACCAATTAAAAACCCTTGAAATCCATATTCTTTTAAACCTGTAATAATTCTTGGATCGGAAATACCACTTTCAGAAACTTTTATACAGCTACTTGGAATTTGACTCGCTAATTCTATTGAATGTTCTAAATCAACTTCAAAAGTTTTTAAATTACGATTGTTGATTCCAATAATTTTATGGTCTAAATCAATTTTATCTAATTCTTCTTTACTATGTACTTCATACAACACATCTAAGCCTAAATCTTCAGCTAATTTTCCATAATTTTTCAATTCTTCTTTGGTTAAACAAGCTGCAATTAACAAAATTACATCCGCGCCAATTGCCTTAGCTTCAACAATTTGAAAACCATCAACAATAAAATCTTTTCTTAAAATTGGAGTTATATCATTTACTGCACGAGCTTGAATCACATCTAAAATAGTGCCGCCAAAAAAATGTGTGTCAGTTAAAATTGATTGTGCTGCAACATTGGCATCTAAGTAACCTTGTGTAACATCAACAACTGAAACTTTATCATTAATTATACCTTTGGAAGGAGATTGACGTTTGAATTCGGCAATAATTCCTGTGGACCCATTTACAGTTAGTGATTTTTTTAATGATATTGGTGTTCTATTAAAGCCTGGGCTTTTTACCAATTTTTCAACCAAAACTTCTCTTTTCAGTTGCGTAATTTCTTTCTTTTTATGTGCTATAATTTTATCTAAAACGTTCATTTTTTAACTTACTAATTTAGTTAAACTTTCTTTTGCTTTTAATCCAAATAATGATGCTTTTGCTTCTTCAAATGAGGTTTCAAAAGATTTGTTAGCATCAAACGTTTTTAAGGCAAATGCTGCATTTGCTAAAACTACATTGTTTTGAGCATCAGTACCTTTTCCTTCAATAATTGAGATGAATATTTTTGCAGATTCTTCTACAGAATTTCCACCAAAAATTTCTGACTGTTTTAATCTTTTTAAACCTAAATCTTCTGGTGTAATTTGTTCTTCGTTGTTTTTAGTAAATAATTTGAAACCACTTGTTAAAGAAATTTCATCATAGCCATCAAAGCTATGTACAATTCCATAGTTTTGTTTTGTTTCTTGTAATAAATAATTATAAATTCTGGCAACTTCTAAATTAAATACGCCAACTAATTGATTTTGTGGATGACTTGGGTTTACAATTGGACCTAACATATTAAAAAATGTTCTGATACCTAAATCTTTTCTAACAGGACCAACTGCTTTCATTGCAGGATGAAATAAAGGAGCGTGTAAAAAACAAATATTTGCTTTTTCTATTTGTGATTTTAAAACATCTTGATTGTTGGTGAATTTATAACCTAAATATTCTAACATATTTGAAGAACCGCTTACCGATGAAGCACTATAGTTTCCGTGTTTTGCAACTTTATAACCTGCACCAGCAACAACAAAAGATGTTAATGTTGATATGTTAAACGTATCCTTCCCATCACCACCTGTTCCACATAAATCAATGGTATTAAAATCTGATAAATCAACTTTTACAGCCAATTCTAACAATGCCTCTCTAAAACCTGCAAGTTCATTTACTGAAATTGGTCGCATCATAAAAACTGTTAAAAAAGATGCTAAATGCGCGGTATTATATGTATTATTTGCAATATCAATTAAAACAGTTTTTGCTTCTTTTTTTGATAATTGTTTTTGTTCAAATAATTTATTTAAAATAATTTTCATAGTTGTTCTATTTATTTGCTTCTATAAAATTACGCACCATTTGCTCGCCTAATGGAGTTAAAATAGATTCAGGATGAAATTGTACTGCACTAATATTGTGAACTTTATGTTGAAGCGACATTATATCGCCAAACTCATCAACCGATGTAATTTCTAATTCTTTTGGAAAATCATGTGTAGCTGCAATCCAAGAATGATAACGCCCAGCTTCAAATTCTGTTGGAATATTTTTAAAAATTACCGCATCAAAATTTGTAACAGTCATTTTTGTTGCCACACCATGAAAAACGGAATCTAAATTTTGTAAACTTCCACCAAATACTTCTGTAATTGCTTGTAAACCTAAACACACTCCAAAAATTGGTTTTTTACCTGCATAAGTTCTAATTGTTTCTTTTAAAATTCCAGCTTCATCTGGTATTCCTGGACCTGGAGATAAAATAATTAAATCGTATTCATTTATTGCTTCTAATGAAATTTCATCATTTCTAAAAACTGCTGGACATGCTCCTGTTATATCTTCAACCATATGAACAAGATTGTAAGTAAATGAATCGTAATTATCTAATATTAATATTTTCATGATTTAAATTTTTTCAGCTAATGTTAATGCATTTTTTAATGCCGCAAGTTTATTATTTACTTCTTGCAATTCTCCTTCTTCAGTTGAATTGATTACAATTCCTGCACCAGCTTGGTAAAATAATGTGTTATTTTTACTTACAAAAGAACGAATGGCAATGGCTAAATTTACCGTGTTATTTAGCCCAATAAAACCGACTGCACCGCCATAAAAACCTCTTGTTTGATTTTCATATGTATCTATTAATTCCATTGCTTTATACTTTGGAGCTCCACTTAAAGTTCCCGCAGGAAAAGTATCACCAACAATTTCAATAGCTTTGCCTTTTGGTTTTCCTTGAACTGTTGATACTAAATGAATTACGTGACTAAAATATTGTACTTCTTTAAAAACCTCAACGGTTACATTACTGGCGTGTTTACTTAAATCGTTTCTTGCCAAATCTACTAACATTACGTGTTCTGCATTTTCCTTTTTATCTTTTGATAATTTTTCTCCTAAAGCAATATCAGAAGTTATATCACCTGTTCTTCTAAAAGTTCCTGCAATTGGGTTTATTATAGCTTTATCTTCAGTAATTTTTATTTGTGCTTCTGGTGAAGATCCCATGAGTTTAAAACTTCCATAATCGAAATAAAATAAATATGGTGATGGATTGATGGAGCGTAAAGCTCTGTAAACATTAAATTCATCACCTGTATATTTTTGCTGAAATTGACGCGATAGAACTAATTGAAAAACATCGCCACGTTTACAATGTTTTTTTGCGTTTGCAACATTATTTTTAAATTCGTTATCGGTACAATTTGAAGATTCTTTTCCTAAAGATTCAAATTTATATAAACCATAGGTTTGTACATTTATTAAGGTTTCAATTTCTTGAATTCTAGACTTCGCTCCTTTTTCAATATTTTCAATTAAAATTAATTCATTATTAAAATGATTAATTGCAATTACAAACCTAAAAAAACTGAATTGTAAGTCAGGTATTTCAGATGAAGCTTTTGCAGATTTTAATTTAATTGTTTCAAAATACTGAACAGAATTGTAGGAAATATAGCCATAAAAACCATTAAATGATTTAACCGATTCATCACAATTTACTTCAATAGTTTTGCTGTAACTTTCAAAAATATTATAAAAATTTTTATTGATTTCTTTTACGTCAACTACATTATTTTTATAACTATATGAAAATTTATTGTCATCAGCTTTTAAAGTTACAATTGGCTCTATACAAATAAACGTATAACTTTCTTCTTTGCTGTGATAATCTGAACTTTCTAACAGCAAACTATTGGCGTATTTATCTCTAATTTTAGAATACATACCAACAGGAGTTACGGTATCAGCCAATTGGTGTTTTGTAATGGTTTCAAATTTTAATTGTTTCATTTTTTTGTTGAAATAAAAAAGGACTTATCGCGAGATAAGTCCTTTTATTTATATTATTAAAATACTAATATAGTAGTTGCTTCTCGCTTATTGTTTAAGAGAGTTCCACCACCAGTTTTTATTTGTATTATTGTTCATCATTTGATTTAGCAAATTTAACATAGATTTTGAAATGAGCAAATTAATCATAAAAAAATATTACCTTTAATAGCAATAAAGATTAAAAACAATGAAAAAAATAAGCAACCACCTACTAATTTTACTATCGTTTTTTATATCAATTTCCGCTTTTTCGCAAGAAAAAATAAAAGGGAATAAAGATGTTACTTTTGAGAATAGAAATATTTCCAACTTTGAAAAAATTGAAATTATTGATGATCTCAATGTTCATTTAACTTTTGGAGAATCTCAATCTGTTGCAGTTGAAACCGATTCTAACTTACAAGAAATTGTTACAACTGAAGTGAAAAATGGCATTTTAACAATTAAAACCGATACTAAAATTGGTCGTAAAAAAGAATTAATTGTTCATATTAAACTAAATACTAACTTTAAAGAAATTTCAGCCTATAACAATGTAAATGTAACATCTAAAAGTTTATTGCTTATTGATACTTTAACTATTAACGCTTTTGATAATGCTGATTTTGATTTAAATTTAAGTGCTAAAGAAGTACAATTAAACTGTAAAAAAACCAGCAATTTAAAAATGGAGATTCTTTGTAATGAAATTACCATTACTTCAGAAGAATCTAGCAACTTAAAAGGTGCAATTCAAACAAATTACCTAAATGTTCACTTACTTGATAAAGCAAACATTAATATTACTGGAAGCGCTAAAGATATTGAAACAGAATCACTTGGTAGCAGTACTTTTAAAGGCAGTGATTTTAAAGTAAACAACGCTATTGTTAAAGGCACTAATAACTCTAAAACACACATAAATGCTTTACAAAACATTGATGTGTATGCTCGAAATTCATCTGAAGTATATATTTATTCAAATCCTAAAATACAGTTAATAGAATTTTTTGACCGAGCTACACTTTATAAAAGAGATGCTGATAAAAAACTATTTTAAAAAAGATTTTAAAGTAAACTTAAAATTTGTACAACAACAATAAGCAACACCATTGCTATTGGATATACTGTTGCGTATGCAATAGCCGGAGCATCTGCATCAACCATATTATCAACAGCAGCTAAACCTGGAGTACTTGTCATACTTCCTGTTAAAGTTCCTAATAATGTTAATATATTCAATTTCCAAAAATACCTTGCAAAAAAAGTTGTTATAATCATTGGTATAAGGGTAATTAACACACCATAGAAAAACAATTCTAATCCATATTGTTGAAATGTTTCAACCAAGCTTGTACCTGCACTAGTACCAACAGCTGCCAAAAAGAATAATAATCCAAATTGTCTTAACAATTGATTTGCTGCGCCAGTCATTGTCCATAAAATTGGACCTGTTTTACCTGTTCTACCTAAAACCAAGGCAACCATTAAAATACCACCAGTAAGTCCTAAACTAAACGAAAAACTATCGAAATTAAGACTTATTTTACCTACTAAAATTCCTAAAATAATACCAGTTGCAATTGGTAAAAAATCAGTACTTGATAATTTGCTAGTATCATCACCAAAAATTCTACTCACATCTTTCATATTATCTTTATGGCAAACCACTATTAATTTATCACCAAATTGCAATTTAGAAGATGGACTTGGAGAAATGTTAATACCCGAACGACGAATTCTTGTAATTGTAGCATGGTAAGTATCTAAAATATTTAATTGACCCAATGTTTTTTTAACAACTTCTTTATTAGTTACTAAAATAGATCTAACATCATAATTAATATCTAAAGGAATTTCTGTTTCAACTTCTGCACCTATTAAAAGCTTAACTCTTTCTAATGCTTCTAAAGTACCAACAGCTTTTACAATATCACCTTTATGTAAAATTATTTCAGGTTCTGGTGCCATCGCAACATTATCATGCATTATTCTTGAAATAACTGCTTTTGTCATAAAACGAATATTTAATTCGCCAAAGGTTTTTCCAATTACATTTTCATTTTCAACTACAAAATGCTTTCTTCTAATTTCAGGGAAATCTGTTGTAATTTGATCTTTGTATTTTTTTTCTTCATCTTTAATATTCAATCTTAAAATTTTAGGCAAAAAACTTACAAAAAGAATCACACCAATTACTCCAAATGGATATCCAATACCATAACCAATTGATGCCAATGGAGAACCTGTAGAATCAATTGCTGCAGCTAAACCTGGCGTACTTGTTAAGGCGCCGTTTAACAGACCAATTACCAAGCTTTTATCTATATCAAAAAAGTAGAATATTAAAAACGTAATAAAACCAGCACTTATAATTAAAATTGATGCTAAAATAGCCAACTCTCTACCATTTTTTTTAAAAGATTCAAAAAAACTTGGTCCTGCTTGTATACCAATGGTGAAAATAAAAAGTACCAATCCTAAATTTTGAAAATCTTTAGGAACAACCATTCCAAAATGACCAAAAACTAATGCAACAAAAATAACCGCCGAGACATCTAATGATATTCCTTTTATTTTTATTCTTCCAATAATAAAACCTATTACTATTATTAAAAATAATACAAAATAACTATTTGAAAATAAATCCATTTTAAAAAAATTTAGTAGTACAAAATTAACGACTTCGCGTATTCAAAGTTGTGAATATTTTAAGAATTTACGAAAACGATTGCTCTAAAATAGACAAAAAAAAGACCTAAGTAAACTTAGGCCTTTAATAATTGCATATTTTATTTTAATCTAATGCACCTAAATAACGTTCTGCATCTAACGCTGCCATACAGCCAGTTCCTGCAGCAGTAACAGCTTGTCGGTACTCTTTATCTTGTACATCTCCAGCTGCAAACACACCTGGTAAGTTAGTTTTAGTAGATTTACCTTTAGTAATTAAATAACCTGTTTCATCCATATCTAATACACCTTTAAATATATCAGTATTTGGCTTATGCCCAATTGCAATAAACACTCCAGTTATATCAATTACTTCTTTTACTCCTGTAATATTATTAAATACTCTCACACCTTCAACAACATTTTCACCTAAAACCTCTTCAATTTCGGTATTAAATTTTACTTCTAAATTTTTTGTTTTTGCAACTCTGTGCTGCATTGCTTTTGAAGCACGCATATAATCTTTTCGAACCAAGAGTGTTACTTTTTTACAAATATTTGCTAAGTACGTCGCTTCTTCAGCTGCTGTATCACCTGCACCTACTACCACTACATCTTGACCTCTATAAAAGAAACCATCACAAGTTGCACAAGCAGAAACACCTCCACCAATTAAACGTTGTTCGCTTTCAATACCTAAATATTTTGCTGTTGCACCAGTACAAATAATTACTGAATTTGCTTCAATAATTTTTGATTCATCAACAGTTACTTTATGAATTCCACCTACTTCTTTACTAAAATCGACATTAGTTATTAAACCAAAACGAACATCTGTTCCAAAACGCTCCGCTTGATTTTTTAAATCCTCCATCATTGCAGTACCGTCTGTACCTTTTGGGTAACCTGGAAAATTATCAACTTCAGTAGTTGTTGTTAGCTGACCTCCCATTTGCATTCCAGTATACATAACCGGTTTTAAATCTGCTCTAGCTGCATAAATTGCAGCAGTATATCCAGCAGGTCCAGAACCAATTATTAAGCATTTTATTCTTTCAATTGTATTAGACATGATTAATTTTTTATTTAAATAATGAACAAATTTAGGTCAATTAATTGTTAATTAACATCATTGTTTATAATTTTTAATAATGTGAGAATAAACTTTTGCAATAATGACATATTGTTACATAAAAATTATTTTTTAAACTTAAATTTGAACCTAAATTTAAAAAAATGTTTAACAAAAATATAATTACAAGCTTAGAAGATACAGCAGATATTTTAACTAAAGAACCTGCTGTTTTATTTTATTTTTCTACAATTTCATGCAGTGTTGGAGAAGCTTTTGAACCAAAAGTAAAAAACTTATTATTGAATAGATTTCCTAAAATAAAATTTTTTAATATTGATTTAAATATGACTCCTAAAGTTGCTGCTCACTATTCTGCTTTTGTTGAACCAACCATTTTAGTGTTTTTTGATGGAAAAGAAACCATTAGAAAAAGTAGATCTATAGGTATTTACGAATTAGAAGAAGCAATTAAAAGACCATATAAACTTATTTTTGAATAATTGCTTGTATTCTATATTATAAGTTTTATATTTGCAGCCTTAAATGATGATAATCTTTTCGGGGTGTAGCGTAGCCCGGTTATCGCGCCGCGTTTGGGACGCGGAGGTCGCAGGTTCGAATCCTGCCACCCCGACTTTTTAACAAATCAAATAGTAACAAAAACTTGATAATTGTATGATTATCAAGTTTTTCATTTTAGGGAAATCATTTACTTGAATATAAAGTTTCAATGCCACTCACCTCTTTTCAACTTCTTATAAAGATTAACTAAACCTTTACTACTTAATAGAATTAAATTCTTTTAAGATTCCTATTGAAAATCTACCTATTTTAGATATAAAATGAATAAAATCACTTTTTATTTAAAATTATAAAAGGATTTTCTAAAATTATGTAATAATCATTTTAAATTATAACAATACCTTCATAAAAGATTAATTTTAACTAAATTATTGCCTAAAGAATAACCTTTTTAAACCAAAAAATCAGCTGTAAAATTGAAAAAAGTAGCTAAAGTTATTTTAAAAATTCTATTGGTATTTGTAACGCTTTTTTTATTAATTGTGCTTGCATTACAAATCCCTTTTGTTCAAAATTTCGCGAAAGATAAAGCTGTTACATACTTAGAAAATAAAATTAAAACAAAGGTTGAAGTGGGTTCCATTGAAATAGGTTTACCAAAAAAAATTATTCTACACGATTTTTATTTTGAAGACCAATCAAAAGATACATTATTGGCCGGAGAAACCTTAAAAATTGATATAAATTTGTATCAATTACTCCATAATAAAGTAATAATTAATTCAATTAATCTAGAAAAAGTTACTGCAAATATTGAAGTAAATAAAGATTCTGCGTTTAACTTTGATTACATTATTAAAGCTTTTGAAACTCCAAATAATCTACAGAGTGAAGCAAAACCAATAGAAGTTTCAATCAAAAATATTAATCTTGACGCTGTAAAGTTTCGCTACAAAGATGCAGTTGCTAATAACAATTTAGCTATAAATATAAATCACTTTGATACGGAAATTAAAAAGTTTGATTTAAACAATCTAACATTCAATATAGCTGAAATTAATCTTGTTGGATTAAAATTAAATTTTGACCAAGATTTAGTTGATGCTACTAATAAAGCTATCAAAAAAATAGAAAAAGAGGCTGATAACAAAACTTTAAAACTGAATTTAAAAAATATTCAGTTAGAAGATATTGATATAAATTATAAAGATGCTATTACACAAATAGCAACAAAAATAAAATTTGAAAAGCTAGATACTAAAGTAAAAATAGTTGATTTAAAAAAACAAATTATTGTTTTAAATTCACTAGAATTAAACAAAACCAACGGTGAATTTACTTTAGGCAAAACAGTTAAAACTTCAAAAGAAACTACTAAAAACACTGCTATTTTTCCTTGGAAAATTGATGTTGATGACCTAATTGTTTACGATTTTAATTTCGCTTTTAACAACAATAATTTTAACAAAACTGAAAAAGGTATTGATTATAATCATTTAAATTTAAGTGATTTAGCATTTAAAGGAAACTCTATCTCCTTAGATGAAAATGCTTATAGCGGAACTATTGATTCATTTGTTTTTAAGGAAGAAAGTGGTTTTGAGTTACAGGCACTTGCTACAGATTTTAATTATACAGATAAAGGTGCTTCACTAAAAAATTTATATTTAAAAACACCTCAAACAACGTTGCAAAATTATGTGATTGCTACCTACCCATCGTTAGAATCAATTACAAAAAATCCTGAAAACATCATTTTAGATACCGATTTAAAGGATAGTAAAATTGGATTTAAAGATGCTTTATTATTGGTTCCTCAACTGAATTCAAATGATATTTTTAAACATTATTCCAACGCAATTGTAAACTTTAATGCCAAAATTAAAGGAAAACTAGATAATTTAAATATCAAAAAATTTAATGCCAATGGTTTAGGAAATACAAAAGTAGATTTAAATGGAACCGTTACAGGACTTCCAAGTATTAAAAAAAGCATCTATGATATTAACATCATAAACTTTGAAAGTACTTCAAAAAATGTGTATGCATTCGCTCCTAAAAAGACCATTCCAACTAACATTCAATTACCTAAAAAAATAAATTTAAAAGGAAATTTTAAAGGAAATATGCTTTCTTTTGAAACCGATTTAGCACTTATTAGTTCTCTGGGAAATGCAAATATCCAAGCTACTTTTGATAGCGCCCAAAAAAATAACGAAAAATATGAAGCCAATGCAACAGTTAAAAATTTCGATTTAGGCATATTTCTAAAAAATAATCAATTCGGAAAAGTAACTGCAAATGCTATTATTAAAGGTGAGAGTTTGAAGCCAGAAATAGCAAATGCAACGCTGACTTCAAAAATTGAGAAAGTTCAATATAATGCGTATAATTACGAGAATATAAAGATTGATGGGACCATTAAAAATGGTCAATATGTTGCAAATGCAAATGCAAATGATCCAAATTTAACCTTTGTGTTGGATGCGAAAGGAGTTACTAAATCTAAAAATCCAAGCCTCGATTTAAAACTCAGTATAGATCTTATTGATTTAAATAAACTAAACTTTCATGACAATCCTTTAAAAATGAGAGGAAATATTACCGCAAATTTTGAAGATTTGAATCCTGATAATTTAAATGGAACTATCAATGCAAATGATTTTTTAGTTGCTTTGGAACAAGAGCAATTTCCTTTGGATACAATTAGTATTAGAGCGGTTTCAACTGTTGATAAAGATTCAATTATTTTAAAATCTCAATTAGCAAACGGATGGATTGTAGGAAATTATAAATTATCAACCATAAGCAATCAATTGATGAATTCTGTTTCTAAATATTATCAATTGAAAAAAGAGTATGTACAGAATGCTGATACTCAAAATTTAGATTTCAAATTCGTTATTAACCAAAATTCCATCACACAGAAAATATTTCCAAAAATTACAGAATTATCTGAAATAACAATTGATGGAGCATACAATTCTGTGAACGATTCTATTGTAGTTAACGCTTCAATTCCAAACTTGCATTATGCCAATAATGAAATTTCAAATGGGGTATTAAAAGTCAATTCTAAAGATTACGCGTTGTATTATAATTTGTCTCTAGGGACTCTTAAAAACCAACAATTTGAAATTCCAAAAACACTGTTAGTTGGAAAATTAGAAGATAACACCATTGATTACGAATTGAATATTAAAGATTTAAAGAATAAGGATAAGTATCTTATTTCTGGGAATTTTAAAGATCATTTAGGAACATCAGTAATTCATATTAATCCAAAAAAATTACTTTTAAATTATGAGGATTGGAAAATTGACGAAAACAATCTTATAAAATTAGATAAAAATGAGTTGTTAGTTTCTAATTTCAAAATTCAAAACAACCAACAATCGTTTGCTGTGCAATCAGAAAATAATGTTGCCAACGCGCCTATTACTGCTAATTTTAAAAACTTTAAACTGGAATCTTTAACAAGTATTGCCGAATCTAATTTTGAAATTGGCGGTATTATAAATGGTGAAACTACTATAAAAAATGTAACAATAAATCCATTATTTGTTGCCGATTTAAATATTGAAAATTTTAAAATAAAAAAAGATACCGTTGGAAATTTATCGCTAAAAATTGATAATAAAACAGCAAACCTATATAATGCTACTATAAAATTAACAGGGCTAAATAATCAATTAAATATTGATGGAAATTATAATATTAGTAATCAAAATTTAAATTTTATAGTTGATGTTGAAACACTTCAAATGAAATCTTTACAGCCTTTTACTTTAGATAATTTAAAAGAAAGTAATGGCTATTTAAATGGAAAATTAAACGTTACTGGAAAAACTACAAGTCCAAATGTTAATGGAAATATTAAATTTAATTCAGTAGGATTTGTTGTAGTACCACTAAATTCAAAATTTAAAATGATTAATGATGAAATTATTTTTAATACCAATAAAATTATTTTTAAAGATTTTAAGTTACAAGATGAAAATGACAATCCGCTAAAAATAAATGGAACTCTAAACAGTCAAAATTACACCAATTTGGGATTCGACTTAAATGTTATTGCAGATAATTTTAAAGCGGTAAATTCTAACTCACGTGATAATGATTTGTTTTATGGCGAATTATTCTTAGATAATAATTTAGGCATTAAAGGAACTTTTGATAATCCCATTATTGACGGAACAGTTAAAATAAATGCCGATACAAGATTTACAATTGTTTTGCCGCAAAGCGATCCTTCTATAGCTGACAGAGAAGGTATTGTTGAATTTATTGACCAAGACCAACCTGTACTAATAACTATTGAAGATCCAACAAAAAAAATTACACAAACCGAAGTTAAAGGTTTTAATGTATCTGTAAATATTACTATTGATAAAAAAGCGGAAATATCTATTATTATTGATGAAGCAAGTGGCGATTATTTAAAACTTCAGGGCGATGCGGAATTAACTGGTGGTATTGATCCTTCAGGAAAAACTACTTTAACTGGAAAGTACGAATTTACTGGTGGTGCTTATGAAATGAATTTTAATTTAATTAAACGAAAATTTGACATTAAACCAGGAAGTTATATACTTTGGACAGGCGAACCAACTTCTGGAAATATTAATATTACTGCTCTTTACAAGGTAAATGCATCTCCTTTAGATTTAGTAATTAACCAATTATCTGGCATTACAACAGAAACTCGTAACACCTACAAGCAAAAAATTCCTTTCGAAACAGAATTAAAAATGAATGGAGAATTGTTACAACCCCAAATTTCTTTTGATATTGTTTTACCTGAAGGAAATAATTCAGTTTCCTCTGAAATAATAAATACCACCCAAGCCAAATTAGAGCAAATAAGACGCGATGAAGATGCTTTAAATAAACAAGTTTTTGCCCTATTATTATTAAATCGATTTATAGGTGAGAATCCTTTTGAAAGCGAAGCTGGTGGAACCAATGGTGCTTTCATAGCTAAACAAAGTGTTAGTAAAATTTTATCACAACAATTAAATAACATTGCTAATGATTTAATAAATGGTTTTGAATTGGATTTTGATTTAGAAGCAACCGAAAATTATACATCGGGAGAAAAAGAAGAAAGAACCGATTTAAATGTAGGTTTATCAAAACAATTGTTAAATGACCGTTTGAAAGTTACCATAGGAAGCAGTTTTGGTTTAGAAGGCACACCTCAACAAAATGAGCAAGCAACAACCATTGCAGGTGATATTACCGCAGATTATTTAATTACTAAAGATGGTCGCTATAAGTTAAGAGCGTATAGAAAAAATAATTATCAAGTAGCCTTACAAGGCCAAGTTATAGAAACTGGTGTGGCATTTATAATTACCATGAATTATGATAAATTTAAAGAACTGTTTCAGAATAAGAATAAAGGAAGTAAAAAAAATAAGAAAGAGAATGAAAATCAATAATTACATATCACTATTTTTTATTGGAGCACTATTCTTAGGTTGCAGTGGAACAAGTAAAATTCCAGATGGACATTTATTATATGTTGGCAGTGATATTAAAATTGAAAAAGGAAACGAGTCTAAAAAAACGAGAAGACAAATAAAATCTGCATTAGATAATATAATACGTCCAAAAGAAAACAAATCTATTTTAGGAATGCGTCCAGGTATTTTTTTTTATAATTTATTTGACAAAGTAGAAAAAGACAAAGGCTTTAAACATTGGGTAAAATATAGGTTAGGTGAAGCACCTGTTTTAATGAGTGATGTTGATTTGGATTACAACAAAAAGGTGATTCAGAATTATGTTGAAAATAAAGGTTTTTTTAATGCCAATTCTAAAGTAGATTCAACTAGAAAAGGCAAAAAAGCCGAAGTTGATTACGCAGTAAAATTAGGAAATCAATATAAAATTAAATCGGTTATTTTTCCAAAAGATTCCATATTATTGAGTCAGGAAATTAATTTACTAAAAAACGAAAGTCTTTTAAAAATAGGAAAACCATACAATTTAGAGGTTATTAAAACTGAACGCTCACGTATAGATACTAAATTAAAAGAAAGAGGTTTTTATTACTTTAATGAAGATTATTTGTTGGTGCAAGTGGATAGCACTGTTGCCAATCATGAAGTAGATTTATTGTTGAAAATAAAAAATGATATTCCAATCAAAGCTAAAAATCAATATAAAATTAATAACATCTTTGTATATCCCAATTTTAATTTAAAAAAGGATGCGCTCTCAACACAATTTAAGGATACAATTACGTATGATGATTTTACCATAATTGATAATAAAACAACATTTAAGCCCTTTGTGTTTAATAAAACATTATTATTTAACAAAGGTGATTTATATAATAGAACTACACATAATTTATCTTTAAATAGGTTGATAACTTTAGGAACTTTTAAATTTGTGAAGAATGAATTTAAAGTAAATAATTCCCTCGAAAATCAATTAGACACGTATTATTATTTAACCCCATTACCAAAAAAATCAATACAAATAGAAGCATTAGCTAAAACAAATTCTGCAAATTATTCAGGTACCGAATTAAATATCAATTGGAGTAATCGTAACACCTTTAAAGGTGCTGAACTACTAAAAATAGCTGCATTTGCAGGATTGGAAGTACAAGTTTCTGGTCAAAACAATGGTTTTGATGTATATCGTTTTGGAGGAGAATCCAGCTTAACTTGGCCACGATTCATTTCGCCGTTTAAAATGTCATCAGGTAGTGCATTTGTTCCAAACACCAAAGCAGCTCTAAGTTTTGAATATCAATTAAGAACCAAATTGTATTCCTTAAAAACCCTAAACAGTTCTTTTGGATATGTTTGGAAAGAAAACGAGCGAAAAGAGCACAATCTAAATGTTTTAAATATTGCTTATACATCATCCAATAATGTATCTGATTTATATAAATCTCAAATTGCAGAAAATCCATCTTTACAAAAAGTAATTGATAAGCAACTAATTTTTGGCACTAATTATTCATATACGTATACCAATACAATGTTGCAAAATAAAAAGAACAATATTTACTTTAGGGGAAGTATTGATTTATCTGGAAATTCAATTGGTTTATTGTTGGGAGCAAATGATAGCAATAAACCTAAAACTTTATTTGGAGTTCCGTTTAGTCAATATTCTAAATTAGAAATGGAATTTCGTCATTATCATAAATTTAGTGGAGATACAAAACTAGCCAGTAGAATTATTTTAGGTGCTGGACTTCCCTATGGAAATTCTATTGAATTACCCTATATAAAACAATTTTTTATTGGTGGAACCAGTAGTATTAGAGCTTTTAAAGCCCGGTCTATTGGTCCAGGAACTTTTAATGGTAACGATACAACAAACAATTCCTTTTTACCAGACCAATCAGGTGATTTAAAATTAGAGTTAAGTACAGAATTAAGAACAAAAATTTACAAATTAGTAAAAGGTGCTGTATTTGTTGATGCTGGGAATATATGGATGTTAAATAAAAGTGCTGAAAAACCTGGAGCTGAATTCTCAGGTCAATTTTTAAATGAATTAGCAGTAGGAACTGGAGTTGGACTAAGGTTTGATTTTAATTTCTTAGTGTTAAGAACAGATGTTGCTTTTCCTTTAAGAAAACCATATTTACCAAAAGGAAATAGATGGGTAATTGATGCTATTAATTTTGGAGATCGTACTTGGAGAAATGAAAATTTAATATTCAACTTAGCTATTGGATATCCATTCTAAACCATTAAAAATTTCTTTTAAACTAGGAAATAGTACAAACTTATACTATATTTTATATTATTGAGTTAAGTGATTTAGGTACTTTAACAAAAGTACATCAATTTAATAGCATCCTAAATCAATTCTCAATAACACTATTATTTGAGTTAATAATTCAATTAATAGTGGTAACACTGAAAAAAGACTTTCTATATTTTTGATATACATTAATACTAAAAAAATACAAAAATTATGAAAACTTTAAAAAATATGATGGTAGTTGCTCTTTTGCTAATTACAGTTGGAGTGGCTGCTCAAAACAGTAAAGACAGCGAAATAATGGCAGATGCCCAAAAAGCTAAAACTACCTTGATGGCAAAAGATTTAGGATTGGAAAAATTCTTTAGCAATGCTTCAGGTTATGCTATATTTCCAAATGTTGGAAAAGGTGGACTTATTGTTGGTGGCGCTAGTGGTAATGGTGTTGTTTATGAAAATGGAGTACCCGTTGGTATGACCTCCTTAAAAAAATTAAACATTGGACTGCAAGCAGGTGGACAAGCAGTAATTGAAGTTATCTTTTTTGAAACCGATGCAGCGTTAGCAAGATTTAAACAAGGAAATTATGAACTTGCTGCAGAAGCTTCTGCAGTTATCGCGGAAGAAGGAAAATCAGAAAATGCAAATTATACAGATGGTGTGATGGTTTTTGCTTTACCGAAAGCTGGACTAATGGTTGATGCTTCAATTGGTGGACAAAAATTTGAATACCACGCTTTTTAAATATTAAACACTTATAAATTATAAGAAGGTTAGCAAATTGCTAACCTTTTTTTATCTAATTATTTATGATTCCTATGAATTCTTAAAATCAAAATTCAACAACATAAATGGAAATTCTATAAAACATTCAAAATATATTATAATATACGAACCTAATACCTGTCGTAATATTGTAACATACAATTAAAACCATTGAACAATACTAATGAAAACGCATAATACAATCTTTAAAAAAATGACAAAAATTTTTACTGTATTATGTATTTTCTTTTATGCCAACTTTATAGTAGCACAAGAAAACGTTGACACATACAATAGAAACTTTAAATTAGCTGTTGGTGTTAATTCAGGATTACCATTAAACGATCCATACAACTTTAACCTTGGTAGTGATGTTAGACTTCAATATCGAATATCAGAAACATATGCTTTATGTTTAACAGCTGGTTATAGTAATTTATATCTAAAAGATAATGGAATTAATTTTGGATATATCCCTGTAAAAGTTGGATACAAATCGTTCATTTTTAAAAATGAATTTTATGTAATGGGAGAATTAGGAGGCGCGTTTTCAACCACAAAAGAATACGATAATAATACCGTGTTTTTCTCACCTTCTATTGGCTTTGCAACTAAGTATGTTGATATTAGTTTACACTATCAATTTTTAAAAGATTTTCCAATTACAAAAGATAATAAAGTAGATAATGGATTAGATCAGTTACTAATTCGGTTAGCATATGTATTCGATTTGTAATTACACTCATGTGAATATTTTAAACAAAAAGAAAATGGAAAATTCAAACACACACAAAAAGAAAAACAACAATTATACTACATTTATTTTAATGCTAATTGCATCATTTATTGCCATGTATATAACAATGTACTTTAATACGTATACCATAGACCACGTTTATTTTAGCTTAACACGTTTTTATATGTCTTGTATGGGTATTGCCGCAATGGCACTTATTATGTTCATTTTTATGAGAAAAATGTATAAAAACAGGAAAAAGAATTTGGCAATTTTGTTGGGAAGTATCTTGCTTTTTACAAGTTCTTTAGTTTTAGTGAGATCACAAAGCCCTATTATTGGAGATGTTTTATGGATGGAAGCAATGATTCCACATCACTCTATTGCAATACTTACAAGTAAACGAGCAGCTATAAAAGATCCTGAAGTGAAAAAATTAGCTGAAGGAATTATTGAAACACAACAAAAAGAAATTAAAGAAATGAAAGCAATGATAAAGCGCTTAAAATCATCTGAAAAACAGTAATTTAAAGTAGCAATACTATTAGGAATCATTTTAAGTTGCAACACAAAAAACTAATATTTTAGGTTAGTTAAAAACTATAAAATCATATATGAAAACATTAGAAGATTTATTTAAATATCAAATAAAAAATTTATTTAGTGCTGAAACGCAATTATTAATAGCACTACAAGAAATGGCTAAAACTATTAATGATAAAAAATTAACAAAAATAATTGAGAACCATTTCGATGAATCTAAAAAACAAAAAAGTAGACTTGAAGTTATTTGCAGAGAAATAAATATATCACCATCTGGCAAAAAGTGTCTTGCAATAAACGGAATTATAAAAGAAGCTGAAAAATTTATTAAACAAGCGGCAACTAATGAAGTGTTAGATGCAGGATTAATAGCTATTGCACAATCTATTATACATTATGAAATTTCAAGGTACGGAACAGCTGTTAGATACGCTAAAGAATTAGGACTTAAAGAAATTTCAGAAAAATTACAAGAAACGTTAGATGAAGAATACAATTTAAATATTACACTAAATAAAATTGCAGAAAATAAGATAAATCGAAAAGCTTTAGATACTAAAAAATAGCATAAATGAAATTCTTTAAAAATTTAAACTTTAAACCACAAATTAGATTATCAAATTAAAACCGTTTAAGTCAATTATTTAATTGATTGAATTAAAGTAATCAATTAATTTTCAAGTACTTTGTTATAAATAAATGAGACATATTTATTATAAAAATTAAAATTTTAACCTTTAAAATACAAAAAACAATGAGCAACACATCAAATACATTATTAGGAATATTAACAGGAGCAATCGCTGGGGCAGCAATAGGAATTCTTTATGCACCTGATAAAGGAGTTAATACAAGAAAAAAAATTGCCGATGGAGCAATAGATTATAAAGATACTATTGTAGAAAAAGCTTCAGAGATTAAAGATACTGTTATGAAAGCTGCTAGTGAGAAAAAAGTATCATTAGAAGATCAAGTTGAGTCTATAGTTTCTGATGTTAGTTACAAAACAGAAGATGTAATTACTACATTAGAAAAGAAATTAGCCGAATTAAAAAAACAAAATAAAAAATATCAAAAAGCCTAATGAATATTTTTGAATCCATAAATGAATCAACTACAAATGTGGTTAAATCTGGAGAAGATTATATTAAATATACGCATGCGTATTATAAATTAAAAATTTTCCAGTTATTGTCGCTGTCCTTCAGCCAAATAATAAAATTAGCCTTAGTTGGGGTATTTTTATTTTTAGGTTTAATATTCTTAGCAATTGCGGCAGCTATTGCTTTAGGAAATCTTTTAGAAAGTATTTCTTTAGGAATATTAATTGTAGGACTTACATTGATACTATTTGGATTAATACCTTATGCTTTAAGAAAACGCATTGACAAAACGATACTTAACAAGTTTTCAAAATCGTTTTTCGATTAAAAAATATATACAATGAGAATTTATAATTCATTTGAAGAAATTGACTTTGATGTTAAAAGACTTAATCTTGAGCGAAAAATTGCTTGGGAAGAAATTAAACATTCTAGTAATGAAGTACAAGAAAGTTTTTCTCCTTACAATTGGATACCAACAATTTTAAGTAGCATTAAAAAGTTTGGAATACTCTTATTATTAAAAAAGATATTTAACAAATAAGTTCAAAAAAAAAACTAGTTTGGTTAGTTAGTTTAGGCTGCTTAAAATTTTATAAAATTTAGGCAGCCTTTTTATTTTATAAAACCATTAGTAAGTAGTTTTTATTTGAATTAATAATTTTATTAAATCAACACCTGTTTTAACATACTTACTGCTATTATTTACTTAACTAATTTAAAAACAAAAAAATGAAAAATCAATTTTTAGAAGCATGGGCTAAAATGCTAGACAAATTAATGTCGTGGTTAGACGCTATAATTATTAATATCCCCAATATTTTAATTGCTATTATCGTTTTTATAGCAGTAATTTTTATTTCAAAATATGTAAATAAATTAACACTTAGAATTTTAGATAAAGGTAAATTACAAAAATCTATGAAAGAGGTTATTGCAAAATTAATGGCAATAATAACTATTTTATTAGGACTGTTTTTAATTTTAGGAATTTTAGATTTAAGTAAAACATTAAATACATTATTAGCAGGTGCTGGTGTAGCCGGTTTGGCAGTTGGTTTAGCTTTACAAGGTGCCTTGGCAAACACATATTCGGGTATAATTTTATCCTATATAAAATTTGTAAAAATAGGAGATTGGATTGAAAGTAATGATTATGAAGGAGAAATTACAAATATTGATTTAAGATCTGTTACATTAAAGCAAGTTGACAATAACTTAGTGTATATTCCTAATAAACAAGTGGTTGAAAATCCTATCAAAAATTATTCGAAAACAAAAAAATCGAGGGTTATACTTAACTGTGGCGTTGGATATGAATCTGATTTAGAGTTTGTAAAAAAACTAGCTATTGAAACCATTACTAACAATTTTGATGCTGTAAAAAAAACAGATGAAGTGTTATTTTTATATAGAGAATTTGGTGATAGTGCTATTAATTTTGAATTAAGATATTGGATTAACTCTACATCGGGCCTAGAAGTTGCTAAATCAAAAACGGAAGCAATTATACAATTAAAAAAAGCTTTTGATGCAAATAACATTAACATTCCTTTCCCTATCAGAACATTAAATATTCCAAATTTAAAATATGGCGATAAAGAACTTTCCACAGTTAAGTAAGCAACAGTTATTTGGGTTATTATTTTAATGAATCAATAATAGAATCGTTACGGTTAATATTGTTTTAAAGAAATAATAACCTTTATAATATTTAATTTTATTAATTTAAATAGCATCATCATGAACAAAAGTGAAAAATATTATATTAAACAATATCAACAAAAGGGATATGTAACTGATTATCAAATTAGAGGTGAAAACTTAATTGATTTAAAATCTAAAAAAGAATATAAACCTGAAGATATTTTTATTGTTGCAGAACACAGATTTGAAGGTATGAGCAATCCATCGGATATGTCAATTTTATATGTAATTGAAGATAAAAACAATTCCAGAGGAACAGTCTTAGTCCCTTACGGTGCAGCTAATGCTACATCTTTAGCAGAATTTTTTGCAATGATTCCTAAAGAGAATTGTTCAAATAAAGTCAATATCGATAATCAATAAAATATTGTATCTTTCAATTCCGACTTAAGGTTTAACTAAAATTTATGCTAACTACCCTTTTAATAATTTATATTATTACTGCATTTATTACAATTGGTAGTATCATTTTGTATGGCTCAAACCCATCTCGATCTTTAGGTTGGATATTAGTTATTATATTTGTTCCCTATGCTGGTGCAATTACTTACATTTTATTTGGCGTAAATAGAAGAGAATTTAAAATTTATACTTTAAAACGCGCTTTACAACGAAGAATGTATGATCAGAAACACTTAAAAAATAGCGTTTCAGAAAATCAAGTATTATTTAAATCTCCAAAAAATAGAAAATTAGCATCTTTATTAAAAAACAGTTCACACTTTCAGGCAATTGGTGGAAATAAAGTTACCGTTTTAAACAGTGGTACACAGGCTTATAAAACCATTTTTGAAAAACTTAAAACCGCTAAAAAATTTATTCATGTTGAATTTTATATTCTTGAAGATTGTAAAATTTTAGAAGAATTATACCAAATATTTAAAAATAAAATTGAAGAAAGTGTTGAAGTTAGAATGATTTATGATGCAATAGGAAGCTTTGAGTTAAAACGAAAATCCATCAAAAAATTTAAAGATATCGGAGTAAAAGTTTATCCTATTATGCCCATTAAATTTGGTTCTATAATTTTTGCAATAAATTTTAGAAACCATCGAAAAATTATAATTATTGATGGAGAAATTGGTTTTATAGGTGGTGTAAATATAAGTGATAAATACATTAGCTCTCAATCAGATTTAGGTATTTGGGACGATGAACATGTATGTATTGAGGGTCCAGCTGTAGAAAGTTTACATAAAGTTTTTATAAAAGATTATTATTTTGCTGCTAATAACGAAAGTTTATTACAAGAAAAATACCTTCCTAAAATTGAAGAAAAAGGAGACTCTGTAGTTCAAATTGTTGCCAGTGAACCAGATTCTGATTATTCAATTATTTTATATCAATATTTAAGTTTAATTAACATCGCTGATACTTGCATATATATTGCAAACCCTTATTTTATGCCAAACAGACCATTATTAGAAGGTATTAAAATGGCTGCTTTAGGAGGCATAAAAATAAAGTTATTAATCCCTGAAAAATCAGATTCATTATTAGCTAAATACAGCATGCAATCTTATTTTCAAGAATTATTACAAGTTGGAATAGAAATTTACAGAAGTAGTAATTTTTTACACAGTAAAATGATTATTACAGATAAAGAAATTGTATCGGTTGGTTCAGGTAATTTTGATCATAGAAGTTTTGAACAAAATTTTGAAACTAACGCCTTAATTTACGACGAAAAAATTGCTGTTAAAATTTCAAATAGTTTCTTAAAAGATTGCGAAAAAGGTAGTATTTTAACTATTGAAGAACACAATGCTCGTCCTTTTTACAATAAAATTTTAGAAGGTTTGGCGAGACTTTTTAGCCCATTATTATAAATCCTCATTATTTTTTATTTGCGTCAATAAAATAATTTATAAAGCAACACCATCTCCATTTCCCACAGTATCTTGTTTTTAAAAACAAATTATAAATTTTAAAACTATAAAATGAGTTTAAAAAATAAAAAAATAGCCATTATGGCAACAGATGGATTCGAAAAATCGGAACTATTTGAGCCTTACAATAAATTAAAAGAAAAAGGAGCTACCGTTGAAATTATTTCAAATAAAAATGGTGAAATTAAAAGTTGGGATGATGGAAATTGGGGAAAAAGTATTTCAGTAGATAAAAAATTAGAAGATGCCAATGAGGTAGATTACAATGGATTGCTGTTACCAGGCGGAGTTATAAATCCAGATATTTTGCGTAGAGATGATAAAGCCTTAGCTTTTGTTCATTCATTTTTTGAAAGTTCAAAACCAGTAGCTGCAATTTGTCATGCACCTTGGTTATTAATCAGTGCAAAAGTAATCTTAAATAGAACCGTTACTTCATTTGAAAGTATTAAACAAGACGTTATGAATGCTGGTGCTAATTGGGTTGATAAAGAAGTTGTTGTTGATAATGGATTAGTCACTAGCCGAAATCCTAATGATTTACCTGCATTTATAGCTAAATTCAGTGAAGAAATAAACGAAGGCAAGCACAAAAATCAAGTTGCAAATGCTTAATAATTAAATTTATAAAAAACGAAAGCAGTTATTTTAATTAAAATAACTGCTTATTATTATAAAACAAACTATGGCAATCTTAGGAAATATAATTAAGGGAATCATTGAAGTTACTGATAAACTAAAATCAGAAACCAACCCTATTAATGCACAACATGAGGTTCTAAAAAATTTATTAGAACAAGCAAAAGATACCGAATTTGGTAAATATTATAATTTTAGCAACATCTTAAAATCTGAAGATTTAATGGCTAATTTTGCTAAAAACATCCCTTATTTTGATTATAATAAAATGAATTCAGAATGGTGGTATAAACTTCATAAAGGTAAGGAAGATATTACTTGGCCAGGTACTCCAAATTATTTTGCTTTAAGTTCAGGAACAACAGGTAAAAAAAGTAAAAGAATTCCAGTAACTGAAGCAATGCTCGAAGCTATTCAACAAACAGGAATAAAGCAAGTATTAGCATTAACAAACTTTAATTTGCCTACAAATTTTTTTGAAAAAGAAATTATGATGTTGGGAAGTTCAACAGAATTAAAAGAAAAAAACAATCATTTAGAAGGTGAAATTAGCGGTATTAGTGCAAGTAATATTCCGTTTTGGTTTCGCCCTTATTATAAACCTGGAAAAGAAATTGCTGAAATAGACGATTGGGATACTCGTGTGCATAAAATTGCAAAAAATGCAAAAAACTGGGATATTGGTGCTTTAAGCGGTATTCCTTCATGGATAGAATTAATGTTACAAGAAGTTATCAATTACCATAAAGTAAAAAATATTCATGAAATATGGCCCAACCTACAGGTTTACACTTCTGGCGGTGTTGCCTTTGATTCTTACGAAAAAAGTTTTAATGCATTATTAGGTAAACCTATAACAATAATTGATACTTATTTGGCTTCTGAAGGGTTTTTAGCATTTCAAACACGACCAGAAACTAGCGCAATGCAACTAATTACTGATACCGGTATTTATTTTGAATTTGTGCCTTTTAAACCAGAATATATTAAAGAAGATGGCTCTTTAACTGAAAATGCTGAGGTTAAAACATTGGCAGAAGTTGAATTACAACAAGAATATGTTTTAATTATTAGTACTGTTGCTGGAGCTTGGCGTTATTTAATTGGCGATACCATAGAATTTACCGATGTTGAACGCGCTGAAATTAAAATTACTGGTAGAACTAAATTCTTTTTAAATGTAGTTGGCTCACAATTATCTGTTAATAAAATGACCGATGCTGTAAAAGAACTGGAAAATTATTTTAAAATAAAAATTACTGAATTTACACTTTCTGCCAAACGTATAAATGGAGAATATAATCATGTTTGGTATTTAGGTACTGAAAATACCAAATTAAATTGTGAGGAAATTGCTGAAAAACTAGACGAAAAACTTAAAAAAGCCAATAAAAATTACAAAGTAGCACGATCAAAAGCGTTAAAAAGAGTTTTAGTTACGCTTATAAAACCACATGTATTTCATGATTGGAACGATTATAATAAGAAAAAAGGTGGGCAAGTTAAGATGGAACGTGTTATGGGTGAAGAAAAATTTGCCCTTTGGGAAAAATTTGTTAAAGAAAATGAAAAAGAATAATTAAAATTATTCTTTTTCAACCAGTTCCATAATTTCTTCTGGAGACATATAATACTTTATAATTCTAGATTTATATTTTTCAGAAATGGTAGCATGATTTAATATAAAATTTTTAGTTGCTAAAATATAGTGAGCCATACCGTGGGCAACTGCAAAAGTATCTGCAGTTCGTTCTGCTGCTTTAATAGATTTTTGCGAAAACAAGTATTTTATTCCAAACAAAATCAAGTCAAATTTACTTTTATTTTCATAATCTAAAATATGACCTAATTCATGACCAATCCAACCAATGAAAACTTCTGAAGGAATATCTAAGGTATTAAATTCCTTATTTTCAATTTTAAATTTGCTACTTATTAAAATTATATACGATTTATTCTTTCTAGATTTCCATAAAAAATCCCATTTCGGCTGTGCTTGCATGGTCGATTTTTTTATGTTTCTTTTAATTTTAAATTCAATAGATGTATTACTCAATTCCGGATAAAAGGAAAGCGCTTTTTCTACATTTTCTTTTATATTACTAGGTATAATTTTATTCATAATTTAAATATTACAATAATAGATTTAAAAATAAAAATGGAAGTACTAAACGGGTTAAATATTTATGCAATTGAGTTATAAATAGTCCTAATTTTAAAGGATTTTGCATATTAATTAAATGTAACTCATGAGAAAATCTGTAATAATTATAAGTATCATTTTTATTATTATTGTTGGAAGCTTATTCTTTCTTCAATATAAATTTAAAAGCACTATAATTAATGCAATTGAAAATGAAGTTCCACAAAATATTCAAATTAAATATTCTCAAATACACGTAAATGCAGTTTTAGGGAATATTAAAATAGATAGTTTTTCTGTAAAATTATTAAATTCAGAAAAACACATTGTTAGCAAATTAAATGCAAAAAATTTAAGCGTAATAGGTTTTAATTTAGCTTCATTTATTATAAATAACAAAGTATCAATTAAAAATATTCGTTTAAAAAACCCACAATTACAATATTTTAATGACAAGACTGCAAAAATAAAACAGGATAATTCTAATCAAAAAAAAACTAGCCACAATTCTCTAAAAGAAATAAAAGTTGATGAAATTTCAGTTATAAATGGATTCTTAAAAATCCATCAAAATAAGCAAGACAGTATTTACGCAAAAATCGATAATATTAATTTCTCATTAAACGAGTTTTGCACAAGTACCATTAAATTAAAAGAAAAAATACCTTTCACCTATAAAGATTTTAAGTTAAAATCTCAACACTTATTTTTAAATATGAGTAATTATGAAGATTTAAAAATTGATGATTTAGCATTTGAAAACAATAAATTAATTTTAAAAAATCTATATATAGCTCCAAAATTTTCTAAAGAAGTTTTATCAACAAAAATAGCTGTTGAACGCGACCATATTCAACTTCATATTCCTCAATCAGAATTCAATAAATTAGATATTGGTTGTAGTCAAAAAAAGTTTTTTGTAATTCTAGATTCAGGTAAAATAACAAAACCTAATTTAATGATTTACCGAGATAAAAGAGTTGCAGATGACTTGGAAATTAAAAATTTATACAGTAAAATGCTAAGAGATTTATCGTTTGAATTAGATGTTGCTAAATTAAAAATTGAACAAGGTTATGTAAGTTATTCTGAACAATTAGAGGACGCCGATAAAGCTGGAAAAGTATTTTTTGATGCTATTAATGCTTCAATCACCAACCTTTCTAATATCAATAAAAATAACGAAAAAACAGAGTTTTCAGCAAACTCTAATTTTATGGGTAAAGCGCCAATGGTTTTAGATATTAGTTTTGATGTAACTAATAAACAAGATGCTTTTTTGGGATCTGGCGAGTTTAAAAATTTCAACGCTAAAATAGCGAGTGATTTTTTTGAATCAAATTTAAATGCCAAAGCAACCGGTGAATTTGAACAGATATATTTTACATTTAGCGGTAATAATTTAAATTCTGAAGGAGATTTAAAAATGAAATATGAAAATTTTGAATTTAAAATTTTGAATAATAAAAATGAAGTCAATAAATTTTTAACTGCTATTGGCAATCTATTTATAAAAGATAATTCTAAAGCCGATAAAAATGGTTTTAGATACGGTAAAATTAAAGTAGAGCGAAATAAAAATAAGTCGTTTTTTAATTATTTATGGATCAATGTTGAGGATGGAATTAAAAGCACGCTTACTGGTAATGGTAAGAAAAAGATGTAGAAGTATTCAAGTTTTTTTTATAGTTATTTTAGAATTATTATTAAGGTTAAAACTTAAATTTATTGAAGTAAGGTTTCAACCAAATCAGTCGTATTTTTATATTAATAATTAAAATAATATTAATTAAAAAAACATAAAATTATGAATTCAGATGAATTAAAAGGCAAGTGGAATCAGGCCAAAGGAAAATTAAAACAAAAATATGCCGATTTAACAGATGACGATTTAACCTATGCTGAAGGTAAATTTGATGAAATGTTAGGTAAACTTCAAGAAAAAACTGGACGAACAAAAGAACAGTTGAAAGAAGAAATAGATAACTACTAAAATCAGAAATAACAGTTAAAAACCTCCAATAGAAAACTATTGGAGGTTTTTTTTAATCTTAAATTAGCATTTTATGATTTTATAGCTACAAAAATAGGGCTATCAAAATTGACAGCCCTAAAATATATAGTATTCAAATCGCTAAATTTATAATTATTTACTATTGTATTTTTTCTTCTCTTGGAACTGTAGCTTCATGTGAAGCTTTCGCAAAATCTTTATCCATTTCATAAAGGTTTGCATTATCTTTCACTTCTTTAGAGGCTATGGTATATTTATCAATAAGTTCGTTTATTAATGACTCTTCTTCTATTTGTTCTTTTACAAACCATTGTGCAAAATTAAACGATGCCCAGTCCTTTTCTTTGTGCGCTAAATTTACAATTTTATCAATTTCTTTTGAGTTGTCAATTTCGTGTTTTAAAATTTTTTGTAAACAATCGCCAATATCACTTGGGTTTTTTGGTGCAGCTTTAATAGCTTCAATAGTTACACTTCCTCCCCTATCTAAAATATATTTTACAAACTTAAACATGTGGTTGCGCTCTTCTTGCATATGCTTGTATAGAAACTCAGAAACACCTGCAAAACTATTTTCTTCAGCCCAACATCCATACGAAAGATATACTTGAGCCTGATAAGCCTCACGTGTCATTTGCTCATTCAACATTTTTTCCATTGCATCTGATATTCTTTTATTTTCCATTTTATTATATTTTATTGTTATATAAACAAATTTACAATTGGTTACTAGTAAAAATTATCCTTAAAAAAATATAATTTAACTCTTTTGGAATGAGTTATCTTTTGAGGTACTATTAAGTTCAAAAACATCAATTTTATAGTTGCTTTTTTAGCATCTTTAAAGTGAACTTTAAAAAATATAATTATGTATAATGACGAGATTTTAAGCCGAGATGAAAAAATAAATAAAATTAGAGGTATTGTACGAGACAATCCAATTTGTATGATGGCTACTAATTTGGTTAAAATACCTTTTTCTGCTTATCCAATGACAACTTTAGACTTGGTTGATAAAGGTGATCTTATTTTCTTTACAAGTAAAAAAGCAACTCCTTTTAATGAAATAGAAAAAGACAATCGCGTTCAGTTACTTTATGCAAATGATGATAAAAAAGAATATTTAAATGTATTTGCACACGCCACCCATATTTTTGACAATTTATTACTAGATAAACTTTGGACACCAATTATGAACAGATGGTTTGATGGTAAGAATGATCCTGATTTAGTAATTTTGTCCGTTAGTATTGTACATGCAAATTATTGGATTTCAGAAGATTCAGATTCTGGAGAATCAGGTTTTATAAACTTACAAAACTATGGTGACGTTGATTATAAGGTAGACCAATAAACATCGAAATAATTTAAGAAAAACAGTTTGTTAAACATAAAAGCTGAAGCAATATTGCTTCGGCTTTTATGTTTTATATTATGCATCTTTTTCAAGTTTATTTGATTTTATTTGTAAGTTATTTTTAGCAAAATCTAAAGTTCGTATTGGGAATGGAATATTGATATTCTCTTGATCGAATTTACTTCTTATCAATTTTATGGCTTTATGTCGCGCAGCATGTTCTTGTTTACTTTTCACCATGTCAATCCAAAATCTAACCATAAAATTAATGGAACTATCACCAAATTCTGTAAAGAAAAACTCTACATATTCATCCTCATTTTGCTTAAAATTATTCGTTATTAGTTCTACCACCAAATCTTCAACTTTTTGTAAATCACTTTCATAACCAACACCACATTTAACTTCAATTCGGGTTCTTTCACTTAAAGAGTAATTGATAAATGAATCTTCAACAAATTTAGAATTAGGAATAATTACATAGTTATTATCCGGTCTTCTTAAAATAATATTTCTTAAACTAATTTCTGAAACAAAACCAGAAGTACTACTAGTTTCAATATAATCGTTTATACGAATTCGTGGTAAAAATGAAAGCACAACACCTCCAAAAGTATTGCTTAATGTACCTTGTAAAGCCAAACCAACAGCCAAACCTACAACCCCAGCACCTGCCAAAATACTTGTTAGTACTTTATCGAGTTCTAGCACACCAAGTGCTATAAAAAAACCAATTAAAATAACTGTTAAAAATATGGCTTTAGCCATAATATCTTGAATTGATTTTTGACTTATTTTTTTCAATAAATATTTTCTAAAGATTTTTCTAACTCCCTTGGCTAAAAAATAAAATAATACAATTACAATTATAGCCATTACTATATTTGGTAATTTTAGTATAAGGGCATTTAACCAACCGTCTAATTTATCCCATAAGTTAACTACAGCTTCTTGCATAGAAAATTTTGTCTTCATTTTTTAATATAATTTTGTTAATAATAAGGTAGCTACAACCCATAATATTAAAGATAACAAACCTCCAATTAGAAAAAAGTGTTTAAATTTATAATTCCCAATTCCATAAATTAATGTATTGGTTTGGTAACCTATTGGAGTAAAAAAACTAAAATTAGCAGCAAACATAATTGCTAAAATAAAAGCTTTAAAATCCATATTTAAACCTTGCGCCAGCGAAATTGCTATTGGTGTCATAATAATTGCAGTAGCATTGTTACTAATAACTCCACTCATAATCATTGTTGCTAAAAAAAGTGTACCAATAATTATTACTTCAGATTGACCTGATAAAAAGCCTAATAATTTTTCTGAAATCCACATATCAGCTCCGCTATTGTGCATTGCAATACCAAGCGGAATCATACCTGCCAACAAAAAGAATATTTGCCAATTTACTTTTTTATATACATTATTTAAATCTAAGTTATTTGTGAGTAATAATACCGTTACACCTACTAATGAACTTACTAAAATTGTAAGTAAACCTGAAGCTGCCAATGTAATTACACTTAATAACACAAATAATGAAAAATATTTTTTAAATGGTTTTGAATCCTCCAAAGGTTCTAATTCTTTTAAAATAACTATATTTTCAATAATTTCTAAAGATTGTATATTTTCTCTTCCAACCTTCACTAATAATCTATCTCCAACCTCTAAAACAACATTATTTTTATTGCTATTATAAAAAAGTCTTTTTTTAAACTTATTATAAGTTATATGTTTTTTTATGGCAATAGGTACCGCATAATTTGTAATGTAGCGGTATAAAATGCCTAATTTTTTTCCTAATAATGATGCTCCTGGCAACATAAGTAATTCTACAAAAATAGTGTTACTATCTTTCGTTTTTTCACCTTTATTATGTTCATACTCAACTTTATCTTGGTGAAATTTTTCTTGGTAAATTGTTAAATTCTCCGAATTATTAAGTTTTGTTAAATTTTCTAAATCTGTTGTAATCAATAATTTATCATCCTGTTTTAAAGCAGTATGTTTTCCTGGCAAGCTAAGTACTTTTTTATTTCTTGTTAATTTTAAAAGTGAAATTCCATTTTTATTATAAAAAAAAGTTTCTCCAATAGTTTTACCTATTAAATCTGAGTCTTTATTTATTGTTATTTGGGTTATATAATTATCAATTTTATAATCTTCACTAAAGTTCTTTTGCTTATCCCAAGGCAACCATCTAATTGTAATTGTTAAGTAAATAACTGAGATTATTAAAAAAATTAAACCCAACATAGAAAATTCAAAAAAACCTAATTTGGTTGCTCCTAAATCTGTTGCAACAGCATTCACTAATAAATTTGTAGAAGTACCCATTAAAGTACAAGAACCACCCAAAATACCTGCAAATGAAATTGGTAGTAATAACTTAGATTGTGAAATTTTATATTTTTCTGAAAGTTGATTTATTATTTTGATAAAAACAATAACTACTGCTGTTGTACTAATAAAAGCTGAAATACACGCAGTAACAATCATAAAAATTGGAGCCATTAAATAAAGTGGCAAAAATCTTATGCGACTCATGCTTGAAGTTAACCAATTTATAACTCCATTTTCTTCCATAGCAATTGCTAATATCATTAATGCCAGCACTGCAATGGTTGCACTATTTGAAAAACCACTAATAGCTTCTTTAGGCGTAACTAAATTACACAACACTAATGAAACTATTATAAAAAAAGCTATTTTATCTACAGTAAAAATCTCGAAAGCAAATAATACCATAGTGGTTACTAAAATAACAAATACTAAAATAATTTCTGTTGACATTTAAGTTATTAGTTGTTAGATAATTTTTTATTAAAACTATATTTATTAGCATGTTTCTTATTTCCAAGAATCTTTAAAAACAAATTCCGATTGAGGTTTTCGTTCTCTTTTGGCCAATTCTTGTTTTTGCAAATCTTCTGGTAAGGCTGTAATATCTCCTCCATAATATCCTATAGCCAATGCGGTTGCAATATGAAAATCATCTGGTACTTTAAAAACTTCATGAGCCTTTTGCCAGTCAAGTCCTGCCATATGATGCAGTGCAATATCCATAGATTGCGCTTGTATAGTCATGTTCCCTAAACACAATCCTAGATCGTGTAAAGCATGAAAGTTTTCTTTAACCTTGTCCACCGTTTTTTTATATCCACATAGCACCAAAACGGGTGCATTTTTAACCCATTTTTGATTGAATTCGCTTAAACAATCAACTACATTATTAAAAGCTTTTGAGCCTTTTTTTGTTAATATAAAACGCCAAGGTTGTATATTATTTGAGCTCGCTGACCATCGTACCGCCTCAAAAAGTTGATGTAATTCTTCTGCTGTTATTTTTTTATCTTTAAAAACTCGTGGACTGTATCTTTGAGATAGTAAAGGATAAATTTCATAATCTGTTTTGGCTACTTTATCGTATTTATTCATTTCTGGTAGTTCCATATTCATGCTTTTTAAATTTATTTATTATAATGTGTGTCCATAATTAAAACTATTTTTTACTTTTAAACCTATAAAGGTTTAACACTATTATAGGTTTAAAAATTTATTGCGTTTAAAAATGTTGTTATTGTTTTCTACAATTTAAACAAGAAGATCTAATATTTTTAACTCAATCAATTTTAATACTAATTGAAATCATGTAAGCTATTACACTAATTTTTTGTTGAATGAAATTAAGCATATTGGCATTAATTAAGGAAAATCTATTTCTTTTTTATAAATGCTATAACATATAAAAACGCATCTTCTAAAAATTAAGCTAGACAGATACGTTTTTTATTTTTTTAAAAAAAAATTAGTCTAATGGTCTTCGACCAGAAATAATGTTGTACAACACAACAATTACAGCTATTACTAATAGAATATGAAGTAAACTACTGGTAGCAATACCAGGCACTACATTTAACATGCCTAAAAGCCAAATAACTATGCAAATAACGGCTACAAGCCAAAGTAAACTCCTCATAATAAATGGTTTTAAATTAGAAAAACCAGCCACAGAAGGCTAGTTTCTCATGGGTTAAAGTGATGTATATTTATGCTGTTGCAGCTAACGAATTTTGACTGTCTTTATAAAATTTTGGACTACAATTATATTTTTGTTTAAATATTTTTGAGAAATAACTTCTACTTGTAAATCCAATACTATATACAATTTCTGAAATATTTAAATCGGTAGTTCTAATAAGCTCTTCAGACTTTTTCATTCTTTCATTAATAATAAAATCTCTCACAGTTCTGTTGTGCAATATTTTAAAACCTTCTTGTAATTTATTGGCTGAAAGCCCTGATTTTCTGCTCAAAAATTTTAGTGTAAAGTTGTTTTCAGGATAGTTAACAATAAACTCTGAAAATTCTTTTACAGTTTCTAATTCTTTTTTTGTTAAAGATCCAGTGGTATTGTTTAATCTATTTAAATCATCTGCACGTTGTTGTACTTCCATAGCTAAAATTAGATGTACAATTCCCTTCATCATCAAGTTTCTAACAATACCAGTATGTTTTATAGCATTTAGCTCTTTAATTTTTTCACTGATTTTTAAATTGTGTGAACCTATATAAACAGCACTCTCTTTCGTATCATTTTCAAAAAAAGCATTTCTTAATTTTTGGTTTAAACTAAAACCTTCAACATTTTCAGAAATCATGGTATTTACAACTATTAATGATATTCTAGTAGGTTCATCTTTTTTAAAAGTTAATATACTTTCCTCTGCTCTTTTACTAGCTAATATCCCTGTTTGAAATTTATTTAGCACATGCTCCTGATCACTATCTCCAAATCTATGCGCTAAACTTCCTTTTGTACAATACGCAAAATATATAGGTAATCTTTTTGTTGAATACAGACTTAATATTAACGTTTCATTTAAAGTTACATCGAATTCTAAATATGAGATACCATTTTTAAAAGTAATACCATTAATAATACCTTTTCCTACATTATCATTTAACGCTAATTTAAACTCATTAGAAAGCACTTCTAAATTTCCTCCAAAACTTGAGCTAAGTTTGTTAAAAATTTGATCTATTTTAGTTGTTCTTATATATATTGTTTTCATGATAGTTTGCTGTAGTTTTTAAACATTAAATTCTTTACTCCTCCTTAATTAATTTAATAATAACTGCTATAACCCCAGCTAATAATGCAAGGTGTATAATTAAACCCAAGCCAAATAGAAAAAAGCCAATGGCCCATACTATTAAAAATAAAATTGCTATGCCATATAAAAATTTAGACATATTTAAGTGTTTGGCTTTATTAGTTTTAATTTTTTTAACTTTATCATTTAATTAAAAACTTTTATTTATTAATTGAAACCTAAATAGTTTTACTTTATGTTAGCTTTAAAACTCCATTTAGTTAATTTTCTAAAACCTTTATGCTAACAAAATGTTTAAAACTTAAATTTTATATTGGCTAAAATGGTTTTTTAAATACTATACATTGTTACTTAAATTTCACATTACAAATATCTAATATTAAGCAGCCGATAGCTTTACACAATTATTTGTTTTTGTTATATAATTATTAGTTTGTGCAGAAAAAGCGCATAAAACAACTTAAAATTAACTTGTTTTAAGCAATTAGTGTATCATTTTAATTTTTAGAGGAAAGTATTAATTATAGATATGAATAAAAAATAAAACAATTATTTGAATATCAATAATTTACAAAAAAATTAGGAACCATAACGTATGTAAAGCTTTTTTACTGATAGTAAAATATGTTTTTATATTGGTAAGTATATATAAAAAGTAGCACCTTTATTTGGTTCTCCTATAGCTTGGATAAAACCGTGATGATTTTCAACTATTTTTTTACAAATTGCAAGACCAATTCCTGTTCCTGTATATTCTGTATTTTGATGCAGTCTTTCAAAAATATTGAATATCTTTTTTGCATTTTCTTGTTCAAACCCAATTCCATTATCACTAAATATAATTTCGTAATAATTTTTATGTGTTTTAATAAACTCAGCATTAATTTGATCTTTAGATACTACAGATGCATCTATATGAATTATAGATTTTTTATTTAAATTTCTATATTTTATGGAATTTGAAACTAAATTATTAAATAATTGTTCCATTTGAAAAGGAATTCCTTTAATGGTAGGTAAGTTGCTTTTTATAATTTCAACATCTGCTTCTAGTATTCTATCGGAAAGATTATTTTCTACTTTATCAAGTTTTTTATTTAAATCAATTATTTCAAAATTAGCGTGTGAACTATCTATTCTAGAATAGTTCAATAAATTTTTAATTAGCATTTGCATTCTGCCTGCTGAATTATCAATTTTATCAAAATAAGCGATACTTCTTTCAGATAATTTTTCCTTTGCTTCATTTGATAACATTGAAATAAACATTTGAATTTTACGCAAGGGTTCTTGTAAATCATGACTTACAACTCGGTTAAATGATTCTAATTCAGCATTTGAACGTTTTAAGGCTTTATTTCTATTTTTTAATTTTTTATCTTTTTTTATGCTCTCACTAATATCTTGTACTACGCCTACCTCTTTTTTCTTTCCATCTTCCATTATTAATACTGTAGAAGACTTAAAGTGTTTTATTTGATCTTTATTGGTAACTACTCTATAGTATGTTTCTTTTAATTTCTCTGATTTTAAATTTCTATCGGCAGCTTTACTAAATTTCATTAAATCATCTGGATGAATAAATGACATATAATTTTCTAAACTTGCTTCAAACTCGTTTGGTTTACAACCAAGCATTCTGTATAAGTTATCAGACATTTCAATAATACCAGTTTCTGGATACCTACTAAAACTTCCAATTTTAGCCACCACTTCAGCATTATTTAAAATGGTATTTTTAATATATAAACGTTCATTTAAATTTTTTAAATTTTCGTTATTACGTTTATCTTTAGTAACCTCAATAGTTGTAACATTAACTCCTGTTTCTAATTTTGTAGCAATACTTTTAAACCATTTTTCTTGGTTCATTAAATTATAACATCGCTCATATGTTTGAGTTTTACCTGTTTCAATACATTTAATATAAATATCAAAAACACCATTTGTCATAATTGAAGGAAATACTTCAGAAATTGTTTTTCCAGTAACTTCTGACGCTTTTAAACCTGTATTCTCTTCTATTTTATTGCTTACATAACTTATTGTAAAATCTGTTATTTTATTATCTGTTGATAGAATTGGTTCCAAATAAGTAATTGCATTATTACTACTGCTAATAATATTATCAACATACGCTTGTGTTTTTATTAATTTTTCATGGTCTTTATTAATTTTTATAAAAGCTAAAACAAAACCTACTAATGAAAAAAGCACTAATAACAACGATATTATAGGTGTAAAAAAAGTTTCTGTAGTGTAATCTTCCATCCGTTGCTTAATTAATGCCTCTTTTATTTGAGTCATATCAAGCCTTGCCTGCTTTAATTTTTGCATAATGGAGGCCACATTATTTACTTCTTTTGTAATTAAAGAATCTCTATCTTCCAAAAGTCTGTTTTGGTACGCGTTCAGTTTAGTAACTGAAATGTCTAAACTATCTCTCCATTGCCTAATAGTGTCTAAATAATGTTGTTGTTTTGGAATATTGCTAGTAAGTTGAGAGAGTTTTGAAAGTGAATTTTCTGTTAGTTGAATATAATATTTGTAGGTTTCATTATATGCAGAATTTTTTAAAATTATAGACTTATATTCAGCAGCTTCAATTAAACTAAATTTAGAAAACAAATTATTAATTTCTGTATCAATCTTGAGCGAAACGGCCACTAGATTTGCAGATTTTTGCATATTGCTTATCTGCTTATATGACACACTAGAAAGCATCAATAGAAAAGCAATGGCAACTGCCAATACAATTTTATTTGATTTTGTTGAAGATATTATTCTCCTAAAATCCATTTTGTTTAAATTCTAAATAAAAAATTATCCTTGTTTAAATTTGATGTTTGATATTGCCAGTTAAGTTGTAATACTTTTTCAATTACTTCTTTTAATTTATCAAAATTAGATGGTTTATTAATATAGATATTAGCTCCGCTTATAAATGTATTTTCAATATCTTTTTCTGATGAAGATGTTGAATAAATAGCCACAGGTATATTTTTAAGATTGGCATCTTGTTTCATTTCTAATAAACATTCCATTCCGTTTTTGATAGGCATGTTTAAATCTAAAAATATAAGATGTGGTTTAATATCAATTTGCAATAAATAATCCATCAATTCTTTCCCATTTTTAAATAAAGAAAGATTGGTTTTAATTTTTATGTCGTTAAGAGCTTGCTCAAACAACCATCTGTCGTCTTCATCATCATCAGCGAGTAAAACGTTCAATTTGTTTATGTTCATAAAAATAAATTATACAATTTTATAATCAATTCTATATTACGTATTATAAATATTTTTAAGAGTAATGGCTTATACAATACTTCTTTCAAAAACCATGTTAACAAGTTTGCAACACGCTGTAATTAAGCCTATAAGCAATTTAAATCAACGTTAAATAAGTTATTGCAATTTATTTTAATTTAACCTACTATTTTTTCAAAAATACAATATTATGCTTACTAAAGATGATTTTTTTGAATAAAAATTAGACATGTAAAAAAGTTGATTTGTATATAGCTGAAAACATACTAGTTATAATTGAAGAAAAAAAAGGATTAAAATAGTTAGATTCGTATATAATTAATAACAAAACGAGTATTTTAATTAAAAATACTCGTTTAAAATCTCTTAATTTTAACTACGCTAAAATGATTAGTTTTAGCAAAAAAATTGTAGTACAAATGTTTTTTGTGCATATTTCCTTTCTTTTTAAACTTTTCGTCTACCCGTAATCAATGAGATTACAAATAATACTAAAAATATAAAGAATAATATTTTTGCAATACTTGCGGCTCCGGCAGCTATACCAGTAAAACCTAATACTCCAGCAATTATTGCCAGAATTATAAATGTAATTGTCCAACGTAACATAATATTTTTGTTTAAAGTTAATAATTAGTTGAGGTTTATAGGTCCTAACATTACACAACAAAATTGACTATAATTTTACTAAACACTTAACACTAATACAATAATTATTAACTCATTAGTATTATATCACCATAAAAATTAATCAAATAATTACATTTCAAAATTATAAACTATACAAGTAATTACATAAGAAATACTACAATTAATTAAGCGTTAAAAAACCTGCAAATTTTTACACCTGCAGGATTTTCCTTCTTTTTTTTCACAACTTTTATTTTTAAAACAATCTAAAAATTTCTTATCATATTAAGAAAGATCTTCTAAACGTGTAACAGTATCTAAATCACTTTTTATTTGACTCACTTGATTTGTAATTAATGTTGCTGTACTTGGTGGCAAGTTAATTTCTTTTAAAACATCTTCGTAATCATCTACCGCTGCCTTTTCTCCAGTAATGGCAGCTTCTAACATTGACTCATCGTTATCTGCAGCAAAGAAAGATTTAACATCCATCCATGCTCGGTGTGCGGCTCCAGTTGCACTTCCTCCTGTTTCAACTTCTTGTCCGTATGCTCTAATTTCAGATTTTAAAGCATTTCCAAATTGTTTACGCTCTTGAGATTTTCTAATAAAAAATCTTTTAAGCCCTATGTTGTCTGCATTTTCTGCTGCTTTATAATATCCTTTTTCAGCATCATAACTTTTTTCTAATAATGTGTTTAATTTTTCACCTACTAATTCACTATATGTTGTACTCATAATCTTTATATTTAAAATTATTGGTTTATATTTTATTTTAGATGCTAAAACAATTAACATCTTTTATGATGTAAAATTATATAGATATTATATCTTGTATTAATTCAAATGATTTGATTATTAATTCAAAAAATAAAAATTTTAAATAGCATTATTATTTGAAATAAACTTTATTACATCTAAAATTTCAGAATTATATTTATTTTGTACTGTTATAATCTTGTTCTAAATTTTCATTTTCTTCATCTCCTAAACTATAAAGTTGATTCTCTTCATCATTTAGTGTTTTTTTAGTTTTATTTTTTGGTAATTTTCTTCCAGGCACATCTAAATCTTCACCAGCAAAATCGACCTCATTTTTTCTGTTTTTTAATATCCGATCGTCTCCCCCATCATTTCTCAAATTACCCGCTTTATCACCTAATATTTCTTTATCTGCTTTGGTTATTTTACTGTTATACATTTTTTTAGTTTTTATTTTTATTACTGTTTAAATATTTTTTCAGATTTCACTAGCACTATCTCCAGCTAGAAACTTCGTGCTGAATTTGTAAAAGAGTTCTTCCTCTTTTTCTTCCTATTCTCTCAAACATTCCACTAATTCCACCTTTTTCATAGCTTAAGTCTTCTTTTCTTAATTCAGAATATTTACTAATATAATCGTCTTTAATAGAATCCCATTTTTTTTCCATTTCGCTATCGTTGCCATTATTATTGCCAACATTTGATTTTTCTAAATCTTTCATAATTGTGTTTTTTTTTAAGTTATTATTATCTATTTAAGTCCTAAAATAGCTTTGCCTTGTAAATAATAGTATTTCATTTAAATAAAATATTAATCCATATGATAAATTATTGATATGTAATCAGTTGAATTCTAATTTTAAAACTTACTTAACAGGTACCTTGCTCAATTTTAAAAAAGAAAAATAACATACACCTTATATAATTAAACCCCAAAAAAGTTAAGAAATAGCTGTTTTATTAATTTTTAAGTTAATGAATAAAGTAAATGAGTTAATACTTCCTGATTAAAAATATTAGTATTGTAGTAATTAATTTAAATTTAAAACTATGCAAATTGTATATGAATACCATGATGTGAATCCGAGTATGCATCTTGAAAATTTTGTCGCAGAAAAATTAAACAAACTAAAAGAGAAATATGATTTTATTTTAAGAGCTGATGTGTTTTTTAAAAAAGAGAATACCAGTTCAGATGCTACAGGACTTATTTGTTATATTAGATTGAGTATGCCGGGTCCAAGAATGTTTGCCGAAGCTTCACACGGAAATTTTGAAAGTTCAATTTCAGAATCTATAAACGATCTAGAAAGACAACTGAGAAAAAGAAAAGAAAAAATGAGAAATTATTAATCAATAAAATAATAAGAAAATGAAAGTACTACCATATTTAGCCTTTTCTGGTGAATGCCAGGAAGCAATTAATTTTTACGCCAAATGTTTAAATGCAGAAGTAACTAAAAGAATATCTTATGAAGATGCAAAAATGGACATTCCAACATCTTATAGAAGTAAACTGCAACATGCCGAAGTTAAAGGTAAAGGAGTACATTTTTTAGCATATGATGCTGCTCCAGACACACCTTTAAATAATGGAAATAAAATTCACATGAGTGTGGATGTAAATGATGCAAAAGAAGCTGAAAAAATATTTACTGAACTTTCTTCTGGCGGACAAATAAACGAGCCTTTTAATGAAAAACATTGGGGTGCATTGTATGGAAGATGCACCGATAAATTTGGCGTTCACTGGATGGTTAATTCCGATTTATAAAAAAGCATACAATAATTTTATAACTTATAAAGTGGTAATTTAAGCTAAAATATACACATAGGTATTATTCTTGATCTAAATATTTTACAAAGTCGGATGGTGTTTTTATTTGTAAAAATTGCTTTCCGTTTATTACTATTGGATATGTTACAACTATAGGTTTTTTTTCAATTAGTTTTAACCAATCATCTTCCGATAAATTCACTTCTTTATCTCCATAAATTTTAACAAAATCTGGATGTTTTTGATTTACCAATTCAGAAATATCTATATTAAGTTTATTTACAATTTCCAACCACTGTGTACCTGTAACTTTAGTTTTAGAAATATCAATTGTAAGTATTTTCTTTTCAGATGCATTAACGTAAGCAATAGTTTGTTTACCCAAAGAAGTTTTGGAATTATAATACAATTTAATTTGTCGATTGTTTTTTGAAATCACTCCCATTTTTTATTTAAAATAATTTTAATAATAATTTATCTATATCTTTTCGCCATACTCATTCTTATAAATTTTAATTATAAGTAGAAAAAGACTTAATAATAAAGGACCAAATATTAGTCCAATAAATCCAAATAATGGCACCCCAATAATAACACCAATTAATGTGATTAAAGGATGTACGTTGTCAATTCTTTTTAAGAAAAAAAGTCGAATTAAATTATCTGTAGAACCCACAATTATAATACCATATAATAAAATTCCCCAGGCCTGAAACGCGTCTCCATTTGCTAAAGTTAATATAAAAGCCGGAATTATACCAAGCATTCCTCCTACAAAAGGAATCATTGAACCTATAGTAACCATTACAAACCAAAAAACTGGGTTTTCAATTCCAAAAATAAAAAAACCAATAATTGCAATTACACCTTGAGCTATTGCTACAAGTGGAATACCTATTGCATTAGAACGCACCATACTAACAACATCTTCACTAATAATTTTTATATTATCTTCTGCTAAAGGAATATACTCATAAAGGGTTTCTCTCAATTTTCTACGATTTGTAAGCATATAATATAACAAAAAGTACATTATAAAAACTGACAATACAATTTCAAAAGTACTACCAGCTACACTTTGTAATTTGTCCGAAACAAACGTGGATAACTGTGAAGTATCTATTCGTGAACTTAGATCAAATCCCAAATAATATTCTAATTTTTCAAGTTGATTTTTTAAAATGTTAATAATCTCTTGAGAATTTTTCCCCAAATTACTAACTTTATTACCAATCATTAATATAATTCCAGAAATAGGTATTAATATGCAAACTATAGATAATATTAATAAAACAATGGCAGCAAGTACTGGGTTCCAACCTTTACTTACAAGTTTCTTCATAGGTTTTCGCAACAATACATAAATAGTTATTGCACCCAAAACTCCAGACAAATAAGGTGCTATTTCAAATACTAGAAGTCCTGCAATACAAATTATTACAAGTAGTAAAAAAAGCTGGTTAATAATTTTTTGGCTAATATATTTCATTATGGTAGAAAATTTAGATGTTTAATTATTTCTTAGTGAATGTATCAATTGCAATTTGTTCATTTTTGATCTACCATTTATTCCTACGTTTTTAGCTTGTTGGTACAGTTCATCTTTTGTCCATTCTTCATAAGGTTTTGCTTTGCCTCCTTTTTTTCCAGAATCTGGCGTATTGGCAATTCTTGCAGACTTTTCTTTACTATAACCTTTATCTCTTAAAGCCTGATATTGTTCTTCGTTTTTTATTCTTTTGCTTGGCATTTTATATAATTTTTTATTCTATTTAAATTTAGTTTGATGTATTTTTTTATGTTACTCTTTTCAGTTAATATGTTAACTGTTTTATTTAGTTAGGTAAATTATACAAGTAAATAATATCCAAACTAAATATAGCTATATTAACTAATTACAAAGATTAACTTTTACTATAACTATTTTATTACAGTACTATTATTTAATTGTTTTAGAGTACTTTGTTGGCTTAATTCCAAAGCCATATTTTTCTGCATATACTCTTGTAAATTCTGCTCCAAAAAATAAAATTAAACAAGAATATGACACCCAAAGTAAAATTAAAACAATAGTACCTGCTGTACCATAAGTAGAGTCAAAATCTGCACGTCCAAAATACAATCCTAATAAAAATTTACCTAAAACAAACAGTACTGCTGTAATAATTGCACCAACCCACACCGATTTCCATCTAATTTTTACATTGGGTAAATATTTAAACATGAGAGCAAATAGAATGGTAACCATACTAAGCGACAACAAAATATCTAAAATATAGGCTACATAAAGTATAATATCTGGAAAATTACGACTCAAAAAATTAGTGAGTGCAGACAAACCCGCCGTTATAATAAAACTGATCAATAATAAAAATCCAATAATTAAAATAAATGTAAAACTTCTAGCTCTATTGATCAATGTTCTCCAAAAATTTTGTTCGGTAATTGAATCAACTTTCCATATTTGATTTAAAGAAAGTTGCAAATGATAAAACACACCTGAAGCTGCAAAAAGTAAAGTTCCGATACCAATAATAGTTGAAATTAGATTTTTGTCTTTCTCTTGAGTGTCTGATATCATAGTTCCAACTGCATTAGCTACATCTCGACCCAATGCACTTGATATTTCATTAGTTAATTCACCTTGAACAATTTCTGTTCCCCAAATAGCTCCAATTAGGTTTACAATAATAACCAATAAACCAGGCATTGATAAAATAGCATAATAAGCTACAACTGCACTTAACCTATATGGGTTTTCTGCATCCCAAGCTTTATAGGTTTTCACTAATAAAGAAGGCAAATGAGCAATCTTAAATTTTGGATGTAGTTCAGTAGTTTTCAATTCAAATTTTTTAATAGTGTATTAAAACAATTTAAACTTTATTAAAGTATTGTAATAGCTTTATCGGAATATTATTTAACGCAAATGCTCATTGTATTTCCGATTAATTAATTATCACTTTACCACCTAAATAGTTAGTTTTATTTGTTATTAAAATTGACCAACCAGCAGGCAAGTTGAGGAAATTTAATTAAAGTTTTTTGATAAAAGTTTCTAACTTTTCTGTAATTTCTTCAGCCAATTTTTCTAATTTTTTATTTTCAACAGCTTGCATAGATGCCATTGGATTTACAGCTGCTATTTCAATAGTCCCATTTTTAACTTCTTGTACAATAACATTGCACGGCAACATTGTTCCAATTTTATCTTCGGCTAACAAAGCTTTGTGTGCGTATGGAGGATTACAAGCTCCTAAAATTTTATACTTTTTAAAATCAACATCTAATTTATTTTTCAAGGTTTCCTGCACATCAATTTCTGTTAAAATTCCAAAGCCTTGATCTTTTAAACCTTGGGTAACTTTAACTATAATATCATCAAAATTTCCTTGAAGTGTTTTGTTAAAATAATAGTTCATAATTTTTTATTTTTTGCATTAATATCTTTTCAAAAATCAAAAAAAGCCTCTTTTAAAAGAGGCTTTTTTTGATATATTTTTTATTAAAAGTCGAATCCAACAGATATTTGAAAGACTCTATTTTTAAAATCTGTATCTTCATAAAGATCTCCCATACCAAAATGATATCTTAATCCAATGGTTGCGGCATTTACTTTTATACCTGTACCAACATTAAGTCCCCAATCAAAAGAATTTGGTTCTGAGTCGTTTTCAAAATCACCTATTACAGTATCTAAAGTTTCTTTTTTACTTACAGCAAATCCTACTTGAGGTCCAGCTTCAATAAAAAAAGTTTTAGCTAAATATCCTTTAAACATTACAGGGATATTAATATAATCTCTTTCTAATGTATAGGTTGAGTTATTATTCTCAATTTTAAATCCTTGTTGTGAATACATAACCTCTGGTTGAATTGAAAAATTTTCACTGATAAAATTTTCTGAATAAAGCCCTACATGAAATCCACTTCTTGCATCTGTTTCATTTCCTGAATCATCGGTTACTGAAGCTAAATTATATCCTGCTTTTACACCAAAATTTGAAGTATTTTGTGCAAATACATATGTAACTGTTACTACTAATATAATTGTACTTATTACTATTTTCTTCATAATTTTTTCTTTTTTTAGTTATTAAATACTTGTTGTAAATTTTTCAGTAATTTTCAATTAAAAAATTCAATTATCTAACTATCTGATAAGTTAGTAACTATTGTATTTCAAAAAATTTACAACGAGCTTTATTGTATTTAGTTTTTAAACTTTATTATCTTAAATGTTTAAAATTGATATCTAAGACCTAATGCTATATCAAGACCTAAATCATCCCGATAATTGTCATTAAAACCTAATTCTGGTCTAAAATCTAATGATATAAGTAATGGAATTTTAAAATTATATTCAATACCCAAATCACCAGCTATTAAAGCGAATGCTCCATCGTTATTTCCAGCATTAAAAGATCCAACACCGGCACCTAAACCAACATACCAATTAAAACGATCTTCTATAGGCATTACCCATTGGTATAAACCTACTAACTTAAATGCTTCTACATTATGAGAGTCTCTCCATCCCAAATCAAATTCTAATCTATTGCTATTTGATAAAGATGTTTGGTAAGAAATTTCTCCTCCAAAACCATCATTGTCACCTAACCTAACTCCTAATGCATTTTTTGCTATTATCTGTGCCTGTAAGGCAGTAGTAGCTGCACTTATAGTAAAAAGTGCAAATACCGCTATTATTATTTTTTTCATATTATTATGTATATAATTATTTATTACTAAATGTCTGATTAGATTATTGTTTTGCTTCTGCGTTTTCTTCAGATTTTGCGCCCATTCTATTAACAGTATACATTGGGGCAAATTTTAATTTTAAACCTGCAATTTTTCTATTGTCTTCACTAGTTAAACCTTCGTTTTCAACTGTGTTTTTTCTTGAGTCAATTGCTTCGTATATTAATTTAATTTCATCCCAGTCTTCTCTAGAATATGAGTCTTTATTTTCTTCAACAGTATTCACAAAATTTTCATATACACTTAAGATATTATCTTTGTTTATCCATTCAAATTTCATATCATCTTCAACGTAATTTGATCCTAATAAAGCTACTCTAACTCTATTTTTTTGAGATTCATAATCTAATTTTTCTTTTTCTGCTAAAACATCGCTCTTAAATTGCTCATATTTAGCATTTGCAGTATTGATTTTTTCTTCAAACTCCATTCTGTCATCAAGCTGATTAATCTCTCTATTTGCATTTTGTTTTGCCTCTTCATACTCACTTTCAATTTCATTCCAGTTTTCTATGGCATTTTCTTTTTGTACACTACTAACTGAATCTACATATTTTACAAAGTTATCCGACATTTGTTCGGCTTTAGTTTTTTCATCTGAACAAGATGCCAAAATAAGTGTGCATCCTAAAATTCCAACTATTATTTGATTTAAATTTTTCATTTTTTTCATTTTTATAATTATTAATTAAATTTCTTAATTTTACTCTTTTGTTACTTTATTATTTCTTAATTGATTTGTTAAACTCTTTTACCACCAATTAATCTAAACAATATTGCAATTACTGCAATTACTAATAAGATATGAATTAATCCTCCTGCGCTATACACAAAGAATCCTAACGCCCATCCTATTACAAGTATTACAGCCACTAGATATAATAAACTTCTCATAATTTTCAATTTTGCTTTTGGTTAATACTAATTTTATAATGCAAATATGCAATCCTTTTAATCGTATCGCATTACAGCATTTTTTGTATTATTTATACAATTCCCATTTTACAAAACGGAATTATGTAAATTAAACCTTAAAAAAGAATACGTAAAGCCTTAGCATTGCTGCGGAGTATGCTAATAAACAGCTTATATAATTGTTTGGAGTGTGTTTGAAAGTATGGTTATACAATTAACCATTGGGTATTTAAATTTAGTGTATTGAAATCCTAATTAAGTAGCGTTGTTATAATTTTAGCAGTTTTAGCTTTGTTGGGCAATTTCCTTTCTTTTACTAATAATACGTTGAAATGCAGAAGGAGTAATACCTGTAGTATTTTTAAACTGTGTACTTAAATGTGCAACACTTGAATAGTTGAGTTTAAAAGCTATTTCTGTTAAACTAAAATTTGTAGTTAAAATAAGCTGTTTGGCATATTCTATTTTTTGAAGGATGATAAAATTTTCAATGGAAGTATATGTAACTTCAGAAAATAAATTTGATAGATATCCGTAGCTATGTCCTAATTTTTCTGCTAAATAAACAGATGTTTTTATATTTAAAGCATCTTCAGAATTAAATATTATATCAATAATTGCGTCTTTAATTTTTTGTACTAAAATAATTTTTTCATTTTCTACAACTTCAATACCATGATTATTTAATAAAGTATGTAAGGTTTGTTTATGCTGATCTGTTAAATTTTCTAAAAATTCTATCTCTCCAAAACCTACAATTTTATATTTTATACCCAACTCAATTAGCTTATCTTCTAAAACCTTATTGCAAATTGCATTAAAATTAAATTTCACAAATACTTTCATCTTTTTATACTAATTCAAATTTGGTTATTATTCATATTTCAGGCTACAATATATGCCGTAATAATTAATAAAGATAATATTTTATAACATAAAAAAACTCATTTTTATGCAAAATGAGTTTTTAAGGGTGTGTGATATTATTATTAAGATTTTTTCCCACCAACAAAGCTAATCATTAATGTTAATAAACCTAAACCAATTGTAATATATGCGTTATTATTGTCTTGCGTTTCCACATCTAAAGGGCCAATACTTAGTGCGGTTTCTGGGGCTACAAGCATATAAATTCCATATCCTAAAAGTCCAACTCCTACTATTAATAAAATCATTTTAATTGTCTTGTTCATAATATAGTTTGTTTTAATTAATTTTAAAAAGCAAGTAGTTTAAACTACTTTAGTTCAAAAGTAAAACATTGTGTTTAGCAGCATGTTATATAATTTTTTAATAATGTTATATAATTCATTTTTTAAAATTTTCTGTTAACACCTGGTAAAATTATAAATTGTTATAGTAATACCTATTATTTAAAATATTAGAAAAAGCTAAAATTAATGCACATAAAAAAACATAAAAAAGCCACAACAATTAAAACTTAATTAATTAATAGGTTTCCTCTATTTTTTTTACGAAATTTAATGTAGTCTTTTTTATAAATTTTATGTTTTATAAAGATAAACATATATTAAATATTCTTTTTGAAGCAATTCCTGAAGGCGTAATTATAGTAGATGAAAATCAAATTATAGTAGCAGCGAATCATCCTGTAGAAAAAATGTTTGGTTATAAAAAAGGTGAATTAACCAACAACCAATTAAACTGTTTAATTCCAAAAAAAGTGCATGCGATTCATAAGGTTCATTTTAATAATTTTTTGAATTTTAACGGTGTTCGAAAAATTACACATAGTTTAAATTTAACTGGTGTAAAAAAAAGTAATGAAAATTTTCCTGTTGAAATTGGTTTAAATCCTTTTAAAATTGAAAATAAAAAATATGTCTTAGCTTTAATTATAGATATTTCAGTTAGAAAAGAAAATGAAAGAAGAATAGATTTTATTAATACTGAATTAGAAAAAAAAGTACAACAAAGAACAGCAGATCTTCATAACACCATTTCGCAGTTAAAAGAGTTAAACTTAAATTTTAAAAAAGAAATAAAAAAAAGGAAAGCTGCCGAAAAAAAATTGAAAGAATCTTTACAAAAAGAAATTGAACTCAATGAATTAAAATCAAAATTTTTAACAATGGTTTCTCATGAATTTAAAACACCTTTAAGTGGTATTTTAACTTCATCAATGTTATTAAACAAATATCAATTAACTGAACAACAGCAAAATAGAGAAAAACACATAAAAACTATTACAAATAAAGCACAATATCTTGATACCATTTTAAACGATTTCCTTTCCATAGAAAAATTAGAATCAAACAACATCAATTATAAACTTACTTCATTTAATTTAAGCACAGTTATAAATGAAGTTGTATACAATGCAAATATGTTATTAAAGGAAGGGCAACATATTCAATTTCCTAATAATATTGATGAATTTATTATTACTCAAGATGAAAAATATTTAAAATTAGCATTGTCAAATATTTTAAATAATGCCATAAAATATTCTCCTGAAAACAGTACCATAATTTTAGAAGTTTCTGAAAAAAATGCTGTTATAGAATTTAAAATAATTGATACCGGAATTGGCATTCCAGAATATGCTCAAAAATTTATATGCAGCAGATACTTTAGAGCCGACAACGCTTTAAATATTCCGGGTACAGGTATAGGATTAAATATTGTAAAAAATCATATTAATAACTTGGGCGGAAATCTTACTTTTTCAAGTAAAATTAATGAAGGATCAACATTTATAATAAGCTTACCTAACAAATTTTAAAAATGAAAACAGTTTTATTAATAGAAGACGATGCTGTTGTTAGAGAAAACACTGCTGAGTTATTAGAATTAGCAAATTACAAAGTTTTAACTGCTGCAAATGGTAAAGTTGGTGTTCATTTAGCAAAAACAAAATTGCCCGATGTTATTATTTGCGATATAATGATGCCCGAACTAAATGGTTATGGTGTACTTCAAATTTTATCAAAAGAAAAAATAACACAACAAATTCCATTTATATTTCTTTCAGCAAAAACAGATCATAAAGATGTTAGAAAAGGAATGAATATGGGCGCTGATGATTACATTACCAAACCATTTGATGAATCTGAATTATTTAGCGCAATAGAAAGTAGGTTGGCAAAAGTAGCCATTGTTAATGAAAATCAACTTATTGAAAATAAACATACACAAAACCTTACTAATGAAAGCGAACTTAAAACCTTAGAACATTTAAAAAATTACTTTTTAAATAACGCAGAAGAACACCTATTTTATGCAGGTGAAGTAATTTACCATCAAGGAGACAATTCTAACTTCATTTATTTAATAAATAGCGGAATAGTTAAAACATATAAAATAGATGAGCAAGGTAAAGAACTAATAACTGAACTTCTAAAAGAAGGCGATTTTTTTGGCTTTACATCATTTTCAAACAACACATCTCATCAAGAGTTTGCGGCTGCAATTGAAAACACAAATACATTAAAAATTTCAAACAACAATTTAAAAACCATTTTACATAATAATCACGATTTAACATTAGAATTATTTGATTATTTAAGTGATAATGTATACGAAATTAAAGAGCATTTATTAGAAATGGCCTACAGTTCTGTTAGAAAAAAAACAGCAAGTACCATTTTACAATTTTCAGAAAAAATTAAAGCAAACCCCAACATTTGTGTTCAAATATTACGAAGCGATTTAGCCAGCATTGCGGGTATTGCAACAGAAACGTTTATTAGAACATTATCTGATTTTAAAAAAGAAGGATTAATTGATGTGGATGGTAGAAATATTAAAATTTTAAATATTGAAAAACTGAAACGAATAAATTAAAAAACTTACAACTTCATTTTATACTTGATTAATATCATTTTGCCATTACAATTTGCTTTCTAAATTTGAGTATAATTGAAATTAATAGGCATTATGAAAAACATTTTATTACCAACCGATTTTTCAGAAAATTCATTAAACGCCATAAAATATGGTCTTGAATTTTACAAAAATTTATCGTGCAATTTTTACATTTTACATGTAACCTTAATGCCAACCTATGTTGGTGGTGAAATTCCAGTATACCCAACTACAAATGTGTTAGAAAGCACTGTTTTAAAACAAGCAAAATTAGAATTAGAAAAATTATTAAAAAAAATAAAAAAGTTAGATTCAAATCCTGAACATCATTTTTATACCATTTCTAAATACGATTTTTTTATTGATGCTGTTAAAACTCAAATTGAAGAAAAAAAAATAGACCTTATTATTATGGGAACTAAAGGTGCTACTGGTTTTAGTGAAGTTGTAATTGGTACAAATACAGGCGATTTAATTACTAAAATTAAATGTCCAGTTTTAATAATTCCAGAAAACGCTGCATTTATTGCACCTAAAGAAATTGCTTTTCCAACAGATTTTCATAACTTTTATCAACCAGTAATTTTAAACAATATTTCGGAATTTGCCGAAATGTATAATACATCTGTAAGAATATTACATATTGCAAAAAAAGATGAAACACTAACAGGAAACCAATTAGAAAATAAACATTATTTACATAATTATTTTACAGAAGATAAACACAGCTTTCATAAAATTACAAACAATAAAATTGAAGATGGTGTTGCATGTTTTGTTGAAAGCAGAAATATTGATGTAATTATAATGATTGCAAAAAATTTAAACTTTTTTCAACGTATTTTATTTAAACCAACTGTTGAAGAAATTAGCTATCACACAAAAGTTCCCTTTTTAGTTTTACACGAAGAATAAAAAATTATAATTATGGAAAATACATCAACTTTTTTAGCCAAATTTTGGGGATGGTATTTAATTATTTTCTTTTTAATATTAAGTTTTAATCCGAAAAGAATTGTCCAAATAATTCGGGATTTAAAAGATCAAAAGTTTGTAATAATTACATCATTTATAGCTATAATTATAGGTTTATTAAATATTCTTTTTCATAATATTTGGGAAAATAATTGGACCGTAATTATCACTCTAATTGGTTGGTTATCATTATTACTAGGTTTATCTCTATTCATATTTCCACAACGCACAGTTAATTGGTTAAATTTTGTAAATGTTAAATTTGTTCAATTACTGTATATGTTATTATTTTTAATAGGCATATTTTTATTAAGCATGGCTTATGGTTTTGTTTTTGTATAATAAAAAGTACAAAAACTTTTTTAAACTACTGATAACAATCATTTAGTAATTTGATTCAAATCATTTAAAACCAATAATTTACAATATACATTTATACCATTATTAACAAGTTCTTTTTAAATATGTATTAATATTTTAAGCACTGGATAAAAAAATAAATTTACTATAGTTAATACTAGGTAAATAAAATTGGAAAGGTTTAGATACTAAATGAGTAGTTTGGTTATATTCTAAATTTTGAAATAAGAATTTAGAAAAGTTATTTAATCTCATAAAGTTACAATAATCTTCCCAAGAGGAAACAGGAAGTGAAAACTTCCTGTTTCTTAACAATTTAGGTCTAACTTACGGAAAGTTTAGACAACGTTGAGGATTAATAATATAGTTTAACAAAACGGAGAATTAATTGTAAAAAAGGTAACATTCCTATATTAAAAAGAAGAACGGTTAAATTATAAAATTAAGCCTCAAAGAGGAAACAGGGAAGTTTTTGACTTCCCTGTTTCTATTTTTATAAAAAGTTACATTTAATATAAAACTTTATTATTTAAATACTTGTCAAACCAGCTATTTGATAATTTTGTTACAATTTCTAACTTTCCTATTTCTGTAAATAAATGTGAAGCTCCTTCAATTATTTTTAGCTCACTATGGCATTTTAATTGATCTTTAGCTCTTTTATTTAATTCAACAACTACTTGATCATTACCTCCTACAATAAATAATGTTGGTGCTGTAATGTACATTAAACTATAAGTAACCAAATCTGGTCTTCCGCTACGCAATACAACAGCTTTAATTTTATTTCCTAAATATGCTGCGGCATTTAAAGCAGATGCAGCACCACAACTAGCTCCAAACAAAGCAATTGGCAAATGCTTGGTATGTTTATAATTACGTACCCATTTTGTTACTTTTAACAATCTATCGGTTAGTAAATCTATATCAAATCTGTTTTCATACACTAAATCTTCTTCAGTAGTTAACAAATCTATCAATAAACTTGCATAACCTTCATCAAGCAATAAATTAGCAATAAAATTATTTCTGTTACTCAATCTGCTACTTCCACTACCATGAGAAAATAATATGATACCCTTGCATTCCATATTTTCAGGAATTCTTAATTTTCCGTTTAAACTTATATTATCAATATAAATTTCAATTTCTTTATATACATCAGCAATTTTCATGACTTTTACTTTTTACAACAACTAAACAAAGACTAATGAATTTTTAAAGTTATATAAATCTATTGTTTGTTTAAATTTTATAAAATGATATTGCTCAATTTACATTTAACACTACTTTAAAAGTTTGAAATTTTAACAAAAAAGACCTAAACAAGTTGCTGATATACTGATTTTTACAATACAAAACACTCAATTTAAATTTGTTTTATAAAAATATTTATCATTATCAAATTGATTATAATCATTTCAAATTGAAGAAATATTATATTAATTAGTACTATAAAAACTGTAAAATAATAACAGCTGAAAATAACGTATAAAGCATTTGTATATAGTACGTATATTAATGAATTAAAGTTTAACAAAATAGAACTTGAAAATAAATGCTGCTTTTTTTATTAAAAAAATTTAAAACCTAAAATTATGACAACCGAAATAAAAAAAAACTGGTTAAATACCCAAAAAAGTATTTCAAAATTACATGAAGAATCTAAAGTTTGGATTTCTGAATTAGCTTTCACAAGAGATGAAATTCGATTTTTAACCCATTTATTAAGTAAACAATATATAGATTATCTTTATGCAGGGTTGGGCAAACGCATTGAAATTTTTACAAAAAAAATGACTATTGAAGATACTTCTGGAGAAATTTTAATAACCGAAATTAATAAACATGAATTATTATTAGCTGAATTAATAGAGCATAATAATTTAATAACAAATATTAATTATATAGATCAACACAAAAAATTGCAAAAAGAAGTGGATGTCTATTTAAAAAAATACAAAAATTTAAAAAAACAAATTTTTGAAGTCATTGAAAAAGTTATGCGAAAAAAAAATATCAAAAAAATTGAATAACATATTAAAAATTTCATTTTAAAATAATTCAAAATGTATTATAAAAATTAGTTTTAAGCCATTTCAAAAAATTAGCATCAAATTCTAAAATCGATAATAACCTCAAAATCAATAAAATAAAAATTAAAATTGCGTTAAAATTATTGGCAGCGTAAACTCTGTTGTAACTGGCATATCTCTTTTAATAGCTGGCTGTAATGTTGGTAATTGTTGCAAACTAACTTTAACAATACTATCAAAATTTGGTAATAAGGTTTTTGTTTTTTCTGATATTTTTATGCCTGATAAACTAATTTTTCCAAAATTATCTACTTTTAATTTTACCAAAACAGTGTCATTTACAATTTCTTTTGCATTTAATTGATGTTCTTTTAATGAAGCATAAATATGTTGTGACATTTGTAACTGAAAACAAATTTGTTGTTTTTCTCTTGATGGAATGTGTTCACAATTTGGAAAAAGTGGAAAAGCATCAACAGTATTAAAGTCAACAATAGTATCTACTGCTATTAGTGTTTCACTTTTTGATTTATCACCAAAATATGAGCAAGAAGCCACTAAAATGGTTGCTACTAAAACGCTAAAAAATTGTTTTAACATAGTTGTTTATTTCACCACGTGAAAATACAATATTTTCTGTTAGTCAACAATTTCACCTTCAAGAAAGTATTGTTTTTTAATTTCTTGAATTCTTCCATCAGCATATATGGTCATTTTTTCATCGTTTCCTTTAAATCTACTTACATATTGTTGAAACCTTTTTAATGCAATTTTTTTGTCTTCATAATAAGTATCACTTGTAACAGCTAATTCAAACAAAGCTTTGTAGTTTTTATAATTGTTTTGATACGATTTTTCGAAATTTTCTATAGCTTCTTTAAAATTTTGCTCTTCTTTTAACATAATTCCCATTAAAAAATACTGTCTATCAATATCTGGTTTTGCCGTTCCAATTGATTGTATTAAATAAAACTTTGCCAATTTATAATCTTTTTTATCATAATACAAAGAGGCTAAACGGTAATAAATGTTATAATCACTTGGATCTAACCTAATTGCTTTTTTAAAATATTTTTCAGCTAAATCAAAATCTTGTAAATTATAATAACACATTCCAGCCATTTCGTAAGTACTAACCGAAACATAATTTAAACTGTCTAATTTTTTTAAATACGTTAAGGTGTTTTTAAAATCTTTAGAAAAATATAAATCATTTGCTTTTAACTGATTGAAATTAATGTTATTAGAATCTATTTGCAATCCTTTATTAATAAACAAGGTTGTAGAATCTTGAAAACGCAGAGTTTTAAAAAACTTTGCCAATTCAAAAATACTTTTTAAATGAAGCGTATCTAATTTATAGGCGTTTAAGTAACTCTGTCCCATTTCATGAAACTTGTTTTGTTTATCTAAACATTCACCTATTTGATATGGATAATTTGGATTTTCAGGATCTTTATTTTGTAAAAACCTAAATAATTTTTCAGCTCTTTTAGACTGATTTTGTGATAAATACAATTTACCTAAACTATTTGCAACCAATAAATTAGAAGTGTCTTGTGCAATTAAAACCTCATACGTTTCTATAGCTTTTGAAGTTAAACCAATAGCCAAATACAATTGTGCTAATTTTACTTTAGCAGCTTCACTATTTTCAATTTCCAGTGCCTTGTTTAAATACTTTAAAGCCTTATTTTCATTACCAACAGTTTGATAAATATTTGCTGTTTTTTCTAAAACAGCAAAGGTTTGTGGTTGTGTGTTTTCTAATAAAATTAATGCTTTTTGGTAATTTCCTTTCAGTAACAAACTATCTACAACGCTAAAAACCGAAGATTGCGCTTCGGTTTTTAATGCAACTATTACTAGCAACAGTATAATAATCTTTTTCATAGTATTTAAATTTTTAATCTACTTTAAACGCAATTGGCAAACTATATTTAACACCAACTGCTTGTCCACCATATTTCCCTGGTATCATTTTAGGCAAACTACTCACAACTCTTACAGCTTCTTCTTCTAAATTTTCATGTGGTGCTCTTGCTCTAACATCTGTAATATTCCCTTCTTTATTAATTTTAAATATCACAAAAACTCTTTTAATTCCAGGTTTTAAACCTAAGGTTTTTGCTAATCCTGAATTAAAGTTTTTAGCCACATGATTTGTAATGTTTTCTTGAATACAAACTTTTAACTCTTCTTCTGATCCTTCACAACCCGGAAAAACTGGTACATTTTCAATAATAGCAAAAGGAAGATCGACATCCACATTTTCTGATATTAAACTATCAATACTTTTTTTTGTATACTTTGGAAATTCATCTTTAGTTATTTTTCCATCAACTTTAAAAGCAATAGGCAATGAATATTTAACATTTACATTATTACCTTTATGTTTACCTGGAATCATTTTTGGCAACGAAGTTACCACTCTAATAGCTTCATCTTCTAATGATTTATGTGCAGCTCTAGATTTTACATCAGAAATATTTCCATTTTTATCAATTTTAAACATTACATAAATTCTTTGAACACCAGATTTTAGCTTTAATTCATTTGCAAGAGTTGTGTTAAAATTCTTATTTACATGATTTGTAATGCCATATTGTAAACATTTTTTTAATTCTTCTTCAGTTCCAGTACAACCAGGAAAAACAGGCACATTTTCTATTTCACTAAAAGGAACATCTAACGTTTCAATAAGTGTATCATTCTTCTTTAGGACTTTACTACTTTCTTCAACTTTCAGGTTCTCAATAATTTCATTTTCAACTATTTCATTTGAACTTATAACTTCATCAATTATAGGAAATTCTTGAATATTAGATTCTTTTTTATCTTCAAATGAACTTAAAACCAACATTCCTCCAACTAAAGGAATTAATAATAAATATTTTAATTGTTTAATTTTTTGTGATTTATTTTTGGTAATCATAGCTATTCTTTTTTTAATTAATGAATGTTTAAAAAATTGGTTTATAAATGAAATATTTTCAACATTAAAAGTTTGCGAGAGTATGGTATTAAAATAAATTTTTTTATCGGTTTGTGCTACAACTTCAGCATCAGAAATATACTCGTGTAACAACGTAATTCTGTTTTGATACACATAAATTAACGGATTAAACCACATTACTATTTTTAACAATTCAAAAAACAATAAATCTAATGTGTGTAATTGTTTGCAATGCACCATTTCGTGTTGAATGATGGATAATTCTTTTTGTTCTACAAAATCTCTTTTGATAAATATATAATTGAAAAACGAAAAAGCAGATGCTGTTTTATTCAACAAAACCAATATAAATTTTTCACTTTTTACAACTTCATTGGTAGTAATTAATTGAATAATTTTAAATAATTTAATTAAAAAAAAGATTGAAAAAAGAGCTATCCCACTATAAAAACCTATTTGCAAATAATTAATAGATGACTCAATTTCAACTGTTTGTAAAATTACGGCTTCCGGATTTAAAAAAATTGTGGGTAATTGCTCAACATACATATTAGTAACGCTTTTTTGTAAACTTTCAAACTTTAAAAAAGGAATTACAAATGCTAAAATGGGTGTTGACAATAAATAAAATCTGTTCCATTTAAAAAAGGTTTCTTTTTGCAAAAAGAAATCGTAAACAGCTAAAAACAGCACCTGAAACAACACAACTTGAAGTATATAATTTATCATTTCTCAGTCTTTTTAGTGTTAATACTTTCTAAAATAGTTTCTAATTCATTGATATCAACATCGTTCTTTTTTACAAAAAAGGACACCAAACTTTTAAATGAACCATCAAAATAACCATCAACCAACTTTTGCAAACTTTGGTTACTATAATCCGTTTTTTTAATTAATGGAAAATAAATATAACCTCTTCCTTTGCTTTTATGCGCCACAAAATCTTTGGTTTCTAAAATTCTAATAATGGTTGAAACTGTATTGTATGCAGGTTTTGGATTGGGTAATTTATCAATAATATCTTGCACACTTCCCTCTTCTATTTCCCATAACACTTGCATAAATTGCTCTTCAGCCTTTGTTAATTGCTTATCCATTTTTAACTAAGTTTTTAGTTCAACAACACAAATATAACTAAAAAATTAGTTTAAACTAATTTTTTAGTTATAAATATTATATTTACATAAAAATATTTTAAAATTGAAATTGAAAACTTACATTAGCATATGGATATTTTTCTTTTAATTGTAGGATTTTTATTAGCTATTTTAGGTATTATCGGTTCTATTTTACCTGTATTGCCTGGACCAATTTTAGGATGGTTTGGATTATTATTATTGTACTTTACCAAAATAGTACCCGTTAATTACACATTATTAAGCATTACTTTGGTAATTTCAATTATAGTTTTGGCATTAGATTATATAATCCCATCTATAGGAACTAAAAAATTTGGAGGTACAAAATTTGGTGTAATTGGTACAACTATAGGTTTGGTGGTTGGCTTATTTTTCTTACCTCCAATTGGAATTATTGTAGGTCCTTTTCTTGGTGCTTTTGTTGGAGAAATGATTTATGATAGTAAAAATCCGAAGAAAGCTTTAAAAGCATCATATGGTTCTTTTATTGGTTTTTTAACCGGAACACTATTAAAATTTGTAGTGGCTATAATTTTTACTGGCTTGTATTTTTCAATTTTTTGGGAATATAAAGCCTCTTTTTTCAACTTTTAGGCTTAAAACAACCTTTTTTAAAACAAAAAAAGCGTCCCGGTTTTTCGGGAAGCTTTCCATTGGTTTATAAAACCATGACGCTTTTACACGTCAAACAACACAACTAAATCGCTTTCGAAGCGATAGGCAAATATATAAAATTATTTTTGATTACAAATTCTAAACACTTTTTCTTTCTAAATTACCTAAATTTCTGAATTGATTGTATCTTTGCGCACTGTAAAATAAATACAACAACTAAAAATAGTAGTATGCAATTATCACCACTTGAAATAATTAGAAGAGAATCGTTACAAAAATTACGTGATTTAGGAATCAATCCATATCCTGCTGAAGAATTTAAAACAACAGCAACCATAAAGGAAATTATAGCTAATTTTAATGATTTTGATGGTAAGGAAGTTGTGTTAGCTGGAAGAATGATGAGCCGTAGAATTATGGGGAAAGCATCATTTGCTGAATTAAAAGATGCTAGTGGCAGAATGCAAATCTATATCAACAGAGATGAAATTTCTTCTGATGATGAAGGAACTATGTACAATACTGTATTCAAAAAATTATTGGATATGGGTGATATTATTGGAATTAAAGGCGAAGTTTTTAAAACCAAAGTTGGTGAAGAATCTGTAAACGTAAAGGAATTAACAGTACTTTCTAAAAGTTTACGCCCATTGCCAGTTGTAAAAACCGATGCTGATGGAAAAGTACACGATGCATTTGCAGATAATGAACAACGATACAGAAGGCGTTATGTAGATTTAATAGTAAATGACCACGTAAAAGAAACATTTATAAAACGTACAAAAATAACCAACTCTATACGTGAATTTTTTAACACACGTGGTTATTTAGAAGTAGAAACACCAATTTTACAACCAATTCCAGGTGGCGCTGCTGCGCGCCCGTTTATGACACATCATAACGCATTGGATATGCCTTTATATCTGCGTATTGCTAACGAATTATATTTAAAACGTTTAATTGTTGGTGGTTTTGATGCTGTGTATGAGTTTGCAAAAGATTTCAGAAATGAAGGAATGGACAGAACACATAATCCGGAATTTACAGTAATGGAATTGTATGTTGCTTACAAAGATTATAACTGGATGATGAATATGACAGAAGAGTTGTTGGAAAAAGTATCTATGGATGCCAACGGAACAACTGAAGTTATGATTGGTGAAAATAAAGTAAGCTTTAAAGCACCTTATCCAAGAGTTCCAATTTTAGAAGCTATTAAAATTCACACTGGTTATGATGTTGCTGGAATGAATGAAGTTGAATTAAGAGAGGTTTGTAAAAAAGTAGGTATTGAAGTAGATGAAACAATGGGTGTTGGAAAACTAATTGATGAATTATTTGGTGAAAAATGTGAGCACCACTATATTCAGCCAACATTTATAACGGATTATCCAAAAGAAATGAGTCCGCTAACTAAAGAGCACAGAACGAATCCTGCTTTAACAGAACGTTTTGAGCTGATGGTAAACGGAAAAGAATTAGCAAACGCCTATTCTGAGTTAAATGATCCAATAGATCAACGTGAGCGTTTTGAAGATCAATTAAAATTAACAGAAAAAGGTGATGATGAAGCGATGTTTATTGACCAAGATTTTATTCGCGCTCTAGAATACGGAATGCCTCCAACATCAGGAATTGGAATTGGAATTGACCGTTTGGTAATGTTTATGACAAATAATGCATCTATACAAGAAGTACTATTTTTTCCTCAAATGAAACCAGAGAAAAAAGCACCTTCTGTAGAATTAAATGATGATGAAAAAGTATTGTTTGAAATGCTTAAAAAAGTAGAAAAAGTTTTATTGAATGATTTGAAAACACAAAGTGAATTCAGTAATAAAAAATGGGATAAAACCTTAAAAGGCTTAACTAAACACAATTTGGCTAAAGTAACTAATACAAATGATGGTTTATTTGTTGAGTTAGTTTAAAACATTTTTACATAAAAAATATTGAAAAGGAATTACTTAGTTGTAGTTCCTTTTTCATTTAAAAGCTATTTAGTACTAAAAACTGCTAAATAAAGTAAAATATCAATCATTAAAAATGTGTATCTTCGGCAACTATAAAATTTAAAAGATAACTTATGCTTCAAAAATTTAAAGGATTTACAAGAGCTTTTTGGACAGCAAATATTGTTGAACTACTTGAAAGAGCGGCTTATTATGGTGTTTTTATTGTAATAACACTTTATTTATCAAGAATATTAGGTTTTAGTGATATGGAAGCCGGATTAATTTCTGGTGTATTTTCAGGTGGACTTTATTTATTACCAACATTTACAGGTGCACTAGCAGATAAAATCGGATTTAAATATTCTTTAATAATTGCATTTTCGTTACTTACTTTAGGTTATTTTGGACTTGGAGTTCTACCATCAATATTAGAATCTATGGGTCTTGTAGATTATTCTGGTGATATTACTTTTACTGGGATTGTTGAATCTGCTCAAAGATGGGCCATTGTGCCAATTATGCTTGTTCTTATGATTGGTGGTTCATTTATTAAATCTGTAATTACAGGAACCGTTGCAAAAGAAACATCAGAAGCAAACAGAGCACAAGGTTTTTCTATATTTTATATGATGGTAAATATTGGTGCTTTTTCTGGAAAAACAATTGTAAAACCATTAAGAGATTCTATGGGAGATTTAGGTTACGTTTATATCAATTATTTCTCTGCTGCAATGACCTTGTTAGGTTTAATTATGATTGTTGCATTTTATAAAAGTGCAAAACATACAGGTGAAGGAAAAACTTTTGGTGAAATATGGGCAGGTTTAATTAAAGTTTGTACCAACGGAAGATTAATTACACTAATTTTAATTATTACTGGCTTTTGGATGGTACAACATCAATTGTATGCAACTATGCCAAAATATGTACTTAGAATGGCAGGAGAAAATGCATCACCATCTTGGTACGCAAACGTTAACCCATTAACAGTAGTTTTAACAGTTGCATTTATTACTAGAATGATGGCAAGTAAAACGCCTTTATTTTCTATGACAGTTGGTATGTTTATTATGCCACTTTCGGCAATTGCTATGGCTTCAGGTAATTGGTTTGGTCACGCTGAAATTGATTTAGGTTTTATAAGTATGCACCCAATTGCATTAATGATGATTGCTGGTATTGTTTTACAAGGTTTGGCAGAATCTTTTATTTCTCCAAGATTTTTACAATTTTTCTCTTTACAAGCACCAAAAGGTGAAGAAGGAATGTACTTAGGATTTAGCCATTTACACTCTTTTATTTCTTCAGTTTTAGGTTTTGGTTTATCTGGTTATTTATTATCTAAATATTGTCCAGAACCAAAATTATTTGAAACACGTGAAGCTTGGGAGGCTGCATCAGTAAATGCGCATTTCATTTGGTATTATTTTGCTGCAATTGCGTTGGTTTCAGCTATTTCATTAATTATTTATGGAAAAGTAATTAAAAAATTAGATGCAAAAAATGCTTAAAAAATAATTATAAAAAACATCTCTTTTAAAAAAAAGCTTTCTGAAAATTATAATTTTCAGAAAGTTTTTTTATTATCTAACTTTTTTAATAAACTAATTAAGTTTATAAAATATATTTAATGCTTTAATCATATAGGTATGATCATCAACGCCACTAGTTTCTCTAATTGAGTGCATTGCCCACATTGGGTTTCCAACATCTACAGATCTAATTGCTAATTGACCCGCAGAAACATTTCCTAATGTACTTCCTCCAACCATATCTGATCTATTCACAAATTTTTGATACGGAACCTTTGCTTCTTTACAAACCATTTCAAAAACGGCGCTTGAATTACTATCGGTTGTATATTTCTGATTTGCTTCAATTTTAATTGCCGGACCACCATTTAGCACTGGTTTAGAAACTGGATCGTGCTTATCTGGATGATTTGGATGTAATCCGTGCGCCATATCTGCACTTACCATAAACGAGTTATAAATTGCTCGTTGCACATCTTCATCATTTTTACCTTGTACACTGGCAATTCTGTGTAAAATATCTTTTAAAATTGGTGAACCTGCTCCTTGTTTTGATCGACTTCCAACTTCTTCATTATCAAAAATTGCCAATACATTTGTAGATTTTGTAATTGGCGTATCAACAAAAGCTAATAAACCAGCATGAACCATCGCTAAATCATCTAATTTACCGGAAGAAATAAACTCATTATTTAATCCAATAATGCTTCCTTTTGTAAAATCATATAAATTTAAATCTACCTCCAAAATATCTTCTATCGGAACATTTATTTCTTTTGAAATTTTAGTTACTAGTAAATTTTCTTTGTTAATTTTATCAGTAACAATAGCTGCTACAGGTAGCATATCAACTTGTTTATTTAAAGCAATTCCATCATTTACAGTTCTATTAAAATGAATTGGTAAATTTGGAATTACAAGAATTGGTTGCTGAATGTTAACTAAATAGGTTGATGGATTTAAAGGATTTTTTCCTTTTACACTTACCCTTCCTGCAATAGATAAAGGCCTGTCTAACCACGTATTTAAAATGGCGCCACCGTAAGTTTCGGTATTAAATTTTATATATTTTTCATCTACTGTAATTTCTGGAGATGGTTTAATTTTAAACGTAGGAGAATCGGAATGTGCAGCAACTATTTTAAACCCTGCATTTTCTACTTCTCCACTTCCTAATACAAAAGCAAATAGTGAAGAATCATTTTGACTTACAAAATATTTTCCTTCTTTTTTAATTTGCCATTTTTCTGTTAATTTTAACTCAATAAAACCCTTTTTTAAAAGCATTTTTTTTGAATTTGCAATCACATGATATGGACTTGGACTATCGTAAATAAAATCAATAAGATTTTTAGCATTTTTTAAATTTTCATTCATAAAATTAGAATTAATATACTATCAACAAATATAGTATTATTAACCAGCATTTAATTATTTTCCACAAAAACACCTCCTTAAAGTTTCTTTTAACATTATTTGTTTACAATCACTTCTATTTTAACATTTCATTAACAAAAGTAGCGACTAAAAAAATCCTGCCACAACTAAGTTCTATATATAAATACTTAATTTTGAGAAATTCAATCAACCAGGCTATTTTAGGTAGTACTGTTTTAAAATCAATCTAATTATGAATATATTTTATAAATCTAAAAAACTTCAATTTATTACTATTTTAAGTTTTACAATTGCAGTTACCAGTTGTAAAGAAAAAAAAGAAAATGAACAACCTATGGAAACTAACAATGTTTTATTATCTGAATGGACAGGAGATTACGGAGGCACTCCAGCATTTGATAAAATGAATATTAAGGATATTAAACCAGCCCTTGAAAAAGGTATGGCAGAAAAATTAAGCGAAATTGATGCAATAACAAGCAACATAGAAGCGCCAACATTTGAAAATACCATTGTTCCGTTAGAAAAATCTGGCGCAACATTAGATAGAGTTTTTACATATTACGGCATTTGGAGCAGCAATATGTCAACGCCAGAATTTAGAGAAATTGAAAGTGAAATGGCTCCTATTTTATCTGAATTTAATTCTAAAATATCTCAAAATTTAGAATTATTTAAAAGAATTAAAACAGTTTATGATAACTCGTTAGAAACACCTTTAGAAGATGATAAACAGAGAGTTGTAAATTTAATATATGAAGGTTTTGCAATGAATGGGGCAGAATTAGATGATACCAAAAAAGCACGTTATGCCGAAATAAACAAAGAACTTTCTACACTTTACACAAATTTTTCTAACAATGTATTAGCCGATGAAGAAAATTATGTAGTGTATTTAACTAAAGAACAATTAGGCGGTTTACCAGAATCTTTAGTAAAAGCAGCAGCAAATGCAGCAAAAGAGAAAGGTAAAGAAGGTATGTATGCAATTACTAACACACGTTCTTCTATGGATCCTTTTTTAACTTACTCAACAGAAAGAGATTTGAGAGAAAAAGTTTGGAAAAATTATTATTCTCGCGGTGATAATGGCGACCAATATGATAACAATGAAAACATTGCTAAAATTTTAAAACTTAGAAAAGAGCGAGTTGGTTTATTAGGTTATGATAACTATGCCGATTGGCGTTTACAAAACAGAATGGCTAAAACTCCAGAAAACGCTATGGCATTAATGAATGCTGTTTGGCCAGCTGCCATTGCAAGAGTTAAAGAAGAAGTTGCCGATATGCAAGCAGTTGCCGATAAAAATGGTGATAAAATTACTATTGAACCTTGGGATTATAGATATTATGCTGAAAAAGTTAGAAAATTAAAATACGATTTAGATTCTGACGAAGTAAAACAATACTTACAATTAGATAAATTAACACAAGCCTTATTTTTTGTAGCTGATGAATTGTTTAATTATAAATTTACGCCAGTCCCAGCAGGATCTGTAGCTATTTTTCAAGAAGATGTAAAAGTTTGGGAAGTTACAGATAAAACAACTGGAGAACACATAGGTTTATGGTATTTAGATCCGTTTGCGCGTCAAGGAAAAAGATCTGGTGCTTGGGCAACAACCTACAGAAGTCACACAACTTTTGATGGTAAAAAAACCGTTTTAGGCTCTAACAATTCTAACTTTGTAAAACCTGCACCTGGCGAGCCAGTTTTGGTTTCTTGGGATGACGCAACAACTTTTTTACATGAATTTGGTCATGCATTGCATTTCTTTTCATCAAATGTAAAATACCCAATTTTAAATAGTGGTGTTAGAGATTATACTGAGTTCCAAAGTCAAGTTTTAGAACGCTGGTTATCAACAGATAAAGTAATTAATCAATTTTTAGTACATTACAAAACTGGCGAGCCAATGCCAGCAGCATTAATTGCAAAAATTAAAAAATCAGCCACTTTTAATCAAGGATTTTCAACAACAGAGTATTTAGCTTCAGCAATTATGGATATGAAATTTCATATGGCAGATCCAACAAACATTGACGTAGATGCTTTTGAAAAAGAAACCTTAACCGAATTAAATATGCCAAAAGAATTGGTAATGCGTCATAGAACACCGCATTTTGGTCACGTATTTTCTGGCGAAGGATATGCTACAGCGTATTACGGATATATGTGGGCAGACGTTTTAACTGCAGATGCTGCTGAAGCTTTTGCTGAAGCTCCAGGAGGTTTTTACGATAAAGAATTGGCAGCAAAAATGGTAAAATATTTATTTGCTCCAAGAAATTCTACTGACCCTGCCGAAGCATATAGAAACTTTAGAGGTAGAGATGCAAAAATTGATGCACTTATGAGAGATAGAGGTTTTCCAATTTCTAAAAAATAATTTTTATAATTAAAATAAAAAAAGGGAGTGCAAAAATGTACTCCCTTTTTCTTTGTAATTACTTTATAAATTAGTAAATTGTTTAGTCAAATTGTTATCGCATCTAAATTTGAAAAATATGAAAAGTCTTTCTACAATATTCGGTTCAAAAAAAACAACCATTACAGCTGTATTACTAATTATTTTTACGTTTGTATTTAATAATAATGTTTCTGCCAAAACTATTGTAAAAGATACTATTGGCTTTAAACAATTTGAAGGTGTTGTAATTGATAGTAAAACAAAAAAAGAATTAGTTTACGCATCTATTACAGTTAACGGAACAAATATTAGTACCGTAACAAACTCACAAGGTGATTTTACTATAAAAGTTCCTACTATATATTTAAACAACAAAATTACAGTATCGTATTTAGGTTATACAAGCCTTATTATTGATTTAAAAAACTTAGAAGAAAAAAATAATATTATAAAACTTGAAACCTATATTGAAGAACTTTCCGAAGTAAAAATTGAAGTAAAAGATGCCAAATCGTTAGTACTAGAAATGCTAAAAAGACGAGGTCAAAATTATTTTACAGAACAAACTACAATGACAGGTTTTTATAGAGAAACCATAAAAAAAAGAAGAAGTTATGTATCGCTTTCAGAAGCCGTTGTTGAAATTTATAAACAATCTTACACCAACTCAAAAAACGATATTTTAAAACTATATAAAGCCAGAAAAAGTACCGATTATGATAAATTAGACACTATAACCTTAAAATTACAAGGAGGCCCTTTTAGTGCGCTTTATATGGATATCATAAAAAATCCTAATTTATTTTTTAGTGAAGAAGGAACTGATAGTTATGATTTTCATTTTGACACAGCCACTAAAATTGACAATAAACCCGTTTATGTAGTAAGTTTTGCACCAAAATCTTATATAGAAGAACCTCTTTATATTGGTAAACTTTATATTGAAGCAAAATCATTAGCTTTAAAAAGTGCTACATTTCAATTAAGTTTAGAAGATACCGAAAAAGCTGCACGTTTATTTATTGTTAAAAAACCAAGTAGAGCTGACGTAATACCAATTCAAGCAAATTACCATGTAGATTATAGAGAAAAAGATGGAGAATGGTTTTATGGCTATAGCCGAATTGAACTAGGCTTTAAAATAGATTATGACAAAAGATTGTTTAATTCCGTTTATTATTTAACTATGGAAATGGCAATTACAGATTGGGAAAAAAATGAAGAAAATTTATCTCTTAAATTTAAAGACAGATTTAAATCCAACGCAATTTTAAGTGATGAAGCTTCTGGCTTTAGTGACCCAGAATTTTGGGGTGAATTTAATGTTATTGAACCAGAAAAACCAATAGAATCCGCCATTAAAAAAATTCAAAAACAACTGAAAAAGTCTAATTAATTAAACTAATTTTTATCTTTCTTAACAAAAAAGCCATTTTAAAATTAAAATGGCTTTTTCTTTAACAAATATTTAAGATTTTTTGATGTTTCATTTAATAATTTCAGCGCTTATTAATTTTTCAAACAAACAACTTATTTATGACAAAAAGAATTTTCACATCACTTTTAACAATGTTGTTAATTGTGGGAGTTTCAAATAATGCCGAAGCTCAAAGAAAAAAGAAAAAAGACGAGGTTAAAGAAACACCTACACCTCCAAAACCTAAAAAAGGTGAAATTGAACCATATTCTAAAGTAATTACTAGCGATGCAAAAACTGATGAAGGTTTATTTAAAGTACACTTTTTAGATGATAAATATTTGTATGAAATTCCAGACTCACTTCTTGAAAGAGAAATGTTGATGGTGACTCGTATTGCTAAAAACACATCAAATAATTCAAGTTTTGGTGGACAAAAAACAAATACACAAGTTTTACGTTGGCAAAAAAAGGATAAAAATATAATTTTAAGAGTTGTTTCACACAACATTGTTGCCGATGAAGAATTACCAATTCATGAAGCTGTTGTAAATTCCAATTTTGAACCAGTTTTATACTCATTTCCAATTAAAGCATATACTGATGATAAAAAATCTGTAGTTATTGATGTAACTGAACTGTTTTCTACAGATGTAAAACCACTTGGTTTACCGGAAAATGTTAGAAAAGATTATAAAATATCACGTCTTGAAACTAAAACATCATTTATAGAAAGTATAAAAAGTTATCCATTAAACATTGAATCTCGTCACGTAAAAACCTATGTAGCAAGTGAGCCACCTTCTAATTCAAGTACAGGAACGGTTTCTGTTGAAATGAGCAACTCTATGATTTTACTTCCAAAAGTACCAATGAAACGTAGAATTTTTGACGAAAGAGTTGGTTGGTTTACTACAAGTCAAACTGATTATGGTTTAGATGTGCAAAAAAGCAAAGAAATTACATTTTTAGACAGATGGCGTTTAGAAGTAAAAGATGAAGACATTGAAAAATTTAAAAATGGCGAATTAGTAGAGCCTAAAAAACAAATTGTCTATTATATTGATAGAGCTACGCCAAAAAAATGGGTACCATATATTAAAGCTGGTATTGAAGATTGGCAAGTTGCTTTTGAAGCAGCAGGATTTAAAAATGCCATCATTGCAAAAGATCCTCCAACAAAAGAAGAAGATCCGGAATGGACTCCTGAAGATGTTCGTTATTCTGTAGTTAGATATTTAGCATCTCCAATTCCAAATGCAAATGGACCTCATGTTAGTGACCCACGCTCTGGTGAAATTTTAGAATCTGATATAAACTGGTATCATAATGTTATGAGTTTGTTACAAGGTTGGTTTTTTGTACAAACTGCAGCTATTAATCCAGATGCGCAAGGTGTAGCATTTGAAGATGATGTAATGGGAAGATTAATCCGATTTGTCTCATCACATGAAGTAGGTCATACTTTAGGTTTACCGCACAATATGGGAAGTAGTGCTGCATATCCAGTAGATTCACTAAGATCTGCAACCTTTACTAAAAAACATAGTACAGCGCCATCAATAATGGATTATGCCCGATTTAATTATGTTGCACAGCCTGGAGATAAAGATGTTGCATTAATGCCAAATATTGGAGTGTATGATAAATATGCCATGAGTTGGGGATATCGCCCAATTTTAGAAGCCAAAACTGCTGAAGATGAAAAACCTATTTTAGATAGTTGGATTTTAAAACACGCTGGTGATCCTTTATACAGATTTGGACATCAACAAGCAGGAAGTGTTGTAGATCCAAGTTCTCAAACCGAAGACTTAGGTGATGATGCTATAAAAGCTAGTGCTTATGGAATTGCCAACCTAAAAAGAATTGTTCCTAATTTAATTAAATGGACAGCTGAAAAAGGTAAAAATTATGACGATTTAGAAACTATGTACGGTCATGTAATTGCTCAATTTAACAGATATATGGGGCACGTTTCTTCTAACTTAGGAGGTGTTTACGAAAACTATAAAACATACGATCAAGAAGGTTTAGTTTATACACATGTTGATAAAACGCATCAAAAAAACTGTTTAAATTTTATTAATGATCAGTTGTTTTCAACTCCAAATTGGTTGATAGATAAAGAAATTATTGGTAGAACAGAATATTCTGGAATTACAGAAAGAATTAGAAGTATTCAAGTTAAAACACTTAATAATATTCTAGATTTAGGCACTATGATGCGAATGATTGAAAACGAAACTTTAAACGGAAACAAAGCATATACGTTAATAAGTATGATGACCGATTTAAGAAATGGTATTTGGTCTGAATTAAATTCTAGTAAAGACATTGATACTTATAGAAGAAATTTACAACGCGCCCATGTTGAAAGACTTGCGGAATTGTTAAATTCTAAAGATGTTAAAGTAAGTAGTCGTAAATCAAGTTATGTAAAAACTACTGCAGTAACGGTTAAAGAATCTGATATTATTCCTATTGTTAGAGGAGAATTAAACAGAATTAAAAAAAACGCTTACAGAGCATCTTTAGCAACAACAAATACAGTTAAAAAATATCATTTACAAGATATTTCAGAAAGAATTGATGCTATTTTAAATCCAAAAGGTTAAATAAAATAGTAAATCATAAAATATAAAAAAGGCTCTCAAAATTTTGAGAGCCTTTTTTATGTATACATATTTTTTTATTACATCATTCCTGGCATTCCACCACCCATTGGAGGCATTGCAGGAGTGTCTTCTTTAATGTCAACAAGCGTACATGCAGTTGTTAAAATCATTCCAGCTACAGAAGCCGCATTTTCTAAAGCAATTCTTGTAACTTTAGTTGGATCAATAATACCAGCTTTTAGCATTTTTGTATACTCATCTGTTTTAGCATTGTATCCAAAATCACCTTTTCCTTCCATCACTTTTGCCACAACAACAGAACCTTCTCCACCAGCGTTTTCAACAATTTGACGTAATGGTTCTTCAATGGCTCTTGCTAAAATTTTAACACCTGTTAATTCGTCTAAATTATCAGTAGTAATTGTTTTTAAAACATCAATTGTTCTAACTAAAGCAACTCCACCACCAGCAACAATTCCTTCTTCAACAGCAGCACGTGTTGCGTGTAAAGCATCATCAACTCTGTCTTTTTTCTCTTTCATTTCAACTTCACTTGCAGCACCAACATATAAAACAGCAACACCACCAGCTAATTTAGCTAAACGCTCTTGTAGTTTTTCTTTGTCGTAGTCTGATGTTGTAGTTTCAATTTGAGCCTTAATTTGATTTACTCTAGCTTTAATATCTTCAGGGTTACCTGACCCGTTTACAACTGTGGTGTTATCTTTATCAATAGTTATTCTTTCAGCAGTACCCAACATATCAATTGTCGTGTTTTCAAGAGTTAAACCTCTTTCTTCAGCAATAACAGTACCACCAGTTAAAATTGCAATATCTTCTAACATTGCTTTTCTTCTGTCTCCAAATCCTGGAGCTTTTACAGCAGCAATTTTTAAAGCACCACGTAATTTGTTCATTACTAATGTAGCTAAAGCTTCACCTTCAACATCTTCAGCAATAATTAACAATGGTTTTCCGCTTTGAGCAACAGGCTCTAATATTGGTAATAAATCTTTTAAATTGGTAATTTTCTTTTCGAACAGCAAAATATAAGGATTTTCTAAATCCGTTAACATTTTATCGGCATTTGTTACAAAGTAAGGAGATAAATATCCTCTATCAAACTGCATACCTTCAACAATATCAACATATGTAGCGGTTCCTTTTGCTTCTTCTACAGTAATTACACCTTCTTTTCCAACTTTTTCGAAAGCTTGTGCAATTAAATCTCCAATAGTTTCATCATTATTTGCTGAGATCGATGCTACTTGTTTTATTTTCTCTGATTTGTTTCCAACTTCTTGAGATTGTGCTCTTAAATTTGCAACAATTGCTTCAACGGCTTTGTCAATTCCTCTTTTTAAATCTAATGGATTTGCACCAGCAGCAACGTTTTTTAATCCTTCTTTTACAATAGCTTGTGCTAATACAGTTGCAGTTGTTGTTCCATCACCGGCTAAATCATTAGTTTTAGATGCAACTTCTTTAACCATTTGAGCTCCCATATTTTCTAAAGGATTTTCTAACTCAATTTCTTTAGCGACAGTAACACCATCTTTTGTAATTATTGGGCCACCAAATGATTTACCAATAACAACATTCCTTCCTTTTGGTCCTAATGTTACTTTAACTGCATTTGCCAAAGCATCTACACCTCTTTTAAGCCCATCACGAGCTTCAATATCAAAAATTATATCTTTTGCCATTTTATCTTATTTTTAATAATTAAACAATTGCTAAAATATCGCTTTCTCTCATGATTAAATAGTCGGTACCATCCACAACTAGTTCGGTTCCTGCATATTTACCATATAAAACTGTATCACCAACTTTCACTGTCATTGGTTCGTCTTTCAATCCGTTACCAACTGCAATTACAGTTCCTTTTTGCTGTTTTTCTTTTGCTGAATCTGGAATAATTAATCCTGATGCTGTTGTTTTTTCAGCTGGAAGAGGTTCTACTAAAACTCTATCTGATAATGGTTTAATATTAATTTTATTCATTTTTAATTAGTTTAAAAAATTATTAATTCTGTGAATTAAATAGTCTAAAAGTATGCCAAGTTAGTAAATCTGCCAAATGTACTTTTAAAGTAACTTTTTTTAATAAAAAAATGCCAACGTGTCATTTACGTTGGCATTTTTTAACTTATATTTTTTATACAGCTATTGAACGGTATCTTGCGTTGTAGCAGGAGTTGTAGTTTCAATTGGTGCACTTTGTACTTCTCTATTTTGAAGTGTGTTTTCTATTTCTGAACTTGTATCAACAGCATTTGGCTTTGGAGCAGCAAAATTAGATAATAAAATTAGGGCTAATAATACTATTGAAAGTGTCCAAGTACTTTTATCTAAAAAGTTTGTAGTGTTTTGAACGCCACCTAATGATTGTGATCCACCTCCACCAAATGAAGAAGACAACCCTCCACCTTTAGGATTTTGAACCATAATAATTAATATTAGCAAAAATGCTACTATCATAATTAGAACTAAAAATAATGTATATGTCATGACTTATTTTTTTGTAAAATTTTTATTGCTTTAATTCGGTTTGCAAAGAAACTACTTTTTTCTGGATATTTCAAACTTAAAATGCGGTAAGCTTGCAATGCATTATCATATTTTTTTTGTTCTAAGTAAACTTTGGCTAAAGTTTCTGTCATTAAACTTTCGCTTTGATAATTACTTTCTGCAGAAATATCAACATTTACAGCTTGTTTATCTACTGGTTTAATTTTTGGATTGGTTTCAATAAATTTATCAATTAGGCTAAATTTATCTTCAATTTTTGAAGAAATTTTGTCAGTTTTAGAAGCTTTTTCTTCTCTTTCAATAGGTTTTTGCGAAATTAATTGCATCCATTCGTTAAAAGAATGTGGTTCTGCACTACTAAATTGCAAAGGTTTTCCTAATTCTAACACTTCATTTGCTTCTTTAGTTTCTTCAGAATTAGTTAAAACTATTTCTATTTCTTCTCTATTATTTGTCTCTGAAATAGCAGGTGGATTTGTATCCACTTTTTCTTCAGGTAAAATTGGTTCTTCTTTTTGTTTTTTTGACTTAAATAAACTTGTAATTTTACTATGAAGCACTTTTACGGTTTCAGGTTCTATCACTTCAATTTCTTCTAATATTTCAATTTCATTTACTGTTTTTTTATCAAAATTTAATGAAGTAATATATTCAAAAAGTACTTTTCTATCTATGGTATATGCTGCTGTTTTTTTTAAAGCTTCATTATATTTAAAACTATTGTTATTTTTAAAATTTTTAAGCTGAAGCGCTTTTACAGCTTGAAAATAAGGAAATTCATGAATAATACTCTCTAATACTTCTGGCGATGTAGTATTCGCTTTTTCAGGGTTAGTTAATAAATTATTAAATTCAATACTATTCATTGTTTACCATTTTGCTACGGAAGCATTAAAAATATCTTGTGTAATGCGCTCTATAATTTCTTTAAAAGCATCATCCATTAAACTTCCAGATAATATGGCATTTGCATCATAATCATAATAATGTGAAAATGTTTGCTCAAAATTATCCTCTTCAAATTTATTATTAAAAAAGCGAACATTTACTGTTATAGTAAGTCTTTGCTGTGCAGCAGTTTGCTCTGCTGTTGCTGTCATAGGGTTTATTTTATAACCCGTAATTTCTCCTTCAAACTGTAAATCGCCGCCTGATTTTACTAAATCTAAATTAGTTTGCCTTAAAAACAAATCTTGTAACTCCATAGTAAAAGTTTGACTTAAGCTTGGTTCTACCAAAACGGCATTGTTCGGAAAATAATCTATTTGAATGGTTTTTACATCGGGCTGAATATTAGTTCCTGTAAAAGAATAGATACCGCAACTTTCAACTGCAATTGTTAAAAATAATACAACTACTAAATAGATTTTTTTCATTTGTAAGGTCACTTTTTAAAATATTTTCAAATTTAGGTATTTAAACTATAAATCGTACTGTTTTATTTTTCGATATAAAGTTCTTTCAGAAATACCCAATTCTTTAGCGGCTAATTTTCTTTTTCCGTTGTTTCTTTCTAACGATTTTTTAATCAACTCTATTTCTTTTTCTTGAATAGACAAACTTTCATCAGCATCTATAGTTTCGGCAAATTCATAATCTGCCGCTTCTGTATATTTTTCATTTAAACGAACTACTTCCACACGATTTTCTTCTTGTTCATCTGAAGGAACATCGTTATATATTTTTTTAATTAAATTTTTATTTTCTTCTTGTACTTTTTGCGCATCACCGCTTTGCATTAACTCTAGCGTAAGTTTTTTAAGATCATTTATGTCATTACGCATATCAAAAAGCACTTTGTACATAATTTCACGTTCCGAACTAAAATCGCTATTATTTTTTTTGCTTTCTATAATAGACGGTAAATTAGTTCCTTTTGAAGGTAAATATTGTTGTAAGCTAGCCGGAGAAATAAATCTGTTTTCTTCTACAACAGAAATTTGTTCTGCAATATTTTTTAATTGACGAATGTTTCCAGGAAAACCATAATTTTCTAAAACTTTTACAGCTTCATCGGTTAATCTAACCCCAGGCATATTGTATTTTTGAGCAAAATCTGATGCAAATTTTCTAAATAACAAATGAATATCACTTAAACGCTCTCTTAATGGTGGTAAATGAATTTCAATGGTACTTAAACGGTAATATAAATCTTCTCTAAATTTTCCTTTGTTAATGGCTTGGTGCATGTTTAGGTTGGTTGCAGCAACAATTCTAACATTGGTTTTTTGAATTTCAGAAGAACCTACTTTTATAAATTCACCATTTTCTAAAACACGCAGCAATCTAACTTGTGTAGTTAACGGTAATTCTCCAACTTCATCTAAAAAAATAGTGCCGCCATCGGCTACTTCAAAATAACCTTTACGTGTTGCTGTTGCACCTGTAAAAGATCCTTTTTCATGTCCAAATAATTCGCTATCAATTGTTCCTTCTGGAATAGCCCCACAGTTTACAGCAATATATTTAGCATGTTTACGATGTGATAATGCATGAATAATTTTTGGAATATTTTCTTTCCCAACACCACTTTCACCGGTTACCAACACCGAAATATCAGTAGGAGCAACTCTTACTGCTTTTTCTAAAGCTCGGTTTAAATGCATATCGTTTCCAATAATGCCAAAACGTTGTTTTATTGCTTGTAATGAATCCATAATTTTAAACTCTTTTTCCTAATAGCGTTGCAGAAGTACAATCTTCTACATATATATTTACAAAATCACCAATTTGTTCATCTCCTTTTGGAAATACTACAACAGCATTTTGCGAGTTTCTTCCTTTCCAATGTGCGTCCGATTTTTTTGAAGAACCTTCAATTAAAACTTCAACCGTTTTTCCTACAAATTTTTGTGTATTGTATAAGCTGTGTTGCTGTTGTAATTGAATAATATCATTTAATCGTCTTTTCTTAACTTCTTCTGGAACATCATCTTCCATTTTCTTTTCTGCAGGAGTTCCTGGTCTTTCAGAATAGGCAAACATAAAACCAAAATCGTATTTTACATATTCCATTAAACTAAGTGTTTCTTGGTGTTCTTCTTCTGTTTCGCCACAAAAACCAGTAATCATATCTTGCGATATAGCACAATCTGGCAATAAAGTTTTAATATTATCTATTAACTCTATATATTCTTCTCTAGTATGCTGGCGATTCATTCTTTTTAAAACATTGGTACTTCCACTTTGCACAGGTAAATGAATATATTTACAAATATTTTGGTGATTTGCCATCGTTTTAATTACATCTAAACTCATATCTTGTGGGTTTGATGTTGAAAAACGGAAACGTGTTTTTGGAAATTCCGTAGCTACCAAATCTAATAACTGAGAAAAATCCATTGCTGTAGCTTGGGCTATTTCTGAAGCATTTTTAAAATCTTTTTTTAAGCCTCCACCATACCAAAGGTAACTATCTACATTTTGTCCTAATAATGTTATTTCTTTATAATTATTATCAACCAATTGTTTAATTTCTTCAACAATACTTTTTGGGTCACGACTTCTTTCTCTTCCTCTAGTAAATGGAACTACACAAAAAGTGCACATATTGTCACAACCTCTGGTTATGGAAACAAACGCAGATACTCCATTACTATTTAATCGAACTGGAGATACATCGCCATAGGTTTCTTCTTTTGATAAAATTACGTTTACTGCATCACGACCAGCATTTACTTCTTCTAATAAGTTTGGCAAATCTCGGTAAGCATCCGGACCAACTACTAAATCAACTATTTTTTCTTCTTCTAAAAATTTAGCTTTTAAACGTTCTGCCATACAACCTAAAACTCCAACTTTCATTGTTGGATTTATTTTTTTTACGGCATTGTATTTTTCTAAACGTTTTCTAACCGTTTGTTCTGCTTTTTCTCTAATAGAACAAGTATTTACTAAAACTAAATCAGCTTCTTCTAATAAATGTGTGGTATTATATCCTTGGTCGGAAAGAATTGCAGCAACAATTTCACTGTCATTCAAATTCATTTGACAACCATAACTTTCAATAAAAAGTTTTTTATGATTTCCTTCTTTTTGTTCTGTTAAAAGCGCTTGTCCTTGCTTTTTTTCTTCTATTACTTTTTCGGCACTCATATATTTTATTTGGTTTGCAAAGATATAACCAAAAAACTAAAGTCGTGTCAATTTGGCAGAATTTTAACAGCATTTTTAGACTAAAAAAATGGCATTTTGCAACAAAAAATTTGAATTAAAAAAAATCTGTATACATTTGCAGTCCAAAATCGCCATTATATATCATGGTGTGTTTTTAGAAAAAGAAATAATTTATGGCAAAAAATTTAGTAATCGTAGAGTCACCTGCAAAAGCAAAAACAATTGAAAAATTTTTAGGAAAAGATTTTCAAGTAGAATCCAGCTTTGGTCATATTGCCGATTTACCTTCAAAAGAAATTGGAATAAATGTAGATGGAGATTTTATGCCAAATTACCGAGTTCCTTCTGATAAAAAGGCACTTGTAAAAAAATTAAAGGACTTATCTAAAAATGCTGAAACAGTTTGGTTAGCTTCCGATGAGGATCGTGAAGGAGAAGCTATTGCTTGGCATTTATATGAGCAATTAAAGTTAAAAGAAAATAATACAAAACGAATTGTATTTCACGAGATTACACAAAAAGCGATATTAAAAGCTGTTGAAAACCCAAGAAAAATTGACTATAATTTGGTAAATGCGCAACAAGCGCGTAGAGTTCTAGATCGTTTAGTAGGTTATGAACTTTCACCTGTTTTATGGAGAAAAGTAAAAGGCGGATTATCTGCAGGACGCGTACAATCAGTTGCTGTTCGATTAATTGTTGAAAGAGAAAGAGATATTATAAATTTTGTTCCGCAAGCATCCTATAAAGTTGTTGCAGAGTTTTTAAGTGAGGAAGGAAAAAAGTTTAAAGCTTCAATTCCTAAAAACTTTGAAACCAAAGAAGAAGCTCAAACTTTTTTAAACTCATCAATTGGTGCTAAATTTAAAGTTGAAGATTTACAGAAAAAACCTGCAAAAAAATCGCCAGCAGCACCTTTTACAACTTCAACATTACAACAAGAAGCATCACGTAAATTAGGTTTTCCTGTTGCAAAAACTATGATGATTGCACAACGTTTGTATGAAGCCGGTTTAATTACCTATATGAGAACCGACAGTGTAAATCTGTCTGAAGATGCTAAAAATGATGCACAACAAGAAATAATTTCATCGTACGGAAAACAATATAGCAAACCAAGAAACTACAGCACAAAATCTAAAGGAGCACAAGAAGCTCACGAAGCTATTAGACCAACAAGCATGAGTCAGCAAACAATAAATGTTGATTTTGATCAAAATAGATTGTACGATTTAATTTGGAAAAGAACCATTGCTTCTCAAATGAGCAGCGCACAAGTAGAGCGCACAAATGTTAGAATTGAAAACAATAATAACGATAGCATTTTTACTGCAAATGGTGAAATGATAAAGTTTGAGGGTTTCTTAGCCGTTTATTTGGAAGGAAATGATAATGAAGATGAAGAACAAGATGGAATGCTACCAAAACTTGCCATTGGCGAAACCTTGGTAAATAAATATATTACCGCAACAGAACGATACACTAAAGGTCCTTATAGATTTACCGAAGCATCTTTAGTTAAAAGTTTAGAAGAATTAGGAATTGGAAGACCATCAACCTACGCACCAACAATTTCAACCATTCAAAAAAGAGAATACGTTCAAAAAGGAACTATTGAAGGTGAAGACAGAAATTATACCGAGTTAAAATTAAAAGGCAAAGAAATTACAACTAAAATTTTAACTGAAAAAGTAGGTTCTGATAAAGGTAAATTGGTACCAACAGATATCGGAAATATTGTAAACGATTTTTTAGTTGAAAATTTTGCAAATATTTTAGACTTTGGATTTACTGCTAAAGTTGAATCGGAATTTGATGATATTGCTGAAGGAAAAGAAGATTGGATAAAAATGATTAAAGATTTTTATAAAAAATTCCATCCAACAGTAGAAGATGTTGCCGAAAATGCAGATAGAGCAAAAGGAGAACGCTTATTAGGAATAGATCCTGAATCTGGTAAAAATGTATATGCACGTTTAGGAAGATTTGGAGCAATGGTACAAATTGGCGAAGCTACCGATGAAGAAAAACCAAAATTTGCAAGCCTACAAGGCGATCAAAACTTAACAACCATAACTTTTGAAGAAGCTATGGATTTATTTAAACTTCCTAAAAAAGTTGGAGGTTATGAAGATAAACCTGTTGAAGTTGCCGTTGGTAGATTTGGACCATACGTAAAATTTGATGATATGTACGTTTCTATTCCAAAAGATGAAAATCCTATGGAAGTTGATATTAATAGAGCTATTGAGTTAATTGAAGAAAAACGCGAAGCAGATGCGCCAATTGCTACTTATGAAAATTTACCAGTACAAAAAGGTGTAGGTCGCTTTGGTCCTTTTATAAAATGGAACAACACATTTATTAATGTGAATAAAAAATACGATTTTGATAATTTATCTAAAAGTGACATTAAAGAGTTAATTGAAGATAAAAAAAGAAAAGATATAGAAAAAATTATTCAAAATTGGCCTGATGAAAAAATCACAGTTGAAAAAGCTCGTTGGGGAAGATTCAATATCATAAAAGGTAAAACTAAAATTGAATTGGCAAAAACAGTAGATGCCGCTAATTTAACACTTGAAGAAGTAAAACAAATAATTGAAAAAAATACCCCTAAAAAGAAAACAACGAGAAGTAAAAGTACCAAAAAATAATTTTTTTATTTATCTTGGCACCGAAAAAGAAAGTTTTAACCCCTGAAAATGAATTTCGAATACCTAAGTCCTATTGATGATGCATTATTAATGCATTCAAAATTACAAACCAATAAACCAATTGGTCAATGTATTGAAATTTATACTACTAAGGGAGAATTTCCAAATTTAGAAAACAAAAAAATAGCTATTATAGGTGTTGAAGAAGATCGTGGTTCAATTGACAATTATGGCACTGGAAATAATTTAGATAACATTAGAAAAGAATTTTACGCATTATATCCTGGAAACTGGCCAATAAATTTGGTAGATTTAGGAAATATTAAAAAAGGAAATTCAATTGAAGACACCTATTTTGCGTTAAAAAACATCATTTCAAGTTTACTAAAAATAAAAATCATTCCTATAATTATTGGAGGTAGTCAAGATTTAACATACGCAAACTACCGAGCATATGATGATTTAGAACAAACTGTAAATTTAGCTTGTGTTGATAATAAATTTGATTTAGGCTCTATAGAAGATGATTTAAATTCACAAACTTTTTTAAGTAAAATTGTAATGAACCAACCTTGCAATTTATTCAATTATTGTAACATTGGCTATCAAACATATTTTAATTCACAAAATGAAATTGATTTATTAAAAAGTTTATTTTTTGAATCACATAGATTAGGTGAAGTAACAAATTCTTTACAAATAGTTGAGCCAGTTTTAAGAGATGCCGATATAGTAAGTATAGACTTATCAGCTGTAAAAAATTCAGAAGCTCCAGCAAACAACAATGCTACTCCAAATGGATTTACTGGTGCTGAAATTTGTGCAATTTCCAGATATGCAGGGATTAGTGATAAAGTTTCATCTTTTGGCATTTATGAGTATAACTCTAAATATGACAACAAAAACCAAACTGCCCAGTTAATCGCACAAATGATTTGGTATTTTATTGAAGGAGTAAATTACAGAGCAAATGATTACCCTTTTGGATTAAAAGATAACTATCAAAAATTTATTGTTCCAATAGAAAATGAGGTGCTAAATTTCTTTAAAAGCAATAAAAGCGGAAGATGGTGGATGGAAATAAGTTTAAATGAAAATAATAAATATAAGAGACATGCGTTAATACCTTGTACATATCAAGATTATATAAGCGCTACCGATCAGGAAATTCCTGATCGATGGTTAAATACATTAAAAAAATTGATATAAAATATCATTTATATATAATAAACATTGTTTTTTTTAGTTTTAAACACCATAAAGAAAATATTGTTTATTAAAATAATTAGTAATAGGTTTGTCTTAAAAGAATTAAGAGTATAAAATATGAAGAAAATATCATTGTATATTTTATTAGCTTTAATCATATGGAGTTGTGGATCAAATGATCAAGGAGAGTTAGTTGGTGTACGTTCGGCTAGTAAATGGAATTCTGAAAAACCGTTTGGAATGACATTAATTCCAGGAGGTTCTTTTACAATGGGAAAGCAAAGTGAAGATGTTGCAGGATCATTAAGTACCCCAACAAGAACTGTTACAGTTCGCCCTTTTTATATGGACGAAACAGAAATTACAAACAGTGAGTATAAAGAATTTGTTTTTTGGGTAAGAGATTCAATTGTTAGAACTCAACTTGCATTATATTCAGAGTTAATGTCAGCAGGTGGAACGCCAGTTCCAGGTTTAGAAGATTATCAATTTTTAAATATTGATGAAACCAAAATGACACCATACCAAAAGTACATGATGAATACTTACGGTAGTTTAGGCGATTTAAACTCACCCACCCAAGGTAAAATGTTAAATTGGGATGCTGATATTATTTGGAATGTAAATGAATTTCCAAGTGAAGAATATACTGAAGTTATGATTGATTCTATTTTTATGCCTATTGAAGATAGTTTTGAAGGAAGAAGAATGATTAATGTTGATAAACTTCAATTCAAATATTATTGGTTAGATCAAGAATCAGCTGCTAGAAACAAAGGTGAAAGAAGAAACTTTATTAAACAAGAAGTTGTAAAAGTATATCCTGATACCACAGTTTGGGTTAGAGATTATAACTACTCTTACAATGACCCAATGCACCAAGATTATTTTTATCATCAAGCATACAATGATTATCCTGTTGTTGGTGTTACTTGGATGCAAGCAAAAGCCTTCTGCAGATGGAGAACTAAAAAGAAAAATGATTACTTAAATACAAAAAGAAAATCAAACCAAGTACCGCAATTTAGATTAGCTACAGAAGCCGAATGGGAATACGCAGCGAGAGGTGGTCTTGAAAATGCAACTTATCCTTGGGGTGGTCCTTACGCAACAAGTGATAGAGGCTGTTTTTTAGCAAACTTTAAACCAACCAGAGGTAATTACTCTGTTGATGGGGCTTTATATACGGTTGAAGCAAAATCCTACTTCCCAAACGATTATGGATTATATAATATGGCAGGAAATGTATCAGAATGGACAAATACTGCGTACAGTGAAGCATCATACTACATTGGGTCAACTATGAATCCAAATGTTGAAATGTCTAAAAATCATAGAAAAATAATTCGCGGTGGCTCATGGAAAGATGTAGCTTACTTTTTAGAAGTTAGTACACGCGATTATGAATATGCTGATACAGCAAGAAGTTATATTGGATTCAGAACAGTACAAGACTTTCTTGGAACCAATTTAAGTGGAAAATAATTTTATAAAAAAAACCAATACCTATTTTATCATGTCACAATCAAAATCAACTAAAAAATTATTTAATATGGCCTACGGCCTAGGTGCATCAATTGTAATTATTGGTGCTTTATTTAAAATTATGCATTTTAAAATTGGACCATTAACGGGTGGTGTAATGCTAACCATTGGTATGGCCGTTGAAGCTTTAGTCTTTGCCATCTCAGCATTTGAACCTGTAGAAGATGATCTTGATTGGTCTCAAGTTTACCCTGAATTAGCAGGTGGAAACAAAAGAGATAAAGATGTTGCACAAGCAAAAGAAGCTCAAGGTTTATTATCTCAAAAATTAGATACTATGCTTAAAGAAGCTAAATTAGATGCTACATTAATGCAAAGTTTAGGTGAAAGTATCCAAAACTTTAAAGGAGCAGCCGATAATATTGCTCCAGCTGTAAACTCTATTGCTGCAACCACAAAATATAGTGAACAATTATCATTAGCTGCAGCTCAAATGGAATCATTAAACAGTTTATATAAAATACAATTAGAAAGCTCAAGCAGACAAGCTGATATTAATGAACAAGTTGCCGTAAATGCTGGTAAACTAAAAGAGCAAATGGAATCATTAGCTACTAACTTATCTTCTTTAAATGGAGTTTATGGAGGAATGTTATCTGCAATGTCAAATAAAAAATAATTAGTTGTGTATCATAATTATTTATTAACCAAAAAAACTAATTAAAATGGCTTCAGGTAAATTATCACCAAGGCAGAAAATGATTAACCTTATGTACTTAGTATTCATTGCTATGTTAGCAATGCAAATGTCTAAAGAGGTACTTTCTGCGTTTGGCTATATGAATGAAAAATTTTCCGCAAACAATATAACTGCTGATGCAAGAAATAATGCTACCTTAGAAAATTTAGCAACAAAAGCATCTGAACAACCAGAAAAATATCAATCACTTTATGCCACCGCAACAAAAGTGAATGAAATGTCTGAAAATTTTAGTAATTATTTAGATTCCAAAATTGCCTTTTTCTTGAAAGATCAAGAAGATCCAAAAGCATATGAATCTATGGACAAAACTGATTTAGTTGATCAACATTTTTTTAATGGTGATGCATATACTAAAGAAGGACAAGAATTTTTAGATCAAATTAATGGTTACAGAAATGGAATTATTGAATTGTTAGGAGAAAACAATCCATTAGCTGGTACAATTGCTAATAGATTTGATACTTCTGATCAAAAAGTTGAAGGTGGAAAACAAGCTTGGTTAAAAAATCGATATGAAGGATTTCCTTTAATTTCTACGATTACCAACATGACGTCTATGAAAACGGATATTAAAACTACTGAAACAGAAATCTATAGTCTTTTATTAGGTGGACAGTTAGAAAGTGACGTTTCTATGACAAAGTATGAAGCAATTGTTATTCCTGAAAAAACTGCATTTTTTCAAGGAGAAGCTTTTAAAGGTAAAATTGTTTTAGGAAAAGTTGACCCAACATTAAAACCAAAAAGTGTTAAGGTTAACGGTTCTCAACTACCTGAGTCAAGTATTCAAGCTGGTCAAGTTTTACTTAACTTTCCTGCTGGAGCAGTTGGTGAAAGAGATATTGTAGGGGAATTTATTTTTACTGAAAAAGGTGTGGATATACCAATTCCAATAAAAAGTAGCTATGCTGTAATACCAAAACCAAATAGTGCAGTTATTTCAGCAGATAAAATGAATGTGGTATATAGAGGTGTTGCAAATCCAATGACAATCTCTATACCTGGTGTACCAGACAACTTAGTTTCAGCTACAGGTACTGGTTTATCAAAAGCAAGTGGAACTGGAAAATATATTATGACTCCTGGTTCAGGTTCAGAAGTTAAAATTAGTGTTACGGGAAAATTACCTGACGGATCAAGTGTTAGTAATTATCAAACATTTAGGATTAAAGATATTCCATCACCTAATGGAACAATAAGAAAACAATCTGGCTATGTAAAAATGCCAAGCAGCAGTTTAGAAAACTCTACAGTAGGAGCCGAATTACCAGATTTTGACTTTGATTTATCTTTAAATACCACTGGATTTACAATAAAAGTTCCTGGACAAGGAGCCGTAGTTGTTAGAGGAGATAGAATGGATAGTGCAGCACAAAAAGCAATTGCAAAATCAAAAAGAGGCGATGTAATTGTAATATTTGATATAAAATCTACGTTATCAGGTAATAGCTCTTATAGAATAAAAGATGCTTCTGCTGTAAGTATAGAAATACAATAATAAAGTTTGTAATGATGAATAAAAGAAATATTGGGATTTTTATTTTGGCTTTTACGCTAATAAATACATTGTATTCACAATCAAATTTGTTGAATGCCAAAAGACCTTCTGATATTGGTGTTAAAACTGCCGAACAAATGGCTGTTGATAATGACAAACCTTTAGAATATGGTTATGTTGATGATAGAGATATTTTATGGTCAAAAGTAGTATGGGAATATGTAGATTTAAATGAAAAAATTAATTTACCACTTTACTATCCTGTTGATACAACAAATGTTTCTAAAGATAGAAGATCATTATTTGATACGCTTTTAAGAGGTATTAGAAATGGTGAAATTACTGAAATCTACGATGATTCATATTTCACTGCAAAAATGACCAAATCTGAAATTAGCAACAAATTATTTAGAGTTGACACTACCGATGCAGGATTTGATGAATTAAATGCAGGAAGCACCGATATTAGTGAATATATTGATAAAATTAATTTAACATCACAAGATATTGAAGGTTTTAAAATTAAAGGTTTATGGTATTTTGATAAACGTCAAGGCGAATTAAAATACAGAATGCTTGCCTTAGCACCTGTTGCACCAGATGTTCAAACAATGGGAAGAGAAGATTTAAATATTGATGAACAATTACCTTTATTTTGGGTTTGGTTTCCTGATGCACGAAATGTATTGCACCAAATGAAAGTATTTAATCAAAAAAATTCAGCATATCCTATTTCATTTGACCATTTATTAAATGCGCGTAGATTTAGCTCTATAATTTATAGAGAAGAAAATATTTATGGCGATAGAGATGTAGATCAATATGTTAAAGGAAACTCATTATTCCAAGTTATTGAATCTAACAAAATAAAAGAATATATTAGAAATAAAGAATTAGATATGTGGAACTATTAATATTTCACTTATTAAAACAAAAAACTCTTACAAATTGTAAGAGTTTTTTGTTTTAATATATCTTTGCTGCTCATGAAAGTAGATTATATTATTGTTGGTTTAGGATTGGCGGGTTTAGCCTTTACAAAAGAATTAGAAAAAAACAATAAAACATTTATTGTTTTTGAAAACGATTCTCAAAACTCATCAATGGTTGCAGGTGGAGTTTATAATCCTGTAATTTTAAAAAGATTTACTCCTGTATGGGAAGCTGCTAATCAACTTAAAATTGCGTTACCTTTTTATACCGAATTAGAAAAAAAATTCAATAAAAAATACAACCATTCACTTGATATTTATAGAATATTTAAATCAATTGAAGAACAAAATAATTGGTTTGTGGCTGCTGATAATCAACAATTATCAAACTATATGATTCCGAAAATTGAACATACTAAAATAGAAGGTATTGTTTCAAATTTTGGATTTGGCAAATTAATTAACACTGGTTGGATTGATACCAAAAGTCTTTTAAATGATTATCGAAATTATTTATTCAACAAAAAGCAATTATTAAAAGAAGATTTCAATTATTCAGATTTAAAAATCGATAAAAATTCGGTGAATTATAAAACCATCAAAAGTTCCAAAGTAGTTTTTTGTGAAGGTTTTGGTATTAAAAAAAATCCATTTTTTAATTATGTACCAATGCAAGAAGCTAAAGGCGAATTGTTAATTATTTATGCGCCAAATTTAAATGTAGAAGCATTAATAAAAGCTGCTGTTTTTGTACTTCCATTAGGTAATAATTATTATAAAGTTGGAGCAACTTTTAATTGGAAAGATAAAACACTAGAACCTACTGAAGCAGGTAAAAATGAACTTGTTGAAAAATTAAATACATTTATAAATACTTCTTATAAAATTGTAGAACATTTAGCTGGAATTAGACCTACAGTTAATGATAGAAGACCTTTATTAGGCAAACATCCTACCCATAGTAATTTAGCAGTTCTAAATGGCTTAGGTACGCGTGGAGTGATGATTGCACCTACTGCTGCAAAACAACTTTATAATTACTTAGAGAATAAAATTGAAATAGATAAAGAATATTCTATTCTTCGCTTTTAGAACGTTTAGTTGCATTTTTATCAAAATGCACAAAAATATTAATCCAAATAATACGCGATAATCGAATTGTAATTGGTGTAGTTAACAATAAAACAATTACAATTGGAATAAAACTTTCTAATAAAGTTAAATTAAAAAAAAGGACAGAAATAGCAAATGTTGCAATGGCTAAACCTACTGTAAGCCCATAATTAACATACATTGCGCCATAAAAAAAAGAAGGCTCCATCATATATTTTAAACCACAATTAGAACAAGACTCATGCATTTTAAAGGCATTTTGTAGTTTAAATATATTTTTCTCTTTCATAAAATCTCCTTCATGACATTTTGGACATTTATTATGCAAAATACTATATAGCTTTGTACCTTTTTTAAACATTTGTGTAACTTTTTTATACTTAAAACTTTAATTGAGTGCCAATTTTTTTTATACTAAATTTGTACGTTTTTAAAAACAAACACAAAATTACATTAAATAATAAAAATAAATGCTTAACGTACATAATTTATCGGTTTCTTTTGCTGGTTCCGATTTGTTTTCTGGAGTAACTTTTAAGTTGAATAAAGGAGATAGAATAGGATTAATAGGAAAAAATGGTGCAGGAAAATCAACATTACTAAAAGTAATTTCAAAAGATATAGAAAGTTCTGGTGGAACAATGGCTTTTGATAAAGATGTACGCATTGGGTTTTTGCGTCAAGATATTGATTTTGTTGAAGGAAGAACAATTCTTGAAGAAGCCTACCAAGCTTTTGAAGAAATAAAACAGTTAGAAACAAAAATTGATCAAATAAATGTAGAGTTAGCCGAAAGAACGGATTATGAAAGTGAATATTACCACGATTTAATGGTAAATTTAAATAATTTTTCACATAGATATGAATTGCTAGGCGGCTACAACTATCAAGGAAATACCGAAAGAATTCTACAAGGTTTAGGTTTTCAACGCGAAGATTTTGATAAACTCACCGAAACATTTTCTGGTGGTTGGAGAATGCGTATAGAACTTGCAAAATTATTACTACAAGATAATGATATTTTATTGCTAGATGAGCCAACCAACCATTTAGATATTGAATCTATTATTTGGTTAGAAAACTTTTTAAAATCGTATGCAGGCGCAATTGTGTTGGTATCGCATGATAAAATGTTTTTAGATAATGTAACTAACAGAACCATTGAAATTTCATTAGGAAAGATTTACGATTATAAAAAACCATATTCTCAATTTTTATTATTGCGTGATGAAATAAAAGAAAAACAATTACAAGCGCAAAAAAATCAGGAAAAAGAAATTAAAGCAACACAACAATTAATTGACAAATTTAGAGCAAAAGCTAATAAAGCTTCAATGGCACAATCATTAATTAAAAAGTTGGACAAGGTTGAATTGATTGAAGTTGACAATGATGATAACGCTGTAATGAATATCCGTTTTCAAGTATCAAAAGATCCTGGAAAAGTGGTTTTTGAAGCTGAAAATTTATCAAAAAGTTATGGAGACAAACATGTATTAGAAAATGTTAATTTATTAATTGAACGCAATAGTAAAATAGCGTTTGTTGGACAAAACGGTCAAGGAAAATCTACATTAGCAAAAATTATGGTTGGTGAAATTGCCCATGGCGGTCATTTAAAACTGGGACATAATGTAGAAATTGGGTATTTTGCCCAAAACCAATCGGAATATTTAGATCCTGAAAAAACAGTTTTAGAAATTATGGAAGATGCCGCAACTGATAGCAATAGAGCAAAGGTAAGAGATATGCTTGGTGCTTTTCTATTTGGTGGTGAAGCTGTTGATAAAAAAGCTAAAATGCTGTCGGGAGGTGAAAGAAACAGATTGGCGCTTTGTAAGTTATTATTATCACCTTTTAACGTGTTAATAATGGATGAGCCAACAAACCATTTAGATATTGCATCAAAAAATGTATTAAAACAAGCGCTTAAAAACTTTAATGGTACACTTATTTTAGTTTCGCATGATAGAGATTTTTTACAAGGATTGGCAACTACTGTTTATGGCTTTAAAGATAAAGTTATTAAGGAATATTTAGGAGATATCGATTTTTTCTTAGAACAACATCAAATTGAAAATTTAAGAGAAGCTGAAAAAAGAACTGTAGTAGAAACAACCGCTAAACCATCAAAAAAAGGGCAATTTCAACTATCAAAAGAAGAAGAAAAAGAACTTAAAAAATTAAAAAATCAATTATCTAAAATTGAATCGCAAATTGATAATTTGGAAAAAGAAATTTTAGAAATGGATACGAAACTGGCTGATGACTACGAAAAAACAGCTTCAGAAATTAATTTCTTTGAAAAATACGAATCTAAAAAGAAAAAAATTGAGGAGTTGATGGAAGAATGGACAGAAATTGAAGAAAAAGTAGCAAATTGTTCATAGAGAATAAACATAGTAGCATTCAGCAAATTCATTTGTCGGAAATTGCAACTAAAGAAGTTTCATTATTTATTAAACGAGAAGATGCATTGCATCCGTTTATTTCTGGAAACAAATTTAGAAAATTAAAATACAATTTACTAGAAGCTAAAAAACAAGGTTTTTCTAAATTGGTCACTTTTGGAGGTGCGTATTCTAACCATATTGCAGCAACAGCAGCAGCTGGTTTTGAGTTTAATTTTAAAACTATTGGTGTAATTAGAGGTGATGAATTGGCTGTAAACTTAGAGGAAGTTGTAAAAAATAATCCAACTTTAAAGTTTGCTTCAGCACACGGAATGGAATTTTATTTTGTATCAAGAAGTGAATACAAAACAAAATCTTCCACACAATTTACCAATAAATTAAAAGCTGAATTTGGTGATTTTTATTTAGTACCAGAAGGCGGAACCAACAATTTTGCAGTAAAAGGATGTGAAGAAATACTTACCGATGAAGATGAAAAATTTGATGTTATTTGTTGTGCAGTTGGAACTGGCGGAACTATTTCTGGAATTATAAATGCCACTAAAAAACATCAAAAAGTAATTGGTTTTCCTGCTTTAAAAGGAGATTTTTTACAAAATGAAATACAGAAATATATACTAAAAAAAGATAATTGGTGTTTAAATACTAACTATCATTTTGGTGGTTATGCAAAAATATCTGAAGAATTAATTACTTTTATAAATAAATTTAAAAATGAAACTGCAATTCCGTTAGACCCAATTTATACAGGAAAAATGTTATTTGGAATTGTAGATTTAATTAAAAATAATTATTTTAAAAAAGGAACTAAAATTTTGGCAATTCATACAGGTGGTTTACAAGGAATTGGTGGAATGAATATCTATTTAAAAAATAAAAACTTACCCCAAATTAAATAAAATATGAAATTTAAATATTTAATAATAGTAATACTTCTAGCTGTATTTTTTTCAAATTGTAAATCAAAAAAACAAGTTGCTCAATCACAAACAAAAAAAATATATCCAAAAGTTGTACATAAAAATAAAGAAGAGGTAGTTGTAAAAAATATAGATAAAAAAGATGTAAAATCAACAATATTTAACTCTACTGAAGATTATATTGCATTTTTTAAAGATGCAGCAATTGAGGAAATGAAATTATTTAAAATACCAGCAAGTATTACCTTAGCTCAAGGAATTTTAGAATCTTCAAGCGGCAACAGCGAATTAACTAAAAGATCTAATAACCATTTTGGAATAAAGTGCCACAAAGGATGGGAAGGAGATCATACTTTACATGATGATGATGAAAAAGGAGAATGTTTTAGAGTTTATAAAGACCCAACTACATCGTACAGAGATCATTCTTTATTTTTAACTTCTAGAAGTCGTTATTCAAATTTATTTTCATTAGAGCCTGGCGATTACATTGGTTGGGCAAAAGGTTTAAGTGAAGCCGGTTACGCAACTGACAGAAGATATCCGGCCAAATTAATTGGTTTAATAGAAAAATTTGAATTGCATAAATATGATACGCAAGTTTTAGGAAAATCTTTTGATGTAAACACAAAAACGCAAGAAAAAAATTTAATTTTAACTAACACAAGAGTAACACAAAATAATTCTGAAATTCACATTGTTGATACTGGAGAAACGCTTTTTTCAATTTCTAAACGCTATGGAATTTCTTTGGATGAATTGCAAAAGTTAAACGAGTTAACTTCTTCAAATATTTATGTTGGACAAGAAATAAAGTTAAAAGAAAACATAAAAACCACAAAAAACAAAACTCACAATGTAACCAAAGGAGATACATTGTACTCTATTTCAAAACATTACGGAATTAGTGTTAATGAATTAAAAAAAATAAACAATTTAAATTCAAACAAAATTAGTATTGGTCAAGTATTAAACATTGAAAAATAATTCAAGTATATAAACAAAAAAAGTGCTGTAGACTACAACACTTTTTTTTAACTTAAACTATAAACCAAACTTAACCTCTGTTTTTAAATTGTTTTTGAGGATTATTGCTGTTCGATCTCATACCACTCTTACCCCTATTATTCATCAAAGTTTTTTCCCACTTTGCATATTGATCTTTGTTCAAGATTCTTTTCATTTCAGCTTTATGAGCTGCTTGTCTTTCAATACGACTATTCTCAAAAGCAAATTTTTCATCAGCAGTTAATTCGCCGCTTTGTCTCTTTTGTCTAAATTCATCTCTCATCTTATCATTTTCATTGGCAGATTTCAACAACATTTGTTCTACCTCTTTTTGTTGTTTAGCATCTAAATCTAAATTTAATGCCATTCTTTTGGTTTGCAAAGTTACTCTTTGCTCTATGGTTAAATCTGAACCTCTATTTGCTCCTCCACTTTGTTTTCCTTGAGCGCTAATAGTAATTGAAAACAATAGTACGATTGCTGTTAAGCCTAATAATTTTTTCATAATGTATGTTATTTAATGTATACTCTTAAGACTACTTAAAATAACAAAGGTTTAATCTATTAACAATCATTAACACAACTTAACATTGATTTTAAAATTCAACTAAAACATTTTAATTTAGAATTATTAAAAATAATGTACTTTTGCAACCTATGATGCATAAACTTTCAGACTGGTTACCAACTACTAACAAAGAAGTAAAGCTTAGAGGATGGGAAGAATTAGATGTAATTCTTTTTAGTGGAGATGCCTATGTAGATCATCCAGCTTTTGGTCCTGCAGTTATTGGTAGAATTTTAGAAAGTTATGGTTTAAAAGTTGCTATTGTACCACAACCAAGCGTACATGATAATTTACAAGATTTTACCAAAATGGGAATCCCAAAATTATTTTTTGCCGTTACTGGCGGATGTATGGACCCAATGGTGAGTAATTATACAGCAAGCAAAAGAAAAAGAGATCATGATGCGTATACACCAAATGGAGATAAAGGATTTAGACCCGATTATGCAACTACAGTTTATACCAATATTTTAAAGGATAAATTTCCTGAAGTACCTGTATTAATTGGAGGAATTGAAGCATCATTACGAAGAGTAACACATTACGATTATTGGAGCGACACTTTAAAACCTACAATTTTAAAAGACTCTAAAGCAGATTTGTTAGTTTACGGAATGGGAGAACAACCGCTTAGAGAAATTGTAAATTTATTACAAAAAGGAGTGCCGTTTTCAAGTTTACGAACCGTAAAACAAACCGCATTTTTATTAAATAAAGATGAAGAAATTCCTAAAAATAAAAATTGGAAAGATGTAACAATCAATTCTCATGAGGTTTGCTTAAAAGATAAAAAAGCATACGCTTCCAATTTTAAAGTAATTGAACAAGAATCAAATAAATTATTTGCAGATAGAGTTTTTCAGGATGTTGGAAATACTAAATTAGTAATAAATCCACCCTATGAAACAATGACTGAAGCTGAAATTGATGCTTCCTTTGATTTGCCTTTTACACGTTTACCACATCCAAAATACAATAGTAGAGGACCAATTCCTGCATTTGAAATGATTAAATTTTCTATAAATATTCACAGAGGATGTTTCGGTGGTTGTAGTTTTTGTACAATTTCTGCGCATCAAGGAAAATTTATTGCAAGCAGAAGTCAAGAATCTATTTTAAAAGAAGTTGATAAGGTTGCAAACATGCCAGATTTTAAAGGTTATTTATCTGATATTGGCGGTCCTTCTGCAAATATGTATAAGATGAAAGGAAAAGTGCAAGAGATTTGCGACAGATGCGTTTCACCTTCTTGTATTTCACCAGTAATTTGTCATAATTTAGACACATCGCATAAACCATTAACGGAACTTTACAAAGCAGTTGACAGTCATCCAAAAATTAAAAAATCGTTTATAGGAAGTGGTATTCGTCACGATTTACTAGTGCCGGAATTTAATAAATTAGCCGATCCAAAAGAGTTAGACGCCTATACAGAAGAAGTAATGACCAATCACGTTTCTGGCCGATTGAAAGTTGCTCCAGAGCATACATCTGACAATGTATTGAAATTAATGCGTAAACCTTCGTTTACCTATTTTCATAAATTTAAAGAACGATTTGATAAAATTAATATCAGAAAAAGATTAAATCTTCAATTAATTCCATATTTCATTTCTAGTCATCCTGCTTGTGAGTTAGAAGATATGGCAAATTTAGCTGCAGAAACCAAAGATATGGGATTTCAGTTAGAGCAAGTACAAGGTTTTACACCTACTCCAATGACTGTTGCAACTGTAATTTATTATAGTGGTTATCATCCTTACACATTAAAACCAATGAAAACGCCACGCACAAAAACGGAACGAGAAGAACAACATCGTTTCTTTTTTTGGTACAAAAAGGAAAACCAACAGTGGATTAGAAATACGCTTACCAAAGTTGGAAGAAACGATTTACTTCAAAAATTATTGCCAGACTCAAACAATTGGAGAAAAAACAAAGGAAATAAAGCAAAAGATACATTTGATGAAACTGTTCCTTTTTCTTCAAGAAAAAAGAAGAAATTCAACAAATCAAAAAAAAGATAAAGAATTCTACAGAATTAAATATAGGCTTTCAAATTTTGTATTTAAATTTGATAACTCTTTAAAAAAACTTAAATAATGAAAAAAATACTATTATTTTTTTTATTACTTTCTTCAACATTATTTGCCCAAAAAAAAGTTAAAGTTGATTTAAGTAATCCAAACGCTACAATATACACACATCTTTATTTTTTACAAGATGATTCATATCAACCTAGTAAATCTGCCCAAACTATTTATGGTTATAGCGGTAAAGAAGCCGAAGAAATAGCTATTAAATTAAAAAAAATATTGGATGGTAAAGGGTTAAAAATTGATTTTTCAAAAGTACCAACAGACAAAATGTATGCAGATACATCTGGCTTTAAAATTGGGTATAAATATGTATTATTTCCTTCGCAAATGCCAGATATTTATGTTGAAAAAATTGGTGGAAACTGGTATTACTCTCCTGAAACCACTAGTAAAATTAATGATATTTATATAAGTGTTTTCCCTTGGTACACCGAGAAATTGCAGCAAATTATTCCTGAATTTGGACATCGCAGTTTTTTGAAAATTGAACTATGGCAATTTTTTGGAATTTTAATACTAGGCCTATTAAGTTTAGTCCTTTTTTATATTTTACGAAAGATTGTGTATTTAATTCTTCGAAGAATTCAATACTTGTTAGTTCATAAAACCAACGATAAAATAAATTTATCTATCAGAAAATTAACAAGACCCGTTGTTTTACTGCTGTTAATTTGGTTTATAAAATCTTTACTCCCATCATTAATGCTTCATTTAGAGGTAAATACTTTTATCTTTTTAGCGCTAAACATCATGACAACTGTTTTCTGGATTTATGTTTTCTTAAAACTAGTACAGGTTATTATGATTATTTATGGTGATTATGCCGAGTCAACACACGGAAAATTAGACGATCAATTAGTACCAATTGTAGACAACTTTTTAACTGGAGTAGTAATAATTGGTGGTTTTTTAAAGCTTTTAACGCTTTTTGGCGTAGATCCAGTTACTGTAATTGCAGGAGCTTCTATTGGTGGTATAGCAATTGCGTTAGCGTCACAAGACACTGTAAAAAACTTTATTGGTACCATTATGATTTTTATTGATAAACCTTTTCATATTGGCGATTGGATTGAAGCTGGAAGTTTTGCAGGAACTGTTGAAAAAGTTGGATTTAGATCTACAAGACTTAGAGCTGCCGATACATCAATTTTTCAAATTCCAAACAGCGGTTTATCAGAAATGGTGGTTAACAATAAGGGATTACGCGCTTACAGACGTTATCAAACAAATTTAGGAATTCGGTACGATACGCCACCAGAATTGATTGATGCTTTTATTATTGGAATCAGAAAAATTATTGAATTAGACTCTGGCACAAGAAACGATGCTTTTAATGTAGAATTTATTGGCTTTGGAGATTTTTCTTTATTAATTTTATTAAACGTGTATTTTACCAAATTAGATTGGGATTCAGAACAAGCTTCAAAACATAAACTACACATGGAAATTTTAAAATTAGCTAAAGAATTAGGTGTAGAATTTGCATTTCCATCAACAACCTTAATGATTGAGCAATTTCCTGACAAAAAAGCAATTACAATGCCTTATGATATCGATAAAGAAAAAACTCAAAAAATAATAGATAGTATTAAATAATTTTATAAATGAAAAAATTAATATTACTTCTAATTGCTATTGTTCTTTTTTCGTGTGAAAATAATAAAGTAGCTCGTAAACCAATTAAACAAGTTACTGTTGAAGATAAAATTACTGAAATGGAGTTAAAGCTAAATAATTATATTTCATTTAAATTAACATCAAACACTAATAATTTAACTGAAAATGAAAGAAAAATGTTGCCTATTTTAATAAATGCAGCTAAAATAATGAATGATTTATTTTGGTACGAAGCTTATGGAGACTGCAAGCAATTATTAGATAGCGTTACTGATGAAGCTACTAAAAAGTATATTGAAATTAACTATGGTCCTTGGGACAGATTAGATGGAAATAAAGCTTTTGTTGATGGAATTAACGAAAAACCTTTGGGCGCAAATTACTATCCCAAAAACATGACCAAAGTAGAATTTGAAGCATTTTCAGATGAAACAAAATTAAGTCAGTACACATTTATTAGAAGAGATAGTTTAGGAAAATTAACAACAATTCCTTATCACAAACAATTTAAAGAAAAGGTTGCTAAAGTTTCTATGCTTTTAATGGAAGCATCAATGTTAGCAGAAGATCTTGGGCTAAAAAAATATTTAGAATTACGTTCATTAGCATTTTTAGATGATAATTACCAAGCGAGTGATTTAGCTTGGATGGATATGAAAACCAATACGTTGGATATTGTAATTGGCCCTATTGAAACCTATGAAGATCAGTTGTTCGGAATTAAAGCTTCACACGAAGCGTATGTTTTAATAAAAGATCAAAAATGGAGTGCTAAATTAGCGCGTTTTGCAACTTTTTTACCAGAACTTCAAAAAGGTTTACCCGTAGATTCTATTTATAAAGCTGAAATTCCTGGAACAGATTCAGATTTAAATGCGTATGATGTTGTGTATTATGCTGGAGATTGTAATGCCGGGAGCAAAACCATTGCAATTAATTTACCAAATGATGAAGAAGTGCAATTGCAAAAAGGAACGAGAAGATTACAATTAAAAAATGCTATGAAAGCGAAATTTGATAACATTATGTTGCCAATTTCAAAAGTTTTAATTGATAGCACACAACAAAAATATGTTACGTTTGATGCTTTTTTTGCAAATACCATGTTTCATGAAGTTGCGCACGGTTTAGGAATAAAAAATACCATTAACGATAAAGGCACTGTTAGAAATTCTTTAAAAGAATTAGCATCAGCTTTAGAAGAAGGAAAGGCAGATATTTTAGGGTTGTATATGGTGTTACAACTTCATAAAAAAGGAGAATTAGATGGTGATATTAAAGATTATATGACCACTTTTATGGCTGGAATATTTAGGTCTGTTCGTTTTGGAGCATCTAGTGCGCACGGTAAAGCAAATATGATTCGTTTTAACTTTTTTAAAGAAAAAGGTGCTTTTACTAAAAATAAATTTGGAACATATACGGTGAATTACAATAAAATGGAAATTGCAATGACCGAATTATCTGAACTTATTTTAAAGTTACAAGGAAACGGTGATTATAACGGCGTAGCTAAATTGGTAAAAGAAAAAGGTATTATATCCCCAGAATTACAATCCGATTTAAATAAACTAAGCAACTCTAATATTCCTGTTGATGTTATTTTTGAACAAGGAATTGATATGATACAATAACAGATGAAATTAAAATTTCATCTGTTATTGTATCATTTTTTAATGAAAAACATCTTTAATTAACGGTATCTTTTTTCTTCTTGTTACCAGAAAGAAAGTCTTTTAGTTTATTCTTAACCAAACTATCAACAACTACTTTTGGCTTTGTAACATCAACTTTTGGAGTTGTTGTATTTTTTACAGTATCCGTTTCATTTGTAGATGGAACTTTTAATAAGCCTGACAAAATATCTGTACCTTTTCCTTTTAACTTATTTACATCCACCAATTGTTTTGTCAAATTAGTAACAGACGATTTATAATCCGTTGTAATACTCGGATTTGTAAAATTACCTCCAATATTTGCTGTAACAGGTACAATTAGTTTAGAAACATCTTCACTACTCATTTTTGCCATTAATGATGTTATTTCAGCGCCCAAATATTTTGCCGGAACCATAAAAGTTGCTTTATAATCCATTGTTTTATCAAAACCGTGACTACCAGAAATATTTATTTCAATATCCTTATATTTAATAGTAAACGGTTTCACATTTACTTTTCCATTTTCAAAAGAAACAAACGCTTTAATATTATTTAAATCTAATTTTGAAAGATCTATAAATTTAAGCTGACTTGCCAAAGTGTTTAATAATGGTGACGTTTTAGCATCTATATTTTCTGTTTGAATTTCAGCAAGTGCATTTCCTGAAATTGTACCCAAATTTGGAATTAAATCTTCATTTAAATTTCCCGAAAATTTTAATGTTGAATTTAAAGTACCTCCAATAATTTTAGCAATTGGCGCTAAAGCATTTAACACTTCCATTTTATTAAATGATTGCGCTATATTAAATGTATTCATACCAATATCCATTGCAAAGGTTGGTGTATTCTCTTTCGTTGAAACATTTCCGCTTAAAGCTATATTTCCTCCAAAAATTGATGATGTTACGTTTTCTAACGTAACTTTTTCATCATTAATATACATTTTACCTTTAAGGTTTTGAAGTTCTAAATTATCATACAAAACTGTTTTTGCTGATGCCGATATTGTACAATCTAAAAAAGCTGGTATTTTTAATGCTGCTTTTGATGTTGATGTTGTTTCTGTATTTATTGCACTAGCATCACTCATAAAATCGTTTACAGAAAAAGTATTAGATGTCAAATTAAAATTACCTTTTAATGGTTTATTTGATACAACAAAACCAATAACATCTTGTATGGTTCCAGTAGCATTCATATCTGTTTTTCCTGTAGATGCAATAAATTCTTTTAATACAATGGCTTGAGGCGTAAAATTAACAGCGGTAGATTTTATGTTAAACTCATTTTTAAATTCTTCACCTTTATACACAAAATTAGACAAAGCCATTGAACCGCTACTTTTAATACGCGCATAGTTATTTTTTTCAACAGCTTCCATATCAAAGTTGGTAGCAATGTCCATTTTTAAAATTCCAGCTAATTGTTGTTCCAATTTAAACGGATACGCTTGCGAGATATTTGCAAGGTTAATTGTTCCTTTTAATTTTGCATTTACTAACGGATTTGTTGTTAAATTTTTAATAGTTCCGTTAGATTCAAACTTATCTTGGTCAATTCTAAAATTTAAAGCATCTAAGTTAACATAGGTGTCAGCAATAATTCCAGTTTCGTTTTTAATAAGTGCTTTTATTATTATGTTTTCAACACTTTTTGGTAAATCTGGATATTTAAAAGAAGCGTTATTTGACGCAATATTTATATCAAAATTAGGAATTCTATCATCATTATTCATTCCCTTAATAACACCAATTACAGTAAAATCACCTTCCGTTTTAACATTATCTAAATTTTTAGCATACTCTTTTGGCATTACTGCTAAAAAGTTTTTAAATGAAGATGTTGGAGTTTTAAAGTTAATATCTATTTGTTGACCTTCATCTAACATAATTACATTTCCATCAAAAATTAAAGGTAAACCACTAATGTTTGCTTCATTTTCAAGAAATGAATAGGTGTTTGTTTTTAAATCAATTCCAATGATGGCATCTAAAGACAATTCATTATCTTCAAAATATTTTATCTTGTCAAATTGAAAAGACAATTTTGCAGATGATTTTGTGTCTAACTTCGATTTTTCTGTAGATAAATCGCCAGAACCAGAATGATTAAATTCCTTTAATTCCAACGATATATTTGCTGCTTCATCTTTATATTTTATATGACTATTGGTAATTTCATAACTTTTTACGGCAAAATTAATCGCATCCTTTTTATTTTTATCTTTTGCATCAGAAGGTTTCATGATATCGTAATTTGTTTTGCCTTCTTTATTTGAAATTAGATTTACATAAGCATCACCAAACTTTATATCAGTGATTTGAATAGATTCGCTATTACTTTTAAAAAGCGCAGTAATAGGCATATTTAAATGTAATTCTTTTATAAAAGTCAATGTATCTTTTTCAAATGGAGCATTGGTTGTTATTTTAAAATCTGATATGGTAAGTGCAGCACTAGGAAAACTTTTAAACAAGCTTAAATCAACATCATTAAAATCAACATTAGCATTTACATTATCATTAATAGCAGTTAAAACTGCATTTTTAATTTTTCCTTTTAGTAAAAATGGTGCAGCAGCCAATAATGCAACAAAAAGCACTAAAACTACTGCTGTTATTTTGGCTATTTTTTTATAATTCATCGTTTTTATTTTTATAGTATCTGTATGTAAAAGTATTAAATTTATGTATTTATTAAACGCATAATATTTTGTTAAATTGAATGTTTATTTCATAAAAAAAACATAACAATATTAGCAAACTGTATTAGTAAATCTTTTTTTATTGAAATTAAAAACACTGGTACAAATAATATGACTGTTTAATTTACTAAAAAATAGCGCCTTTTCAAAAAAAGGAATTTAACATCTATAAATTCTAAAATTTAGAAATAAAAAACCTTCAAAAAAAATTGAAGGCTTCATTATGTAATTAAATTTTAGGCAGTATTACCTTTTTATTATTTCAGCTTTATCATTTAAACCCTCTACTTTAATTTCAGGTTCACCATAAACATAAATTTTACTTTTGTCTTTTGCATAAATGTTTAATAACTTACTGGTGTAAATATAAATGTTAGAAGATTCAGAAATAGTAACGTTTGAATTGGTTGTTTTTAAATCTTTACCTTTTAAAGTACCAGAATTAGTTCCTGTAAATTTTAATTCAGTTACTTCTCCCGATAAATTTAAATCCGACCTATCTACCATTTTTAATTCTAATTCATCTAAAACAACATTGCCTTTCATAAATGCATTTTCATCCAACATTACAATGGCTTTTTCGCCCGTTAAATTAATTTCACCCGAAACACTTTTTGCCAATCTAAAATAAGAGTTATCTGCTTTTAAATCTAATTTAAAAGATGCATCATCAAATGCTGCAAACGTTAAATTTTTTGCATAAATTTTACTTGAACAAAGTAACTCAGCGTCATTTCTTAAAGTTACATTTGAAATATTTTTTACGGTTAAATCAATTTCAAGTTTTTTCTTTGATACAATATTTGAAGTAGTATAAATTTTTAAAACACTATCTATCACCTGAAAATTAATATCACTTACTAGATTTTCATCTGCCATTAAATGATAACCATTATTAGCAGCTTGAGAAATTGTGACTTTTAAATTATCACCAATATCAATGGCATTAAACCCTTCTAAAGTATTAAATACATCAGTTACTATTTTATTTCCTTTTAATTTTTCTTTTTTTTGTGCAAAAACATTGGTTACACAAACAGCTAAAATTAGCAATAAAACTATTTTTTTCATCTTTAAAATTTACATTATAACTTATTAGACACTAAACACTAATTTAAGTCACTTTTTAAGCATTAAAATAATGTAATCAAATGTAAATAATTGGTTTAACTAAAATGGATAAAAAATAATTAAAAAAATATGAAAAAATATTTGGTAATTAGTTAGAAAGTAATTTAATTTGCACCCGTTAATAAGCCGATGTAGCTCAGCTGGCTAGAGCAGCTGATTTGTAATCAGCAGGTCGTGGGTTCGAGTCCCTCTATCGGCTCAAAAAAGCCTCTTCAAATTTGAAGAGGCTTTTTTATTTTATTTAAAATAAATGAATGCTATTTAAATTTATTAAATTCGCAATTATAAACAAACGTATTAAAGTATGCTAGTAATAGGAATTGCCGGAGGCACTGGAAGTGGAAAGACAACCGTAGTAAATCAAATTTTACATGAACTTCCTGCCGATGAAGTATGTGTAATTTCTCAGGATTCATATTATAACGCTACCCACGATTTATCGTACCAAGAACGTACCAAAATAAATTTTGATCATCCAAAAGCTATTGACTTTGATTTATTAGTTGCACATTTAAAACAATTAAGAAAAGGAGAAGTTATTGAACAACCTGTATATTCTTTTGTTACACACGACAGAACTGTAGATACACTAATAACACATCCAAGAAAAGTAGTAATTGTTGAAGGAATTTTAATTTTTAACAATAAAGAATTAAGAGATTTATTTGATATAAAAATATTTGTACATGCGGATACTGATGAACGTTTAATTAGAAGAGTTCGCAGAGACATTGAAGAACGTGGCAGAGATGTAAATGAAGTTTTAACACGTTACCAAAATACGCTAAAACCTATGCATCAACAATTTATAGAACCTACTAAAAATTATGCAGATATTATTATTCCAAATGACCGGTATAATACTGTAGCAATTGATATTGTTAGAACTGTGATAAGTAACAAACTATAAAAAATGACTTTTAAACAATTCAGAAATAAGCCATTCATAAAATTTATAACAAATAAATATGTTGTTATTTTAGCAATATTTATTGTTTGGATGCTTTTTTTTGATGAAAATTCGTACTTAACACATCGGGAATTTGATAAGGAAATTGACAAACTAAATAGCGAAAAAGAATATTATAACACGCAAATAAATCACGACAAAGAATTAATTAATAAGCTTGAAAACAAGGAAGAATTAGAAAAATTTGCCCGTGAAGAATACCATATGAAAAAAGAAAATGAAGATATTTACATTATTGAATACGATACTTTAGAAAAAAAATAACGTATTTTTAAGCGCATCTTTTTTCAACACTAAAGCTATGTCTAATCTTTTAACAAATGATTTTCAACCAAGTTCCTCAACAGCTTGGAAACAAAAGATTCAGTTCGAATTAAATGGCGCTGACTACAACAAAACACTACTCACACAAACAAACGAAGGAATTACTATAAAACCATTTTATCATTCCGATAATTTTGAAAAAATAATGGTTCCTGCAACCAAAAATAATTTTAACAGTTGCCAAACAATAAAAATTACAACAGAAGAAACTGCAAATTTAGAAGCATTATCTGTTATTGAAAAAGGTGTAAACGCTCTTAAATTTGACGCATTAAAACCGTTTGATTTTAATACATTATTTCAAAATTTATTACATAAAAATATTGAATTCCATTTTAGCTTCGGATTGTTATCTGAAAGCTTTATACAAGAACTTTGTGCATTTTTAAATGCTGAAACTCTTTATTTAAACATTGATATTATAGGAAATTTTGCACAAACGGGTAATTGGTTTTCTAATTTTAACAATGATTTTAAAAGTATTGAGCAGCTCATTCAAACAAACCCTGCTGCCAATATTTTAAGTGTAAATGTGGGTTTGTACCAAAATGCAGGCGCTAATATTATACAACAAGTTGCTTATGCCCTTGCCCATGCAAATGAATACTTCAACAAATTTGGCGGCAACATTGCAAATAACATCCAGTTTAATTTTGCTATAGGAAACAATTATTTTTTTGAAATTGCCAAAATTAGAGCTTTCCGTTATTTATTAAATTTAGTTTTAACAGCATACCAAACAACAGTTGATGTTCCAATTTTTGCTGAACCGAGTTTTAGAAACAAAAGTTCACATTGTTATAATTGCTTTGTACAAAGAGCTTCAACAGAGTTTATGAGCGGCATCATTGGCGGTGCTCATACAATTTCTAACAATGTGACCAATAAATCTTGTTTACAAAATTTAATCAATTTAAAAGAGGAATTTTCTACTAAAAATAGATCAGAAATTACAGAGGGGAATTATTACATAGAATCTTTAACCAAACAAATTGCTGAAAAAGCACTTATAGTTTTTAAAGAAATTGAAAAAGGTGGTGGATTTTTACAACTCCTAAAAGAAGGTACTATTCAAAGAAAAATTAATGAAAGTGCTCAAAAAGAACAACATCAATTTAATACTGGAGCACTTGTTTTGGTAGAAAGCAATACATACACATCAAAAAATGACACAGAAAAATTGGATTATTTTAATAAAACCTCAACAACTAAAACGTATAGAAAAACAGTTATTATACCAATTAAAGCGAAAAGATTAGCAGAAAAATTAGAGCAAAAATAACAATAAAAATGAAACGTAAAGATTTTTCAGACCTTTCTATTCAAGCTCAACATGAGAAAATTTCTTATTTTGAACATGAAGATTTTATTGCTGGAGTTCCTCCATATACTAGAGGGCTTAATGCTACTACAGTTCTTAAAAAACAGCTAACTATACAATTATTAGTCAATTTCTCATCGCCAGTAAAAAGTAATACATTTATAAAAGAAAATACCGATTATAAATCCATTATTCTTGAAATAAACACGTTACCAACAATAAATTCTGGTATTTATATATCTTCAATTGAAGATATGAAATTATTATTAAATGAACTTCCACTACATAAATTATCAATAACATTAAGCACTAAAAACTCCATTTTAATAGTTTTGGGATTATTTATAGCCGCAAGCAAACAATTAGGTTTTAAGGAAGAAACTTTAAATTTATCGGTTAATTACAATTATAAAAATGCGCTTATTAACAGTAATTTTTACTTTAATACCATTGAAACTATTTTAACTTATTCAACTAAAAATTTACCAAAATTTAAAACACTTTCAATTTCAGCAATTCAACCAAATCTTAAATCAAGTATTGAAAATGAATTAGCTTTTTTTTTAGCTGAAACTTATGAAAATTTAAATAATTGTATTTTACATGGCGTTTTAGTGGATGCTGTTGCTTCAAAAATTTCGTTTAACTACAATATAAGTGGAGATCATTTATTGGAAATTTCAAAAATGAGAGCTGCAAGATTACTTTGGGCAAAAATGATACATTTATTAAAACCTAAACAACAATATTCATTTGCCTTACAAATACATTCAACTGAAAATTTTAGTAATTATCACAAAGTGTTTTCGGCCATTTTAGGAGGTGCACAACGTATTATTTCTAATAAAAATACCTTTCTAATATTTGAAAATGAAACTCATATTACAAAAACAATAGATCCTTGGGCAGGTTCAACATTTATTGAAAAAACAACAGAAGAAATTTCAATAAAGGCATGGACTCTTTTTGAAAAAATACTATCAAAAGGTGGATTCTCGCAAATAACAGCTCAAGAAAATTTAAAAATTGAAAAAGTAAAGGATAATTCATTTCAATTAATTATTGAAGCTGCCAAAAATAACGCAACAATTGAAGAACTGAATTCAATTGTTTTTTAAAAAAATAAAACCCATAATTATAATTTTTACATTATAATTATGGGTAGTGTAAATATAAAGAACTCTGTGTAAATATTTTCTAATTAAAATAAAGTAACCGCTAATTGAACTCTTGCTATTTTAGTAGAAGGATTCCACATTGTTGTTGCAGAAACCGGAATACTTAAATCAGAAAATTTTAATGTTTTTGAAGCTGTTAAACCAACATTTACAACATCAAAATTTTCCTGTCCGTCACCATATAAATGCGTATCTCCATTCAATGAGAAACCTGCTCCTACGTAACCACTTAAATTCACTTTAGAATTATTAACTAAAGGATAAGAAACTTGCACATAAGTTGAAGTACGTTGTTCAAAATCTCCGTTAGTAGCAATTTGTGAATCTCCGCTACCAAACAATAAAAAGTCTGCTTCTAAAGTTAAAGGAAAACTTTCACCAAAATTATACGATGTTCTTAAATCTAATAAATGTCCGGAAGTTTCTTTTTTATAATCCCAAACATCTGGACTTGCAACACCTCTTGTATTAAATAAATCCCATAATCCAATAGAAAAACCATTTGCAGCATATTGCATATAATAGTTTATTTCCTTGTAATGCGTTCCATCGCTATCATTAGACATAGCCATTCCACCCCAAAAACCTGCAGTAAAATTCCCTGACTCGTTTAATTTAAAAGTTGTAAGTACCATAACTACTGGCTTGTCTGTAATTACCAAACCTCTCCATAAGTGGTTTGATTGTAGATTCACAGAAAAATCAACAGGACCATCTTTCAATTCAGTTTCTTGAGCTACACTCATTTGAACTGATAAAACGGCTACTAATAGTATTAATAATATTTTTTTCATTATTATATTTTTAAAATTTTAATTATTTAACTTGTTAAACTAAAGCAACATATAAAAGCGCTGCAATTACACACCCAATAATTGGACCTACAACAGGAATCCAAGCGTATCCCCAGTCACTTTTACCTTTTATTGGTAAAATAGCGTGCATAATTCTTGGTCCTAAATCTCTTGCTGGATTAATAGCATAACCTGTTGTTCCACCTAATGACAAACCAATTACCCAAACTAAGAATGCTACTGGCAATGCGCCTAATGAACCTAACCCAATAATCGCTTTTCCGTTAATACCATCACCAATAATATCTAAGCTTGGTCCTGCCAAATAAAATATTACAAATACTAAAACAAAGGTTCCAATAATTTCACTCATTAAATTTGAAAACGTGTTTTTAATAGCTGGTCCTGTACTAAAGCAAGCTAATTTTCCACCTTCATCATCGGTTGCATTAAAATGATCTCTATAAAACAACCATACTAAAAATGCTCCTAACATTGCTCCAATCATTTCTCCTGCAATGTATTCAGGCACTAAACTCCAAGATAATTTTCCAGCTGTTGCTAACGCAATAGTTACTGCTGGATTTAAATGCGCACCACTATAAGGCCCTGCAACTACTACTCCTACAAAAACTGCTAAAGCCCAAGCAGTGGTAATTACAATCCATCCAGAATTGTTTCCTTTTGTATCTTTTAAAACTACGTTTGCTACAACTCCGTTACCTAATAAAATAAGCAACATTGTCCCTAATATTTCTGCTACTAGAATTGACATAATCTAATTTTTTATAATTTTTGAATAATTTATTAATCTTCGATCCAGTTTTGTGCACATTTTACAGCTTTATGCCAGTAATGCAACATGTTTTCTACTTTCTCTTTTTCTAGTTTTGGAAAAAATTCCTTATCAACGATCCATTGTGCTTGAATATCATCAACACTATCCCAGTAACCCACAGCTAAACCTGCTAAATAAGCAGCTCCTAATGCTGTAGTTTCTAAAGTTTTTGGACGAATAATTTTAAATTGGAATAAATCTGACTGAATTTGCATTAACAAATTACTAGCAGCTGCACCACCATCAACTCTTAATTCAATACTTTTTTCTCCTGCATCAGCTTCCATCGCTTTTACTATATCATAAACTTGAAATGCAATACCTTCTAATGTTGCACGAGCAATATGATTATCTGTTGTGCCTCGAGTAATACCCATAATTACGCCACGCGCATATTGATCCCAATAAGGAGCTCCTAAACCAGTTAATGCAGGTACAAAATATACACCTCCATTATCTTCTACTGTTTCCGCTAATGAATTAACTCCCGGTGCTGTTTTAATTACCCTTGCTCCATCGCGTAACCATTGTACAGCTGCACCACCAACAAATACACTTCCTTCTAAAGCGTAAGTTGTTTTTCCATTAATTTTCCATCCAACAGTTGTTAATAAATTATTATTAGAATATACAGCCTTTTCACCTGTGTTCATCAATAAGAAACATCCTGTACCATACGTATTTTTTACCATTCCAGGTTTTGTACACATTTGCCCAAATAATGCAGCTTGTTGATCACCTGCGATACCTGCAATAGGAATTTTTGTTGAAAATAATGTTGTTGCTGTTGTTCCATAAATTTCACTACTTTGTTTTACTGTAGGTAAAATTGCTTTTGGAATGTTAAATAATTTTAATAATTCTTCATCCCATTCTAGTGTATGAATATTTAACAACATTGTTCTACTTGCGTTAGAAACATCGGTAATAAACATATTACCTCTTGTTAATTTCCAAACCAACCAAGTATCAACAGTACCAAAACATAATTTACCTGCTTCAGCTTTTTCTCTTGCTCCTTCAACATTATCAAGAATCCATTTTAATTTAGTTGCAGAAAAATAGGCATCTAATACTAAACCTGTTTTCTTTTTAATCATATCAATATGACCTGCAGCTTTTAGCTCATCACAATATTTAGCCGTTCTTCTATCTTGCCAAACAATTGCATTGTAAATTGGCTCACTAGTTTCACGATCCCACACAATGGTAGTTTCTCTTTGATTTGTAATACCAATTGCAGCAATTCCCTCACCTGATATACCTTGCTGTGCAACTACTTCAGCAGCAACAGATATTTGTGATGACCAAATTTCGTTTGGGTTGTGTTCTACCCATCCTGGTTTTGGAAAAATTTGTTCAAATGGTTTTTGAGAAACTCTCACAATTTCTCCGTTGTGATTAAACAAAATCGCTCTGGAGGAAGTAGTACCTTGATCTAAGGCTAAAATTAATTTGTTTTTCATTATATATTGGGTTTTATGGTTAATCTTTTATAAAATGTAGTTCATTGTTACATTTAAATAATCTTCAACTTGTTTGGTTTGCCAAGCTTCATCTTTTCCTAATTCTTTTGCCATTATTTTAGCAACCCTAGGAGCCATTTTAATACTTTCACGAGCATCTAATAATTGACAACGTGTTCTACGCGCAAGAAAATCTTCAACAGTACGACACATTTCGTGTTCTACAGCCCATTTTACTTGTGCTTCAATTACATGTAAGCTTTTGCTTATTAACGTACCATTGCCAATTTTTGAAGCCATTTCTAAAATTGCAGCTTCATCAGATCCATAGTAGTATAAAGGATTATTATGATCCGGATTTTCTTTATATCCGTGTATTTTTAAATGTTTTGTTTTTGTTGGTAGTTTAGGCCAACCGTTTTTAATTTCGGTTTTATCAACTAAATCTTCTCCCATTTTTCTAAAAGTTGTCCATTTTCCACCAACCATTGTTAACATTCCTGAAGCTGATGTAAATATTTTATGACTTCTAGATATCTCTTTCGTTTTCTTACCTTCTTCAGTAGCAGCTAAAGGTCTTAAACCTGCAAAAACACTTAATACATCACTTCGTTTTGGTGCTTTTGTTAAATATCTTGCAGCTGTTTTTAAAATAAATTCTATCTCTTCTTCTAAAGCAATTGGCTCTAAAGACTCCTCTTTTATAGGTGTATCTGTTGTTCCAACAACCACTCTACCGTGCCAAGGCACTAAAAATAATACCCTTCCATCATCCGTTTTAGGAATCATAATTGCGTCATTGTCTGGTAAAAATGATTTATCTAACACTAAATGAACTCCTTGACTTGGTGCAATCGTTTTTTTAGCATTTGGAGAATCCATCATTAAAATAGCATCAGCAAATACGCCTGTTGCATTTACAACTTGCTTTCCTTTTATTTCGTATTGTTTTCCACCTTCTTCATCAAAACATTTCACTCCGGTAATCACTCCTTTATCATCTTTCAACAAACCATTTACAGAGCAATAATTAATAACAATAGCCCCTAATTCCGTAGCGCTTTGTAATGTATTTATAGCCAAACGCGTATCATCAAACTGACCATCATGATACACAACTCCTGCTGATATTTTATCAGGATTTATTGTTGAAATACGTTTTAATGTTTTAGCTTTTGATATTCTTTTTGATCTTCCTAAACTTAATTTCCCTGCCAACAAATCATACATTGTTAATCCTACAGTGTATTGTAATTCATCAAATAACCCATGAGTAGGTATAATAAATGATTGATTTTTCACTAAGTGCGGTGCATTTTGCGTTAACAATCCTCTTTCAACAACTGCTTCTCTAACCAACCCAACATCTCCTTGTGCCAAATAACGAACTCCTCCGTGCACAAGTTTTGTACTTTTACTAGAAGTTGATTTTGTAAAATCAGATTTCTCTAACAACACAACCGAATAACCTCTTGCTGAAGCTTCTAAGGCTATTCCAATTCCAGTAGCTCCACCACCTATAATAATAAAATCAAATTCTTTTGTAGTACCGCTGATTTTATCAATCATCTCACTTCTTTTCATATCTCAAATAATTTAAATCAATATTTTTTTTCTTATCACAACGTAAATGTAAAACATTTCGAAAGTATACGAAAGTTTTTTTATATTTTTTTTAAGATTATATGACTTTTATCAGACTTTCTAAATATTTCTATTTTATAAAAAGAACGTAAGCAACTGATTCCTCAAAACTTAAACAATGAATTTTAAAACAAAGAAATACTTTTATATAAAGCCACATATTACATGAAATTTATTTCGAAATATTTCGAATTAAATTAACATTACACTATATTTGTTATATAAAAAAACAATACAATGGTTTTAAATATCGCAGAACGTCATAAATTAATTTTAAAAAAATTGGAAGAAAACGGTTTTGTTGAAGTAACTGATTTAAGTAAAGAGTTTGATGTTTCATTAGTTACCATTAGAAAAGATTTAAAAGCATTAGAAGAAAAAAAATTATTGTTTCGCTCGCACGGAAGAGCAATCCCTTCTAATCCATACACTACAGAAAACCATGTAAATGTTAAAGAAAAGCTTCAAACAAAAGAAAAAATAAGAATAGCTTCGGCTGCCGGATTAATTTTAGAACCTAATGATAGTATTATTATTGCTTCCGGAACGTCTGTTATAGAATTTGCCAGACATTTAAAACCTGTTGAAGGACTTACTGTATTAACCGCATCATTAAATACCGCATTAATTTTATCAGAAAATCCGAATATTGATGTTATTCAATTAGGTGGAATTGTTAGACGCAGTTCTTCATCTGTTATAGGCCCTATTAGTGAAAAAATGCTGGCCGAATTTACCTTTACCAAGTTGTTTTTAGGTGTAGACGGTATAGATTTAGATTATGGACTTACCACAACAAACTCTATGGAAGCATCATTAAACAAAGAAATGATTAAAGCCGCTCATAAAATAATTGTGTTGGCCGATTCTTCTAAATTTGGGAGAAAAGGATTTGGGAGAATTTGCGGACTTCATGAAGTTGACCAAATAATTACCGACAGTGGTATTGATGAAAAAACAAAAAACAGACTTTTTGAGCTAGGCATTGATGTTACCATTGCATAACCTATTTAAACATTCCTAATACCTATACTCTATTAATCTATTTAAAATAAAAGAAAATTATTTCTAACATTAATTGATTTAAGTCTATGTAGTCTTTTTGATAGTAAACAACCTAACAGTATTTAATTAAAGTTTAAAACACATTTAAACCCATTATAACTAGATTATTTAAACCTAATTTAGGTAAATTATAATTGTTGCTAACTGCAAATAATAGTCATTCTAATTAATCGGTACTTCTGCTTCCTTCTTTATAAACAGTTATTCCTTTCTTTAACAAATGTTTCATTTCTAAAGCTGGTTGATAATTTAAATGAAACTTCTTAATATTTCGTTTCGGCGTTAATTCTGAAGCCAAGTCAGCAGCCGTACTCTGAAATCCAATTTTAAACTTCCCAACATCACCTAAATCCACAATTTTACCAACTTCTAAATGCTGTGTCATTTTTAAGCCCAATGCCGTTATTACACCAATAACATCTGGTACACTTAAAGAACTCTCGGTGCTAATTTCCTCAGCTATTTTTCTAATATTAACAGTACCAGTATTAACAGCTTGCATAATATATTGTTCTTTTTTGGTTGCTGCTATGGTATTGGTTCGTTTGGTAATTCTATATCGTATGGCCATAAACAAATGGGTTTTAAAATTTAAAAATGTGTATAAATAAATTGTTATTATTAAGTAATTTATTAATTGTTTTTTGTAATTTACACCTACCTTTATAAGTAGCTATTTATAAGCAATTTAAGTCATTTTGTAAATATAGTACATTTTTCAACTATTTTATGTACATTACTTACCCAATTTATCTACATTATTTAACACTCTTTTGTACTTTAGCAACACAAACCATACCAAGCTTTGTTAAGATTTAATAAGGAGTTTTACAAAATTTATACGTATCAATAACAACATTTAATAGGCAACGTTTTAAACAAACCTATATTCAAAAAAAAGACTACTTTTTTAATCCTTTTGGGTATCATTAGTTTTTGATGCTATTTTTATAGCAGTTCAAGTGATTTTCGTTAGAAAATACAGTCGAGAATACTAAAAATGTCATTAAAACGGGGCTCAATACATTTAGTGTTCCGTTTTACATCACAAAAAAACTAGAACGGACGTTTTTAAAAATTGCACCCAACACGTTTTTTTTATTGATTAGTATGAAATGCTTGCTACAAAAATACTATTTTAGTAAGCGCATAAAAAAATTGAAAAAGAAACGATGACTATTGAACAATACCTTACTAACATCAACCAACGTTACCAACTAGGGAACGCAACCGAACACACTTTTAGAGGAGATTTACAACTACTTATTGAAAGTTTAGTAAAAGATGTTAGAGCAACCAACGAACCGAAACGACAAAGTTGTGGTGCGCCCGATTATATTTTAGCTAAAAAAGAAATTCCCGTTGGGTTTATTGAGGCTAAAGATATTGGCGATAAAGATTTAGAAGGTAAAAAGAAAACTGGAAACAAAGAACAATTTGACCGTTACAAAGCGTCTTTAAATAACCTTATTTTTACAGATTATTTAGATTTTCACATTTACCAAGATGGCGCATTTATTACAAAAGTGGCTATTGCAACCATTAGCGAAAAAGGAATACAGCCACTGCCTGAAAACTTTATAACATTTGAAAATTTACTAAAAGACTTTTGCACACACGTTAGCCAAACCATCAAAAGTTCTAAAAAACTGGCAGAAATGATGGCAGGTAAAGCACGCTTACTGTCTGATGTTATTGAAAAGGCTTTAACAAGCGATGAAACCCACAATGAAGACAGTACACTTAAAGAGCAAATGCTTGCTTTTAAAAATATTTTAATACACGATATTACACCCAAAGGCTTTGCAGATGTATACGCGCAAACCATTGCCTACGGTTTGTTTGCAGCGCGTTTGCACGACCCAACGTTAGAAAGTTTTACACGGCAAGAAGCTGCAGAACTCATTCCTAAATCAAATCCGTTTTTACGTAAACTGTTTGGCTATATAGCCGGACCTGATATTGACGACCGCATTAAATGGATAGTAGACAATTTAACAGAAATATTTTTAGCTTGTAATGTTGAAGAAATCTTAAAAAACTACGGAAAATCAACAAAAATGGAAGATCCAATTATCCATTTTTACGAAACCTTTTTAAGTGAGTACGACCCTAAATTACGTAAAGCACGTGGTGTTTGGTACACACCTGCACCTGTAGTAAATTTTATTGTACGTGCGGTAGATGATATTTTAAAAACCGAATTTAATTTACCACAAGGGTTAGCAGATACTTCTAAAACCACTATTAAAGTAAAAACTGACATTGCAAATAAAAACTATAGTAGCGGTTATAAAGAGGTTGACCAAGAAGTACACAAAGTACAAATACTTGATCCTGCAACGGGTACTGGTACGTTTTTAGCTGAAGTAATTAAACACGTACACAAAAAGTTTAAAGGGCAAGAAGGCATTTGGAGTAGTTATGTTGAAAACAGTTTGTTACCGCGCTTAAATGGTTTTGAGTTGTTAATGGCAAGTTACGCAATGGCACATTTACAACTCGATTTATTGCTAAAAGAAACTGGTTTTAAACCAGCTTCTAACCAACGTACACGTGTGTATTTAACCAACAGTTTAGAAGAATTTCACCCAGATACAGGTACATTATTTGCCAATTGGTTAAGTAGTGAAGCCAATGAAGCCAACCATATAAAACGCGATACCCCTGTAATGTGTATTATTGGAAATCCGCCTTATAGTGGCGAAAGTGCTAATAAAGGCGATTGGATTATGAGCCTTATGGAAGATTATAAAAAAGAACCTGGGGGAAAGGAAAAATTAAACGAACGTAACCCAAAATGGATAAATGATGATTACGTGAAGTTTTTACGTTACGGACAATATTATATTGAAAAAAACGGAAGTGGTGTGTTGGCATTTATCAATCCTCATGGTTTTTTAGATAACCCAACTTTTAGAGGAATGCGTTGGAACTTGCTAAAAACCTACGATAAAATTTATACCATAGATTTACATGGCAATAGTAAAAAGAAAGAAACGTGCCCTGATGGCTCAACAGACCAAAATGTATTTGATATTATGCAAGGGGTTTCCATTAACATTTTTGTAAAAACAGGCAACAAAAAAACCAATGAATTAGGAAAAGTATTTCATTATGATTTATTTGGAAAACGTGAATTTAAATATGACTTCCTAACTAAAAACTCCTTAAAAACAATTAATTACAAAGAGTTGCCAAATAAAGCACCCAATTATTTTATGGTGCAAAAAGATTTTGAAGTTGAAGATGAATATAATAAAGGTTTTTCTTTAACAAATTTATTTCCTGTTAATAATGTTGGGATAGTTACTTCTCGTGATGGTTTTGTCATTGATGAAAATAAACAAGTTCTTGAAAATAGGATAAAATCATTTTTCACTTTAGAAAAAGAAGAATTACTTAATAAATATAATTTACGGGAAAATAAAAGTTGGAAGATTGATGAAGTTAAATTAAACTCTAAACAATTTAATTTGAATGATATTACAACTGTTACATACAGACCTTTTGATAATAGGAACTTGTATTATAATAATGATTTCATTGAAAGAAGCCGTTTAGAAGTTATGCAACATTTTATTAGCAATGATAATTTGGGTTTGTCGCTTTGTAAACAGTTTAAATCAGGTGATTCATATCAACATATTTTTATAACAAATAAAATTATTGAAAGTTCTTATGTTTCAAATAAAACAAGTGAAATAACAAGTTTATTCCCACTCTACCTCTACCCAGAAACCAACAACCAACAACTAACCACCACAAAAACAGAAAGAGTACCCAATTTAAACCACGAAATAGTAAACCAACTAGCCAAAACCTTAGGGTTAACATTTACCCCTGAAAAAGAAACGGAAAGCAATGTATGTTTTGCCAATAGTAGCGAGGTTACCAACAATTTTAAAACAACCTTTGCGCCTATAGATATCTTAGATTATATTTATGCGGTATTGCATTCGCCCACCTACCGTGAGAAATACAAAGAGTTTTTAAAAATAGATTTTCCACGCGTGCCTTATCCAAAAAATGCTGAAACATTTTGGCAATTGGTTAATTTGGGTGGCGAGCTTCGCCAACTGCATTTATTAGAAAGCCCAACAGTTGAAAATTTCATAACAAGCTATCCAAAAGGTGGAGACAATACTATTACCACCAAAGTAGGCACAAAAGATTGGGAGTTATTTGATACCGAAAAGCAATTAGGCAGAATTTGGATAAACGAAGAACAATATTTCGATACTATTCCGTTAGTAGCTTGGGAATTTTACATTGGTGGTTATCAACCAGCACAAAAATGGTTAAAAGATAGAAAAGACAGAATTCTAGAAATGGAGGATATATTTCATTATCAAAAAATAATAGTTGCTTTAACCGAAACCGATAGATTGATGAAAGAGATTGACAACATAGCGATAGAATAAAAATATTTTATACTACTTTTTAATTAATAGCGGATTTCTAATCAAAAATTTAGCATTGCGTTTTAATGTATTATAAAATAATTAGATTTGTGTACAAAACTTAAAACATTTATAATTATGCAGTACAAAAGGCTTGTTATTATCATAAGCACAGCATTAGCGCTATTGTTTATACCATTAATTGCAATGCAGTACACAGATGATGTAAATTGGAGTCTTTTTGATTTTGTAATAGCTGGAATTCTGCTGATTGGAACTGGCTTAATGTGTGAGTTTGCATGGAGAAAAATAAAGAAAATAAAGTATCGAATTGCAATTATTCTTGCAATTCTTGCAACCCTTATAATTATATGGTTAGAACTTGCTATAGGAATTTTTGGATCTCCATTTAGCGGAAACTAAATTAAATAACTAACAAAAAAATGGTATTATTACCAACATAAACTACTACTAATGAAAACACTATTTACATCCCTATTACTAATAACTTTAACAATTACTGGTTTTTCACAAGAATTAACTATTGGCGACCACATTGCACCATTTTCAGGAACAGATGCTTCCGGAAAAACGTGGGAATCAGCAAAGGTAACCTCCGATTTTTTGGTGGTTTATTTTTACCCAGCAGCTATGACAGGTGGTTGCACTAAACAAGCATGTGCCTATAGAGATAACAAAGCTTCTTTTGATAAATTGAATGTGTCAGTTATAGGTGTTAGCGGTGATGAAGTTGAGGGCTTACAGCATTTTAAAGAATCGTACCAATTAAATTTTCCACTATTATCAGATGCTAAGGGCACTATTTCTAAAGTATTTGGGGTACCAACTACCGAAGGCGGAACAATTAACAAAGAATTTGATGGTGAAAGCTTTTTATTGGTTAGAGGGGTTACAACACCACGTTGGACGTTTATTTTAAACAAAGAGCGAAAAATAATTTATAAAAACGCCGATGTAAATGCTGCTGATGATAGTAAAATTGTAAAAGAAGTGATTGAAAAATATTTGAAATAGTGTTCAGTGATGAGAGATGATGGATGAGTAATTCAACTATTTTATTGTAACCTCTAGCGCAGTTGAGAGGTTAATTTATGATAAAATAAACTAGGTCTCGACTGCGCTCGACCTGACAAACACCCAACTGCGCTAGAGGCAACAGCCTAACTTGGTACTTCTCGACTACGCTTGAATAAACAGATATTCGAATACTTTGTAAACTATGCCTTTAAAGATTTTCTAAGCCAAATCATTAATACCATAGCCAACAAACCTAAACCACCCATTAAATACCAGTTTGCTGCAAAACCAAACCTATCAATAACTTCCATACCTGTTTTGGCACTAAAAATATGTGCCAAAGAAAACGCCATAGAATATAGTGCTAAATAACGCCCTTCCTTTCCTATTGGTGCTCTGCTCATTGCAAAATTATTTGTAAACGGAAATGCCAACATTTCACCAACGGTAATTAGTAACATTCCTAAAATTAAAACGCCTACCCACATTACCGTATTTAAAACCAGGAAACTTAAAGCAAAAATCAACAAACTCCAGGTAATAATCTTTAATTTATCAAGCAGTTTTTTTTCGATATAATGAATTAAAGGCATTTCAAACAAAAAGATTAAAAATCCATTTAAAGCCATTAACAATCCAATTTGAACTTCAGATAATGAAAAAATTTCTTTATAATACAGCGGCATAGTTGTAAACAATTGCAAAAATACAAAGCCCATTAAAAACACCACAGCTAAAAATATCCAGAATGGTTTATCTTTATAAACCGATTTTACTTGCGTAACAATATCTTCATCAAGTGTATTGTTATTATTTGCAACTTTTCGTTCTTTCAACACTAATTTCATAATAAAAATAGCGGCAATACACGTTAAACCATCTACCCAAAACAATCCAGGATAGCCAATAGATGCAATAATTATTCCTCCTAAAAAAGGACCAAATGAAAATCCTAAATTAATCGCCAATCTAATTAAGGTTAATGATCTTGTTCTGTTTTCTGGCTTACTGTATGCTTTTAACGACACAAACATTGCTGGCCTAAACATATCTGCTACCATCATAGTTAAAAATATCCCTACTAAAAAACCTTCAAAAGTATGAATAAACTGGAGTGCAATAAATAAAAAACCAGTGGTTAACAAACTTCTAACCATTACTTTATAAAAACCTATAGAATCAGACAATTTTCCACCAATCCAAGTTCCAACAAATGATCCAACTCCAAAACTAGTCATAATCCAACCTACCTGACTTAAGGTTAAATTTAAATCTTGTGTTAAATATAACGACAGAAATGGCAGCACCATAGTACCCGCTCTATTAATAAATGTAATTAGCGCTAAAAACCAAACTTCTTTTGACAAGCCCTTAAAAGAATTATGATACCCTCTAATTGTTCTTTTTACCATGGTATTAAAACTAAAAAAACCCAGCTATTTGCTGGGCTTAAATTGAATTGCTATTATTTATTTTTTAATAATTACAATACACACACAGCAAAATAGTTATTTAATAACCACTTATTTACCACCGTATTTTGTGTACAATAATTCATTTTTTGTGTTTTAAAGTTCAAACATACAAAATAATTTTCAATCATTAACTTCTTATAATATTATTATTATTAAACAGTTGGATGTAATTATTAAAAACGTCAGTTCGAGTATTTTTGTGAAGTATAACGGAACAAAAATGTATTGAGAAATAGTTTTTAATAATCGTCTATCCGTTCTCGATACGATTTTCTGTCTAAAATCACTCGAACTGACGAAAAATTCTCATTAAAAATTAATTATTTTCAACGAGTTATTATTAATTACTATTTTTGAATTTAAATATTTTATGATGAAAAAATTACTTAGCCTACTTTTAATTTCTATAACACTTACGTACTGTACATCTCAAAACACAACATATAAAGATGAAATTAAACTATTTCAATATGAATTAAATACTGAATATGCTGATGCATCAAAATCTCCATTAACAAAAGAAGATTTAAAAACTTTTAAAGCATTAGAGTTTTTTGAAATAAATGAAAAATACAAAGTAACTGCCCAATTGGAATACACACCAAATTCACCCGTTTTTGAATTAAAAACAACTACCGATAGATTGCCTTTGTATAGAAAATATGCGATTGCAACTTTTGTTTTAGATGGAAAAGAACACCAACTAAACATTTACCAAAGTCAAGATTTAATGAATTCTCTTGAATATAAAAACTATTTATTTTTACCATTTAATGATACCACTAATGGAAAAAGTACTTATGGTGGCGGACGGTTTATGGATTTAGAAATACCATCAACAGAAAGCAACACCATAATTATAGATTTTAATAAAGCTTACAATCCTTATTGCGCTTATAATCACACATATTCGTGTCCAATTCCACCCAAAGAAAACACATTAAATATTGCAATTGAAGCTGGCGTAAAAGCTTATAAAAAACATTAAAAAAAGAGCTGCCTAAAAAGTGGAAAAACCGTCAACCTAAACTTGATTCAGGATTTTTTATGGATTGATAACCATATAATGAGATTCTGAAACAAGTTCAGAATGACGTTGCCAAATACTTTTTAGATAACTCTTTCTAAATTTTATAAAATTAATGTTGATTTAAACGAAAATCTGGATACGCATCCATACCATGTTCATGAATATCTAAACCTTCCTGTTCTTCTTCAACCGAAACTCTAATTCCTACTGTTTTCTTTAATGTGTAAATGATTCCAAAAGATGTTAGTACACAAAATGCACCAATAGCAACTACACCTAATAACTGAACCCCAAATTGCGACCAACCGGCTAAATCGCCAAAAATTCCAACAGCTAACGTTCCCCAAATTCCGTTAATTAAATGTACTGCAATAGCACCAACCGGATCATCCAATCTCATTTTATCAACCAAAGCCACACCCAAAACTATTAATGCCCCAGCAATAAATCCTATTACAATAGAATCCGTTACACTCATTACATCAGCTCCTGCAGTTATACCAACCAATCCACCTAAAATTCCGTTTAAAAACATAGATAAATCGTATTGTTTGTACTTAAACAATGAAACTAAAAATGCAGACAACCCACCAGCTGCTGCTGCCATACACGTTGTAACCAACACTTTAGATGTTGCTCCTGGATCTGCAGAAAGTACTGAACCTCCGTTAAAACCAAACCAACCTAACCACAAAATTAACACCCCAGCCGTAGCAAAAGGTACATTATGCCCTGGTATTACACCTATTGATCCATCTTTTTTAAACTTTCCAATTCTAGCACCTAATAAATAGACAGCGACTAAAGCAGCCCATCCACCAACGGAGTGTACTAAGGTTGAACCAGCAAAATCATAAAAACCTAATTCATCTAACCAACCTGCTCCCCATTTCCAAGATCCTGCAATTGGATACACAACTCCAACATATATGATGGTAAAAATCATAAATGCTCCCAATTTCACTCTTTCAGCTACTGCACCTGAAACTATGGTTGCTGCAGTTGCCGCAAACATTCCTTGAAATAAGAAATCTGTCCAATATGTATAATGCCCATCGGCATATGCTAACGTTAAACCATTTTCTGGTTGATTTAATCCAAACAAATTAAAAAAGTAATCTGGAATTACCCCACCAATAAATGAACCAGGATACATTAAATTAAAACCAACTAAAGCATATAAAACCAACCCTATAGAGATGATAAAAACATTTTTAAATAAAATATTAATTGTATTTTTTTGTCGAGTTAAACCAATTTCTAACAATGAAAATCCTAAATGCATTAAAAAAACTAATGCCGTACAAATCATCATCCACACATTGTTAACAGTAAATATTGTTTCTTCCATAATATTAATTCTTAATTTTTATTTTAAAGACGCTGAACCAGTTTCTTTTGTTCTTATTCTATAAGTTTCAATTACATCAGAAACAAATATTTTTCCATCACCAACAGCGCCAGTGTAGGCTGTTTTCAACAATACATCTATAGTTCTGTCTAAAAATGGATCGGATACCACTATGGATAAATACCTTCTTTGAATGTCAGATGTACTATAACTAACACCTCTATACACATGACCTTCCTTTTCGTTTCCAACTCCAGTTACATCCCAGTAGCTAAAAAAATTCACCTCAATTTGATGTAAAGCTTCTTTAACTTCCGTAAATTTTGACTTTCTGATTATTGCTTCAATTTTCTTCATAATTGTACTTTTAATGATTGATTCGGCCAAAAATATATTATTTTTTTATTAACCCCTAATTTTTATAGGGTGTAAATTTAATTTTTAGTGTATTATTAATTTTAACCCTATTTATTTTATAGTTAATTACTAATACTTAAATATTATTAAAAATATAATAAAACAAAATCACCCTAAGGAATACATCCTTAAGGTGATTTTTAACTAAACCTCAATTATAATATTATAGCGAGAACCCGAATGTTAAGTAAACATTTTCAGCATCTGGATTAACCGTTAAAGCCGCATTTACAGGTAAACTAAAAGAATCTGAAATTTTAATTTCTTTTGACGCACTCACCCCTAAATTAATAAAACCAGAACCAGACGTTAAGTAATAACCTGCATCATCCATAAAAACAGCACCAGCAAATATTCCAAAATCTGCAGAACCTATGGTAGTTCCGTAACTGATTTCAGCATAGGTTGAATACGCCTGATCTCCGTTTGCATCCATATCAGCATTTCCTGCAATATTTGTGGCAAGTGTAAAACCAAAATCTCCTGCAGTATACCCTAACATTAATTCCAAAACATGTCCGTTATATTTTAAATAATCCATAGCACCACCTTCTACTGGAAAGAAATAATCTGTTAATGTGATTGAAAAATTATCAGTTGCATTAAAAGTAGCATACAAATCTGCTTCTTGACCAGCAGAAACTCCACCTGTTGAGTATGCTCCCCATGCACCAAAAGCAAATTTTCCGGTAGATAATTCTACATAAGGTTGTAAACTTGGACTAGCACCACCTAATTGTAGACCTCTCCAAATATATCTTGATTGCACATCTAATCCTAAATCTACTGAAGCACCAGATTCTTCCTGAGCATTCATTGCCGTTATTGATAATAATGCTACAAAAACTACTACTATTGTTTTAATTGTTTTCATTCTTTTTAAATTTAATTATTAATAATTGATTGATTGTTATTTAATTTACGCGATTAGACTAATCATTATAAACATTTGCCTTATGTTCATGAATATCTAAACCATCTACCTCTTCTTCTTTAGAAACTCTTAATCCAATTGTTTTCTTTAATACAAACAACACAATAAATGACGTAGCTATTGCCCAAAGACCGATTGCAAATACACCAACTGCTTGCACACCTAACTGATGAAATCCACCACCATATAACAAACCTCCATCAATTGCAAATACACCAACCAATAAAGTACCTATAGCACCACACACACCGTGCACAGAAATAGCCCCAACAGGATCATCTATTTTTAATTTCTTATCTATAAATTCAATTGAAAAAACAATAACTACACCAGCAATAATACCTATTATAGTTGCCCCAACCGGACTAACTGCAGCACAACCAGCTGTAATTGCAACTAAACCTGCCAACGCACCATTTAGCGTCATTGAAATATCTGGTTTTCCGTACAATCCCCAAGAAACAAACATTGCCACTAAAGCTCCTGCTGCAGCCGCCAAATTTGTTGTTATTACAATTCCAGCAACAGCATTTGCATTATCTCCAGAGATTGCTAACTGAGAACCTGCATTAAATCCAAACCAACCTAGCCATAAGATAAAAATACCCAACGCTCCAATTAGTAAGTTATGTCCTTGAATTGCGTTTGACTTTCCATTAGTGTATTTTCCAATTCTTGGTCCCACCAAAAATGCAGCAATTAAAGCAGCCCAACCACCAACAGAGTGAACAACCGTAGAACCTGCAAAATCAATAAACCCTAAATTAGTTAACCAACCTGAACCTTGCCAAACCCAATGACCAGATATAGGATAAATAAAAACAGTCATTATTAAAGAGAAAATAAGGTATGTTGTAAACTTTGTTCTTTCAGCAATTGCTCCAGAAACTATAGTTGCAGCCGTTGCTGCAAAAACAGTTTGAAAGAATAAGTTGTGCATATTTTCAGCATCAGAGAAAAACAATGAAGGGCTTCCTATAAAAGCACTTATAGAATCTCCATACATAATTGTATAACCAATAGCCCAAAAACCAAGACTACCTATACACAAATCCATTAAGTTTTTCATGATTATATTTCCAGCATTTTTAGCTCTTGTAAATCCAGTTTCCACAAGCGTAAAACCCGCTTGCATAAAAAACACTAAAATTCCACAAACCACTATCCACATTAAGTCTAATACAGCATTAGTATCCATAATATTTATTTTTTATAAGTTTAAAATTGATTTTTATTATTTTAAGGCGTCAGATCCTTTTTCTTTGGTTCTTATCCTATAGGTTTCTTCAATATCTGATACAAATATTTTTCCGTCCCCAACCATTCCCGTACACGCCGTTCTTAACAAGACATCTATTGTTCTATCTAAAAATGGATCAGAAACTACAATTGATAAAAACCTTCGCTGAATATCTGATGTGCTATAACTAACACCTCTATACACATGACCTTGCTTTTCATTACCAACACCAGTTACATCCCAGTAACTAAAAAAATTAACCTCAATTTGATGCAAAGCCTCTTTAACTTCATCAAATTTTGATTTTCTAATAATTGCTTCAATTTTCTTCATAATAAAGTGATTTTTATAATTGATTTCGAAGCAAAAGTATATTATATTTTTTTTACCCCCTAATTTTTTAGGGGTATCAATGTTATTTTTATATTTTATTTATTTTTACCCCTATTTTTTTATAGGTATAAAAAAATAATAGTTCTATTTTATCGAATATAATCGAATAAAATAGAACTATAAATTAGTTTTAAAGGATAAAATGAGGTACTACACTAGTTTTGAAAGATAAATTCCTGCAAAAACAGCAGAAAAACCGACTAGGAGAGAAATAAATGTGTAAAATAAAAAATTTAAGTAATCACCATTTTTAATAAATAGTTGATTTTCATAAGCAAAGGTAGAAAAAGTTGTAAATCCTCCACAAAACCCTGAAGCTAATAATAACGATTGGCTTTGCGACATATTAGATGTTTTTGATAAATAACCCAATATTAATCCAATTAACAAACTCCCGAACACATTTGCAAGAAAGGTTCCGTAAGGAATGTGATTTCCAGGCGTATTTAAATATTTACCTACAAAATACCTAGCAACACTTCCAAAACCACCACCTATAAAAACCAAAAAAGCTTGTTTCATTAGTATTTTGAATATTAATTGAGTTTAACTTTATCAGCATCAATCCAATTCCATTTACCTTTTACAACACCTTCTTCTAAAGTTAAAATTCCTGGATTTGCTCTAATAATAGTTTTCAACGTTGTTTCATCGCAAAACAACATGTCAAAATTTAAGTCAAACTCTTCTTTAATATCTATAAATTCATCATTTAAAGATGCGGATAATGCATAAACAGTATACCCTTTTTCAAGAGCTTTATCGGTAACTTTTTTAATATTAGTAAAACCATCTCTGTCACTTTTGCTAATATTATACATTATAATTAGTAGTGCTTTTTTATCAGCTAATACTTTATCAGTTAAATTTTCGCCATCATTAGATTCCAAATAAAAGTCGTGTATTGGTGGTAATTCTTGTCCAACAAATTTCATTCCTTCAGGAATACTATTTCCTACTGCATAGGGTCTAAAATCTATAATTGGTAAATGCACCAATACATAATAGGTAATATATAAAAATGCAAAAAACGATAGAAAGGTTGACCATTTAGCAATTGGAACACTAAAAATTGGGGAAATAAGTTTAGATTTCCATACTAAAATTAAGATGAGCGCAATTAATACCACATTTTTATAAAATGTTCCCCAGGTTGATAGTTTTACAGCATCACCAAAACAACCACAATCTGTTACCTTATTATAATAAGCGGAATACCACGTTAAAAATAAAAACACAGTAATTAAAAGTAACAAACTCCATGCTGTAAATTTTGGTAAATACCCAACCAATAACATAACACCTAGCATAATTTCTGCTAAAATTAATAGTATTGAAAATGGCAACGCATACGGAATCAAAAATTCAAGATTTAAAACATCAACACCAAAATATTCTTGAAACTTGTAAGCAGAGCCTAAAGGATCTACTAATTTTACAAATCCTGAAAAAATAAATGTGAACGCAACAAAAAACCTACAAATTTGAACCAATACTTTCATTTTCTAATTTTCTTTTAAATGGATTAACGCAAAAACAGCATAATTAATCATATCCTGATAATTTGCATCAATTCCTTCTGATACAATTGTTTTTCCTTTATTATCTTCTATCTGTTTTACACGCAATAATTTTTGAAGAATTAAATCTGTTAACGAACTCACACGCATATCGCGCCAAGCCTCACCATAATCATGATTTTTATCTTCCATTAATTTTTTGGTAATACTTACGTGTTTATCATATAGTTTTATAGCTTCATCCATCGTTAAATCTGGCTGTTCAACTACACCTTTTTCTAGTTGAATTAAAGCCATTATAGCATAATTTATTATACCAATAAATTCAGAAACTTCACCTTCATCTACTTTTCTTGTAGAATTTTCTTGTAACTGACGAATGCGTTGCGCTTTAATAAATATTTGATCGGTTAATGATGGCAATCTTAATATTCGCCAAGCACTTCCATAATCTTTTAGCTTGTTACTATATAAGGTGCGGCATTTTTCAATAACCTCATCGTATTGTTTTGAAGTTTGTTGCATGTAACTTTAATTATTTCCGTAAATTTCGAACAAATTTAATGAATTAAAAAATCAATTCCCCAATTATGAAGAAAGTTGCTGTTTTTTGTGGTTCTAGTTTAGGATTTAATGAAATTTATAAGAATGATGCTATAAAATTAGGTTTATATTTTGCCAAAAACAATATTGGATTGGTGTATGGCGGTGGAAAAATTGGAATGATGGGCGTTATTGCTGATACTATTATTGAAAAAAAAGGTGAAGTTATTGGCGTTATTCCTGGTTTATTACGCCACGAAGAAGTTGCTCATACAAATATTACAGAAATGATTGTTACTAAAACCATGAGCAAACGAAAAGTGAGAATCAGCAAATTGGTGGATGGGTATATTGCATTACCTGGTGGATTTGGTACTTTAGATGAAATTTTTGAAGCGTTAACCCTCAATCAACTCGGCATTGAAAAAAAACCAGTTGGCATTTTAAATACTAACGGATTTTTTAACCACTTAATTAAACAATTAGATGTGATGGTTACAGAAGGTTATTTAAAACAGTCTAACAAAGAAATGCTGATTGTTAGCGAATCTGTTGATGATTTAATTACAAAAATGTTTAACTACAAAGCGCCAGAAATGAGCAAAGTAATTAATAAAGTAGTGCGATAATGAAAAGTATAAATTGTAAAGGAACGCTTATTGACCTTACTTCACCAAAAGTAATGGGAATTTTAAATATTACACCAGATTCTTTTTTTGATGGTGGAAAATTTAACAACACAACTTCCATCATTTCACAAGTTGAAAAAATGTTAAGTGAAGGCGCTACTTTTATTGATATTGGTGCATATTCTTCACGCCCAGGCGCAAAACATATTTCAGAAGAAGAAGAATTAAACAGAATTATCCCTGTTGTAGAGTTATTAACGAGTGAATTTCCAGACATTTTAATTTCTATTGATACGTTTAGAAGTATTGTTGCCGAACAATGTGTGCAAAAAGGCGCTTGTATAATTAATGATATTTCTACAGGAAGTATGGACAACAATATGTTTTCTACTATTGCAAAACTGCAAGTACCTTATATTATTATGCATATGCAAGGCACACCGCAAAATATGCAAGAAAACCCAATATATGATGCTATTGTAAAAGATGTACTATATTATTTCTCAAAAAAAATTGCTGCACTTCGTGATTTAGGTGTAAATGATGTTATTGCTGATGTTGGCTTTGGTTTTGGAAAAACATTAGAACACAATTACAAATTATTATCGCACTTAGAGTTATTTAACAATTTAGATATTCCCACTTTAGTTGGTTTATCTAGAAAATCAATGTTATTTAAACCGTTAGATATTTCGCCAAAAGAAGCCTTAAATGCTACCACTAGCGCAAACACAATTGCTTTAACAAAAGGAACTAATATTTTAAGAGTGCACGATGTAAAAGAAGCTGTTGAAGCTATAAAAATTACTGAATTATTAAAAAATAACTAAATGAAAAAATTAATACCACTACTATTTATACTTACTTTATTTGGTTGCAGTAAAAAAGAAGTTAAAATACCAACTTTAGCAGAAAAAGGTATACAAGAAGTATTTAATCATTCACAAGTTTGGTTTTTCTTTGACGTAAAAGACAACGATACCATTGCAAATTTAAATAGAAAAAACACTATTAGCACAACTCACTGGATTTATAACATTGATAAAAGGTTGCCTTTAAAAACATTTATTCCAACTATTATCACATTACAAGATAAACACAAAAACTCAATACACTCAGAAGAAGGAATGCATGATTATTTTAGTTATTCTGATACCATTTCAAAAAAACTATCATTTATAGCATTTGATAGCGTTGTTTTTAAATCTAACGCAATAACTTCAAGAGATTATCTAAGCAAACATGCTAAAACCTATGAGAATTACACGAACATAAGTTTAATATTTACTGAATTAAAAGTTTGGATTAATGATATGCCTGTTGAAAAAAAGGATTTTAAAACAACGCTTTTAAACATTATTAAAAATTCAGCGCCAGAAAAGCAAAAAATGCTTCATTTAAATTTCACTGAAAATATTTCATATCAGGGTTATTTATATTACAAAACACTTATAAATAATATTACTGACACAACTATAAAAACCAATACTATAGAATTTATATTTAATGAAGAAAAAGTAGGTTTTTGTGATTGCTTAATTAACGAATAACAAGAATCTTTTTCCTATTTTTACAAAAAATACTAACTAAATGCTCGATTTTTTAGACTTTACATTTTTAGATGCTTTAGACATTTTATTAGTCGCTACTTTATTGTATTATATTTATAAATTGCTAAAAGGAACAGTTGCTATTAATATTTTTATTGGAATTGCACTGGTAGTTTTAATTTGGAAAATTACTGAAGCATTGCAAATGAAAATGCTAAGTAGCTTATTAAATGCTTTAATTAGTTTAGGCGCAATTGCCATATTAATTGTATTTCAACCTGAAGTTAGAAAGTTTTTATTAATGATTGGATCTACAAACTTTACCAATAAAAAGAATTTTTTAAAACAATTAAAGTTTTTAAATACTGAAATTCACACTTCAATGGATGTTGAAGCTATTGTTGCTGCTTGCGAATCGATGGCACTTACCAAAACAGGCGCACTAATTGTTTTAGAAAGAACACATAATTTAGATTTTGTAAAACCAACAGGCGACAAAATGAATGCCGAAATTAGTTCTCCTATTTTAGAAAGTATTTTTTACAAAAATAGTCCGTTGCACGATGGAGCAATTATTATAAAAGAAAATTATATTATTGCTACACGTATCATTTTACCATTATCTACTAAAACACTCCCTTCTCGATTTGGTTTAAGACACAGAGCTGCTATTGGTATAACTGAAAAAACAGACGCACTTTGTTTGGTAGTTTCAGAAGAAACAGGTAAAATATCCTATATAAAAAATGGAGAATTTGTGTTATTTAAAAATACAAACGAACTAATTGAAACTATAAGATACGATTTAAATTAGATGATTTAAAACCTATTTTTAGTTTTAAAAAACTTCATTTGCAAACTGCATATCATATAAATTTTTATAATAACCTTCTTTTGCAAGTAATTCAGCATGAGATCCTTGCTCAACAATATTACCTTTATCCATTACAATAATTCTATCTGCCTTTTTCACAGTTGTTAATCTGTGCGCAATTATTATAGATGTTTGATATTGCGTAATTTTATCTGTAGCTTGTTGAATTAATTTCTCTGAATACGAATCTATTGAAGAAGTTGCTTCATCTAAAATTAACACGCTTGGTTTACTAACGTACGCTCTTAAAAACGCAATTAATTGTCGTTGTCCTGCCGATAGCATTACACCACGTTCTTTTACATTATAATTATAATCATTTGGTAAACTCATAATAAAATCATGAATACCAATTTCTTTAGCTGCGTCTTTAACTTGCTCAAGAGAAATTTTATTATTGCTTAAAACAATATTATTATAAATGGTATCAGAAAATAAAAATACATCTTGCAGTACCACAGCAATTTGCTTTCTTAAAGAAGGTAAAGTATACGCATCAACATTATTTCCATCAATACAAATTTCACCTTTATCAATTTCATAAAAACGATTTACCAAATTAATAATAGTAGATTTTCCAGCACCAGTTGCACCTACAATTGCAATAGTTTCACCCGCATTAACTTGTAAATTAATACCTTTTAAAACTTCTTCTCCTTTTATATAACTAAAATGCACATCTTTAAATGAAATATTACCTTTAAAATGTGTTGCTTGTAAATCGCCTGTTTTAGCAATTTTACTATCAGTATCTAACACTTCAAAAACACGATCTCCGGCAACCATTCCCATTTGAAGCGTATTAAATTTATCGGCTATTTGACGTAATGGTCTAAATAACATTTGAGACATCATAATAAATGCAATTATTTCACCGGCATTTGTAGATCCGTTTGAAACCACATCTAAACCACCATACCAAACCGACAAACCAACTGCAATTGATGATAAAATTTCTGCAATTGGAAAGAAAATTGAATAGTACCAAACGGTTTTTATGTATGCTTTTTTATGTTTGTCATTAATACTTACAAAATTATCATACTCAATTTTTTCTCTATTAAAAAGTTGCACAATATTCATTCCTGTTACTCTTTCCTGCACAAAGCCATTTAAATTTGCCACTTGCAAACGTACTTCTTGAAAAGATGCTTTAATTGCAATTTGAAATAATTTTGTAGCATAAATTAAAATTGGCAACACAATAAATGAAATGAGCGCCATTTTCCAGTTCATCCACAACATTACAATTGCCACTACAAACATTTTTAAAATATCACTTACAATCATGAACAATCCTTGTCCAAAAAACTGTGCAATAGTTTCTGTATCTGAAACCAATCTTGTTACTAATTTTCCTACGGAAGAATTATCAAAATATGTCATTTTAAACTGCAACATATGTTTTTGCAGTTTTATTCTAATATCTTTAATAATATGCTGACCAAGCCAGTTTACTTTATAAATAAATATAAACTGTAAAAAAACTTCACTTAATAAAAAAACCACCATCAACAAAGCGTAATACATTAACCCTTCTTTGTCTTTATTTTCAAGATATACATTTACAACTTTTTGTAATAAAATTGGTTTTACAACGGAAACTAACGACAATAGAATTGCAGAAATAGTTCCAATAAAAAATTGTAAACGATAGTCTTTTGCAAAACTCATTAACCTTTTAAATATAACTGGGTCAAACGCTTTGCCTGTAACTTTTTTACTCATGAATAAATAGTGTTTTTGGGTATATTACCTTGGTCAAAAATAGTCCTTTTGCTGGCACTGAAGGTCCTGCATTACTTCTATTTTTACTTTCAATTATTTTTTTAAAATCTTCAATAGTTATTTTTTCTTCTCCTACTTCTAATAACGTACCAACAACAGCTCTTACCATATTTCTTAAAAATCTGTCTGCTGAAATATGAAAAATAAGAAAATTATCATCCTCAATCCATTGGGCATTTGTAATAGCACAATTGTATGTTTTTACATCAGAATTTGAACGAGAAAAACATTGAAAATTAGTGTAAGTTAACAAAATTTCGGCTGCCTCATTCATTTTATCAATATTTAACTTTTTATTAATAAGTTGCCAAGTTGTTTCTGTTAAAAAAGGATTTCTACCTTTAAAAATACGATATTCATAACTTCTACTAATTGCATCAAAACGAGCATGCGCCTCATTTTCAACCTTTAAAATATCATGTATAACAATATCGTTAGGCAATAATGAATTTAACTTATAAAGCACTTCTTCAACATTAAAGTCCGTTTCAATATCTACATGTGCAAACATTTGAGCTGCGTGAACACCACTGTCTGTTCGTCCCGCACCAAGAATATCAATAGTTGTTCTAAAAACAGTAGACATTGCTTTATTTATAAGTTCTTGCACACTTACGGCATTTGGTTGATATTGCCAACCATGATAATTAGTTCCTTTATATGATAATTCAATAAAATATCTCAACTGAAATGTTATTTTTGCACCGTTGCAAATATACAGCATATTTACAATTTCTATATTTTAAAACGTTATGAAAAAAATTTTACTACTTTCTGACACGCATAGCTTTGTTGATGAACAAATTTTAAAGTTTGTAAAACAGGCTGATGAAGTTTGGCACGCGGGAGACATTGGTAGTTTAGATGTTATTGATACTTTAAAAAAATTAAAACCAGTAAGAGCTGTTTATGGTAATATTGATAACCATGTAATTAGATCAGAATTTCCGCTTGACTTAAAATTTACTATTGAAGACGTCGCTGTTTGGATAACACATATTGGAGGTTACCCAAACAGGTATGATGTTAGAATAAAAGAAGAATTAACTAAAAATCCTCCAAAATTATTTATTTGCGGACATTCTCATATTTTAAAAGTAATTTATGATAAAAAATTGAATTTATTACATATGAATCCTGGAGCCGCTGGCAAACACGGTTTTCATAAAGTTAGAACAATGCTTCGATTTGAAATTAACGCTGGAAATATTACCAATTTAGAAATTATTGAATTAGAAAAACGTTAGTATACAATTGGAACGGAAATAAATATACGCGTACCCTCATTTGTTGAAGTTATTTTAATCAGCCCGTTTAATACATTTATTCTTGCTTCAACTTGACTGATACCAATGCCGTCTTGCATAGTAATTTTATCCAAATCAAAACCAATTCCGTTATCACTTACAACAATTTGCAAATTACCTTCAATTTGTTCAATTTTAATTAAACCATTTGTAGATTTACTGTGTTTTAAAATATTATTTACTAATTCATTAATTATATTAAATATTTTAATTTCAAAATTTTGCTCAAAACGAGTAATATTTTTGTACTCGCACGCAATAACTAAATTAGAATTTGAAGATTTTTCGCACAAATCCTGCACAGCAACACCAATTCCAAATTTTAATAAAACTGCAGAAATTAAATTATGCGACAAATCTCTAATTTGCTCTGAAGCTTCATTTATAATACTTTGAGATTTTTCAATCTCAACAGGAACTGTTCCTTGTAATTGTTTTTTACAAGCATATAAATGTAAATTTGCAGCAGACAACATTGCACTAATATTATCATGCAATACTGAAGCAATTTTTTTACGCTCTTCAAGTCTGCCATCTAAAGTTGCTGTAAGAATTTTTAATTGTAAATCTCCTTTTATTTTTTCAAGCTTACTTTGATGTACTAATATTTCTTGTTGAATTTTAAGATTGTAATTTTTCTTTCTCAGTTTAATTACTTTATAAAGCACATAAATTCCTGCGAGTAAAATTAAAATAGCAAATGTTAAACCATATATTAAATATTCAGCCTCTTTTCTTTTTACACGTTCAATTTCTGCTTCTTTTGCTTTAGATTCAACCTTAAATTTAGATTCAATTTCAGCAATTTCTTTGTATTTTAATTCTTGATTTAAAGAATCATTTAAAGAAAAATATTTATCCTGATATTCAAAAGCTTTTTCAAAATCTTTTAATCCACTATATGCATATGCTAAGTTTATGTATGAAGTGCTTCTTGTTTTTTTCTGAAGTTCATCTTGCCCAAAACCAACCAACGAAAGTGCTTTTTTAAAAGTTTCTAAAGCCGCTTTATAATTGCCGGTCATATAATAAATACCTCCTAAGTTATTTAAAATTCCAGCTTCAATTTCTTTATTCCCTATAATTCTTTGATGTTCTATAGCAATTTTAGAATGTTCTATAGCTTTTGGGTAATTTGCTTTTAAGTAATAAATTCCTGAAAGATTAGCATGTGATTTTGCTTTAAAATCATGATTATTTTCAAGTTTATCACCAATAAAAATGGCTTTTTCATAATTTACCAAAGCACTATCTATTTCGCCTTCATTCTGAAAATTGCCTCCTTTTTTAAAGTAAATAATTTGAATTTCATTTTTATCATCTTTAGCAGATTTCAAGGCGTTTTCTAAATAAGCAGTTGATTTTTTATAATCTCCATTATCTCTATAAATATCTGCTAATAATAAATTTGCTTGAAAAATAACAGAATTATCTTTTCTAATGGTTGCCTCTTTTAAAAGCACATACAGACTTTCAAGCGCCTCTTTTGTATTTCCTTGCTGAAGTATTTTTTTAATTGCCTCTATTCTTTTATCATCAGAAGAAATTTGAAATTCAAATTCAGACAATGTGTTATTAGAAAATAAATTTTGAGTATTCCCAACAAATAATAGTAAAAGGAAAATGGTATTAAAAATTAATTTTAGTTTACGCATATGAAATAAAATTACTAAAATACCTAAACTAAGTTATTTTTAAGTGCATAAATAGCTAATCCTACAACATTTTTTACATTTAACTTAGAAATTAAGTTTTTTCTGTGAGTTTCAACGGTATTTACTGAAATATGTAATTGATCACTTATTTCTTTAGTATTGTATTGCTTTGCTATTAATTGAAGTACATCTAGTTCTCTAGGAGTTAATGAGCTAAAAAATGAGCCATCTTGCGAAACAAATTCTTTACTTGTAGATTTATGGGTGTTAAAAGTATCCAATAATTTTTGTTGAATACTTTTTTCAAAATATTGCTCGCCATTATTTACTTTATTAATAGCTTCAACAATATTTTCGCCGGCGCATTTTTTAGCTAAAAAACCAAGTGCTCCTATTTTCAAAACTTCTTTAATAAGTTTTACGTCATCATAACTAGATAAAACGATAACTTTTTGTTGAAAATTGTTATTAAAAAAATTTTGCAGTACTGCAATTCCATCAACTTTAGGCATATTAATATCCAATATTAAAACATCTGCCGTATTAGTTTTAAACCATTTTAAAACATCTTCGCCATTGAGTGAGAAACCAACGACTTCAATATTTTCTTCAGAAGATAAAACTGCAATTATTCCATCAATTAAAATTTGATGATCATCTGCAATATAAACTTTAATCTTTTTCATTATTTTCCTCATCTCAAATATATTTAATTAACAAAACTTAAATGTACCCAAAAATAGTGATATTTATTTATCACTGAAAACCGTTAGAAACAAAAAACCATTTCAAATTTATTGAAATGGTTTATTTTGCACTAAATATACTAAGATGTTAGGATTATCGCAATCTATCCACAGATTTTACAAGTTCTTCATCCCTTTTTATTGCTCTATTAGCTAACACAACTAAAACAATGGTTAAAATAGGAATAATTAACCCAATACCTTTCTCTGAAACTATTGTTTCTCCAGATAAATTTTGTGAAAAATATACAAGAATACCTAATAAAATAAAATTGATCAAAATTGAAAATCTACCAATAACAAATTGTAATTTTCTATTTTTATAAAGAAAAATAGCAATAAACGTTAGTATGGCAGATATAAAAAACAATAACGAAAGTACCACTAGTAATTTATTTCCAGAACTAAAAGCATCCATCACATAAAATGCGTTTCCTTCAACATTTTTCCATAGGTCTAAAAAAAATATAAGTCCTCCAGAGGCTATGGTAGCAATTAATAAATAAATGGTTTGAATTCTTTGAATCATTGTTTTATTTAATAGATTGCAAAAATACATTTTATTTTTAAAGAATTAAATATTTAGTTTATAAATAAATTTATATATTTGCATTAATAGTATAACATAATTGTACTAAACAACTACAACCAAAACTTTTATCACCACTATTGATTTACTCATAATTAAATTCTTAACAATTAAGAAACTACAATTAATACATTAACAATTATTATATATTAAAAATAATGTTTGAAATTTCCCAACTAAAGGAGAAAACACTTTTAGAATTACAAGAGATTGCCAAAACAATTGGTGCAAAAAAATATAGCCAATTAAAAAAACTAGATTTAGTTTATGCAATTTTAGATATTCAAGCGGCCACTCCAGCAAAAGTTACTCAAAACGAATCTGCAAACGAAGGTAAGGTTAAAAGAAAACGAATCGTTAAAAAACCAAAACCTGCAAAGGAAAATGCTACTAACGCAGTTCCTGCAAAGCAAGAAATAATTTCAGAGTCTCAGCCTGAAATTACAAAAACTGTTAAAACAGAACCTAAAAAGACAGTGTCACAAAAAAAACCTAAAGAGGCAATTGAAGAACCGTCTAAAAAAACTGATAATCAAACTAATGAGAAATCAGCTCCAACTTTATCAGAGAAAGAATCGAATAATTTAAAATCTGAAGAAAAACCAAATCAGGTTAAAAAGGAAAAATCACATCCAACACAACAAAACAAACCAAAACACCAAAACAAACCTCAAGGTCAAGGAAATCCTCAGCAAAACAATCAGCAAAACAACAATCAGCAAAACAACAATCAACAACAAGCTGGAAACCAACCTAGAGATAACAAAGGTCCTAGAAAATCTGGAAACAGATATAGAGATCCAGATTACGAGTTTGATGGGATTATAGAAAGTGAAGGTGTTTTAGAAATGATGCCAGATGGTTACGGTTTTTTAAGATCTTCCGATTATAATTATTTATCATCACCTGATGACATTTATCTATCTCAATCTCAAATAAAATTATTTGGATTAAAAACTGGTGATACAGTAAAAGGTGTTGTAAGACCACCAAAAGAAGGTGAAAAATATTTTCCGCTAATTAGAGTTTCTAAAATTAACGGATTAAGCCCAAATGTTGTTAGAGATAGAGTATCATTTGAGCACTTAACACCTTTATTTCCTCAAGAAAAATTTAATTTAGCTGGAAGAAATAGTACACTTTCAACCAGAATAATCGATTTGTTTTCTCCAATTGGAAAAGGGCAAAGAGGTATGATAGTATCTCAGCCTAAAACGGGTAAAACAATGTTACTAAAAGATATTGCAAACTCTATTGCATCTAACCACCCTGAAGTATATCAAATAATCTTATTAATTGATGAAAGACCTGAAGAGGTTACAGATATGCAACGTAGCGTTAAAGGTGAAGTTGTAGCATCAACTTTTGATGAACCTGCAGAAAAACATGTTAGAGTTGCAAATATTGTTTTAGAAAAAGCAAAGAGATTGGTTGAATGTGGGCATGACGTTGTTATTTTACTTGATTCAATAACTCGTTTGGCAAGAGCATATAATACTGTTGCACCAGCTTCTGGTAAAATTTTATCAGGTGGTATTGATGCAAATGCTTTACACAAACCAAAACGCTTTTTTGGAGCAGCAAGAAATATTGAAAACGGAGGATCATTATCTATTATTGCAACAGCATTAACTGAAACAGGTTCAAAAATGGATGAAGTTATTTTTGAAGAGTTTAAAGGTACAGGTAATATGGAACTTCAATTAGAACGCAACATTGCTAATAGAAGAATTTATCCTGCTATTGATTTAGTGAAATCTAGTACACGTAGAGATGATTTATTATTAGATGCTAAAACCGTACAACGTATGTGGGTTTTAAGAAAGTATCTTGCGGATATGAACCCTGTAGAAGCAATGGAATTCATTAAAGGTAAAATTCAATACACTACTTCAAACGAAGAGTTTTTAATCTCTATGAACGGTTAAAACTAATAAATATATAAAATAAAAAAGCAGCCAATTGGCTGCTTTTTTATTTTATATAATAGATAATATTTCTATTAAAAGAATTTAGCTCTATTATCAACAATATCAGCTTTATCTTCAAGAACTTGATACAATTGGTAACTTCTTCCTGCTAATTTTGAAATTATTTGCTTACGGAAATTTTCGTAATTTTCTAATTCAACTGGCTCAGTTCTGTTGGTAACTTTTAATTTAAACACACCTTTATCACCTTCAATTAAATCTGAAACCTTATTTAATTCTATCGTTGACATTGCTCCTACAACTCCAGGTTCGTTTCCTACTCCTGAGATTAACGGACTAGCCATTGTTATTGAATTTGCTGTATTTATAGTAACATTAGAGTTTTTTGCAACTTCTTCTAATGTGTTTCCAGTCATTTTCTTTTTAATTAATTCAGCTTTCTTTTTATTAATAAGTTCTGGGCGAATTTGTGCAATTAAATCTGAAGTTATTACAGTTCCATCTTTGTCAGTTTTGTTTTTTAACACAACTACTACATAACCTCTTTTGCCATTTACATCAAAATCAAATCTTTTAGAATCTCCAATTTCTCTTGTTGAATCAAAAGACCAAGTTACAATTTGACGTTGGTTAATTAAACCTGGTAAATTTTCATCTAAAGCTTTTAAATTCATTGCTGAAAGAACTTCATAATCATTTTCTTTAGCTAAATCTGCAATTGCACCACCATCAGCTAATTTAGAAGCTAAAGTTTCTGCTTTTTCAAAAATTGCATTTTCAGTTTCTTCAGATGGTTCAATTATTCTTGAAAAAGTAGCCAATTTAACAGCTTCTTCTGCTTTCTTTTGTTCATCAACACTAATTATGTGGTAACCAAAGGCTGTTTCAACAACACCCATTGTTCCTGCATTATTTTTATAAATAAAGTTTGCAAAATCTTTATCAAATGATTGAGAAAAAGCTTGATCTTTTCTAATCCAACCGATATCACCACCTTTACCTTTTGTACCATCTGTGTTAATTTCATCGGCTACTTCAGCAAATTTAGTTTTGTTTCCTTTTACGATAGAAAATATACTATCAGCAGTTTTTTTAGCTTCTTCTTTTGTTTTTAAAGAAGTTGAGCGTGTTGCTCCTACAAAAGGTATAATTATATGACTAGATTTCACAGAATCAGCAATTTGAATAGTTTCTATTACTTTTGAAATTTTATAGTAACCATTTTCTTTATATGGACCAACAACATTGCCTACTGAGGCTGCGAAAATTTCATCTGCAATTGTTTCTGGAAGCTGATTTTTATATTTATAACCTTCACTCATTGGCAAGTCAGACTTGTTATCATTCATGAATGTTTCATAATGAGTTGCTGCTTTCAATCCGTCAATTTTAACAGTAGCTTTAGCAGCATTACTATACTCTTCTCTGTCATTAATATAACTTTCAACAGTTTTTTTAACTTCTGCATCATCAGCTTCAGAAGGTACAATGTCAAACTTTACATATTCAACAGATCTTGTAGCTTCTGCTTTGTATTTTTTCTTATTGTCTTCTAAATACTTTTTTATTTCTTCTTTTGATACAACTGTTAAACTATCACTAATTGTTGTATAAGGAACAAATACATATTGTGCATCTATTTTAGTGTTTTGAGTTAAATAATCTCTTTTGCCTTCTGCTAAAGATGCTCCTAACCCAGCACTTACTAATGATGTGTATGCTTGACGCTCTAAATTTTGTTTGATGCTTTTTTCTGTAGCCAACCAATTTAACCAAGCTTCTTTATTTCCTGCTTCAGCTTCATCTTTTAAATTAGCAATATATTCTTTCAGTTTTTCTTCATCAAATAAATTTGCTTCATTTTTAAACATTGGTGAATTTTGAACTTCAGGTAATGAAACCATTGCATCCCAAATATCTTTTTCTCCAACTACAATACCAGCTTTTTCAAGTTGATCAGCAAACATTTTTTCACTTACCATTGCATTCCAAACGGCATTTACAGCTTGCATTTGGGTTGCTCTTCCTCCACTTTGTGTTCTATATGCTTCAACTTGTTGAGCAAATTCTTCTCTATCAATTTCATTTCCATTAACTTCACCTATTGAATTAATTTTGCTTGAACTGAAAAAATTTTGAATTGAGCTTGGATCAAGTACAAATGCAAATAACGCTAATCCTACGATAAGGATTAAAAACATTGAACGATCTCTAATTTTTGATAAAATTGCCATTATATTATTTCTTTTATTACAGTTTGCGAAAATACAATTTAGTATTTAATTATGAAAGTTAATTGAATATAATTAACTGGTAAAAAGATGAGATTTTTGTATAATTTTTTAATTAATCGGCTATATCTAAAACTTTCACGTAAACTTCCATAATTTTTGAGGAATCTACCTTTAACATTTTGAAATGAAGATTGTTAATTTTTATAATTTCATCTTGTTTGGGAATGTCTTCGTTATGATATACAATAAAGCCTCCTAAAGTTTCATAAGCCTCATCTTCTTCTATATTTAGGTTGTAGTTTTCATTTAAATAATCTACTTCTAATCGGGCAGAAAATTCAAATTCACGTGCATTAATTTGATTTTCTAACAACTCAACCGTGTCATGTTCATCAATTATTTCACCAAATAATTCTTCTACAATATCTTCAACTGTAATTACGCCTGATGTTCCTCCAAATTCATCTAAAACAACTGACATGCTCCGTTTCTTTTTAATTAAAATGTTTAAAACATTATTAATCATCATGCTTTCTGGCACAAATTCAACTGGTAAAAGAATTGATTTTATATTTTTTGGTTTTTTAAATAATTCAAATGCGTGTGCGTAGCCTAAAATATCATCAAGTGAATCATTATATACCAATATTTTTGAATAACCCGTTTCAATAAATAACTTTTTTAAAGCTGTTATATTTTCTTTAATATCAACGGCTACAATTTCAGTTCTTGGAATCATTATTTCGCGTGCTTTAACAGTATCAAACTCTAAAGCATTTTGAAATATTTGAATTTCAGAATCTACATCATCGTAATCATTTGCATGTTCTAGTTGTGTAGAAATATATAAACCTAACTCTTCTTTACTAAATTCTGTTTGTTGAATATCTTTTGCCGAATTGAAAAATATTTTTAAAAAAAAGTCGGAAATTACAGTAATAAAATTGGATATATAATGAAATATGATGTAGAAAAAATAAGTGATTGGCGCAAAAAACACTAATGTTTCATTAGCGTAAATTCTGAAAATTGCTTTGGGTAAAAATTCAGCAGTTACTAAAATTATTAGCGTTGAAATTAATGTTTGTAAAATTAATGTTGAAATTTCATTGAAATAATTTTGGGGTAAAAATCGCATTAAAAAATCACCCATAAAAAAGCTATATACAACTAAGGCAATATTATTACCAACTAACATTGTTGTAATAAATTTTGATGACTTGGCTGTAAGTTTAGCTAGTATTTTTGAGGTAAAACTTTCTTTCTTTTTTTCTAATTCTACTTGAAATTTATTTGCCGAGACAAAGGCTATTTCCATTCCTGAAAAAAAAGCTGAAAGCAACATTGAAATTAATATTACTAAAATATCAAATGCCATTTATTATTTATTTCTATTTTGAATTCGTTTTCGAAATCTTCTTTTAAAAAAATACATAAAAATTGCTACTACAGCAAATAAAAGCATTAAATAGGCTTTTTCTCTATCTATATTCCAATGCAAAACAGTTTCAACTATAAAAACTATAGCAATTACTAAATAACCGTACTCAAATATTTTCCAAGTTTTATTCATTTTTTAGTCTTTAACTTCAATAACTCCTCTTAAATTTTTAATCCAACGTTGTTTAAGGTCTTCTGTAGATTCAAAACCAGTACCATAAACTGTATCCGTTAATGTGTAAAATACAAAACTTTTTTCTGTAAAAAAGTAGTGTGTTTTTTGATCCCAATAAATTTCTTCTGTAGTAAGCTTTGTTTTTTCTTTATGATTTATAATAACTACATTATTTCTTAATTCAGACACTTGCGTTAATCTATAATTTCTTGCATAATCACCTTCAATTGTAACTGAATCTTTATTTTTATCAATAGTAGTAATTATAATTCCTTCAGGGAACTCTGAATATGGGTGTGCTTTTCTATTATCAAAATCTAACATTACAGGCGCTTTCATTTTCACATCAATTCTACCAGAATCAGTATGTTTATGATCAATATTGTATGATTCACCTATAGGTAAATTTTTATCTGCCAAAAAATCACGCACTTCTTTAGCGTCATTTTTACATGAAAAAAACATTGCCATAGTTAAAACTACAGCAATGTTTCTAATATTTTTTATAACTGATTTTGTCATTCAACAAATATAATCAAATATAGTATTTGAAGATAATTTATTAAGGAACTCTTACAGTTTCATTAATCCAACAGTTAATTTTAAAAGATGTTCCTGATTTTACACCTGCAACAAATAAATCTTTTGTAGTAGGAATATTCTCTGAATAACTTGCAATATATTTATTTGCATAACCTCCAATACTTGGATCTACTGCTTTGGCTTTGTAAGCCATATTTAAAGCTGCAACATACACCATTCTTTTAGAAACCACATCATCTCCACAAGAGTTTGCACTTGTTGCGTACATATTTGCAATTAATAAATAGGCTTTCCCCATAGTTGGCGCATAATCTAACGCTTTGTAACAGTAACTTCTTGCTTCACTTTTTCTACCTTGTTTGCTTAAAATTCTTGCAACTTTATATAAATTGTTTGCTTTTTTATAGGAATCTGTTTCTTGGTCAATGGCTTTTTTAAAGTATTCCATTGCTTTATTAGTTTCTCCTCTATCCATTAAAATATCAGCGTAGAAAACCGAGGCTGTTGGAGATGGATCTGCGTGAACATACGCTTCAACTAACTTTGGATAAAAAGGATCAGATGTACATTCTTTAATAAACATTCTAGAAACAGCTCTCTTTAACCATTCAGCATTTGTTTTGTTTTCTTCAAAATACTTTTTATTTAATGGTATTAAGTTTTCACAAGTTGAAATTTCAGATAATTTAGCATCCAATCCAGTTTCTACTAAAGATAGATTAGTTAAAACTTGTTGATAAGCAGCTCTGTTCTTCACATCTTTTGAACTTATTTTAGTAGAGTCTTTTGCGTTTATGATATCAATTTTTTTAGTGTATTCTTCTCTTTTTAACTCAAGACCTTCACTAACTTCATCATAAGTATCAAAAACTTTTTGAGCATCTGTATCTTTGTGTCTATTTAAAATTATATCAAAATATTTATAAATATTTCTTGCATTAACAGCAGTTACATCTGCTTTAAATGCTTTTTCAATCCACTCAAAAACTTCATCATCAGAAGCACCTTGGTCAGCTTTAAAACTTGCTATATCATTATAAACATCGGCTACATCATCAGGGTAGTGTTGTAATCTTTGCGTATAAACTCTCATAACTAAGTCTCTTGCCGCTGGCTTATCAGCTTCTGCAGCATTTTCTAATCTGTGTTCAGCAATTTTAATACCCATCTTATAAATATTCACTGATAATGTAGGGCAATTGTCCATACACCATAACCAGTTTTCATAAGCTGCATCATATTTTTTTGAACTGTAATCTCCTTTAAAAAGATTGTATTTTATATAACAATCATTATTATCTTCCTGAGAAAACACAACCGATACTGAAACTACTAAAAATAGTACTGTTAAAATTTGTTTCATTTTTTTCATCTTCTTGTCCTTTTATTAAAATATTTCTAATTTTCTAAACCACTTATCATTAAGGGAAAGGCTTAATCTAAAGTTTATATAATTTTCTTTAACTAATCCGTTTGAAATTTCTCCTCTTTTTCCAAACTCTAAACCTATATTTAAATTTGATAATTGGTTACTTACTGGTAAACCTATACCAAAAGATATGCCAAAATCATCAATTGCTGTAAAATTACTACCATTTCCTGAACCATCAACAAGCAGTCCGGTTTTCTCAAACTTAACCCCACCTCTGTATGTAACTCTTTCCCAGTAACTTGTAATTGAATTGTACTTTGGAGTGAAATAGCCTCCTAATGAAATTTTGTTTGAATTATCATATTTTATTTTAGAATAATTACTAAAAATATCTCCATCTAATTCAAGTGCTTTTTGAAAACTATAATCTAAACCTGCATACCATTTATTTTCTTTTCCAATTCCAACTCCCAATGAACTTTTTATAGGATATTTCATAACACCCTTGCTTTGAGCATTTAAAATTGTATCTTTTGGTGTTTCGTAAGTACCAATAGATACAGAATACAAATACTCATTTCCTTCAGATTTAATTTCATTTTCTAAATTGAAATTTCCTCCAAGGTGCAAATTTAATTTATTTTTTAATTCTTTCTTATATTGAAAACCTGTATTTAACGAAAAACTATTAACATTTGCAATTGTTTGATATTTTGTAGCTAGAGTTACATCTTTGATTTGATTAATAACACTGTTATCTATTTTACCAAAAAGATAATTTCCTTGTAAACCAATGCTAAACCCTTTAAAAACTTCCAAACCAAACCCTAAGAATACTTTATTTGTTCCTCCTTCACCATTGTATAATGTAATTTCTTCTAATTCATCACCAGATGAGTAAACATTTGAAGTTAATGAATACCCTACAGAAGAATTTGGTAACAACCCAAAGGTTAAACCTCCTTTTTCACCCAAAGGTATTCCTAATGCTAAATATGACAAATATGTTGTTGCTGCTCTTTGTTTATCTAAGCCATCATCTGCCCAAATATTTTTATTTTCAAGAGCCAGTGCATACGTTGTAAAGTTTAATGATGAATTTGCTGCTGGGTTTGATAAGTTTAGATGAAAACTATCATCTAATGAAACTCCAATACCCCCCATACTTAATTGTTCTACAGTACTTGAACTATTTATATCACCAATACCAAAAAAAGAATATGCTGAAGTGTTATTTTTTTGTGCAAAACTACCAATTGTTATAAATAGAGTTGTAAATACTACTATTATTTTTTTTACCATTTATTTTAAATTATAGGTCAAAATTGAGTTCAATCCTTCTAATAAGAAATTAGAATTGGCAAATATGCTATTTTTTAATTTATTTGACAAGAATTTAACGTCACCACCTGTTAAAACTACTGTTAAATCTTCATTTTTATTTTTATACATTTTAATTATTGAGTCAATTTCACCTAAAATGCCAAAAGCTATTCCGGAATGAATACTTTTTTCGGTAGAATCACCGATTAATTCCACATCAAAATCTGGTTCTAAAAGTGGTAATTTCTTTGTAAACTTATTTAATGATTTGTATCTTATTTTAATTCCTGGCGAAATTGCACCTCCGGAATAATTAGCATTTGCATCTACAAAATCATAAGTAATACAAGTTCCTGCATCAATAACTAACACATTTGTTTTAGGAAATTGCGATACAGCTGCTGCTACTAAACCAATTCTATCCACTCCAAGTGTTTTAGGAGTACTATATTTGTTTAAAAAAGGGATTTTAGTACTAGAATTTAGCTCAATAAGTGTAATTTTTTCTTTTATTTTATTTATTTCTTGAATTTTTATTGCTCCTACCGAAGAAATAATTGCGTGCTTACAATTAAACTTGTCAATACAATTTAAAACTACTTTTACAAAATTATCAGCCGTAAATGCTTCATTATAAATTAATTTGCTTTTATTAAAAACAGCTAATTTAATTCTTGTATTTCCGCAATCAATAATTAAGTTCATATATTTTTTTAAGAAGTATCAAAAATACAACAGATTTTTTAAAAATTGTTTTGATTTGTCTAAAAAATACATTTATATTTGCAACCGCTAACGCGATGGTGCCTTAGCTCAGTTGGTAGAGCAAAGGACTGAAAATCCTTGTGTCCCTGGTTCGATTCCTGGAGGCACCACCATAAAAACCCAAACTTTTGTTTGGGTTTTTTCTTTTATAAGAATCTACAAATAAAAAAAGCTATTGAAAAATCAATAGCTTTTTTTATTCTTTTAAATTTATTTAATCTTCGTCATCATCTTCAGTATCTTCATCAATATCATCAGTTTCATCAATATCATCATCTTCATCATCAATTTCTAAATCTGGGTCATCAATTTTAATATCTAAATCAGAATTATCTATTTTAATATCTAAATCATCACTGATAATCACATCTTCTTCATCTTCATCTTCATATCTATCCATTGAATCTACTAATTCATCACTAATTTTCACTAGATAAATAGTATCATCTGTTCGCACTTCAACTGCTTCTACATATTGTCCTTTTGGATTCGTAAACTTAATAACGTCACGAATTCCATAACCATCAGGAAATTTTTCAACCAATAAATTAAGAATTTCTGGTGTTAATTTTTTATAATCTACTATTATCCTATTCAAAACAAATTACTTATAAATTAGACGTATTTAATGAATTTATTTTTAAAAAATCATTCATCATTTTTTCAAATATATAAAAATATTTCAATTGAAAAATAAAATTTACAATAACAAATTATTTTTTTTACTACTGTTTATTTATAGCATTTTTAATGTATTAACTTCCATTTCTGTTAAATGCCTCCAGTGCCCCCTTGGCAAGTCCTTTTTGGTTAAACCTGCAAACAAAACTCTATCTAATTTAACAACATTATAATTAAAATGCTCAAATATTTTACGAACAATTCTATTTCTACCTGAATGTATTTTTACACCAATTTCAGTTTTTGGCTCATTATGAATATAAGAAATTTCATCAACAAGTACCCTTCTATCTTCCATCATAAATCCTTCAGCAATTTTTTGAAGGTCGGCCATTGTTAATTTTTTATCTAACGACGCGTGGTATAATTTTTGAATTCCTGATTTTGGATGTGTTAATTTTTTTGCCATTTCACCATCATTTGTAAATAACAACAATCCTGTAGTGTTTCTGTCTAACCTTCCAACTGGGTAAATACGTTCTTTTGATGCGTTTGCAATTAATTCCATAACAGTTTTACGCCCTCTATCATCATCCATTGTTGTAATAAAGTTTTTAGGCTTGTTTAAAAGTACGTAACGTTTTTTTTCTGGATTAATAAGTGACCCGTCAAATTTTACTTCATCAGTAGGTTGCACTTTATAACCCATTTCAGTTACAATTTTACCATTAACCATTGCGCTACCAGCGTTTATAAAAACATCTGCTTCTCTTCTTGAACAAATTCCGGCATTTGCAATGTATTTATTTAAACGAATTCCGTCACTATCATTACTTTTAGAAGTTGATGCAACTTTAGGTTTATCTGTTGATCTATCCGTGAATTTTCTTTTTGAATCAAATTTCTTTTTTGAGAAATTTTGAGCACCTCTTTTATCATCTGTTTCAGAAGATTTTCTAAATGTTTTAGATTTTGAACTATCTGAATATTTTCTGGTAGCTCCAGTTTTATTGGTTGAAGATTTTTGAGGACCTTTTTTCCCTTGGTGTCGTCCTCCCGACGAGTTTTTACTTGAATTCATTATTTTCTATTTTTTGCAAAAGTAGATTTAATTATTTTACTTCTTCAAAAATAACACAGTTATTTTAATAAAATTCTTTCTAAAATTATAGAGTAATCAATTAATGCTAAACTACATACACCTGCAACAATTAAAAATTTAATTAATAAATGAAGTAATATGTAATTACGTTTGTTTTTAGCAAACCACAGCAATACTATAAAACCAACTAACACAATTACAGTTGCATAAAAATAGTATTTCATCCCTCCTATTTCAGGATATTTCAACAAAAAATATATAGGATTCAATGTTAAAAAACTTAAAAAAGTAATTAATATTTTTGCAAACTTTTCACCATATTTAACTGGAATGGTTTGATAATTCTGTGTAAAATCTCCTTTAATTTTTTCTAAATCTTTAATTAATTCTCTTATCAATAAAATGAAAAATAAAAAAGCTGCGTGTGTAAATATTATTTCAGAAAAGTTTTTATAGTACACAAAAATGGCAAAAAATGGCAATATGGCTAAAATTGCTGCGGAAAATAGCCCAGTTAGTGGATACTTTTTTAATTTATGAGAGTACAGCCAAATTAGAAAAATATATACTGAAAAAAACAAAGCCGCTCTCCATGAAACTAAAAAACCAAAACAAACTCCTAAAAAATTCAATAAAAAGTAAATTCTTAATTTTATTTTTTGACTAACAATTCCGTCAATTTTAGATTTTATGGGTTTGTTTATTTTATCTGCATCAGAATCGTAAAAATTATTGATAATATATCCTGATGCAATTACGCACATAGTTGCCAAAACTATAAAGTACAAATCTAAATCTAACAAAACATGGCTTAAAGATTTCTCAGGAGAAAAAATAAACAACGATGCTAAATACTGTGCAACAACAATTAACAAAATGTTGTAACCACGTACCACCGAGAATAAACTCAGTATTTTAATATAAAGAGGTACATTCTTTTTAGAATTATTTTTTGCAATTTCTAGTAAATCCATGAGCAATCAATAAAATTTAATGCCATTAAACTTTATTTGTATTTTAGGTATAAAATTAAAATCTATAAACTAATTCTAGCTTATAATCTTTTAAAATTTCTTGCGTTTTTTTAAAATTTTTGGTAAACCCTAAAATATAACCTCCACCACCTGATCCGCATAATTTCAAGTAGTAATCATTAGAATCAATTCCTTGTTGCCAGATAGTATGAAATGGCTGCGGAATCATTGGTTTAAAATTATCAAAAGCAACTTTAGATAGTTGTTTTACATTACCAAATAACGATTTTACATTTCCGTGCAAAAAATCATCAATACAAGCATCGGTATATTTTGCAAAATCTTCATTTAACATTTTTCTGAAACCTTCATTTTTCATTTTATTCATAAAAATGTTAATCATCGGTTCTGTTTCACCAACAATTTCAGAATCTAACAAAAATACAGCACCTCTTCCTTTTTTTTGTGAAGGAATTCCAGTAGCTTCTAAATTATCTTTTGAATTGATTAAAATTGGCAAACTTAAGTATGAATTTAAAGGATCTAAACCAGAACTTTTCCCGTGAAAAAAGGATTCCATTAAAGAAAAGGTTTCTTTTAATGTTAACAATTTATCACGTGTTAAATTTTCTAAAACCGTAATTTTATTGTTAGCATATTTATCATAAATAGAAGCAACTAAAGCGCCCGAACTACCAACTCCATAACCTTGCGGAATACTAGAATCAAAATACATACCTTCATCAATATCGGTTTTAAACTCATCAAATCTAAAATTAATTAAGTCCTTATTTTCTAAGTTAATTAAGTAATTATAAAATCTTTGTAGATTGAAATTTGATTTTTGAGAAGCCTCAGAATGTTCTTCAGATTTTTTTAAAGCTCCCTGATACGTGTTGTACGGAATCGCCAAACCTTTGGAATCTTTTATGATTCCATATTCTCCAAAAAGTAAAATTTTCGCGTAAAAAAGCGGTCCTTTCATATGTTTAAATATTGGATAATCGTTTTGCCCCAAGTCCAATTCTATCGCAAATATAATGATTTTCTTGACAAAATTGAATTAACTCGTTTATTATAAAATTATTAACATTTTCTTTTTCAGCTTCCGGAAACAATACATGAACGTTTGCGCCAGCATCTAAGGTAAAGCAAATATTGCTTTTTGTTACTGCTCTGTACGCCCAAATTTTATTAATTATTTTTAAGGTATTTGGCTTCATTAAAATAAAATATGGATTGCTTGTCATCATCATTGCGTGTAAACTTAGCGCTTCACTTTCCACAATTTCAACAAACTTTTTTAAATTACCATTTTCAAGCACTTCACTTATTTTTGAGATATTATCATTGGCTTGTTGAAAACGTTGTTGCGCAAAAGGATGATTGTACATTAATTGATGTCCAACGGTACTTGAAACCTGTTTTTCGCCTTCATCAACCAACAAAATAGTATCGTGATAATTTTTAAAATTTTCGTGAACTTTATACGGGAATTTTACGCCAAATAAGTTTGAACTTCCTTCAATTTTTGGATGATTTCCCCAAACAATCAACTCACCTTCAATACTTCTACAAGCACTTCCAGATCCTAAACGCGCTAAAAATGAAGCTTTTTTATTAAAATATTCTTCTGAAATACTTGGATTTAATTCTTTTTCTAAACTCATTACACACAAAGCCAATGCGCTCATTCCACTTGCTGAAGAGGCAATTCCACTGCTATGAGGAAAAGAATTTCTAGATTTTATTACAAAATCATACGCTTTTAAAAAAGGAACATATTGAACTATTCTTTCAAAGAATTTTTGAATTTTTGGTTTAAAATCATCTTTCTTTTCTTCTTCAAAATAAATTTCAAAATTAAATGAATTCACGTCATGCTGAACTTGTTTCAGCATCTCATTATGTGAACCTGAAACAAGTTCAGATTGACGATTCTTCAACTTATACTCCAAAGTGGTTAACGTAAAGCAAGCATCTAAAGTAAAACTTATAGAAGTATTTTCAGGCAATTGAGGTTCTTGCTTTCCCCAATATTTAACCAACGCAATATTACTTGGCGTTTTCCAAGTTACGCTTCCATTAGAAGCTTTTGATGTTTCAAAATTTGATAAAATAAAGTCGGTTTCAGTCAAAATATAAATTTTGAGCAAATATAATTGTTTTGTTTAAACATTTTCTAATCTGGCAAGTACATCTTTTTTGTAACTACGGCTAATTGGCAATGCTTTTTTGTTTACTTCAATAAATTCGTTAGTAAATGAGTTTATTTTTGCAATGCAAACTATAAATGATCTATGAATTCTTAAAAAATTTGTTTTGGGTAATTTTGCTTCAATGCTTGTAATGGTTTCACGAGTTATTATTATTTTATCATCTAAATGAAACTTTAAATAATCACTAAAACTTTCAATATAATTAATTTCCGAAAAATTAATCTTCATCATTTTTCTATCAGCACGCACAAAAATAAAATCAACTTTTTCTTGTTGAATTTCTAATGACGAATTAACAACCTCAACATTGCTTTCACCTATATATTTATTCACAGCTTGCAATAATCGTTCAAACGAAATGGGTTTTAATAAATAATCTACAGCTTGTAAATTAAAACCATCAATTGCATATTCTCTGTATGCAGTTGTAAATATTACTTTAATATTTTTATTGATTGATTTTGCAAATGAAAGTCCAGATATTTCTGGCATATTAATGTCTAAAAAAATTAAATCTATTTGGTTTGAATTAATTTGATTAAAGGCTTCAATTGCATTTTTACACGTTGCAATTACATTTACAGCATCAACTTTTTGCAAATGACTTTCTAAAATTTCACGCGCAACTGGCTCATCATCAACTATAATACAATTTACTATTTTATGCATTTTTAAATTGTTTTAAATTACTAATTGTCAATTTTACTTTAAAACAATTAGCTGTTTGATTGGTTTTTAAACCATGAGAATTTGTATACAACATTTCCAATCGCTTGGCAATATTCTCTAAACCAATTCCATTACTTATTTTATTTTCTTTAAATGATGTGTTTTCAATTTCAAAAAATAACTCATCTTCAACAGCTTTAATTAGAATTGAAATTTTTAAACTTCCATTAATAATATCTCCGTGCTTAAAAGCATTTTCAACAAAAGGAATTAAAAGCATTGGAGCTATTTGAATCGTATTATTTGCAACATCAATTTTAGTTTCTACTTCCAACGTATCATGAAATCGCATTTTTTCAAGCGAAACATAATCTAATAAATGATTGATTTCATCCATTAATAAAACTTGAGGCTTTTCAATTTGATATAAAATATAATCTAACAAATTTGATAATTTTAAAATCATTTCTGGCGCTTCATCTTTCTTTTTTAAAGCAAAACCATAAATGGTATTTAACGAGTTAAATAAAAAATGAGGATGGATTTGCATTTTTAAAAACCGAAGCTCCTGATCTTTTATTTGCAATTGGGTTTGTAGTATCTTGTTTTTTAAATTTTCATTATTAACAATTGATTTATAATTATGCATTATTAAACTAAATGAAACTATTATTAATACCACAAAATAAACGCCTAAAATTATAAACGGTAATGTTTTGGTTAATGGAACAGCTGTTCCCATATCTTTATAACCTTGTGAATAAACCAACCCATATAAAATGGATAAAATAATAATATATACAGAAAGTATAAAAGTGTAAATACTATATAAAATAAAATATATATACTTTTTAGTTAGTAAGTATTTTGGAATTAAATAATAAATTAAAAAGTAACTAATTAAAATAGTAACCGGCATTAAAAACCCCGAAAATAAATTTACATATTTAACATTAGAACTTCCATAACCTAAAAAATAGGCATAAAAATAATATACAACTACCCAAAATAGTACATGGCTAATTACTGGAAAAATATATTTAAAAATAATATTCTTGGTATTCATAAAGTGCAAAATGCAAATAATGTTAAAGTTAAATTTATTTTATCGATAGAAATAGAAAAATGAACCTCATTTTACCAATTTTCAACTTTAAAATGCAAAATTCTGAATGAATCAGTTGATTATCGTAACTTTTTGGTCAATTATCGCATTAAAAATTAATAAATTAGTTTACAACTTACTTTTGGCATATAATTTTAAAAAATCATACTATGTTATTAGCACTACAAACCATTAAACCCTTAGTTGGAAATCCTTTTATTGCAAGATTAAATGAAGGCGGACCACTTTTTATGTACACAACTCTATTTTTATTAATTGTTATTTTAGCATTATTAATAACAGGTTTTGTAAAACCAACCACCCGCGAAAAAATAATTACTTTAGTAAGTTCTATAAGTTTATTTGCATTAGTTTGGGGATTTTTAGGTCAAATGATTGGCTTAATTGAAGCTTTTGATGCTATTCAAGCTATGGGTGATATTTCTCCAGCATTGTTGGCAGGAGGATTAAAAGTTGCCATTCTTTCTCCGTTATTTGGAATGTTCGTTTTCTTAATAGCCAGAGTTGGAATTATTATTTTAAATATCTTAAAAAAGTAATTATTTAAATATATAAAATTGTTTGCCTTTTTAGTTATTTTTACACAATATGAAAGCTAAAAAGGCATTTATTTTACTAAACGGCGCTGAACCTTCCAAATTTCCGGAGTTATCATCGTACGATATTATTTGCGCTATTGATGGCGCTTATAACCATTTTAAAAAAAATAATATTATTCCCGATTTGGTTACTGGTGATTTTGATTCTATCCAAGCAATTCCAACTTCTGTAGAAGTGATTAAAACACCTGACCAAGATTATACCGATTTTGATAAAGCTTTAATGATATTACACGAACGTGGTTATACAAATATTGATGTTTACGGTGGAAGCGGCAAAGAACACGATCATTTTTTAGGAAACATTAGTACAGCTTTACAATGGATAAACACATTAAACATTTGTTTTTTTGATGATTTTGGTACTTATTTTTTTATTGAAGAAAGTATAGAGCTTACCAATTTATTAGGCAGAAATATTTCTTTAATTCCATTTCCTATTGCAAAAAAAATTTACACAAAAGGATTATTATACCCACTTGAAAATAAAGATTTAGTTTTCGGAAAACGCATTGGCACAAGAAATAAAGTTAGTGAAAATACAGTTGTAATTTCATATACAGGCGGTAGTTTATTAATTTATATAAGCAATAAATAATAATATTTTGAATAGAAAACTAAAACTTATTTGGGATTTTAAAGGCCCTGATTCGTTAAAAATAGCAGAACATCATTGTATACATTTAAAAGAATTTGCCTTAATTGAAAAATTACATTTTTATGAAATTGATTTTACAATAATTTCTGAAATACACACCATTGCCTTTATTCTTGTTGATGAAATTGATATGAAAACCTATAGAGATGCTTTGAAACCTCACAGAGGGCAATTGGCAAAATAATTATTTCATAAAAACCAAGATTATGAAACAAGTTAAAAATGACAATACCAACAAATTTTAATTCCCAACCGAATTAGCCACAATCCATGCGCTTGTCCAAGCATTTTGAAAATTAAAACCACCTGTAACAGCATCAATATTTAATACTTCACCTGCAAAAAATAAATTGGAGTGCAGCTTACTTTCAAAGCGTTTAAAATTTATTTCTTTTAAATCTACACCTCCAGCAGTTACAAATTCATCTTTAAAAGTACTTTTGCCATTTACTTTAAAAACACATTGTGTTAGCTGTTTTGCTAAACTTTCTAATTGTTTATTGGTTAATTGTGCCCATTGCAAAGTTTCAGAAATTCCAGCTGCAACCACAAATTTTTCCCACAATCGTTTAGAAATATCTTCAAAAACGGATCGTAAAATAATTTGCTTTTTTGAGTTTTGTTGTTTTTCTGACTTTAAAATCTCTAAAACCGATTCTTGTTTTTTAGCCAACCAATTTACTTCAATTTCAAAATTGTACCCTTTTTCAAACAATTCCAATGCTCCCCAAGCCGATAACTTTAAAATTCCAGGACCGCTTAAACCCCAATGCGTTATTAATAAAGGTCCTTCTTCTGCTAATTTTGAATTCAACACTTTTACAGTAGCTTTTGGAACCGAAATGCCAGGTATATCTTTTAATCTATTATCTTCAATATTAAATGTAAATAATGATGGCACAGGCTTTTCAAGTGTATGCCCTAATTTTTCAACCATATTCCAAACTTTAGTATTACTACCACTTGCAATTAACAAATAATCCGCAATAATTTCTTCAGAATTTGTTCTAACCACAAATTGTTCCCCATTTTTTTCAATACCATCAACTCTTGCACTTATTTTTAAAATAACACCTGCATTTTTAGCACTTTCTAAAAAACAATCTATAATAGTTTGAGACGAATTACTTTCAGGAAAAATACGATTATCATCTTCAATTTTTAACGAAACACCTCTGTTCTCAAACCATTCCATAGTGTCACCTGTCATAAATTGATGAAATGGACCACGTAATTCTTTTCCTCCGCGCGGATAAAATTCAATCAACTCATTTGGCGTAAAACAAGCGTGCGTGACATTGCAACGTCCACCACCGCTTACTTTTACTTTTTGCAGCACTTTAGTACTTCCTTCTAAAATAATAACTTCTATATCCGAATTTATTTCTGCTGCATTTATAGCTGCAAAATAACCAGCAGCTCCACCTCCAATAATTATAATTTTTTTTGCCATAATAAATGCAAAAATAGCATATTATCATGTAAATTCTTAAATATTATGGTGCTTAAGCAAATTTAAAAAACACCAACATTGATAATTTAAATTTAAGTATATTTACACTTCAATTTTAAACAACTTAAATTAAATTATTTTATATGAAAAGATTCGTTTTATTTTTATTGCTTTCGGTAGTGTTCATTTTTAATTCACATTCTCAAGAAGGTGTAAAATATGGCAAAAAACTTGTATTAAAAGAAAAAACTCAAATTTCTGAATTATTTAAAAATCCAAAAAAATATGTTGGTAAAACCGTACAAGTTGAAGGGTTAATAGTTAAAGTTTGTGAAAAAAGAGGTTGTTGGATTGATATAGTTAGTGATAAAGAATTTGAAAAAATTAGATTAAAAGTTGATGATGGTGTAATTGTTTTTCCAATGGAGGAAAAAGGAAAAAAAATTATAGCTGAAGGTGTTTTTGAAGCTCTTGTATACACCAAAGAAGATTTAATTGAACAAGGTGAGCATATGGCAAAAGAATATGGAACAAAGTTTGATCCAAAAACTATAACCAAAGGTAAAACTGAATATAGATTAAAAGGACTTGGAGCCGTAGTTAACTAAATGAACCTAACTTTTTATTAATGCACTGGAGAAAATTACTACGTGTATTGCATAGAGATATTGGCTATATTGCCGCAGGCTTAACCATTATTTATGCAATTTCTGGCATAGCTGTAAACCATATTCAAGACTGGAATCCTAATTACAAAATTGAAAAATCAACTATAATTTTAGATTCTTTGCCAAAAAACGCCACAAAAGATGAAATTGTAGTATACGTTTTAAAAGCTATTAATGAAAAAGGCGAAGTAAAAAACACCTACAGATCTTCTCCTAATGAATTGGAAATTTTTGTTGAAGGCAATACCATTTTAGTTAATTATCTTACCAAAGAAGTAAAACAAGAAAAAGTTAATTCAAGATTTTTTTTAAAGGAAACCAACGACTTACATTTAAACAAACCGAAAGGATTATGGACTTATATTGCTGATATATTTGCAGTTGCTCTCCTATTTTTAGCAATTTCAGGTTTATTTTTGATTAAAGGGAAAAACGGAATTAAAGGCAGAGGGTGGTGGCTTACGCTTATTGGCTTTGGAATTCCTTTGTTATTTTGGCTTTATTATTTATAAAATTAAATCTTGATACGGAATTACCGTTTGAAATCCTTTTTGATTAAAATATTTTAAAGAATCTTGGTTTCCGGTAGCTAAAATAAAATCACCTCCCCAAGCGCCCAAACTTTTTGTTTGTCCAAAATAATCTGAAAAATAAATTTCCTGAACAGTTTTTAGCTGTATAGTTTTTGAAACAATTTGCTCGTGTTCTATCAATAATTTTTCAAAATCAATTAAATTATCACAAGTTATAAAAGCTTCTGTTAATTGAGAAATTTGCTCAGTTTCTAAAGTTAAATTACCGCTTAATTGCTTAAATCTTTTTATACCTTCTCTGCTATTTTGTTTTTTATTTAAATATACAAAATACAATTGTTGTTTAAAATTTGGATTAAAATTAACTTTTTCTACAATTGGATTAGTTTGATTTCTAGTATATAAAATGGGCGTATCATTTTGTGCACAAGCAATATCGTACCCACTTCCACCAAATGTTTTTTCTAATAATTGATACGGATTTGCTTTTGCCCAATTTGCCAAATTATTTATTAAAGTTGATGACGTTCCTAATCCCCAATTTTTTGGAAACGTTAGGTTTGTTTTTACTAAAAACCCTTGTTTAGTATTTAAAAAACTTGGATTTAGTTTTCTTACTTGTAGTAATATTTCAAATAAATCTTCAGCAACACTACCAGTTCCCCCATCTTTTTTATCATCATACGTTGCATTTGTTAATCTTAATTTTGGCAAATCAAAAATAGCTTGTAACCAGCATTCTCCTATATTTGTATAACTTTCCCATATTAATTCGTGTTGGTTAATTGGTTCTACAATTAAATCTTGTCCGCAAGTTGTTGGCACTGCTAAAGATTTTGCGCCATCTAATATAAAATATTCACCTGTTAGTAATAATTTTCCGTTGCTGTAAAATTCTTTCATTATTTCTCTCCAATCAATTTATTATACGCCTCAACAACTGCATTATGCGTAATTGTTTTATGTTCAAAATAATTAATTAAATATTCTTTTTCTTCATCACTGGCACCCAACTGCTTAATAATATTAGTTAAGTGCATTTTCATATGTCCTTTTTGAATTCCTGTAGTTGTTAAAGCTCTTAGCGCTGCAAAATTTTGTGCCAAACCAGCCACAGCTATAATTTGCATTAATTCTTTTGCTGATGGATTATCTAACATTTTTAAAGATAATTTAGATAACGGATGTAATTTTGTTAAACCGCCAACAGTTCCTAAAGCTAAAGGAATTTCAATCCAAAATTTAAAAATTCCATTTTCAATTGTTGCATTAGTTAAACTTTTATAACGTCCACTTTTTGCTGCATAGGCGTGTGCACCAGCTTCAATAGCTCTAAAATCGTTACCTGTTGCAATTACAACGGCATCAATTCCGTTCATAATTCCTTTATTGTGGGTTACAGCTCTGTGTGGTTCAGCATTTGCAATTGCAACTGCTTGTACAAATTTTTGAGCAAACAATTCCGAATTTTCAGCATACAATTCTTCTACTTTACAACTAACTTCTGCGTGTACCAAACATTCAGGCACGTAGTTAGATAAAATACTCATTACTATTTGAATGTCTTCTTTTTCAAACTCACTAGCAATCGCTTCTAAACAAGAATTGATAAAATTTGCGCCCATACTATCAGCCGTTTCAAAAGTAACGTGTAACTGATAATAATTTTTCAACGCTGCAGTTTTATCGCGCAATTCAATGTCCAATATTCCACCACCACGTTTTTTCATATTTTCTGTAATGGCTTCTGTAACTTTAAATAAATTTTCTTTTTTTGAAGCAAAATAATGTTCAAGTTCAGCCTTATCACCTTCATACATAAAATGTATTTGTCCAATTTTTACAGTTGAAATTACTTCGGCTTTAAATCCGCCTCGCGTACTCCAAAACTTTGCAACTAATGAAGCTGCCGCCACAACCGAACTTTCTTCAATTGCCATTGGAATGGTATAATCTTTACCATTTATAACAAAATTTGGTGCAATTCCAAAAGGCAAATAAAAATTGGAAATGGTGTTTTCTATAAAATCATCATGTAAATCTTGAAGCAAGGGATTTGAATTCCAATATTGCAATAAAACCTGTTTAACTTTAGTTTCATTATTAAAATACGTTGAAACTAGCCAATCTATTTTTTCAAGTTTATTCAGTTTAGAAAAACCGTTTACAATTTTCGACATTTTAGAACTAATTTTTTATTTTGACAAAGATAATTTTTTAAATATTAAAAAACATAAATCTATCTATTCTCAATTTTTATGATTTAATTCAGGTTCATTTTGCGAAATTTTTCTTAAACTTGACACTTATTTTAAGAAATGATAATTTAATGAAAAAACTAATTATTCTTTTTATAGCGGTAACTTCCTTAGCCTCAGCACAAAAAAAAGAGATTGCTATTGATGAAATTTGGAACGGAACCTTTAGAACTGAACGAATGAATTCGTTAAATTCTATGAACGGGGATTTTTATTCGCTACAAAATTATGACAGAGCCACTAGAAGTTCAACCGTTGATAAATACAGTTACGCCACACTTGATAAAGTTGAAACTATTGTTAACAGTAAAGATTTAAAAGAATTAAATTACTTTGAAAGTTACTCCTTTAACAATAATGAAACAAAATTAATTTTAGGAGTAAATACCGAACCAATTTATCGCCATTCTAGTTTAGGTGTTTTTTACGTGTATGATATTGCTTCAAAAACATTACAATTAATTGATAGCGAAAAAATTCAGGAACCAACTTTTTCTCCAGATAGTAAAAAAGTTGCATACGCAAAAAACAATAACCTATTTATTAAAAATTTAGAAACTAATAACATAACTCAAATAACTTTTGATGGTTTAAAAAATAGCATTATTAACGGTATTTGTGATTGGGTTTATGAAGAAGAATTTGCTTTTGTAAAAGCTTTTGAATGGAGTAGCGATAGTGAAAACATTGCTTTTTTACGTTTTGATGAAACTGATGTTCCAACATTTTCTATGGATATTGTTGGTACAGAATTATACCCAACACAACAGGTTTTTAAATATCCAAAAGCTGGCGAAAAAAACTCAACTGTAACCTTGCATTTGTACAATCTAAATTCAACAAAAACCAACAAAATTAATGTTGGAAACTATGAGTATATTCCAAGAATAAAATGGACAAATGATGCAAATATTTTAAGCGTTATTACATTAAATCGCCATCAAAATAATTTAAATTTATATTTTATAAATGCTTCAGATTTTTCATCAAAAGTAGTTTTAAACGAAACCGATAAAGCATATATTGATATTCACGATAATTTAACTTTTTTAAAGGATAATAGTTTTATTTGGACTAGTGAAAAAGATGGTTTTAATCATATTTACCTATATTCTAAAGACGGTAAATTAATAAACCAAATAACAAAAGGACCTTGGGAAGTAACTAATTTTTATGGTATAAATGAAGCTACAAAAACTGTTTTTTACCAATCAGTTGAAGATGGTTCAATAAACAGAACTGTATATTCCATAAAATTAAACGGAAAAGACAAAAAAAGACTTACGAAAGCTTTTGGTACAAATGATGCTTCATTTAGCAAAAATTTAGGGTTCTTTATCAATACTTTTTCTGATGCAAATACACCTCCTATTTATACGCTACATAATTCAAAAGGTGAACAATTAAAAGAAGTTTTAAATAATAATGAGTTATCTAAACAATTAGAAAACTACAAAATTTCCACAAAAGAATTTTTTACTATAAAAACGGTAAATGGAGAATTTAATGCTTGGATGTTGAAACCTCTAAATTTTGATGAAAATAAAGAATATCCTTTATTCATGACACAATATTCTGGTCCAGGTTCACAATCAGTTAGTAATGGCTGGAATGGTGCAAACGATTATTGGTACCAACATTTAGCACAAAAAGGTTACATTATTGTTTGTGTTGATGGTAGAGGAACAGGTTTTAAAGGTGCAGATTTTAAAAAAGTTACCTATAAAGAATTGGGGAAATACGAAGTTCAAGATCAAATTGATGCAGCAAAAGAACTAGGAAAACTTTCTTACATCAATAAAAATGAAATTGGTATTTGGGGTTGGAGTTATGGTGGATTTATGTCTAGCAACTGTATATTAAAAGGAAACGATATTTTTAAAATGGCAATTGCGGTTGCTCCGGTAACAAGCTGGCGTTTTTATGACTCTATTTATACAGAACGTTATATGCAAACACCGCAAGAAAATCCAAGTGGTTACGATGAAAATTCTCCTTTAAACTTTGCAAAATTATTAACTGGAAACTATTTATTAGTTCACGGAAGTGGTGACGATAACGTTCATGTTCAAAATTCAATGAGAATGACAAATGCATTAATTGAAGCAAACAAACCTTTTGAACAAGCTATTTATCCAGATAGAACACACGGAATTTACAGAGGAAAAAACACAAGGCTGCATTTGTACAATAAAATGACTACTTTTATCCTGGAAAATTTAGGAAATTGAAATTAACATAAGTATTTCTAAACAATAAATATCATTTTTAAACATAAACCTATTTTATAATTATGAATAACAAAACTTCAATGCAAGGACATCCAAATGGATTAATGACTCTATTCTTTTCAGAAATGTGGGAAAGAGTTTGTTACTATGGTATGCGAGTATTATTAACACTTTATTTAGTAAAGTCTCTTATGAAAGGTGATGCTGATGCCGCCATAATTTATGGAGCTTATACAGGTTTGGTTTATGCTGCTCCTATTATAGGTGGTAAATTGGCTGATAAATTTCTTGGATATAGAAATGCAGTTATGTTAGGAGCTATTTTAATGGCAATTGGAGAGTTTCTTATTTTAGGAGGAACTGAACAATTTTTAATGATTGGTATGGGAGCCTTAATAGTTGGAAATGGTTATTTTAAAGCAAATATTTCTACAATTGTTGGAAAATTATATGAAGATGGTGATCCTCGAAGAGATTCAGGTTTTACAATATTCTATATTGGTATTAACATAGGAGCCTTACTAGCAACAACTGTTATTGCTTATGTAGGTGAAACTTATGGATTTAAATATGGGTTTGGTTTGGCTGGTTTAGGTATGCTTCTTGGTTTAATCATATTCTGGACAGGAAGAAAAAACTATGCTGCTGCTGAAGGACTTGGATTTACGGAAGAAGGAAATCAAAAAGTTTTAGGGGTATTAAAAAAAGCGCATTTAGTTGGTTTGCTGTCGTTATTACTTATTCCAGTAGCATATTTCTTAATTTTACAAAATAGCTGGTTGGATTATATCTTACTTGGTTTATTTTTATTAATATCTTTTGTTTTAATTAAAGCTGGATTGGATGCAGATTCCAAAGAAAAAGTAAAAATTTGGAGAGATAGAATGATTGCCTTATTAATATTTATGGTAATTAACATTACATTTTGGGCTTGTTTTGAGCAAGCAGGAACTTCGTTAACACTATTTGCTGACAGAAATGTAGACAGAAGTATTTTTGGCTGGGAAATGCCAGCTTCAATGACACAATTCTTCAACCCTTTCTTTATTATTGTATTTGGTTCTATTTTCTCAGTAATGTGGGTCAAATTAGCAAAAATTGGAAAAAACCCAAGTATTCCTATGAAATTTGCCTTTGGTATTTTGCAGTTGGCTTTAGGTTTTTTAGTAACTAATATAGGTTTACAATTTGTAAATGAAGCGTACCAAGTTCCTTTAATTACTTTAGTTGTTCTATATTTATTACATACAACAGGTGAGTTATTTTTATCTCCTATAGGTTTATCTATGGTAACAAAACTATCTCCTAAAAATATTGCAGGAACTGCAATGGGAGCTTGGTTTTTAAGTTTTGCAATAGCGAACTATGTTGGTGGTAAAATTGCCGCTTTAACGGGTGGACATAGTGATTCTGGAGTAGCTTTAACAGCAAGTGAAGGTTTAGATAAGTATATATCAATATTTTCTACTATTGGATTTGTTTTAATTGGAATATCCATTTTAATTATGCTTTTAAACAAACCACTAAAAAAACTAATGCACGGTGTTGTATAATCATTTTGAATTAAATGTTACGAAATAATTAAAATATATTAAAAAGCTCAAGTAAGATTTTACTTGAGCTTTTCTATTTAAAAAATTAAATATAATGAGTACAGAAAAAAAATCGTTTTTCGGAGTTATGAAGTCTTACAATAAGAACTTCTGGGTTGCTAGTGGAATGGAGTTATTTGAACGTTGGGCTTGGTATGGCCTTTTTGCAGTTCTAGCTTTATATTTAACAGGCTCTACAGATGAAGGTGGACTTGGATTTACCCATACTGAAAAAGGACAAATTATGGGTATTGTTACTGCAATTTTGTATCTTTTACCAATGATTACTGGTGTTATAGCCGATAAAATTGGTTATAAACTATCCTTAGTTATTGCCTATGTACTGTTAATTTCAGGGTATTACTTAATGGGTGAAGTTTCTAGCTATTCATCTGTGTTTTTAGTTTTCCTTTGGGTTGCTGTTGGGGCAGCTATGTTTAAACCTGTGGCTTCTGCCATAATCACAAAAAATACTGACGAATCTAATTCAACCTTAGGTTTTGGTATTTTTTATATGATGGTAAATATTGGTGGTTTTGTTGGTCCAGCAATGTCTTCTACTTTAAGAACTCAATATGGATGGAAAATTATTTTCTTACAAGCCTCAATAGTTATTGCTATTAACCTTTTAATCTTAATCTTTTTTTATAAAGAAACTGCCAGGGAGAAAAAAGAAGAAACTATTGGAGAGGCCATTATAAGTTCATTAAAAAATATTTGGGAAGCTGTAAAAGATAGTAGATTATCAGTTTTATTAGTTATTATGGTTGGATTTTGGACCATGTTTAACCAATTATTTTATACACTACCAACTTTTATTGAAGATTGGGTAGATACAGCTGCTCTTCATGATTCTATTGCTCAAGTTTCTCCATGGTTAGCTAGTTTTATGAGTGGAGGAGGAACATCTGTAAATCCAGAAATGTTAATTAACATTGATGCAGGTGCAATTATTGTTTTTCAATTAATTGTATCATTTTTTGTTTTAAGGATGCGTCATGTAAGTGCAATGATAACTGGGTTTATAATTGCTTCCATTGGTATTGGTATTACTTTTTATACTGGTAATGGATTGTATACAATTTTAGGTATTGTAATTTTTGCAATTGGTGAAATGATGACAAACCCAACTTTTTCTTCATTTATAGCTTTAATTTCTCCTAAAGGGAAAGAAGCTTTATATATGGGAACCTATTTTTTACCAATATTTTTAGGTAATTTTCTAACTACATTCATTTCAGGAAATTTATATGAAGCTTGGTCTGATAAATTAAGTTTATTACAAAGTGAAATGGCAAAGCGCGCAATCGAAATGCCTGAAATCTCAGCCGAATTTACTAAAAATAACTATTTTTCAATGGCATCAGAAAAGTTAGGAATGTCTGAAACAGAAATGACTCAACTTATTTGGGATAACTACCAGCCAAATAAAATATGGTATGTTATAGTTGGAATTGGTATTGTTACTATTTTAGCCTTAAGTATATACGACAAGTTGGTTATTAGACCAAAAGAAGCCGCAGCAAAAGCATCAAATTAATTTAAGTAATTATAAATGACATCAAAAAGAAACGAATTTTTTGACACACAAGTTCTTGGACATCCATCTGGATTATTTGTGCTATTTTTCACCGAAATGTGGGAACGTTTTTCATTTTATGGAATGCGTGCCTTATTAGTATTATTTTTAGTAAGTGCTTTAGGAATTGGCGGCTGGGATTGGCCTCGTGAAAATGCATTAGCGCTTTACGGAACCTATTTAGCATTGCTATATTTAACACCAATTATTGGAGGAACTTTAGCCGATAAATATTTGGGAAATAGAAAAGCCATTATTATTGGCGCAATTGTAATGACGTTGGGTCACGCTAGTATGGCAATAGAATCTAATCCATTCTTTTTATACTTAGGATTGCTTTTATTAGTGATTGGTACTGGTTTTTTTAAACCAAATATGACTTCGTTTATTTCAATTTTATACAAAGATTTTCCAGAAAAAAAAGATGGAGCTTACACCATTTTTTATATGGGCGTTAATGCCGGAGCATTTTTAGGAATTATGTTATGTGGTTATTTAGGCGAAATTTTAGGTTGGAGCTGGGGATTTGGTTTGGCCGGTATTTTTATGCTATTAGGACTCTTACAATTTACGTTTGCACAAGGTATTTTTGGTGATGTTGGAAAAAAACCAAATACCGAAGACAAATCTATTGAAGCCGATAATCACGTAAAAATTGAAGATAAATTAAATCCGTTTACAATTGTAGACAAGGCTTTAATAACAATTATTTCTGTATTAGGTTTAACTTGGGTAATTAACGACCCCTTATCAAAAATTGGTGAAACAAACTTTTTAGAATTTGGAGGAACTGATTATTCTGGTCATACAATTTTAATAACATTATTGTTATTTATTTTCTTAATTACTAGCAGAATTCTTCGTTACAGCAAAATTACACGTGATAAAATGATTGCAGTTGTGATATTTGCATTCTTTATTATTTTCTTTTGGGCTTCTTTTGAACAAGCTGGAGGATCTATGAGTATTTTTGCAAAAGATTACACTAGCAGAATTTTATCGGGTAATGCAGCCTTTATTTTTAATATTGTTGATGTAATTATAACTGTAGTTCCAATTGGAATTATCACTTATGTACTATATTTATTGTTTAAACAAACCTTCAAAAAATATTTTATTTCAAATTTAATTTTAGGTTTTAGTTTTATACTAATTTGGGGTGTTGTTATATGGAAAATATATAACAACTTTAATACCTATTCATACGAAATTTCTTATAACACTTATACAATTACTGCTGAAGATACTAAACCTATAGCAATTACTGCTGAGACAATTGTTCCAGAAAATGCAGAAATTATTGAAAATACAACGGTTATAATATCATCAAATGAATTTTTAAAAGATGATAAAATATCTATCCTTGATTTAGATAAAAAAGGAACCAATTTTAAATATCTAAAACCTGAACAGGCCGATTTAATTAACAATAATATTCCGGCAACTATTATTAGAAAAAAAGATAACGAAATTCAAATTCCAGCAACATGGTTTTTAATTTTAAACTCATTATTTATTATTGCTTTTGCACCATTATTTTCTAAATGGTGGGAAAGTAAATACAATCCTAAACCAGCAGCAAAATATGCTATTGGATTGTTTTTCTTAGCTATTGGATTTGGGTTTTTAGCATACGGAGCATCAGGAATTCCACAAGGTGCAAAAACTGCATCTGTTAGTATTGTTTGGTTAATTTTTGCTTATTTATTTCATACGTTGGGAGAATTATGTGTATCTCCTGTTGGACTTTCATATGTAAGTAAATTAGTGCCACCACGAATGATTGCATTTATGTTTGGAGTTTGGTATTTAGCATTGGCCATCGGAAACAAAACTTCTGGAAAAATGGGCGCAATGATTGATGATATTACAACAAAATATGATATTTCAACCTTCTTTTTAATTTTCACAGTTGTACCAATAGTAATTGGTATTATAGCTTTATTATTAAGTCCTGTTTTAAAGAAATTAATGCACGGAGTAAAATAAATTAAAATATGATTGTAAATTTGGCAAAATTTTTGCGTCAAACCTATCAGAAAATATAAAAGATTAAAAATGAGAAAATTATTTATCGTTGCATTTACTTTATTATGGATTTCAACAAATGCACAAAAAATAGAGTGGATGACATTAGAAAAAGCTGTAGAAGCTCAAAAAACCAATCCAAAAAAGATTTTTATAGATGCTTACACCGTTTGGTGCGGACCTTGTAAAATGTTAGATAAAAATACTTTTGGAAATAAAGATGTTGCTAAATATATCAACGAAAATTATTATCCAGTTAAGTTTAATGCTGAAGGAAATGAAACCATTAATTTTCAAGGAAAAACTTATAAAAATCCAGGATTTAATCCAAATACATCAGGCAGAAATTCTTCACATGAATTATCAGGTTATTTTGGTGTAAGAGCTTACCCAACTATGTTATTTTTAGATGAATCTGCTAATTTTTTAACGCCAATTACGGGTTACCAAACACCACGTCAGTTAGAAATATTTTTGAAAATATTTGCAACAGATGATTATAAAAACATAAAATCACAAGAAGAATTTGGAGAATACACTACCAATTTTAAACACGAATTTGTAGAATAAATACTTATTATTTTAAAATATAAGCTCCTTTTTGAGATGTACTGTAAAAAGGAGTTTTATTTTTTATACAAGTATTTTTCCATCTTTTTAAATAACTTTTATAATTTGTTCCATCCGCAATAATAAGTTTTGGTTTTACGTTTTTAATTAAACGATTTAAATTTATTTTTGGTGATTGTTGCAACAAAATAATACTTGGCTTTACAGAGTTGAAATTATAAAAACCCAAACTATCAACTACCAAAATTGTTTCATTTTTAAAATGAAACAATTTTTTATTAGTTTCTGATATTTTATAATTCTTTACGCCAATTCCTATAGCATAATCATTAATTGTATTAACTGCTTTAGACGTTATAAATTCAACCTCTTCACCTTTTCTTATGGCAATAATACTTTCTTTAGTATTAAATACAATAAATTCCTTTTCAGATTGTCGCTGATATTTTTCAAAAAAATAAATCGATTGTAAAAAGATGATGGTTGAAAGGAATAAAATCAGTCTTTGGAAAGTTCTTTTTTCAAACCATTTTAAAGCAAATGATACACACAAATAAATTCCGATCATTGCTAAAACTGAAATCGAAATATTTCTAATAACAAATGATTCAAAACCTGAAACCCACGTAATAATTTCATTCATTAATTTTAAAACATATTCATAAAAAATTGCTAAAAATTGTGGTAATAAATTACTAAGCGATAGTATTATAACAACAATTCCGGCAATTAAAATAAATCCAAGAAACGGAATTATAAGCATATTTGCTACAAAAAATAAACCTGGAAATTGATGAAAATAAAATAAACTTAAAGGTAAAATTCCAAATTGGGCAGCTAAAGAAACTGTAAAAAGTTGCCAAGACTTTCTGAAAAACCAAATTTCTGAAATCCATAAATTATAAAATTTTGGTTGGATCCAAACTATTGAAAAAACTGCCAAATAACTTAATTGAAAACCAACTTCAAACAAATAAAACGGATGAAATAACAACAAAAAAAACATTGAAATTACCAGATTATTATAAATATTTGAAGGTTTATTTAACTGCAAGCCAATAGATAATGCTGAAAACATTGTTACTGCCCGAACAACTGAAGCAGACAAACCCGCAAGTAATGCATAAAACCACAATAGTGAAATTATAAAAATGGTAGCAATTAATTTTCCATATTTAAATTGATGTAAACCTTTAAATAAAAATAATAACAGCAATAAAATTACACCAATATGCAAACCTGAAACTGCCAAAATATGAATTGCTCCGGCATCTTTGTAACTATCTAACAAATCTTCTGAAATAGTTTGGCGTTGTCCTAACAACAAAGCATTAATTAAAGCCAATTCATTTTCTTTAAATCCGTTTTTTATTAAGGATTGGTTAATTGATTTTCTAATACTTGCCGCAATTCCATAAATAGTTTTTGATTGTTTAGGTAACTTTAAAATTGAAGAATTATTTAAATAAACTTGATGATGAATTTGTTGATTTTTTAAATACTTTTTATAATCAAATCCATAAGGGTTTAGTTGTTTTGGAATTGCTCTAAATTCTGTTTTAACCAATAGCTCATCATCAACAAATAATAGATTTTTAAAATTATCTTTTTTAATATTTACCAGTATTTTACCAACTGTATTTACTTCATCAATTTCAACAACAATAGCTTCGTATTTGTTATAATTTGTATTAGATTTAAGTTCTTTCCGTAGTTTTAAAATAGATTTAACTGGTACATCCATTTTAAAATTTTCTTGATTAGAGTAATGTTTTGTTGTATTTAAATCGTTCTGAAAAGTGATTGTAGATATACCAATAATTACTGAAGTTAAAAACACAAAACTTGTAAATAGCGAATTGAAATATTTAAGATATTTATTGGCTAAAAAATTAGAAACCACCAACAATAATATAACAGTACAACAAACAAACATTAACTGTACAACATTAATTGCAAAGTAATTACCTATTAATATTCCAATAATTAAAAAGAAAGTAATTTGTATTGGAACAAATTTTAAAAACTTTATCATAGCAAGATAAAGTTACTAAAAAAAATTAATTAAACTTATTTTGCAAATGCAACTTTACTAAATAACCTTAACCAAGTTATTAATTCCTCGTAAATATTTATACGTTTCTAGTAAAATATACTTCTATTTTTTTTCATTTTCAAAAATATTCAATTTCAGTAACAATGGTTACAGAATGATTAATATCATAATTGACAGTAGTAATATAAGGTAATTTTGACCAATTATAATATTTGAATATATGAAAAATCTCATTTTTAGCAGTATTGCCATTTTAATGATTAGTATTAGTTCTTTTGCCCAAGATTTAACACCTTACATTAAAATTGGAGATTCCAACGAATCCATTCAACAAGTTTCTCAAAAAGTAATAAATGCCTTAGAAAGTAATGATTATATAGTTTTAGGAACATATAATCCATCTAATAAAAGTAGTTTAAAAGTAATTGCTTTTACAAGAACCGATTTAAAAAACACCGTTATTAAAGTGAAAGACAGAGGTGCTTTGTCAGCTGTTTTTAAAGTTGGTTTAGAGCAAAAAAATGGAAAAGTAACTATTTCATATACAAATCCAGATTATATTTTAAGAGCTTATTTAGGAGATAATTATAATACTTATAAAACTGTTTTTCAAAAATTTAGCTCCGATTTAAAAACTACTTTCTCAAGTATTGATAATAATTTTTCTCCTTTTGGTGGAACTGTGAAAGCTGAAAATTTAAAAAAATATCATTATAAAATTATGATGCCATATTTTACAGACCCTGTTGAACTAAATGAATTTTCATCGTTTGAAGACGGTTTAAAAGTAATTGAAAACAACCTAAAAGCTAAAAAAGGAAATACTGTTGAAGTATATAAACTTGTGTATGCAGGTGAAAAAGTAGCTGTTTTTGGTGTTGGTTTACAAAACAAAGAAGAAGGAGAAGCACATTTTTTACCAATTATTGGAGAAGCCCACGTTGCGGCGTTACCATATGAAATTATTTTACAAGGAAACAAAGCAACAATGTTGCACGGAAAATACAGACTTGCCTTACATTGGCCAGATTTAACTATGGGAACTTTTATGAAAATTATGAGCACTCCCGGAGATATTGAAGATGCCTTAGAAGCAGTTTGCAAATAAAAATATTAGTAATCAATCAATTTTCTTAAAAACTCTGAACCATTAAAATGTTTCAGAGTTTTTTATTTTGTTATTAATGTTGCAACTTTTTTAGAAGCGCCTTTACCTCCTAATTTTTTTTCCAACTCAAAATAATCTAAAAACAGTCTTTTTCTAGTTGTATCATCTAAAATTTTGTGCAATTCAATTTCAAGATTTTTTTCATTAAAATCGTCCTGAATTAACTCTTTTACAACTTCTTTATCCATAATTAAATTTACTAAAGAAATGTATTTTAAATCTACCAAACGTTTTCCTATTTGATAAGAAATCCAGCTTGTTTTATAACAAACTATTTCTGGCACTTTAAATAAAGCTGTTTCTAATGTTGCCGTTCCTGAAGTTACAATAGCTGCATACGAAACTGACAATAAATCATAGGTTTTATTACTTATAAATTTAACATTATCTTTTGTAATAAAAGGTTGATAAAATTCAAAATCCTGACTTGGAGCTCCAGCTATTACAAACTGATAATCTGTAAATACATCGGCCATTTTAAGCATTACAGAAAGTAATTTTTTAATTTCTTGTTTTCTACTTCCTGGTAATAAAGCAATTATTGGTTTTTCAGATAATTGATACGTTTCTCTGAATAATTTTTCGCTAATTTGTTTTCTATTTCTAATTCCATCAATTAATGGATGACCAACAAAATGTACTGGAAATTGATGCTTTTTCTCGTAAAAATCTTTTTCAAAAGGCAAAATAACATACATTTCATCTACATCGCGTTTTATTTGATGAATTCTATTTTCTTTCCAAGCCCAAATTTGTGGAGAAATATAATAATGCACTTTAATACCTTGTTTTTTAGCAAATTCAGCAATTCGCAAATTAAAACCAGGATAATCTATTAAAATTAAGGCATCAGGTTTAAATTCAAGGATGTCGTTTTTGCAAAAATTAATGTTTTTAAATATAGTTTTTAAATTCATCACTACTTCTGCAAAGCCCATAAAAGCTAAATCGCGGTAATGTTTTACTAAAGTTCCACCAACTTGTTGCATTAAATCGCCTCCCCAAAATCTAATTTCAGCATCTGAATCTTGTTCCAACAAAGCTTTCATTAAATTAGATCCGTGTAAATCACCCGATGCTTCTCCTGAAATAATATAGTATCTCATTTTATGAATTACTTATTAAAAAAGGTTAATAATAATACTAAAAAAGCAATTAAAAAAGTTTCTATTAATACGCCACGCGCTCTATAAATTTGCTTTTTCTTTAAAAAAATAAAAAACACAAAAAAATTAGCAATTGCTCCTAAAACTAATACTTTCCCTTCTAAATTACCTTCTTTAATTAGCGCTAAACTTTGATTAAAATCAAAGTTTGAAAAAAATTCAATAAAAATAAAACAGCCAAATGCTGTTGCAATTAATGCAATAAAAAAACCAATAGCTATTTCTTTTTTCATGTATTAAAGATTCCAATTATTTAATGTATGAATAAAATGATGTGCTGTTAAATCAAACTGAACTGGAACAATGGAAATGTAATTATTTGCCAATGCCCATTCATCTGTATCTTCACCTTTATCCATATTTACAAATTTACCGGTTAGCCAATAATAAGTACGCCCTTGCGGATTGGTACGTCTATCAAATTCTTCCACCCAATTTGCTCTAGCTTGTCTACAAACTTTTATTCCTTTAAACTGTTTGATTTTTGGAAAATTAACATTTAACACAACACCATCTGGTAAACCTTGCTCTAAAACATTTAATGCTATTTTTTTAATATGTTCTTTTAACGGCTCAAAATCTGCATTCCAAGAATAATCTAATAACGAAAAACCAATAGCAGGAATTCCTTCAACACCTGCTTCAACAGCTGCACTCATAGTTCCTGAATAAATTACATTAATAGATGAATTTGATCCGTGATTTATTCCAGAAACACACAAGTCGGGTTTTCTATCTAAAATTTCACTTACGGCTAATTTTACACAATCAGCGGGCGTTCCTGATGATTTAAATTCTCTTTGCGGACCATCATCAACAGTTATTTCATTACAATACAAAGTTTCATTTATGGTTACAGCATGTCCCATCCCGCTTTGTGGACTATCAGGAGCCACCACAACAACATCACCAATTTCACACATTACAGCAATTAAAGTTCTAATTCCTGGCGCAGTTATACCATCATCATTGGTAACTAAAATTAAGGGTTTATTATTCATTTTTATCAAATTAAAAAACAAAGCTACTATATTTTATTGGGTTTCTATAAATTAAACTTTAACATTTTCTAAATATGCTACAAACCTTAATTTTATTAGTTTTACACAAAATACTATTGTTTTTTTTAATAACTTTAAATACATTTTGAAATTTCTGTATGAATCTTTCATTTAACATTGAGATGTTTTTTGCAAAAAAAAATGACAAAATATGTAAGAGTATTTTTAAGATTTTATAAAAAAAAGTTAAATTACACGCTAAACTAAAATAATGGCACTATTTTAGTGTAATATTACATACTAACAACTATTATTGATTAGACAGATGATGATTAGAAAATTAAAAATATTTTTACCATTACTATTTCTTGTAAGCTTATTTACAAGCTACCAAACAAATGCTAGTACTGATACAGATCCAAAAGACAAGGTTTTAATAACCATTTTAAAATATGTACTAACACAAGGCCATTATGAGCCTAAAGAAATTGATGATGCCTTTTCTGAAAATGTATTCAATTCATTTATTGAAAATTTAGATCCATCAAAACGTTATTTTTTACAATCTGATATTGATGAGTTTTCTGCATATAAACATCAAATTGATGATCAAATAAATAATGAAGATTTATCATTCTTTTATTTGGTTTATGAGCGTTTAATGGAACGAACCAAAGAATCTAAAAGTTATTATAAAGATATTTTAGCAACAAAATTCGATTTCAACAAAAAAGAAACATTAGATGCTGATATTGATAAATTATCATTTGCAAAAAACAAAAACGAGTTATTAAATGCTTGGTATAAACAACTTAAATTTAGTACACTTTCTAGATTGTATGATAAATTAAATGATCAAGATGATAAAAAGAAAGAAGATGAAAATTATGTTGTAAAATCATTTGATGAACTTGAAAAAGAAGCAAGAGAATCAACTTTAGAAAGTATGAATGATTTGTACGAAAGAATTGATGAACTAACATATTCTGATTGGTTTTCAACTTACATTAACTGTATTGCAGAAGAATTTGATCCACATACATCCTATTTTGACCCAACTGTTAAAAAGAGATTTGATATTTCTATGGCTGGTAAATTAGAGGGAATTGGCGCTCGTTTACAAAAGAAAAACGATTACACAAGTGTAAGCGAATTAATTTCTGGCGGACCAGCTTGGAAACAAGGTGAATTAGAAGTAGGAGATTTAATTTTAAAAGTTGCGCAAGGAAATAACGAACCTTTAGATATTGTTGGTATGCGATTAGATGATGCTATTGAATACATTAAAGGTGAAAAAGGTACTGAAGTAAAACTTACTGTTAAAAAAATTGATGGAACTACCAAAGTTATTTCTATAATAAGAGATGTTGTTGAAATTGAAGAAACATTTGTAAAATCATCCGTTGTAAAAAAAGATGGCAAAACTTTTGGCGTTATAAACTTACCTAAATTTTATATAGATTTTGGAGAAGAAAGCTATAGAAATTCAGCTACTGATATGGCTCGGGAAATTGAACGATTGAAAAAAGAAAATGTTGATGGTTTAGTGATAGATTTAAGAAATAATGGTGGAGGATCTTTAGAAACTGCTATTGAAATTTCAGGTTTATTTATTAATAAAGGACCTGTTGTACAAGTAAAATACAGAGATAGGGAACCTGACGTTAGAAAAGATGAAGATCCAAAAATACAATGGGATGGACCACTCGTAATTTTAGTGAATGAACTTTCTGCATCAGCATCAGAAATTTTTGCAGCAGCAATGCAAGACTATAAACGTGCAGTTATTATTGGCGGAAAACAAACTTATGGTAAAGGAACTGTACAAAGTGTTTTAGACATTAACAGATATCATAATTTAAAAGAAGATATAGGTGCTTTAAAAATGACCATTCAAAAATTTTATAGAATTAATGGTGGATCAACTCAACTGGAAGGCGTACATTCTGATATAATGTTACCAAGCAGATATAGCTACATGGAAATTGGTGAACGCGATTTACCTAACGCTTTAAAATTTGATAAAGTAAAGCAAGCTTCTTATAATTTATGGAATAATTATGATAATTTTGACCAAGTAATAAACAACAGCAAAAAAAGAGTTGCTTCAAATAAATATTTTAAATTAATTGATAACAATGCAAAATGGTTGAAATCTGCACAAGATGATACATTAATTCATTTAGATTTAGAAGACTATAAAAAAGATATAGAAACTAATAAAACGCAATCTTTACAATTTAAAGATTTAAAAGATTTTACAACTAATTTAACCTATGCATCTCCTTTATACGAACAAGATTTAGTAAAATCTGATGTTGATTTAGCAGATAAAAGAACTGCTTGGCATGCCAGCTTAAAAAAAGATATTTATGTTGAAGAAGCAATAAACGTTTTAAGTGAACTAAAATTAAAACCAGCATATCATTTAGTAAAAAATTAATCTTATTTGATAACGATTAAAATTTGAAATCGAACCAAAATTCATTAACAGCACTTGCACTCCAGAAGTTTAAAAAAAACTTAACTGGAGTGTTTAGTTTTTGGTTTGTTATTATATGTGGGTTTGTTGCAGTTTTTGCTTATTTATTAGCGCCAGACAGTAGTAGTAACGCCAATCAAATGCATTTAGAAATTCATTCTAAAAAACCTGGTTTTGAAGTTTTAATGCTAACAATCCCTTCTAAAAATGTTATATCTCAATCTTTTTTAAATAAAGTTCTTTTTGGAAATAAAAATCAACAAACAGAAATTCCAATCTCAAAATATGAACTTTATAATGAAACATTAACAATTCATACCTACGTTGAAAATAACATAGAAAGTTTACCTAAAACATATCAAGTATCAATCTTTAAAAATAAAGATATTTCCAACTACATAACTACAAAAAAATTCTATTTAGGAACCGACAAATATGGAAGAGATTTATTAAGTAGAATGTTAATTGGCACACGAATTTCATTTTTTATTGGTTTTATTGCTGTTTTTATATCATTAATAATTGGCATATCTATTGGAGCAATTGCTGGGTATTTTGGTGGTAAAGTAGATGCTTTTATAATGTGGTTAATTAATATTACATGGTCAATTCCAACTTTATTACTTGTAATTGCAATTACTTTAGCTTTAGGAAAAGGCTATTGGCAAGTTTTTATTGCTGTTGGTTTAACAATGTGGGTTGAAGTTGCACGTGTAGTCCGCGGACAAGTAATGAGTACCAAAGAAATGCAATATGTTGAAGCAGCCAAATCATTAGGATTTTCTAACTTCAGAATAATTTTTAATCATATTTTACCCAATATTATGGCGCCCGTTATAGTTATTTCAGCCGCCAATTTTGCAGGTGCAATTTTAATTGAAAGTGGACTTAGTTTTTTAGGAATTGGCGCACAACCACCTACACCTTCTTGGGGAGCTATGATAAAAGACCACTACAGTTACATTATTTTAGGAAAAGCATATTTAGCTATTATTCCTGGTTTAGCTATCATGAGTTTGGTTATGGCATTTATGCTTATTGGAAATGCGTTGCGTGATGCGTTAGACGTAAAAAGCTAAGCAGCTTAATTAAGTAACAATTGTTGCAAATTAAATTATTTTTTGTATTTTCAGTTCATTCAAAAAAATCAAAAAACATTTTTCAGCATTTAAAATCAACTAAATAACAAGAAAAAAAGCTAATACGTATACTTTTTCAATTCAAATAGGGTAACATTTCATCGATTTTTTTGATGTATCAATAAGAGCATTATTTTTCTAATAATGTAACTATTAACAAAAATCAAATAAAATTATGAAAAAATTAAGCATCCTCATTTTATTTGTGTTTACAACTATTGGGTATTCACAAAAAAAAATAACCGAGCCAGACCAAAAAAAAATGAGCTTGGTTGAAGTAATGGTAGCTGCAGGTATTTCCTCTGCAACTTCAACCTTTAGTAACAATTCTTATGCAAATGATGGTAGTTTTTTTGAATTATCGTCAACCTATTATTTTTCTAAAATTGGTATAGGAGTTTCTCTAGGGAGTTTTTCAAATCCTACCGAAGGAAATTTATTAGATTTCGCTAATGAAGCTTCCTATCCCATTGAATTGAATTCAGAAAAATGGAAAACTTCTTACTATGGTATTGGTCCAAGTTATAGAACAAACTTTGGTGATATGGAAGCCACCATTTTTGGTCGTGCTGGTATAATGTCTGTAAAACCTATTTCTTTAGGAGGAAATTTTGTTTCTGAAAATGCAGATGCTCCAACTTCAATTCCTGTATACAACTTTAGTACAAATAAAACATCGAACGTAGGTTTTTATAATGCTGGAATAAGATTGGGTTATAAATTAAATCCAAGATTTGGTTTATATATTACAGCAAACTATTTATCTGCTTTTTCAGATGCTATTATGGCACAAGATGGTAGAAAACAATTTACCGATATTAACAAAGATGGTGTTATTGATGAAACGGATATTGTTAGACAAAATGGAGAACAAATAGCATTTCAATACACCGACAAAAATATACAACCACAAGTATTTAATTACGGGTTTGGATTAAGTTATAATTTTGGAAAAAAAACTACCACATCCAAAGAGCAGCCATCTAAAGGTCATACAAACCCATATTTTCGAGAAAATAGTTTGGAAGGTAATATGGTATCAATCCAGAACTCAGGTTCTGTTAATTTCACAAATCCTGCAAAAGAAAAAGTAACTAAAAAAAATAAACAACAAAAAATAATAAGCATTTTGCCTAAAAACAATAGTGTGTTTAAAAATGCTGATGAAATCAAAAATTTTACTTGGCAAGTTGTTGGTGCTAAAATTCCAAACCCTCAATTTATTCTTGAGGTTACTAAAATTGGAAGCAATCAACAACCACAACGTACTTTTATTGAAAAAACAACTAGTACTTCTTTAGTTGCTACTCGTATTTTTAAAGAAAATAAGCTCAGTGATGGTCAATACCGATGGAAAGTTACTGAAACTACTTCAGGAAATTCATCGGATATTATGTTTTTTACATTTAGCAATTGCGAAATTGACTTTGCTATTTCTAATGAAGAAATTGAATGTTTAGGCTATGAAGGTGAAAACAGAAAATTTAAAATTTGTTTTGATTCCACCTATTCAAGTACCTCTGGAGATTTAACCTTTGGAAATCCGGGTTCAGGTTTATCGGTTTTCGATCAATCGTACGCAGCTTTAACATATACATTAGTGAGCCCAAACCCAACACTTTTAACTCAAATTGGCGCGAGTACTTCAACAGTTAGTTATTGCTTTGAAGTAACTGTTTCTGCAAGTGTAACGGCCATTGGGTTTGGTTTACAAGGTGACGATTTAGATCCAAGTCCTGTGTTATGTCAACCTGGTGTTAGTGCCAATTTTGATGAATTACCGGAGTGTATTTGTGATGATTGTGAAGAAATGGAACTCTCTTTCGATGATTTTAATATTTCATTGAACGGGGCAAGTGGCAATCAATTTAATTTTGATGGTGATATTAATGTAAATATGCCTATTTACGGTATAGAATTTCAAATACAATCTTATAGTTATACTGCCAATCCTTCACCTTGTTCTGAAGGTGTTAGTAGTGTTGAAGAATCTGGTATGTTCTTAATGCCAGGTACTACTATTAACGGTTCAACTTCTTTACAATTAGTAAATGAATCTGCTTCTGGCAGTCCGAGTTCGAATGATAATGCAACAAAAAACATAAAATATACAAGTAATTCGGCATTAACTGGAGCAATTCCAGTAAACCTAACCATTGGTTTACCAGGACCTATTTCTGGTCTCGACCCAAGTTGTTGTGAAATTGAGTACACAGTTTGCATAAAAGTTAAAGTATTTTATGAAGAAAGTAATTGTAAATCGTGTGTATTTACGCATTGCTTCACCTTTAATAACCAATAAAATTACTATCATGAAGAAAATAATCTATAATTTAAAAACATATATGTTGCTACTATTTTTATTCACAACTACCTTAGGATATTCGCAAATTGCAGTAAATACCTCACCAAATACGAGTCCCTGTAATTTAAGTGGAGACAATGTTACCGTTTCTGTCCCAACGGAAGCCTTAACAGGAGACAACATAGCTTTAAATATTACGCTTTCTGGCGGTTATGATTCCAATTGTGTAAAAACAGTGAGCATCACAAACTCATCTAATTTAGTGTTTCAAAGTTCTGGAGCCATTCCTTTTACTAATATGGGAGGTGGCACCTATCAAAACGCGCCTTCACCTACCTTAAATGGCAACGACGGACAAAACTTTAATGTGTTCTATAAATTCCCAGGTTATACAACTTGTAATGGTGCTGTGGGTACTTTTGATGTTACTGTAACTTTAGACTGTGAAGGTGTTATAACAACGTGTACAACTTCAGTAAGTGTAATTGCAAGGGCTGATAATTATTGGTCAATAACCAAAGAATTTGTTACTGGTGATTTAACATGTGGAATTTCAAAATGGAGAATAAAAGTAAATCATAACAATCCAAATGGAGCGGGTTTAGGAACTTATAAACTAAGTGGTATGATTACTGAAACACCCTCTGTACCAATTGTTAGTGGCGCTTCATTCCCAGTAAATTACTCTTGGTCTTCTAATTCAACGGCTAATTTACATGTGTACTTACAAAATTGTGGAAATGCAGGAACTACCATCACAAATACAGCCACTTATAATTTCACTTTAGGTGATGGAACTTGTGATGCTATGTATGGAACTGTAACAGCAACTTCAGACCCGTTACAAAGTCCAAATGCCGATATTTCATTTACTAAATCAATTCCTAGCACGTATTACACAAATTATTCACCTGGTTGTCAATCGTATTACAGATTAAATATTTGTAATAATGGAAATGTTCCTTGGACTGATTTAAGCATTACAGATAATTTAAATATTCCAGGAATTTCTATTACAAATATGAGTTTAGGCGGATGGACAGTTTCACCTACTGTACCACCTTACCCAGCAACTACGTATACATTTACTAGACCAGGTTTTATCTTAAACCCTGGAGAATGTACCAGTATATATATTTATTACGAGATTGATGCTGGAGCAACTATAGGTTCTACAATAAGTAATACTGCAAACTTAAGTTATGTTGCTGCAGGTACAGGAGGAAGTCCTGGTGGACCTCCTGTTGATCCTTGTCCTAGTATAAGTTGTCCTACAATTGATAACAGTATTCAAAATACCACAGCAAGTGTAGATTTTGTTGTTGAAAATCCAAAATCTATTCCTCAAATAAAAAAATGTATTGTAGATCCTCCTAACCCATTAGTACCTCCTATTTATCAAATTGGTGATATTATTAAGTTTAGAGTTATGGTAAGTAATTCTGGTTCTGGAAATTTAACCGATATTGTTAATGATGCCTTAGGAATGCCTACTCAAAATTTACAAATAAATCCTGGTTCAATAACTTATGCATATTATGAAAATCAGAATAAATATTTAATAAATAATTGCAATCCAAGCTTTTCAACTGCTCCAGTAGCACCGCCATTTAGTGTATTGGCAGACACTTCAGATTTACAAAATCCTGAATGGAATGTTACAAATATGCCAGGAATTTGCGATTACAATAGAGCTAATTTCTTAGTAATTGAATTTGAAGCAGAAATATTACCTCAACTTTCAGGTACTAAAACCAATACAGCAACCATACCTTATGGGGCTGGAACTATTAGTAGTAGTGTTAACTACACTATTGATGAAGTTGGAATATTAGGAATTTTTAAAGAAGCTGATGCAGAAATAGTAGAAAACGGACAATCGTTTAATTATACAATTACTGTTTCAAATAACGGAAGTGTACCATTAGATAACATTGTAATTACCGATATGTTGCCTGATTGTGTTACTGTGCAAGGACAAATAGCTATTGAAGATGCTATGTCAACTTCAATTCCATTTACAACTTCTGGAAGCTTGATAATTAATATCAACACAACAACTGAACTATTTCCAGGAAATGATTTTACGATTACTATTCCTGTGGTGAAATCGGGTGGCGGAAACTGTTGTAATGAAAGTATTTCGGTCACTGCAGAAATGACCACTTCAAGTGTTGGGTTAAGTGCAAATTATGGTAGTCCAGAAGCTCCTGCAGCCTGTGTTACAGGAACAGAATGTTGTGATATTGAAGATTTTGATGCAACTCTGCAAGAAAATAACGGCACATTTAATGTAACCATTAATGGAGGAAGTGTTCCGTTACAAGAAGTAGAAATTTCAATGGTAGATTATCATATTGAATATTCTGAAAGAGATTGTAAGCCAGATGATTTAGGTATTTTTGGAACCTTAACTACTTCAACTACAAACCTTAGCAATTTAATTTTAAATGGCAGTGACAATGGAACTAGTAGTTTATCTTGGTTGCTTGGAGATCCTTCTATTATTAATTCGTCTGTAAATCTAGATATTCTATATCCAGAAGTATTAAACTTAGATTGTTGTGATGTGGATTTCTATTTCTGCTTAAAAGTAAAGGTTAAAGATGTAAACTGTAATGTTTGTGAAAAAATAATTTGTTTCTCATCAGATGATCAACAAACGGAGCCAGATCCTTGTGAAATTGATATCAAACCAATTAACCAAGATCAAAAATTATGCCCAGGAGAAACTGTTACGGTTAATTGGTCTGGAACAACACCTACAGGTTTGGTAAACGTCTCTTTATTTGATGTTACAAACAGTGTGATATATCAAGTTTTAGCAAGCAATATTCCAAATACAGGGTCTTATACTTTTACAATTCCTGCATCGCTTCCTTGTGAACCACCTAGAACATGGGTAATAATTGTTGAAGATCCTAAAAAAGAATGTTCAGACAGAAGTGACCCATTTATTATTGAATGTTGTGAACAACAAAATGATGCTTGTGATTGTGGGGATTGGAGTGGCAATGCAGTAGGTATTAAAGCCTATCTAAAACAGATTCCACAAGATCCAAAATTGAAAATTAATTTTCAAAGCAATTGGGAATCTAAAGTTGGTTGTAAAAAATCAATTAAATTAAAACCAACATACAATTATGTATTTACAGCGCCAAATTATATATGTAACCCAGAAGATTGTGACGTAAATTATACTTGGGAAGTTATAGAGCCAAACGGAACTATTGTGAATGGAACTGGCAGTACTTTTAATTATAATTTTACACAGTATGGAAATTATACATTTAAAATTACCCCAATTTGTGGAAATAAAAGATGTAAACCTTGTGAGTTTAGAGTTTATATACCTTCAATCCAAGGTGAACCTAATTATGATACTTTTAAAGATAAAGACAACCCACTCTTTAAAGTAGATATAAAAGAAGGAGAAAATCCGTTATTTAATCAATAACCAAGGCTTCTAAAGTTCATAATTTTAAAAAGAGTCGAGCAATTGCTCGGCTCTTTTTATGTTTTATCTTAAATTTGCAACTTCAAAAAAAATTTCAAATGAATTTCGAAGTAAACTTTAAAACTAAATGGTCAGATTTTGACCCAAACAGACATATGCGTCACACAGCATATAATGATTACGCAGCGGAAGTAAGAGTCCGTTTCTTTCAAGAACATGGTTTATCTATAAACGAATTTGCCAAGCTAAATATTGGCCCTATTCTGTTTAAAGAAGAAACTTCTTTTTATAAAGAAATACATATTGGTGAAAATATAACTGTTAAAATGGAATTAGAAGGTGTTTCTAAAGGTATTGAGCGTTGGCGTTTTAATCATCAAATTTTTAATAAAGACGGTATACTTTCTGCAGAAATTAAAGTTTATGGTGCTTGGATTGATTTGGTGAAACGCAAATTAACTTCACCTCCTCAACAATTTGTAACTATTTTTGAAGATTTACCTAAAACAAGTAATTTTGTTGAAATACCTTTAAAAAGTGAAAAATAGAAAAATAATTTACACAATTATAACTCTAGTTTTTGCAGTAGGATTTTATATTTATGATAATTATACTACTAAACTAAAAACATCTGACAACATTCCAGTTAGCGTTGAAAAAGCAACAGATTTTGACTTTTTACCAACTTCAACAACAAACCAAATTGTACACCACAATTATTATTCGTTATCATATAATGAAACTTATGAACAAGCTGAATGGGTAGCTTATGCTTTAAGTAAAAATCAAATTTCAAATAAAAATTTTAAAAGACCTTATTTTGAATTAGATCCTAAAGTAGCTACAAAAAGTGCACATTATAATAATTTTAAAAATTCTGGATATAACAAAGGACATTTATGCCCTGCCGGAGACAGAAAGTTTTCAGAAGAAGCTTTTAATGAAACTTTTTTAACTTCAAATATATCACCTCAATTATACGAGTTTAATAGTGGGATTTGGAATAGATTAGAGCAAAAAGTACGCTACTGGGCACAAAAGCATAATCAATTATATATAATAACTGGTGGTATTTTATCAAAAGATTTAAAAACTATTGGTAATGAAAAAGTTGCGGTTCCTAATTATTTTTATAAAATAATTTTAGATTATGAAAACCATGAAATTAAAGCCATTGCTTTTTTAATTCCACATCAAGTTTCGGAAAAAGGATTGTACCAATTTGTAACGAGTATTGATACTATTGAAGAAATAACTGGTATAGATTTTTTCCCAAAATTACCTGACACATTAGAAAATGAATTAGAAAGATCTAGCAATTACCTTAATTGGAGTTTAAAATAAAAAAAAGAGTTGATTTTTAATCAACTCTTTTTTTACAAATAGTTATTATTAATTCCAAAACATTGCATACAATGCTACTAAAATTAACATAATAGCAAATGCACCAATATTAAATGTTGGTGATGTTTTAAATAATTGTTTGGTAATAGGAATTCCTTTTGCATCATCTTTCCCATTATTTTGTAATAAACTAACTGCACCTATAACTATCATTGTTAACAACACAGTATACGCCATTTGATCCATAAATGGAATATTTACAAATAATGCACTTGTTGACCATCCGTTTGGTGCAACTTTGAAATACATTGCAATTGGAATTGAAGTTAAAGCTCCAACAATTGCAGCTTTATTGGTAGTTTTCTTCCAAAATAATCCTAACATAAATACTGCTAAAATTCCTGGGCTTACAATTCCTGTATATTCTTGTATAAACTGGAACGCTTGATCAATACCTCCTAATAATGGCGCCATAATACTTCCTATTAATAAAGCAACTCCGGCAGAAATTCTTCCAACATTTACTGTAGTTTTATCACTAGCCGTTGGATTGATATATTGCTTATAAATATCCATAGTGAAAATTGTAGAAGTTGAATTTAACATAGAAGCTAAAGATGATACAATGGCTGCTGCTAAAGCTGCAAATGCAACACCTTTCATTCCTGTAGGTAAAAATTGTAACAACCAAGGGTACGCTTTATCTGCTTGCTCTAATGAAGGTAGATTTTTTAAAGCGGCATCGCCTAATCTAGCCATAATTTCAGGATCATTAACCATTACATACGCTGCAATTCCAGGAATAACAACAATAACTGGTATGATTAATTTTAAACCTGCAGCTAATAAAATACCTTTTTGTGATTCTTTTAAAGATTTTGCTGCTAATGTTCTTTGAATAATATATTGGTTGAATCCCCAATAATATAAGTTAGCAACCCACATTCCTCCTATTAAAACTCCTATTCCAGGTAATTTATCATAATAAGCATTTGATCCATCAAAAATCATTGCAAATCTTTCTGGAGTTGCGTTATAAACCGTTTTTATTCCTTCAACAACTCCTTCTCCTCCTGAAACTGTATTTAAAGCAATATACGTTGTTACCAAACCACCTAGCACTAAAAATACTACTTGAATTACATCCGTCCAAGCTACTGCTGAAAGACCTCCATATAAAGAATATGCTGCAGCAAATAATGCTAAACCAATAATTCCGTATATCATTGGTATTCCCATAATGGTTTCTAAAGCTAAACTTCCTAAATATAATACTGAAGCTAAGTTTACAAATACATACAAGCCAATCCAAAATACTGCTAAAATGGTTTTTAAATTTGTTGAAAACCGTTTTTCAACAAATTCAGGAATTGTGTATAATCCTTTTTCAATAAAAATTGGTAAAAAGTACTTACCAACTATAATTAAGGTAATAGCTGCCATCCATTCATAAGATGCAATTGCCAACCCTAATGCAAACCCTGATCCTGACATTCCAATAAATTGTTCTGCAGAAATGTTTGCGGCTATTAAACTTGCTCCAATCGCCCACCAAGGTAAAGATTTACTTGCTAAAAAGTAATCTTCTGCATTTTTTTCATGTCCTTTTTTATCTCTGGAAACCCATAACCCTACTCCTAAAATAAGCACTGCATAGGCAATGAATATGAAGTAATCCCAGAATTCAAAATGTGTTGTCATAATTTATTATTTAGTTTAGTTATTTACAATACTTGTGCCTTCGCTTGGCATTGCCTCGAAAGCTGTTAATTTTATATTGAACTTATTGAAATAAGCTTCTGAAGCTTCTTTTGTGAACTTTTCAATAAAATCTTTGTGTACAATATTAATTGTACAACCACCAAATCCGCCTCCCATTACTCTTGCTCCAATAACTTTATTATAGTTTTTAGAAAAGTTTACCAAGAAATCTAACTCTGGACAACTAACTTCATATAGTTTAGATAAGCCTTCGTGTGTTTTATACATATTTTCTCCTACAACTGTTAATTCATTGTTTTTTAAAGCTTCAACAGTATTTAAAACACGATCTTTTTCATCAACAACGTACAAACATCTGTTAAAAGTTACTGAATCTAAATCATTTTTAAACGTTGCTAACATTTCTGGAGAAACATCTCTTAATGAATTTACTTCTGGATATTTTTTCTGAATTATTTTAACGCCTTGTTCACATTGTTTTCTTCGAACATTATATTCTCCAGATGCTAAATTATGCGAAACATTTGTATTTAACAACAATATTTTATAGGGCTCTATTTGCATAGGAACATAACTATATTCTAAGCTTTGGCAATCTAATAAAATAACATGTTCAGCTTTACTCATAACAGAAGCAAACTGATCCATAATACCACATTTAGTGCCTACGTAATTATGTTCAGCACGTTGACCAATTTTAACTAAAGTTATTTTTGAAAGTTTTAAATTAAAAAGTTCATTTAAGCCATAAGCTAAACCGCATTCAAGCGCTGCAGAAGAACTAATACCTGAACCAACAGGAATATTGCTATCTAAAATACAATCAAAGCCTTCTAACTTATCTGATAGTTGTTGAATTTCGAAAATAACTCCTAAAATGTAGTTTTCCCATTGTTGGTTGCTTGGTTTTACATTTTTTAAATCAAACGAAAAACTTGTTTTAAAATTTGCACTGTAAACATTACATATATTTGAAGAATCATTTTTTCTGAATTTAAATCTAATTTTTTTATCAATAGCTGTTGGTAATACAAATCCATTATTATAATCGGTATGTTCGCCTATAATATTAATTCTTCCTGGAGAGTCAATTTCTAAATCGTAAATTTCATTTTCAAAATTCATCTATTTTAAATTATTAAGTGTTAATTTTACATTTATTTTTAAAGCAGCTAACTTACTAAATATTTTGAACATACGTATATTGTAAAACAAGATATTTTAGTCTGTTTTAATAAATTTTAAATTTACTAACTTATATTTCTTATCATTTTTAGTAGCCTTTTTATTGCTAAAAATAAATTGTTGCTCTGTGAATTCTTTAAAAGTTAAATTATCAGTATCAATATAATCTACAAATTGATATCCATTATTAGTGTTATTATTAAAAAGCACAGCAAAATAATATGTAACGCCACCACCTTCTACAGGAACTGCATTAAACTCCATTAAAACATCAATAAAATTATCTGCGTTATAATCAAACTTATGCAAGCCAGTAATTTCATTTAATTTAAAAATCCAATCACCTTTAATGCCTTGATGCTTAATTTCTTTATCGAAAAAAGAATTAAATACAGTAAAGATATCTGAATTTGCTGAATCACTTTTTATAATTTTATTTTGTCCAAATGAAATGATATAATTAAAAATTAAAAAAAATAAAAGTAACTTTTTTAGAAATTTTGGCATTGTAAATATTTGCCATCAAAAATAATTGATTTCGCTTTTTAAAAATAAAAAACCAGCATTTTTTTTAGTATTGCTGGCTTATTTATTTACATTATGAATAATATTTATTTTTGGGTAAATTACTCTTTAAACGAAAAGTAGAATCAGTGTTAAAATTATACCGCCTAATGTGTAATACAACCCTTTTTTAAAAGTTTTGGTTTTTGGTAAAAACATCCAAAACGAAGAAATTGCAAAAAACAACAGCGAAACTCCAAAGAAAATATTTAACCAATACAATGGTTCATTTGTTGTGGCTTTGTGTAAGCGTGTCATTTTATCCAACACAACTGGTAATTTTTTTGATGTAAATTTTGCTGCACCAGTTTGCGTATTATAGCTGCCATTTTTAAAATAATAAATACTATTTTCTGCTTTTACTAATTCAATATCTTTAATTTTTAAAGCTTTTCCAACTTCATTTATGGTTAAAGATGGTTGTAACTTTTTATTTTCAAGATTCTCAGTTTTTAAAAAATCTGTTGTTCTAAAAATGAGTAAAACTCCGCTTAATGCATAAACTGTCATTATTCCTGCAAGGAAAAAACCCAAATATCTGTGCACAATTCTCACATAAAATTGGGTTGATTTTTTATTTTTCATAAATTATAATATGGCTGTTTTATAAATTATATTTTACCGAAAGTAAATATAAACGTGGTTGTACAAAATACACCGATGTTGCGTTGCTATCGGAAATTTCGTTATAACTATCGGTATTTATTGATTTGTTATTTGTTAAGTTACTAGCAGATAATTTAAATTCCCATTTACTATCTTTTTGCTGATAATATAAATTAGCATTTAAAAACGAATACGTGTTTTTGGTTTTGCTATTGGAGTTTTCAAACGTGTTTTTGTAATTGTAATAACTATAATCTGACGTAAAAATGAAGCTCTTTAAAAATGAGATTTCAATATTTGCAAAAGGTCTGTCTGTTTCACTATTAGAGTTGGTGTAATTGTTAAACGATTTTTCGTAACCAATTTCAAAATTAGGTGCATTCTTAAATTTTGTTGCAACACTACCTTGATAACTTTGTGAAACTGATTTTGATTTAATTTCTTCATCATTCACAATATTATTAAACGTAGAGTTTGAAACATTTGCCGTTAAATTAGTTTTTAATCGACTGTATGTTTTTCCATATCTAAAGTATGCAGACATAGTTTCATCGGCTAAATTAGAATTTACTGGATACGAAATTCTATCAATTCCAACCAATTGTGTATTATTTTTTACGCCATTTTCTTTTTTAGTATAATTAACAGAAGCATTTATATTGGTAAAAGAAAACATACTAAAGCTAAAATAACTTAAAGAATATTTATGATACAAAGCATTTTCTAATTCTCTGTTTCCTTTTGTTAACGATTTATAATTAGATAAAATGTAACCTTCATTAATATTATCTACATCCGAAAACTGTGTTGACATTGCGTAATTAAAACGTAAACTTTCTGATGATTTAAACTGTAAATTGGCATAAACATCTGGCAATAATTTGGTAAAATTATTTTTATTTTCAGTTCCTAATTGCGTGTCTTTTGTTGCATATTGATGAATACTTACCCCAGGATTAAAAGTGAAAATACCTGAAACCATTTTGTAATGAACTCCTAAAAATATATCTGAAAAATTAAAATCTACATCATTATTTAGCGCAACATCATTAAAATCTAATACTGTTTCATTATCTAAATTTTGAGAAATATGCGAAGTTAGATTTTGCTTACTTAATGTGGTTCCTAAAGAAATATTAATGTTGCTTTTTGGTGTTAACAAATAATAATAGTCAAATTTAGCATCTAACTTATTGGTGCTTGTTTTTTTATTTTGAAGAATATCAAAAATACTTTCTGCATCTGAAGTAGGAATAATAACAAAAGGTTGTGTTGTTGCCAATGAGTTGTACAAAGGCTTATCCTTTTGATATAAATGCTGCATTTCTGCCGAGAAAATATTTTTATCATCAATAGTATAATACAAATTAAAATTTTGATTTAAAGAAAATGGTTTTTCTTCTTTATAGGTATCTGCATTTCTACTTGTTGATGTTACATCTTGCCATTCAGTTTGTTCAGAAATTTTCCCAAAAATATCATAATCTATATGCACATTCGTGTTTGGCTTGTATGTAGCACTAAATTTTAGCATTCCTAATTTACTTCCTTGAACTCCCTTATTATCAGACACTTCTGTTAAATTAAGTTTATTATAAATAGTATTAGATTCTGTAAACATATTTGTTTTAGAATCGTTTACAATAGCAAAACCATTAAAATCGAGTGTTTTTTTAGGAGCAAAACCAAAATTAATTGCTCCAAATTTTGAAGTTATTTCTTGCGCTTTATTATTTTGTGCAGTCATAAATCCTAAACCACCTGATGATACATTAAAGCTTGTTCCACTACCTTGCATTGCACCACGCAAACCTCCTGTAAATCTAAAATAGTCGCGCATTGTAAAAGGAGCTTCACCAATATTATTAACATCTGCTAAAATATTAATGCTTTTTTCTGGACTGTAATAGAATAATTTAGGTTTTGCAGCATACTTTTCATTATCGCCAACACCTGCATTTATTTCACCGAACCAAAAACGTTTTTTACCAGCTTTTAATTTAATATTTATGGCAATATTATCCTCATTATTAGTAACGCCTTTCATTCCAGAAACTTCGTTATAGTTTTTTAGTACCTGAATTTTATCAATAGCACTTGCAGGAATATTTTGTGTTGCCACTTTAGAATCGCCATCAAAAAATTCTTTTCCTTCAACTAAAACTTTCTGAACTTTTTTTCCTTCAACTTCTACTTCACCATTATCGTCAATCTCTACTCCCGGCAATTTTTTAAGCACATCTTCTAATTTTTTTTCGGTTCCGTTAGTAAAAGAATCGGAATTATAAACAATGGTATCACCTACAATTTTTACAGGCATCTCATAGGTTATTTCAACCTGATTTAAAGATTCATTGGCTTCTTCTAAAGTAATATTTTCTATTCTATCTTTAGATTGTGGGCTAATTGAAATTTCTACATTTTTTGTGTTATATCCCAAATAGCTTACTTTTAAAGTGTACGATTCTCCATCTTCAAGAGCTAATTTATAATTTCCTTTAGAATCTGTAATTGAGTACGATTGTAAAAAATTTGTTCCTTTTTTAAAAGCAATTACATTGGCCATTTCTAAAGGATTACCGTCTGAATCTTTTACAATTCCTTCAAGTTTTACATTTTGAGAAATAACAAAGAAAGGTAACAGTGCAATTAATAATATTGCTATATTTTTCATTAATTTAAACTTTATCTCTTTAAAAAATTAACCTCTAACTCTAAAATGACCTTCGTTTCCACCTTTTTGACGCTCATTTTGCATACGTTCACGCATCTCTTGCATTTTTTCTTTTATAATGGTATCATATTCTTCTTGCGTTACAACTTTCCCTTTTGTTGGTTCACTAATTTCGCTTTTTTCTTTTGGGTTCATTACTATTTTTGTACACAAAATATTAGTTTCGCCATAACTAATTTCTAAAATTAAACCTGGCAAACCCCAATATTCTCCTGGCCCATGACTAACAGGAATATCTAATGTATACCAAGCTGTTACAATTACTGCTTCCATTTTTGGCTCTTCTGGCTCTTTTTCTTCCTCTTTTCTATCTTCTGGTCTTCTAAAATTAAAAGACGTATTTCTTTTTGGCATTTCAACAACAGTTGTAGCTTTAAAACACATATTTTGACCAATCATTTTAGTTTCTTGTTCCATTTTCCAATCATACGTTACCAAATTATCTTTAATTAAAAAGTTTTTACCGCTAAATTCATTTTCTTTAGTAGATGTTTTAGTTTGTGTATTTTTATAATAATCGCCTGTAGCTCCACCACCCATCACCATAAAACGCATTCCGCCTCCTGGTCCACCTGCTTGATCTAGTTTTTGTTCTTCTTTATAAATTGATGCGGTTTTATCAAAAGTTAAAACATAGGTTTTTTCTAACATACTTTTCATTCGTTCTTCAATCATTTTAATTCTATCTGCAGGAATACCAGAACCAGCTAAATCCATAGACATTTTAGTTTTAGTTTGATAAACTGCCATTCCCTGAAAGTTTTGAGCATTTATAGCTGTTACAAAAAGTATTGTAAATACACTGAAATATTTTAAAATGTAATTTTTCATTTTTGATTTATTATAATTATTTTCAATACAAATATATTATGTAAAACAACACCAATCAGTTAAAGAGTGTTAACTATTGTTAACCAGTTAGAATAATACAAATTATGTACTTAACTTTGATATATGAATAAGGGAAATTATAAATTGGTTGTGTTTTTTATTGCACTCACTATAATTATTACAATTATGGTGCAAGTGTATTGGAATTACAGAGAATATGAAATAAATAAACAAAATTTAATAAGTAAAGTACAACTTAGTTTAGACAATTCTGTTGAAGCTTATTTTGCCAATTTAACAAAGTCTGGTATTATAACGTACACCTCTACAGAGGCTGGAAAATCAAAAGAAATTACCGACACTATTGTTGTAAAAAACAGTTCGCGTTGGGATTTAAGAAAAAAAGTGGATAGCACATTGCAAAATATTGCGAAACAAGAAAATAAAAAACCACTTTTAATAAAAAGCCCAAATGATGGATCTTTTCCGTTTGTAACCTATAACAGAAGTGCAATTCCTAAAAATATTGACAGTCTAATTTCAAAAGTATTTATTTCTATCACAAGAGACACTTTAAATTTAAGTAAACTCGATTCTTATATAAGCAAAGAGTTTAACCGTAATAAAATTGAGGTTAGTTATGCTTTAAAGTATACTTACAAACAACGTGTTTTTGAAGATAGTTTAATTGAAAAAACGTCGGGTTATAATTTAGAACATTTTCCGAAAAAGCACCTTATAACAGCTTCAAAATCAACTTTTTTACCACATCATAGTAATTTAGAATTGTTGTTTACAAATGAAACCACCCTTTTACTAAGAAACTCATTTATAAGCATTCTACTTTCATTATTACTTTCAGCAAGTATTATCGCCAGTCTAATTTATTTGTTAAAAACCATTTACAAACAAAAGCAATTGGCAGAAGTGAAAAACGATTTAATTAACAATATTACTCACGAATTTAAAACGCCAATTGCAACTATATCAACAGCATTAGAAGCTTTAAAAAACTTTAATGCTTTAAATGATAAAACAAAATCTGAGAAATATATTGGAATGGCAAATTCTCAAGTTGGAAAGCTTAACTTAATGGTTGAAAAAATTTTAGAAACAGCAGCTTTAAATCATGAATCACTTACGCTCACAAAAGAGCCAACCAACGTTACTAAAATTATAGAAACTACTATTGAAAAATATAAATTAATAAATAATGAAAAAACTTTCAAATTTGTAAATAACACTACAAATTTAGTTTTAAATTTAGATGTTTTTCATTTTGAAAATGCTATTGGAAATATAATTGATAACGCAATTAAATATGGTGGAAATACAATTACCGTTGAATTGGAAACGTTAAAAAATAAATGTTTCATTTTTATTAAAGATAATGGTAACGGTATTCATAAAGCTCAAAAAGATAAAGTTTTTGAACAATTTTACAGAATATCAACTGGTAATACCCACAATGTAAAAGGTTTTGGAATTGGTTTATATTATACCAAAAAAATAATTGAAAAACACAACGGTGAAGTACAAATAGTTTACGATAAAAATAATAATACGCTATTTAAAATAACACTACCAAATGAGTAATACTGTAAAAATATTATTGGCCGAAGATGAACCTTCATTGGGGCAAATTATTAAAGAAAGTTTAGAAACTCGAAACTTTGAAGTATTGTTATGTGTAAATGGTGAAGAAGCCTATAAAGTTTACAAACAAGAAAATCCATTATTACTTGTTTTAGATGTAATGATGCCAAAAAAAGATGGATTTACATTAGCCAAAGAAATACGGCAAGAAAATCCAACTATTCCAATTATATTTTTAACGGCTAAATCTCAAACTGAAGATGTAGTTCAAGGTTTTAATCTTGGCGGTAATGATTATTTAAAGAAACCTTTTAGCATGGAAGAGTTAATTGTACGTATTAATGCCTTGTTAAAACGCGGTCAAAATGAAATATCTTCTGAAATTATTCCATTGGGCGAATATGTTTTTAATTTAAAAAAACAAACATTAACTTTCCATAACACCACCGAAAATTTAACGCACAGAGAAGCTAACTTACTTTATTATTTAATAAAAAATAAAAATCAAGTATTAGAGCGTTCTTTTATACTAAAAAAATTATGGGGTGATGACGACTTTTTTAATGCACGCAGTATGGATGTGTTTATAACTAAACTTCGAAAAAAATTAAAAAGCGATCCTGCTATACAAATTATAAACGTGCGAGGATTCGGATACAAACTGATTTATTAATCCGTTAAAATTGTATTGCTAATTCACAAAAAAAATAAGTATTTTAGCGTTTTCATTATCACTAAAATCTAAAATATGCACGTAGCTATTGCCGGCAATATTGGAGCAGGTAAAACCACCTTAACCAAACTTTTAGCCAAACATTACAAATGGGAACCACATTATGAATCTGTTGAAGGTAATCCATATTTAGATGACTTTTATAGTGAAATGGAGCGTTGGTCATTTAATTTACAAGTATATTTTTTAAATAGTCGCTTTCGCCAAATATTAGAAATCAGAGAAAGTGGTAAAAATATTATTCAAGATAGAACTATTTATGAAGATGCCCGAATTTTTGCACCAAACTTACATGCAATGGGTTTAATGCCAAATAGAGATTACACAAATTACGAATCTTTATTTGAATTAATGGAACGATTGGTTTCACCACCAGATTTACTTATTTATTTAAGAGCCTCAATTTCTACCTTAGTTGGCCAAATTCATAAAAGAGGAAGAGATTATGAAAACTCTATAAGTATTGATTATTTAAGCAGATTAAATGAACGCTACGAAGCTTGGATTACTAAATATGATAAAGGTAATTTATTAATTATTGAAGTTGACAATTTAGATTTTGTTGAAAATCAAGAGGATTTAGGTAAAATTATTGATAAAATAGATGCCCAAATAAACGGATTATTTTAGCAAAAAAGCATAAAAAAGCCCACTAATTAGTGGGCTTTTTTTATGTGTAAAGGTTTTTTATTGATTTCCTTCAATAACCTCTTTTACTATAATTTTTTTAGCATCAGTTTTAGCTTCTACATTTTTTAAAGCATCAATTTGTGCTCTTACTTCAGTTTCTGTTCCTGTAAAAACTTTCTCTTCAATAACTGTTTCGCCATTTTCAGTAGTTTCAGTAATTACCGTTGCAGTTACAGTTCCATCTTCATTTGTTTTCATTTCAACATTTACTGCTTTTGAAATTTGATTTGTAACAACTTCTGTAGCAACTTTTTCTTTACTATATTCATCAATATCCGTTTTTTCTAAAGCAATACTTGGCGCAATTACTAAAGCTACAACCGACATTAATTTTAATAAAATATTTAACGATGGTCCTGAAGTATCTTTAAACGGATCACCAACAGTATCTCCAACTACAGCCGCTTTATGAGCATCCGTACCTTTTCTACCTTGCTCTTCAATCATTTTTTTAGCATTATCCCAAGCTCCACCAGCGTTAGATTGAAAAATTGCCATTAACACTCCCGATGTTGTTACACCTGCCAATAAACCACCTAACATTTGAGGACCTCCAATTCCAATAAATTTACCTCCAAAACCAACAACTACTGGTACAATTAAAGCTAATAAACCTGGAAAAATCATTTCTTTAATTGATGCATGTGTAGAAATTTCAACACATTTACTGTAATCAGCATAACCATCTGCAGCATCAAATATTTTTCTATCTTCATCAGTTGCTTTTGACATATCTGAATCATATTTACGCATTACTTTTAAAGCTGCCGTTAGTTGAGGAATATCTCTAAATTGACGACGAACCTCTTCAATCATTGCCATGGCAGCTCTTCCAACTGCATTCATAGATAAGGCAGAAAATACAAAAGGTAACATACCTCCTATTAATAAACCAGCCATAATATCGGGCTTTGAAACATCAATTGAAGTTACATTGGCTGTTTTCATAAATGCAGCAAATAAAGCCAATGCTGTTAAAGCAGCAGAAGCAATTGCAAATCCTTTTCCAATAGCTGCAGTTGTATTTCCAACAGCATCTAATTTATCTGTACGCTCACGCACTTCTTTTGGTAATTCTGCCATTTCAGCAATACCTCCAGCATTATCTGAAATTGGCCCATAAGCATCAACAGCCAATTGAATACCTGTATTTGCTAACATACCCACAGCAGCAATAGCAATTCCATAAAGTCCTGCAAAATGATGAGAAACCATAATTGCTATAGCTATTATTACTATTGGAATTGCTGTTGACATCATACCAACTCCTAAACCTGCAATAATATTAGTAGCTGATCCTGTTTCAGATTGTTTTACTATTGAAGTTACTGGTTTAGTTCCTGTTCCTGTATAATATTCTGTTATTTTTCCAACTCCAAAACCTGCAATTAATCCAGCAAGCGTTGCAAAAAATACTCCCATTGCTCCTGAAGGTAATCCTTCAACTGTCTCAGGAATCATTGCTGTAATTATAAAATAAGAGGCTATTATCATTAATGAACCTGAACCAAATTCACCTAAATTTAATGCTTTATGAGGACTTCCACCATCTTTAACTCTAACAAATAAAGTTCCTATAATAGACATTACAATTCCAACAGCAGCAAGTACTAAAGGTAAATAAACAGCCCCTAAGCCATTAAAATTTGGAGTAATAATTAATGCTCCTAATACCATTGTACCAATAATTGAACCTACATACGATTCAAATAAATCTGCTCCCATACCAGCAACATCTCCAACATTATCTCCAACATTATCTGCAATAGTTGCAGGATTTAAAGGATGATCTTCAGGTATACCCGCTTCAACTTTACCAACTAAATCGGCACCAACATCGGCAGCTTTTGTATAAATACCACCACCAACACGTGCAAACAATGCAATTGATGATGCGCCTAACGAAAAACCAGAAAGTACGTTTAGTACTGTTGGAATATTTTCAGCTCCTGGCCATAGATATTGATAAAGCATAAATAAACTACTCAATCCTAAAACACCTAGACCGACAACTCCTAGTCCCATAACAGAGCCTCCTGCAAAAGCAACTTCTAGTGCTTTTCCTAATGAAGTTCTTGCAGCTTGTGTGGTTCTAACATTGGCTTTAGTTGCTACGCGCATTCCTATAAAACCAGCCAAAGCTGAACAAATTGCTCCAACTATAAATGAAACGGCAACCATACCGTGAGAACCTACATCATACGTTCCTTTTAAATATAGTAATATTGAAACAGCTACAACGAAAATTGCTAAAATTTTGTATTCAGCTTTTAAAAAAGACATAGCACCATCTGCAATATTTTTTGCAATACGCGCCATTTTTTCATTCCCTACATCTTGTTTAGAAACCCAGTTGTTTTTTAAAAAAACAAATATGAGCGCTAAAACCCCAAATAAGGGTAAATAATTCACTAATAATTCCATTTGAAAATTGTTAAGATTGTTTTAATTATAATTTTTTTGGTTGGCTAAATGTAGAAAAAAAAGGGTGATAAAAAAAACCACCTTTAATTTTTAAAGATGGTTTAATAAATTCTATAATATATTACTAATACTATATAGTAAAAGTTCTTTTCTTTTTATGTTCGCTTAAATCGTAACGTTCTACTGCTGTTTTAACCAATTCAATAGCTTCATTGACATTTCCCCAACCGCCAACATCTACTTTCTTTTCTTCTAAATCTTTATATACTTGAAAGAAATGTTCAATTTCCTTTACTTGATGTGGATTCATATCTGCAATATCATTTAATTGATTCCAAACAGGATCTGATATTGGTACACAAATAATTTTTTCATCTGGCCCTTTTTCATCTGTCATATGGAAAACACCTATTGGCTTAACTTCCATAACACACATTGGAAATGTTGGTTCACTACCTAAAACCAAAACATCTAATGGATCTTTATCTAATGCAAGAGTTTCAGGAATAAAACCATAATCTCCAGGATACATCATGGATGAAAACAACATTCTATCGAAACGGATTTTGTGTAAAACAAAATCGTACTCATATTTATTTCTACTACCTTTTGGTATTTCAATTAATACATCAAAAGTTACATTGTTTTTTTTAGTTTTCGTACTCATTTTCTTGTTTTTAATTTTAGCAAAAATACAAAATTCATTATGTAATTATTGTAATTTTGGTTGATTTTTAAAAATGGAATCCAAACGCGCCTTTTATAGCAAAGTTATTTGCATTAGGAACATCTCTATAATTTCCTCTCCAGCTAAAATCTAATCTAAAAACTTTAAAAATATTTCCAATACCAACATTATATTCTATGTATGGTTTATTTGGGGCTAGGTAATTAATATTTGATGCGTTTAAAGCCCTGTTTTTATCGGAAATTTCTCCCCAAACACTTTTTACACCTACAATTTCTCGTAAATTTAATTTTCTTAATAATGGAATTCTTGATAAAAACCGACCATTAAAACTATGTTCTACATGGATAGATGCGTAAGTATCTGTAACAAATTCATAATAATCTAATAAAGAATACGTGTTATCAATGGTAAAATATGATTGATTTCCAGGCACAACATTTAACAATCCTAATGGTGCTTCACCAAACGTTTTACCAACTTCAAAAGTTGTAAACATTCTACCAAAACCACCAATTAAAATAGGTTGTTTGTAATAAAACTGAATTTTTTCATAATTAAAATCACTATCAATAACGCCTTTAATTCCGCGAGAATAGTTTAAAAACAATGTTGAATATGTGCTTGAAACTTCATTTCTTTCAACGCCATACCCAATTGTTTTTCTGTTGGGCGTATATTTTATTGAAAAATCAATTTCACTTTGAACTACATCAGACTTTTTAATAGTCTGCGCTTCATCAACCCAATAATCTAAATTAAATGTATCTGGTGATGCAGATTTTAAAGTTCTATATGATGCACCTAACCTTAATTCTAAATTTTGTTTAGGTTCCACAGACATAAATACATTGGATAAATTTATGGAAGTTAATTTACTATTATCTCCTGAAGAAAATAATGAGGATGATGCAAAACTTCTTCCTAAAACATCATTAGTTGTAGTTAAACTAACACCAATTTGTTCAATATCTCTACGGTTTCCTGCTCCAATAGTTAATCTGCTTTTTGGCTCTAACATCCATTTTCCTGAAACACCATATTTAAATTGATTATCTTTTAAACCATAGGCTGTATATGCTTGCAATCGCCAAGGTTCATTCCCTCCTAAAAAGGTTCTTCCTCCTACTCTAATTCGCCAACCTTCAACATCATTTTTTCCGAACGTTGAAAAAATTGGTCCGTAATCAAAATTATTAAATTCAATATAACCCGAACCTAAAATGGAAACCAAATTATACAATCGTTTAAATTTTGGAACGGTTGTTAAAGTATCTAGCATTTTATAAATGCCTAATTCATTTTCGTTTAATTTCTCTTGCCTGTTTAAACTCCAATAATCATTGGTTTTATTATAAATACTTTCTTCGTAAATATTGCTTTCTTTGGCATAAAAATTATCTTCTTTTGGTTTATTAAACTCATAATTTTTATACATAGTTGTACGTTTTCCGTACAAACCTTTTGATTTTTCTTTTTTATTGATACTGAAATCGGACATCATATAATCTCGTTTCAATAAAAATATAGAGTCATTTAAAACATCAAATTCTTGTTCAATATAAATATCTTTTACCCAGTTAATATTGGCACTTTTATTCACTTTCATATTAATATCTTTAATAGCAAAAGTGGTATCATTTACCCAAAAATCTCCTTTAAAAGTTAATTCTCCTTTTCTTCTTGGGTAATAAATTATATTATAACACCATTTATTATCAATAAAAGCACTGTCTGACAACACATAATTATAGGTTGAAACTCCTGCAGTTTTTGAAATTGGGCTTACAAAGCTTTTATCAAAAATTTTAATATAACTATCATACACATTGTATTCTACATATAAATCTTTAATAAATGCAATTACGTTTTGGTTTGAGTTAAAGCCAGAGTTTTTATTGGCAATTAAATCTTCACGAAGTTTTTTCCCACCTTTATTTCTTCCATAAGAATTGTAAACAGATTCGTTTATAAATATTGGTAAAAAGGCTTTTCCAGTAATATTAGAAGTATCAATTTCTTCAAAAATGAATTCCATTCCTTTAAAAAGCTTTTTCTTCATAAAGGTGCTATCTACATTATTCATATCAAATTCAAGTTTTTCATACTTTTCATATTGATATTGGTCGAATAAATAAATTCCATTTTGACGTTTTCTTGCCCAAACTTTTTCTAAAATGGCAATTGCAGGATTTCCTTTTTTCTTAACCTTTCCGGCATAAATAAAAACTTCACCAAGTTGAGCCGCTTCTTCAACTAATACTATTGTTAAGTTAAAATCTCTGCTTTTTATTGGTAGTTTTTTGTTTTGAAACCCTAAAAAAGAAACTTCTATTTGAGTATAATTATTATCAGATTCTAAATAAAATTTTCCGTTCTCATCAGAAACTGTTCCTATAGTTGAACCCCCAAACACAATGTTTGCAAAAGGGATTGACTGATTTTGTTCATCAACTACTACTCCGCTAATTTTTACTTGACCGTAACTGTTTATACAAAACAGTACAATTAAAATAAAAATACTTTTTAACTTATTTCTCATAATAAAAAAACCTTTCAGGAAAAACCTGAAAGGAATTTATAACGCAAATTTTATACCAATTATTTTATGTACATCACATCTTTAACCGCTTTAACAACATCGTTAAAGTTTGGTAACCACTCTTCCAATAAAACTGGAGAATATGGTGCAGGTGTATCTGCAGTTGTAATTCTTCTTATTGGAGCATCTAAATAATCAAATACATTTTCTTGAACTTGGAATGTGATTTCTGAAGAAACACTAGCAAACGGCCAAGCTTCTTCTAAAATAACCAATCTGTTTGTTTTTTTTACTGATGTAAAAATAGCTTCAAAATCCATTGGTCTAACAGTACGCATATCTAAAATTTCAACAGAAATTCCTTCTTTTTCTAAAATTTCAGCAGCAGCATAGGCTTCTTTTATAATTTTACCAAAGGATACAATTGTTACATCTGTACCAACTCTTTTAACATCTGCCACACCAATTGGCACAATATATTCTCCTTCTGGCACTTCACCTTTATCTCCATACATTTGTTCAGATTCCATAAAAATTACTGGATCATCATCTCTAATGGCTGCTTTTAATAATCCTTTTGCATCATATGGGTTTGATGGCACAATAACTTTTAAGCCTGGTGTATTTGCAAACCAGTTTTCAAAAGCTTGAGAGTGCGTTGCCCCTAATTGACCTGCAGAACCAGTTGGCCCTCTAAAAACAATAGGACAATTTAATTGCCCACCAGACATTTGTCTGATTTTAGCTGCATTATTTATAATTTGATCAATCCCTACCAAAGAGAAGTTGAACGTCATAAATTCAACAATTGGTCGGTTACCATTCATTGCAGATCCTACAGCAATACCTGTAAAGCCTAGCTCTGCAATTGGAGAATCAATAACACGTTTTGGCCCAAATTCATCAAGCATTCCTTTAGATGCTTTATATGCACCATTATATTCAGCAACTTCTTCACCAATTAAAAAGATAGATTCATCTCTTCTCATTTCTTCGCTCATTGCTTCGCAAATGGCTTCTCTAAATTGTATAGTCTTCATTTTATATAAATATTTACAGTTTGCAAAAGTAAACAATTCTTATTTTACTATCAAAAAAATTACGTTTTATAAAATTTTACTATGCGTGCATAATATTTTTAAAAAAAAGTAGTACATTCGTAAAAATATCAATAAATAACTACTAATTTTAAATTAAATACTCAAAAATATAATAAAATGAAAATATTAGTTTGTATTAGTCACGTGCCAGACACTACATCAAAAATTAATTTTACAGAAAATGATTCAAAATTTGATAGCAACGGCGTGCAATTTGTTATAAATCCGTACGATGAATTTGCTTTAACAAGAGCAATGTGGTTTAAAGAAAAACAAGGAGCAACAGTAACAGTTGTTACTGTAGGAAATGCAACTACAGAACCAACTTTAAGAAAAGCCTTAGCGATTGGAGCTGATGATGCAATAAGAGTTAATACCGAAGCTACCGATGGATTTGCTGTAGCAAAAGAATTGGCTGAAGTTGTAAAAACTAATGCTTATGATTTAATTTTAGCTGGAAAAGAATCTATAGATTATAATGGCGGTATGGTTCCTGGAATGTTAGCTGGACTTTTAGACTATAGTTTTGTAAATGCTTGCGTAGGATTAGAAATTGAGGGCGATAAAGCTACTATTCAAAGAGAAATTGATGGAGGTAAAGAAATTTTATCAGCAAACCTACCTTTAGTAATTGCTGGACAAAAAGGGTTGGTTGAAGAAAAAGATTTAAAAATCCCTAATATGCGTGGTATTATGATGGCACGTCAGAAAAAATTAACCGTTGTGGAGTCTTTTGTAAAAGAAACTTCAACTTCTAGTGTTTCTTTTGAAAAACCTGCAGCAAAATCTGCTTGTAAAATTGTTGATAATGTAGATGAACTAATTAGTTTATTACACAACGAAGCCAAAGTAATTTAATTTAAGTCTAATACAAAACATCAAAAAAATATGTCAGTTTTAGTTTTTGCCGAAACATCGGAAGGAAAATTTAAGAAATCAGCTTTTGAAGTAACATCTTACGGAAAAAAAGTTGCAGAACAATTAGGAACAAATGTAGTTGTATTAGCTATCAATGCTAGTGAACCTACTTTATTATATAAATATGGTGCAGAAAAAGTACTAAATGTTAACAATGCAAGTTTAAAGTTTAATGCAAAAATTGTTGCAAACATTATAAAACAAGCGGTTGAAAAAGAAAATTCTAAAGTAGTGATTATTGATTCTAACGCCAACGGATTATACGTTGCACCAATAGCAGCTATTAATTTAAATGCGGGTTACGCCAGTAATGTTGTTGCAGCGCCAAGTTCAGTTTCACCATTTACAGTAAAAAGAAAAGCATTTTCAAGCAAAGCATTTAATTTTACCCAAATTAGTACTGATGTAAAAGTACTTTCATTATCTAAAAACTCTTTTGGATTAGTTGAAAATGAAGTTTCTGGTGTTGTTGAAGAATTTTCTCCTGCAATTGTTGAGAGCAATTTAACATCCGTTTCTGTAGAACAAACTTCAGGAAAAGTTACTATTGCCGATGCAGATATTGTAGTTTCTGGTGGAAGAGGTTTAAAGGGTCCTGAAAATTGGGGAATGATAGAAGAATTAGCAAGCGTTTTAGGAGCGGCAACTGCCTGCTCTAAACCAGTTTCAGATTTAGGCTGGAGACCTCATAGTGAACATGTTGGACAAACAGGAAAACCAGTTGCAGCAAATTTATATATTGCCATTGGAATTTCAGGAGCAATACAGCATTTAGCAGGTATCAACTCTTCAAAAGTAAAAGTTGTTATTAATACTGATCCTGAAGCACCATTTTTTAAAGCAGCAGACTATGGAATTGTAGGTGATGCTTTTGAAGTTGTTCCTAAATTAGTTGAAAAGTTAAAAGAATTTAAAGCAAATAACGCATAAATTTTACTAAATTGTGCCTCTTAAAAAAGGCTGTCTAATAATTGGGCATCAAGTCCTTTGATTAGACAGCCTTTTTTGTTAAATTTAACTTATGAGTTTAGTTCGTTTAAATATAAAAGGTATATCTTATAGTCAAACGCAAAGTGGTGCATATGCACTTGTTTTAAGTGAAGTTGAAGGAAACAGAACCTTACCAATTGTTATTGGAGCTTTTGAAGCACAATCAATTGCAATAGCTTTAGAAAAAGAAATAAAACCTCCAAGACCACTAACTCACGATCTTTTTAAAAGTTTTGCTGATAGATTTCATATCATTATTAAACAAGTTATCATTCATAAATTAGTTGACGGTGTTTTTTACTCTAGTCTAATTTGTGAACGCGATAATATTGAAGAAATTATTGATACCAGAACATCTGATGCCATAGCTTTAGCTACAAGATTTAATGCACCTATTTTTACGTATGAAAACATTCTAGACAAAGCAGGAATTTATTTAAAAATTAAAGATGAATTATCTCCTGAAAAAGAAGATAAAACCATTGAAAATTTAATTGAAAAACCTAAAAAAGAAGCAACTTATTCAAAAGATACTTTAAAACAGTTAAACGAAAAATTAGAACAAGCTGTATTAAATGAAGATTATGAATTAGCTGCAAAAATCAGAGACGAAATAAATAAACGAACTTCAAAATAACAAGTTTCACATATGATAAAAAAGATTACTTTATCTGCCCTATTCCTTTTCACCATAATTACCGTTAATGCAAAAGAAACAATACAAACACCAATTATAGATAATCAAGGTTTTTCTTTAAATTCTTTATTACGTGGTGCTTTAGGAATGGTTTCATTATTACTAATTGCATACATTTTTAGCAGTAACCGAAAAGCTATCAACTGGAAAACTGTTGGCGCAGGTTTATCGGCTCAATTATTAATTGGAATTGGGGTCTTAAAAGTCCCTTTTATACAGGCTATTTTTGAATTTATTGGTGGTATTTTTACAAATATTTTAGATTATACTGCGGCTGGCAGTATCTTTTTATTTGGAGATTTAATGAACGGAGATTCATTTGGTTTTATATTTGTTTTTCAAATACTACCAACCATTATTTTCTTTTCCGCATTAACATCCTTATTATTTTATTTAGGTATCATTCAAATTATTGTAAAAGGTTTGGCCTTGGTACTTACAAAATTACTACATATATCAGGTGCTGAAAGTTTATCAGTCGCAGGTAATATATTTTTAGGACAAACGGAAGCGCCTTTAATGATTAAAGCTTATTTAGAACGCATGAATCGTTCCGAAATATTATTGGTAATGATTGGCGGAATGGCAACTGTTGCTGGTGGAGTTTTAGCTGCATACATAGGATTTTTAGGTGGAAACGATCCAGTTTTACGTTTACAATTTGCCAAACATTTATTAGCTGCTTCTGTTATGGCTGCGCCTGGCGCAATTGTAATTTCAAAAATTCTATATCCTCAAACAGAATCTATTAATACTGACGTAAATGTATCACAAGATAAAATTGGATCTAATATTTTAGATGCCATTGCAAACGGAACAACTGAAGGATTAAAATTAGCTGCAAATGTAGCTGCAATGCTATTGGTTTTTGTAGCCTTAATTGCTATGTTAAATGGAATTTTAGGTTGGTTTGGAGATGTTACCAATTTAAACGATTGGATGGCCGCAAATACACCGTACCAAAAATTTACGCTGGAATCTATTTTAGGAACAATTTTCGCTCCATTAATGTGGTTAATTGGTGTAGCTACAGAAGATATTATGCTAATGGGTCAATTATTAGGTGTAAAATTAGCAGCCAGTGAATTTGTTGGTTATATTCAATTAGCTGAATTAAAAAACGTTGCAAGTGCTACACATTTTACCTACAATAAATCTGTAATTATGGCAACATATATGTTGTGTGGTTTTGCAAATTTTGCTTCTATTGGAATTCAAATTGGCGGAATTGGATCATTAGCTCCAAGTCAAAGAAAAACGCTATCAGAATTTGGAATGAAAGCACTTATTGGAGGATCAATTGCATCGCTTTTATCAGCAACAATTGCTGGAATGATTATTGGCTAAACTACTATCCAACAAATAATTAATAGTTTAATCTCAACTTAAAACTAAACATGAAACAATATTTAGACTTAATTAAACACGTACAAGAAAAAGGAACTTTGAAAGAAGACAGAACAGGAACAGGAACAAAAAGTGTTTTTGGCTATCAAATGCGTTTTGATTTAAGTGAAGGTTTTCCAATGTTAACAACAAAAAAACTACATTTAAAGTCTATTATTTACGAACTCTTGTGGTTTTTAAACGGCGATACAAATATTAAATATTTAACAGAAAATGGTGTTAAAATTTGGGATGCTTGGGCTAATGAAAATGGAGATTTAGGTCCAGTTTATGGTCATCAATGGAGAAACTGGAACAGTGAAGGTATTGACCAAATTACTGAAGTAATAAACATTATTAAAACCAATCCAGATAGTAGAAGAATGTTAGTAAGCGCCTGGAATCCAAGTGTATTACCAGACACTTCTGTTTCATTTTCAGAAAATGTTGCCAACGGTAAAGCTGCTTTACCACCTTGCCACGCTTTTTTTCAATTTTATGTTTCAGACGGAAAATTGTCTTGTCAATTATACCAAAGAAGTGCTGATATTTTTTTAGGTGTACCATTTAACATTGCATCTTACGCATTATTAACAATGATGATGGCACAAGTTTGCGATTTAAAACCTGGAGATTTTATTCATACTTTTGGAGATGCACACATTTATAGCAACCACAGTGAGCAAATTAAATTGCAACTTTCACGTGAGCCAAGAGAATTACCTATTATGGAAATTAACCCTTCAGTAAAAAATATTTTTGATTTTAAATTTGAAGATTTCACATTAAAAAACTATAATCCTCATCCACATATTAAAGGAATCGTTTCAGTTTAAATTCAATTTAAAAATTATTAGTTCTAGAATCAATTTTTTTGATAAACATTTAATAACTTTAAAATTTATAAAGAAAAAGTAATTATGAATTCACCTGAACTAAAGAATAAAATAATTGAAAGAATTCTTGAAATAGATGACATTAATATGTTAAAATCTATTGAAATTCTTTTTAATACTTCTGATAAAAATATTGCCAAATTTTTAAATTTTGTATTTGAAAAAGCACAAGAAGATCAGCTTAAAGAAACCGAAGATTTTACTGATTATATTAAAGAATGGGTTAAAAACATGTAATTATGAGCCAAAATATTGAACAACACGAATTGTATGAAAATGCACGCTACCGAATAAAACAAAAAAAACGTTTATATTTTCATTTTATCGTCTTTTTAGTAGGATCTGTTTTTTTAATTATTTTAAATAAAATTTTTAAAGTTGGAGAAACCTTAATTGAAAATTGGTTTGTTTGGGCTATAATTTTATGGTTTTTCTTATTTATACTACACGTTATAAATGTTTTTGTTACAAAAAAATTTATGGATAGAAATTGGGAACGAGAACAAATAGAAAAATTAGTGAAAAAACAAAAATTAAAAATTGCCGAACTAGAAAAAGAAAGTCTTAAAAAAATTGAAGAAGAACAAAAATTAATAGAATCAAAAAAAAAGGAGAACCAACAAAACAGTTTAAACAAAGAATGATTACAATTATTGCCGCCATTGCAGAAAACAACGCATTAGGAAAAGACAATCAATTAATTTGGCACTTACCTGCCGATTTAAAACGTTTCAAAAAAATAACACTAAATCACCATATAATTATGGGACGTAAAACTTTTGAATCGTTAGGAAAACCCTTACCAAACAGAACATCTATAATTATTACACGCAACAAAAATTACAAAGTTGAAGGCTGTATTGTAGTTCATTCATTAAAAGAAGCTATTGAAGCTGCTAAAGTTGATGAAAATCCATATATTTTAGGTGGTGCAGAAATATATAAACAAGCACTTGATATTGCTGATAAATTAGATCTTACAATTGTGCACCAAACATTTGATGCTGATGCTTTTTTTCCAAAAATTGATTTAAATATTTGGAAAGAAGTAGCTAGAGAACACTTTACTGCAGATGAAAATAACCACTACAATTACAGTTTTGTTACTTATATAAAATCATAAAAAAAGGCACTAGAAATAGCGCCTTTTTTAAACTAAACTAAACTTAATTGAATTAATATAAAATGTTTATTTTACAATTTGATGAACATATCTTCTGTTACTGTCTTTTGCTACTAACCTATACTCACCTTTAGAAAGTTGTGAAATATTAATTATTTTTCCTTGCATAATATCATTGCTTAATTTTTCTTCCAATAAAATATTATCATTGGCATCATAAAATGCAATTTTTAATTGTTCTTTATTCAAAGAAAATTTTGATACAAAAACCAAATCATTTTCTATTCTAATAATTGGTTTATAAATTATCTCCTTTTTCATTTCCAAAACTTCAACTTTTGAACCTGTAACTTTAAATGGTAATAAATTAATTTTTGTTTGCCCTTCAATTTCAACAACATAATTACCATCTGGTAATAAGTTTAAATCAAACTTTTTAGAAAATTTAGTTCCATTAAATTCCTCTTTATAAAGTTCAACTCCATAAATATCTTTAATAAATATTTCTAAACCACCATCATTATTTTTTAATTCAAGATTTAATGATTTTGTATTTCCAGTAAAGATTCTGATATTTTCAAAATTCACATTTGCATTTGCTAAAGTTGCAGTAACTAACAGTAACCCTAACACACTTTTTTTAATTAGATTTTTCATAATTTTTGATTTTTATTAATTAGTACACTGCAAATGTAAAGTGAATAGTGATAAAATTACACTTCAAATTTTTCATCTTTATGTTCTTTTTTAACATAAATATTAGTTACGAAAACGTTTTAGGTTAATTTTATATACTTTTGAGTAAATTTTATATATGTTGATTGAAACCAATTTATTATTTTTACCAAAAAAAATATGAACAAAACGAAACCAGCATTTAGAAAAATTAATCCATCATTTGGAAGCTCACTTAATGTTAGGGAACATAATGAAAAAATTGAAATAAACTTACCCTTTTGGCATTTTCACCCTGAATTAGAGCTTGTATATGTTAATAAAGCTAAAGGAAAAAGACATATAGGTAGTCATCTTTCATATTTCAACAATAGTCAACTTATTTTAATTGGTGCAAATTTACCACACAGTGGCTTTACAGATCGTTTTTCAACAAACGGAACCGAAGTTATTGTTCAATTTAAAGAAGATTTTTTAGGAGAAAGCTTTTTAGAAATACCAGAAATGCAACAAGTAAAAGCATTATTTGCCAGAGCTAAAAAAGGAATTATTTATAATATAGAAGCTAAAAAAGTTATAGGACCAAAAATTGAAGCACTATTACAATATGATGGTATTGATAGAATTATTAAATTTTTAGATGTTTTAAAAGATTTAGCAACCACAAATAATTACTCATTATTAAATGTTGATGGTTTTGCTTTTGAAGTTGAACCACAAGACAATAAAAAGATTGATATTGTTTTTGGTCATGTAAGCAAAAATTTTAAACAATCTATTCCTTTAGATGAAATTGCTGAAAAAGTAAGTATGACAGTTCCGGCATTTTGCAGATACTTTAAAAAAGTTACTGGTAAAACTTTTACCCAATTTGTAAATGAGTTTAGAATTGTACACGCCACAAAACTATTAGCTGAAAATCCAACAAGCATTACTGACATTTGTTTTGAAAGCGGCTTTAATAACTTCTCTCACTTTAATAAACTATTTAAAAAGTTTACTGGAAAAAGCCCGCTGAAGTATAGAAATGAAATGAAACAATTAGTGGTTCAAAAATAATTTTTAATGAGTGCTTTTTGGTTTAAAAAACGTTATAAAAAATAAAATGAGGCCTTATGAGAGCCTCATTTTAACGTTAACCAAATATATAATAGTAATAATTATGTATACGTTTTTTCTAAACCTTAATTATTATACTGCAAATATATGACGGATTATGAGTTTAAAACACATCAAATTTTTCTAGTTTATGTATTATTTTAACACATAACCTTTTTACGAAAACGTTTTAGGTTAATTTAATATATAAATTGTGTTATTTTAAAGTTAATTATAACTAAATTGAAATTTATTTCTTTAATTAATGAATATCAATTACATACGGCATTCTTGCCTGAATTCCTTTTAAATTTGAAAAGCTTTTAACAGTTTTATATATTTTATAGTTTTCTTCTCCAAATTCTTCAATTAATAGTTTTTCTTTTGTTTTCATAAAAGGAAATCCGTTAAATCTATCTTCTAAGTCCAATTTATAATCTGGGTAGTTTCTAATTTTATAATCAGTAATTTCTGCTAATTCGGCTGCTGCTGCAATAGCATCTTCTAAATTTCCAAGATCATCAACCAATCCAATTTTTTTAGCTTCAACACCACTCCAAACTCTACCTTGCGCAATACTATCAACAGCGCTAAAACTCATATTTCTACCATTAGAAACTCTATCTAAAAATGTGTTATAAACTTGTTCAACTCCATCTGTTGTAACCGCTCTAAAATCCTCACTCATTGGTTCAAAAATACTATAATTAGCTCCTTTATTTGTACTTACCTGCTCAGCATTAATACCAATATTACTCGCTAATTTACTAATGTTAGGAATAACACCAAAAACACCAATAGACCCAGTAATTGTAGTTGGTTCAGCAATAATTTTGTCTGCATTACAAGCTAAATAATAACCTCCGGAAGCCGCAACATCACCCATAGACACAACAATTGGTAGCGTTTTTTTTGTAATTTCAATTTCTCTCCAAATTAATTCAGATGCTAATGCGCTTCCTCCTGGCGAATTAATTCGTAAAACAATGGCTTTTATATCTTTAGATTTTCTTACAGCTTTTAAAGCTTTAATTATCATATCTTGTCCAATATAAGTTTCATCGCCTTTGCCATACATTATTTCTCCTTGTGCATAAATAACCGCAATTTTATTTGAAGCTGACGAATATATTCTCCCTTTACCTGTAGAAATATAATCTTCAATAGAAATTTTATTTAAATTATCATCAGTTGCAACTCCAATAGCTTGTTTTAATTTACTTTCATATTCATCGGCATAAATGGCTGCATCAATTAAATTGTTTTGCACTGCTAAATCTGCATTTCTTCCTAATAAATTATCAGCAATATTATTTAATTCGTCAACAATTATATTTCTACTTTTAGCTACATCGTCTAAAATTTCACCCCAAATTGCATTTAAAAATGATGCTATTTGTTCTCTATTAGCATCACTCATTTCGTTATATAAAAAAGGTTCAACTGCACTTTTATATTTTCCATGACGAATGACTTCCATGGTAACTCCAGATTTATCTTCCAAATCTTTATAAAAAAGTACTTCTGAAGATAATCCTTTAAAATCAACTGAACCTGCAGGATTTAAAAAAATAGAATCAGCAACCGAACTTAAATAATATGATTTTTGATCGTAAACATCTGCATACGCATTTATAAACTTACCAGATGCTTTAAATTCTTCTAATTTATTTCTAATGGTTTGTGTCTGCGCAATTCCAGCTCCAACCCCCATTGTATTAATGCTAATTCCTTTAATATTAGCATCATCTTTAGCATTTTCTATAGCATTAATTATTTCGTTTAATGCTATTTTATCATCATTTAAACCTAAAATTTCATCAATAGGATTGTCACTTTTAGGTGCAAAATCTTTCACTGTTTTTTCTAATTTAATTTCTAAAACAGTATTTTCTTTAACGCTAATTTTATCTGTTTCGCCAATTGCTGAGGCAAGTAAAACAATTAATATAAAGATAATTCCTAATGCAATAAGGGTTCCAAATATTGATGCGATTAAATTTCTTAAAAAATTCATAGTAAATTAATTTTCTTGTGTAAAAAAACACAAATGTTTATAAGTTGAGAGGCAAAGATATATTTTTAAATAATACTTTTCTTTTCTTTGTACTCACTTTATGCAAATAGTTAGAACTACATATTTATCTCTGGGAAGTAACCTTGGTAATAAAGCTGAAAATTTACAGCTTGCAGTTAATTTAGTAGCTGAAAAAATTGGAAATGTTGTTAAAATTTCATCGGTTTATAAAACTGCTGCCTGGGGTTTTAATAGTGATGAATTTTATAATATATGTATACAAGTTGCTACTGGTTTAAATCCAGAAAATTTACTAATTGCTATTCAAAAAATTGAATTAGAGTTAGGAAGAAATAGAAAAACGGAAGCTGGTTACCAAGCTAGAACTATAGATATTGATGTTTTACTTTTTGATACTGAAATAATTATTTCTCAAGAATTAATGGTACCTCATAAAGAAATGTTAAAAAGAAAATTTGTGATGGTTCCGCTTTCTGAAATAGCTCCAAATTTTATTCATCCTATTGAAAAACAACGCATTCAGGTTTGCTTAAGCAATTGCGATGATGAAAGTGCAATTGAAAAATTAGACTTAAAACTTACCCGACCAATTTGTTTATCGGAAAAATATAACTACATAGCTATTGAAGGAAATATTGGCGCGGGAAAAACTACGTTGGCTACTAAGATTGCTGAAGATTTTAATGCTAAAATAGTTTTAGAACGTTTTGCAGACAATCCGTTTTTACCAAAATTTTATGAAGATAATGAACGTTACGCTTTTCCGCTAGAAATGAGTTTTTTGGCTGATAGATATCAACAATTATCGGATGATTTGGCACAATTTGATTTATTTAAAAACTTTATCGTATCTGATTATTACATATTTAAATCCTTAATTTTTGCGCAAGTTACGTTGCAAAAAGAAGAATATTTTTTATACAGAAAAATGTTTGATATTATGTATAAAGAAATTTCTAAACCAGATTTATACATTTATTTATACCAAAACACACCACGTTTAATTGAGAACATTAAAAAAAGAGGTCGTGATTATGAACAAAATATTGCTCCAGAATATTTAGATAAAATTCATAAAGGATATGCCACTTTTATAAATACCGAAGAAAATTTAAACACATTAATTATTGATGTTTCTGATAAAGATTTTCTTGCAAACCCAACTGATTACAAAGAAATTATTGATTTAATTAAAACTGCTAATTAGTTTTTTTTAAGTTCTAATTTTTCTGCAAAATAATCACAAAAATCACGCATAGTTGCACTCATTTTTGCATCATTGGTAGCTGTTTCAAAAGTATCGGCCATAGTGACTAAAGTTTGATGAAAAAATTGTTTCATTTCATCAACAGGCATATCTTTTGTCCATAAATCCATACGCAAAGTTTCCTTAGCTTTATGATCCCAAACAGCAATTAATAAAGCCTTTGCTTCTTCATTTTTAATAGCTCCATCATTGGCTGTCCAATTTAATTTTTCTGGAACTTTATTTTCATCTAATCCTACAATAAATTCAATTTTTGAAGTTTGTTTTACAGCCATTACTTTTTTGGTTTGTATTTAGATTTTTTAAAAATTTCGTTTGCATTTGTTTGCAAAAGTTGCTGCAAAGTTACATTATTATTATTCATATAAGAACGCACTATTTGCCAACCAAGCCAAACACCTACTCTTCCAGGCGATTCTTTATCAATATTTATATAAAATTTTGAGAATGGCGCATTTTCAATAAAGCGTTTATTTAATTGATCATCAGCACTATATAGTAAATTATTTTCTATAAAATAGGTCCAAATTTGGGTTTCATTTAAAGTAACCCATTCTATTTCATCATTTGAATATCCAATTTTTTGAGCATCAGAAACATCAGGTAAATAACTATCCAATAAATATAATTTTTTTCCTTCATTAATCATTTCATCAATAAATTGCCTATTTCTATTTGATATTAAAAAACGTTCGCTTATTGCTTTGGCAATGTCTACTATTAATTGAGATTTATCGTAATTTTTAGATAAATATTCAGGAAAGTCTTTGTAAACTTCATCCTTTTTACCCAAATACATATCTAATGAAATAAACAATAAACTATCTGCATACATTATTTTATTATTATAATCTAAATTGGTAATTAACGTAATTATTTTTGGTGATTTAAAAGTTGGATGATAATATGTAATATGCTTAAAAAGGTTTTCTATTTGAGCCTCTTCATCGTCAAAATTTTTAAAAACCTCTTGAGATTTTTTATACAATATTTGCTCTTCACTATCATTAATTTTTTGAAGCCAAATGCTATCTGGATTTTGAGCAGGAAATAAATACGAATATTTATTTTTTAACTTATCTAAATTAGTGCCATTTTCTGTATAAAACTGCTGTTCAAACCTATCAATTTTCACATCAACATTAATATTAGATACATCTACAAAGGGTTTTGTATCATTTTTACAAGAAACAATTGTGAATATTATAACTATAATACCAAAAATTTTATTCATTAATTTTTATATTTACATTCTATTTTTTTAAAACGCTAAAATTACTAAAAAAGTTTAATTATGAATACTGAAAAAGTTGTTGAATATATTGTTACTTGGCTAAAAGATTATGCAACAAATGCAAAAGTAAACGGATTTGTTGTTGGAATTTCTGGAGGAATTGATTCTGCAGTAACATCAACACTTTGTGCAAAAACTGGATTTCCTGTATTATGTGTTGAAATGCCAATACACCAAGCCGAAAATCAGGTTTCAAGAGGGAGAGAACATATTACTCAATTAAAAAACAATTTTAATAACGTTGCATCTGTTGAAATAAATTTAACCACAACTTTTGATAATTTTAAAAAGGCTGTTCCAACAATTGAAAATGAAGCTACTGTTGCCATGAGTTTAGCAAATACACGTGCGCGTTTAAGAATGTCAACATTGTATTATTTGGCAGGTTTACACGGTTATTTAGTTGCCGGAACTGGTAATAAAGTAGAGGATTTTGGTGTTGGATTTTACACAAAATATGGTGATGGCGGCGTAGATTTAAGTCCGATTGCCGATTTAATGAAGTCTGAAGTATACAAAATTGCAGCCTTTTTAAATGTTCCAAACTCTATCCAAATTGCACAACCTACCGACGGATTATTTGGTGATAGCAGAACCGATGAAGACCAAATTGGTGCTAGTTATGACGAATTAGAATGGGCAATGATACAAGATGAATTAGGCAAAACAGAATCTGATTTTACTAGTAGAGAAAAAGAAGTATTTAAAATTTACAAACAACGCAACAAAGCAAACAAACATAAAATGGATCCAATTCCAGTGTGTGAGATTCCAAAAGAATTAAAATAAAATCCAATAAATTATAAAAAGTAAAAAAAGGGGATTTTAAAATCTCCCTTTTTTTACTTTTTATAATTTAAATGTTAGCACAGGTAACTTGGCATGATTTGTTAAGTCTTCACCAATACTTCCATTAAATAAATGAGCTAATCCTCTTCTTCCATGAGTATTTAGTAAAATAATATCTGCATCTATAACCTTTGAGAAATTTAAAATTCCTAACTCAATAGAAACATCATTATATATGTTTAGTGAAAAATCACCCAAATCAAAATCATTTATAAAATTACGAATTGCATCACTTGAATCTTTAGTAGTTTCAAAATTATGAATAGTATTAATTTTTAATAAATGTAATTTAGCATTAAAAAGTTGCGCAAAATTCAATATTTTTTGAAATGCCGATCTTTTATCATATTTAAAGTTTGAAGCAAAAACAATATTTTCAATTTTAAAATTAGAAATATCTTCTTTAACAACTAACACAGGGATTTCAGAATTTCTAACCACTTTTTCAGTATTAGAACCAACTAACATTTCTTCAATACCTGAAGCTCCTTTAGATCCCATAACAATTAAATCAGCTCCTTGTTTCACACTTTCGTCAATAATTCCATCATATGCCTTATGAAATTGTACAGAATCTTCAACTTTAACACCTTTTAAAAAAGATGATTTCTTAAAATCTTCAAATTTTTCATGAGCTCTTTTCAAAAACAATAAAGCTGTTGGAGAATTATTGGCTGATCCAAAACTAGCTGGATCAATAATACCAGTAGGCAACTCTAACATATGCAATAAAAATATTTTTGCATTTGTTTGTTTGGCAATTACCGATGCAACTTTAGCAGCATATTCTGCTTGCTTTGAAAAATCTACAGGGACTAAAATACTCTTCATATTAGCTATTTAATATTATTCCGTTTAATGTAAAGTTAATAATTTTAAATTAATAATATGGATGATTTTTTATCAATTAAAAAATTGTTACTATATTTGCACAGAATTATTACGATTTAGAGGATAAGGAGGGGACAATAAGTCCCCTCTTTTTATAAAAATGGATAAAGAGAAAATTAAAAATTTAGTAGACATTGCTATTGCTGAAAATAGTGAATTGTTCTTAATTGACCTTCAATTCTTACCTGAAAATAAAATTTATGTAGAAATTGATGGTGATAAAGGAGTTTCGCTAAATGAATGCATTAGAGTTAGTAGAGGTGTAGAACATAATTTAGATAGAGAAGAAGAAGATTTCTCATTAGAAGTAACTACACCTGATGTAGCACAACCTATTAAAGTTAACAGACAGTTTGTAAAAAATATAAACAGAACATTAACAATTAGGTTAAAAGATAATTCAAAACTTGAAGGTATACTTAAAAAAGTTTTACCTAGCGGTATTGAGTTAGAATGGAAAACACGAGAACCAAAACCTATTGGTAAAGGAAAAATTACCGTAGTAAAAACAACAACAGTATCATTTGACGATATTGCAGAAGCAAAAGTGAAAATAATATTTTAATAAAGAGAGTGAATGGAAAATTTAGCATTAATTGAATCATTTTCAGAATTTAAAGGAGATAAAAATATTGATAGAGTTACCTTAATGGCAATTTTAGAAGAAGTTTTTAGAGCAGCTTTAAAAAGAAAATTTGGATCAGATGATAACTTTGATATTATTATAAATCCAGATAAAGGAGATTTAGAAATTTGGCGAAACAGAGTTGTTGTTGCTGATGGTATGTCGGAAGATGATAATGAAGAAATTGAGCTTAGCGAAGCTAGAAAAATTGAACCAGATTTTGAAATTGGTGAAGATGTTTCGGAAGAAGTTAAATTAATTGACTTAGGGAGAAGAGCAATTTTAGCCTTACGTCAAAATCTAATTTCAAAAATTCACGAACATGACAGTACAAACACTTTTAAACACTTTAAAGATTTAGAAGGCGATCTTTATAGCGCAGAAGTACATCATATTCGTCATAATGCTGTAATTTTGTTGGATGATGATGGAAATGAAATAGTTTTGCCAAAAAGCGAACAAATACGTTCAGACTATTTTAGAAAAGGTGATTCAGTAAGAGGAATTGTAAAAACTGTTGAATTACGAGGAAACAAACCTGTTATAATTCTTTCAAGAACATCACCACAATTTTTAGAAAAGTTATTTGAACAAGAAATTCCAGAAGTATTTGATGGTTTAATTACTATTGAAGGTGTTGCAAGAATACCTGGTGAAAAAGCAAAAGTAGCCGTTGATTCTTACGATGATAGAATTGATCCTGTTGGAGCGTGTGTTGGAATGAAAGGATCTCGTATTCATGGAATTGTTCGTGAATTAGGAAACGAAAATATTGATGTAATTAATTTTACAAAAAATACCCAATTGTATATTGCACGTGCTTTAAGTCCTGCAAAAGTAGCTTCAATGAAAATTCATGAAGAAGAAGGAAGAGAAGATGGCAAAAAAGGAAGAGTTGATGTATTTTTACAACCAGAAGAAGTTTCAAAAGCAATTGGAAAGAATGGTGTAAACATCCGATTAGCCTCTCAATTAACAGGTTATGAACTAGATGTTCAAAGAGAAGGTGTTGAAGCAGAAGATGATGTTGAATTAACAGAATTCTCTGATGAAATAGATGCTTGGGTAATTCAAGAATTTAAAAAAATAGGTTTAGATACTGCGCGTAGCGTACTTGAAAAAGATGTAGCTGAACTTTTAAGTAGAACCGATTTAGAAGAAGAAACTATTATTGAGGTTCAAAAAATATTAAGAGAAGAATTTGAAGACTAAAAACCTTTAAAACTTCACAAAATAATTGGCTAAAAAATAACTATATGGCTGACAACAAAACATTGAGACTAAACAAAGTATTACGAGAATTAAATATCTCATTAGACAGGGCTGTTGAGCATTTAACAAGTCACGGCTTTGATATTGAAGCTAGACCAACAACCAAAATTTCTAATGAAGAATACGAAATATTATTGGATGGTTTTCAAACTGATAGAAGCAAAAAAGCTGCTTCTAAAGAAGTAGGTGAAGAAAAACGAAAAGAAAAAGAAGCGTTACGTATTGCTTTAGAAGAAAAGCAAGAAAAGCAACGCCTTGAGGAAGAGGCTAAAAAAGTTGTTGTTAAAGCAAAAGCTGATAAACTTGAATTAAAAACAGTTGGTAAAATTGATATTGAACCTAAAAAGGAAATAATTTCAACACCACCAATTCAAGAAAAAATTCAAGAAAAAGAAGAAGAAAAGCCAATTACTGAAACAAAACCTAAAGAAATTGAGGAAGTAAAAATTCAACCTGAAAAAGTTGAAGAGAAGGCTCCAATAGTTGAGGAAAAACAAAAAGAAACCGAAACAATTAGTAAAGCTCCTGAAACTGAAAAACCAAAAACTCCGGTTGCTTCTACTCCTTCTCTCCCTAAAAAAGAGTTTACAAAACCAGAAAAGCAACAACATGTTGCTCCAAAAGTTCAAGAAACCAAAAAGAAAGTAGAAGAAGTTATTGAACCAAGTGAGCCTCAAACTATTGAGACAAAATATAAAAAATTAGAAGGTCCTAGAATTACTGGAAAAACTATCGATTTAAAACAGTTTGAAAGACCTAAAAAGAAAAAACCTGAACCACAAGCTCAAAATTCTGCTGCAAAAAAAGAAGGAGATGCTGCATCTGATGCTAACAAAAAGAAACGTAGAAGAATTAAAAAAACACCTTTTGGAAATGACAGAAAACCAGGAACCCCTGGAACTGACCAAAACAGAAATGCTGGTGCAAGAGGTGGAAACGCTCAACGTGGTGGTGGAAGAAAGCCTATTGTAAAAGAAGAACCATCTGAAGCAGATGTACAAAAACAAGTACGCGAAACTTTAGAAAAACTTCAAGGAAAATCTAAAAAAGGAAAAGGTGCTAAATATCGTAGAGATAAAAGAGATATGCACCGTCAACAATCTGAAAAAGATTTAGAACAACAAGAAGCAGAAAGCAAAATTTTAAAAGTAACAGAGTTTGTTACTGTAAGTGAAATTGCAACAATGATGGACATTCCTGTAACTAAAATTATTTCTACATGTATGTCTTTAGGAATGATGGTTACAATGAATCAACGTTTAGATGCTGAAACATTAACTATTGTTGCAGAAGAATTTGATTATACTGTTGATTTTGTAGGTGCTGAAGTAGAAGAATCTATTGAAGAACATGTTGATACTGAAGCTGAATTAGAACCAAGAGCTCCAATTATTACAGTAATGGGTCACGTAGATCACGGTAAAACTTCATTATTAGATTATATTAGAGAAGAAAACGTAATTGCCGGTGAATCTGGAGGAATTACACAACATATTGGTGCTTATGGAGTAGAATTAAAAAGCGGACAAAAAATTGCATTTTTAGATACTCCTGGTCACGAAGCATTTACAGCAATGCGTGCTCGTGGTGCTCAAGTTACCGATTTAGTAATTATTGTTATTGCTGCGGATGATGATGTAATGCCTCAAACAAAAGAAGCTATCAGTCACGCACAAGCTGCTGGCGTACCAATTGTATTTGCAATTAACAAAGTAGATAAACCTGCTGCTAATCCTGAGAAAATTAAAGAACAACTTTCTCAAATGAACTTGCTGGTTGAAGATTGGGGTGGTAAAATACAATCGCATGAAATTTCAGCAAAAACAGGACAAGGTGTTGAAGAATTACTAGAAAAGGTATTGTTAGAAGCTGAAATGCTAGATTTAAAAGCAAACCCTAATAAACATGCCGTTGGTACTGTTGTAGAAGCTTTGCTAGATAAAGGTAGAGGATATGTTTCAACAATTTTAGTACAAGAAGGAACTCTTAAAATTGGAGATTATATGTTAGCTGGTAAACATAGCGGAAAAGTAAAAGCTATGTTTGATGAAAGAGGTAAAAATATGAAAGAAGCAGGACCATCAACACCAGTATCAATACTAGGTTTAGATGGAGCTCCTCAGGCAGGTGATAAATTCCATATTTTTGAAGATGAAAAAGAAGCAAAACAAATTGCTTCAAAGAGATCTCAATTACAACGTGAACAATCTGTTAGAACACAACGTCATATTACTTTAGATGAAATTGGACGAAGAATTGCATTAGGAGACTTTAAAGAATTAAATATTATCTTAAAAGGTGATGTGGATGGTTCTGTTGAAGCATTAACTGATTCGTTCCAAAAACTATCAACTGGAGAAATTCAAGTAAATATAATTCACAAAGGAGTTGGTGCAATTACAGAATCTGATGTATTGTTAGCTTCAGCATCTGATGCTATTATTGTTGGATTTAACGTAAGACCTTCAGGAAATGCTAGAATTTTAGCCGATAATGAAGAAATTGATGTAAGAACTTACTCTATTATTTATGATGCAATTAACGACCTTAGAGACGCAATGGAAGGTATGTTATCTCCAGAGTTGAAAGAAGAAGTTACTGGTAATGTTGAAATTAGAGAAGTTTATAAAATTTCTAAAGTTGGTAATATTGCTGGTTGTATGGTAACTAGTGGAAAAATATATAGAAATTCTAAAATTAGAATTATTAGAGATAGTGTTGTTGTACACTCAGGAGAGTTATCATCATTAAAACGTTTTAAAGATGATGCTAAAGAAGTTGCTAAAGGTTATGATTGTGGACTTCAAATTAAAAACTATAATGATATTGAAGTTGGTGATATTATAGAAGCTTATCAAGAAGTTGAAGTTAAAAAGAAATTGAAAAGATAATTTTATTAAAAAATAACCATAAAAAAAGTAGTATCATAAACCGATACTACTTTTTTTATTTATAATAATTCAATTACTATTTTATAACTATTTTTTCTTTTAAACTAAATTTTAATATTAAATAACCCAAAATTCCGGCAACTAAGGATCCGATAATAACTCCCATTTTTGCAGCAGTTACTAATGCTACATCATTATATGCAAGATTGGCAATGAATAACGACATTGTAAAACCTAATCCACCCAGAAAACTAACACCTATCAGTTGTTTATAATTTACACCATCAGGTAAATCGGCTAATTTTAATTTAATTCCAATTAAAGACATGGTAATAATACCAATAGTATTCCCTAAAACCAAAGCTAAAGCTATATTTGCAGTAATATGACTTGCGTTTCCTAAACCATCAAAACTTAAAATAACACCAGCATTAGCTAGTGCAAAAATTGGCATAATAATATATGAAACCCATCCATGTAAATTATGCTCTAATTGTTGTAGTGGAGAATAAACTTCTTCTGTTAAGTTTTCAATATTGCCAACAGCCTCAATTTGTTGTTTACTCATTAGCGTATTTGATGGAGTGCTATTTTCTTTAAAAAAATTAAGTTCATTTGTAACAGATTTAAAGTAAGACATACAATCTACTTTTCTTTGAATTGGAATTGTAAATGCCATTAAAATACCAGCAATTGTTGGATGCACACCCGATTTTAAAAATAGTAACCAAACAATGAAACCTATAACAAAATAAAAATACTTGGAATATACTTGCTTATAACTTAAAAATATAACAACTCCAAACAATAACATTGCATACATAATTAAATCCCACTGAATATTAGTACTGTAAAAAATGGCAATTACTAATACCGCTCCAATATCATCAACAATTGCAAAAGCAGTTAAAAATATTTTTAATCCAATAGGGACTCTTTTTCCTAATAATTTTAATATTCCTAAAGTAAAGGCGATATCGGTTGCCATTGGTATACCCCAACCTTCAGCTCCAATTTTACCAAAATTTAAACCAGAAAAAATTAATACTGGAAATAACATACCTCCTATTGCGGCAAAAATTGGTAACGAAGCTTTTCGTATAGTTGTAAGTTCACCTTCTAAAATTTCACGTTTTACCTCTAAACCAATTACAAAAAAGAAAATAGCCATTAAACCATCATTAATCCATAAAATTAAAGGCTTCGCTAAATGAAAATTTGTATTTGCAAATCCAATTGTAAACTCTCGGTTCCAAAGTTCTTCATACAAGTATCCAAAAGATGAATTTGCCCAAATAACTGCTACTATTGATACTACAAATAATATAATACTAGAAGATGTTTCTAGGTTGATAAACCTATTTATTGAATTACTTATAAATTTCATTGATTCTTTTTTTTATTAGGTTTGAAAGATACATTTTTATTTATTTTTATAAAAAGAAAAAGCCCCCAAATTGGAGGCTTTTTCTTTTTATAAAAATTGTTTCTTATAATTGTGGTCCAGCAGGGACCAATGCTTTCCCTTCTTCAGTATCGCAATATTGTTCAAAGTTTTTGATATATAATGCAGCTAATTTTTTAGCTTTCTCTTCCCATTCTTTCACATCACTATAAGTGTTTCTTGGGTCTAAAATATCGTTTACTTGAGGTAAAGCTTTTGGAGCTGTTAAATTTAAGTAAGGAATTTTAACAGTTTCAGCTTGTTCAATAGATCCATCTAAAATTGCATCAATAATTGCGCGTGTATCTTTTAATGAAATTCTTTTTCCTGTTCCGTTCCATCCTGTGTTCACTAAGTAAGCTTTTGCATTGTGTTCTTTCATTTTAGCAACTAATGTAGAAGAGTACATTGTTGGTTTTAAAGTTAAGAATGCTTCACCAAATGCAGGTGAGAATGATGGTTGAGGTTCTGTAATTCCTCTTTCAGTACCAGCTAATTTAGATGTAAATCCACATAAGAAATGGTATTGTGCTTGTGCATCATCTAAAACTGAAACTGGAGGCAATACTCCAAATGCATCAGCTGATAAGTAAATAATTTTACTTGCATGACCAGCTTTTGATGGCAATACAATTTTATTAATGTTATAAATTGGGTAAGATACTCTTGAGTTTTCTGTAATTGAATGATCGTAGTAATCTACTTCTCCATACTCATTAACAACAACATTTTCTAATAAAGCATCTCTTTTAATTGCTCTCCAAATATCTGGCTCATTTTCTTCACTTAAGTCAATTACTTTTGCATAACATCCACCTTCAAAGTTAAATACTCCGTTATCATCCCAACCGTGCTCATCATCACCAATTAAATAACGTTTTGGATCGGCAGAAAGTGTAGTTTTTCCCGTTCCTGATAAACCAAAGAATACTGCAACATCACCTTTTTCACCTACATTTGCAGAACAGTGCATAGAAGCCATTCCTTTTAATGGTAAGTAGTAGTTCATCATAGCAAACATACCTTTTTTCATTTCACCACCATACCAAGTACCTCCAATAATTTGAATTTTTTCAGTTAAATTAAATACAACAAAATTTTCAGAATTTAATCCTTGAGCTTTCCAGTTTGGATTCACAGTTTTTGAACCATTCATTACAACAAAATCTGGTTCTCCAAAATTTTCTAATTCGTGAACAGAAGGTCTGATAAACATATTAGTTACAAAGTGTGCTTGCCAAGCTACTTCCATAACAAAACGTACTTTTAAACGAGTATCTTCATTAGATCCACAAAATGCATCAACTACATATAATTTTTTTGAAGTAGAAAGTTGTTTTAAAACCAATCCTTTCAAATCTTGATAAATTTCGTTGGTAGTTGCTACATTTACAGAATTCCAATCAATAGTATCTTTGGTGATATCATCTTTTACAATGTATCTATCTTTAGGAGAACGCCCTGTAAAAACACCTGTTTTAACAGCAACTGCACCTGTATCTGTATCGGCACCTTTTTCAAAACCTTTTCTGTGTATAGAAGTTTCTGCCTGATACAATTCTTCATAAGAAGGATTATAAACTACTTCGTGATATCCTGTAATTCCTAGATTGTGTAATTCCTGAATAATTTTAATGTTTTTCATATTCACTGTTTTAATTATGTATTAGTAATCTTTTATTTAATTTTCTTTAACAAATTTACCATTAATAGCTTCGTACGTTTATGACATTTATCAGTAAAAAACAACTATTTACTAAAACGTTTTCATAGTTTAAACCGCTAAATATCAAAATATTAACTATAAAAACTAAATGTGATTTATTTGCGAAATCGTTTTCCTTTTTTTCTTATTTAATAACATTTTTATTATTAATAAAAAAATACATTCCCATTAATAACCAACCTAAAATTAATATTAAACCACCAAATGGAGTAATAAACCAAATTGCTTTTGCACTCACACCTAAAGTAATTGCATATATTGATCCTGAAAAAAATAAAATTCCTATAATAAATAAGGTGCTAATTCTATGTTTTTGTTTTTCGCTAAAACCATTATATATATTTACAAATAGCAACACAATTACATGGTACATTTGGTAGCGCACAGCAGTTTCAAAACTTGTTAGCTGATTTGCTGATAAAATATCTTTTAAAGCATGTGCGCCAAAAGCGCCTAAAACAATTGTAATGGCTCCTAGAAATGCTGAAATTGCTAAATATTTATTCATATTCATAAATTATAAATTTATTAAGAAAAAATAATTATCTATTTTGTATATTTAATAAAAAATCAAAAATATGGAAAATAATTCAGATAGTTTAGTTACGCTTTTAACTGCTAGTTTAATTCACGAAGTTCATATTGCAAAAACATTGTTAGCCAATTACGATATTGACTCATATATTATTGATGAGAATATTGCTACAACAATTGGAACTGCTTTTGTTGAAGGGTATAAACTAAAAGTGGATGCTGCAGATTTTGATAAAGCAAAAAAAATTTTAGATGATATAAATGAAGAAAATAATTAATATTTTTTTAACATTAATAAGTTACTTACATCTATTTTCATTTAATCAAACCCCATTTAAAAAAATTTAAAATGAGAAACATTTTGGTTATTGGAGCCGGCAGATCTTCATCATCATTAATTACCTATTTACTTGAAAAATCATTTACTGAAAATTTAAAAATTACCGTAGCAGATGTTTCATTAAAATTAGCTAAAGATAAAATTAAAAACCATGCGAATGGAAATGCAATTGCTTTAAATATTTTTAATGACAATGAAAGAACAATAGCAATTGAAAACGCAGATATTGTTGTTTCTATGCTTCCTGCTCATTTACATTTAAATATAGCTAAAGACTGCCTTAAATTTAAAAAAAACATGGTAACTGCTTCTTATATTTCAAATGAAATGAAAGCCTTAAATGAAGAAGCCATTACAAAAAATCTAATTTTTATGAATGAAATTGGATTAGATCCGGGTATTGATCATATGAGCGCCATGAAAGTTTTAGATGCAATTAGAGCCAAAGGAGGAAAAATAATTCTTTTTGAATCTTTTACAGGTGGTTTAGTAGCTCCAGAAAGTGATAATAACTTATGGAATTATAAATTTACTTGGAATCCAAGAAATGTTGTGTTGGCTGGACAAGGTGGTGCTGCACAATTTTTACAAGAAGGTTCTTACAAGTATATTCCTTATCACAAACTCTTTAGAAGAACCGAAATCTTAAAAATAGATGGCTATGGAAAATTTGAAGGATACGCAAACCGAGATTCACTAAAATATAAGGAAGTTTATGGTTTAGACACTATTTTAACTTTATACAGAGGTACTATTAGACGTGTAGGATTTTCAAGAGCTTGGAATGTTTTTGTACAATTAGGAATGACCGATGACAGCTATACAATGGAAAATTCTGAACACATGAGTTATCGCGATTTCACCAACTCTTTTTTAGCCTACAATCCTAATGATTCTGTAGAATTAAAATTACGCCACTATTTAAAAATTGATCAAGATGATATTATTTGGGAAAAATTAGTAGAACTTGATATCTTCAATAAAAATAAAAAAGTTGGATTAAAAAATGCTACGCCTGCTCAAATTTTAGAAAAAATATTAAGCGATAGTTGGACTCTAAAGGAAGATGATAAAGACATGATAGTTATGCAACATCTTTTTGGATATGAACTAAATAATGAAAAACATCAAATTGTAAGTAGTATGGTTTGCATAGGAGATAACCAAATTTATACTGCAATGGCTAAAACTGTTGGTTTACCTGTTGCAATTGCAACTTTAAAAATATTAAATGGTGAAATTAATACTCCAGGGGTACAGTTACCAATTAAAAAAGAAATTTATGAGCCAATTTTAAAAGAACTTGAAGAAAATGGTATTATTTTTACTGAAAAAAAAGTTGCGTATTTAGGTTATAATCCTGAAAATGTAAATGGGTAAGTTTACATTTTAATATAAAAATCTTGCACTAGTTTTTTATAGTCATTTGTATATAAATGACGTTCAATCTCAATAACTAATTCATTTGTTAAAATAGGTTTTTCAACAAATGAAAATTGCAACAAACTTCTTTTTATTAGAGCCTCATTAGTTCCTTTCACTCTGGTAATTCTATTGATAAATAATTTATTTGATTTAGCTATCTCTATAAAATTTTCCTCTTCTGTATATGGAATTATAAATGCGCAACTTCCAATTTCAGATAATAATTTAGCTGTGCCACTTAATAAATCTGAATATGATAAACTTTCTGAATGACGTGCCATGGCTCTATCTTCCGGTAAATCTTTATATGTTGATGTATAAAATGGAGGATTAGAAATTATTAAATCGTATGTATCATCAATTTCATTAGTAAATTCTTGTAAAGATGCATGATAACAAAATAATCGATCTCCCCAATCACTCAATTCAAAATTATTAACGGTTTGCTCATACGCATCATCATTTAGCTCTACGGCATCAATAACTTCAGCATTGCTTCTTTGCGCCATTATTAAAGCAATTAAACCGGTTCCAGCGCCAATATCTAAAATACTAAAAACATCTAATTTAATTTCTGCCCAAGCACCTAATAAAACACCATCGGTACCAACTTTCATAGCAGTTTTATCTTGATGAATTATAAACTGTTTAAATTGAAAAGGCTTCTCACTCATACTTAAAAATTAATCTACTGAGGTTAAATTTAATTTTCCTTTTTTCAATCCTTTACCTGTTACTTCAAGTTGTATTTCACCTACTTTAGTTGTTGATTCCACAGTGACTACCAATTTCCCGCTAAATAATTTCATTGTTGGTAAATGAAATAACTCCAAAGATGTAGCATCTCCATTACAGGCTACTTTAAATGATCCGTTTCCTGTTACTTTAAATTTTAATTGATTGGTGGCTTTTGGACAAAAATTTCCAAATTTATCAACAACAGAAACTTCAACGTATGATAAATCTTTTCCATCCGCTTTTAAAGTTTTTTTATCTGGATTTAATACAATTTTATAAGGTTTTTCCGCAGTTTTTAGTTCTTTTTCTGCAGCAGGATTTCCATTTTCATCAAATGCAATAACTTTTAAAGTTCCTGGCTCATATTTTACATCCATCCACATTAATCTGTATCTGTTTTGTGGTGTGGCATTATTCTTTTTTTGAACACCCATACTTTTACCATTTACAAAAAGCTCTGCACTATTATAATTTGTGTACACAAAAACTGGCGTTACTTCTCCTTCTCTACCTTCCCAATTCCAATGTGGTAAAATATGTAACGTTTCATCTTTTGTATTCCATCTACTTCTATACAAATAAAAACGATCTTTTGGCAAACCTGCTAAATCTGAAATTCCAAAATAAGAACTACGTGATGGCCACATTTCATCATAAGGTGTTGGTTCACCCAAATAATCAAATCCAGTCCAAACAAATTCTCCAATTACCCAAGGTTTATCATCTTGTAAAACAAAATCTTCATCTGGAACGTTAGACCAGCTGCATGCTTCCAAATCGTAGGATGAGCTTTGAAAATCATCATATTGTTTCATTTTTTCTTGAACAACAGGAAATTTATAAATTCCTCTTGAACTCACTGTTGAAGCAGTTTCAGATCCTAAAATAAATCCTTGAGGAAATTTTTCAAAAGCTTCTTCATATAAATGCACTCTATAATTTAATCCTGGAACATCTAACAATGCGCCAAAACCTGATTCCATAACTGCTTTAACCTGATCCATACCAACCGTTACTGGCCTTGTTGGATCTTCTCTGTGAAAAATATCTTGTAACCATTTTGCGCGTTTTACACCTTCAGCTCCCCATTGATCAGGCACTTCATTTCCAGAACTCCACATTACAATTGATGGATGATTTCTAGTTGCTTGTACTAAATTTACAATATCTTTTTCAGCATATTCATCAAAAAAACGATGATATCCGTTTTCAACTTTTGGTTTTTTCCATTCGTCAAAACTTTCAGCTAAAAACAAAAAGCCCATTTCATCGCACAATTCTAATTGTTCTATAGATGGCATATTGTGTGAGCTTCTAACAGCATTGCAACCCATATCCTTTAAAATAGTTAACTGTCTTCTTAATGCAGCTTTGTTAACCGCTGCACCTAATGGACCAAGATCGTGATGTAAACAAACACCTTTAAATTTGGTTACTTTGCCGTTTAAACTAAAACCAGTTGCAGCCTCGTATTTTATTTCTCTAATTCCAAAACGGGTTGAAACTTCATCTTTTAATTCATTACCCACATAAAGTTCCGTTTTGGCAGTATACAAATACGGCGATTCAGGACTCCACAATTTAGGATTTTCAACTTTTATATTTTGCTCAAATTCATGACCAAATTGTTCAGTTGTTTTATTAGTTTCCAATTGATTTCCTTCAGCATCAAAAATAGTTGTTACTAAATGCGTATTTTCTCCTGAAGTTTTGGTTTTAATATTCACTTTAGCTTCAGTATCAGAAATAAATGGAGTGGTTATAAACGTTCCCCATTGGTTGACACTTTCTTTATTTTTAACAATAACACTTACTTTTCTGTACAATCCAGCACCAGGATACCAGCGCGAAGCAAACGCTTTATTTGTTAATTGAACAGCTAGGGTATTTTCACCTTCAGTTACAAAATCTGAAACATCAAAATAAAAATAACTATACCCATAAGCCCACTCTCCTACTTTTTTACCGTTTACATAAATTTGAGGCTCACTCATAGCGCCTTCAAACAACAAAATTACTTTTTTGCCTTTTTTATAAGTTGGAACTGTAAATTTATTACGATACCACGCTGTACCAATATGAGGTAAAGAACCTGTTCTACCAGTTTTTTCTGATGCCACCTCTTCACCATTTTGAACAATTGCAACAGTTTGTTTATCAATTTCTTTATTAAAAGGTCCTTTTATAGCCCAATCATGAGGAACTGTGACGGTTTCCCATTTTGAATCATCAAAATTAATTGCATTAGCATTTTGAAAATCTCCTTTTTGAAATTTCCAATTTGAATCTAATTCTTTAACTATTCTATTTTGTGAAAAGGAATATTGAACAAATATTAAAAATATAAAAAGTAAAGCGCTGGATAATTTCATTGTATAATTTTTAAGAATTAAATCAGTTTTCGAAGGTAAATTATTTCTAAGCTATATTCAACTATTTAAAGCGTTATCTTTACATTTAAAAAACCATTGAACTTAGCTTATTGCATTCAAATTTTATTCACCAAAAACAAAAATTAGTAAAAAACTATTTTTTTTAATATTATATAGATTACAAATTATTAAATACAAGCCAATTTTGTAATAAAGTTGTCCAACCTTTTGAGGTTTCTTCAACACCCAAGCCAAAGCCATGACCTCCATTTTCAAATAAATGTAATTCTGCCGAAACCTGATTATTTTTAAGTGCTAAGTAATAATTTATACTATTTTCAACTGGAACTACCTTGTCATCAGTTGCATGAATTAAAAAAGTTTTAGGCGTATTTGAATTCACTTGTAATTCATTTGAGTATTTTTCAATTAGTGCATTCGTAGGTTTTTCACCTAATAAATTGTTTCTAGAACCTTTGTGAGTAATTTTAGAGTTCATTGAAATTACCGGATAAATTAAAATTGAAAAATTAGGTTTTGCACTTACCGTATCAGTAACATCATAAACCTTATCCATATAATGAGTTGAAAGTGTTGAAGCTAAATGACCACCTGCCGAAAAACCCATGATACCAATTTTTTCACTGTTTAAATTCCATTTTATTGCATTTCTTCTCACATAGCGAATTGCTTCTTGTGCATCTTGTAAAGGACCAACAATCTTGTTTTTCATTATTAAATCATTTGGTAATCTATATTTTAAAACAAATGCTGTAATACCTAATTTATTTAACCATTTAGCCACTTTAAAACCTTCTTTATCGATAGCTAAATGAGAATAACCTCCTCCTGGACAAATAACTATTGATGTTCCGTTTGATTTTACTTCTTTAGGTAAAAAAACTGATATTGTTGGCAAAGTTACATTACTTGTACTATAAAATATTGAATCTTTAAATACTTTAATTTCATTGTAATTTGTTACTATTTTAGCATTTGGAATTTCACCTGACCAAAGTGGAATTGTCTGATTTTGAGCATAAAACAAACCTATATTCCCTAAATTAAAAATTAACCATAAAAATTCTACTATTTTAAAATTTGATTTCATTTTTTATTTTAAGATTTAATAATTTAATTTGATTAACCACCAATTTAGCTATTTCTGTAGCTCCAATTACCGAAAGATGTGTATCATCATTTTTACCATCTTTATAATAAGGCAATTCTCCTGGCAGATAATGTAAATGTAATTTTTTTGATTCTTCAACTCCATACGATTCTTCTAATTTTTCAGATAAATATTGCAAATCTATAAAAGGAATATTCATTTCATCAGCAACCAATCTGGCTTCCATGGGATAAGCACCATGTGAATCAACCAAAGTTCCTTCTTCATTAAAATTTCTTCTTGCAATTGATGAAAACAACACTGGGTAGGCTCCTTTTTTTAATGTTTCTTCAACAAATTTTTTTAAATTATATCTATATGCAGTATGCGGATTTGTATATCGTTTTGGATCATTCACTTTTTGATCATTATGCCCAAATTGAATAAATACATAATCGCCTTTTTTTAAAGAATCATATACATTTTCCCAACGGTTTTCTTCTATAAAACTCTTTGTACTTCTACCATTTACAGCTTTATTAATAATTTTAACATTTTTACTAAAAAAATTTGGCAACATTTGTGCCCACCCTCTTTCTGGGTTTTCTTCGGGGTTTGGTTTATTTGCCATTGTAGAATCTCCAATGGTATAAATTGTAATTTGTTGAGCTGCCGAACTACTTATAACTAAAAGTAATATTGTAACTACAAAAATGCTTTTAATTCTCATATTTTTTAAATTTTTAATTTACTGCAAGTTATTTTATTGTTGTTTTTTGAATTTACACTAATTTAAATTAGTTTGTGATTGAATACCAGTTTTTATTTAAATCGTTAAATTGAGATCCTAGTATATTTTTATGTGTATACTTTTTAGCTTTTGATTTTTTTAATTGATAAGACCATACAACTCTATTTTCAGAATTTGCTCCTTCACCAGTTGACAAATATTCAGCATAAAATGTTGTTTTTTCAGCTTCAACATTAGACCAATTATGCCAGCCTTCAGGTTTTATATGTTTGCCCATTTCACAATTAATAAATACAGTTTTAGCATATTTTCGCCAAGGTCGTCCCAAATAAACTTGTGTAACATCTTTATTTGCAGTTAATTCACAATTTTTAAACACAAAACCAAATTCAATATTATTTGGAGTTGAAGCTGCAGTTATATACGAATTGGCTTTACTGTGTATTTTACAATTTTCAAATAAAACAGTTGCTTCTCCAAAAATAAAATCGGTACTTCCTTCAATATAACAGTTCTTAAAATATTGTTTAAACCCTTCACCAGTTAAATAAAGCGTGTCTTGAAAACCTAAAAATGAACAATTTTCAAATAAAGCTCTATTAGCATTTACAGTTAAAGCTACAGCTTGTCCAACTTCACCAGCCGAATTTTCAATTGTTAAATTTTTCGCTATAAAATCATTGCCTTCAACCAAAACCGTTGATGTATGAAAAGTACTATTTCTACCAAAATTAATTTTCTTGAAATAATCATCAAATGAAATAATTGTATTTTCTTTACTTTCACCAATTAATGAAACTTTTGTATTCCAAGAATATATGTGAACTTTTTCATTATAAATACCATTTTTAATATTTATAATAACTCTTTTGTAAGGAAAAGCTTTTGAAGCATTTATAGCCTCTTGAATTGTTTTATAATCGCCATTTCCATCTTTTGATACAACAACATTATATTCGTTTATTGTTTTTTTTTTACTACTGTTTGTACAGTTGAAAGAATTTTATTTTTTTTAATCCATTTTGGATACTTTTTAAGTACTTCCTTTGGTTGATCTGTATACCAAGCGTAACCATTTCTTCTTTCTGAACCAATTTCGGCCAAGGTTCGTTTTTTTACTCCATCTCTATCACAAAAAAATGGAGTATTGTCCTCTAACTCCATAAAACGAGCCCAAATGGCAGGTGCATTTTCATCTTCAACCATTTTTTTATCAATAACTTTTCCTTTATCATTATACGTTCTATCCTCTCTAAGTCCTGTAATTTTAACTTTTTCAAACCAAGCCACAGCGCTGTTAACTGCTGTAATAATTTCATTTGATGGATTTTCTATTTCCATTAATAACAATACAATTTTTGCAGATTCTTTACCACTTAATGAAGGTAATTCATAAGCTCTAGCTTTCGCCGGTAAAAATGTTTTTTCATCGTGTTGCGCACACCAACTTGTTAAAACACCATTTTGTTTGTATTGTGTTTTTATTATACAATCAATTCCCTTATTAAATGCTACTTTTACTTTTTCTATAACATCTTCAGATGGCTGAATTGAAAAGAAATTAGTTTTATCTTTAATTTCTTTCAGCACATTTAAAATGTTTACCATAGAATCATCATTAAATGTTATATGTGTATAATATCCTTTTTTTAAAGGATAAAATTGAGGCCAACCTCCACTTTCATATTGTGCTTCTAAAATATAATTTAAGCCTTTTAAAAACGCAGTTTTATAGCGTTCATCTGGCACTTGTCTGAACATTTTAGAAAGAAAAACCATCTCATTATACGTTGCACCATTATCTGTTGTAACATTATGATCATCACTTTTTAAAAGTTTTAGCTCTTTTATTTGTTCTTTAGTCAAAGGGTTTTGCATTTGAATATTTTTTGGCCATCCGCCAATATCTCTTTGATATAACAATACATTTTCAGCAATATCTTTAGCCTCTTGAGTTCCAAACCAAGCTCCTTCATCCAAGTCTGTAATTTTATCCCAAGATTTATCTAAAACTTGTGCTTTAACAGTTATACTTGTTATGCAAGTAACCAATACAATGGTTATAATTTTATTTAAATAATTCATTTTTATATATTTAATTTATTTATTCTAAACCAATCAATATCAACACTTCCAGCATCATTTACAATTCCGTTTCTTAATGCTAAAAATCCTATTTTAGCGCCAATCCATTTTCCTTCTTTAGCAACAAAACTGGAACCAATAGGTTTAAATTTCTCTCCATTTTCACTATAAAAGAAATCACAAATTCCACCTTTTCTTGTTGTTACTTGAAGGTAAATTGTATTATTTTTTAATTTAATCGATTTTCCTTCTTTTTCTTCTCCCAGTTTATCGGCATTTTTACAAATAACTTGGGAAAGATACAATTCGCCATTATTCATTTTTACATTTAAATAACTATAGTCCAAACCCATTATTAAAAGTCCCGTTTTTTCATCATTAAAACGTGCGTTGAAAGTTATTTTTGCTGTTGCTTTAAATTCTTCTGCTGGAAATTTTTGAAGTAATAAGTTTGGTACATCATATAAATTTATGCTTCCTTCAGGCATTGGACGACAATACATTGTATAGTGCCCTAAAGTTGATGGAAATCCCCAATATACTTGTTTATTTGCATGCCATTGCCATTGTAAACCTAATTTTGGCTTGTTAAATTCATCACTTTCAAAAGGTGTAACAATTGAATATTCTTTACCTACATTGGGTTTTTTATAAGTTGCAACAGGTTCACCGATTCCATTTCCAACATCATCATTTCCAATAATTGGCCAGTCATTTATCCATTTCATTGGTTGTAAATGGACAATTCTACCATAAGCACCTTTATCCTGAAAATGAAAAAACCAATCTTCACCAGTTTGAGTTTGCACCCAAGCTCCTTGATGAGGACCATTTATAGCGGTTTTCCCTTGTTCCATTACTTTTTTCTTTTCATACGGACCGTAAATATTTTTAGACCTTAATACTGTTTGCCAACCAGTAGCAACACCTCCTGCCGGTGCAAAAATGTAATAATAACCATTGTGTTTATAAAACTTTGGTCCTTCAATTGTTGATTCATCAAAATGACCATCAATAATTAATACCTCGTCATTATTTGCAACGGTGCCTTCTTTATTCATAGTACAAACAACCAACAAACTTTTAATTCCTGCTCTGCTACCAGCAAACGCATAAGCCAAATACACTTTCCCATCATTGTCCCATAATGGAGTAGGATCAATTAAGCCATTTCCTTCTTTTACTAAAATTGGATTTGACCAAACTCCTTTTGGATCTTTCGCTTTCACCATATAAATTCCATAATCCGGATCAGGATAATAAATATAAAATTCGTTGTTATGAAATCTGATACAAGGTGCCCAAACACCATTTCCATGTTGTGGCTTATTAAAAACATCTAAAGGAAGTTGTTTTTGAAGTGCATAATTAACCAATTCCCAGTTTACCATATCTTTTGAATGTAGGATTGGTAATCCAGGAACGCAGTTAAAAGAAGATGCTGTCATGTAATAATCTTCACCAACTCTTATCACATCTGGATCCGAATAATCTGCATGTAAAATTGGATTTTTATAGGTTTCATCTCCATTATCGGCTACCCAAACTTTTGAAATTTCAGTATTTTTCTGTCCGAAAGTTGAAATGAAACTTAATAAAAATAATATGATACTGCATTTTCTCATAAGTAAATCACCTTTTTTTCTTTATTACTTTTTATAGCTTCTTCAATAACTTTTATCACATTCATACCTTCTATTCCTGTTACTGGCAAAGATTTTTTATTTCTGATGGCTTCATAAATTTCATCATAATACTCCATATAATTTCCATTTTGAGAATTTATATATTCTTTAATGATTTTACCATCTTTATCTGTATGCAACAATCCTTTTTCTGTTTCAGGTTCTATTCCCCAAAGTTTTGTTTTGGGATTTTTTTCTGCTTGAAGATCCGCTTCTTGAACATCTCCTCTGGATTTTAAGAAAGAACCTTTTTTTCCATGGAAAATAAAAGCCGGTAATGCTTCTCTAACAAAATAACTAGACTTTAAAGTTACCCGATGTGAATTGTAATACAATTTAACATCAAAATAATCTATAACTTTTGAATTTGGACGAATATTATCTAAACTAGCATAAATAGCATTTGGAAAACCAAATAAAACTAACGCCTGATCAATTAAATGAGCTCCTAAATCATATAAACTTCCTGTTGCTGGCGTTTGCGTTTCTTTATGGGCTTTATAACTTAAATTTGAATTATAACGATCATAATGAATTTCAACATCAACAATCTCTCCAAGTAAATTATCATCTAAAACTTTTTTTACCGTTTTAAAATCACTATCATATCTTCTGTTTTGATAGACAGATAGCATTCTATTTTTTTCTTTTGCTAATTCAATAAGTTTTTCAGCCTGTTTTACAGTTGCTGTAAAAGGTTTTTCAACAATAATATGCTTTCCAGCTTTTATAACCTTTTCAGCAAATTCAAAATGCGTGACACTTGGTGTGTTTACAACTATTAGTTCAATGCTTTTATCGGCAAGCATTTCTTCTAAAGTTCGAAATGTTTTTACATTCGGATATTTTTCTTGAGCTAGATTTTTAGTTCTTTCTAAAACACCATACAAATTAAATTTTGGATTTGCCGAAATAAATGGTGCGTGAAATACCCATCCACTCATTCCAAAAGAACATAAGGCTGTATTTATTGGTGTATAATTCATTATTTATTTAACTCTAAAGCTGCTAAAATAAATGGTCCAGTTGCTTTTGGATCATTATCTTTTTTACGTTCATTTACATAATATTCAAATGAACCATCTCTGTATGGGTTTCCTCCTAAACCAGCTACAGCGCAAGCCTGTGTAATTATCACTTCACCGTTTTCACCAATTTTTATAAGATCTCTAGTTAATCCTTCAAAAGCCTTATTTGCAACGTCTTTATATTCAGCTGGTAAATAACCTTTATTAGCACCTTTTGCAAATGCATAGGCAAACATTGCTGATCCAGAAGCCTCTAAATAATTTCCTCCTTTATCTCCCTTATCCGTAACCTGATACCAAAGCCCTGAAGTATCTTGCACTTTTGTAAGTGCAACTGCCAACTGATTTAAATACTGAACCAATTCTTTCTGTTTTGGATGTTCTTGTGGAAAATAGTCTAACACATCTACCAAAGCCATTGCATACCAACCTAAAGAACGCGACCAAAAATTAGGGGAACAACCCGTTTGTTTATCAGCCCAATCCATTGCTTTACTTTCATCCCAACCGTGGTATAACAATCCTGTTTTTGAATCTAAAGCATGCTTTTGAATTAATTCAAATTGTTTGGCAACATCATCTAAATTTTTACCGTTTTCATATTCAACTGTATACCTTGCATAAAATGGTTCTCCCATATATAAACCATCTAACCACATTTGACTTGGATATCTTTTTTTATGCCAAAATCCACCTTCACTAGTTCTTGGATGCTCATCTAATTGTTTACGCAACAGCTGCATAGCTTTTAAATATTTCTCCTCTTTGGTAGTGTTGTATAAATTAAAAAGTATGTTCCCAGCTTCAATCATATCAATATTATAATCTTTAAATTTATAACTTGGTATTGCTCCTGTACTATCAATACAGTCATCAGCATAACCTTTGATATAATTAAAATATTGTTCATTTCCTGTTTTTTTGTACAACTGTTCAAACGAAGTTAATACCAAGCCGTGAACATAATCCCATTTTGGTTCTGTTTTATCATCTATTTGATAAGCTTCAGGATGATGTTTCATTAATGTTAATGCCATTCGCTCCGACCATTTTAAAGAATCTGAAATTCCAGTTTCTTGAATTGTTTCAACTTGCTGAGCTTCTTTTTTTTCTTGTTTACAACTTACAAAAGTTGCAAATCCAAGAAATAACATTAATAAAATAAGTGAGTTACTTTTGTACGTATTCATACTATTATAATTTTATTATTTACTTTTTTTGATATTTTTTTATAACTAGATATTTCAATTCAGTATCACCCACATTACTAATTCCGTGCATTTGCATAGATGGACAATACAAACTGGTATAAGGCTTTACAATTTGTGTTTCACCATTTAAATAGAATTTTGCTGTTCCTTCTAAAACAAAAAAGAATTCATCTTCAATATGTTTATGCGGTGCGTGCGTAGATTGTTGTGGTGCAACAACACTCATTTTTAAAGTTCGCCCATCAATAAAATCTTTGTCAGCAAACCAATATTGATAACCAACTTTAGTTTCAACTGTTTTATTTGTAGAAAATTGATTTACACAATTTTCGATAGTATAAACTTTTACAGAATCAATTGGTTTTTGATTTTCTTGAGCAACAATTGATTGATATGATAGGAACATAAAACCGCATAATAGACTAAAGAAAATAAAATTTATTTTAAACGTTTTCATACTATCTATTTTAATACGTTTGTATCATTTAATTCCTGCAATTTTTCATCTAAATAACTTAGAAAATCAGCTTCTGTTTTAATGCCATCTTTTTCTTGTTCCCAAGCTCCTAAAAAGTAAAAAGAAATTTCTTTGGTTGATGGCTTAAAAACTATTAAATGGTCATGTTCCCATTCAGTTACTTCTGAAACAGTTGCTATTTCATAAAAAATTGCCATTCCTAAATTATCAGGCTCAGCAGCTAAAGTTTGTATACCATAAGTAGCAATATATCCCCATTTTTTATTCTCGCTTTCTTTAGTAAAATAGTTAACGCCATGCTTTACAATACCTGTACAAATACCTTCAATTTGTTTTGAAGCCTCAATAGTATGTTTTGTATATCGTTGATTTGGAGTTATTGTTAAAACCGAATTAAAATCTGTTTTATCATTTAAAGTTTCCCATCCATAATAATTTACTGAAACGGTTGATTTATTTAAGCTATTTTCAACTTTTGCAAATGTTGAATCCACATCATTAAAATGTAAAACTTCTTTATTTACATACCTTCCAATAGCGCCAATTCCCAATCCTTTTCCAGCTTTTAAAATATCTTGTCCCCATTCTGATTTTTCATGATATGAATCAAAACCATCTTGTCCTACTTTTGGTAGGATAATACTATCTGTAACTTTTCCAAAAATATCAATACAATTTCTCCAATCTAAATACAATCTATAGGCAACTTTATTACTTTCCCATCCTGGTCCTTCGTATCTAATATACCATGAATGATCTGTATGTTCAGTAGGCACTTTTAACTCCGTTACATTTTTAAAAGTTCCACCTATATATTCTCTTCCTTCCCAATATCCTCCTTCTTTAATTGATAACTCGGCGTAGTTTTTAGCAGTTTCAATAGTATATGTTGTGTCAGGTTTTAAAACTTGATTTTCCATTTTTCCCCCATTCTGATTTTTACAAGCTACAAAACTCATAAAAAATAAAATTGCTATAAATTTTAATGTTTTCATTTTATGTTTGAATTTTATTTACCGATTCTAATTTTCTTTTAATGTTTTATCTAAAAAGTCTGTTACTTTTTTAAGTGTTATTTCAAACCAAGGATGAAATAACCAAAAAGAATGTGGACTATTTTGTATTATTTCTGTTTGATTATAAATACCATATTTATTTAAAATTTCAATCATATCATCTTTACCTGCTAAAAAACGTGGGTATTGACTTCCAATAAATAAAATTGGTGGTGTATTTTTATCTGTATGAGTTAAAGCTGATGCTTCCAACCAAGTTTCAAGTTTATCCTCAGAATTTCCTCCTAACCACAAACTTGCCATTGCTCCTTCCTCTGATTCTGGATGTTTAAATGCTAAAATACCATCAATATCTATAATTGATTGCACTGAAGCTGACGGAGTGAATGTATTATTTTTTTCTTCAAAATTTACATTTTTATTGGTTGTTCCAACCAAAGCTGCCATTTGTCCACCTGATGAACAACCTATAATTGCTACTTTTGTTGTATCAATATTAAATTGGTTTGATTGTGCCTTTATAAACTGAATTGCATTTTTAAGATCAAAAATTCCAGCAGGAAAAATTGCTTCAGGCGATAATCTGTATTCAACAGAAAAACAAGCATAACCTTTTGAAGCTATATGTTGAGCCATTGGCTCCATATGTGATTTATTCCCAGATTTCCAACCACCACCGTGAACTAAAACAACAGCTGGTTTTAATTGTTGCCTTTTATGATAAAAGGCATCTAAATGTAATTTTCGCTTTCCAATTTTCTTATAAACTATATTCCTTTTTTCAGCAATATTTTCAAATTTTTGAGGCTTTACAATGCTAATTTGAGGGAATTTTTTCACATATTTTTTATAAGAACTATAAACTGTATAACTGGTATCTATAGTTTTTATCTGTTGAGAATTTACGTTAAGTGTAAAAACTAAAAAGAATATAATAATATGTACTTTCTTAAAGTTCATAAACTGTAGCTAAAATAATTAATTGCTTTCAAAAGGACCCAAATCTGGTGCACTTCCATTAAAAGATAATCCCACATCAATTCCTTTATCAATTAAATCACTTCCTGCTTTTAAATGAAAAAAGGTTATGTTTGGTAAACTTCCGTCTGCGTTTCTTGCGCTTATTAATTCACTGTAATCAATGCTTATAAAATCTTCTGAAGTAGTAACAATTCCATTTTGCCAACTATTATTAGTAATATCGATATTTGAAGCACTTACACTTCCTAAAATTCCTAATACACTACTATTTTTAATAGTTAGTTTTTCTAAAGGGTTGGTGTTGCTAAATGAATAATTTTTTCCATTATCATACGCCGAGCAGTTGTACATTGTAACATTTCCTCTATTACTATTATGATCAAAACCATCATACACATTTCCAACAGCTAAACAGTTTTTATAAATTGCATTGTGTCTTAACAACTTATCATCACTTCCTCCAGTTTTAAATCCGTTTCCATCTCCTAAACCTTTAGTGCCATTTTTTAAATAACCATTTTTTATAGCCCAACAGTTTTCATAGGTAGTTGTAATATTATCTGTCCCTCTTAAGTAACCATCCCAACCGTCATCTAAATTTTGCCAAGCTCTACAACCAATAAATTTATTTCCAGTGCCTGCATCTAATTTACAAGCAAATCCATCAGCATTTTCAATGGATGAATCTGCATTAAAAAAAGAATCACAATTTAAAATAGTGTTATTTGCTGCACCATTTCCAATTTGAAGCCCAGTATCTGCATTCTCACTAAAAGTACAAAACTCAATTAAATTATTATTTCCGCTAATAAACATTCCATTATCACCCGCCGCAAATATGTCTATTCCTTTAATATGCCAATAATTTCCAGTTATGGTTACACCTCTATTTGCTGAATTTTCTGACATTGCTGAAAAATCAAGTTTAGCTCTTGTACCTTCTGTTTGACCGATTAAAGTAATTTCATTGCCCGAGGTTCCTGATTTACTTAATGTTATTTTATCATTGATTATATAATTTCCACCATTTAAAAAAATTATTTCCCCTGCCTTCACATTATTTAAAGCTGATAACAATTCAGAAGAAGTAGAAACCACATAATTATAGGATGGTCCAGAGGCAAAACTTGAAATTGTTATTTCTTTTGTTGATTTCACCGTTCCTTTATCATTAGCTGTTGCTTGTACAATTACAGTTCCATTTTTTTTAGCTGTCAATAATCCAGTATTTGAAATTTCAGCAATTGAACTATCCGAAACTTCCCAAAGAATAGATTTATCAGTTGCATTTTGAGGTAAAACAATTGCTGTCATTTGCCCAGTAATACCTAAATTAATATTAGTACCACTAATAGCTATTGATTGAACATATATAGCAGTATCTGAATTGTCCTCATCTTTTGAGCACGCAATAAGTCCAATTAAAAGAAATAGGTATAATAATCTCATTTTTAATGTATGGTTACTTTTTTTTAAAAAAATTTAATTTTAAGTTGATAATAAAAAGAGGTATGCTAAAATGCATACCTCTTTAATTCTAATAAACTTATGCATCAGATTTTTCTATTGAAGCCAACGTGGGTCTCCAACTTGATTATCTAATAAAGTTTGATTTGTTATTTTAAAATTACCTATAGTTGCATCTACAAAACCAGGATCTAAATCAGTATGAGTTCCTGAACCATCATAAATTAATTGAGAAGAATCAAAAAATCCAGGTGCATTAAAATAATTATTATTTAAAAATGTAGGGCTTGGGTCTGTTCTACTTTGGTTTGAATAATAGGCTGATGTTTCAGCAAACAAATTGTTTTTAACTGTTATTTTATTTGCTTGGAATCTAACATATAAAATTCTATCATTCGTATTAGAAACACCAAATAACGTACAACTTTCTAACAGAACGTTACAAGTAAAACCTGATTGTGTTGATGTTCCTGCATCATCCAATCTGAAAAAGTCACGTCCTGGTGCACAGTTGTTAAATGTACTTGTTTTAACAGTAAGATTTAAAACATCTGAATTTCTAAAATCAATAAAATCACCTCCATTCGTTAACACATTGGTAACAACACAATTTTCAACAGTTACTGATTGAACAATAGCTCCAGTAACATTACCGGCAATAAATGAGCGCGCAAAATCATGAACTACACAACCACTAACTAAAAGTGAATTATAATTTCCAACTTCGGTATATCTTATCACATCAGATAAACTTGTGCCATCATCACCTAATAAATCTAAGTCAACTAAACTAACATCAACTGCACCTGTATTAATTTCAAAATTCACTTTTAAAAGCGGCTTATTATAATTTCTTAATCCTTGAATTGTAATTGATTTATTTAACTTTATTGTACCTGTTTGTGCAGTATAGTCACCAGCTTCTAAAAGTAAGATATCTCCAGGAGCTGCATCCGCAATCATTTGAAATAAATCATCATCAACAGTTACTAGCGTATTATCTCCTACGTCAATTCCAGTTGTAAAAGATGCGGTACCTCTAGTTTTTGTGTTGTTTAATAATAAAGCTGTATAATTAGTTTCACTAGTTAATCCTGTAACAGTAGCAATTCCGTCTATTTTTTCTTGCGCTGTAATATCATGTTTAATATTACCTGGATTAATAACAATTTGAGTTACATTGCTATTTGGAACCCATCTAAAAGTAGCTTCTAGTGCTTTTATATCACCCAATTCAGGAGACAACATTAATTGCTCTGTTAAAGTAGTTGCTTCTCCAACTGCCCATTTAGAATCTTCTAATCCTACAGCACTAATTGCTTTTACTCTTATAGAATAAACTGTTTCTCCTTCTAATGCTACTTGAACAGGTAATTCATCTCCTCTAACTTCAATAGATTTGTAAATAGTTGCAAAAGTAGGATCATCTGCACTAAATTCAACTACATAATAATCTACTCCGTTTTTTACAATCCAGTTTAATTCAACAGTTGTTTGATTTCTTACTCTAGCAGTTAAATCAACTGGAGCAAATTCTCTATCTACTAATAGTTGATCTATTACATCAACATCATAGTCGCAACTTAGGACTGTAAATGTCAGGAATAGCATCACTAATAATTTATTTAATATATTCTTTGTTTTCATAATTTTAATAACTTTTATTTATTATTAACTTTTGAAACTTAATAGTTATAATCGTTAACCAATTTACCATTACTTCCATCAATAAATACTTGCCAAATTGGCCAAAATTGTCTGTCATCAGGATTTACTCCAGTTTTGAAAAGAGAGTTGATTTTATCATCAACCAAATTTTCCCATGTAACCGCTGAATATTCAATTCCAGGGTTTTGGTTTTCATTTCTATTCAATCCATAAATATCTAATGTTACGTTGTCTTCTGCATACTTGAAATATAAAGTAGTTGGTACATTTGCATATTCACCAGTACGGTTTTTTAAATTTACCATTTTAGCTTTAGCTTCATCAAGTTTTGTTTTTAACAAATTCCAACGAATAAGCGATTGTTTACGCTCCATTTCTCCGGTAAATTCATATTTATGTTCTAGAACTAAAGCATTAAACATGCTTTCTTTACTTGATAAAGCATTCACATACGCATCTACTTTTTGAGCATGGTCTGCAGATTTAAATGCTCTTCTACGAATTTCTTTTAAATATGGTGCTGCCGCTCCTGGTCCCTCTAACTCATTAGCTGCTTCCGCTGCTATAAAAAGAACTTCAGCGTAACGCATGTAAATTTTGTTTACACCATCATCATTGGTTGATGTTACATAACGATTCATCCATTCGTAACGGTATTTTCCAAAATACCAAGTATCTAAACTTCCTAATTCTTGTTTTGCTATTCCATTTGATGGAGTACCAAATCTATAAGGAACACAAGTTATATCTCTACGAGTATCAGATTCATCAAAATCATAAAAAACTGTTGGAAGTGGTCCTGCTAAACCTCCTCTACCTTGCCCAGTAAATTGATCTGCAGCAGTGTGTCTTACTGCAAAAGAGAATAACACTCTTCCTCTACCATCAGAAAATGGAATTTCCCAAAGTGATTCACCACCAGCTGTTATATTTTCTTGATTATATTTTTTCCATAATGTTTCAAAAGTTGTTTCTAAACGTGCTGATCCGCTTTCAATTACATCACGACATTCATCTAAAGCTAATTTGTACATTTTATCAACGGTAAGTTCTGGATCATTGCTTCTTCTAACACCATCAGGATATTGTTGATAACCACTTGCTACCATTGCTAAACGCGCTCTAAAACCTTTTACAAAAGCTTTATTAATTCTTTCTACACTTGAAGTAGCTGCAGTTTCATTGGGCCAAGCAACTAATGTTGCAGCTTCACCTAAATCTTGAATTATTTGTTTATATATTACATCTCTACTAGATTTTTCTAAATAAATAGTTTCAGAATTGATTGGTTCAAAACGAGCTGGAACATCTCCCCAAGCTTTCGTTAAATCTGCATAGTAAATTGCACGTAATGTTAATGCTTCACCTAATAATTGTCCAAGTTCAGTTCCAGGTGTTGGATTTCCAAAAGTACGTAAACCTCTAATACAGATATTTGCGCGCTCTATACCTAAATACATCATTGCCCAAGCATTATTTTCTGTATTCATTTGAGAATTGTTTGGCATAGCATTATACACACACAAATCTGCTTGAGAATCGTTTAATTTATCTGAATTAAGATTCCATTCAGTATCAGTATTAAATCCATAGAATGGAATAAAACGACCTCTATAAGAGTTTGTTTGTCCAAAAGGTTCTTTAATTCCATCAACAGCACCTTTTGCTAATCCTGGTGTTGAGAAAATTATGGATTCATCTAAGGTTGATTGTGCTGGTGCTTCTAAAAAATCATCACTCAAGTCTTGGCAAGAAGCAAAAATTCCAGCTATTATTATTCCTAAAATTATTATTTTATGTTTCATCTTCTAATAAATTTTTTTAATTAAAAAGTAAGGTTTAAACCAAAAACCAATTGTCTACTACGTGGAAATGGTGAATAATCAACTCCAGGCGTTAGTGGTGTTTTTCTTCTTGTAGAAACTTCAGGATCTAAACCTGAATAGTTTGTAAGAATAAAAACATTATTAGCTGTAAGGTAAAATCTTAGTTTAGAAATACCAACTTGTGATATTAATGATTCTGAAACTGTATAACCTAAAGTAAGTGTGTTCAATCTTAAAAATGAGCCATCTTCAACTGCCCAATCACTAAAAACAAAACGTTGCATATATGGAGACCACATTGTAGTATTTGCGTTAAGCGCAGCTAATTGCGTAGGATCTGTTACTAATTGTCCAGATGTTGGATCTAAATTTGTCCATCTAATACCATCCGCCATTTCTGTACTTAAATTTCTGTATTGTCCGTTTGGATTAGAAGTTGTAAACTCAATTTTATTTGCATTATAAACATCATTTCCAACACTCCAGTTAAAACCTGCTGAAAGATCAAAACCATAAGCATAAGCGTTAATTACCATACCTCCTGTATGTTTTGGATTAGAATTTCCAATAATTGTATTATCACTTACTGTAACTTTACCATCATCAGTAATATCTTTTAATTTCATGGTACCTGGCATAACAGTACCTACAACTGCTGTGTTATCAACAACTCCATCTTTTAGAGTGTAGCTACCAGTTGTTGGATCGTAATTAAAATCAGAAACTTCATAACGTCCATCACTTTGATATCCGTACATTAATCCTAAAGGTTCTCCAACATTAATCACATAATCATTTCCTATTTGAGAAGAAGCCCAATTGGTATTTTGTCCAAAATCATCCATAACTCCTAAAGAATTGATTTTGTTTTTGTTTATACCAATATTTACAGAAAAATTTAAACCGTAATTTTCTTTTTCTATTGCTGCATAATTTAATGAAGCTTCAACTCCCATATTTTGAGTTTCCCCCATATTTCTATATTGACTTGTGTAACCTGTTCCTGGTACTGGGAAATTGATTAATAAATCTTTAGTAACATTTTTATATGCTTCTAATGAACCTGTAACTTTTCCTTTGAAAAGATCATAATCAAGCCCTACGTTTTGAGTAACTGTTGTTTCCCATTTTAAATCTGGGTTAGCTAAAGTATTTGATGCTGCCCAATAGTTAGTTATACCGTTAAGATATGTTGTGTTTCTAGATTCAAAATTTTGAACTGTTTGTCCAGAAGGAATATTGTTGTTTCCTGCCTGACCATAACTTAATCTTAATTTTAATGAGTTTATCCAAGATATATCTTTCATAAAATCTTCTTCAGTAATTTTCCAAGCCACAGCTGCTGACGGAAAATATCCCCAACTGTTGTCTCCTAAAAATTTACTTGAACCATCTGCACGATACGTTGCAGTTAAAAGGTAACGGTTTTTATAATCATAGTTTACACGACCAAAAAACGATAATAATTTATCATCAGGACTGTAATAATTATCAACTGCCTGAGGAATACCTTGTGTTGTTAAATTTCTTGCAGTTGCAAAATCAAAAAACTTTGGAAAACCTTGAATTTCTGTAGTTACTTCATTGTTTTTGTTAATAAGCATTTCTTCACCCACTAAAAGCTTTAAACTATGATCATCACCTAATATATTTTTAAAATCGTAATTTAACGTGTTAGCATTTCTAAAACGATCTCTTTTTCTATCACTAAATACCAATGAAGGTAGTCCTTGATTTTCTGCTGCGGGTCTATTGTTTGCATAATAAGTAGAACGTCCATAAAAACGATAATCTAAATTATTATAATTATCTATACCTAAATCGGTTTTAAATTTAAGGTTTTCTATAATTTCCCAAGAAAAACTACCAAGTACATTAAAGTTTTTTCTAAGTTGTTTACGTTGATTATCAGCAACAGCAACAAATGGATTTACTAAATAACTTGAAAGCGCTTCATCTGTATTATCGGTTGTTAAACCAGGTAAAGGAATTGGTGAATAACCAACACTGTGTCTAAGGCGCGCATCTGCTGAAGAAATTTCATTTTGTTCATTCGCTCCACCTCCATTTATTTCCGTATCAGAATAACGGAAAGTTAAAGATAAATCTACTTTTTCAGAAGCTTTATTTTTTAATGAAAATGATATGTTATTTCTTTTATAGTCAGAACCTAACATAATTGTTTTTTCATCATAATTAGCATAACTAAAGTTGTAATTAACTTTTTCTGATCCACCACGTATTCCTAAATCATGGCTTCTAACTTCACCCATTTCACCGTAAATCTGTTTTTGCCAGTTATTACCTTTCATGCCAATGTATTGGTCATAATCTTGCCATTGACCAAATATTTTTTCATAAGAAATTAAATCATCTTCAAGTAATGCATATTCATACTGCCATTTTACAAAATCTTCAGGATTTTGAACATCAATTGTTTTTGCAATTTTTTTAGCCCCATAATATGTATTAAGACTCACTACTATTTTTCCGTCTTTTCCTGTTTTAGTAGTTATAATAATAACACCATTTGCACCTCTAGACCCATAAATAGCTGTAGAGGAAGCGTCTTTTAAAACTGTAATATTTTCAATATCAGATGGTGAAACATCACTCATGCTATTTACTGGGAATCCATCTACAATTACTAATGGAGAGCTATCTTGGGTTAAAGAACCTCCTCCACGAATTCTAATTTTAATTTCAGCATCAGGCGAACCTTCTGTAGATAAAACTTGTACCCCTGCCATTCTACCTGTTAATGCTTCAGCAACATTTGAAATTGCTACTTTTTTTAAAGCATCACCAGAAATAGCTGTAACTGAACCTGTTAAATCTGACTTACGCGCTGTTCCATAACCAATAACAACTACTTCATCTAAAGATTCTAAATTTGTTTTAAGTACAATATTTAGCACTTTTTTTCCATCAATGCTAACTTCTTGAGTCTGAAAACCTAAATAGCTTACAACTAACTTAGCGTTTTGGCTTGTGATTTTCATAGAAAATTTTCCATCAAAATCAGTTGAAGCTCCATTTTTAGTTCCTTTTTCTATAATATTAACTCCTGGTAAAGGCAGGCCTCCTTCATCTGTAATTATCCCGCTTATTTCAGATCCATTTTGTGCAAAAATATCATTCCCTATGAGCACGCCCAAAAAAAGGAAAATAGCACAAGTCCATTTTAAGACTCTTTTTAATAAAACTTTGATATTCATAATTTGATACTAAATTTGGTTTATATTCTAATTTGATAATTGTGTTTAAATTAATTTTTTATACTTGTCATTAGATTTCCGTTTATATAAGTGTTTTCAAAATTGATGTTTTCAACATTTTCTAACGAGTAAGGTTGTCCTACTTTTTCAATACTTACGTTTTTAAAATTGATATTACTTATTGGAGATTCTTTATATCCTTTAGCTAAAATTCCAAACTCACCACCATTTTTAACTGTAATATTTTCTAAATAAATATTTTTTACTACTGGAATAAAATCTCCCGATTGAACTCCATAAATTCCGTAAAACATATTTACTTTTAAAACGCATTCTTTCACCTGTCCTATTTCTATATTTCTTACATAAATATTTTCAACTACTCCACCTCTTTTTGAGTTTGTTTTTATTCTAATAGCTCTATCTAAATTTGGGCTATCCATCGTGCAATTTTCGGCAAATACATTTCTAACACCTGCAGATATTTCACTTCCAATTACAACTCCACCGTGACCATCAATCATTTTACAATTTTGAATAACAATATTTTCGCTTTTTATAGCCACTCTTCTACCATCACCATTTCTACCTGATTTAATTGCAATACAATCATCACCTGTATTAAAAGTGCAATTCTTTATCCAAACATTTTTAGAATATTCAGGATCACAACCATCATTATTTGGCCCATGACTTTCTACTGTTACGCCATCAATAATTACATTGGTACATTTTATTGGGTGCATTACCCAAAAAGGTGCATTTATAATTTTCACATCCTTAATCATTACATCAACACATTCAAAAGGTTGAATAAAACTTGGTCTTAAAAAATGATTTTCTCCAAAAACTCGCTCATTTACAGGTGTATTGTTTTCTCCCATTTCCATCAAAACTGGCAGATTTAAACTATCTTTTTGATTTCCCATACCTTCTTTCCAACCGTAAAAATCTTTTCCGCACCAAGGCCACCAATTATCGTTACTAGCTTGTCCATTTAAAATACCTTTACCAGTTATAGCAATATTCTTTTTTTTGTAAGCATATATTAAAGGTGAATAGTTCATAAGTTCAGTACCTTCATACGACGTATGAACTAGTGGATAATAATCTTTTGGATTGGTACTAAATAAAATTTCAGCACCATCTTCTAAATGAAGATTTACATTATCTTCCAAATGAATAGGCCCTGAAAAATATTTCCCTTTTGGTATTAAAACTTTGCCTCCGCCATTTTGCGAACAAGCTTTTATAGCATCCTTAAAGGATTTTGTATTATCAAAAACTCCATCTGCAACACTCCCATAATCAATTACAGAAAACACTTTATCTGAAAAAACAGGAACTGATATACTATCAATTATTTGCTGCATTTTGCTCCAATGATTTACAACATTAACTTCATCTCTTTTGTTATTACAAGAAAATATGATAGCTAACATTAGTATTGAGAAAAGTATTTTAGGTTTTAAAACAGACATTATTACTTATTTTACAATTTAATTAAACAAGAATTTTCAATAATTTTAATTTATACATTCATAAATGTAATCGATTACACGAAAGTAAATATTTACATCCATATAAACAAACAATTTCTAAAATAAATGTTAAATTAACTCAATATAGGACAAAAATGATAGTTCAATTAATTTTTTAAGTGATTAAAACAATTTTTTTTAATAAAACTTGCTTTAAATATCTAAATTAATCTACTTTTACTTAATTAAGGTAATCGATAACATCAGTAAAAAAAATAATATTAATTTGTACTTTTACAAAAAAAATTAGGATGAGCGGTAAAACAACAATCTATGATATTGCTAAAAAACTAAACATAACAGCTGCAACAGTTTCAAGAGCATTAAATAATAACTCTAAAATTAGTGAAGCTACTAGGAAATTAGTAATGGAAACCGCAGCACAAATGAATTACAAGCAAAACAAACTTGCTTTAGCACTTAAAAGTGGAAAAAGTAATAATATTGGTGTAATTGTTCCTCGTTTAGATAGTAATTTTTTTGCAACAGTTATTAGAGGAATAGAAGAAGAATTGTATCCGCACGGTTTTCATGTCATCATTTGCCAAACTAGAGATGATAAAAATTTAGAAATTGAAAATATTGATGCTTTATTAAATGCACAAGTTGATGGAATTTTAATGTCTATTTCAAATGTTTCTATTGAACAAAACGAAAGTTTTAAAAGAATTCTTAAAAAAAATGTACCGCTAATTTTTTTCGATAGAAAAGCAAATATTAATGGAGTAAGTACCGTAACAATAAATGACTTTCATGGAGCTTATGAAGCAACAAAACACTTAATTAATCAGGGTTGTAAGCGTATTGCACATTTATCAAACAATAGACTAATTGAAATTTTTAGAGATCGATATCTCGGTTATAAACAAGCCATTTTAGATAGCGGACTTGAGTTTGATGAAAGCATTGTAATTGAAACTATTAGTAAGGTTGAAGAAGGTAGAAAAATTACTAAAATTTTACTAAATATGGACAATCCTCCAGATGCTATTTTCTCATCAAGTGATTTTACTGCACTGGGGGCAATTCAAGAAATTAAAGCACAAGGTCTTAAAATCCCGCAAGATATTTGTGTTGCGGGTTTTGCAAACGAACCTTTTACTAAATTTATGGAACTTTCAATCACTTCTGTTGACCAATCTCCTTTAGAAATGGGTAAAATGACTGCTAAAGTATTTTTAGAACAAGTTAGAAATAACGATACTATTAAAATTGAAAAAAAGGTAATTTTAAAACCTAAATTACTAATCAGAAAATCATCTTCTAAAAATTCAAACGAATAGTTTTAAATAAAAACAGTATCTATATTTTTAAAATAATTATAGTACTTTTACATACTTTTTAAAAATTACTATCACCTATTTAATGAACCAGAAATCAACTATTTACGATATTGCTAAAAAACTTAACATTTCTGCAGCAACAGTATCAAGAGCGTTAAATAATAATCCTAAAATTAGTGAGAAAACAAGAAAATTGGTAAATGACACTGCTAATGAAATGAATTACACACAAAATAGACTTGCATTAGCTCTAAAAAGTGGAAAAAGTAATAATGTTGGAGTTCTTGTTCCTAGAATTGATAGAAATTTCTTTTCATCTGTAATTCGCGGTATTGAAGAATGCTTGTACCCTGAAGGTTATCAAGTTATCATTTGCCAAACACATGATGATGAAAATTTAGAAATGCAAAATATTGAAGCGTTATTAAATGCTCAGGTTGATGGTATTTTAATGTCTATTAATGGTACAACTGAAAAAAATGATGCCATAAATAAAATTCTTCAAAAAAAAGTTCCTTTAATCTTTTTTGATAGGAAAAAAAATATTGATGGCGTAAGCAGTGTAACTATCAATGATTTTGATGGAGGTTATCAAGCAACACAACATCTAATTGATCAAGGATGCAAAAAAATTGCACATCTTGCTGGTGATTTATCGGTTGAAATTTACAAAGATAGATGCAATGGTTACAAACAAGCTTTGCTTGACAATGGAATTAAATTTAATGAAAATTACTTAATTGAAACAATTAGCAAAGTTGAACAAGGAGAAGATAGTACTAAAAAATTGTTGAACTTAAAAAATCCGCCAGACTCCATTTTTTCTTCAAGTGACTTTGTAGCTTTAGGGGCAATTCAAGAAATTAAAAAACATAATTTACATATTCCAAATGATATTAGTATTGTAGGTTTTTCAAACGAGCCATTTACAAAATTTATGGAACTTTCTATAACTACAGTTGATCAATCGCCAGTAGAAATGGGAAAAATTGCTGCAAGTGTTTTTTTAGAACAAGTAAATAATTCAAGTAACATAGAAATACACAAAAAAATTGTTTTACCGCCTAAATTACTTGTTAGAAAATCATCTTTAAAAAATTAAACCCTATAATTAAAAAGCCTTAAAAAATTAATTTTTTAAGGCTTTAAAACTAAAATAAACATAAATATTATAATGATACTCCTCTTTTCCAAGGAATAAAATCATTTTGATTTAATTTTTTTGCTTTTGTTTGAATTTTACCACTAGCCACATCTATTATAAAATTAAGCATCTCTTCAGCCATTTCTTCAATCGTTTTTTCGCCTCTAATAACAGCACCTGTATCAATATCAATAATGTCGCTCATTTTATTTGCCAATTCAGTGTTTGAGGAAACTTTAATAACTGGTGTAATTGGGTTACCTGTTGGTGTTCCTAAACCTGTAGTAAACAAAACTATTGTTGCTCCAGAACCAACCATGGCCGTTGTACTTTCAACATCATTTCCTGGTGTACATAATAAATTTAATCCAGATTTTGTAATATATTCTCCGTAATCTAATACATCAACAACTGGAGAAGTTCCTCCTTTTTTAGCCGCTCCAGCAGATTTCATTGCATCAGTAATTAGTCCATCTTTAATATTTCCTGGTGAAGGATTCATATCAAATCCTGAACCTGCATCAACAACAGATTTTTCAAATGCTTTCATTAAAGCTAAAAATTTATTTGCAGATGCTTCATTTACACATCTATTAACTAATTCTTGCTCTACACCACACAATTCTGGAAATTCAGATAAAATTGCTGTCCCTTTTAATGCAACCAATAAGTCTGATGTATAACCCAAAGTAGGATTTGCCGAAATTCCAGAAAATCCATCAGATCCACCGCACTCTAAACCAACATTTAATTTAGATAATGGTGCTGGTTGTCTTTTAATATTATTGGCTTTTTTTATTGCTTCAAATGAATCTTTAACAATGGCACTTAACATTTGGTCAACCGTACCCATTTGTTGTTGTTCAAAAATTAGGACGGGTTTTGTTGAATTTGGATTTATAGCGTTTAATGCATTTTTAAAAATATCTATTTGCAAATTCTGACATCCTAAGCTTAAAACCGTTGCTCCAGCTACATTCGGATTATTTACATAACCTGCCAAAAGTTTTGCAAGCGCTTCAGAATCTTGTCTAATTCCTCCACAACCACCTGGATGTGTGATAAATTTCACATCAATATTATCGAAAAAGTCGGCTGAATTATTACTTTTTGTTGCTTCTTCCTGCCCATTATTAATTAGAGATCGAAGCAATAATTGATGAGGATTTTCTTTTTGTTTTAATAATTCTTTTTCGAAAATATCTTTTAATATTTCTATATTTCTATTTTCACAAAAAACCAATGGAAAAAATAACCAAACATTTTCTGTACCAACTTGTCCGTCTTCTCTATGATAACCTAAAAAAGTTTTTTCTTTCCACTTTTCAACATTTGGAGTGCTCCAACCTATATTACCGGTTTTTTTATATACTTTTTCGCTTTCGTGTTTTACATTATTAATAGTAAGCACATCACCTTTTTCTATAATGCAATTTGCTTTTCCAACTAAAACACCGTACATAATAATTCTATCTCCTTCATTAAATTTAGTTAATGAAATTTTGTGCTTAGCTTTTACATCAGATACAATAGTAATTGAATTATTTTCAAAAGAAACTATTTCACCTGCAGCTAAATTTACTAAAGCAACTGCAACATTATCAGATGGATGTACTTTTATTAACTTTTTTTGCATTATAACTGCTTTTATGTATTTTAAAATTGTTTGTTAAAATTAGTGAAACCATTTTCAATTCCGTTTTCATCAATTTCCTTTAAGGCAATTTCAATTGCTTTTGACAATGAATTTATTTTTGTTAAATCTTGATCCCAAAAATTTTCATTTTCTAAAACAGCTTGGGTAATTTTATTGTAATCATTTAAACTCCAAATTTCTTTAAATGCTGCAACAATTTCTTCACTATCATTTATTGGTAATGATTTTCCTTGCCACACACCTTTGTAAAAACGGATTAAACAAGCAAAAGAGAACGTTAAATTTGTAGGTATTTTGTTATATACTGCTGTATATTCTAATAAACTAGGCAATACACGTACTTTAAATTTTGAAATTGAATTTAAAGCAATATCCGACAATTTATGTTTGATAAATGGATTCCTGAAACGGTCTAAAACTTCATCGGCAAAGCTATTTAACTCATCTCTATCCATTTTTAGCGTTTCATTAATTTCATTAAAAATTGCTGTATTAATAAAACTACTTGTAAAACTATTGTCTACAGTTTCTTTTACAGTGGTATTTCCGTAAAGAAGTGAAAAAGGAACCATTGCAGTATGCGCACCATTTAAAATACGCACCTTTCTAGTTCTGTAAGGTTGCATATCGCTCACAATTTTAACATCTAAATCTGTTTTATGAAATGGTAATTTTTGTTTTAAATCTTCTCCACCTTCAATCACCCATAAAAAAAATGTTTCAGCAGCAACAATTAAATTATCCTGATAATCTAATTGAGAATTATAACTTTCAATTTCATCTTTTGGATAACCAGGTACAATTCTATCAACTAATGTGCTATGAAATGAATTATTTTGAAGCAACCAAGATTTAAAATCATCACCTAAATTCCAATCGGCTATATATTGAAGAATTATTTCTTTTAATGTTTCAGAATTATGATTGATAAGTTCACAAGGAATAATTGTAAGTCCTTTTTTTGAATCGCCATTAAAATGCTTAAATCTTTCAAATAACAAAACTGTTAATTTTGCAGGAAATGAACTTGGTGGTTGCATTTCTATAGTATCAGAACTAACATAAGCAATACCAGACTCTGTAGTATTAGAAATAATAAATTCTAACGAAGGTTCTTTTGCCAAACTTACATATTCAGCAAAATTTGAATACGGATCTACACCTTTTACAATATTAGAAATCAGCTCTACATCCTGAATTACTTGACCTTTTTTCACACCTTTCATAAAAAGTGTGTATAAGCCATCCTGTTCATTAAGCATGTGTATTAAACCTCTTTCAATTGGCTGAACAACAGCTACTCCTGCATTAAAATCAACTTTCTTATTCAATTGCTGAATTGCATAATCTATAAAAGCTCTTAAAAAATTACCTTCCCCAAATTGTACAATTTTAATTGGAAGTTTTTTTTCTAAACCTATATTTTTTCTATTTAATTTTTTCATCAATATTTAATAAATAATAAATTATTTTTTATAAATCTGTAATTGGTCTGTATTTTGGGACTAAAGTTTTCATAACCACCCAACCTATTAAGTAACAAACAGCACATATTGAAAAGATTATAAAATACCCTGCTTCAATTCCTTTAAATCCCATAAACGCCATATTTGTACTTTCGCTAAAATCAAATAAAACTCCAGAACCTTTATTAATAACCGTTGAACCTAATCCTCCAGCCAAACCTCCGATACCTGTAACAGTTGCAATTGCTTTTTTAGGAAACATATCTCCCACTGTTGTAAAAATATTTGCCGACCAAGCTTGGTGTGCTGCTCCTGCAATTCCAATAATTATTACAGGAATCCAATAGGTATAATGTCCTAAAGGTTGAGCAATTAGAGCTAATAATGGAAAAAATGCAAAAATCAACATTGCTCTCATTCTCCCTTCATACGGATTCATTCCTTTTTTATCTACAAAATAAGTTGGTAACCATCCGCCGATAATTGAAAGCAATGTTATTGCATATAAAACAAATAATGGTAACGCTGCTTGTGCAGAATCCATTCCGTAAACTGAACTTAAATAAGCTGGTGTCCAGAATAAGAAAAACCACCAAACCCCATCAGTCATAAATTTACCAAATACAAAAGCCCACGTTTGTTTGTACTTGAAACAATCTAATAAAGAGATTTTTTTTGTGCTTTCTGGAACATATCCTTCTATTTTACTATCTGCAATGATATCTTGCTGAATGTATTCTAATTCTGCTGCATTTACTTTTGAGTGTTTTTCAGGTTTTTCATACATAAATACCCAAAAACCCATCCAAATAAAACCTAATGCTCCAATAATAATAAAAGACATTTCCCAACCGTAGGCTTTTGCAATAAAAGGAATTGAAATTGGTGCAGCTAATGCTCCAACAGTTGCTCCTGCATTAAAAATACTTGTAGAAAAAGCTCGGTCTTTTTTTGGAAAATATTCTGCAGTAGTTTTTATTGCTGCTGGAAAATTACCAGCTTCTCCTAAAGCTAAAACAAACCGAGCAAAAATAAATAAAGTAACACTTATAGAAATTACTAAACCTGTATCGTTAACTGTACTAATAATTTCTTTTGAACCTTCGAAACCTAAAAACCATTCTCCTGTTAAATAACCTGCAGTTGCAATACCTGCAAAAGCATGTAAACAAGCTCCAACTGACCATACACCAATAGCCCAAAGAAATCCTTTTTTGGTATCCATAATATCTACAAAACGACCTGCAAATAATAATGAAACAGCATAAAAAATAGAGAACAAAGCTGTTATGTTTCCGTAATCATTGTTGGTCCAATGAAATTCAGGAGCAATAAAATCTTTCCATGTTAAAGAAAGGACTTGCCTATCTAAATAATTTATAGTTGTAGCCATGAATAGCAAACCAGTTATTGTCCATCTATACTTTGTTGCTTTTGTCGTTGTTGTTGTTTCATTCATAATTAAATGTTTATTTATATTTATTTTCAATAGAATGGATATATTATTTTCTTACTTTTTCAATAATTTCCAAAGCACTTTTTACATCTTCTGTTAGCTTTGTATAATTTTTACTTGATAATATTTCTTTTGATATTAATTGTGATCCCATTCCAACACAAGTTACTCCTGCACTAAACCAGCTTTTTAGGTTTTCTTCTGTAGGTGAAACACCTCCTGTTGGCATTACACTCGTCCAAGGTTGTGGTCCTTTTATTCCTTTTACAAATTGTGGTCCGTAAATATCTCCAGGGAATAATTTTACAATTTCACAGCCCAATTCTTCTGCTCTAGCAATTTCTGTTAATGTTCCACAGCCTGGTGACCATAATACTTTGCGTCTATTACAAACTACTGCGATATCTTCTCTTAAAACAGGTGTTACTATAAAGTTTGCCCCTAAAGCCATATATAATGAAGCTGCGCCAGCATCGGTTACGGATCCAACTCCCATAATCATTCCTGGTAATTCTTTAATCGCATATTTGGTTAACTCTCCAAAAACTTCGTGTGCAAAATCACCTCGTGCCGTAAATTCCATCAATCTTGCTCCGCCATCATAACATGCCTTTAATACTTGTTTACTTACTTCTAAATCATTACTGAAAAATAAAGGAATCATCCCTGTTTCTTTCATTGCTGTTGCAACTTCTATTCTTGTAAATTGTGCCATTTTTTATTTATCTTTTTTTAATGAAGCTTTTCTTAAAATGGATTGTTGAGTCGTGTTTTCTACGACTCAACTTTCCGATTTAACCAAACTTAATTATAATACTTCTTTGTTATCGTGCTACTCTTCCTGAGGCATCACCACCCATTAATTTAGTTACTTCATCTACAGTTACTAAGTTGGCATCTCCTTTTATGGTGTGTTTTAAACAAGAGGCTGCTACTGCAAAGTCTAATGCGTTTTGATCATCATCTGGATACGTTAATAATCCGTAAATCAATCCGCCCATAAAACTATCTCCACCTCCAACTCTATCTACAATATCAGTAATTTGATACTGACGTGTTTGCAATAGTTGTTTTCCATCATATAAAACGCCGGCCCAAGTGTTATGAGATGCTGAAATTGAACCTCTTAACGTAGTAATTACTTTTTTAGCTCTTGGGAATTTCGCCATCATTTGCTGACAAACCGATAAAAACGCTTCTGCCTTTACATCATGTCCGTGTGTTTGAACTGCTGCTCCTTCTGGCTTAATGCCAAAGTGCATTTCTGCATCTTCTTCATTGCCTAAAATAACATCACAATACGATGTTAACTCGGTCATAATTGCTTCTCTATCTCCACCATATTTCCAAAGTTTTGCTCTATAGTTTAAATCTGTGGAAATGGTTAATCCTAATTTGCTGGCTGCTTTTACTGCCTCTAAACAAACATCCGCTGAACTTTGTGAAATTGCTGGAGTAATGCCTGTCCAATGAAACCACTCGGCTCCAGCAAAAACTTCCTCCCAATCTATCATGCCCAATTGAATTTCAGACATAGATGAATGTGCTCTATCATACACAACTTTTGAACCTCTACTAACTGCGCCTGTCTCTAAAAAGTAAATTCCTAAACGATCTCCTCCCCAAACAATCTTATCTACTCCAACGCCTCTTTTACGCATTTCCATCATCGCACATTCTCCAATGTCATTTTTTGGTAAACGTGTTACAAAATCTACTGAAACACCATAGTTGGCTAAAGAAACTGCTACGTTTGATTCTCCGCCTCCATAAACAACATCAAAATTGTCCGCTTGTGAAAATCTTAAAAATCCTTGTGGTGATAATCGCAACATAATCTCACCAAATGTTACTACTTTACTCATTT
>NZ_FOZP01000004.1:246674-358088 GCF_900116115.1 Lutibacter maritimus | reverse complement strand
ACCTATGGAATACAGGAGCAACAACAGCAAGTATTGACGTTATAGCGCCTGGTGATTATACGGTTACAGTAACAGACAGTGATAATGGATGTTCAGCAACAACTTCAATAGTAGTTAAAGAAAATAAATCAGTAGTTCAAGCTGAAATAAAAAGCAGTGGTAATTTAAGTTGTATAACAACCAGTGTAGTTTTAGATGGAAGTTCATCAGTATTTACAGGTAATGCAACCTACTTATGGAGTACAGGAGCAACAACTCCTCAAATTCAGGTGACCGCGCCAGGTGATTATTACTTAGTAGTTTCAGTTGGAACTAATGGATGTTCTGATACGGCAACTTTTAAAGTTACTCAAGATATTGTAAAACCAATAGTAAATATTAGCGGTAATCAAGAGTTAACTTGTTCAAGAACATCAATTATACTAGATGCAAGTAATTCAATTGTTCAAGGAACAGCAAGTTACCTATGGAATACTGGGGCAACTACATCTTCAATAACTGTTACGCAACCGGGAGTTTATTCAGTTACGGTTAGGGATAGCAATAATGGTTGTTCAACAAGTATAGCTGCTATAAATGTTGTTTCAAACTATGGAACTCAAGACCTAGACGGTAAGTCTATATCATTGTGTATATCTGAGGTTCCATTTAGTTTAAAAGATTTGTTGGTTGAGAGTTATGTTGAAGGCGGAAATTGGAAGGATGATAATAATAGCGGTGGTTTAGTAGGTGAATTATTCGATCCTAGCATTGTTAACCTGGGAGATTATGAATTTACCTATACTGAGCCAGGAGATTGTGGTAGAAAGATTACAGTATATGTAAATGTAAATGACGACTGTATAGTATTACCTTGTTCTACAGAAGGAACAATTGAAATATCTAAAGTTGTAACAGCAAATGATGATGGTGTAAATGATGCATTTACAATTTCAGATGTTGCATCTTGTGGATTTACTGCCGAAGTTCAAATATTTAATAGATGGGGAAAAATAGTATATCAATCTACCAATTATCAAAACAATTGGAAAGGATATCACGATAATTCAGGATTAACCTTTAATACAAATAATAAATTACCAACAGGAACTTATTATTATATAGTTAAAATAATTGGTAGTGGATACAAACCAATTACGGGATATATATATTTAGGGACTCACTAAAAACAAAAACTATGAAGCGATTAATTATTATTATAGTAATGTTTGTTATTGGATTTGAATATTCGAATGCACAACAATTACCTCAGTTTACACAGTATATGTATAATACAATAGCAGTAAATCCAGCTTATGCAGGAAGTAGACAAGCGTTAAGCATTGTTGCATTGAACAGAAATCAATGGGCTGGTTTTGATGGAGGTCCTCAAACCCAAACATTGTCAATTCATTCACCACTTAGAAATGAAAAAGTAGGTTTAGGTTTATCTTTAATAAATGATAAAACTGGATTTGAAAACTTTACATATGTGTATGCAGATTTTTCTTATACTATTGATGTGGATGATGCAACAAAGTTGAGTTTTGGAATAAAAGGAGGGATGACCTATTATAAATTAGCAGAAGAATTGTATAACTCAGCAGAAGCAGGCCAAGATCCTTACTTTGATGAAAGATTAAATAGATGGAATTCCAATTTTGGAGTAGGTATTCTTTTACACTCAGATAAATGGTATTTTGGGTTATCTGTTCCAAAAATGATTAATCATGATTTAAATAATAAAACTGAATATGCAGCATTGGAGACTGTTCATTTTTATGGGATTGGAGGGTATGTATTTGATTTAAGTGATAATATAAAATTAAAACCATCCTTTTTATTTAAATATACTGAGGGAGCTCCAATTTCAACCGATTTATCTGCAAACTTTTTATTTAATGAAAAATTTTGGCTTGGAGGCTCGTATAGATTTAACGGAGATCAAAGAGATATAGGTGCTTTAGTTGATTTTCAAGTTACCGATCAATTTAGAGTTGGATACACTTATGAAATTCCAACTGGAGAAATTAGACCATATACATCTGGTTCACACGAAATATTGTTGATGTATGAATTCAGATTTATGAAAAACAAATTAAAATCTCCTAGATATTTCTAACCAAATAATGATGAAGATTATGAAAAATAGTAAATTAATACTTATTGCTCTTGTTTTAATGTGTGCTTCCTCTTTTGGTCAAACAGTTAAACAAAAAAGAGCCGAACGACAATTTAATAACTTTTCGTTTGTAAAGGCAATTAAAACATATGAAAAGCTAATAGATACTAGCTTTAATAAAAACTATGCCATGCGAAAGTTGGGAGATGCATACATTATGTTACGTCAACCAGAAAAGGCATTAGAGATTTATGCAAAAGTAGTTCAACAAAAAAACGTTCCTTCTGAATATTTCTTATTTTACGCTCAAACATTAAGAGCAAATGGAAAATATGATGAATCGAAGAAATGGATGAAAAAATTTAAAGAAGCTGGAAATCAAGACGATTTAAGAGTAAAAGAATTCTTTAAAAATGATGATTTAGCAAGTGCAATATTTAATGTCTCAGAAAAAAACACCATTAAAACATTAAATTTAAACACAAAATATAATGATTTTGGGGCTGTAGAATTAAATGATAATATAGTATTTGCATCATCAAGAGATGAAGGTGTTTCTATTAAAAGGTTGTATGGCTGGGACGCACAACCGTTTATTGATATTTTTCAAGTGCCTTTAAATAATGTTTCTGTAGAAGCAACTACTAAAATAGAAGGAGATGTAAATTCAATTCAACACGATGGCCCTGCTGTATTTAATGCTGATGGAACCAAAATGTATTTTTCAAGAAATAATTATTATAACGATAAAAAAATTGAAGATCAAAAAGGTGTTATGCACTTAGGAATTTATACTGCAGATTATGTTGATGGAAAATGGGTAAATATAAAACCTTCCAACTTAAACAGCCCTAATTATATTGTGTATCACCCTACAATTAGCAGTGATGGTAAAAAGTTATATTTTGCGTCTGATATGCCAGGTGGATTTGGCGGAACTGATATTTATGTTAGTGATGTAAATGAAGATGGTTCATTAGCTACTCCAAAAAACTTAGGTCCAATTGTAAATACTGAAGGTAATGAATCCTTCCCGTTTATTTACGAAGAGGAAAATAGTTTATATTTTTCTTCTAACGGTCATGTTGGTTTAGGTTTATTAGATGTTTTTGCAACTGTTAAAAATGAAAATGATGAAATAGTAAATGTTATAAATTTAGGAGAACCTATAAATAGTAAATACGATGATTTTGGTTACTTTTTATCTAAAGAAGGGTTTTCAGGATATATTTCTTCAAACAGAAAAGGAGGAGTTGGTGGAGATGATATTTATGCATTCACTAGAATACCACCTTTAACTTTAAAAGGTCAAATTAGAGACGCTGTAAATAATGAGCCAATTGAAGGAGCAAAAGTTGTACTTGCCAGAAATAATGGTGAAGAACTTGCTTATTTTATTACAGGTAAAGATGGTTATTATGAACATTTAATTGAAAGAGACAAAGAATTTGTATTAAAGGGCTCTAAAGAAAAATATAACTCAATACAAAATGCATTTAATTCATTTGGGTTAGAAAAAGAGAAAGAACTTATAGTAAATTTAGATCTTAATTTAGCGCCAATTGAAGATGTAGCCATATTAGCAGATTTAGATATTATTTATTTTGATTTAGATAAATCAAATATTAGACCTGATGCTGCGTTAGAATTAGACAAGGTTGTTAGTTTAATGAATAAATATCCAGGAATGGTTATTAGAATGGAATCTCATACTGATAGTAGAGCTGATGATCAATACAATATAGATCTATCAAATAGAAGAGCAAAATCAACCTATGAATATATTATCTCTAGAGGAATAGATCCAGCAAGAATAACAAAATATGAAGGTTTTGGTGAAACTCAGTTAGTTAATAAATGTTCAAATGGTGTAAAATGTACTGAAGCTGAACACCAATTAAATAGAAGAACAGAATTTATTATAGTTAAAATGAAATAAAAAAAATAGCAGTCGTAAAATATAAAACTTGACATACTACCGTTGTGGGGACGACAATTTTCTCAAGTAATTTACGGCTGCTTCTTTTTAAAACAAAAAAATCAATAAAGTAAATTATTGATTTTTTTGTTTTAAACAATTACCAAAGATTTGATGTGTACTATAAATTTAAGCAAATACTCAAATTATTTTTAAATGGCGATATAAAAATTTGCTTAAAATTAAAAACTTGACCTACCGTGTGGGGACGATTTACTCAAGTAATTTACTTATAATTAACTTAACTAAAATTCTAACTAACTTGTATCTTAAAGCATTACGCATTTCTCAGGATTAGAAACAGTTTCACCTAAATGATTTCTATAGCTAAAATTTGGAAATAATGTATTAATGTATATTCTATTTGTTTCAATATTTCTTTTTAAAGAGTTTTTTACAACTTTTAAATGAAGGTTCTTTTTTTCTAAAATTTGAGGGGTTGAGTTCATAATTTGGGATTTAAATTAAACTACTATTTTATTTTACTCTTTAATATTTTATTACTTAGAAGGATTTTCAGTTTATTATTTTTGAATAAATATTTGTGTGAAATAATTTCTTCCAGCACTATTAGATTCTGTTGAAATACCAAAATGAGTATTTTTTGGGTCTTCAATTGCTTTTCTGTGCTCATCACTATTTAACCATCCATTTACCACACCTTGAGCTGTGCTATAGCCATAAGCCACATTTTCCGAAACGCTTTTTGCAGCGGCATTATCAATTAAGTTTTGGGCTCTTAAATTGAAGTTATCATGATTTACTTGACCTGTAGTTATCATATAGTTTGTGTGGCCATCTGCAACTCCTGAAATGATATTTAAAGTAATTAAACTTGATAAACCTTTACTTTCTCTGTATTCATTTACTAAGGTTAATATTTCTGTTTCAATTTCAGAATATGTTACAGTAGTATTTATAGTTTCACTTGATTCGTTAAAGTATATACCATCATCTTCTTGAGAGCAAGAAAATAAAAAAACAGTAAAAAGAAGTATCGATAATAATTTTGGGGTTATTGATTTCATTTTTTGGGGTTTTTTGGGGTTGATATATTTATTAAAATTCGTATTTAAAGCGAATTATTTTTTATGTTAATTTTTAATTTTACTTTTTTTAATTTAAAATCACCAAGTTTTTTTATTTAAACTTGGTGATTTTAGTTTTCCGTTTAGGGAAATCAAACAGATTATTAATAATCTTATCAAAATGTCAAACAAATTGTTGGGGTTAATGAAATTTTAACACTGCTAATGTACATATAAAAAACAATAAAAAAAATAAAAAACTAAAAAAATTACCATTTATTTATAAAAACGAACCGTTTGTTTTAAAAATATGACATTCGTCAGATTTTCAGTTTGTTATATTTTCAATTTTTAGAAAGTTGTTTTTATTGTTTAAAACAATTTGTAAATGATATATAAAACTAAAAAAGGGCAAAATTCTTTAATAATTTTGCCCTTTTTTTGTGGAGTTTTTATTGTTATTTTAATAAACCTGCACGTTTTAATAAAGCTTCGTTTGTAGGTTTTTGTCCTCTAAATTTAGTGTATAAGTCCATTGGTTTTACAGTACCTCCTTTTTCTAAAATATTAGCTTTAAATTTTAAAGCAGTTTCTTTATCAAAAATTCCTTTTTCTAAAAATAAAGAAAATGCATCAGCGTCTAAAACTTCAGCCCATTTGTAAGAATAATATCCAGAAGAATATCCGCCTTGAAAAATATGTGAGAAAGAAGTACTCATACAATTTTCTTTAACATCAGAAAATAATTGTGTGTTTTTAAAAGATGCAGTTTCAAATGTTTTTACGTTTTTAATTTCTGAAGGGTTTTTACTATGCCAATCCATATCTAAAATACCAAAACTTAGTTGTCGTAAAGTTTGCATTCCTTCTAAAAAGTTAGAAGATTTTTTAATTTTATCAATTAATTCCATAGGAATCAATTCATTGGTTTCGTAATGTTTGGCAAATAAATTAAGTGCATCTTTTTGGTAACACCAGTTTTCAAAAATCTGACTTGGTAACTCTACAAAATCCCAAAATACACTAGTGCCCGATAAACTTGGGTATGTTGTGTTGGCTAACATTCCGTGTAATGCGTGTCCAAACTCATGAAAAAGTGTGGTAACTTCATTAAAAGTTAGCAGTGATGGTTTTGTTTTTGTGGGTTTTGTGAAATTACAAACAATTGAAATGTGTGGCCTTGAGTTTTCGTTATCTTTTTTCCATTGATTTTTAAAAGAAGTCATCCAAGCGCCATTTCTTTTTCCTTTTCTTGGAAAAAAATCTGCATATAAAATAGAAACGTAATTTCCAGAAGTATCGGTTACTTTATAGGTTTTTACTTCTTCGTGATATTTTTCAATAGTGGTTATTTCTTCAAATTGTAAATCATATAATTTTTTTGAAATTTGAAAAACACCTTCAATAACATTTTCTAATTTAAAGTAAGGTTTTAATTTTTCTTCTTCTAAGTCAAATAATTCTTTCTTTAATTTTTCAGAATAATAAGCACTGTCCCATTTTTCTAAATGATTGATGCTATCTTTTTTTGCTAATGTTTCAATTTTATTAAATTCTTCAATAGCAGCAGGTTTAGCTTTTACCAATAAATCATTTAAAAAAGAGATAACATTTTCAGGAGTTTCAGCCATGCGTTCTTCTAAAACAAAATGTGCGTGCGATTTATAGCCTAATAAATTTGCTCTTTTGTATCTTAAGTTCGCTATATCTAATACAATTTGTTGATTATCATTTTTATTGTTTCTAAAAGCTTTTGCACCAAAAGCAATTGCTAGTTGTTTTCTTAAGTTTCTATCATCGGCATAGGTCATAAATGGAACATAGCTAGGATAATCTAAGGTAAACACCCAACCATCTTTTTCTTTTTGTTTGGCGGTTAATTCTGCAGCTTCAATTGTGCCTTCTGGCAAACCACTTAATTGTGATTTGTTAGTTAAGTGTAATTCAAAATCGTGTGTTTCAGCTAAAACATTTTCACCAAATTTTAATTTTAATTTAGAAAGTTCTGTATCTATTTTTCTAAGCTCTGTTTTTTGATCTTCATTTAAATTTGCGCCATTTCTAACAAAACTTTTATATTTATTTGTTAAAAGCATGTCTTGTTCTGGAGTTAAATTTAAATCATCTTTAATTTGATAAACTAACTTAACTCTTTTAAATAAAACTTCATTTAAAGTAATATCATTTGAAAATTCTGTTAATAATGGAGATATTTCTTGTGCTATTTGTTGAATATCATCCGTAGTTTCAGCTGAATTTAAGTTGAAAAATATACTTGAAATTCTATTTAATTGTTGTCCGCTAAATTCTAAAGCTTCAATTGTGTTTTCAAAAGTAGGAACATTTGTATTATTGGTAATTGCATCAATTTCAGCTTTTGCATTTTTGATACCTTCAATAAAAGCAGGTTTAAAATGCTTGGTTTTTATTTGTGAAAACGGTGCCGTTTCGTTATATGTTGTAAATTTTTTTAAAAGAGGATTACTCATATTATTTTTTAAATAAATTATTTTAATGCAAATATATTATTATGTAGTGACTAAAATAGTGCTTAAGTGTCATAATATTAAAAGTGATAAATAAATAAATTTAAAAAAATAGTTCTGTTCAAATAATTTATTAATACAACCATCGTTAATAAAATACAAAATTACAGTAAAATGGAAACTTTAATTTTAGAAGAAAAAGACAACAGTTTGAAGTTTAAAAAAAATAACATGAATAAAAATAACAAATTACCAATAAATACGATAATGCCTAAATTTAAGTATGTAAATAAAAAAGGGCAAAATGTAACTGTTAGTAAAAATATTCCTTTATAACTTATTTTTTAAGTTCTTCTGAAGATTTATAAACTTTAGATTTTAAATTTTCTTTGTACTCCACAATTTTAGCTAAAATGGATGGGTTTGAACTACCTATTATTTGAGCAGCCAAAATACCAGCATTTAATGCACCATCAAGTGCAACGGTTGCAACTGGAACTCCGCCAGGCATTTGAAGAATTGATAAAACTGAATCCCAACCATCAATAGAATTTCTAGATTTTACAGGAACACCAATTACAGGAAGCGGACTCATAGATGCTACCATTCCTGGTAAATGTGCGGCGCCACCAGCTCCGGCAATTATCACTGAAATCCCTCTTGTGTGAGCGTTTTTGGCGTAATCAAATAATTTTTCTGGCGTTCTGTGTGCAGAAACAATATCAACTTCAGTTTTAATTTCAAAACTTTTTAAAATATCAATGGCTTGTTGCATTATTGGAAGATCTGAAGCGCTTCCCATGATTATTCCTACTTTGCTCATACTTTAATTATTTACTGATTACTCTTATGGTATTTTTTACTATTTCGGCAATTTTTCTGGCTTCAGCTAAATTGTTGTTAACTACAGTAACATGGCCCATTTTTCTGAAAGGTCTGGTTTGCTTTTTTCCATAAATGTGTGGCGTAACACCATCCATTTTTAAAATTTCTTCCATATTTTCATACACAACATCACCCGAAAAACCTTCTTCACCAACCAAATTTACCATAATTCCAGCAACTTTACTGTCAGTATTTCCTAAAGGTAAGTTTAAAATACTTCTTAAATGTTGTTCAAACTGGCTTGTGTATGAAGCTTCAATACTATAATGTCCGCTATTGTGGGTTCTTGGCGCTACTTCATTCACTAAAATTTGGTCATCTGCTGTTTGAAACATTTCAACAGCTAACAGCCCAATATGCTGAAAAGATTCTGCTACTTTTAATGCAATGTTTCTTGCTTTTAAAGCAACGTCATCAGAAATTCTTGCAGGACAAATTACATATTCTACCTGATTTGCTTCCGGATGAAATTCCATTTCAACAACTGGATAGGTTTTTATTTCTCCGTTTTTATTTCTAGCAACAATTACAGCCAATTCATTTTTAAAAGGAATTAATTCTTCAATGATACACTCAGTATCAGTTAAAACTTCTAAATCATTTTTTGTTTTAACAATTTTTACACCAGTTCCATCATAGCCAAATTGCGCCGATTTCCATACAAATGGATATTTTAAAGTTTCCTTTTTTAAGGCTTGTAAATTGTTAAATCTTTTATGTGGCGATGTTGGAATATTATGAGAAACAAAAAAATCTTTTTGTTTTCCTTTATGCTGTATTATTTGTAAAACGTTTGGTTGCGGATAAATTTCTAAACCTTCTTGTTCTAATTTTAATAAAGCTTCAATATTAACGTGTTCAATTTCAATGGTTAATAAATCTACTTTTTTTCCAAAATTGTAAACAGTATTAAAATCTAATAAATTTCCAACATGAAATTCATTACAAATTTGTGCGCAAGGCGCATCTTTTGCTGCATCTAAAATACTGGTATAAATATCGAATTTTTGTGTTTCGGTCAATAGCATTTTACCTAATTGACCACCGCCTAAAACGCCTAATTTAAAATTTGATGAGAAATAGTTTTTCACTTTTTAAAGGTTTCGGACAAAAATAGTAATCTGTTTTTAAATAGTAACTTAATAATTGGTAATATTTATGGTTGAACTATTTAAAACTAATACTCTGTATTCTCTGGCAAAATGTGAATTTCCAGAAGTTTGAGGCGCTCCATCAATAATGCTGTACTCACTTTGATCACAACTACATTTCATTTTTAAGCTACCGTCAAACGTCATTGGAGAATTACAATCGTTATTAGGACAAGCTCTTTCAAAGGCTTTATACTTTGGTGTTAAACCAGTATTTTGTATTAATATTCCTTGAAGTCCTTTATTAGCTCCTTTTTCAATATAAACCCAGCCCGTTGGTATTAAAAGGTCTTGATATTGTGGCAAATTTAAATTAAGAGTTACATCTACACTAGTGGTTGGTAGAAAATCATCCGTATTGTTTTTTTCACACGAAAAAAAAGTAACTAAAATTAACAATAAAAATAGCTTTTGCATAGTTGTAATATCAAGTTTAATGGTAAACGATTGCAATTTACAAATATTTTGTACATTTGTGTTAAATCTCATGCTGGGTGACAGTTTTGAGATTTTTTTGTCTTTAAAAATTAATTATTTATGAGTAAAATTTCGTATTACACAGAAGAAGGATTAAAAAAACTAAAAGAAGAATTGGATTTTTTAGAACATGTTGAGCGTCCAAGAGTTAGTAATGATATTGCTGAAGCAAGAGATAAAGGAGATTTGAGTGAAAATGCTGAATACCATGCTGCAAAAGAAGAACAATCACTTTTAGAACTTAAAATTGCGAAGCTAAAAGAAGTTGTTTCTAATGCTAGAATTATAGATGAAAAATTATTAGATACATCAAAAATACTAATTCATTCAATAGTTAAAATTAAGAATACTGCCAATAACATGGAGTTTAAATACACTTTAGTTGCAGATTCTGAAACAAATATAAAAGAAGGTAAGTTGTCAGTTAATTCACCAATTGGAAAAGGGTTATTAGGTAAAAAAGTTGGAGATGTTGCTGAAATTCAAGTACCAAATGGAATAATGACTTTTGAAATTTTAGATATTTCAAGATAATTTAATAAAAAAGCATTTAATGAAACCCTTTTCAGTTTGCGGATTGAAAAGGGTTTTCTATTTTTGATAAAAAATAACAAATGAGCTCAATATTTACCAAAATCATCAATGGAGAAATTCCTTCTTATAAAATAACAGAAAATGACGATTTTTTTGTTTTTTTAGATATAAATCCAAATGCAAAAGGACATACTTTAGTTGTTCCAAAAAAAGAAGTGAATAAGCTATTTGACTTAGAGGAAGATTTGTACAATGCGTTAATGAGTTACGCTCGTAAAATTGCAATTGCAATTGAAAAAGCAGTGCCTTGTAAAAGAGTTGGAATGGCTGTAATTGGTTTAGAAGTGCCACATGTACACGTGCATTTAATTCCTTTACAAGCTATGGAAGATATTCAGTTTAATAAAAAAGTTAAATTAGAATCCGATGAATTTGTTGCTATTGCTAAAGCAATTTCATCTAATTTATAAACTATTTTTTTAAAGAAATTATAAAAGTAGTTCCTTTTCCAATTTCTGATTTTTGAACGTTTATTTTACCATTATGGTAATCTTCTATAATACGTTTGGCTAAAGATAAACCTAAACCCCAACCACGTTTTTTGGTTGTAAAACCTGGTGTAAATATTTTTTGTTGTAAACTTTTTGGTATTCCTTTACCATTATCAGTAATTAATACTAAAACATCTTTGTCATTTTCTGTTATTGAAAGTGAAATTTTCCCTTTTCCTTCCATAGCATCAATGGCATTTTTTACTAAATTTTCAATTACCCAACTGTACAATTGAATATTTAAGCGTACTGAAATAGTTTCTTTTATAGATTGAAATTTAAATTCTACTTGTTTTGAACTTCTAGATTGTAAATACAGAAATGAGTTTTTTGTGGTTGCAACAATGTTATTCTTTTTAAGTATTGGATTAGAACCAATTTTAGAAAATCTTTCGGCTATTGTGTTTAATCTTTCAACGTCTTTTTCTATTTCAGCAACTGTATTTTCATCAGTATTTTCTAATCTTAAAATTTCAACCCAACCCATTAATGATGACAAAGGAGTTCCTATTTGATGTGCTGTTTCTTTTGCCATTCCAGTCCATAATTTATTTTGTTCAGCAACTTTATTAGATTTAAAAAATAAATAAATAACACTTGCAAATAAAAATAATATAAGGATTAATGCAACGGGGTAATATTTTAGTTTTGTTAGTAAATCAGAATCTCTGTAATAAATAAATTGTTTTACATTACTTCGTTTATGGCTCACCAAAATTGGAAGATTTTGATTTTTCATAATTTCTAGCTGGTTAAGCAGATAATGATTTTTTAGTGTTTTTATAGAATCTAAATTTGCCCAAGCTGTAATACTATCTTTTTCATTGGTAATAATCATTGGTATGTTATGGTTTTTACCAATAATTTTATCTTCTAAAGAAAAATCTGCATTTAAATCTGCACTACTAGAGCGTTCATATGCACCAGCCAATATTTCCATTTTGGCACGTTCTTCATTTTTAAATTTTTGAAAAAAAGCATATGTATTCCATAAAATAGCAGCAACAATTATAAATGATACTATAATTACAGCCCATCTAATAAGTTGTATGTTCTTTTGTGAAGCCATTAGTCAAATATAAAATATATGTAGTAATAACTTAAAATTTAAATTGATATTATTTTAAAGTTGAAATAATTACTTTTGTTTAAAAACAAGATTATGTTAAGTATCAATCCTTCAGATATTTCTGTTGAAAAATTACAAACGTATTTGCAATGTGCAGTTGCGCCCAGGCCAATAGCTTTTGCAAGCACTATTGATGAAAACGGAAACCCGAATTTATCGCCTTTTAGTTTTTTTAATATGTTTAGTACACAACCTCCAATTTTAATATTTTCACCAGCAAGAAGAGTGCGTAATAATACTATTAAACATACTTTACAAAATGTAAAAGCCACTAAAGAAGTAGTAATTAATACAGTAAATTTTGAAATGGTGCAACAAATGTCGCTTTCAAGTACTGAATATGCCAAAGGCGTAAATGAATTTGAAAAAGCGGGATTTTCTATGGTTTCATCAGAAAAAGTGAAACCTTTTAGAGTTGGTGAATCTCCAATTCAACTAGAATGTAAGGTAAACAACATAATTGAACTTGGCACTGAAGGTGGTGCTGGAAATTTGGTTATTTGTGAAGTTGTTAAAATTCATATTAATGAAAAATATTTAGATGAAAAAGGTGTTATTAATCAACATAAATTAGATTTGGTTGCTAGGGCTGGAGGTAATTACTATTCAAGAGCAAAAGAAGGTTTTTTTGAAATCCCTAAACCATTATCTACATTAGGAGTTGGTGTTGATGCAATTCCTTTAGAATATAGAAATAGTAAAGTTTTAACAGGAAATGATTTAGGTTTGTTGGGAAATGTAGAAGCAATACCTTTAAAAGAAGATGTTAATAAGTTTGCAAAAGAACATGCGCAATTTATTGGGATTGATTCTTTAAAAAAACATACATTTGTGAAATCACTTTTAGAAAAAAATGATGTTGTTAGCGCTTGGAAAGCGCTTTTAATGAAATAATTAGAAAAATGGAAATTACAGGAAAAATTAAAAAAATTGATGAAACTAAAACTTTTGGAGCAAGTGGTTTTAGAAAAAGAGAAATGGTTGTTACTACAAATGAGCAATATCCACAAATGCTATTAGTAGAGTTTGTGCAAGATAAATGCGATTTATTAAATAATTACCAAGTTGGACAAGATGTAAAAATTTCTATTAATTTAAGAGGTAGAGAATGGATAAACCCACAAGGTGAAGCTGTTTATTTTAATTCTATTCAAGGATGGAGAGTTGAAGCTGCTCAACCTGAAGGTAGTGCAGGAGCTCCTCCGGCACCAATAGAAAGTTTTGAAACTACTTCTAATATTGATGATAGTGAACCAGACGATTTACCTTTTTAATTTTAGGTAATTACAATATTTTAAAAAGAGAAAAACAGCTGTTTTTCTCTTTTTTTGTTTCATTATATTTGTAAAAAAGTTAAAAGTGTATTTACTCCCAAAAGAGATAATTTTTCCTCCAGTTCATTTAGCTGATGAAAATGGTATTTTAGCAATTGGTGGAGATTTATCGGTTGAAAGATTACTATTAGCATATAAAAGTGGAATTTTTCCTTGGTATAATGAGGGTGAACCAATTATTTGGTACAGCCCAAAAGAAAGAATGGTGTTGTTTCCAAACGAATTAAAAATTTCAAAAAGTATGCGCCAAATTCTCAAAAAAGATGAATTTAAAATTACGTTCAATCAAAATTTTGCGGAAGTAATTTCAAATTGTAAAAATATTTATAGAGAAGGGCAAGGCGGAACTTGGATAACCAGTAAAATGGAACAAGCCTATTTGGAATTACATAAATTAGGCGTTGCAAAATCTGTTGAAGTTTGGCTTGAAAATGAGTTAGTTGGTGGTTTATATGGAATAGATTTAGGTCATATTTTTTGTGGAGAAAGTATGTTTAGTAAAATAAGTAATACCTCTAAACTGGCATTTATATATTTGGTTCAAAAATTAGAAAAAGAAAATTATAAATTATTAGATTGCCAAGTGTATAATACACATTTAGAAAGTTTGGGCGCTCGTGAAATTTCAAGAGTAGACTTTTTGAAATATTTAAAAGGATAAAGTATGATTAGTTCAGTATATTTGAACTTTAAAAGTTAGAAAAATGGATTTAAAAAATGGACAATTAGTTGTTGATACATGGATAAAAGAACATGGAGTTCGGTATTTTAACGAACTAACAAATATGGCACAATTAACCGAAGAAGTTGGTGAAGTTGCTCGTATTATTGCCAGACGTTACGGTGAACAAAGTGAAAAAGAAAGCGATAAAAATAAAGATTTAGGTGAAGAATTAGCGGATGTAGTTTTTGTAGTTTTATGTTTGGCAAACCAAACAGGAATAGATTTACAAGCCGCTTTTGATAAAAAAATGGATATCAAAACAAAACGCGATCACGATCGTCATCAAAATAATGAGAAATTAAAATAAATGAATAAATATAAATCACAATCATTTTTTAAAATAGCAATTAGGTTTGCAATTGTTTTTTTGGTATTAGTTACAGTTTTTGAAGTGGGCTTTTCTGTTTTAAAAAATATGAGTTTTTCCATTATGGTTGAACATATTTTTTCAGATGGAAAATGGCAGTATTTTGTAAAACGAATTGGTTTTATGTCAACTTTTTACGGAGTTTTTATGGCTGGGTGGTATAAGTTTATAAAAAAATAATACAAAATAAAATGTCATTTTGAACTTGATTCAGAATCTCATTACATTGATTTTTAAACATTATGAGAATTTGAATCAAGTTCGGGTTAACGAAAATATTATTTTAAAACAACTTCTTTTATTAATCTAAATTTATCAACTCAATATCACTTTCTTTTACTTTTTTATTGAGTGTTTTTACATCATTTTCAAAAATCTCATAAATTTTAGACAATTCAACATCTATTAATTTAGTGATTTCATTTTTAAATTCAACCGATTGGTCTGTTGGTTTAAAATCTCCAATAGAACTTAACGAATTTAAATGTGCTAATTTATTATTTAATTTAATTGGAAAGTTTAACGGATCTTGGTTACTCTTACTTTTTGTTTGATACAATTCATTTTCATGTGTTGTCAAATTTTTAACAATACTGTTTGCCAAAGCTATAATTTCTTTGTGTTTTTCTTTATCTGAAATAGATTTTTTTAGTTGTTCAATTTGATTTTTAACTTTTGTAATATTTTTTAAAGTTTTATGAATTTCAGTCAATTTTTCCTGAATTTCAATAATAAAATTAAATTGTTCTTGTAAATCTTTATCAGTAGCAGAACTTCTTGGGTCTTTTAACAATGTAAATATTTGTTCAGAAGAAATTGTATTGTTTATTGATAGTTGTACTTTGTAATTCCCTGGTAATGCTTTAGGACCGTTTAATGAAGCCCACCATAAAATCATTCCTTTCACTTTTTCAGCATCAGGATATTGCATATTCCAGTTAAATACGTTTGAACCTTTTTTAACTTTTAATTTTTCTTCATTTTGATCTTCATCTGGATTTGTTGAAAATGTTTTAATATGTTTCCCATCCGCTTCAAAAAAGGCCAATGAAATAGTGTCTTTTTCCGAAATATTTTTTACATAATAATTAACAATAACACCACCAGGATGATTTTGCCCAGCAGTTTTTGATGTTCTTTTACTTCCACCCATTCTGTAGCTATCCATTGGTTTGTATAGGAAAGCTTCTTTTGAAATAATTTCATTATTAATTTGATGCAGCGGAGTTAAATCATCAATTAACCAAAAAGATCTTCCTTGTGTTGCAGCAATTAAATTATTGTTTTTTATAGTTAAATCTGTAATGGGAACAATTGGTAAATTTAGTTGGAAATTGCTCCAATTGGCACCATCGTCAAAACTAATGTACATGCCATTTTCAGTGCCGGCATATAATAATCCTTTTCTATTTGGATCACATCTTAAAACTCTTGTAAAATGTTCTTCAGCAATACCATTTATTAGTAGTTTCCAAGATTTTCCATAATCTTCGGTTTTGTAAATGTATGGAGCATAATCACCCATTTTGTAGCGTGTTCCAACAATATAAGCGCCACCAGCAGTAAAAGGATCTACTTCAATACAATTAATCAGCATCCATTCAGGCATTTTTTTAGGCGTAACATTTTCCCAGTTTTTGCCACCATCTTTTGTAATGTAAACCAATCCATCGTCAGATCCTGTCCAAATCAAATTTTCTTCAAAAGGAGACTCTACGGCAGCAAAAATAGTTCCGTAATATTCTACACCACTGTTGTCTTTTGTTATTGGTCCGCCCGAAACTCCTAATGTTTTTGGGTCGTTTCTTGTTAAATCCGGACTAATTACTTCAAAAGATTGTCCTTCGTTATAAGTTACATGTAAATGATTTGAGGCTGTGTATAATTTCTTTTTATTATGTGGTGAAAAGAAAATTGGGTAATTCCATTGAAAACGATATTTCATATCTTCTGCTCCGTATCCCATTGGGTCATCTGGCCAAACATTAATAACTCTGCTTTCATCGGTTTTGTGATTTACTCTCGTTAATAAACCGCCATAACTGCCGCCATAAACAACATCATTATTTAACGGATCAATTGCAATATGCGCACTTTCTCCACCAGCGGTGCTTTGCCAATCGCTTTCACCAATGGTTCCGCTATTTGTTCTATGAGAAATTCGAACAGTTGAATTATCTTGTTGTGCGCCATAAATTCTGTACGGAAAATAATTATCAGTTACCACTCGGTAAAATTGTGCTGTTTGTTGATTCATCATTGTACTCCAATTTTCACCAGCATCAAAACTTGTTTGTGCACCACCATCATCGGCAATAATCATGCGTTGATTGTCTTCCGGAGCAATCCATAAATCGTGATGATCTCCATGAGGCGCGTTAAACGATTTAAAGGTTGTTCCACCATCTTTAGATTGATGATAACTAACATTTACCACATAAACCGTATTTTCATCTTGTGTATCAGCATAAATGCGTGTATAATACCAAGCGCGTTGACGTAAAGCTCTGTCGCTATTTACCAATTTCCAGGTTTTACCAGCATCAACAGACTTGTATACACCACCATCGCTATTTTCAATTAAAGCCCAAATAATATCTGAATTTACGGGTGAAACTGCAATACCGCTGATGCCCCAAATACCTTTTGGTAATCCTTCATTGCTTGAAATGTTAACCCAAGTTTCGCCTTCATCAGTACTTTTCCAAATTGCAGAACCATCACCTCCGCTAGATAAACTATAAGGAGTTCTTCTAACATTCCAAGTGGATGCATATAAAATACGTGGATTTGTTGGATCAAAAATTAAATCTACGGCGCCGGCATCAGCATTTGAGAATAATACTTTTTTCCAGTTTTTTCCACCATCAATAGATTTGTACACACCTCTTTCTTCTGATGATTTGTATAAATCTCCTAAAACTGCTGCAAAAACAACGTCTGAATTTTTTGGATGAACACGCACTCTTGGAATATGACGCGATTTTTCTAAACCAATATGTTGCCAAGTTTTTCCTGCATCAACGCTTTTCCACATTCCATCACCAGAAGAAACATTTCCGCGAACAGTAACTTCACCATTGCCAACATAAATTACATTAGTATCAGATTCGCTCACAGCAATTGCACCAACTGATCCGCCAAAAAATCCATCAGAAATGTTGCTCCAAGTATTTCCTGCATCTGTTGTTTTCCAAACGCCGCCACCTGTTGCACCAAAATAGTATAAATTAGCTTTGTTTGTTACGCCAGTTACAGCAGCACTTCTTCCACCTCTAAACGGACCAATATTACGCCATTCTATAGATTTGTAAAATTCTTCACTAAATTTGGTTACTATTTTTTGAGCGTTAACTTTGTGCGCTGATAAAAACAAGAAGCAGCAAATAAAAAAAAGATGTTTTTTCATGATTTTGATTGAATTGATTGAGAAATAATCTGAAAAGTAAAGCTATTAAAAATAAATTTATTTAAAGCGACAAATTTTACATATATGAATTCGTTGAAGATCAATAAAATAGAAAAAATTGTATCAGGAAAAGTTCAAATTACTGGATCTAAAAGTGAAACAAATAGATTGTTGATTTTACAACAGTTTTATCCAAATTTAACAATTGAAAATGCATCAAATTCGGATGATTCTATTTTAATGAAAAATGCATTGGAAAGTTCATCAAATGAAATAAATATTGGACATGCCGGAACAGCAATGCGATTTTTAACTGCTTATTTTTCAGTAAAAGAAAATTCAGAAATTATTTTAACAGGTTCGCACAGAATGAAAGAACGACCAATAAAAATTTTGGTTGATGCGTTAATTTCATTAGGGGCAGACATTAAATATGTTGAAAATGAAGGATTTCCTCCATTAAAAATTACGGGAAAGAAACTAACAAAAAGTTTTGTTGAAATTGAAGGAAATGTAAGTAGTCAATATATTTCTGCATTATTATTAATTGCACCAACATTGCAAAACGGATTGAAATTAAAATTTAAAGGTGATGTAACTTCGGTACCTTATATTAAAATGACCTTGCAATTATTAGAAGAAATTGGTATTGCATATTCTTGGGAAAATAATCTAATTACCATTCATCCCAAACCAATAATTTCGTCTAAAACTATTGTGGTAGAATCGGATTGGAGTTCTGCATCATATTATTATAGTTTGTGTGCATTGAGTCCAAATTCAGAAATTACATTAACATCCTATAAACAAACAAGTATACAAGGCGATGCTGTTTTAGCAAAAATATATGAACATTTTGGAGTTGAAACTACTTTTGGAGAAAACTCAATTACCTTAAAAAATAAAGAAATTTCAAACATTAATCTTTTAAATTTAAACCTAATTAGTGCACCAGATATTGCCCAAACTATTGCAGCTACTTGCTTTGGTTTAGGAACTGAATGTTTTTTAACAGGTTTGCACACGTTAAAAATAAAAGAAACAGATAGGTTGGTAGCATTAAAAACCGAGATTGAAAAATTAGGCGGTGAAGTAGAAATAACAAACGAAACATTACACTTAAAAAAAGCAGCAACAATAAAAGAGAATATTAGTATTGCTACTTATCACGATCATAGAATGGCAATGGCATTTGCACCATTGGCTTTAAAGGTTCCAATTGTAATAGAAGATGCCGATGTTGTTTCAAAAAGTTATCCATCATTTTGGGAAGATTTTGAAATAGTAACCCTATAAAAACCTTAAAAACAAAGTTTTATTGCTAAACACTTGACAACGCCTATGCCGATGTTGTATATTTGCGCACAATTAATAAAAATAATACATGAAATTATCACATTTTAAATTCGATTTACCTGAAGAATTATTGGCTGTACGTCCAGCAGAACATAGAGATGAGTCTCGTTTGATGGTTTTAAATAGAAAAGAAAAAACTATTGAACATAAATTATTTAAAGATATTATTGATTATTTTGATGAAGGAGATTTAATGATTGTTAACAATACAAAGGTTTTTCCAGCAAGAATGTATGGTGAAAAGGAAAAAACAGGTGCAAGAATTGAAGTTTTTTTATTAAGAGAATTAAATGCAGAAAGCAGATTGTGGGATGTATTAGTAGATCCGGCTAGAAAAATAAGAATTGGAAATAAATTATTTTTTGGAGATGATGAAAGTTTAGTAGCCGAAGTTATTGATAATACAACATCAAGAGGTAGAACTTTACGTTTTTTATACGATGGTTCTTATGAAGAATTTAGAAAAAAATTAGAAGAATTAGGAGAAACTCCACTTCCAAAATATATTAACAGACCAGTTGAGCCAGAAGACGAAGAGCGTTACCAAACAATTTATGCAAAACACGAAGGCGCTGTAGCTGCACCAACTGCAGGTTTGCACTTTTCTAAACATTTAATGAAACGTTTAGAAATTAAAGGAGTAGATTTTGCCGAAGTTACTTTGCACGTTGGTTTGGGAACTTTTAGTCCAGTGGAAGTAGAAGATTTATCAAAACATAAAATGGATTCTGAACAAGCAATAATTACTGAAGAAACTACAGAAATTGTTAATAATGCTATTGATAAAAAAAGAAGAGTTTGTGCTGTTGGAACAACTGTAATGCGTGCTGTTGAAAGTTCTGTGTCATCAAATAATCGTTTAAATTCATTTAATGGTTGGACAAATAAATTTATTTTCCCTCCTTACGATTTTAGTATTGCAAACTGTATGATTACAAATTTTCATACACCAAAATCTACATTAATGATGATGGTTGCCGCATTTGCTGATTACGACTTTTTAATGAAAGCGTATGAAGAAGCTGTAAAAGAAAAATACAAATTCTATTCGTATGGTGATGCGATGTTAATCATCTAATAAAAAACAAAATATTTTAAAGTTTGATTCCCGCCAATGCGGGAATCTTTTTATAAACTTGAATCTAAATTATGAGTGAAAAAAAAGACATAAGAGCTTTAACAAAAACAGAACTTAGAGAATTTTTTGTTTCCGAAGGCGACAAGGCTTTTAGAGGAAACCAAGTTTATGAATGGTTGTGGAGTAAAAGCGCGCATTCATTTGAAGATATGACAAATATTTCTTTAGAAACGCGTAAAATGCTGGAAGATAATTTTGTAATCAATCATATAAAAGTAGATCATATGCAGCGCAGCTCTGATGGAACTGTAAAAAACGCTGTAAAATTGCACGATGGATTAATTGTAGAATCGGTTTTAATTCCAACAGAATCCAGAACAACAGCGTGTGTTTCTAGTCAGGTTGGTTGTAGTTTAGATTGTAATTTTTGCGCTACAGCTCGTTTAAAAAAGATGCGAAATTTAAATCCTGATGAAATTTTTGATCAGGTTGCAGCCATAAATCAGGAAAGTTTATTGTACTACAATCATAAATTATCCAACATAGTTTTTATGGGAATGGGTGAACCTTTAATGAATTATAATAATGTATTAAAGGCCATTGAAAAAATTACATCACCTGAAGGTTTGGGAATTTCACCAAGAAGAATTACCGTTTCAACTTCTGGATTGCCAAAAATGATTAAAAAATTAGCCGATGATGAGGTGAAATTTAATTTGGCCGTTTCGTTACATTCAGCAATTGATGAAGTGCGTTCTGAAATTATGCCATTTAGTAAAGCTTTTCCATTAAAAGATTTAAAAGAATCTTTAGAATATTGGTACGCAAAAACTGAAAGCAGGGTAACCTATGAATATGTTGTTTGGAAAGGTATTAACGATAGTAAAGAAGCAATAAATGCTTTGGTTAAATTTTGTAAATACATACCTTGTAAAGTAAATTTAATAGAATATAATCCTATTGATGATGGAGATTTTCAACAAGCAAATCAACAAGCTATAAGCGATTATATTAGCATTCTTGAAATGAATGATATTATTGTGAATGTTAGACGGAGTAGAGGTAAAGATATTGATGCTGCTTGTGGGCAGTTAGCAAACAAAAAAAGTTAGCTTTACAGCTAACCTTTTTGTTTAAAAATGTTGTTTGTATTTGTACTCTACAAATTTGAAATAATTATACAATTTGTAATTTACATCTAATCCATAATCTATATTAAAATCATAATTTATGATATTTTCGTAAATTGAACTATTATATTTTAAAGGATTGCTGGCTCTAATATTCCATTGTGTCACGTAATATTTATTTTTTGTTTCATAAAACTGTTGTGAATAAAAATTAGCAGGTTTTGCAATTGTATTTAAATATGTTTCAAAGCCAATATCTAAAATAATAATTTCATATTCTAGACTATCATTAGCTATTCTTACAGCCCCTTCGGGTAAATCTGAGGTTTGATTTGTAACTGGTTTTATTGAAGATCCACAACTAATTACAAATAGTGAAAATACAATAAAATAAAGTGTGTTTTTCATAATTAATTGGTTTTTATACTTTTAAAGATACAAAAACTATACCATTATTTGTTGTAATTTAAGTATTTTAGTAGGCAATTAAATTATAAAATAATGGAAAAAAAGCGTTGTAATTGGTGTGGAACAGATCCACTTTATATAGAATATCATGATACTGAATGGGGCGTTCCAATTTATGAAGATGCTAAATTATTTGAATTTTTAATTTTAGAAACATTCCAAGCAGGTTTAAGTTGGATTACCATATTGCGAAAAAGAGAAAATTTTAGAGCAGCACTTGATAATTTTGATTACAAATTAATTTCAAATTACAATCAAACTAAAATTGATGAATTATTGCTGAATGCAGGGATTATAAGAAATAAGTTAAAAATTAAAGCAACCATAACAAATGCTCAGGCATTTATGCAAATTCAAAATGAATTTGGATCATTTTCAACTTATATATGGAGTTTTGTAAATAATGTGCCGATTAAAAATAGTTGGAATTCAATGAGTGATGTTCCAGCAACAACAGTTTTGTCTGACACTATTTCAAAAGATTTAAAAAAAAGAGGATTTAAGTTTGTTGGTTCAACGGTAATTTATGCTCATATGCAAGCAACAGGTATGGTAAATGATCATATAAAAGACTGTTTTAGATATCAAGAAGTATAAAAAAAGGCTCAAAATTAATTTTGAGCCTTTTTTTATATTTAAAAATTAAATTATCCAATTTTCTTAACAAATTTTGTAATAATTACAATTTGTTGTCCATCTACTTTTCCTTCAATATATTCTTCATTTTCGTGGTCTAATGAAATTCTTCTAACAGCAGTTCCTCTTTTTGCAATCATGCTTGAACCTTTTACAGGTAAATCTTTAATTAATACAACCGAATCTCCAGCTTCTAAAATTACACCATTACTATCTCGGTGTACAACTTTATTCGATGTGTCTTCTCCAACGCCCGTTGCTTTTGCCCAAGTTAACGTTTCATCATCTAAATACAACATGTCCAATAAATCTTGAGGCCAACCTTCAGAGCGTAAACGTGTTAACATTCTCCAAGCCATTACCTGAACAGCAGGAACTTGGCTCCACATACTGTCATTTAAGCATCTCCAGTGATTTGCATCTACATTTTCTTCATTTTCAATCTGGTCAATACAGGTAGCACAAGCAACAATGTTTTCTGTAGTTGGTGCAACTTCAAAGGCATTTAAGTTTTCAGTAGCGCCACATAATTCACATTTATTTTCACTGCGTACTAATAATTCTTTTGATAAACTCATTATTTGTTTTTTAGAAATGCAAAAATACATTTAAAATTTGGTATCACAACTTCTTTTAATTTCAATAATTTGGGCGTTACCTTCGGTCGGGCTATACGTTTTAAGTCCTCGCTATTGCTGCGGGCTTTTCACTTTTATCCCTAACGCAATAAAATATGGTACTGTAAGTTTTATGTTAAATTAAGAATATTTTAATATAATAAACTTTAAATAGTTCCGTTATTTGCATAACAAACTACTATGTTATGCTTAAAAATTTCTTTTGGATGTGCTCTGGTGCAGATACCGATGTTTTAAAAACAAGTTCAAAGTCCGAACAAATTAAATTTGTAGGAATAGGAGGTACCGTATTTTTTACTGCTGTTATGGCTTTTATTGCATCAAGTTATGCGCTGTATACCGTTTTTGATAATTATTATACCGCTGTTTTTTTTGGGTTAATTTGGGGACTGTTAATTTTTAATTTAGATAGGTTTATTGTTTCAACAATAAAAAAGCAAGATAATAAATGGAAAGAAATTTGGCAGGCTACACCACGTATAATTTTAGCAATTATTATTGCCATAGTTATATCTAAACCTTTAGAAATGAAAATATTTGAAAAGGAAATTAATCAGGTTTTACTAACTCAAAAAAATGAATTAACACTCGCTAATAAAAATCAAATAGCAAATCAATTTTCTCCTGAAATTACTGCTTTACAAAATGAAATCAGTCAATTAAAACAAGAAATTGACGCAAAAGAAACCGAATCAAATGCTTTGTATGATACGTATATTTCTGAAGCGGAAGGAACAGCTGGAACAAAATTATTAGGAAAAGGACCTGTTTATAAAGAAAAAAGGGAAAAACATGATGCCACTTTATTAGAGTTACAACAATTAAAAATTGACAATAAAATAAAAATTAATGAAAAAGAAACTCAAATTGCAGCATTAGTAAAACAGCAAAACAACCAAGTTGTTAAATCACAACCAATAATAGATGGTTTTGATGGTTTAATGGCAAGAATAAATGCTTTAAATGAGTTACCTTGGTTACCTTCATTTTTTATATTTCTATTATTTTTAGCTATTGAAACTTCTCCAATTTTTTCAAAATTAATAGCGCCAAAAGGTGAGTACGATTATAAAATTCAGGATATTGAAAATGCTGTAAAAACTTGGGTTACTCAAAAAGAAAATCAGAGAAAAAATGTAGTAAATACAGACTCTGAATTAAATAAAGTTATTTACAATGAGTTGTCTAAAGAAGAAGCATTGTATAATTATAAAAAACAAAAAGCTCGAGAAATTTTACAAATGCAAGCTGATGCATTTTATAAAAGTCAGCAAAAAATAATTAGCTAGTTTTCTAAAGGATAAATTGTAACACTGTAACCTAACCAGTTTTGTAATTTATTGTATATTATTTGTTGGTCTTCAGTTGAAAAATTTTTAATTCTTGTACTATGTGAGCCACCTTTTAAAATCATTTTTAAAGCATCAACATGTGGTTTTGGGTTTGGAGCACAAGCGCCCCAAGTGTCGTATTCTCCATAAATATATAATATTTTTTTTCCTTTATTTTCCACAAAATCTTGTACTTCTTTTATGTAATTTGGATTGTAAGTTAAATCTACATTTTTTGGAGCAAAGCGTAAGTTAGTTGGTTTATGAACAATTTGTAATAAATCTTTTACAGGAGTAATGTCAAAACCGTAATAACCTAATTCTGTCATATGTTGGTAGTATGATGGTAATAAATCATAATATGTAATATCATTATAAAAGCTAATGCCAACAATTTTATTTAAATAATTAAATAATTCTTTTGGAGTGGCTGTTTCGTTTGGAATTTCTTCACATAAACCTCCCCATTGCCAAAAAGAAAACGGAAACTCTAATGTAGCATATTCTAAAGCCTCTTCTGTGGAAAGTTCTGTGAAATTCATTTTTTTTGCATTTGCATAATTAGATATTTCACTTAAAACTGTTGTTCGGTTTTTTAATAGAAGCCGTTGAAAGTTGGTTATTTTTTCTCTGCATTCCTTGCTGCCAATGGTGTTAATGTGTATTTGTGTTCTAGGATCTTCTTGAGAGTTAATTAATGGTGCCACATAAGGAACTGCAACATCAACATCCCAAGGATATTTACTTTTGTAAATTAAAACTGTTTCACCTCCTTTACTAATTCCTGTAGCAATCCATTTTCCAGTATATATACGTTTTAATTTTGTTACAATTTTATGATAATCTTCGATGGCTTGATTATTTTTTAAATATTGCCATGGAATAGAATCTGGACGCGATTTTCCATAAAAACGATATTCTACCTGAACCTGATTTCCTTTAAAAATTTCAGTTAATTCATATGTTTTTGGAATTGCATTATAGCCCTCTGTTACTAAAATTGTTGGTTTAGTTTCATCAATATGAGAAAGATAAACATATTGTTTAAAAGTACCAGCTTCTGGTTTTTTATGATCTAAAGGTTGTTCTAAAACAATTTGATATGCTTTTTTAAAATGTTCAGTTTCACTTAATGCAGTTATTTCTGAGTTTGGAAAAAGTTGTTCTAACTTTTGTTTAAAAGTTAATATTTCTACAGGTTCTAATTTAATAGTTTTACAACCAGTAACCGAAAAAGTAATTGCAACAAATAGAAGTAGGGATTTGTAAAATTTCATTTTTTTATTTAAAATTTTCTATAATTAAAGAAGTTTAAATTTAATGAATTTTTTAAAATATACTTTGTATTTGTGTAAAGTTGATGCATTAAAATCAAGCGTTGTTATTTAATGAAGTTTTTTATCTATATATTTAGAATTCATAATTCGCAAAGCTCCCATATATTTCATTTTAAATGAAACAACACCTCCAATTTGATACTTTTTTGATGATTCACTTAAATCTACTACTAACATATCCGAACTAGCTCCAATAAATGTAATTTTTTTATCAACGGGTTCTAAAAAATCAGTTGTAGCAATGTCTAACAAACCAATATCTAAAATTCCTCTTTTATGTGTAGTTCCATAATCTTCAGGATTAATTTCAAGAATTTCGCCTGATGGATTTTTTTCTATCTCACCATAAGGAACTATTGGTTTTTCTGTAATTTCAATTATTTCAGCATTCAATAAAAAAACATCATCTTTCATTTTTGTGATGGTTTTATTGCTAAATAAATCTATACCAAAAAACAATGTTTCACCAATTCTAAAGTGATTAATACCTTTAGGAATTTGTTTTTTTAGTAAAAGAGGAATCATAACCGAAGAACCTCCAGTAACATAATCAATTTTTTTTCCAAATCTAGCTTCAATCAATTGCGCATATAAACTTAACTGAATTAGCTTGTCTTTGCTAGGCATTATACCACTTAAGCAATTTAAATTTGCACCAATTCCTGTGACATTAATGTTTGGTAATTCAAAAACTTTATGATAAAAATCTAATAAATGTTCTCCTAAAATACCTTCTCGTAAATCTCCTAATTCTATCATAATAATAATACGATGAACTTTACCTTGTTTTACGGCTTCTTCAGATAACCATTTTATGGTTGTAAACTCGGTATTAAAACTAACATCGGCATATTTTACCACTTTAGAAATACTTCTTTTTGCGGGTGGTTTTATGTAAATAGTTTCTTTGTTTGGATTTATAGATTTTATATTTATTAAATTTGATAATCTAGCATCACAAACTTGTTCATCTCCTAAGGATAAAACATATTCTAAATAGGTTTTATTTCCACAAAGCATTTTCAATACAGGAGCCCATTCAATATTGTTTTTTTTAAACAATTGTTGAAGATAATTGTAATTTATTTTTAATGATTTTCTGTTTAAAGTAATATATGCCATAATTATTTAATCTTTAAAAATATTAAACACTTTAAGTTATTACGTTGTATATACCGAATTAAATAACACATAATCTGTAGTTAAATCTGTTCCCCAACCTTTAGATTTGGCTTTGCCATTATGAAGATCCAAAACAATTTTAAGGTGTGATTCCTTTAATAATTTCTTTATATAATATGGATCGTATTCCAATGGAATTCCTTTTTCTAAAACCTTTATGGTTTTTACTTCAGAACCAATGTATAAATCAATTTTTTCATATTCAAACGGAAGTCCAGCATTACCAGCTGCACTAATAATTCTTCCCCAATTTGGATCGCGCCCAAACATAGCTGTTTTAACAAGTGCAGAATCTGAAATTTTTCGAATCATTGTTCTTGCATAAGTTTCAGTTGGAGCATTCACTATTTCATATTCAATAAACTTTGAAGCGCCTTCACCATCTGAAACAATAAGTTGTGCTAAATGCACCATCATTTCTTCAAGATTCTTTTTAAAAACAGTGTAGCCTTTATCTTTTTTTGATTTAATAATATCGTTTTGAGCCAAACCATTAGCTAATACAATAACCATATCATTGGTAGATGTATCTCCATCCACTGTAATCATGTTAAATGATTTATCAACGGTTTCTTTCACAATTGTTTTTAAAAATTTAGGTTCAATTGCAATATCAGTAACAATAAACGCCAACATTGTAGCCATATTTGGATGAATCATACCGGATCCTTTTGCTACTCCTCCCATATTAATTTCACGACCGTCTACTTCAAATTCAATAAAACCTTCTTTTGCAAAGGTGTCAGTGGTTAAAATTGCGTTTGCAACAAAAGAGCCTGCATTGGATCTGTTGGTTAAGTTTTTTGCGTTTTCTTGAATACCTTTTACAATTTCAGTAGTTGGGAATTTTACACCAATAATTCCAGTGGAAGCAACTAACACTAAATTTTTATCAATATTTAATTCTTCAGCTAACGATTCTGTCATAGCTTCAGCACCTTCCATTCCTTGTTTTCCTGTTGCGGCATTTGCATTACCAGCATTAATTACAATAGCTTGTGCTTTGCCATCTGCAATATGTTTTCTTGATACCGTAACTGGAGCTGCAACAACTTGGTTTTGTGTAAACACTGCTGCCGCACTTGCTGGTACTTTTGAATAAATAATGGCTAAATCTCTTTTCATAGATTTAACACCAGTATGTGCTCCCCAACAAGTTATTCCTCTTACGTTTGTTATATTTTTAATCATTTCAATCTATAGTATTGCTTATTAATTTTATTCTAAATTATGGGTTTAACGGTATTAAATTAAGCCCAGTTGTTTCATCAAGTCCAAACATAATATTCATATTTTGAACTGCTTGTCCTGCTGCTCCTTTTATAAGATTATCAATTACACTAATAACTATTACCATATTGGTTCGCTTGTCATAAGTTACAAATAAATCACAATAATTAGTACCCCTAACATCTTTTATTGCTGGTTCTTGTTTCCTTAAACGCACAAAAGGTGCTTTTGCATAAAAAGTTTTGTAAAGTTCTTTAAGTTTTATTTCGTTCATTTTTTCTTTAGGGCGTATGTATATAGTGGTTAAAATTCCTCTATCTACAGGTAATAAATGCGGTGTAAATTGTATAAGTGTTTCTTTCCCTGAAACATCATCTAATATTCCTTGAATTTCTACAGTATGTCTGTGATATTTAAGTCCGTATGCCTTAAAATTATCATTTACATTGGAATAAAGATTTACATTTTTTGCTTTTATTCCAGCGCCTGTAACTCCTGTTTTTGAATCTACAATAATTTGATTTTCTTCAATTAGATTTGCTTTTAATAAAGGTGCTAGCCCTAAAATAGCTGTTGTTGGAAAACAACCTGGATTTGCAATTAAATTTGCATCTTTAATTTTATCGAAATATAATTCAGGACAACCAAAAACTGCTTTTTCAATACCTTCAGGAAAAATATGACTTAGTTTATACCATTTTTCATAAACTTCTTTTGAATTTAAACGAAAATCGCCAGAAAGATCAATAATTTTAAAAGAACTGTCTTTAAAGCGTTTTACAAAATCCATTGAAACACCATGTGGCAATGCAAGAAAAACAAGATCGAGTTCGTATTTATCTATGTCATTGATTGATACCAATTTTTGATTGGCAATTCCTTGTAAAAAAGGATGTACATCAGAAAATAATTCTCCTTTTCTAGTTTCAGAAGTAATCATGGTAATTTCAATATCCGGATGGTTAGTTAAAATACGCACCAATTCTGATCCAGTATAACCTGTTGCGCCAATAATTCCTATTTTCTTTTTAGCCATTGTTTTTTAGTTCTTTTAATGATTTTTTTAATACTTCCATTACCTTTTCTAAATCTTTATAGCTTATATTTAAAGGTGGTACTAAACGTAATACAGTATCGGAAGTAGCATTTGCCAACACACCTTTTTCAAGCATTTTTAATACCAAAGGTTTTGTTCCAAAATTAAATTCTACACCTATCATCAATCCTTTTCCACGAATATCTTTAATAGCTGGGTTTTTCATTGCTGCAATTTCCGATTTTAGCCAAGCGCCTTTTTCTTCAGCCTGCTCCATAAGACTTTCTGTTTCAATAACGTCTATAGTTGCCAGTGCTGCTGCGCATACTAATGGATTTCCTCCAAAAGTGGTTCCGTGATCACCAAATTCTATTGCCGAACTTACTTTTTCATTTGAAAGAATGGCGCCAATTGGAACACCACTTCCTAATGCTTTAGCCAACGTCATAATATCTGGTTCAACTCCAAAATGTTCTTTGGAAAACATTTTTCCGGTTCTACCAATACCAGTCTGAATTTCATCAAAAATTAGTACAATAAGTTTTTCATCACAAAAAGTTCTTAATGCTTTAAGAAAGGTTTTGTTAGCTATATTTATACCACCTTCCCCTTGAATTGGTTCTATAATGATTGCAGCCGTATTGTTATCAACCACTTTTTCTACAGATTCCATACTGTTAAAAGGCACTTGTAAAAACCCCTTCGGAATTGGCTCAAACCCTTTTTGATAGGCTTTTTTTCCTGTAGCAATTGTTGCTAAAGTACGTCCGTGAAAAGAGTTTTCAAATGAAATGATATTTCCTCCGCGTCCAATACTATGTGCATATTTACGTGCTATTTTAATGGCGCCTTCAACTGATTCTGCTCCACTATTTGTTAAAAACACTCGATTCAGACCTGATAATTCAACCAGTTTTTTTGAGAGCATTACTTGTGGTTCACTTAAATAAAAATTTGAAATATGTACTAATTTTGCTGCCTGATCTTGAATTGCTTTTACCACTTTTGGATGGCAATGACCAACGCTATTAACAGCAATACCAGCAAGCATATCTATATATTTATTACCCTCAACATCCCAAATATTTGCACCTTTTCCGTAGTCAAATGTTATTGGATAACGTTTAAAAGTTTGTAAATAATAGTTTTGATCAAGTTGATTATATGTTTTATTATTTTTTTGTATCATGTTTTAAGTTCTTAAATTATGCAGAAATAATAGTTCCTATTTTTTGATGTTCAAAAAGTGCTGAAATCTGCTCAGGAACAGTTCCATTGATAATTCTTGCCAGTTTTGCTCCTTTTTCTAGCGCAATTTCACAAGAGTCAATTTTAGGAATCATTCCTCCTTGAATACATTTTATTTCTTTTAAATGATTTATTTCGGCTACTTTAAGTTCATGAATAATGGAAGTAGGGTTATCCTTATCAAGCATTAATCCATCAACATCTGTTAAAATAATATACTGTTCTGCGGAAAGTGCTCCGGCAATATTTCCTGCAAAAATATCACCGTTAATATTATAATTATTTCCACTTTTATCAGAAGCAATACAAGTGATTACTGGGATAAAATCATTTTCTAATAATAAATCTATTAAAGTTGTGTCAATGCTTTCTACATCGCCAACTTGTCCTAAATCTACAAGTTCTTTTTTACCGTTTTTTTTGTGTGTATGTAGGTGTTTTTTAGCTAATACAGTTTGCCCATCTTTTCCTGATAATCCCACAGCTTTATGTCCCATTTTATTTATAATTGAAACAAGGTTTCCGTTTACTTTTCCTTTTAAAGCCATTTCTACATATTCCATTGCTTCAGGGGTAGTTTTGCGTAACCCATCAATAAAATCGGATTTTATATTGGCAACTTTAAGAGTTTCTTTAATAAAAGGACCTCCGCCGTGGATAATTATAATTTGAAACCCTTTATTTTTTAAAGCGCATATATTTTCTAATATCTTTGATTTTAGGTTTTGATTTGTCATGGCATTTCCGCCATATTTAAATAATATTAATTTTCTTTTTGTCATTTCCCTTTTTTAGCTCTGTTGTGTAATAATTATAAAGTAATAGTTCGTGGAATATCCTTGTCAATTCTTGATAAAACCTCGTAATTAAGTTGATCGGTATTATTACAAAATGAAGATAATGGAATGTCTAAATCTGTACTTGACCCAATTAAAATAACTTCATCATTTATAGCAATTGTATTACTTGAAGTTATATCTACCAGAAACATATTCATATTAATAGTGCCAATTACACTATATCTGACGTTATTAATTATAACTCTTCCTAAGTTACTTAAACTTCTGCTGTAACCATAACCATAGCCAATTGGAACAGATGCAACAACAGTTTCGTTTTCTGCCAAAAAAGAGCTTCCATAGCCAATAAATTCGCCTTTTGGTACACGTTTGATATCCATAATATATGATTTCCAACTTAATACAGGTTTTAATGGATTGGTGCTAATATTCAATTTAGATATATATTTAATAAACGATTCTCTGCTTGGCCACAAACCATATTGTAAAATTCCCACTCTAACCATATCATAATTTTTAGTTGGAAATGCTAAAACTGCAGCGCTACAAGAACAGTGAATTTGTTGTGGTACAATTTCATGAGTTTTAAAAAACTTAATTGCCTTTTTAAATTTTTTTTGTTGCTGTTTAACTCTAACATAGTTATTTAAACTTTCCGCACCGGCAAAATGTGTGCACAAGCCTTTTACTTTAATAAAGTTTTTATTTGCATTTACTAACTGAATAATCTGAATCCAATCTTCTTCATTAAATCCAGTTCGGTTCATTCCAGTTTCAATCTCAATATGAATAATTATAGTTTTCTTTTTTTGTTTTGCTTTTGACAGCATTTGATTTAATCTGCTAATATTAAAAACAAAGAACTCTATAGCGTTGTCAATTATCCAATCTTCATCAGTATTATTGATATCTCCCATAATTAGTATTGTAAAATTGTTTTTTGCAACTTTAAATACTTGTTTTGCTTCAAAAGAACTATATACAGAAAAGTGATTTACTTCTAATTTTTGTAATAAAGGAATCATTTTTAAAATACTATGACCATATGCATTGCCTTTTACAACTGATGATAAGGTTACAGATTTATCAATTAATGATTTTATAAAATCTATATTGTTTTTTAATGCTGATTTATTTATTTGAATAACAGAATTATACATACATTAATTTAATTATTGTGTTAAACATTTGTATTCCATAAGGTGTTATTTCGTCAGGAAAATCATAGTCAGGGTTATGCAATGCTGGTGTTTGTTTTCCTGAACCCAGTGCAAACATGGCGCCTTTATATTGTTGGGTAAATGTGCCAAAATCCTCACCCCATTTAAAAGGTGTTTGTTTTTTTATAACTTTAAATGAGTTAGATTCTGCGGCTTTTAATATAGATGCAACAGCTTCATCATTATTTTTATTTGAATCAAATTCAAAAATCCACTCTAACGTATGTTTAAGCTGATGTTTTTCACTGATACTTTTTATTTTAGCAGAAATTATTTTTTTTAAATCATTTAATTGATTAGCTGTCCAGCATCGAATTGTAAAATGCAGTTCAGCATAATCTGCTGAAATACCATAATCTTTAGAACCTAATGTAGCATATACCGTTGTAATTACTGAAAATGTTTCACTTTCTAAATTATTATCTCCCATAGATTTAATAGCAAAAATTAACTCTTGCAAAGCTAAATCTGGATTGATACCGTTTTCTGGTTCTGCAGCATGAGCCGTTTTTCCTTTTAAAGTAATTTTTAAACTTGTAACAGATGGTGTAAATGAATTGTTTTTTATTATAATTGTGCCATTATCATAATCTGGTACATTGTGTAATGCAAAAACAAAATCGGGTTGAAGCGATTTAAATTTTTCATCTTCTAAAACTGCTTTTGCACCAGCTCCATTTTCTTCTGCTGGTTGAAATAATAAAATAATTTCACCTTTTAAAAGTGGATTGTTTTTTAACGTTCTGGCTAAACCTATTAATATTGTAGTATGACCATCGTGCCCACATTTATGTGAAATTCCAGAATATTTAGATTTATGATTAAAAGTATTTTCTTCTTGAATTGGTAAGGCATCTAATTCTGCTCTAAAAAGTACCGTTTTTCCCTTTAAATTGCCTTTAAAAACAGCAGCAACTCCATGCCCTCCAAGTTCGGTTATAATAGTTGTTGGATTGCATAATTTTAATTCATCAACAACGGCTTGCACTGTTTGTTTTTCAAAACCGGATAGTTCAGGAGATTGATGTAATTTTTTTCTAAAATTTGTTAAATAATTTAGTTCCTCAATAGTCACTATTTTTTCCATGATAATTTTGTTGTCGCTTATTTTTTTACGACTAAATATGTTAATAAAGACAATGAAATTCCTATTAATATCGGGTCAAAACCATATGGAATTTCCACTCCAATGAATGTTAAAATTAATGTAGAAGATCCTCCTACAATCATTGAAGATAAAGCTGCTTTTGGCTTTGATTTTTTAGATATTAATATTCCTAAAACTGGAATTAAAAGCCCTGAAACCATAAATGAATATGATAATAACATTAATTCTAATACACTTTTCATGGTAGTTGCAATAATTATTGCAACTCCTCCAACTATAAAAGTGATAATTTGTGAAATTGTTATATTCTTTTTATTAAGATGTTTAATGCCTAAAATATCTGTTACAAAATTACCTGATGCTGCCAACAAACAGCTATCTGCTGTAGACATTATTGCTGAAAAATATGCCGATAACATTAATCCCATAAGTCCTATAGGTAATACATGTTTTAAAAGCAAGGGCATTCCCATTTCAGGATCCATCCCTAATTCCGTTTCAAATCCATCAGAAATAAAAACTCCTTTTGCAGCTGCAACTCTTGAAAATAATCCTAAAATTACTCCCATAAATGCCATAATTGGATATTCAAAAATACCTGCAATAAACCAAGCTTTTTTTGCGGTTTTTTCATCTTTACAAGCGTATATTCTTTGGTAAAGTGTCATTCCAACAAACCAAATAGGAACTATAATTACAAACCAGTTTACTATTTGAATCCATGAAACATTTTGTAATGAAAAATATTTTTGAGGAAGTGTTTCAACGATAGCTTTATAACCTCCTAAATAACTGTATGCAAATGGAATTCCAACAAATATTAAGCCTGCCATTAAAATTATCCATTGAAAAGTATCTGTATAAATTACTGCTTTCATACCTCCAAATGCAGTATAAACAAGTGCAATACCACCCATTATTAACAAAGCTTGATTCAAATCAAGTGATGGAAATGTACCAACGGCTAATTTTGCACCTGCTAAAAATTGAGAGGATGTAAAACCTAAATATCCAATAAATGAAATAATACCAGCTGCCATAGCAACCGTTCTTCCATAACTGTGTTTTAAAAATTCGGGAAATGTTAAAAAACCAAGTAAATTACCTTGTTTTACCACTTTTGGAATTAAAAAAACAGCGCTTAACCAAGCCCCAATAAGTCCTGTAAATAGCATCCAGGATCCAGATAAACCCATCATAAATCCTAATCCACCTAAACCAATTGAAAACCCGCCACCAACATCAGTTGCTACAACAGATAACCCTACGTGCAAGCTTTTCATTTCGCCACCACCAATATAATAGTCGGTTACAGTTTTATTTTTTTTAAAGAAATAAAATCCTATTCCTAATACTGTAATCATATATACAGCAAAAACAATGATGTCTAAAAAAGCCATACTTTTTAGTGTTGTTTTTTAAGTCGCATTTCTAGGTATTTGTTCTCAAAACCTAATTTTTCATATAATTTTTTTGCAGGATTGTTTGGCTCTACATGTAAAGCAATATCGCCATCAGCTAATTCAATAGCTTTATTCATTAGTCTTTTTCCAACACCTTTTCCTCTGGCTTTATTATGTACGGCAATGTAAACAAGAATGTTCTCTGGAATATAACCTTTCATTCCAGTTTTGTTTATAATAGTTATGCCTAAAATTTCTTGGTTTTCTTCTAAAATTAGAGCAAAACCTCCTAAAGCATTTTCAGAATCTTGAACAGCAAAGTCTAAACATTTTAAAATGTCGCTTTTTGTGTCGCCATATTCATCTAAGTGTTGATATAAAAAGTTTACAATTTCTTCTTTTTCTTGTTTTTGAGGTTTGTTTATAGTATTAAATACTTTAAAATTATTCATTTTATTTATTTTCCTGATCTTGTAAAAATTGTTTATAAGAAGCTTTGTCTATTAGCTTTCTTTTTTTAATAGATTTTTTAGTGTAGTGTTTATTATCTTTTAATTGATTTAAAAGTTTTGTATTTCTGGTTTTTCTTTTATAGCGTTTTAAAGCTCTTTCAATATTTTCACCATCTTTTACTTGTATTATTAGCATCTATGTATTTTAAATTAGTATGTTTTTTGCTAAAATACGAAATAGTTTCTATAGAAACAATTAATGCAGTGTTTAATAAATTATAGATAAAACTCATAAATACGTATTTATTTATAAATTTATATGTTTAATAGCTATTTAATTCAATATATTTAATTAGTTTCTGCAGAAACATATTGAATTATGAAAAATAAAATTGAATGATTTAAAAAGTTATTTTGAAGTTATTCTGATTCAAATTCTTCGGCTGTAATAATTGGTGAAGCATCAATTTCTTCAACTTCCATTAGTTTTGTTAACAAATCAATTCCTTCAGTAATTATTTGTAATTTTTCTGGTGGTAGTGCTTGTAATTTTTCACTTAATTTTTGTTGAAAAGTAATAGGGGCAGACTGTAGTAACTCCATTCCGTTTGCAGTTAAAGAAATGAGCGTAACTCTTTTGTCCAATGTTTTAGGTAGTTTTGCAACTAATCCTTTTTTTTCTAAACGTCTTAAAATTCCAGAAATAGTACTAGCGTTTAAATTTAAAAACGTTTTAAGTTTTGCAGCATTTGTCCTATAATCTTTTTGCTCTGCTAAAAATTGTAAACATAATAATTGAGGAATGCTAACTCCTTGTTCTTTTTCAACTCGTTTACTTTCTAAATTTATTGATCGAACAATTTTGCGTAATTTTATTAAAATATCACTAAAAGTCATGTGTCAAAATTACATAAAAATTAATTACTTGTTTTAAAAGCCAAAATATCAATGGTAGTTTTTTTATTTGAAACTATTTCACTTACTAATTTACCCGTTGCGGGAGCCAAACTTAAACCCATCATTGCATGGCCTGTTGCAATAACTAAATTATTAAATTTATTAGATCTTTCAATAATTGGAAGTCCTGTTGGAGTGCAAGGTCTAAAACCAAGCCAAACATTTTCTTGTTTAGGATTTTCAATTTTTAAATTTGGGTAAAAACTATTGATATGTTCAACAATTCCATTCAATCTTTTAAAATTAATTTTAGTGTCATCAGTGTTGGTGATTTCTAAAGTTCCACCAAAGCGTATGTTTGTGTTAAATGGTGTAACTGCAACTTTCCCTTCGCATAAAATTGACGGAATAGAAGGTGATTCGGCTTGTTTTGGCACATTAAAACTGTAGCCTTTTCCCGGTAATAGTAACAGTTTTATATCTAATTTTTTTAATATTTTAGCACTCCAAGAACCTGCGGAAACAATAAATGAATCGGCTTTTATAATGCCATTGTTAGTGATGATTTCTTTTATAGTATTATTAGCGAATTTAAAATTTAATATTTCAGTATTTGTTAATAATTGAACATTCATTTTTAAGAGTTCTTTTTTCAAAAAACTTATAAAAAGATTGGGTGATAAATGTGCATCAGATTTATAATGTACAGCCCCAATTGCGTTGATTGTTGTTGATTTTTCTAAGTTTTTAATGCCATTTTTATCTAAAAAATCAACATGAATGCCTAATTTTTTTGAAATTTCTGCAACTTTAATTTCTTCTTCGGCAATTCTTTCATTTTGAAATAACATTAACAAACCTTTTTCATCATATTGAAAAGAATTGTTTTCATTTGCAAAACCTTGATACAATTCTTTACTTAGAAATGAAATGTTTTTTAGATGATTTATTGAATTGTTTACATGCGTTTGATTTGAATTTTTATAGAAATTATAAAGCCATTTAACCAATTCTGAATTAGCGCTTGGTTTAATATAAAATGGACTTTTTGGATTAAACATCCATTTTATACCTTTATGAATAACTCCAGGTTGCGCTAAAGGAATAATATGGCTTGGAACAATCATACCTGCATTTCCGTAGGAAGCTCCATCTAACATGTCAGATTTATCAACAATAACAACTTCATTTCCTTCTTTAGCTAAAAAATAAGCAGAACATAATCCAATAATTCCGCCACCAATTACAACAACTTTTTTACTCATAATTTATAAAACTTGAAAACCGTGTGCGTAAGGATCGTCATCATCAATAATTATGGTGTTATAGCCATAAATTTTTGCCCAACCTTTAATACTCGGAATAATTGCTAAATTTCCATTGATAGTAGTTTCTTTTTCAATTTTTCCAATAAAAATTGATCCAATATAACTTTCGTGAATAAATTCTTCACCTATATTTAATTTTCCTTTTGCGTATAGTTGAGCCATACGAGCCGAAGTTCCAGTACCACAGGGTGATCGGTCAATAGCTTTATCTCCATAAAAAACTGCATTTCTACCTGATGATGTTGCATTAATTGGTTTTCCTGTCCACATAATATGACTTACATCTCTAATAGTTTCATTTTCTGGGTGGATAAACAAGTTTGGATACTTTTTGTTAATGCGATTTCTAATAATGTTAGAATATTGAATTATTTTACTTGCAGTGAAATCTTGAATTCCACTAAAGTTTTCTTGTGGATCAATTATAGCATAGAAATTACCGCCATAAGCAACATCAAAACTAAGTTCTCCTAATTCCTGACAATTTATAGTTAATTTTTCTGCTGCTAAATAACTTTTTACATTGGTTAATTTTACCCAATCAACCTTTTTTTCTGTTTGTTGATATTCAATTTCTATAATGCCAGCGGGCGCTTCCATTTTAATTTTTCCAGGAATTTTAGGTGTAATTAAACCTTCTTCTACCGCAATAGTTACCGTTCCTATTGTTCCATGTCCGCACATTGGTAAACATCCTGAAGTTTCAATAAATAAAATAGAAAAATCATTTTCGGGATCATTTGGCGGATATAATATGCTACCACTCATCATATCATGTCCGCGAGGTTCAAACATTAATCCTTTCCGAATCCAGTCAAATTCTTTTAGAAAATTTTGACGTTTTTCACTCATGTTTTTGCCTAATAAATTAGGAATTCCTCCAGCTACCAACCTAACTGGATTTCCGCAAGTGTGAGCGTCAATGCAAAAAAATGTTTTTTTACTCATTAATTAGTTTATTGGTTTACGGGTATTTTCTCCATTTATTAAACGCGAAATTCCTAAAGGGTTTTCGTTTTTAAGTTCGCTAGGTAACAATTCATTAGGCCAATTTTGGAAACTAAACGGACGAACCCAACGTTTTATAGAGTTAACTCCAACAGCAGTAAATCGGCTATCCGTTGAAGCAGGGTAAGGACCTCCATGAGTCATTGCGGGACAAACTTCAACACCTGTTGGAACTCCATTAAATATAATACGTCCAACTCTATTTTGAAGTGCATTTATAATGTTAGAGTATGCCATTAATTCTCCATTTTCAGCTAAAATAGTACCAGTTAATTGTCCTTCTAATTTTGAAATAATTTCTTCTAATTGGTGAAAATTTTCACATTGAACAACCATTGAAAATGGACCAAAAACTTCTTGATGTAATGTTGTATTATTTAAAAAAGTATTTCCTTCAACTGTTGTTATTATTTGCTTTCCATAATTTTGTGAAGTTTCATTTTCAAAATTGGCAGTTGTTTGCAGCCCTTTCTGATTTTGCATTTTTACTTTGTTTGTTTCATAAGCGCCAATAATTTTAGGATGCAACATACACGTTGGTTCAATTTGTAAAATTTCTTCGGATAATTTTTTTATAAAATTTGTTAAATCTGTTCCTTTAATTCCTAAAATTAAACCAGGATTTGTGCAAAATTGTCCAGCTCCCATAGTTATAGAACTTGCATAGGTTTTTGCCCAATTTATACCATTATTTTTGGCGGCATTTGGTAAAATTATAACTGGATTTACACTTCCCATTTCAGCAAAAACTGGAATTGGTTCAGGTCGTTCGGCTGCCATATTATATAAGGCTCTTCCGCCAATAATGCTTCCGGTAAATCCAACAGCTTTAACATTAGGGTTTTTAACCAATGTAGCACCAACTTCAATTCCGCTACTATTTAAATTTGAAAAAACACCATTTGGCATATTTGTTTTTTCGGCAGCTTTAATAATTGCAGAAGCTACTAATTCTCCTGTTCCAGCATGCATTGGATGTGATTTTACAATAACCGGGCAACCAGCTGCAAAAGCTGCAGCTGTATCTCCACCAGCTGTAGAGTATGCTAAAGGAAAATTACTTGCTCCAAAAACTACAACTGGACCAATGGGTACTAACATTTTTCGAAGATCTACTTTGGGAATAGGGAGACGGTTTAAATCTTCGGTGTCTATGGTGGCTTCTAGCCATGAGCCTTCGCTTACTAAATTTGCAAAGCTACGCAATTGAAATAGTGTTCTTCCTCGTTCGCCCATTGCTCTTGCTTCTGGTAAGCCTGTTTCGGCACAGTATGTTTCAATTAATTCGTTTCCTAAAGCTTCAATTTCATTTGCAATTTCATTTAAAAATGCTGCTTTTTTTAAGCCAGAAGTATTTTTAAATGTTTGAAATGCTTTAGTTGCTAATTCTGCTGCTTTTTCAATTTCTATTGTAGATGCTTCATAAAAAACAGCTGTATTTTCGGTATTGGTTTTTGGATTAAATGTTTGAAAAGTGATATCTCCAATTGAAGAAAGAAGGTTTCCAATATAATTTTTTCCTGTAATCATTCTTGATTTTTTTGTTTTGTGTTAGTGATTGAGGTGGTATCCTTTTTTTGCATTTTTGCAAAAAAAGATTTAACCGAAAGCACGACCGCTAGCGGAAACACCCAAATTAACTATTTATAAATTTTTATAATTTGGTAAAGTTGGTCGGGTTTTTAAACTATCTTTTATTATAGCTAATACACGTTTGCGTTCCTCGCCAATTAAACGTAAACGAGGCTCTCTTACATTTTCTGTTCCAAGACCTGTTGCAACTTCGGCCAATTTAATATTTTGTACTAATTTAGTACTTATATCTAATTCTAACAAAGGCAAAAACCAACTGTATATTTTTTGAGCTTCATTAATTTTACCTGCTTTAGCAAGTTTGTAAATTGCAACAGTTTCTGCAGGGAATGCACAAACTAAACCAGCAACCCAACCATTAGCACCCATTAAAATACTTTCTAAAGCTAAGGTGTCAACGCCACATAAAATAGCGAAACGGTTTCCGAAACGGTTTCTCATTCTTGTAACATTAGAAATATCTCTGGTTGATTCTTTTACCGCTTCAATATTTTTGCATTCGGACAATTCTTCAAACATATCAATGGTTACTTCAATTCCATAATCTATGGGATTGTTATAGATCATAATTGGCAGCGAAGTGCTGTTGGCAACTTTTTTAAAATAAGTGACAGTTTCTCTGGCATCAGCTTTATATCGCATAGGAGGTAACATCATTAAACCGTTTGCTCCATATTCTGCTGCTTTTTTTGCAGCCTCAATGGCATTGGTTGTAGATTGTTCGGCAATATTAATTATTACAGGTATTTTACCCTTTACTAATTTAACGGTGGTTAAAATTAAAGTTTTTTTCTCTTCACTTGTAAGGGTACTTGCTTCACCAAGTGTTCCTCCTAAAATTATTCCGCTCACACCTGCGGCCAATTGAGCATTAATATTTTTTTTAAAAGTGTTGATATCTAGTGTGTCATTATCTTTAAATTTAGTAGTAACTGCTGGCATAACGCCCTCCCAATTTATTTTCATAATTTTCGATTTATACAAATTTATAAGAAGTTTTTAATGAATTTATCAGTATTTCTAACTTATAATAGTATTATTTTACCTTAATTGTTGATTTTTTTGAAAAAAAATGATTAATTTTGATTTATATTTTTTTTGAATGAAAGTTTTACCATTTACAATACCAAAACCTGAAAATGTTACTTTATATACGGAACAATATAAAGGTGAAACTTTTTACGAAAAATTACATCAACATAAAGAAATTCAAATAAGTTCAGTAATTGTTGGGGAAGGTACTTATATAATTGGCGATTGTGTTGGTGAATTTAAAGAAGGCGATATTTTTGTGATTGGTGAAAATTTACCGCACGTTTTTAAAAGAGATGATGCATTTGAGCAGCAGTGTGAAATGAGTACTGTGTTTTTTTCTAAAAATTCTTATGGTGAACACTTTTTTGATTTACCTGAATTTGAACATTTCCAAAATTTTTTTAATAATGCTATTTTAGGGTATGAAGTATTAAGTAATAAAGAAGAATTGAATTTATTGCTGTATAATATTAAATCACTATCTAAATACGAACAGTTTACTTCATTTTTAGAAATTTTAAATATCATTTCTTCTGCACAAAAAAGAAAATTATCATCAATGATAAATTTAAAAAAGTATGCTGGTGATGAAGGGAAAAGAATGAGTGATATTTTTAAATACACAATGGATAATTTTCATAAAGAAATTACCCTAAATGAAGTTGCTGACATTGCAAATATGACTCCGAATGCATTTTGCAGGTATTTTAAACAACGAACTACAAAAACTTTTGTTAATTTTTTAATTGACGTTAGAATTGGAAACGCATGTAAATTGTTAGCAAAAAATAACGATTTAAGTATTACTGAAATTTCATACAAATCGGGGTTTAATAATTTGGCAAATTTTAATAGAAAATTTAAAGCAGTTAAAGGTGTAACACCCTCGGAATATAAAAAGAAACACTAATTTAATTTATATAAAACCAAGTTCTTTTTGCAATTTTTTTGTGAGTCCTTGTACTACTAAATTGTATGAATGATCTATTAATTCTTTAATAAATAGGTTAGATAAACCTCCTTCAATAATGATGGTATTCCAATGTTTTTTGCTCATATGAAAACCTTCAATAATGTCGTGATGTGCATCACGTAATTCGATAGCTTTTTCAGGATCGCATTTTAAATTAACTGTAGATGGATGTTTTTCTAAACCAGATAAAGCAAACATTTTACCAGCTACTTTAAATACCAAGGTTTGTTCATCAAAAGGAAAACATTCGGTTACATGTTTTTTTGACAAGCAATATTCTCTAAATTCTTCAATGTTCATTTTAAGTATTTTAAATAATAAACAAGTCGCTTGCAATTCCATCAGCCAAAAATTTACCTTTTTTTGTAGTTACTAACGTTGGACTTGCAAACGTGCTTAATTGAACTTCTAACAGACCTTTATTAATAAATGGTTCACTATTTTTTTTCAATAATTCTAATCGTAAAGCACCAAATTCCTTTTCAACTTTTTCAAATGAAACGCCCCAAATGGTTCTTAAACCAGTCATAATATATTCATTAAATCTATTGTTTCCAGTTAACTTTTCTATTTCAATTGGTAATTTATTTTCGTTTATTGAGTTTATATATTTTGCATTGTTTGAAACATTCCAAGCTCTTTCTGCTCCATTAAATGAATGTGCCGATGGACCAATTCCTAAATAATTTTCGCCCAACCAATATGAAGTGTTATGTTTTGAAAAAAAGTTTGGTTTGCCAAAATTTGAAATTTCATACTGTATAAATCCTTGTTTTTCAGTTTCTTCAGTTAAAATATTAAAATGTTCTAGAGCTAAGTTTTCATCAACTGGAGGAACTTTTCCTTTTTTAATAAAAGTATCTAATGCTGTTTTTTCCTCAACTGTTAAAGCGTAACTAGATATATGAGGCACACCAAAATCAAAAGCAATTTTTAGGTTTTTTACCCATTTTTTGTTTGTCATATTTGGTACTCCATAAATAAGATCAATTGTAATATTATTAAAATATTGTAACGCAACCTTTAAACATTTTTTAGATTCTTCTGCAGAATGCGCACGATTCATAAATTTTAAATCATCATCAAAAAAAGATTGAATTCCAATGCTTAATCTATTTATAGGCGTTTTTGATAATTCAATGATTTTTTCTTCCGATAAATCATCAGGATTTGCTTCCAACGTAATTTCAGGATTAGAATTTACATTATAATTACAATAAATAGTATTAAGTAGTAACTGTAATTCTTCTGTGTTAAGAAGGGAAGGTGTTCCGCCTCCAAAATAAATAGTTTCAACAAACTCATTTTTTAGTTCATCTTTTCTTAAAAGTAATTCATTTTTTAAAGCCAGAATCATTTCGTCTTTTCTTTTTAAAGAAGTAGAAAAATGAAAATCGCAGTAGTAACATGCTTGTTTACAAAACGGTATATGTAAATATATTCCAGCCAAAATAAAAAAATTTGAGTGTTATAAATGTACACATTTAAAAAAAAACATGAAAGGTGATTTTTGTTACCTTTTTTACCAATATGGTGTTGTAAATTTGATAAAACGACAGCTATTATGTATACTTATATTGTTTCTTTTAAAGTTAAGGAAGGGGAAGGGATAACGTTTGTTGAACTTCAAAAATTTGAAGAATTGACAGAAGCTAAGCCTGCGGGATTAGATCATTTTCATATTTTTAAAGATAGAAATGAGCCAAATAGATATTTTTTAGTAGAATTTTGGAATTCTAAAGAAGATAGAGTTAAAATGGAAAACTCTAAAGAATACCATTTATTTAGAGAACACCGTCAATTAATAATTGAGAAAAAATATGAATTTTATGAGTGTGATGTGGTAATTTAATTACTTTTTTACTCTATCTCCATTTTGCTTTACAAAGGCCGACCAACCGGTATAACTTTTTCCTAAGGTAACATTTCCGCTGTTATAAAAATGACAAACAGCAGCGGCTAAACCATCTGTTGCATCTAAATTTGTAGGTAATTCTTTAATTTTTAATAAATTTTGAAGCATTTTTGCCACTTGTTCTTTACTAGCATTTCCGTTGCCAGTAATTGCCATTTTAATTTTTTTTGGCGAATATTCAGTAATTGGAACTTCACGAGATAATCCTGCAGCCATTGCAACACCTTGTGCGCGTCCTAATTTTAACATGGATTGTACATTTTTACCAAAAAAAGGAGCTTCAATTGCAATTTCATCTGGATGGTATGTTTCAATTAATTGAATGGTACGTTCAAAAATTAATTTTAATTTTATATAATGATCATCATAATTTTTTAGAATTAATTCGTCTAAAACAATTAATTCCATTTTTTTATTTGCCACTTTTATCAAACCAAAACCCATAATTGTGGTTCCAGGATCTATGCCTAATATGATTTTTTCTGAACTCAATAAGTTGTTTATTTGTAAAACCAAATGTACAATATCTTGAACAAATATAAACGCATCTTTTTTTTACTTACTAAGCTAGTAATAGTTGTCGGTGCTTTTTATTTTTTATATATAAAAATAGCCAATAATAAGGGTTTGCCTTTTCAAGCATTTTTGGAACAACTTTCAATAGTTGGTTCTAAAGGAATATTTGTTATTTTAATTTTATTGCTTTTTACAGATGCCAATTGGTTGTTAGAAATTTTTAAATGGAAAAAATTAGCAAGTATTGAAAATAAAATATCATTTTTTGAAGCTTATCAGCAATGTTTTGCATCGTTAACTTCATCCATAATTACGCCTAATAGAATTGGAGAATATGGCGCAAAATCTATTTATTTCGAAAAAGGGAAAAGAAAGCAAATAATGCTTTTAAACCTTATCGGAAATTTAAGTCAACTACTAATTACTATTACTTTTGGAGTTTTTGGATTGTTTTTTTTAATAAAAAATTACAGTTTTCAATATCCAGAAATTAATGTTTTAAAAATAGTTTTGATTGTTGGTATTTTGGTAATCGCCATTTTATTCAGAAAAAAGTTGAAGCTATATAAAATTGGAGCGTATTTTAAAAGTATTTCAAAGAAAATATATGTTGAAATAGTTGGACTTTCATTTTTGCGGTATGTGTTTTTCTCGCATCAATTTATATATTTATTACATTTATTTTCTGTTGAGATTGATTATTTCACAGCTTTAAATTTATTGTTTTGCCTGTATTTTTTAGCTTCAATAATACCAAGTATCGCCATTTTTGACTGGGCAATAAAAGGATCAATTGCAGTTTGGTTGTTTAGTTTTGTTGGTGTAAATGAAATTACTATTTTGACGATTACAACAATAATGTGGCTGTTGAATTTTGCGATTCCAGCAATTATTGGCAGTATATTTGTGTTGAATTTTAAACTTAAAAAAAGCGAATGATTTACATTGTTATTGTAATATCTGTTATTTATACAATATTAATTATAGCTTTTATTAGCGGTTTCAATTATCTTAAAAATTTTAAAAGTCGTGAAACTTCACCAAAAAACACCTTTACAATTGTTGTTGCTTTTAGAAATGAAGTTGAAAATTTACCCAAATTATTACAATCGCTATCCAATTTAAATTATCCAGCTAATTTGTTTGAAATACTTTTAGTTAATGATAATTCTACCGATGCATTTGAACCAATTATTGCAGGTTTTAAAAAACAATATCCACAACTTACAATTGTTTTATTAAACAATAAAAGAACATCAAATTCTCCTAAAAAAGATGCTATTTCAGTAGGAATTCAGCAGTCAAAATTTGATTGGATTGTGACAACTGATGCTGATTGTGAAGTGCCAAAAAATTGGTTGACTCTTTTTAATGAATTTATTGAAGATAAAAAACCGTTATTTATAAGTGCTCCAGTTTCATTTAAACAGAAAGCTTCCTTTTTATTTCATTTTCAAAACTTAAATTTTATAAGTTTAATTGGAAGTACCATTGGTGGTTTTGGAATAAAAAAACCTTTTATGTGCAACGGAGCAAATTTATGTTACTCAAAAAAAATATTTAATGAAATTAATGGTTTTGTTGGAAATGAAACTATTGCAAGCGGTGACGATATTTTTTTATTAGAAAAAATGATTGAAAAACACCCTAATAAAACGCTCTTTTTAAAATCGGAAGAAAGTGTTGTTTTAACAAACTCAGCGCTAACTTGGAAACAGTTTTTTAATCAGCAAATACGTTGGGCTTCAAAATCAACATCTTACAAAAACAATTTTGCTAAATTTGTTGGAATTATGGTTTTTTTAGAAAACTTAATGATTTTTACTGTTATAATTACAACATTAATAAATCCAATTCATTGGAAAGCTTTCTTTATCATTTTTATCCAAAAAATGTTTGTTGATTTTTTATTAATTGAAAAGACATCAAAATTTTTAAAAAATAGGAAATCGCTAATTTTTGTTCCAATTACAAGTTTGTTATATCCTTTTTATATCCTTTTTGTTAGTCTTTTTTCAACCTTTAAAAAATATGAATGGAAAGGACGAGTCTATAAAAAATAGCTATTTTTTATCAAACAAAGCAGTAATTATAGTTTCTGCATTTAGCCATAAGTATAATATTAAAAAAAGTGCCAATACTAAAATTATACCACGTTTGTAATTCGGTTTTTTACGTTTTTTAAATCTATTTTCCATACTGCTTTATTATTTTTTGGTTGCACGTAACATTTCTCTTTTTCCTGGAGGGCCTGGTAATTTTTCAACTAAAAAGCCAACAGTTTGCAAGGCTCTTCTAACGCTACCTTTAGCGCTGTAAGTAACTAAAATACCATCAGTTTTTAATGAATTATACATTTTTTGAAAAATTTCTTCAGTCCATAATTCTGGTTGAACTCTCGCTCCAAAAGCATCAAAATAAATTAAATTAAATGTATTTATATCATCAATTTCATTAAAAAATTGTTGCCTTTTGGTGAGTGAAAAATCAGAAGAAATTTCATTTTTAATTTCCCAATTTTGTTGATGCATTTGCTCAAAAACAGTTTCAAATTCTTTTGCTTCTAACTGTTCTACATAATTTAAACAACTTATTTCTTCAGTTGAAACAGGATAAGCTTCAACGCCAATATAATCAATTTTTAAATTAAATGTTGGAGCTTCTAAAAAAGTAATAAAACTATTTAAACCAGTTCCAAAGCCAATTTCTAAAATTGAAACATCTGCATTTGAAAATAGTGATAAACCACTTTTTATAAAAACGTGTTTTGCTTCTTGAATTGCACCGTGTTTAGAATGGTAATTTTCATTCCATTCACTTAAATAAATTGTTGAAGATCCATCGTCAGTAATTATTACTTTTCTTTCCAATAGTGTAAAATTTATAATTAACTAATTATTAGGGTTTTTAATTATTTTTATGTATGTAATTTTTATATTAAAATCAAAAAAAGAGATTTAAAACCTACTAATAATGTAATTTTATTTTAATCTTATTATTTTATTGAATATTTTTACCCAAATATATTAAAAATAAGGTAGTACACTTACAACAAAGCAAAATTACGGATAAAAAAAATTAAGTAATTTTGTTTAAATTAAAATAAGATGAATTATGGCTTTACATATTGAAAAAACTACAAAATCAAAGATATCATCTGTTGATTTTAACAATTTAAAATTTGGTCAAATATTTACAGATCATATGTTTGAATGTGATTATGAAAATGGACAATGGCAAACGCCAAAAATTAGACCATATCAGCCAATTGCATTTGATCCTTCCGCAAAAGTTTTTCATTATGGACAAGCTGTTTTTGAAGGAATGAAAGCTTATAAAGATGATAATAATGACGTTTGGTTGTTTAGACCAGATCAAAATCAAGAACGTATTAATAAGTCTGCTGAAAGATTGGATATGCCTGCTTTTCCAAAAGAATATTTCTTTGAAGGATTGACAGAATTATTAAAATTAGATAAAGATTGGGTACAAAAAGGAGAAGGAAATTCGTTATACATTCGTCCATTTGTAATTGCAACTGAAAATTGTGTTTCAGCATCATCGTCAACAAATTATAAGTTTATGATTATTTGTTCACCAGTTCAAGCATATTATGCAGGTGAAGTTCGTGTTGAAATTGCTGATAAATATAGCCGTTCTGCTAATGGTGGAGTTGGTTATGCAAAAGCTGCTGGAAATTATGCAGCATCATTTTATCCAGCAAAATTAGCCGCACAACAAGGTTACCAACAAGTTTTATGGACAGATGCTTCTACCCACGAATATTTAGAAGAGGCTGGGACAATGAACGTATTTTTTAGAGTAAATGACACGTTATTAACAGCACCAACAAGTGAGCGTATTTTAGATGGAGTTACTCGTAAAAGTATCATTCAATTTGCTGAAGACAAAGGAATTAAAGTTGAAGTTAGACCAGTAAAAGTTTCAGAAATAGTTGAAGCAGCTAAAAAAGGTGAATTACTTGAAATGTTTGGAGCTGGCACAGCTGCTGTAATAAGCCCAATTTTAGGATTTGCACATAAAGGCGAAAAATTTGAACTTCCTAAAGTTGAAAATAGTTACGCATCTTTTATTAAAAAAAGTATTACAGATATACAAAGAAATTTAGCTGAAGATAAATTTGGTTGGAGATATAAAATTCAATAAAACTCAACAATCAAGTATTGTTTGTCTATAACTATAACTTTTTATAAATTGCACCTGCTTAAACAATCGGACTCATAATCCGATTGTTTGGCATATTATTTGTCCTCATCAAATAAAAATAATTTATGACACTACTTGAAAAAGCTAAAAAAAACTTACAGGAAAAGGGATTCTTAGATGTTGAAACACCAAAAAACATAAATTATGTTGAGGAAATTAACAGATTAAGAAAGGAAAAAAATGCAATAATTCTTGCACATTATTATCAAGAAGATGCAATTCAGGATATTGCAGATTTTGTAGGAGATAGTTTAGCATTGGCACAAAAAGCAGCCACTACAAACGCTGATATTATTGTGTTTGCTGGTGTACATTTTATGGCAGAAACCGCTAAAATTTTAAATCCAACTAAAAAAGTATTATTGCCAGATTTAAAAGCGGGTTGTTCTTTGGCAGATTCTTGTCCACCTTCAGAATTTGCAGCTTTCAAAAAGAAACATCCAAATCATATAGTAGTTTCTTATGTAAATACTTCGGCAGAAATTAAGGCATTAACTGATATTGTTTGTACTTCATCAAACGCCGAAAAAATTATAAACTCTATACCAAAAGACCAGCCAATTATTTTTGCTCCAGATAGAAATTTGGGAGCTTGGTTAGTTAAAAAAACCGGAAGAGATATGGTATTGTGGGATGGTGCTTGTATGGTTCACGAGGCATTTTCTATTGATAAAATATTAACGTTATATGCTGAAAATCCAGGAGCCGAAATTATTGCACACCCAGAATCTGAAGCACACTTATTAAAAGTTGCAAAATATGTTGGATCAACTTCAGGATTATTAAACTATGTAAAAACAAGTAAAGCAACAACTTTTATTGTAGCCACTGAAGTAGGTATTTTACATAAAATGCGACAAGAATCTCCAGATAAAATATTAATTCCTGCACCTGTTGAAGACGATAGTTGTAATTGTAGTGAATGTTTTTATATGAAAATGAACACTATGAAAAAATTATACTTATGCTTAAAACATGAACTTCCTTTTGTTGAAGTAGATAAAGAATTAAGCAAAAAAGCGCTAGTTTCAATTGAAAGAATGCTAGAGCTATCTAAATAAAAAATAAATGAACGCTGAAAAAAAAATTCACAAAACAGATTTTTTAGTAATAGGGTCTGGAATTGCAGGATTATCATTTGCATTAAAAACTGCAAATAAATTTAAAAATGCGAGAATTACTATAGTTACTAAAAATGAAAAAAACGAGTGTAATACAAAGTATGCACAAGGTGGAATTTCTACAGTTTGGGATAAAACAGTCGATTCATTTGAACAACACATAAAAGACACATTAATTGCTGGGGATGGAATTTGCGATGAAGAAGTAGTTAAAATGGTAGTTAAAGATGCTCCTGAAAGGCTTCAAGAATTAATAAATTGGGGAACACAATTTGATAAAGACGCAGATGGTAATTATTCATTAGGAAGAGAAGGTGGACATTCACAAGATAGAGTTTTACATCATAAAGATATAACCGGAGCAGAAATAGAAAGAACCTTAATTGAACAAGTTGAGAAAGCTGAAAATATTAATTTTTTAACGTATCATTATGCAATTGACTTAATTACTGAGCACCAAGTAAAAAAGCAAGAGACAAAAAGAAAAGAAAAAATTACTTGTTTTGGAGCGTATGTTTTAGATGAAAAGAAAAACATTGTTAAAACTTTTTCAGCAAAAGTAACAATGCTTGCTACTGGAGGAAACGGTCAAGTGTATGTAACTACAACAAATCCAGTAATTGCGACGGGTGATGGAATTGCAATGGCGTATAGAGCTAAAGCTGAAATTTCTGATGTTGAATTTATACAATTTCACCCAACAGCGTTATACAACCCTGGAGAATATCCTGCATTTTTAATATCTGAAGCCGTAAGAGGTGAAGGTGCTATTTTAAGAGATTATTATGGGGAACGCTTTATGCATAAATATGATGAACGTGAGGAATTAGCATCAAGAGATATTGTTGCAAGAGCTATTGATAGTGAACTTAAAAAAAGTGGAACATCAAATGTTTATTTAGATTGTACACATATTGATTATAAGGCTTTTAAAAAACATTTTCCTAATATTACTGAAAAGTGTAAAAGTTTAGGAATTGATGTAAGAAAGGATTTTATTCCGGTTTGTCCAGCGCAACATTACATTTGTGGAGGTGTAAACGTGAATAAAAAAGCAAAAACTTCTATTAAAAATTTATATGCTTGTGGTGAAGTAACCAGAACAGGGCTTCATGGCGCAAATAGATTGGCTTCCAACTCATTATTAGAAGGTCTTGTGTTTTCTCATAGAGCAGTTGAAAATTTATCAAAACGATTTTCTAAAATTAAAGCACCTACAAGCGTACCAGTATGGAATGATAGCGGTGTTGTAAAAAATATGGAAAAAGTATTAATTACTCACGATAGAAATGAAGTAAAAACTATTATGAGCAATTATGTTGGAATTGTTCGTTCTGATGAACGTTTATTAAGAGCAGAAAGAAAATTGCGCGTTTTATATGAAGATAACAAACGATTATACGATCACTCTGAACTTTCAGTAGATTTATGTGAACTTCGTAATTTAATTACAACAGCATATTTAATTACTCAATTTTCAAAATTTAGGAAAGAAAATAGAGGAGGATTTTACAATATAGATTTTCTGTAATACATTTTTATTATTTATAAATAATATCAGAAATATTAGGTTTAAAATAATTTGGGCCTTTCATTACTTTTCCGTCTTCTCTATAAATAGGTTTTCCGTCTGCACCTAGTTTGCTCATATTGCTACGTTGAATTTCATTAAAAACCGCTTCAATTTTATGTTGCATTCCGTGCTCCAAAATTGTTCCACATAAAATATACAACATATCACCCAAAGCATCGGCAACTTCAACAATATCATTATTTTTAGCAGCTTCAAGGTATTCCTCATTTTCTTCAGCCATTAAATCAAACCGCAATTGAAGTTTGTTTTCATCCAAATTTGCAATTGGTTTTTGTTGAACTCCTAAACCAAACGCTTCATGAAATTCTTGTACAGCTTTTATTTTATTCTTCATTTAAATTATATTTTTTGTGAGTAGATTTTTTTTCTAAGAAAATTTATAGAGTAATGATGTTGGTGCAAATTTTAAAACCCAAGCTATTAAAGCCCATCTTTTAGTAATATATGCTTTTCTTTTTTTCTTTTTTATTGCCGAATAAATTTGTGTTGTTGCTTTATTTACCGAAGCCATCCAAAAAGTTTCGCCCAATGCCATTGCTGTATCCACAAAACCTGGCTGAATATCGGTAACCATAATTTTAGCTTTACTTCTTTTGCCCTTCATGTATAAGGATTCTAAATAATTAGCTTGAAATGCTTTAGAGGCAAAATAGCAAGGTGCGTGTCTGTTTCCTCTTATTGATGCGATAGATGAAATACCTACCAAATGACCATAACCTTGCTTTCTGAAAAAATTATAGGCTAATCCATAAATTTGAGTTGCCGCAACTACATTTGTTTGAATAACATTATTTTCTTGTTCCCAATTTAATGTGTAGTTAGCGTCACCAATTCCTGAGCTATACACTATTAAATCTATATGTTTAAATTGAGTTTTTAATTCGTTAAAAAACTGAATGTTTCCTTCTAAATTAGTAACATCCTGTTCTTTAACTATGTAATTTTCTGGATTTGATTTTTTTATTTCTTCTAATAAAGTACGTCTTCTTCCTGTGATAATAACGTTATAACCTTTAGTTACTAAAACTTTAGCTAATTCTTTTCCAATTCCAGAAGAAGCTCCTATAATTAATGCTCTTTTCATAACAAAAAATTTGTACTTTTACTGTAAATATACACAATAAAAATGTTTAGCAAAGGACAACTTATTTTTGCAGGTTTATTTGTAATTGCTTTTACAATTGCAATGATTTGGAGTTATAGAAAGGATATTAAAATTCATAAAAAGTATTATAAAAACAGCTTTATAGTTATTATTGCAATGTTTTTAATTATTGCCATTTTTACGTTAATAACCTTTTCATTACACTAAAAAAAAATCCGCTTCAAAAAGAATTGAAACGGATTTTAAAAATTGATAAATTCTATTTTTTAATTTTCGTTTGGAAGCGTTGTAAATCTTTGTGCATAATCTAACATTTGTTCAACAAAATCAGTTGGTTGCACTACTTTAATATCAGTAATATTTCCGTCAGCGTCAGTTACAGGAGTTAAAACTGGGTTTACAAAACCACTATAAGGAGCCGATTTAAATTTCGCATTTCTATCTAAAACTTCTTTATGAATTGCTTGATCTACTTTTACTCCGTAGGTTTCAATCAACGCTTTTCCAGCTTCAAAATCTCCTTCAGATTTTATACGTTGAATTTCACGCAATAAATCGCCAAATAAAACTCTTAATTTAGCGTAATCTCTAATAACAAAATACGTTTTATTATCCTTTACAACTTTTTCAATTACATTTTCAGGTTGTCCTTTTTCAAAAGCCCAAGCAGCAACTAATTGACGGTTTCTCATATGTGCTTCTTCAATATCGTCACCTAAATTTAAACGAACTAATTGAGTTAATAAACCATTTCTAATGTAACCATCATACGCTGCTTTTCCAATTCCTTCTGCATTTGGAGAAATTTTCATTTCAACTAATTTTGCGTCAGGTAAATAATACAAACCAACTAAATCAGCACGCGCTTCTTCTAAAGTTGAAGCATAATTTTTCAAAGTTTCTTTTGGTTGTCCAATACCTTCATTTAATTGTCCGCTTGCGTGACCAATAACTTCATGTAAAGATGTGTGTAATTTATCAGCCGTTTGTCCGTATTCAATTTCAGCAGCAATTTCAGCTTCATCAAAAGCAAATTCTTTTAATTTATCAGTTCCACCAGCTTGGTTGTATGCTTCAATAATATTACCTAAAGAAACAGATTTAGAACCATGTTGTTGACGAATCCAGTTGCTATTTGGTAGGTTCACTCCAATTGGTGTTGAAGGTGAAGAATCTCCAGATTCAGAAGCTACATTTACAGTTTTGTATGAAACTCCAACAACATTTTTCTTTTTATGTTCTGGTAACAATGTTGAATTATCTTCAAACCATTGTGCGTTTTCCGATAAAACTGCCATTTTTTTAGACATATCAAAATCTTTGATTTGCACCACTGTTTCGTAAGAGCCCCTATATGCTTTCGGATCGTTATAAACTTCAATAAATCCATTGATATAATCAATATCACCATCGGTGCTAGTAGCCCAGGCAATATTATAGTCGTCCCAAGTTTTTAAATCGCCAGTTTGGTAATATTTTATTAATAATTTTAAGGCTTCAGCTTGTTTTTCATTTTCAGCAACTTCAACAGCTTTTTCTAACCAAAACACTATTTTTTCAATAGATGCACTGTACATTCCACCAACTTTCCACACTTTTTCTTCTAAAGTACCGTCGTCATTTTTAATCAATTTAGAGTTTAAACCAAATTCAACAGGTGTTGCATTATTTTCATCAATTTTAGTTGCATAAAAAGCATCAACATCCGCAGCAGTAACATTTGGCGAATAAAAATTAATTGCAGAACCTTCTAATAAACCTTTGCTTTCATCTAAGTTTACTTTTTTAGCGTCAGCATCATTAAAAATAACATCATACGCTTCACCTAAAAGTTCTGTATTTGTTTCTTTTAATAGGCTATCAAAATATTCTTTTGTAAATTCTGGAATAAATTTGTCGTTAGAATAATGATGATGAATTCCGTTTGAAAACCAGATTCTTTTTAAATAAATTTCGAAATTTTTCCAGTTTTCTGAAGTTTTATCTCCTTTAAAATTTTGATACACATTTTCTAAAGCGCGTCTTATTTTTAAATTGTGACGGTAATTTTGATCGTACATAATATCTCTTCCTTCCATTCCGGCTTGAGATAAATAATACACCAATTTTTTTTGATTTAAAGTAAGGTTTTCAAAACCAGGAATTTGATAACGAAGAATTTTTACATCTGCAAATTGTTCTACTTCATACTGAAATGGTTCTTCAACAATTGCTTCTTTTTCCTTTTTACAAGAAAATAAAATCGACACAAATAGTATCGAAAACACTAAATATTTAATTTTCATATTATTAAAATTTGATTGAACTCCAAATTTACTAAAATTTCACCGATTAATTTATTAATTTAGCTAAGCTAAAAACTAATATGATAATTATGAGAGCTTTAAAATATATAGTACTTTTTTTGTTAATTTTTATAATTGGAGGGTCTATTTATATAGCTACTTTAAAAGCAGATTACAATACTAAAAGTACACGTACAATAAAAGTGCCTATTGAGATGGTTTTTAATGAAATAAACGATTATAAAAACTGGAATAATTGGGGGCCTTGGTTAGAAATGGATAGTTCAATTGTTGCATCGTATCCTGAAATAACTTCGGGAGTTGGAGCGTCATATTCTTGGACTGGAGCAGAAGGAAGTGGTTCAATGAAAACTATTTCAATAATACCAAATAAAGAAATTATTCAACAAATAGATTTTGGTTCAGGAAGTGCCCCAGAGGTTTATTGGAAATTTAATGCAGTTGAAAATGGTACTGAAGTAACGTGGGGAATGCGTGGTAAAAATAGTTTTAGTGAAAAATTATATTGGCTTTTTAAAGGTGGAATAGAAAAAAATATGACTCCGATGTATAACAGAGGTTTGGAGTTATTAGATCAATATTTAACAAAAGAAATGGAAAAACATAGCTTTAATTTTAAAGGTATAGTTGATTATGGCGGCGGTTTTTATTTATATCAAACAACATCGTGTAAAATGGATTTATTTAATGATAACATGAGAGAAATGATGGCAAATGTTTCTAATTTTATGGATGAAAATACTATAGAAAAGTATGGAAATCCTTTTGTTTTATACCATAAATGGGATGAAGAAAATAAAACAGTTATGTTTTCTGCTTGTTTTCCTGTAAACGTAAGAATTATAACTACTGGGAATATTTTAACAGGATTTCAAGAGCCTGTAAAAACGTTTAAAACCGAATTTATAGGTGATTATAAATTTTCAAATGAAGCTTGGATTGCTGCTAGCAAGGCAATTTCAGATGCAGGATTAATTGCAACAGAAAATGCTGAGCCTTTTGAAATTTACAAAGTAGGACCAGAAAACACATCCAATCCGGCTAAATGGATTACAGAAATTTATATTCCAGTTAATTAAAATATAAGTTAAATAAAAAAGGGTTTCAATATATATTGAAACCCTTTTTTATTAGGAATGTAACTCAGCAAAATATTTGTAAAATAAAGGAATTGTTTCAATACCTTTTAAGTAGTTAAATACTCCAAAATGTTCATTTGGTGAATGTATAGCATCACTATCTAAACCAAATCCCATTAATATAGTTTTGCTTTTTAATTCTTTTTCAAATAGCGCAACAATAGGAATACTTCCTCCAGAACGTTGTGGAATTGCTGGAATGCCAAAAGTTTCAGTATACGCTTTGTTTGCCGCTTGATAACCAATATTGTCAATTGGAGTTACATAACCTTGCCCACCATGATGAGGTGTAACTTTTACTTTTACAGCTTTAGGTGCAATACTTTCAAAATGATTTTTAAACAATTCTGTTATTTCTTTCCAATCTTGATTTGGAACTAATCGCATAGATATTTTTGCATAAGCTTTGCTGGCAATTACAGTTTTTGCTCCTTCACCAGTATAACCTCCCCAAATTCCATTGACATCTAAAGTTGGACGGATAGAATTTCGTTCGTTTGTTGTGTAGCCTTGTTCACCATAAACATCTTCTATATCAAGTGCATCTTTATAATTTTCTAATGAAAAAGGAGCTTTTGCCATTTCAGCTCTTTCTTCCAGGGAAAGTTCTTCTACTTTATCATAAAATCCTGGAATTGTTATGTGGTTGTTTTCATCGTGTAAGGATGCAATCATTTTTGTTAAAATATTGATTGGATTTGCAACTGCACCACCATATAAACCGGAATGTAAATCTCTGTTTGGACCAGTTACTTCAACTTCAACATAACTTAAACCACGTAAGCCAGTTGTAATTGATGGTTGTGAATTTGAAATCATTCCAGTATCAGAAATTAAAATAACATCATTTGCAAGTTTTTCTTGATTGCGTTCAACAAACCAAGCTAAGCTTGATGAGCCAATTTCTTCTTCACCTTCAATCATAAATTTTACGTTGCAAGGTAACTCATTATTAACGGTCATATATTCTAATGCTTTTACATGCATATACATTTGACCTTTGTCATCACAAGCGCCACGAGCAAATATGGCTCCTTCAGGATGTTTATCAGTTACTTTTATAACAGGCTCAAAAGGAGGAGAGGTCCATAAGTTAATTGGATCTGCAGGTTGCACATCATAATGTCCATAAACTAATACAGTTGGAAGTTTTGGGTTTATAATTTTTTCACCATAAACTATTGGATAACCAGGAGTTTCACAAATTTCAACGGCAGTACATCCTGCTTTTTCTAAAGCATCTTTTACAGCATCGGCAGTGTTTAACACATCTTGACTATAAGCTGAATCTGCACTTATTGATGGGATTTTCAATAATTCAATAAGTTCATGTATAAATCTTTCTTTATTATTAGTTACGTATGATTTAATATTTTCCATTAAGAGTAGTATTTATTTTACTCAAAATTACACATTTTTTTTTTGATTAAAATTGATTAAAAAAATATTTAATAACTACTTTGCAATTTGTTAGGATTGTGTATATTTGCACCCACAATTACCACGCGGGCGTGGTGGAATTGGTAGACACGCCAGACTTAGGATCTGGTGCCGCAAGGTGTGGGAGTTCGAGTCTCCCCGCCCGCACAAAAAAAGCCTCTCAATTTTGAGAGGCTTTTTTTGTGAAAAAAAGTTAAAAAAATCTTCAAAAATTTAGGAGAACCTAAAGTAGTGAAGATTTTAAATTTTTATTAAAAAATAAAATAATTACAGTCCAAAAGCTGCTTTTACTTTATCAACATAATCAAGCTTTTCCCAAGTAAATAACTCAACATCAATTACTTTTTCTGTTCCATCAACATTTGTAAATTTTTTTGTAACAGTTCTATTGTCACGTCCCATATGTCCGTAAGCGGCTGTTTCTAAATACATTGGCTGACGTAGTTTTAAACGTGCTTCAATTGCTGCAGGCCTCATATCAAATAGTTGTTCTACTATTTCTGCAATTTCGCCATCACCTTTATTTACGTTTGAAGTTCCGTACGTATTTACATAAATCCCCATTGGTTTTACAACACCAATGGCATAAGAAACCTGAATTAAAATTTCATCTGCAACACCAGCAGCAACTAAGTTTTTAGCGATATGACGCGTTGCATATGCAGCACTTCTATCCACTTTACTTGGGTCTTTTCCAGAGAAAGCTCCACCACCGTGAGCTCCTTTTCCACCGTAAGTATCAACAATAATCTTTCTTCCTGTTAACCCTGTATCTCCGTGAGGTCCGCCAATTACAAATTTCCCGGTAGGATTTACGTGATATGTAATATTATCATTAAACAATGCTTTAATATTAGCTGGTAATTGTTTTAAAACTCTAGGAATTAAAATTGAAATAACATCACTTTTAATTTTAGCTAACATAGCTTCGTCTGTTGGTCCAAAATCATCATGTTGTGTTGAAACTACAATATCTTTAATTCTAAAAGGAACATTATCATCGGTGTATTCAATAGTAACCTGACTTTTAGAATCTGGACGTAAATAGGTTATTTCATTATTTTCGCGTCTTAAAGCAGCCAATTCGTGTAGAATTAAATGACTTAAATACAATGCTAAAGGCATATAATTTTCGGTTTCGTTGGTTGCGTAACCAAACATCATTCCTTGATCACCAGCACCTTGCTCTTCTTTGGTTGCTCTATCAACACCTTGATTAATATCTTGCGATTGTTCGTGAATTGCAGAAAAAACACCGCAAGAATTTCCATCAAACATATACTCACTTTTAGTATAACCAATTTGATTGATAACATCACGTGCTATTTTTTGAACATCTAAATATGTGTTAGATTTTACTTCTCCAGCTAATACTACTTGACCAGTTGTAACCAATGTTTCACAAGCAACTTTTGAGTTTTCATCAAAAGCTAAAAAGTTATCTACTAATGAATCCGAAATTTGATCAGCAACTTTATCTGGATGTCCTTCAGAAACTGATTCGGATGTAAATAAATATGACATAATTATTTAATTTTAAATTGTTTGAAGAAAATTTTGTTGATTGCGTTGGTCGCTAAAGAGAGTAAATAATTACTGCTTTAGCATTTTTTAATGAGGTTGCAATCAGTTCAAATTTTTCCTCTTGAATATTTCGTTTGCAAAGTTATGAAAATTTAAAAACTAAATACTAATTAACTATCAAATAATTTTTTAATGAATATTTTGTAATGATTTTAATCTTTTTTAGACTATAGTTTATAAAACTTAAATATATTATGAAGAAAATAACTGTATTGGTACTTTTTGCTTTAATATTTAGTAATTGCTCGGGAAACGATGAAATGGAAACAATTGTACAGCAAATGGAAATGGAAGATGATAACCCAACAAATGGAAACATTTTTGTGATGGGAGATTTTGTAAATGGAGCACATCCAACATCTGGAAAAGCATCTGTAAATGCTGATATAACAGTATTAAGTTTCTCAAATTTTAAAACGGATAATGGGCCAAAATTATTAGTGTATTTATCTACAGATGTGAATTCTACAGAATTTGTAAACTTGGGCGATTTAAAAGGAATTTCAGGTGATTTTACGTACACAATTCCTGAAAATACAGATGTAGCGAAGTATAAAATTGTAAATATTTGGTGTGTTGATTTTTCAGTTAGCTTTGGTACGGCAGAATTAAAATAATTAATTTTTTTGTTGCATATTAAAAAAATGTATTTACATTTGTCACATCAAAATAAAGAAAAATGAAAATTATGTTTAACAAAATGCGTACAATGATGTGTAAAATTTACACAGAGGATGCTATTGTTTAAAATGTAATAAAATATAACAAATAGAAACCTCTGATAACTCAGAGGTTTTTTTATATCAAAAAAGTAATAAAATGAATTTAAATTTTCCAAAAAATATGTGCAACTTATCAGAAATGTCTATGCAAATGATGCGTAGCACAATGAAATGGTATTGCCAAAAATAAATGGAAAAAATAAAATCGATATAGATTTAAGTCCCTTTGGTAATACCTAAAACCAAAGGGACTTTTTTATTAAAATACATTAGAATTAAAATATAAAAAATATAACAATGAGTACTCAAAAAATTTCAACACAAGCATTACACGCCGGACACGATACAACTAAAACAGGAGGAACGAGAGCTGTTCCAATTTATCAAACATCATCGTATGTTTTTAATGATACAGAACACGCGGCAAATTTATTTTCATTAAAAGAATTAGGATTTATTTATACCAGATTAAACAACCCTACCAATGATATTTTACAACAACGTTTAGCCGCCATTGAAGGTGGTGTTGGTGCGGTAGTCTTTGCATCAGGAACTTCGGCAATTTCTACAGGATTGTTAACCTTATTAAAAGCTGGTGATCATATAGTAGCTTCAAGTAGTTTGTATGGCGGAACATTTACTTTACTAAATGTTACCTTACCAAGATTGGGAATAACAACTACGTTTGTAGATGCTTCAAACCCAGAAAATTTTAAAAATGCAGTGCAAGAAAATACAAAAGCTTTTTTTGTTGAATCTTTAGGAAATCCAAAATTAGACGTGTTAGATTTAGAAGCTATTGCAGAACAATCAAAAGCAGCTGGAGTGCCATTTATTGTTGACAATACTGTTGCAAGTCCAGCGTTGTTAAATCCAATAAAACACGGAGCAAATTTGGTAATCCATTCATTAACAAAATATATAGGCGGACAAGGAAACTCTTTAGGTGGCGCCATTATTGATGCCGGAACTTTTGATTGGACCAATGGAAAATTCCCTGAATTTACTGAACCATCAGCAGGTTATCATGGTTTAATTTATAGCGAAGCTTTAGGAGCAGCTGCGTTTACTTTTAAATTAATTTTAGAAGGATTACGTGATTTTGGTGGTGCTTTAAGTCCGTTTAACGCTTTTCAAATTATACAAGGATTAGAAACGTTGCCAGTTCGTATAAAACAACATAGTGCAAATGCATTGGAGTTGGCAAAATGGTTAGAAAGCAAAGAAGAAGTTGCTTGGGTAAATTATCCTGGTTTAGAAAGTAGTAAATACTATAAATTGGCTAAAAAATATTTACCAAACGGACAAAGTGGTTTAGTTACTTTTGGTTTAAAAGGAGGGTTTGAAGCTGCTAAAAAAGTGACAGATGCTACTAAAATATTTTCATTATTAGCCAATATTGGTGACACAAAATCATTAATAATTCATCCGGCAAGTACAACGCACCAACAATTAACGATTGAGCAACAAGCTGGAGCTGGAGTAACTCAAGATTTAATTAGGTTGTCTGTAGGTTTAGAAGCTATTGAAGATTTAAAGCAAGATTTAGAAGAGGCTTTTAAGCAAATTTAATTTATGCTGAAATTTTTTGTGTGAGAAAAAATTATTACGTTAATTTGCGCCTTAGTTCATAAACTAATTGACAATTGTTATCAAGAAAGGCAGAGGGAATAGACCCAGTGAAGCCTTAGCAACCCTTTATTTTTAAAGAAGGTGCTAAATTCTACCCAATTTGGATAGATAACTCAATAATTACTTTCGGTAATTTCTGCAATTTCTCATAACATTATTTTTTAAGCAACTAAAGTCAGTTTTTTGATTTTTAATCAATGAATAAATAATTTAATGAGTAAGTTAAAACATATTAAAATAACCAATTTTATTCCTGAAAAAGGAACTTTAGGTCAGGATATAAATCTTTCGTATCAACTATTTGGACAAGATTTATATACTGCACCGGTAGTTTTAGTAAATCACGCATTAACAGGTAATAGTGATGTTGCCGGTGAAAATGGTTGGTGGTGCGATTTGGTTGGTGGAAATAAAGTAATTGATGCCAATAAATATACTGTTTTATCATTCAATATTCCTGGAAATGGTTTTGATGGTTTTGTGATTGAAAATTATAAAGATTTTGTGGCGCGAGATATTGCTAAAATATTTTTAATTGGTTTACAAGAATTAAAATTGAAGGAACTTTTTGCATTAATAGGAGGTTCATTAGGAGGTGGAATTGCGTGGGAAATGGCAGTGTTAAATCCAACAATTACAAAACACTTAATAACCATTGCAACCGATTGGAAATCTACCGATTGGTTAATTGCAAATTGCCAAATTCAGGAACAGTTTTTATCAAATTCTTGCAATCCGGTGCACGATGCTCGTATGCATGCAATGTTGTGTTACCGAACTCCAGAATCGTTTAAAGAACGTTTCCAACGATCAAAAAATGAAGAGTTAGAAATTTTTAATGTAGAAAGTTGGTTGTTGCATCACGGTAAAAAATTACAAGAACGTTTTCAGCTTTCGGCCTATAAATTAATGAATCAATTATTAAGAACAATTGATGTAACTAAAGGTAGAGAAGCAACAATTTTAGATTCAATTAAAGCAAATATTCATATTGTTGGAGTAGATTCTGATTTGTTTTTTACTGCGGAAGAAAATAGAGAAACACACAAACATTTAGCATTAACAAACCCAAAAGTTACCTATAACGAAATAAATTCTGTACACGGGCACGACGCTTTTTTAATGGAATATCAACAATTGAGTAAAATTATAGAGCCAATATTTAATCAAAGTTCTAAAAAAAATAAAATGAAAGTAGTAAAATTTGGAGGAAAGTCATTAGCAAACGGTATTGGAATTGAGAGTTCTTTACAAATTATTGCTAATAAAATTAAAAATGGAGAAAAAATAACTGTGGTGGTTTCAGCAAGAGGAAATACTACAGATTCTTTAGAGTCTATTTTAGAAAAAGCAAAAAATAATTTGCCATATGCTGATGAGTTTGAAAAACTGAAAAGCTATCAATTAGAAATTGATAATTCGGTGGATTTAGGTGCTGAATTTCAATTATTAGATGAAATTTTTAGAGGTGTAAATTTACTAGGAGATTACACTCCAAAAGTAAAAGATCAGGTGTTGGCGCAAGGAGAAATTTTATCTGCAAAAACTTTGACTCATTTATTAAATAAATTGTGTATAAAAGCCAATTTTGTAGATGCTAGAACATTGATAAAAACTAATAATCAGTTTGGAAAAGCCTTACCTTTTGAAAGTGTTTCAGAAGAAAATGTGATTGAATATTATAGAAAGAATAATGGTGATGTTACGCAAATAATTACTGGTTTTATTGCATCAAATTTAAATGGGGAAACAACTACTTTGGGTAGAAATGGTAGTAATTATACGGCATCATTAATAGCAAACTTTTTAAATGCTGAAGAGTTTCAAAATTATACACATGTAAGCGGAATTTATACTGCAAATCCGGATTTGGTTGAAAATTCAAAAAAGATAGAAAAACTTTCGTATCAGGAAGCTAATGAAATGGCCAATTTTGGAGCAAATATTTTACACGCAAAAACCATTATTCCATTAATAGAAAAGAATATTCCGTTAAGAATATTAAATACGTTTGATCCTGAAAATCCTGGAACTTTAATTGGTTCAGAATCGGAGCAAGGCGGAATTAAATCGTTATCTGTGCAAGAAGATGTTGCTTTGGTAAATTTAATTGGTAGAGGTTTATTAGGGAAGGTTGGTGTTGATGGACGAATTTTTGGTGCTTTAGGGAGAGAAAATATCAGTATCAGTATTATTTCACAAGGATCATCAGAGCGTGGAATTGGTTTTGTAGTGGAAGCTAAAAATGGTTACAAAGCAAAAACGGTGTTGGAAAATGAGTTTAGTAATGAGTTTCAAACCAAAGATGTAAGTCAGATTTATGTTACAGAAAAAGTTTCGGTAATTTCAATCATCGGGCAAAGTTTGTACTCTTTTAATCAGCCATACAGCGCTTTAATTAAAAACCATATTACGCCAATTTTAATTAACAATACTGTAACCGGCGAAAATGTGTGTTTGGTGGTAAAAAAATCAGATTTAAACAAAGCGGTAAATGTAATTCACGGTGAAATTTTCGGTGTTTCTAAAAACATAAATATTGCCATTTTTGGAAAAGGATTAGTTGGAGGAACGCTGATCAATCAAATTTTAAAAAGCAAAGAAAACATTATCAATAGAAAAAATATCAATTTAAACATTTTTGCAGTAGCTAACTCATCAAAAGTATTGTTTAATAAAAATGGTGTTTCTGAAAATTGGGCTAAAGATTTAGAAAATAGTACAGTTGAAAATAATATTCAGAATATTTTAGATTTTGCTGAAAAAAATCATTTAGAAAACTTAATTGCTATAGATAATACCGCAAATAGCGAATTTGTAAAAAACTATATAAACCTAGTTGAAAATGGTTTCGATTTAATTTCTTCAAACAAAATTGCCAATACATTAAGCTATTCATTTTACAAAGAATTGCGTGGTAAATTAAAAGAATTTAAAAAAGCATATTTGTACGAAACCAATGTTGGTGCTGGTTTACCATTGATTGATACGATTAAATTATTGCATGATTCTGGTGAAAATATTACAAGAATTAGAGGAGTTTTTTCAGGGAGCTTAAGTTATTTGTTTAACAATTTTTCTGTTCAAAACAGGCCTTTTAGTGAAGTTTTAGGTGAAGCTATTAAAAACGGTTATACTGAACCAGATCCGAGAGAAGATTTGTGCGGAAATGATGTAGGAAGAAAATTATTAATTTTAGCCAGAGAGTTAGATTTGCAAAATGAATTTGAGGATGTTATTATTGAAAATTTAATTCCAGAAAATTTACGAGAAGGTTCTGCAAAAGAATTTTTAGGTAAATTAGAAGAAATGAATGCGTATTACCAAGCTAAAAAAGAAGCGCAAAAAGAAAATCATGTGTTAAGATATATTGGTGATTTATCGGGTAATTTGCAAGAAGACAAAGGAATTTTAGAAGTAAAATTAATTTCTGTTCCTGCAAATAGTGCATTAGGACAAATACAAGGAGCCGACGCAATTTTTGAAGTATTTACAGAATCGTACGGCGAAAAACCAATTGTAATTCAAGGAGCAGGAGCAGGAGCAGCGGTTACAGCGCGTGGCGTTTTTGGAGATATTTTAAGATTAGCAGAAAAAAATTAATTCAAATAACTTTTAAACCTCATTCTGAACTTGTTTCAGAATCTGTCAATATATTTTTACAAATAAGTGAAATACCAAACAAATGAGCCATAAAAATTTTGAAACAGAAGCAGTTAGAACTCAGTTGGAGAGATCTCAATTTCAGGAACATACAACGCCAATGTACATTACATCTAGCTTTGTTTTTGAAGATGCAGAAGATATGAGAGCTTCTTTTTCTGAAGAAAAGGAACGAAATATATATTCTCGATTTAGCAATCCAAATACTACAGAATTTGTAGAAAAAGTAGTTAAAATGGAAGGTGCTGAAGATGGTTATGCGTTTGCAACAGGAATGGCTGCCATTTATTCAACCTTTGCAGCTTTATTAAGTAGTGGAGATCACATTGTTTCTGCGCGTTCGGTTTTTGGTTCAACACACACATTGTTTACAAAATATTTTCCAAAATGGGGAATTGAAACTTCTTATTTTGATATTAATAAACCAGAAGAGATTGAACAATTTATTCAGCCAAACTCAAAAATTTTATATGCTGAATCTCCAACAAATCCAGGAGTTGATATTATAGATTTAGAATTATTAGGCACAATTGCCAAAAAGCACAATTTGTTATTGATAATAGATAACTGTTTTGCAACGCCATACATTCAACAACCCATAAAATTTGGAGCAGATTTAGTGGTGCATTCTGCCACAAAGTTAATGGACGGGCAAGGAAGAGTTTTAGGTGGAGTTGTAGTTGGAAGCTCAGATTTAGTTCGTGAAATCTATTTGTTTTCAAGAAATACAGGCCCAGCAATGTCACCTTTTAATGCTTGGATTTTGAGTAAAAGTTTGGAAACCTTGGCAGTTAGAGTAGATAAACATTGCGAAAATGCGTTAAAAATTGCTGAATTTTTAGAAAATCATCCAAAAGTAAATACAGTAAAATACCCTTTTTTAAAATCGCATCCTCAATATGAAATTGCTAAAAAGCAAATGAAATTAGGAGGAAATATTATTGCAATAGATATAAAAGGAGGAATTGAAGCGGGACGAAAATTTTTGAATGCTATAAAAATGTGTTCGTTATCGGCAAATTTAGGTGATACCAGAACCATAGTTACGCATCCAGCATCTACAACGCATAGTAAGTTAACATCAGAAGAACAATTATCTGCAGGTATTTTTCCTGGGTTAGTGCGTATTTCGGTTGGTTTAGAGCATGTGAATGATGTAATTCAAGACCTAAATCAAGCATTAAATAACTAAAAAATACTATCGATTTTTACGAATATGTTAATTCTTTAATTTTTAACAACCTATAAGTCTATCGGTTTGGTAGACTAATAAAAAAAGCCGTATGTTTGCATTGTCAAAAATATTTATAATTTATAAAAATGATTTTAGATCAAATTTTAACTTCAAATGAAAAAGAAACTGAAAAAAGTTTTCAAAAAGTTAAAAGTTCAGAAAACGCCACCCGCAGTATTGTGAAAGCAATAAGTTGGCGCATGGTTGGTACTATTGATACAATTGTAATCTCATTTTTTATTACTGGAGAAATTAAAATGGCATTATCAATAGGTATGGTTGAAGTTATTACAAAAATGGTATTATACTTTTTCCATGAAAGAGTTTGGAATCTTGTAAAATGGGGCAAAAAATGAAACGAGCATGTTCAAAATTTTATCACAAAACGGAATGATTAAAAGCGAACAGCATGTGACCATTAAGAAATAATAATAAAGACACATGAAAAATTTAGATATAACACAAATCAATAAAGATTTAAAAGATAAATCGCCAGCTGAAATAATAATCTGGGCTTTAAGTATTACAAAAAATGCTTTAGTAACCACTAATTTCAGACCTTATGAAGTTGCAATTTTACACGCAACTACACAAGTAAATCCAAAATTAAAAGTTATATGGTGCGATACTGGTTATAACACGCCACAAACCTATAAACATGCAAATGAATTAATTGACACATTAAAATTAAATGTTCATTTATATGTTCCTCAGCAAACGGCTGCTCACAGAGATGCTACTATAGGAATACCTCAAATTGAAGATCCATTGCATAAAATTTTTACAGAACAAGTAAAGTTAGAACCTTTTAATAGAGCAATGGCAGAACATAAACCAGAAGTTTGGTTTACAAATTTAAGAAGTGGTCAAACAGCTTTTAGAAATAGTATAGATATTGTTTCTGTAAGTAAAGATGGGGTTTTAAAAGTGAGTCCTTTTTATCATTGGTCTGATGAACAATTAGATACATATTTAAAAGAACATAATTTACCGAACGAATTTAAATATTTCGACCCAACAAAAGTTTTAGAAAACAGAGAATGCGGATTGCATTCATAAAATAAAGATAATGACAGAGAAGTTACATATTAACGCACTTGAAAACGAAGCAATTTATATTTTTAGAGAAGTTGCAGCGCAATTTGAAAAACCAGTATTGTTATTTTCTGGAGGAAAAGATTCAATTACTTTGGTAAGATTGGCGCAAAAAGCATTCTTTCCAGCAAAAATTCCTTTTCCATTAATGCATATAGATACAGGACATAATTTTCCTGAAACTATTGAATTTAGAGATAAATTGGTGGAAGAATTAGGTGTTGAATTAATTGTTAGAAACGTTCAAGACTCCATAGATCAAGGAAAAGTAAAAGAAGAATCCGGAAGATACTCTAGTAGAAATATGTTGCAAACAACAACATTGTTAGATGCCATTGAAGAATTTAAATTTGATGCTTGTATTGGTGGTGCGCGTAGAGATGAAGAAAAAGCCAGAGCAAAAGAACGTATTTTTTCTGTTCGTGATGATTTTGGTCAGTGGGATGAAAAAAATCAACGCCCAGAATTATTTGATATGTTAAATGGTCAAATTGAATTAGGTCAAAATGTACGAGTTTTCCCAATTTCAAATTGGACAGAGTTGGATGTTTGGACCTATATTGAACGTGAAAATCTAGAAATTCCTTCAATTTATTTTGCACATAAACGTGAAACTTTTTTAAGAGATGGTTTAATTTGGTCGGCTTCAGAACATGTATATAGAGATGAGGATGAGGAGGTTGAAGAGCGTTGGGTGCGTTTTAGAACGGTGGGAGATATGAGTTGTACAGCTGCGGTAGATTCTTATGCAACTACAATTAGCCAAGTAGTTGCTGAAATTAGAGATTCTAGTATTTCGGAAAGAGGAGCCAGAATTGATGATAAACGCTCAGAAGCTGCCATGGAAAAACGCAAACAACAAGGATACTTTTAATGTGTTAAAAATGAATAATTTTTAATTACAAAAACTAATAACAAAAAACAAACAACCAAAAAATGGAAGTTTTAAAAATAGCAACAGCAGGAAGTGTAGATGATGGAAAAAGTACGTTAATTGGAAGATTATTGTATGACACAAAATCATTAACATCAGATAAATTAGAGGCAATTGAGCGTAGTAGTAAACAAAAAGGATACGATTATTTAGATTTTTCTTTAGCAACAGATGGATTAGTGGCTGAGCGTGAGCAAGGAATTACTATTGATGTTGCGCACATTTATTTTTCAACAGCAACAAAAAGCTATATTATAGCAGATACTCCTGGCCACGTAGAATATACAAGAAATATGGTAACTGGAGCATCAACATCACAAGCGGCAATTATTTTAATTGATGCACGTCATGGAGTTATTGAGCAAACCTATCGTCATTTTTTCATTAATAATTTATTGAGAATTAAAGATGTGATTGTTGCCATTAATAAAATGGATTTAGTTGATTTTTCTGAAGAAAGATACAATGAAATTAAAGCAGATTTTCAAAAATTGGTAGATAAAAGTGATTATGAAGATCAAAATATAACTTTTATTCCAGTTAGTGCTTTAAAAGGTGATAATGTTGTAGAAAAGTCAACTGTAATGAGTTGGTTTAAAGGGCAAACTTTATTAGAACATTTAGAAAAATTAGATACAAAAGATATTTATAATAGAGGTAAAGTTCGCTTTCCTGTTCAATATGTAATTCGCCCAAAAACAGAAGAATATCACGATTTTAGAGGATATGCAGGAAAAGTTTATGGAGGCGAAATAAAAGTTGGCGATGAAGTTATTGTATTGCCTTCAGAAACGAAGAGTAGAGTTAAAGAAATTTATTTTTATGATAAAAAGTTTGAAACTGCCGCTAGAAGATCATCGTGTACTATCACATTAGAAGATAATGTAAATGTAAGCAGAGGAGATATGATTGTAAAAGTTGATGAATTACCAAAAGTTCAAAAGCAATTTACGGCAACAGTTTCTTGGATGGATGCTAAAAATTTAACTGCAGGCTCTAAATATGTTTTACAGCACGGTGTTAATAAAGTTTTAGCAAAGGTGAGTTCTATAAATCATAAAATTGAAACCGATTTTTCTGGAATTAAATCAGATATTTCAAGTTTAGGAATGAATGATATTGCATCTGTTTCATTTCAATTAAACAAACCAATATTTTTTGATTCGTTTAAAGAGCACAGAACAAATGGAGCGTTTATTTTAATTGATCCACAAAGTAATAATACAGCGGGCGCGGGATTTATAGAATAAGCAAAGCTCTAATAATCAAAAGCATACATATTGTTTTACTTCTTTCAATAGATTGAGGTAGAAGATTTTTATACTAACTAAAAAAATCATACTTAATGCAAAGTTTCAGAACCGAGATCGAAAATCCGATCGTCGAAAAGGATATTATTGACCTAGAAAAAAAGATTGCACTTTATTACGAAGGCAAAATTGACGAAGAGCGTTTTAGAAGTTTACGTTTGGCACGTGGCGTTTACGGACAACGTCAGTTTGGAGTTCAAATGATTCGGATAAAATTACCATTCGGTAAAATTACTAGCGAGCAATTACACAGAATTGCCAATGTTTCAGATGAATATTCAAGAGGAAGATTACACATTACTACACGTCAAGATATTCAAATTCACCATGTAAGTTTAGATAGAACACCTGAACTTTGGGCAGCGTTAGAGAAAGATGATATTACCTTGCGTGAAGCTTGTGGAAATACTGTAAGAAACGTTACCGCCTCTGAAACGGCTGGGATTGATATTAATGAACCTTTTGATGTATCTCCGTATGCACACGCGGTGTTCGAATTCTTTTTACGTAATCCTATTTGTCAGGAAATGGGTCGTAAATTCAAAATTTCATTTTCTGGAACTGATGAAGATACTGCCTTAAGTTTTATGCATGATTTAGGTTTTATAGCAAAAATTAAAAATGGTGAAATAGGTTTTAAAGTAATGCTTGGTGGTGGTTTAGGATCGCAAGCACGTTTGGCCGATACCTTATTTGAATTTATTTCAGCTGATAAAATTATTCCTATTACTGAAGCTGTTTTACGTGTTTTTGATAGACATGGCGAACGAGCTAAAAGAGCCAGAGCTCGTTTAAAATTCTTGGTAAAAGAAATCGGATTTGATGCTTTTGTGCAGTTAGTAGAAGATGAACAAAAAGCATTATCACATACTACATTTAAAATTGATACATCAAAGTTTGATAAAGCCATAGAAATTCCATCAGTAGAGATTCCATCTGTAAAAATTGAAAATGTAAGAGAATATAATGCTTGGAAAACATCCAATGTAATTCCACAAAAACAAGATGGACTATTTGCTATTGGTATAAAAGTACATTTAGGCGATTTTTATACAGATAAAGCCAGATTATTAGCCGATCTAATAAAAAAATATGCTGGAAATGAAATGCGTTTATCGCTTCGTCAGAATATATTAATTCGTCATGTAAAAGAAGCTTTATTGCCTTTCTTTTATGTTGAATTAAAGAAATTAGGCTTTGCTGATATTGGTTACAATAGCACGTTAGATATTACTTCTTGCCCAGGAACTGATACCTGTAATTTAGGAATAGCAAGTAGTACTGGAATTACTAGAGAATTAGAAAATGTATTAAAATCTGAATTTCCGCAATACGCAAATAATAAGGAAATTACCATTAAAATTAGTGGTTGTATGAACTCTTGTGGGCAACACTCTATGGCGCATATTGGGTTTCAGGGAATGACAGTGAAATCTGGTAAATTAGTTGCTCCGGCTTTACAAGTGTTATTAGGCGGTGGTGTTTTAGGAAATGGAGAAGGACGAGTTTCTAATAAAGTAATAAAAATTCCGAGTAAAAGAGGTTCAGAAGCATTACGAACTATTTTAAAAGATTATGAAAGTAATGTTAAAACGGGAGAATCTTTCTTAAATTATTACGACAGGCAAGGAGAAAGATATTTTTATGATATTTTAAAACCATTAGCAGATACTTCTAATTTGGTGCCAAGCGATTTTATAGATTGGGGTTCAGAAGAACAATACGAAATGGCTGTTGGAGTAGGTGAATGTGCCGGAGTTGTAATAGATTTAGTTGCTACATTGTTATTTGAAAGTGAAGAAAAAATTGAAAATGCCTCAGAAGCATTAAAACTAAATCAATATTCAGATAGTATTTATTATGCATATACAAGTATGGTAAATACTGCAAAAGCAATGTTGTTAACTGAAGGTGAAAGCACGAATACACAAGCAAACATTATTACATTATTTGAAACTGTTTTTGCAGATAAAATTGAATTGCCAACAATATTTTCAGAGTTTGTATATCAAATTCAAAAAAATGAGCCAACAAAACAATTTGCAGATAAATATGTAGCCGATGCCCAATTATTTTATGCAAAAGCAACTGAATATAGAATTAAAAACGGATCAGATGAAGCTTAATATAAAACCAAAAGTAACTTTAGTTGGAGCTGGGCCAGGTGATCCAGATTTAATAACTGTAAAAGGTGTAAAAGCACTAAAAAATGCAAAAGTTGTATTGTATGATGCCTTAATTAATAGGGAATTATTAGAGTATGTTCCTAAAGAGGCGAAAAGAATTTTTGTTGGTAAACGAAAAGGAATGCACAGTTTTACGCAAGATGAAATTAATGAATTAATTGTAAAAAATGCCTTTGAATTTGGAAATGCAGTGCGGTTAAAAGGCGGCGATCCGTTTATTTTTGGAAGAGGTGCAGAAGAGATAGATTATATAGAATCGTTTGGAATTGAGACTGAAGTAGTTTCAGGAATTTCATCTTCAATAGCAGTTCCTGCAAGTCAGGGAATTCCTTTAACAAAAAGAGGCGTTTCAGAAAGTTTTTGGGTAATTACAGGTACAACAACCGAAAGGAAATTATCAAATGATGTGTATTTAGCAGCCCAATCTACCGCAACTGTGGTTATTTTAATGGGAATGAGTAAGTTGCCTGAAATTGTTTCTGTTTTTAAAAAATACAATAAAAGCAATGTTCCAACTGCAATCATTCAAAATGGAACAACAGCCAATGAAAAAATTGGAGTTGGGACTATCGATTCTATTTTAGAAGTTGTTGAGCAGCAAAAATTAGGCTCACCAGCAATTATTGTTATTGGCGAAGTTGTTACTGAAAGCGCTAAATTACGTTCGTTTTATGAGCAAATTGCTGTAAATAATTCGTCATATAATCTTTATTAAAATGGAGCAAAACGAATTATACCCCATTTTTTTAAAAGTAACCCAATTAGAAGTGCTGATTGTTGGAGGAGGAAATGTGGGATTAGAAAAATTAACATTTTTGTTAAAATCGAGTCCAAATGCGAAAGTTACTGTTGTTGCTCCAAACTTTCATCAAAAATTAATTGAATTGGCTAAAAATCATTACGTTATACTTATTGAAGATTCTTATAAAGTTTCATATTTAACGGGTAAACATATGGTAATTGCAACAACCGATAACATTGCTGTAAATGTTGAGGTTTATAAAGATTGTAAAGATCGTCATATTTTAGTAAATGTTGCGGATAATCCGCCGTATTGTGATTTTTATATGGGCGGAATTGTAACCAAAGGAAATATAAAAATTGCCATTTCTACCAATGGAAAATCACCAACATTGGCAAAACGCTTGCGTCAGTTTTTTGAAGATGTACTTCCAAATGATATTGATGATTTAGCTAAAAATTTAAACGAATTTAGAAAAAAAATTAAAGGTGATTTTTCAAATAAAGTGGCGGAAATGAATAAATTAACAGAAAAATTATTGTAGAATAGTATTATTATGAACTACAGTTTGTAATTCATAAGAATATGCCGTTTATTTGCACAAAAAAGTTCATAAACATACTAAATTAGTTATTAAGAAAGGCAGAGGGAATAGACCTATTGAAGCCTTAGCAACCCTTTAAAGCTAAAGAAGGTGCTACGTTCTACCATTTTTTTGGACAGATAACACACACTTTAAAGTAATACTTCTTAATAACTTCCAAAATGTTTATGTAAAAATGATAAAATGGAAGACATCCGAAAAATATTAGAAAATAAAATCTTAGTGCTTGATGGCGCTATGGGAACTATGATTCAACAGTATAAATTTACTGAAGAAGATTATAGAGGTGAAAAATTTAAAGATTTTCATATTTCTGTAAAAGGAAATAATGATATGCTTTCAATTACACAGCCAAAAGCAATTAAAGAAATTCACGCAAAATATTTAGAAGCTGGTGCTGATATTATTGAAACCAACACTTTTTCAAGTACAACTATCGCAATGGCAGATTATGAAATGGAAGATTTTGTGTATGAATTAAATTTTCAATCAGCTAAAATAGCAAAAGAAATTGCTAATGAGTTTACTGCTAAAAATCCAAATAAACCTCGTTTTGTGGCAGGATCAATTGGACCAACAAATCGTACGGCAAGTATGTCGCCAGATGTTAATGATCCAGGGTTTAGAGCAGTTTCTTTTAATGATTTACGAATTGCCTATAAACAACAAGTTGAAGCGTTAATTGATGGTGGTGTAGATGTATTGTTAGTAGAAACTGTGTTTGATACTTTAAACGCAAAAGCAGCACTTTTTGCAATTGAAGAAGTAAAAGACCAACGAAATATTGACATTCCAATTATGCTAAGTGGGACAATTACCGATGCTAGTGGAAGAACTTTATCTGGGCAAACTGCTGAAGCTTTTTTAATTTCAGTAGCTCATATTCCTTTATTAACTATTGGTTTTAATTGTGCATTGGGTGCCAAACAATTAACACCACATTTAGAAGTATTGGCAAAAAATTCAAATTTAAAAATTTCTGCACATCCAAATGCAGGTTTACCAAACGCTTTTGGTGAATATGATGAATCTCCAGAAATGATGGCTGCTCAAATCAAAGAATATTTAGATAAAAATTTAATAAATATTATTGGAGGTTGTTGTGGAACAACTCCAGCACATATTAAAGCTATTGCTGATATGGTGAAAGACTTTAAGCCTAGATTGGTTTCTGAAGTTAATAATTAATACAAATTGAATTTATACGTAATTCTGAAATAATTTCAGAATTACATCAAGATAAAATGAATAAAAACGAAAAATATTTAAGGTTATCTGGTTTAGAACCATTGGTGGTTACTCCCGAAAGTAATTTTATAAATGTTGGAGAAAGAACTAACGTGGCTGGTTCACGCAAGTTTTTACGATTAATTAAGGAAGAAAAATATGATGAAGCCTTAGCAATTGCGCGTCAACAGGTAGAAGGAGGAGCGCAAATTATCGACATAAATATGGATGATGGTTTGTTAGATGGTAAAGTAGCGATGGTTCGTTTTATGAATTTAATTGCTGCAGAGCCAGATATTGCGCGTGTGCCAATTATGATTGACAGCTCTAAATGGGAAATTATAGAAGCTGGTTTGCAAGTAGCTCAAGGAAAATGCGTTGTAAACTCAATCAGTTTAAAAGAAGGAGAGGAGCAATTTATACATCATGCAAAACTAATTAAACGTTATGGTGCGGCTGTTGTTGTCATGGCTTTTGATGAGGTTGGACAAGCAGATAATTATAATAGAAGAATTGAAATTTGTAAACGTTCCTACGATATTTTGGTGAATATGGTGAAATTTCCACCCGAAGATATCATTTTTGATTTAAATATTTTTCCAGTGGCAACAGGAATGGATGAGCATAAACGCAATGCTATCGATTTTATTGAAGCAACCAAATGGGTGCGTGAAAATTTGCCCTATGTAAGTGTTAGTGGTGGAGTTAGCAACGTATCTTTTTCATTTAGAGGAAATGATAAAGTACGTGAGGCAATGCATTCCGTATTTTTATATTATGCCATTCAAGCAGGAATGAATATCGGAATTGTAAATCCAACAATGTTAGAGGTTTATGATGAAATTCCAAAAGATTTATTAGAACACGTTGAAGATGTAATTTTAGATAGAAGAGAAGATGCAACCGAACGATTATTAGCTTTTGCTGAAACAGTTGTTGGTGCTGCAAGAGAAAATAAAGTAGACTTGTCTTGGCGAGAAAAACCATTACAAGAAAGAATTACACATGCATTGGTTAAAGGAATTGATGAATTTGTTGTTGAAGATATTGAAGAAGCCAGAAAATTAGCTAACAAGCCAATTGAAGTTATTGAAGGGAACTTAATGATAGGGATGAATGTAGTGGGCGATTTATTTGGTTCAGGAAAAATGTTTTTACCTCAAGTGGTAAAATCAGCCCGTGTTATGAAACGTGCAGTTGCTTATTTGTTACCTTACATTGAGGCAGATAAAGGAGAAGTAAGTAAGGCAAACGGTAAAATTTTGTTAGCAACGGTTAAGGGCGATGTTCATGATATTGGTAAAAATATTGTGGGTGTTGTATTAGGTTGTAATAATTATGATATTGTGGATTTAGGTGTAATGGTTTCACCTGAAAAAATTATAGAAACTGCCAAAGCTGAAAATGTAGACGTTATTGGATTAAGTGGTTTAATTACGCCATCACTTGATGAAATGGCCTATTTAGCCTCAGAAATGGAGCGCCAAAACTTTACAATTCCATTATTAATTGGTGGAGCAACTACATCAAAAGCACATACTGCTGTAAAAATTGACACACAATATTCAAACGCAGTTGTTCACGTACATGATGCTTCAAGAGCCGTTACTGTTGTTGGAGATTTATTGAATAACAGAATAAATCAAAAATATATAGGTGATATTAAGGCAGATTATATTAAAGTTCGCGAAGGATTTTTAAATAGATCTTCAAGTAAGGAATATGTGTCGTTAACAGAAGCTCGTGAAAATAAATTTAAAATTGATTGGAATTCTACAGAAATACAGCAACCAAATTTTGAAGGAATTCAGGTTTATGAAGATTTTGACTTGTCGAAATTAGTTGATTATATAGATTGGACACCGTTTTTTAGAACGTGGGAATTGGCAGGTAAATATCCTGCAATTTTAAACGATAAAGTTGTAGGAAAAGAAGCAACCAATTTATTTACTGATGCAAAATTACTGTTAGCTAAAGTATTAAATGAAAATTTATTAACCGCCAAAGCTGTTTTTGGAATTTTTCCTGCAAATTCTAATGTAGATGATATTGAGATTTATGGTGATAATAAAAGAGAGATTGTAACTTCAACTGTAAGAACATTACGTCAGCAATTAAAAAAGAAAGAAGGAACTCCATCAATAGCGCTTGCCGATTTTATTGCTCCAAAGGAAACTAATATTGAAGATCATATTGGCGCATTTTGTGTCTCAACTGGATTTGGAACTGCTGAATTAGCTGCAGAGTTTGAAAAACATCATGATGATTATAATTCTATAATGATAAAAGCACTGGCTGATAGATTGGCAGAAGCTTTTGCTGAATATTTACACGAAAAAGTTCGTAAAGAATATTGGGGATATGCTGTAAATGAAAAATATACAAATGAAGATTTGATAAAAGAAAGTTATAAAGGCATTCGTCCAGCACCTGGATATCCTGCATGTCCAGATCATTTAGAAAAATTAACAATCTGGAATTTACTAAGTGTTAAGGAAACCATTGGAGTTGAGTTAACAGATAGTTTGGCAATGTGGCCAGCTGCTTCGGTTTCGGGGTATTATTTTGCTAATGAACAAGCAAAGTATTTTGGTGTTGGTAAAATTACTATGGAACAAGTAGAAGATTTTGCTAATAGAAAGAAAATGGAAATTTCAGAAGCTAAAAAATGGTTGAATCCTAATTTAGCAGAATAGTTTTTGCGTTAGCGATTGCAGTGACATCCTTTTTTGGAGTGTAACGTAAAAAAAGATATAACGGAAAGCGCCACCTGAAAGGTAACGCCTAAATAAAAAAGAATGAAAGTAACAGATCATATAAACAAAGCTAAAGGGAAAACGTTGTTTTCGTTTGAAATTGTACCACCTCAAAAAGGTCAAAATATACAAGATTTGTATAATAACGTAGATCCTTTAATGGAGTTTAATCCACCATTTATAGATGTTACAACTTCACGAGAAGAATATGTTTATATTAAAAAAGAAAACGGTTTATTGGAGCAAAAAATGACCAGAATGCGACCAGGAACTGTTGGAATTTGTGCTGCGTTAAAATATAAATATGATGTAGATGCTATACCACATGTATTGTGTGGAGGTTTTACAAAAGAAGAAACTGAATATGTGTTGGTTGATTGCCATTATTTAGGATTAGATAATATTATGGCGCTGCGAGGTGATGCTATGAAGCACGAACCTTACTTTAAACCAACTGAAGGTGGAAATAAGTTTGCTTCAGAATTAGTAAGCCAAATAAAAGAATTAAACAAAGGTAAATATTTACATAATATTATAGAAACTACTAATAAATCTGATTTTTGTATTGGTGTAGCAGGTTATCCTGAAAAACATTTAGAAGCACCTAATATGGATACCGATTTAAAAAGATTGAAAGAAAAAGTGGATGCTGGGGCAGACTATGTAGTAACACAGATGTTTTTTGATAACGAAAAATATTTTAATTTTGTTGATAGCGCTAGAAAAATGGGTATTAATGTGCCTATAATTCCAGGAATTAAACCTATTGCCGTTCACAGACATTTACAAGTGTTACCACAAGTATTTAGGTTAGATTTACCTGAAGATTTAATAAATGCTGTTGAAAGTTGTAGCGATAGTAAGCAAATTAGGCAAGTTGGCATAGAATGGGCAATTCAGCAGTCTAAAGAGCTGATTAAAAACGGAGTACCAGTGGTGCATTTCTATTCAATGGGAAAATCAGATAATATTAAAGCAATAGCAAAAGAAATTTTTTAATATTACTTTTGCATATAGTTATATAAATAAAAGTAATAAATGTTAAATTGTTTTGGTGAAATATTTATGTACTTTTGCATAACAAATAGAAATTATTAATTAAAAAAATAAAACATGGCATTAGAAGTAACAGATGCAACTTTTGACGAAGTGGTATTACAATCAGACAAACCAGTAATGGTTGATTTTTGGGCGGCTTGGTGTGGACCTTGTAGAATGGTTGCTCCAATAATGGATGAATTAACTTCAGAATATGAAGGAAAAGCTACAATAGCAAAGGTTGATGTAGATTCAAATCAAGAATTCGCAGCCAAGTATGGAGTTAGAAATATTCCTACAGTATTAGTTTTTAAAAATGGAGAAATTGTTGAAAAACAAGTTGGTGTTGCTCCAAAAGCTACCTATGCACAAAAAATTGATGCACATTTGTAGGATTTAAACATAAATAATAGAAAAGGCTCAACAATTTGTTGAGCCTTTTCTTTTTATACACTATATTAGTTTTTTAAATTATGGAAAACTTAACAGTAAAACATATATCAGAACTCAACAATCTTGAATTGCTTGCAAATCAAGTTGTAGAAGGATTTATAACAGGAATGCACAAAAGTCCATTTCATGGTTTTTCTGTAGAATTTGCTGAACATAGATTGTATAATAAAGGTGAAAGCACGAAAGATATTGATTGGAAATTATTTGCAAAAACTAAAAAACTATTTGTAAAACGTTACGAAGAAGAAACGAATTTACGTTGTCATTTAATAATTGATAATTCAGCATCTATGAACTATCCATTAATTGATAATGTTACTTTAGAAAATCTATCTAAAATTGGTTTTTCGGCTATAGCTTCAGCAGCCTTAATGGAAATTTTTAAGAGGCAACGCGATGCTGTTGGCGTGAGCATTTATACCGACGAAATAGATTATTATGCACCAGCCAAAGGGAGCGATAGACATAGAAGGATGATTTTAGCACAATTAGATAAAATGTTGAAATCAAATTCTAAAGCAACTACAAATACATATAAAGCGCTGCATGAGATTTCAGAAAAAATACACAAAAGGTCGTTAATATTTTTATTTACTGATATGTTTCAAATTTCAAAAAATGAAAATGAACTTTTTAAAGCCTTAAGACATTTAAAATACAACAAACATGAAGTAGTTTTGTTTCATACTTTTGATGGAAAATTGGAATATGACCTTAATTTTGGCAACACTCCCAAAAAATTTGTAGATGTAGAATCAGGTGATCAAATTAATTTATATGCTGATTCTGTTAAAGAAAAGTATAAAATAGAAATTGAAAAATACTTTAATGATTTGAAATTGAAGTGTATGCAATATAAAATAGATTATGTTCCGGTTGATATAAGAAAAGGCTTTCATCAAGTGCTGATATCATATTTAATTAGTAGAAAAAAGTTTTTGTAAAAAATTTTAAAAAAGCTTTGCAAATATGAAAAACACTCTTATATTTGCATCCGCTAACAGCAACGGTTTGGTAGTTCAGCTGGTTAGAATACCTGCCTGTCACGCAGGGGGTCGCGGGTTCGAGTCCCGTCCAGACCGCAAAAAGCATCTCAATTGAGATGCTTTTTTTGTTTTTAGATATTTTAAAATTAACTGCGAATAGAATATGGAATATTTGATTTCCAAATGGCATTTCCAATTGTGGTTCTTTCTTTGCTCGTTATTTTACGATCTTTATACCAGTAATAGGTTAGTTTACTTACTTCACTAGATAATTTTTTATGTAAAATATAGTAATTGTCTCCTGTATATTGATCGTTTATTTGGTTGATAATATCTTGAATTTCATCAGCCATAGTTCCGCAGTTTTTAAACTTATTTTCAACTCCAGTATCTATTCCGTCTATTATAATAGTTTCAGTCATTATGGAATTTGGATATGGGTCTTCTTCATTTAAGCAACCATCAAAATCTGCATCGTTACAATTTATTCCAGTGGTTATTATTTCATAACCCATAGGGTAGCCACAATGAGCTGCTTCGTGAATTACCAAGGTATAAGTTCCTGAATATGGCAATGTAAAATCACCAATATATGGATCGCTAAAGCAACCTCCAAAAGTATCAGCTATTACATCATCACTTGATGCAACATATAGTAGTTCAGTATCAATTGTGCCAAAATATAATGTAAAAGCAGAGTCAAATCCAATGGTTGTTCTTGGTACATAAATAGATATAATATCTCCTTCATTTCCATTAAAGAAATAATGGTGTAAACTTTGGTATGCTGTTGCATCTACATACATTCCAGTAATATTTAAGCCACATAGCTGTCCAGTATAAACGAATTCTACTGCATCTCTATTTTGATAATTTTTAGCTAAAATAGATTCATTTACAGTATTTAAAATGTCTGTTTTGTCTCCTAATATTTCTTCATTTAAAATAATGGATTCACTATTTTTTGAGTCTATGCTTTCTTGTTCACATTGCACATATAGCATAAAAAGTGCAATTAAAAGTGTAATTAATTTTAAATTTTTCATCATATTAATTTTTAAAAATTATTCGGTAATGGTATGATATGGAATATTGGCATTCCAAACAGCATTTCCAATAGAGGTTCTTTCTTTGCTGGTTATTTTTCGATTTTTATACCAGTAATAAGTAAGTTTACTGACTTCTCTGGAAAACTTTTTATGAAGGGTGTAATAGTTATCGCCTGTAAACTCATTATTTACTTGGTTGATAATGGTTTGAATTTCATCAGACATAGTTCCGCAATTTTCATATTTATTTTCAACACCTGTATCTATTTCATCAATAATAATAGTTTCGTTCATTATGGAATAAGGATAAGGGTCTTCATCGTTTAAACAACCATCATTATCAATATCTATATCACAAACATCTCCCACGCCATCATTATCAAAATCAGCCTGATCACCATTTGCAGTTTCGGGGCAATTATCATCATCATCAGCAATTAAGTCACCATCAGAATCTTCGGTTGCAGTTTGATTTATCACTCTTAAGTGATCAAATACAATTGAATTTTCTCCAACACAAGCATAATTAGCTAAAACAATCCTTACAGAAGAAAACGCTATATTCGCTCCCATTTTAGAAAGATCTAATATGGCATCGCCTATAGCGGTATCAAGCTCTGTATAACTTTCTGGGGCATCGTTTACATAATTCTCATATAACCCACTAATTACACTTTGGCCGTAGAACACTTGCAACCCTACTTGATTATTAAATTCATCATAAATATATACTACGATATACGGAAAATTATAATAATCCATGGTTGATGTAAATTCTAAATAGGCTTTTAGTTTTGTTTCATTTGTATTTCCACGTATGTTGTACACTTTTTGAATGTTCTGACTTGGACACAAAGAAGTTGTAACCCCAACAACACTTGTTTTAATTGCAGTGCTGCCATCAAAAGGAGACGCTATTTCAACATAGGTAAAATAAGGATTCCCTCCTGTATCATTCACAGTCCATTCTGTTAAACTACCTGCAGGTACTTCATCTACAAGTACTTCATTGTCAACTCTATTAAAAAGAGGCTGTATTGTTTTATTATTGGTAGCCGATTGATTATTCAAGTCATTTTGCAGGTATATAACTTCTGTTTCGTTTTCACAACTAGAGAAGAACACTGCTATAATCAAGAAAATGGATTTTAAATTTTTCATCATATTAATTTTTAAAAATCATTCAGTAATGGTATAATATGGAATATTGGCATTCCAAATGGCGTTACCAATGGAGGTTCTTTCTTTGCTGGTTATTTTACGATCTTTAAACCAGTAATAGGTAAGTTTACTTACTTCTCTTGCAAACTTTTTATGAAGTGTGTAATAATTATCGCCTGTGAACTCACTATTTATTTGGTTAAGAATAGTTTGAATTTCATCTGCCATGGTTCCGCAGTTTTCATAGGTATTTTCAACTCCAGTGTCAATTCCGTCAATAACAATCTTTTCGGTCATTATTGAATTTGGATATGGATCTTCTGCATTTGGGCAGCCATCATTATCGGCATCACTGCAAGATCCAAAACCAATAAAGTCAACACCTTCATAACCTCCATAATAATCAGATGAAATCACTACTTTTTTAATAGGCTGTAAAGCACTCATAGCTAAATATCTGGCGAAATACTGCTGATTGTAGACAGTTGTCATTCCTAGATAAGTATCATCAATGCCAAAAACAGAAATATTTACATCAGTACTCAATAAATTATACAAACTCATGCTTACTTCGGTTACATTATCGTTTTTAAATCTAATAACTAAATCAGTATTCCAATAATTACTCATCAAAACATTTGGCATACTGTTCCAGTTACAAATAAATAATCCATTAGATGTATCATGATTTTCTTCATATCCAAGATGATCAATAGCCTCAAATGTAATACCTGGTAATATATCACCTGGACTAAATATTCTAGAATCTGTAAATTCATCTAAAAAACTTGGCATGCCATCGTTAATAAATTTAAATTCTTCAAAATCTTCTTTTATTAAATTACAATCAAAATCATCGGCATCATAATAAAAATAAATTACAGCCATATCATCTGGTTGTTGAATAGTGGCTCTACTTTCAAAAGTTTTAATTGTAGATTGTTGCTTGAAATAGGTTTTTAAATCAATTCCTTCGGCAATTAAAGTGGTAATTGGTATGTTGGATTGAATTTGTAAATCTTGAATTTCGTTAGATTCAGGTGTAATGGCTGTTTCTTTTTCACAACTTATTAAAAAAATTGCTAAAAGTAAAAAAGTGAGTTTGGTTAAGTATTTCATTTTTGTGTGAATTATTAATTAAATTGATTATATAACTGATATAAATTTTTTATTTAAATAAAAAATTTACCTGAAAATACTTGTTGTAAACTAATGTGGGGTTTTAATTAATTGGGGCATTGTATAGCAATTCACCAATTGATATTGCCATATTAAATTTAGTGATTATAATGCGAAAGCAATTTTTAAATCGTAAAATGAAACCAATAGCTTATTTAATAAGGTTGTAAACAAAAAAAGCATCTCAATTTTGAGATGCTTTTTTACGATTTAGGTATTTTAATTATCCTGGTTGCTGGAAACTTGGTACGTTTGAACTCCAAGCAAAGCTAGAAATTTTTGAACGTTCTTTACTTGTAATTAATCTGCTTTTATACCAGTAATAACTTAATTTTGCAACTTCTGAAACAAACTTTTTGTGCAGTTGGTTGTAGTTATCTCCTGTATATTGTGCGTTTATTACATTTATAAGGTTATCCATTTCATCAGCCATTGTTACTCCTTTTGTTTTCGTAAATTTATTTAGTATTGATGTATTTATTTCATCAATAAAAAGTGTTTCACTTAAATTTGAATTTGGATATGGATCTACATTATTTAAAATACCATCATTATCAGAATCAGGAATACATTCTCCAAAAGTTATGTAATCAAATCCAAAAAAGTTAGGGTATATAAAGGATTCTTCAGCTATAATATATAGTTTTTTAATGGGTTGGGTGGATTTTATAGATACCATTTGGTCTATAATTTCTTCATATTCTTCAGACATTGGACTAATAGCTATTTCTCCTAATAAATTACCATCCTCATCAACTGCATAAATAGATGTTGTAATGCCATTTTCTAAAAGTAGTCTCATGGTGATGGCATTAATGTTATTGTTTTCAAAAGTAACTTCTAATGGAGCTGAAGAAGCATTGAAAAAAGCAGAATTGAAAGATATATTAAAGAATTCTTCAAAATTTGAATTTAGGATAAACCATAAATATTCTTCAGAAGTAGAAAATTGTATACCACTTACAATATCACCTTGTTCAATATAGGTGTTTTCTTCATCTCCCAATATGGTATTTTCATCAAGAACACCGTCAATGTCATAAATTTCCAAAACATCTTCATAAGTTTCAATCTTAGAAAAATCTTCAATTTGCATTTCTCCGCTGCAATCAAACGCTGCTTCATCATTTAAATAAAATTGCGCTACTGCTTCACCAGAAGGTCTTAATAGTGGTGAATTTAATTTGGAGGATTTTTGAGCAGTATAATTACTGTTTTTTGAAAATAATTGCTTGTTTTTAAGTAAGTTTAAAAATGAAATTTTAGAATTTTGAAGTTGGTTTATTTCAGTATCTTGAAGCGTAGCAGTATCTATAACTTCTGTTACATCTTTTTCACAACTTATTAAAAAGGTAGTTAAACAAAATAATAAGCTAAGGGTTTTTAAATTTTTCATAAATTTTTATATTTTTTATTAGAGTGTTAAAAATAGTATTTTTTGATAAAACTATAAGTTTCAGTTTGGTATATTTATTTATTAAGATATCATTTAGTTTTCTTAATATTGAACTTTCTTATTTTAAACAAATGAAGGATTCTAAAAACCCTATTTTAATTGTAATTGCTTTTTTTTCTATTTATGTTATTTGGGGGTCAACCTATTTGCTAAATAAAATTGCGGTTACAGAATTACCGCCTTTTATGTTAGCCGCTATACGCTTTTTAATTGCGGGATTACTTATTGTTATCATTGCTAAAATTATAGGTATTAAATTAGGTATCACCAGAATTCAATTAGTAAATACAGCCATTACAGGTTTTTTATTTTTAACTTTTGGTAACGGTGTTGTGGTTTGGGCATTAAAATATGTAGATAGTAGTTTTGCTGCTTTACAAATTTCAGCACAACCTTTAATAGTTTTGTTAATGATGCGCTTTTTAGAAGGCAAAAAAATTCTGCCCATGTCAATTGTAGGTGTTATTTTAGGTATAGTAGGTATATTTTTATTAGTAAATCAAAATGGGTTGATAGCCAAAGAAGGTATGACACTTGGAATGATTATGATTTTTGTGTGTATGTTAAGTTGGGGTTATGGTAGTTTATTTGTTACAAAAGCCGATTTGCCTTCCAATTTTTTTGTAAATACAGGATATCAAATGCTTACGGGTGGTAGTATGTTGCTTATAGCAAGTTTAGCTTTTGGGGAATCTTGGTCAAATCCAATTAACTGGAGTACGCATGTGCAATTATCTATGCTTGGTTTAATTATTTTTGGAAGTATTGTTGCTTTTACTTCATTTAATTATTTGCTAAAATCAGTTTCTCCAGAGAAAGTTGCAACATCTACGTATGTAAATCCTGTGATAGCAATGCTACTTGGCTGGTATTTTTTAAATGAAGTAATTACGCCTCAGTCAATTATTGCAGCTATTATTTTATTATCAGGAGTTTACTTTATAAATACTAAAAAGAAAATGGTGATGTTTGCCAGATTTAAGAAACAAAAGACGATATAAAATAGTTGAAAATCATACTATTTACATAATTCAACATTTCAATTAATAATCAGGAATGAGTAACTGAATTTTTACAGCAGTTTAATTAATATTAGTTTAAAGTGCTTTCAAACTTTTAGCGGCAGTTTCTGCTGTAATATCTCTTTGTGGCATACCAAACATTTCATACCCAACCATAAACTTTTTTACAGTTGCAGAACGCAATAAAGGTGGATAAAAACTCATATGAAAGTGCCACTCTGGGTATTCTTTATCAGTAGGTGATTGATGAATTCCTGATGAATACGGAAATGAAGTGTCAAATAATTTATCGTATTTCTGGGTCACTACTTTTATTTGTTCAGCGTAATCTGTTTTTTCTTTTGCTGTTAATAAACCTACATGTTCAATGTGTCTTTTTGGAAGAATCATTACTTCATAAGGCCAAACTGCCCAAAAAGGCACCAAACTTACAAAGGTGTTGTTTTCAAAAATAATGCGTTCTTTTAATTCTAATTCTTGCGTTATGTAATCAACCAATAAACTTTTATTATTTTTAGAAAAATATGCTAATTGCTTTTCGGTTTTTTTAAGAACTTCATTTGGAATAGATTGTTGCGCCCAAATTTGTCCGTGTGGATGTGGATTGCTACACCCCATAATAGCTCCTTTATTTTCAAAAATTTGCACATGATTTATATTAGGCATACTGCCTAATTCTTTATATTGTTTTTGCCAAACTTCAATTACTTTTTCAATGGCTGAAATTTCCATATCAGGTAATGTTTCTGAATGATTTGGTGAAAAGCAAATTACTCGGCATATTCCTGTTTCACTGGCTGCTTTTAATAAACCTTCGTTGTAATTAAATTTTTCATTGTCTGGTAAAATTGCCCCAAAATCATTTGGAAATACAAAAGTGTTCTTATAATCTGGATTTATTTTGCCATTAATTCTTGTATTTGTAGCGCATAAATAGCAATTTGGATCGTGCGCAATTTTTTTCAACGTATGCGTAGTTTCATTTTTGCCTTGCCAAGGACGTTTTGTTCTATGTGGTGAAACTAATATCCATTCACCTGTTAAAATGTTTAAACGTTTGTGCGGCGTATTGTCAAAATGCTGATTCATATAGTTGCTATTTAATAGGTCAAAGATATGAAAATATTTTAAACGTAAAAATTACATTTAACTAAAGTTAGCTTGAATATTAAATTTCAAAATTAAGTCCTTCAGCAATAAGGGCATCAAACTTTTCTTTATTAAAAGTATATAGAAAAGCGCCTTTTTTTGAACCAGATTTATCTTTTTTATTGGTTTTGGTTAATATATCAAGAGATAATATTTTTTTTCTGAAGTTTCTAGCATCTAGTTCTTGTTGGTAAATGCTTTCATATAATATTTGCAATTCAGGAATTGTAAAATACTTTGGTAACAAATTAAAACCAATAGGTTGGTGTTTTGCTTTAGTTTTTAATTGTTTAATCGCATCTGCAACCATTTCACCATGGTCAAAAATTAAATTCGGAAGTTCATCTAAATCAAACCAATGTGCATCATATTTTTCAACACTTTCCAATTCAAATTCACGAACACTAATTAAACTGTAATAGGCAATAGAAATGACTCTTCCTGCAATATCTCTATGTACATTTCCGTAGGTTTTAAGTTGTTCTAAATAAATATCTTTTAAACCTGTTGTTTCAAATAAAATTTGTTTTGCGCCTTCATCAACTGATTGGTCGTCTTTAATAAATGCGCCTATTAACGACCATAAACCTTTTGATGGCGCTACTTTTCTTTTAAAAAGTAATAATTTTAATTTTTTAGAATCAAACCCAAAAATAATACAGTCAACAGCAACTAAAATATTTTGTTGTACGGTATAAATATCGGTGTTGTTTATTAATTTCATGAATTTTTATTTTTGTAAATGTAATAAAATGTAATCAATACGTTTTAAAAAATAGTATAAACTAAGTGTTTTAAAAAAATTTAAAATGCTATTTTGTACACTATAATTAAATTTTAAACGAATAATTGTCAATTTTAAATTGGTGCTTGAATGTAATGATATTCAGTTAGAATTGGTTAATTTCGCACAATACAATATTTAAATAGATATGAAAGGAATTATTTTAGCCGGAGGTTCAGGAACACGACTATACCCAATCACTAAAGGAACATCAAAGCAACTGTTGTCAATTTATGATAAACCAATGGTTTACTATCCGTTATCTATATTAATGTTATCTGGAATTACTGAGGTTTTAATAATTTCTACGCCACAAGATTTGCCAAATTTTAAAAAATTATTTGGTGATGGCTCATCTTTAGGAATGCAATTTTCATACAAAGAACAACCATCGCCAGATGGTTTAGCACAAGCTTTTATTTTAGGCGAAGAATTTATTGGAAATGATGATGTTTGTTTAATATTAGGCGACAATATTTTTTATGGCGCTGGTCTTGAAAATTTATTAGAAGATGCTTTAACAACGGTATCTACAGAACAAAAGGCAACTATTTTTGGATATTATGTGCAAGACCCTGAACGCTACGGAGTTGCAGAATTTGATAAAGAAGGTACAGTAATTTCTATTGAAGAAAAACCAATAGAACCCAAAAGTAATTATGCTGTTGTAGGCTTATATTTTTATCCAAACAGTGTGGTTGAAATTGCAAAAAACATCAAACCAAGTGCGCGTGGTGAATTAGAAATAACCACCGTTAACCAAACCTATTTAAATGCTAAAAATTTAAAATTAAATAAAATGGGAAGAGGTTATGCTTGGTTAGATACCGGCACACAAGACTCTTTACTAGAAGCTTCTAATTTTATTCAAACGATAGAAAAAAGACAAGGTTTAAAAGTTGCTTGTATTGAAGAAATTGCATTTGAAAAAGGCTATATCTCAAAAGCACAACTGCTTACTATTGCTGAAGCATATAAAGGAAATGATTACGGAAAATATTTATTGAAACTAATCAAATAAAAATGAAATTAATTAAAACCGATATTCCACAAGTTTTACTAGTAGAGCCAACAGTATTTGCTGATGAAAGAGGTTATTTTTGCGAAATTTATAAAAAAGAAACGCTTGAAAATGCCTTAGGCTATCAATTAGCGTTTATACAAGATAACGAAGCAAAATCTACCAAAGGTGTTTTAAGAGGTTTACATTATCAATTGCCCCCATTTGCACAAACAAAATTAGTACGTGTTATTCAAGGAAGTGTATTAGATGTGGTTGTTGATATTAGAAAAGGCTCACCAACATTTGGAAAGCACGTGGCTATTGAGTTAAACGATAAAAATAAACAGCAACTTTTAGTTCCTAAAGGATTTGCACATGGCTATGTAGTTTTAAGTGATACTGCCATTTTTAGCTATAAAGTAGATAATTATTACCATAAACAAAGTGAACGTGGAATTATTTTTAATGATCCACAACTAAATATTGATTGGAATTATCCAATTGATAAATTAATTATTTCTGAAAAAGATACCATACAACCAGCTTTTGCAAAAGCAGATTTGTTTGAAAAAGAGCACAATATAAATGAGTAATATTTTAATTACAGGCTCAAAAGGGCAATTAGGAACTGAATTGGCAGCTATAAATGGTCAGTTTCCACATTTTAAACTGTTTTTAACGGATACAGATTCGCTGGATATTACTAATTTTAGTGCAGTAGAAAATTTTATTATAAACAATAAAATTGATATAATTATAAATTGTGCTGCTTATACCAATGTTGATAAAGCTGAAGATGAGGTTGAAATATCCAATAAAATTAATTTTGAAGCCGTTAAAAATATGGCCGAAATCGCCAAAAAACACGCTTTAAAATTAATTCATATTTCAACAGACTATGTTTTTGATGGCACTTCTCAAATCCCTTATAGTGAAACAGTTCTTACAAACCCAAAAAATCAATATGGGAAATCGAAAGATTTAGGAGAAAAAGCATTGCTAAAAATAAATCCTGAAAATTCAATTATTATCAGAACTTCATGGTTGTATGCAGTTTCTGGACATAATTTTGTGAAAACAATATTGAAATTAAGTAAGGAGCGCAATGAAATTAAAGTGGTAAATGACCAAATTGGATCACCAACAAATGCAGCAGATTTGGCTAAAGTAATTTTAACTATTGTACCTAAAATTGACTGTAAAAATGTTGAAATTTTCCATTTCTCAAATCAAGGAAAATGCAGTTGGTTTCAATTTGCACAAGAAATTATAAAAATTTCAAAAAGGAACTGTACAGTGCTGCCAATTACATCAAAAGAATTTAATTCAAAAGCATATCGACCAAATTTTAGTTTATTAAATACTGAAAAAATTAAAAATACGTTTCAAATAAACATACCTACTTGGCAGGATGCACTAATAAATTGTTTAAAAAAAATAAATGAAATTAAAGAAGGTGAACCAAAACATTCTTAACTAAAAATAATAATTATGAAATCAATTTTAATTACAGGAGGCGCAGGTTTTATAGGATCTAATTTAGTAGAACTATTGATAGAAAAACACCCAACATATAAGTTTGTGGTGCTAGATTTATTAACCTATGCTGGAGATATTCATAATTTAAAAAAAGTGCAAAACGCCAAAAATTTCACCTTTGTAAACGGAAATATTTGCGATAGAAGTTTGGTTGAACGTATTTTTCAGCATTATTATATTAACAATGTTATTCATTTAGCGGCAGAATCTCATGTAGATAATTCAATTACAGATCCAGGAGTTTTTATTGAAACCAATGTAAAAGGAACATTTACCTTATTAGATGTAGCTTACAAATATTGGATGGATAAGCCTTTTCAACTAAAAAATGGTTTTGAAGAAAGCCGTTTTTTACACGTATCAACAGATGAAGTGTATGGTACATTAGGAAAAACTGGGTTGTTTACAGAGCAAACTCCGTATGCACCAAATTCACCTTACAGCGCATCCAAAGCAAGTAGCGATTTTATTGTTAGAAGTTACCATCACACCTACGGAATGAATACCATAATAACCAATTGCTCAAATAATTATGGTCCAAAACAACATGATGAAAAACTAATTCCTACAGTCATTAGAAAAGCATTAGCAGGTGAGCAAATTCCTATTTATGGTGATGGAAGTAATGTGCGTGATTGGTTATATGTAAAAGATCATTGCAACGGTATTGATGTTGCTTTTCATAAAGGAGTAAGCGGACAAGTATATAATATTGGTGGAAAAAATGAACAAAATAACAATGATATAGCTGCTAAAATTTGTGAACTATTAGATAAAATACAACCGAAAGAAGGTAGTTATAAAAATCAAATAACCTATGTAACAGATCGTGCAGGTCATGATTTTAGATATGCTATTGACGCTTCAAAAATTGAAAATGAATTAGGCTGGGAAGCCCAAGAAGATTTTGATTCAGGAATTGAGAAAACGGTAAAATGGTATTTGGAAAAGTATAAGGAGTGATGAGTGAAGCGTGGTGAGTGATGAGTGATGAGTGAAGCGTGAAGCGTGATGAACCGTCATCCTCAGCTTGACTGGGGAGCTGTTTCAAAAAGCGTGAAGCGTGATCAACCGTCATCCTCAACTTGATTGGGGAGCTGTTTCAAAAAGAGTGATGAGTGATGAGTGATGAGTGATGAACCGTCATCCTCAGCTTGACTGGGGAGCTGTTTCAAAAGGAGCAAAACCTGTGTTGAGTGCAGTTGATTATAAACGTTAAAGTTTAGACCATAGTAAAATTAAAAATGAAAGAAAACAATAAAATAGCAATTATAGGTTTGGGATACGTTGGGTTACCCTTGGCAAGATTATTTGCAACTAAATTTCCTGTCATAGGGTTTGATATAAATACCAAAAGAATTGAAGCATTAAATCAAGGAATTGATGATACTTTAGAAGTTGAAAAAGAACTGTTACAACAAGTTTTGGTTTCCAGTACAACTACTAAAAAGGGATTGTTTTGTACAGCTAAAATAGCAGAAATAGAAAATTGTCAGTTTTATATAGTTACCGTACCAACGCCTGTTGATAAAAATAACAAACCAGATTTAACTCCGTTGATAAAAGCAAGTGAAACAGTTGGTAAAGTGCTAAAAAAAGGCGCTATTGTTATTTATGAATCTACCGTATATCCTGGTGCAACAGAAGAAGTTTGTGTGCCAATTTTAGAAAAAGTTTCAGGATTACAATTCAATACAGATTTTTTTGTGGGGTATTCACCTGAACGTATTAATCCGGGTGATAAAGAACACACTGTTGAAAAAATATTAAAAGTAACTTCAGGTTCAACACCTGAAATTGGTAAAATGGTGAATGAGTTGTATGCCTCTGTAATTATTGCAGGAACACATTTAGCACCAACTATAAAAGTAGCAGAAGCAGCCAAAGTAATAGAAAATTCGCAACGCGATATTAATATTGCATTTGTAAATGAATTGGCTAAAATATTCAATATTTTAAATATAGATACACAAGCAGTGTTAGAGGCGGCAGGTACCAAATGGAACTTTTTACCTTTTAAGCCAGGCTTGGTTGGCGGACATTGTATTGGTGTAGATCCGTATTATTTGGCACAAAAAGCACAAGAAGTTGGCTATCATCCTGAAATTATATTGGCAGGAAGGAGAGTGAATGACAGTATGGGATTGTTTGTAGCTTCTGAGGTTATTAAACTAATGGTGAAGAATAATATCGAAATAAAAAAATCGAAAGTTTTGGTGTTAGGAATTACTTTTAAAGAAAACTGCCCTGATGTTAGAAATACAAAAGTAATTGACGTAATTAAAAATTTACAAGATTTTGGAAGTGAGGTCGTAATTTTTGATCCTTGGGCAAATCCAGAGGAGGTTCAACAAGAATACAATGTGGCAACCGTTAAAAATATGCCCCAAAATAAGTTTGATGGAATTGTATTAACAGTAGCGCATACACAATTTTTGGAGATAGATTTTGAAAAATATTTAAAGAAAAACGGTATTATTTATGATGTAAAAGGAGTGTTGAAAGGGAAAGTAAATGGAAAGTTGTGATGTTGATAGGACTATGATTAAAACTAAGAACTAAAACTAAGACTAAGGACGATGACTAAGACTAAAACTAAAACTAAGACAAAGAACTAAGACTAAATATAAAGCATTAGAGTAATACAAGCAGTCTTTGTCACAAGTCTTCGTCTTCCCAGAAAAAGTTTTCGTCAAAAGTCTTCGTCATAGTTTAAATAAAAAATAATATAAAAATGAAAATAGTAGTAATAGGTACAGGATATGTAGGGTTAGTTTCTGGAACTTGTTTTTCAGAAATGGGCAACCATGTAACTTGTGTAGATATTGATTCTAAAAAAATTGAAAGTCTAAAAAATGGCATCTTACCAATTTTTGAACCGGGTTTAGAAACAATGGTATTAAAAAATGTAGCAAGTGGTAATTTGCATTTTACAACTAATTTGCATGAAGTATTACCAGATGCTCAAATTGTTTTTATTGCTGTTGGAACGCCTATGGGCGAAGATGGTTCGGCAGATTTACAATATGTATTAGCAGTAGCAAAATCTATCGGACAAGCTATTGAAAAAAGAATTATTGTTGTTGATAAATCTACCGTTCCAGTAGGAACAGCAGACAAGGTAAAAGCAACCATTCAACAAGAATTAAATAACAGAGGTGTAACTACAGAATTTGATGTAGTTTCAAATCCTGAATTTTTAAAAGAAGGAGCAGCAATACAAGATTTTATGAAACCAGATAGAGTTGTGGTGGGTGTAGCATCTGATTATGCCATGGAAAAAATGAGACAATTATATGCGCCTTTCTGCATGTCACACGATCGTTTTATTGCTATGGATATTCGTTCTGCTGAAATGACCAAATACGCAGCAAATGCTATGTTAGCTACCAAAATTTCTTTTATGAATGAAATTGCAAATATCTGCGAAAAAGTAGGAGCTGATGCAAATATGGTACGAATAGGTATTGGATCAGACAACAGAATTGGTTATAGCTTTATTTATCCAGGTTGCGGTTATGGCGGTTCGTGTTTTCCAAAAGATGTAAAAGCATTAAAAAAAATAGCTGAAGAACACAATTACAAAGCCCAATTAATTACTGCAGTTGAAAATGTAAATGATGCTCAAAAATTAGTAATTGCCAATAAAATTGTGGCTAAATTTGGTGAAAACCTTCAAGGGTTTACATTCGGAATTTGGGGATTGGCTTTTAAACCAGGAACTGATGATATGCGTGAAGCACCAGCAATTTATATTATTAAAGAACTGGTAAAACGTGGTGCTAAAATACAAGCATACGATCCAAAAGCTACGGTTGAAGCACAAACGCATTATTTAAAAGGAATTGAAAATATTACCTACGTTGCTTCTAAATATCAAGCCCTAGAAAATGCAGATGCTTTGGTATTATTAACCGAGTGGAAAGAGTTTCGTTCACCAGATTTTGATGAAATAAAAACACAATTAAAAAACCCTATTATTTTTGATGGTCGAAATCAGTACAATATGTTTAATATAGAAGAAAAAGGTTTTGAATATTATCAGATAGGAAAAGCGTGAAGTGTGAAGTGTGAAGTGTGAAGAGATAAGCTATAAATATGCTTCAAACCTTCAAATAAAGAATAAGGCTGGCTAAGTTTAGCATTGCAAAAAATAATAACCGTCATTCCAGACTTGATCTGGAATCTCATGCTAAAAGAAGAAGTAACAGATCCCCGCCTACGCGAGGATGACGAATTAAAAATATAACGTCATTCCGGACTTGATCCGGAATCTCATGTTAAAAGAAGAAGTAACAGATCCCCGCTTACGCGAGGATGACGAATTAAAAATAAAACCGTCATTCCAGACTTGATCTGGAATCTCATGCTAAAAGAAGAAGTAACAGATCCCCGCCTACGCGAGGATGACGAATTAAAAATAAAACCGTCATTCCGGACTTTATCTGGAATCTAAAATAACGTCATTCCGGACTTGATTCGGAATCTCATGATACGAGGATGACGAATTAAAAATAAATCGTTATTCCAGACGTGATCTGGAATCTCATGGTATAAAAGAAGAAATAAATGAAAAACTTTGCATTAATAGGCGCTAGCGGTTATATAGCACCGCGCCACATGAAAGCTATAAAAGAAACCAATAATAATTTGGTAGCAGCACTTGATAAATTTGATAGTGTTGGTATAATAGATAGCTATTTTCCAAATGCTGATTTTTTTACAGAATTTGAACGCTTCGATCGTCACATATCAAAAATAAAATTCGAAAAAAACGCAAAGTTAGACTATGTAAGTATTTGCACACCCAATTATTTGCATGATGCACATATTCGTTTTGCCTTGCGTCAAGGGGCTGATGCTATCTGTGAAAAACCCTTAGTGCTAAATCCTTGGAATATGGATGCGTTAGATGATATTCAAAAGGAAACAGGTAACAAAATATACAATATTTTACAGTTGCGTGTACATCCTGCAATCATTGCATTAAAAGAGAAAATTGCCAACGGGCCAAAAGATAAAATCTATGATATTGATTTAACCTATTTAACATCACGCGGACATTGGTATTATACTTCTTGGAAAGGTGATGAAGCAAAATCTGGTGGAATAGCAACCAATATAGGGGTACACTTTTTTGATATGCTTTCATGGATTTTTGGCGATGTAACTCAAAACAAAGTTCATGTAAATACCCACGATCGTTCAGCAGGATATTTAGAATTTGAAAGAGCACGAGTGCGTTGGTTTTTATCTATAAATTATGATGTTTTACCAGACATTATAAAAGCAAAAGGGCAACGTACTTTCCGATCAATAACCATTGAAGGAACAGAACTAGAGTTTAGTGAAGGTTTTACAGATTTACACACCGTATCGTACCAAGAAATTTTAAAAGGAAACGGCTACGGATTAGAAGCGCCACGCCAAGCTATTGAAATTGTGCACAATGTACGTCACGCTACGCCAATTGGTGCTGTGGGAGATTATCATCCGTTTGTATTAAAACCATTGGCAAAACATCCGTTTAATAAATGATGCGTTGCTAAATGTTACCGTCATTGCGAGGATGACGAATTAAAAATATAACGTCATTCCAGACTTGATCTGGAATCTCATGGTATAAAAAAAGTAACAGATCCCCGCTTACGCGAGGATGACGAATTAAAAATAAACCGTCATTCCAGACTTGATCTGGAATCTCATGCTAAAAGAAAAAGTAACAGATTCCCGTCTACGCGAGGATGACGAATTAAAAATATAACGTCATTCCAGACTTGATCTGGAATCTCATGCTATAAAAAGAAGTAACAGATCCCCGCTTACGCGAGGATGACGAATAAATAAAACGTCATTCCGGGCGTGATCCGGAATCTCATGCTATAAAAAGAAGTAACAGATCCCCGCTTACGCGAGGATGACGAATAAAAAAAACGTCATTCCAGACTAGATCTGGAATCTCATGCTATAAAAAAAAGTAACAGATCCCCGCTTACGCGAGGTTGACGAATTAAAAATATAACGTCATTCCAGACGTGATCTGGAATCTCATGCTATAAAAAGAAGTAACAGATCCCCGCTTACGCGAGGATGACGAATAAATAAACCGTCATTCCAGACTTGATCTGGAATCTCATGCTATAAAAAGAAGTAACAGATCCCCGCCTACGCGAGGATGACGAATTAAAAATAAACCGTCATTCCGGACGTGATCCGGAATCTCATGATAAAAAAATAAAAAATTGAGTCAATTAAAACAAAAAGCACTATCCGGCGTATTATGGACTGGCCTGCAGCAATTTAGCACACAAGGCATCAGCTTTATTGTTTCCATTATTTTAGCACGCTTGCTACTTCCAGAAGAATTTGGACTCATAGCCATGATAGGTGTTTTTATGGGGATAGGCGCAATGTTGATGCAAGCTGGTTTAGGTTCTTCATTAATTAGAACCGACCATCCAACACAAGAAGATTATTCCACCGTATTCTTTTTTAATTTGGCAGGGAGTGTATTCATGTACCTACTTATTTTTTTAGCAGCACCTTATATTGCAGCATTCTATCAACAAGAAATTTTAATTGAAATTATCCGATGGTACGGCAGTATATTTATTATCAATGCCTTTGCTTTGGTGCAAACTACGCGCTTAACAAAACTGCTCGATTTTAAAACCCAGCTACAAGTATCTATTCCAGCAACTATTTTTAGTGGTATTGTTGGTGTAAGTTTAGCCTATTTAGGGTATGGCGTGTGGAGTTTGGTAGTAATGGCAATAGCACAAGCATTTGCAAGCGCCTTGCAATTATGGATAGTTGCCAAATGGCAACCAACGTGGGTATTTAACAAACAAAAATTTCAATACCATTTTAACTACGGATACAAATTAACCTTATCAGGCTTGTTAGATACCTTGTTTAACAATGCCTATGTACTGCTTATTGGTAAGTTTTTTGCTCCTGCGCAAGTTGGTTTCTACAACAGAGCAGATACGTTAAAACAATTACCTGTAGGAAATATTGGTGCAATATTAGGCAAAGTAACTTTTCCATTATTTGCAGCAATTAAAAACGATGATATCCGTTTAAAAAGTGTGTATCAAAAAATTATGCAAGTAGTGGTGTTTTTAGTAGCGCCAACCTTATTGCTAATGGCTGCATTGGCAACGCCTTTATTCCGTTTTTTATTTACTGAAAAATGGTTGCCTGCAGTACCCTACTTTCAAATAATATGTTGGAACGGTATTCTATATCCTATTCATTCCTACAACTTAAATATTTTAAAAGTAAAAGGTAGAAGCGATTTATTTTTAAAATTAGAAATCCTTAAAAAAGTAATGATTGCCATTGTAATTGCTATTTCATTTCAATATGGTATTTATGGCTTGTTGTATGGCAGTGTTGTAACTTCTGTACTTACATTTTTTATCAATACCCATTATACAGGTAAATTTTTAAATTATACCGCTTGGGAACAAGCAAAAGACATTGTGCCAACCATAATACTAGCAACTTTTAGTAGTGCGTTGGTGGTTGTTTTAGATCTATTTTTACAACAGATACGATTGTTAGATGTTTTTCGTTTAATCATTGGGGGTTTGTTTGGCGTATTATTATACGTATTTTTGGCATTCCTATTTAAAATGACTGCTTTTACGGAATTAAAAAACCTCATAAAAAAACCATGATTACTGTAACCAAAGCTTTTTTTCCACCTATAGAAGACTACCAAAAACAACTGCAACGTATTTGGAGCAACCAATGGCTCACCAACCGTGGAGAATTGGTACTTGAATTAGAAGAAAAACTAAAAAATTACCTACAAGTACCGCATGTGTTATGTACCAATAACGGTACAATACCTTTGCAAATAGCCTTGAAATTGTTGGGCAATGGGGGCGAAATTATTACCACACCTTTTAGTTATGTAGCCACCACATCAGCCATTGTATGGGAAAACTGTACCCCTGTGTTTGTTGATATTCATCCAGAGTATTTAACCATTGATGAAACAAAAATTGAAGCAGCCATTACCCCCAAAACCACTGCTATTTTAGCAACCCATGTATTTGGCAATTCGTGCAATGTTGAAGCAATTAAAGCAATAGCACTTAAATACAATTTAAAGGTAATTTACGATGCAGCACATAGTTTTGGAACTACATATAAAGGTACATCTGTTTTTGAATTTGGCGATATAAGTACCTGTAGTTTTCATGCTACCAAATTATTTCATACCGGAGAAGGCGGCGCTTTATTTTGCAATACTAAAGACTTTGAACTGCAAAGCTTTTACAGCCATAATTTTGGGCATAACGGACCTGAAGATTTTTATGGAGTAGGTATTAATGGGAAGCTTTCTGAATTACAAGCCGCTATGGGCTTAACAGTATTGCCTTTTATGGATACCATTTTAAAGGCACGTAAAAAAGTAGTAGCGTATTACAATACGCATCTTAATTTTAATAAGGTAAGTGCCTTAAAAATACGCGCACATACCCAATGGAATTACAGTTATTATCCAGTATTATTTAAAGATGAAGCTACCTTGCTTAACGTACAAGAAGCGTTAAACAATGCTGATATTTTTCCAAGAAGGTACTTTTACCCATCATTAAACACCTTAAATTATATTAAAAGTACTGCAATGCCAGTATCCGAAAATATTGCAGCACGTATTGTATGTTTACCTTTGTACAATGGGTTAAGTGAAAAAGAATTACAACATATTGTAGCTATCATAAATAAAAATATATGTTAATAATAGGCGCAAAAGGATTTGCAAAAGAAGTATTAGAAGTACTACACCAACAAAATAAGTTGCAAAATATTGCTTTTTATGATGATGTGAATAGTGATATTGGAGATACATTATACAATACATTCCCAATTTTAAAGTCAGAAAAAGAAGTGAAGCATTATTTTAAAACAATATCCAATCAATTTACCATAGGTATTGGTAATCCGGTGTTGCGTTATAAAATGAAATTGAAATTTGAAAAGTTACAAGGTGAATTGAAAAGTTGTATTAGCCCTTTTAGTAATATAGGTAATTATGATGTTAATATTGGCATTGGCACTATAGTTATGAATGGTGTAAATATCTCAAATAGTACAAGTATAGGAAGCGGTTGCATTGTATACTATAATTCTAATATTACACATGATTGTATTGTTGGTGATTTTGTTGAAATTTCACCAAGTGTTAATTTATTAGGAAACGTTAAGGTTGGAGAATTTACACAAATAGGATCAAACACCACAATTTTACCCAACATCACCATTGGTAAAAATGTAATTATAGGTGCTGGGTCTGTAGTTACTAAAAACGTACCAGACAATACTATGGTAATTGGTATTCCTGCTAAAATTGTAAAACAATTAGAACCTTTAGATATTTAATTATATGGCAGTAATAACATTAGTTAGTGTAGTAATGATTACATATAATCATGAAAGCTATATAAAACAAGCTATTGAAGGTGTTTTAATGCAGCATTTTAATTTAATAATATATAAATTTGAGTAATTTAAGAAAGGGGGTAATATTTGGATTAATTTGGTCTTTTATAGGTCAGTTTTCAAATCAAATAATTTCATTCATAGTAAGCATTTTTTTAATGCGTATGCTTGACCCTTCTGATTTTGGATTAATGGGAATGATTTATTTTATTTTTACGCTGGGTAATGTTATTATAAATTCAGGTTTTTCATTTTCGTTGATTAGAGCTAAAAATTGTACTGATGTTGATTTTTCAACTATATTTTATGTAAATATTATTTTTAGTATTATTATTTATAGTGTTGTTTTTTTTACAGCGCCCTTTGTTGCTTCTTTTTATAAGCAATTAATTTTAACTGATATTATTAGAGTTTATGCTGTAATTTTTATACTAAGTGCTTTGAAAACTGTACCAGAAAGTATAATGATGAGAGATTTAGCTTTTAAAAATATAACTTTTATAACTATTGCATCTGGGCTTATTGGGGGTATTATTGGTTTAATTCTTGCTTATTTCAGTTTTGGAGTTTGGAGTATTGTTTCAGTTAGTGTTTTTAGTCAATTATTCAGTGTTTTGTTATTGCCTATTTTTTTAAAATGGAAACCTAGGAAATTTTTCTCAATTAAAGTTTTAAAAAAGCATTTTGCATTTGGTTATAAATTAACATTAACTAATTTAAGTGATGGTATTGTTAGAAATTTGTATAATGTTATTTTAGGAAAAGCATATACTCCAGAAATTGTTGGATATTATTCTAAAGCTGATTCATTAAAAAAGCTAGTGGTAACAACTGTAAGTACTGCGACAAATAAAGTTACCTATCCAATTTTGGCAAAAATGCAGAATGATGAAGAAGCTTTTTCTAAAAATAATAAATTGCTAATACAAGTGGTTTGCTTTTTAATTACTCCAATTTTATTTTTTTTATTTACTTATGCAGAGCATATAGTTCTAATACTTTACACAAAAAAATGGATTGAAATTGTTATTTATTTTAAAATATTATGTTTGTCGGGTATTTTATATCCACTAAGTTCATTTAATATTGCTAGCTGCAGCATAAAAGGATATAGCAATTTAGTATTAAAGGCAGAGGTTGTAAATAAAGTAATTTTTTTAATTTTAATACTTTTTTCAATACAGTTTGGTATTTTTGGCTTATTAATTTCTACAGTTATATTTTCAGTTATTGAATATATTATTAGCATATATTACAGTAATAAAGTAATAAAGTATGGAATAAAACAGCAAGTATTACATATTCTTCCAATTATTTTAACATCATTATTATTATCATTAGGTTTGTCTTTTTTAGATAGTATATTAATAAATATAAACCTTTTTTATAGAGTAGTAATTGGCTTTGTAATGTTTAGTTCAATGTATATTTTTACAGCTTATATATTCAAGTTTAAATCATTAATTTTTTTAAAAAGTATTATTATAAATGACTTATTCAGAAAATAATCAAATAACTGATTTAAGTATCATTATTCCTGTTTACAATGTGGAAAAGTACATTGAAAGATGTTTTAATGCTATCTCTAATGTATATAAGTCAAACAATAAAATTAAAATAGAAGTTGTTTTTATTAATGATGGATCTACAGATAATAGTTTACTAAAATTAGTTGAATTTAGGAATAGTTACAATTATGTAAAAATAATTTCACAACCGAACTTAGGTTTGTCAGAAGCTAGAAATACAGGAATTAAAAATGCAAATGGCAGGTATTTACTTTTTTTAGACTCAGACGACTGGATTGATTTAGATGTTATTTTAAAACAACTAACCTTGACATTTGATAATAAATTAGATTTTTTAAGTTTTGGTATGCGTTATTTTTTTGAAAATAATGACGATTCATTTCCAAGACCACTACACCCGATTAATTATAATAAGATACATACAGGAATTGAATTTTTAACACAAGGTTATCAGCCTTCATCTTCATGTTTATTTTTATTAAATCGCAATTTTATAATTGATAATAACTTGCTTTTTACACCTAAAATATCACAACAAGATGTTGAATTTACAGTAAGACTAATGTTGTGTGCCCATCGTGGTTATTTTTCAGAGTTAATTGGATATAATTATTTTAGAAATTTTGGTACGATTTCTTTGCCTCAAAGTCAAGAGAAATTAGAAAAATACCTTTCTGACGCCATTATAGTAGCTGAATTGATTAAAAGTAATATCAAAAATTATGATATAAAAGATAAAGATGTAATTAAAACAATTCAAAAAAATTACAACAGTGTAATTTGGAATTTGCTGTGGCGTTTTATAGTTAAACCTAAAGAAGTTAGTTATCCGTTTAAAGTAAAATGCATACATGAACTTTCAAATAAAAAACTATATCCAATAAAAGGAGCATTAAAAACAAGATTTCAACGAATAACCTGTCTGTTTTTTAATGTAGAAACACTACTGAAACTATTTTACAAGTTTAAAAGCCATTAAATGGATAATGTAACTGAAATATTAGATGGAAATACTCCTTTAGTATCTGTACTAATGATAACTTATGGGCAAGAGAAATATATTGAAGAAGCTATTTTAAGTGTGTTAAAACAAAAAATTAGTTTTAAATGTGAATTGGTGATAGGTAATGATTGCTCACCAGATGGTTCGCATCAAATTATTTTAGGTTTAATTGCCAATAATACTAATTCAAATATAGATATTAAATATATTCATAATGAGCAAAATATAGGAATGATGCCAAATTTTATAAATATTTATAATATGGCTAAAGGAAAATATATAGCTTTTTGTGAAGGAGATGACTATTGGTTGAACTCGTTAAGACTTCAAAAGCAAGTTGATTTTTTAGAAAGTAATTTAGATTTTAACATAACAGTTGGTAGGTACAATTTTTATTATGAAGCAACGAATAAACTAAAGAGGAACAAAGAACTTTTTAATATAAATAAAGAATTAAAATTGAAAGATTACATTGCTTTTAATTTTGCACATACCTCAACATTTTTATTTAGAAACAATTTTAAGTTACCAAATTGGATTGAAAAAGTTCATGCAGGTGATCAATCTGTTTTTGTTTTAGCAGCTGATGATAAAAAAATTAAATATTTTAACGAAGTGTTTTCTGTTTATCGTGTCCATAGAGCAAGTGTTTCCCATGTTGTAAATCCTTTAAAAGCTAAAGAGAATACATTGTTTTTTTTGGATAAAATAAGTGAATATACAAATAGGAGATTTGACTTATTAATTAGACATAGAAAGTTGTTGAATAAGCTATATTATTCTATTTCAATTTCAAAAAACAGCATTCAAAAAAACTTACTTTTAGGTTTTGCTATTGTTCTTAGGTGGTTTGGTATTCATGTATTGGTGAAATTTGTAAAATAGTAAAATAATGACAACGTTATCAATAATAATTCCTGTGTTTAATGGAGAAAAGGTTATAAAAAGATGCTTAGAAAGCATTTTTAGTCAAACTGATTTTTCTTTCATTGTTGATGTAATAGTTGTGAATGACGGTTCTTTAGACAATTCTTGGGCTATTTTAAAGGGTTATGAACTATTACATCCAAACTTATTAATTGTTAATCAAGTGAATTCTGGTACAGGAGCTGCGAGAAACGTTGGTTTAGAAATAGCAAAAGGAGACTTTATTTGGTTTATAGACTCTGATGATTATATTCAGCAAGGGGCATTTAAAGTTATTGAGAAGTATTTTTTTAATAGTGGAGAAAAGAATACATTCGCATTTAATTATTTTAAAAGAAATAATAGGGATGAAATAAACATACCTGATAAACAAATAATTCATAAAGGTTTTGAGGTTTTTAGCGGTGTAAACTTTATAAACCCATCAAGTAATAAGCCTTATTTTTTATGGGTACTATTATTTGATAAAAAAACAATAGATACTTTTAATGTAAGATTTATAAATGGTATAAAAAATTTAGAAGATTTAGAGTTTTCAATCAAATATTTTATACATGCTAATAAGGTAGTATATATAAACCAACGTTTATATAATTATTGCGAGAATGAAACTTCAACATCTAGAAATTTAACTAAAAGTAACTTAGTCAAAATAGCAAAAGATACGTTGATTGTTCATCAAAGCATAAAAAAAACAACTTGCACTATAAGTAACTTAGTCTCTAAGCAAATTGTTACAGATATATTGGATAAAAGTATTATTGGATTTTTTTATAGTTTGTTTAAATTTGATTATTCATTTAGTGAAGTAAAGTACTACTATTCTATTTATTTAAACAATACACTTTTACCAACGAACATAAAGTCGGCTAATTTCAAATTTTTTATCTTTGAAAAGTTTGTAAATAGCAAAATGCTATTTTTAACTGTTTCTTTTTTTAAGAAATTGAAAACAAAATGATCATTTACTTAACCCTTTTTTTAATAGCAACCATACTGTATTTTTCTGCTAACAGAAAAACACCCAGTATAGGGTATTATATATTTATAGGCTTACTAATACTGGTAAGTGGGTTTAGAGATATGATTGGTGGGTATGATGTGTACATTTATGGTGAAGTATATGAATATATTAATAAATATACCTACTTACGTTCTACTTTTGAAAAAGGGTTTATTGCCTACTTTATAGGCTTAAACTATATAAATGGGCAACGTGAGTTTATGTTTTTTATAACCGCACTTATTATGGTATTGTTACATTTTTACACCATAAAAAAATACAGTCCAATCCTCTATATGTCTGCGTTTATTTTTTTTTGTAAATTCTTTTTAATGTCTTTTGTGTATTTACGGCAAGGCTTAGCAATGGGGTTGGTTTGGTTAAGTATTAGGTATGTAATTCAAAAAAGGTATATGCCTTTTGTATGTATAGTACTTTTAGCCTTTTTTATGCACAAAAGTGCCATTTTGTTTTTGCCGTTTATAGTTATTGCGCATAAAAAATTAGGACCTTACCAGTTATTTTTAATTACCACAGCATCTTTTATAATAGCTATAAGTCCGTTAGGGCAGCTAATTTTAAATTATTTTATAGAGGGTATTGATTATGCGAAACTAAATATATATGGCGAAAAATTTACTGCTATTAATGTTTTTTACTTATTAGAGGCGGTTTTATTAGCGTATTTAGCATTAAAATTTAGAAAACATTTTTACCAATCAACCCCTACAATAGTTATTTTTAATGGATTTTTATTATATGTTTTAATTATATTAATAAGTTTAACAAATGCCACTTTTGTGCGCTTGGCTTGGGTGTTTTTTATTTTTGTAGTAGTGGCATTACCTTATATGTATACCTTTATTACCGATTTTAAACTACAACGCACTTTTAAAATCGCCATTTTTGTATATTATACTTTTGTGTTTTTTAGATTATTAACAGTATTTGATGGTGGCGATTTTATGCCATACAAATCTATTTTTCAAGATTTTAATAGAAATGGGCAATGGGAGTTTATGGAATATCGTTAAATTTAATTTTGTAACATGTTAATAACTGTATTTACACCAACCTATAACAGAGCGCACTTGTTAAAAAGAGTGTATAAAAGTTTATTGCAACAACAAATGCCTGATTTTGAATGGTTGTTAATTGATGATGGCAGTACCGATGCTACTGAAAATGTGGTTCGTTCATTTATTGTAGAAGGAAAAATTGCAATTAAATATTTTAAGCAACCAAATTTAGGGAAGCATGTTGCCATTAATAAAGGTGTTTTAGAAGCGCAGGGCACTTACTTTTTAATGTTAGATTCAGACGATTATTTACCTGTAAACGCCCTTTTAATTTTAAAAGAAAAGATTGAGTATGCTAAGCAGTTTATAAATATTGGGGGTGTAGTTGGTCGTAAAACATTTGTTAATAAACAACTTATACTTACAAAATTTAAAGAAAACACAATAAGTAATTCTTTAGATATACGGTTTAAATACAATGTGCAGGGTGATTTAGCAGAGGTTTTTAAAACAGCGGTGTTAAAAGATTTTCCCTTTCCTGAAATTGAAAATGAAAAGTTTTGCCCAGAAGCGTTGGTTTGGAATAGAATTGCACAAAAATACGACCTCTTATTTTTTAATGAAGCTATTTATGTTGCAGAATATTTACCTGATGGTTTAACACATAATATTGTAAAAATTAGAATGCAAGCACCATTTGCCAGTATGCTCCATTATGCTGAGCTGGCAAATTACAATGTTCCCTTGCTAATAAAATTAAAATCAGCTATTAATTTTTGGCGTTTTTCTTACAACTCGTCACTTTCCTTGCTTCAAAAAATGAAATATATTAAGCATTTTTTTTATGTAACTATGCTACCTTTAGGGTTTTTAATGTACTTGAATGATAAAAAAAAATAACATACGTGTATTGCAAGTAATAAATAGCCTACATACAGGGGGGGCTGAAAAATTATTGATAGATACTGTTCCTTTATATGTACAACAAGGGTTAAAAATGGATGTTTTAGTTTTAAACGGAACAAAAACACAATTTTGGGAAGCCTTAGAAAAACATAATTGCTGTAAAATATTTAGTTTAGGTAATGGTACTGTATACAATCCGTTCTTAATTTTTAAATTGGTTTCCTATCTGAAAAAATACAACATTGTACATGTACATTTATTTCCAGCGCAGTATTGGGTTGTACTTGCAAAAGTAATTTCCTTTTCTAAAACGAAATTAATTTTTACGGAGCATAGCACATCTAATAGAAGAATTAGAAATAGTTTTTTTGGCTTTTTAGATACGTTCTTTTATAAAAAGTATTGCAAAATTGTTTGTATTACAAATGATGTTTTTAAAATTATTCTTAACCACTCGAAAGTTGGAAAAAACAAACTTGTTTTAATTGAAAATGGTGTTAATCTAAAAAAAATTCAATTAAACGAGATGTTAAATAAAGAATTAACATTTGGGATAAAAGATAAAAATGCAAAATTACTTATTCAAGTTTCTTCATTTCAAGAACCTAAAGACCAAAAAACATTCATTCATTCATTAGTATACTTGCCTGAAAATGTATACGTAGTATTGGTAGGTGATGGACCATTACGGCAAGAATGTGAGCACTTGGTTAGTAGGCTAGGTTTAAATAAACGCGTATTATTTTTAGGTGTTCGGTTAGATGTACCTCAATTATTAAAAACAGCGGATATTGTGGTATTATCTTCAAAATATGAAGGATTGTCATTAGCAAGTATTGAAGGAATGGCTTCAGGAAAACCATTTGTGGCATCAGATGTTCCAGGTTTAAGGGATATTGTAGGTGGTGCTGGTATTTTATTTCCTTTGGGTGATGCCCAAAAACTAGCGGAAATAATAAATAACTTATTGAATGATATCAACTTATATTCTATTACAGCTAAGGCTTGTATGCAACGTGCACAGCAATATGATATTGATACTATGGTAAACAAGCATATAAATTTATACAAACAAGTAGTATCTTGAATTTATTACGAAAAAAACAAATTTTTCATTTTTTTGAGAATGTAGTTTCTTTATTCTCCTTAAAATCTATTGATTTAGCTTTGGCTATTTTTCTAATCCCTTTTTTAATTTATAAAGTAGGGGTTCAAAATTATGGTTTGTATGCCTTTGCCTTATCTTTAGTGTTGTTTTTTGTAAATATTGCAAATTATGGATTTAATCTAGCAGCTGTTCGTGAACTATCAAAAAAACCTAAAACAACAAAAAATATCAGCAAAGTATTTAATGAGGTGTTTTCAGTAAAAGTATATGTTACGTGTGTGTTATATTTAATTTTAGTTTTTTTAATACTATTAGTGCCTAAATTTCAATCACATAAGTTGTTATTTGGTTTGGCATCATTATTATTAATTAGTGATGTGTTTTCAATCCGATGGTTTTTTTTAGGGATTGAAAAAATGAAATTTTTACCAGTAATAAGTTTAGTTGCTACTTTAATTTATGTGTTATTGGTGGTTATTTTTATCCAACAACCCAAACATTATACCTATATAATTTTATTTGAATTTATTGGATTATTAATAGCCAATGGCATTAGTTTTTTTTATATTGTATTAGAGTATGCTATTGAAATTAAAATTATTTCAGTTAAAAAGGCATATAACTATTTATATGCAAATTTTAGTTCGTTTATAAATTTATTAATACCATCAATTTTATCTAATACAGCTGTGTTTTTAGTAGGTTTATTTAGTATTCCAACCCATGTGAGTATTATGCAGTTAGGGGTAAAAATTTCAAATGCATTTTCAACAGTAAATACTATTTTGTCACAAGTATTTTATGCTATGGTAAATAGACGGATACATAAAATTAAATTATCTTTTGCGGTATTAATGGGTGTAGGATTGGTACTGTCTGTTGTGATGTTTGTAAGTGCAGATTATATTATTAAACATTGGGTAAAAATTGAAGATACTCATATATTAAATGATATTATCTTTATTATAAAAATTTTAAGTCCAACACCTTTATTAATGGCAATTATTTCAGCATTTGGGGTAAATGGGCTGTTGGTTTTTAACAAAGATCAAATTTTAAGTAAAATTACATTAATAGCCACTGGTATTGGTTTAATTATAGGCTTTGTATTGGTGGTACAATATACATTTATTGGAGGTGCTTTATTTTTGTTGATGGTAAGAGGAATTATAGCGCTCTTCTCGTTTGTATTTTTTAATAAAGAGGTCAAGCTAAAGGAGCTAAAACAACTAAATAATTAAATAATAGTGCAAATAGTTATAAATAGTGCGTTTTTAATAGGCGTTATTGGCAGTGTTTTAATTGTATTTTATAAGTACTTTAAAATGCTAAAAATAACACCTAAAAAATTATTTTTTGTAACTGTAACGCTACTGCATTTTGTGGCATCGGTAGTGTTTTTTCTAAGTCTTGATAAACTACCTGAAAATGATGCAACAAACTTTTATGTAAATGCTTTATATGCTAATAGTTGGCTTAGTTTATGTAATTTTGGAAGTTCCTTTATTTCTTTTTTAATATACCCATTTGTAAAACTAGGAATAACATTACCAGTGTTGTTCGCCTTTTTTGCTGCAATAAGTTATACTGCTTTTATACAATATTTTAAGTTATTGAGTTTTCAAAAATCAACAAATAAGATCAATTGGTTTTTGTTATTTTTTATAGTGCCTTCAGTACATTTTTGGACTGGTTTTGTAGGTAAGGAAGCATTGCTTTTGGTTTTTATGGTTAACATACTTAAAAGTATTACTCATAAAAAGTATGATAATTGGTTTTGGTTTCAGTGTATACTAGTCTTTTTAATTAGACCGCACGTGTTTTTTGTATTAGTTGTTTCACTTTTAATTGTTTTAAGTACAGATACCACAATTACAGCTAAGTATAAAAAAAAATTAATGGTGTATGCAATGCTATTTATGTTGATATGTTTACCATTAAGTGCATTGTATTTTTTAAAAATTGATGGTTTGGATTTTACCGCCATAAAAAACTATTATGATAGTTTTTTGAATTATACCATTAACAAAGGGAATACTGCTATAAGCTTAACCAACACAACAATTTTAAGTCGCACATGGTATTTATTATATATGCCATTGCCAGTGTTTTTTGAAATTAAAAATCTGTTTCAAATGGTGGTTTCAGTAGAAGGTGTATATTTTTTAATTTCTTTCATGTATTTTATTTACATTTCCTTTCAAAAACAGATACGTTTTAAAAGATTAGATAACGGTTTAAAATTTGCATTGCTATCAAGTTTACTTTTAATAGTGCTATTTGCATCTTATTTATACAATTTAGGACTTGGAAATAGAATGAGAATGATGTTTTATCCGTATCTCTTTTACTTTTTTATAACCATAGTAAATTTAAAGAATGAAAAAAAAATTAATTAGAACAACAACAGTTTCATTATCGCTTGATGTTTTATTAAAGGGACAACTTCATTTTTTAAATGATTATTACCAAATAATTGCGATTTCTGGAGGAGATGATGCATTGCTAAAAGTGCAAGAGCGCGAACAGGTAGACGTAATTCCTATTGAAATACAACGTGCTATTTCACCTATCAAAGATGTAATATCTTTATGGAAACTGTACCAATGTTTTAAAAAAGAACAACCATATATTGTACATTCTATCACACCAAAAGCTGGGTTATTAAGTATGGTAGCGGCTTATTTTGCAAAAGTTCCTATTCGAATGCATACCTTTACCGGACTTATATTTCCTAATAAAAAAGGGTGGCTACAATTTGTTTTAGTTGCAATGGATAAACTATTATGTAAATGTGCTACCCATATTTATCCAGAAGGACAAGGCGTTAAAAGTGATTTGGAACAATATAAAATTACTCAAAAACCACTAAAAGTGTTGGCCAATGGCAATATTAACGGCATTGACACTTCCTATTTTAATCCTCAACTATGTGCATCCAACCAAAATGAAGATTTAAAAAAGGAATTAGGAATTTTAAAGGAGGATGTTGTGTTTATTTTTGTAGGTAGATTGGTGGGAGATAAAGGCATCAATGAATTAATTGCTGCTTTTAAAACATTACAAAACTCAAACAAAAGTCAACACTCAAAACTTATCCTGGTAGGGCCTTTAGAAACTGAATTAGACCCATTATTACCGGCAACGTTGCAAGAAATTAAAACCAATAGCGCCATTATTTCGGTAGGCTATCAAGATGATGTGCGACCTTATTTTGCCATTGCAGATGTATTAGTTTTTCCTAGTTATAGAGAAGGTTTTCCAAATGTAGTATTACAAGCAGGCGCTATGCAATTACCAAGTATTGTAACCAATATTAATGGTTGCAATGAAATTATTGAAGCTGGTAAAAATGGGTGGATTATTCCTGTAAAAGATGCAGCGGCAGTGTATAAAGCGATGCTTTATTGTTTAGAAAACCCTGAAGTATTAAAGGAAATGAGGAACAATACTCGTAAAATAATCACGACTAAATTTGAACAAAAAATGGTGTGGAACGCTTTGTTACATGAATATCAAAAGCTGGAATTTGAGTTAGAAACATAGCTATAATTACATAGTTTTTACGCTAACTGATTGCATCAATCCTTTACATCGTCATTCCCTTGCATTCGTCATTCTCGCGTAAGCGGGAATCTTTCACTCTGTAGTTGAGACCCCCAGTCAAGCTGAGGGTGACGTTCTTTTTGCTGAGGGTGACGAACACAAAACGTCATTCCCTTGCATCCGTCATTCTCGCGCAAGCGGGAATCTGTTGCTTTTGAAACCAACAGCCCCCCAGTCAAGCTGAGGGTGACGCACCGTCATTCCCTTGCAAAAGGGAATCTGTTACTAAAAAAACAAAAAATTAAGTAGCATAGCGAACTAAAATTATATTGAGAAGCTTTCCGTACAGGTTCTCGATACATTTCAATTCCGCTGAGCTACATTGAAACACTCGAACTGACG
>NZ_FOZP01000004.1:7500-245913 GCF_900116115.1 Lutibacter maritimus | reverse complement strand
CATTTCAATTCCGCTGAGCTACATTGAAACACTCGAACTGACGGTGTTTTATTGTCGTCACTTCGAGTGAATTTATGCAGAGAAACGTAGTAAATTAGTATCGAGAAGTATCGGTTAAAAAAATCATACTAATAAAAAAAATATTTATTAGTATAGTTATTCAAAAAGATACTAATAAACTTAGAGCTTTATTAGTATAAATCCGTTGTATTATACTAATAAATTAAAATTTTATACTATTAAATTTTTGGCATAAAAATCATAAAAAAAATCCCGAACTGAATCAACAGTTCGGGATGTTATCCAAATTAAATTACAACTACAGCTTATTCACTAATTGTTTTAAACTTCACAACTGTTAGCATATCTCTTAATTTAGCCCCAGGTCTAAAATTTAAATGTGCTTTTTTAACTGTGTTAGCACTTACTTCTTCAGCGTTAATTTCACCTTTTGAGGTAACGCCTACTTGTAAGTTTCCAAGTCCACCTAATTGCACAATTTTACCCTGTTTTAATTCATCCATAATATTATGTTCTAATGCACGAAGCACTGCATAGCAGTCCGATTCACGCACTGTACACTGATTAGACACTAAATATGCCAAGCGTTCAAAGTCTATAACACCTTGTGATATTGCTTTTGCATAATATTTGTTTTCCGCGTTAACGTCTTGCGGATTGCGACGTTCTAATGGCTTTATTGTTACCATGTTGTATATATTAAAACGTATAACTTTTGAAAAAGGTAGTTATACCGACACCTTACTTTTTAAATAATACGCATTACAATACACCGCTGTGTATACACAGCTAAATCCACCACGAAAATTTTAGTGGTATTTGCTTATGGGTGTTAAAAGAAGGTTACGTCATAATTTAGCTACATTAAAATTTATTAAAAAATTTTAGGTAGGCTAAAAGAAGAATTGTAGATTTGTAAAACAAAATTAAAAAATCTAATGCTTCTTTTAGCATTACCAACTCAATCAAGTCTTAAAGCGCCAACTTTAAGACTTTTTGTTTTATATAAGGTACTGTAGTTTTACAACCAGTTGCCTTTATAATAACAAGTACATTAAAAAAGTGTGAGTATTTCAAAACCTTTTACATAGCACTTGCAGTTCATTTACAAAGAAACAAAAAATTGTAGTTCAATAAAAAGACTTTTATTAACAATTAATGCTGTTTTGTGCAGTATTACGTTGAAAAGTTAATAGTCAAAAACGCAATTAATTATTAAATTTTTTGTAGTAAATACTTTATAGCCAATATTTTAAATGACTGTCAAAGCGTAGTATTTACAGTCAAAATGGCATAAATCGGACAAAAGTTACAGAGTTTTATAGAATCTTACAGTAACAAATGAGTGCAGTTGTGGGTAATTGGTTCTTTCTAAAAAACCTGATTTACGCATTTTTTTACGAGTAAAAAGGAGCAATTTTTCTATTTTAAGTAGTAGTTTTGTTAATAAAAAATATAAAAACACCAGCATTGTACCAAAAATTTATAAAAAGAAGCCTCGATATTGTAGTTTCGGCTAGTATGTTACTTGTTTTTTTACCTTTCGGGTGTTTAATAACAGTAGTATTAGCCTATACAAACAATGGAAAACCATTCTTTTTTCAAGTGCGCCCAGGATTAAACGAGCAATTATTTAAAATAATGAAGTTTAAAACCATGACCGATGCTGTTGATGAACAAGGAACGTTATTATCAGATGCTGAACGGATGACCGCAATTGGAACTTTTGTTAGAAAAACATCGTTAGATGAAATTCCGCAACTGCTAAACGTATTAAAAGGCGATATGAGTTTAATAGGACCTAGGCCGTTGTTACCAGAATACTTGCCTTTGTATAGTGAAACACAAAAAATGCGTCACAATGTAAAACCGGGTATTACAGGATGGGCGCAAGTAAATGGTAGAAATGCCATAAGTTGGCAACAAAAATTTGAATATGATGTGTGGTACGTTCAAAATATAAGTTTTCAACTAGATTTAAAAATTGTATTTTTAACTATTAAAAAAATAGTAATACGAGAAGGAATTTCAGCAGACAACGCTGTGACAATAGAAAAATTTAAAGGAAATTAAGATGTATATATTTGGTGCAAGCGGGCATGGCAAGGTTTTGGCAAGTATGTTACAAGACCTTGGTATTGAAATTAAAGGTTTTTTTGATGATGAACCAAAAGTCGATCGGTTGTTTGATATTCAGGTATATAATGTGGAAGAATATCAAAATTTAAAAATTTCTGAAATGATTATTGGTATTGGCGATAACGCTGATAGAAAAAAATGTGCCTTAAAATATGTAACTAAGTATGTAACTATAATTCATCCAAAAGCGATTGTTCATAGTTCTGTAGTAATTAATTTAGGAACAGTAATTATGCCCGGAACTGTTATAAATGTTGATGCAACAATTGGAAAGCATTGTATTATAAATAGTGGTGCTATTATTGAACACGATTGTAGTATTGAAGATTTTGTACATGTTTCACCCAATGCAGCTTTAGCTGGGGGTGTTACAGTAGGTGAAGGCACTCATATTGGTATTGGTGCAAATGTGATACCTGGAGTAATTATTGGTAAATGGGCTACAATTGGCGCAGGTGCTGTGGTTACAAAAAATGTACCAGATGGCGCGGTAGTGGTGGGCGTACCAGGGAAAATTATTAAAATAAACAAATTTTAAAATGACAAAAAGAAGCGTCGATTTGATTGGTGCATTGCTTGGTTATTTTATAATGTTTCCTTTCATAATCATTGCAATTTTAATTTGTGCAGTGGATACAAAATCTGCAGGTTTATTTTTGCAACAGCGCATCGGTCAGTTTGGCAAACCATTTGTTATTTTTAAATTAAGAACCATACACGCTTCAAAAAATACCATTTCTGCTTGGGGGTGCTTTGTACGAAAGTATAAAATTGATGAATTACCACAATTAATAAATGTGATAAAAGGAGATATGAGTTTGGTTGGTCCGCGACCGGATATAGCCGGATATTATGATGTTTTAACCGGTGAAGAAAGAAAAATATTGGAATTAAAACCAGGCTTAACAAGTGAAGCTGCTTTAAAATATGTCAATGAAGATGCAATTTTAGCACAACAATCGAATCCGTTGGAGTATAACGATACGGTAATTTTCCCAGATAAAGTACGCTTAAATTTAACGTATTATTACCAGCATTCTTTTTGGGGTGATGTAAAAATTTTAGGAAAAACCATTACGTTGTTATTTCAATAAACACCTTCAGTAAAAAAAAACGTCACTTTCAGCCTCCAAGCCGTCACCCGCAACAAAAAATACGTCACCTTCAGCCTCCAAGCCATCACCTTCAGCTTGGCTGGAGGTCTGCAACTATACAGCAACAGATTCCCGCTTGCGCGAGAATGACGTCACGTCACCCTCAGCTTGACTGGGGGTCTGCAACTACAAAGAAAAAGATTCCCGCTTTCGCGAGAATGACGTCACGTCACCCTCAGCTTGACTGGAGGTCTGTCGCTTTCAAAGAGAAAGATTCCCGCTTTCGCAAGAATGACGGATGAAAAAGAATGACGAATAGAAGAGAATAACGTCAGTTCGAGCGCAGTTGAGAGCAATTACAGAACACTTCTCGATACAATTTTTCTCCATTTCATTACAAAAAACCACTCGAAGTGACGGATTAACAAAACGTCAGTTCGAGTGCCGAAGTGCAACGGAGGTGTGTCGAGAACTATTACGGAATCCTTTTAACCTCCAACTCCTCACTTTTCACATACTACAACTCATAATCAAAATAAATTATAGTAATTTTGCGTTTTATAGTGAATTTAACAAAATATGAGCACTAAAATATGGTTATCATCTCCACATATGGGCGGAGAAGAATTAAAGTATGTACACGAAGCATTTAGCACCAATTGGATTGCTCCTTTAGGGCCTAATGTAAATGCGTTTGAAGATTCATTACAAACCTATTTAGGCGAAAATAAAGAGATTGCTGCATTAAGTTCTGGTACAGCAGCCATACATTTAGCGTTAATAGTATTAGGCGTAACAAGTGGTGATGAGGTTATTTGCCAAAGTTTCACTTTTTCGGCATCCGCAAATCCAATTTTATATCAAGGAGCCACCCCAGTGTTTGTGGATAGCGAACTAGAAACATGGAATATATGTCCAAAACAGTTAGAAATTGCCATAAACGACCGTATTAAAAAAGGCAAAAAACCAAAGGCAATTATTGCAGTGCATTTATACGGAATGCCATATAATGTAACTAAAATAAAAGCATTGAGTGTAAAGTATGATATACCAGTTATTGAAGACAGTGCAGAGGCCTTAGGAAGTGCAGTAAACGGACAAAAATGTGGAACTTTTGGAGATTTTGGTGTTTTTTCTTTCAATGGTAATAAAATAATTACAACATCAGGTGGAGGTGCTTTAGTTTGTAATGATGTTGCAACCAAGCAACAAGCTATTTTTTTAGCAACGCAAGCAAGAGATGAAGCGCCACATTACCAACATTCAAAAATTGGATATAATTATAGATTAAGCAATGTATTGGCAGGGATTGGTAGAGGTCAGTTAGAAGTGTTGCAAGATAGAATTGATAAAAGACGCGCAAATTTTAATTACTATAAAGAAAATTTAAAAGATAATAATTTCCAATTTTTAGAAGCGCCAGAAGGCTATTTTTCAAATAGATGGTTAACGTGTATTTTGACACCTTCTTTTGAAATGAGAGAAAAAATTAGAGTACATTTACACACCTTAGGTATTGAATCTCGGCCTTTATGGAAACCAATGCATACACAGCCAATATTTATGAAATATCCACGTTATGTAAATGGTGTATCAGAAAAGTTGTTTGAAATAGGCTTGTGTTTACCAAGCGGATCTAATACTACTGAAAATGAACTAGACAGCGTTGTAGGGGTGCTAAACGGTTTTTAGTATGATAGTTAAATTATTTAAAAAAATTGTAAAAAGAAACATTCCGCGTTGGATAGTGTTATTGATTGATATTTATATTGTTATAAATACCTTTGTGCTATCATATTTGGTGCGTTTTAACTTTAGTTTCTCTTTTGATACTTCAAAATTACTACTACAAATACCCATTGTGGTAATTGCAGCTTTTGTAGCATTTGTATCCGTAGGTTCCTACAAAGGCATTATTCGGCATACTGGTTTTAAAGATTCTATGAATGTTACGTTTGCTAGTTTCTTAATATTTTTAATGTTAGGTGTATTAGTAATATCCAATCACTATTTTTCAATTCATGCAAATTTTACCATACCAAAATCTATTTTAGTAATTCATTTTTTATTAAATGTAGTTATCTTAATCTCTAGCCGCTATTTATTTAAAGAGATTTATAATTATGTAATGGCTGGTTTTGGTGTACATAAAAAAGTGGCAATTTATGGTGCAGGTCAGGCAGGTATGTTGGTGTATTCTATTTTATCTGAAGATAAAAAAAACAAAACAAATGTGATTGCTTTTATTGATGATGATAAAAGTAAAGCAGGAAACAAAATTAATGGAATAACGGTTTATGAATCTGCTAAAATTGATGAAGATTTTATTGTAGATAAAGAGGTGAGTGAGATCATTATTTCCATTCAAAATATACGACCGTCTAAATTACTTGAAATAGTTGATAGGCTTTCTAAGTTACCATCAAAAGTAAAAATAGTACCACCTGTGCAATCTTGGATTGATGGAAATTTAAATCCCAAACAAATTAAAGCTGTAAAAATAGAAGATTTATTAGGTAGAGAACCAATATCCTTAAACAATCCAATCCTGCAAAAAGAGTTTGATAATAAAGTAGTGTTAGTGACAGGTGCAGCAGGTTCTATTGGAAGTGAAATTACGCGACAACTTACAAAATTCAATATTCAAAAATTGATATTGGTAGATCAGGCAGAATCTGATTTATACAACTTACAACAATATTTAGTACATAAGCATATTAACAATGCAAAGGCTATTGTTGCTGATATTCGTAATAAAAATAGAATGGAAGGGTTGGTAAAAAAATACCAACCAGCTATTATTTTTCATGCAGCAGCCTATAAACATGTGCCTTTTATGGAAGATAACCCTAACGAGGCTGTAAATACAAATGTGCTTGGTACAAAAATTATGGCAGATTTGGCGGTGCAATATCAAGTAGAAAAATTTGTATTTATTTCAACTGATAAAGCGGTAAACCCAACAAACATAATGGGTGCAACCAAACGAATTGCTGAAATGTATATAAATTGTGTCAACACCAAAGGAACTACAAAATTTATTACCACCAGATTTGGTAATGTGCTGGGTTCTAACGGCTCTGTAATTCCATTATTTCAATCGCAAATAAAAAGAGGAGGTCCAATAACCGTAACTCATAAAGATATTACGCGTTATTTTATGACTATTCCAGAAGCTTGCCAATTGGTTTTAGAGGCAGGTTGTATGGGAGAAGGAGGCGAAATTTTTGTGTTTGATATGGGAGAATCTATTAAAATATTTGACTTAGCGTTAAATATGATTCGGTTATCTGGTTTAAAATATCCTTCTGAAATTGATATAAAAATTACCGGATTACGTCCGGGCGAAAAAATTTATGAAGAGTTATTGGCTTCTGGCGAAAATACCACAACCACTTATAATAATAAAATTATGATTGCAAAGGTAAAGAAGTTAGATTGCCAAAAAACTAGCCGTAAAGTAGAAGAATTATGTACGCTTAATGGCGATTTAAATTTTGAACAAACGGTTTTAAAAATGAAAAAAATAGTACCAGAATTTATTTCAAACAATTCAAAGTATGAGTTATTAGATAATTAACTGGTAATTATTAAATATATTTGTAAAAAAGCACTTATGAAAAAAAACGACATTTATAAAAATATACTGTTACTAATTGGAAGCATTTTAATAACTTCATGCGTTTCTAAAAAAGATATGGTATACTTTCAAAATGAAGAAGCCGTTCAAAATGAAGTTTTAAAAAACTATGCACCAAAAATTCAAACAGATGATATACTGGCAATTTATGTGAGTGCACAAGATACAGAAGCTGCAGCGCCGTTTAATTTATTTCAGGCGGGTGGACAAACGAGTGCTAATAAACCCATTACATATTTGGTAGATATTCATGGTGAAATTACCTTTCCAATATTAGGTCAATTAAAAGTAGAAGGTTTAACTACCAATGAGTTAAAAAATTATTTAACAGGTAAATTAGAAAGTCAGCTGAAAGATCCAGTGGTAACAATCCGATTAGAAAACTTTAGAATTACAGTTTTAGGGGAAGTTAAAAATCCGGGTGCGTTTAACGTGGCAAGTGAGCGTATTTCAATACCTGAAGCTATTGGTTTGGCAGGAGATTTAACCATTCAGGGCAAACGTAAAAATGTACTGTTAATTAGAAATAACAATGGTACTATTGAAAAAACAAGGCTAGATTTAACCAACGAGTCGTTATTTGCTTCCCCTTATTATTATTTGGCACAAAATGATATTTTATATATAGAACCAAACAGAGCTAAAGTTAATTCATCGGCTATAGGTACTACTTCATCATTAATTTCAATAGCAACTGCTATTCTTTCATTGGTGTTAATTTTAACACGATAAAAAATAAAGTATGCAACAAGAAAATCAATTAAATCCAATTCATTTTAACGAGAATACGATCAACTTACGAGAGGAGCTTGAAAAATATTTGTATTATTGGAAATGGTTAGTAATAGGTGTTGTTTTGTGTGTAGTAGCAACCTATTTTTATGTGCGTTACATGCCTAATTTGTATGAAGTTTCTACAACTATTTTAATTGATGATAGTGAAAAAGGGGGCGTAACAGAACTTTCTGCATTAGAAAATTTAGGATTGTTAGGAAACACCAAGGCTTCTTTAGATAATGAAATTGAGTTGCTAAAATCTAGAAGTTTAATGGAACGTGTTGCTAAAGATTTGCAGTTGAACGTTCAGTATTTTAGTCAAGGCCGTGTGATAGAATCTGAAATGTTTTTTAAAACAACGCCCGTTAAAATTAATTTTTTGTTAGATGATGCAGTACTTCAAAATTTAATAACGCAATTCTCAATCATTGTTAAATCGGCAACCCAGTTTGAATTTATTGAAAATGATACCACCAAATTATACACATTTGGCGATAAAATAACTGCCAGTTTTGGTGCTATTATTGTTACACCTTATATGGTTGATAAAAATGATTTTGGAAAAGAAATTATTGTAAAAATAAGTCCGCTAAAGCGTATTGTTGAAAGTTATAGAAATAGAATTCAAATTCAAATTTTAAAAAATTCAAGCGTACTCAAAATTAGCTTGGTTGATGAAGTAAAGGTAAAAGCAGAAGAAATACTAAATAATTTAGTAGCACAATACAACAAAGATGCTGTTGCCGATAAAAATTTGATTGCTACAAATACCAACAAATTTATTAATGAACGCATAGAAATTATTAATAACGATTTGTTGGAAGTTGAAATTGGCGCTGAAGAATTTAAAACATCTAATAAATTAACCGATATTACTTCAGAAGCTGGGTTGGTTTTGCAAAACAAAACTGAAATTTCTAAAAAAGCCATTGATGTAAGTACGCAAATTAAATTAGCTAATTATGTAGCTGATTATGTAACTAAAAATGAGGGTGAATTGTTGCCTGAAAACTTAGGTTTTACGGAAAGTAGTATAGATGAAAGTACCACAAAATACAATCAGCTAATTTTAGAAAGAAACAGACTTTTACGAAGTGCCACAGTACAAAATCCAGTAATTGTTAATATTGATAAACAAATTAAACAATTACGTGCAGGAATACAGCAAAGTTTAAGTAGTTTAAAATCATCTTTAAACATTACACTGCAAGACATTAAAAAGCAAGAAAATTTATTCAATGCAAAAATTGCAGCTGTACCAAAGCAAGAACGCGAATTTAGAAGCATTCAGCGTGAGCAACAAATTATTGAAGCCTTGTATTTATACTTATTGCAAAAAAGAGAAGAAAACGCCATTTCATTAGCGGTTACTTTGCCAAATGCTAAAATTATTGATACAGCCTTTGGTAGTGATGTTCCTGTAGCTCCACAGCGTAAAATGTATTATTTAGCGGCGTTGGTGGCTGGTATTTTAATTCCGTTAGGGATTATTTATATATTGTTATTGTTAGATAATAAAGTACATACTCGTAAAGATGTAGAAGCTGTGTTAAAAGCACCAATTTTAGGAGATATTCCAAAATCTGTATCCGATAAAAAAGTGGTAGTTGGTGAAAATGAACGGAATAGTGCTGCAGAATCTTTCAGATTGTTGCGTACAAATATCAACTTTATGCTTTCTAAAGTAAAAGATGGTGGGAAAACAATTTTTATTACATCAACGTTAAGCGGCGAAGGAAAAACTTTTATAGCCATAAATATGGCATCAGTACTAGCCTTGTCTAATAAAAAAGTATTATTGATTGGTGCAGATATTAGAAAACCAAAAATATCTGAATATTTAAACATGCCTTCAGAAAAAGGATTGACTCATTTTTTAATGGATGATCAAATGAAAGTGCAAGACGTAATTACAACAATTGCTGAATTTAAATTTGATTTACTGCATTCGGGTATTATTCCACCAAATCCATCAGAATTATTAATGAACGGTCGTTTTGAAGATGTTTTAGCTTACGGAAGACAGCATTATGATTATGTAATTGTTGATACAGCACCTGTAAATATTGTAACCGACACCTTATTGTTAAGCAACCAAGCAGATATGTTTATTTATGTGGTTCGTGCTAATTTCTTAGACAAGCGATTGTTAGATGTGCCAAAGTTATTATTTGCTGAAAAACGATTGCCTAATATGGCAGTTTTAGTTAATGATACTGATTTTGAAAGAGGTTATGGCTATGGATACGGTTATGGTTATGGCTATTCTGAAAGTGAGAAAAAGAAACCTTGGTGGAAAAAAGGATTAATATTTAAATCTTAGTTTTCTTGTGCAAATTGCACATTGTTTGCTAAAATAGGTTGAATAAGTTTCACGATGGATGGATTGTTAATTTTTTCAAGATAATTTAAATGTTTTATATGGTGTACATCCATACCAGTGAAATTAATCAAATTGGCTTTTAGTAACTTTTTTGAAATTGTATGAACATCCTTACCATAATAATCTGATAAAGAGAGTAAATTGAGTTGAAAAAGACAGCCAACTTCTTTTAATTTATGATATTCTTTAAAGTTTTGATGAAAAAAACTATAGCGTTCAGGATGTGCCAATATAGGTTTATAACCTGCAAGTTGTATTTCAAATAACAGCTGGTACAAATTAACGGGTGCGCTTAAATACGATAGTTCTACCAATATATAGTTATCTTTAATGGTTAGCAATTGTTGCTCTTTTAGTAACGTGCTAAAATTACTATCCAACATATATTCTGCGGCTAAACGCAATGTAATACTGTTAAATTGTTCTTTTTTTAAATAGGCTTGTAATTCATAAAATCGTTGCTCTAAAAAAGTGTTGCTATTTTCCCAAACACCTTCCATAATATGTGGTGTTAAAACTAGTTTTCGTATGCCATAACTTTCCAACCTTTTTAATAACACCAAAGATTCTTCAAAACTTTTAGCGCCATCATCTACAGTTGGTAATATATGCGAATGCAAATCCATATAATTTGGAGGGAAATTTGTGACCAGTGTTTTTTTTGGTTTAAAAAGCGTAAACATCTATTAAATAGTATTTAAATATTAAAGATAATGAATATCAGAATTTTTATAAAAGTGATTATTAAAAGAAACCGTTTTTACTGAGCGCTATAAACCCTCCAATATTAGACGGACTAAAATTGCCAAAATCTGCTGCAATTCCTATTGAAATATCAAAAGGGAATTGATTTTCAGGTATCACACATTCAAAACTTGTTGAAAATTGATTTTTTTTACTGTTTGAAGTATTAAACCATCCCGGATAATTTGTATAAGTTATATTGCTTTTATAATTAACATTTTCAGACAAATGGCCTTTTAAACCAATATGAACTGCGGTAAATCTGCTTTCTCCAATTCCGGGGGTAATTCCATCAACAGTCGGTCTGGTTAAAAATAAAGGCGCGCCCACTGTACGCCCAAAATAGGTCCAACCACTTCCATAAATTGTATTATTAAAATAATTATCGTAACCACTTACAGAAGTAGTTCCGCTTTGGTGTTTGGTGTTGTAAAATTCTGTTAACAAATGTGTTAACCAGCTTTTGGGTTTTTTAAAATCTATAAAAAAGCCAAATAAACCATCTGGGTAATTCATAAATTCTCTCCCAGATCTGTCTTCAAAAGGATGAGAATAATAAAAACTCCAATTACTATGTAAGCCTACATAATCTAATTGTAATAAATAACTACCAATGTGGTTTCCTAAAGCATTTACCTGTTCACCTTCATACGAATTTGATCCACCTGCAGTAGCTGAAATTATTTTTAAATAATCTTTAAAAGATGCTGGGTGTTTGCCAAATTCCTCCGAGGTTCCTCCCCATTGTACAAAATGATCCAATCCGGTAATTAAATGTAGTGAGGAAGATAATTTAGATTTTAAAAATAAACTTTTATGATGTAAATGCGCTTTGTCTGCAATACGTTTGTCATGAAGTACATATTCGGCATAATTTAATTTAAAAGAAAGCCAGTTTTTTGCAAAAGGAGCTGTTATAAAACCGTTTGTAGTCAGTTCAATTCCAGGAAAAGCTCTACTGTTTGTTGATTTTATAATGTTACCATTAGACAACGAGAGCCCTTCAAAAATCACTGCATCATTTTTAGCACCCAAAGTTAATAACCAATTTTTATAAGAAACGCTACCGTATAATTCATTGATAAAAATATCATTTTCTTTAGCGGCATAAGCAGTAAAACTCGCTTTGTATGAAAAAGAGAAATCACTATTGCTTTTTTGAAAATCTGAAAACAATGTACTTTTTAAGCGGAGATTGTTTTCATTGGGTATAGCGCCATAGCTATTTGAAACCAGCCAAAAAGGCAACGTATTTTCCGAAGCTATAGCACTGTTTAGTTCAAATTTAAATTGTGTAGTGCTGTTTTGAGCATTTGATGGAAATATTAAATAGACAAACAACAAGAAAGCAAGTAGAAATTTAAATTGAAAATTTTTCATAAACAAATGATATTTTTGTAAAGGTAATTAATTTTTAAAATGAAACATGGTTGAAATAGTGTTGTTATTTTAATAGAAACGTTGCGCAATTGGTTTTATTGAATAAAACTAAATAGCTCTCAACTATGCTTAAACAAAGTAGCATGTTTACTTATGCTGAAAGTGATAAATACCGTCAGCTGATTTAGTAAACTGATTTTGATGGTTGTAAATAGGACTTTTTTCACGTAAATAATCAAGTTTTTAGCGTAAAAGAGTGTTTAAATAAGATACATTTATCAGATGAAAGAAGAATAAATTCAAAAAGATGAAAGTTTTTTTACGAATAAAACATTTATAAACTGAAATTTTAATAATTATATAAGAATTGTTTTTTTGTTAAAAAAAATAGTGTTTTTATAAAATTAATGTATAGATTTGTCGACACAATTTTAGATTATGATAACAAATAACACTTGGAATAGCTTCTATTTTTACTTTTATTTTAGCAATAAGAGGTGAGGCTTTATACGTGTTATTTAACTATTAAAAATATATAATAAGGTCTCGAAAAAATTTCGGGACCTTTTTTTTGATGTAAACAAAAATGAAAGTAGCAATACAAGGAATTAAAGGATCATTTCATCACATAGTTGCAAAAGAATATTTTGGTGAAAATATAGATTTGGTAGAATGTTTATCATTCAGTGAAATGCCACAATTATTGGTAGATAAAAAAGCAGAAGTGCTTATTATGGCTATTGAAAACTCAATTGCAGGGGCAATTTTACCAAATTATGCGTTAATAGATGACAACAACTTAGCAATAAGCGGAGAGTATTATTTATCAATTTGTCATAATTTAATGGGGTTGCAAGGGCAAACTATAGAAGATATTAAGGAGGTGTATTCACATCCAATGGCTTTATTACAATGCCATAGTTTCTTTAAAAACTATCCACATATTAAGTTAATTGAAGATAAAGATACGGCTTCAGTTGCAAAAAGAATTCATGACAATCAATTAATAGGAATTGGAGCTATTGCTAGTAATTTGGCAGCCAATACGTATAGTTTAAATATTATTGCACCTGAAATTCAAACAATAAAAGACAATTCAACGCGGTTTTTTGTATTAACAGGCACTGAAAACAGAACAAACGTTTCATCAAACAAAGCATCCATAAAATTTATAACGAGTGATGATACGGGTAGTTTGGCTACCGTACTTACAATTTTAGCAAAACACAATTTGAATTTGTCTAAAATTCAATCGATGCCTGTAATTGATACGCCATGGAAATATGCTTTTTTTGCTGATTTTATTTTTGAAAGTTATGCAGATTATTACAATGCAATTGTAGAGGTTAAAAAAGAAGTGGAAGCGTTAACTGTATTGGGTGAATACAATAAAAGTAAAAGATAATGATACAAAAAGCAGACAGATTAAATGATGTTAAGGAATACTACTTTTCTAAAAAATTAAGAGAAGTAGCTGCTTTAAGAAGCGCAGGTAAACCTGTTATAAATATTGCTATAGGAAGTCCAGATTTGCATCCGTCAGCAAATGTAATTGAAGCCCTTCAACAAGCAGTAACATTGCCAAATGCACATCAATATCAAAGTTACCAAGGAATACCGGAGTTGCGCGATGGAATGGCGCAATTTTATAAAGCGAACTATCATGTCATCTTAAATCCAGCAAATGAGATTTTACCATTGATGGGATCAAAAGAAGGAATTATGCATATTTCTTTGGCATTTTTAAATAAAGGCGATGAAGTTTTAATTCCAAATCCAGGGTATCCAACCTATGCTTCAGTAACAAATTTAGTGGAAGCAAAACCGATATTTTATAATTTAAATGCTGAAAATAATTGGTTGCCTAATTTTGATGAGATTGAAAAGAATGACCTTTCAAAAGTAAAAATTATGTGGATAAATTATCCGCATATGCCAACAGGTGCGGTAGCTACTAAAGATGATTTTAAGCAATTAATTGCTTTTGCAAAAAAGCACAATATTTTAATTGTAAATGACAATCCGTATAGTTTTATTTTAAATGACAATCCGTTAAGTATTTTAGAGGTTGAAGGCGCAAAAGAAGTAGCTATTGAGTTAAATTCGTTGAGTAAAACATTTAATATGGCTGGCTGGCGAGTTGGAATGGTAGTTGGTGATGCGCAAATTATTAAAACTATTTTAGAAGTAAAAAGTAATATGGATTCTGGAATGTTTTTAGGAATTCAAAAAGGAGCAGTAGAAGCCTTTAAATTATCAAATGATTGGTTTCAAAAGCAAAATGAAATATACCAAGAAAGAAGAGCGTTGGTTTGGAAAATATTTGATGCGTTAAATTGTACCTACAACCCAAATATTGGTGGTTTATTTGTTTGGGCTAAAATTCCTGCGGATGAAAATTCAGAAGCATTAACTGATAAGTTATTGTATGAAAAAGATGTGTTTATTACGCCAGGAACCATTTTTGGAACAAATGGCGAAGGTTATATAAGAGCTTCTTTATGTGTAGATACAGCTACTTTAAATGAAGTTTTAAAAAGAATAACTGCTTAAAAAAAGTGAAATGGAAAAAATAGTAGTTATTGGTTTGGGTTTAATAGGAGGTTCATTAGCGTTAGATTTAAAACAACGTATTGAATGCAAAGTTTACGGAATTGATCAAAATCCTGAGCATATTAAAAAGGCAAAAGCGTTAGGAATTATTGATGATGAAATTGATTTTTCTGAAATTAAAAATGCATCGGTTGTAATTATTGCAGTACCAGTTGATATTATTCCAAAAGTAGCAACTGAAGTATTAAATGTTGTTTCTGAAGATACCTTGGTTTTTGATGTTGGATCGGTAAAAAATAATATTTGTGTAGCTATTGAAAAACATCCAAAACGTAAAAATTACGTAGCGGCGCACCCTTTGGCTGGGACAGAGTTTTCAGGACCAGAAGCAGCGATATTAAATTTGTTCGACAATAAAGTAAATATCTTGTGCGAGTCCGATAAATGCGATTGGAAAATTTTAGACAAAGCCTTAAGCTTGTTTAAAAAACTGAATATGCGTATTAAAATGATGAATCCAGTAGAACACGATAGACATATTGCATATGTATCACATTTATCGCACGTAAGTTCTTTTATGTTGGGAAAAACAGTATTAGAAATTGAAAAAAATGAACAAGCAATTTTTGATATGGCAAGTACAGGTTTTGCTTCAACAGTGCGTTTGGCAAAAAGTTCTGCAACCACGTGGACACCTATATTTCTTCAAAATAAAGAAAATTTAATTCGATCTTTAGAAGAATATATCAAAAATTTAAATGAATTTAAAGAAATGATTGAAACTGGTAATAGTGAAGCGTTAACTGAAACTATGAAAAGTACCAATTATATAAAAACAATATTAAACGGAATAAAATAGGCATTGCCTTTAAAAAATTAAATAATAACATAACTAAATTAAAATGGAAATTACTAAAGAGAATAGAAAGTGGTTAGATGCAATGGGGTTGTCTCATCCAATTGTAATAGCTGGGCCTTGTAGTGCTGAAACAGAAGAGCAAGTTTTAAAAACTGCGCATTTGTTAAAAGATACAGATACCAATGTGTTTAGAGCTGGTATTTGGAAACCAAGAACAAGACCAGGAGGTTTTGAAGGAGTGGGTGAAATTGGATTGCCTTGGTTACAAAAAGTAAAAGAAGAAACTGGTATGTTGGTAACTACAGAAGTAGGGAACGCACAACATGTTGAACTTGCTTTAAAATATGATATTGATATTCTTTGGATTGGAGCAAGAACAACTGTGAATCCATTTGCAGTACAAGAAATTGCAGATGCTTTAAAAGGTGTAAATAAACCAGTGTTGGTTAAAAATCCTGTAAACCCAGATTTACCATTATGGTTAGGTGGTGTAGAGCGTTTTCAAGCGGCTGGAATTTCGCAATTAGGAGTAATTCACAGAGGATTTTCAACATACAACTCATTACATTACAGAAACAAACCAAAATGGCATTTAGCAATTGAGTTAAAAAAAGAATTTCCAGATTTACCTTTAATTTTAGATCCTTCACATATTTGTGGTCGTAGAGATACCTTATTAGATGTTTCTCAAACTGCGCTAGACTTAAATTATGATGGTTTAATGGTTGAAACACATATTGATCCAGATAAAGCTTGGAGCGATGCCGCACAACAAATTACACCTGCACAATTACACCAAATGACGTTAGATTTAAAAATCCGTCAAAAAAGTAGTTCAGGAGAAGAATTTCAACGTAAATTAAATATGCACAGAAAAGAATTAGATTTAATTGATAGCAGTTTAATTGATATTTTAGCTGATAGAATGCAAATTGCAGAATCAATCGGTCGTTTAAAGCACAAAGAAAATGTGGCAATTCTTCAAAGTGGTAGATGGGCTGATATTTTAGCAACTATGATTCAGGCTGGAGCAGATAAAGGCTTAAGCAAAGAATTTGTTGAAGAAATTTTTAAAGCCATTCACGTAGAGTCTATTAACATTCAACACAATGTAAAATAAAAAAAAGGGAAGCAATTGCTTCCCTTTTTTTATTGTTGTTTTAGTTTTTTAAATATAAAACGTGTAATGTAAATACCGTTGCCATCGCCTTTTCCAGCATCGCTTTCAACACCGCTAACCACAAATGCTAAATCCCAACCTTCATTAATCATTGCATTAATTTTTGAACTAATAATAGCATCATTAGAAGCAATATTTTTAAAATTTATACCTGCAATACTGTAAAAGTTTACCAATTTGGTTTCTTCAAAATCATCTATTTTAACATCAGATCGTTTTGATTTATTTTGCTTGTCATTTTCAGCAGTTCTTTCAGAAGTAAAGTCTTCATAATTTTGTTCTTCGCTAGAAGAAATAATTCGAGATCTTCCTAAACCTATTGGTACAATAGATTCAATGCTTGTTATAACTTTATATTCATAGTTTTGTGCCTGAATTTCAAGTGTTGTGATTGCTAAAATTAGCGTTGTAAATAAAAATCTTTTCATTTTTTTTAATTTAAATTAATTTATTCATCAAAAATAAGGCTATTAATTTATGAATGAAACAAAATAATTTAGATTGGTAAAAAATATTCTGTTATTTTTGTGAAGCTTATGAAACCAATTGAACTAATTAAACAACCCATTCTTGAAGAAATGGAACTCTTTGAAAGTAAATTCAGAGAATCCATGGTTTCTAACGTACCTCTTTTAAATAGAATTACGCAATATATTGTTCGAAGGAAAGGAAAACAAATGCGTCCGATGTTTGTTTTTTTGGTAGCAAAAATGGTTTCAAATGGTAAATTTGAAGAACGAACTTATAGAGGCGCTTCTATAATTGAGCTAATTCATACCGCTACTTTGGTACACGATGATGTTGTTGATGATAGCAATAGAAGAAGAGGTTTTTTCTCGGTAAATGCACTTTGGAAAAATAAAATTGCTGTGCTTGTTGGAGATTTTTTATTATCAAAAGGCTTGCTATTGTCTATTGATAATGAAGATTTTGATATTTTAAAATTGATTTCGGTTGCTGTTCGAGAAATGAGTGAAGGAGAATTGCTTCAAATTGAAAAAGCAAGACGCTTAGATATTACCGAAGATGTTTACTTTGAAATTATTAGGCAAAAAACAGCTACTTTAATTGCAGCATGTTGTGGTATTGGCGCAGCTTCTGTTGGAAGTTCTAAAGAAGAAATTGAGAAAATGCGTTTGTTTGGCGAACTTATTGGAATTGCTTTTCAAATAAAAGATGATTTATTTGATTATACTGAAGATAAAATTGGAAAACCTACAGGTATTGATATTAAAGAGCAAAAAATGACTTTGCCTTTAATTTATACATTAAATAATTGCAATTCTGAAGATAAAAAGTGGTTGATAAACTCTGTTAAAAAATACAATAAAGATAAAAAACGCGTAAAAGAGGTTATTGCATTTGTACAAGAAAAAGGCGGAATGGAATATACCATTCAAAAAATGAAAGAATACCATTCTAAAGCATTAGATATTTTAGAAACGTACCCAAACTCAAAATACAAAGAGTCGCTTTTAACAATGATTAATTATGTTATTGAGCGAAAAATATAATTAATTTAAGCTCAAGATCTCTTCTAAATGATTTCTAGTATTAGATAATCTTGGGACTTTATGTTGCCCACCTAATTTTCCGTGATGTTTTAACCAATCATAAAACAACCCAGTTCTTGCAACATTTATTTTTGGCATTGCCAATGTTAAATTATTATAGCGTTTTGCTTCATAATCAGAGTTTGCTGCTTTTAAAGCGTTGTCTAACAATTCAGTAAAATAATTTAAATTTTCAGGTTGCTTCTTAAATTCAATAATCCATTCATGGCCGCCTGAATTTTTTTCACTCATAAAAATAGGCGCAACGGTATATTCAGATACTTCAGCTTTTGTTTTTAAACAAGCTTGTTTTAAAGCGTTTTCTGCATTTTCTATAATTAATTCTTCGCCAAAAACATTAATAAAATGTTTTGTTCTGCCTGTAATTCTAATTCTGTAAGGTTTTAAACAAGTAAATTTTATGGTATCGCCAATTAAATAACGCCATAAACCTCCGTTTGTGGTAATTACCATGGCGTAATTTACTTTTAATTTTACTTCGGAAAGCGGAATTGCTTTTGAGTTTTCATTATCAAATTCATCCATAGGAATAAATTCATAAAAAATACCATAATCAAGCATTAGCAATAAATCTAATGAGTGATTGACATCTTGTATGGCAAAAAAACCTTCGGATGCATTGTAAGTTTCAAAATATTTAAAATCTTTTTTTGGAATTATTTTTTTAAACTGCTCTCTGTAAGGATTAAAATTAACACCACCATGAAAATAGACTTCAAGGTTTGGCCAAACCTCTAAAATATTGCTTTTGCCTGTTTTTTCTAACACTCTGTTTAGCAGCACTAACATCCACGATGGTACCCCAACCAAACTTGTAATGTCTTCATCAATAGTTTCATCTACAATAGCTGCCATTTTGGTTTCCCATTCGCTCATTAAAGCAGTTTCTTGTTTAGGTGCACTACTAAAATCAGCCCAAAAAGGTAAATTTTCAATAATAATTGCCGATAAATCTCCGAAATAAGAGTTGTTATCTTCATAAACAGCACTGCTACCTCCTAATCGCAATCCTTTTCCAGTAAAAAGTTGCGCTTCGGGATTGTTATTTATGTACAAACCAAGCATGTCTTTTCCAGCTTTAAAGTGACAATTTTCCAAAGCTTCTTCACTTACCGGAATAAATTTGCTTTTTGCATTGGTAGTTCCGCTAGATTTTGCAAACCATTTAATAGGTGTTGGCCAAAAAACATTTTGTTCTCCTTTTCTAGTTCTGTCTATTAACGGTTCAATAGATTCATAGGTTTGAATGGGTACGTTTTTAGCAAATTCTTTGTAGCTATTTATAGATTCAAATTTATACTGCAATCCAACTTCTGTATCTTTAGCTTTGTATAATAATTTAAACAATAATTCATTTTGAACATCAATTGGGTATTTTAAAAATAATTCCATTTGATGTTTGCGTTTTTTTAAAAACCATGAAATTATTGAATTTACTATTGGGAATGGCATGTTTAATTAAGTATCTTTAGCGAGTTAAATTTAAGAAAAATTTGCCATGCAATATCAAACTGTTTTAAAAAAAATGTTGACAGAGTTAAATGATGAGGTTCATTACTATTTAAAAGTAGAAAATGACTTTTTAAACTTAAACCAGTTATTAAATAAAGAAATTGAAATTAGTTTTGAAGGATATGAATGCTTGTGTTGCGGCTTAAATAAAAAAATATACAGACAAGGTTTTTGTTATGATTGTTTTTATTCCAGCGCACAAGTAGGTGATTGGATTATGAAACCAGAATTAAGCACTGCACATTTAGATATTGAAGATCGTGATTTAGATTATGAAAAAAGTGTACAGTTGCAACCTCATGTGGTGTATTTAGCATTGTCAAGTGAAGTAAAAGTGGGTGTTACTAGAAAATCACAAATTCCAACGCGTTGGATAGATCAAGGTGCTTCAAAAGCTATTGAAATTGTAGAAGTACCAAACAGGTATTTAGCAGGAATTACTGAAGTTGCGTTAAAAAACCATGTTTCTGACAAAACGAGTTGGCAAAAAATGTTGAAAAATGAGGTGTTAGATGCTAATTTAATTGAAGAAAGAGAAAAATTAAAACAATTTATACCAGACGAAGCACAACCTTATTTTTTAGCAAACAATGGAAAAGTAGTAGAAATTAACTATCCAGTATTAAAATATCCAACCAAAATTAGTTCTTTAAATTTGGAGAAAACACCTGTTTTTTCTGGTAAATTGGTTGGGGTGAAAGGTCAATATTTAATTTTTGAAGATTTCACGGTTTTTAATGTTAGAAATAGTGAAGGTTATAAAGTAATTATTACTGTTAAATAATTATCAATTTCGTTGATCTTCCCAAACCAAAGTTTTTTTTATTTCAGTGTTAAAAGTTGGACAATTTCCATCGCCATTACCGGTAAATCCCCCATCAGGCGCACAAACAATTTCACAATTAGTTGTGTATAAATAATTAAACTGGTCGCAACAATCTGCGGTTATATAAAAATATGTTTTACCATCAACTTCCCATTTCCAAATTTGAGTTGGAGGATTGCTTACGGCATTATTTAATATTGTTGTTATTTTATTTTTAATACAAGCAGGAATTTCATCTGAAGTTTGATCAGTTTGGCATCCAGTTAATTCTGATATTAAAATAATAGCAACTAAAATGAATTTTAAATAACGTTTCATTTAAATTAATTTTGTGTAAATGTTTCTTTTTAGTGATGGCCTTTGTCATTTACTTTATGTTTCATTTACAATTATATATCAATAAAATATATAAATTGTTACCTTATATATAATGCAAAAGTTGTGCCTAAATAAAAATTACTCAATTAATTTAATCTCTTCACCCATTTTTAAATGAAAACGGGTTTTAAATAAATAAACGATAAAATATAGTATTGGCGTATCTAAAAGAGCAATTATAATTTTAAATAAAAAACCGCTAATTAGCAAGGTGGTAAATAAATTCCAAGGAAGTACTTTAAACAAGCAAAGGAATGTAATTACCGTAAATGTATCAATAAATTGCGACGAAAATGTTGAAAAATTATTTCGAATCCAAAGGTGTTTGCCGTGTGTTTTTTGTTTCCAAAAATGATAAATTCTAATATCAATAAATTGTGCAAACAAATATGCCAGCATAGATGCCAAAACAGCTATGGGCGATAAACCAAATACTTTTGAAAAAGTTGTATTATCAATTGGTGAATTACTAATTGCGGGTGCATAATTTGCTAATAGAATAATAAGCATAGAAAAAAGAGAAGCGAAAATTCCAGCAATTACAACTTGATTGGCTCTTTTTTTACCATATATTTCTGAAATAACATCGGTAATTAAAAAAGTTATAGGATAGGGTAAAATACCTACAGAAAGTTCAAAATTAAACCAACCAAAAGGATTCCAATAAAAAAATTTTTGAAAAATCAGATTTGAAGCTACTAGTGCAGCAATAAACATAGCTCCTAAAATTAAAAAAATAGTAAAGGCTTCAGATTTTTGTTCCTTTTTCATAGAGAGTGAGTTTGCACCAATATAGTAAATATTTCGTATTTTTGCATTTTTAAATAAATATTGAAATTATAACATATGAAAGCATATATTTTTCCTGGACAGGGAGCACAATTTACAGGGATGGGTTTAGATTTATACAACAACTCACCAATTGCACAAACACTTTTTGAACAAGCAAATGAAATTTTAGGTTTCTCAATTACAGATGTTATGTTTGAAGGAACCGCTGAAGAGTTAAAAGAAACTAAAGTAACGCAGCCAGCTATTTTTTTACATTCAGTAATATTAGCTAAAACTTTAGGAGATAGCTTTAAGCCAGAAATGGTTGCAGGGCATTCTTTAGGAGAATTATCCGCATTGGTTGCTAATGGAGTTTTAACTTTTGAAGATGGTTTAAAATTAGTTTCAAAAAGAGCTTTAGCTATGCAAAAAGCTTGTGAAATGCAACAATCTACAATGGCTGCAGTTTTAAATTTAGACGATGCTATTGTTGAAGAAGTTTGTGAAAGTACTGAAGGAATTGTAGTTGCAGCAAATTACAATTGTCCAGGTCAATTAGTTATTTCAGGAGAAATTGAAGCAATAGATAAGGCATGTGCAACATTGTTAGAAAGAGGTGCAAAACGCGCATTAAAATTACCAGTTGGTGGTGCATTTCATTCACCATTAATGGAACCTGCAAGAGAAGAATTAGCTGAAGCTATAAAAAATACAGTTTTTAGTGTGCCAACATGCCCAATTTATCAAAATGTTGTGGCAAAAGCGGTAACTGATCCAAATGAAATTAAAGAAAACTTAATTGCACAATTAACAGCACCTGTTCGTTGGACACAATCTGTTCAGGCAATGATTGCTGATGGAGCTACTGAATTTATAGAAGTTGGTCCAGGAAAAGTATTGCAAGGTTTGGTGAAAAAAATTGATAGAGAGGCTGTTGCAAGTTCAGCGGTATTATAATAATTACTAAAAGTTAATAAAAAACCTTTGTAAATTTACAAAGGTTTTTTATTTAGCTATTTTACTGAAGTGTTTCTTGCCATTTCCAAGCCGAAAGCAACGCTTCATCTAAAGATAATTCTGTTTTCCAACCTAATTCTGTGTTGGCATAATTAGTGTCAGCATAAGCGGCTGTGATATCACCAGCTCTTCGGTCAACTAATTTATAATTTACTTTTTTTCCAGTAACCTTTTCAAAAGATTTGATAACTTCCAAAACTGAATTCCCTTTTCCAGTTCCTAAATTAAAAATTTCAAATTGAGCTTTGTTGTTATTTTGTAACAATCTTTTTAAGGCAACAATATGAGCTTTTGCTAAATCAACAACGTGAATATAATCACGAACAGCAGTTCCATCAGGCGTATCATAATCGCTTCCAAATATGGAGAGTTCTTTTCTGATTCCTGCAGCAGTTTGCACCACAAACGGAATTAAATTTTGAGGAACACCAATTGGTAATTCGCCAATTTTAGCTGATGGATGCGCTCCAATTGGATTGAAATAACGTAAGGCAATAGCTTTTAATTCAGATATTTTAGTAGCGTCTTTTATAATTTCTTCACCAATTTGTTTGGTATTTCCATAAGGTGATTCTGCTGGTTTAATAGGCGCACTTTCTGTAATAGGCAATTTATCGGCCTGTCCGTAAACGGTACAAGATGAACTGAAAATAAAATTATTTAAGTTGTTAGATTTCATTTCTTGTAAAATGTAAATCAAACTTCCAATATTATTTTCGTAATACTCTAAGGGCATTTGTACGCTTTCTCCAACTGCTTTTGAAGCTGCAAAGTGAATAATTCCATCTACTTTGTTATGTTCAAAAAATATTTTTACTGCTAATTTTTCCTTTAAATCTATATTGTGATAGTCAGGTTTAATACCCGTTATTGAAGTTATTTTATCTAAAACATCAATACTTGAGTTGGATAAATTATCAATGATAATTACTTCAAAACCTTCGTTTTGTAATTCTACAACGGTGTGTGAACCAATAAAACCTAGGCCACCTGTAACTAAAACTTTCATTTTTTTATCTATTAATAAATTCAATTACTTTTGAGGTGATAAATGCAATTTGTTCATCATCTAATTCTGTGTGCATTGGTAAGGAAATTACTTCTTTTACCAATTGATTTGTTACAGTAAAATCGGATTCATTATATCTTTCGTCAGCATACGCTTTTTGGCTGTGTAAAGGTATTGGGTAATATACGCCACAAGGAATGCCGTTTTCATTTAAAAATGCAGCTAATTGATCTCTATCAACATTTAAAACTTTTAAAGTATATTGATGAAATACGTGACAATCACAATTATCACAAATAACAGGAGTAATAATGTTTTTTTCATTCGCAAAAGCAGCATTGTATTTTTTTGCAGCTTCTTGTCTTGCTTTATTATACAAATCTAAATGTGTTAGTTTAGTGCTTAATACAGCAGCTTGAATACTGTCTAACCTTGAATTTACACCAACAACATCATGATGATAACGTACATACATACCGTGGTTAACAATACCTCTAATTTTATGAGCTAGGTCATCATCATTGGTAAAAATTGCACCACCATCACCATAACAACCTAAGTTTTTTGAAGGGAAAAATGATGTTGAAGCTGCATGACCAATAGTTCCTGCTTTCTTTTTAGAACCATCTTTGTATGTGTAATTTGCTCCAATAGCTTGAGCATTATCTTCAATAACAAATAAATTATGTTCTGCAGCAATTTCCATGATAGCTTCCATATTTGCAGTTTTACCAAATAAATGAACTGGAACAATTGCTTTTGTTTTTGGAGTAATGGCTTTTTTAATGGCATCAATAGAAATATTAAAATCTATTGGGTCAACATCTACTAAAACAGGCGTTAAATGCAACAATGCAATCACTTCAACTGTGGCAGCAAACGTAAAATCTGCAGTAATTACTTCATCACCAGGTTGAAGCCCTAAGCCCATCATAGCTATTTGAAGTGCATCTGTACCATTTGCACAAGGAATTACGTGTTTAACCCCTAAATAATTTTCTAATTCTTTTTGGAAATTGTGGACTTCCGGACCATTTATAAATGTAGCTGATTTTAAAACTTCAGAAATTCGAGCATCAACTGTATTTTGGATTTTTGCATATTGACTTTGTAAGTCAACCATTTGAATTTTTTTCATGTGTAGATAATATGAATTCTAACTAACAAATTTACAATAAAACCAATTAGAATCCAATCAATAAGAATGATAACTACTACAACGTTTTATTCAAATAAATCGGAAGATAAATAGCGATCACCTCTATCGCAAATAATAGCAACAAGTACCCCTTTATCAATAGTTTCTGCCAATTTTAGTGCTGCTGCCACAGCACCACCGCTACTCATTCCGGCAAAAATCCCTTCTTCTTTTGCCAATCTTTTCGTCATAATTCTAGCTTCATCTTCGCTCACTTCAATTATTTGATCTACTTTTTTTGGATTGAAAATTTTTGGTAAAAATTCTGGAGACCATTTTCTAATTCCGGGTATTTTAGAATTATCAGTTGGTTGTGCGCCAATAATTTGTATGGCATTATTTTTTTCTTTTAAATAGGTTGATGTTCCCATAATGGTACCTGTGGTTCCCATTGCTGAAATAAAATGGGTGATTTCACCATTAGTATCGTTCCAAATTTCAGGTCCAGTTGTTTTATAATGCGCTTTCCAATTATCATCATTTGCAAACTGATTGAGCATCAAGTACCCTTTTTCTTTTACGTTATTTTCTGCATATTCTCTAGAGCCTTCAATACCTAACGAAGTAGGTGAAAGGGTTACTTTTGCTCCATAAGCTTCCATAGTTTGTATACGTTCTTTTGTGGAGTTTTCAGGCATAACTAATTCAATATTAATACCAAATTGTTGTGCTATCATTGCTAAAGCTATTCCTGTATTTCCGCTTGTTGCTTCAATTAAGTAATCTCCTTTTTTAATTTCTTTTCTTTCAAGTGCCGATGAAATCATATTATAGGCAGCCCTATCTTTTACGCTTCCACCAGGATTGTTTCCTTCTAATTTAAGATATAGTGATATGTTTTTTTTAGCTAAAATATGTTGTGCTTTTACTAATGGAGTGTTTCCAATAAAATCAAATAAACTGCGATTTTGCATGATTATATTTTTGTTTTTAATTTTGTTTCAGGTTTGTGATATACTAATGAATTTTCAGGAATAGATTCCGTAATCCATACGTTACCACCAATAATACTGTTTTTTCCGATTACGGTATTTCCTCCTAAAATAGTTGCATTGGCATAAATAGTTACATTGTCTTCAACAGTAGGATGACGTTTGGTATTTTTCATACTTTTTTCAACTTGCAAGGCTCCTAAAGTAACACCTTGGTAAATTTTTACGTGATCTTTAATTACGCAAGTTTCACCAATAACGGTACCTGTTGCGTGATCAATGAAAAAATATTTTCCTATAGTTGCGCCTGGGTGGATATCTGTACCTGTTTTGCTGTGTGCGTATTCACTCATTAGCCTAGGAATTACAGGGGTGTCTAACTTAAAAAGTTCATGACTAAAGCGATATATAGCAATTGCATAAAAACCAGGATATGCCAAATATACTTCTTCAATGTTATTAGATGCAGGGTCATTATTTACTAATTCTTGAGCATCTAGATTTAAGTTTTCTAAAATTTCAGGTAATTTTAATAAAAATTTTCCCCAAATTTCTGTACATTTTTCATTATTAATAATGCACGCTAAGTTGTAAATTTCTTTAAAATCGATTTCTAACTGTTCAATATTTTTTGCAACACAAGTATTTGCATCAAACAAGGTGTAAAATAAGTTAGTTGTAAACTTTTCAGTTTTATCTTTTAAACTGAAATCTAAATGCGGCTTATTTTTGTTTGATATAATTTTTTGGATAATTGTTTCTTTCGTCATAATAATCAAGTTCTAATATTGTTTAAGCTACCATTTTTTATACACTTCATTAAATGGGATTCTAAATCGTTCTCCATAAACACCTTCTGGTTTACGAATACCACATGAAATTACCATATTAATTTCTGAGCTGTAAGGTAAATTTAATAATTTTTTTATTCGAATTGAATCGTAACCTTCCATAGGGCAAGTGTCATAGCCTTTAGTTGCCATACTTAACATAAATGTTTGCGCTGCTAAACCGGCACTTTTATGTGCTACAATACGTATGTCAGAATTTCTAAGTTGCCTATAAGTAGGTTTAAATAAGCCTGTTAACCAGGAAATGATATATTTAAAATAACCGAAAACGCCTAAAAAATCAGTATATACAAAAGGAATTAGTTTGCTGTAATAATTGATTGCAAATTTTTCTCGTTTTGAGTATTCATCAGAAATTTTTTTTCCAAAAATTGCTTTTAAATGGGAGATATTTGCGTTGGCTCTTTTTTTCCATAAATCTTTTCTAACAACAATTACTACCATTTCTTTAGCAGATTTTGCAGCACTTTGATTTAAACAAGCAATGGATAATTTTTTTAAAATTTCTTGTGATGTTATATGATGAAATTCCCACAATTGCATATTACTGCTATTTGGTGCTAATGTTGCTAGTTCTAAACATTTTTTAACTAACTCAGAATCAATTTCTTGTGCGTGATCATAAACTCTTACAGAACGTCTGAAGTTAAGTGCGTTTAAAAAGTTTGTTTGTGTTTCCATAAAGGTAAATCTACAAAAAAAATACACCCAAAAAATTTAAGTTTCTTAGGTGTATTTTAAATTGTTGTTAAATTTTATATAATGGTAGACTGTCCTAAATCTATATTATTTTTATTGTAAAAAGTATTTTCATCATCTAAAATAAAATCGCTTAAAAAATTTCCAACATTGGTTGTTGAAAAATGATTTGTTGAATTTAAATCTGGTGTTGAAATATTTAATTCAATTGATTTTTCAACGGCAATTCTAATATCTTCAGCTTCATCGTGTAATGAAAAATAATCTAATAGCATTGCAGCCGATAAAACGGAAGCTAATGGGTTGGCTATATTTTTTCCTTTGGCATCTGGGTATGATCCGTGAATAGGTTCAAATAAAGCGGTTTTTTCACCAATAGATGCAGATGCTAGCAAGCCAATAGAACCAGCAATTACACTTGCTTCGTCTGATAATATATCGCCAAATAAATTTTCAGTTAAAATTACATCAAACTGTGTTGGTTTTAAAATCAATTGCATTGCTGCATTGTCAACAAATAAATACTCTAATTTAATATCAGGATATTGTTGTCCAATTTCAGTCACTCTCTTTCTCCATAAACGTGAAGTTTCTAAAGCATTAGCTTTGTCAACTAAGGTTAATTTTTTTCTTCTAACCTGAGCTGCTTTAAAAGCCAAATGCGAAATTCTGTCAATTTGTTCAGTAGTATAGGTACAACTGTCTGATGCGGTTTTACCATCACTACTTGAAGTGTGTTCGCCAAAATAAATTCCACTAGTTAATTCTCTATAAATAACAAAATCAGTACCTTTAATAACATCTTTTTTTAAGTTAGATTTATGAATGAGTGTTGGGTAAGTTGTTAATGGGCGAATATTTGCAAATAATCCTAAGTTTTTTCTGAGTTTAAGTAAACCTTGTTCTGGTCTAATTGCATTATCTGGGTTGTTATCATATTTTGGATCTCCAATAGCTCCAAATAAAATAGCGTCAGAATTTTTACAAATTTCTAAAGTTTCATTAGGTAACGGATTCCCGGTTTTTTCAATAGCAATTGCACCAACATCAGCTTTTGTAAAGGTAAAAGTATGCCCATGTTTTTCAGCAATTGCATCCAACACTTTAACAGCTTGTTGTGTGACTTCCGGACCAATTCCATCACCGGAAAGTAAAGCGATTTTTAATTCCATTCTATAAAATATTTCTAAAAGGTAACTACAAATATACTACTAAACTACAAATATTTAGAGCTTATAATTTTAAAGTTAGGCACTTTTTTTTGAAGATGCAATTTAAAACTTTTCAAACTGACCGGTTTCTTCTAAAGTAACTGTTTTATTTTTTGTATTTATTGATATTATTGTTTTGGGTTTCGCAGTTGTGGCTTGAAGTAAAATTTGTAAAAATTCACTTGATATTTTTACCGGAAGCACACCATTTTGCAATGCTTTTTCTTTAAAAACATTAGAAAATTTGCTAGAAATAACAGCTTTAAAGCCATAGTCATACAATGCCCAAACTGTTGGATCTGTACTGTTTTTACATCCAAAATTATTACCGGTGATTAAAATTTTTCCAAAATAAGCGTCTTCATTTAGTATAAAATCATCGTTTAATGAACCATCCTTATGAAATCGCCAATCTCTAAATAAATTTTTTTCGATACCATTTCTTTCACCTTTAAGTGAAATTTCTTTGGGCACGATTTGATGTGCCTTAATATTTTTTATAGGCAATGGTACAGCAGTAGATAATATTTGGGTAATAGCAAGCATGTTTGTACTCAAATTTTTTTTGAATCAACTAATTTTATAAAAAGAATGTTTAAAAAATGAACAGTAATTTATACTGCAATTTTAGATTTAGAAATATGGTTTAACTCCATTAAGTGATGAATATCTTCATCATTTACTTCTTTATGATGATCGGCAAACTTTAAAAATTGAGGATAAATATCATCTAACTGAATTTTAGTTAATTCGTATCCTACATTTTTTGCTCGGTAAGCTAAAGCTGCTCTTCCGCTTCTGGCAGTCAATACTATTGAAGATTCAGTGACACCAACATCAGCTGGATCTATAATTTCGTATGTTTCTCTATTTTTTATAACACCATCTTGGTGAATCCCTGAGCTATGTGCAAATGCATTTTCTCCAATAATGGCTTTGTTTGGTTGTACCACCATTCCCATACTTTGTTGCACAAGTTGACTAGTGCTATACAATAATTTGGTGTTAATATTGGTGTCTAAATTTAAATAAGGATGTTGTTTTAAAATCATGACGACTTCCTCTAAAGCTGTATTACCAGCTCTTTCTCCAATTCCATTAATGGTGCATTCTATTTGACGCGCACCGTTTTGTACCCCAGCAATAGCGTTGGCAGTTGCTAAACCTAAATCGTTATGACAATGGCAAGAAAGAATTACATTGTCAATTCCTTTTACATTTTCTTTTAAGAATTTAATTTTTGCACCGTATTCATCGGGTAAACAATAACCAGTTGTGTCAGGAATATTTAAAACAGTAGCACCTGCTTTTATAACTTGTTCTAAAACTCTGGCTAAATAAACATTATCAGTTCTACCAGCATCTTCAGCATAAAATTCAACATCTTCAACAAATGTTTTTGCATACGCCACAGCTTGTATTGCACGTTCAATAATTTTATCTTGTGTTGAATTAAATTTGTATAAAATATGCGAATCAGAAGTTCCAATTCCAGTATGAATTCTTGGCTTTTTTGCATATTTTAATGCATCTGCAGCAACTTCAATATCTTTTTGATTTGCTCTTGTAAGTCCACATACAGTAGCATTTTTAACCAGTTTTGCAATTGCTTCAACTGAAGTGAAATCTCCAGGGCTAGATATTGGAAAGCCAGCTTCAATTACATCAACACCTAATATATCTAAACGTTCGGCAATTATCAATTTTTGTTGTGTATTTAACTTGCAACCAGGTACCTGTTCACCATCTCTTAAGGTTGTGTCAAAAATTTGGACTTTATTTTTACTCATTTCTGATTTTTTTTTAGCACATTTGATGTACCAAAAATAGAGGGAAAGGATTATTGATTTTACCACTTATTTTTATTGTTTACTATATTCAAATGAATGAAAAAAAATGTAAATCATTGAAAATCAATAATAAAAAAATAATTTAGTTACAATGGCTATTGACCAAAAAGATGCGCTTTTTACATTAGTAAAATCACTTTCTAAATCAGAAAAGAGACAATTTAAGCTTTATGTAGGTAGGTTAGGAGGAAATGCAGATGCAAATTTCATGTCTCTTTTTAATTTATTAGACAAAGTTGTGTCTTATGATGATGAATTAATTTTAAAAAAAACAAACATTAAAAAACAGCAAATTTCTAATACAAAGGCTCATTTATATAAACAAATATTGGTGAGTTTACGTTTTAATCCAGTACATCATAATGTAAGGGCACAAATTAGAGAACAGTTTGATTTTGCTGCTATTTTATACAATAAAGGGTTATATAAGCAAAGTTTAAAAATATTAGACAAGGCAAAAGAATTAGCTTTAGCGAATGAAGAAAATAATTTAGCTTATGAAATTGTTGAGTTTGAGAAAGTAATTGAATCGCAATATATTACCAGAAGTATGAGTAATAGAGCTGATGAACTTTCAGAGCAAGCAAAAAAATTGAGTTTAAAAAATGTTAGAACTAGTAAACTTTCTAACTTATCATTACAATTGTATAGTTTGTTGCTAAAAGAAGGTTATGCAAAAGATGATGCCGATATAAAAAAAGTAAATAACTATTTTGAAAAGCGATTGCCAAAATTTGAAATTTCTGAACTAGGTTTTAAAGAAAAACTTTTTTTGTACAAAGCATATTTATGGCATAGTTTAATAATGCAAGATTTTTTATCAAGTTATAAATACTCCCAAAAATGGGTAGATTTATTTGATGAAAATCCAGAGATGAAAATCCAAAATCCGGTTTTTTATTTAAAAGGCGCCAATTATTTATTAGAATCGTTGTTTTTAAGTAAGCATATTACAAAGTTTAATAGTGTACTTAAAAATTTAAGCGATGATATTAAAAATGAAAAAGTAGCAATTAATGAAAATACCAAAACGCTTATATTTTTATATTTCAATCAAAATAAATTAAATCTGCATTTTTTAGAAGGAAAATTTACACAAGGTTTACCGTTTGTAGTTAAGTTGTCTGCTAAATTAGAAGAGTTTCAAAATCAAATAGATGAGCATCATATAATGGTGTTTTACTACAAAATTGCTTGTATGTATTTTGGAGCGGGTAAAAATGAAGATTGTATTGTGTATCTTGAAAAAATTATAAATAATAAAGATTTAAAAATGCGAGAAGACTTATTGTGTTATGCGCGCGTTTTAAATTTAGTTGCACATTATGAAGCCGGTATAGATTATAATATTGAAAAATTAATAGTAACTACATACAAATTTTTATTAAAAATGAATGATTTGCATCAGGTGCAACGTAAAATGATTTCATTCCTTAAAAATTTAAGCAACATATATCCGCAAGATTTAAAAAAGGAATTTAAAAGTTTACACGGTGAATTATTAAAGTTTGAAAATCATCCTTACGAAAAAAGATCGTTTTTATATTTAGACATTTTATCGTGGCTTGAAAGTAAAATTCAAAATGAAACAGTAGAGTCTATTATTCAAAAGAAAGCAAAAAAATTATTGAAATAAATAAAAGAATTTACTTTTGTTATTAAAATAAAATTCACATATTTGTCCATATATAATGAAAAATTCAATTGTAAATATTATTTCTATTCAAGTCTCAGTAATTATTACTGGTAGATAAATAGGATTGTATTTAAATTTAAATAATTAAAACCTTCCTAATTACTTTAGGAAGGTTTTTTTATAAATATTAAAAAATGAAATTAATAAATTTAAATATCGTCATTTTAAAAGTTGTCATTATTAGTCCGCTAATAAGTTGATGTATTTTTAAATTGAAAAAAATTTAAAAACCTGTATCAACTTAAAAATTGTTACAGGTTTTTTTATTCAATTATCATTGTAAAATAATATTATATAACTATCAGTAAAACAATGTAGTATGTAAAATTAATAGAAAGTGAATATTGTAAAAAAAGCAATATAAAAAAGTAAAAAACAAATGTCTAATTTAAATTTGCACCTTATTGTAAAATAAGCATTAAATAACAAATAGTTTTAGATATAATTCAATAGAATTAAAAAAGTAATAAAATTAATGGAATTAAATAAATATAGTAAAAGGGTTACACAAGATCCAACACAGCCAGCATCTCAAGCAATGTTATATGCTACTGGAATGACGGATGAGGACATGAAAAAACCTCAAATAGGAATTGCAAGTACAGGTTATGATGGAAATCCTTGTAATATGCATTTAAATGGTTTAGCTGGGTTTATTCAGGAAGAAATAAATAAAATAAATCTTGTTGGATTAAAATTTAACACCATTGGTGTAAGTGATGGTATTTCAATGGGAACTTCAGGTATGAATTATTCATTGCCTTCACGCGATGTAATTGCAGATTCTATAGAGATAGTTATGAATGCGCAAAGTTATGATGGCTTGGTTACCGTAGTTGGTTGTGATAAAAACATGCCGGGAGCTATTATGGCAATGTTGCGTTTAAATCGCCCTTCACTAATGGTTTATGGAGGAACAGTTGCTTCAGGAAACTATAAAGGAAAAAAATTAAATATTGTTTCTGCTTTTGAAGCGTTAGGCCAAAAAATTGCAGGAAATATTAATGAAGAAGAATACAAAGAAATTATAAAAAAGGCGATACCAGGAGCAGGAGCTTGTGGAGGTATGTATACAGCTAATACTATGGCGTCATCTATTGAAGCATTGGGATTTGCATTGCCATACAATTCATCTATTCCTGCCGAAAATCCTTACAAAGGAAATGAAAGTGAACGTATTGCAGCTGCCATTAAAAACTTAATAGAGCTAGATTTAAAGCCTTTAGATATAATCACTAAAAAATCATTAGAAAATGCCATTGCTTTAGTAAATGCTTTAGGCGGATCAACAAATGCGGTATTACATTATTTGGCAATTGCTCATGCTGCAGGTATTGAATTTACTTTAGAAGATTTTCAACGAGTGAGTGATAGAACACCATTAATTGCAGATTTAAAACCTAGTGGCGAATATTTAATGGAAGATGTTCATGGAGTTGGAGGAACTCCAGCTGTAATGAAATATTTATTGGAAAAAGGATTTTTACATGGAGATTGCTTAACAATAACAGGCAAAACTTTAGCCGAAAACTTACAAAATGTTGAGCCTTTAAAATTTGATGATGATCAACAAGTAATACATACAACAGAAAGAGCTTTAAAATCATCTGGAAATCTTCAAATATTGTATGGAAATCTAGCTGCTGAAGGATCTGTAGCTAAAATTAGCGGTAAAGAAGGTGATTTATTTGAAGGAAAGGCAGTAGTTTTTAATAGTGAAGAAGAAGCAAATACAGGAATTGGTGCTGGAAAAGTATCAAAAGGCGATGTGGTGGTTATCCGTTATGTAGGTCCTAAGGGAGGACCTGGAATGCCAGAAATGCTAAAGCCCACATCCATGATTATGGGTGCTGGTTTAGGAAAAACCGTAGCCTTAATAACTGATGGTCGTTTTTCTGGAGGAACACATGGATTTGTTGTAGGTCACATTACTCCAGAAGCACAAACAGGTGGCGGCATTGCTTTGGTTGAAAATGGAGATACTATTGTTATTGATGCTAAAAATAAAACAATTGATGTGAAAATAACGGCAAGTGAATTGGCTGATAGAAAAGCGAAATGGAAAGCTCCAGCGCTAAAACATACAAAAGGAATTTTATATAAATACGCTAAAACCGTTTCTTCGGCTTCAGAAGGTTGTGTAACGGATAAATTTTAATTTTATGGAGACATTAAAAAAAGAAAAGCACGAAGAAAAAACTTCAAAATCAGTTAAAATAACTGGAGCAGAAGCTGTTATAAGATGTTTGTTAGAAGAAGGTTCTGAGTTAGCTTACGGATATCCTGGTGGTGCAATTATGCCAGTGTATGATGAATTATATAAATATAGAGAAAAATTCCATCATGTATTAACGCGTCATGAACAAGGCGCTATTCACGCTGCACAAGGTTTTGCACGCGTTTCAGGAAAGCCAGGAATTGTATTTGCAACTTCAGGTCCTGGTGCTACAAATTTAGTCACAGGAATTGCCGATGCTCAAATAGATTCAACACCATTGGTTTGTATAACAGGTCAGGTAGCTTCACATTTATTAGGTTCTGATGCATTTCAAGAAACTGATATAATTGGTATTTCAACGCCAGTTACAAAGTGGAATTATCAAATTACAAAAGCAAGTGAAATTCCTGAGGTTTTTGCAAAAGCATTTTATATTGCAAAATCTGGAAGACCAGGACCTGTGTTAATTGATATTACAAAAGATGCACAATTTGGTGAATTAGATTTCTCCTATAAAAAATGTGAAAAAATTAGAAGCTATAGAGCAACTCCTAAATTTGATTTAAATAAAATAAAAGAAGCTGCAACAATTATTAATGCAGCAAAAAAACCATTTATTGTTTGGGGACAAGGTGTAATTATTGGAAGCGCTGAACAAGAATTTAAAAACTTTATTGAAAAGACAGATATTCCTTCGGCATCAACTGTGTTAGGGCTTTCAGCTTTAGAAACAAATCATCCTTTAAATGTAGGAATGGTTGGTATGCACGGAAATTATGCGCCAAATGTATTAACCAATTCTTGCGATGTGTTAATTGCAATTGGAATGCGTTTTGATGATCGTGTTACAGGAAATTTACAAACGTATGCAAAACAAGCCAAAGTAATTCATTTTGAAATTGATCCTGCGGAAGTTGATAAGAATGTAAAAACTGATGTTGCTGTTTTAGGAACAGTAAAAGAAACATTGGTTGAAATTATGCAATACGTGCATAAAGCGAATCATAAAGAATGGATGCAAGAATTTGATAAATTGCTTCAAATTGAAAAAGATAAAGTAATTAATGATCAGTTAAATCCTATAAAACCAGGTTTAACTATGGGTGAAGTTTTGGGTGGAATTAATAAAGAAACAAATGGTGATGCTGTTATTGTTTCTGATGTTGGTCAGCACCAAATGTTCGCGTGTAGATATGCGGATTTTATAAAAACTAGAAGTAGTGTAACTTCTGGAGGTTTGGGTACTATGGGATTTGCGTTACCAGCATCCATTGGAGCAAAAATGGGTGTGCCAAATCGTGAAGTGATTGCAATTATTGGTGATGGTGGTTATCAAATGACTTGTAATGAATTAGGAACCATTCTTCAAACGAAGGCAGCAGTTAAAATTGTAGTTTTAAATAATAGTTACTTAGGAATGGTGCGTCAATGGCAAGAATTATTTTTTGATAAACGTTATGCATCAACAGAAATGGTAAGTCCAGATTTTGTAAAATTAGCTCAGGCTTATGATATTGAGGCGCAAAGAGTTTCAAAACGAGAGGATTTAGAAGCGGCTATTAAAACAATGGTAGCATCTAAAGATGCTTATTTTTTAGAAGTAGTTATTGAACAAGAAGACAATGTGTTTCCAATGATACCAACCGGAGCAAGTGTTTCAGATATAAGATTAAGTTAAGATGGAAGAAATTAAAAATTTTACATTTTCAGTATATACTGAAAACAACGTAGGAATATTAAACCGCCTTTCGGCAATATTCTTAAAACGTCATATTAATATTGAAAGCATGACGGTATCTAAATCAGAAATAGAACATGTACATCGTTTTACATTTGTGGTAAATATTTCTGAAGTTCAAGCCAGAAAGGTTGTAGGGCAATTAGAGAAACAGATTGAAGTTATAGGAGCTTTTTACCATACTGAAGATGAAATTATTTATCATGAAACAGCTTTATTTAAAATTTCAACCGAATATTTATACGATGAAAATATTCAAGAAAAATTAAAATTTAGAAGAGCACATATTATTTCAATTACAGAACGCTATTTTGTTATTGAAGCTTCTGGTTTAAAAGAAGATATAGATAATATGTACGAAAAATTAAAACCCTATAAATTATTGCAATTTGTTAGATCAGGTAGAATAGCAATTACGCGACCAAAAATGGCAATATCAGAATTATTAGCAGAAATTAACTAAAAGGAAAAAAGAATAAAAAATGGCAAATTATTTTAACACGCTTTCATTAAGAGATAAATTAGATCAATTAGGAAGATGTAGATTTATGGATTCATCAGAATTCAACGAAGGTGTAGCAGCTTTAAAAGGAAAAAAAATTGTAATTGTTGGTTGTGGTGCGCAAGGTTTAAATCAAGGTTTAAATATGAGAGATTCTGGTTTAGATGTTTCTTATACTTTAAGAGCAGCTGCAATTGAAGAAAAAAGAAAATCTTTTTTAAATGCTTCAGAAAACAATTTTAAAGTTGGTACGTATGAGGAAATGATTCCTACTGCAGATTTGTTAATTAATTTAACTCCAGACAAACAGCATACAGCAGTAGTTTCTGCAGTAATGCCTTTAATGAAAAAAGGAGCAACATTGTCTTATTCTCACGGTTTTAATATTGTTGAAGAAGGTATGCAAATTCGTAAAGATATTACTGTAATTATGGTAGCACCAAAATCACCAGGGTCTGAAGTTCGTGAAGAATTTAAAAGAGGGTTTGGAGTGCCTACACTAATTGCCGTACACCCAGAAAATGATCCAGAAGGAAAAGGTTGGGATTATGCAAAAGCATATGCAGTTGCAACAGGAGGTCATACAGCAGGTGTTTTAGAGTCTTCATTTGTTGCCGAAGTAAAATCTGATTTAATGGGTGAGCAAACCATACTTTGTGGATTGTTACAAACAGGTTCTATTTTATGTTTCGATAAAATGGTTGCTGAAGGTGTAGATGCTGGTTATGCTTCAAAATTAATTCAGTATGGATGGGAAACTATCACTGAAGCGTTAAAGCACGGTGGAATTACAAATATGATGGATCGTTTATCAAATCCAGCAAAAATTGCAGCGTTTAATGCATCCGAAGAATTAAAAGATATTATGCGTCCGTTATTTCAAAAACATATGGATGACATTATGAGCGGTCATTTTTCAAAAACAATGATGGAAGATTGGGCAAATGATGATGTTAATTTACTAACCTGGAGAGCTGCAACAGGTGAAACAGCTTTTGAAAAAACACCGGCGGCTGATGTGAAAATTTCAGAACAAGAATATTTTGATAATGGCGTTTTAATGGTTGCAATGGTAAAAGCAGGTGTTGAATTAGCTTTTGAAGCAATGACTGAATCTGGAATTATAGATGAATCTGCTTATTACGAATCATTACACGAAACACCGTTAATTGCAAATACAATTGCACGTAGAAAATTATTTGAAATGAACAGTGTAATTTCAGATACTGCGGAGTACGGATGTTATTTGTTTGATCACGCTTGTAAGCCTTTAATTGCAGATTATGTGAAAAATGCACCAAGTAATTTAGTTGGTCGTGCATTTAACAATGGATCAAACGCTGTTGATAACAAAGAATTAATTGAAGTAAACGCAGCAATCAGAAATCATCCAGTAGAAGAAATTGGTGAGTTTTTAAGAGCATCTATGACTGCTATGACTAAAATTGTATCATAAAATTAAAACTTTTAAAAAGTGAATGAATGTAACTTCTCAAAATAGCATTTCTTTAGAGAAAATTTACAAAGCGCAACAAAATATTAAAGGAGTTGTTCAGGCAACTCCTTTGGTTTTTATGAAAAATTTCTCTGAACGCTATCAAGCAAATATTTATTTTAAAAGAGAAGATTTACAAGTAGTTCGTTCGTATAAAATTAGAGGCGCTTATAATAAAATTCAGGGATTATCAGAAGCGCAATTAGTAAATGGAATTGTATGTGCAAGTGCTGGAAACCACGCACAAGGTGTTGCATATGCTTGTCAGATATTACAGGTAAAAGGCGTTATTTTTATGCCAGTTACAACACCTCATCAAAAAATTGATCAGGTAAAAATGTTTGGTAGAGATTTTATTGAAATCAAATTGTTTGGAGACAGTTTTGATGACAGTCAAAAAGCGGCAGTTGAATTTTGTAAAACACAAAAAAGCACTTTTGTACATCCTTTTGACGATATTGAAGTTATTGCAGGTCAAGCAACCGTTGGTTTAGAGATTTTAAGTGATGCCGAAAAATCTATTGATTATTTATTTTTACCAGTTGGTGGTGGTGGATTGGCCTCAGGAGTTGGAAGTGTATTTAAAACTTTAAGTCCTTCAACAAAAATTATAGGAGTAGAGCCTAAAGGAGCGCCATCTTTAACCGCATCATTAAAAAATGGTGTAAATACAACTTTAACAGAAATTGAAAAATTTGTTGATGGAGCGGCAGTAAAAAGAATGGGCGACATTACGTTTGAATTCTGTAAAGAATTACTGTCTGATGTTGATTTAATTGATGAAGGTTTAATTTGTTCTACTATTTTAAAAGTGTATAATGAAAATGCGTTGGTGGTAGAACCTGCAGGAGCGTTATCAATAGCAGCACTTGAAAATCATAAAGACCAAATAAAAGGAAAAACTGTTGTTTGTGTGGTAAGTGGTGGTAATAACGATATTACCCGAATGGAAGAAATGAAAGAAAGGGCACTGATTTATGAAGGCTTAAAACATTATTTTATTATAAAATTTCCTCAAAGAGCAGGTGCTTTAAAGGAATTTGTAGTAGATGTATTGGGGCCAAATGATGATATTGCATATTTTGAATATACCAAAAAGCATAATAGAGATAAAGGTCCAGCAGTAGTTGGAATTGAATTAGATTCTAAAGAAGATTTTGAACCTTTAGTATCCAGAATGAAAGAAAAAGGGTTTTTAGGAGAATACTTAAATGAAAAACCTGAGCTATTTCAATTCTTAATTTAGTAATTAAAGTGTTTTTAACAATCTGATTTGTTAATTTTTAATAGTTTAAATTGTGATTTTGTTAATTATTAAACAAATATTAATTTGTATTACAAATTTATGTAATATTGCACCAATGAAAATATATAAATTAAATACAACTGTTTTAACTCCCCCGCCTACTTTTAGGATGCGCCGCATTGTGCGTTAATTTTTCGTATCCAAAAAAAACAGTTTATTAATTTTCATTTTCACCAATATTTTGTATCATTTTTATAACATACTATTTAAAATCAAATTTTTAATTTTTTCAATATTTTTTATTGAGACTATTCATCATTTTTTGCGCCCTTTTGGGGCGTATTGTTTTTTAAAGTACGGTTTTTCCGTTACATCAATAATTCATAATACATTTAATTTTCAATTTAATAAATTAAGCCAATGAAGGTTGTAATAGCTAACGAGTCGCATGTGAAATATGCTCAATTAATTTGTGACACTATTGAAGAGTCTGCAAAAGTAAGAGGTACAGGTATTGCACAACGAACGCCAGAATATATTACTAAAAAAATAGTGAATGGTAATGCCGTAATTGCAATTCATGATGATCAATTTGCGGGTTTTTGCTACATAGAATTATGGGATAATTTAAAGTTTGTAGTAAACTCTGGGTTGATTGTGCATCCTGATTTTAGAAATCAAGGTTTAGCAAAAAAAATAAAACAGAAAATTTTAGAGCATTCAAAAGAAAAATATCCAGAAGCAAAAATATTTGGTATTACTACAGGTTTGGCTGTTATGAAAATTAACTATGAGTTAGGTTATCAGCCAGTTACATTTTCTGAATTAACTTCAGATGAAGCTTTTTGGAATGGTTGTCAAACATGCAAAAATTACGATATTTTAATGCGTACCAACAGAAAAATGTGTTTATGTACCGGGATGTTGTATGATCCAAAGCATGAAAAAAATATTAAACAGCACGAATATAATTCAAAAGTGTTAAGCCGATTGAAAAAAATTAAACAAGCATTATTTCTGAAAAAAAACAAATAAAATGGAAAAAGTAGTTGTAGCATACAGTGGAGGTTTAGATACTTCGTATTGTGTAAAATATTTGCAAAATGAATTAAACCTTGAAGTTCACAGTGTTTTGGTAAATACTGGAGGTTTTTCTGCGGAAGAATTAAAAGCAGTAGAAGTGAAAGCCTACGAAATGGGTGTAAAATCTCATACCAATTGTAATATTTTAGAAACATATTATCAAAAAGCCATTCGGTTTATGGTGTATGGAAACGTGCTTAAGAATAATACATATCCTTTATCAGTTAGTGCTGAGCGTGTTTTTCAAGCAATTGAAGTTGTAGAATACGCAAAAAAAATAGACGCAAAATATATTGCGCACGGAAGTACAGGTGCTGGTAATGATCAGGTGCGTTTTGATATGATTTTTCAAACATTAGCACCAAACATTGAGATAATTACACCAATTAGAGATTTAAGATTATCACGTCAGGAAGAAATCGAATATCTTAAAAAGCATGGTGTAGATTATCCTTGGTCAAAAGCAAAATATTCTATTAATAAAGGAATTTGGGGAACTAGTGTTGGGGGTGTAGAAACATTAACATCTCACCAAGGTTTGCCAGAAAGTGCGTATCCAAGTCAGTTAGAAAAAACAGAACCAACCGATATTAAATTGCATTTTAAGAAAGGGCAACTAATTGGTATAAACGATGAAATAGATTCATCTGTAAATACCATTTTAAAATTAGAAGCCATTGCATCTAAATATGCAATTGGAAGAGATATTCACGTTGGTGATACTATTGTTGGTATTAAAGGAAGAGTTGGTTTTGAAGCTGCAGCAGCTGTAGTAACTATAAAAGCACATCATTTATTAGAGAAACATGTATTATCTAAATGGCAACAAAATTTGAAAGAACAATTGGCAAGCTGGTATGGAATGTTATTTCATGACGGTCAATATTTTGAGCCAGTAATGCGTAATATTGAAGCCTTTTTAGAAGATTCTCAAAAAACGGTTACCGGTGAAGTTTTAGTAACCTTAAAACCGTATCATTTTAGTTTAAACGGAATTGAATCTCCACATGATTTAATGAAATCTACTTTTGGAGAATACGGAGAAACAAATAAAGCGTGGAGTGCTGATGATGCAAAAGGATTTATTAAAATTTTAGGGACTCCAAATAAAATATTTCACAGTGTAAATTCAGAATTATGATTAAAGCGGGAATAATTGGTGGAGCAGGGTATACAGCAGGAGAGTTAATACGTTTACTGATTCATCATTCACAAGTTGAAATAGATTTTGTGTTCAGTACTTCAAATGCAGGAAATTTTATTTATGATGTGCACCAAGATTTATTTGGCACTTTAGAGTTAAAATTTACAGATACTGTAAACACCAATGTAGATGTGTTATTTTTATGTTTAGGGCACGGAAATTCGAAAAAGTTTTTAGAGCAACATCAATTTTCTGAAGGCACTAAAATTATTGATTTAAGCAACGATTTTAGATTGCTGAAAGATGCTGTTTTTCAGGGAAACGAATATGTGTATGGTTTGCCAGAATTACAACAGCAAAAAATTGAAAAGGCAAATTATGTAGCCAATCCAGGTTGTTTTGCTACAGCTATACAGTTGGCTTTACTGCCTTTAGCAAAAGCGAATTTATTAAATAACTCGGTACATATAAATGCCACCACAGGTTCAACAGGCGCTGGAGTTTCACCAAGTGAAACCACACATTTTAGTTGGAGAGATAATAATTTTTCGGTGTATAAAGCTTTTACCCATCAGCATTTAGGAGAAATTTCTGAGAGTTTGGGTTTGTTGCAAGTTAATTTTTCGGAAGAATTATTTTTTATTCCAAATAGAGGGAATTTTAGTAGAGGGATTTTTGCATCTATTTACTTAAGTTTTGATAAAAGTTTAGAAAATGCGTATGAATTATTTGAAGATTTTTATAAAGACGCCGTTTTTACAAAAGTGTCAAAAAAACCAATTCATTTAAAGCAAGTAGTGAATACAAATAATTGTTTTATTCATTTAGAAAAATATAAAAATACGTTACTAATTACTTCGGTAATAGATAATTTGTTAAAAGGAGCGTCAGGACAAGCAATTCAGAATATGAATTTAATGTTCAGGTTAAATCAAACAGAAGGGTTGCAGTTAAAAGCAAATTCATTTTAAAAAAAAACAATATGAAAATAGCCATTATTGGAGTAGGAAATTTAGGATATTCAATTGCTATTGGAATTCTAACTCAAAAGAATTTTAAATTTAAAAATTTGTATTTAACTAAACGAGATACAGAATCTTTAAGTTCTTGGGAAAAATTGCCCAATGTTAAAATTTCAACCGACAATAAAAAGGCTGTCCGCAATTCTGATATTGTTATTATTGCAGTGCAACCAAAACAATTACATACTGTTTTAGAAGAAATAAAAGAGGTGATAAATCCAAAAAAACATACGATTATTTCAGTAGTTACAGGTAGGAAAACGGAGGAAATTGAACAAATTTTAGGTGCAAATGTGCCAATTATAAGAAGTATGCCAAATACAGCTATTTCTGTTGGACAATCTATGACGTGTTTAAGCGCAAATGAAAGCGGTAAAGAAAATATTGAATGTGCAAAAACAATTTTTAATTCATTAGGAAAAACTATGTGTATAGAAGAAAAGCTAATGCAAGCAGCAACAGTAATTTGTGCTAGTGGAATTGCTTTTTGGATGCGATTAATTAGAGCTACTACTCAAGGTGCAATTCAGTTAGGTTTTGATGCTAAAGAAGCGCAAGAATTATCTATGCAAACCTGCTTGGGTGCTGCTAGTTTGTTAATTCAAACAGGCAATCATCCAGAGGAAGAAATAGATAAAGTTACCACGCCAAGTGGCTGTACTATTGAAGGTTTAAATGAAATGGAGCACCAAGGATTAAGTTCTTCTTTAATAAAAGGTTTGGTAACTTCTTTCGAAAAAATTAATCAGATTTAACATTTTTATTATGAAATTATTTGATGTTTATCCATTGTATAATGTAACTCCTGTAAAAGCGGAAGGATGTTATGTTTGGGATGAAAATAATACAAAATATTTAGATTTATATGGTGGTCACGGCGTAATATCTGTGGGACATACGCATCCAAAATATGTAGCAGCTTTAACAAATCAGTTACAACATATTGGGTTTTATTCTAATTCGGTTCAAATGCCTTTGCAAGTTGAATTAGCCGAAAAATTAGGAAAACTTTCTGGCTGTGAAAACTATAATTTGTTTTTGTGTAATTCAGGAGCGGAAGCAAATGAAAATGCACTAAAATTAGCTTCATTTATTACTGGAAAAAGTAGAATGCTGGCCTTTACAAATTCGTTTCACGGAAGAACATCGGCAGCTGTGGCTGTAACTGATAATAAAAGTATAAATGCGCCTATTAATTTACAACAAAAAGTTACTTTTTTACCGTTGAATGATATTGAATTAGTCATTCACGAAATAGGAAAAGGAGATGTTGCTGCTGTAATTATTGAAGGAATTCAAGGAGTTGGAGGTTTAGATGAAGGAACCACTGAATTTTTTCAAGAGGTTCAAAAGGTGTGTAACAAAAATTGTGTATTGCTAATTGTAGATGAAATACAATCAGGTTATGGAAGAAGTGGAAAATTTTTCGCATTTCAACACCATGATATTCAGCCAGATATAATAACAACTGCCAAAGGAATGGCAAACGGTTTTCCAATAGGTGGTGTTTTAATTTCAGACGTTTTTAAAGCTAAATATGGTAGTTTAGGTACAACTTTTGGTGGAAATCATTTAGCATGTACTGCTGCAATTTCAGTATTAGATATTATTGAAGAAGAAAAATTAATTGCCAATGTAAATGAGGTTTCAAACTATTTTATGAAGCAAATAAAGCAGATTCCTGAAATTAAAAAAGTGAAAGGAAGAGGTTTAATGTTAGGAGTTGAATTTGATTTTGAAGTTGGTGAATTACGCAAAAAATTAATTTTTGATAAACATATTTTTACAGGTGGCTCAAATAATAAAAACTTGTTAAGAATTTTACCACCGTTAACTATATCAAAAGAAGAAATAGATGTATTTATAAAATCTTTGAAAGAGGTATTGGCATCATGAAAGGATTAACTTCAGCACAAAGAAATAATGTTTTAACAACAATGGCAGAATTAATTGCATCAGAAAGAGTTGCAATATTAGATGCCAATAAAATGGATGTTGAAAATTATAATGGTGTAGATATAGCGATGTATGATCGATTAAAAGTTGATGATGCAAAAATTGATGGAATGATTTTATCTTTACACCAATTAATTGCAGATGTTGATCCGATTGGGAAAGAATTGTACAATTTTACACACGAAAATGGCTTAAAAATGGTGAATAAAACAGCACCATTTGGAACTATTTTAATTATTTATGAATCTAGGCCAGATGTAACTGTAGAAGCTGGTGGAATTGCGTTTAAATCTGGTAATAAAATTTTGCTAAAAGGCGGAAAAGAGTCGTTGAATTCAAATTTAAAAATTGTTGAATTATGGCATCAAGCACTGTTAGAAAACAACATTTCAACCGATTGGGTGGAATATTTAAATTACAACAGAGCTGAAACGCAAGCCTTTTTAGAACATCCTGCTCAAAAAATAGATTTAATTGTGCCTCGTGGCGGTGAAAAATTAATTGCTTTTGTAAAACAACATGCAAAATGTCCTGTAATTGTAAGTGGTAGAGGAAATAATTTTGTATATGTTGGTACTGAAGCTAATTTAGATCTAGCTTTAAAAGTTATTATAAATGCAAAAGCATCAAAAATATCTGCGTGTAATGCGTTAGATAAGGTGTTGATAAATAGTATTTTACTTGAAAATAGAACTTTTATAAAAACATTAATAGATAATTTGAAAGCTCATAATGTAGAAATTTTGGGCGATGAAGAACTTTCAAAATTTGAAAATGTTGCAGCGTTTGAAAATGAAGCTATTTGGTTTGAAGAATTTTTAGATTATAAAATTGTGTTGGGAAGTGTTAAAGACATTGACGAAGCTATTTTAAAAATAAATACATACGGTGGCGGACATTCAGCAGTAATATTAACCGAAAATAAGGAAACTGCGCAATATTTTATGGAATCAGTAGATGCTGCAGCGGTCTATCAAAATGCATCCACACGTTTTACTGATGGTGGTCAGTTTGGTTTGGGTGGAGAATTAGCCATAAGCACCGATAAATTGCATCATAGAGGCCCAATGGGATTACAGCATTTAGTTACTAACAAATGGTACGTTTACGGAAATGGACAAATTAGGTAAAAAGAGAATTTTATTAAAAATTGGGTCAAATGTATTAACAAAAGAAACCAATCATATTTCTCGTGGAAAAATTGAAGATATTGCGTGCCAAATTGCAGAGTTAAAAGACGATTATGAGTTTGTAATTGTAACTTCTGGGGCAATTGCGGTGGCAAAACAATTTGTGCAATTAGAAAGTAATGGAAAGGAAATTAATGTGAAACAAGCATTAGCTTCTATTGGTCAGCCACATTTAATGCGTATTTATCAAGAAAGTTTTAGAGAGTTGGGTTTACTCGCTTCTCAGTGTTTATTGTCGTATTCAGATTTTAAAAAAGAAGAATCTAGAACTAACATTAAAAACACCATTGATGTATTGGTTGAAAATAGTTATATTCCAATTATAAATGAAAATGATACAGTAGCAACCGATGAGATAAAATTTGGGGATAACGATAAATTATCGGCATTAACAGCAGCGCTTTTAAATGTAGATTTGTTAATTATTGCAACCAATACAAATGGAATTTACACCAAAGAATCTATTGATTCTGATACTGTAAAAACCATTAGAGAAACTTCTGATATTCAGTTATTAAGAGACCAGATTCAGCAATCTGTTTCTTTACACGGAACAGGCGGAATGTCAACAAAAATTGAAGCGTCAGAAATAGCACAAAATGCTAAAATTGAAACGTGGATTGTGAATGGATTAAATGATAATTTTATTGTAAACGCTATGCATAATAAAAGTAAATTTACAAAAATAACAGTGAAATAACATGCAACATTATACCAACATAAAAGAGTTAGATAGCTTGCAAGAAACAGTAAAAGAAGCTATTGAATTAAAAAAAAGTGAATTAAAATATAAATTTCTTGGTGAAGGAAAAACCATTTGCTTATTGTTTTTTAATAATAGTTTACGCACGCGTTTAAGTACACAAAAAGCAGCTCAAAATTTAGGTTTAAATACTGTTGTTATGAATTTTGGAAGTGAAGGTTGGCAATTAGAGTTTGAAGATGGTATTATTATGGATCAGGATAAATCTGAACACGTTATTGAAGCGGCACAAGTTATTGCGCAATATTGCGATATTGTAGCAATCAGAGCATTTGCATCATTAACTGATAAAGACAAGGACAGCGCAGAAATTGTAATTGAAAGTTTTAAAAAATACGCTGGAATTCCAGTTGTAAATATGGAAAGTGCTACAGGGCATCCAATGCAAGCATTAGCCGATGCAATTACCATGGAAGAATATAAGGTTTCACATAAACCAAAAGTGGTCTTATCTTGGGCGCCGCATCCAAAAGCATTACCACATGCAGTTGCAAATTCATTTGTTGAAATGATGCAGTTGCAAGATGCCGATTTTGTAATTACGCATCCCGAAGGTTATGAGTTAGATCCAGAAATTACAAAAAATTCAAAAATAGAATATAACCAAAATAAAGCTTTTGAAAATGCTGATTTTGTGTATGTGAAGAACTGGAGTAACTTTAAAGAGTATGGTAAAGTTGTGAATAAAGATACTAATTGGATGGTGACTGCTGAGAAAATGAAGTTGACAAATAATGGGAAGTTTATGCACTGTTTACCTGTTAGAAGAAATGTTATTGTTGCGGATGAAGTAATTGATTCTGAAAATTCAATTGTAATTCAACAAGCAAATAATAGAACATATTCAGCACAAATTGTGTTGAAAAAAATATTAGAGAATTTATAATTTAAATACAACTAAATCTCGTCAACCTGAACTTGTTTCAGGTTCATATTATAATTTGCACTTGGCCGATGAGATTCTGAAACAAGTTCAGAATGACGTTTTTTAAATTTAAAACAATGAACAAACAACTTTTAAAAATTATAAAAATTGGAGGCAATGTAATTAATGATGAAATTGCTTTGACTTCCTTTTTAAAAGATTTTGCATCCGTTGAAGGTCCAAAAATTTTGGTGCACGGAGGTGGTAAAAAAGCTACAGATGTTTCCTCAGCAATGGGTTTAGTACCTCAAATGATAAATGGGAGAAGAGTTACTGATGAAGCCACTGTTGAGGTGGTAACAATGGTGTATGCTGGTTTGTTGAATAAAAAAATAGTGGCCCAATTACAACAGTTTAATTGCAATGCTTTGGGATTGTCAGGAGCTGATGGCAATTGTATTTTAGCACATAAACGCATTGTAAATGATGTAGATTATGGTTTTGCAGGTGATGTTGATGCTATCAATACTGATTTTATTAATGTGTTACTTCAAAATAATGTAACACCCATTTTTTGTGCCATAACACACGATAAAAAAGGGCAACTGTTAAACACAAATGCCGACACCATTGTTTCAGAAGTAGCTATTGGAATGAGTAAATTATACGATACAGAATTAAATTTTGTATTTGAATTAAAAGGTGTTTTAAAAAGTATTGAAGATAAAAATTCAGTAATTTCACATATAAATCAAGTAACATATAAAGAGTTAATTGACAATGGAATTATAGCGGATGGAATGCTGCCAAAAATACATAATTGCTTTAATGCCTTAGAAAAAGGAGTAGGGAAAGTAAAAATTGGAGATGCTTCATTAGTAAAAAATAACAATAAATTATATACAACACTAAGTTTAAAATAATGATAGAACAACTTACTAAAGAAGCTATTGAGTTATTAAAAAATTTAATTTCAAAGCAGTCTTTTTCTGGTGAAGAAAACGAAACAGCTTTATTGATAATGCAATGGTTTTCGCATCATAATATTCAATTTGAAAGTGATAAGCACAATGTTTGGGCAAAAAACAAACATTTTAATCCTTCAAAAAAAACAATCTTATTAAATTCTCATCATGATACAGTAAAACCAAACAAAGGATATACGCGTAATCCATTAAGTCCAGATGTTGAGGATGGAAAATTATATGGTTTAGGAAGTAATGATGCTGGAGGATGTTTAGTTTCGTTATTGGCAACATTCACATATTTTTATAATAGAGAAGATTTAAAATACAATTTTGTAATAGTTGCATCAGCCGAAGAAGAAAATTCTGGTCCAAATGGATTAAATTCAATGTTAAAAGTGATTCCTGAAATAGATTTTGCCATTGTTGGCGAACCAACTTTAATGAATTTAGCTATTGCCGAAAAAGGATTAATGGTGTTAAATTGCGATGCGAAAGGAACTGCAGGTCACGCCGCACACGGAACAGGTGATAATGCAATTTACAATGCCATTGAAGATATTCATTGGTTTCAAACCTATGAGTTTCCAAAAGTTTCGGAAACGTTAGGGAAAGTTAAAATGACTGTTACACAAATTGAAGCAGGAAATCAACACAATGTTATTCCTTCTAATTGTAAATATGTAGTTGATGTGCGCGTTACAGATGCATATTCTAATCAAGAAGTGTTTGATATTATTCAAACAAACGTAAAATCAGAAGTTTGTCCAAGATCATTACGATTAAATTCGTCTTCAATACCAAAAGAGCATCCAATTGTTCAGGCAGGAATTAAATTAGGAAGAGAAACATATGGTTCACCAACATTATCAGATCAGGCAGTATTAAATTGTCCATCGTTAAAATTAGGACCAGGACAAAGTTTACGTTCGCATACAGCAGATGAATTTATTTATCTTCATGAAATTGAGGAAGGCATAGATTTGTATATTAAAATATTAGAAGAAATTATTTAAAAATGTTGAATAGTTTATGAGTTTAAAAGGTTAAACCTTTAAACTGTTCAACAATTAAACATTTACACTATGAAACTTTGGGATAAAGGATTTTCAACCGATAAAAAAATAGATTTATTTACAGTTGGTAACGACAGAGAGTTAGATTTAATTTTAGCAAAATACGATGTTATTGGTAATTTGGCACACGCTAAAATGTTGCATAAAATTGGATTGTTAACTGTGGAAGAAATTTCGGTTTTAGAAATAGAATTAAAAGCTATTTTAAAATTGATTGAAGCAGGAAAATTTACTATTGAAGATTCTTTTGAAGATGTGCATTCTAAAGTAGAGTATTTGTTAACTGAAAAGTTAGGCGATACTGGTAAAAAAATTCATACTGCTCGATCAAGAAACGACCAAGTTTTAGTAGATGTACATTTGTATTTAAAAGATGCTTTAACCGAAATTAATACAGAGGTTGATGATTTATTTGATTTATTAATTTCGTTAGCCAATCAGTATAAAAATGTATTGTTACCAGGTTATACGCATTTACAAGTGGCAATGCCATCCTCATTCGGTATGTGGTTTTCGGCTTATGCAGAAACATTGATTGATGACATTTACTTTTTAAAAGCAGCGTATAAAGTTGCTAATCAAAATCCGTTAGGTTCGGCTGCTGGTTATGGAAGTTCTTTTCCAATTGATAGAGATGAAACTACCAAATTATTAGGTTTTGAAACGTTAAAATTCAATTCGGTAGCTGCTCAAATGGGGCGTGGAAAATTAGAAAAATCAGTATCATTTGCCATTAGCTCAGTTGCAAGTACGCTGGCTAAAATGAGTATGGATATTTGTTTGTATATGAGTCAGAATTTTAATTTTATCTCATTTCCAGATGAATTAACTACAGGTTCTAGTATTATGCCTCATAAAAAAAATCCAGATGTTTTTGAATTAATTCGTGGAAAATGCAACAAATTACAAGCGTTACCATACGAGTTTACTTTGATAACAAATAATTTACCAAGTGGATATCATAGAGATTTACAATTGTTGAAAGAAGGATTAATTCCATCATTTTCAACGTTAAAGGCTTGTTTAGAAATGCTAACCTATTCATTAAAAAATATTAGAGTTAGAACCGATATTGTTGAAGAAGAAAAATATTTGTATTTATTTAGTGTTGAGGAAGTTAATAAACTTGTTCAAAATGGAACACCGTTTAGAGATGCTTATAAACAAGTAGGAAAAGATATTAATAATGGTACTTTTAATCCAAATAAAGAAGTGAATCATACGCACAAAGGAAGTGTGGGGAATTTATGTTTAGATGAAATTGTAGCCAAGAAAAATAAAGCATAAAATACAAAGAGGCTGTTTTAAAATATTTTATTTGTCATTCTGAATTTATTTCAGAATCTCATTCTGTAAATACAAATATTTAGAGAACCTGAAACAAGTTCAGGTTGACGCACAGTTAGCATTTAAAACAGCCTCTTTTTTATTTCTTCAAAAGAGATTTTAATCCATTACAAACTTAAATCCAGCAGATATAATCCCGGCAGTTAAGCCAGTATTTCTTTTGTAATTGCTATATTTTAAATCAATACTTTTTAAACCAAGTTTCCAGATTCTTCTGGTTGTAAATATATCGGTATAAGAAACTCCAAAACCAAATTGATTGGCGTTGAATTCTGATAAATCATAATCGGAAGTATAAAATTCACTGGTTGAAAGTAATTCTTCATACGGAGCAAAATAATCGGCAGCTGTTTGTGTATAATATCTATATGTTGGGTATAATGTATACGTATCACTAATTTTAATTGGTAGCTCTATATTTGCTGTATGTGATGTAATTCCCCAATCATCGTAATAATATCTATAATACGTTCTTAGCGAAACAACTTCATTTAAATAGTAATTAAAACGCGCTCCAATAGGAAGTTTAAATCTTGTATCAGGCAAACGCTCAATATCATCCGCCAATTGAAACACGTCGGTATTTTTTGGCGATGTATAATTCGCAATACTTGAAGCATTTCCAATATAATAGTTAGCTCTGTCTCCAAAATAAACGCGTTGCATTGGGTTTGCTAACCAACCATTTTGTTGCACAACATCTAAAAATATAGAGATTTGCGCTTTTTTACTCAATATTTGCGAGAAACTGATGGAAGCAGAATAAGTATTTCTAGATTTATTTTCAACTAATGTTGTGTTAAACGGACTCCAAACGGTACTGCCTGTTTTATTTATGATTGCACCATTTTGGTCCAAAATATCAACTCCTTCAAAAAAACCATCATTTAAATTTTTATTAACTTCTTTATACGATTTAATTTCAGTTGGATAAACAGGTTGCCAGCTATCCATATAAATATTGGCTTTTAAACCAATTTCTGTATTTTTTTCGTTAAAAAGTTTGGTAAAATTTCCGCCAACACCAATAGAAGTATAATCAAATTCTTTAGCAAAAGATAGGTTTGCTCCAATTATTGAATTTCTATTTTCTGAAGCATGGCTATAACCAATATCACCATTTACCCAAACATCGCTTTTGGAAGCTCCTGAAGATTCAACCCAAGGACTTCCTGTTGCTGGACCAATAGCTGTAGGTTTAGCGCTTCTGTCATCGTGTTCATCATCATCATCATCTCCACCACGTGAAGCTCCCGAAGCATCAAATGGATTTAGATTGCTAGAAGATGCCGAACTATAGGCGGATATAGTTGCGTCAATCGTAAAAATATCATTATCATTTAAAGGTATTGATACCGTAATTGTAGTTGCAACATCGGTTAATTTTTCAGTTCCAATTCCTCCAGTTACAGCAGCGTTATCTCCATCTTGTCCATAAAAACTAGAAATTAAATCAACCTCAGTATTTTCTAAAACTCTTTTTTTATACGTATTATTTTCATTTTGTGAAAAGGCAAAAAATGAAATAAATAAAATAAATAGACCTATATATTTTTTCATGATTACATTAATTACATCCACAACCTCCACCTGATTTTCCGCCATTTGCTCCAGAAGCAGCTTCTCTATAAACCTGAAAACTCGTTTCAAATTTGTTTATTTTTTTATCTGCCAAGAGCATATCAGGATCATTTAAATATACTTTTTCATATTCTTTGACAACAACGCACGAGCTAAATGAAAATAAAATTACGAGCGCTAAAAGAGTTTTTTTAATCATATTTTGTTAATATTTATATTGTTAGACGTGTGAATTCCACCTTTTGAATCGATGATTATGCATTCAATATTTTTTAATTGATTAATTCTATTTAATCCAATTTCAGTCCCCATTACAAAAATGGATGTTGCTAATGCATCGGCTAATTCTGCTTTTGGTGCAAAAACCGAAACGCTAATAATATCACTTGCCGGATATCCGGTTCTTGGATCAATAATATGAGAATAGCGTTTCCCATTAAAATTCACATATTTTTCATAATCACCAGAAGTTACCACTGCGCTATTAGAAATTGGTAACAATGCAAAAGCATTATTTTTATTTAGTGGATTTGTAATGGCAACTTTCCAATCATCTCCATTGGGTTGTTTTCCCCAAGTATTCATATCGCCAGAGGCATTTATAATTCCGGCAACAACTCCTTCAGAAATTAACAACGTTTTAGCTTTGTCGGCAGCATATCCTTTTCCAATGGCTCCAAACCCAATTTTCATTCCTTTTAATTTTAGAAAAACAGTTTGGTTTTCTTTATCCAGAATAATATTGTTATAGCCTACTTTAGCTACAGATTCCTTAATTTCTTTTTCAGAAGGCATTGTTTTCATACTGCCATCAAACTTCCAAATTTTATCCATAGAAGCATAGCTAATGTCAAAAGCACCATCAGTTAATTTTGAAATTGCTATAGAGCGTTCTATTAAATCAAACAATTCTTTATCAACTTTTACAGGTTGTATTCCAGCATTTCTAATTATTTCTGATGTTTGTGAATTTGGGTCCCATGATGAAATTAATTTTTCAATTCGGCTAATTTCTTCAACAGCTAAGTTAATGTAATAAGAAGCTTTTAATGTATCATTTGCTACCACCGAAATATCAAATCGGCTTCCCATTAATTTTAATGTTTTTCTATGTATTTGTTGACTAAATAATTGTGTTGAATACAGTAGAATTACAATTAAAAAAAGGTGTTTTTTCATTATTTAAATGATGTAAGTATTTTAATATATTCAGTTGGACTTGTTTTTTTATAGCCTGTGCTGCCTAACATTTTTCCATTTTTATCCAGTACTGCAACAAACGGGAAATAACCTTGGGTATTGTAATTTTCCATAAGTTGATTGTTTTGCTTTTGCTGATTTTCGGATAATTTATTTTTACTTTTTCTTGGAAAATCTGCTTTTACCATAATAAAATGTTCTTTTGAATATTTTATAAATTCTGGTGTACTCCAAATTTCTCTATCTAGTTTTATACAAGGCGCACACCAGTCTGAACCTTGAAAAACTAGAATAATATGTTTGTTTTCTTTTGAGGCTAACTCTTTTGCTGAGGCAATATCTGTAAGCCAATTTTGTGCATTTGTTAAAGAAATAACGCATAGCAAAAACGCGCTAAGAATAAGTTTTTTTGACATTTGATAAAATTAATTAGTATTTCTAAATAACGAACATTATTTATGTTTAGTATTTACTAACTACAAGCATTCCAAATAGGGTCCTTTGGTGTTGGAGCTATTAATGAAATATTTTCTTTAGTAACTGGATGAATGAATTCAATTTTACGTGCATGTAAATGAATACTTGCATCTTTATTGCTTCTATCAAAACCGTACTTTAAATCGCCTTTAATTGGGCAACCAATAGATGAAAGTTGACATCTAATTTGATGATGACGACCAGTTTCTAAATCAACTTCTAGCAAGTGATAATTATCTAAAGATTTGATAACTTTATAATGTAGGGTTGCTTTTTTACTCCCTTCAATTTCAGAAGAATAAGAGGTTGATTTATTATTTTTTGGATTTTTTTTCAGAAAACCAATTAATGTATCTTCCAATTTATTTGGTAAGTTTTTAACAATAGCCCAATAGGTTTTATTTACTTCTTTATTGCGCAACATTTTATTAAAACGCTCTAAAGCTTTGGATGTTTTTGCAAAAACCACAACTCCAGTAGTTGGTCTATCTAACCTATGTACAACACCTAAAAAAACATTACCAGGTTTGTTATAAGTATCTTTAATATATTCTTTAATTACTTCACTTAAAGGTGTATCGCCAGTTTTATCGCCTTGAACAATATCACCAGATTGTTTATTAACAATTATTAAATGATTGTCTTCAAATAAAATATTTAAAGTGCTTTTGGTTGAAGCCATTATTAAGAATTTTCTAACACTTTTTGATTTAAATCATCAATAAAAGTCAGCAATTCATCTTTTCCAGAAGAGTCTGTTGCTGAAGTGGTAAAATGTGGAGGCATACTTTCCCAAATTGTACTTGTCATAGTTTTACTATAAATCTGCACATTCCTATTTAATTGAGAGAGCTTTAGTTTGTCGGATTTTGTAAAAACAATACAAAACGGAATGCCATTTTCACCTAAAAACTCCATAAATTCTAAATCAATTTTTTGAGGTTCTAATCTAGAATCTACTAAAACAAATGTGCAAATTAACTGTTCGCGTTGTAAAAAGTAATCTTTTATAAATTCTTGAAAACCTTGACGTAAAGATTTAGATACTTTGGCGTAGCCATATCCAGGTAAATCAACTAAAAACCAATTATTATTAATTTTAAAGTGATTAATTAACTGTGTTTTTCCTGGTTTTCCAGAAGTTTTGGCCAATTTACTATGACCTGTTAACATGTTTATAAGTGATGATTTTCCAACATTAGAACGACCAATAAAAGCATATTCTGGAAGTTGCTCTTTTGGGCATCGTGATACATTGGTGTTGCTAATTACAAAATCAGCAGTTTTAATAATCATTATTTTATAATTTACGGACTTTAAGCCAGTTATGTAGAATTTCGTTGAATTTATCTGGATGTTCCATCATTGGTGCGTGACCACATTCATCAACCCAAAATAAATCTGCATCAGGTAATAATTTTTGAAAATCAACAGCAACTTCTGGAGGTGTAACATTATCATTTCTTCCCCAAATTACGCAAGTAGGTGTGTTTAATTTTGGTAAATCCTTCGCCATGTTATGGCGAATAGCACTTTTAGCAATGGCTAATGTTCTAATTACCTTTGTTCTGTCATTAACAGAAGCGTAAATTTCATCAACAGCTTCTTTTGTAGCAACTTTCGGATCAAAAAATACTTCTTCAGTTTTACGTTTTATATAATCGTAATCACCCCTTTTAGGGTAGGTATCTCCTAAAGATTTTTCATACAGTCCAGAGCTTCCAGCAAGTACTAATGCGCTAACATTGTTTAAGTTTAATTTTGCAAAATATAAAGCAATATGTCCACCCAACGAGTTGCCTACCAAAATAGCTTTATCAATATTTTTATGTTTCATAAAATCTTTCAAAAATTTTGAAAGATTTTTCACATTTGTTTTTAAAATAGGCAGTGAATATATTGGTAGTTCTGGAATTAAAACTTTGTAACCATTTTGTGAAAAATAGTTAAATACACCTTCAAAATTACTTAAGGCTCCCATAAGACCATGAAGCACAATTATTGGTTGCCCTTCACCGGCTTCAATGTAACTAAATTTTCCTTCTTGTATAAGATTATGGCTCATTAATCATGTTTTTAAGCTAATTGCAAAGGTAACTATTTTTTCGAAAATACGACTTTTTTATATATACCAACAATTAATTATTTAATGGTTTGAATTTCAATTTTATATGTGTTAAATGGGTTGAAGTGGTAAAAGTTATCAACAAAGTGGGATAAAGTGGTAAAATGTGGGAAAAAATTTATATTTTTGAATTCATATCACAATATCTATGATTAATTTAATTGGAACATATGAAGCTAAAGCTGATGCTAAAGGAAGGATAGTACTTTCTGCTGCATTAAAGAAGCAATTGCTGCCTATGTTACAAGATGGGTTTGTGTTGAAACGCTCTGTTTTTCAACCATGTCTGGAATTATATCCAATGTCTGAATGGAATGTTTTAATGGCACAAGTGAACAAGTTAAATAGGTTTGTGAAAAAGAATAACGACTTTATTAGGCGATTTACTGCAGGTGTAAAAATAGTTGAATTGGATGCTTCAGGAAGGCTTTTAATTCCAAAAGATTTACAAATGTTTGCCGAAATTGATAAAAATGTAGTTTTTTCTTCAGCAGTGAACATTATTGAAATTTGGGATAAAGACAAATATGAAAAGGCGATAGATGATTCGACGGATGAATTTGGAAGTTTGGCTGAAGAAGTAATGGGTAACGTAACTGGAGATCAAGATGGAATATCATAATCCTGTATTATTAAAAGAAAGTGTTGATGGTTTAGCAATTAAACCTGATGGAATGTATGTTGATGTGACTTTTGGAGGAGGAGGTCATTCAAAAGAAATTTTAAATCGTTTGGGTGAAAAAGGAAAACTTTTTGGTTTTGATCAAGATGAGGATGCTCAGAAAAACCGTATTGATGATTCAAGATTTATATTAATTCCACAAAATTTTAGACATATAAAAAGGTATTTACGCTTTTATAATGTTAAAAAAGTTGATGGAATCTTAGCTGATTTAGGTGTTTCATCACATCAGTTTGATGAAGCTGAAAGAGGTTTTTCAACACGTTTTGATGCGGATTTAGATATGAGAATGAATCAAACAGGAGAATTATCAGCATATGAGGTAGTGAATTTGTATGATGAAGAAAAATTGGCAAATATATTATTTCAATATAGTGAGCTAAGAAATGCAAAAGCAATTGCAAAAAAAATTGTTGCAGCTAGAGCAGAAAAGAAAATAAAAACAAGTTTTGAATTAAAAGAAGTGCTTTCGGAGTTTGTGCCAAAAGCGGTTGAACATAAAATTTTAGCACAAATATTTCAAGGAATTAGAATTGAAGTAAATCAAGAAATAGAAGTGTTGAAAGAATTTTTACTTCAAATTCCAGAGTTGCTAAATGAAAAAGGTAGGTTAAGCGTAATTTCTTACCACTCATTAGAAGATAGGTTGGTAAAACGTTTTATGAAAACGGGTTTATTTGAAGGTGAACCAGAAAAAGATTTTTTTGGAAACATCAGTGTTCCGCTAAAAACTGTTGGTAAAATGATAATTCCATCATTTGAAGAGTTGAAATTAAATAATAGAGCAAGAAGTGCAAAATTAAGAATTGCAACCTTAAAATAAATGGGAGCTGTTAAAGATAAAATATACAATGTATTAAAAGGAAAATTTTTAGTAAGTGATGATTCCTTTAAAAACTGGCGTTTTCTATTATTTGTAGTTGGTTTAATGTTGTTGATAATTGCGAGTTCACATAGTGCTGATAAAAAAGTGATGGAAATTGCACGGTTAAATAAAGAAATAAACGAAAAAAGAGCTGAATTTGTGGATACTAGAACAATTTTTATGGGAATGAAGTTAGAATCTACGATAAGAAACAAGGTGGTTGAACTTGGGTTGCAACCAAGTGAAAACCCGCCACAGGTAATAAAAGTAATATCTAAAAAAATAAAATAATTGGCAGTTACTAAAAAGGGCATATTAAATAAACTTTACATCGTATTTATTATAATTACGTTGTTTTTAATTGCTATTGTAGTAAGGTTAACAGATATTCAATTTACTGATGGTGAAAAATATATAGAGCTTTCACAACAGCTAACGCTTAGAAATGATACTATTTTTGCAAATAAAGGAAGTGTTTTTTCTGATGATGGAAGTTTATTAGCAACATCAATGTCTCGTTATGAAATTAGAATGGATGCTTTTACTGTTGAAGAAGAAGTTTTTGAAAAAAACATTAGAGCGCTATCTGAAAAATTGGCCAAAAAATTCGGAAAATCAGCATCAAATTGGGAGGTGAAAATTAGAAAAGCCAGAAATACTAAAAATAGATATTTATTTATTGCTAAAGGACTTGGGTACAATGATTATATGTTGGTAAAAAGTTTTCCAATATTCAATTTAGGAATGTATAAAGGAGGTTTTATTGCCGAGCAAACAACCGTTAGAGCACATCCATTAGGAAGAGTCGCTGAAAGAACTATTGGTTATGATGATTATAGAGGAGCTCCTGGAATTGAAGGTGCCTATAGGTCTTATTTAGTTGGTAAAAATGGATATAGATTAAAACAAAAAATAGCAAAAGGTCAATGGAAGCCAATTAATGATAATAATGAAGTGGAGCCAGTGAATGGGAATGATATTGTTACAACAATAAATGTAAATATTCAAGACATTGCGCATCATTCGTTATTACGTCAGTTAGAATTTTATGAAGCTGATCACGGTTGTGTGGTTGTTATGGAAACTAAAACTGGTGAAATAAAAGCTATTTCAAATTTAGGTAGAAGTTCAAACGGTAAATATTACGAACGTTTAAATTATGCAGTTGGAGAATCTCATGAGCCAGGTTCGGCATTTAAAGTAATGGCTTTTGTGGCTGCTTTGGAGTCTGGTGTAATTGATACAAGTACAGTTGTTGATACAGGTGATGGAAGGTATAAAATGTATGGGCGTTTTATTAACGATTCTCACAGAGGTGGTTTTGGGAAAATTTCTGCGGCAAGAGCAATAGAGGTTTCTTCTAATATTGGATTGGCTAGACTTATTGAAGAAAATTTTGGAACGGATCCACAAAAATTTATCGACATAATTAAAGGAATGAATTTACATAAACCACTTGGTTTGCCAATAAAAGGTGAGGGAATTCCTGAAATTCCTGCACCAGGCGAAAAAAAGTGGAGTAAAAACGCATTACCTTCAATGTCTTATGGGTATAATTTGCAATTAACACCTATGCAAACGCTTACATTTTACAATGCTATTGCAAATAATGGTGAAATGGTGAAGCCAATGTTTGTAAAGGAAATAAGAACTTGGGATAAGCATGTAGAATCGTTTAATAAAACAGTTATAAACCCAGCTATTTGTTCTCCTGAAACAATTAAAAAAGTTCAAGAGGTTTTAAAAAATGTGGTGAAAAGAGGAACTGGACAAAAAATGTATTCAGAAGACTTTTCTATGGCGGGAAAAACAGGAACAGCGCGAACAGAATATTGGAAGTCTGATTGGGCTGAAAACAAACTATATATTTCATCTTTTACGGGTTATTTTCCGGCTGAAAATCCGTTGTATAGTTGTATAGTGGTTATTCATAAACCAAAAGTTCAAACTGGTTTTTATGGAGCAGATGTTGCGGGTCCGGTTTTTAAAGATATTGCACAAAAAATATATACTTCTAATCATATAATTAATAAAGTTGAAGATAAAACACCAAATTTTAAAGGTGTTCAAAATAATTTTGACACGTATTATGCAAATTCAAACAAGGAATTTAATTCAATCCCGAATGTAAAAGGAATGGCGGCTATGGACGCCATTTCTTTACTTGAAAATTTGGGATTAAAAGTGCAATTAGAAGGAAAAGGAAAAGTTATTGAACAATCTTTAGCGGAAGGCGAAAAATTAGAAAAAGGCAAAACAATAAAAATAAAATTAGCTTAGTTGAAATTAGTAAAAGACATATTATATAAAGTTGGTGTAATTTCAGTAAATGGAACTACAAATTTGCAGATTAATGCTGTGGCATTTGATTCTAGACAAGTAAAACCAAATAGTTTATTTGTTGCTCAAAAAGGATTAGTTTTTGATGGGCATTTGTTTATTGAAAAAGCAATTGAACAAGGAGCAACTGTAATTGTATGCCAAACACTTCCTGAAAACTTAAACGAAGATATTACTTATGTTCAAGTAGAAAATTCAGATACTGCATTAGCTATAATAGCTTCAAATTTTTATGATAATCCTTCATCAAAATTAAAATTAGTTGGAGTTACAGGTACAAATGGTAAAACAACCATTGCTTCTTTATTGTATACATTATTTCAAAAAGCAGGATTTAGCGCTGGATTACTATCAACTGTAAAAATTTTAGTTGATACAATTCAATATGAAGCAACGCATACAACACCAAATTCATTACTTATAAATAAGTATTTAAATGAAATGGTTGAAGCTGGTTGCGATTATTGTTTTATGGAAGTGAGTTCTCATGGAATTCATCAAAAAAGAACAGAAGGATTAACGTTTACAGGCGGAGTTTTCACAAACCTTACGCACGATCATTTAGATTATCATAAAACCTTTAAGGAATATAGAGATGTAAAAAAATCATTTTTTGATATGTTGCCAAAAACAGCATTTGCTTTGGTAAATATTGATGATAAAAATGGTGAAGTGATGCTTCAAAATACAAAAGCAAAAAAATACACATATGCTTTAAAAACAATGGCTGATTACAAAACTAAAATTTTAGAAAATCAGTTTTCTGGATTGTTTTTAAATATAAATAGTAATGAGGTTTGGGTAAAATTAACAGGTAGTTTTAATGCATATAATGTATGTGCAGTGTATGGAACTGCAGATTTATTAGGCTTAAATACTACAGAAGCCTTAACAGCAATAAGTGAGTTGGAAAGTGTGAGTGGGAGATTTCAACATTTTACTTCAAAAGAAGGAATTACAGCAATAATTGATTATGCACATACGCCAGATGCGTTAAAAAATGTGCTTGAAACAATTAATGACATTAGAACAGGAAATGAACAAGTGATAACCGTTGTGGGTTGTGGTGGAGATAGAGATAAAGCTAAGCGTCCTGTTATGGGACGCATAGCCTCTCAATTAAGTTCGCAGGTTATTTTTACTTCAGATAATCCAAGAAGCGAAGATCCGCAAGTAATTTTAAATGAAGTTGAACAAGGTGTTGAAGCGCATCATTATAAAAAAACAATTTCAGTTTTAAATAGAGAGCAAGCTATAAAAACAGCTACAAAATTGGCTAAAAAAGGCGATATCATTTTAATTGCTGGAAAAGGTCATGAAACGTATCAGGAAATAAAAGGAGTACGCACACATTTTGATGATTTTGAAATAATAACTGAATTATTGAAAGCTTAGAAAATTAACAATATGTTATATTATTTATTTGATTATTTAGACAAACAATTTGATGTTATTGGAGCAGGACTGTTTCAATATATATCTTTTCGTTCGGCGTTAGCTTTTATACTTTCATTATTGTTTTCTACCATTTACGGAAAAAGAATTATCAACTATTTACAGTTTAAACAAGTTGGGGAGTCAGTGAGAGATTTAGGCTTGCAAGGTCAGGTTGAAAAAGCTGGAACACCAACAATGGGTGGTGTAATAATTATTTTGGCAACGTTAATTCCAGTTTTGTTATTGGCGGAGTTGGATAATGTTTATATAGTTATTTTGTTAGTTACTACTGTTTGGATGGGAATTATTGGTTTTGTTGATGACTATATTAAAGTATTTAAAAAAGATAAAGAAGGATTAAAAGGTAGATTTAAAATTGCAGGTCAAATTTCATTGGGAATTTTTGTTGGAGCCATGTTTTATTTTCATCCAAGTGTTACTATGAAAGAGAAATTACCAATAAAATACCAATATGTAGCTGAAGATGGTGTTCCTGTTTTATTTGGTGAAGCAAAAAAATCAACAAAAACTACCATTCCATTTTTTAAAAATAATCAGTTAGAATATGCTGAAGCTTTAGAGATTTTTGGAAAAGGATTAAAAGATTACGCGTGGTTATTATTTATTCCAATTGTCATATTTATAATTACAGCGGTATCAAACGGAGCAAATTTAACGGATGGAATTGATGGTTTAGCAGCAGGTTCATCGGCAATTATTGTCCTCACACTCGGTATTTTTGCTTGGGTTTCGGGTAACATTATTTTCGCTAATTATTTAGATGTAATGTATATACCAAACTCTGGTGAAATGACCATTTTTATAGCAGCATTTGTAGGTGCTTTGGTTGGATTTTTATGGTATAATACGTATCCAGCTCAAGTTTTTATGGGTGATACTGGAAGTTTAACAATTGGTGGTATTATTGCTGTTTTGGCAATTGCGGTGCGTAAAGAGTTATTAATTCCAATTTTGGCAGGTATATTTTTGGTGGAGAATTTATCGGTGATTCTTCAGGTAGGATATTTTAAATACACTAAGAAAAAATTTGGAGAAGGAAAGCGCATATTTAAAATGTCGCCATTACATCATCATTATCAAAAATCTGGATATCATGAAAGTAAAATTGTAACGCGTTTTTGGATTGTTGGAATTATGTTGGCGGTATTTACAATAGTAACCTTAAAGTTGCGATAAATGAAGAATTTGGTCATTCTTGGTGGAGGAGAAAGCGGCGTTGGAACTGCTATTTTAGGAAAGCAAAAAGGATACAATGTTTTTGTTTCTGATAAAGGAATAATAGCACAAAAATATAAAGACGTTCTTTTAAATAATGAAATTGAATTTGAGGATGGAAGCCATACAGAAGCTAAAATTTTTAAAGCCGATGTAGTGATGAAAAGCCCTGGAATTCCTGATAAGGTTCAGTTGATTGTAACACTTAAAGAAAAAGGAATTCCTATAATTTCTGAAATTGAGTTTGCTTCAAAATACACCAATGGAGTTGTAGTTGGAATCACTGGTTCAAATGGTAAAACTACCACAACAATGTTGGTAAATCATATTTTGAAAAAAGCCAATTTAAATGTTGGAATGGGTGGTAATATTGGAAAAAGTTTTGCACAGCAAGTGGCTGAAGATAATTTCGGTTTTCATGTGTTAGAGTTAAGTAGTTTTCAGTTAGATGGTATTGTAGATTTTGCACCACATATTGCCATTCTAACAAATATAACTCCAGATCATTTGGATAGATATAATTACCTATTTGAGAATTACATCAACTCAAAATTTAGAATCACTGAAAATCAAAAGGAAAATGATTTTTTAATATATGACGCTGATGATGAAGTAATAGTTAACTGGTTAAATAACAATAAATTAAAAGCAACTTTGTTGCCGTTTTCATTAGAAAAGGAATTGGAACAAGGTGTGTATATAAAAGATAACAATATAATTTTAAAATATAAAACTGAACAAACAATAATGAGTATAACAACTTTAGCATTAAAGGGAAAACACAACACGAAAAATGCAATGGCAGCAGCTATGGCATCTTCATTATTAAAAGTTAGAAGCAACACTATTAGAGAAAGTTTGGAAGACTTTGAAGGGGCTGAACATAGACTAGAAGAAGTGTTAAAAATAAATGGAGTTCAGTATATAAACGACTCAAAGGCTACCAATGTAAATGCCACTTTTTATGCATTAGAAAGTATGAAAACCCCAACGGTTTGGATAGTTGGCGGTGTTGATAAGGGTAATGATTATTTAGATTTAATGCCGTTGGTAAGGGAAAAAGTTAAAGCAATTATTTGTTTAGGAATAGAGAATCAAAAAATTATACAAACATTTAATAATGTAGTGGATTTAATTGTTGAAACTGCAGGTGCAGAAGAAGCTGTAAAAGTAGCTTATAAAATAGCGGAAAAAGGTGATACCGTATTGTTGTCTCCGGCTTGTGCAAGTTTTGATTTATTTGATAATTACGAAGATAGAGGTAACAAATTTAAACAAGCAGTTAGAGAGTTGTAAATGATTAAATGGTTTAAAAATATTGAAGGAGATCTTGCTATTTGGGCAATAGTTGGTTTTATGGCATTACTGTCGTTTTTACCAATTTATAGCGCAAGTACCAATTTAGTGTACGTTGCAAATAACGGTACACCAATCTTTCATTTAGTTAAACATGCATTTTTGTTGGCTTGCGGATTTATGATAATTTATGGTGTTCATAAAATTCCATACAGATTTTTTAGTGGAGGTTCTGTATTAATGATTCCACTAGTTTTAATATTACTAGCATTTACATTAGCCAAGGGCTCAACTATTGGTGGTGCAAATGCAAGTAGATGGATTCAAATTCCGTTTATTGGTATAGGTTTTCAAACATCAACTTTAGCGGGGTTAATTTTAATGATTTATGTGGCGCGCTATTTGGCCCAAAATAAAGACAAAGAATTTACTTTTAAAGACAGTGTTTTAAAGTTGTGGATATGGGTTGCTTTAATCTTAGGATTAATTTTACCAGCCAACTTTTCAACAACTGCAATTATTTTTTTAATGGTATTAATGGTAGCTTTTATTGGAGGCTATCCAATTAAATATTTAGCATCTGTTGTGGGGATAGGTGTATTAGTATTAGCTCTATTTGTGCTTACTGCAAAAGCGCTCCCGGGTGTGTTGCCAAATAGAGTTGATACTTGGATAAGTAGAGTTGAGAATTTTTCAAATGAAAATGCAGAAGAAGGTTATCAAGTTGAAAAAGCAAAAATAGCCATTGCAAGTGGAGGAATTCAAGGTAGAGGTCCAGGAAAAAGTGTGCAAAAAAACTTTTTACCACAATCATCATCCGATTTTATTTTTGCCATTATTGTTGAAGAATGGGGATTAATAGGCGCTATAGTAGTAATGAGTTGCTATTTATTTTTATTAATTAGAATTTTAATTGCTGCCAAAAAAGCAACAACCATATTTGCTACTTTATTAATAATTGGAGTAGGAATACCAATTATAGTTCAGGCCATAATTAATATGGCTGTAGCAGTAAATTTATTTCCAGTAACTGGGCAAACATTACCATTAATTAGTAGTGGAGGAACATCCATTTGGATGACTTGTATTGCTATTGGAATTATTTTAAGTGTTACAGCAAATAAAGAAAAAGAAGTGAGTGCAGATAATGAAGAAAACCCTTTAGATGTTTTACATGAAGCAATCGGTTAATATCATATTAAGTGGCGGTGGAACAGGCGGACATATTTATCCGGCTGTATCTATAGCAAATGAGCTAAAGGAGAAATATCCTGATGCCAAATTTTTATTTGTTGGAGCCAAGGATAAAATGGAGATGGAAAAAGTACCCCAAGCGGGCTATGAAATACAAGGATTGTGGATTTCTGGATTGCAAAGAAGGTTAACTATAAAAAATTTATCATTTCCTTTTAAGTTGTTTAGTAGTTTTTTTAATGCTTACAAAACAATAAAAAAATTTAAGCCAACTGTAGTTATTGGAACTGGAGGTTTTGCAAGTGGGCCAACATTATTTGTTGCAAATAAATTGGGAATAAAAACACTTATACAAGAGCAAAACTCATATCCAGGAATAACTAATAAATTATTAAGTAAAAAAGCAGATAAAATTTGTGTTGCTTATGATGGTTTAGAGCGTTTTTTCCCTGCGGATAAAATATTGAAAACAGGAAATCCAGTTCGACAAGATTTATTAAATATTGAAGGGAAAAGAGAAGAAGCAATTCAATTTTTTAACTTAAATAAAGAGCAAAAAACACTGGTAATTATCGGTGGAAGTTTAGGTGCAAGAGCTATAAATAATTTAATTGAAAAAAATATTGATTGGTTGGTTAAAAACAACATTCAGGTACTTTGGCAAACGGGTAAGTTGTATTATGATGAATTTAAAAAATACGATCAATTAAAAGGAGTGAAAACCTATGCTTTTTTAAATAGAATGGATTTAACCTATGCTGCTGCTGATTTTTTAATAAGTAGAGCAGGAGCAAGTTCAATTTCAGAATTATGTATAGTTGGTAAACCGGTAATATTTATTCCATCACCAAATGTTGCTGAAGATCATCAAACAAAAAATGCATTGGCAATTGTTGATAATGAAGGTGCTATTTTATTAAAAGAGTCTGAATTAGAAACTTTTCAGTATGTATTTGACGTTTTAATTTCAAATGAAGTTTTACAACAAAAATTAAGTAAAAATATTAAAGCTTTGGCATTGCCAAATGCAACAAAAGATATAGTTAAAGAAATAGAAAAATTAATTCATTGAATTTAGATAAAATACATAATATTTATTTTGTAGGTATTGGAGGAATTGGTATGAGTTCTCTTGCTTTTTACTTTAAAAGCAACGGAAAAAATATTGCTGGTTACGATAAAACACCTTCTGATATAACTGTTTCTTTAGCAGAAAAAGGAGTGAAAGTTCATTTTGAAGATGCTGTAGGTTTAATTGCTGATGAATTTAAAAATAAAGAAAATACATTGGTAGTTTATACGCCTGCAATTCCTAAAAATCATTCAGAATTAAATTTCTTTTTCAATAATAATTTTAATGTTGTAAAGCGTTCAGAAATATTAGGAGAAATTACTAAAAATTCGTTTAGTTTGGCTGTTGCTGGTACGCACGGAAAAACTACAACATCAACAATGTTGGGTCATATATTGCATGAAGCTGGTGTAAATGCAACATCGTTTTTAGGTGGAATTTCAGAAAATTATAATTCAAATTTAATTTTAGGCGGAACAGAAGTTTCGGTAGTTGAAGCAGATGAATTTGATCGCTCGTTTTTAAAATTATCACCCAACATTGCTTGCATAACTTCTATGGATGCAGATCATTTAGATATTTATGGAGATTCAGCAGAGTTGGAAAAATCGTTTAAAGATTTCGGAGCTAAAGTATCTGAAAAATTAATTGTAAAAAAAGGATTACCAATTGATGCATTATCTTTTGCAATTGATGTATTAACATTTGGAATAGATGAAAATGCTGATTATAATGCGTCAAATATTAAAATTGAAAATGGTACTTATATTTTTGATGTAAAAACGCCAACAGAAATAATAAAAGAGGTAAAAATAAATTTACCAGGAAAACATAATGTGCTAAATGCGGTGGCGGCTTTAGCAATGGCTAATAGTTACGGAATATCATTGCCAGTCATTGCTAAGGCTTTACTTTCTTTTACAGGAATAAAGCGTCGTTTTTCGTATAAAATTAAGACTGATAATTTAGTTTTAATTGATGATTATGCACATCATCCAACAGAAATTACCGCTGTTGCAAATGCTGTGAGAGAAATGTATCCTTTAAAAAAAACAATAGGCGTTTTTCAGCCACATTTATTTAGTAGAACAAGAGATTTTTCTGATGATTTTGCAAAAAGTTTATCATTATTTGATGAATTAATTTTATTAGATATTTATCCGGCAAGAGAATTGCCAATAGAAGGTATTACAGCTGCGTGGTTATTAAATAAAGTATCATTAAAATATAAACAAATTTCATCAAAAGAAAATTTATACAATAGTATATTAAAATCAAAAGCCCAAGTAATTGTTATGATTGGAGCTGGAGACATAGGTGAATTAGTAAAGGAAATAAAAAACAAATTAACAAGTGAAAATTAACTGGAGCTACATAAAAGGAGTACTCTTAATTGCTTTAATTGGGTTTTTATATGGTTTTTCAAATCATAAAAATAATACCATAAAAGTGAAAGAAGTTGTGGTTGAATTTGAGCGAGGAAATAACCTTTTTATGAATTATGAAATGGTTAATAAATTGTTAATACAAAATGGAGAAACTGTTAGAAATCAAGAAAAATCTGTTATAGATTTACATAAATTAGAGTCTAATGTTCTATCACATCCTATGGTAGAAAATGCGGCTATTTTTTTAACCGTTGATGGTTCGCTAAAAGCAAAAGTTAAACAGCGTACACCAATAGCAAGAGTGGTGTCTGGCAATGAGAGTTATTATATTGATAGACAAGCAAAAAGAATGCCTTTGTCAGTAAATCACTCAGAGCGAGTTTTAGTGGTTTTTGGCAATGCAAAAGAAGAAAAATTTAATGAAATTCATCTGTTGGTAACAACAATTTTAAAAGATGATTTTTTAAAAAAACAAATTATTGGCGTTGAATTAGCGCCGAATAATGAGTACATTTTAGAAACAAGAGTTGGTGAACAAAAAATAATTGTTGGTAACATCGATCATTTAAACGAAAAATTTAAAAATTTAAAGTCGTTTTATAACAAAACAATGTTGGATAGTACAATTAACAATTATTCATCAATAAATTTAAAATACCACAAGCAAGTTGTGTGTACAAAAGAGGTAGAATATGGAGCATAATGATATTTCAGTAGGTTTAGATATAGGAACAACAAAAATTGTTGCTATGATTGGGCGAAAGAATGAATATGGGAAAATTGAGTTGCTAGGTACTGGTAAAGCAAAAAGTTTAGGTGTGCATAGAGGTGTGGTAAATAATATTACACAAACTATTCAATCTATTCAATTAGCTGTTGATGAGGCTATTGCGGTTTCTGGAATTAAAATTAGCGAGGCAGTTGTTGGAATTGCAGGGCAACATATAAGAAGTTTACAACATAGTGATTATATCACACGACCAAACTCTGAAGAAGTTATTGACGATGAAGATTTAGAAAAACTTGAAAAGCAAGTGTATAAGCTGGTAATGTTACCAGGTGAAGAAATTATACACGTGTTACCTCAAGAGTTTAAAGTAGATGGACAAGCGGAAATAACTGAGCCAGTTGGTATGTATGGAGGAAGATTAGAAGCCAATTTTCACGTTGTTGTAGGTCAGGTTTCATCTATTAGAAATATCGGACGTTGTATTAAAAGTGCCGGTTTAAATTTAGCAGGTATAACATTAGAGCCATTAGCATCTGCTGAAGCAGTTTTAAGTAATGAAGAAAAAGAAGCAGGAGTTGCTTTAATTGATATAGGAGGCGGAACAACAGACTTAGCCATTTTTAAAAACGGAATTATCCGTCATACAGCAGTTATTCCTTTTGGAGGAAATGTTATAACCGAAGATATTAAAGAAGGTTGTTCAATTATTGAAAAACAAGCAGAATTATTAAAAACAAAATTTGGTTCAGCTTGGCCAGGAGAAAATAAAGAAAATGAAATTGTTTCTATTCCAGGTTTAAGAGGAAGAGATCCAAAAGAAATTACACTTAAAAATTTATCTAAAATAATACATGCACGTGTTGTAGAAATTATTGAGCAAGTATTTTTAGAAATAAAAAATTACGGACACGAAGAGCCAAAGAAAAAATTAATTGCCGGAATTGTATTAACCGGTGGCGGCGCACAGTTAAAACACTTAAAGCAATTAGTTGAATATATTACAGGAATGGATACTAGAATTGGCTATCCGAATGAAAATTTAGCTGGAGATTCTGACGAAAGTTTTTCAAGTCCGCAGTATGCAACTGCAGTTGGTTTATTAATGAATGGGTTAAAAAAAATTGATAAACAAAAAGCGAAAAATTTACCTCCAAAAGTTTCACAAGAAAAAAATGAGGAAAAAACTGTAATTGTAGATAATGAAATTAAAATAGAAGAAGAGCCTAAAGAACCTAAAAAATCGATTTTTGAAAAATGGGGCGATAAATTTAGAGATTTTTTAGATAACGCAGAATAAATTACAAGTAAGAAAAAGATACGTATAACACCAACAAATAAATATTATGAGCACAGATTTTAGCAACATTTCCTTCGATTTACCAAAAAATCAATCTAACGTTATTAAAGTTATTGGAGTAGGTGGAGGCGGTAGTAATGCCGTAAACCATATGTACTCCCAAGGTATTAATGGTGTAGATTTTGTTGTTTGTAATACCGATGCTCAGGCATTACAAAATAGCCCAATTCCTACAAAAATTCAGTTAGGCGTTTCTTTAACAGAAGGTTTAGGCGCAGGTGCAAACCCTGATGTTGGTGAACAAGCTGCTAAAGAAAATATTGAAGAAATTAAGCAAATGTTGTCTACAAATTCTAAAATGGTATTCATTACTGTTGGAATGGGTGGAGGTACAGGAACAGGTGCAGCACCAATTATTGCAAAAGCAGCAAGAGAATTAGATTTGTTAACCATTGGTATTGTTACCATTCCGTTTTCTTTTGAAGGGAAAACTAGAAATGAACAAGCTCAAAAGGGGATTGAAAAATTACGAGAATATGTAGATTCTTTAGTTGTAATTAATAATAATAAATTAAGAGAAGTATATGGAAATCTTGGTTTTAAAGCAGGATTTTCAAAAGCAGACGAAGTATTATCAACCGCTGCAAGAGGAATTGCAGAAGTAATTACACATCATTACACTCAAAACATAGATTTACGTGATGCTAAAACCGTACTATCAAATAGTGGAACAGCCATTATGGGTTCAGGATCTGCATCAGGAATCAATAGATCAGAAGAGGCTATTTCAAAAGCATTAGATTCACCGTTATTAAATGATAATAAAATAACAGGAGCTAAAAATGTATTGTTATTAATTGTATCTGGAACCGATGAAATTACCATTGATGAAATTGGAGAAATTAACGATTATATTCAATCAGAAGCTAAATCTAACGTAAACATTATTATGGGTGTTGGTGAAGATGAAAGTTTAGGAGACGCTATTGCCGTAACTATTGTTGCAACTGGATTTAATAAAGATCAACAACATGAAATTTCAAATGTTGAAGCAAAAAAAATAATTCACACATTAAATGATGAACAAGAAGCATCTTATGATTTTTCTGAGAAAAGCTTATTAGATAATTCTTCAAAATCTACAAATGAATCTGTTGCAGAAATTGAGGAAGAAAAAATTGTGTATGATTTAGGAGAAGAAATAGAAGAAGAACCACAATTTGATATTATTCAAACTTCAGAAGTTATTAAAAATATAGATGTAGTATATGAAGAAATATCTTCAGAAAAATTTGAAGAATTTGTAATAACAGATGTTAAAGCAGAAAAAGAAGAGCCAGTAATTGAACCAGTTAAAGAAGAAAAACAGATATCTTTTACGTTTGATTTACCTATTTCTAAATTAAAAAGTGAACCTGTAGAAGAGGTGAAAAAGACTGAAATAAATAATATTGAGGTTGTTGCACATCAAGTAATTCAGCCTAAAAAAGTAGAAGAGGATGTATATTTTACACTAGAAGATTATACAGAGTTGGAAGAAAACTTAACTAGAGCTTCTAAACCAGCAACTATTGAAAAAAGAATAAATGACGAACCTACTTTAAAGTACAAATCAGAACCTAAAATTGATATAAATAATCAAGAAGTTGTTGATTTTAAAGAAGTTTCTCCGTTAGATTTAACAATTGCTGAATTACAAAAAAGAGCAACAGAAAGAAGAGAAAAAATGAAAAACTTTAATTATAAGTTTATAAATAAAGTAAATAAAAATATTGACGAAATAGAAAAAGAGCCGGCTTATAAAAGAATGGGCGTAGAATTAAATCAAACCTCTCATTCATCACAATTAAATCAGTCTAGAACTACTTTAAATATTGATGATAATGATGATATTCAATTCCGTTCAAACAACTCTTTCCTACATGATAATGTAGATTAAAACTTTGCCCAAAGACAAGTGCCCTTAGACAAGTTTTCTAAGTTTTGGACTCGAAAATCTTTAATAAATATTAGAGAATTTCGAGTTCTTTTTTTTTATCTTCGCAAGATAAATATTTGAATTATGAGTTTACAACAAAAGTTAATGGAAAAAATGAAAGAAGCTATGAAATCTAAAGATAGTATAGCTTTAGAATCATTAAGAGCTATTAAATCTGAAATATTATTATTACAAACTAAAGGTGGTGCTGCAGAAGAATTAACAGCAGATGATGAAATTAAATTACTTCAAAAATTAGTGAAACAACGTAAAGATAGTGCGTCACTTTATATTGAGCAAGGTAGACAGGATTTAGCTGATCCAGAATTAGCACAAGTGGAAGTGATTGCTCAATTTTTACCTAAACAATTAAGTGAGCAAGAGGTAAAAGCTATAGTTGAAAAAATTATTGAGAAAGTTGGAGCAACTTCAATGAAAGATATGGGAGCAGTTATGGGAATGGCATCTAAAGAATTAGCAGGAAAAGCTGATGGGAAATCAATATCAATGGCTGTAAAACAATTATTGGGATAAACTTTAAAATTTCTATATTGGCCTCGTGGCGCAACTGAATAGCGCACTGGATTTCGGCTCCAGCGGTTGCAGGTTTGAATCCTGCCGGGGTCACAATTAATTTACAAAACCTTGAGTTTAAATAATTCAAGGTTTTTTGTTTTAAAATAATAGTAATAATTGTTTGTTTAATATTTATTTAGATAACCACGTTTCTTATTATTTGCTTAAATGACAATATAGTATCAAAAAATAATATAATGGATACTTAATTTTGAATTCTTAAGAAGAAAGTCCGTTTGTTGTTATCAGATCTTATTATTTTATTTAATAACAAATGGTTATAGTTTAAAGAATAAATACAAAATTAAACATGAAATACGGTCATTTTGATGATGCTAAAAGAGAGTATGTAATTACCAATCCCAAAACTCCTTATCCTTGGATAAATTACCTTGGGAATGAAGACTTTTTCTCATTAACTTCCAATACAGGAGGTGGTTATACTTTTTATAAAGACGCGAAATTTAGACGTTTAACGCGTTATAGATATAACAATGTTCCTACGGATGATGGTGGGAAATACTTTTATATTAAAGATGAAGATACCGTTTGGTCTCCAGGTTGGAAGCCAGTAAAAACAGAACTTGATAGCTACGAATGTAGGCATGGAATGAGCTATACTAAATTTAAAGGTTCAAAAAATGGTGTTCAGGCTAAAGTACTTCAATTTATTCCTCTTGGTTTTTGGGGAGAAATTCAGAAAGTGAGTATTAAAAATACATCTTCAAAGATTAAAAAGTTAAAATTATTTTCATTTGTTGAATGGTGTTTGTGGAATGCAGAAGATGATATGACAAATTTTCAACGAAATTTTAGTACTGGTGAGGTAGAAGTTGAGGATTCAGTAATTTACCATAAAACCGAGTTTAAAGAACGACGAAATCATTACGCATTTTTTGCAGTTAATTCCAGTATAAATGGTTTTGATACTGATAGGGAATCTTTTTTAGGACTTTACAATGGTTTTGATACACCAGATGTTGTTGCAGATGGAAAACCAAAAAATACTATCGCACATGGTTGGTCTCCAGTGGCTTCACACTATATAGAAGTAGAACTACATCCTGGTCAAGAAAAAGACTATATTTTTATGTTGGGTTATGTTGAGGTTGATGAAAATAATAAATGGGAAAGCAAATCAATCATCAATAAAAAACCTGCAAAGGAAATGATTGAAAAGTTTAATACTGTTGAAAAAGTTGCCATTGCATTTAATGAGTTAAGAGTATATTGGGATCATTTACTCGGTAAAATTAATATTACTTCTTCTGATGAAAAGTTGGATCGTATGGTAAATATTTGGAACCAATACCAATGTATGGTAACTTTTAATATGTCTCGTTCTGCTTCATTTTTTGAATCGGGAATAGGAAGAGGAATGGGTTTTAGAGACTCAAATCAAGATTTAATTGGATTTGTTCATCAAATACCAGAAAGGGCTCGTGAAAGAATTGTTGATATTGCATCAACCCAATTTGAAGACGGTTCATGTTACCACCAATACCAACCATTAACAAAAAAAGGAAATGCAATTTTAGGTGGTAATTTTAATGATGATCCATTATGGTTAATTTTATCAACAACTGAATATATTAAAGAAACTGGTGATTTTTCATTGCTAGATGAATTAGTTCCTTTTGACAATGATACATCAAGAGCAAAGCCCCATTTTGATCATTTAAAAGCGTCATTTTATCATGTTGTAAATAATTTAGGACCTCATCAATTACCTCTTATTGGTAGAGCAGATTGGAACGATTGTTTAAACTTAAATTGTTTTTCAAAAGATCCGAATGAATCTTTTCAAACTACGGGTAATAAAAAAGATGGCCAAGCAGAATCATTAATGATTGCTGGACTATTTGTTGTGTACGGTAAGGAATATATTGATTTATGTAAGCAAATTGGTAAAAATTCAGAAGCCGTGGAAGCACAAAATCATGTAAATAATATGATTGAAGCTGTTAAAAAGTTTGGTTGGGATGGTGATTGGTTTTTACGTGCATATGATTATTTTGGTAAAAAAGTGGGTTCAAATGAAAATGAAGAAGGGAAAATATTTATTGAATCACAAGGTTGGTGTGGTATGGCAGAAATTGGTATTGAAGAAGGTTTTGTTGAAAAGTCATTAAATGCAGTTGATAAACATTTAAATTGTGATTATGGAATTGTTTTAAACAGTCCAGCTTTTTCCAAGTATTATATAGAATATGGTGAAATTTCAACCTATCCAGCTGGGTATAAAGAAAATGGTGGTATATTTTGTCATAACAATCCTTGGATTATGATTGCAGAAACAAAAATAGGAAGAGGCGATAAAGCCTTTGAATATTATAGTAAAATTGCTCCAAGTTATTTAGAAGATATTTCGGAGTTACATAAGGTTGAACCATATGTATATTGCCAAATGATTGCAGGTAAAGAAGCTTTTAAACCTGGAGAGGCAAAGAATTCCTGGTTATCGGGTACAGCGTCTTGGAATTTTTATGCAATTACTCAATATATTTTAGGAATAAAGCCATCATATAAAGGATTAGAAATTAATCCGTGCATTCCATCAAATTGGAAAGGGTTTAAAATGGTTAGAAAATTCAGAGGAGCAACGTATAATATTGAAATTTTAAATCCAGAAAATGTTAGTAAAGGAGTTAAAAATGTTTGGGTAAATGGACTTAAAACCAACTCAAATATAGTTCCAATACTTGAGAAGAATATAGAACATTTTATAAAAGTTGAATTAGGAAAATGATAGAATAGTTAAGTTTGATTTGTTTATTTAAAACCTTCATAATTAAATAATTATGAAGGTTTTGTAATTTATCAAAAAAGTACTTTTTATAATACTTTTTTTACACCTACAAAAGCTTCTTTAAATTCCTTAGGAGTGCAATTTTTTGCCTTTTTAAATAATCTGTTAAAATTGGCAATGTTGTTAAAACCACATTTAAAGCCAATTTCTCCAATACTTAAATCGGTTTCTAAAAGCCATCTGGTTGCAAAACTAATTCTGGTGTCATTTACATAAGTTATAAATGTTTTTCCAGTTCTATTTTTCATAAATCTGTTAAATGAAACAGGACTCATATTTACCAATTCGGAAATTTCATTGAGTGTAATTGTTTTTGTAAAGTTTTGTTGAATATAATCATACACTTTTTTGATTTTATCACTATTATGAAAATCTTCTTTTACAGCGCAAGAGTTTGATAATAACTTTTGTGCATCAGATTTTGCTAAATCATTTAATATTGCAATAAATTCTAAATAATATTCAATTCCAGAAATTCTTGTAAGCGCCATCAATCTAGGCATTACTTTTATAGTGGTTTCTTTAGAGAATAAAATGCCATGTTTACCTCTGTTAAACATATCTTTAATGGGCTTAAATATTCTTCTTGATAATGTTTTTTCATTAAACAAATCTGGATGAATATGAATTGTGATTTCGTAAATTTCTTTGCAAGTGCATTTATGAAGCTCCCAACCATGAACTAAATTAGGACCTACTAAAACCAACTCTAATTCATCAATCTCATCAGTATGATCTCCAATAATTCGTCTAACACCTTTTCCTTTAAAAATAAAATTTAACTCAATTTCAGGATGAAAGTGAATAGGAAAATCAAAATCATCTTTTACCCTTTCTTCAACTAAAAAACTGTCTTCTGGAATTAGTCTTGTAATTTCTCTATGAGCATTTTGTATCATAACTATTTTAAAATTGAGATTTAAAATACATAGTTAATGAAAATATACAAATAAATGACAAAATTCAATTAACAATTATTTAACAATTGCAATAGCTTTGTATGAACTACAATTCATAATTGTATGAATTTAGATAAAAAAGAATAATTAAACCAAATATTTATGAAAATTCAAATTGTAAAAAAAATTATTTTTCTTGGAATCTTTATGCTGTATGCTATTGCAAATGCACAAAGTGTTTCGGGTCTTGTATCTGATGCCAATGGGCCATTACCAGGTGCAAACGTAATTGTTAAAGGTACAACTAATGGTACAACAACTGATTTTGATGGGAAGTTCATGTTAAGTGAAGTTCCAGCGAAAGCAGTATTACAAATTAGTTTTGTGGGTTACACTACTCAAGAAGTAGTTTTAAATGGTAAAACAATAATTAATGTAGTCCTTGTTGAAAATGCAAATTCTTTAGAAGAAGTTGTAGTAGTTGGTTACGGATCTAAAAAGAAAAGTTTAGTAACCGGAGCAATTTCTAGTATTAAATCTGAAGACATGCAAAACAATGGTACTACCAGAGTTGAACAAGCAATTCAAGGAAAAGTATCCGGTATTTCTGTATTAACAAATTCTGGTTCGCCAGGAGCTGGTTCTAAAATAAGAATTCGTGGAACGGGTTCTAATGGAAATGCAGATCCTATTTATATTGTAGATGGTATGAAAACTTATAGCATTGATAATATTGATGGTGGAGATATAGAATCTATTGAAATTTTAAAAGACGCTGCCTCTTCTGCAATTTATGGTACTGAAGGTGCAAATGGTGTTGTAATTGTAACTACAAAATCTGGTAGAAATTATGACAAACCACTTATTTCTTATATTTCACAATTTGGAGTACAGTCAGAACGCTCAAAAATGGAGTTAATGAATGAGTCTCAATACAGAACTTATTTAAATGAAGCTGGTGTTCAAAATATTCCTTCTAATGGAATTGATACAAATTGGTTAAACGAAGTTTTTGAAGATGCTTGGATGGAAAAACATCATTTAAGTTTTGCAGGTGGAACAGAAAAATCAACCTATTTACTTTCAGGTTCATATACCAATCAAGATGGTATTGTTGGGGGTGAAAGAGCCAACTTTAAACGTTACACTGCAAGATTAAACTCTAAACATCAAATAAATAAATGGTTAGAAGTAGGAAACAACCTAACGTATTCTAATACAAGTCGTGGAGTTATTAGTGAAGATGATGAATACCGTGGTATTTTAAATAATGCTTTATTAATGGATCCTTTAACTCCTGTAATATACAACAATGGAGTGCCTGCAAATGTTACTAGTTTAATAAACGCTGGAAATACAATTTTAGCTGATAAAAATGGTAATTATTATGGTCTACCAGCTTATGTAACTGGTGAAATTGCAAATCCAATAGCAATGCTTTCTATTCAAAATAGAAACATTAAAACCGACAAAATATTAGGTACCTTTTTTGCAAATGTTTCTCCTATAGAAGGGTTGGTTATGACTACTAGATTGGGGATTGATGTAAACTATTCTGTAAATCACAATTGGAATCCTGTATATTATGTTTCTTCAGAAAGACAAAATTCATTAACTACAGTTGATGATAATATTACAAAAAATTCATCATGGTTATGGGAAAATTTCGTAACCTACAACGGTTCTTATAACAAGCATAATTATAGTTTGTTAGCAGGTTTATCTGCCGAAAAATACCAATCTCCTAACTGGTATTTATTCTCAGGTCCAACGCCTAAAGAAGGTGATAATTACGCTTATCATGATTATACACAAGATGATGATTTAGACAAAGTAGGTGGAAATTTTATTGAAAGAAGAAAAAGATCAACTTTTGGAAGGTTTTCTTATGAATATGATGAAAAATACCTTTTAGAAGGTACTATACGTTACGACGTTTCAAGTGCTTTTTCTGAAGCTAATAAAGGAGCTATTTTTCCATCCGTGTCAGCTGGTTGGGTAATGTCTAATGAAGAATTTTGGAAAGAAGATAGCGCTATAGATTATTTGAAAGTTCGTGCTAGTTGGGGACAAGTTGGTAGTGATCAAAATTTACTAGGAAATGAAGATTTACAATTCTTTTCAAGTACTGGGGTTAAAGTTCCTGATGGAAATGGTGGTTTTTTACCAGGTTATGAAGCAAGTAATATTCCAAACAAAGATTTAACTTGGGAGACTTCTGAACAAATAGATTTAGGAATTGATTTAAGAGCTTTTGAAGGCAGACTTAAGTTTACTACAGATTATTACGATAAAAAAACAAAAGATTTAATTGTAAGTGGGAATAGTTTAATTCCATTATCTGTAGGACGTAATTTTGGAAACTTTAATGGGGGTACAGTTTCAAATAAAGGCTGGGAGTTTGAATTAGGATATAATGACAAAGTTGGAGATTTAACCTATGGCGTAAACTTAAATTTTTCTACACTTAAAAATGAAGTAACAGATTTAGCTGTAGATTCACCAATTGATGGTGCAGATGTTAGAGGTTTTATTACTACTCGTTTTGAAGAAGGTGAGCCAATTTGGTACTTTAGAGGGTATAAAACAGATGGAATTGATCCAGCAACTGGAAAGCCTATTATTGTAGATATAGATGATAGTGGAGATATTACTCCAAATGATATTACCAATATTGGTGATCCTCATCCAGATTTCTTATTCGGTGGACAAATTAATTTAGGTTACAAAAATTTCGATTTCAATTTAAACTTCCAAGGAACTCAAGGAAATGAAATTTATATGTTATGGACTAGAACTGATAGAATTTATTCTAACAAACCTTCATTTTTATTTGATGGAAGATGGACTGGTCCAGGAAGTAATGCTTCTTACCCAAAAGCAGATGTTGGTAGCGATGAATTATACCGAAGCGATTTAATGGTTGGAGATGGATCTTATATGAGAATTAAACAAATTCAATTTGGATATACGTTCCCATCAAAAGTAGTAGAGCAAATTAAATTAGATAATTTACGCCTTTATGTTTCATTAGAAGATTATTTTACTTTTACTAATTATCAAGGTTTAGATCCAGAAGCAGGTAGTACAAACAATCAAAGTCAAGGAATTGATAGAGGTGTTTATCCAATACCTGGTAAAATAATATTTGGTTTATCATTAAACCTATAATTCATAATTTAATACAATAAAACAATGAAAAAATATATTAAAATAGTAGTTTTAGGAGTATTAATTATTTTTAATTATACTTCTTGTAGTAATGATTTTACAGAGGTTGATCCAATTGGATTAATTAACGAAGATGATTTTTTAACAACTGATGCCGAAGCAGAATCTGTGATATTTGGTATTTATGATTTAATGGCTTGGAATTATAATCGTCCATGGAATAGTGCTTTTTTCTTAAAAGTTTTACCAGGTGATATTGCAAATGCTGGAAGCACAATTGGAGACCAACCACCTTTACAACAAATAGATGATTTTACGCATGTGGCAGATAATCCTGCAATTACTGGTGTTTGGGAAGGTTTTTATAAAACAATTGGTTTAGCAAATGTTTTAATTGAAAAATTAGAAATCTCTGAATTAAGCTCCAAAGATAAATTTATTGCTGAAGCAAAATTTTTAAGAGCATATAGTTATTTTGAGTTAGTAACTTTATTTGGTGATGTACCATTAAGAATAACAACACCGCAATCAATTAGCGAATTTGGTTTGGCAAGATCTCCAAAAAGTGATGTTTATATTCAAATTGAAAATGATTTAGCAGATGCAATTAGTGGATTACCTTTAAGAAGCGGAGTTGCTCAACCTTTCAGAATATCAAAGGAAGCTGCACAAGCTGTTTTAGGTAAAGTTTATTTATTTCAAAAAAAATATGATTTAGCCTCTATTGAGTTTGGTAAAGTAATTTCATCACAAGCATTTGATTTAGAACCTAATTTTGCAGATGTTTGGAAATCAAGTACTGAAAACGGAATGGAATCTTTAATTGAATTAAATTATGTAAGTACAGAAAAATACGATTGGGGTAATTTCCCTTGGGGTGGACGTCCAGAAAGTAACATTCACGCTCAATTAATGGGACCAAGAGGTGATGCATTTGATGTTGCTGCTATTGGAGTTGCCAACGGATGGGGATTTAATTTACCAACAAGTAAAATTGGTCAGGCGTTTGTAAATGCAGGTGATGTTATCCGTAAAAATGCAACACTTATTTCAGAAGCAGATTTAATTACAGCAGGTGGTGCAGTAACACCACCTGATACAGGAATTCATGATTATGAAGGTTATGTACGATTAAAATATGTTACAAGAACTGAAGATACAGCCGGCCCAATTAATGAATTAAATTATGGAATTAACTGGAGATTGTTACGTTATGCAGATGTTTTATTGATGGCTGCTGAAGCATATCATAAAAATAATGAAGATGAAAAAGCACAAATTGAGTTAAATAAGGTTCGTTTTAGAGCTGGTTTACCTGATATAACAGCTACAGGAAACGATTTATTTAATGCAATTGTATTAGAACGTCAATTAGAATTAGCCTTTGAAGGACAACGCTTTTGGGATTTGGTTCGTTGGGGATTAGCGGATGCTGAACTTTCAAGTTTAGGATATACTTCAAAAAACCAAGTATTCCCTATTCCATCAAATGAAATAAGTAGAAATGTTTTAATTAATCCTGAAGATCAAAATCCTGGATATTAAGTTTTGAATTAATAAGGTAAAAAAGACAACGTTTTAACACGTTGTCTTTTTCAATTTAATTAAATTGGTGTTTTAACAAAATAAATTTTAAAATGCTTAAACAGTACAAATAATGAATATTAAAAACAAACAATTTCAATTTATAGTAACGCTTTTTTTGGTTATCATTAGTTCTAAAATAAATTCTCAACAGATTGATTATCATTCGGAAAAAAAAATTGATAGCATTATTTCTTTACTAACTTTACATGAAAAAGTTGCAATGTGTCATGCACAATCAAAATTTTCTACGCCAGGAGTTGATAGACTTGGAATTCCAGAAATTTGGATGTCTGATGGACCTCATGGTGTTAGAGGTGAAATAAATTGGGACGATTGGGGATATGCCAATTGGACAAATGATTCTATTACTGCATTTCCTGCTTTAACTTGTTTGGCAGCAACTTTTAATCCAAAACTTTCAAAAGAATATGGAATTAGTTTAGGAGAAGAAGCTAGGTATAGAAAAAAAGATGTTTTATTAGGTCCGGGTGTAAATATTTATAGAACACCTTTAAACGGTAGAAATTTTGAATATATGGGAGAAGATCCTTATTTAGCTTCAAAAATGGTAGTTCCTTATATTCAAGGTGTACAACAAAATGGAGTGGCAGCTTGTGTAAAACATTTTGCGCTGAACAATCAAGAATTATGGAGGAATCATATTAATGTAGAAGTGAGTGATAGAGCATTGTATGAAATTTATTTACCAGCCTTTAAAGCAGCTGTAATAGAGGGAAAAGTCTGGTCTTTAATGGGTGCATATAATCAATTTAGAGGTCAGCACACAACACACAATCAGATACTTATGAATACTATTTTAAAAGAAGATTGGGCTTTTGATGGAGTTGTGATTTCAGATTGGGGTTCCACTCATAATACAAATGAAGCAGCATTAAATGGATTAGATATAGAAATGGGAACAGGAACTGATGGCTTAACAACATCTACTAAAAACACATATGATTATTATTATTTAGCAAATCCATTTTTAGAAAAATTAAAAAATAACGATGTTAGTGAAGATGTATTAAATGATAAAGTTAGAAGAATTTTACGATTAATGTTTCGTACAAATATGAATCCAAACCGTTCATTTGGAAGAATGAATAACCAAGAACATTTAGACGTTGCGCGTAAAATTGCTGCTGAAGGAATTGTTTTGTTAAAAAATGAAAATTCTTTTTTTCCAATAAATCCATCTAAAAAAATTACAATTGCAGTAATAGGAGAAAATGCAACAAAATCTATGACAATTGGCGGAGGTTCATCAGAATTAAAAGCAAAAAAAGAAATTTCTCCTTTACAAGGATTGAAAAATAAGTATAAGAATGCAACTATTTTATATGGATTAGGTTATGCTTCTGGACCTTCAGCTTATGGTAGAGTTATCCCTTCAACGCTTGATGCTGATAAATTAAAAAACGAAGCAGTAGCTTTAGCATCAAAGGCTGATGTTGTATTATTTTTTGGAGGTTTAAATAAAAATCATCAACAAGATTGTGAGGGTGGAGATAGACAAGAGTTTGAATTACCTTTTGGGCAAAATGAGTTATTAAATGAATTATTAAAAGTTAATAATAATGTTGGAGTTTTATTAGTAAGTGGTAATGCAGTTGAAATACCTTGGCTTGATAATGTTAAAGCATTAATGCAAACTTGGTATTTAGGAAGTGAAACTGGTAATGCAATTGCTGATGTAATTAGTGGAGACGTTAATCCGTCAGGTAAGTTACCATTTTCTTTTCCAAAAAAATTAAATGATAATGCTGCGCATTCTTTTGGTAAATTATCTTATCCAGGTGATAGCATCAACCAATATTACAAAGAGGATATTTTGGTTGGTTATCGTTGGCACGATACAAAAAAAATAAAACCTTTATTTGCTTTTGGTGAAGGAAAATCTTACACAACGTTTAAACTATCTGATTTTAAAACTGATAAGAAAGAATATGCGCAAAATGAAACGATTACTATTAGTGGAAATGTTATAAATACTGGTGAAATTGATGGAGCAGAAGTGGTTCAGGTTTATGTAGGAAAGTCAAAATCAAAAGTTAAAAGAGCTTTAAAAGAATTGAAAGGTTTTCAAAAAGTAACTGTATTAAAGGGAGGAACTGAATCTGTTGAAATTTTAATAAATACAAATGATTTATCTTTTTATGATGAAAGTATTTCAAACTGGAATTTAGAAAAAGGAGATTATTTGATTTATGTTGGGAATGCTTCAAATAATATTTCAAAAGAAATTAAAATTACAATCAAATAAAGATTTAGTTATTTTAATTTACTAGAAATAGGATAGTTTTTTAATAAATTATCCTATTTTTTGTATTATAGGGTTAAACGCTTTTGCTGAAACTAAAATTTTATCGCCAATAGCTAAATTATTTCCTTCACTTTCATCTGCAACAATTTTAACAATATCTTTTCCAATTTGAACAGATAAAATGTAAATAAAATCTTGTTTTATGATTTGGATTAATGTTCCTGTTAATTGAAATTTCGCACTTAAATCTTGATAATTAAAAATTTGATTTGTGGGTCCTTGTCTAATTATTTTCCCTTCATTTAGTTCAATAACAAGGTCAGACATTCTTAAAACTTCAGAAACATCGTGGCTAATTAATAATGTTGTTAAGCCAAATTCTTTATGTACAGTTAAAATATATTTTTGTAATTTATATCGTATTTCTTCATCTAAAGCAGAAAGCGGCTCATCTAACAAAAGTATTTTTGGCTTTTGCACCAAGGCTCTTGCTAATGCAACTCTTTGTTGTTGTCCACCAGAAAGTGTAAATGGTTTACGATGTTGTAATTCACCTAATTCAACCATTTCAATTAAATGATTTATAATATTACTGTTATCTTCTTTATTTAGTGCAAATTCTAAGTTTTCTTTTACCGTCATATTTGGAAACAATGCATAATCCTGAAAAACGTAACCAACTTTTCTTTTTTGAGGTTTTAAATTTATGTTGTTTTGGGTATCTAGCCAAATGGAATTATGAACACTAATTTTACCGGAATCAGGTTGAGTTAAACCCGCCAAAATTCTTAAAATAGTAGTTTTTCCAGCACCAGATTTACCAAATAATGTTACCAAGCTACCTTCTTTAATTAAGGTTTCAACAGAAAGCAGCATTTTACCATTAGCAGCAATTAATTTTTTTTGAAAATTTAATGCTATCATTTGTGAAACTGTTTTAAATAACCATTATTAAACAAATACACAATTAAAAGAATACTAAAAGTTAAAGTAAATAAAATTAAGGAATAAGTGTTTGCTGCGCCATAATTTAGTGCTTCTACTTCATCATATATAGCAATAGATGCAACTTTTGTTTTTCCAGGTATATTTCCTCCAATCATTAAAACAACACCAAATTCACCAATTGTATGTGCAAAAGCCAATACGATACCAGTTAATAATGATGATTTTATGTTTGGTAAAAGCACTTTAACAATGGTGGTAAATCTCGATTTTCCTAATATATATGACATTTCTTTTAATGAAACTGGTAAATTAGCAAATCCGCTTTGAATTGGATGTACCATAAATGGTAAACTATAAAGTACGGATGCAAAAAGTAATCCTTCAAAAGAAAAAACCAACTTTAAACCCAACCATTCATTTAACCAATTTCCAAAGGAATTTGCAGGGCTAAAAGCAATTAGTAAATAAAATCCAATTACAGTTGGCGGTAACACAAGTGGCATACTTACCAATGTTTCAATAACCGGTTTAAATTTTGACTTTGTAAAAGCCATCCAATATGCCAATGGAATGGAAATTATAAAAAGCAAAAATGTAGTTATTAATGCCAGTTTAAAGGTTAATATAAGTGGTGCCCAATCTATCATTCTGTTACTAAAATTTCGTTAGTTTTAACCATAGCAGTAACTTTTAATCCAACAACTAATTTTAATTGTTTTACAGCATTTGTTGTAATAATAGATGTTATTTTACCAACAGTAGTTTCAATAATTAATTTACTTAACAAATCCTTAGATTCTATAGATAAAATGGGACCTACAAATTTATTTTGCATACTAATAGTATGATTTGTTCCAGTACCAATAATCACTTCTGTTTCTTTAAAAATTACCGTAACAGCTTTTCCAATTTGCAATAAAGGATTTGTTGTTGGCGTATCAATTACAATAGCTGTAATTTTTGTATTATTGACTAGAATATATACTAAAGATAAACTTTCGCTGGTAATAATATTATTAATAGAACCTTGTAATTTATTCATTATCTATTACAGTATAACCGTGTTTTTTTAAAATTTCTTTTCCTTTTTTTGAAAACAGAAAATTAAAGAATTTTTCCGATTTACTAAGGTCTTTCCCAGTATTTTTAATGATAACAGCACTTTGGGCAATTGGATTATAAGATTTATCATCAATTTCAATAAAAATACCTTTTTCTTTTAAATTTGGACTTAAAACTACCGATTTTGCTGTGAAACCCAATTCTGCAACTTTTGATGTAATAAACTGGTTGGTTTGTGCAACACTTTCCCCAAAAACTAGTTTAGATTTAACAGAATCTAAAATTTTATAATATGCTAAAACTTCTTCAGTTGCAATTCCGTAAGGTGCAGTGATAGGATTAGGGCTTGCAATATGTTTTATTTTTTCGGAAGTTAAATTTGATAATGATGGTTGTATGTCATTCTTTAAAGTCCATAAAATTAACTTTCCGAAAGCGTAAATTTTTGGTTCAGTTTGTGTGAAACCGTTTTTAAATAATTCATTAGGATATTTAGTATCTGCGGAAATAAAAATATCAAAAGGGGCGCCTTCTTGTATTTGTGCCGTTAATTTTCCAGAAGATGAAACAACTGTTTGGCATTCAATACCCGTTTCAGAATAAAAAATATCAGTCATTTCATTAACTGTATATTGCATGTTTGCTGCAGTTGCAATGGTTAATTTTTCATTTTTTGTTGTACAAGAAACGACAATTAAAATAAAAATTAGGTTAACAAACGTGATATGAATATTAAAAAGTTGCCTTTTCATTGAAAATATTTTTAAGAATTTAGGAATTAGAATGCTAATATAGCGCCTCAAAAATTGTTTAATATGATTTTGGTCATACTAAATTTACTAATATTTTAAGAACTTTATATAATTAGAAAATATTTTAATTATGAAACGTCTAGAGCCTGTATCAAAAATAATGTCAACAAAGCTTGTAACGTTAAAACTATCTGACGATTTATATAAAGCTGAGCGGTTGTTTAAAGATTTTCATATTCGTCATATTCCTGTTGTGGATACAAAAAAACATATAATAGGAATGTTAAGTTTGTCGGACTTAAGGAGAATTAGCTTTTTAGATTCGTACGATGCTGATGAAATTAAAATTGATAATGCTATTTATGATATGCTTAGCATTGAGCAAATTATGGTGAAAAATCCAATTAAAGTAACTTCAAATATTACAATAAAATCAGTTGCTGAAATTTTAGCAAAAAATGAATTTCATGCATTACCAGTTGTAGATTTAGATGAATTAGTTGGAATAGTAACCACTACAGATTTGCTAAAATATTTATTGGAACAATACGAACTGGAAAAGGCTTAAATTCCTGATACTAATCCTTTTAAATTTGCAATAGTTTCTGTTGGATTTTCACTTTTAAATACAAAACTTCCGGCAACAAATGCGTCGGCACCAGCTTCTAATAATTGTTCAATATTTTGATCTGTTACACCACCATCAACTTCAATTAGTGCATCAGATTCACTAAATTCAATTAACGCTCTTAATTGTTGCACTTTTTTGTAAGTGTTTTCAATAAAACTTTGTCCGCCAAAACCTGGATTTACACTCATAATTAGCACCAAATCTAAATCGGCAATAATATCTTCTAAAACAGCAATAGGTGTATGCGGGTTTAAAGATACTCCAGCTTTCATTCCTTGCCTTTTTATTTCTTGCACAGTTCTATGTAAATGTGGGCAAGCTTCATAATGTACCGTTAAAATATCTGCTCCAACTTTTTTGAAATCAGCAATATATCTGTCTGGATCAACAATCATTAAATGCACATCCATTATTTTTTTAGCATGCTTTTTAATCGCACTAATAACGGGCATTCCAAAAGAAATATTGGGAACAAACATACCGTCCATAACATCAATATGAAACCAATCGGCTTTACTGTTGTTAATCATTTCAATATCACGTTGTAAGTTAGCAAAATCTGCCGCTAACATAGATGGAGCAATAAATTTGTTCATTTTAATAAGTTTTTTGCAAAAGTATGATTTATAAACAAAAAACGCTCGAAATTTCGAGCGTTTTTATTGACTTTTAAAAAGTTAATAGAAATTAACCTAAATATGTTTTTAAAATTTTACTTCTTGAAGTATGTTTCAATCTTCTAATTGCTTTTTCTTTAATTTGACGCACACGTTCGCGTGTTAAATCAAAAGTTTCACCAATTTCTTCTAAAGTCATAGGGTGCGCATCACCTAAACCAAAGTATAATTGCACAACATCTGCTTCTCTTGGTGTTAAAGTTTCTAAAGCACGTTCAATTTCAACTTTTAAAGATTCGTGTAATAAGGCTTTATCAGGATTTGGAGATTCACCTGTATTTAATACATCATAAAGGTTAGAATCTTCACCTTCAATTAAAGGAGCATCCATAGATACGTGACGGCCAGAGTTTTTCATAGACTCTTTTACATCATTCACAGTCATATCTAATTTTTTTGCAATTTCTTCAGCAGAAGGAGGTCTTTCATTTTCTTGCTCTAAAAACGCATACATTTTATTAATTTTATTAATAGAACCAATTTTGTTTAAAGGTAAACGTACAATACGAGATTGTTCTGCTAATGCTTGTAAAATTGATTGACGAATCCACCAAACAGCGTACGAAATAAATTTAAAACCACGTGTTTCATCAAAACGTTTTGCAGCTTTAATTAAACCTAAATTTCCTTCGTTAATTAAATCGGGTAATGTTAAACCTTGATTTTGATATTGTTTTGCTACAGATACAACAAAACGTAAATTTGCTTTTGTTAATCTTTCTAAAGCTACTTGATCTCCTGCTTTAATTCGTTGTGCTAATTCAACTTCCATTTCGGCAGTAATTAAATCTACCTTTCCAATTTCCTGTAAATACTTATCTAATGATGCGGTTTCTCTGTTAGTAACCTGTTTTGTAATCTTAAGTTGTCTCATTTAGTAGCTAAAAATTATTTTGTTTATTAATAGGGTCTAATATATATACGTTGTATTTTTGAAAATGTTACAAATAAAATAAAAAAATATTTTTTTGTGACTTTTTTGTTATTAAAGAGTCTTATAAAATATAACCCAATAAAAGATAATTGAAATCAGCTGACGACATAGCGTTATTAAGTGATAACGAGTTGGTTAAAAGGATAGTTAAAACAAATAATACACATTTGTTTGCTGTGCTTTATGATAGACATGTGAGTATGGTTTATAATAAGTGTTACGGATTTGCAAGCTCTAAAGAAGAAGCGCAAGATTTAACCCATGATATTTTTATTAAGCTATTTGTAAAATTAAGAACGTTTAAAGGAACAGCTAAGTTTTCTACTTGGCTATATTCATTTACTTATAATTTTTGTGTGAATTATGTAACACGAAATAATTATAAAAAAAATGAAAAGAATTTTGAAGGTGAATTATCAGCCACAGAAGAGCACGATACTAGCGAAGAGGCTTTATTTGAAATGAAAGCTGATAAATTACAAAAAGCATTGGACCAATTAGAGCCAGATGATAAAATGATTTTATTGATGAAATATCAAGATGATTTTTCAATAAAAGAAATTTCAGAATCATTGGAAATTGGTGAAAGTGCTGTAAAAATGCGCTTAAAAAGAGCCAGAGAGAAAGTAATTAATGTATATAATAATCTTAAATAATGGAAAATCCGTTTAAGAAAATATTACATAATGAAGAAGTGCCAAAAGTACTTCGGGAAAAGGTAATTAATGATATTTCGTTGATTAAACTTTCTATTGATATAGCTGATTTATTTGCTGTAAAATATCCAAGTACCATAAACGAATTTTTAATTACTGAGAAGGAATCAGTAAAAAAGAAAAACAACAACATTAATAATTTATTGAAAGAATAATTCAATAGTAACTAACCTATATTAAAAATGAAATTAATTATTCAATTAGAAAATGTAAACTTTTCGTTTGCACAAGATTTGTGGAGATCTATTTTAGCATTTATACCAAAAATATTGTTAGGTATTGGGTTTATAATTATAGCATATATAGCTATTAAAGTGGTAAACTTTGTTTTAAAACGACTTTTAAAAGTAACTAAAATAGATGCGATTACCACAAAATTAAATGAAGCAAAATTATTTGGTAAAAGTGACTACGATGTAGTGCCTTCTGACATTATTTTAAAATTTGTAAAATATTTATTAATTCTAATTTTTGTAGTTATAGCTTCAGAAATATTAGGATTAAAAATGATTTCTGAAGGAATTGGAAGTTTTATAGCGTATTTACCAATTTTAATTACAGCTTTGTTAATTTTTGTAGTGGGAGTTTATTTTGCTTCAATAATAAAAAATACAATAGTAAGCACTTTTAAATCTATGGAACTCTCGGGTTCTAATTTGGTAAGTAATATTGCTTTTTATGTAATTGTAGTATTTGTATCTATTACAGCATTAAACCAAGCAGGTGTTAATACAGAAATAATCACAAGTAATTTAACATTAATATTAGGATCGGTTTTAATATCATTTACAATAGCTTTTGGATTTGGGGCAAGAGATATCATTACCAGATTGTTATTTGGATTCTATTCACGCAGAAATTTTGAGATTGGGCAACATATTAAAACAAAAAAAGTGGAAGGTGTTATCCAAGAAATTGATAATATATGTATTACTATTAAAACTGCTGATGGCATTGTGGTACTACCAATCAAACATTTTGTAGATCAAAAAGTAATTATAAAATAAAAAATTGGGGCTCTAATTATTAACTAATTATTAGAAAAAAATAATGGGTTAGTTTTTCTAATAATTTAAATTTAACAGTGAACTAAATGATTAGTATTTGCTGTTAAAAAGAAAGAAGCCAAATTACAAATAAATTTATTTAGATGTATGGCTTCTTTTATTTTTATGAAATAAAAAATGCTTTTCAATATTGAAAAGCATTTTTTGTAATATATTATTTTCTATCGTCTCTTGGTTTTCTATCTCTGTCGTTACCACGGTTATCTCTACCACGGTTATCACGTCCACCACCTCTTTTATCGTCTCTTGGAGGTCTTTCTACAAAGCCTTCAGGTTTTGGCAAAAGTGCTTTTCTTGAAACTTTATCTTTACGTGTTTTTGGATCTTTTCCAAAATATTTCACATCAAAAACATCACCCATATTTACAACATCAGTAACATTATCAGTACGTTCCCAAGCCAATTCAGAAATATGTAATAATACTTCATTTCCTGGAGCTTCTGTATATTCTACAACTGCACCAAAATCAAGCATTTTTATAACTTTAACTTCGTAAATACTACCAACTTCAGGTTTAAACATTAACGAGCTAATTTTTGCTAAAACAGCATCAATACCAGCTTGGTTAGTTCCTAAAATTTCAACAATTCCTTCAGTAGTAATTGGGTCTTCATTAATAACAATAGTACAACCTGTTTCTTTTTGTAATTCTTGAATTACTTTTCCACCAGGACCAATTAAAGCACCAATAAAATCGTTAGGAATAACTTTGGTTATCATTTTAGGCGAATGAGGTTTTACATCAGCATTTGGCTGTGCAATTGTTTCAGTAATTTTTCCTAAAATATGTAAACGACCTTCTCGAGCTTGTTTTAATGCTTTTACTAAGATTTCGTATGATAAACCTTTGATTTTGATATCCATTTGACAAGCGGTAATTCCGTCGGCAGTACCTGTAACTTTAAAGTCCATATCACCTAAATGATCTTCATCACCTAAAATATCAGATAAAACAGCATAACGATCACCGTCAGAAATTAATCCCATAGCAATACCAGATACCGGTTTTTTCATTTGTACACCTGCATCCATTAATGCCATTGTACCAGCACAAACTGTTGCCATTGAAGAAGAACCATTAGATTCTAAAACTTCAGATACAACTCTTACAGTGTAAGGGCAATCAGCTGGAATCATTCCTTTTAAAGCGCGTTGAGCTAAGTTTCCGTGACCTACTTCTCTACGTGAAGTTCCTCTTAAAGGACGAGCTTCACCTGTTGAAAAAGGAGGGAAGTTATAGTGTAAGTAAAACCTTTCTTCACCTTCAAAAGTAGCTGAATCTAAAATATTAGCATCTCTTGAAGTTCCTAAAGTTACTGTTGCTAATGCTTGAGTTTCTCCACGTGTAAATATTGAAGAACCGTGAGTTGAAGGTAAATAATCAACTTCGCACCAGATAGGACGAATTTCAGTAGTTTTTCTACCGTCTAAACGTAAGCCTTCTTCAAGGGTAAGGTTTCTTACAGCACTTTTTTCAGCTTTTGAATAATATTGAGATATTAAAGCTCCTTTTTCAGCTAATTCTTCTTCTGTAAAAGTTGCTTTAAATGCTTCTTTAATTTCTGCAAAAGCAGCACTACGTTCATGTTTAGCACTTCCGGCTTTAGCAATATCATATACTTTTTGGTAAGCAAAATCATGTGCTAATTTTTCTAAAGTTTCATCAGTAACAGCAGTTTCGTATTCACGCGTTTCTTTTTTACCAACAGCTTCAGCCAATGCAATTTGAGCAGCACATTGAACTTTTATAGCTTCGTGCGCAAATTTAATAGCATCTGCCATTTCTTCTTCGCTACACTCATCCATTTCACCTTCAACCATCATTACTGAATCTGCAGAGGCACCAACCATCATATCAATATCAGCATTAACTAATTGAGCTCTGCTTGGGTTGATAACAAATTCACCATTAATACGCGCAACACGTACTTCAGAAATTGGTGTTTCAAAAGGAATATCACTTAACATAATAGCTGCAGAAGCACCTATTCCAGCTAAAGCATCAGGCATTACATTAACGTCATGCGACATTAATTGTATCATAACTTGTGTTTCAGCATGGTAATCTTTTGGGAATAAAGGACGTAAAACACGATCAACTAAACGCATTGTCAATACTTCGTCATCACTTGGTCTTGCTTCTCTTTTAAAGAAACCTCCTGGGTATTTTCCAGCAGCAGCAAATTTTTCTCTGTAATCAACAGTTAAAGGTAAAAAGTCTACTCCTGGGCTAGCACTGTAGTTGGATACTACTGTACAAAGTAACATAGCGTTACCCATTCTTACAACAACCGATCCGTGCGCTTGTTTTGCTAATTTTCCTGTTTCTAATGAAATGGTTCTTCCATCTCCTAATTCAATAATTTGTGTATGTACCTTAGGTATCATAAATAAGTTTTAAAATTAATTAAACAATTGGTTTGTTGTTGTGTTGTGTGTTTACCAATGAAAAGTTTAATTTAAGCTTTCTTTTTTAGAATTAAAAAAATAAAAAAGAGGCAAAATTCGCCTCTTTTAAATAAAGAATATTATTTTCTTAATCCTAATTCCTGAATAATTTCACGATATCTTACAATATCAGTTTTAATTAAATAGTCTAGTAAATTTCTTCTTTTACCTACTAATTTTACTAATGAACGTTCAGTGTTGTAATCTTTACGATTTCTTTTTAAATGTTCAGTTAAGTGGTTAATTCTGTAAGTAAATAAGGCAATTTGACCTTCTGTAGAGCCAGTGTTTGTTGCTGATTCTCCGTGTTTTGCAAAAATTTCTGCTTTTTTTTCTTTTGTTAAGTACATGCTAACATTAATTTATTTTAATAATTTTTATGTAATGATGCAACTTCAAGTCGCTATCAGTCGGCAAATATACTACTATTATTTTGAAAAGCAATGAATTATAATAAGAACTTATTTTTTAGTAATATGTTGTTAGTAGTGTTTTAAAAATAATAAAAAGATGCTTTGCGTACTGTAAATTTGGAGATTGAAGTTGTGATAATGTTGTAATTTATACAAATGAAGCAGGCAAAGAAACTAAAAGTAGGTAGTACTTTATAAAAAAGAGCGCTAATTGCGCTCTTTTTTTATTATTTATTATTTTCTAACAGGTATGTTTTCAATTAAATCTATATATAAATTTATTTGTTTTTTTAAATTTTTACGTTCAATAATTTTATCTAAAAAGCCATGTTCTAGCACAAATTCTGAGCGTTGGAAACCTTCAGGTAAATCTTTTCCTGTTGTATCTTTTACAACTCTTGGTCCAGCAAATCCAATTAAAGCATCTGGTTCTGCAATATTAATATCTCCTAACATTGCGTATGAGGCGGTTGTTCCTCCAGTTGTTGGATCTGTACATAATGATATATATGGAATATTTGCATCAGCAAGTTGTGCTAATTTAGCAGATGTTTTAACCAGTTGCATTAATGAGTATGATGCTTCCATCATTCTTGCGCCACCAGATTTTGAAATCATTAAAAATGGAATTCTGTTTTTTATTGAATAATCAATTGCTCTGGCAATTTTTTCACCAACAACACTTCCCATTGAGCCTCCAATAAATGCAAAATCCATAGCAGCAATTACTAAGTCTTTTCCTAAAGATTTTCCAACAGCTGTTCTAACAGCATCGTTTAAGTTGGTTTTGGTATAGGCTTCTTTTAATCTTTCGGTATATTTTTTTGTGTCCGTAAAATTAAGAGGATCTTTTGATACCATATCTTTATCAAACTCTGTAAATTCATTGTTGTCAAAAAGAATTTCGAAATATTCAGCACTTCCAATTCGAACATGATATCCATCTTCTGGACTTACATAATAATTCTCTTTTAATTCGTCAGTATCAACAATTTTACCGCTTGGGGTTTTATACCATAAACCTTTTGGTACGTCTTTTTTCTTGTCTGTAGGTGTTTGAATTCCTTTATCTTTTCTTTTAAACCAAGATGACATATAAAATATTGTTTTAGTTGAATATAGTGGTGCAAATTACTAAAAAAAACAAAGAGAACATATAAAAATATATTCTCTTTGTTTAAAAATATGTGTAAATAATTGGTTTACAATGTATTTACATTGTTTAAATCTTTAAAAGCTTGTATTAATCTAGTTTTAAAAGTTAACTCACCTTCACGTACCCATTTTCTTGGATCGTACATTTTTTTGTTAGGCACATCAGCGCCTTCTGGGTTTCCAATTTGAGTTTTTAAATAGTCAATATTATTTACCATAAAATCTCTAATTCCTTCCATAAAAGCAAATTGTAAGTCGGTATCAATGTTCATTTTAATAACACCATAACCAATAGCTTCTCTAATTTCTTCTAATGAAGATCCAGAACCACCGTGGAATACAAAATCTACTGGATTTACACCTGTATTGTATTTTTCTTGAATGTATTTTTGTGAGTTATCTAAAATTTTAGGAGTTAATTTTACGTTTCCTGGTTTGTAAACTCCATGAACATTTCCAAAAGATGCAGCAATTGTAAAGTTATCACTTACTTTTTTAAGTTCAGTATAAGCATAAGCAACTTCTTCTGGTTGTGTATATAATTTTGAAGCATCAACATCAGAATTATCAACACCATCTTCTTCTCCGCCTGTAATTCCTAATTCTATTTCTAAAGTCATACCCATTTTACTCATTCTTTCAAGGTATGTTTTACATATTTCAATGTTTTCAGCTAATGGCTCTTCTGATAGGTCTATCATATGAGAACTAAATAGTGGCACTCCATTTTCTTTATAAAATTGCTCACCAGCATCTAATAATCCATCAATCCAAGGTAATAATTTTTTAGCGCAATGGTCTGTATGTAAAATTGCAACAACTCCATAAGCTTCCGCTAAAGTATGTACGTGTTTTGCACCAGCAATAGCACCAGCGATAGCTGCTTTTTCATTTGCATTTGATAATCCTTTTCCTGCGTTAAATTGCGCTCCACCATTTGAAAATTGAATAATTACTGGAGAATTTAATTCTTTTGCAGTTTCTAAAACGGCATTAATAGTATTTGATCCTATAACATTTACAGCTGGCAATGCGAATTTTTTAGCTTTTGCTAATTGAAAAATTTCTTGCACTTTGTTTCCTGTTGCAACTCCTGGTTTAATTGTGTGACTCATAATATATTAAGTATAATTTAGTTTTGATTTATGGAAACAAAATTAAGGAATAATTGGGTTAAATTAATGCTTGTAAAGAAAAAAAAACGAAAACGAAATAGTATTAGTGCTTATTTAAAAAGGATAACTTATACCAAAGTTGTACACATTATTAGTGAAATTTACGTGTTGAAACCATTTTTTCCCATTATCTAAATAAGGTTCGTAGGTTTTAAATCCAATATCTAATCGAAGTAATATAAAACTTAAATCGTATCTAATACCAAAGCCGGTTCCAACTGCAATATCTTTTAAAGAACTAAATCCGTTAAATTTGGCGTCACTTGAAACTACTGATGAATTGTTAATGTCCCAAATATTTCCGGCATCAATAAATAAAGCACCTTTTATGCTATTAATTACTTTAAAGCGATACTCTAAACTTGAAATAAATTTTAAATTTCCAACATTATATTCTAAACCACTTTTTGTGGATCCTGGACCTAAATCGTAAATTTTCCATGCTCTTAAATCGTTTGGACCACCAATAAAGTAACTTCTGCTAAATGGAATTGAACTGGAGTTTTTGTAAGGTATTGCAATGCCTAAAAAACTTCTGAATGCAATAACATTTTCTAAAGATACATTCCAAAACTTTTTATATTCTAAATCCGTTCTAATATATTGGGCAATTGGTGTTTTTAATAAGGTTTTTGTGCCATTTTCATCTCTTTCATTAGATAATAGTGTTGTTAAATTTCCTGAAGAAACCAATCTAGCTCTAAAAAACGAAAAGTCATTGTCTTTATAATTTTCACTATTGTTATATGTAAAAGTATATGCCGAAATAGGTACTAAAACATCTTCAGTAATAATGTTGTACCTGTTTTTTATATTTTGAATTATGCGATATTCGGTAGGATTTGATGATTCGAAATTAGAATCAATATTTGTATCTATAAAATTAATAACACCAGTAGTTTCTATGTTTTCATTAAAATAGGTGCTTGCAATTGATGAAATTTCATTGAATTCGGATTTGTAAATATTAAAGTATGAACTAACATTTAAATTTTTAATAAACTGTGCATTTACAATTTGAAAACTATGTTTTTTATTTTTTGATGACTCCCAAGTATAATCTATAATTCCAGTAAATTTTTGTTTATCTAAACCAATATTTTTTTGAAGGCTGGTTCCTAAAGTTAAAGTTGTTGAAGGAGCCATATTTTTTGGAATAATTGACTTTAATTTAAATGGTATAAAAAAACGTGGAATTTCTAAAGAAATATCACTACCAATTTCCCAAGCATTTAATAAACTACTCTGGTCTGCTGCATCTTTTGAGTCTAGAAACGAACCTTGAACGGAAAATTTTAAAATTTCAGCGCCTTTAAAAATATTTCTATTTAAAAATGATAATTTTCCTGAAACACCAAGTTGTCTAATATTGGAATGAGTAAGCTCAGTATTAAAACCAATTGAATATTTTTTTAAAGGTGTTAAAAAAATAGATGCATTAAGCATATCATCTTCAGTTTCTTCATATTTTATATCTACGGATCTGAAATTATTTAAACGTCTTAAATTTTTACGCGTTAATTCTCTTGTTTCATCTTTATAAATATCATTAGGCTGAATAAAAACCGAATTCAATAATAATTTTGGATTGTATTTTAAATTGTCAATGGCTAAAAAAGAGTATCCATTGTATTCTACTTTTGTTTTAATTGGCTCATCTTTGGTGTTGTAAGCATAGTCGGTGTAAATATTTACATCTTTTATTTTTTGAATTTTAAATGGCACACTAGCAATACTATCATTAATTATTAAAGTAATGTCTGATGAGTAATTGGTTTTAGTTGAGTCAGCTTCAAAAGTAATTGCATTTTTGTTAAATCTGTAAATTCCTGAATTTCTAAAAAGATTGGTAATTCTATTTTGCTCATCAATAAAAAACGATAATTTAAACTGTTTACCCGTTTTTAGTTCCGATTTTTCTTTGTAAAGATTGTAAATAGAGTCTAATACGGCAGATTCTATTGCAGTTGAAATGGTATCTAATGTATAAGGTTTGTCTGTGTTTATTAGGTAATTAATTGCAACTTTTTTATTTTTTATTTTATGTTCTTCGTATTCTACATTTACATTAAAATAACCTTCGTTATAATAATGTTGTGTTAAGTTTTCTACTGTTTGAATGGCCTTTTTAGCATCAAAAATTACAGGTGGTTCACCATTATTTAAAAACCATTGGTGTGTTCTATATTTAAAATCTCGAACACCTCTAGTTTGTTTTTCTGAAAAAATATTGGTGGTAAATTTATAAGAATTAGGATTTTCTGATTTCCATTTTTCAAAATCTGTTTCAAAATTTTTGTTTCCAATATTGTAAAAATAAAGCGGAAAAGGAATGCCTAAAACCAGCTGATTTGGGCGTTGAACAATATAATCTGTAATTTCAGTATTTACATTTTTTTTAGTATTTACAAAAACGGCGTTTTTTGTAAGTAATAATTCATTATCAGAAACATATTTTAATGTATTGCATGATGAAAAACTTAAAGTTAAACTTATTAAAATTAAAAATATTATAAAATTGTTTTTCAAAAAATAAGAGTTTAAATTTGTTTCAAATGTAAAACATTTCAAGGTATTAGCAAATTACAATTTTTACAATCAATTTAATGAGTTTAAGCAAAAATCAATTTAAATTAATAACGAGTTTAAAACAAAAAAAGTACAGATTAAAACATCATTTATTTATTGCCGAAGGAACTAAAGTAGTTGATGAGTTTTTGCATTCAAATTTTGAATTGGATCAGCTTTTTTGTGTAGATAGTTCTCCTTACTCAAATATTGAAAACTGTTATCTTGTTTCAGATGCAATTTTAAAAAAGATTAGCACCTTAAAAACACCTAACAATGTTGTTGCAATATTTAAAATTCCTAAAGTTCAAAAACTAAAAAATGATGGATTAATTTTAGTTTTAGATGGTGTTAATGATCCAGGTAATTTGGGTACTATTATTAGATTATGTGATTGGTTTGGTGTTGATCAATTAATTTGTTCAGAAAATACGGTAGATTGCTATAATACCAAAGTTGTGCAAGCAACAATGGGTTCATTAACAAGAGTGTCAATTGTTTATACTGCAATTGAAAATTATTTAAAAAACACGCAATTACCTATTTTTGCAACTTTAATGGGTAGTGAAAATGTTTATAAAAGTAATTTACCTAAAAGTGGAGTTCTAGTTATGGGTAATGAAGCTAACGGTATTAGTGAACAAATTTTAAATCTGACAAATAATGCAATTTCAATACCTCGTTTTGGAAATTTGCAGCAAACTGAAAGTTTAAATGTAGCTACAGCTACCGCAATTTTATTAAGTGAATTTAAACGTTTAACTTAATGAAAAGCTAATTTTAAAAAAATACCTCTTGTTCCAAAATAATCGATTGGTCCTGTCCAAGGACTGTTTGGGTTGTTGTCTCTAATCAATTCATCATTAATAGCAAAAACACCTCTTATAGAAGGAGAAAAAATAAAATAAGGTAAATAAATATCAATGCCTGCACCAATTTCATACATAAAGTTATTTTTTTTCATTCTAAATTCGCCATCATAATTATCATCAGGATTGTTTTGATTGCTAGAAAAATTATAATCGTAAGAAACTCCACCAACAATATAAGGTCTAATATTATTGTACCTATCTGTATTTAACTTTAACAATAATGGAACACGTAAATAGGTAGAGTTTACCTCTCTAACTCTATCTTTATCATCACCAATAATATGGTTAAAAGTTAGTGTTTTAGTATTGCTTGAAAGACCTGGTTCTAATCTGATTGATACATTTTCATGCAAACGTAAATTTCCAATTAATCCAACATTAAATCCAGCTGTTGAGGCTACTTCAACATTTACATTATCCGTTAAATAAGTAATTTTATAATCTTTTTTGTTAAAGCCTAAATAATAACCCCAAAATACTTTTTGTTTATCCCAATTTTGGTGGTACTCAACTCCTCTTCTTTTTTGAGCTTGTAGGCTGTTTATTGTAAAAATTAAAATTGTAATAGCAACAACTTTTCTCATATATTATTTTTTAGCGATATAAATTGAAGCAACTCCAAATGTTTGAGGTCTGTTTTCAACATTTATAAACCCATTTTTTAATAAAATATTGTTGAAGGCATCACCGAAAGGAAAAGAAGCCGCTGAATCGGATAAATATTTATAAGCTACTTTGTCTTTTGAAAATAATTTACCTATTGTAGGAAGTATTTTTGTTGAATAAAAATTGTAACCTTGTTTAAATGGAGTTTTTGTTGGTACCGAAGTTTCTAAAACTACAAATGTTCCGCCAGGTTTTAAAACTCTATAAATTTCCAATAAACCTTTATCTAAATTTTCAAAGTTACGAACGCCAAAGGCAACCGTAATAGCATCAAAAGAATTGTTTTCAAATGGAATATTTTCTGAATCACCAAAAACCATTTCAATGGTATTATTTAACTTTAATACTTCAATTTTTTTACGCCCAACTTGAAGCATACCTTCTGAAATATCTAAACCAATAATTTTTGTAGCATTGGTTTTTGCTAAATGAATGGCTAAATCACCAGTTCCAGTAGCTATATCTAAAATTGTTGAAGGATTAGTTTTTTTTATAATTTCAACTACTTTTTTTCTCCAAGAAACATCAATTCCAAATGAAATAACGCGGTTTAATCCATCGTATTCATTTGAAATAGTGTCGAACATTTTAGCAACTTGTTCTTTTTTTCCTAAGTCAGAGTTTTTATATGGTTTTACTTTTTCGGTCATAATTATTTAATAATTAACAGCAACAACTTCTTCAATTTTTCCAGGAATTAGTTGTTTTAGCATATTTTCTATTCCGTTTTTTAAAGTAATTGTTGATGATGGACAGCCACTACAAGCGCCTTGTAAAATTACATTTACAGTTTTAGAGTCTTGATTGTACGATTGGAATAAAATGTTTCCTCCATCTGCAGCAACAGCTGGACGAATATATTCATCTAAAATATTGATAATTTGAAGCGAAACATCGTCTAAATTTTCACTATTACTTGTGTTGTTAGTTATAGTTTTTGCTGGTTTTTCAGCAGTTGTATTTACAATTGTGTTTCCGTTAGCTATAAATTGTTTTATAAAACTTCTAACTTCTACAGTTACTTCACTCCATTCAACAATATCAAATTTAGTAATGGATACATAGTTTTCTGAAATAAAAACTTCTTTTGTAAAAGGGAAATTAAAAAGTTCAGTTGCTAGTGGAGAGTTTTTGGCTTCTTCAATATTTTTATACTCTACATCTGTTTCAACTAATTTTTTATTGGCTACAAATTTCAAAACTGAAGGGTTAGGAGTAACTTCAGCATATACTTCTACAGGTATTTTTTTTGAAACAATTTCTTCAGAAATAATAACGCCATTATTATTAATGTAGTTTTCTAATTGTTCTTTTACTTCTTCTTGTACATCGGCCCATTCAACAATTGAGAAACGTTCAATTGCTATAAAATTTGCAGAAATAAATACGCGTTTTACAAATGGTAAATGAAATAATTGTTGAGCTAATGGTGAATTTTTAGCTTCATCAATATTATTAAAATCATAACTACCACTTGTTAAAATATTGTTTGATGAAAATTTTAAAATAGTGTCTGAATTAGTTTTTTCTATATATAAGGTAATTGCTTTCATTTAATTAAATTTTGTGCAAAAGTACTAAAACTTGTTTAGCAAATGTGTTAATAATAAAAAAACGCCTCAATATTGAGGCGTTTTCAGTAAATAAATTTTGAGGTTATATATTTAAAACCAATGTTGCTGTAAATCTTGATGTGTCAATATCTAATTCAGCATTGTTAATTTGGTTATTATTTGGATAAAAATTATAAGGTGCAGTATTTGTTGAATTTAAATACGAAAAATCTACTCTTCCGCCTCTAAATTTAAACCCAGCACCTAATGAAAATCCTTCGATATCATCAGATTGATATGCGTTTTTGTAAGGATTTTTTTCATAATGATAGCCACCTCTAAAAGAAAAAGCATCAACTCTCCATTCTGTTCCAAGTCTTAATTCTGTAGCGTTTTCTAAATCATTTTTAAATCCTTGATTTTCGGCTGTAAAATTACCGTTACTTAGTTTAATATTGCTGTAGTTTTTATAAATATAATCTAAACTAATTAAACCAGATTTGTTAAATATATACGCAACGCTACCTGTTAGTTTTGATGGAGTTTTTAATCTATAATCAAAACCATTAGTGCCAGAATATGTATCATCTATTGAAAATTGATCGGTAATGTTTGTATTGTTTTCAAATATTATGGCATCATATTCTAAAAATTCTTCTGCAAGTGAGTACCAAATTGGTGATTGAAATGCTAAACCTAAACGAACATTGTCATTTGGTTTTGATATAATTCCTAAATTGAAAGAAATTCCATCACCATAGGTTAATAATTCTTGATTTTGAGAAACGTCAAAAGTATTTTGATTACCATCATTATTGTATTCTTCAGTTAAAACACGTTGATAATGGTCAATATTATATGTGCTTAAAGAAAAACCAAGCATTAAATTATTGTTATATTCTGAAGCAAATGTAAAAGTGTATTTTTCATTTTTTCCATCTGTATAATTTTCAAAATAATGACCATCAGAGTTTAAATAAACCACATCAGGATCATAAAAATCTGTAATAGGAGCGTAACCACTATTACCTTTTGCTGTCCACGAGTTATTAAAATCATTCGTAACCGCATAATTAAAACCTAATGCAAATTTTCCCCAACCAGAATTGTCATTAGTTGTAAAAATCATTACACCACCTGCTTGAGATAAATCTAAAAATTCATTTTCACTATTTTGGTTTAAACCATAAAAGCTAGCATTAGTTTTAATGGTTTTGTTATATAATGAAAGTGCAACCTCACTTTTTGAGAAAACTACTGCACCCGCCGGATTTACATCAATGGCAGACATATCACCACCTAAAGCACCAAAAGCTCCACTCATTGCATTGAACCTTGCAGTTCCATTTATAGTCTCTTTTGAAAATAATTCGCCTATGTCGTTGTATGATAATGTTTGCGCATTTGAAAAATAGGCAGTAAAAATTACCATTGCTAAAAATAATTTTTTCATAATGTATAAAATTGTAATGAGGTTATTAATTTCTTCTAGAGCTACTTCTTGTAGAAGAATTTTCTGAATATCCACTACTTGATGCTCTTGATGAATTAGCACTAGATGATCTTATTGTAGAATCAGATCGACTTCTGGTTGAACTACTATTATTGTTTGAGCTTGATGAGCTACTTCTAGTATAATTACTATTGTTGTTAGAACTAGAAGAATTGTTTCTGGTTGAACTACTATTATTGTTAGAACTTGAAGAACTTCTTCTAGTTGTAGGATAGTTAGTATTATTGGAACTCGAATTTGTTGATCTTCTAATTATATAACCATTGTTAGAAGATTCTATTCTATTATTCCCAGTTCTAAAGTAATCTCTATTTCTAGTGTTAGTACCTGATGATCTTGTTGTAGAATTTATATTTCTTTGAATTGTACCGTTTGATCTTGTAGAAGATCTTGTTGATGAACTTCTGTCAATTACTGTATTACTTGAAGATCTTCTTGTTCCATTATAAGTGGAGTTTGAAGAATTATAAGGCGTTCTTCTTGTGCTGCTAACAGTTCTTTGAGATGAGGATGATGTAGTGTTTCTTCCGTTAGAAACATAGGAACTTCTTTTTCCGTAACTATCAAATTTATTATAGTAGCCGTTATTATACGAGTAATTGTAATAACCTCCGTACCGAGGGTAAAAATAACTTCTGTAATAATTGTTATAACCGTAATAGCCGTAATATCCGCCATAACTGTACGGGAAATATCCGCCTAAATCATAATAGAATGGAGAATAGTATCTATAACGCCAAGGATTGTAGTACTGTGAATAATAATAATCATGATAATCATAGTAAAACGGATTATAACCAAATCCAAAACCGCTATAACCATTGTTAATGGAAATGGTTACATCATTTGTGTATTCCCACGGAGCGTTATAATCAGCGTCATAATCACCTTCATCATCATTATAATATCCATCATAATATTCATCTACATTTGTTAATATGTCAGAATTATCTAGTTCTTCCATTTTTTCAAGCTGACGTTTGAAGTAAGTTTTGTCAAATTCATCTTCATCCACAATAACAATATCTTCACTATTTTGAACATTGGTGTTGGAAGTGTAAATTCCGTCATCATCATAATTGTAAGCACTTTGGTAGGTGCCACATGAATATAAAGTGCCTAATAAAACAACTAAAGTGCTTATTTGGGCATATTTTTTGGTAAATAAATTTGAAACTTCCATAATCAGTTGAAATTTTTGTTGTTGAACTATTAAAAAAAACTAATTTTGTCGAAATTAGCATTTTTATTATAAAAAGGTGCAATATTTGTGCCAAACTTTTGATTATGAGTAAGAATTTAACAAAGCGAGAAATAGATTATTCCAAGTGGTATAATGAGTTGGTTGTAAAGGCAGATTTAGCTGAAAATTCAGCAGTTAGAGGTTGTATGGTTATTAAGCCCTATGGTTATGCTATTTGGGAAAAAATGCAAGCTCAGTTAGATAAAATGTTTAAAGAAACAGGCCATGAAAATGCTTACTTTCCATTGTTTGTGCCTAAAAGTTTATTTGAAGCTGAAGAAAAAAACGCCGAAGGTTTTGCTAAAGAATGCGCAGTTGTAACACATTATAGATTGCAAAATGATCCTGATAATCCAGGAAAACTACGCGTAGATCCAACTGCCAAATTAGAGGAAGAACTTGTTGTTCGCCCTACTTCAGAAGCAATAATATGGAATACATATAGAGGATGGATTCAATCATATAGAGATTTACCATTATTAATAAATCAGTGGGCAAACGTAGTGCGTTGGGAAATGCGTACACGCTTATTTTTAAGAACGGCCGAGTTTTTATGGCAAGAAGGACATACAGCTCATGCAACTAAAAGTGAAGCTATTACAGAAGCAATGTTAATGCAAAAAGTATATGCTGAGTTTGCAGAAGGCTTTATGGCAATGCCAGTTATAAAAGGATCAAAATCTGAAAGTGAACGATTTGCAGGTGCAGATGAAACTTTTACAATTGAAGCTTTAATGCAAGATGGAAAAGCATTACAAGCAGGTACATCACATTTTTTAGGGCAAAATTTTGCAAAAGCTTTTGATGTAAAATATACATCTAAAGAAGGAAAACAAGAATATGTATGGGCAACCTCTTGGGGAGTTTCTACCAGGTTAATTGGAGGTTTAATAATGACACATTCAGATGATTTTGGGTTGGTACTACCTCCAAAATTAGCTCCAATACAAGTGGTTATTGTTCCTATTTATAAAGGTGATGATCAATTAGAAGCAATTTCAGAAAGAGTTGAAGTTTTTGTAAAAGGATTGCGCGCAAAAGGAATTTCGGTAAAATATGATGATAGAGATACTTTTAGACCTGGTGCAAAGTTTGCAGAATATGAATTAAAAGGAGTTCCAATTAGAATTGCAATTGGAAGTAGAGATTTAGAAAATAACACTATTGAAGTTGCTAGAAGAGATACTTTAGAAAAAGAAACTGTATCACAAGACGCCATTGTTGATTATGTTTCTGTATTATTAGATAAAATTCAAACTAATTTATTTGATAGAGCTGTTGAGTATAGAAATGAACACACAACTGAAGTGGATACCTTTGAAGAATTTAAGCAAGCATTAGAAACAAAAGGAGGTTTTGTTTCAGCACATTGGGATGGAACTGCAGAAACTGAAGAAAAAATTAAAGAATTAACCAAAGCTACCATTAGATGTATACCTTTAGATGGTAAAATTGAAGAAGGGAAATGTGTATTTTCAGGACAAAAATCGAGTCAAAGAGTATTATTTGCAAAAGCTTATTAATTTTTTAAAAAAAAATTTTGTGGATTGAAAAATAGTTGTATTTTTGCATCCGCAATAACGAAATAATAGTGTTGTTGTAAACAAATAAAATGGTCCGTTCGTCTAGGGGTTAGGACGCCAGGTTTTCATCCTGGTAACAGGGGTTCGATTCCCCTACGGACTACAAAAAATTTAATACAAAATTTATAATGGCAAATCATAAGTCAGCATTAAAAAGAATTAGAAGCAATCGCGCTAAGCAATTAAGAAATAAGTATCAGCATAAAACTACTCGTAATGCTGTTAGAGATTTGCGTGCGGCTACAGAGAAGAAAGAGGCTGAGGAATTATTTCCTAAAGTAATTGCTATGGTAGATAAATTAGCAAAGAAAAATATTATTCACAAGAATAAAGCGAGTAATTTAAAATCTAAATTAACTAAGCACGTTGCTGCATTATAATTTAGTGTTAAATAAAGATTTGAAAGCATCCTAAAAGGATGCTTTTTTTTGTTTAATATGTATGTGAAATTAGTTTTTTTAATTACCACTCATAAATTCTGTTAGCATCTAACTTAATAAATATAAAAAGTAATACTGTGAATCCCCAAAGCGCAGATCCTCCATAGCTAAAAAAGGGAAGTGGAATTCCAATAGTTGGCAGTAAACCTAGAACCATTCCAATATTTATTGTAAAATGAGTAAAAAATATGGCTGCAATGCTGTAACCATATACTCTACTAAATTTTGATTTCTGACGTTCTGCAATTTGAATAATTCGTAAAATAAATAGTACAAATAAAATAATAACAATTGAACTTCCTAAAAATCCCCATTCTTCACCAACGGTTGTAAAAATGTAATCTGTTTGTTGCTCTGGTACAAAATCTCCTTTGGTACGTTCTCCTTCTAAAAATCCTTTTCCAAAAAAACCGCCGTTTGCGATGGTTGTAACTGATTGATTTGTATTGTAACCTATACTTTTAGTGTCGGCTGTTTTTCCTAATAAAATATTGAATCGATCTCTGTGGCGTTGCTCAAATACTTGATTAAAAACAAAGTCGATGCTAAATATAAATAAGGCAGACATTATGTATATACCTATAATTTTTAACCAACCTCTTTTAAAAGCTCTTTTTCTATAAAAATAAAAGTAAATTAAAATTAAAAAGAATAAAACTAAAGATGCAATAAGGGTTATAAAATACCCAAATATAAGTGTTGAAATAAATAAAATAAGTGCAGTAATACCTACTGTAATAAAATAAAAGGGTAACCCTTCTCTATATAATACAAAGATAAAAGCACCATACACTAATGCCGATCCTGGATCTGGTTGTAAAGTAATTAATATTGCTGGAAAAAATAATATTAAAATAGATTGAATTTGGGTTTCAAGGTTTTTTAAGTTAAACATTTTTTCACTTACTAATTTTGCCATTGCTAGGGCAGTAGTGGCTTTAACAAACTCTGAGGGTTGTAAGCTAAAAATACCAAATCCATACCATGAAGTGGCTCCATTTATGTTTTTTCCAAACACAAAAAGTCCTAATAAAGATATAAGCGAAGTGACATAAATAATTGAAGCGTATTTTTCATACATTTTAGCATCAAACATTAAAATAAGTAAAATAATAGGTACACTTAAGCCAATCCAAATTATTTGCTTTCCATATTCTGAAGATAAGTTTATTATTTCATATTCATCTTCAGTAACTGTAGCTGCATAAATATTTAACCATCCTAAAAATATTAGGATGAAATAGAATAACACCAATAACCAATCAATTCCTAAAAAAATATTGTTTTTTTTACTTCTCAATGTCTTAAATTTCCTTGTATTTGTTTATTATATTCTTCTTGAATGCTTCCATTAAACATTCGTTCCTCAACTAATGGTCTGTTTGTTTTACCTTTTAAATAGTTTTCAATCATTAATGTAGCAATTGGTCCTGCCCAACGAGATCCCCAATACCCATTTTCAACAAAAACTGCAATGGCAATTTTAGGGTTATCTTTTGGTGCAAATGCAATAAATATAGAATGGTCTTGCCCGTGAGGATTTTCGGCTGTTCCAGTTTTTCCGCAAATATCAATTCCTTCAACTTTTGACCAATGGGCTGTTCCTCTTGGATTATCAACTACATTAAATAAACCTTCAATAACTGGCTCAAAATATTTTTTATCAATAGTGGTATAATTAGGCGTTGTAAATTTTTTATCTAAAGGAACTCCTTCTATATGTTTTGCAATATGAGGTGTAAAATAAAAACCTCTATTAGCAACTGTTGCAGTCATATTTGCCAATTGAATAGGCGTTGTTAAAACTTCACCTTGACCAATTGCATTTGATATGGTTGCTGTAGCGCGCCATCTGCCATTTGGATACACTCTGTTGTAGTAATCACCATCAGGAATGTTTCCTTTTTGACCAACTGCTAAATCATTATTTAAATAATTTCCTAATCCAAAACTTTCTACATGTTTGTTCCAAACGTTCATTCCTTCGTAAGGAGTTTTATATTTTTCAATAACTTTTCTGTAGGCATTAGAAAAATAGCTATTACAAGATCTGTAAATTGCTACATTTAAATCAATTGGATATCCTGTTTCGCAGTGACATTTCATAAAAGAACCAGCTCCAGATCCATATTTGTAACCACCATGGCAAGTTGTAGTTGTATAAGGCGTTATTACATTTTCTTGAAGAGCTGTTAGTGCTGAAATTATTTTAAAAGGTGAACCTGGAGGATATTGTGCTTGTAAACCTCTATCTAAAAGTGGTCTGCTAATACTATCTAAATATAATTTTGTGAAATTAGCAGATCGTTCTCTTCCAACCATTAAATTAGGATCATAAGTTGGCATTGAAATTAATGCTAAAATTTCTCCTGAACTTGGTTCTATAGCAACTATTCCGCCTCTTTTATTAGCCATTAAGGCTTCGCCATATTGTTGTAATTTACTATCAATTGTTAAAGTGATATCTTTACCAGGAACAGGTAAGGTATCAAAAACACCATTTTTAAATGATCCAATTTCTTTATTAAACCTGTTTCTTTGAATGTATTTTACACCTTTGGTTCCTCTTAATACTTCTTCATAGGTTTTTTCAATTCCGGCAGTACCAATTAATTCTCCTATTTGATAATACGGATTTTTGGCAATTAAACCTTCATTTACTTCGCTAATATATCCTAAAACGTTTGGTGCTGATTTTACAGGATATTCTCTGATTGACCTTTTTTGGATATAAAAACCTTTATACTTATACATTTTTTCTTGAAGAAATGCATAATCAGTTTTAGAAAGTTGTGCTAAAAAAATAGAAGGAATTCTGGTGGAATATCTTATAGCCTTTTCAGTTTTTTTTATCAAATCTTCTTTTGTAATTTTAAGTAAATTGCAAAATTCTAAAGTATCTAAATGTTTTACTTCATTAGGTACAATCATAATATCATATGATGCCTGATTTGCTACTAATAAAATACCATTTCTATCATAAATATAACCTCGTTCAGGATAATCATATACAACTTTAACCGCAGAACTATTTAACGTGGGAATATTATAATCATTCTCTAATAATTGCAAATAGAATAAACGTGCAATATATATTACACTTATTAAAATAACTGAAAACGATAAAAGATTAAATCTTTTCATTATTTCTTTTTTGTAAATAAAATGATTCCTAAAACACTTAAAATTATAGTAAATATTCCAGTTAATATCGTATTATACATAATTGATGTTATAGCATTAAAACTAAAATATTCTAAACTAAAAACTATGAAATGATGAATTAAAGTAAGTATGGTGATAAACGATAAAGCTTTAATAAATGCAATACTTCTTATATTAAAAAGTAGGTAATCAAAATCTGATTTTCCTAAAACTGTATTTAATATTGGAAGCCTAATGTAAGCAATAAAAAGTGTAGCTGCTGCGTGAATTCCTCCCGAATCTAAAAAAAAATCAACACTTAAACCTAATAAAAAACTAAGGAACAATATTGCAGATTTATTTTTTTTAATTGGAAAAAGCAATACCCAAACAATGTATAACAAAGGATTAATAAAGCCAAATAAATTTACATGGTTTAAAATTAAAACTTGTAAAAGTAATAGGCCAATAAATCGGATGCTATTATTTAATACCACGTTATTCATTATTAGATTTTTCTTCTAAATTTAGTTGTTCTTCTTTTTGAAGATTTTTTACAATTTGTACCTGACCAATTGCACTCATATCATTAAATAATTTCACATTTATTTGATGATATTGATGATTTTTTATTACAATAGTATGTATAGTTCCAACACTTATTCCTTCAGGAAAAATAGCCGATTTTCCTCCTGTAATTATAGTATCTCCTTTTTTTAATTTTGCTTGCCTAGGAAAATCAATTATCTGTACAAAATTATAATCATTTCCATTCCAAATTAACGAACCAAAATGATTGCTATTTTTTAACCGTACATTTATTTTAGAATTGCTATTTAAAATAGAAAGTACCGTTGCAAATTTTGGAGAAACATTTTTAACAACTCCAATTATTCCTTTACTATTAACAACGCCTAATTCTGGAGAAATACCGTTATTTGTGCCTTTATTTATGGTTAAATAATTGTTTCTTTTAACAAAATTATTATTGATAACTTTAGCAACTGTATACTCATATTTCTGAATATTATGTGTGGTGGTATCTATTACTGTATAAATACTATCATTTTTAGCTGTTTGAATTATTTCGAGCTGATTTTTTAAATGCGCATTTTCTTCATTTAAAAGTTGATTTTCAGTTTTTAAATGAAAATACTCATTTATAGAATTTACCTTATTGTATAATCCACCACTAATAAAATTAGCAGAATTCACAAACTTACTTTGATGATAGGAGTGGTGCTGAATGGTAAAATAAAAAGCTAAAATTTCTAACAGAATAAACAGCAGAAAGTATCTATATTTTCTGATAAAATAAATTAAATGCTGCATATTAGGTGTTGGAAGTTTACTATTTCATTAATACATTTTTGAATTTTTCAAGATCTTTTAAGGCAATTCCTGTTCCTCTAACAACAGCTCTTAGCGGATCTTCCGCAACGTAAACTGGTAAGTCAGTTTTTCTAGATAAACGTTTATCTAACCCTCTAAGCATTGATCCTCCACCAGCTAAATATATTCCAGTATTGTAAATGTCAGCGGCTAATTCAGGAGGTGTTTTTGATAAAGTTTCCATAACGGCATCTTCAATTCTTAAAATAGATTTATCTAATGCTTTTGCAATTTCTCTAAATGAAACCTGAACTTGTTTTGGTTTTCCGCTTAATAAATCTCTTCCTTGTACTAACATATCTTCTGGTGGTGTTTCCAAATCTTCGGTAGCAGCACCAATTTGAATTTTAATTTTTTCAGCAGTACGTTCACCAACATATAAATTGTGTTGTGTACGCATATAATATGCAATGTCACCAGTAAAAACGTCGCCAGCAACTTTTACAGATTTGTCGCAAACAATTCCGCCAAGTGCAATAACTGCAATTTCTGTTGTACCTCCTCCAATATCAATAATCATATTGCCTTTTGGTTGCATAATATCAATACCAATACCAATTGCAGCAGCCATTGGCTCATGAATTAGATAAATTTCTTTGGCATTCATATGTTCTGCAGAATCTATGACGGCACGTTTTTCTACTTCTGTAATTCCAGATGGAATACAAATAACTAAACGTAGTGAAGGTGTAAAAAAACGTTTTTTTATGTTCGGTATATTTTTAATAAACTCTTTTATCATTAACTCCGAAGCCTCAAAATCTGCAATTACACCGTCTTTTAAAGGGCGAATAGTTTTTATATTCTCATGAGTTTTTCCTTGCATTAAACTGGCCTTTTTACCAACTGCAATAATTTTGCCTGTATTTCTATCTCTTGCAACAATTGAAGGAGCATCAACAACTACCTTACCATCATGTATTATTAAGGTGTTCGCTGTACCTAAATCCATGGCAATATCTTCAGTCATAAAGTCGAAAAAACCCATATATTTTACTTTTTTTTATTTTTTTATTTTGAAACGTTGTAAAGTTACTAAAATTAGTGTTTGAAATGACGAATACCTGTAAATATCATAGACATTTCATTGTTATCACAATAATCAATAGATAACTGATCTTTAATTGATCCTCCTGGCTGAATTACAGCATTTATTCCTGCGTTTTTTGCAATTTCAACACAATCTGGGAAAGGGAAAAAAGCATCGCTAGCCATTACTGCATTGTTTAAGTCAAATTTAAAATGTTTTGCCTTAGCAATTGCTTGTTCTAAAGCATCAACTCTACTAGTTTGACCAGTTCCGCTTGCAAAAAGTTGTTTGTTTTTAACTAAAACAATGGTATTTGATTTGGTATGTTTACAAATTTTTGATGCAAAAAATAAATCGTCTAATTCTTCTTTTGAAGGTTCTTTTTTTGTTGCTGTATTAATAACGCTAGCATCATCTGTTTTGTTGTCTTTCTCTTGAAAAAGAACTCCATTTAATGCAGTGCGATATTGTACTTGTGGTAATTCAATATTTTTTTGAATTAATATAATTCTATTTTTTTTGCTTTTTAAAACTTCTAAAGCATCGTTTGAGTAGTTTGGTGCAATTACAACTTCACAAAATAAATTGTTAATTTCTTTGGCTGTTGCGAGGTCAATATCTTTATTTGAAATTAAAACACCTCCAAAAGCTGAAGTTGGATCGCCAGCTAAAGCATCAACATAGGCTTGTTTTAAAGTTTCTCTTTGTGCCAATCCACAAGCGTTATTATGTTTTAAAATGGCAAAAGTTGGAGCGTCGTTTTTAAACTCACTCATCAAGTTTACAGCAGCATCAACATCTAATAAATTATTATATGAAAGTTCTTTTCCGTGTAATTTATCAAACAATTCATCTAAATTTCCAAAGAAATAACCTTTTTGATGGGGATTTTCACCATATCTTAAAATTGATGATGCATCAAAACTTTCTCTAAAAGCAATTTCGTTTTTATTTAAATAATTAAATATTGCACTATCATAATGACTTGAAACTGCAAACGATTTTGCAGCAAAGTTTTTACGTTCTTCTATAGTAGTTGCGCCATTTCCATTAGTCATAATTTGTAAAAACTCATCGTACTGATTCATTGATGAAACACAAATTACATCTTTAAAATTTTTGGCAGCTGCTCTAATTAATGAGATTCCTCCAATATCTATTTTTTCAATAATATCTTGCTCAGTTGCGCCACTTGCAACTGTTTTTTCAAAAGGATATAAATCAACAATTACAATATCTAATTCAGGGATATTGTATTCAACTAATTGAGCTAAATCTTGTTCGTTTTCACGTCTAGCTAAAATTCCACCAAAAACTTTTGGGTGTAATGTTTTAACTCTTCCTCCTAAAATTGATGGATATGAAGTTAATTCTTCTACAGGGACAACGTTAATTCCCAATTTTTTAATAAAATCTTCTGTACCTCCGGTAGAGTATATTGTGATTCCTAATTGGTTAAGTTTTTCAACTATTGGGGCTAATCCGTCTTTATGAAATACTGAAATTAATGCTGATTTTGCTTTTTTAGTTATGCTCATTTTGTTGTGTTGTTATTTTTGCGCAAAGCTAATAATTATCAACAGTTTAAACAAAACAAAAGAATACTAAATTTTTATTAATTCTTTTTGATTTTTGATTCAAAATTATGAACCATTTCAAGGTAGTTTGGTGATTTTTGGTTGTTAACTTTTTTTGAGTTTAATATGTCTTTAAACAGCTTTTTTGAGATGAGTTGTTTTATTTTAAGTTTCTTTTTAGTATAAAGTTTTAACATATAAAAATTGTAAAAATATAATTATAACTATGTTGCAATTAAGATTATTCAATATAATTATAATACAAATAAATTTTTTATAGTATTTGTGCTACTTTTTTACATACAAATTCTAACAGTTCTTCATCATTTTTTGTAAATGGGTTAACTGTGTGTGAATCAATATCTATTTGTCCAATATTTTCTTGATTAACAAAAATAGGGATTACAATTTCGCTTTTAACTTTCCATCCACAAGAAATATAATTATCTTGAGCGGTTACATCTGGCACAACAAAGTTTTGGTTGCTAATGGCTACTTGCCCGCAAATTCCTTTTCCAAAAGGTATAATTGTATGTTCGGTTGGTTCACCAGCAAATTCGGCTAATTTTAATTCATGTTTATCTCCATTTTTAAAGTAAAAGCCAACCCAATCATAATACGAAATTTCTTTTTTTAGTAAATCGCAAATAGCTTGTAGTTTAAATGGTTTTGTATTGGTGCTGTTAATAATAGATACAACAGATTCTTTTAGTTGAGATAAGTTCATATTAATTTGTAATTTTATGCAAAAATATAAATCTTTTTGAGTGCAAAATAATAAAACCGTTATATTATTTTTAGTTAAATTTTTTGGCACTTATGCCTTGTTATTTTTATTGTATTCTATTTATTTAAGTAATAGTCAAAAACAACTAACTTTTTACTCTTGTGATTCAGTTACAGAAATTGTTGCTAAACAAAGTAATTTTTTAATTAATAGTTTTGGTTATAATTCTGAAATAGTACAAAGTAACTATGAGTTATCATACCAAGTAATTATTGATAAAAAACCAATTGCTAGAGTTATTGAAGGTTGTAATTCAATAAGTATTATAATTTTATTTATTGCATTTATTGTGGCGTTTTCAGGAAAATTTAAGCAAACTTTGCTATTTATTTTAGTTGGAAGCTTATTGATTTATTTAATAAATGTTGTTAGAATTGCTGTAATTACTATTGCATTGTATAAATTTCCTGAGTACGAGTATATGTTGCACGATATTTTTTTTCCTGCTTTAATTTATGGCTTTACTTTTATGTTATGGATTGTGTGGGTGTCTAAATTTTCAAAACAAAAATAATGGGTAAAATTGCAAAATTTGGATTATTATTTTTATTAATACTATGTTTAATAGGTGTTAGAGTTTTTTTAGAACCCTTTTTGTACGATCCTTTAATAGACTATTTTAAAAGCGACTATTTACATAAACCTATCCCTGATTTAAATTGGAGTTTATATATGTTAAACCTATCTTTTAGATTTTTTATAAATACAATAATCTCATTATCAATTTTGTATGTAATTTTTAATAAAAAAAGCGTTATAAGATTTTCTTCAAAAGTGTATGTTATTACTTTTTTAATTTTAATGATTTTATTTTTTTTAGTGATTAAATATCAATTAATAAATGGTTATTTAGTGATATTTTATTTACGTCGTTTTTTAATTCATCCAATAATTTTATTACTGCTAATTCCAGCATTTTATTATCAACGGTTAGCTTTTAAAAGTAACGATAATTAATATGTCTTCATTAAGTGTAATATAATCAGGTGTTTATATTTTGAGTCACACAAAATATTTTATTGTTTTATTTTTAGTAAATTACGCCTTTAAAAAAATATCAATTTTAACGTTAATTAAAGTATTATGAAAAAAATTATTTTTGTAGTTGCTACAATTTTTTCTTTTGCAGTATTATTTACTGCTTGTAAAGAAACTAAAAAAGAAGAGGCAAAAGAAGAAGTTCAAATGGAAAGTCATGAAGGACATGACCATGATGCTATGGCGTCTAAAACTTACCAATGCCCAATGGATTGTGAAAAAGGTAAAACTTATGCAGAAGAAGGTTCTTGTCCAGTTTGTAAAATGGACTTAAAAGAAAAAGCTGCAAATATGGAACATGCAGAGGGTTGCAAATGTAAAGAAGCTGGAGAATGTACATGTCCTGAAGGTAAATGTACTTGTCAAGAAAAAGACGAAGTTGCATGTACAAAATGTGAACCGGGAAAATGTACTTGTAAAGATGAAGTTGCAAATTTAGAAAGCGCTAAATCTAAATGCAAACCTGGAGCTTGTTCTTGTAAAGCCTAAAACACTTTGTATATAGCATAAAAAAGGGACGTATTAATACGTCCCTTTTTTTATGTTAATTATTTATAATTATACTATGAATTTAGCATTTTCCATAATGTGTCTTTTAACTCGGTTAAACCTTGTTGAGCAACTGATGAAATAAATAATGTTTGAATTCCTGTTGGAAGTTCTTTCTTTAATTCATTTTTTAATTCCTCGTCTAACATGTCTGATTTAGAGATTGCTAACAATCTATTTTTATCTAAAAGTTCAGGGTTATGCTGTTGTAGTTCATTTAATAAAATGTCATATTCTTTTTGAATGTTTTCTGAATCCGCAGGAATTAAAAATAATAATGTTGAGTTTCGTTCAATATGTCTTAAAAATCTATGTCCTAATCCTTTACCTTCAGCAGCACCTTCTATAATTCCAGGAATATCTGCCATTACAAAAGTTTGAAAATCTCGATATTCAACAATTCCTAAATTTGGTTTTAATGTAGTAAAAGCATAATCTGCAATTTTAGGTTTAGCAGCAGTTACAACAGATAGTAAAGTCGATTTTCCTGCATTAGGAAATCCAACCAAACCAACATCTGCTAAAATTTTTAATTCTAACTGAAACCACCCTTCTTGTGCATCAATACCTGGTTGTGCGTAACGAGGTGTTTGATTTGTTGATGATTTAAAATGCCAGTTTCCTAAACCTCCCATACCGCCTTCAAGAAGTATTTGTTCAGTGTTTTCAGTTGTAATTTCGAAAAGAATTTCTTGGGTTTCTGCATCTCTTATAATTGTTCCAAGAGGCACATCAATATACACATCTTCACCATCTTTTCCTGTACTTCTTGATGCGCTTCCGTCACCACCATGTTCGGCTTTAAAATGTTTTTTAAACTTTAAATGGTACAATGTCCATAAGTTTTTATCTCCACGAACAATTACATGACCACCTCTTCCTCCGTCACCACCGTCAGGTCCGCCTTTAGCCACGTATTTTTCTCTGTGTAAATGTGCAGAACCACGTCCTCCTTTACCAGAATTAGCGTGTATTTTAATATAATCTACAAAATTTCCTTCTACCATTATGTCTATTTTCTGCTTTTACAGTTTGTTTAATTATGTTATAATTTATCAAAAACGTTACTTAATCGTACGGTAATATCTTTTATTTCTCCAACGCCATTTACGCCAAAATATTTGTTTTGTACTGTGTAATAATTTTTAAGTATTGCTGTTTTTGAGTTGTATTGATCGAATCGATTTCTAATTTTACTTTCATCTTGGTCATCACTTCTTCCACTTGTTTTTCCTCTTTCAAGCAATCTTTGAATCAATAAATCTTCAGGTACTTCTAAAGCAACCATTCCATTAATTGTTTCACCTTTCTCGGCTAAAAATTCGTCCAATGCAATAGCTTGTGACTCTGTTCTTGGAAACCCATCAAAAATAAATCCGCCAACATCTATATTTTTATTTACTTCATCTTTTAGCATTTCAATTGTAACTTCATCTGGAACTAAATTACCTTGATCCATATAAGATTTAGCTAAAATTCCTAATTCAGTTTCATTTTTAATATGAAATCTAAAAACTTCCCCTGTTGAAATATGTTTTAGGTTGTATTTTTCTTTTAACAAATCTGCCTGCGTTCCCTTTCCTGCACCTGGAGGGCCAAATAATACAATGTTTTTCATAGTTGGTTGAGTAGTAAGTTGATAAATATCTGCCAAATTTCTTCCAAAACCGTTGTAATCTAATCCGTATCCAACTATAAATTTATCAGGAATTGATATTCCTACATAATCAATTGGTAATTCTTTTTTAAATACATCAGGTTTAAAAAATAATGTGGCTATTTTAAGTTGCTTTAAATTTTTGTCTTTAAAAATTTCAAATATTTCTTGAAGTGTATTGCCAGTATCAATAATATCTTCTAAAATAACAATTGTTCTACCTTCTAAATTTTCATTAACTCCAACTAATTTTTTTATTTTTCCTGTAGAATTTGTTCCTTCATAAGAGGCTAATTTAACAAATGAGACTTCACAGTTATAATTGTATTTTCTAACAAAATCAGCAACAAACATAAATGAACCGTTTAAAATACCAATAAACAATGGTGTTTCATCTTTTAGTTCATTTGAAATTTGAGTAACTAAGGTATTTATTGCGTTATCAATTTCTTGTGCTGATATATACGTTTTAAAATGTTTGTCGTGTAGTTTAATTATGCTCATCTTAATGCTTTGTTACAAATGTAAGAATCAAATTAGAAAATTACTTTAGAAATGAAGTTTCTTTGCTAATTTGAAATACAAAAACCGTTTTGAGACGTCAAAACGGTTTTTGAAATAAATTTCAATAGTTATTATTTTTTAGTTTTATCTAGTTTTTTTACTGTATCGTATAATATTGGTGAGGCAATAAATAACGAAGAATACGTACCTACTACGATACCTACAATTAATGCGAACATAAATCCTTTAATTGAATCACCTCCAAATAAGAAGATAGCAATTAATACAACTAATGTTGTTAATGATGTGTTTATGGTTCTTCCTAATGTAGTACTTAAAGCTTTATCAATTACAGTTGAGAATTTCCAAGAAGTATGTGTTCCTGCAAATTCACGAATTCTATCAAATACAATTACAGTATCATTAATTGAGTAACCTAATACTGTTAGAATTGCTGCAATAAATGATTGTCCAATTTCCATATCAAAAGGTAAAACTTTATAAAATAAAGAGAATATACCAATTACAATAATAACATCATGGAAAAGTGCTGCAACAGCACCTAAACTGTATTGCCATTTTCTGAAACGGAATAGGATGTAAAGGAAAATTACTAATAACGAACCTAAAATTGCCCATCCTGCAGCAGTTTTAATGTCATCGGCAATTGTTGGCTCAACTTTAATTGAACTCATAATACCAACTTTTTTATCACCGTCATATCCAGGTTTAAATTCATCTAAACTTACGTCTTCAGAAATGTATGATTTTAAACCAGTATATAATAAGCCTTGTACTTCATCATCAATATGATTTCCTTCTTCTTCAATTTTGTATTTAGTAGTTATTTTTAATTGAGTAGCTTCTCCATAAGTTTTAACTTCAGGGGCATCACCAAATACATCTTTTAAAGTACTAGCAACATCAGATGCTACTATTTGTTTATCAAACTTTACTACATAAGATCTACCTCCAACAAAATCTACACCATAGTTTAAACCATTTGAAATTAATGAACTTAAACTTACAATAATTAAAATTCCAGAAATTATATAAGCAATTTTACGTTTTTTAAGGAATTCAACATCAATATTTGTAAACCAGTTTTTAGTGATAGCTGTGTTAAAAGTAAATGTTTTACCTTTTCCAGCATACCAGTCAATTAATAATCTTGTAATAAAAATTGCTGAGAATAATGATGTTACGATACCTACCATTAATGTATAAGCAAATCCTTTTACAGGTCCTGTTCCAAATACATATAAAATAACACCAGTTAACATTGATGTTACGTTGGCATCTAAAATTGCAGAGAAAGCTCCTTTATAACTAAATCCGTATTCAATAGCAGCTTTTAAACCTTTTCCGCTATTTAACTCTTCTTTTATTCTTTCAAAAATAATTACGTTAGCATCTACGGACATACCAATTGTTAAGATGATACCTGCGATACCTGGTAATGTTAGTACAGCTCCAAAAGCTGTTAGTATTCCAAAGATGAATAATAAGTTAGCTGCTAAGGCAATATTTGCAAAACCACCAGCTTTTCCGTAATAGAATACCATCCAAGCTAATACAATTAATAAAGCTAAAGCAAATGAACTTAAACTGCTGTCAATAGCTTGTTGACCAAGTGATGGACCAACTACTTCAGATTGTATAATGTGTGCAGCAGCAGGTAATTTACCAGCTTTTAAAACGTTTGCAATATCTTGTGCTTCAACAACTGTCATACTTCCTCCAGAAATTGAAGTTCTACCGTTTGTTATAGCAGTATTTACAGAAGGTGCAGTATAAACATAATCATCTAAAACAACTGCAACAAATTTACCTACGTTTTCTGTAGTCATTTTAGCCCATTGTTTTGTTCCTGTTGCATTCATTGTCATACTAACTTCTGGCTTACCAGTTTGTCCGTATTCTTGACTTGCATCATCAATTACATCACCTTCTATTGGAGCAAGATCTTCTCTGTTAGATTTAATTCCGTATAAATAAATTAAATCTACACTTTCATTAGTTGCTGCAACTGTTGAAGTAAAAGGTTTAGAATCCCATAAGAATTTAGCATATTTCATTTCGTTAGATAACAATGCTCTAACATCTTTCATCGCTAAATATTTATTTACAGTTGCTGTATCTGCTACTTTAGCAGTTGCAATAACTGATGAAATTTGGTTTTCAGATTGTGGTACACTTGGTGTTAAAACTGTAAATAAGTTATCTACTTGTTTGTTTGCAATAGAATCAGAAACTTCACCTAATAAATCATTTAAATCATCTTTAACTGTAGTAGAATCTTGAGCAGTTTCTTCTTTTTCTGCTTTTAAGTGATTTTCTATCACAGAATTTGCTGCAAAAAAGAAATTTGCTGTTTCTTGGTTAGAGTATACTTCCCAAAATTGTAATTCAGCAGTACTTTGTAATAATTTTTTTACACGGTCAATATCTTTTGCTCCAGGTAATTCAATTAAAATACGTCCAGAGTTACCTATACGTTGAATGTTTGGCTGTGTAACTCCAAATTTATCAATACGACTACGTAATACTTCAAAAGCAGTACTTATAGATCCTGATATTTCATCAGCAATTATAGGTTTAACTTCTTCGTCGGTTAATTTGAAATTAATTTTATCTCTTAACGATTTGTTTCCAAAAATGCTAGGATCACTTAATTTTACTTTTCCAGCGCTTAATTTTTCAAACTCATTAAAAAATAAGTCTAAAAAAGTTTTATCACTATTTTTTTGAGCTTCAGTTGCTTTTGCTAAGGCTTCATTAAAAACAGGGTTTTTAGAATCGTTTGATAACCCAATCAAGATATCTTTAACCGATACTTGTAAAATGGCATTAATACCACCTTTTAAGTCTAATCCTAAATTTAACTCTTTGTCTTTAATGTCATTGTAACTGAACTGAGCGAAACCTAAATCTATAACAGGTTTGTTAGCAACAGAGTCCAAATAAACTCTTTCAAGATTTGCTATTTCTCTACCGTCATTTGATTTTGATTCAGCATAAATTTTTGCTTTATCTTCAACACCATTTGTAAACCAAGTAAATGATAATTGGTATAAACTTACTAATCCGAAAAGAATAGCGAATAATTTTATAAGTCCTTTGTTTTGCATTTTATTTAATTTAATATAAGAATCATTTGTAATAAACGTGCAAATATATAATTTCAAATAGGAACTAACAATTCTTTTTACTCTTTTATAAGTATAAATTAACACTTTGATATAAATCACTTATTCAGATTAAGAATTTTATATATTTGTATACCTAAAATTACCAAAATGAAAGTTTTATCGGATATAGAAATTGCTCAAAATAAAAAATTATTACACATTAAAGAAATTGCTGCAAAATTAGGCATAGAAGAAGATGCATTAGAAATGTATGGAAAATACAAAGCTAAATTGCCTTTAACACTAATTGATGAAGATAAAATTAAAAAGAATAACTTAATTTTAGTAACAGCAATGACACCAACACCAGCAGGTGAAGGAAAAACAACCGTATCAATTGGTTTAACCGAAGGTTTAAATAAAATAGGAAAACAAGCAATTGTTGTGCTTAGAGAACCTTCATTAGGTCCTGTTTTTGGAATTAAAGGTGGCGCAGCAGGAGGAGGATATTCTCAAGTTGTTCCTATGGAAGATATTAATTTACATTTTACAGGAGATTTTAATGCGGTAGAAAAAGCAAATAATTTACTAGCTGCTTTAATAGACAATAACTTGCAAAGTTCTTGTTGTAATTTAAATATTGATTCAAGAACAATTTTATGGAAGCGTGTTATTGATATGAATGATAGATCATTACGTAAAATAACTATTGGCTTAGGAGGTGTTGCAAATGGTATTCCACGTGAAGATGGCTTTAATATTACACCAGCTTCAGAAGTTATGGCAATTCTTTGTATGGCTACTGATTTTGAAGATTTAAAAAATAGACTTGGTAATATTTTAATTGGTTTTACTTTTGATAAAAAACCCGTTTTTGCACGTGATTTAAAAGCTGAAAATGCTATGGCTATTTTATTAAAAGATGCTATACAACCTAATTTAGTACAAACGTTAGAAGAAAATCCTGCGATTATTCATGGAGGTCCTTTTGCAAATATTGCGCAAGGAACTAATACCATTATAGCTACTAAAATGGGATTATCACTATCAAACTACGTAGTAACTGAAGCTGGGTTTGGAGCTGACTTAGGTGCAGAAAAGTTTTTAAATATTAAATGTGCTGCGGCAAACTTAAATCCAAAAGCAGTAGTGTTAGTTGCTACAATTAGAGCTTTACGACACCACGGAGGCGCAAAAACAGAAGAAATCAACACTCCTAATTTACACCACGTTAAAGCTGGTTTTTGCAATTTAGAAAAACATATTGAAAACATCAGAAAATTTAACATAGAGCCAGTTGTTGCAATTAATACTTTTGTCAATGATTCTTATGAAGAAATTAATTTTGTAATTAATCATTGTAAATCATTAGGAGTACAAGCAGTTGTATCTGAAAATTGGGCAAAAGGTGGTGAAGGAACGAAGGATTTAGCTCATGCTGTTGTTAAAGTTGTTGAATTGAACAAGTCGCATTTTGAACCTTTGTATAAATGGGATATGCCAATAAAAGAAAAAATTGAAATTATTGCTAAAGAAATTTATGGCGCTGATGGTGTTGATTTTGATAAACAAGCAAAATTAAATTTAAAAAGAATTGATCGTTTAGGTTTTAATGATTTTGCAATTTGTATGGCTAAAACTCAAAAATCTTTTTCAGATAATGAATTTTTAATTGGGCGACCTAAAAACTTTGTGGTAACAGTGCGTGAAATTGAAATTGCTGCAGGAGCAAAATTTATTATACCAATTTTAGGTCAAATGATGCGAATGCCTGGATTGCCAGGTGTTCCAGCTTCAGAAGAAATGAAAATTGATAAAAATGGAGTGATTTCTGGATTATCTTAATGTTACTATAAATACTTTTAAACCTATTGAAACCAATTTTAGTTGATTTCAATAGGTTTGTTATTTCTGCTCCATTCACTCCAAGAGCCTACAAAAAGTGTTGGCATTTTTAAGCCTGCATATTCAAAGGCTAAAAGTGTGTGGCATGCAGTAACTCCTGATCCGCAGTGTACAATTATTGGTCCATTGTTTTTAAAAGCATTTATTATTTTGGAATATTTGGTATGTAATTCGGAAGGAGATGCAAACAAACCATCTTTAGTTAAATTTTCAATAAAAGGAATATTAATTGCTGTCGGTATGTGCCCAGCAACTAAATCTATTGGTTCATATTCTCCTTTATATCTAGCCGTTTCACGAACATCAATAATAATTGAATTTTTAAGTTTAACAGTTTTTTCAATAGCTGTTAATGAAATTGTTGGAAGTTGCCATTGATTTATTGTATATGGAGTTACTTTTTTTGCTTTAACTTTATTAGAATTTATTGGAAAGGACATTCTTTCAGCTTCTTGAATGCCACCATTTAATACTTGTACTTTTTCATGTCCAATGGCTTTAAGCATCCACCAAAATCTTGCAGCAGCATTTGCCCCGTTTTTATCATCATAAATTATTACGTGCGTTTGTGTTGAAATTCCTAAATCTTGTAATGTTTTAGAAAATTGGTTTATACTTGGGAGCGGATGTCTTCCACCATTTGCGACATTTTTTTTAATATTAGCTAATTGGGTGTCTAAATCAACAAAAAGAGCATCGTTTAAGTGCTTTGTTTCATAATTTAATTTTGCATTAGCTCCATTACTAGCATCTACAATTACGATATCATTTAGTTTACTAAGTTTAATTAATTCTGAAACATTTATAATTGGTGAAATGTTTTGTTTCATTTTATATTTTATTAATTGTTTGTTGAAATTGTTTTAATCTTTTATGCATAACTTTAAACCAAAGTGGTGGAATTAAGGCTAACAACATCATTCCAGGATACCCTGTAATCATTTGTGGACTTTTTGGAATATAATCTAGCAATTGATATGGTTTGCTTGCTTTGTAATGGTGATCGGAATGGCGAGAAAGTTCAAATAAAATGGTTCGGCCTATTATATGGTTAGAATTCCATGAGTGATGAGGTTTTACACGTTCATAATTTCCGCTTTCATTTTTATTTCTAAGTAAGGCGTAATGTTCAATATAATTAACAGTTTCAAGCAATAAAATTCCAACAATAGCACCAATTATAAATGCTATTAAAGTTTGAAAATTGAATATAAAATATATTGATAAAAGTAAAATTATTTGCGCTAATGTATACACTATCATTTTATTATAAAATGATAGTGCTGAACTGCCTTTTTTGGTTAATCGTTCATTTTCTAATTGCCAAGCTTGGATATAGCTTCCTATTTGAGATCTGAACCAAAATAAATATAAAATCTCTCCTTTTCTGGCAGTTGCGGGATCTTTAGGTGTTGCTACATTGTAATGATGTCCACTATTGTGGTATGGTAAAAAATGATTTTCTAACGACGTTAATAATAAAATTTCACCTAAAAATTGTTCAAATCTTTTGTTGCTATGACCTAGTTCGTGGCCAACATTAATGCCAAATATTCCACATAAAATTCCTAGTGATGCAATTCTACCAATTTGTTCAGTAAGCAATAAGTTTTCCTGAAAGCTGATTAAAAATAAAATAACTAAACCAAGTTGTATTGGAATAATTGAGTACAACACAAATTTGTAGTAATTATCACTTTTTGCATTTTTCTTTTCTTCATCAGAAAAATTTGTTTCATTTGGTTTAAAAAATAATTCAAATAAGGGAATAAATCCAAAGGAAAAGATTACTGGTAAATATGTCCAGATTCCAAAAGAAGTAAAGGAAATATAAATTGTTGAAGCTAAAATATATGCCGATAAATATTTGAATTTACCCATAGTAAGTGTATCTTATTTGAAAGATAAATATACACTAAAAAATGAAAACTCCTCAAAAACAAAGTATTGAGGAGTTTTTTTATGAATAAGATATTTTTTTATAATAAATTATTTACAGCTCTTACGCCATCAGCGCTTTCTGCTAATTTAGCTTTTTCAGCATCAGATAATTCAATTTCAACTATTTTTTCAATTCCGTTTTTACCAATAATACAAGGTACACCAATTGAAATGTCTTTTAATCCATATTCACCTTCTAATAAAGCTGAACAAGGGAACATTTTTTTAGTGTCACAAGCAATAGCTTGAACCATAGAAGAAACTGCGGCACCTGGGGCATACCAAGCACTAGTTCCTAATAATTTTGTTAAGGTAGCTCCACCAACTTTAGTAGCTTCGGCAACTTCAGCTAATTTTTCTTCTGATAAAAATTCAGAAACTGGTACACTATTTCTAACAGCTAATCGAGTTAGAGGTAACATTCCAGTATCACTGTGACCAGCAATTACCATACCATCAACATCAGATTGTGGACAACCTAAAGCTTCTGCTAATCTAAATTTAAAACGAGCACTATCTAATGCTCCACCCATACCAATAATTCTGTTTTTTGGTAATCCTGTAGATTTGTGAGCTAAATAAGCCATAGTATCCATTGGGTTACTTACAACTATAATAATAACGTTTGGAGAATATTGTACTAAACTTGCAGATACAGTTTTTACAATACCAGCATTAATTCCAATTAATTCTTCGCGCGTCATTCCTGGTTTTCTAGGAATACCACTTGTAATAACTGCAACATCACTTCCTGCAGTTTTTGAATAATCGTTTGTTACACCAGTAATTTGGGTGTCAAAGCCCATTAATGATGCTGTTTGCATTAAGTCCATTGCTTTTCCTTCAGCAAATCCTTCTTTAATATCAATTAATACAACTTCAGAAGCGAAATTTTTAATAGCTATGTACTCAGCGCAACTTGCACCTACAGCACCAGCTCCTACTACTGTTACTTTCATATTTTTAGTGTTATGTTTAATAATTTATTTTGACGTAAAAATAACAAATTTTAATGAAATTATGGACTTATTAGTGTCTAATCTACGAAATCGTTTATAGTGTTTTAGGGCATTTTTTGATAGATTTTAATTACCTGAAACTAAATGCTATACCTGTGGTAATTGTATTGTATTCTTGTATTGTATAATCCACAAATAATTTAAAAAACCCTAAACTAATTCTAGTTCCTAAAGTTGTTTTAAGGCCTTTACTTTCAAAGCTTAAATTTACAGGATCCGTAAATTCAACCTCAACAGTATCATTAGGAGCAGGATATCCAGTGTTATATTCTAAATTATAAGTACCCTTCATTTTAAATTTCGAATTTCCACCACTATAACCAATACCTCCATAAAAATTTACTACTGGAAAATTAATAGAAGCTATTGCTTGAACAGAATAAGCATTTAAATTAAAAGTTGCTTCTTGATTTGTACCTTGAATAGAGCTGTCATTTTGTAAATTGTACGTAACGTCCATAGTAGTATAGGTACCTAATAGTGCAACGTGTAGAGGAAGTTTATCAACAGGTCCAAATAAACTTGTTATTTCTTTTTTAACACCAACACCTAATAAATTACCTTTAACATCATCCGACCCTACGTTTGGAACACCTCTTAGCATAATATCTATTTTTTGTGGCAATCCTAAAGTTATTTGAACTGAAGGTGCTGGCATTGCATTTAAAGGCAAATCATCTTTAATTCCGCCAGGCATTGTATAATTTGCAGTAACATTTTGACCATTAATTGTGGTAGAAACATTTATAGGTGCTTCTAAAGAATTAGGTCCAGCAACAGTTGCTCCAGTTAAAGATGTAGAAGTTGTATTTGAAGATAAACCTAAATCTGAAAAATTAAAAATTTCTTCTGAAGAAGGAATTAAAGAAGCGTTAAGTCCAATACTAACATCAAAACCAAAGGTTTTATGCGCTTTGGCTGTATGATACCATCCGCCATTCATACTATGTATAAGCCCTTTCATTGCCGGGTTAATATAAGCTTCAGTTAATTTATTTGCATCATTTATTCCAGATAGAAGGATTGCTTCCATACCATCTTGTGCTTTTACTGAAAAATTCAGTAAAATTATAATAAAAAGTAGTGCTAATTTTTTCATGGGTTTTGGAGGTTTTATTTAGTAAATATATAAAAATATGTTACAAAAAATAAAAGACCGCTTAAAAAAGCAGTCTTTTATTGATTTAATAATATTGAATTTGAGTTTTTATGCGTCAATTTTAGCATAAACTGCATTTTTTTCTATAAATTCTCTACGAGGAGGAACTTCATCACCCATTAACATAGAGAAAACTCTATCTGCTTCTGTTAAATTATCAATCGTAACTTGTCGCAATGTTCTGTATTCAGGATTCATAGTGGTATCCCAAAGTTGTTCTGCGTTCATCTCTCCAAGACCTTTGTATCGCTGAATATTAACACCGCCACCCATATTTAATGCAATCATATCACGTTGGTTATCATTCCAAGCATATTCTCTTTTTTGACCTTTTTTAACCAAATAAAGAGGTGGAGTTGCAATGTAAATATGTCCATTTTCAATTAATTCTTTCATATACCTAAAGAAGAAAGTTAAAATTAAAGTTGCAATGTGGCTACCATCTACGTCAGCATCACACATAATTACTACTTTGTTGTAACGTAATTTAGATAAATTTAAAGCTCTTGGGTCATCTTCAGTTCCAATAGAAACTCCTAAAGCTGTAAACATATTTCTAATTTCTTCATTTTCAAAAACTTTATGTTGCATTGCTTTTTCAACGTTTAGAATTTTACCTCTTAATGGTAAAATAGCTTGAAAAGCTCTGTCACGTCCTTGTTTTGCAGTACCACCTGCGGAGTCTCCCTCAACTAGGAAAATTTCACATTTTTCTGGATCAGTTTCTGAACAGTCACTTAATTTACCAGGTAAACCACCAATTGACATTACTGTTTTACGTTGTACTAATTCACGAGCTTTACGTGCTGCATGACGTGCCGTTGCTGCTAAAATTACTTTTTGTACAATTACTTTAGCGTCATTTGGGTTTTCTTCTAAGTAATCTTGTAGCATTTCGGAAACTGCTTGGCTAACTGCTGCTGTAACTTCTCGGTTTCCTAATTTTGTTTTAGTTTGACCTTCAAATTGAGGTTCAGCTACTTTTACTGAAATTATTGCGGTTAATCCTTCACGAAAATCATCTCCTGCAATTTCAAATTTCAAATTTTTTAACATTCCAGAATCATCTGCATATTTTTTTAATGTGGCAGTTAATCCACGTCTAAAACCAGCTAGATGCGTTCCTCCTTCGTGAGTGTTAATGTTGTTTACATAAGAATGTAAATTTTCAGAATATGAAGTATTATATATCATTGCTACTTCAACTGGAACACCATTTTTTTCACCTTCTATAGAAATAACATTAGTAGTTAAAGGCTCTCTAGTTGCATCTAAATATCTTATAAATTCGGGTAAACCTTCATCACTATGAAAAGTTTCTGTTATAAATTCACCTTCATCATTAGTTGTTCTTTTGTCAGTTAATGTTAAAGTTACTTTTTTATTTAAAAATGAAAGTTCGCGTAATCTGGTTGCTAAAGTTTCGTAATTATATTCGGTAGTTTGTGAAAAAATTGAAGGATCAGGTAAAAAAGTAACCATAGTTCCTTTATCTGTTGTTTCACCAATGGTTTTAGCTGGGTACAAAGCTTTTCCTTTTTCATACTCTTGTTCCCAAATTTTACCATCTAAATAAACTGTAGCTCTTAAGTGGTTTGATAATGCATTTACTACAGAAACACCTACACCGTGTAAACCTCCAGAAACTTTGTATGAATCTTTATCAAATTTACCACCAGCACCAATTTTGGTCATTACAACTTCTAAAGCAGAAACTCCTTCTTTTTTATGCATTCCCACAGGAATACCACGACCATTATCTTTTACAGAAATGGAGTTGTTTTCGTTGATAATAACATTAATGGTGTCACAATGTCCAGCCATTGCTTCATCAATAGAGTTATCTACAACTTCATATACTAAATGGTGTAAACCTCTAATTCCTACATCACCAATATACATAGAAGGACGCATTCTAACGTGTTCCATTCCTTCTAATGCCTGGATGCTATCTGCTGTATAATTTTGCTTATTTATTTCTTCGCTCATATTTTTATGATTAACTAAATTATTCTTTTTTGTGTAACACACAAATATAAGTAATCATCATGGTAAATTAGCTGTTTTAAGCCTTTTGGTAAAATAAGTTATCAACAATTTCTTAAAAACGAAAAACGCGCTTAAAACGCTTTAAAATGCGTTTATTTTTAATTTTGTAAAATTTAAAGAGCATTTAAAGTTGAAAATGGAATGAAAATGGTTTATATGTAATTTAATGAAGTCTTTTTTGTGTCATAAAATTTACAAACAACATAAATTAACGTCTAATAATGTAATTTTTTGAAGCTGAAATTTATAAACTATCTATTTTTTAATAAATATTATTTTATATAGTAATAATAATATTATTTTTGCGGATGCAACAAAAGGTACTTATTTTAGATTTCGGTTCGCAATACACACAGTTGATTGCTAGAAGAGTTAGAGAACTCAATATTTTTTGTGAAATATTTCCGTACAACAGTAAAAATTTTAAAATTGAAGATTATAAAGCTATAATTCTTTCAGGAAGTCCATTTTCAGTTAGAGCTGAAGATGCGCCACATCCAGATTTATCTAAAATTAAAGGCAAATTACCATTGTTAGGAGTTTGTTTTGGAGCACAATTTATGGCGCATAATTTTGGTGGAAAAGTAGCAGCTTCAAATACCAGAGAATATGGTAGAGCAAATCTTTCTTATGTAAATTCTAACGATTTATTTTTTGAAGGCGTTAATGAAGGAAGTCAGGTTTGGATGAGTCATAGCGATACTATTGTGGAATTACCAGAATATAGTGAGTTAATTGCCAGTACGCACGACGTTAAAAATGCTGCATTTAAATTAATAAATGAAGTTTCATACGGAATACAATTCCATCCTGAAGTATATCACTCAAAAGATGGTTTAAAAATTTTAGAAAACTTTTTAGTAAAAATAGCGGGTGTTGCACAAACTTGGACACCAGATTCTTTTGTTGAAACTACTGTAAAAAATTTAAAAGAAAAATTAGGAAACGATAAAGTTGTTTTAGGATTATCTGGTGGTGTAGATTCTACAGTAGCAGCAACATTATTAAGTAAAGCTATTGGTACTAATTTGTATTGTATTTTTGTAAATAATGGTTTGTTGCGTAAAAACGAATTTGAAAATGTGTTAGATCAATACAAGAACATGGGGTTAAATGTAAAAGGTGTTGATGCTTCGGCACGTTTTTTGAAAGAATTAGCCGGTGAATCAGATCCAGAAGGAAAACGAAAAATAATTGGTAGAGTTTTTATTGAAGTTTTTGATGATGAGGCACATTTAATTCAAGATGTTAAATGGTTAGGACAAGGTACAATTTATCCAGACGTTATAGAATCAGTTTCTGCAACCGGAGGACCTTCAGCAACTATAAAATCGCATCATAATGTTGGTGGATTACCAGATTTTATGAAGCTTAAAATAATAGAACCTTTAAAAATGTTATTTAAAGATGAAGTTAGAAGAGTTGGGCGATCTATGGGAATTGATGATGAATTATTAGGAAGACATCCATTTCCAGGACCAGGTTTAGGAATTCGTATTTTAGGAGATATTACTGCTGAAAAAGTAAGAATGTTACAAGAAGTTGATGCCATTTTTATTCAAGGTCTAAAAGATGAAGGATTATATGATGGTGTATGGCAAGCAGGAGCAATGTTATTGCCAGTAAACTCTGTTGGTGTTATGGGTGACGAAAGAACTTATGAAAAAGCTGTGGTTTTAAGAGCCGTTGAATCTACTGATGGTATGACTGCTGATTGGGTAAATTTACCATATGAGTTTTTACAAAAAACATCAAACAAAATAATAAATGGTGTAAAAGGCGTTAATAGAGTAGTGTATGATATAAGTTCTAAACCGCCAGCAACAATTGAGTGGGAATAAATTTCCATTTTTAAAAAATTAACATAAATGAATTTATCTAAATTATTTTTAGTATTTCTTTTTTTAACTTCTGTAGCTTCCTTTGCACAGCAAAAAAAATATATAACTTATATAGTTAAAGAGGGAGAAACTATAAAAAGTATTGCCAAAGAATATGATTTATCAACAAGAGATTTGTTAAAATTAAATCCGGATGTTAGTAGAAAACCAGATGCAGAAACGGTTATAATTGTTCCTAATAAAAATTATGGAAAAAATATAATTGAAACTGATAATACAAACGTTAACCTTTATGAGGTACAACCAAAAGAAACTATTTATGGTATTTCTAAAAAGTTTAATGTTTCAATAAATGATTTAATAAACGCAAACCCTGGACTTGAAGACGGACTAAAAATTGGAATGAAATTAATCATTCCAGGTATAGAAACTAACCAAAAATCGTCAACAGAAAAAGAATATATTTTACATACGGTGGTTAAAGACAATACCATTTATAATTTAACTAGAAAATATGATATTACAGAAGCAGAATTATTAAAGCTAAACCCAGACTTAAAAGAAGGTTTAAAATTAGGAATGGTTCTGAAAATTTCAAAAAATAATAATGAAGAAGTTATAGTAAAAGTACCGTTATTTAATGATTATAATTCTAACCTTATAAATGAATCTCTTGGGGTTACTTTTAAAGAGAAAATTAATTTAAATAAAGAATTAAACGTAGTTTTTTTACTGCCTTACCAATTAAATAAAATAAATGATTCTATAGCTAGTTCAATTTTTACTAAAAATAATTTAACAAATGTAGCAACTGATTTTCATTTGGGAGCTTTAATGGCAATAGATTCTTTAAAAGAAAAAGGAGCAAATTTAAAAGTACATTTTTTTGATTCAGAAAATTCTCTATCAAAAATTCAAAGTTTAGTTAATAAAGTAAATTTTAATGATGTTGATGTTGTTATTGGTCCGTTGTTTTTTGAAAAAGCAGAATGGCTATCTAAAAATATAAAAGCACCAATAATTACTCCGTTTTTCTCGAAAAATCAGGATACATATGGTGCTGAAAACTTAATAAAAGCTTCTCCTAAAGAAGCTTTGGTTGAAGATAAATTAATTACGTATTTAGAACGTACGTATAACGGCGAGAATATTATTGTTATTAATGATGGAAAGGCAGAATCTCAAAACGCACTTTGGCGTATTGTAAATAAATTAAATGCTTTTGATGATATTAAACAGGTTTCAGTAATTAAACCAGAAAAAGGATATATAGCAGCAGGAAGAGTTACTGAAAAATTAAAAGAAGGAACTAAAAATTGGATATTTTTAATTAGTGAAGACAACGTTACAACAGCATCTACAATAAACAATTTAAAAAGTTTGGCAGATAAGTTCTCTATTCGTTTAATTTCTTTAGAAAAAGGGAAAAATTTTGATACTGTAGATAATAACTATTTAGGTCAGTTAAATTTCACATATCCAACTGCCGAATTTTTTAATATGAATAATGAGATCGTTAAAAACTTTTTCAACAAATATCAAAAGGTAAACAATACTATTCCTTCTGATTATGCAATTAGAGGCTTTGATGTAACGTATGATGTTTTAATTAGATTGGCTAGTTATGAAACGCTAGAGGAAAGTTTGAAAGCAGGAAAATCAGTGAGAGTTTCATCATCATTTAATTACGCTAAAAAAATAAACGGAAGCTTTGAAAATAATGGTATTTATGTAATACAATATACCAAAGAATTGGTTCCATTAATTTTACAATAATTTAAAATTTAAGCATAAAAAAAGCGCAACATTTGTTGCGCTTTTTTTATGAAATTAAAGAAAATTAAATTTTCTTTAATTGATTTTTTAACATTTTTATTTGTTCGGCTAACATATTTTGAGTGTCAAGCTTTTTAGCTTCATTCATTAAAAGTGTAGCTTCTCTTTTTCTTCTTTTTGTCATTGCAATTCCTGCTAATTGTAATTTTGCCATTGCAATATCATGTTTCATATTTAAGCCTAAACTTAGCGCTTTTTTAAAGTATTTTTCAGCTTGTGTTATATTTGTTTGCGAAACCATAATTCCTTGTAAAAAGTTGTAATAACCTTCTTGCTTTTTTATTAAAGCACTACTAGGATTTTTTATGTAAGATAACCATTTGCTTGCGCCAGCAAAGTTTTGTTTTCTTAATTGTAAAAAGGCTAACAAAATAAATTCGTTTTTAAAATAAAACAGCACAAAAATTCCTGCTAATAAAATTAATGAAATTCCGTTCATTATATTTCCTTCAACAAACTGAAATATTGCCCAAATAAAAATTGCTCCTGCTATAACTAATTTTATGTACTTATTAAACATTTATAATATTTTTTAATAGTTTGCAAAGTTACATTTTTGCATTGGTATTTGTTATTTTTTATAATATTTTTTGAATTTAAAATATGCAATAATTGATAAAACAGCAACAATAGCAACTGAATAATATACAAAATTAGGTGTAATTACCTTATCTCCACTGGCATAAGAATGTAATCCAGACAAGTAAAAGTTAACTCCAAAATAGGTCATTAATATTGATGCAAATGCAGCAACAGAAAATACGTTAAAAGTAAATCTGCTTCTTAAACCTGGTACCAATCTTAAATGTAGTACAAAAGCATAAATCATAATACTAATTAAAGCCCAAGTTTCTTTTGGATCCCATCCCCAGTAACGACCCCAACTTTCGTTTGCCCATTGTCCACCTAAAAAGTTTCCAATAGTTAACATTACCAAACCTACAGTTAATGACATTTCATTAATAGTAGTTAATTCTTTTATCATTGCACCCACTTTGGCTTTGTTTTTTTCGGTGGTTAAAATCATCAGAATTAATGAAATTAAACCTAAAATCATACCCAAAGCAAACGGTCCATAACTAGCAACAATTATTGAAACGTGAATCATTAACCAATATGAATTTAATACTGGTTGAAGGTTTGCAATTTCAGGATCCATCCAGTTCCAATGCGCCACCATTAAAATAAATGCGGTTAAAAATGCTGTTGCAGCAATGGTCATTGATGATTTTCGCCCAAAAATTAACCCGAACAACATGGTTGCCCAACCGACATAAATCATAGATTCATAAGCGTTACTCCAAGGAGCATTTCCGCTCACAATCCAACGCGCTATTAAACCTCCTGTATGCATTAAAAACAGCAGAACAACAATAGCAATACTTCCTTTAATTAAGTAGTTAATTACTTTATTTGAATTGAAAATTTGAAAAATTACAAATAAGAACATTAAAGTTCCTATGTACATATAATAGCTGTAAATTGTTCTAAAAATATCATATTTATTATAGGCTATTTCTAAATCTATTTTATGATCTGATGGATAAACAGCACTTCCATATTTTTTTTGAAACTTTATAACACCATCAATAATTTCATCAGATTGAGAATAGTCTTTTGTTGTTTTAGATTCAAATAAGGTTTGTAAATAAATTGGTAATATTTGTTGAACAAATAATGAATCTTGACCTTTAAAATTTGTTGGTTGAATATTGTTGTGTGATACCCAAGTATTATTTGGATCATTTGGTATTGGGAATATGCGTAAAATATCACCTGTAATAGCAGAGTATAATAAATTAACTCTTCTATCTACATTAATAACATCTTTTTCAAACTTGCTTTTGATATTGCTTTTTTGAGCTTCTTGCTGAATTTCAGAAATTTTATACATTCCTTTAGCATCAAAAAAGCTAGCCAATGCTGCATATTTTTGATCGTGAGGAATACCTATAATGTCTCTTAGTTTTGTATTATCTTTTTCAATATAAATTACAGGAATTTGAAACCAAGTTCTTGGATTTTGTTGAATAGATAAAAACACTTGTGTAGCGTTCATATCTTTATAAGTATCATGTTTACTTACTTTTCGTAATAATTCTGATGCGTAGGTATGCACAGGTTTCATTCTACCACCAGCATCTTGAATAATAAGCCTACTAAACTTTTCTGCATGTTCTACACTAATTTCATTAGCAACCAAAGCAGAATCAATTTGTTTTTCAGTCATTACATGATTGTGCTCTTGACCAAAAGAAATAACGGAAAATAAAAGTAAAGCTAAAATAGAAAGTGTTGTTTTGGCTTTTTTCATTTTTTGTAAGCTTTTTCTTAAGAAATCAAATCTTGTACCTGGCATAAATATAATTAATATTAAACCTGCATATAATAAGAAATAACCGATATAAGTTATTGTAGAACCCCAAAAATCATGATTTACTGATAAATGAGTTTCTTCATATTCGGGTGTAATATTATAACTAGATTGAAAAAATTTATAGCCTTTGTAATTTAATATATGATTCATAAAAATTCTAAAATCAAAAGTTTCACTTGGATCAATTACAGTAATTTCACTTGCAAATGACATAGCACTTTCAGATCCTGGGTATTTATCTAACTGAAAATCGTTTAATTTAATACTAAATGGTAATTTCATTTGCATAGCACCATAACTCATTCTGAAATTTAAATTTCCAACAGAAAATTGTGTTGGCGGTTGAATTGCAAATTTGCCTCCGTTTAATTTAATATGTTTTGTTTCGTCTCCAACCTTAACATCAAATTCTAATTGAGCCAAAGGACTCATATCTTTATTACCTGAAATGGTTTTATAAGTACCTTTAATTGGGCCTTTTGGAACAACAAATTGAAGTCCAGCAATTGAATGAACTGCTAAAAGTGAAAAATCTTGTATAGAATCCTTTGCAATGTTTCCTTCAAAATTGTCAGCCATTCTAAAAAATTCTCCATCAACGGCAGTTGAAATTTTTAAATTTCCATCAACAGTTTTAAAATCTATTGTGTTTTTATTTGGAGAATCAAAACCAACTAATACACCATGCACTACTTCAGCATTTCCTTTTTTTAAGTAATGGTTGTGTCTTCCGCCACCGCCAGATTCAACAAATAATAAATATTCTTCACCTGTTTCATTTTCTTCAAAAACCTCTTCAGCATTTGGTATGTAATTGGTCAATTTTACAGAAACATCCGTTCCTTTAAAATCAGTAGTATAATTAAAGCTATTTTTACTAATAGATGATAATAGAACTGGTTTATGATAAGGTGTTTTTTGTTCATTCCCATCATTAACTACGATACTTATATAGTTTTTTTCAGAAAGAAATGTGTTGCTAACAGCACCTTCTTTAATTGGCATGATGCCTTCAAAACTAATATATCTTGTTATTCCAGCGCCTATGATTATTAAAAAGAAAGCTAAATGGAATGCTAAAACAACTAATTTTTCTTTTCTTAATAATTTATATTTAAAAATATTTCCAAAAAAGTTGATTGCAAAAAATACCATAATTCCTTCAAACCACCAAGCATTATAAATTACTGCTTTTGCTGTTTCAGTTCCGTGATCATTTTCTATGAAAGTTGCAACACCCATAGCTGCAGCAAATACAAGAAAAAGAACGGCCATAATTCTAGTAGAATATATAAACGATAAAAATTTATTCATTTTATTAATTTTGTTATTAAAAATAATGTTTTGCAAAGCTAATGATAATTGTCATAAAACTACCTTTTTAATGTAATTTTAAGACAAAAATAACCTAGCTTTTGCGGAAGTAAAGTTAATTGTAACTTTTGTCACAATTACTGATTATTGTCATTAATTAAAATTCAAATTTTATAGTGAAATTGAGACATTAAAATTTAAATTTTGTAAATTTGTTATCAGAAATAAGTTTTATGAATACATTAAGTTTTTTCAAACTATATTTTAACAGTTATTTAAATATAAAGCGCCCTGAGTGTTTTATGAAATAATTATTTACCTCGTTTTTGGTTATTAAACCACACATCACCTTACTTCTTTTATAAATATTAAAATTATTATTATGGAATTACCATATGCTGAACCGTATAAAATTAAAATGGTTGAAACTATTAACAGATCAACTAAAGAACAACGTTTAAAATGGATTAAAAAAGCGCATTATAATTTATTTAACCTTTCTTCAGATAAAGTTTTTATTGATTTATTAACCGATTCTGGAACTGGTGCTATGAGTGATAAACAGTGGGCGGAAATGATGATAGGAGATGAAAGTTATGCGGGATCATTATCATTTAAAAAATTAAAGAAGACAGTAAAAAATATAACTGGTTTTAAGTATTTTTTACCAACGCATCAAGGAAGAGCTGCTGAAAATGTGTTATTTTCTACCTTGGTAAAAGAAGGCGATGTTGTGCCTGGAAACTCACATTTTGATACAACAAAAGGACATATTGAATTCAGAAAAGCAACCGCAATTGATTGCACAATTGATGAAGCATTTGATACATCAGTAGTACATCCGTTTAAAGGAAATATAGATATAAAAAAATTAGAATCTGTATTTAATAAATATCCAAAAGAAAAAATTCCATTTGTAATTTTAACCATTACATGTAATAGTGCGGGTGGACAGCCTGTATCTGTTAAAAACACAAAAGAAGTTTCTGAACTTTGTAAAAAATACGGAATCCCTTTATATTTTGATGCTGCACGTTTTTCTGAAAACGCCTATTTTATCAAAAAAAGAGAAGAAGGTTATGCTGATAAAACGATTAAAGAAATTGTAAAGGAAGTTTTTTCTTATGGTGATGGAATGACAATGAGTGCAAAAAAAGATGGTTTGGTAAATATGGGTGGTTTTATTGCGCTTAATAACAAAGAAGTTTTTAAACAAGCAACTGTTTTTAATATTATGTTTGAAGGTTTTATTACCTATGGAGGGATGAATGGTAGAGATATGGGTGCATTGGCAGTTGGATTAAATGAATCTACAGAATTTAATTATTTAGAAAGTAGGGTAGAGCAAGTTGCATATTTAGGTCAAAAGTTGGTAGATTATGGTGTTCCTGTGCAACAACCATTTGGCGGTCATGCTATTTATTTAGATGCTAATAAATTTGTACCAACCATTCCAAGAGAAGAATACAGAGGACAAGCATTAGCTGTAGAATTATACGTTGTTGGTGGAATTCGTGGTGTTGAAATTGGGACAGTTTTAGCAGATAGAGATCCGGTTACAAGAGAAAATAGATATCCAGAATTAGAATTAGTTAGATTAGCAATACCAAGAAGAACGTACACAAATAATCATATGGATTACATTGCTGCTTCTATTAAAAATATTTATGACACTAGAAATGAAGCAAAATCTGGATATATCATTTCAGATGAGGCTCCTATAATGAGGCACTTTACAGTTAAATTCAAAAAAATATAATACTTGTTACTCTTTTTTTATTAATTTTACCAAAAAAAGAAATCAAAAATATTATTTATTATGATGTTATCTCGTGCAAGTAAGTATGCTATTTTATCAACATTGTTTTTAGCAGAACATTCAAGTGAAACCCATAAAATAAGTGTAAAAGTCATTGCCGAAAGTATTGATGTACCTAATCCATTTTTGGCAAAATTGTTTCAACAATTAGTACGAGGCAAAATTATTTCTTCAACAAAAGGTCCTAATGGTGGTTTCTATTTAACTAAAAAGAACGGAAAAAGAACTGTATTAGATATAATTGAAAATATTGATGGATTAACTAGGTTAAACGAATGTTTTTTAGGGCTTTCTGAATGTGATGGCGCAAATCCTTGTCCAGTTCATTTTATTGTTGAGCCATTTAAAAATGGTATTTTAGGAAAGTTTAGAGATTTAACTATTATGGAATTTTCTAAAGAGATTACTTCGCAAGGAAGAAAATTAACCCTAAAAGATATTACACCTGAATTTAAATAAAATTAAAATTATGACAATTATCATAATTCAAATAAATATTTTATTTACTTTTGTACCATATAAAAGATAAAAAGGTCTTAATATATATTAATAATCAATTTAACTAAATTAAACTCTTTTAAACATGTTATCTAAAAAACAAGCAAGGGCGTTCTTTCTTGGCGGTACATTGGTAACTTTCCTAATTTTTATAGGACTTACAGTGTATTCATTATCGGAAGCAACGGATCAAACAAATCATGAAAATCTTACTGCAGAAGTGGTTAGAGGTAAAGAAATTTGGGAATCAAATAACTGTATGGGATGTCATACTATTTTAGGCGAAGGAGGCTATTATGCACCTGAGCTTACAAAAGTAGTGGACAGATTAAACCAACGTTATGATGGAAATGGAGAGGAAGTAATTAAAAGTATTCTAATGTCTAAAGGACCTTGGCAACCAAACGGTAGAAAAATGGTGGCGTACGGAATGACAGAACAAGAAGCTACTGATGTAATAGCATTTTTTAAATGGATTGGAGAGATTGATTTAAATGGTTTTGACAGAATTGTTTCGCCTTTAGCAAAAGATAAAATTAACAACTAAAAATCACATTATGAAATATAAATCACAAAAAGTAGCATATTGGTTTTTTGCCCTTTCAATGCTCTTATTAATATTACAAATTACATACGGTTTTATTATGGGTTTTGCCCGAATAGGATTTGATAACTTACACGATTTTATTCCTTTTAACACTGCAAGAGCCGTACATACAAATTTATTAGTTGTTTGGCTATTATCTGGTTTTATGGGAGCAGCTTATTATATTATTCCAGAAGAAGCTCAAAAAGAATTGGTAAGTGTAAAATTAGCATATGTCCAATTAATTAGCTTAGCAATTGTTGGAGTTATAGCAATTGTTGGTTATCATTTTAATTATTGGGAAGGACGTAAATTTTTAGAAATTCCTCGTCCGTTAGATTATTTAGTAGTTGTAAACGTATTATTATTCCTCGGTTTAATTTTAACCACATTATTTAAAGGAAAACGCCAAACTACTACTGCGTTAGTGCTTTCTATGGGATTATTATTTGCAGCATTATTGTACTTACCAGGAATGTTACCTTTTGATAGCCAAGTTACCGATTCATTTTTCCGTTGGTGGGTTGTTCATTTATGGGTTGAAGGTGTTTGGGAATTAATTATGGGTGGTATTTTATCATTTTTATTAATAAAATTAACAGGTGTTGATAGAGAAGTTATTGAAAAATGGTTATACGTAATTGTTGGTTTAACTTTCTTATCTGGAGTTTTAGGAACAGGTCACCACTATTATTACATAGGTGTAAATAAAATTTGGTTAGTTGTTGGTGGAATATTTTCAGCATTAGAGCCTTTAGCTTTCTTAGCAATGGCATTATTTGCAGTAAATATGTATAGAAAAGGTGAGAAAAAACATCCAAACAAATTAGCATTATACTGGACATTAGGTTCTGCAATTGTATCTTTTGTAGGAGCTGGTTTATTAGGATTTGCACATACATTACCTCAAACAAATTTATATACACACGGAACTTTAGTAACAGCAATGCACGGACATTTAGCTTTTTGGGGAGCATACGCAATGATTGTTTTAGCAATTATAAGTTATAGTTTACCAAATATGACTGGTAGAAAATTATATGAAAGTACTAGAGGTAGAGCAGCATTTTGGCTAGCAAATATTGGTATGATTGGAATGACAGTTGCTTTTGGAGTTGCTGGTGTTGCACAAGTTTATTTAGAACGTAAGTTTGGAATGGATTTTATGAAAGTTCAAAAAGAAATTAGTATCCATTTTGTTGTTTTAGTGTTGTGTGCAACGATGTTTACAACCGGAATTGTATTATATATTATTGATTTTTATAAGCACGGTAAGCCAACTGATGAGGCATTACAGATTAATGAATAATTAGCTGAAAAATTTAAATTGTAGTTTTTTAGATTGATGCCAGAGTTTAAGATAATTAGCAAATACCCATACTTGTTTGCACAATAGTCAAAGGCTCTGGTTTTCAACTCTAATAAATCAAAAAAAGAAGAAAATGAACACGCAATTACCATATTATCATCAAATAGGAAAAGAAGTTGAAGTGTTTGAACACGCTTATAAAAATAAGATTCCATTTTTATTAAAAGGACCAACAGGAACTGGAAAATCTCGGTTTGTAGAATTTATGGCTTCAAAATTAGATAAAAAGCTAATTACAATAAGTTGTCACGAAGAAACTTCATCAACAGATTTAGTTGGAAGGTATATTATAAAAGGAGCAGAAACAATTTGGTCGGATGGACCTTTAACAACAGCAATTAAACAAGGCGCCATTATTTATTTAGATGAAATTGCTGAAGCTAGGCCAGATGTTATTGTTGCTATTCATTCACTCACAGATCATAGGCGAGAATTGTTTATTGATAAGTTAGGAATTATAGTAAAAGCACATGAAGATTTTATGTTAGTTGCATCTTTTAATCCAGGTTATCAAAAAGGATTTAAAGAATTAAAACCATCTACTCGCCAGCGTTTTATTGCAAGTTCTTTTGCATATCCTGAAGAAAAAATTGAGATTGAAATTTTGGTGAATGAAGCTGGTATTGAAGCTGGTATTGCTAAAAAGCTAGTAAATATTGCTACAAAAATTAGAAATCTAACGGAACTAGGTTTAGCAGAAACTGTTTCAACACGTTTGTTGGTGGATGCAGCAAAATTAATTCATAGTGGTTTACCAAAAAGATTATCGGTAGAAGTTGCTATTGTAGAACCTTTAACAGATGATTTAGAAGTGATTGAAGCACTGAAAGATTTATGTAATTTGATGATATAATTTGCCAAAAAATAAAGAATGTTCGAACCAGATGAATACATATTTACCAAATTAGCTTTTTATTTTAAAAGAAAGAAAAAAGAGAAAGAGAATGCGAATTTGTACACTGTTAATTTAGAAGATATAAAACCTAGATTAACCATATTGGCGCGCGCAATTACTGGTAATTCTATCGAAATTTACGAGGCTGAAAGAGAAGGTGGTTATAAAAACAATAATTTCTTTTTACCTACAAAATTTTCTGATTTTCAGTCGATTGATGAAAATATTGCGTTCTATTTATTTCGAGTTTTATACTTATCAATTCAAAAGAATTTAAATTTAAATTGGAACGATCATCAAGAACATGAGTTAATAGAATCACAACAAAAAGCACAAGAAACATCTCAACAAATATTAGTATCGTTATTTGAGCAATTTCCCATAACTAAAAAATACTATGCGAACTTTAAAAAGTTCTATACAAACAAAGTAAAAGAAGAAGAAGTGGCAGATTATTCATTTATCTACGGAAAATGGATGCGAAACAACCCTGAAGAAGCTTCAGAAAACACATTAAATAATTTTACAGATAAAGTAAAAAAAGCCAATGAAGAACAACCGAAAACCATTTTAAAATCAAAAGCTGTTGAAGAAATTATTTCTGTGCAAGTTGATGTAAAGCAACAAGAAGATGCTGTTTTACAACATCAGTTTGAAAAAGTTGAAACAGCAGAAGAATTTGGTGGTAATTTTAGAGATTTTGATGGGGAAGATGAATTGGATGATCATTCAAATGCGTTGGAAGATGTTAATATGAAATATACCGTACGTGTTGATGATACCGCGCATTCTGTATATCAGGCAGATTTTATTGAAAATACAACCGTTTCTGAAAGTGCTGAAATTGATGCCAATGGCTATCATATTAAATATGATGAATGGGATTATACAAAACGTACTTATAAACCAGATTTTTGCAAAGTATACCCAAAAACTTTGCTAAAAAATGATGTGAATTATTACAAAAAAACGATAAAGGAAAACAATAGTACCTTAATGGGTTTGCGTAAAATGTTGACAACGGTAAACAATAAATTGCAACAACAACGCAGACAAACACAAGGTGATGAATTTGATATTGATGCTATTACAGATTTGTTTGTAGATGTACATTCTAACCACACACCTTCAGAAAATATTTACATTTCAAAACGTAAAAAGGAGAAAGATTTATCCATTTTATTGCTGTTAGATATCAGTTTATCAAGTGATGGTTATGCCGCAGGAAATCGCGTAATTGATGTAGAAAAGCAAGTTTCTATTTTGTTTGGAGAAATTTTAAATGAATTTAATATCGATTTTTCTATCGATTGTTTTTACTCTAAAACTAGAAATCATTCTTCATACATCACCATAAAAGATTTTGATGAAGATTGGAATAAAGCCAAATTTAAAGTTGGCGCTGTAGCGCCAAGTGGTTATACCAGAATTGGTGCTGCTTTGCGTCATTCTGGTGCGATGTTAGATAAGCGAAGTACTAAAAATAAATGGGTGATTTTACTGTCAGACGGCAAACCAAATGATTACGATAAATACGAAGGTAAGTACGGCGTAAATGATGTAAAACAAGCGTTAAGAGAATTAAATGAACGCAATATAAATTCGTATGCTTTAGCTATTGAAGCACAAGCAAAATATTATTTACCGCAAATGTTTGGACAAAATCATTATCAAATATTAACAACACCAGTTGAATTGTTAAGGTCTATGGTTCAACTATATGAAAAAATAAAACATCAATCATAAAATTTAAAATGATGAATATTACAAAAGAGAATACAGTTGCAGAAATTGTTTCAAAAAAATTAGGATCTGATCACGTTTTTAGCAAATACAAAATCGATTTTTGTTGTGGAGGTGGCGTTACTTTAGAAAACGCTTGTAAAGAAATTGGAATTGAGTTTAACGTTTTAAAGCAAGAAATTGAAGCTTTAAATTCAAAAATATCGGGAGAACATGATTTAAACGATTTAGATATTAGTTCACTAATTGATCAAATTAGTGAAGAATACCACAATTACATTGAAGAAAATTTACCGCAAATTATGCCAATTGCAGCTAAAGTAGCGCAGGTTCATGGAGGTCATGCAAAAGAAGTTGTTGAAATTAATACGTTATTACAAGCTGTTGAGGTGGTGTTGGTTGAAATGCTAAAAAATACAGAAACTACTTTGTTTCCAACTATTGAAAGTGTTTTAGAGTTAAACAATAAATTCGATGAAATTTCAACAGATCAAATAGATGGAATTAAAAAAGCCATCAATAAAACTGAAATTGCACAACAATTAGTGAGTGATACTTTTAAAGAAATTTCAAATTTATCTACACATTATACTGTTCCTGCAGATGGTTGTAATTCGTTCCGTTTTTTATATGAAAAATTACACGAATTAGATCATCAACTTCAAAAATATGTACATTTTAATAAACACGTTTTTTTTCCAAAAGTGTTGAAATTAATAGCCTAATAAAAAATTAAAAAAATGAATTCATTTTTAACTACTGTAGAAAAACTGCCAACGGGGCATCCAGTAAAAGTATATTACCAAGAAAGCGAATTAATTCAGAATTTATTAGCTGAATTATATGATGTTAATCCAGTAGCTGATTTTCAAAAATATTTTAATATTTTCAATCAATTAACAACTATTGAAAAACGATTTTCACGCAAAGAAAATCAATTATTTCCATATTTAGAAAAGCACGGTTGGGAAGGTCCAAGTCAAGGAATGTGGTCATTTCATGACAATTTACGTGATCAAATACGTTTATTAAATACCTATAATTCAGAAAGAAATACACAGAAAATTGTAGATAATATTCCGTATTTAGTGGAAGGAATTAAGCGTTTATTAACCATTGAACATATGAAATTATTTCCAAATTCAATGGAATTATTATCGGAAGACGAATGGAAAGAATTTTACCAAGGCGATGAGGAAATTGGTTGGATGTTATTAGAAAAACCATTACCATATCCTGCAATTGAGCAAGAAACATATGTGCACCCAAGTGAAGATTTTACACAACGCGATTTATCTTTTTCGTTGGAAAACACGTTTCATTACGACGAAGGTTATATGACTCCTGAACAAGTAAATTTATTACTTCGTTTTTTGCCAGTTGACATTACGTTTGTGGATGAAAATGATAAAGTAATTTTTTACAATAGAGGAGATGATAGAGTTTTTCCAAGAAGTAAAGGAATTATTGGACGTGAAGTTCGTTTTTGTCATCCACCAAAAAGTGTAGATATGGTATTGCGAATTGTAGCCGAATTTAAAGCTGGAACAAAAGATGTTGCAGAGTTTTGGTTCAACTTTAGAGGAAGAATTATTCATATCAGATATTTCGCTATTAGAGATAATGATAAGAAATACAGAGGTGTTATTGAAATGTCACAGGACGTAACAGATATTCAAAAATTAGAAGGCGAAAAACGTTTGTTAGATTGGGATTAATTTATGGATACTTCAACAATTAACAGCAAAAATATTGCGTATCCGCCAGGAGGAATTTTACTATGGATTATCATCTTTTTAGAATTATTCACTTTTGGCGCAGCTTTAGTTGCAATGGTTTTGTATAGTAAAGATGAACCTGAAATTTTTCATCAATCTAAATTATTATTGAATACTACTTTTGGTGCAATCAATACCATTTTTTTATTAACCAGTGGGTTTTTTATGGCAAAATCGGTAGAAAATTTTAAAGAAAATAAGATTGAAAAAGCTACTTTTTTTCTAAAATTAACAATGGTTGGTGGCGTGTTGTTTTTACTATTAAAAAGCGTTGAATATTATTTTAAACTACAAGCAGGTTTAACAATTGGTTACAATACATTTTTTTCATTTTATTGGATGTTAACCTTGTTTCATGTAATTCATGTGGTGGTTGGATTGGTTATTTTACTATTTAATTATGTTGGTTTTAAAAGAAAATCTACCCTAAACTTAGAAGATTTTGAAGCAAGTGCTGCGTTTTGGCATATGTGCGATTTAATTTGGTTATTATTATTTCCCGTAATCTATTTACTTTTTTAAAATGAGAAAAAACCTTCTTTTAATAGTTTGGCTAGTATTAATTATGCTTACAATTTGTACAGCATTGGTATCAAATTCAACACTTGTAACAACAGTTGCTGTAACTTTTATATTGGTGCTTGCTGCCATTAAATTTATTTTAGTTGCAAATTATTTTATGGAAATGAAAAAAGCACATTCTTTTTGGAAATTTTCAATAATATTTTATTTAATTATAGTAATGGGAACGCTACTATTTATTTTAAAATAGCAAAGTTGATAAAAATCATTATTTACTTCTTTTATTGCGCGTATTTTCGCCATATAAAGACAAAGAGGTCTTTATATATTTAACTGAAAAATAATTAAAACAAATACCAATGAGAAAGTATTTTTATTTTACACTTTTAGTTACATTAATTGTAACAACTAATTATGCGCAACAATTTGATTTATCTGCCGAATTAAGACCGCGTTTTGAAAATAAACATGGTTACGGTTCATTGCTAGCAACAAATGCAGATGGTGCCAACTTTATTTCACAGCGATCACGTTTAAACTTTAATTTTAGTCAAGATAAAATTAAAATTGGAATGTCTTTACAAAACGTTAGAGTTTGGGGAGATATTAGTACTTTAGGCGCTGATGACAATGCTACAATGTTACACGAAGCTTGGGCAGAAGCATTATTATCTGACAGTTTTTCATTAAAATTAGGGCGTCAAGAAATTGTATATGATGACAGTAGAATTTTTGGAAACGTAGGTTGGGCACAACAAGCTAGAAGCCATGATGCTATGATTGCTAAATTTAAACTTTCAGAAAAGAGTAATTTAGATATAGGTTTTGCTTTAAATGCTGATAGCCAAGCAGGTGTAGATAATTTATACAGCAATATTGCAGGTTACAAAACATTTCAATATGCATATTATCACACAGCAATTGATAAAGTTGGTTTAAGTTTATTGGCTTTAAATAATGGTGTTGAATATTTAAATGCTGGAGATCAAAAAGTAGATTACTCACAAACAATAGGTACGTATATTACGTATAAAGAAGGAAAATTTGCTTCAGATTTCTCTATATATGTTCAAACTGGAAAAATTTCTGATAAAGATGTAAGTGCTTCTAATTTTTCTGGAAACATAAGTTATAAAGCTTCCGATTTATTTTCTTTTGGTGTAGGTGCTGAATATTTAAGTGGGAAAGACACAAATGACACAAGTTTAGACGTAAAATCCTTCAATCCGTTATATGGTACCAACCATAAATTTAATGGTTGGATGGATTATTTTTATGTTGGAAACCACGGTGGATCAGTTGGTTTAGTAGATGTAAATGGTTTTGTTGGGTATAATAAAGATAAGTTTTCAGCAAAGGTTATGCCTCATTTCTTTTCATCTGCTGCTGATATTTATAGCGGAACTACTAAAATGGACAGTAAATTAGGAACTGAAATTGATCTAACAATTGGATATAAAGTAGCTAATAATATTGCATTTAGCGCAGGTTATTCTAAAATGTACGGAACAAATTCTATGGAAGTATTAAAAGGTGGTGGTAAAGATGAAAACAGTTCTTGGAGCTGGATTATGTTTACATTTAATCCTAAATTATTTTCTTCAAAATAATTTATAGACAAAAGCTTTAGTTAGTTGTTTTAAAAAAAGAGGCTGTTTAAAAAGTCTAGAAACACGTCATGCTGAACTTGATTCAGCATCTTATCATATTGATCATCGATCACAATGAGAACCTGTGTATCTACTTCGCTCAATAATCTGTTGCTGAGTGAAATAGATGCATAAGTTGACTAAAATTCTACTTTCAATACAGCCTCTTTATGTTATAAATTCAAAATTGAAAAACATAACAAAATCCAGCCGCATACTAATAATAAACCACCTAAAGGCGTAATTGGGCCTAAAAACTTTAATTTTTTATTATTTGCAGATGAAATAACCAAACCATAAATACTGAATGAAAAAAGTATAATTCCAATCATAAAGCTATATACCATATATTTTTCTAATGTAGTATCTAAACTTAAATTAAAGCCAATAACCAATAAAACAATAGCGTGATATAGTTGGTATTTTACACCAGTTTCAAAACTTTTTAATTGATCTTCATTTAGTATTTTTTTTAATGCATGTGCACCAAAAGCACCAAAAATAACGGCTAAACCTCCTAAAATACTGGCAAAAAGTAATGTAAATTGTGACATAAAAAATAGTTTGGTGTAAATGTAGCTATTCTTATTTGTAAATGAAACTGATTGAAAAACTTTAAAATAGCAGGACTAATTTCAAGGCTTTTTAGATAGCTTGGTTCTAAATAAATGATGATTTTTTGTTCATAATTAATAGGTCTTACTTATTACATATCAATATATTTTTAGTATCTTTAACACGTTAGGTGTAATTTTTAAAAACGTCAGTTCGAGTGTTTTTTGTGTATTGCAAAGGAACAAAAAATGTATCGAGAACCATTTTTTAAGATAAATTTTCTAGTCCTCGATACAATTTTCTATCGAAAATCACTCGAACTGACGAAAACTTAACTTAAAAAACTAATTACACTCAATGGGTTATTTTTAATTTAATATAAATACACACGTTTAACTTTCTTTAATTCAGTGTATTACTTCATTTAAAAGATGTGTATTTTTTAGTAGTACAATTTTCTTAATTAAATAGCTCAATATTTACAAATTAATAGTACTATATTTTTAAATAAAAAGCACTATATTTACTTCAACTATCAAGTAAAAAAACTCATTTATACAAGAAAACAATTCATTTACTAGAAGAAGAAATAAATACAACTATACGTTATAAATTTTAATACTCACATTATGCCATTACAATATCGATTTTCAAAACGAAGAAATCCTTTGAATACAGATGAAATACAGCATATTATGCAAGCTGTAAGTACAGGTACGGTAGATTTAGACCAAATAGCGTATGAAATTAGTAATGAATGTTCTTTAAGTGCTGTTGATGTTAAATTTGTTTTAATGGCATTGGCTCCTAAAATGTTATTTCATTTGCAAGATGGCAAAATAGTTGATATAGAACATTTAGGAAAGTTTAAAATTGGAATGAAAGGCAAAGCGCAACCTTCACAAGCATTATTACGCGTAAAGGGCATTCAAAAATTTCATTTAAATTTTCAGCCTGCTGTACAAATTAAACGTTGGTTAAAAAAAGGAATTCAAATTAGAAAAGAACCACCCAAAAAATAGCTTGACAACAATAAAATTGTACCTTTTTTAACGGTAATGATAATTTTAAATGCACAGCTTCCAACACAGTATCATTTTAAAGGCATTACTTACTTATTTAGATTATTTGTAAACTACAAGTTGGTATTTAACACCAGTTTCAAAACTTTTTAGTTGATCTTCATTCAATATTTTTTTAATGCATGCGCCCCAAAAGCACCAAATATTACAGCTAAACCTCCTAAAATACTGATAAAAAGCAATGTAAATTGTATCCTAAAAAATAGTTTGCCAAGTCTTTTTTTTTTTTTATACATTTAACCTGAAGAAAGATTTAAAACCCAATACAAAATTGTTATATGAAAAAGAATACTGCTGTAAATTGCTATTTACCACATATTTTTAAGAATAAGGAGTAAACTCATATTAAGAGATTTTTTTGTTGCCTTTAAGTTTTATTTAAAACTTAAAGAAGGTAATTATATATTGTTAATAAGCGGAGAAAAAATAAAAATCCTCTGCTGGTAAAAATTTTAAGAACACAATACGCTAATAAAATGTTTAACCTAAAACCAACCAACTATGACATAGCTAATTAATACAAACAGAGGAAGTGTTGCAAAAGTAATACACCTCGCAGAACTGACAAAATATAAAAGCGCAATTATGCGCATTTAAAAAATTAATTTTAGGAGCAATTTTTTTAGTACTGGCAATTAATATTGAAGCTCATGAAGCTAAAGAAAATGAAGTTTTAAATGATTATAAAGTTTTAATTAAAACAATAAATTCAATGGAGTTTAATTATGAATTAACAGAAATTTCAGAAATTTTTAATATAGCTGAGGAAAGCTGTTTGAGTAAAGCATATAATGCAGCAAATGAAATTGAAGAAAATAGTGATCAAGATTGGTCAAGTGAAGAATGGGGAAGAGTTTTTCGTAATCTTTTCGATTTATGCAATGAATTTAACGAATATTAAATAAAAAACTTAATTTAATGAGCGATTAAGGGTTCATTAGTTAACTTTTTTTTATAATGAATCCTTAATTTTTTAATTAAAATATTTAAAAAATGAGATATTTAAAAACTTTATTATTGATAAGTATAGTTTTAATAACATTTATTTCACAGAGTACTTATAGTCAAAATATAAATGGACAAATTGTTTACTCAGCAGAATTTAATATGGATAATAGTAAATCTTTGTCAATGGATTCAGATAAATTACTATACATATTAAGTTTTTCTAGCAATGAATCTATTTTTAAAAAACAAGACGTTTTAGTAAATGAAAATGATAAGAAATTAGGTTTAGTTACAATTTTTGCTGGAAATGGAATTTTTTATTCAAATGTAAAAGCAAATGAAAGAATAAATCAAAAAGAGTATTATGGAGAATTATTTTTGGTTGATTATCCCTTAATAAAGTGGGAATTAACTCAAGAAGAAAAGATAATTGGAAAATATTCTTGTTTAAAAGCAACAGCAGTAAAGTATTTTAAAAACAGAAAAGGAATTACTAAGGAAAGAGAAGTTGTTGCTTGGTATACAACTGAAATACCAGTTAATTTTGGACCTAAAGAATATGACAATTTACCAGGTTTAATTTTAGAATTACAAGAAGGAAACCTAACTTTTTCAGCTTTAAAAATTGAATTAAACCTAGATTCCTTGGTTATAAATAAACCAATAGAAGGAAAGAAGGTATCGTCAGAAGAATATGAAAATATTGTAAAAAAATTGACACAGGATTTTATGAAAAAGCACCAGAATAATTAAAATAAATTTCAATAAAATGAAAAAAATAATTCTTTTATCAACACTATTATTATTTACAGTACTAAGTTTTTCTCAGAATGGGAAAGTTTTTGTTATGTATAAAAAAGATATAATAAACTACTACCCAATAAATAATAGCAATCCAGAGAAGCAAAAAATAATGAATACCATACAAGATGGTTTAAAAGAAAGTAGCAATAGTTTACGGTACAATCTGATTATTAATAATAATGAATCATTATTTTCCTTAGAAGAAAATTTAGCGATTGAAACAGATGAAAAATCACTAAAATTTATTGTAGGTGCGGGAGGTGCAAGTGGCGATTTTTATATGAATTTAAAAACAAAAGAGGCTATAAGAAGTGTTGAGCTGTCAGGAGAAATTTTTAATATAGTTTCTAATTTAGACTCCATAAAATGGCAAATTACAAATGAGAGTAAATTAATAGGCAACTATAAATGTTATAAGGCACTCACTACAAAAGTTGTTGAAAATAATGTAGGTATATTTAAGCATCCTGTTGAAGCTTGGTTTGTTCCTGAAATTCCATTTGGTTTTGGTCCTGTAGGTTTTGGCGGTTTACCGGGTTTAATTATAGAAATACAATATCAAAACGTTCGTTTTTATGCCTCAACAATTGAGTTAAATACTAAAAAAGGCACTAAAATAGTGAAACCAGCAAAAGGTAAAGAAGTTACAAAGGATGAATACAATGAAATAAGCAAAAAAAAAGGGCGTATGATTTTTTAAAGAGCATAAAACGAAATTAATACTCATCCACATGAATTCAATAAAAAACATTTTTTTACTCGTACTCATATTTTCAATTTACAACACAAATTATGCACAAAAATTTACGGGTGAAGTAGTTTATAAATATAGAGCTTCAGATATGTTTAATATAGATTCATTGAAACAATTTGGTAAGCCAGGAGCGGCAGAGGCACTTTATACTATAAATGAAAGCATAAAGGAATATCAAGACTCCTTTCAGTTTAATTTGATTTTTAATAAAGACAGTTCCAATTATTTTTGGAAAGAAATTTTAGGTTCAGAAAATAATATGATTAGTATAGATTATGCTAAAATTTTTACAGCAAGCGATAGTTTTTTTTATACAAGTATTAAAGATAGTATTTCATTAGAGGAATTAGGTTCTTATGATAAGGGAATGATTATAAAAAGAAATTTAAATGAAATTGGTTGGAAATTATCAAACGAATCCAAACAAATAGGAGCTTATATTTGCTTTAAAGCAACAGCTATAAAAGTAAACCCTAAAAAAAAGATAGCAATTGAAGCTTGGTATACTCCTCAAATTGCAAATGGTTTTGGTCCAAAATATTATGCAGGTTTACCAGGTCTTATTTTAGAATTAACAGAAGGCGGTATAACATATTATGCAAGTTCAATAAAATTAAATCCTAAAAATGAGCCTAAAATTAAAAAGCCTGAAAAAGGTAAAATTATAACTCATGAGCAATTATTAAATAAATATAAAGAAATTGATAAAAGTAGAAGAAATTAGCTTTTTTTAAAAATAAGATAAATATTATTCTTATTTATAACCATTTTAAATGTAGCTAATTAGTAAAAATATTTTGCCAAGTCTTTTTTTTTTTTTTATACATTTAACCTGAAGAAAGATTTAAAACCTAATATAAAATTGTTATATGAAAAAGAATACTGCTGTAAATTGCTATTTACCACATATTTTTAAGAATAAGGAGTAAACTCATATTAAGAGTTTTTTTGTTGCCTTTAAGTTTTAAATAAAACTTAAAGAAGGTAATTATATATTGTTAATAAGCGGAGAAAAAATAAAAATCCTCTGCTGGTAAAAATTTTAAGAACACAATACGCTAATAAAATGTTTAACTTAAAACCACTAACTATTATGACATAGCTACTATATACAAACAGCCAAAAGTGTTGCAAAAGTAATACACCTCGCAGAACTAACAAAATATTAAAGCGCAATTATGCGCTAGTAACAAATTTAAATTTTAATAAAATGAAAAAAATAATTTTAAGTATAGTATTTGTTTTTGCAAGTTTAGCAATGGTGAATGCGAATTCAAGTATAGAAGACAAAGTTGTAAAAGTTAGAGATTGTGTTGATCAAGCCATGGGTAACGTTGAAACAGTTGCAATGGTTAATGAAGAAGATATTCGAGGGGAGTATCAGGATTATTATCTTGAACTTTATATGGAGTTTTATCTTGACTGTATGGCAAATTAGTATAACAAATTTGTTTAATTACAACCGAGTATTAATATATTAATACTCGGTTGTTCAAATTCTATTTAAAATGAAAATTTATATTTTAATAATAACCTGTTTATATACTACTTTTTTGTTTGCTCAAAACAACATTGAAGGAAAAGTAACATATACTATTAGTTATAATAAAGCCAACCAAAAAGAGATTGTTGAAACTGAAAATAATAAACAGGCAATAAAAGCTATAAATAATTCCAAAGATATTACTGCAAGCTTATTTTTTTCTAATAATGAATCTCTTTACAAATTGGATACTCCAATGGAGAATGATGCAGATCAAGGAATTAATTTGACTCGAACCTTTGCAGGAAAAGGAGATGTGTTTTATAATGACGTTTCAAATGATATACATTTGTTACAAAAAAGTAATGCGGCTGGTAAATTTTTAATTAATAAAAAACCGATTACTTGGGAAATTAAACAAGAATCAAAAAAAATAGGGACTTATAATTGTTTTAAAGCAATAAAAAAAGATACTTTAAATTCAAATAATAAGACAGTAGCTTGGTTTACACCACAAATTCCAGTAAGCTTTGGACCAAAAGAATATAATGGCCTGCCAGGCTTAATTTTGGAATTAGAACATTCTTTACTAAGTTATAGAGCTACAAAAATAAAGCTAAACTCAAAGAGACCTGTTCGTATAGAAAAGCCAAATGCTGGGATAAAAGTAACAGAGGAGGAGTATCGTAATTTATTAAAGGATTATTTTCCAGGGTTTTTTAAGGAAAGAAAAAAATGATATGTTTATAAGGAAATTTCTAAGTATATTTTTTATTATCATCAAAATTTGTGTTGCAAATTCCCAAACAATTACCCTAAAAGGTAGCGTAAAAGATAGTTTGCAAAATCCGTTAAGCTATGCCAACGTTATTGCTAAACCTGCAGACCTTACAAAAAATTTACAATTTGCAATTACTGATGATGCAGGGTTGTACAAATTAGAACTTAATAAAGGTGAAAAATTTGTAATTTCGGTGAGTTATATGGGCTATAAAACTGCCAATTTTGAATTAGTAGCTTCAGAAAATGCACTAAAAAACATAATTTTAAAAGAAGATTCCAATCAATTACAAGAAGTTATTATTGAGTTGCCAGTTACCGTAAAGGAAGATACCATAACCTACAACACCAGTAAGTTTGTTACAGGAGAAGAACGCAAATTAAAAAATGTACTTAAAAAATTACCAGGTGTTGAGGTTGATAAAAATGGAGGTGTTACAGTACAAGGTAAAAAAGTAACAAAAATGTTAGTGGAAGGCAAGAAGTTTTTTAATGGCGGCACTAAATTAGCCGTTGAAAATATTCCTGCAAATGCTATTGATAAAGTGCAGGTAATTGATAATTATAATGAAATTGCCTTTTTAAAAAACGTAACAGATTCAGATGAAATGGCAATGAATATTCTCTTAAAAAAAGATAAAAAACAATTTGCCTTTGGCGATATTGAAGTTGGAAAGGGAAATAAAGATTTTTACAGAGCACACAGCAACTTATTTTATTACAGCCCAAAAACCAATGTTAATTTTATTGGGAACTTAAATAATACGGGTGAGAAAACCTTTACATTTAAAGATTATATGAATTTTCAAGGTGGTGTTAGTGCCTTTTTAAAAACCGATGGTTCAATTTATAATATTTCTGCCAGTGATTTTTCTCAGTTTTTAGAAACCCAAGATATTGTAAACAGTACTAATAAATTTGGCGCATTAAACATTACCAAAGCGGTAAATAGCAAGCTAGACATTTCTGGATATGCTATTTTTTCACATTCAAAAAATGAAACTTTTCAAGAATCAATCAATCAATATTCTGCATTTACAGAAGAAAAAGCCCATAATTCTGCTACAAGAAATATATTGGGTATTGGGAAGTTAAATATTGAATATGCACCTAATAACAATGAACAATGGTATTTTAAATCGCAAGTAAAACAGACGGATAACTATAAAAATAACACCATTTTATCAGTCATTGAAAATGAACAAAACCATATTTCAGAAAAGAATGAAGCTGTTTCAAAGTATCTAAATCAAAATATAGAATGGCATAAAAAAATGAACCAAAAGCATTCCTTTTCATTTGCTGTTGATGCTGTTTTAGATGAAAATAATCCAATGACTTTATGGGAAACAAATCAACCAATTTTACAAGGTTTAATTCCTATTGTGCAATCGGATACTTATAATATTCATCAATTAAGAGAAATTAATAAAACCAGTATTGATGCTATTTTTAAGCATTATTGGGTGCTCAATAACTTTAATCATATATATACAACTATTGGAAACAACTATACTAAAGACTCTTTTTTAACGGAAGATAGTCAGCTTTTGGAGAACGGAACAGAAAATAGCTTTGCTCAAGCTGGATTTGGAAATGATTTAAAGTTTCAATTGAATGATTTGTTTGTGGGTATTCATTACAAATTTAAAGCAGGTATTTTTGAAGTAAAACAAGGTGCATTTTTGCACCAATACAATTGGGAAACACAGCAAGTTACAAGTGAGAATCATCAAAAAACGGTACTTCTGCCAGATTTTTCAGCAAAAATTGCGTTTAGCAGCTCAAAAAAAATACAATTAAATTATCAACTAAAAAGTGCCTTTTCTGATGCTTCAAAATTGGCGAACCGTTTTTATTTACGTTCATACAATTCCGTATTTAAAGGAAATGAAAACTTAGAAAATGAACTATTTCATACAGCACGTATGTATTATAGCAGATTTAGTTTGTACAGAGGTTTAATGTTGTTTAGCGCTATAAATTATACTAAAAAAGTAAAAGGAATTCAAAATGCAGTTCAGTTTCAAGAAACCAACCAATTTATTTCACCAATATTAATAAATAACCCCGAAGAACGTTGGAATTTTAATATGGATATTAGTAAAAAAATAAAAAATATTAAATATGGTTTAAAAACTACAGCTTCAACTTCTACATATTTACAAAATATTAATGAAAATTTTGTAACTAATAAAAGTACTAATGTAGGCTATGAATTATCTGTAAAAACATTGTTTGATAAATTTCCAACTGTTGAAGTTGGTTTTAAGCAAGATTTTGGTAATTACACATCAAGTAATCAAACTTCAAAATTTGTAACAAATCAACCTTATTTAACTATAGATTATGATTTTTTAAAAGGATTTATTTTTTCTTTTGAGTACGAAAATTACAACTATACTAATAAAACAAGCAATCAAACTACAAATTACCAATTAGCAAATACTACACTTTCCTATAAAAAGGAAAATAGCGCTTGGAGTTTTAAAATAGATGCTCAAAATTTATTAAACGTAAAATATAAAAGTTCAAATAGTTTTTCATCGTATATAATTTCTGATCAAAAAACATATATATTACCAAGAATTGTAATGTTTTCTATTGGGTATAATCTATAAAAATAAAAGGCTACTTGAAAAATTTTAAGAACACGTCATGCTGAACTTGATTCAGCATCTCATCATATTGGTCATCAATCACTATGAGAACCTGAAACACAAGTTCAGGTTGACGAAAATTTCGTTTTCAGACAGCCTTTTATCTATTTATTTTCTAATAACTCTCACGTTTTGTTCCTCTACCTTTTTATCAGATAAAAGTGATGGAGCTCCAAATAGTAAATCTTCACTAGTACCTGTTTTTGGGAACGCCATAACTTCTCTAATAGATGTTTTTTTCTCTAAAATCATCATTAAACGGTCAACTCCCCAAGCAATTCCACCGTGTGGCGGCGCACCGTATTGAAACGCTTTGTACATAGTTCCCACACTTTTAATCATTTCTTCTTTAGTGTAACCCATATTTCTATACGTTGCTTCTAAAATTTCTGATTTATGCGCACGAACCGATCCTCCACCAATTTCGTAACCGTTTAAAATTAAATCGTATTGTTGAGCAATGATAGTTCCAATCTCTTCATCATTACCTTTCATGTGTTTTTCTAAATCGTACACAGCAGGCATCGAAAACGGATTGTGTGTAAAGGTCCATCGTCCTTCATCAGTTCTTTCAAACATAGGGAAATCTATTACCCAAGCAGGGCGTAATTCTTTTGGATTTATTAAATGCAATAGTTTACCCAATTCCTGACGCACAGCATCTAAAGCTTTGTTTGCTGTAGTATAATCTGCCGCTGAGAAAAATACAATATCACCAACTTGCGCATTGGTAGCTTTTATAATTCCTGCTGCAATTTCTTCACCTAAAAACTTAATGATGGGCGATTGTAATTCATCTTCATTTACAATAATATAAGCCAAACCACCCAAGCCGTTTTGTTGCGCAATAGAAGTTAAATTTTCAATTTGTCCTTTAGATAAACGCTTACTTCCTTGCTCTTTAGCTGATACTTTAATACATTTTACAATGCCGCCATCTTCAATTGGTTTGCTAAATACCTGAAAAGTAGTGTCCTTAACAATATTGGTGATATCTTGTAATTGCAATCCAAAACGTAAATCCGGTCTATCACAACCATAATTATCCATAGCTTGTTTGTAGGTAAGTATTTCAAACGGACGTAAAATCCACTTGTTACCATATATTTTTTTCACTACTTCATTAAACATTTTGGTGTTTAAATCTATAATTTGCTGCATACTTGCATATGCCATTTCCATATCTAATTGCGTAAACTCTGGCTGACGATCTCCACGAGAATCTTCATCTCTAAAGCATCGTGCAAATTGAAAATATTTTTCATAACCACTTACCATTAACATTTGTTTAAACTGCTGCGGTGCTTGTGGTAACGTGTAAAAGAATCCTGGTTGTTTACGTGTTGGAACAATAAACTCACGTGCGCCTTCATCGGTTCCTGCACTTAAAATTGGTGTTTCAATTTCTAAGAAATTCTCTGCATCTAAAACGTCACGTAATAATTTAATAACTTTATGGCGGTTTACAATAACGCGTCTAACATCATCATTTCTATGATCTAAAAACTTATATTGAAAACGAACATTTTCACTGGTTTTTGTCGCTCTTTTTATTTCAAAAGGTAAGGTTTTAGAAAGATTTAAAATTTCTAATTCCGAAGTTTCTAATTCAATTTCACCAGTACGTAAAGCCGCATTATAATCATCGGCATTACGTTGTACCACAACACCAGTAACCATAATTACAGATTCTGGTTTTAATTTTACCAATTCATCTAAATTAGGAAACGATTCTCTGCTTAAACGAACCTGAAAAATTTCTGCACTAGAATCACGTAAATCAATAAAAATTAATTCACCGTGGTCACGAACACTTGCAACCCAACCAGCCAAAGATATTTTTTCGTTGATGTTTTTTTCTGATAAACTAGAAGTTAAATGCGTTCTGTACCTCTCTTTTATAACAATAGGAATTTCTGGCAATACTTCTTCTTGTTCTTTGGATGAAGTAGTTGCGCTTTCTGTTTTTGATTTTTGAGCTTCATTTTTTGAAGCTTGCATTTCATCAGCACCTAAAGCAGCTAAAATACCTTCTCTTATTACTTTTCCTGATGCTCCTTTTCCAATTATTGTAATTATTTTACCAACTAAAATACCAGCTTTTCCTTGGTTTCCGGCTTTAATTTCATTGGCAATGGCTTCATTTTCTGAAATTACTTTTTCAATAGCATTTTTAATTTGAGTCTCTGAAATGGTATTTTCTTCAAAATATTTATTGTAATCAAAAGTTCTATCTTTTAAATAGGCAGTAATGGCATTTTGAACTAAAACAACTGTAATTTTTTCAGCTTTAAATAATTGGAAAATTTCTATTAAATGCTCAATATTTTTAATTTTTGAATATTCATCGGCACTTAAATTATTTACCAAGGTTTTAGCTACAAATGATGGATCTTTCAGTACATTATTTATCGCCATAAACGTTTTAGATCGATCAGCATCTGCCGTAAAAAACTTAGCATCTTGTGGTAAAACCCCGCCTTTAATTAAAATAGATTCAACCGCATACGGCAATGCACTATTGTCAACTTTTATAGCATTTACAACATCTTTTATGTTTACAAAAGGTAAATCTGGCTCCGAAATAAAACGATAATCGGCTTCAAATTCCTTTTTACGCATTGTTTTAGTTTGCTTTAAATCGGCATCCCATAAAACAGTGGTTTGATCTGGTCTAAATTCTTTATGTTCAACATAATAGTTGAATTGTTTTTCAATTTCTTCTTTTAAAGCTTCTACCATAAACTTGAATGAATTCAAGTTTTTTATTTCAGTTCTAGGATTTAAATCGTAGCTTCTTTTTTTACGAAGCGAAACCGAAACATCCGATTTAAATTCACCTTTCTCTAGGTTGGCTTCAGAAATTCCTAAGTTTTGAACAATACGCTGAATGTATTGTGCGTAAATAGAAGCATCTTCAATATTCCGAATACAAGGTTCTGTAACAATTTCAATTAAAGGAACTCCGGCTTTGTTAAAATCAACCAAAGAAACTTTCTTTTCGTGCATTAATTTTGCGGCATCTTCTTCTATATGCACTTGCGTTAAATTAACCGTAAACTGAGAACCATCATTTCGGTAACAAGAAACTTGTCCGTCCGGAATTATAGGATTGTGATATTGTGTAATTTGTATGTTTTTCGGGTTATCAGGATATTCGTAATGTTTTCTATCCCAAGAGATTACTTCATTAGAAAATGAAGAATCTACCGCTTTACCAAAATAGATGGCTTTTGTAATTGCTTCTTTATTCAATGCTGGTAAAACACCCATTTGACCAGTACAAACCGAACAAATGTTTTGGTTTGGTGTTTCAATTTCTTGATTTGGACAAGAACAAAATAACTTGGTTTTGGTATTTAATCGAACGTGCGTTTCTAGTCCAATAACCAATTCTAAATCGTGGGCTTTTATAGCCGCCTGTAATTGCTCCAATTCCATTATATTGTATCTTTTAAGAAGTTAGCAAACTTCAATATCAATTCTTCGTTATTTTTGGCTGCGGTAATTTGCAAACCAGTTTGTGTTCCTTGTGGCACAGTTAGCGTTGGTAATTGTCCTAAACTAAAACCAACAGTGTACGCATCAGATAAATACATGGCCAAAGGATCTTTTAAGCTATCTCCAATTTTTGGTGGACTCATAGGTGTAACTGGCGATAAAATAATATCAACTTCTTCAAAATCTTTAGTGAAATTTGCAGCAATTTGATCGCGAATAGCCAATCCTTTTAAATAAATTTCATCTGAAAAACCTTGCGATAATACTTGGTTTCCACCAACAATTCTTCGTTTTGTTTCTTCTGAAAAATTTTCTGAACGCGTTACTGCATAGGTTTCTTTCAAATTTTTATCTTCAATTCTATTTCCATAGTTTGTGCCATCTAAACGCGATAAGTTAGAAGCTGTTTCGGCCATTGCCAACGTATAATACGTTGAAACCAAAATATCTGATGGAAAGAAATCTAATTCTTTTACTTTAATTCCTTTTAGCTTAACTTTTTCAATACTTTGTAAAAAATCGGCTTTAACTTTAGGGGCAATAGCATCATTTTCAATAAAATTCTTAAAATAACCAACAGTTTTAACAGTGTTTTTTAAAATAGCATCTTCAGTTATTTCAGATGAGGTGATGGATGTTTGATCTTTAGCATCTTTTCCACTCATTACATTTAATACAATTCTAATATCTTCAATAGATTTTGCTAACGGTCCAACACAATCTGTTGAGGATGCGTAGGCCATTAAACCATATCTAGAAATACGTCCGTATGTTGGTTTTAAACCGTAAATATTGTTGTAACCAGCAGGTTGACGAATAGAACCTCCAGTATCTCCACCAATAGAAAAAACAGTATAATCTAAAGCAACATTTACTGCAGAACCACCACTTGAACCACCAGCAACTAAATCGGTATTTACAGCATTTTTAACAGCGCCAAAAATAGTATTTTCACTAGAAGAACCGTGTCCAAAACTATCGCAATTTTCTTTCACTAACGGAATTGCACCAGCATCTAATAATTTTTGAATTGCCGTTGCTGTGTAAGCAGATTTGTAATTTTTCAATAAATTGGAACTTGCAGTTGCAAAAGTTCCTTGCAACATATACACATCTTTAATTCCAAAAGGAATTCCTTCCAGCAAACCAATTTCCTCACCTTTTGTAATTTTAGCATCTACTTTTGCAGCTAAATCTAACGCTAAAGTATCTAACAAAGAATTAACAGTATTGTGTGTGTTCTTTTTAAGTAGTTCTAATTTTTCTTTTACTAATGCAGTACAAGTAATCTGTTTTGTCACCAATTGTTGGTGCAATGCTTTTATTTGAGATTCCATAACTAGTCTTCTATAATTTTAGCAACTACTAGATAACCGTTTTTTTTGTTCGGAAAGTTTTCTATAATTAATTCTTTTTCAATAGCCGAACTTTCTACTACAAGATCTTCTCTAAGGTCGTTTACAGACACGCAATTATAATTGACATTATTTAAAGAATTATTATTGGTATGTGCATTTTTAATCACATCAAATAATTTATTCACTGCCTCTGAAGGCTGCGCTCCTTTAATACTCGACAATATGTCGACTGTCATTATTTTACTCATGTCTTTATTTTTTTGTTTATATATTAAACGTCAAGTGTGCGAAATTACGAAAGTTTTACTTGGGATGCACGTTTTTTTTGTTGCTAGCCTTGTGTTTATTGCCTTTATAATAAACATTTGCGGTAATTTTTACTATAATATTAAATGCCGTGCATTCAGTAATAGGTATTTTGAATTAAAGATAAAAATACCCTAGTTTATTTCAATTTCTTCTAATTTGTTAATTAAATGTATTTTTGTAAAAAAATTAAAAAATGCTTTTAAAAGAAACACAAAGTAAATTATTGCCTACCTTAAAAAAATATTTTGGTTATGATAGTTTTCGTGATCAACAACAATTAATAGTTGAATCTGTACTATTAAAAAAAGATAATTTAGTTATCATGCCAACTGGTGGCGGTAAATCAATTTGTTTTCAATTGCCAGCATTATTATTTGAAGGAGTAACCTTGGTAATTTCACCTTTAATAGCATTAATGAAAGATCAAGTAGATGGTTTAAATGCCAACGGAATTACTGCAGATTTTTACAATAGCAGTCAGGAAAAATTTGAACAAGATGCTATTTTTGATAAGGTTGTTAATAAAGAAATTAAGTTACTTTATGTTGCTCCAGAAAGTTTAAGTTTTTTAGAAAACATTTTAAATGAAACATATTTTAGTTGCATTGCAATTGATGAAGCGCATTGTATTTCTTCTTGGGGACATGATTTTCGTCCATCATATCAGCAACTAGGTTTTTTAAAAAAATTATTACCAAACACTCCAATTATTGCATTAACTGCAACTGCCGATAAAGCAACGAGAAAAGATATTTTAGAGCAGTTAAATATTCCAAAAGCTGCACAATTTTTATCATCTTTTGATAGAAAAAATATAGAATTAGAGGTGCGTCCAGCAAACGATAGAGTATTACAAATTATAAAATTTATAAGAAAAAAACCATCAGAAGCTGGAATTATTTATTGTTTAAGTAGAAAATCTACCGAGCAACTAGCTGAAAAATTAATGCAAAATGGAATCAACGCAAAAGCATATCACGCCGGATTAAATTTTATAGAGCGCACAAAAGCGCAGGAAGATTTTATTTACGATAAAACGCAAGTTGTTTGCGCTACCATTGCATTTGGAATGGGAATTGATAAATCCAATGTTCGATGGGTAATTCATTATAATATGCCTAAAAATATTGAAGGATATTATCAGGAAATTGGACGTTGTGGACGTGACGGGTTAGATGCAAAAGCGTTACTTTTTCATAGTTATTCAGATGTAATTCAGTTACGAAAGTTTATGAGTGGCGCAAGTAATGAGGAGGTACAAGTTGCAAAATTAGAACGTATGAAACAATTTTCTGAAGCTACCACTTGCCGAAGAAAAATTTTATTAAGTTATTTTGGTGAATTACTATCAGAAAACTGTGGAAATTGTGATGTGTGTAAAAATCCGCCACAAGTTTTTAACGGAACAATAATTGCGCAAAAAGCATTGTCCGTTATTACACGTTTAAATGAAAATGAAGCAATTGGAACTGTAATTGATGTGTTACGAGGCGCGCATAATGCCGCTATTTTAGATAAAGGGTATGATAAACTAAAATCACACGGTGTTGGGAAAGAAATTTCTTGGCGCGATTGGCAACAATATATTATTCAGTTAATAAATCAAGGATATTGCGAAATAGCTTTTCATAAAAATAATGCGCTACGATTAACACAATTTTCAAAAAAAGTATTGTTTGAAAATGCAACTGTAAGTTTAACCAAAGCTGTTGATATTAAAGAGCAACAGATTTTGCAAAAAGAGCCAAAAGTTACTAAGGCTAAAAAGGATACGTTGTTTGAAAGATTGAGAAAATTGCGTCATCAAATTGCTTTAGAGGAGAATATTCCTGCATACTTAGTATTTAGTGATGCTACTTTAAAAGAGATGGAGCGCGCAAGACCAATGAGTGAAAGTGATTTATTAGAAATAAGTGGAGTAGGACAGCGAAAATTAGAAGTATATGGTGATGAGTTTATTGCTGAAATCATCAATTTTATGGGTGATAAAAAGAAAAAGCATAAAAAGAAAGATACCAATTTAATTACCTATGAACTATATAAAGAAGGTTTTAGTATTGATGAAATTGCCGAAAAAAGAGATTTAAAATCTACTACTATATTTTCCCATTTAGCAAAACTTTATAGTGACGGAAAAGCTATTGACATATATAAATTTGTGAGTAATGAAGAGGTGGAGAAAGTAAGATTAGCCAAAAATGAGTTAGAAAATCCACAAGCGCTAAAGCCTTATTTTGAGTATTTTAATGGCGAAATTGAGTATTTTAAAATTCGGTTAGCATTAACTATTATTGATAGTAATAGTTAGTTATAAATTAAGATTTGTTCTTTTTATAATTGGATTATTTTCAACAACATTAGAAAGAACAATATGAGTTCGGGTTTCACCATAAGTAATTAGCTGATCTATAAATTTTTCTAAGTGTTTTTGATTATTTAAAACCACTTCCATCACTATATTTTCATTTCCTGTAATTCTATAACAGTTTACAACTTCGTCAAAATTTTTAACTATTTCTAAAAATGGTTTCAGTCTTCCCATAAAAGCTCTTAAAGTAATAATTGCTTTTAATTGATGACCTGTTTCATAATGAGAAACTTTGGCATGATATCCTTGTATAATTCCAATGTCTTCCATTTTTCTTATGCGTTCAGCAACAGCAGGAGATGATATATTTACTTGTTTTGCAATTTCAGTATTAGACTGTCGGGCATTTTTTTGTAAACATTTTAGTATTTTCCAATTGATATCATCTAATTTCATAATTTAAGTATTCATCTAAAAATCCATTAATATTTAAAGAAAAATAAAATTACACATTAATTATTAAATATAAAAATTTTAAAATGTAGGTAAATTTGTGATGCTATTAAAAAATGGAAATGAAAAATTATAAAAAACATACTTTAAATCATTTAAGTTTTTATCAAAAATCTTTAGATATTTTTAAACTATCACGTCATATAGCTTCGTATGTTACTAATGATAAAACAATTTTATCAATGTATTCGTCAGTTAATAAACACGATAGGTATGCAGATAGTTTGGTAATGAATTCATTAGGATTAGTTCCGAAAATTGCTGAAACTGAAACGCAGGAAAATCCAGTATTAAAATTAAAGTATGCTCAATCATTACGTTATTTTATTGATTGTTTATATGAAGATTGTCTAAATCTTGAACGCACAAAAATTAATGGCAAAGATTTTGTACGCATGCTTCGTAAAGAATTAATTTTATTAAGAAGGATGCACAGACATTATGTAAAATCTTTATTATAAGTTAAATAATTTAAGGTTTGAGTGTTTAAACTTATTCAAAAATTATAAACACTCAAACTTCAAGTATTACATATTTCTTCTATATTGTCCACCAACTTCAAATAAAGCTTCTGTAATTTCACCAATAGAGCAAACTTTACAAGCCTCCATTAACTGTTCAAAAATATTTTGATTGTTGATAGATTTTTGTTTCAGCAACTCAATTTGTTTTAAAACCTTATTTTTATTTCCTTTGTTTAAATTATTAACAACGGTAATTTGATATTGCTTTTCATCTTCAGTTGCTCTAATTACTTCCTGTGGTAAAACGGTAGGTGAGCCTTTGCTGCTTAAAAAAGTATTTACACCAATAATTGGAAAATCTCCGTTGTGTTTCAAAGTTTCATAATACAAACTTTCTTCCTGAATTTTCCCTCTTTGGTACATAGTTTCCATAGCGCCCAAAACACCACCACGTTCTGTAATTCTATCAAATTCTTTGTATACAGCTTCTTCCACCAAATCGGTTAATTCTTCAATAATAAATGCACCTTGAATTGGATTTTCATTTTTTGTTAATCCTAATTCTTTGTTAATAATTAGTTGAATTGCCATTGCTCTGCGTACACTTTCTTCTGTTGGAGTTGTAATTGCTTCATCATAAGCATTGGTATGCAAACTATTACAATTATCATAAATGGCATACAATGCTTGTAATGTTGTTCGTATATCATTAAAATCTATTTCTTGTGCGTGTAAACTTCTTCCAGAGGTTTGAATATGATATTTTAACATTTGAGCACGTTCATTTGCGCCATATTTATTTTTTAATGCTTTTGCCCAAATTTTACGAGCAACTCTACCAATTACTGCATATTCTGGATCTACACCATTTGAAAAGAAAAAAGATAGGTTTGGACCAAATTTGTTAATGTCCATTCCTCTTGATAAATAATATTCTACATACGTAAATCCGTTTGCTAAGGTAAAAGCTAATTGCGAAATTGGATTTGCACCAGCTTCAGCAATATGATAGCCAGAAATAGAAACTGAATAAAAATTGCGTATATTATTTGCGATAAAATATTCCTGAACATCACCCATTAATCGCAATGCAAATTCAGTTGAAAATATACAGGTGTTTTGCGCTTGATCTTCTTTTAAAATATCAGCTTGTACAGTTCCTCTAACTGTTGAAATAGTTTCTTTTTTAATTTTTTGATATACATCATTTGGTAACACTTCATCACCAGTAACACCTAATAAAAGTAATCCTAAACCATTATTCCCTTCTGGTAATTTTCCTTGATATTTTGGACGCTCTACACCTTTTTCTTTATAGATTTTAGCAATTTTGATTTCAATTTCTTTTTCTAAACCATTTTTAATAATGTATTTTTCACATTCTTGATCAATGGCTGCATTCATAAAAAATGCCAACATCATTGGTGCAGGACCGTTAATTGTCATTGAAACCGAAGTCATTGGGTTGGTTAGCTCAAAACCAGAGTACAATTTTTTAGCATCGTCTAAACAACAAATAGAAACGCCTGCATTTCCAATTTTTCCGTAAATATCTGGACGAATATCAGGGTCATTTCCATACAAAGTAACCGAATCAAAAGCTGTAGATAAACGTTTGGCAGGCAATCCTAAACTTACATAATGAAAACGTCTGTTGGTGCGTTCTGGACCTCCTTCACCGGCAAACATTCTAGTTGGATCTTCGCCAGTTCTTTTAAATGGAAAAAGCCCTGCAGTATAAGGAAATTCCCCAGGAACATTTTCTTCTAAACTCCAATATAAAATATCTCCCCAAGCTTCATATTTTGGCAACGCTATTTTTGGAATTTGTAAATGAGAAAGTGATTCGCTATGTGTTTGTATACAAATTTCTTTGTCTCTAACTTTATAAGAATAAATATCATTTTTGTAGGATTGTTTTTTTGTTTCCCAGTTTAAAATAATATTCCAATTGTGCGGATTTAAATCCATTTTTACTCGTGAAAATTCTTTAAAGAGTAGCACAATTAATTCTTTTGAATTATTATTCTTAACTTGTTTCAGAATCTCATCCTCATTCAATCCAATTTCAGTTAATTCAGGTTTAATTGAACAAACTGATTCAATGGTTTTATAAATACCAAATAATTTTTGAGCAACTTCTTTTTGCGATAAACTTTCTTTTGTGTAGGCTCTATTATTCTCAGTAATTTCAGATAAATAGCGAGTTCTGTTTGGTGGAATTATAAATTGTTTTTCACTTAAATTTTCTTTTAACTCAAAGGAGCTTTCAAAATTTGCGTTTGTTTTATCATTTATTTTTTTAATAAGTACGCTGTATAATTCATTGGTTCCAGGATCGTTAAATTGAGATGCAATGGTACCGTAAACAGGCATAGCGTTTGCATCCGTTTCCCATAAATTATGGTTGCGTTGGTATTGCTTTTTAACATCACGCAAAGCATCTAAAGCACCACGTTTATCAAACTTATTCAACGCAATAACATCCGCAAAATCTAGCATGTCAATTTTTTCCAATTGCGTTGCAGCACCATATTCTGGAGTCATAACATATAAAGAAACATCAGAGTGCTCTAAAATTTCCGTATCACTTTGTCCTATTCCAGAAGTTTCTAAAATCACCAAATCGTAACCAGCTACTTTTAAAATAGCAACTGCGTCACTTACGTGCTTAGACAACGCTAAATTTGCTTGTCTGGTTGCTAAAGAGCGCATATAAACTCGATTGTTTTTAATAGAATTCATTCTAATTCTATCGCCTAATAAAGCTCCGCCAGTTTTTCTTTTTGATGGATCTACAGATATAATTCCAATAGTTTTGGTTGGAAAATCATTTAAAAATCTTCGCACTAATTCATCAACAGTAGAAGATTTACCAGAACCTCCTGTTCCGGTAATTCCTAAAATTGGAATATCAGATTTTTTTGAAATGGTTCTTAATTCTTTTATAAATTCTGAATGCTTTTCAGAAAAATTTTCAGCAGCAGAAATTGAACGTGCTAAAAGTGAGGCATTCTTTTTAGTTAAATCTTCTATAGAAAAATCAATAATTTCACCTGATGGAAAATCGCTTTTTTCTATCATATCATTAATCATTCCTTGCAAACCCATTTCTCTTCCATCATCTGGAGAATAGATTCTAGTAACGCCATAATCCATCAATTCTTTAATTTCATCAGGAAGAATAACACCACCTCCGCCACCAAATATTTTAATGTGTGGTGCGCCTTTTTCTTGCAGTAAATCATACATATACTTAAAATATTCCATATGACCTCCTTGGTAAGATGTCATTGCAATGGCATTTGCATCTTCTTCAATTGCACAGTTTACAACTTCTTCAACACTTCTATCATGTCCTAAATGAATAACTTCAACGCCTGTTGCCTGAATAATTCTCCGCATGATATTTATAGCTGCATCATGACCGTCAAATAGCGATGCGGCAGTTACAATTCGTATTTTATTTTTTGGTTTATAAACTGAAATTTTTTCCATTATGTAATATTAGCTAGTATTTAAAGTGCAATTTATGATTTTTTTAAAATTATAACGTTAAAATTATCAAATATCTAACTTTTGTAAAGTTGTTAAAGACTAAAGTTATTTTGCATAATTTTGAAGTTTAATAAATGTAAAAATGAAACGAATAATAGTACTTATAAATTGCAATGATAGACAAGGAATAATTGCCTCTGTTACAAATTTTATTCAAAAACAAAATGGTAACATTGTATATATTGACCAGCATGTGGATAGAGAAAATTTAATGTTTTTTATGCGATTGGAATGTGAGTTTGCAAAAGCTACTTTTTCTGTTGAAAAATTTGAAGAAAATTTTGCTGAATCGTTTTCTGAAAAATTTAATATGAACTGGCAATTATTTGATGCGGATATAAAACCAAAAATGGCGTTATTTGTGTCTAAATATGAGCATTGTTTGTATGATATTTTAAGCAGATATAGTGCTAATGAATTGGATGTTGTAATTCCGTTAATTATAAGTAATCATCCTGATTTAGAGCATATTGCTAATAGTTTTAATATACCATATTATTATATAAAAGTTACAAAAGATACAAAAAAAGTTGCAGAAGACTTGCAGTTAAAATTACTTCAAGAATATAAAGTAGATTTTATTGTATTGGCAAGGTATATGCAAATTATTTCAAGCAAATTAATTGAAGATTATACCAACCATATTATTAATATTCATCACTCATTTTTACCAGCGTTTCCAGGTGCAAAACCATATCATTCTGCTTTTGAAAGAGGAGTTAAAATTATTGGAGCAACCAGCCATTATGTTACGGAAGATTTAGATGAAGGTCCAATTATTGAGCAAGATATTACACGTGTTACACATACAAATACTATTAAAGATTTTATTTTAAAAGGAAAAGATTTGGAGAAAATTGTACTTTCCAGAGCCATAAAATTACACACAAAACGTAAAGTAATGGTGTATAAAAACAAAACGGTAGTATTTATTTAAGATATTTTAAAAACGAATAGTGTTTTCTATTTTTTAAATATTTTAAATTATTTTCATTCATATAAGCTTCTCTTTCGAAGCTTATATTTTTATAAGCCTTGTTATGATTTTTATATTGGAAAAGGCGAATAAAATATTCAATAAAATACCAAATAAAAAAGAAAATCCAAAGCAACTCAATTTGTTGTTTTAAGTGAATTTTTTCGTGATTTATAAATATTTCATCAGTTTTTAAGCTTTTATATTTCAAGAAAATAAAAGGATAAATACTTAAGCCACAATATTTTTTAGGAACTATATGTTTAAAAATTACGATCATTTAATTGCAAGTTATTCAAAAATCAATCCAAATTGAACTATATTTGTAAAACACCAAATAAAAGAAATTATCTTGGACGTTTTTCACTTTAAATATAAAAAATGCATTGCATTAACTCATTTTAGAGTTGATATCCGTTATCCTTAGTTTTTTTAATTTTTTCAATGTAGAATTAATTAAAAATAAACCAATCAATATGACTTTTCAAGAAATTATACAACAAGGAATTCCTGCTGAATTACCTTCAATTAAACCATACAACACATCTATAAATCACGCGCCAAAGCGCAAAGATATTCTATCAACACCAGAAAAGGAATTAGCTATAAAAAATGCACTTAGATATTTTGATAAAAAGCATCATGCTATTTTAGCAAAAGAATTTGCTGATGAATTAAAAGAATTTGGTAGAATTTATATGTATCGTTTTCGACCAGATTATAAAATGTATGCAAGGCCAATAAGTGAATATCCCGGAAAATGTGAACAAGCAAAGGCAATTATGCACATGATTCAAAATAATTTGGATTATGCTGTTGCGCAACATCCACACGAATTAATTACCTATGGAGGAAACGGAGCCGTTTTTCAAAACTGGGCACAGTATTTACTTACGATGCAATATTTAAGTGAAATGACAGATGAGCAAACTTTGGTGATGTATTCTGGTCATCCAATGGGATTGTTTCCATCTCACAAAAATGCGCCAAGAGTTGTGGTAACTAACGGAATGATGATTCCTAATTATAGCAAGCCAGATGATTGGGAAAAATATAATGCGTTAGGAGTTACACAATACGGACAAATGACTGCTGGAAGCTATATGTATATTGGTCCTCAGGGAATTGTCCACGGAACTACAATTACCGTATTGAATGCTGGTAGGAAAATTGCAAAAAATAAGGAAAATTTATCAGGAAAATTATTTTTAACATCTGGTCTTGGAGGAATGAGTGGAGCGCAACCAAAAGCTGGAAATATAGCAGGTTGTATTACAGTTTGTGCAGAAGTAAATCCAAAAATTACTGAAATCCGTTTATCACAAGGTTGGATTGATGAAAAAATTTCAGATTTAAATCAATTAGTTGCAAGAGTTAAAAAAGCCAAAGCAAATAAAGAAGTGGTTTCAATAGCCTATTTAGGAAATATTGTAGAGGTTTGGGAAAAATTTGCTGATGAAAATGTGTATGTAGATTTAGGTTCCGATCAAACATCCTTACACAATCCTTGGGCTGGAGGTTATTATCCAGTAGGAATTTCTTTTGATGAAGCTAATGAATTAATGGCTTCAAACCCAGATTTGTTTAAAGAAAAAGTTCAAGAAAGTTTAAGAAGACAGGTAAAAGCAATTAATAAACACACAGCAAAAGGAACGTACTTTTTTGATTATGGAAATGCATTTTTGTTAGAAGCAAGTAGAGCAGGAGCTGATATTATGGGTAAAAATAACATCAATTTTAAATATCCTTCTTATGTGCAAGATATTATGGGACCAATGTGTTTTGATTATGGTTTTGGACCTTTCCGTTGGGTTTGCACAAGTGGCAATCCAACAGATTTAGAAAAAACCGATGCTATTGCTTGTAATGTTCTTGAGGGAATAATGAAAAATTCACCTGAAGAAATACAGCAACAAATGGCTGATAATATTCAATGGATAAAAGGGGCGCAAGAAAATAAATTAGTTGTGGGTTCACAAGCGCGCATTTTATATGCCGATGCCGAAGGAAGAACCAAAATAGCTGAAGCTTTTAATAATGCCATAAAAATTGGTGAAATTTCAGCTCCAATTGTTTTGGGAAGAGATCATCATGATGTTTCTGGAACGGATTCCCCATATAGAGAAACTTCAAATATTTACGATGGTTCGCAGTTTACAGCAGATATGGCTATACAAAATGTAATTGGTGATAGTTTTAGAGGAGCAACTTGGGTTTCAATACATAACGGAGGCGGAGTAGGATGGGGAGAAGTAATCAACGGCGGTTTTGGTATGGTTCTTGATGGAAGTAAAGAAGCGGAAAAGCGTTTAAAAAGTATGCTTTTTTGGGATGTAAATAATGGAATTTCTCGAAGAAATTGGGCGCGTAATGATGGTGCAACATTTGCTATTAAAAGAGCAATGGAAATTGAACCGAATTTAAAAGTTACGTTACCTAATTTGGTTGATGAATCTATTTTACACCAGTTGTTCAATTAGTTAAAAATTACACAAATGAAAATCTTCAAATTATTACCAGTTGCCCTGCTTTTTTTAGTAGCCTCATGTAGTTCTGTTAGAGTTACTTCTGATTATGATACTACCACCGATTTTTCAAAATTTAAAACTTTTGCGTTTTATAAAAAAGGAATTGACAAAGTAGAAATTTCTGATTTAGATAAACGTAGAATTTTAAAAGCAATTGAAAGTGAATTGTTAGCAAAAGGATTAACAATTTCTGAAGACCCTGATGTATTGGTAAATATCTTTACCAAATCAAGACAAAAAGTGGATGTTTATAATAATAATTCCATGTATTTTGGATGGCACCCTTGGTATTATGGTCCTAATTTTGGAACACATATATCAAAATATACAGAAGGCACATTGTTTGTTGATTTAATTGATGCAAAAACAAAAGAATTGGCTTGGCAAGGTATTGGAAGTGGCGCTTTAAATACTTCAGGTAATGTAACTAAAAAAGAAGAAAGAATTAAGGAGTTTGTTGCTGAAATAATGACAAAATATCCTCCAGGAATAGAAAAATAATTGAAAAAGAAACCAAAAGACGTTCTGAATTCTCAGAGCGTTTTTTTTTATATTTTTGCAAGTATGAATTTTATGAATACAACCCCTTTAGAAGAAGGAGATTTTTACTTTAACGAACAAGGTTATAGAGTTTTTACTGAACAATATCATTTAAAAAGAGGGTATTGTTGTAAAAATGGATGCAAACATTGCCCGTTTGGTTTTGATATAAAAACAGGACAATTTAAACAAAAATAAAATGATTAAAAAACTAGTATTATTAATTGCAATCTTTCAATTCTCAGCGTGTGCAGAGTTGCAACAAGTTGTTAATCAGTTACCTAGCGGAATGATTACCAACGATCAAATTGCCAATGGATTAAAAGAGGCATTAAATAAAGGAATTACAAACCAAGTTAGTAAATTGGCTGTAGAAGATGGATTTTTTAAAAATGAATTAACCAGAATTTTATTGCCAGAAGAATTGCAAAAAGTTGATAATACTCTACGTAAAATTGGTCTATCTAAATTAGCAGATGAAGGGCTGAAAGTGTTGAACAGAGCTGCTGAAGATGCTGTAGGTGAAGCGATTCCAATTTTTGTTGACGCTGTTAAAGGTATGTCTTTTACAGATGCTAAAAATATTTTGATGGGTGATAAAAATGCGGCCACAATATATTTGCAAAATTCTACATCAGATGCGTTATATCAAAAATTTAATCCAATTATTGCCAATTCCTTTCAAAAAGTAGGCGCTGATAAAATTTGGTCAGATTTAATTACAAAATATAACAATCTTCCATTGGTTAATAAAGTAAATCCAGATTTAACAGATTATGTTACTGGCGAGGCGCTAAAAGGCGTTTTTACCATGGTTGAAGTTGAAGAACTTAATATTAGAACAAAAGTGGCAAGTAGAACATCAGATTTATTAAAAAGAGTTTTTGCTTTGCAGGATAACTAAAATAGTTATAAAAATTATAACAAAAAAAGCCTTTCAATTTATTTTGAAAGGTTTTTTTGTTTAAAAATGACTTTCCAGTTTTTTATGTAATTGCTTAAAATAATCAAAAGCTAAAAGTATTCTGGAACCTGGCCAGCTAAACATTTCTCCATCTCCAAAAGCAGTTATCGATCGGTTTGTGAAAGATGCAATTTCTAGCGCATGTTCATCTTTAAATGGAAAAGGTTCCGATGATAAAATTACTACATCAGGGTCGCCTTCATGTCTAATTCTATTAATTTCAACTTTCGGGTAACGACTCATTGTATCATAAATGTTTTCAAACTTATTTAGTTGCAACATTTCATTTATATAAGTATCATTTCCAGCAACCATCCAAGGTTTTGCCCAAATAAAATAGGCCACTTTTCTAATTGGTTTATCTTTTATAAATTGCTTAAAATCTGCTAGTTTATATTCTATTTTGTGCGCTAAATTATCTGCTTCGGTGCGTCTGTTAAAAATAGAACCTAAGTGTAATATTAAATCTATAGAATCATTTAAATTGTTTACATCAGAAAAATATGTAGGAGCAATTTTTTCCAATTCTGGCAACATATCATAAGCGTTTTCCTCTTTGTTGCACAAAATAAAATCTGGATTTAAAGCCTTAATTTTTTCATAATCTACTTTTTTTGTACCTCCAACAATTTGTTTCGTAGATTTTAAATGATATGGATGAACACAAAATTTTGTAATTCCTACCAATTCATTTTCCAAAGCCAAATCGCATAATAATTCGGTTTGTGAAGGAACTAGTGATACAATTCTTTTTGGCGTATTTTTTAAAATAATTTCTCTACCAATTTGATCTTTAATTGTTTTCATTTAAAATTTGTTCCATTTCTTGTTGTAGTTTAAAAGCTTCATTTTTAGCAGCTTTAGCAAAATTTTCATCGTTCCCAGCATAAATAATTCCACGAGATGAATTTATTAGTAAACCACAATCTTTAGTTAAACCAAATTTGCAAACATCTTGTAAATTTCCACCTTGTGCACCAACTCCAGGAACTAATAAAAAGTGATTTGGTACAATTTTTCTGATTTCAGCAAAATAATCTGCTTTTGTTGCACCCACTACAAACATTAAGTTTTTAGGGTTTTGCCAAGTCAATGCAGTTTTTAAAACCTCTTTGTACAATTCTTGATTATCAGTTTTTAACCCTTGAAAATCTAAGCCACCTTTATTAGATGTTAAAGCCAATAAAATGGTTGTTTTATTTTTAAAAGCTAAAAAAGGCTCTACAGAATCGCTGCCCATATATGGTGCAACAGTTACAGCATCAAAATTTAAATCTTCAAAAAAAGCTTTGGCATACATGGCGGAAGTATTTCCAATATCACCACGTTTCGCATCGGCAATAGTAAATAATTCTGGATAATTTTTATTGATGTAATCAATGGTTTTACCCAAGGCTTGCCAACCTTTAATTCCGTAAGCTTCATAAAAAGCGGTATTTGGTTTGTAAGCTACAGCTAATTGATGCGTGGCATCAATAATTTGTTTGTTGAATTCAAAAATTGGATCTTCACAAGTTAATAAATGCTTTGGAATCTTTGTTAAATCAACATCTAAACCAATACATAAAAACGATTTTTTTTGTTGAATTTGTAAAATGAGTTCTTGTTTGTTCATAAGTTCAAATAAAGAGTTGTGCAAAAGTAGTAATTTTAATACTTTAAGTTATATTTGTTCATCAAATAAAACAATTTGTTTAGCTATATTTCAAATAAAATAGGATACGGAATTTTAACACTTTTAGGAGTGATAACTGTTATTTTCTTTTTATTTAATGTGCTTCCGGGTGATCCTGCGCGTATGATGTTAGATCAGCGAGAAGATACAGAGCAACTTCAAAATATTAGAAAAAAATATGGTTTTGATCAGCCATTAAGCACACAATATTTCTATTATTTAAACGATTTATCGCCAATTTCTGTGCATTCAAAAAATAGTGATAATTATACGTTTTTAAGTACTAATAAATATTCGTTTGTTGAGTTGTTTTCTTTTAAAGAAAAAACAGTGGTTTTAAAATATCCATATTTGCGAAAGTCGTTTCAAAAAAATGATAAAAATGTATCAGAAGTAATAGCAGAAACAATGCCTAACACTGCCATTTTAGCCATTTCGGCCATTACAATTGCCATAATTGTTGGAATCTTTTTTGGTATTTTATCAGCCCTTTTTAAAGATAGTTTTTTTGATAAAATAATATCAATAATTAGTACTTTAGGAATGAGTGTTCCTTCATTTTTTAGTGCTATTTTATTTGCTTGGTTATTTGGTTTTGTTTTACACAAATACACGAATTTAAATATGACTGGTAGTTTGTTTGAAGTAGATGATTTTGGTGAGAAAATATACATTCAATGGAAAAATTTAGTGCTTCCAGCAGTTGTTTTAGGGATTAGACCGTTAGCAGTTGTAATTCAATTAATGAGAAATTCTTTGTTAGAAGTTTTAACCCAAGATTATATTAGAACTGCCAAAGCAAAAGGATTATCAACCTACAAAATTATTAAAACGCACGCATTAAAAAATGCATTAAATCCGGTTGTTACTGCGGTTTCTGGATGGTTTGCATCTATGCTAGCAGGTGCGGTTTTTGTAGAATATATTTTTAATTGGAATGGTTTAGGTCGCGAAATTGTAAATGCTTTAAATACTTTAGATTTGCCAATAATTATGGGTAGTGTTTTAACCATTGCAACATTGTTTATTTTAATTAATATTTTTGTAGATATTATTTACGGAATGTTAGATCCTAAGATTAGATTAAAATAAATAGTTGAAATCGAAAACGAATTCGCAGTATATTGAAAGGAAGTTTTTTAAGGACTGCATTATTGATTAATTTTGTAGTTATAATTTAATATAATAGTAAAAATGAGACAAAAAATAGTAGCAGGAAACTGGAAAATGAATAATAATTTAGATGAATCTAAATCGTTAGTTAAAAAAGTAGCAAAAAGTGTTAAAAAGAACAAACTTAAAAACACAAGAGTAATTGTCGCTCCAACGTTTGTTAGTTTACAAAAAGTTGCTAGTAAAGCAAAAGGGACGAAAGTTGAAGTTGCTGCACAAAATATGCATTTTGCAAAAAACGGAGCTTTTACTGGTGAAGTTTCTGCAGAAATGTTAAAATCTGTTGGTGTTGAAATTGTAATTTTAGGGCATTCAGAAAGAAGAGAATATTTTGGAGAAACCGATGAAATATTAGCTAAAAAAGTGGATGCAGCTTTAGAAAATAAAATGGAAATAATTTTCTGTTTTGGTGAAGTTTTAGAAGATAGAAAATCTGGTAATCATTTTAAAGTTGTAGAAAGTCAATTAAAAAATGCTTTATATCATTTAGAAGCAAAATCTTGGAAAAATATAATTTTAGCATATGAGCCAGTTTGGGCAATTGGAACAGGTGAAACTGCTTCGCCAGAACAAGCACAAGAAATGCACGCGTTTATTAGAAAAATTATTGCAGATGAATTTAATGATGATGTAGCTGAAAACGTTTCAATTTTATATGGTGGAAGTGTAAAACCAAACAATGCACAGGAAATTTTTGGAAAGCCAGATGTTGATGGTGGATTAATTGGTGGAGCTGCACTTAATAAAGATGATTTTAAAGCGATAATTGACGCAATTTAATGGATAATATTTATATATCATATACATTTAAAATACACCCAAAAGAACCAGCAACCGAAATTTTGGTTGCTGAGTTGGGTGAAATTGGTTTCGAAAGTTTTGTGGAAAACGAAGAGGGATTAATAGCTTACATTCAACAAACAGATTGGAATGAAAATATTTTAAATGATGTTTTTATTTTAAATTCTGATCAATTTTCTATTTCTTTTGAAATGGAAGTAATTGAACAAACCAATTGGAATAGTGAGTGGGAGAAAAATTTCAATCCAATTCAAGTAGATAATTTGGTAAGTATTAGAGCACCATTTCACGAAAATCCAAATTTAAAATATGATATTGTAATTGAGCCAAAAATGAGTTTTGGAACCGGTCACCACGAAACAACTCATATGATGGTGCAACATTTGTTAGACCTTGATTTAACAAATAAAAAAGTGTTAGATATGGGTTGTGGAACTGGAATTTTAGCCATTTTTGCTGAAATGAAAGGAGCAAACCCTATTGATGCTATTGATATTGATAATTGGTGTTATCAAAATTCAATTGAAAATGTTGAACGTAATAATTGTTCAAATATTGATGTTTATGAAGGAGATGCATCGTTATTAATTAACAAAAAATATGATGTAATTATTGCTAACATCAATAGAAATATTTTATTGAATGATATGCAGGTATATATGAACTGTATAAATGATAATGGCACGTTATTATTAAGTGGTTTTTACCAAGAAGATATTACAATTATTGATGCAGAAGTATCAAAATATCAATTTAAAATAGATAAAATTATTGAGCGAAATAATTGGGTCGCTTTGAAGTATCAAAAATAATTTTTAGCTTAGCAAAATGAGTACACAAAGAAAAATACAGGAAGAGGTTGATGTTTTAGAAAAAGAAACAATTCAAAATGAAATTGTATTGTTTAATGATGATGTTAATACATTTGACCATGTGATAGATTCATTAATAGAAATTTGTGATCACACATTAGAGCAAGCAGAACAATGCGCAATCTTGGTTCATTATAAAGGTAAATGTACCGTTAAAACTGGTGAATATAAAGATTTAAAACCACGTTGTATTCAACTTTTAACAAAAGGTTTATCTGCAGAAATTATATAAAAAAAGTCAACATGCAAATGTTGACTTTTCTAAAAGAGTTACCTAACCAAAAGAACATCATAAATTAAAAATGAAAAAGATGTAACCCTTTAAATATTAGACGATAAAATTAAAGAATACTTACAAAAAAATCTCAAAATTAATTTTGAGGTTTTTTTTATTTTAAAGCATTTTATAATGGAATATTTCCATGTTTTCTATTGGGCCTAACAATTTCTTTTCCCTCAAGCATTTGAAATGCTTTTATTAATTTTCTTCTTGTGTTTTTTGGATAAATAACTTCATCAATAAAACCACGTCGTGCAGCTCTGTATGGGTCGGCAAATTTAAAAGCATATTCTGCTTCTTTTTCTTTCAATTTTTGTTCAGGGTTTTCAGCTTCTTTTATTTCCTTTTTAAATATAATTTCAGCAGCACCTTTTGCCCCCATAACGGCAATTTCAGCAGTTGGCCAAGCAAAATTCATATCAGCACCAATATGTTTAGAATTCATAACATCGTAAGCTCCGCCATAGGCTTTTCTGGTTATAACAGTAATTCTTGGCACTGTTGCTTCACTTAAAGCATATAATAATTTTGCGCCATTTTTAATAATACCATTCCATTCTTGATCTGTGCCAGGTAAAAATCCGGGAACATCTACTAATACTAATAATGGAATATTAAAACAATCGCAAAAGCGTGTAAATCTAGCGCCTTTTATAGAGCTATTTGCATCTAAACAACCTGCCAATTGCATTGGCTGATTTGCTACTATTCCAATACTTCTTCCTGCTAATCTTGCAAAACCGACAATAATGTTTTCAGCATAATCTTTTTGAATTTCAAAGAAAGAATTTTCATCAATAATTCCGTGAATTACATGGTGCATATCATATGGCTTGTTGGTATTTTCAGGAACTAAATTTTCTAGTTCTTCGCGTAACTCATCTTTAATTTCAAAAGGTATTTTTTTTGTTGTTTCTCTATTGTTTTGTGGGATGTAGCTGAGTAGTTTTTTAATATCATTTAAACATTCAATATCATTTGAGGATGTTAAATGAGCTACTCCAGATTTTGTTGAGTGTGTACTAGCACCTCCTAATTCTTCTGATGTAACTTCTTCATTTGTAACGGTTTTAACTACGTTTGGACCTGTTACAAACATATAACTTGTTTCTTCTACCATTATGGTGAAATCTGTCATAGCTGGTGAATAAACAGCTCCACCAGCGCAAGGTCCCATAATTGCGGAAAGTTGTGGAATTACCCCTGATGCTTGAACGTTTCTAAAAAAAATATCGGCATAACCACCTAAAGAGCGTACACCTTCTTGAATTCTTGCACCTCCAGAGTCATTTAAACCAATTATTGGAGCGCCAACTTTAACTGCCTGATCCATAATTTTACAAATTTTTTCGGCATGAGATTCCGATAGAGCTCCACCAAAAACAGTAAAATCTTGTGCAAAAACATATACCAATCTTCCATTAATTGTTCCGTAACCTGTAACAACTCCATCTCCAAAAATTAAATGATCTTCCATGCCAAAATCGGTACATCTATGTGTTACTAAAACACCCATTTCTTCAAAAGAATTTTCATCTAATAAATAATGGATGCGTTCTCTAGCTGTTAATTTTTTTTTGGCGTGTTGTTTTTCTATTCTAGCTTCTCCACCACCTAAATATGCTAAAGCAATTCTACTATTTAATTTTTCAATTTTAGATTCCATAGTATGGTATTTTAAATTAGGTTAAAGGAATTTTTAAGATTTTTTGCTCTTCAAGATATATTTTTAAGGCCATTTCAGCAGCAATTTTAGCTTCATCTTCAATTTCTTTTTGAAGTTTAGCTGCTGAATAATATTTTTTAACAAAATGTGTATTAAAATTTCCAGATTTAAAAGCTTCGTGTTGACAAACAAATTTTCCGAAAGGCAATGTTGTTTTGACTCCAACAATTTTATAATTGTCAATAGCGCCAATCATACGTTCAATGGCTTCTTCTCTGGTTTTTCCGTAAGTTATTAATTTTGATATCATTGGATCATAATAGATAGGAATTTCCATTCCAGCTTCAAAACCATTATCTACTCTAATTCCTTCTCCAACAGGTAATTGATAAGTATTTAACGTACCTACACTTGGTAAAAAATTGTTCATAGAATCTTCTGCATAAACGCGCAACTCAAGTGCGTGACCATTTATTTTTAAGTCTTCTTGTTTTATAGTTAATTTTTCTCCTCTTGCAATTTTAATTTGAAGTTCTACCAAATCTACGCCTGTAATTAATTCGGTTACAGGATGCTCTACTTGTAATCTGGTATTCATTTCAAGAAAGTAAAAGTTTAAATTAGCATCCATTAAAAATTCAACAGTTCCAGCTCCAATATAATTACAAGCCTTCGCAACTTTTATAGCTGCATCTCCCATTTTTTGACGTATTTTAGGAGTTAAAATAGATGAAGGAGCTTCTTCAATAACTTTTTGATGACGACGTTGTATGCTACATTCTCTCTCGAAAAAATGAAGCGTATTGCCGTAGTTATCAGCTAAAATTTGGATTTCAATATGACGTGGAGAAGTGATATATTTTTCAACAAATACGGAGCCATCTCCAAAAGCTGAAATTGCTTCGCTAATAGCTCGTTTCATTTGTGTTTCTAAATCGGCTTCTTTTTCTACAATACGCATGCCTTTACCTCCGCCACCTGCTGATGCTTTTATTAAAATTGGAAAGCCTATTTTTTTTGCTATTTCAATAGCTTCTTTTGGGTTAGTTACAGCCTTGTCTATTCCCGGAACCATTGGTATATTATAAGATTTAACGGCTTCTTTAGCTGCTAATTTGCTTCCCATAATTTTAATTGATTCGGATTCTGGACCTATAAAAATGAGGTTGTTTTTTTCTACTTGTTCGGCAAAATTTGCATTTTCACTTAAAAAACCATAACCAGGATGAATGGCATCAACTTGTAATTTCTTGGCTTCTTTTATAATGCGCTCACCAACTAAATACGATTTATTTGATGGAGCTTTTCCAATATAGACAGCTTCGTCTGCAAACCTAACGTGAGGAGCATTTCTATCTGCTTCAGAATAAACGGCAACAGTTTTAATTCCCATTTTTTTTGCAGTTTTCATAACTCTAATTGCTATTTCTCCTCTGTTTGCAATTAATATTTTTTTCATAATGAATGAATTTTATGAAGTTATAATTAAAAATGAATTTAGGCAAACTCTAACAAAAGTTGTCCTTTTTCAACAGTTTGATTTGCAGAAATTGAAATGCTTTTTATAATTGCATCTTTAGGTGAAGTTATTGCATTTTCCATTTTCATAGCTTCTAAAATTAAAATGGTTTCACCTTCTTTTACTGGTTGGTTTTCTTTAACTAAAACATTTAATATAATGCCAGGCATTGGTGCTTTTATGTTGTTTATTTTTTTTGATAAGCCATTGTGAAATCCCATTTCTTTTATAAGCATATCAAGTTTGTCAGAAATTTTTATTTGATAGCTATTGGAGTTAACAGAAATAGTATATTCTTTCAAATAGAAGTTATTTTTTTCTATGAGAATATTGTAAGATTTTTTGTTTTTTAAAACGTGAAATTCTGAGTTAGAGAGTTTAATTACATCTAATTTATTAGGATTTGAACTATTGAATTTATACTCTAAAGTTTCGTTTACGCACACTTTAAAATCACTATCCATAATTAGTTTGTTTTGGTTTATTTTCATAAAGTTATTGAATATTTAAATAGAATCATATTAAAAAATTGAATATTTCATTTTTTAAAGTGTTAATTGTGAGTGAAATATGTAAATAATATAAAATTAAAGATAGTATTGAATTTCTTAGTTATTGATTTTTAGGTAATTAAAATTTAATATATGTTAATTTAACATTAATAAAGCGTCTAAAACGTTTTCGAAGTTAATATTAAATATAAATAAGAAAAACATGTTGTGGAATTTTATGTTTTTTTAATTCAATTTTGTCGCTAATAATATTAACAAAATTTAGTTATGAGTTTAAAGAAGCAATTTTTAAAAAGTAAGCCAGTTTGTAAGGTAACTTTTTTAATTTCAGAAGAAGAGGCAAAAGGGGCAAATAAAGTAGAATTGTTAGGAGATTTTAACGATTGGAAATCTGAAGATGCAATTGAGTTAAAAAAGTTTAAAAACGGAACATTTAAAGTTACTATTGATTTAGAAACTGAAAAAGAATATCAATTTAAATATTTATTAGATAGTAAGCAGTGGGAAAACGATTGGGAAGCTGATAAATATGTTCATAGTGGGGTTGGATCTGAAGAAAATTCAGTTGTAATAGTTTAAAAATAAAACGGTTATAAATAAAAAAAAGAGAATTCGGGCGAATTCTCTTTTTTTTTACTACTAACTAAAAAAATCAAAAACATTACTTAAACTGATTAAGTAATTGAATTATGATGTAAAAATATCTGTATTTTTTAAGTTATTCTATGACTTTTATCAGTTAATTGAAAAATTATTGTAAATCTGTATTTTTCTTAACATTTGAACAATATTGTCTTCTGTGTTGTCGGAAATTAAAAACCACAAACCATAGTATTTTATCTCCTAAATTCATTTGCAATAATAACTGAAGTCGAATCCATTATTAGTTTAATAGTGTTAGAGTTTTATTTTCCTATTAAAATTATGTTGAACAATTTTATACCTAATTTAGGATAATTAGAACCTATAAAGTATCTAATTTTAAAATGAATTAAAATTCTAAATTAAATAGTACTTAAAGTTTAAATTATGACGGTACAAACTAAAAACACAATCAATTTTAACTTGCAAATAATTCTTAAATATTGGATTCTTTTTTTTGTTATTATTAATTATGAGACAAAACTATTTTCACAAAATTTGCCTGAAATTATCAACAATAAAAAAATTGCAACTGAAAATTATTTACCTGATTTTAGTTTTGCTGGATATCAATTTGGAGAAAAGCAAATTCCAAAAATATCAGAAAATATAATTTTAGCAACCGATTTTGGAGTGATCCCAAATGATGGTCTAGATGATTCAAAAAGCTTGCTGAAAGCAATTGAGGCAGCAAATAAAGTGCAAGGAAATGGTGTGTTACAGTTGCCTGCAGGTAAATTAATTTTAAGTACTGTTTTATATTTAGAACGAAGTAATTTTGTGTTACGTGGAGCTGGAACTGGAGAAGGAGGAACAGAGATTTTTTGCCCAAGGCCAATGATGTATTTTAAAAACCCAGCATCGTTAAATGAACTTCGTGAATATTTAGTAGAGTTTGATAAGCGCCAAATAGAAAAAGAAAATAATATTGATTTACCTTTTTCGCAATACGCTTGGTCTGGTGGGTTTATTTGGACTCAGGTACCAGGTGAACGCGTAAAATCCTATTTAGGGAAATATGATACTCCTCAAGTTGTTTTAGCAAAAGTTGTTGAAGGTAAAAGAGGTGAACATATTATAGAAGTTTCTGAAACAGACGGATTAAATGTAGGTGATGTTGTTCAACTCGAGTTGTTTAATACAGAAGGTGAACAAGGAGCAATTATTACAGATTTATATAAAAACACCAATGTAAAAGTTGGTTCACATCATTGGGCTTTTCCAACCTTACCAATAGTTCGTCAACAAGTAGAAATAACTGCAATAAACAAGAATAAAGTAACCATTAAATCGCCATTAACAATTTCAATAAAACCAAGTTACAAAGCACAATTAGTTGAATGGAAACATTTAAAAGAAGTTGGTATAGAACATTTTAAAATTACTTTTCCAAGTACTCCATATGTCGCACATCACGTAGAGCAAGGCTACAACGGTATTTTTTTAACGCGACTTTTTAATAGTTGGGTAAATGATATTGTAATAGAGAATGCAGAAAGTGGAATTTTAACAGAAGAAATTGCAAATGTTACCATTCAAAATATAGTTACACAAGGCTCAAATTTGGCACATTATACCGTTGCAATGGCTGGCGTACATAATGTGTTAGTAAAAAATTTAAGAGTTTATAATAAAGCTATACATCCTTTAAGTTTTAATACATTTTCAACTAAAAATGTATATCAACAATGTGAAGTGTTTGTAAATCCAGTTTTAGATCAACATTCTGGGGCAAATCATCAAAATTTATTTGATAATATTACGGTACATCTTTCACCACTTGAAAATAAGACCTATCCTTTGTTTGCAGGAGGAGGTGCAGGATATTGGAAACCAAGTCACGGATCATATAGTACTTTTTGGAATTTAAATGTGCAACTTTTTAGTAAATTAGATTTAAAAGTTCCTATAGAATTAAATGGGATGAAAGATGGCCCTTTTTCAAGAATTATTGGAGTGCATGGAAATCACTCTTTTGTTGTAAGATATGAGCCAAACTCCTATCAAGAATTTATAAATTTACCAATAAATTTAGAGCCTTCATTGTATAATTACCAATTAAAAAATAGAATTAAAAAGTAATATATTTATATGAATTCAATAAAAGCATTAAATTTAACTGTTTATCAAAAATTCATTTATTTTATAAAAATTGAATAACCCTTTAATGAATAGAAAATATATTTTAATTGTTGCATTGTTAATTATTTTTATTGATGGTTTTTGTCAAACTTCTAAAATTCGATTAAAAAACTTTTCCACATTTAATGGTCTTTCACAAAGTTCTGTTATAGCAATTCATCAAGATACATTGGGTCAAATGTGGTTTGGAACTAGAGATGGATTAAATAAATATGATGGAACAAACTTTACAGTTTTTAGAAACAATCCAAATGATTCTTTATCAATAAGTAATAATGATATTTTATCTATTGAAGAAGATGCTAAAGGAAATATTTGGGTTGGTACATATAACGGATTAAATTGTTTTAACCCGATAAGTAATACATTTAAACAATATTTTCACGCAAATAATAAACACACCATAAATAATAATACAATTTGGTGTGTAAAGGAAATTGAAAATGAAATTTGGGTTGGAACCTCTAATGGCTTGTCTATTATAAATAAAGATAAAAACAAAGTTTTAAATGTATTAAGTTCAAGTTCAGTAGAAAATAGTTTAACAGATAATTATGTTTTAAGTATTTTACACTTAAAAAATGGAAATATTTTCATAGGTACTGCAAAAGGTATTTGTAAATTAATAGATAGAAAAAACGATAAATTCAATTTTCAGCAAATAGCGTTAAATAATACTACGGAATCTTTTTTTGTGCAAGATATTGTTGAAGATGTAAAAGGTAATTTATGGGTTGGCACTAAATCAAATGGTTTATTATATTATAATACTACTTTAAATAAGTTTACATCGTATTTAACAAAAATTAAGGATGTTGATATTCGGTCTTTAACAATTGATAAAAATGGAACTTTATGGGTAGGAACATACAGTGGTGTTTGTACAATTGATAATAGTGGGACTGTGCAAACAGTTACTAGTAAACATCATGAATCATTAGATCTTGTAAAAGTTAAATCAATATTTACGGATAAAAAAGGATCTGTTTGGATTGGTACCTATTATAAAGGTGTTAATTTTTGGGACATATCAAATGTGAATTTTTCTAATATCAATGAAGATTCTGGCGAAATGGCGTTGGGATTTGATGTAATTAGTTCAATAGAAAAAGAAGGTGAAAATATATATTTTGGTACAGAAGGAGGTGGAATTACCATTATAAATACCAAAAATAATAATGCTAGTTACATAAACACAGATAATGCAACAGGGTTAACAAGTGATAACGTAAAATCATTATGCCTTACTAATAATGAATTGTTATGGATTGGCACTTTTACAGGTGGAATTTCAGTTTATAATATTAAAACACAAAAATTTGAAAACCATCGCATTTCAAAAACATTACAAGAATTATTGAAGCAAGCAGGTGTGTATTCAATAAAAAAAGGTGAAAATAACTATTTGTGGCTAGGTACTTTTGGTAAAGGTTTAATTAAATATGATACTAAAAGTAAGCTATTTGAAGAAGTTGGAATTCAAAATAATGCTAATAATACGCTGTCAAACAAAAGAGTAAGAACTATTTTAATTGATAAGAATAATAATATTTGGGTAGGAACCCAAAGTGGACTTAATTTACTGAAAGATTCAAAACTAAACAAAAACAAGTACAATTTAACACATTTCTTTTTTGATAAAGAAGTTGTTTCGGGAGATGATATTCTTTCTGTTTTTGAAGATAGTAAAGCGAAAATTTGGGTAGGCACAAAAGCAAAAGGATTATTTTTATTTAATGGAAAATCATTTGATAAAGTAAATATTAATGATATAAATTCCAATATTATATCCATTCATGCAATTGAAGAAGATTCAGAAAATAATTTTTGGCTAAGCTCTAACCAAGGAATTATTAAGTATAATCCTAGTACTAAAAAAACTATAATTTACGATCAAAAAGATGGTTTGGCAAGTAACGAGTTTAATGACAATGCTTCATTAAAAGCAGCAAATGATCGATTTTACTTTGGTGGTCCGGCTGGATTTTCATTTTTTGATGCAAAAAAAATTGCCGTAAATACCTATTCACCTCAAGTGCTATTAACAAACTTTTTTGTTAAAAATGAATTAATTAATGTAAGCGATAGTCAAAGCATCTTAAATAAAACAATTAATTATACCAAATCACTAATATTAAGTTACGATAAAGCTAATTTTTCAATTAATTTCTCCATTCCCAATTTTGTAAATTCAAATAACAACCAATACGCTTATAGATTGGTTGGGCTACAAAATGAATGGGTTACAACCACAAATACCGAAGCAAATTATACAATTCAAAATGCAGGAACTTATATTTTTGAAGTTAAAGGAGCTAATAATGATGGGATTTGGAATAGCATACCAACAACTTTAAAAATAGTTGTAAAACCAGCCCCTTGGAAAAGTGGTTGGGCATTTGCGCTATATACTTTATTAATTCTATTAAGTTTATATGGTTTGGCGTGGATAATGAAATCTAAGGCAAAATTAAAACATGAATTAGAATTAGAACATATTGAAACAAAAAGAAGTGAAGAAATTAACAATTCAAAATTACAATTTTTTACAAATATTTCGCACGAGTTTAGAACACCATTAACCTTAATTTTAGGTCCGTTGCAACAAATACTTTCAAATTACAACGGAAGCAATAGTATGTATAAAAAGTTATTGGTAATTGAAGGTAGCGCAAATCATTTACTACAATTAATTAATAGATTAATGGATTTTCGCAAGCTTGAAAATAATCAATATAAATTAGAAGCTGCAGAAGGTAATATTGTAAAATTTTTACACGAAATATTTTTATCGTTTAGCGAGTTTGCTAAAGACAGTGGCTACACTTATACTTTTAATTCTACAGATGATGAAATATTGGTTTATTATGATAGGTATAAATTAGAACGCGTTTTTTATAACTTAATTTCAAATGCTTTTAGGTATACCCCAGAAGGAGGAATCATTAATTTTAATGTTTTTAAACATAAAAATGAAATTTGTATTGAAGTTGAAGATACAGGTGTAGGAATTGCAGATGAATATATTGATAAAATTTTCGATCGTTTTTTTGAAATAGCAATTCATAACCATCCTCAAAAAAGTTATAATAAAGGAACTGGAATTGGGTTATCTATTGCCAAAAACATTGTAAAACTACATAAAGGAGCTATAAATGTAAAAAACAAAAAAACTAAAGGTGTAATTTTTAAAGTAACACTTCCTTTAGGTAAAGAGCATCTTTCTGAAAATGAAATTTTAAGCAATTTTAAAATTAGTGATGATGTCACGCAGTATGCATCACAGTTAAGTGTTCCTGAAATAGTAATTGATGGAGATGTTTCAGATTTTGAAATTAATCAGGAAAAATTTACAATTTTATTAGTAGAAGATAACAAGCCTTTAAGATCTTTTATGAAAAACTTGTTAAAAAAAGAATATAACATTTTAGAAGCTGAAAATGGTAAAATTGCCATGAAAAAAGCTTTAAAATTTGTACCAGATTTAATAATAAGTGATGTTATAATGCCAGAAATGGTTGGTACTGAACTGTGTGCAACTATAAAAGAAAATTTAAAAACAAGTCATATTCCAGTAATATTATTAACCTCAAGAACTTCATTAATTTATAAAGTTGAAGGTTTAGAAAGCGGAGCAGATGATTATATAAGTAAACCATTTAACTTAAAAGAATTTAAATTAAGAATTAAAAATTTACTCGATTCTACCCAACGGTTAAAAACCAAGTTTTCTAGTCAAGATACTCTAACACCTAGTGAAATTACCGTGTCATCATTAGATGAAGAATTGCTTAAAAAGGCTTTTAAAATAGTGGAAGACAATATATCAAATGAATTATTTGATATTCCTTTATTTTGTGAAGAATTAGGAGTGAGTCGCACTTTGCTCTTTACAAAAGTTAAAGCTTGGACAAATTTTACTCCAAATGAATTTATTCAAGAATTTAGATTAAAAAGAGCAGCTCAATTATTAGAACAAAATAAAATTAATGTTTCACAAGTATGCTTTAAAGTGGGTTTTAAAAACCCAAAATATTTTAGCAAATGCTTCCAAAAAAAATACGGATTAACACCAACACAATATACCAATAAATTTACCAATCAAATTTTAGAATAAATCTAAAACGCCATATTTTAAGGGTTTATAATAGCAATTTTGAATTTTTGTATACCCTATTTTGAACGTTTAGATCCTTTGGGCTAGTTAAATTTGTACCATTATGAAACTCAATAAAACTAAAATTCGAACCATTCAATTTATTCTAGTAATACTAGTTATTACTCTGAGTTTATTAATTATCAGTTTTAGTTAAATTTTAACCAAATTAAATTATGTGTATGCAAGTATTAAAAAAAATTAAGTCAGTAAATTATTTTTTACTGGGACTCTTTTTTCTTGTAGGAGTCAGTGTAAATGCTCAACAAAAAAGCATTTCTGGAAAAGTTACATCCAATGATGATCCACTAGGATTGCCAGGTGTTAACATTATTATAAAAGGAACAACTATGGGAGTTTCCACCGATATGGATGGGGCTTTTACAATTAATGTACCAGATAATAATGCTGTATTAGTATTTAAATATATTGGGTATGTCACAAAAGAAGTAACTGTGGGTACAAATCAAACTATAAACGTTGTATTAAGTGCAGATGTTAGTAATTTAGATGAAGTAGTTGTAGTTGGTTATGGTTCTGCTAAAAAAAGTGATATAACAGGTTCTGTATCTTCAGTAAAATCTGATGAGTTAAACGCTTTTCCTGTTTTAAGTGCTGAACAAGGTTTACAAGGTAGAGCTGCCGGAGTTGTTGTGCAATCAAACAATGGTGCTGAACCTGGCGCACCAATTTCAGTTAAAATTAGAGGGAATACTTCTATTGGAGCTAGTAGTGCAGCTTTAGTTGTTGTTGACGGTTTTGTTGGAGCAAGTTTGCCACAGGCTTCAGACATTGAATCTATTGAAGTGTTGAAAGATGCATCTGCAACTGCAATTTATGGTTCAAGAGGAGCAAACGGAGTAATTTTAGTAACCACTAAAAAAGGAAAAAAAGGAAAATTAACTGTTGAAATAAATAGCTCATTTGCAAGTCAAACAATTTCAAAGCAGTTAGATTTACTAAATGCTGATCAATTTGCCGCTTACCAAACAAAAATTAATCCTGGTTATATACAAGGTCCAGCAAATACAGATTGGCAAGATCTTATTTATACAAATGGAAATACAGCAAACCACCAATTATCATTTTCAGGTGGTTCGGATAATGTTAATTTTTATGTGTCTGGAACATATTTTGATCAAAAAGGTGTGGTAATTAACTCCGGTTATGAACGTTTCTCTTTTTTAAGTAATGTTGATGCGCAAGTAACTGATAAATTAAAATTAGGTTTCAATTCTTTTGGTAGTCGTGGAATTAAAGATGGAGTATCAACTCAAGCAAGTACTGGAGGAAGAGGAAGTGGTGATGTTATTTCTATAGCCTATAGATTTGCACCAGATTTAGGGATTTTAAATGCAGAAGGTGAAAATACTTCTAATTCTGTAGGTGATGATGTTGATAATCCTTATGCTATTGCATCTGAAAGTATTGATCAAACAAAAACTGATAATTACAGAGCTAATTTTTATGCAGATTATGAATTAATAGAAGGATTGTCTTTTAAAACAACATTTGGCTTTAGTACTTTAAATAGAACAAGAGGTACATTTAAACCTTCTTCATTAGTTACAACAGCTGGTGGACAAGGTGGAATTGCAGCTATAGCAAACACTAAAGAAACAGATATATTAAGTGAAAATTATTTAACGTATAAAAAAGAGTTGGGTAAAGGAAATTTAACCTTATTGGCAGGTTACTCTTATCAAAAATCAACAGGAGAAAGATCTACTGCAGGAGCTCAAGGTTTTATTAGTAACAGTGTTTCTTTTTACAATCTAGGAGGTGGATCAACACCGCTTATTCCAACATCATCTTTAACTGAAACCGAAATCGTTTCGCAGTTTGGAAGATTAAATTATGATTATGATGATAAATATTTAGTTACATTTACTGCAAGACGTGATGGTTCATCAAATTTTGCTAAAAATGAAAAATACGCATTTTTCCCTTCTGGAGCATTAGGTTGGAAATTATCAAGTGAAGATTTTTTAAAAGATAATACAACAATTTCAAACCTAAAATTAAGAGCTAGTTATGGTGTGACAGGAAATCCTTCAATAGAGCCATATCAATCTTTAGCAAGCTATGAAAATATTTACGCAGTTGTTGGAGATAAAACGGTAAATGCAATTGTACCATATCAACTTTCTAACCCAGATTTAAAATGGGAATCTTCTTATCAAACAAATTTTGGTGTTGATTTAGGGTTACTAAATAATAGAATTTCTTTATCATTAGATTATTATAATATTGATACTAAAGATGTTATTTTGGGAGATACTTCAGTACCGGAATATGTTGGATTTTTAAATTTAACTACCCTAAAAAATATTGGAGAAATTAATAACAAAGGGTTTGAAATTACTTTAACAACTAGAAATGTTTCAACCGATGACTTTTCTTGGACTACAGATTTTAACTGGGCAAGAAATAGAAATAAAGTTGTTAAATTAATAAATGGCGATGATATATTTTTAGATTCAGCACCAGGACATTTTTTACAAGATGAAACACATATATTAAGAGAAGGTGAAGCCGTTGGTTTATTTTATGGATATGAATATTTAGGTGTAAATCAAGGAGGAACATTACCTACAGGAACAGCTAGTTTTACAAATGAAGCCGGAGAAGAATTATTTGCAGACCTTAATGATGATGGTAAAATAACAACTGCAGATAGAAAAATAATTGGAGATCCTAATCAAGATTGGACGGCTGGGTTAAACAATACGTTTAAATATAAAGAATTTGATTTATCAGTATTTTTTCAAGCAGCAATAGGAGGAGATATTTTTAGTTACACAGCGTTAGAATTAGCTTCAGGAGGTGCAAATGCTACAACAGAAGCTTTAAATGCTTGGACACCAACGAATACAAATACAAATGTACCATCGGCTAAAGTTAGGGGTAAAAGAATAACTTCAAGATTTGTGTATGATGGTAGCTATGTGCGTCTTAAAAATTTAGCATTAGGCTACAATTTACCTTCAGATATTTCTGAAAAATTAGGAATGGATAAAGTGCGTTTGTCTTTAAGTGGACAAAATTTATTAACAATTACAGATTATCCTGGTACTGATCCAGAAGCCAGTTACCAAAGTCAAGGAAACCAAGGTAGTAACGTAAATCAAGGTTTTGATTATGGAAATTATCCGAATATAAAATCGGTAACTTTTAGTATTAACTTAAAATTTTAAGGAGTATTAAAAATAAAAAAACTGTATAAAACAGTATTTTAAGAAATAATTTCAGATTAAAAAATTAAAAAAATGACAAAATTTAGATATATAATATACGCACTTACATTAGTAATTTTTGCGTGTTCAGATTTAGAGGAGGAACCAGTTGGTTTACTGGCTCCTGAAGGATTTTTTAAGTCACCACAAGATGTTCAAACTGTTATAAATGGTGCTTATGGTAATATGGCTACAGAGGCTTTTTGGGGTAGAAAATTATCATTGCCCTTAATGTTAAGAAGTGATATGGTAACCATTGGAGATGTTGGGACAGCAGCTCGACGAATTGATCACGATAGGTTTACAGTATCAGCTGATAATGGAATGATAACTGCATTTTGGCCAAAATCATATCAAATTATTGCAGGAGCAAATGAAGCTATAGCAGGAGCTGAAAGCCTTGGTTTAGCTGATGAGGAGATTAACCCAGTTGTAGCACAAGCGTATTTTGTGCGTGCATATACATATTTTCATTTGGTACAATTATTTGGAGATATACCATATTTAGATACACCTGTAGATAATTTAGAGGAGGCAACTAAAATTTCTAAAACATCTGAAGCAGAGGTTTATACAAATATAATTGCAGATTTAAAATTTGCTAAAGAGTGGTTGCCAGACAATCAACCCACAAGAGCATTGCCTTCTAAAGCAGCAGCAGCAGGTTATTTAGCATCAGTATATTTAACAATGGGAGATTTTCCTAATGCATATACAGAAGCAAAATACGTTATTATAAATGAAGCAAAATTTAATTTAGAATTAGTTGCAGATTTTCAAGATTTATTTGATGCTACTAAGCAACAAGGCCAAAAAGAATCTTTATTCTCAATAGATTTCAACGGCTTTTCTGATGGAGATACGGGTAGAGATTATCAAGGAGCATTAACAGGAATTAGAGCTAATGAAAGAACTGATGGTAGAACCGAAATTGGAGAAGGATGGTCAGTTGCTGTGCCTTCTGTGAAGGTTTATAACACTTGGGATGGAAGAGATTATAGAAAGCATGTAAGTTTAGATACTATAGGGGTATTTAAAGGTGTTGTTCAGCCATTCTCCTACTTCCCAACAGCAAGCGCTTTAAATATTGCAAGTGCATATTGCGCTAAATATACTCGATTTCCAGGTGCAGTTTCACTTGGTAATGCTCGCGGAACTGAACAAAATTATTCACAAATGCGTTATGCTGAAGTATTGTTAATTGCAGCTGAAGCATTAAACGAAACATCTCCAGGAACTACAGAAGCAAATGGTTATGTGAACCGAGTTAGAGCAAGAGCAAGAAATAGAGCAGGTGTACTAACTAATTTTCCTGCGGATGTTCCTACAATGTCTCAAGACGCATTTAGAACCATGGTTTTAGAAGAACGTAAATGGGAATTAGCTTTTGAATTTAAAAGATGGTATGATATTAAAAGAAGAAACTTAGGCCCTCAAGTTTTTGGAGCTGCTGGTTTAGAAAATCAAACAGGTTTTGATCCAACTAGAGATTATTTATTACCATTGCCATCAGATGAGCTACAAAGAAATCCTAATTTAATGCCTAATAATCCAGGGTATTAATTTGATGTAAATAAACCATGAATAAAATTAGTTATTATATAATTATGCTTGGGTTTACAGTGCTTTTAATAGCCTGTAAATCCAAGGGTAATTCTGAAAATTTAACGAGTCAAAATACTATTGAAAACTTACTTGAATTACGATACAAAATGCTTTTAGACTATCCGTTAGATTCTACTGCATTTCCTCGTAACATGAATGTAATAACCGGTGAAATAAAAAAAGTTCCTTCAAAAGATTGGACTAGTGGATTTTTTGCTGGTAATCTGTGGCAATTATATCAGCTTACAGATGATGTTACATACAAGAATAAAGCTAAAAAATGGACGGCTTTTATTGAAAAAGAAAAATTTAACAATCGCACACATGATATGGGATTTAAAATTTTTTGCAGTTTTGGGAAGGGTTTAGAAGTTGAAGAAAATGAAACTTATAAAAATATTATTGTTAAAAGTGCACAAACATTAAGTACTAGATTTAATGAAAAAGTTGGCGCAATAAGGTCTTGGGATTTTAATAAAGATATTTGGGAATTTCCCGTAATTATAGATAATATGCTAAACTTAGAACTACTTTTTGAAGCTACTAAAATTTCAGGAGATAGCACGTATCATAATATTGCAGTTAAACATACAAATACAACATTAAAAAATCACTTTAGACCAGATAATAGTACTTGGCATGTTGTTGTTTACGATACCATTACAGGTCTTGCAAAAGATAAAGTGACACACCAAGGTTTTAATGATGAATCTGCTTGGGCAAGAGGTCAATCTTGGGCAATTTATGGGTATACTATGTCGTATAGATATACAAAAGATGCTGCATATTTAAAACAAGCAGAAGCAACCGCAAACTTTTTTATAAATCATAAGAATTTACCAGAAGATGGTATTCCATATTGGGATTTTAATGATCCTAATATTCCAAATGCAGCTAGAGATGTATCAGCTGCAACAGTTACTGCATCTGGTTTAATTGAATTATATGGATTTACAAAAAATGAGGTGTATTTAAATTTTGCTAGTAAAGTTTTAAAGTCTTTAAATACAGAAAAATATATTTTAAATGAAAATGTTGATGGCCCTTTTATCTTTGATCATAGTACAGGAATTTGGCCAAAAAATGAAGAAATTGATGAACCTATAGTATATGCAGACTATTATTATTTAGAAGCTGTACTAAGAAAAAAAGCACTTTAGTTTATGACACAAATGCACTTCAAAAATTTGCAATTTTTATTAATTTTAAGTTTACTGATGGTAAGTTGTAATTATACTTTTGCAGGTAATATATTAATTGATAATCAGTTTAGAACTAAAACAAACATCAATGAAAATTGGATGTATGCCGAAACGAATGTGAATTCAATAGCTGATATAAGAAATTATAATAATTGGGTTCCATTAAATTTACCACATTCTTGGAATGCAGATGATGCAACAGATTTGGAGCCAGGTTACAGAAGAAGTGCTAGTTGGTATAAGAAAGATTTAGAAATTAAAACCATCAATAAAAATCAAAATTACACGCTTTATTTTGAAGGCTCAAATATTACAACTAAAGTGTTTGTAAACGGTAAAGAAGCAGGAGATCATATAGGTGGATATATTGGTTTTAATATTGATATTACAAATTTTATCACTGAAGGAATTAATGAAATTTTAGTTAGAGTTGATAATAGTTACAATATAGAAGTTATTCCATCACAACAAAGTGATTTTTTTATTTATGGAGGAATTACACGAGATGTTTGGTTATTAACAACACCTAAAAATAACATCACATCGGTTCAAATAACCACACCAAAAGTCTCTCATAAAAAAGCATCTTTAAAATTAAAAACGTTTGTTGAGAACCCAAATAATGTTTCAAAATTAAGCTTACAAGCTATACTTTATAATCCTTCAGGCAAAAAGATTGCAACAAAATCTATTTTGTTAACTGGAAATGAAACAGAAATAAATTTTGAAAACATAAAGAATCCAGAATTGTGGGATACAAAAACACCCAATTTATATACTGTTCAAATTCATTTAATCTCTGATAAAAAAATAATAGATGCTATAGTTGAAAAAGTTGGATTTAGATGGTTTGAATTTAAAGATAATGGTCCTTTTTATTTAAATGGAAAAAGATTGCTTTTAAGAGGAACACATCGTCATGAAGAGCAAGCCGGTGTTGGACCAGCAATGTCTAATGAGCAGCACAGAAAAGATATGGAATCAATAAAGGAAATGGGTGCAAATTTTGTGCGATTAGCTCATTATCCGCAGGATCCAGAGATTTATAAAGCTTGTGATGAACTTGGAATTTTAGTTTGGGATGAATTACCTTGGTGTAGAGGAGGTGTTGGAAATGAAACTTGGAAAACCAACACAAAAAATCAATTGAAAGAAATGATTTTACAAAATTATAATCATCCTAGTATTATAATTTGGTCGTTGGGGAATGAAATGTATTGGTTACCAGATTTTGAAGATGGTGACAATCCAGAAAAAATGAACGCCTTTTTAACAGAGTTAAATATTCTTTCACATAAATTAGATCCATCAAGAAAAACAGCTATACGCAAGTATTATGAAGGAGCACATATTGTAGATGTTTTTTCGCCATCAATATGGTCAGGATGGTATTCAGGTAGTTATAAAAGCTACCAAAAAGCAATAGATACTTATAAAAAAGAATACAAACATTTTATACATGCGGAGTATGGAGGCTCAAGCCATGTGGGGCGTCATTCCGAAAATCCAATCACTGGAGAAGGATTAATTCAGTCAGAGAGTTGGGAAGAAGAAATTGTTCAAACTGAGGTTGCTAATATTGCTCAAATTGGTGATTGGAGTGAGAATTATATTGTTGATTTATTTGATTGGCATTTAAGAATTTCAGAGCTAGACTCAACATTTGTAGGAAATATTCAATGGGCATTTAAAGATTTTGCAACGCCATTACGTCCAGAAAATGATATTCCTTATATGAACCAAAAAGGAGTTGCAGATAGAAATGGAAATCCAAAAGACGCTTATTACGTTTTTAAAAGTTATTGGAGCGATCAACCTTTTGTTTATATAGAATCTCATACTTGGACAGAAAGACAAGGTCCAGAAAAGACTCCAAAAACAATAAGTGTATACAGTAATTGTGAAAAAGTAGGTTTTTATCATAACGGTAAGTTTTTAGGTGAAAAACAAAAAGATATTTCAAAATTTCCTGCAAGTGGTTTAACTTGGGATGTTAATTTTACTTCCGGAAAAAATGAGCTAGTTGCTGTTGGAATTAAACAAAATGGTGAAAAAATTACAGATACATTATTTGTGAATTACAGATATACTAAAAATGATGTAGCAGCAAAATTAAATTTATCATATAAAAAACTGGAAAATGGTAATTATTTGGTTACAGCAACGGCAGTTGATCCCAATGGGTTGCAATGTTTAGATTATGAGAAAAAAGTTTATTTTCAATGTTTAGAAGGAGGGCAAGCGCTTAAAAATCAAGGGACTCCAACAGGCAGTGAAACTATAGCTATGGCAAACGGTAAAGCTAGTATTGAAATAATTCCAGACGGAAAAAATAATTTAATAAGAGTAATGGTTTTAAATCAAAGTTTTAAAGGAACCTATTTAACAATCACAACGAATTAAATCTTAAAATTAATAAGTATTTTTATGCTTCAATTAGATAAGAAGTAAAGAAATTAAATTACATCAAAAAAAATAAAATAGAAATATAATGAATTTATTTAATGTAGAGAATAAAGTAATACTAATTACTGGAGGTGGTGGCGTTTTAGGTGGTCAAATGGCTGAGTATTTATTAGAAAATAATGCAACGGTTGTTATTCTAGATTATAAAGCTGAAATAGTTTATAGTGCAATTGAGCGTTTAAAAGTAATAAGTAATAATGTTGTAGGTTTTGTATGTAACGTTTTAGATGAAACTAGTTTAAATGAAGTTTGTAGTAAAATAGTTGAGCAATTAGGAAAAATTGATGTTTTAATAAATGCAGCAGGAGGAAATATGCCAGGAGCTACTATTGGTGAGCATCAAAATATTTTTGATGTTAAAATTGATGATTTTAAAAAAGTAGTTGATTTAAATTTGTTTGGAAGCATTTTACCCTCTTTAGTTTTTGGAAAAGAAATGACCAAAAATAAAGAAGGAATTATTATAAATATTTCATCAATGACAGCCCAAAGTGCTATTACTAGAGTTGTTGGGTATTCTGCATCAAAAGCAGCAATTGATAATTACACCAAATGGTTAGCAGTTGAATTGGCTTCAAAATTTGGGGACGGAATGCGTGTAAATGCTATTGCACCTGGATTTTTTATTGGTAATCAAAACAGAGATTTATTAATTAATAAAGATGGTTCTTACACCAACAGAGGAAATACAATTATTGAAAACACTCCAATGAAACGATTTGGTGAAGCAAATGAATTGAATGGATCTATTCATTTTTTATGCTCTGAAGCTTCAAAATTTGTAACTGGAATTGTAATTCCAATTGATGGAGGCTTTAGTGCTTTTAGTGGTGTATAAATAATTATAAAAAATTTAAAATGGAGCAAACATGGCGTTGGTACGGGCCAAATGATCCCGTATCTTTATCAGATATAAAACAAGCTGGAGCAACAGGAATTGTATCAGCTTTACATCATATACCAAATGGAGAAATTTGGACTGTTGATGAAATAATAAAACGTAAAAATATAATTGAAAGTGTAGGTCTGCAATGGAGTGTTGTAGAGAGTATTCCTGTACACGAAAATATTAAAACTAGGTCCGGAAATTATAAGGTATATATTGAAAATTACAAAAAAAGTATTCAAAATTTAGCAAGTTGTGGAATTGGCATTGTATGTTACAATTTTATGCCAGTTTTAGATTGGACCAGAACTTCTTTAGATTATGAAGTAGAAGACGGTTCTAAAGCACTACGATTTGATGTGATCGCTTTTGCAGCTTTTGAATTATTTTTATTAAAAAGACCTGGAGCAGAAGTTATATATTCTGAAAGTCAGCAAATAGAAGCAAAAGCGTATTTTGAGTCGCTTTCTGAAAATACAAAAACAACATTAGTAAACAATATTATTGCTGGTTTACCAGGTGCTGAAGAGGGGTACACCCTAGAGCAATTTCAGCAAATATTAGATACCTATAATACAATTGATGCCGAAAAACTAAAAGAAAATTTAGTTGCATTTTTAAAAGAAATTATTCCTGTAGCAGCTCAAAATAATGTATCAATGTGCATCCATCCAGACGATCCGCCAATGCCAATTTTAGGTTTGCCTAGAGTTGTTAGTACTGAAGCAGATTATGCCTATTTATTTGAACAAGTTCCGCATAGAGCCAATGGAATTACATTTTGCACAGGTTCATTAGGTGTTAGGGCAGATAATGATTTGGTACAAATATTTAAAAGGTTTTCAGATAGAGTACATTTTATACATTTAAGAAGTACGCAACGCGATGCGAAAGGTAATTTTTATGAAGCCAATCATTTAGAAGGTGATGTAGATATGTATAGTGTAGTAAAAGAAATAATTATTGAAGAAAGAAGAAGAGTTTCTGAAGGAATGATTGATGCAAAAATACCGATGCGACCAGATCACGGTCACCAAATGTTAGATGATTTACAAAAAAGAACAAATCCTGGTTACTCAGGTATTGGACGTTTAAGAGGACTTGCTGAATTACGTGGCTTAGAGTTAGGAATTTCAAAAAGTATATTTTAATATTTAATTGTGTTTATTAATATTAAAAAAAAGCGTAGTTATATAACTACGCTTTTACTATTTGTAAATTAAACATCCATAAATAATTATGGAAAATCAAAAATTAATTTCATAGCAATTATTAATTTAATCTTTAAGTTCAAATGTTTTTTTAAGTGTTTTTAATTTTAAATTATTGTAGGCTCTTAAAAAATCGACATATTGATCGCGATAATATTCATGTTCATTTAAATAATAAGCATCACAATCTAAATCAATACATTCAATAGAATTTTCAATGCTATTTGAGTAGTTTTTAAGAAGTATTAAAAAATCTATGTTATCTTCCTTTATTTGAGTAAATGAAGTATAAAAATCAGTATTGTCATCTTCCTCTTGTGAAAATTTTATAAAATAATTAATTTCATTAGAAATAAATTCTAAACTTTCAATCCAATTTTTTAATTCATTTAGCTGTTTTTCCATGATTGTAAAATCATTTGAATAATGATTATAGAATAATGTCATTTTTGTAAGTATTATTTAATTAAATAATTTTAAAAATAAGCAACTGCTTTTTTAGCACTTGTTTTTAACTCACTTTTAGTGTTTGTATTGTCAAATTCACTACAAGACCAAATAAATCGTTTACTTTCTGTTAGTGTGCAGGTTTTTCTGTTATTGCAATTTGAGCATAAACTACTATCTATTGTATTCATAATTTTTTAAATTATAATTTACTAATAGATGTCAATCTTTATGCCAATTAAATGATTTGTTGGTTTTATGGTTTTAATAAATTGTTAATCAATACTTTATGATGCAAGATTGTTTTTTTAAATAAAAGTAAATTGCGTAAAAATTACCCATATGAGTATTATTTACGCAATTTTATTATTTAATTTTTTGAAGAAGTGTTTTTCTGTCAATTTGAAGAATTGCTGCAGCTTTAGTTTTATTATTATTTGTTGCAGATAAAACGGATAAAATATATTCTTTTTCCACTTCTTTTAAAGTTAAGAATTTAGATTTTTTAAAATTAATTTTATATTTTAAATGTTCTGGTAAATGGGTAACATCAATTAAATTATCACTCATAATTACAGTTTGTTGAATAATGTTTTCAAGCTCTCTTATGTTACCTGGCCAATTATACCGTTGCAGAATTTTTAATGCTTCTGGTGTAATTTTAACAAAAGTATCTTTATACTCAACACCGTATTTAAATAAAAATTTTTCAACTAAAAAAGGAATGTCACTAATTCTATTTCTTAATGGAGGAACCTTAATTTGCACAACAGTTAACCTGTAATATAGGTCTTCTCTAAATGTTTTTTTTAGAATTAAATCTTCTAAATTACTATTTGTTGCGGTGATGATTCTTACATCTAATTTTTCGGATTTTTGAGAGCCGATTTTAGTAATTTCTTTTTCTTGTAATACTCTTAAAAGTCTGGCTTGAACAGCTAAAGATGCATTTCCAATTTCATCTAAAAAAATAGTGCCTTTATTGGCAGCTTGAAAAAAACCGATTCTAGAATTGTCGGCTCCTGTAAAAGCTCCTTTTGTATAACCAAATAATTCCGATTCAAGTAAATTTTCTGGAATTGCAGCACAATTAACGGCAATAAATGGTTCACGAGCAAATTTTCCTTGATAATGAATGGCTCTGGCAATTAATTCTTTTCCTGTGCCGCTTTCACCTTCAATAAAAACGGTTGCTTTGTTATTTTTTACTCGTTCAATAATTTCAATTACACTTTTTAACGCATCAGATTCTCCAATTAGTTCACCATACTGTTTGGTGGTTTTGTGAGCTGTTTTATTTTTTTGATTTGCTGTAAATGGTTTGTTATTAAAAACTTTAAAAAGCGCTTTTTTTAATTCTTCTTTTGTAAATGGTTTTACTAAATAATCAATGGCTCCAGATTTCATTACATCAACAGCATCATTTAGTGATGGATAACCAGTAACAACCAATTTTGGTAAATTTGGATAATGTTCAGCGGTATAATTTATAAGTTGAAATCCATCAACATCTGGCATTTTTAAATCAGTAATTAATAAATCAATTTTGGTATCTTTTAAAATTTGGATAGCTTCTTTAACTGAAATGGCTTTAAATGTGTGGTAATTTAAAGATTGAAGATGTCTTTGTATTAATTCTAAAATATTAATATCATCATCAACAATTAAAATATTTTCATTGAGTAAACTCATCGTTTTATATTTTAGGAAATTTAATACTAAATATAGTTCCTTTTGGTGAATTTGGTAGATGTGTAATTGTTCCTTTGTGACTTTTAATAATACCATGCACAACACTTAATCCTAAACCAACACCATCACCAACTGGTTTTGTAGTAAAGAATGGATTAAAAATTTTATCAGCAATTGCGTGTTTTATGCCGGGTCCTTGATCAGAAATGTTTAAAATAACGTTATTTTTGTTATCAAGCGTTTCAATTTGAATTTCACCATTTTCAGGAGAAAAATAAATGGCATTTAATACCATATTAAATATCACCTGAATTAATTGTATGCTATCAACATTTAATTGAATGGTTGGTTTTTGAAATTTTAAAACATATTTAATATTTTTCTTTTTAAAAGAAGGTTCTAATAAATTGATAGCTTCAGTTATAGTATTGTTCATGTTTACAACGGTAATTTGTTGTGGAATCTCACATGCAAAATACATTAGTTTTTTAACCACTTCTCTAGAAAAAATTGCGCTATTAATAATTTTATCTAGATCTTTAGTTGTTTGTTTGTCTTCAATAAAATTAGTTTTTAAAAGTTCGGCAAAACCTAAAATATTAGCTAATGGTGTGTTTAATTCATGCGCAATACCAGCAGTTATTTCTCCAAGAATGCTAATTCTATCTGCACGTTCAACTTTTCGTTTTAAAAGCACTTCATTTTCCTGAATTTTTTTTCGTTCTAATAAATTTCCTATTTCAATACTTACTTTTTCCAAAAGTTGTTTTTCTTCATATAAAAAAGAGTTTTCAGTTAGTTTGTTATTATTGTAACCAGCAGTTAATTCACCAATTTTTGTGTTAAATACGTTAATTTGTGATTGTATTGTTGGCATTTTTTTAGGATATTCTAATGTAGAAATTGTGTATTCATCGGTTTTAATTGTAATGCATGTATCTTCACTATATTGAAATGCATCTTTTAGGCTGTAGGCTATTTTTTCAATACAATCTTCAATTTTATCATAATTACAATTCATAATAATTGATGTAACTGAATATAAGCACGATAATTCTTTAATTCGTTCTTTTAGTTTGTTTTCAATTGTAACTAATGGTGACATTTAAAATGATTTTTTAAAGTATTATGTAAAAAAGTATTATGTAAAGTTAATACTTTGGAAAAACATATAGATTAATTTTTTTAAATGTGTGAAGTTTTTAATTGTATATTAATAATGGGTTGTTGAGTGTAATTAATTATTTATTTAACTTTACTAAGTATATGAAATCAAGTTTAAAAAATACTAAATCCTTGTAAAACAACTGTTTTACAAGGATTTAGTATTTTATTTCTTAATGAATTAGTGACATCAAACGTATACAGTGAAGATAATGATTTGGTTTTAGTGTATGTTTCGCAAATGACTTCAAATAGTATATAAGGTCATTTTAACGCTGTAACAAGAGATGAACTTTTAAATGCTGGACTCACTTCAGATAATTGGGTTAATGCTGTAAAAGAAACAGCTAGGATATTTGTAAATGCTTTTACAAAAAAAGGCAATAGCAGTTCAAGTCCACGACATAATGAAAGATACCTCAATTCCCAATAGAATAATGACAGACTTGTGGAATGAACCTTCTTTAAGTCATAGAGTTGGTGTTACTATGTGGTGGATTTCTGGATAAACCACCTATCAGCCTAATTTAGTAAATGCATTAATTGATTTTTCAGGAGACATTTATGCATAAGCAATTGGAAGGTCCGACCAGACTACAAGATTTCAATATATTTATCTTCAGGTATTTTTTTTTGGAAAGAATAGCTACTCAAATTTCAATGACTTAAAATCTAGTTTATAAATTTATAAGAACTGAATAAAATTTAAGTAGAAAAAGAGAGGAGGTTATCAGAGTTGACGAAATCTAGGTTTCACCGTATATACTAACCTTAATCCTCTCTTTTATTCTTTCTTTACTTAATTATTAAATTAATTTAATGAACTACAAACTTAAGCTGTATAAAGCTTCCAATTCTCTAAGATATAAACGACAAAAAAATAGTATTTACTTTTTTCTATTGAGAATTAAGTTGTCACCTAAGTTCAGTCGAAGGATTGTATAATTCAAACTACCAAAAAATCCTATTCCATAAGAAACAGCAGTACAAAATAGAAACTTTTGTATAGCTAATTTGATGATGAAACAAAATGGTGGTAATAATAAGTCTAACAAGTAATTGTATAAAAATCAAAATATGTAAATTTGTTAATGAAATTTTAAAAAAATAAAACGTTTGATAAAACAACATAGAAAAGAGTTGCAACTATAATTTTATTTTTTGTGATAAAGCTAAAATTTCTATAGAAAAATAATCAAAGCTAACATAAAGTGTTGGTGAGTAATGTAGCAGTTTATGGAAAGTAAAAATGCGATATCAACTTTGTTTGAGTAGATGAAGATGGAGGAAATTATTATTTCATTAGAGAATAGGTCGCTATATTTTTAAAAATGATGTACAAAGCAATCCAAAATAAGCACTAGATAAAATAAAGAATTTTCAACGAAACATAAGAAATTATCCTATAGATGAGGTCTATTTGAAGCAAATGCAATAAATTGGTTAATAGATTGTTACCAAGTTAAAGTAGTGAAAAATTAGGAATTTAAAACAAACTAAATAATTGAAGTAAAGAATTAGAAAAACCATGTAACCTAGAGATTTTTTTCTAGATATAAAAAACAATGTACCAAATTTAGAATTAAATTAATTTTAAAAGGCTTTAAACAAACCTAAAATCAAATGAAAGAAAGGAATTCTATAGCAGTCCTACCCTTTATAAATAGGAGCAATGATATTGAAAACGAATATTTTTGTGACGGGATTACAGAAGAAATTATAAATGCTTTAACAAAAATTAAGCAACTTAAGGTTATAGCAAGAACCTCTTCATTTGCCTTCAAAGGTAAAAAAATTGATATTAGAAAAATTGGCGAGCAATTAGGTGTTAATACAATTCTTGAAGGAAGTATAAAAAAATCCCAAGAGATAGTTAGGATAACAGCACAATTAATAGACGCTAACGACGGATCCCATTATTGGTCTAAAAAATTTGATAGAGAACTAATAAATATATTTGATTTAGAGGATGAGATTAGCATAGCTATTGCTGATGAAATTCGAAACAATTTTGGGCATTTTGAAGTGCAAGACCATTTAATTAAGCAACCAACAAGCAGTATTGATGCATACCAATTATTTTTAAAAGGACGCTTTAATCAATTACAATGGACACCAGATGCTTTAAAGAAAGCTATCCAATTTTATAATGAAGCAATTTCATTAGATGTTAATTATGCAAAAGCATATTATGGTAATGTTCAATGCTTTGAATTGTTAACCACTTGGGGGTATATGAGTAAAGAGGAAGGAACTGAAAAAGTTTTTATCAACTTAATGAAAGCCAAAGAAATTGACACTCATTTACCCGAATACCCCATGTGTTATGTAAATAAATGTTTTTGGAGAGAATGGGACTTTAAATCTACATATCATTACATAAAAGATGTTCTTGCTATAAATCCTAATCACATAGATGCGTTAGATGTTATGGTCAAGTTATTTATGGCACATGGCCATTTTAATGAAGCTATATTTTATGGTAAAAAACTATTAGAAATCGATCCACTTTCAGCAAATAATCAATACATTTTCGCAAATATTTATTACTATAAAGGTGATTTTGATATTACCTTACACCATATCACAAAGGCAATTCATCTACGTCCTGATTTTGATTTGGCTTATCATAAAAAAGCGGTTTGTTTAATTGCTCTTAATAAAAGAGAACAATTAGAAAATGAATTTCAATTTAACCCTTTGTGGGAAAAAATACAATTATTAAATGAAGCTGTAAATGAAAATAGAAATTCCTTACCTAAAGAAGTTTTATCAAACTTTCTTTCTAATCATTTAAAAAGAGATCAACTGACCTTGTTTGAACTCTTCATTCTTGCCAATACAGATTACACAAATGAAGCTTTTGAATTATTGAAACAATTTGTATCACAAAAACGCGGGCAAATTCTCAATTATAAACAAGAACCTTTGTTAAAACCTTTGAGAGCGTTTAATGATTTTTATAATTTACATGTAAGTAATTTTTCAATTGATGAAATAGTTGATAATCAAAAAACTATAGAAACAACCAAACCGCTTTTATTAGAGGAAGAGCAAAAGGAATTACAAAACAAATTAGCTGCTTACTTTAATGAAGAGAAACCTTATCTTGATGCTTCTTTATCATTAAGTACAATTTCAGAAAAGCTAGAAATTTCAACTAATAAAGTTTCCTTTTTAATAAATGAAGTGATAGGTATGAATTTTAATAATTATGTGAATTCATACCGTTTAAATCACTTTAAAACTATAGCCTTAGATCCTAAAAATTCGCACTTAACCATTCTTGGGTTAGCCTATGATAGTGGCTTTAATTCTAAAAGTGTATTTAATACCTATTTTAAAAAAGTAGAAGGCAACACGCCGAGTCAATGGGTAAAATACAATAAAAACTAATTTTTTACAAGTACTTTAATTTGGTTCGGAATTATATTTCAGAACGATTGACACCTTAATTTATCTTTAAGTTTGAAAAGTATTTACAAAAGTGTGTGATTTTTTTTCACATAAAACGATTAATGTAAAAAACGCCATCAAAACTTATAGATATGAAGCAAATTATTTACAAAGCATTATTACTATTAGTAATTACATCTAGCCAAGTGATTTTTGGGCAGATTAAAACAGATAGTATTCGAATAGTAGAGGAAGCCCTCAAATTAATTGCGCTTCCCGAACCTCAATTTGATAGTCCTTTTATGCCAAATCCAAGTCCAAAAGATTTAGCAGATTTAGGTTTTGAACAACCAAATACTTCAGAAACTGTTGTCTTTAATATGAAAGATCATGTTAAAATTACGGCTCAAAAATATCCGTTTTTAAGTAATAAAACCGTAATTCTATTACATGGAGTATTAGCATCAAGTTATACCTATAATAAAATGTCTGGTCTTATTAGAGAAGCGTTACAAGTAGAAGTAATTTCTATAGATTTAAGAGGTCATGGTGCGTCAGGTGGTATTCCGGGTGATATTTCAAAACCAAACCAATATGCTGAAGATTTAAACGAAATTATTACAACTATAAGAAGTGATAAACCACATCAAAAAATAATACTTGTTGGACATTCTATGGGAGGAGGAATTATACTAAGACATTCGGAAACTTTTCCTGAAACTAAAATAGATGGTTACGTGTTATTTGCTCCTAATTTTGGCACATCATCAGCAACGACAAATCAACAGATAGATTTAAAAAATAGCTTTATAAAGTCGCATTTATCTAGAGGATTAGGATTAAAAATGCTTAATGAGTTTGGTATTCATCAATATGATTCGTTAAAGGTTGTGTTTTATAATTTACCAAAACAAATGCCTATTACATCTTATTCGTACCGAAGTATGAATGCTATTTATCCTGAAAATTTGAGATCTACTTTAAAAAGAATTGTTGCACCATTTATAACCTTGGTAGGTAAGGAAGATGAAGTATTTATTGCAGAAGAATATCCGATACTAATTAAATCATATTCAAATGGAGATTGTTATTTAATTAAAAATGAAACACACAATGGTATTAGGCATAATGAAGAAGCAATGAATAAAATTCGAGAATGGTCAATTAAAAACGGACTATGATGAAAGTGAACAAACCTGATATTGTAGATATCATAGAGGACAACAAAAACCTCATTTACAAAATTGTAAATAGTTATTGCACGGATAGTAATGAGCAAGAAGATGTAATACAAGAAATTATTTTTCAAGTCATCAAAAGCTATGACAATTTTGATTATAAAGTTAAAGTCACTACGTGGTTGTATAGAGTTGCTTTTAATATTACGATATCACATTATAGAAAACAGAAAACTAGAAAAAAGCATGAAGTTGCAATGCCTTCTAAGATTGTTGCAATTAATGAAGATGTAACAAATGAATATGATGAAAAAATCAAACAATTAAGAGCATTTATTCAGGAGTTTGACCCATTAAACAAAGCTATTGTTATTATGTATTTAGATGGCAATAGTCATAAAGAAATCTCTGAAGCTATGGGTATTTCTTTAAGTAATGTAGGTACAAAAATTAGCAGAATTAAAACACAATTAAAGAAAAAATTTAAACAATAAAATCATGGAAAATTTAGATATACAAAATCTTTGGAAACAAAACGAAATACTTTTAGAAGCAAATAGAAAATTAAATTTAACGCTTTTAAAAGAAATGAAATTAGATAAGGCGAAATCATCGCTTTTTGGTTTATTATTTTTACCAATTACCACATTAATTTTTTATACAATAACAGGTTTTTATGCCATGTATTTTGCTTTAGAATATGCTCAATTTTGGTATTTTGCCTTTTCTGGAGCAGTAGTGACATTTTTTTCTTTTTGGTTGGTGTGGTCTTCAATAAAACAATTGAAACTCATTCTGTCTATTGACTATACTGAAGCTGTAGTTAAGATTCAAGAAAAGTTAGCTATGCTTAAAACTGCAATAGTTCAAAATTTGAGAATAGTAGCTTGGTTATTACCATTTGGCCCATTTGTTGGCATCTTTTTTTTCAAAGCCATCTTTAATATAGATTTAATGGCCTTGCTAAACTTCAACATAATTATATCTTTTGGTATAACAACTATCATATTAGAAGTTGTTTCCTTAGTTCTATTAAGGGGTTTACAACAAAAACGCTTTAATGAAAAATGGCTCAACTGGTTACTATGTGGTAACGGAAGTCAAATTGATGATGCTTTGCGTTATCTAAAGACAATTGAAGATTTTCAAACTGAAACTTTAAAATAAATTTTTCTAAAAAAAATTTTGCTAGTATGAAATACGTCCTTTTATAAAAGAACGAGCTGAACTTTGCTTAAAATCAATTTGTTTTATTAAACACTTTAATTCGTTCGAAATTATAATCTCGGACGATTAGAGCCTCCTATTATATCAAATTTGCACAATCAAATAATTTCAAATCAATTTAAAAAAAATAGTGATGACAACTTTACACAAACACTTCCTAGTAATAATAATATTAATTTTAGGATTTATAACATCTTGCTCAAAGAACGACGATCCTAACCCAATAACCAACTACACAACCATTGAAAATTTATTGAATGATATTGATTTTCAAGGTTATGCCATTATAACAAAGAATGGAAATAATTTAATACGTCAAGGCTTCGGGTTAGCAAACGAAAACACAGCATTACCCCAAGATTATAATCTTAATTATCGCATTGGTTCGGTAACCAAAACATTAACCGCCGCAGGAATTGTACAATTAAAACGTGACGGTTTAATCAGCAGTTTTAATCAAACGTTAGATGAATTTGATTCTGAATTTCCAAATGGTAATCAAATTACTATTGCTCAGTTATTATCACATCAATCGGGTATTCCAGATTATCAACTTGTAGTAGAGGATGCTTATGAACAAGGAGAAATTTTGGATGAAGAAGATATATACCAAGTAATAAAAGATATGATTTCTGAAAATGGTCTCAATTTCTCGCCAGGTACTAATAAACAGTATAGCAACTCAAACTTTCTTATTGCTGCTTTATTAATTCAAGAAGTATCTCAAATGCCTTACCACGACTATATTCAACAAAAAATATTTAATCCATTAGAGATGTCAAACACGTATAAAGGTGCAGATGTAATAGATATAAATACAAACGCTCAGGGCTATTTAAACGGAACTCCAAATAGCAGCTATCCAATGACAATCGCTTTTGGTGCTGGCGACTTTAGTAGTACCCCAAAAGATATGGAAACTTGGGTAAATGCTGTAAAAACCAATTGGTTTACGAATGCTGAAAAAACCGAAATATTTACCCAGAACGTATCAAGTGGATATACCGATTTTGGCTTAGGCTGGTTTACCACTCAAGAAGGTAATACAACAATGTATTGGCACGGTGGTGATATTAATGGCTATTGGAGTATGATTGGTTTTATTCCAGAATTTGATGCTACCATTGTACTATTAAGTAATCAACAAGACGATACAGGTACGCAACGCAATACCATTATAGAGCAATTATTAACAAATGAGTTTAATTAAAATCACATTAACCTTTTTGTAATGAAACATACTAACATATTATTAGCAGGAGCTACAGGATATTTAGGAGGTTATTTGTTAAAAGTATTGATTGAACAACAAAATCAGGTAGTAGCCATTGTCCGTAACCCTGATAAGTTAATAAATACAAATGAAAACTATTTAGAAATAAAACAAGCTGAAGTTACTAAACCTGACACCCTACGGGATATTTGTAAAGGTATTGATGCTGTAATTTCTACTGTGGGTATTACCAGACAAAAAGATGGGCTCACCTATATGGATGTCGATTATCAAGCCAATATAAATTTGTTGGAAGAAGCAAAAAAAGCAGGTGTAAAACATTTCGTTTACGTTTCGGCAATTAATGGCAATAAATATAGGAATTTAAAAATTTTTGAAGCCAAGGAAAAGTTTGTTGATGCTTTAAAATCCTCAGGATTAAACTATACCATAGTAAGACCCAACGGTTTTTTTTCAGATATGAAAGATTTTTTGCAGATGGCAAAATCGGGTCGTGTTTATTTGTTTGGATCGGGCTATCAAAAATTTAACCTAATTCACGGTAAAGATTTGGCAACATATATTGTGGACAATTTAGAGGAAACCAACAAGGAATTAACCATAGGAGGACCCGATGTGTTAAGTCTTAATGAAATTAGTGAATTAGCTTTAAATGCATTGAACAAACCTATAAAAATCATTCATTTACCAGATTGGATGCGAAAACTAACTATTTGGAGTTTGAGAACCTTTACTAGTGTAAAAACCTATGGGCCACTTGAGTTTTTTCTAACCTTAATGGCAGAAGATACTATCGCACCCACTTATGGTACACATCGTTTAGAAGATTTTTATATTGAAGAAGCTAAAAAATTTTAGATAGATTTATTATGAAAATCTTAGGAAAAATCAAATCGTAAATAAATGCTAATTAAAGTCAAATAAAATAGCAATAAAACTATAGGCTTGGGATAGCCGCAATAGGTTAGCATAACTTAAAAATAAATAAATGAAAATACTAAAACGAATTTTAAAAATTGGATTTCTACTCTTTGGGATTATTGTTCTAATGGGAATCATTACCCTCTGGATTGATTCGTTGGAGACTAATTATTTAAAGATTAATAAAAAGGACTCACTATCCAATAAATCTTACCTAATTACCAATGTCAATATCATTCCAATGAATCAAGACACTGTTTTAGTCAATAAAATGGTATTCATAAAAGAAGGAATTATACAGCAGATTGCAGATACTATTAATGTTAACGGCATCGAAATTATAGATGCCAAAAACAAATATTTAACCCCGGGTTTAATAGACATGCACGTGCATCTGTGGGATAGATATGAACTGGGCCTATACCTTGCAAACGGTGTTACCGCTATGAGAAATGTATGGGGTATGCCAATGCATTTAAGAATTAAGGAAGATATATTAAATGATAGGATAATTTCACCCACCTTATTTACTACAGGACCAAAACTAACAGGACCAGAATTTATTGGTGACGATAATTTGAATTTATTTAGCCCCGAAGAAGCTAAGGAAAAGGTGATTTCATATAAAGACAGAGGTTATGACTTCATCAAAATTTATGATGGATTGGATAAACCAATCTTTGATGCAGTTATTGAACAAGCTAAAATTTCTGAAATGGATATTGTTGCCCACACTTCTAAAAAAGTACTGTTTTCAGACCATTTGAATCCTCAAATTAAGTCTATTGAACATGCCGAAGAAATTGTACAGCAACCATTACAATATGATTTGGATACGCTTAAACTGCAAACAATCATCAACTTAATTTCCCAATCAAAGCAAACAAGCTATTGTCCTACTTTAACGGTATTCAATAATATCTATCAAATGATGAACAATGATTCTATGTTAGATTCAGAACAGCTAGATTATATGAATCCTCTCGTGAAAAGAGTAGATAGTAAAAATCAATTCAACCGTTGGTTATCTGCCAAGCAAAAGGATTCAACAACAGTCAGCAGAATTAAAAAACAACATGATTTTCATCTTACCATCGTAAAAAAACTGAATGAATCAGGTGTAAATATAATTTGCGGAACAGATGCTGGAATTGGTGTTACGCTTCCTGGATTTTCATTGCATACAGAATTAAATTTTTACAAAGAAGCTGGCCTTTCAAATTATGAAGTTTTGAAGACAGCTACCGTAAATGCTTCCAAAACACACGCTATTATGAATTCTCTTGGAACTATTGAAGTTGGTAAAATGGCCAATTTGTTGTTAGTTGATGAAAATCCGTTAATAACATTATCAACCATGCAAAAACCAATCTATGTTTTTGTAGAGGGTCGAAAATTAAATAAACAAACTTTGGGTTTTTACCAAGAAAAGGCAAAAAAACGTAATAACTTAATTGCTTCTGCTCTGAGGTATTTAGAAAACTTAATAGTTGAAAAATAGCTACATCCTAAAATGGATTTTAGTATTAAAAATTAAGAAGGTTTGAAATCATAATTCAGGACGACGCACATTAACTTCTAGTGTTTCTTTGCATCATAAATTAAATAGTAATCAAAAAAGAATTATTAAAAACAAATTAAAATGAAAAAACTATTCATCATCGGATTAACACTTTGTACGCTGAATATCTTTGCTCAGCGTAAATCAGAATCATTAAAAAATAATGATACGAATTTTAAATATAGGGTAAGCTTTCCTGCAATTATTTTAAGCAATATTGGTAATGGAGGGGAAAAAACCAACACGCAACACATTGAAATTCATGTAAAGCAGGAATTAGATTCTAAAAACATCATTGGGATTAAAATCGCTACTTGGAGATTATTTCAACCTATGGGTATTCAATGGTGGGACGGACTTAAAGATAAAATAGATTCTGAAACCGAATTTTATCCTGGTTACTTGAAAGAAACAGGAATTGGAGTATCATATCAACGTATGCTTTGGAAAGGATTATTTGCTTCAGTTGAAGTGTTACCACAATACAAAACATACCTAGATGAGAATAATAAAAAAATAGCAAACGGCTTTAAGCTCTACAATTCTTATCACGTTGGCTATCACATTGCTTTTGGCAAAAAGAAACGAATTTTTATAGAACCCCAAATTCATTGTCAAAATTGGATGTTTGACACCAATACACCAGAAGCATTTAAACAATTAGATAATAAGTGGAAATCCTATTTCCTTTTTGAACCTAACCTTTATGTAGGAATAAGATTCTAAATACAATTCTTTACAGAAGATATTAGACTTTTACATTATTAATAACATTTTTTTAGATATAAAACCATGAAAAATTTATTCATAACTATTTTTATTGTTCTATCCTGTAATTTGTTTGGGCAAGAATCAATGGTTAATTCAAATAGTATTGATACAACCCAATTTGTGAATGTTGGAAGTGTAAAGCAATTTATAAGTATTAAAGGAAATAAAAATAAACCGCTCATGTTATATCTTCATGGTGGCCCCGGAGCAGCAACTTCATCTCATAGACAACAGATAACTAACATATTAGAAGAATATTTTTTAGTTGTGCACTGGGATCAAAGGGGAGCAGGAAAATCAATGAGTCTCAATTTAAAATCACCAACCTTATCAGAAATGAAACAAGATGCCGAAGAAATCTTGTTGTTTCTATTAGAAAAATATAATAAAGACAAAATTGTATTGGTTGCCAATTCTTGGGGAACTGTTTTAGGGTTTCATCTAGCATTAAAATACCCAAACAACATTGAATCACTTGTGGCAATAAGCCCATTAATAAATAATCAAAAAAGTCAAAACTTAACCAATAAAAAACTTATAAACCATTATAAAGAGCAAAATAAGATTGAAATTGTTAAACAACTTAATTCCATACATATACCTTATGAAAATGTTGAAGATTTGACAATTCAATTTAGATGGATTAGCGATTATAAAGGAGCTTACATTCCGGAAAATGAATTTGAACAATACATGAATTTCTTTAAAGAATGGGAACAACAATGGATGCCTCTTTATAAACAACTATATGCTATTAATTTATTAAAATATAAAACAGTTTTTAAAATTCCTATTTATGTTTTAATAGGAAAACAAGATTTAACAACAAGTTTTGAACTTACCGAAAAGTTTTTTAAAAAGCTTAAAGCACCTAAAAAGCAATTGTTTTGGTTGAAAGACGTAGGACACCAAATACCAATGTATAAATCTCAAGAAATGCAGAATATAATATGCCATATTTTATTGAAATCACAAGACTAAAAGGGATAGATATTGTGAGGTCCTTTATTATAATTCAAGACGATTGACTTTATATTGAATAAGATATTTGCACTATAAAATTCTCAAAACTTCCATTTTAAACAATTAATTATGAAATCACAACGTAACGTTATCCTTTATCTATTTGCAATAGTAGTTTCAACTTTTACCTTTGCCCAAGAGAAAGAAGACTTAAAGCTAAAGTCACCATCAGAATTTAAACACTCAATAAGTGCTTGCCCTGTAGCAGTGGCATTTGGAATTTATTCTGTGAATTATGAATTCCTGCATCAAAAAAAGCACGGCTTTGTGGTGCGCTTTGATTATGAAGCAATTCCCAAAACCTACACCGAGGCACGAATAGAATCCAGTGGGTATTCTTTTATACTGAACTATCGTTACCATTTCAATAAGCAAATGAATTCGTATTTTGCTGGAGCTTATGGTAGATACAGACAATTTAACGGGGAAGGTAAAATCAATGAAACGAATTTTGACTTTACTATGCCCGATGTGAGCTTTGGTATAAATGCAGGAAAAAAATGGGTTTGGAATAGTGGTTTTACCTTAACCTTTGCACTTGGTTACGGGTTTTCAAATGAAGATTGGAATAGTAATCTGAATACCCAAGATGTTAATGAAATGATTAGGGATTTTAGGAGTGATTATGACTTTATAGATCCATTTTATGGGGAATTTTCCATCGGCTACTCATTCTAAAATATTAAAAATTTAGATTTAAGTTTATTTCATCAGTGTTAACCATATGGTTTTACGGCATACGATATACATAATATAATAGAAAATAAATAGTACTATGAATTTCTTTCAAAAAATAATTATTCCTATATCAGTTTTTTTCGTTTCTACGTTTCAAATATTACTTGCGCAGACAGCTAACAGAATTGACTGGAAAGAAGACCTAAAAATCTATAAGGAATCTTTAGAGCAAAAACATATAGACCTGTACCATTCGGTATCCAAAGAAACGTTTTTAACTGAATGGAGCAAGATTTATAATAATGTTGAATCATTAAACGATTTTGATATTATTTTAAAATTAATGCGCTTAACAAGACAAATAAATGATGGACACACAGCTGTTTCCTTAAGAAATATGACCACACATCAATTTCCTCTTGAAGTAGAATATATTGACAATCAGTGGCGTGTGGTAAAAGTAAATAACAAGAATAATAACTTATTAAAATTATCATTAGTAGCCATTGATAATGTTCCAATAAAAGAGGTGTCAGCTAAAGTTTCAGAAGTAGCACAGTTTGTAGAAAACCAATTTTCACAAATTATTAGAACAGGAAATTACCTTACTATAAGTGAATTACTATTTGCGCTTAATGTTACTAAAAAGAAGAATGAAGCGGTCTTTACATTTCTAGATGCAAATAATAAAAAAATAAAAACAACACTAAAAGCATTAGATGTAAATTCATTAAATAAAACCTCAGATTTTGTTTATTTAACTATTGGTGTACCAGAAATCACAAAGCCAAATAACCCTAGTTTCCCTTATCTATGGTTTTCGCCAATTAAAAACACTCAAGCGATATATATAAATTTTGAAAGCTATCCAACTTTTGAAGATATGCAAATTTTTGGAGAAACATTGGTAAATTATATTTTAAAAAATCAAATAAATCAAGTGGTTATAGATATGCGTAATAATGGAGGTGGAGATTTATACGTAGGTACAGTTTTAGCATATGCACTAAATCTTGCCGATAGTATAGATTGGAAAAATGGTGTATTTGTATTAACGAGTAATAAAACATTTTCTGCGGCTACTAGTAATACAGCACTATTTAAACACTTGTTAAATGCTAAAACTGTTGGTCAACCGACTGGCTCTAATCCTAACGGCTATCAAGATATGGATCAGTTTGAATTACCAAACTCAAAACTAATTATAACATATTCTAAAAGAAAGTTCAATCTATCAGAAACAGTAACAAACGGAATTAAACCAGACGTGCTATTAATTGATAATTGGAGTGACTATAAATTAGGGATAGATAATATATTACAATGGGTTATCAAAGATTTAAAAGTTAAATAGGTAAATAATAAAATTGTTGCCTTTAGATGGTAAATTGAACAGGTACCCATAACAATGGTAATCGTTACGCAAAGCATTAAAAAAGTATAAATACAACTCAAAAGCTCCTTTATAGGGGTTTTTGTTTTTTAGTCTGGAAAAATCATTTATTTGTCTTGCGATTGCTGAATTTCCTTTAGCTTTTTTCTTTTGCGCATCCCATAAAGCAATGGGTGTTTTTTTCTTTAGACTGATATTAAGTTTTTCTTTATTTACAGTAATTCTTACATAAAGTAAAGCTTCATCATTAATTGCCCTTGAACTTTGAAGGCAAAAGTTTGTCGAAAATGTGTTTTCATAGTTGTCGTTTTAAAATGTTAAACATTGTTCAAAACGAAAGTCAAATCAACTATAAACTTACATTTACATTTTTTTGAAAGTGTCAGTTAAGCTGACACTTAGCTACCATATTAAATCAAATAACATCAAATTCTTTGATGTCCTAAAAATCTAAAAACCACCTAAATCATAGGATTTAGATGGTTTTGTTGCTATTTGTATGTAGCTTTAGTGACCTCGACAGGATTCAAACCTGTAACCTTCTGAGCCGTAATCAGATGCGCTATTCAGTTGCGCCACGAGGCCGTTTTGAGGGTGCAAATATAATATAAATATATTATTTACAAACTATTTTTTGTAACAAAATATCTCCAACCAATTATTGCAAGTTGCCATTTTTTAGCTTTTGACATATCAAGTCTTTTTTTTGAAAAGCTTGGTAATAAATGCTTATTTATTTTAGCTAATAATTTAAATAGTTGATTTTTCATAGTACAAAATTAAACAATAAAAGAAATCCTACAACAAGTAGGATTTTTTCTTGCAATTTAAAGTTACTTTTATTAAAATAAATAATGAATAATAGTTAAAACTAGCTTGGTTACTAGTATAAAAATAGTGGTCATAATTCTGTGAGTTTTTGGTTAATAAATTATTTGTTTTATTAAGGTAATTCTATTTTCAAATAGTATCCAACTACTAAAAACATAATTTATCAATTTGACTTTCTTTTATAAATAAAAAAAGGATATCTGTTTATTGATGTAAATAAAATACTACACTAATGTTATAAATTATAATTTAAAATTCATATAAAGTTTTAAAATGTAATATTTTAATGGAGGTTTTATATCAAAAAATATAAAGTAAAGGCTTTTTCATTATTATAAACTCCTGGTATAAGGCGTTTCATTTTTTTTATAAAAAAAACCTACTAAAAAAATATTTTAAAGTAGGTTTTGTAAAAACTATTTTTTAGTCTGTTTTATTCTTTTTTAGTTAGTATTTCAATAACGCCATTTTTTGCTTTTTCACCATATTTTTCAATTGCATTTTCACCTTTTAAAACATTAATGCTTTCAATGGTATTTGGGTCAATGTTTTTCGATTCTTCAGATTTTATTTCTTTACCATTAACAAAATAAATAGGTTCGTCTTTTTCAGAATCTATTAAAATTACATTTGAATTTTTGTTAATTTTTTGTTTATTAATGCTATTGCCATCAGATTTAATTATAAACACATTTTTATCATTATCTTCAATAGTTATAATTTTAACATCTTCACTTGCATTATCACTATATATGCGGACAGAGTTTTTCCCTTTTAAATGCAAAGTATCTGTTTCTGATTTTGATACCCATTTTATTTTTGTAGAATCTTTGGTTACAAAAATTACTTCACCGTTTTCATCAACTTTGTCACCTTCAATATTATAAGTATAGCTATGTTTTTTTCCTTTTTTTAATGCTACATTTCCGATAGTTATATTTTCAAATTCAGAATCGTAAGAAATTTTAATTGGTAATATTGGTAGTGTACCTGAGTTTTCAAACTTTGCTTGTGTATTTTTGCCTTTAGCATCAATTTTTATTGCTAAAATTTCATTATTCGTGTTTCTTTTAATTCCTTTAAATGACAAGTCTATTTTAAATTCATTATTAAAATAAGATTCCATTTCATTTAATTCCGTTTCATTAGCATTTTTATCAATAATAACTTCAAATTTTAAATTATTATTAATATTGCTATGCTTTACATTTTGAGCAATTGTTTTGGTGTTAAAAGTTGAAATAAATGCTATTAATACTGGAATTAACAATGCATATTTCCACTGCTTATTATTTTTTGATTTGTTGGTGTGTAACATAATGATTCTTTTTTTAATTAATGAATTATAAAAATTGTTGGTTATTGAAATATTGAAATTTCTTGTACTAGCTTTTAATAAAGTGAATTTGTACAATTGCTGGTTTTTTGATTTATTTAGCGCACAAGAATCTGCTAAAAACTCTAAATTTTGTAATGTTAATTTTTTAAAATACCAAGCAAACGGATTAAACCATAAAAGGATTACAAGTAAATGTGATAATATTGTATCGAAAGAATGCCATTGATTTACATGAATTTTTTCATGATTCATAATTTGTTCCAATTCTTCAATTGTAAATTGTTGTTTGTTGTAAATTATAATATTAAAAAATGAAAAAGGAGCAATGTTTTTTGAGGTTTCTATATAATATAAATTACCTTGTTTTATAGTTTTATGTTTTATAATGAGTGCTAGTAATGATAGTAGCTGAGCAATAAACTTACTGCCAAAAAATAGTACGCCTAAAACATATATTTGCGTAATAAGTTGTGTCCAATTTATTGAATTTTCGATGTTTGAATTTTTTACATCAATAGTTGCTAAGTTTAAAGCATTACTTTGTGAAGCCACTTCTTGAATGTATATTGGTATTTCAATTAATGGAACTGTAATTATAATTAGTGAACCTATTAAAAAATAACTTCTAATTGATGTAAAGAAGGTTTCATTTTTTAAAAATAAATTATAAAATACCACAAGTATTATAACTAAACCGCTAGATTTTAAAAGGTATTCCATTGTTATTGATTTTGTTTGTTCTCAATAATTTTAATTATTTCTCGTAGTTCATCAGCACTAATTTTTTCTTCTTTAGCAAAGAATGAAACCACGTTTTTATAAGAATTCTCAAAATAATTATGAATAGCGCTTGAAAAATATTTTTTTCGATATTCTTCCATTGAAATTGTTGGAAAATATCTGTGTGTATTCCCAAATGATTCATGGTTAACAAAACCCTTATCTTCCATTTTTCTTATAACTGTTGAAACTGTGTTGTAATGCGGCTTGGGTTTTGGTAGTTCGGCAACTACTTCTTTTACAAATGCTTTTTTTAATTTCCATAAAACTTGCATTATTTCTTCTTCTTTCGTAGTAAGTTTGTTCATTATAATAAATTTTAAAAATCAAATATAAACTATATAAATAGTTGCGCAACTATTTATATAGTTATTTAACATAAATTTATATCTTTTTAAACAATTTATCGACTATTTATATTCTATTATATTTGCAAAAATTTATATTGTATGAACATACTATTATTATTGGTTGGATTTGTTTTATTGGTTGTTGGTGGAAATTATTTGTTAAAAAGTGCTGTTGGATTTTCATTACTATTAAACATTCCTAAAATTGTAATTGGAATGACAATTGTTTCTTTTGCAACATCTGCACCTGAATTAATTGTAAGTTTAAATGCTGCCTTAGATGGCCATGCAGATATTGCATTAGGGAACGTGATAGGTTCTAACATAGCAAATTTAGGATTGGTATTAGCCATTATTATTTTAATTTCACCAATAATAGTTAAAGAAGGTTTTTATAAAATTGATTGGCCAGTAATGATGATTTCTTCATTATTATTATACTTTTTTATAGCTTTTGATGGAGAACTACAGCGTTATGAAGGAGTTATTTTGTTTGCAATGCTAATTACATTTCTGGTATATTTATTAAAATTTCAAAAACCAGCAATTGTTGATGAATTACCTGAAGATGATGTTCAACTACCTTTATATAAAAATATTCTTTTTTTAGCTTTTGGAGGCTTGGCTTTGTGGGGTGGTTCTGAACTTTTAGTAAAAGGAGCCGTGGGTTTAGCAACTAATTTTAATGTAAGTGAAAGAATTATTGGAGTTACTGTGGTATCTATTGGAACTAGTGTTCCAGAATTAGCAGCCTCGTTAATTGCTATTTTAAAAAAGGAAAAAGCAATTTCAATGGGTAATTTAATTGGGTCAAATGTATTTAATATTTTGGCTGTTCTTGGTTTAACTTCCATTATAACACCAATTAAAGTGTTCGATTTTGGATTAATTTCTAATGATTTAATTTGGATGTTAGTAATTTCATTAATTATTTTACCGCTAAATTTTATTCCTGTAAAAATGAAGTTTACTTGGAAAGAGGGTTTAATTTTGATAGGAATTTATATTGCCTTTATGATTAAAACTTTTTTATAAAAAGCAATTCACAAAAAAAACACTGCATTGCAGTGTCTTTTTTTGTATTATAAAAGTTCTAAAATTATACTTTAGCTGATTTTACAGTTGAAATAATTCTAGCTGCAACTTTATATGGATCAGCATTTGAAGCAGGTCTACGATCTTCTAAATAACCTTTCCATCCTTTAGATACTGTATAAATAGGAATTCTAATTGAAGCTCCTCTATCAGAAATTCCATAAGAAAAATCGTGGATAGAAGCTGTTTCGTGTTTACCCGTTAAACGTTGTTCGTTATGAGCTCCATAAACTTCAATGTGTTCTTTAACTACAGGTCTAAACGCTTCGCAAATAGCTTTGTAAGTTTCTTCAGATCCACAAGTTCTTAAAGTAGTATTTGAGAAGTTAGCGTGCATACCAGAACCATTCCAGTCAGTATCACCAAGTGGTTTTGGGTGATATTCAATATAGTACCCATGTTTTTCAGTTAATCTATCTAATAAGTATCTTGCAATCCAAATTTCATCACCAGCTTTTTTAGCTCCTTTTGCAAATAATTGAAACTCCCATTGTCCACAAGCAACTTCTTGATTAATACCTTCAAAATTTAAACCAGCTTTAATACAAGCATCAGCATGTTCTTCAACTAAATCACGTCCATGAGTATTTAAACCACCAACTGAGCAATAATACATTCCCTGAGGTTTTGGATAACCACCTCTTGGAAAACCTAAAGGTAATTCAGTTTTAACATCCATAATAAAGTATTCTTGTTCAAAGCCAAACCAGAAATCGTCATTATCATCATCAATAGTTGATCTACCATTTGAAACATGTGGAGTTCCATCTGGATTCATAACTTCTGTCATTACTAAATAACCATTAATACGATCTGGATCAGGGTAAATAGCTACAGGTTTTAAAACACAATCAGAAGAACCACCTTCAGCTTGTCTTGTTGAAGAACCATCAAAAGACCAGTTTCCAATTTCTTCTAAAGTTCCTTTGAAGTTTTCGTGTTCTTCTACTTTAGTTTTACTTCTCATATTTTGAGTTGGTAAATACCCGTCCAACCAAATATACTCTAATTTTATTTTCGCCATAATGTTAATTAATTATATAAATTCAAATATGGAGCAAAAATAATTATTTAAACAAGATAACAAAAATTTAAGGGGGTTAAATGCTAAAAGTGTGCAAATTTTTGTAAATGCCTTATTTTAGATGGGGGTATTTGGAAAATACTTAAAAAAAATCCTTATTTTTTTGATAAAAATATTTTTAATTTCTTGTATCTTCGTATTTACTAAACTAAATATTATGGCAAAATTACGTTTTAAAGCAATTGAACTTGCTCAAAGTAGAAAACCGATAGAGATAAAAGAACAGCTTAAAAGATCTGAGTTATTTGGTAAAAATGTATTTAATGAAAATACAATGCGTCAATATTTAACAAAAGAAGCTTATAAAGGTGTTATGAGTGCTATTGAACATGGTAAAAAAATTGATAGAAAAATTGCAGATCAAGTTTCTTCATCAATGAAAGAATGGGCTTTATCAAAAGGAGTTACACATTATACGCATTGGTTTCAACCTTTAACAGGAGCCACAGCTGAAAAACATGATGCGTTTTTTGAAACCATTGAAAATGGTATGGCTATTGAAAAATTTGGAGGAAGTCAATTAGTGCAACAAGAACCAGATGCATCAAGTTTTCCAAATGGAGGTATTAGAAATACGTTTGAAGCACGAGGTTATACAGCTTGGGATCCAACTTCGCCAGCATTTATTTATGGTACAACTTTGTGTATTCCAACAATTTTTGTGTCTTATACTGGAGAAGCTTTAGATTATAAAACACCATTATTGAGAGCATTGCACGCTATTGATGCTGCAGCTACAGATGTATGTAAATATTTTGATAAAAATGTTAAAAAAGTAACATCATCACTTGGTTGGGAGCAAGAATATTTTTTAATAGACAAAGCGTTGGCCAATAGCAGACCAGATATTGCTATGACAGGACGAACTTTATTAGGGCATTCACCAGCAAAAGGGCAGCAATTAGATGATCATTATTTTGGTTCTATTCCTTCAAGAGCATTAAATTTTATGCGCGATTTAGAAATGGAATGTATGTTATTAGGTATTCCAGTAAAAACAAGGCATAATGAAGTCGCTCCAAATCAATTTGAATTAGCTCCAATTTATGAAGAGGCAAACTTAGCGGTAGATCATAACTCTTTACTAATGGATGTTATGGGAAGAGTTGCTTCTCGTCATGATTTTAAAGTGTTATTTCATGAAAAACCATTTTCGGGAGTTAATGGTTCTGGGAAACATAATAATTGGTCGCTTTCAACTGATTCTGGTGTTAATTTATTATCACCAGGTAAAACACCCATGAGTAATCTTCAATTTTTAACCTTTTTTATCAATACTATTAAAGCTGTTAACAATCATGAAGCTTTATTAAGAGCAGCAATTGCTTCGGCGAGTAATGACCATAGGTTAGGAGCCAATGAAGCTCCTCCAGCAATTATATCCGTATTTATTGGCGCTCAATTAACTCAAGTTTTAGAAGAACTAGAAGGAGTTACAAAAGGAAAATTATCTCCAGAAGAAAAAACAGATTTAAAGTTAAATGTAGTAGGTAAAATTCCAGATGTATTATTAGATAATACAGACAGAAATAGAACATCAGCATTTGCATTTACTGGTAATAAATTTGAATTTAGAGCTGTAGGTTCAATGGCTAACTGTGCTAATCCAATGACAGTTTTGAATACCATTGTAGCCAAACAATTAAAAGATTTTAAAGTTGAAGTTGATACTTTAATAGATAAAAAAGATTTAAAGAAAGATGAAGCTGTATTTAATGTTTTAAGAGAATATATTAAATCCTCAAGAAATATTTTGTTTGAAGGAAATGGTTACGGAGAAGCTTGGGAAAAAGAAGCAAAAAGAAGAGGTTTAAGTAATAATAAAACAACACCAGAAGCTTTAAAAGCAAGAATATCTAAAAAATCTATTGAGTTATTTGAACAAATGAATGTAATGAGTAAAATAGAAACAGAAGCGAGGTATGAAATTGAAATTGAAGAATACACACTCCGCATTCAAATAGAATCAAGAGTTTTAGGTGATATTGCAGGAAATCATATTGTGCCAACTGCGGTTAAATATCAAAATATGTTAATTGAAAATGTAAAAGGGTTAAAAGAAATTTTCGGTAAAGATTTTGAAGAACATGCAAGTCAACAAATTCAACTTATAAAAGGAATTTCTGGACATATAGAAGCAATTCACGCAAAAGTTGAACAGATGATTAATACAAGAAAAAAAGCTAATAACTTAAAAGATGCAGTTAAAAAAGCTGAAATGTATTGTAATGAAGTAAAACCATTTTTTGAAGATATAAGATATCATTGTGATAAGTTAGAATTAATGATTGATGATGAAATTTGGCCACTAACAAAATACAGAGAATTGTTATTTACACGATAATTTTCATTATTAAATACATAATAAAAATCCTGTAAATTATAGTATTTTAATTATATCGAAGTTTTTTTAATAAAAAGTCAAACAAATTACAGATTGTTTGACTTTTTTATTTTTATGTAACCTAAGTTTCTAAAAAATTCACATCTAAAACATTGAAAATAAAGTAGTTAAAATTGTAATATTTAAAATAATATTGTAAATTAGTACCAGAAATTAAATAGTATTACGTACAATTAATTTCTATTGCGCAAAAAAAATTGTTTATCCCCACTGTATAAACCCTACACAATAGTTTCGCCCTATTTTATAACTATATAGAATTATTTTAAAATGATTTGTATTAAATGATTTTTAAAAATTACTTCAATTCCCTTATATAATTATATCACATTATTAATTTATTAATTTAAAAATTTATATTATGAAAAAACTATTATTAGTGGTAGCGTTATTCTTTGCTACAAGTATGTTATTTGCACAAGCGGTTGAAAATTGTATAGAACCTCCAATGCAAGTAGAATGTGATGGTTGTTCAATTGATCAATTACCTACAGGATGGAGAGGAGCAGATATTAACACAAGTTATGTTGATCAAGATGAACTAAGAAACTTAGCAGTTGTTGATCAATTTGGATGGGGAAATTATTCGTATGTGAAACAATTGGGAGATGAAAACGTTGCTCATGTTACACAAACAGGTCGATATAATCATTCAATAGTTAATCAATATGGTCGCGAAAATGAAGGAACAGTTGTTCAAGAAGGTAAATTAAATTTTGCGAAACAATTAGTTGGTGCAAACGGTTATGCATATAAAAATGAAGCAAGTGTTAATCAAAAAGGAGAATGGAATACATCTTTCCAATTCCAAGATGGAAAATACAACGATGCTTTTGTAGACCAAGAAGGAAATGATAACTACGCAGAGCAAAATCAAAATTCTGGTAGATCATATTATACTCATAACATTGCTGATATTGATCAAAATGGTCATGAAAATGCAGCTAAACAATCACAATATGGAAGCTTTAATGAAGCATATTCAGATCAACATGGTTTCGGAAACACTGCGGTTAGTAACCAAGCTGCTAGTTTTAGTGGTTGGAATTATTCTATAATTGATCAACATGGAAATAGTAATATGGCTTGTGTAGATCAAAATAATACTGATTCATTTATGGGTATGAATTTTGACTTTAACATAAGTTACGTAACTCAACATGGTAAAACTAACTTTACAAATGTTGATCAAGATGCATTATTTGGAAGTAACTGGAGTGATGTAAATCAACAAGGTAATTCTAACAAAGCTTGTGTAACTCAAGTAGGAACAGAAGCTATGATAAGAAATCCTTTCTAAACTTTATAAATACATTAATTAAAAAAAAAGGGGGGGATTTTCCCTTCCTTTTTTTATAAATAGTAATCATATGAAATACCTATTAAATATAATTAGTTTGTTTTTTATATTAATTTCTTCAATTACTTGTTTTTCACAAGAAACAAACCAAAATACTTTTTTAATAAACCAATATTTTCAGAATTTATCGGTTCAAGATAATACTCTTTTTTCGCAATCAACAAATTATAATAATAGCAATCCTTTTTACTCTGAAGTTTCTATAGTTCAAATAGGAGATTATAATACTACAAACATTAAAACTAAAGGAGGAGAAAAAAACGTTACGCAATTAGGAAACCAAAATAATTTTGATTTTATAACCTATTATAGTAATAATTATTTAAATTTTGAAGTTCAGCAATTTGGATTAAATAATAATTTACAAATATTTGGTGAAAATTCAATTATTAATAATATAAAGATATTACAGTTTTCAAACAATAAAACTATCACCATCACAAATTACAGGTAATTGAACTTATCTCTTAGCTTAAAGCTTGTAATTTATCTCTTTCCATTACTTAACTTATTGATAATTAATACTGTTTAATCTTTTTTATATATTTAAAAAAGATGAATTTCTGCACTCTAAGAGTTGACATGTAATACATGTTACAGATATTACATTTTATTACCAAAAGGGTGTATTTTGTATATTTTTGCTAAAATTTTTTTGTTATTTAATTAAGTATGTGTAATTTAGTCCTGCTTAAATGTTAATAAAGTACTTATTATTTTATTACCCCACTGTTTAAATCCCAAAAAAAATTGTTTTCCCCGTATTAGAAAATTTATATTATTCATTTTAGTGCTTTGTAGTTGCTGATTTGATATTGTATCCCCATATAAATTTTACAAAATTTATTACTAATTATTACTAACTTAAAATCATTTATTATGAAAAAATTAATTTTAAGCATGGCTTTGCTATGCGCAACAAGTATTATGTTTGCTCAAAATCATTATTATCAACACAATCCAATGCCAGATGTTGTAAATCAAAATGCAGCACCAGATAGTGCGCCTTGTGATGATTGTAGTGTGGATCAAGTTACACGTTTAGTATCGTGGAACGGTGCTTATAATGTTTCTGACATTCATCAAACAGGTAATATGAATGATGCTAATGTATGGCAATTAGGTACTGGTAATTATTCTCAAGTTGAGCAAGATGGTGCAAATGGATTTATGGGATTAGGAGGTTCAAACAATAATGCAGATATTTATCAATCAGGAACATCAAATACATCATATGTGAGACAATTAGGAGACTACAATGATGGATGGGTGATTCAAATGGGAGCTGGAAATTATGCAGACCAAATTGTAGGTACAGGTTGGGCTGAAAATAATGATGCTTATGTTTATCAAAGCGGTAGAAGAAATGCTTCACATCAAGAACAGTATTATGATAATAATGATGCTAGAGTTTCTCAAACGGGTAGAGTTAACAATGCAATTCAAGCTCAAAATTCTGGTGCTGATGGAGCAGAAGGAAGTTTTGCAAGTATAGACCAAAATGGATTTAGAAACAATGCTAATCAAACTCAAACAGGTAGTTATAATGTTGCAATTACAGAACAAGATGGTAGAGGTAATACATCTTCAGAAACTCAAAATGCAGGGTCTTATGCGCTTGGTTTAGGTTATATTACTAATACTTCTTATGTGTCTCAAAATGGTGTTGGTAATAGTAATTGTTTAACGCAAACTGAAGGAGGAACAGGTTGGAATTACAATTGGGTTTCTCAAAGTGGAAATTACAATAAAGTAACAGTTAATCAATTTGCTGATACAACAGGTAATTATAGCTTTGTTGACCAAATGGGTAATAATAATAATGCATGTGTACAACAAGTTAATGGTTTTAATGCAAATCCAAACTAATAGAAATCTACTACTAAAAATAATCAATTAAAAGAGGGTGAAAACCCTCTTTTTTTCTTAAATTTGAGTAAGATGAAAAAATATAACTACATATTAATTATAGCTTTAACACTATTTTTTGCCAATTGTAACTTTTTAGTTGCTCAGCAATTATCTGATGAAAACACCTATGTTATCAATCAATATTTTCAATCGAATAAAGAATTTTCATCAAAATTAACTGATACACAAACACTTTCAACTAATAGTTTTCAAGTGCAAAGTAATATTGTTAGTTTAAATCAAATTGGAAATAATAATGAAATTGATATTAAACAAAAAGGTGCTGATTCTCAAAAAATTAACCAAATAGGAAATAATAATTACTATAATTTTATAAACTACTATAATAATACTCCATCAAATTTTAATATAATTCAACAGGGTAATTCTAATAACCTACAAATTTATGGTGAAAACTCAATCATTAAAAATATTGGAATTATTCAAAAATCTGACTTTAGTACATTGATTATTAAAAATTATTAACAAATGAAACAGATTAAAATACATATTATTTTATGTTGTTTAATGTTAAGTTTTAATCAATTTTATGGTCAATTAAACGAGGTTGTTAAAGCAAAAATTAATATTCAAGAATCCGATAATTTAATTTTGATACGCGCACAAGTAGAAAATGATGAGTCGGTTTTTAAAAGTAATTTGTACTATAATTTATTGGCCTTAAAGAAAAATGCATCAGGTAATTTTTCAAGCAATAGGCAAGAAGGTGAATTTTCATTAAATCCAGAAGAAAGCAAAACAGTTTCTGAAATTCGTTTAAATTTAAATGCAGACGAAGATTTACGAATTTATTTATTTGTGAAACAGGAAAATGTATTAATTTCAAAAGATTCATTATATATACTTCCGCAAAAACAACAACAAGCACAAAAAAAAGTAGTAAGAGAAACTGATTTTGAGTTAAAAGGTATTGTAGTTGATGAAGTGATTACTAAAATAGGTAAAGACTTTCATGATTATTTTTACCAAGATTATTTAAATTCTGGCACCCAATATCCATTTATAATTACCATTAAAGAAAAACCGTATTTTGGAACAAGTAGTATAATTACAGTTGAAGTTGATGATCAGGTATTATTTGAATTTATGTCCAAACCTGATGAAGAGTATTTAAAATCAGGAGTTAAAGCATCCTTACAAAATTTAAGTCAATATTCTAAACAACGAAAAATGTTATTTAGAAATAGCAGAATTTAAAAATATTCACTATCTTTAATTATGAAAAAGTTAAAATTTATACAAGTCGTTATACTCATTTGTATGCCGATTTTCATGTTTTCACAAAACTTAGTTTATAAACCAATTAATCCTTTTTTTGGTGGTGATACATTTAATTACCAACAATTATTGGCTTCTGCAAATGCACAAAACAATTTTGAAGAAGATTCAGGTTTTAGTTTTGATCAAGCTACAGATTTAGAAAATTTTACTGAAAGCTTAAATAGGCAATTATTAAATTCATTGTCTCAAGATTTATTTACTCAACAATTTGGAGATCAATCATTATCGGTTGGAACTTTTGTTTTTGGATCCTTAGTTGTTGAAGTTAGTCCAACCAGTAATGGCTTGTCTGTTAATATTTTAGATACTGCTACAGGAGAACAAACTCAAATTACAATTCCAAACTAAATACTACAACCCTTAAAATTATGCATAAGTATTTAAAAGTTATCAATTGCTTTATTATTATACTATTAGTTACAAGTTGTGGCACTTATTTTAATCAACCTTTTAAAACTAGCAAAGCAAGAATTGGAGAAAATACTTCAGGAAAAAGTATATTAGATACCATTTTGCCAGCTACAGAAAATGTAGTTGGTGTTTATAAATTTAGAGACCAAACTGGGCAGTATAAATTAGTTGAAAACGGATCAACTTTTAGTACTGCAGTTTCACAAGGAGGAACTTCAATTTTGTTAAAATCTTTAGAAGAATCAAAATGGTTTAAACCTATTGAAAGAGAAAATATAGGTAACTTGCTTAACGAGAGACAGATAATTAGATCTACTCGTCAAGAATATGCCAGAGATGCTAATGAAGATCAAACAACATCAATTCCACCACTACTTTTTGCAGGTATCATTTTAGAAGGAGGCGTAGTTTCCTATGATTCTAATATAATTACAGGAGGATCTGGAGCAAGATATTTTGGGTTAGGAGGGGCTGCAGAATACAGACAAGATAGAATAACAGTTTATTTAAGAGCCGTTTCTACATCAAGTGGTAGAATTTTAAAAAATGTATACGTCTCAAAAACAATTTTATCACAAGGAATTTCAGCAAATTTATTTAGGTATGTAAATATTAAAAGATTGTTAGAAGTTGAAACCGGAATCACCAAAAATGAACCAGCCCAATTAGCAATTAAAGAAGCAATTGATAAAGCTGTAGAGCTTTTAATTGTTGAAGGAATTATAGATGGATTATGGTTGCCAAAAGGAGGAGAGCCGGTAGTAAATTTAGTAAAAGAAAAATATTTAAAAGAAAAAGAAGAAGCTGAATCTACAGCATTATACGACCGAAAATTAGAAGATAAAAGAGGTACTTCAGCTATAAACTTTGATGGATTAATGTCAATTCCAAATAATGATTATGGTGATGCTACTAAAAGATTAGGCGCTAATTTATCTTTAAAATTATATTTTAAAAAACCAGGATTAAATTTAAATTTTGTGACTAGCTATTTTCAATTAGAAAATGAAAATACTTTTAAAAATGATTTTATTTCATTTGATACAAATTTAGGATATGATATTTTGCCATATGACAATTTAACTCCATTTGTTTATGCAGGTTTTGGAGCTATTTCCGACAAAAAAATTGATAACATCTATTTTAAATTTCAATATGGAGGAGGCGTAGAGTTTTTACCAGTAAAAAATTTAGGAATAAAACTATTTGTAGAACAAAATATGCTCTTTACAGATGAATTAGAAGGTTTAAATCAAGGGAAATGGAATGATTTTTATTATAAAGTTGGTTTAGGACTTAATTTTTATTTAGGGAATCCATTTAATAGTGTTAAACCGGTAATGTTCGAATAAAAAATGAAATTATGAAAAAAGTTTTAAATATTTTATTAATCTTTCTACTCGCATTTTTAACCAATTGTAGTGAGGAAACTACAGGTTTTATTGGTAAAGGAACAATTACCGGAAGAGTTGTTGAGGCAATCAGTTTCAACCCAATTGAGAATGCTAAAATTACTTTAAGCCCAACAAATAATACAGTTTTTACTGATGTTGATGGGTATTTTATTATTGAAGAAGTAGAAGAAGGTGATTATTCTGTTAGCGCAACAAAAGAAAATTATTTAACATCTTTTGAACCAGCTACTGTGTCAGTAGATTTAATAATAAATGTTATTTTTGAAATGGAAGATGACAATGCTTTAAATAGACCACCATCAACTCCAATTTTAATTTCCCCAACTGATGGTAGTGAAAATTTAGAACTTTCAGTTGAATTAACTTGGGAATCAACTGACCCTGAAGAAGATGAGATACTATATAGTCTTGAAATTAAAAATGACAATAATAACAATATTATTAAAATTGATAGTATAAGTGAAACATCATATGTAATTTCTAATTTAAACTACGGTGTTAAATATTTTTGGCAAGTAGGAGCAACAGATAATATTAACAACGAAGTTTTAAGTACAGTTAGTACATTTAAAATAAAACCATTTCCTGAAAATAGATATTTATACGTAGAAAAATTTTCCAATAACAATAATGTTATCTATTCCTCAAGTTTTAATGAAAATGATACCATTCCTGAGAATAAAATTCAGTTAACATCAGAAGAATTTAATAGTTGGAGACCAAGAAAAAATCAAGCTTCAAATTTAATAGCATTTCTTAGAACATATAATAATGAAACTCATTTATTTACAATGAGTCCTAATGGCACAGATGTAAAAAAGGTAACGGATGCAATTTCTGTAACTGGAAATAATTACAATGAAATTGACTATTCTTGGTCATCAAATGGAGATAGATTTATTTATCCGCATTATGATAAGTTATATGTAATTAATAAAGATGGTAGTGGTTTAAAACAAATTTATAAAACAACCGATGGAAGTTTTATAACTGAATGTGATTGGAGTAGTGATGAGAGTTTAATTGCTTTGAAAACGAATGATATCACAGGTTATAATATTTCAATTTTTACTATCGATTTAACCGGAAATGTTATAAATAATGTACTTTTTGATGTTAATGGAGCTGCTGGAGGATTAAATATTTCAGTGGATAATAAGCTGTTGTTATATAGTTATGATATTTCCGAATTTGAAAGCCCAAATAACAGACAGTTAGATACTCATATTTTTATTTATAAATTTAGTGATAATAGTGTCGTAGATGTTTCTTCAAATAAACCTGCAGGAACTTTAGATTTGGATCCTAGATTTTCGCCAAATGAATCGGAAGTTATTTTTGTAAATACATCAAACGACGGTATTTCGTTAAAAACAATTTATAAAATGGATATTGATAATAATAATGACAGGATTGAAATGTTTTTAAATGCAATAATGCCAGACTGGGAATAAAAAATAATTAATTAAAAAAAACCGAATGAATCTCATTCGGTTTTTTTATGTTTTATTATGTAAAAAAGAAAAATTACTTTTGCAAAACAAAATAATTAAGTACAAATGAGTTCAGATATAAGTAAAAGATACAGTCAAAGAGGTGTTTCAGCTTCAAAAGAAGATGTTCACAACGCAATAAAAAATGTTGATAAAGGATTGTTTCCGAAAGCTTTCTGTAAAGTTGTACCAGATTATTTAACCAATGATGAAGATTATTGTTTGGTAATGCACGCTGATGGAGCAGGAACAAAATCATCATTAGCATACATGTATTGGAAAGAAACTGGAGATATTTCCGTGTGGAAAGGTATTGCACAAGACGCATTAATTATGAATGTTGATGATTTATTATGTATAGGAGCTACAAATAATATTATACTGTCATCAACAATTGGTAGAAATAAAAATTTGATTTCTGGTGACGTAATTTCTGCAATAATAAATGGTACAGAAGAATTATTACAAGATTTAAAAAAGTTTGGAGTTGAAATTCACTCAACAGGAGGCGAAACAGCTGATGTTGGAGATTTGGTAAGAACTATTATTGTAGATTCTACAGTAACTGCACGAATGAAAAGAACCGATATAATTGACAATGCAAATATAAAACCAGGTGATGTAATTGTAGGTTTAGAATCTTTTGGACAAGCAACTTATGAAAAGGAATACAATGGTGGAATGGGTTCAAATGGATTAACATCTGCACGTCATGATGTGTTTCATAAGTATTTAGCAAAAAAATATCCAGAAAGTTTTGATGCAGCAGTTCCTAGTGAATTGGTATATTCTGGGAACGTACAATTAACCGATTCAGTTGAAAATTCACCTATTGATGCTGGTAAACTAGTACTTTCTCCAACAAGAACCTATGCGCCAATAATTAAAAAAATATTAGAAAAATATACTTCAAAAGAAATTCATGGAATGGTGCATTGTAGTGGAGGAGCCCAGACAAAAATTTTACACTTTATTGATAATTTACATATTATAAAAAACAATTTATTTCCAGTTCCACCTTTATTCAAATTGATACAAGAGCAAAGTAACACTGATTGGAAAGAGATGTATCAGGTTTTTAATTGCGGACATAGAATGGAAATATATGTACCTTCAGAAATTGCTAATGATATTATCACTATTTCAAAAAGTTTTAATGTTAATGCGCAAGTTATTGGTAAAGTGGAAGCTTCAGAAAGTAAAAAATTAACAATTACTAGTGAATTCGGTATTTTTGAATATTAAAAAATATCAAGAATTTGTTGTAAATTTGCAATCCAATTAAAAAACTACATGTTAGATAAATTAAGAATAATAAAACAACGTTTTGACGAGGTTTCTGATTTAATAATTCAACCAGATATTATTTCAGATCAAAAACGTTATATTCAAATAAATAAAGAATATAAAGACTTGAGTGCAGTAATGAAACTGGGTGATGAGTACAAAACCTTATTAAATAATGTTGAGGAAGCTAAAGAAATTATTGCCGATGGATCAGATGCAGAAATGACTGAAATGGCAAAAATGGAATTAGAAGGAGCAAATGCCAGAATTCAACAATTGGAAGAGGAAATAAAATTTATGTTAATCCCTAAAGATCCTGAAGATGCTAAAAATGTAATGGTTGAGATTAGAGCAGGAACAGGTGGTGATGAAGCTAGCATTTTTGCAGGAGATTTGTACAGAATGTATACCAAATTTTGTGCTGAAAAAGGTTGGAAAACAGAAATTGTTGATGTAAGCGAAGGAACTTCTGGTGGTTTTAAAGAAATTATATTTAGTGTTGAAGGTGAAGATGTTTATGGTGATTTAAAGTTCGAAGCTGGTGTGCACCGTGTACAACGCGTTCCTCAAACTGAAACACAAGGTCGTGTTCATACATCTGCCGCAACAGTAATGGTGTTGCCAGAAGCAGAAGAATTTGATGTGCAAATTGACATGAAAGATGTTCGTAAAGATTTATATTGTTCGTCTGGTCCAGGGGGTCAATCAGTAAACACTACATATTCTGCAGTTCGTTTAACACACATACCAACAGGTTTAGTAGCACAATGTCAAGATCAAAAATCGCAACACAAAAACTTTGACAAAGCGTTAACGGTTTTGCGTTCACGTTTATATGAAGTTGAACTTGCTAAAAAGCAGGAAGAAGATGCTAAAAAACGTAAAAGTATGGTAAGTTCGGGTGATAGATCAGCTAAAATTAGAACTTATAACTATCCGCAAGGTCGTGTTACTGAACATAGAATTGGTTTAACAATGTACGATTTAAGCAATATTATTAATGGAGATATTCATAAAATTGTTGAAGAATTGAAACTAGCTGAAAATACTGAAAAACTAAAAGAGTTAGGAGAAGTTTTTTAAACTTAAAATTAAAGTACTATTTAAAAAGCAAGAAGAAATTCTTGCTTTTTTTTTGAAAAAAGCCTAAAATTTTAAATGGTTTCGTATTAAAACATTCATGTATATTTGCCACTTCAAAAAATTAAAAATTTAATAAATGATTACAGTAAATGATATTTCAGTCCAGTTTGGAGGAACCACACTTTTTAGCAATGTTTCCTTCGCTATAAATGAAAATGATAAAATAGCTTTAATGGGAAAAAATGGAGCTGGAAAATCTACTTTATTAAAAATTATAGCTGGTGCAAGCAAACCCTCAACCGGAAATATTTCTGCACCCAAAGATGCTGTAATTGCCTATTTACCACAACATTTATTAGCAAAAGATAATGCAACAGTTTTTGAAGAAACATCAAAAGCATTTGCAGAAATCTTTACAATGAAGGCTGAAATTGAAAAAATAAATGAAGAATTAACAATTAGAACAGATTATGAAAGTGATGCTTATATGGCATTAATTGAGAGAGTTTCCGAACTAAGTGAAAAATTTTATTCAATTGAAGAGGTAAATTATGAAGCAGAAGTTGAAAAAGTTTTAAAAGGATTGGGTTTTGAACGTTCAGATTTTAATCGTCCAACTTCTGAATTTTCTGGTGGATGGCGTATGAGAATTGAGTTGGCTAAAATTTTACTACAAAAACCAGATTTAATTTTATTAGATGAGCCAACCAACCATATTGATATTGAAAGTGTTATGTGGTTAGAAGATTTTCTAATTAATTCAGCTAAAGCAGTGATTGTAATTTCGCATGACAGAGCTTTTGTTGATAATATTACAAACAGAACCATTGAGGTTACAATGGGAAGAATTTACGATTATAAAGCAAATTATTCGCATTATTTAGAGTTAAGAAAAGATAGAAGAGCACATCAACAAAAAGCTTATGATGAACAGCAAAAAATGATTGCTGAAAATACCGAGTTTATTGAGCGTTTTAAAGGAACATATTCCAAAACAAATCAAGTACAATCTCGTGTTAAAATGTTAGAAAAATTGGTATTAGTTGAGGTTGATGAGGTTGATACATCAGCTTTACGTTTGAAATTTCCTCCTGCTCCACGCAGTGGACAATATCCAGTTGTGGTATCAGAATTATCTAAAAGTTATGGTGAGCATATTGTTTTTAATAATGCTAATTTAGTGATTGAACGAGGTGAGAAAGTTGCTTTTGTTGGTAAAAACGGTGAAGGAAAATCAACAATGATAAAAGCTATTATGGGTGAGATTGATTTTCAAGGTAAAATGGAAATTGGCCATAATGTAAAAATTGGATATTTTGCGCAAAACCAAGCATCATTATTAGATGAAAATTTAAGTGTTTTTGAGACAATTGATCAAATTGCTGTTGGTGATATTAGAACCAAAATTAAAGACATGTTAGGTGCTTTTATGTTTAGTGGTGATGATATTACAAAAAAAGTAAAAGTCCTTTCAGGAGGAGAAAAAACACGTTTAGCAATGATTAAATTGTTATTAGAACCTGTAAATGTTTTAATATTAGATGAGCCAACAAATCATTTAGATATGAAAACGAAAGATATCATTAAAGATGCTTTAAAAGATTTTGATGGTACGTTAATTTTAGTTTCACACGACCGTGATTTCTTAGACGGTTTAGCAGCTAAAGTTTTTGAATTTGGGCATAAACGTGTTAAAGAACATTTTGAAGATGTTGCCGGATTCTTAGCGCATAAAAAAATAGAAAACCTTAGAGAAATTGAAAAGAAGAACTAATTAATTCTTCTTTTTTTAAGCTTCATTTTTGTTCATCAACCTTAATGATACAATAACTCCGGCTGACAGAGAAATTGCAATTACAGTTAATGAAAACCATTCAGGAAATTTATAATGGTGTGCCAATAGTAGTTTAATTCCCACAAAAGTTAAAATTACAATTAAACTGTATTTTAAATAATGGAATTTAGCCAGCATATTAGAAAGGAAGAAATACATAGATCGTAAACCTAATATTGCAAAAATATTAGAAGTGAATACTAAAAAAGGATCTGATGTAATTGCCAAAATTGCCGGAATGCTATCTAACGCAAATAAAATATCTGTAAATTCAATTATAATTAAAGCAATAAAAAGAGGAGTGGCAGCTTTTATATGTCTCATTTTTACAAAAAAGTGCTCTCCATTCATATGACTTGTAATGGGAACAAATTTTCTTATTTGTCTATAAATAAATGATTTTTTAGGATGAAATTCTTCGTCTTTTGACACTAGCATTCGATATGCAGTAAAAATTAAAAATGCGCCAAATACATACGTTGTAAAACTAAATTTTTTAATAAGTATAACTCCAAAGAAAATCATTAAAGCCCTAAATACTATTGCACCTAAAATTCCCCAGAATAAAACTCTATGTTGATATTTTAATGGAATTTTAAATGAAGTAAAGATAACTGCAATTACAAAAATATTATCAATACTTAAAGATAGTTCAATTAAATATCCAGTAATATATTTTAAAGTGGCATTAGTTGGTGTAAGGTTGTCTACATTATCAATAATACTGGTTGAATATAGCCAATAAATTACGCCTGAGAACAGCAAAGATATAGTTACCCAAATTGCGGTCCATTTTGTCGCTTCTTTAGTACTAATTATATGAGGTGTTCTATTAAAAACCCCCAAGTCTAACGCTAAAAAGATTAGAATTACAGCAATAAAAATTCCCCAAACAAGCATAATATAATTAGTTAAAATAAGATGTAAATATATATAAAAAAATAGAACTCTAGCATATTGCGGAATTTGTATTTAAATAGAAAAACCCAATCTAAAAAGATTGGGTTTTTTATATAAGCAAGAAATTAAAAATCTATTTTACTGTATCTACAATTGCCTTAAAAGCTTCTGGGTTATTCATAGCTAAATCGGCAAGAACCTTACGATTCAATTCAATATTATTAGCTTTAATTTGTCCCATAAACTGTGAGTAAGACATTCCATACTGGCGAACTCCAGCGTTAATACGTTGAATCCATAAAGCACGGAAAGTTCTCTTTTTGTTTTTACGATCTCTATAGGAATAAACCATTCCTTTTTCAATCGCATTTTTTGCTACTGTATAAACGTTTTTTCTACGTCCAAAGTAACCTTTTGCTTGCTTCAATATCTTTTTTCTTCGAGCTCTTGAAGCAACTGAATTTACTGATCTTGGCATAATTTCAATTTGTTTTTTTTGTAGTAGGCGGTAAAATTTAATTTACACTTGTTTGTGCACTACTCCAAGGTTAATTATTAATTTCCCTGTAACTTTATTATTTTAAAGTTAACTGTTGTAAAACACTATTCTCATCAGCTTTATGTACTAAACCTGTATGAGTTAGTTTTAATTTACGTTTTTTGCTTTTTTTAGTCAAAATGTGACTTTTGTAAGCGTGTTTTCTTTTAATTTTACCAGAGCCAGTTAGCTTAAAACGCTTCTTAGCACTAGATTTTGTTTTCATTTTAGGCATCTCTCTTATACTTTTTTATCTTGCTTAATATTTTATTACGAGCGCAAAAGTAAACATTAATTCTTATTCTGCGTTCGGTAATTTATTTCTTTTTTGGAGCGATATACATAATCATACGTTTTCCTTCCAATTTAGGCATTTGCTCAACTTTTCCAAATTCCTCAAGTTCTGTTGCTAAACGTAACAGTAATATGTGACCTTGATCTTTGTATATTATTGATCTACCTTTAAAAAATACAAAGGCTTTTAGTTTAGCTCCTTCTTGTAAGAATTTTAAAGCGTGTTTCTTTTTAAATTCAAAATCATGTTCATCCGTATTAGGTCCAAATCTAATTTCTTTAACCACAACTTTTGAAGCTTTAGCTTTTTGAACTTTTTCACGTTTCTTTTGTTCGTATAAAAATTTCTTATAGTCAATAATTTTACAAACAGGTGGATCAGCTTTTGGTGAAATTTCGACTAAATCTAATTCCATTTCTTTAGCTAAAGCTTTTGCTTTGGCTAATGGGTATACACCAACTTCTACGTTTTCACCTACTAAACGTACTTCAGCAACATGAATTATATTTTCATTAATTCTATGTTGATCTTCTTTTACTACTCTCCAAGGTTTTCTTTGACCTTTATTTCTACTTAATGCTATGGCTCTAGTTTTTAAATTAAACTTAAAATTTTTCTAATGTACTATTAATTTCGTTATTTATTATTGAAATAAACTCATCTATTGTAAATGTTCCTAAATCTCCTTCTCCTTGTTTTCTAACAGAAACCAAACCTTCGTTTTCTTCTTGTTCGCCCACAATTAACATAAAAGGGATTTTATTCATTTCGGCATCTCTTATCTTTCTACCCGTTTTTTCATTTCTATCATCTACAAGGGCGCGAATTTCGGAATTTTCTAGCAAATGTAAAACTTTTTCAGCATATATTTGAAATTTCTCACTGATTGGTAGGATAATAACTTGTTCGGGTGTTAGCCAAAGTGGAAATTTTCCTCCTGTATGCTCTAATAAAACGGCAATAAACCTTTCCATAGAACCGAAAGGAGCTCTGTGAATCATAACGGGTCTGTGTAACTGGTTATCGGCGCCTTTATAATTTAAATCAAAACGTTCTGGTAAATTATAATCAACCTGAATGGTTCCAAGTTGCCAACTTCTACCTAAAGCGTCTTTTACCATAAAGTCTAATTTTGGCCCATAAAAAGCTGCTTCACCATATTCTACAATATAATCTAATCCTTTTTCTTTTGCTGCATTAATAATTGCGTTTTCAGCTTTTTCCCAATTTTCATCACTTCCTATATATTTA
>NZ_FOZP01000003.1 GCF_900116115.1 Lutibacter maritimus | reverse complement strand
GACGGTGTAATAAATAGCGAAGATAGCTGTCCAAATACACCAGCTGGGGAACAAGTAAATAGCGACGGTTGTTCAAGTAGCCAATTAGATGATGACAATGATGGCGTAATGAATAATATTGATACTTGTCCAAATACACCGACAGGAGAAACTGTTAACACTTCAGGTTGTTCAAGTAGCCAGTTAGATGATGATAATGATGGTGTAAAAAATAATGTCGACAAATGTCCAAATAGCACAGCAGGCACAACAGTTGATGCAAATGGTTGTTTTACCTTAGCATCTAATAACTTTACTTTTGAAACAATTAGTGAAACTTGTCCTAATAAAAATAACGGACAAATAAAAATATCAGCGGTAGCTACTTATAATTATACGGTTTCAATTGACGGAACTAATTATAATCTTTCAAATAATAATTTAACAGTTGGTAATTTAGCACCAAAAACATATAATGTATGTATCTCTGTTTCAGGTGAAGCGTATGAACAATGTTTTGTAGTTAAAATAGACCCAGGTAGTACTGTTTCTGCAAAAACAAACGTTTCTTCAAAAGCTATTTCGTTTAGTGTTGAAAATGGAACACCACCATTTAAGGTGTTTGTAAATAATAATGAAGTATTAAATACAAATAATTTTGATTTTTTAATTAATGATGTTAAACAAGGAGATTTAGTTGAGTTAAAAACAGCAATAACTTGTGAAGGCATTGTTTCAAAAAGAATTGATGTATTGGATGGTATTTATGCATATCCAAATCCAACAAAAGGAAATGTTGAAATTGTTATTTCAGATGCTAATGATGAAGTATTTGTTGAGTTATTCAATATGCAATCACAATTGGTTTCATCAAATAGTTATAATGTTCAAAATGGTAAAATTCAATTAAATATTGAGCAATATCCTGTTGGAATTTATATTGTAAAAATTACGCAAAACCAACAGCCACTGATTTTAAAATTAATAAAGAAATAAGTATCGCTTTAAAGCAGCAATATTTTTAACTCACTGTAGAGTTATCACAAAACAACTAAATGTTTTGTGATAAATATCCAGATGTTTTACTAAAAACATCTGGATATTTTTTTATAATCTTTTTTGTAATTTAAAATGTTGTTTTAAGAAAATAAAACAAGTACATAATAAACGAATAGATTTTGTAACATCGTATTGTCCATCTCAATTATTTTAGGAATTAACTCCAATAGTATATGCAAAATATTATAAATGATTAAAGTTTTGTGTAGAATTGAATTTAAAGGATTCATTTAAAAAATGATGAAAATTAACTACATATAACAACAGAATTAGTTTGTTATACACGCGCAGTTTTAATTAGTTAAAGAAAGTATTTAAAAAATGTGTTTGTTTGGTTTTAAAACTAAAAATCTCCAAGAGAATATTTCTCTTGGAGATTTTAATTTAACTTTAAAATGATATTTAAAGTTAGAAATTTATATGTTATTAACTTCTAATATAAGTACCTCCTTGAAGTATATAGTTAATAGTAGAGTTATGTGACGTTCCGTCATAAACGTAAATAGTAACACTAAATTTTTGACCTTCTTCCATACCTGGATAGTTATGCATTAAAACAGCATTTATTGCAGCATCAATTTGAGGAACAGTCCAGTTAAATGTACTTATGTTTCCATAACTTTTTAGATTGCCAACGGCATTTGCATAACCATCAGTATTTTCAAATGTTGCTACAATATAATCATAGTCAGTTTTTAAAAATTCATATTTTATAGTATTATCAGGCACCCAAGTTACACCGTCATGTGCAAATTGCAAAGATGTTTCTTGAGTAGATTGGTAAGCTGTCCACTGACCATCTACTACTGTATATAAATTACCTCTAGTTTGTGCACCACCAGAATAATATTTATAGATAACTTTTAATTCATCACCATCTTTAGCATAAGGATATTTTATACTTAAAAACTTAGTAATATAATTGTCTGTACCCATAGAACTATCAAAATTGTCATATCTACCTGGTTGTCCAGATGCAGTACCCATAGAGTTATAGTCATCAGTTGTTAAAACATAAACATTTGATGGTACAGCCCATGCCCCACCTGAATAAGTGTATACAGATTCTTTAGCTTCTTTATCTCCAATTATTACATCAGGTAATACAGCATTGCTCATAATAGCAGACCAAGTATTTGCTACACGAATACCATCAATTGTTGCTGATGGACCACCTCCACCTTGTCTAACAGCAATTTTTTGAACTGTTAATCCAGGATTTCCAACATTGCTTACCACAGGCGTTGCAGGCTCTGAAGTTACAGCAGCATCTAAAACATATAAATTAGCTGTTCCATTAACAGTATTGTATGAAGCAACAATTAAATAGGTTGTATTTAATTCATATGAAGTTGTGCTATAATCTGAAGGTGTGGAACTAGCTCCAATTCCAAATGAAATTTTACCAGAACCATCGTCTTTAGCACCTACTCTAGCAGCATATCCAAATGAATCATCCATAAAATGCATAAAATAAGTACCAGATCCTACTGAACTTAAATTTACCAATGCACTGTAATATACAGTTCCTGTACTTATCGTTGCTGGTAAAGCGCTGTTTACATCTTCTGAACCAGCACTTGAAATTTCAATTGAGCCACCAACATTTGATGATGGGTAATTTGTCATAGATAAATTTGAAGTAGTATACTGTAATTGATTTGCAGTACCTGAATGAGACGCCCAAGCCCCTGCAGATGCAGTTAATAAATCACCAGCAGTAGCACCATAATTAAAATTCTCTTCTAAAGAAACCATAGGAGTGATTGAGTAAGCATCTCCTGTAAATTGATAATATTGAGCTACAGCTATATCACCTTCTTTAGGGTTACTAATATTAGAATTTATAATCCCTCCAAGATAATTTGCAGGATTAGCATCAAATTTAAAACCTAACAAATTACTTCCGCTTAGTGTATAATCAGCTTGTTTTAAGCTATAGCTACTTACTTTAAAAGCGTTACCTAAGTATAATTTATAATTTACTAAAACTGAAGATCCTTTTCCCCATACTGGGTATAGGTTTGCTAAATAATCAGGAAGCATATTTTTAGCATCGTCTAATGAGCTAAAGCTTCCATAAGATAAATCTAAAGCATCATAATCTTCATCAGTCAAAGTTATAATAGCATCACCAACTACGGGATTTTCTTGTGAGTCAATATCAGAATGGATATCATCCATTGGGTTACAACCTGTTATTAGCAAGCCTAATCCCATTATTAAATAAATAAATTTTTTCATCGTCTAATTATTTTTTAATTAAAATTTAATTTTTGCACTGATGTTGAATGTTCTTCCAAATCCGTACCATACCAATGCAGTTTGAGCATTGTTATTTATACCATCTAATGCATCAGCAACATATTCAGTGTCAAAAACATTGTTCATTCTTGCAGTAAGTGTAGTATCTAAATCTCCAATTTTAAACCCATATCTTACACTAGCATCAAAAGTACCATAAGCAGGTACTTTCCATGGTTGTGGTGTTCCAGGAGTTGTTCTACTATCAGGATTATAGTCTGCATATAAGTCTGCAAAATAGTTGTAATCAACTGTAAAGTGAGTTTTTGGCATTAATTCGTAATCTAATCCTAAAGCTGCTGTAGTTTGTGCAGCATCAGAAACTTTTAAACCTTCAATATATAAGTTATAAGGATTTCCAATTGGGTTTTGATCTTCATCATATACTTGAACGTTTTCTACATTGTTATCCCATTCCCAGTTTCCTAATGATAACATACCTGTTAATGTTAATTTTTCAGAAGGTCTGTAAGTAAAATCTAATTCAACACCTTGGTGTAAAGCATTTACTCCTAATAAGTTTGCAAAATAAGTTTGCCCATTATTATATAGGGTACGAGTAAAAGTTCTGTCGTTCCACTGAGTTCTGTAAAGGTTTAGGTTTGCAGCAAATTTTTCACCTCTAAAGCCATATCCTAATTCTGCAGAAAATATTTTTTGATTCTCAGCTTTATCATTAATACGAACGTTATCATTGTTTGGAAATACTGCTTGGAATCCTGGAGCTTTTTCAAAATATCCGATATTTGCAAATACGTTGTGTTGTTCTGTTAGGTTGTAGTTTGCACCTCCTTTTACGCTATATCCTGTAAAATTATAAGTATCAGTTTCTTTTAAAGGATCGCTATCTAGGTATAAGAAATAATCTACTCTTTGGTAAGATGTGTTTGATGCAGCAACTGAAATAAATGCTGATAAATTATCTTTAGAATACTCTAATTGTGTAAATAATCCTTGCCATCCTACATTACCGTCATTGTTGTAACTGTATTTGTCACCTACTTTAAGAGTTCTGTTTGGGTTATTAATATCACTATTATCAGAAACATAAGCACCACCTAACAAGTCTGTAACTTCAGTAAAGTGTTTTCCAGTATAAGTTCTTAAATCAAGACCAGCAATAAAATCTAGATTTTCATTTAATTCAGTTTTAAAAGTAGATAACATTCCAAACCAAGTATGGTCATTTCTTGAAGCTCTTAACCAAGAAACAGATCCCAATGCACCGTTTGCTCTGTTAATATCAACAATATTATCTAAATCAATTGGTTGATCGCTACCACCTAATCTTACATTAAATAAGCCATAGTCACCAGCAATTCCACCTCCACCTCCTGTACCCCAAGAAGCGTATAATGAAGTTGATAAATCTGATTTATCACTAATTGTCCAATAATGGTTTAAAGAAGATTGTGATTTGTGGTAGAAATTATCTTCTGTGCTCACAATTTGTCCGTTTTTAATACCCCAGTCTGGACTAAATTTATTTCCACTTTCAGCATTTCTATAAGTTTCTATAGTACTTCTATTTTGTCTTTGTCCGTGTCTTTGTGGAGCTCCAAACGAAGTGAATGATAATTTGTGATTTGCGTTTAATTGTTTTGATACATTTATAAAATAGTTGTATCCTTCAAATTGAGTTCCATCAACATAACCATCACCTTTTGTTTTAGATGCAGATACTGTTACTGCAAATCCGTTATCAAGTAATCCTGTAGATACAGTTGCGCCATATTTTTGGTAACCATCATTTCCAACACCCGTAATAATACTTCCACCTTTTTCAGCATCAGTAGTTTTAGATAAAATATTTATAGTACCACCGATAGATGGTACAGCAACTTTTGAAGCTCCTAAACCTCTTTGAACCTGCATTGCACTTGTAACATCAGCTAATCCTGCCCAGTTACTCCAGTAAACTCTACCGTTTTCCATATCATTAACAGGAACACCGTTAATCATAACGGCAACGTTTTCAGAGTTGAACCCTCTTAAATTTAATCTACCATCACCAAATCCACCACCGGATTTAGTAGCATATACACCTGGTGTAGATTTTAAAATTTCAGGAAATTCTTGGGATCCTAATTTGTTTTCAATAACATCGGCTTTAATAGTAGAAACGGCTACTGGCGTTTTTCTTTCAATTGCAAAAGAAGTAGCAGTAATTACAATTTCTTCTAATGATTCAGCAGAAGGTTTTAGCGCAATTGTTCCAAAGTTTACGCTTTTAGAAAATGTAAATGATTTAGCTTCATATCCAACAAATGAAACTAAAATAGTACCATTTGAAACGCTTGTTTCAAATATAAAATTTCCATCAAAATCTGTTGAAACTCCAGAAGTTGCTCCTTTAAGGATTATTGAAGCACCTGGCAATGGTTGATTGGTTTCATCAACTACTTTACCTGTAAGTTTGGTTTGTGCAAAAATGACAGCTGTTGAAAACAACATAACCATCACAAGCCAATTTTTAAAATTTCTCATTGTGTAATTTGATTTGAATTAATGTGTTGCAAAAGTGCAAAAATTTGTTGATTCAGTTTTTAATTAATTGTTAATTTTTAACAAAAAATTAAGAATTTCTAAATATACAAAAATCACTAATTGCAATTGAAAATCAGTCAAATAAATATTAACAAATCTTAAGGAAAACTATAGAAATTGTTAAAAACTCAATGAGAAATTTTGTTTTATATTATAAGTTGCTTGTTTTTAGGTATTTATTTGCTAATTCTTTACCAAGCTCAACACCAAACTGATCAAAACTGTATATATTCCAGATAATTCCTTGTACAAAAATTTTGTGTTCGTAAAAAGAAATTAGACTTCCTAAAGTTTTTGGTGTTAATTTATTAATAAGAATTGAGGTACTTGGTTTGTTTCCTTCAAACACTTTATATGGTAATAATGTTTCAATTTCATCCATTTTACCAGCTGTTTTTAAATCTAAATGCGCTTCTTCTTTTGTTTTACCTTCTGCTAATGCTTGTGTTTGCGCAAAAAAGTTAGCCATTAGTTTATTGTGGTGGTCTTTATCTCCATATAAAGATTCTTTAAAGCCAATAAAATCTGCTGGTATTAATTTGGTTCCTTGGTGCAATAATTGCATAAAAGCATGTTGAGAATTTGTACCCGGAGCTCCCCAAATAATGTTTCCAGTTTGGTAATTTACTCTGTTTCCATTTCTATCCACACTTTTACCGTTGCTTTCCATAATTGCTTGTTGTAAGTATGGCGCTAGTTTACTTAAATATTGTGAGTATGGTAAAATTACTTCAGATTCTGCATGAAAGAAATTTGTATACCAAATTCCAATAAGGCTTAAAATTACTGGAGCGTTTTTTTCAAAAGGTGTATTTTTAAAATGTTCATCCATTTCAAAAGCACCAATTAGTAAATTGTTGAAATTTTCAAAGCCAACTGCTAAACTAATTGTAAGTCCTACAGTGCTCCATAAAGAAAAGCGTCCGCCAACCCAATCCCACATTGGAAAAATATTATCGTTTGCAATTCCAAATTCACTTACGTTTTTTAAATTGGTTGAAACTGCCACAAAATGTTTTGGCACATCATTTTGAGAAGCGGATTTTAAAAACCAGTTTTTTATAGTTGTTGCATTTGTAAGTGTTTCTTGTGTTGTAAAAGTTTTTGAAACAATTACAAATAAGGTAGTTTCTGGGTTTAAGTTTTTGATAACTTCTTGTACGTGGTCGCCATCAATATTAGATACAAAATGAACATTTAAGTGATTTTTGTAGTATTTTAAAGATTCTACCACCATATCTGGTCCTAAATCTGAACCTCCAATACCAATATTAACAACATCTGTAATTGATTTATTAGTATAACCTTTCCATTCTCCCGAAACAACTTTATTAGTAAATGCTTCCATTTTATTTAAAGCTGCTTTTACATCGGGCATAATATTTACGCCATCTGTAATAATTTCATTTGCAGACTGATTTCTTAAAGCGGTATGCAATACTGCTCTTCCTTCAGTTTTATTAATTTTTTCACCAGAAAAATAGGCGTCCATTGCACCTTTTAAATCTACTTCGTTCGCTAATTCTAATAAGTATTTTAATGTTTCTTCAGTAATTCTATTTTTTGAGTAGTCAAATTCAAATTCATTAAAATTAATTGTGAATTTGTTTTTTCTATCAGCATCATTATTAAATAATGATTTTAAATGGATATTGTTAGTTGCATTGTAATGTGCTGTAAGTTGTTGCCAAGCTTTTGTTTCAGTTGGGTTTACGTTCTTCATGGTCATAATCTAAGTATTTAATTCTTCTTGTTCGGTTGAAGGTTTTTCTGTTATTTTTGGATATTTTAATGAATCTAAAATCTTTTTTAAAGGCTCAATATGTTTAAAATATGCTGGTTTTAATGCTGTTTTAAGAGGTTCGGATGTTGGTAATTTTTCTTTTAAAGGATCTACTTGCACACCATTTTTCCAAAATCGATAACAAACATGAGGTCCAGAAGTGTTTCCTGTCATTCCTACATAACCAATTACATCACCTTGTTTTACATATTGGCCAACTTTTACAGCTCTTTTACTCATGTGTAAATACTGTGTGGTGTATGTGCCGTTATGTTTTACTTTTACGTAATTTCCGTTACCACCTTTGTATTGTGATTCTATTACGGTTCCGTTGGCGGTACTCATAATTGGAGTTCCAACTGGGCCTGCAAAATCAGTTCCTTTATGCGGTCTTACACGATTTCCGTAAAAAGCAATTCTTCTGTTTAAATTAAAACGTGAGGTAATTCTTTTAAATTCTAGAGGAGCTTTTAAAAATTGTCTTCTTAAATTATTAGCTTCAAAATCGTAATAATCAGAAATGTTTTTTATAGAATCTGTGGTGAATTTAAATGCATAAAAGGGTTTTCCAACATGCTCAAAATAAGCGCCTTTTATTTTTCCAATACCAACAGGAATGGTATCGTTAATGTAATGTTGTTCGTAAATTATTTTGAATTTATCATTTTTTTGAAGTCTAAAAAAGTCAATAGTCCAAGCGTAAATATCTGATAAATCATAGGCTAAATATAAGTTTAAGCCTTGTTCATCCATTGCATTTGATAAATTACTTGTAATTACACCTGAAGCGGTTTTTATTTCAGTTCTAATGGGTTTAGATTTATTATGAGCCACTGGAATTGAATCTCTAAAATCTATAACAGTATAGTTTACTTGTGAATGTTGATAGATAAAAACCTGCGCTTGTTCTGTAGAATCTTTTTTTGCTAAAATTGTGTAAGGTTTACCAGCTTTCATGGTACGCACATTAAAAGTGTCGCGCACTGTATTCACAATTTCTAATATTTTAGCATATTCAATATGATTTTTTAATAAAATATCACTAAAAATTTCTCCAGATTTTATAGTGTCGTTAATTACTTTATAATTATTTAATGTAAAACCAAATTCATTAATAATTTTTGGTTCAGGAACTACAATACTTGCTTGCTGAGGATCATTTTTACAAGCGATAAAAAGAACGAGAGAAATTAGCGTAATAAATTTTTTCAATTTGTTAGGTTTAAAAATTTTAAATATGATAAAAAATAAAACGCGAAAATACAATTTAATTATTTAAAAATAATGTTAAAAGGGTTGGCTAATCCTTTAAAAGCATCTAAATCGGCTCTTAAAGATCCTACAGCTAAATTTGCTTTGATAAGTAAAGGAATTTTGTTTGCATCATCACTTACCCAAACTGTTACACTTTCTTGTTCTTTAAAAACACGACCAGCTTGCACTAATGGTCTGAAAGCTATTGCTTTTACTTTTCCAAACTTTGTTTTTATGGTTTCTTTTTCTAAAAATTGTAATTTAAAAACAGTTATTTCATCATCCATAAACATTTGTAATTCTATATTATCACCTTTTTTTAAATTTGAAATTTCTTGATTTCTTAAAAAGTAAAGGGCTGACAACATGTCTTGAATGTCGCTACTTATTGGATGTTTTTCAACAGTTTTATGTTTGTAGTTGTTTACGGTTGCTAATTGTGTATCATGGTCAAAAAATATTTCTTGATCTTTGGTGTAACCACCTTCATTAATTTTTCTAATAAAGCGGTATGGTTTTAAAGATTCTTTATACATAAAGGTTTGGTAATCATCTTCAACTTTAAAAAATAAACTTACAAGTCCAGTTGATTTACCTTTGCCTATAATATGAAAAGCTTCTTTTCCATTGTTATTGGTTCCTTTAACTTCAATAGTAGAATAGCCAGCATTTAAAAAATTACTATAACTCATTCTGAATCTTAGCCATTCACCTGCCTTAAATGCCGATTTTTTTTCTGGAATCACCGTTTTAACCGATTGTCCAAAGGAAACGGTTGTAATAAATAGGGTAATTAATAGTATTAATTTTTTCATTTAGTAGTTAAATAGTTCATAATTAATAGTAAAAATACAAGAACTGTTCCAAAAATAGTGAAAAGCTTAACAATAGTTGTTAAGCTTTTATTAATTAATGAGCTATTTATAGTGTTCCTCGGCGTTCTTGCTCTGCTTCAATAGATTCAAATAAGGCTTTAAAATTTCCTTTTCCAAAAGATTGTGCGCCTTTTCTTTGAATTATTTCAAAAAACAATGTAGGTCTGTCAGTGACAGGTTTGGTAAAAATTTGTAATAAATATCCTTCATCATCTCTATCAACTAAAATTCCCAGTTCTTTTAATTCGGCTAAATTTTCATCAATGTCGCCAACTCTATCCATTACAGTATCATAATAAGAACCTGGGACATATAAAAATTCAACACCGCGTTTGGTCATTTCTTTTACGGTTTCTAAAATATTGTTTGTTGCAACGGCTATATGTTGAATTCCTGGACCATTATAAAAATCTAAATATTCTTCAATTTGAGATTTTTTTATTCCTTCAGCTGGTTCATTTATTGGAAATTTCACACGACCATTTCCGTTGGTCATAACCTTGCTCATTAAAGCAGTATATTGGGTTGAAATATCTTTATCATCAAAAGTAATAAGATTTGCAAACCCCATAATTTCATTATAAAATTTTGCCCAAATGTTCATTTCGTTCCAGCCTACATTTCCAACCATATGATCAATATAACGTAAACCTACATTTGTAGGATTGTGGGTAGATTGCCATTTTTCAAACTTTGGAAGAAAAACTCCGTTGTAATTTTTACGTTCTACAAAAACGTGAACAGTATCACCATATGTATGAATTCCTGAGCGAATTACTTCACCATTTTTATCACTTTCTTTGGTTGGTTTTAAATAAGATTTTGCACCTCTTTTTGTAGTTTCATCCCAAGCTTTTACAGCATCTTCTACCCAAAGTGCCACAACTTTAACACCATCACCGTGTGTTGAAATATGTTCAAAAATTTCTTTATTATTTGCATTTGGCATTGGTGTTGTTAAAACCAATCTTATTTTATCTTGCACTAATACGTAACTGGTTCTATCGGTTAAACCAGTTTCTAAACCTGCGTAGGCTAATGACTGAAAACCAAAAGCAGTTTTGTAATAATGTGCTGCTTGTTTGGCGTTGCCTACATATAGTTCTACATAATCGGTTCCTAAAAGCGGTAAAAAATCTTCAGCTTCTGAAAATATTTTTTCTAAACCGTAATTAAAATTTTGTTTATTTTTTAAATCTGACATTTTTCTTTAATTTAATGGGTTAACCAAGATTTGTAATAATCATCTACCTCTAATTTTAAAGCCTCTTCAGTTATCATTATAGGTTTAAAAGGGTCAATCATAACTGCTAATTCTTCCGTAGCTTTTTTTCCGACACTTCTTTCAATTGCTCCGGGATGAGGTCCATGTGGTATACCGCCAGGATGCAAGGTTATTTGTCCTTTTTCAATATTATTTCTACTCATAAAATCGCCATCAACATAATATAAAATTTCTTCAGAATCTATATTGCTATGGTGGTAAGGTGCAGGAATTGATTTAGGGTGATAATCGTACATTCTTGGCACAAAGGAACAAATTACAAAGCCGGCGGCTTCCCAGGTTTGATGAATTGGCGGAGGCATATGAATACGCCCAGTTATAGGTTCAAAATCATGAATTGAAAACGCGTAAGGATAATTAAAACCATCCCAACCAACTACATCAAATGGATGGTTTTCATAAATATATTCCCATAAAACATCTTGTTTTTTAATTAATATTTTAAAATTTCCTTTTTCGTCAAAAGTTTGAAGGTTGGTTGGTAATTTAAAATCACGCTCACAAAATGGCGCATGTTCTAACAATTGTCCAAAATTATTGCGGTACCGTTTTGGAGTTACAATTGGACTAAATGATTCAACATACAATAATCTGTTTTCTTCTGAATCAAAATCTATTTGATAAATAGTTCCTTTTGGTATAATTAAATAATCGCCATATTCAAATTGAATATTTCCATACATTGTTTTTAAAGTTCCAGAACCAATGTGCACAAAAAGCATTTCATCGGCATCAGCATTTTTATAAAAATAATCTTTTGAAAATTCTTTTGGAGCAGCCAAACCAATGTGTAAATCTTTATTTACAAACAGTGTTTTTCTGCTTTCTAAATAATCTTTTTCTGGTTGTAATGAAAACCCTTTAAAACTTAAGGCTTTCATATTTTTTTCAATAGCAATTTTTGGAGTAACATTTTTCAGTTCTTTTATTTCAGAAACTACTGTTGGCGGATTAATATGATAAATTAACGATGACATACCAACAAATCCGGCAGTACCAAATAATTCTTCTTGGTACAAACCTCCTGTTGGTTTTTCAAATGTTGTATGTCGTTTAGGTGGTATTTTACCTAATGAATAATATCTAGGCATAAATTAAAATTTTTAGTTATTAGTATTCCCAAAAAAGGGAGAAAGTTGACTTTCAATAAATCCACCTAGGAGTAAAAAGGGGAGTAGGTTGGATTATTAATATTAAAGATACACATTTATTTTTATACATAAATGGGTATGTAAACTACTGAAATTATTCAGGGTTTCTTTTAATTAAGAATTTAAGATGCGCTAATAATTCAGTAAAAATAGTTGTCATTATTACAAATATATACTTTTTTTTGAAAGCTATAGAAATAAAAAAGAGCGACTTAAGTCGCTCTTTTTTATTTATTTTAGTTAAAAACTAAAAACTAATACCATTTATTTCAATCACTCTTTTAATTTGTGGAGCGTGTCTTTTAATAGTAGCTTCAACACCGTTTTTAAGTGTCATTTGATTTACAGAACAACCCAAACAAGCGCCTTCTAATTGAACACTTACAGTATCGTCGGTAATATCAACTAATGAAATATTTCCTCCATCAGCTTCTAAATAAGGACGTATTTCTTGTAAGGCATTTTCTACATTTTGTTTTAGTTCGTCTGCTGTCATATATATATGTTATTTTGTGCTACATCCACTCATAGTTGTAATTCTAACTATTTCTGTTGGTGGTAAATCTGTATTTCTTTTTACTAATTGTGATAGTGTATTTTTAGTAATTTCAGCAAAAGCATTTTCTAAAGGAGTGTTGTCTTGTAATGCTACAGGATGTCCAACATCACCAGCTTCTCTAATACTTTGCACTAAAGGAACTTCGCCTAAAAATGCAGTACCAATATCTTCTGCTAAATTTTTTGCACCATCTTTTCCAAATATATAATATTTATTGTTTGGAAGTTCGGCAGGTGTAAAATAACTCATGTTTTCAACAATACCTAAAACAGGAACATTAATGTTTTCTTGTTTAAACATGGCAACTCCTTTTTTAGCATCAGCCAAAGCAATGTTTTGTGGAGTACTAACAATTACCGCACCTGTTACTGGAACAGATTGTACTATTGATAAGTGAATATCGCCAGTTCCTGGAGGTAAATCAATTAATAAGAAATCTAAATCGCCCCAATGTGCATCAAAAATCATTTGATTTAATGCTTTTGAAGCCATTGCTCCACGCCAAATAACAGCCTGATTTGCATCAGTAAAAAATCCTAAGGATAATATTTTTACGCCGTAACTTTCAATAGGTTGCATTTTTGAACGACCATCAATTTCAATTGATAAAGGTCTTGCGTTTGCAACATCAAACATTAAGTGTGTTGACGGTCCGTAAACATCAGCATCTAAAATACCAACTTTAAAGCCCATTTTTTGTAATGAAACTGCCATATTTGAAGTAATGGTAGATTTTCCTACACCACCTTTTCCTGAAGCAATTGCAATAATATTTTGAATTCCAGGTACTTTTGGTTTTTCTGGTTTAAAAGGTTCGTTTTTTGTATCTGAAGTCACGTTTACTTTTACATCGGCTTTTACATCAATTTCTTGATGAATTGCTTTCATAATTTCAACTTCAATTTTCTTTTTTGCTTGTAATGAAGGGTTTGCAATAGTTACATCAACAATAATTTCTTTGTCAAAAGTTACTATATTTTTTACTGCGCCGCTTTCAATTAAACTCTTACCTTCACCAGGTGCTGTAATGGTTTCAAGGGCTTTTGTTATATCATTTTTATTGTATGCCATGTTGTTTATATAAAATCATTCTAAACAACAAAGATACAGAGTTCTGTTGAATAATTAAAGAGGCTAATTAAAAACTAATATTGAAGTGGTTTTTAAAATTAAAATATTTAAAGAATTGGCAGTTCTTTTGAAGGATCCCAAAAAACGGTTTCGAAGTTTTGAATTTGATTTTCTTTAATTATAACACCTTCACTTTCAAGTAATTGTTGCATTAAATTAGTGCCATCAAAATGATGTTTGCCAGTTAATAAACCTTTTCTATTTACAACTCTATGTGCAGGAATATCATTATTATTGTGTGAGGCATTCATTGCCCAACCAACCATTCTGGCAGAACGAGCTGCTCCTAAATACGTTGCAATGGCTCCATAACTAGTTACTCTGCCAAAAGGAATTTGAGCAGCAACTTCATATACTTTTTCAAAAAAATTTATAGATTCTTTCAATTGAATATTCTAATTAATGCAATAAGGGCAATTATACCCGTAATAATTCCTAAAAAAATATTCAAATTTCTGGCTAGAAGTCCAATTTTCTGTTGAATAATTTTTGCTGAATTATTGTATATACTTAAAAGTACAAATGTTCCTACACTTGATCCTATAACAAATACTAAAATACTAATTTGTGAAAAATCTAAATAACCATAAGAATTTAAAGCAGCTCCAACACTGCAATAATAAGGAATTGCTAAAAGGTTTAAAGATGCTAAAATTAAACCAAGTGTAAAAGTGTTTTTAATTTTTGATTTTTTAATTTTTTGAGTTTTTTTCTCTTTAATACCCTTATAAAGAAAGTAAATAGATAGTAAGCTAAATAATACAAAACCAATGGATTGCAAAGAAGCTTCTATATTAGATTTACTATGAATGTAGTTTGTGAAAATTAGTGAAAAATACGTTTGAATAAATATGATGATTGAAACGCCCAAAGCAAAATTGTAACTTTTTTCTTTTCCTTTTTCTAAACTTATTTTTAAAGATGTTAAATTTAATAATCCAGGAGGCGTTGCCGCTACAAACGAGGTAAGAAAACCTAAAATAAATTGTAGCGCCATGAATATTAATATTTAAGTCTAAATTGAATGTAAGTTATAGGTTTTTCTAGCTCTAAGTATTGACTTTCGTAAAACGTTTTTGTTGAAATTACTTCTTGCGGAGAATGGAAATTTTTGTAAATATCATGATGTGCGTATAAAATTTCATGACCTTCACCGTGTAATAATCCCAATGTATAGCCGTGCATAAATTCACTATCGGTTTTTAAATTTACAATACCATCAGATTTTAAAATATGATGATATTTTTTTAAAAATTCTTGATTTGTTAATCTATGTTTTGTTCTGGTATATTTTATTTGAGGGTCAGGGAAAGTTATCCAAATTTCGGTAACCTCATTTTTGTTGAATAACAAATCTATCAATTCAATTTGTGTACGGATAAAAGCTACGTTTGGTAAATTTTCTTCAATTGCAGTTTTTGCGCCTCGCCAAAATCGTGCACCTTTTATATCAATACCAATATAATTAATAGTTGGATTTTTACGAGCCAAAGCAATAGTATATTCGCCTTTACCGCAACCAAGTTCTAAAATAATTGGATTGTTATTATTAAAATGAGTTTGCCAATTCCCTTTTAAGGGAAAGCCTTCAATAACCTCTTCTCGAGTTGGTTGAATTACATTTGGAAATGTTTCGTTTTCACGAAATCTTTTCAATTTATTTTTGCTTCCCACAGTTTTTTGGGTTTTGTTAAAAGGAAAGAGCGTTTGTAACGAATATAATTATTCGTTTCCTGCTTTTTTGTATTTTCTTATTTCTCCCATCCAATAAAAAAATGCAATAAAAGTAATTACAATAAATATCCAGCTTATGGTACTTTGTAACCACCAATTATCCATTGATCTTAATTCGTTAAATGGAGTAAATAAAACGTTTGTAAAAAAATCACCAATCGCTTTAAAAATATTGTTTGCAATCATATCTTAATTATATTTACAGGCAAAAGTATAAAATATAGTAATGATAGCAAATTTTTTTAGTAAAAGTAAGCCAGTTCATGTTTTTAACTTAGTAATACTGTTGTTTTTATATTACATAGTTGCTAGTGTTATTTCTTTTCCAGAGGAGTTTTTGTGGTTATATTTTATTAAAAAAGCTGCTTTTTTCTTGTGTTTCATTATATTTCTTGTTGTTACTAATTTTATTATAAAAAGAAACAATTTAACGTTAGATAATTTATATGGCTTGTTAATTATTGTTTTATTATTTGGTACATTTAAAGAAACAATGTTTAATAATAAAATTCTTTTTTCAAATTTATTGTTGCTTTTTAGTTATCGAAAAATTTATAGTATTAAATCGGGTTTAAATATTTCAAAAAAATTATTTGATGCCGCTTTTTGGGTTGGTGTGGCAACAATTATTTATCCGCATAGTATTTTATATGTTTTTTTAATTTTTATTGCCATTATAATTTATCAAAAAATTTATTTTAAAAACTTTATAATACCTTTTATTGGTTTAATAATTCCAATTTTTTTGTTTTTTACTTATAATTTTTATTATGACAAGATGGATGCTTTTTACAGTATTTTTAAACTTAATTTAGGGTTAGATTTTACGGTTTACAATCAAATGCAATTTTTAATACCAATTACATTATTAATAACTATTACAATGTGGTCTTTAGTAGTGGTAAGCCCTAAAATAGTGTTGGTGAGTAACAATTTAAGAATGTCATGGAATATATTAATTAACCAATTAATAGTGGCAAGTGTAGTTGTTTTTATAGCGCCTTTAAAAGATGGTTCTGAACTATTTTTTCTGCTGTTTCCGTGTGCAATAATTACTGCAAATTTTTTACAAAAAAGTCAATCATCAAATTTTAAAAATCTGATTTTGTATTTGTTTTTTGTAATTTCAATAAGTGTTTATTTTTTATAATTTTCCACCAAATGCTAAGTCTCCAGCATCACCTAAACCAGGAACAATATAACCGCGATTGTTTAATTTTTCATCAACAGTAGCAATCCATAGTTTTGTTTCTTTTGGAAGATTTTTTTGAATATATTCAATACCTTCATTAGAACCAATTACACAAGCAACGTGAATTTCTTTTGGTGTTCCATGTTTTTTTAAGCCTTCAAAAACACTTACTAAAGATTGGCCAGTTGCTAACATTGGGTCAGCTAAAATTAACGTTTTACCTTCTAAACTTGGTGAAGCAAAATATTCAACTTTAATTTCAAAATCGGTTTCGTTAAGGTGTTTTCTGTAAGCTGATATAAAAGCATTTTCAGCATCATCAAAATAATTTAATAAGCCAGTATGTAAAGGAAGTCCTGCTCTTAAAATGGAACATAAAACAATGTCTTTTTTATGAGTTTCCATTATTTTTGTCCCTAAAGGTGTTGGAACTGTGTTTTTTTCGTAGTATAAAGATTGACTAATTTCATATGCTAAAATTTCACCAATACGTTCAATATTTCTTCTAAATCTTAAAGAATCTTTTTGAATGTTAATATTTCTAATTTCTGAAATGAATTTATTTAAGATAGATTTTTTTGAATCAAGGACGTTGACAAGCATGTTTGTAAAATTTTTACAAAAATAACTATTATAATTATAAAATTAGATACTTAATTTCGATATTTTATTGAATGATTTTTTTTACTATTTCTAAAGGAAGAATACTTCGCATTACATCTTCATAACCTTCGCAAACTTTATTTCCATATATTGAACATGGTATGTTTGGGTATTTTTTTAAATCTGGTAAAATAGCATTTTCAAATGGTTGGTTAAAAGGAGCAAACCCAGTAAATGGATGTGTAATTCCCCAAACAGTGAAAGTGTTTATGCCTAACATAGCAGCAAAATGTGCGTTTCCAGAATCCATACTTAACATTTTGTCAAGGTTAGAAATTAAAATAAGTTCTTGATCTAACTTTATTTTTCCAGCAATATTAATAGTATTTGGATATTTAGTGGCTATACTTTCTAAAATTTCAACCTCTTTTTGCCCACCACCAAATAATAGAATTTTCATATTTTCCTGTTTTGATATTTCAGAAATTACTTGTTCCATTAAATCTATTGGGTACATTTTTGAAGCATATTGTGCAAAAGGTGCTATACCAATCCAAGTAGTTGTTTTTTCTCCTGTAATTTTAATTATTTCTGGAGTCAGTTTTATTTTTTCAGGAAAAGTAGGATTAGCAATATTTAATGAAAACCCTAAATTTCTAAAAACATCAGCATAGCGTTCATGGGTTGTTTTTAGTTGTTTAAAAATTTTATTTTTAGTTGCGGTTAATGCTTTTTTTTCTACTCTACCTTTATTTATAAAAGCAACTTTAGTATTAGATAATTTAAAAAAAGTCCGTAAAATTTTAGAACGTAAAACATTGTGCAAATCTGCAACAGCATCAATATTAAGCAATTTAAGCTCTTTATAAAGTTTGTAAATTCCAAAAAAGCCTTTGTGTTTTCCGTTTACTTCAGCTGCATAAAAAGTAACATTCTCTACATCATTAAACAAAGGTTTTAAAAATGGTTTAGATAAAACAGTTATTTTTAAGTTTGGATGTTGTTTAATTAATGCTCTTACAACAGGAACGGTCATGGCAACATCACCCATAGCAGATAATCTTATGACTAATAAATGCGTATTTTTTGTCAAAATAAGTTAATTTGGTTCAACAAAAATAAGCAAATGTTTTGGCAACAAAAATTTAAAAATAAGCTTACATAAATTTAAAAATCGCCACTTTTTAGAAAATGCTTAAATTTGCTTAAATATTCAAATTTACATGATACAATCAATGACCGGATACGGTAAAACCGTATTACAATTATCTACCAAAAAAATTACGATTGAATTAAAATCGTTAAATAGTAAAAATCTAGATTTAAATGTTAGAATTCCTTCGTACTACAGAGAAAAGGAGTTGGATATTCGTAAAAATTTAGCTGCCGTTTTAGAAAGAGGGAAAATAGATTTTTCTATATTTATTGAAGGAAATGGAGGTGAAGGATCATCAAAAATTAATGAAAATGTTGTAAAAGATTATATGAATCAACTACGAAATATTGTTGATTCTAACGAAGTTGAATTGTTAAAAATGGCAGTTCGATTACCAGATTCTTTAAAAACAGAACGTGAAGAAGTTGATGAAGAAGAATGGCATCAAATTGTTGAAGCAATTGCAGAAACAGTTGTGAAAATTAATAAATACAGATCAGACGAAGGTGAAGTGCTGCGCAATGATTTTATTTTAAGAATTTCAAATATTGAAAATTTATTAGAAAAAGTAATTGAAATTGATCCAGAAAGAATTGTTTTAGTAAAAGAAAAATTAAGAAAAGGAATTGCTGAATTGGAAGTAAAAATAGATGAAAATAGATTTGAGCAAGAAATCATTTATTATATTGAAAAATTAGATATTACCGAAGAAAAAGTACGATTAAAAAACCATTTAGAGTACTTTAAAAAAGAATTAAGCACCAATGATTCTAACGGTAAAAAATTGGCATTTATAACCCAAGAAATTGGAAGAGAAATAAATACCATTGGATCAAAATCTAATTACGCGGATATGCAAAAATTAGTGGTGCAAATGAAAGATGAGTTAGAAAAAATTAAAGAACAAAGTTTAAACGTTTTATAAAATTGAAAACAATGAATACCAAAGGCAAACTCATTGTTTTTTCAGCGCCATCGGGTTCTGGTAAAACAACTATTGTAAGGCATTTATTGCAAATGCCAGAACTTGAATTAGATTTTTCAATTTCAGCAACATCAAGAGGAAGTAGGGGAATTGAAATACACGGTAAAGATTATTATTTTATTTCAGCTGAAGAATTTCAAAAGCACATAAAAAATGATGCTTTTATTGAGTATGAAGAGGTTTATACCAATAATTATTATGGCACATTAAAAGAAGAAGTAGAGCGCATTTGGAAACAAGGAAAACACGTAATTTTTGATATTGATGTTGTTGGTGGTTTAAATATAAAAAAGAAATTTCCAGAACAAACGTTGGCAATTTTTGTACAACCACCATCTATTGAAGAAATGGAGAAAAGGTTAAGAGGAAGAAAAACAGATAGCGAAGAAAAAATACAAGAACGCGTAGCAAAAGCTGAAAAAGAATTAAAATATGCTAAAGATTTTGATGTTATTTTAGTGAATGATAATTTAGAAGAAGCAAAAGAAAAAGCATATAAATTGGTTAAAAATTTTATAAAATAAATGAAAGTTGGATTGTTTTTTGGCACTTTTAATCCCATTCATATTGGGCATTTAATAATTGCGAATTATATGGCTGAATTTTCTGATTTAGAGGAGATTTGGTTTGTAATTACACCACAAAGTCCATTCAAACAAAAAAAATCAATGCTTAGTAATCATCATAGATTGGCCATTGCAAATATTGCGGTTGATGACTATCAAAAATTAAAAACATCTGACATAGAATTTAAATTACCGCAGCCAAATTATACTATTAATACATTAATTCATATTGAAGAAAAATACCCAGAACATCAATTTTGTTTAATTATGGGTGAAGACAATTTAAAGGGATTTCATAAATGGAAAAATTACGAAACTATTGTTCAAAATTACGAGTTATATGTGTATCCAAGAATTTCTGATGGAACAACAGATAGTCAGTTTTTAAATCATCCAAAAGTACATAGAGTAGCTGCGCCAATTGTAGAAATTTCATCAACTTTTATTAGAAAATCTATAAAAAATAACAAAAACATACAGCCAATGTTACCTGAAAAGGTTTGGAATTATATTGATGAAATGAACTTTTATAAAGCATAACTTTAGCGAAGTTTTAACAGTCACGGAATTTTATGTTGAAATTTAATTAACGATATTTCGTTGTATATTTGTTTTAATTAAAATATGGCCAAAAAGAAAAATAATAAAGGACGGATTCGAAAAAAATTATTTAATAAATACCGCTTGGTAATTTTAAATGAAGATACTTTTGAAGAAAAACTAACGTTCAAATTAACACGTTTAAATGTGTTTGTTTTTGGTGGGTTGTTTTCCATATTATTAATTGTTGGTACTACATATTTAATAGCTTTTACAGGTTTAAAAGAATACATTCCTGGTTATTCTTCAACAAAATTAAAAAAAGAAGCTACACATTTAGTGTATAAAGTAGACTCTTTACAACAAGTATTAGATGTAAATAATTTGTACATTTCTAAAGTAAAAGAATTGCTTACTGGTAAAATATCTGAAGTAATGTTTGATAGAGATTCTGTAATGCAATCCGTTCAATATAATAAGGATAGTATGAATTTGGCTCCGAGTGATCAAGATTTAGAATTTAGATCAGAAATTGAACGAATTGACAGATTTAGTATTTTTGATGAAGCAATAAAGGACACAGAAGTAGTGTTTTTTGCGCCTGTTGTTGGTACGCTGTCAGATGGTTACAGTCCAAAAGCAAAACATTTTGCAGTAGATATTGCCGTTGAAATGAACACACCCGTAAAATCTATTGCCGATGGAACTGTTATTTTTGCAGAATGGACAGCAACTACAGGCCATGTAATAATTATTGAACATAATAACGGATTTATTTCGGTGTATAAACACAATACATCACTTACCAAAGAACAAGGCGATTTTGTGCAATCTGGTGAAGTAATTGCTTCTGCTGGAAATGCAGGAGAGTTTAGTACTGGCCCACATTTGCATTTTGAATTATGGAGCGAAGGTTATCCAGTAAATCCAACCTATTATATTGATTTTGAATAAGTAATGAACATTAAATCTATTTTAGCAAAACCTTATGCAAAACTTGTAGCTTTAAAAGTATATAAGCAAAGCAAAAATGCCATTGAAGTGCAGGAAAAAGTATTTAAAAAACTCATTAAACTAGCACAAAATACTGAGTTTGGTAAAGATCATCATTTTTCTGAAATAAAAACGTATGAGAATTTTAAACAGCACGTTCCTATTGCTGATTATGAAGACATTAAACCATATATTGAAAAAGTAATTAATGGTGAACAAGATATTTTATGGAAAGGAAAACCATTATATTTTGCTAAAACATCAGGCACAACTTCAGGCACAAAATACATACCTCTTACAAAAGAATCCATGCCAACCCATATTGAATCGGCTAAAAATGCACTTTTAATGTATATAAATGAAACAAAAAAAGCTGATTTTTTAGGTGGTAAGGTTATTTTTTTACAAGGAAGTCCGGAGTTAAAAGAAAAAAACGGAATTAAAATTGGACGTCTTTCAGGAATTTCAGCACATTACGTTCCAAGTTATTTAACTAAAAACAGATTGCCAAGTTGGGAAACCAATTGTATTGAAGATTGGGAAACTAAAGTTGAAGCTGTTATTGATGAAACCATTCATGAAAATATGACTTTAATTGGTGGAATTCCTTCGTGGGTGCAAATGTATTTTGAACGAATAGTTGCCAGAACAGGTAAAAAAGTAGGAGAGGTTTTTCCAAACTTCAATTTGTTTGTGTATGGTGGCGTAAACTATGAACCTTACAGAAATAAATTCGAAAATTTAATTGGAAGAAAAGTTGACGCTATTGAGTTATATCCAGCTTCTGAAGGATTTATTGCGTATCAAGATTCTCAAAAAGAAGAAGGAATGTTGTTAGCCATTAATAACGGAATTTTTTATGAATTTATTCCTGCGGATGAGTTTTTTAATGAAAATCCAACAAGAATTTCATTAAAAGATGTAAAATTAGATATTAATTATGTCATTATTTTAAATACCAATGCAGGTTTGTGGGGATATAATATTGGCGATACTATAAAGTTTGTTTCATTGAATCCACCAAGAATTGTAGTTTCTGGCAGAATAAAACATTTTATTTCGGCTTTTGGTGAACACGTTATTGGAAAAGAGGTAGAAGATGCTATAAATAATCAAACTATAAATACAAAAATCACTGTAAACGAATTTACTGTAGCACCACAAATTTCGCCAGAAACAGGATTACCTTATCACGAATGGTTTATAGAATTTGGTAATAAACCAGATAATTTAGAAGATTTTGCTTTAAAAGTAGATAAAGCGCTTCAAGAAAAAAATAGTTATTATTATGATTTAATTGTTGGTAAAATTCTTAGACCCTTAAAAATAACATTAATTGAAAAAGGTGGTTTTAATAATTATATGAAATCGGTTGGTAAATTAGGCGGACAAAATAAAGTACCACGATTAGCAAATGACAGAAAAATTGCAGATGAACTTATAAAATTTGAAGAAAAATGAAAGTAATTTCAGCAAATTTAGGCGAAAAGAAAGTACTAAATTACAAAGGGAAAAGTATTGAAACAGGTATTTTTAAATTTCCTGTTGATGAAGCTATTTTTTTAGGAGAAAAAGATGTTGTAGGTGATGCAGTTATTGATAGAAGATATCATGGTGGTATAGAAAAAGCAGTGTACGGATATTCTGAAAATCATTATGACTATTGGAAAAGTTTGTATCCAAATTTAGATTGGAAATACGGAATGTTTGGTGAAAACTTAACAATTTCTAATTTAGAAGAAACAGAAATTTATGTTGGAGATACTTATGAATTGGGTGAAGTTATTTTAGAAGTTACTAAACCAAGAGATCCTTGTTATAAATTAGGTTTGCGTTTTGGAACACAAAAAGTAGTAAAACAATTTTGGAATTCTACAAAAAGTGGTATTTATTTTAAAGTGCTACAAACCGGAAATGTGAAAAAAGGGGATGTTATGGTTTTAATTAAAAAAGCAACAAATTCTCCCACAATTGCTGAAGTTTATAAAACACAAAAGGAAAAATAATAACATAAAAAAAGGTTCGCAATCGCGAACCTTTTTAGTATTAAAGAAAGTTTGGTTAAAATTCTTTATTATTTTTTTGCTAGTAAATCTCTAATTTCAATTAGTAAATCTTCTTGAGAAGGTCCTTTTGGTGCTGCAGGAGCAGGAACTTCTTTCTTTTTAGTTTTATTGATAGCTTTTATCATCATAAACATTACAAATGCCACAATAATAAAATCGATAAGGTTTGTTAAAAATTCACCGTATAATACAGCAACTTCACTAGTTACTGCTCCAGCTTCATCCATAACTCCTTCATTAATTACGTATTTTAAATCTTTAAAGTCTGATTTAAAAATTAGACCAATAAGTGGAGAAACTATTCCACCTGTAAATGAAGAAACAATTTTGTTAAAGGCAGCACCCATAACAAAACCTACTGCAATGTCAACAAGGTTTCCCTTCATTGCAAAATCTTTAAATTCTTTTAACATTCCCATTTAATTGTTGTTTTTGGTTAATGGTTGCTAATTTAATAAAAAAATACAATTGCATTAACATTTTTTTAACACTCTTTTTACGCGTTGCGAAATTGCTGTTAACAATTCATATGGAATAGTATTTGTATTTTTTGATAATGTTTCTATATGTTGTTGATTTTTGTAAACAATTACTTCATCACCTTCATTACAAGGTATTCCAGTAATATTTACCATAATTACATCCATACAAACGTTTCCAACAATAGGTGCTTTTTGGTTATTTATGTAAACAAAACCAACACCTTTTCCAAATTGTCTAGAAATTCCGTCAGCGTGACCAATAGGTATTGTGGCAGTTTTTGTGGTTTTTTCAGCAATAAAAGATCTGTTATAACCTAAACTTTCTCCTTTTTCTATAGTATGAATTTGAGAAATTACCGATTTTAAAGTAAGTACATTTTTTAGTTTTGCTGTTTCATTTTTGTCGTTTCCAAAACCGTACAATCCAATGCCTAAACGTACCATTTCAAACTGAGCTTCTTCTGCGTAATTAATAATTCCAGAAGTATTTAGCATATGTTTAAAAGGAACATTTTTTAATTGTGGAATTAATTCATCGGCAATAGCTTTAAAATCGTTTATTTGTTGCAATGTAAAAGCGCGTTCGTTTAAATCTTCACTAGCTGCAATATGAGAAAATATAGATTTTATATAAACTTCATCCTGATTTTTCACTAACGAAACAATCTCGGAAATATCCTTTTTATTAAAACCTAATCGGTTTAAACCAGTATTAAATTTTAAATGAATTGGAATATTTTTTAGCTTTTCGGATTTTACAATTTCTAACAAAGATTTTAATATTCCAACGGAATACATATTTGCTTCTAAATTGTATTCAATAATTTTTAAAATATTGCTTTTTTGCGGATGTAAAACTAAAATAGGTGTTTTTACGCCGGCGTTTCTAAGTGCAATTCCTTCATCTGTATAAGCAACTGCAAAATAATCTACATTAGGTTCTAAATATTTTGCAATTTTTTGTGCATCGCTACCGTAACCAAAAGCTTTTACAACAACCAAAACTTTGGTACTTTTTTTTAATTTAGATTTAAAGTAATTTAAGTTGAAATCTATAGCGTTTAAATCTATTTCAAGCGTTGTAACATGGCTATTTTCCATTGTTATTTTGTTGGGCTTTTTTAATTTTTTCTTCTTGTATGGCTTTGTAATAAGCAGCTCTACTTAAAGGTTCGTATTCTTGAGTTTCACCCAATAAAACCAATTCTTCACTTGCCGCAGTTCTATGGCTATAATGTGCTAAATTTCCGGTTCTTGTACAAACTGCATGTACTTTAGTTACATATTCTGCAGTTGCCATAAGTGCAGGCATTGGCCCAAACGGATTTCCTTTAAAATCCATATCTAAACCAGCAACAATAACTCTAATTCCTCTGTTGGCTAAATCATTGCATACTGCTACAATTTGGTCATCAAAAAATTGCGCCTCATCTATGCCAACAACATCACAATCACTAGCTAAAATTCTAATATTTGAAGATGAAGGAACTGGTGTAGATCTAATTTCGTTGGCATCATGTGAAACTACTTTTTCATCATCATACCTAACATCAATAGCAGGTTTAAAAATTTCTACTTTTTGTTTTGCAAACTGGGCGCGTTTTAATCTGCGAATAAGCTCTTCTGTTTTACCAGAAAACATTGAGCCGCAAATAACTTCTATCCAGCCAAATTGTTCGGTATGATTTACTGTATTTTCAAGAAACATTTTGTAAATTCACGCTTGAAAGGTTATTGTAATTTTTTAGTTTTAATTTAAATGATTAAAAAAATAGTGATTATTTTTTTACATTCGTTATAAATTAATTCAAAGCTGAAATATTCAATTTTGAGCCTTACAAATTTAGAGAAAAATTATTCATCAAAAATCATTTAACAAATCAACTTATGCACAAAAAATTAGAAGCTGAATTAGTGAGTCTGGCACACAGCATTTTAAAAATGGAAAATAAAGATGATGTACAAGTTTTGCATAAAAAAGCACAAGAAATTTATGAAAAACTATCTGTTTTAAAGTTTGTTGATGAATTTTTAGATGTAAAACCAACAGCAGTTGAAACTAACAAAGAAGTTGTTTTAGAAGAAGAAGTTGAAATAACTGAAAAAGTTGTTAAAAAGGAAACTGAAATAACAATTGAATTAGAAGAAATAAATAACGATGAAATTGTTTTTGAACCTGAGCAAAAGGAGGTGATTTCAGAAGAAGTAATAGAAGAAATATTTGAAACAAAACAGGTTTTTGTAAAAGACGATGAAAAAGACTTACCATCTTTACAAATTTCTTTAGAAGAAGAATTTAAAGATGCTATTTCTGCTGATATTGCTACTAATTTATTTGAAAAAGTAACAAAAGAAACTCCTATAGTAGAAAATATTTCAACTGAAGAAATAAAAAAACGCTCTTTAAATGATGCATTATTTAACAAAAATATTCAAGTTGGTTTAAATGACAGAATTGCTTTTGTAAAATATTTGTTTGACGGAAGTCAGGAAGATTTTAACAGAGTTTTATCGCAATTAAATTCATTTACAGAATTACAGGAAGCCATTTCATTTTTAAATGATTTTGTAAAACCAGATTATAATTGGCAAAATAAAGAAGAATACGAAAACAGATTGATGGATTTAATAGAACGTAAATTTTCATAAACGTACATGAACTATGAATTGCTAGAAAAAGAATTAAAAAAAAGATTAAAATTTGATTATAATTGGGGGAGAAAACAAACTAATAAACTAGATGTTGAAACCAATTTTATTTACAAAATAAACACTTTTGATGCCGTTTTAAGTGAAATTGAAACTAGTTTTAAAAACAGTTTAAATTTTACGGAACTTAAAAACTATGCTTTAAACCGATGGTTTAATTTTTGGTCAGCAAAAGGAGTTGAAGCTATTTTTTGCGAGCATGAAAATGTACATCCGCATCAAAATTCAAAAGATAAATACACAGATTTTTTTGTAAATTCCATTCCTTTTGATCATAAAACTACAGTTTTTCCAGCAGGTTTTAAAAAATCGATTCCATACGCTATTGAACACAAAAGAGAATTGATAGCATGGTTGTATAAAAACCAAAGTCAACAACAACGGAAGCATTTAAAAAACAGGTTATTTATTGTTTTAATTGATTTTAATGAACAAAATGAACATTGGAAATTAAAAGCCGAGATTTTATGGCTTCAAAAAATTATTTCAACATATTTAAGTACTTTTACGGAAGATAAATTAGAGACTTTTTACTTTCAAAATAACATTGTAAAATCCGATATTATTTGGGCAATAAAATAACCTCAAAAACTGTAACTATTGAATTATATAGGTTCTAAACATAAACTTTCATCGTTTTTAAAAAAGTCAATAACAAGTGTGGTTGGCAACGATTTATCGAACCTTGTTTTTTGTGATTTATTTGCTGGAACCGGAATTGTTGGTAGAAATTTTAAACCAATTGTAAAACAAGTTATAGCAAATGATGTGGAGTTTTATAGCTATGTGTTAAATAGAAATTACATAGGAAATTCAAAAATCATAGAAATTGATGAAAAATTAGTTTTCCTTAATAATTTAGAAGGAATAGAAGGATTTATATTTCAAAATTATTGCGAAAACGGATTGCAAAATAGGTTGTATTTTTCCGCTGAAAACGGAAAAAAAATTGATGCGATTCGTCAACAAATTGAGGAATGGAAAAACACGAATGAAATTTCTGATGATGAATATTTTTTCTTACTAGCTTCTTTAATAGAAAGTGCCGATAAAGTGGCAAATACAGCTTCAGTTTATGGTGCTTATTTAAAAAAGTTAAAAAAGTCTGCTCAAAAAAGGTTGGTTTTAAAACCTGCAAATTTTGACGTTAGCAAAAACGCTCATAAAGTTTTTAATGAAGATAGTAACCTGCTTATAAAAAAAATAAAAGGAGATATTCTGTATTTAGATCCGCCGTACAATGCACGTCAATATGGCTCAAATTACCACTTATTAAACACCATTGCTAAGTACGATTTGTTTGAGCCGCAAGGAAAAACCGGATTACGAAATTATTATCGCTCTGCATATTGCAAAAAAAATGAAGTTAAAAAATCTTTCGAAGAGTTAATTAAAAATGCTAACTTTACGTACGTTTTTTTAAGCTATAATAACGAAGGTTTAATGGCTGAAAATGAGGTTCGTACAATAATGGAAAAGTACGGAAAATACAGTTTAAAAACCACCAATTATCAACGGTTTAAAGCTGATAAAACAGAAAACAGAAACCATAAAGCAACTGCAACAGTTGAATATTTACATATTTTAGAAAAATTAGTATGAGTGCACAACAATACAACAAACTTTTTGATGAAGTTATAAAAAAATACCACGTTATTGATGACGTAGATCAACCATTTGAAAATCCTTATGATAAAAATTCATTTGAACATTTATTGTACAGAAAAAATTGGATTGACACCGTTCAATGGCATTATGAAGATATTATTCGTTTACCAGATATTAATCCGGTTGATGCTATTGTTTTAAAACGTAAAATTGATGCATCTAACCAAGATAGAACTGATATGGTTGAATTTATTGATAGTTATTTTTTAAATAAATTTAAAGATGTTAAAGTAAAAGAAGGCGCAAAAATCAATTCAGAAACGCCAGCTTGGGCAATTGATAGATTGTCTATTTTAGCGTTAAAAATTTATCATATGAAAGAAGAAGCAACTAGAGAAAGTGCTTCTGAAGCACATAGAGCAAAATGCCAAGAAAAGTTGAATGTTTTGTTAGAACAACGTGTAGATTTATCTACAGCTATTGACGATTTATTAAACGATTTTGCTGCTGGCGAAAAATATATGAAAGTTTATAAACAAATGAAAATGTACAACGATGAGGATACCAATCCAATGTTGTATTCAAAAAAATAATAATAATAATAATTAACGTTACATAAAAGGTGTTTATTCGTCATAGATTAAACACCTTTTTTATGAAAAATACTTTCCTAATTTTAGTAACAGTAGTATTGCTAACTTCTTGCGCATCAAAATCATCTTTTAATTCTTTTTATGCAGAGCATAAAGACGAATGTGATTTATCAATAAGTACTCCAGCCTTTTTTGCCAATTTATTTATTCCAAAAGATGATGTTAAGGAATATAAAAATTTGTTTAAAAATGTTAAACATTATAAAGTTATGATTTTTGAAAATGAAAAAGCATCACTTGATAAACAGTTTGATAAATTTATGAAACGAAAAAATTACGCTTCTATATTTAGAGTTAATAGTGATGGTGATCAAGTTCAATTGTATTTTTTAGAGAGCAAAAACACTATTAAAGAAGTTGTTTTAAAAATAAAAAGCGATGAAGATTTTGTAGTACTAGGTTTAAAAACCAATATTTCAGAAGATGATTTTAACAAATTAATGGAAAATTCGGATTTAAAATTAACGGGAATTTAGCTATAAAAAAAGCCATTTAAATATTTAAATGGCTTTTTTATTTATTGTTGTTAAGATATTATTTTTTACTAAAAGTATAAGTAATACCAACGTTTATTCCAAAAGATGAATAAGGAGCAACTGATGATAATGATTTTGAAGGATCATTATTTGGTTGAGGTAAAGAATCTTCATAAGTTACTTTACTAGGCGCCGCTATAGTTCCAAAAATTGGATGATTTAAAGGGGCATCTCCTAAATTCCAAGTCATAGCAGGTATTGCAGGAACTGCATTTGGTCCAATTGCTCCAGCAGGTAAAGCTGGTGTCGCAGGAGTTGTAATTGATAGTTCTGCGAATTCTGAGTAATCTCGAGTTACATTTATTCCTAAATATTCCAATTCAGCAAAAATACCCCAATTTCCACCAAGGCTATGTTTGTAACCAATTGCAGCAGTAAAACCTAAAGGAAGTCTTCCGTGGTAATCATTAATACCTTGAGTTTTTATAGGGTCAACACCAAAAGCACTTAAAGGTGTTTCTGTATATCGTGTAAATTCTGCTTCAGTTTTTCCTCCAAGTTTAGTTACCATTCCAATTTTTCCATAAAAGTTTTCATTGAAGTTATAAATTAAAGATGCAGTTAAACCATAAGCTCTTGCGTGAGCATTACCATCTGTATATTCTTTAATGTCACCATCATCATTAGTTAGGTATGAAGAAATATTTTGATCTGCTCCATGTAAATAGGCTAAACCTAATTCAGCACCAAACATTTCATTAAAAAATTTCCCAATTCTTAATTGACCAGTCATTCCCTCTCCGTAACTACCGTAGTGATTAGTAGCTTTGGTTTGACTATCGTTTAAAGAAGTTCCAGTAAGTATTCCTGCACTAGAAATTGAATATCCACCACTGGCGCTTACATAAAATTGTGCACTTGCACTTGTTGCTATAATTAAAGCAACTAATAATAATAAATGTTTTTTCATAATTAGCTTAATTGTTTAGTAAGCGCACAATATAGTTTTTATAAAAAATAATTCAAATGATAAATGTTACATTATTTTTAAATTATCATTTTAATTTTAAAAACATAGGATTAATGCTTTTTGTTTAATTTTTTTTGGAAAAAGAGATTCTTTTTTTTGTATTTCCAATTAAAATCTCATTTTCATTAATAATAACTGGGCGTTTTAAGAAGGTGTATTCGTCTAAAATTAGTTGGCGATAATCATTTTCGGTTAAAATTTGATTTTTTAAATCCATTTGTTTGTACTTTTTTGCCATTTTGCTAAACAATACTTCATAACTTTTTGTTAGTGCATATAACTCATCTAGCTGTTTAACAGTTATGGGCTCTGTTTTAATTTCTTGTAAAATATAGTCAGACGTATCTATTTCTTTTAAAATTTTTCTACAAGTGTCACAGGTTTTTAAGTAATAAATTTTTTTCATAAGTTTTTGTTATTTAACGGGTAAATTTAAAATGTTTTTAGTTTAAATTTGAAGACTTTTATTATAAAACAGAGAAAATGAATAAAAATTTTGACGCTTTAAAAAAATCTAGAATTTTAATATTAAAAATTATTGAAGGGCTTTCAATTGATCAGTTAAATAAAATTCCTGAAGGATTTAAAAATAATATAGCTTGGAATATTGCTCATTTGGTGGTAACACAACAATTATTATGTTATAAACTAGCTGGTTTAAAGTGTTTGATTTCTGATGAAATGATTACTAGTTTTCAAAAAGGAACTGCGCCAACTTATACAATTTCTGAGGCAGAGTTTAAAGAAATTAAAACGCAGTTTTTAGCTTTGCCAGAAAAATTATCAGCAGATTATGAAAAAGGAATTTTTACAGAATATAATGAATATACAACAAGTGTAGCTGTTACTTTAAAAAATATAAATGATGCTTTAACATTTAATTTATTACATGAAGGCATTCATTTAGGTATTATACTTCAACTTAAAAAGTTTGTATAACCCTTAATTTAAATAATAAACATAACCAACATGGACCCATAACAACCAATCGTTGTATTTATTGGAAGGGTCTGGTCTTGAATTTAAACCATCAACATAATTAGAAAAAAAGTATTGCCAACGAGACTCTATTAAAATATCGGAATATTCTCCTAATTTATGTCTTGTTCCTACACCTAAAGTTGCAGACATTGTAATTCCAGACGTATCTCGTGCCGCTGCTGGATCTATATTTGGATCCCATTTTGGATAAAGAATACCTGGTTCTTTCCAATCGCCTATATCAGAACTTATAGTTGGGTTGTAAAAGTTTACGAACAAACCAGCACTTACATATGGCGACCATTTTAAATCGGGAATTCTACGAGAACCAAAGTCTACAATATCAACCCAATGAAATTCAAGTTGTGTTCCTACATTAAAAATACTTGCTTTACCATGATGTGCTCTTAACTTGTCTGCCTCAGGAGTTGTTCTGTAATCTTGAACCCATTCTCCAAAATGATCAAGTTTTGCAGTCATATATGATAATTCTCCTCGCAGTCTAAAATGATGTACAAAATAGCTAGACCTTTCATTCCATCGATATCTATAATCGGTAAAATTTAAATAGTAAATCAATCCAAACCCAGTGCCAACATTACCACCAACATTACTTTTAAAATGATTTCTTTCTCCATAATCTGTTGTAAATGAAGCAGAACCAGTAATAAAACCAATTTCATGGCTACTGTTATCTTGAGCAATACTGTTAAAAGTATTTATACAAATTAAAAGAAGGATTATATGGTAGTGTTTTTTATTCATTGAGGTTTTAATATATCAAATGTAATAAATTCTTTTTAAGTTAAATAAAAATTAAAAGCACTTAATTAATATTAAATGTTTCATTTAATTCATAATTAGCCCGCAATTCTATAATTTGATCAAAAAATTTAACCGTTTCAGGTTGCTTTCTGGTTAAAAAATTTCCTGTATCCCAAATACCATTATTATTTTCATCTAAAGTTACTCTCACTAAATACTTTCCTGGTAGTAATAGTTCAAAACTTATAGTTTGTTGATTATTTGTTTTGGCTTTTCTAATAACCTGTTCTTTTTCATTTAATAATTCAACAATTAAAGGTGTGTTTTTTGAGTTTTCAAATGATAAATTTATTGTGCCGTAATCTTCAGGTGATTTGGTTTTTAATTTATAGGAAATACTATCGTTCGAAATTTGATAAATATCGGTAATTGTTTTTGGTAATATTTCTAAATTGTAATCGGTATTTATTTCTTTTTCAAAATTTAAATATAATTTATTTTTTGATTTTGATATTATAGGTGTAAAAAGAACTTCTGTTGAATCTTTTTTTGTTATTTTAATTAATGAAGCATTAAAATCAATTATTGGCGTATTTGTGGATACAAAAAAAGTATCAATTAAATGTAAAATACCAGTTGCACTTGGCGTAATTTTTAATGAATCTGTTTTTGAACTTCTAAGGCTTAATGTGAAATTTTCTGAGTAATTATTTTTTGAGACTTTAAAATTTAAGGAATCGGTTTCAAAAGGTGTGTACCAATAATTTATTGTGTCTTTATTTTTTTCATAAACTATTTCCGATTTAAAATCTTCTGGTGTTGGCGTTAGTAATTCAATAATTAAATCGTTTGCATTTCCTTCAAAACCAAAAATAGCATGTCCTTTGTTTACTTCTTTTGGTTTAATTACTTTTAGTTTAGGAATTTCTTTAAAAATTGTAAAATCAAATGTTTTATCTGTTGGTAGTGTAACAGTATCTCCAATAAAACCAATTTTATCAATTTCAGGGTTGTAAATTTTATTGCTATTTGCATCTTGTAAAGCAATTAATAAATATTTTCCTTCTCTAATGTTAGTAATTTCAAAAAGGGTTGAATCTAAAGTGTTGGCTATATATCTAGGTTTTTGTTTGTAAATAATAGAGTCGTTAAATTGACTATTATATTCATATAACATTACATCAATATTGGTAAGAGATTTTTTTATAAGTGGGTTGGTTACCTTTCCTGAAAGTTTTAATGAATCAATAAACGTTCCTGTTGAAAAAACATATTTAAAATTTTCAAGTTTATTTTCTTCATTATTATCTACAATACTATTTCCAAAATTAAACGAATAAGTAGTATTTAAATCTAGTGTATCTAATATTTTAATTGTTATAAATTTGCTAGCAGTACCCGCCGGTGTAATAATTGGGTCGTATTTTTGAGGAGGCGATATAACTAAATTTTTCTTAACATCTTTAATTTTAATATATTCATTAAAATATAACTTTATTTTATTTTCTTTAAAGTTAATTGTTTCAATTTTAGGTATTGCATTTACTAAAACAGGAGGAATAGAATCTTTTGGACCACCAGTGGGAGTTCCTCTTTTAGCACAACCAAAAAATGCAGTATACAAGATAGTAACTATAAGTAACTTTAAAAATGTAGCCTTCATGTATTTTTTTGAATGCAAAATAACAATTAATTTATTAAAAAAACGCACTACATTGGTTACTATTGTATTTTTTAATACTTTATTTAGTGTATGCCATACTTGCAATACTTATTTTAATATTTTTAAAAGTGTTTAAGGCTAAATAACTAGCTTCAAGAGTTGCGCCAGTTGTTATAATATCATCTATAAGAAGTATGTGTTTGTTAGATAATGAAACTTCATTTTCAATATAAAAAAGTTCTTCAACATTTCTCCAGCGGTCAAATCGTACTAATTTTGTTTGTGAATTTATGGCTGTTTTCTTTTTTAATATGTTCTCATAAAACGGAATGTTTAATATCTTCGATAAGCTTTGTCCAAATGTTGTAACTTGATTGTAACCTCTTTTTTTTAGTTTTTTATGATGTAATGGAACAGGAATTATACAATCTATATCATGAAATCTTTCGCTACTAATCATCTCTTCACCTAACCAATTACCAATAAAACTGCCAACTTGTTGTTGTCCGTTGTATTTAAGTTGGTGAATAAGTTGTTGTACTTTGCCTTTTTTTATAAAATAAAACAATGCTGTGCCGTTTTCAATAGGAATTCTTCCATAAAAAGTTTTCTCAACTAAATTAGGTGTTTCAAAACTAAAGTTTGTTAATGGTAAATCATTTCGGCAAAACAAACAAAGTAACTTTTCGTTGTTGGTTAAATAATTTTTGCAGCAAAAACAAACATCAGGATAAAAAACATTTATAATGTCTTTTAAAATTTTCATAGTATTTTTTAATAAATATACTTATTTTTTGGGTTTTTAAAGCCTTTATGATTATGAATTTGATAATTAAATTCGTATATTTAAGTTTTCTTAGTCAAATTTACTACCCTCAAATAATTTATTGTGATTTATATACTTAATTCACTTAATTTTGCGTTATACATACAAAAATTTAATATATAGAAAATGGAAGATTCTAAAAATTCAAATAATAAGTTTTTAATTATTGCTTTAGCTTTATTATTAGTTGGTATATCAATTTATACTTTTTATAGCAGTACTAAACTTAATAAACTTAATGATGCTATTGAGGTTGAGAAAAATGAAATTGCATCAAATTTAGATAGTATGATTGTTAAGTATGAAGATGCTATCTCAAAAAACACATCAATGTCTAATGAGTTGTCATTAGAAAGAGATAGAATTATAATGTTACGCGATTCTGTCAAAAACATGAAAGTGATAAATTATGAAATGTTGCGTAAATTTAGAAGTCAAATTTTTAAATTAGAAGAAACTAACAAGCAACTTTTTCAAAAAAATGAAATTTTAATAAGTGAAAACAGGGTATTATCAAGCAATTTAGATAGTGTAAAAGTAGTAGTTTCAAACCAATTGGCTAAAAACGATACGCTTACAGTTTTAAATCAAGGATTGAGCGAAAAAGTGAAAATTGGTTCAATCTTGAAAGTGAATTCAGCTAAAATTTTAGCGATGAGAGAGCGTAGTGGAGGTAAATTAGTTGAAACCTCAAGATCAAGAAATACAGATGCTTTTAGAGTTAATTTTACCATTGCAAAAAATGAAATTTCTGAACCAGGTGAACGTAATGTATATATACAAATAGTTGATTTAAAAGGAAGTACAATAGCTAGAAAAGGACAATTAGTATTATTTGATAATACAAGCATTGATTATAGCGACAAAACAATTGTAAATTACGTAAATGAACCAATAGATATTATTTCTTTAGTTGAAGTAAATAGAGATAATATAAAAGACGGTGTTTACACTGTAAATATTTTTATAGAAAATAAATTTGCTGGAGCTTCTCAAATTACACTAAAGTAAAAAAGATAACTCCAAATTAATATTGTTTAATGTGAATAGGTGGAAATAGTTTAGGCTATTTCCACTTTTTTATTTTTTTGTACTAAAACCTTTATTATTTTTGCACAATGGCAAATCAAGAAGATCAATTTAAAAAAGTAGTTTCACACGCAAAAGAATACGGATATGTATTCCAATCAAGTGAAATATATGATGGTTTGAGCGCAGTATATGACTATGCTCAAAACGGTGTAGAATTAAAGAAAAACATTAGAGATTATTGGTGGAAAGCAATGGTGCAAATGCACGAAAATATTGTTGGTTTAGATGCAGCAATATTTATGCACCCTACAACCTGGAAAGCTTCAGGTCACGTAGATGCCTTTAATGATCCTTTAATAGATAATAAAGATTCTAAAAAAAGATATAGAGCAGATGTTCTTATTGAAGATTATGTTGGTAAATTAGATGCTAAAATTGAAAAAGAAGTTGAAAAAGCAGCAAAACGTTTTGGAGAATCTTTTGATAAAGATCAGTTTTTAGCTACAAACCCAAGAGTTGTTGGATACAAAGAGCAAGGTGATGCAATTTTAAAGCGTATGGGACAATCTTTAGAAAAAGAAGATTTAGCAGACGTAAAAGCTTTAATTGAAGAATTGGAAATTGCGTGTCCGTTATCAGGTTCAAGAAATTGGACAGACGTAAAGCAGTTTAACCTAATGTTTGGAACAAAATTAGGCGCTTCAGCTGATACCGCAATGGATTTATATTTACGTCCAGAAACTGCTCAAGGGATTTTTGTAAACTTTTTAAATGTACAAAAATCTGGAAGAATGAAAATTCCTTTTGGAATTGCACAAACTGGTAAAGCATTTAGAAATGAAATAGTTGCACGTCAATTTATTTTCCGTATGCGTGAATTTGAACAAATGGAAATGCAATTTTTTGTACGTCCTGGCACTCAAAAAGAATGGTATGAAAGTTGGAAACAAACCCGTTTAAAATGGCATTTATCATTAGGAATGGGTGCTGAAAATTACCGTTTTCATGACCACGAAAAATTAGCACATTATGCTGATGCCGCTGCAGATATTGAATTTAAATTTCCATTTGGTTTTAAAGAATTAGAAGGAATTCACTCTCGAACTGACTTTGATTTATCTAGCCATGAAAAATATTCAGGAAAAAAATTACAATATTTTGATCCAGAATTAAATGAGCGCTATGTACCGTATGTTGTAGAAACTTCTATAGGTTTAGATAGAATGTTTTTAGCAGTATTCTCAAATTCTTTAGTTGACGAAGAATTAGATAATAACACAACACGCACTGTTTTAAAATTACCTCCAGTTTTAGCGCCAACCAAAGCGGCTATTTTACCTTTGGTTAAAAAAGATGGATTACCAGAAGTTGCTAAAAAAATTGTGGAAGATTTAAAATGGGACTTTAATGTTGATTATGATGAAAAAGATGCCGTTGGAAGACGTTATAGACGACAAGATGCAGTAGGAACTCCGTTCTGTATTACAGTTGATCACGATACTTTAAACGATAATACTGTTACAATTAGACATAGAGATACTATGGAACAACAACGTGTAAAAATTGAAGATTTACGCGAGATTATTAAAAATGAAGTAGACGTAAAAAACTGGTTAATGAAAATGTAACCTAAACTATAAAAACAAAAAAAGCCGAGAATATTTCTCGGCTTTTTTTGTTTTATATAAATAAATTGATTTAAATGTTTGAAATGTAATTCAAATTATTGAAATTTAACTTTTTAATAAACCAAACTTACAAGATGAATTTTAATAAAGTTATGTTCCTTTTTTTTATAGGAATTTGTTTTTCATACGGACAAAATACAAGCAACCATTTAGAGAACAGTAAACCCAAACCAAATTACAGATTAGCATCAAAATTTTCACCCGAAAACATTTCAAAACTAGTGCATTCAACAACTGTAAATCCACATTGGTTAAAAAACGGAAATAGATTTTGGTATCAATACAAAACAACTAAAGGATCTAATTATTATCTAGTTGATGCAGATAGAAAATCGAAAATACAATTATTTGATAATGTTAAAATGGCAAAATGGTTAACAGAAATAACCAAAGACCCATACGACGCTCAACATTTACCTAAATTTGATTTTAAATTTGTTAAAAACGAAACAGCTATTAGGTTTAGAGTTACAGCAACTGAAGAAGTTGAAGCTGTTGATGATGAAAAGAACACATCATCAAAAAAGGATTCAATTAGTGAAAAATCTTCCAAAAGAGGGAAGCCTAAAATGGAACGAAAAGTGTATCATTTAGAGTATAAATTAGGAGATTCTAAACTAACCATAATTGATAATAAAAAAGAAGATGAAAAAATAAAACGTTGGGCAAATATTGCTCCAGATAGTTCTATTGTATTATTTTCTAAAAATTTCAATTTATATTGGATGGATAAAGAGAATTTTTTAAAAGCTGTAAAAGATGAAAAAGATTCTACAATTGTTGAAAATCAATGGACTAAAGATGGTGTTAAAGATTTTGGATATGGAGGGAATTATTATGGCGAAAATAATGAGTCTATGGAAGAAAAAAAAGATGACAGAAAAGGCGTTTGGGGAGTTTGGTCACACGATTCTAAAAAATTTATTTTTCAGAAATCTGATGATAGAATGTTGAAAGATTTATGGGTAATTAATTCGGTTTCAAAAAAGCGACCAACACTTGAAACTTATAAATACCATATGCCTGGAGAGCAAGAATTTTCAAAAGATGAATTATTAATTTTTGATATTCCTTCAAAAGAAATTGTAAAAGTTCAATTAGATACTGTAAAACAACAAAGCGTTTCGGTTTATAGAGCTCCAAGAAAAAAATCAACGTATGATGATGATTTTTCGCCATCATTATTACTTTCTAAAAAAGGGAAAATTTACTTCAATACAATTAGTAGAGATAGAAAAAAATTGGATATATGTGTTGCTGATATAGAAACTGGTGAAGTAAAAGTTCTTATTGAAGAACGTTTTAATACGTATATTGAAAGCCGTCCGTTAGTTTTATTTAATAATGAACAAGAAATGTTGCATTGGGCTGAAAGAGATGGTTGGGCACATTTTTATTTATATGATACCAATGGAAATTTAAAACAACAAGTAACAAATGGACCATTTCACGTAGATAATTTTGAAGGAATTAATGAAAATGAACGTGTTTTATATTTTACAGCAAATGGTGTAAATAAAACAATAGATCCGTATTATTCACATTTATACCGAATTAATTTAAACGGTACAGGAATGAAAAGTATAAATGCTGGAGATTTTAATACAGATGTTAGTGTAGCTGATTCAAATAAATATTTTGTAACTAATTTTTCACGGGTAAATACAATTCCAAAGTCCGAATTAAAATCAACAACGGGCGCTTTAATATTAAATTTAGAAGAAGCTGATTTGTCGCAATTATTTGCAACGGGCTATAAGTTTCCTGAAACATTTGTTATGAAAGCAGATGATGGTATTACTGATATTTATGGTGTACTATATAAACCTTACGATTTTGATTCAACAAAGGTGTACCCTTTAATTGAATATGTTTATCCTGGACCACAAACAGAAGCGGTTAGCAAATCTTTTTCAGTAAATATGGACAGAACCGATAGAATGGCTCAAGTTGGGTTTATTGTTGTTAGTTTAGGAAACAGAGGTGGTCATCCAGATCGTTCAAAATGGTATCATAATTACGGTTATGGAAATTTACGCGATTATGGTTTGGCGGATAAAAAATATGTAGCTGAACAGTTGGCAGATAAATATTCTTTTATTGATATTGATAAAGTAGGAATATTTGGACATTCAGGTGGTGGATTTATGTCAACAGCAGCGATGCTTGTTTATCCAGATTTTTTTAAGGTAGCTGTTTCTTCTGCGGGAAATCATGATAATACCATTTATAATAGTTGGTGGAGTGAAACGCACCATGGTGTTAAAGAAGAAAAAGATGCTGATGGGAAAATTTCTTATAAATATGATATTGATAAAAATCAAGAATTAGCTGCAAACCTTAAAGGTAAGTTGATGTTAGTTACTGGTGATGTTGATAACAATGTAAACCCTGGAGCAACAATTAGAATGGCGAATGCATTAATTAAGGCAAATAAACGTTTTGATTATATGATAATGCCTGGGCAACGCCATGGATTTGGAGATATGAATGAATATTTCTTTTGGTTAAAAGCAGATTATTTCAGTAAGTATTTGTTAGGTATAGAAAACACCAATGTTGATATGCTTGAAATGAATAGAGATAAACCTAAAGGATAAAAATAAAGTTGGTTAAGCATTTTATAAAAAGATACTTAACCAACATTTTAATTATTTTTTTCTAAAATATATTACTATAGGAACCCCTTTAAAGTCAAATATTTCTCGCATTTTATTTTCAACATAGCGTTTATAAGGATCCTTCACGTATTGCGGTAAATTTGAAAAAAATACAAATTGAGGTGTTGGTGTAGGAAGTTGCATACAGTATTTAACTTTTACAAATTTTCCTTTGTTAGATGGTGGTGGATTGTGTTTTATAATTTCCAACATCGTATCATTTAATTTGCTAGTAGTAATACGTTTTTTCCTGTTTTCATAAACTTCAACAGCAGTTTCAATTGCTTTAAAAATACGTTGTTTTGTTAATGCGCTAATAAAAATAATTGGCACATCGGTAAATGGAGCAATTTCTCGTCTTATCTGAGCTTCAAAATCACGCATTGTATTGGTTTCTTTTTCAACCAAATCCCATTTATTCACTAAAATAATAATTCCTTTTTTGTTTTTTTCAGCCAGCCAAAAAATGTTTTCATCTTGTCCTTCAAAACCACGCGTAGCATCTAAAACTAAAATAGCAACATCACACAACTCGATGGTTTTTACAGCGCGCATTACGGAGTAAAATTCTAAATCTTCTTTTACTTTCGATTTTTTTCTAATGCCAGCCGTATCAACTAAATTAAAATCAAACCCAAAACGATTGTATTTTGTATCAACGGTATCACGTGTTGTTCCTGCAATATCTGTTACTATATTTCTTTCTTCTCCAATTAATGCGTTTATAAATGAAGATTTTCCTGCATTTGGACGACCAACAACTGCAAAACGAGGCAGTTCAGTTTCTTCTTCAATAATATCAGTCATTTCTTCAACCATTGCATCTAACAACTCTCCAGTTCCACTTCCATTAATAGATGAAATTGTGTAATATTCACCTAATCCTAAATTGTAAAATTCTACGGCGTTAGCATCTCTCATAGAGTTGTCAACTTTGTTAACTGCCATAAAAATTGGCTTTTTAACTTTTCGTAATAATTTAGCAACCTCTTCATCCATTGGAGATATTCCTTCTTCAACATCAACTACAAAAACAATAATATCAGCTTCTTCAATGGCTAAATTAACTTGTTTTCTAATTTCTTCTTCAAAAATATCATCAGAACCAACGGTATATCCACCGGTATCAATTACCGAAAATTCTTTACCATTCCAGTTGCTTTTACCGTAATGTCTATCTCTTGTAACACCACTTACCGCATCAACAATGGCGTCTCTTCGTTGTACTAAACGATTAAACAATGTTGATTTTCCAACATTTGGTCTTCCTACTATGGCTACTATATTACTCATTCGTGTTTTTAAATTTTTTGCAAAATTACATAATTTTATTTTGGTAATTTAAGTATTAACATCTCTAAATTAGACATTTGATAAAAATGTGTATATTTCAAAACAAATTTTTATGATTTATGACCACAAATACAAACAGCAATATTCATTTGCGTCCAAGGTTTAAAATGGAATTAAATGAAAATCAGGATGATTTAATTTCTAAATTTAAAGCTAATTTAAGTGACGGCGATTGTAAATATTGTAGTAAAATTGTTGATGGTCATATTGTTATTGATGTTCCAAAAAATGAAAATCATTTTTGGTCGCCACAATTAAATATTGAAATTGAACAAACTGACATTGATAAAACTATTGTAAAAGGATTGTTTGGACCAAAACCGCAAGTTTGGACTTTATTTATGTTTTTTCATTTTGCTGTAGCGGTTGCTTTTATTGGTTTTGCCGTAATGGCTTATGTACAGTGGAGTTTAAAAACAGATTTTTCTCTTGCTTTAACCATTGTTATTGCATTGCCTATTGTTTGGGTTTTAATGTACTTTTTAGGTAGATTAGGAAAAAGTACTGGAAATAAACAAATGGATGAATTATATCAATTTATGATGAAAACTTTGCAAAAATAACTAATCATTATAGCCAAAACGGCGTAATTGACGTTTGTCGTTTCTCCAATCCTTATTTACTTTTACATATAATTCTAAATGTATTTTTTTGTTGAAGAATTTTTCTAAATCTTTTCTAGCTTCCGTACCTACTCGCTTTAACGGCGCTCCTTTATGACCAATAATAATTCCTTTTTGAGTTTCTCGTTCAACCATAATTACTGATCGAATTTTAATAATTTTATCGCTTTCAAAAAATTCTTCAGTGTCTATTTCAACAGAATATGGTATTTCTTTTTTATAATGCAACAATATTTTTTCACGAATAGCTTCGTTTACAAAAAAACGTTCGGGTTTATCTGTTAATTGATCTTTTGGATAAAAGGCAGGAGATTCTGGTAATACTTCTAAAATACGATTAAAAACAGCTTCAATATTAAAATTTTCTAAGGCAGAAATTACAAAAATTTCAGCATTTGGTACTTTATCTTTCCAATACAATACCTTTTCTTCAATTACTTCTTGTGTTGAGGTATCAATTTTATTAATTAATAATAAAACTGGAATTTTAGAGTTTTTAATTTTATTAAAAAATTGTTCATCTTTTAATTCTTTTTCACCTGGCTCAACCATATAAATAAGCACATCTGCATCTTCAAATGCAGATTTTACAAAATCCATCATTGAAACTTGTAATTCGTAAGCTGGTTTTATAATTCCGGGAGTATCAGAAAATAAAATTTGAAAATCATCACCATTCACAATTCCTAAAATTCTGTGACGGGTTGTTTGTGCTTTTGATGTGATGATTGATAATCTTTCACCAACAAATGCATTCATTAATGTTGATTTTCCAACATTTGGATTTCCAATAATATTTACAAAACCTGCTTTGTGCTTCATTTTCAAGATTTAAGAGTGCAAAGGTAAACTTTAATATTTTTATTTTGTAAAAACTTATTGTTTTTTTGAAAAAACATGTATCTTTGCAATCCAAATCGCGGGATAGAGCAGTAGGTAGCTCGTCGGGCTCATAACCCGAAGGTCACAGGTTCGAGTCCTGTTCCCGCTACTATTTTTAAAACAATGTAAAAAAACAGTTTAGATTCCTAAACTGTTTTTTTATGTTTAATTTTAACAAATTTCTTATCTTTGATAGTCAAAATGCATACGAAAGTGCATACGATTTGTCTATGAAAAAGAATTATTCAAATCCCAAAATTTATGATGCTAATGGGGATTTATCCAAACGTTGGTGACTAGTTCTGAATAAAGGCTACATAATTAATTGTAATTCCTTTTGAAGCCATATGTAAATAATTATTCTTATCAAAATAAGGCTATGTTGAAGATTTTATACTATTGTGCCATATAAATTAGAATCTGGAGTTAAATAAATTCTTATATTATAAGTGTCTTCAGAAGATAACTTTATTTTATTATTTTTTCTTTTTTTCCAGAGTTATAGATCAATTCTTTGCAAATTTTTGATACCAACACCAATTATAACGCTATAGAGAATAAAACAAATTATAGCAATCTATTTTTTATCTCTTAAGTCATATTAGTTTAAATAAATGTTAATAAAAAAGGAACTAAAAATGGTACAAATATAGTTAATACAACACCACTGAAAACAGCAATTATAGCCCATTCTTTTCCTGTGCTTTCTGAAATAATAGGTAAACAAGTATCCATTGACGTAGCTCCACCTGAAGCTATACCTCCTAATTTACCAAAATATTTCACAAAAAAAGGTGTTGCTAAAAGCGTAATTATTTCTCTTGAAATATTAGATAATAAGGCGATAACACCTAAGGTTTCTCCACTAATTTCTGTTATAAATATTGAAGACAAACTATAATATCCAAATCCAGCAGCTACAGCCATAGTTTCTGCCATACTAATTTCAGAAATAAAAAAAGAGGTTATTGCCGCTCCTAATAATGAACCAAAAATAACACAAAATGGAACGAGTATAATTTTAATTTTTGTTTTACGAATTATACTAAGCGCATCAGCATCTGCTCCAATACCAATACCTACAAAAAACATTAAAGCATATAATGAGTATTTAGAAAAATCATTTGTAATCAAAAAATCTGGCAAGAATTTGTACAGTCCTAAAACTACACCCAGTATAAACATTAAAAGTATGATGATGCTATTTTTCATTTTTTTGAATAAAGAATAATTTATAAGTGATATACGCAAAAATTAGGCTTCCTAAAACGGCTCCAAAAGTTATTAAAATAGCTTGTAAACCAATAGTATCCATATTAGAAATAATAGTTTCATTTAAACCGACACCAATTCCTAATAGAAATAATAATAAATAAATTATGAGTGTTGTAGCCTTGTTTGAAAATTGAATGAATTTGGTTTTATTTCGGAGCACATATCCAAGAATAAAACCAATTGTCATTAAAAGTAGTACTGGTATCATATATAATTATATTCTTTTGGCTGTTTTAAATTAGCACTGTACAATTCTGAAAGTAATTGTCTATGATTCTTTCAACTATTTTTTTATGGTTGGTAGAATGGTAAATGAATAATTGTAATTTTTATTCGCTGAAATCATATATTCGGAATGTGGTAATCTTCCCCAAGACGTATCACCTCCAACCCCCATTTGTAAAAAATCAATATTCCATTGAATGGTTTTACCAATTTTAATGTCTGCGCCGTGTTTTTTAGTTACTGGAACTAAACCTGATGCTGATTTTACTGCATCATCACTATTAAAATCAAGTTCTTTCATATCAAAGGGCCAAACACTTGCATTTAATAATTGTGTTTCGGATGAAACTTTTAAATTCATAGTTTTAGAAGCTAATTTCATCCATCTAACATTCGTTTTATTACCTGTTTCTTGTGGTCTAACATAACGATGGAACTGCGCTTCTATCTCTCCTGAATACACACCCACTCTAACACCCGTTTTTCTATCCCAATAACTTTCTTCAGGTCCATTACCATACCAAAATACCACTGTAAAATCTTTAGGTAAAGTTACATACATACCTAATCTAGGAATATTAGGAAGATCTTTTTTAGTTGGTATAAAACTATAGTCAACTTTTAAATTTCCATTGACTTGAAGGTTATAATTGATACTAACATTTGCTTCGTTATTGGGAAGATTATAAGCAACTTTATAAGAGATTCCCAATGCAGTACTTTTAGGAGTTTCAATTAACTTTGCAGTATAATTATAAGTTGCATTTTGCCAAATTTTAGCCCATTTATCAATTCCATTTCCTAAATCGTTATCTGTTGGAGGTCTCCAAAAATTAGGGCGTATAGGTTCGTTTGTAATTTCTTTTCCGTCAAATACCCAAGAAATAATTTCTCCAGTTTTAGCGTTTAATTTTAAATTAGTTATATCATTTTTTAGTTCAATTCCGTTTTCAGAAGAAATAATTTCTAACGTGTTTCCTGTTGAATTTAGAACTGATTTTCTATCAGCTTTATTTAATATAAATTGATCCCAAGCAATTTCATGACCTATAGATAATAAATTTGCAGCATATTTTTGAAATAGTCTTACTTCTAGAATGTACTCTACACTAGAGTCAAAATTTTTAGGAAAATGTGGTAAAATAAAACTCTTTTTTTGTTGAGGTGGTACCTTAACACTAGGAATGCTTCCTTCTAATAAAGTTTCACCATCAGCTAATATTTTCCAAACAATATTTTTATCTGAAAAGTCTGTAAAAAAGTTTTTGTTTTCAATTTCAATTTCGCCGTTTCCTAAATAATAAAACTGTGCAGGTTCATAAACTTTTTTTACTTCAGTCAAATGTGGATGAGGATTGCGATAAGGATCAACCAAACCGTTGTTTAAAAAATTACCATCGGTAGGTAAGTCGGGATGAAAATCGTGCCCATATGCCAAATAAGGTTTTCCGTTTTCATCTTTGTATTCCAAACTTTGATCAACCCAATCCCAAATAAAGCCTCCTTGGAGGTTAGGATACATTTCAATAATATCCCAGTAATCTTGTAAATTCCCTACGGAATTCCCCATTGCATGCGCATACTCTATCATGATGGATGGTTTCTTTGAATTTGATTTTCCATGAGCAATTAAATCTTCAGGTTTTGGATACATTGGGCAATATAAATCAGTATAATCTTCTTTGCCTGCAGGTTCATATTGAACAATTCTATTGTTATCGTGGTCTTTTAACCATTTATAGGTAGTTCTAAAAATTTCCCCTTCACCAGCTTCATTTCCAAGTGACCAAGCGTAAATTGAAGGATGATTTCTATCTCGGTAAAACATACGCTTTATTCGCATCATATGCGCAGGTAACCAACTCATTTCATTTCCAATCTGTGTATTTTCATCAATAGCTAAAGGATGACTTTCTATATTAGCTTCGTCTACCACGTATAAACCATATCTATCGCATAAATCTAACCAATAAGGATCGTTTGGATAATGAGAGCTCCTAACAGCATTTATGTTGTTTTGCTTCATTAACTTGATGTCTTTTTCCATAGATTCACGAGAGACTACATGTCCTGTAAAAGGATCTGTCTCGTGTCTATCAACACCTCTAATATAAATCGCTTTTCCATTAATTAAAACCTGACTGTTTTTAATTTCTACCCTTTTAAAACCTACATATCTTGTAATATATGTGTTGTTTTTAGAGTTGATTTCGTCTTCCAATGAAATTTTCAATGTATACAAATTTGGATTTTCAGCCGACCATTGTTTTACCCTTTCAATTATATTTTCAGAGGTAAAATCTATGGAGGTATTAGCAGCAATTTCTAACGTTTTAGTTTCTTTAATAATTGATTTTTCTCCATCCAACAATTCAAGAACAACATTTCTTGAAGCATTCCCTGAAGAATTATTAGTGATAGAAACCATTCCTTTAAAAATTCCTTGGATATATGATTCATCCAAACTTGAATAGGTGTAATAATCTGAAACCGTTACTTTTGGTTGTGAATACAAATAAACTTCTCGCTCAATACCGCTCATTCGTAACATATCCTGACTTTCCAAATAACTAGCGTCGCTCCAACGGAATAGTTGTAATGCAATTAAGTTCTTTCCAACTTTAAGATATTTTGAAATGTTAAATTCTGCAGGTGTTTTACTACCTTGTGAATAACCAACATAATCACCATTTATATATACATACATAGCCGATTTAGCTCCTGCAAAATGAAGAACAATGTCCTCAGCTAAAAATTCTTTTGAAAGGTTAATTTCTTTTCTATAAGTTCCAATGGGATTGTAATCAGTTGGTGCATCAGGCCATTTAGTATCAAAAGGATAACGTTCATCTAAATAAATTGGATAATCGTAACCCTCAACCTCCCAGTTTGCTGGAACTGGTATTGTCGCCCAATCACTATCATCAAAATGTATGTTTTGAAAGGTAGTGAGTCGCTGTTTAGGGTCTTTTACAAAATGAAATTTCCAATTGCCATTTAGGCTGATAAAACGATTAGAATTTTCTTTTTCAATAATTTGAACTGATTCAGTTCCAAAAAAAGTAGCCCTTGGAGGTAACTTACTTTCTTCATAAATTTGATGATTGAAATGATTTTTTTGCTCAGGAACAGGTATAAGTTGCTGTTGTTTACAACTTATAACTATGACAGCAATTACAAATACTATTAATTTTAATTTCATTGTTTTTCTAATCTTTGGATTAATAAGACTTCATAAAGTCTTCTGCAAATATTTTTTTTAAGTAGAAAATTAATTCTTTGGCGTTTTCTTTATTGAAAACAATAGGTGGTTTTATTTTTAGCACATTATGATCTGGACCATCAGTACTCATTAATATTCCATAATCTTTCATTCTATTGGCTAAATAGTTTGTTTGTGCTTTTAGCGGATTTCTTTTTTCATCAACTAATTCTACTCCAAGAAACAAACCTTGCCCACGAACATCTCCAATAATTGGAAATTCTATGGCAAGTTTTTTTAATTCAGATTTTAAATATTCCCCAATAATTAATGCGTTTTCTTGTAATTTTTCTCTCTTAACAAAGCATAAAACTTCGGTACCAATTGCACAAGAAACTGGATTCCCTCCAAACGTATTAAAATATTCCATCCCATTGGCAAATTTTTCCGCAACTTCTTGTGTGCAAACAACAGCAGCTAACGGATGTCCGTTTCCTATAGGTTTTCCAATAGTTACAATATCTGGTAAAACATTATGCAATTGAAAACCCCAAAAAGTTTTACCCATTCTACCACAACCTGTTTGCACCTCATCTGAGATACAAATACCTCCAGCCTCTCTAATATATTGGTAAGCTTTAGATAAAAACCCGGTTGGTAGTTCTATTTGTCCGCCACAACTAATTATTGGCTCAATAATAAATCCTGCAACATTTCTACCTTTATTTTGTATCTTTTTAATTCGTTTTTTCACTTCTTCAGCATAACTGTCTCCAACGGTATTTCCTCTATATTTACCTCTAAAAGTATCTGGCAAAGGAAATATATGAGTATATTTTGGAGCTCCTTTTCCTCCTTTACCATCAAATTTATAGGAGCTTATTGCTATACACATATTAGAATTCCCATGATATCCAACCTCAGAAGCTATGATATCTCTTTCGCCAGTAACCGCTTTTACCATTCTAATAGCTAGCTCATTAGCTTCGCTTCCTGAATTAACAAAATGAATTACATTTAATTCTGGAGGTAACGTTTCTAATAATTCTTTAGTAAGCAGATTAATATTTTCATGTAAGTACCTAGAATTGGTGTTAACTAAAGCCATTTGTTCTTGACCAGCTTTTACCACATGGTAATTTTCATGACCAACATGAGCAACGTTATTAACCGTATCTAAATATTTTTTTCCGAACTGATCCATTAGATAGGAGCCTAAACCGCGAACCATTTTTATTGGTACGTGATATTGCAAGCTTAAACTTTTTCCTAAATGTTGTTTTCTGTATAATAGTAACGCTTCATTTGAATTCGTTTTAGGTTGTTGAAGACCTTTTGTATTAAAAAGAAAATTTGGATTTGGACAAATGCTTTTCCAAACATCAATTTGTTTATGAAACGCTACTCCAGGAAAATCAATGTTATAATTTAGCATAGAAAGCATTATTTGAAAATGTAGGTGAGGAACCCAGTTACCGTTTTCTAGTTTATTTCCTAAAAAACCAATAACATCACCTTTTTTAATAGTATCTCCAATTTTTTTGGTTGAAATACTGTCAACACTTAAATGTCCGTATAATGTAAAAAATGTTAATCCTTCAACTTGGTGTTTTAAAATTAGAAGTCCACCATACAATTTATAACCAGCATCAATAACAGCTGTAACAACTTCACTATTAAATAAAGCGTGTATAGGTGTAGTATTTGGTAACCAAAAATCTACACCTAAATGCACAGTTCTACTTTCTCTCCCATTATTTCCAATACTGTCAAACGCAGATGAAGTATAAATTGGTCTAGGTTCTAAATAGCCACCAGCTATAATTTTATCATTTTCTTCTTTTTGTAATTTATTAATTTTATATTCAAATAAATCCAAATCATTGAACTCTTCTTGATGCCCTATCCATGTACTTGAAACACTTAAATCTAAAGGTTGTATTTCATTTTTTTTGATGGTAGGAAATAAATCATTTAATTGAAAAGAATTTTGAGAAGCCCATTTTTTGAAGTTAACTTCATTGGGATGTGCAGAAAAGTTACAAGCATTTCTAAAACAATAATGTGCAAAATCAGGAGAAATTAAAAACCACTTTTTTAATACTTCCCAAGCTTGTTTTTCACTAGCAACCAAATACGTATTGTCAGGTTCTTCAATTTTATTTAAAGCCGATTTTGTCACTGATATAACCAATCGCATTGCAATAGCAACATATAAATGAATTAACTCTTTTTCAGTTAATGGAAATTTAGAATGATATCCCTTTATAATTGGCAAAGCCGCATCTAATGGGTTACAATGATTCATAACTGCATAGGCACAAGTAACAGCTAAATCATTAATAATCTGAGTATATACGGCATCTCCATAATCAATAATTGCGGTAACCTTTGGGTTTTTTAAATTTTTAGTTACAATAATATTATTTTCATTTGCATCATTATGAACAACCGATTTTCTAAGTTTTTGAAAATCATTAAAATTAGCTTCAAAAAGATTTTGAAAATAGGTTATAATTTCCTTTTCTTGTTCATTAAATAAATGAATGTACTCTTTAGTCCATAAAGATTGATTGATTTCCCATACAAATTCTCTAGTGGCAGCAGGGTGTTCAAATCCAAGTAAAGCTTTAGTTAGCAATCCGCATTGTTCTCCTAAACTTAAACGAAGACCATCTAATTGTGGGTTTACATCGTTCCATATTCTTCCAGGAATCCAAGTAAGTAATCTTACTTTTCTAATGCTTCCATGCACATCAGTAATGTTTGATATTGAGTTGCCTTTAATATCATTTATAACTTGAGGGGCAATTAAATTACTATCATTTTTTTCAACGTATTGCAACAATTTTTGATAAAAATCAAGGTATTTTAAATCTTCATTTGGTCTAGATATTTTTAAAATAAAACCTTCTTCATTTTCAATTTTAATTCTAAAATTAAAATCAACTTCACCAGGAAGTTCAAGCACTTTTCCTTTAATGTCATAAAGATTTAAAAGTATTTCTTCAGCTTGCTTAATTGAAATTTTTAAATTGTTGTAGTTCATAGGTGTTAATCCGTTAAAAGCATAATAATGTGTGCGGCACTCCAGCTAAAATTTTCGGCATTTAAACCTTCACCTGTTACTGGGTGGTAATTTTCTCTAATAGATTTGCCCTTTCCTAAAATGCCTTCTGCACCATTTAAAATTTGAACAGTGACTTTGTCAGCTTCAACATTAAATCCATAATTTCGCAATCCCTTTACACCAAAATAAGCCTGGTCTAACCAATTTGGACCTCTCCAATAACCGTTTAACGGATCAAATTTTGAGTGATCTGCACTCATAGTTTGAAAAGGAACTTTGGTATAAAATTTTAAAGGATTCATCATTTTATTTTTTACAGCTTCTGCTTGCTCATGTGTCGCTGCATTTGCCCAAAGTGCTGTCCAGCCTTCACTTCCTTCTCCTTTAATAAATACTGTTCCTTCTAAATTAGTATCATAAAACCAACCATCTTTAGTGTCATAAAATTGTTGTTGAATGTTGGTTTTTAATAGGGCAGCTTCTTTTTTATAAGTTTTAGCATCTTCGGTTAAGTTTAATGCTTCAGCTAATAGTATTAAATATTTTTTTTCAGCATATAAATAAGCATTTAAATCAACACTTTCTTGATTTAAAGAATAGGCTCCATCTCCATTTTTTAATATTTTGGAATCATCAAAACGGATAGCATTGTCCATACCACTTTCCCATTTAGCTGCAATTAAAGAACCATCAGTTGAGCCGTATTCGCACAATCCATCTTTATCGTGATCTCTTTTGTTATACCACCAATTATGATATTTCTTTAATTTAGGATACATTTCTTTAACAAATTCCAAATCTTTATCTATTTCATAAATTTTTTCAACAGCCCAAGCCGAAAGAGGTGGTTTAGTATCTCTATAATTATGAGGTTCAATAGATGTGTTTCTATAAATACAGTCAACTATAAACCCATCTTCTTTTTGAAAATCAAAAAGTGCTCGCATTTGGTTTTTTGCTAAATTGGTATTGAAATATGACAATCCAACAGCATGTTTCCAAGAATCCCAAGACCAAAATCCGTGAAACCATTCATAATGATAACTAGGAAACAAACCTTCATATTTAAGTTCACCTGCTGCAATACGCCAATTATTTTGAAGTGTTACGAGTGATTTTGCTAAAACTTGTTGGTAAATGCTGTCCTTAAATTGAGACTTTAAATTATTTTTTAATGATAAAAATTGTGCTTCCTTTTCCAATTTTCTAATTGTTAAAACGGAATCAAAAGAAGTGGCTAAAAGTGATTCTTTCTCTTTTTCCCATGAATACTCTGTAAAAATAAAAGTTTGTGAAATGGTTATTTCTTTGACTTGATTTGGTTTTAACGAAATATTTTCTAATTCAGTACTATAAGTACTATCTGTGTTTTTAATTGATGTCCCTTTTGGAAATAGGAGATGACCTATTGCATTAGTTTTTGTTGATTTAATAATCACTTCGTTTTTTGATGAAGTAATTTCAATACCTTCAGCTAAAATTGGTTGATTTTTCCAATGAATTGATAGTTCAGCTTCTTTATTACTAATATTTGTAATCTCAGATTTTATAAGTGCTGTATGACCAGAACTAAAAACAAGTTGTTGTTTCAATTCTAAGCTATCACTTTTAAAAATTTGCTCTAAATGACTTGCATAACTATTCGTTTCAATAGATTTCCAATTAACATCTTTTAAAACTAATTGAGATAGATTTGCACTACTCCAAACTCCGTTTTGTTGTGTCATTAAAAATGGTCCAGAAAAACCACCAAAGTTAGAAATTGTATCAGGAAAACTGTATGCAAACCAAGCTCCTTGATCCGAAAACATAAGCATTTTTTTATCAAAAGCAGTTTTTGGAGTTCCGTTAAAATTTAAAACATTTGAAATTTGAGTTGTGTTATTAATTAAACCTGACTTTTCTATTTCAGTTTTACAACTAGTAAAAACTAAAACTATTGAAAGAAACGAAAGAATTGATTTCATTTAGTTATAATTTATATAATAAAAATATGAAGAATAAACTTAAAAAGTAGTTGATGTACTAAAAACATCAATAAGATAATTCAATAAAAAATTAATTTATGTATGTGAATATACGGAGCAATTTTATTGCTCCGTATATTAAACAAACCTTAAAACATTCTATTAATTAACATTAGAATTAGAATTTATTTCACTTAATGGAATTGGTAAATACGCATGTGCTGCAGCACTAAAATTGCTTCTTCCTGCCGCTTGCATAGCTTGATCTAACATTCCCCATCTTCTTAAATCAAAAAATCGAACAGATTCAAGTGTCAATTCCATGGTGCGCTCATGAATTATTTGTGCCTTAACTGCTTCTTTTGAAGTGACTGTTATTTGAGGCATAAAACCATGAACATTTCTAATATTATTTATTATTGGAATAGCCAATGGCGTATTTCCTGTTTCGTTTAATGCTTCGGCATACATTAATAAAACATCAGCATAGCGCATTAAAACAACATTTACACCTACGTATCCATTATTCCAAACATAATTTGGCAACCATTTTCTAAAATACGCATGATTTTCATAAATATCTCCATAAGTTGAATTCATCAAATTATCCCAAGTACTTCCTTGCATTTCATTTGTATTCGTATCATTATAAAAAGAATCTCTAAAATAAAGTGATCCATATAATCTATTATCGTATAAACCATTTGACGCAATCTTTCCTTCTTTTTTCATTTCATTGACAACAGCCATTGTTGCTTCAATACCACCCCAGCCACCAACTGACCAGTCTCCAACAAAGGCATGTAACCTTGTTGCATTCCATGATGTAGCATCTCCACTTTTAAATTGCAGTTCAAAGATAGATTCTTGGCTATTTTCATTTTCGCCATTAAATAAACTTGAAAAATTTGGTTCTAATCCATAACTTCCAACAGCACCCTCAACAACAGGTTTTAAGGCGATTACTGCATTTTGAAAATCATCATTTTCTGATGAAGTTGGATCACCAGCTTTATATAAATATGCTTTTCCTAAATAAGATAAAGCAGCTCCTTTAGTTGCTCTACCATAATTTTCAGGTGTATTTGTTGATGACAACATTTCTGCTGCATTACTAAAATCAGTTATTATGGCATCCCATGCCTCTGGCCTTGTAGATAATGGTTTATCTAAAGTTTCCTGGGTTATAATTTGATCTCTTATAATTATTTGTTCATATAGTGTTAATAATTTAAAATGGTAATAGGCTCTTAAAAATGTCGCCTCACCAATAATTTGCTTTTTATCAGCGTCAGATATTTGTTCTAAAGTCATTTCTCCTACTTTAGTAATTACCTGATTAGCAAAATTCAATCCTTTATAATTAGTCCCCCATAAAACATCAACAAACGTATGTCCATTAGTGTAATTAAAATTAAAAATTGACATCCAATGCGCATAATTAATTGCATCTGGTCCTGGAAGAGCATAATCTGATCTAAAATATTCTACCACTGGTCTTCCTTCTTGCCAACCATCCCAAAAATTACTTCTTGATTCTAATTCAGAATATGCAGCTGTTAAACCTGATTGGGCATCCTCTAAGTTTCTCCAAAAAGATAGTGAAGTCAATTGATCTGGAGATGTTTGTTCAATAAACTCATCATCATTACATGATGCTATAACAACTAATAAAATAGAAGCTATAAATATTTTATATATATTTTTCATTTTTATATTTTTAAGTTGTTTTTAAAATTTTAGTTGTAACCCAAATATTAACGATTTGTATTTTGGATATAACGTTCTATCAATACCTCTTGATAATATATCTCCCGCAACTTCTGGATCTAAACCACTGTAATTTGTAAACGTAAATAGATTTTGACCAGTTATGTAGACTCTAAATTTACTGATATCTAAACTTTCAACAACTTCTGAAGGAAGAGAATACCCAACTTGTATAGTTTTAACTCTTAAATAACCTCCATCTTCTAAAAATCTAGTAGATGCTCTATTATTTTGATTTGGATCTCCAAGAACGGCTCTTGGAATATTTGTATTCGTATTTTGTGGTGTCCAAGCATTTAAAGTTTCAGTTCTAAAATTTTTACCAACATCCATTCCTAACATTTCAAAACTGTTACCATTGTAAATTTTATTACCTCCAACTCCTTGAAAAAATATGCTAAAATCAAAATTGTTATAATCAGCTGATAGGTTTAAGCTATATTCAAATTTTGGTATTGCTGTACCTTGGTATGTTTCATCAGCCTCATTGATTTCTCCATCATGATTTTGATCAATGAATCTAATATCTCCAGGAGCTGCATCTGGCTGAGCTTCGTGAGCTTCGATTTCTACTTGATTTTGAAATATTCCATCAGCAACTGGTAAAAAGAAAGCGCCAGGTTCATAACCAACTTTTGTTTGATTTACAAAATGGTCAGAACCAAATTTTAGTCCATCCCCATATAAAACCTGATCTGATGTACTTAATTTAGTAACTTCACTATTTATAGTGGTAAACGTTGCAAATGCAGAATAATTAAAATTATTATAGTTATTAATAAAACCTAGTTCAAATTCAAAACCTTTATTTACAAATTCTCCAACGTTAACAATTGGGTTATTAATTCCTGCGGAAGGTGAAACAACTTTTGTAATAAGCAAATCTGAAGTTGTTGTATAATAATAATTTAAAGAACCTTTTAACTTGCTTTCTAATGAACTAAAATCCATCCCTATATTTGAAGATGTATTTGTTTCCCACTGTAAATCATCATTTTGTAAGTCTCTAGCTATACTTCCAATATAAGAAGTTTGTGGGTTTCCGAAAACATAACCACCATCATCTTGACTTTTACCTTGAGAAATAAGTGCAACATAATCATAATATCCTAGAGCACTATCATTACCTGCTTGTCCCCAGCTATATCTCAGTTTTAAAAATTCAAAAACATCTTGATTTTTCATAAAGTCTTCTTCCGTAATTTTCCAGCCTAAAGCAAATGAAGGAAAAACCCCATATTGATTATTTTTACCAAATTTAGAACTACCATCTCTACGAAGAGAAGCTTGCAATAAATATTTGCTATCAAAAGAATAGTTTACTCTACCAAATTGTGATACTAAACTATATTCTGCATTTGTTCCTCTTCCTGAATAAGTTCCATCACTAAAAGCATTTAAGGTTTTGAAATTTGAATCTAAAATAAGTGCTGGAACTTTAGTATCAACTATTTCTCCATTTACAATCTCACTTTCAATTTTATAACCTTCTGCTTGAACATATGCTTCTTTATAAGGTTCGGAAATTCTTTGATAACCTGCTAATAAATCAATTGAATGTTTATCAACATCAAACTTATAATTTAAAATGTATTCTTGATTAATCCGTCTGAATTCACTATTAAATTCTGAAATAAAAGCATATTCATTTTGTGGATTATCATCAATATCTCTTGATTTAAAAGGCTTATGAAAACTAAAACTGTTATTAGCCCTATTAGAAACTGAGAAATTTGCTTTGGCTGTTAAACCTTCTTTTAATTCATATCCAACACTTACATTCCCTAAAAAATATTTTAATTTAGAATATCCTTCAATAAAATGATCTTCTGCAATAGGATTTCTATGATCTGGAATATCTCCATCTCTATATCCATATCCAGACACCTTAGATTCATCAAAAACTGGAATTAACGGTGAAATAAAATAGGTTTCTCTAATTGAGAATTTATAAGCTTCTTGATACGTTTCACTATAATTTAAATTCGTATTAATAGTAAATTTTCCTTTGTTAATACCAATATTAGAAAATATTCCTTTTTTTGAAAATTGAGAACCAATTAACAATCCTTTTTCATCGGCAAAGTTTCCTCCAACACTATAATTAACATTATCAGTTGCTCCACTAGCTCTAACGGACATTAGACTTAATTGTCCACCTCTATGTGTTTGATCAATCCAATTTGTATTAACATTTGGTTGATTTTGAATATATTGAGGAAGGCTTACTCCTGCATTTTCATACATTTGTTTATGAACTTTAACATAGCCGTTAGCGTCTAACAGATTCATTCTATCTCTTGCTGTATTAATACTTACTGAAGATTCAAAATCAACAACTGGTTTTCCTTTTTTTCCTATTTTAGTTGTAATAATGATTACTCCATTTGCAGCTTTGGTCCCATAAATTGCACCTGATGCTGCATCTTTTAAAACTTCGATAGATTCTATATTTTTGGAATCTATAAAGTATGGGTCAGCTTGAATACCATCAACAATAAAGAGTGGTTGATTATTTCCAAAACTACCAATTCCTCTAATTAATATATCTGCAACTCCACCTGGAGCACCAGTTGAAGAGGTTACTGAAACACCTGAAACTTGACCTTGTAAAGCATCCATTGGGTTTGTGGTAACAACTTTTGTTAATTTTTCAGCTTTAACTTGACCAACAGCACCTGTTACATCGCTCTTTTTTTGCGTTCCGTAACCGACTACTACCACTTCATCTAAAGATGCAGAATCCTCAGTTAATTTAACATTGATTACTGTAGATGTTCCAACGGTCACTCTTTCAGTTTTCATTCCTATAAAAGAAAATTCAATAATATCTCCTTCTTTTGCTTCAAGAGTAAAATTTCCATCAAAATCGGTTCCAGTTCCTTTAACCGTACCAACAATTATAATATTAACACCAGGAAGTGGAGTGCCAAAAGCATCTGTAACTTTACCTTTAATTTCTATTTGTTGATTTTTTATTAAATTAATCTGATTTTTCTCTTTAATTTCTAGTGTTTTTTTTATAATAATTTGTTTGTCAAGTAATTCAAAAGAAACTGGCATATCTAAAAACATATTATTTAGAATGTTTTTTACTTTTTCCTTATCAACATTTACTGATACTATTTTGTTTATATCAATATCATTCCTATTAAATAGAAATTTAAAGTCGGTTTTAACCTCAATTTCATTTAAAACTTTTTCAATTGTTACATTTTGAAGGTTTAAAGTTATTTTGGTATTTTGAGCATAGTTGTTGGCTCCAATTTTAAATATGGAAATAATTAGTAAAAATGTTGTTAATTTCATTTTTAAATTAAATTTTAAGGAGAATAAGGTCATGCTCTTATTCTTAATAAGATTTTTCATACATTTGGTTTGTTTAGTGGTTAATAATAATTTAATTCACTTTATTTATTAGCGGGAGATGTTCGTAGCATCTTCCGTTTTTTTTATTTAAAGTGAATTGATTTAAAAATAGTTTCAATTCATATGGTTGTAATTATTTAATTAGTTAATATATATTTGATTATTTTCTATTTTGTATTCAATTTTATAACTTTTATTGAAAGAATTTAACACTTGCTCAATGGTTTCAATATCAAAAGTTGCGTCAAAATATTGTTCATTTAATTTAAGATTATTATTAGTTATAGTAACATTGTAATGTCTTTCCAATTTTTTAATAATATTTTTAAATTGGGTGTTTTTAAAGATTAGTTTTCCATCAACCCAGCCTGTATACATACTTACATCTACTTTATCAATAGCTGCTTTATTTTCAGCTTTATTCCATGAGGCTTTAAAACCAGGTTTTAATTCTATAGAAGTATTTTTATCATAGGATGTTTCTTTTTCAAAAACACTCACAGAACCTTCAACTAGTACAGTGTTAATTGAATTATCTTCAGGATATGAAGACATGTTGAATTCTGTTCCTAAAACTCTCACATTCATATTTTCACTATTTACAATAAATGGATGTTTTGCATCTTTTGCAACATCAAAATACGCTTCACCCTCTAACAAATAAACTTGTCTATTATTTCCTGCAATAAATTTTACCGGATACTTTAAAGTTGTTCCTGAGTTTAAGTAAATTTTTGTGCCGTCAGATAAAACAATTTGAAACTTTTTACCATTTGGGATAATAAGCTTATTATATTCCAAAATATCATGATTGCTTTTTTTATTATAGGTTAAAGAATTTCCTGCTTGTTCGGCTACAATTTGTCCAGATTTATTTGTTAATTTTTCAGTACCATCAGCACTAATAATTTTAATATCACCATTTTCAAGTTCAAGTTTAATACTCTCTTGAGCAATAATTAGTTGATTTTGAGTATTACTTGAAGGTTTGTTTTGATTAAATAAGAAATAGCTAACTCCTAAAAATGCAATAAACACAGCTACATATTTAAATGTTTTTTTAAATTTTATTAAAATTAAGCTAGGTGTTTTGTTAGGTTTATTTAAACGAGATTCAATTTTTTCCCAAGAGTTCTTAATATCAATTTTTTCAATAAAAGCGATTTCTCTTGTTTTTTTATAAAGTAGTAAATATTCCTCAAATATTTTTTTGTTTTCAGGTTTTTCATAAATCCATGATTTCAAAAGCATAAAATCATTATCACTTATTTCCTTCAATAAATAATCCTGAATCAGTTGTAAAAAGTTTATATTATTTTCTTGCATTTCAAACTCTCAATATTGTATATATTAATAGTATTGCATAATGCTAAAAATGGGTGAAAGAAATTTTAATTATTTTTTAAACTAAGAATAAAAGTATAATAATGTCTAAGGAATGTCTAAGCTGTTTTAAAGCTCTCGAGTAATGTGTTTTAATAGTATTTACTGAAACCCCAAGTTGTTCAGCAACTTCTTTGTATTTTAAATTTTCAATAACTATTGCCTTAAATACTTCTTTACATTTTTCAGGTAGAGCTTCAATTTCTTGGTATATTTTAATTTTTTCTTTTTCAATATTTTCAAAATCTATTATTTCATCTTCCATCAGTTGATTCAATTGATTTTCAATATCTTCAAATTGATACTTACCTTTATCTTTAATAAATAGTAATGTATTATTTTTTACAGATTTAAAAAGGTATGGTCCAATACTTCCATTTAATTTCATATATAATTTATCATTCCAAAACTTTACAAATAACTCTTGAACAATATCTTCTGCTTGACTAAATGAATCGCAATATTTTAATGAATATATACAAAGTGGTTTATAATATTGATCAAATAAAATTCTATAGCCAGAATAATCTTCTTTTTTTAATTTTTCTAGTATTTTAGAATCATTTAATCTCATATTTTTTTAAATTGATTAAAAAAGTTTGAATTTATTGCTAATGTAATTTTTTTTAAACAATTTCATAGCTATCAAAACAATAAATAATTTTAAGTAATAAAAAAGAAACATAGTAAAAATTGTAACATAAAAATGGTAGTGAAAACCTTTCTACACGCTTAACCAATGAAATGGTAGATTTTATTTAAAAGTACTAATGTTCTAGTTTTTTTGCATTCCTTTCTTTTTATACCTGTATGTTAAATGAAATTAAATAATTGAGATGAACAAAATAAGTTATTACAAATACATAAACATCTATAGTTATTTTAAAATCTAAAAAAATAAGTTAAATATATCGCAACCTTTTGAAATATTAATTTGGATGCTTAAATTGCGACCTTTAAATAAACCCCAATATTAAACTTTTGAAGATTTCTTATAAATATTTACCCCCAGTTTTAGTAATTACTTTGTCAATTTTTATACTCAGCGCAAGGTCTGGATCTTCCGAAAATAGTAAGAAGGTAATTAGTTCATCAGTCAAAGATACTGAGAAAGCTACATCAATTGTAATTGAGCATTATTCTAAAAATGAAAGTAAATATGTGAGTCTAAAATTAGATTCATTATTACAAAGAGTTCACAAAAGAAACGATTTTCATGGATCTTTATTGGTAGCTAAAAATGGTAAAATATTGTATGAAAACCAAATTGGTTACGCAAATTTCAATAGAAAAGAGCCTTTAAATGATGGCTTTACTTTTCAATTAGCATCTGTTAGTAAGCAATTTACGGCTGCGGCAATTATGTTGTTGTATGAGAGAAATCAAGTGCAGTTAAACGATTTGGTGAATAATTATTTTCCCAATTTTCCGTATGAAAATGTTACTATAAAAAATTTATTAAATCATACAGCCGGATTGCCAAAGTATTTTTGGGTGACAGATAATAAGTGGAAACAGCAAAAACCACCTACAAATAGTGAAATGATGCAGTTGTTAGATTCTGTAAATGTTCAAAGATTTTTTTCACCAGGTCAAAAATTTGATTATTCAAATACCGGATATTTTGTTTTAGCATCAATAGTTGAAAAAGTATCAGGTTTGAGTTTTGGAGATTTTATAAAGCAAAACATATTTGAGCCTCTTCAAATGAAAGATTCATTTGTTTATAGCTTTGAAATGGATAGTGTTAGAACAAACCAATTAGATGGATATAAATTAGTGAAAGGTTGGAAGCATTTTAGAATTAATAAATCTTTAAATGATGCAATTGTAGGTGATAAAAATGTATATTCTACTTGTGAAGATTTGTTAAAATGGACATTAGGATTAAATAATGGATTGATACTTTCTGAAGAATCTTTAAATTTAATGTATTCAAAAGGAGAAACTATTAATGGGAGAAAAATACCATATGGTTTTGGATTTAGAATTGATGAAAGAGATGAAAAAGCAATTTATCATCACGGAAATTGGAATGGATTTAGTACCTCTTTAACAAGATATCCTGAAGAAGATTTGGTTATAATAATTTTAGAACACACTAGCTATAAAGGTTTAACTGCTCTAAACAATTCAATTAAAAAAATTGTTACTAAAAACTTTAAGGCATAATTATAAATTTTATTTTACTCGCAAAAAACAACCTCAGATCTTACAGAAATGCCATTATTATTAAATGCCTCTATTTGAAAATAGTAAGCATCTGTTCTATCCATTCCAGTGAAAAAATAATCATTTTGTCCATAAACCATAATACTGCCATATAATTTATCGGCAGATTTACCAAAATAAATTACATAACCATCAGCATCGTTATTTTGTTGCCAACGAATCCATGAACTTCTTCTTTCACCATATTTTTTTGCAGATGCGCGTAGTACTATAAATTTTTCAACAGGTTTTGGTACTTCACCATTTCCTTTTCCAAACACTCTAAATCCACTAATGGCAAACTTACCAGTAGGCATAGTAATGTTTTCTAATTTTAAATAACGAGCTTTTATAGGTTTTTCTAATTCAATATAATCATGTGGAACATCAGTTGTATTTTTACTTTTATCAATTGCAATCTTCCATTTTTTATTATCATTTGAACTGTAAATTTTATATTGATGGAAAGTGCCAATTGTTTTCCCTAAAAATTCAACATCTTGATCGGCATAATTAATTTGAATAGCATTAATTGTTGAAATCTCCCCCAAATCTGTTTGTAACCATTCACCTTTATCTCCTGTTTCTGCACACCAATATGTTTTCATATTTTCATCTACAGCATAATTTGCCTGATAACCTCCTAAAGTTGAAGATACTTGTACTGGTTTATTATAGTTTAAAAGCATCCAACCTGAAAATAATCCTTCCATATGGTTAGCTTTTTCTTTAGATAAATAGGTTGGGTAATCTCCATATGCGGTATTGCAATATAACACATCATCTTTATCAAAACCTGCAGGCCAAATGCCAATTCTTCTTTCAAAATTATTTTTAACTCCTAAAATAATAGTCGAAACGTGCCACCATTCACCAAAATTATCTTGATATGTTGCACCATGACCAGCGCCTCTTGCAAATCCTCCAGGTTTATATGCAAATGGATTATGTGATTGATATGCAAATCCATCTAATGGGCTGTTACTAACATAAACACCATCTGCATAACCACTAAATTCCGTTGCAGGAGCACCATATTGTAGGTAATATTTATTGTTATATTTTGTAACCCAAGCACCTTCCATAAAAGGTTGTAAAAAAGAATTATCATTATATTCGCCAAAACGCTCCCATCCATGATCCTCAGGTTGTAAAGAAATTAAAGGTTTTACATAACCTTCAGATTGTAATGTTTTGGTATTAATTTCTGTACCTAATAGTGGAAATTGATTACTAGATCCCCAATATAAAAATAACTTATCTTTTTCTTGATCATATAAAAATCCTGGATCCCATGCGCCAACTTTTAATGAATCAACTGCAATTTCCCATTCATCTTTTGTTGGATTTTTGCTCTTCCAAATAGGAAAAGTTGGACCATGTGTAGAGCCAATTACATACATTTCATCCTTCATAACAAATACTGCTGGTGCACATAATTCATCGTAAACCTTATGTTGAGGTAATAAAAATTTTCTAGATACAAAATTCCAGTTAAGCATGTTGTTGCTCCACCAATAACCCCATTGATTTGTTGAAAATAAAAAATATTTTCCTTTAAAATTAACAATAACTGGATCGGCAGTAGCTCTGTGTTTACCTTGTTCTGAAAAATTTGGAATAGGGGTATAACCATAATCAATATTTATAGGGTTACAATATGTTTTTTGCTGAGCTTTTATTGAAGTTATTGAAATTAATATTGTAATAATCAATGTTATTTTAACAATCTTTATTTTGCGCACCATTAGTTGAGTTTATTAAATTATTAAAGAAGTTTAAAAGTAGATTTTAAATTTTCTGATGAATTTGTTCCTATAAAAACTTCAAAATCCCCAGGTTCAGCCTCAAAACTTAAATTGGAATTGTAGAATTTTAAATCTTCAATTGTAATTGTAAATGTTACTTTTTTAGTTTCGCCTTTTTTTAATTCTATTTTTTGAAATCCTTTTAATTCTTTAACAGGTCTAGTTACTGATCCTACTAAATCTCTGATATATAATTGCACAATTTCTTTACCATCATAATTACCAGTATTTGTTACATCAACAGAAGCTGTTATTGATTGATTTTCTGATAATTTATCAGAACTAAGTTTTATATTGTCATATTTAAAACTGGTATAACTTAAACCATAGCCAAAAGGGAATAGTGGTTCATTTCTTTCATCAATATAATTTGAAAGGAATTTCACAAATTTTCCTTCAGTATTATCTAATGGTCTACCAGTATTTTTGTAACTATAATAAATAGGAATTTGCCCTACACTACGCGGAAAAGTTGCAGTAATTTTACCTGATGGATTTACTGTTCCAAATAATACATCAGAAATTGCTAATCCAGCTTCACTTCCTGAAAACCAAGCATTTAATATTGCTGGAACTGAATTGTTTTCTTCAACTAATACTAAAGGTCTTCCAGTAAAAAGTACCAAAACCACAGGTTTACCAGTTTTTAATAAAGCGTTTAATAAATCTTTTTGAACTTGAGGAATATCAATATTCGTTCTACTACTACATTCGCCACTCATTTCTGCAGATTCACCCAAGGCTGCGACAATAACATCTGCTTTTGCTGCAATTTTTAATGCTTCAGCTTTCAATTCTTCATTTGTTCTACTCTCTTTTTTTAGAGCTTTACCATGCATTGTGGCAATTTTTTCAAATTCTTTGTCGTAGTCTAAATGGCTACCTCTTGCATAAAGAATAGATGCTTTATCACCTACAACTGTTTTAATTCCATCAAGAAAGGAAATAGATTCACTTTGTTTAGTGGCAACACTCCAAGTACCCGCCATATTTTCAGGAGTATCAGCTAATGGTCCAATTAAAGCTATAGTTCCTGATTTTTTTAAAGGTAAAATATTATTGTTGTTTTTTAACAATACCATTGATTCTGCGGCAACTTTTCTTGCAAAATCTCTATTTTCTTTGGTGTAAATTTCAGTTTTTGCTCTGTTTTGATCACAATATTTATAAGGATTATCAAATAACCCTAATTCATATTTGGCAATTAGTATTCTTTTAACTGCAGCATTTAATTGTTCTATAGAAATTTTACCTTCATCAATAGATTTTTGTATTGTAGTTAAAAAGCCTTCACCAACCATATCCATATCTGTACCTGCATTTAAGGCTAAAGCTGATACTGTTTGTAAATCACCCATCCCATGTTCAACCATTTCATTGATACCTGTATAATCGGTTACTACAAATCCGTTGAATTTCCAATCATCTCGTAACAAGTCAGTTAATAACCATTTGTTCCCAGTAGATGGTACGCCGTCAATTTCATTAAATGCTGCCATAACGGTTCCTACACCAGCATCAATAGCTGCTTTATATGGTGGAAGATATTCGTTGTACATTCTAATTTTACTCATATCAACAGTATTATAATCTCTACCAGCTTCAGATGCTCCATATAAAGCAAAATGTTTTACACAAGCCATTAAAGTATTATTTGCTTTCAAGTCGTCTCCTTGGTAGCCTTTAACCATTGCTTTTGCAATTTCACTACCTAAATATGGGTCTTCACCAGAGCCTTCAGAAACACGTCCCCAACGTGGATCTCTTGATATATCAACCATTGGAGAGAATGTCCAGTTTAGCCCGTCTGCACTCGCTTCAATTGCGGCCATTCTTGCTGTTTTTTCAATCATTTCCATATCCCAAGAGCAAGATAACCCTAATGGAATTGGAAATGTTGTTCTGTAACCATGAATTACATCCATACCAAAAAGAAGAGGAATTTTTAAGCGACTTTTCTCAACTGCAATTTTTTGAACTTCTCTAATTTTTTCTACAGATTTAATATTGAATAAACCGCCAACTTTTCCTTCTTCAATTTTTTTAGCAATATCTGAACTTTGTGCTTGACCTGTAGTGATATCGCCAGATGAAGGTAAATTTAATTGACCAATTTTTTCTTCAATTGTCATTAAATTTATTATAGAATCTGTCTTTGAGTTATAGGGATTAGAACTATTAGAGATAATTTTGTTATTTTTATTGCACGATGTTATTTGTAATAAAATAGTGCATACTAATACTGTATTTATAAATGTTGTTGTTTTCATTTTTATTTTTTAATTCTAGTGAATAACCAAGGTAAAAGGTTTGGTTCTGCAAAAGTTGAATCCCAACTATTGTGATTATCTTTGCCAAAAAGTGTAAAATTTGGCGTTCCGCCAGCAGCTAATATACTACTAACCATTTCAATTGATAATTGTGGGTTTACCACATCATCTTGTGCACCATGAAAAATCCATAACTCAGTATTTAAAGCATATTTTTTTGTGGTATTAGGATTTGCTCCTCCACATATTGGAATTGCTGCAGCAAAAGTTGTAGGTCTTCTAGATAAGATTTCAAAAGTTCCCATACCACCCATTGATAATCCCATAACGTAAATTTGATTTTTTTTAGCATATGGTTTTGTAAGTAATTCGTCTAATAAAAGCATTACTAATTTTAATGATTTGGTTGGTTCGCCACCATTCTGAAATTTAAATGAAATTGGTTTTACCGTTCTGTCTGCACTTAAATTAGCCCAATAATCATTTTTAGGACATTGAGGAAAAACAACTATTGCAGGATAATTTAATCTATTTTCTGGTGATGCGAAGAGCGAACTCCCATGGGTTAGTTGTGTATTGTTATCATTTCCTCTTTCACCAGCACCATGTAAGAATAAAACTAATGGGTATTGATTACTTTCCGAGAAATTTTCTGGATACATTATTCTATACAATAATGTGTCGCTTTTTACAATAAATTCTTTTTTTTCATACAATAAGTCATTGGTAGTTTGTGCTTTTGTACCAAAAGAAAAAATGAATAAAAAAATATAAAAGGGTGATAGTTTATAATTCATAATTAAAATTTAATTTTTGTAATCCTTTTTGAACATCTGTATTTTGCATAAATAATTTCCATAATAGTCCTGTTCTGTGATTTTCAATCATAATTATAATAGGCCCTTGATCTATTGCTAAATACGCATCAGCTACCCAATAATTGTAATGTGGACTAAAAGCATCATAAAAACCAGCAGGACCTAAAAGTTTTGATTTATTTTTATAAAAATAGCGCAATGCTTTCATAGACTCTGTTGGAGTATATGGCATTGAGCTTAATGAAGCGGTTGGTGAAATTATGCCTAAATCATTATTAGGTTTGTGTGCAGAGTACCCTATTGAACCATCGGTATTTCTGGAATAACTAGCTGTTAACCCCCAACAATCAGCACTATAATCTTTATAGTTTAGTGGGTTTTGTACACAATAATTGTAATTTATTTTTGAGTGATTGGTGTTAACATTCCAATAATTTACATATTCATCGGAAAGTCCTTTTGGGTTTAATCCTAAATAAGAATAATGCGCCCAAAATAGAGGTCCTCCAAACTCCGTTGAGCCTGCATGATTTACCAAAAGAGGTAAATTGTATTTTATATTGCCTGATTTAATGCCTCCATTGGAAGCCCAGCCATTTGAGTAGACTTCTTTAGAAATAGAAAAATTTGGGGATGCTGCGGCTAATACATAAGTAATTAAAACTTCATTATAGCCTTTTAATTGTAAGTTTTTTGCAAATCCAAAATTTGGACTCCAATGCCAATACAATGTTTTTTGATTTTGTGTATACCAATTCCATTCTACAGCTTTCCATAAAGTTTCAATTTTGTTAGCTAAAGCTTTTTCATTAGTGTTGCCATTTCTAAAATATTCTTGTGAACAAATTAAGCCTTGTACTAAAAATGAGGTTTCAACTAAATCACCACCATCATCTTGTGAACTAAATGGAATTGCAGTACCATTAATCCCATCAATCCAATGTGACCAAGCTCCGTGAAAACGGTCTGCTGTTTCTAAAAAAGAAACAATTTTAAGAATTCTATTATAACCTTCGTCTCTTGAAATAAATCCCCTTTCAATTCCTACTAAAATAGCCATTAGCCCAAATCCTGTCCCCCCAGTTGTAATTACATTTTGATTTAAACTTGGGTTGGTTGGATGGTATCTTTCTTTTGCCGCACCAGAATTTGATTCAGCAAAATTCCAAAAGTATTTAAAAGTTTCTTTTTGGGTTAGGTTTAATAATTCTTCATCGCTTAATGTGGGCTCGGTATCAGTTTCATCAATTCCATCTGGAAAATCAATTGGTGTGTAGGTGTAATCATCACTACCACAAGAAAGCAGCGTTAAAAGAACCGTGAAAAAGAAAAATTTAAATTTATTCATTACTATTCAAATTATATTTAGTACTGGAGAATCCTAGTTTATTTAAACCAATTTTTACATCGGTATTTTGCATAAATAAATTCCAAATAAGTCCTGTTCTGTAGTTTTCAATCATTACAGGAATTGGACCCTGATCAATTGCTAAATATCTTGGTAAAAACCATTTATGTTCAATACTAAAGGCATCATAGGGACCATATTTGCCAATTAAGCTATCTGCGTCTTGATATAAATATTTCAACATTTTCATACTTTCTTCTGGAGTGTATGGAAAAGATGATAGAGCTGCAGTTGGAGCTATAACTCCTAAATCTTTACCAGGCCTATGTCCTGCATATCCTTTCATTGAATAGCTTGAGGTTAATCCCCAGAGATTTTCTCCATATCCAAGATGTTTTTCAGGGTTATCAATAGCATATTTATAATGAATTTTTGCTTGGTTTTGGGTTAACTTCCAATAATCGGCATATTGATCAGATAATCCTTGAGGATTTAAGCCTAAGTAGGAATAATGTGCCCAAAATAAAGGACCAATTTTGTCATTGTCATGTTCAAAATAATTTAGTATTAAATCTTCACCGTAATATTTTTCATTTGAAACAATTTTACCATTTAATGCCCATCCTTTTTCATAAACGTCTTTTGTTATAGGGTATGTTGGTGATGCTGCTGCAAGAATATACATAATTAAACACTCATTATATCCGCCAACAGGAAAGTTCATGTCCCATTCATTAGTTGGAGACCAATGCCAATAAAGCACATTTTCACCATTTTTTGTATACCAGTTCCATTCAACCTCTCTCCATAATTTATCAATTTTAGTAACTAATTCTTTTTCTTGTTTATTACCATCTTTATAGTATTCTGAAACAGTTAATAAACCTTGTACTAAAAAAGCAGTTTCAACTAAGTCTCCACCAGTGTCTTTTTTACTAAAGGGTTTAATTTTTCCTGTTTCACCATTTAACCAATGTGGCCAAGCACCATGAAATCGATCTGCTTTTTCTAGAAAATTTGTAATTTTTACAAATCTATTAAATGCTTCTTCTCTAGTAATAAAACCTCTTTTAATACCAACCAAAATTGCCATTAATCCAAATCCTGTTCCTCCTGTGGTTACAATATTTTTGTCGTTTGAAGGATAGATATTATCCATATGAATTCGTTCAGAACTCATACCTGAATTTGGTTCGGCACCTTCCCAAAAATAATTGAATGTTTGTTGTTGAACAAGTGTTAGAAGGTCTTCATCTTGTAAAGAAATGTTTGTTTTTTTATTACTTGTTTTATTGAAGTTACAACTAGTACTAATACATACAATTAGTAAAGTTGTAATTAATACAAGTATTTTTTTTGTTACATTCATAACTGTTTCTTATTTGATAATTATGGTTGCACTCAATTAAGAGTGCAACCAATAATTATAAAACTCAATTTATTATTTAACTATGAAATTTTAATTATTTAAAACAAATTACTCATTCATTATAGTTTGTATTTCTTGTGTTGTAAGTACTTTATTGAATAAGTGTAATTCATCCATTTTACTACTGTCAGATTTATGATTCCAATAACTAAAGGTTTCTCCTCCTGCACCTATAGTTAGGGTTTGACAATCAGTCCAGTCAACGCCTCCTGTATATGTAGCTGCTAATTTTTCAACACCATTAAAGTATATTATGCTTTTTGTTAGTGAAACGGTAAACGCAATATGAACCCATTCTCCATCAGCTACGTTAATTACACCACCATCATTCCAACTTTCATCTGCTCCAATTCCTACATTTAATTTAATTCTTTGTTCAGTTGCGCTACCTTCTCTAAATAATCTAAAACCTTGTTTGCGATTTTCAGGAATATTATTTCCAACAACTAAAATGCCTGCTCTATCTGGAGAGGCATTTACTTTATACCAAAAAGCACCACTAAATTCTGAACCAAAAACTCCATTAATAGGAAAAGTTATTGCTGAGTCAGTATTTCCAACAAAAGAACTTCCGCCTAAAACATTATCTGTAGAAAAACTAGGTGTTCCTACAACGGTTGGTTCTATTCCGCTAACTAATTCAGTATTAATGTCATCAAAAGGCATATAAAAAGTTTCTCCGTCATATTTTGGAGTGTATGAGAATGTTGCACCAGTTTCACCTGTAATAATATTTTGGATTTCAGTTTGTGATAAAGCTTTATTAAATATTCTTAATTCGTCCATAAAACTTAAATCAGATTTATGATTCCATCCTGAAAATCTTGGTGCGCCAGACATTATTGAAAGTACATCACAACCTGTCCAATCTATTCCGGTAATTGTACTTTGTTTTACTAATTGCCCATCAATATAAACTGTTGCGCTTGAGCCTGAAATAGTAAATGCCATACTTACCCATTTATCAATTGTAGGATCAACATCAGCTGCTATACCGCCATCAATCCATGTGTCAGCTGTTCCATTACCAACATTTAGTTTAAAACGTTGTTTTCCTCCGGCATTCTCTCTAAAAAATCTAAATCCATTTTTTCTATTATTTTGGGCAGTTGGATTGGCAGTGTCTTCAGGACCCATTACTAATATTCCTGCACGATCTGGAATTGCATTTATTTTTACCCAAAAGACAGCGCTTAATTCATTGTTTTTAAATTGATCAGTTGGGAATGTTAAGTATGAATCTGTGGCGCCAGCATAAGCATTTAATCCTTTTAAACTTTGTCCGGCAAAACTAGGTGATCCAACTACTGTAGCTCCTTTTAAGCTAACTAAATCTAAATAATCACCATCAAAAGGCATATAAAATATTTCACCATCATATTTAACTGTATATGGTGATACTTTCATGAAATTAATAGTTTTAGTGGTTGTTTTGCCTTCAAGATCTGTAGCAACAATTTTTAAAATGTGATCTCCATTTGTTACATTATTAAATGGTAATTCATTTACAGATCTTCTGTAATCTTTAAAATTTGAGTACGTCATTATTTCAGTATCATCCACTGTAACAACTATATTTCCAATTTCTATATCATCAATAACCTCAAATTTAATATTGATAGATGTAACAATATCTAATACTTGTATTTTAGTACCTTCTAAAGGATAGGTTACTTTAATAACAGGAGCTGTTTCATCGGCTCCTGGATCTACCTGGGTAATTGAGTCTATACCATCATTACATGAAATTGTAAAAACAATTGCAAGTATTCCAAGACATATATTTTTTAATATTTTCATTTTGTTTAAGTTTTTTAAATAATAAAATTATTCATTACTTCGTAAGATTGGTAACTTATCTACTTGTGTTTGAGGATAAGGAAGAAATTTTTTATCTTCAGAAAAAGCTCTACCATCATAATTTAGTTCATTATAGTTTTCAAGACGAATCATATCATAATAACGAGTTCCCCATTCCATTGCTAATTCTGCAAATTTTTCATTCATTACTTGAGCATTTGTAACCCCTGATAAACTGTTTAGTCCAGCTCTTAATCTTACTTCATTTACAGCTTGATCAGCGGTCATTCCAGTTCCAGTTGCTCCTTGAGTAATTGCTTCAGCGTGCATTAACAATACTTCAGCATATCTAATACAAGTTAAGTTTTTATTGGTTCCGTAGTCTTTTCTTCCAGGTGTAAGTTGGTTTGATGGTAAATAGTGTTTACCACTTGCAAATAGTGCTCTGGCGTAATCATTAATTACGTCTCCATCTCTTGTTGTGTTAGTAATCCAACTTGGTATAGTTGCATATGCTGGATCTGATTTTATTGCTTCAATTCCTCTATTTGTAAATAATACGCTTGTTTCTAGTCTTATGGTTTCGTTTCTGCTAAGCATAAATTTGATGTATTTTAAACTAGGCTCGTAAAATCCCCAACCACTATTAGAGCCTGCTACATTTGGAGTCCATCCTTGTGGACCAAAGAAAGCAAATAAATAACTTTGTGTACTTCCGGCTCCTTGTCCAAAATCAGAATATTGTAGTTCTAATAGGTTTTCATTATTAAGTTTTCCATCTAATTTAAATAGTTCATAAAAATCTGGTTCTAAATTAAATTTACCTGAGCTTATTATCTTGGATGTAGCATCAGCAACACCTTGATAATTTTTTAGTTCTAAATTTGCTAAAGCTTTTATAGCTAGTGCAGTATATTTAGTAACGCCACCTCTAATATCAGTTCTTTGGTTTGGTCGAATATCTGGTAAGGATGTGATTGCTTCTTCCATTTGATTTGAAATGTGTTGCATAACTTCATCTTTAGTTGATAAACTAGCAACTAATAAATCTGATGGATCTGAACTAGTTGTGATAAAAATATCTCCCCAAACTCTTGATAATTGGAATAATAAAAAGGCACGTAGTGTTTTTACTTCAGCAATGTATTGGTTTGCTAAAGTTGCATCACCACCATTTTCTTTATATAATTCAATTTGCTCTATAGCTGAGTGCATTTTTATAATATCTCCATAATAATTTTGCCAAAGAGAATTGTACATCCAATAATCTTTATTATAGTTGTATTTATCGGCTTCAGAAAAATCTTGTTGATCTCCCAAACCTCCTGCATTTACATCATCTCCTCTTACTGAAATAAGTGGAAATTCTTCCCATCCTCTTGACTGAAATTCAGCGTAAGCACCAATTAATGGTAAAATCATATCAGTAGAATTTGTATAGTCTGTTTCTTCGGTAAATGATCTGTTTTCAGGTAACTCATCTAACTTGTTATTACAAGCTGTAAAAAACAACAGTGCAACAAATATAAAAGTGAGTTTCTTTAAAGTATTAATATATTTCATAATGTTATTTTTTCAATTAAATTTTAATATTTACACCTAATGTATAAACTGCTGGTATTGGATAGGTTTGGGTGTCAATTCCGTTTGCTACTTCAGGATTAAATCCATTGTATTTAAAGAATGTAAATGGTCTTTCTGCAGTTAAGGATAGTCTTATATCTGGTATTTTTGTACCTACAAATTGACTTCCTTGTTTAAAATTATATGCAATTTGTATGTTTTGAATTCTAAAAAATGATCCATCTTCTACAAAGTAGTCACTCATTTTTTGATTCCAACCTTTTCTTAATCCTGCTGATGATGGATATGAGTTGGAAGTTCCTTCACCATGCCAACGATTAATTGCTAAATCTGCATCTAAATTCCCATCTGAAGTCCAAATTAATTCACCACGCTTTCTATTTAAAATTTTGTTACCAGTTTGACCCATCATACTTGTTGAAAACTCGAAATTTTTGTAGTTAATTCCAATGTTTAAACCATACATAAATGAAGGTAAATAAGAACCTAAAATAACGCGGTCACTATCGTCAATTAAATCATCATTGTTTTGATCTTTGTAGATTAAATCTCCAGGAACCAACCCGTTTGCTACTGCAACAGGGTCTGCTTGTATTTGAGCTTCATTTTGATAAACACCTATTACTTCTCTACCATAAAAAGCTAATAGAGGTTCACCAACATAAGACCTTTGTCTAAATTCTGCAGAGCCACCATCAATATATTCTTGTCCATAAAGGTCTAATACTTCATTTTTAAGTGTTGAAATATTTGTGCTAACATTGTAACTTAAATTATCAGAAATTTGATTATTCCAACTTAATGCTAATTCAAAACCAGCGTTTCTAATTGAACCCACACTTTTGTTTACACTGCCTGGAATTAAAGGAAATCCAACAGGAATTACAGCTTCTTTAGTATCTCTAATAAAATAATCAGCATCTAATGTTAGTTTGTTGTTAAAAAAACGAGAAGTAATACCAATGTTAGTTTCTTCAGTTAGTTCCCATTTTAGTGATGAAAATGTACTTGAGGCTACAGTTCCAGATACTAACACATCATCAATAGCTGTATCAACAATACTTGTTGTATTAGCCCCATCACTTGCAGGTACGTTACTATTTCCTAATTGGCCCCAACTTGCACGTAGTTTTAAATAATCTGTAAAATTATTTTCTTTCATAAAGTTTTCTTCAGAAAGCACCCATCCTGCACCAATTGTAGGGAAGTATCCCCATTTTTCTTGATATTTTGATGAACCGTCGGCTCTTAATGTACCATATAATAAATATTTATCATTAAAATTGTAAGATACTCTTCCAAAATATGAAAGACCATATTGTCTACTTCCTCCATCACTTACACTTGCTATATTAATTGTTCCAGCTTGGCTAATGTACCAGGCAACTTCTTGGTCTATAGAAGGGATATCTTCTCCTCTTGCTGTTAGCATATTCCATGCATCATCTCTAAATGATGAACCCAACATTACCGTTAAGTTATGATTTCCAAATTTATCATTATATGTAAGTACATTATCCCAAATTTGGTTTGAAAATGTTTCAGATCTTTTTGTTACTGCTGAAATTGAACGTTGAAAACCATTAGTAATATAGTAAGGTAAATCTACACTTCTAGCATCAAGTGAAGCGAAACTATGATTATAAGTAGTTTTAAATGATAATTTTTTAGGAATTAAATCAAATTCCATATAAAAATTTGCAAGTATTTTTCTGGTTTTATCTCTATTGTTGTTATATGTTAATGCAGGGAATGGATTTTGTCCACTTCTATAACCAATACTTTGGGCACTAGAGTAATTTATTGGCCAAGCATCGGTATTAGCGTCATCATAAATTGGTATAATTGGGACTGCAAAATATGCTTGATTCCAAGCTGCGGATTCTTCATTAAATTTAGTAGCATTACTTAAAATCATATTACCACCAATGGTTAGCCAATCGGTTGCTTTAAAATCTAGTTTTGATCGTAAGTTAAATCTTTCGTATTGATTTTTCATATCTAAAATACCCTCTTGTTCAAAATAGTTTAAACCAATTGAATAGGATGCTTTATCACTACCGCCAGTTACTCCAATACTATGGTTTTGGATTGTTGCGGGTCTTAAAATTTCTTTATACCAATCTGTATTTACATCAGGTACATTTGGGTTTATTCTACTTCTTCCATAACGTTGCATAGCATTGGCAATAAAACTAATATCTGCAGCTGAACCAGATTCTAATGCCATTGTAGTAAATTGTTCTGCATTTGCCATTTTTAATACATTTTGTGCAACTTGATACCCAGAATAACCATCATACACAACCTCGGTTACTTTATTATAACCGCCAGATTTTGTTTCAATAAGTACTACACCGTTTGCCGCTTTTACACCATAAATTGCTGATGCAGAAGCATCTTTTAAAACAGAAATAGAAGTAATGTCTGATGGATTTAAGAAATCAATATTATCAAAAAACATTCCATCAACTACATATAAAGGGGCAGAACTTCCTGCTCCTGGAAAAGAACCAATACCTCTAACTCTAATTGTTGGGCTATCACCTGGTCCTCCACTGCTTACTATTTGGAGCCCTGGCACTTTTCCTTGTAATGCTTGCATTGCAGTTCCTGTTGGTGTTTTTGCAATTTCTTCAGCTTTAATTGTGGTTATTGAAGATGTTAAATCTTTAACATTCATTTTACCGTAACCAACAACTACAACTTCATCAAGTGTTTGTGCGTCTTCTTTAAGTGTAATATTAATTTCACTTTGTCCATTCACATTTTGTTCAATAGTAAAATATCCTAAGTAGCTAATTACTAGGGTAGCAGATTTAGAAATATTTTCTAAAGTAAATTTTCCATCAAAATCGGTTTGCACACCAATTGTTGAATTTTTTACTATAACAGAAGCTCCTGGAAGTGGAATTCCATTTTGATCACTTACTGTACCCGATACTTTTAATTGTTGGGCAAAAATTGTAGAACAATAAAAAAGTAGAAGGAGTAAAAATGTTATTTTGTTCTTCATTGTATAAAGTTTTAAATTTAGTTAGGGTAAAGTTATTTTTTAATTTGTTTGAAGTATATAATGAAGACACTTCTTAACTACATCATCTTTTTTAAAGGCTTAAAACCTCAGTTTTTTTGTATGATAATCTAGGTATTGATGAACGTAAAAATTTAACGAAAACGTTTTATGATGTATTAATGATGTATGTAATTATGCTATTTTAATAGTTTTATATACAAAATTACAATTTCATAAAATATTCATTTAAATTTTGATCATTACTTAAGTTTAATTTTTTTCGAAGTCTATATCTGTGAATTTCAACACCACGAGTTGAAATACCCATTAAAGGAGCAATTTCTTTAGTCGCTAAATTCATTTTTAAATAAGCGCACAATTTTAAGTCTTTTGCAGTTAATTGCGTTTCAGTATTTTTAAGTAATGATTTAAAAAAAGTATCATGAATTTCATTGAAATTAGATTCGAAAACTTCCCAATCTTTAGTTGTATTTATATTTTTATTAATTGTTGAAAGTAATTTTTCTAATTTAGGTTTATTTATAATTTCTTTTTTTAGTTGTTCTAATTCTTTTTTGATATTTTCAAGTAATTCATCTTTTCTGGTCATACCCATTGCAGTATTTGCTAATTCTTTGGTTTTAGAATCAAGCTCAATTTCATGTTGTTTTTTTTGGAGTTCATTTAATTTCATTTCGTTTTTTAAGGCTTCTTCTTTTCTATGAATTTCTTGTTGATGTTGGTATTGATCATCTAAATATTTTTTATGTTTTATAAGTACATATTTATTAATAATAGTTATTAAATAGAAAATAAGTGTTAAAAAGCTGAGTAGTAAAACCACTCCCCATAAGCCCATATACCATGGCGGTTTTATGTATAATTTTACGGAATTAATTGGGCTATATTCTTTAAAGTTTAAAAATGAACGAACTAATAATTTTAACGAACCATATGGTAACCCCGTTAATTCAATATTTCCATTTGTTGCAATCCAATAATTATTTCCTAAAGAATATTCAATAGTGTTATTAGAAAGGTGTGGCGATTTAAGTTTAATTTGTATGGTGTCACTTTTTTTAATCTCGATTTCTTCTAATAAACTTTTAGGTTGGTTGTTTACATATATTCTGCTTATTGTAGGAGGGATTATTTTAATATTCTGATTAATTTTCTTCGGATTTACCACTAAAACATCATTGTATAATGATATAAATACCAAACTATCATTAATAACAACAGCACGTTGATCACCTTCGCCTCTGACCAATTTATCTTTATAATATTTTGTAGGTAAATATATTTGTGAAAGACTATCTTGAATATTTTGCCTTATAAAAATTGTATTGTCACTACGTTTAAAAACAACAACATTATTTTGACTATTGTTGTTTAATATGATGGAATTTTTATCCTTTCCTAAAATTTTATTTATTGATTTAAAAGGTTCTATTTTATTTTCAATAGGGTTGTAAACTGACCATTTTTCATTGCTAAAAAATGCGATATTTCTTTCAATATTAAATAATTTTAAGTCGTAAACATTATCAAATATTTTATTAAACTGTTCCTCAATTTTGATAATTTTTTCATAATTATTTGAAAAATGAATGCGGTAAACGCCTTTGTATGAATGTAAAACCCATGCTGTGTATGAATTCTCAAAAACAATATTTTTAATTGGAAAATTTATATTTTGTACGTCTCTGTATTCCCAATTATTATCTTTTATAGTATACAATGTAAGTCCAGAATAGTTTCCTTGAATGTATTTATTTGGTTGACTTGGAATTGATTTAAAAATATAACCTCCATTTTTTTCACTTATAAATGTTAATTTGTTGTCTTGTATTTTATAGGTTCCCGTATTATGCCCACATATAATTTGATCATTTATAAGTGCTAATGACCAAATATGACCTTGTGAACCTTCAATAAAATTTACACCATTGTTGTCTGCTTTATAAATACCTGTATTAGTGGCTAAATAAACTTCATTGTTTAATTTAACCATATCGTAAACAGCACCTATATCTTCTTTGTATGGATTTAAGTAGTAGGCAAAGTAATTTATTGGAATAGCAGAAATTCCATTATCTAATGCTAACCATAAAATTTTAGATGCATCTATTGTGCTTGATAAAACAGTATTATTTTGAAGACCATTTTTTACATTTAAATTTATAAAAGTATTTGTATTGGTGTTGTAATGGTAAATTCCTTTTTTAATGGTGCCTGCAAAAACAGTTCCGTTAGTGTATGATAAAGAATTTAGTTGATGTGCTTTAAGTAAATTATTAAAATTATTGTCCCATTTTTCTAATTTATTATTAGAGTAAGTATATAAACCGTGGAGTGATGTGCCGATTAATAATTGATCGTTTTTGAAATTTGATATGGCTTGAACTCTATCTTCAGCTAGAAGTTCAGTATTTTTTAATACAAAGAGTTTATCATTTTTAAGTTCAAGTAATCCTTTACCAACCCCTTGTACAATAAATCTGTCATTAACTGTAAAACCTGCCATTAAAATTAAATTTGGTCTTATTTTTTTTATTTTTTCATTTTCATAAATAAACAAATCGCTGAATGATTTAAATATTATTTTGTCTTTAATTGCATAAATTCCCCAAATAGATTGTGAAGCAATTTTATTAGGAGATAAAAATTTACTTAAACTTGTATAAACTAAGTTGCCATTATTTAAACGAGTCCAATAACCAAATTCTTCATAGGATCCTGTAAAAATTTTATCTCCAACTACTTTAACTGACCGAATAATTGTTTTGTTTGGTAATTTGTTTAAAAACCAATTCACGCCATCAAACTCCAAAAGGCCTTCATTATTAGCAACATATATATGTTCATTATCAGAGTCAACTCCCCAATTTTGATTTCCAGCACCATAATCAGTTGAATTAAAATTACTTATTGGAGGTAACTTTATTTGTGATGTAGCAAACGATGTTACAAACAGAATGCTTATAAAAATAAGGTGAGTATAATTTTTTTTGAACATAACTTTATCAGAAAAATACATTTGGTTTACATAAACTAAATTACAATATTTAATTTATTTTTAAGGTTTCATACATTTCAATTTTTAAAACTTTATTTTTAATATTGATGTAATGTAAAAATAATTACTTCATTAGCTTTGTGATAAATAAAACTCACCTAAAATATTTTAAATGAAATATTTATAAATGTGATATAAAAATTAATAGAAAAGGAAAATTTACTATTTGATGTAATTAAAAAGAGGGTTTAATTTTTTGATAAAAAGATAAATATCTATAAATTTATAGGTTATCTTTTGTAAGAATAATTTTTATAAAGCGTAAAACTTTTACTTACATTTTTTAATATTAAATTGTACCGATTTTAAAATAGTATTTAAGTTATTTAAATAAAAAAATGACATTCAATTAAAAGAAGGATATAATATACTTCTAATTTGTAGACAATGGTATTTTAATGTTTTAAAGACTACCAAACATAATTAATTATAAAGTAAATGAAAAATTTAGCCTTACTATCAGTAACGTACTTATTATTTATTCAAATTTCATTTGGTCAAAACTTAAATGTAATGACATATAACATTCGTTTAGACACACAAAATGATGGCGATAATAGGTGGGATGTTCGAAAAAATGCATTATTAAAACAAGTACTAAACAATAAAGTTGATATTTTAGGAATTCAAGAAGGATTACCAAATCAAGTAGCTTATTGTGATAGTGTTTTGGTAAATTATAATTTTGTTGGAGTTGGAAGAGATGATGGTATAAATAAAGGTGAATTTTCAGCAATTTTTTATAATAAAAATAAATATCAGTTGCATGTGCAAAATACCTTTTGGCTGTCCGAAACTCCTGAAGTTCCATCAAAAGGATGGGATGCTGCATACCCAAGAATTTGCACATATTTACAATTGAGTGATAAAAAAAGTAATAAAAAGTTTTGGGTTTTCAATACTCATTTTGACCACGTTGGTGTAAAAGCCCGAGAAGAAGCTGCACTATTAATTCTTCAAAAAATACGAAAATTAAATACCGAAAAATTACCCGTAATATTAATGGGTGATTTTAATTTAACAGAAGATAGTGAGGTAATTAACTATATAAATTCTTTTTTAAAAGATTCAAAAATACTTTCAAAAAACAAAGTAAAAGATACTTTAGGAACATTTAATGGCTTTAATATAGTTAAAGAAAGTGTGGATAGAATCGATTTTATTTTTGTTAGTGAGAATTCAATTAAAGTGAATAAATATAAAGTTTTAAGGGAAAAATATCATGGGAAATATCCATCAGATCATTTCCCTGTTTTGGTTAATTTTACACTTGAATAAATACAATAATTAATGTCACATTTTTACCATAGGAGTAAAACTTCATTAACAATATTTTTTGTTTGCATTATAAAATAGTTTACTTTGGGTGAAAATTTCCAAACCCCTATGTCCGTAATTAAAAATAGAGCTTTTTTAACACCACTGCTTGTACTATTATTTAGTTTAGGTTTATCAATTCTTGCAATGTATTTTGTAAGAAGTGATAATAATAAAATAGAAGAGCAACAATTTCATATTGTTGCAAATGAAATAAAGTCAAAAATTGAAAATAGATTAAACGCTTATATTCAATTTTCGCAAAGCAGTTCTTCATTTTTTATGGCTTCGGATACAATTACACGAAGTGACTGGAAATATTTTATTGAAAAAAGTAACGTAAGCAGTTATTTAAAAGGTTTTCAAGGAGTTGCTTATGTTACAATTGTGCCAAAAGATCAGCTTAAAAAACATACAAATCGGTTTAAAAATGAATTTTCTAACGATTACAATGTTTTTCCTAATGTTGAAATGGATGAATTTACTCCTATTATTTTTATAGAGCCGTTAATTGATAGAAATTTAAAAGCAATAGGTTTTAATATTAGCTCTAATGCTATTATGAAAAAAGCCATAGAAGAATCGAGAGATTTAAACACTGCAGTTTTAACTAATAAGGTTATTTTAATTCAAGAAGGAACCAAAAATAGTATGCCAGGTATTGTAATTTATTCTCCAGTTTATAATAAAAATATGCCTTTAAATAGCGTCACAAAAAGAAGGCAAGCTATTACTAGTTGGGCAGCAATTTCATTTAGAATAAATGACTTTATGGAAGGTGTAATTGATCAATATAATTTAGATAGAGAAACCCAAATTAACTTAAATATTTTTGATGGAGATGTATTAAATTTGGCATCACTTTTATATAATTCAGATGTAAAATTTAACAATACAAATCCTGATAACTTCTACAATTTAATTTTACCCATAAAATTAAACGATAAAATATGGACACTTGAATTTGTGCAGCCAAAAAAAACATTTTTTAGTAGTTTTAGTTTTGTGGTTTTAATCATAGGATTTATTATTAGTATTTTATTAAGTTTTTTAATCTTTTCATTAGTCAATACCGCCAGTTTTGCAAAAAGAATTGCCAAAAAATTAACTACAGATTTAAGTCAAAAAAATGAAGAACTAATAGAAGCAAAAGAAGTTGCAGAAGAAAGTGAAAAACAATTAAAACTTATTTCAAATAACTTGGTAAATGGTATGATTTATCAAGTTATTACTATTGATGAAAACAGAAGAAAATTTACTTATGTAAGTGATACTGTGAAAGATTTATATGGTTATTCAGTTGAGCAAGTAAAGGAAAATCCTGATTTTATTTACGGGCGAATTCATCCTGATGACATTAAAGATCTTGTTGAAAAAGAGAAAAAGGCGTTAAAGGAAATGTCTGTTTTTAGGAAAGAAGCTAGAGTTTTAAATCCAGACGGTTCAACAAGGTGGTCTTACTATGTTTCTAAACCACGAATTTTAAAAGGTGAAGTGTGTTGGGATGGAATAGAAATAGATATTACAGAACAAAAAAAGGTTGAAAATGAATTAATTATAGCAAAAGGAAATGCCGAAGAAAGTAATAGATTAAAAACAGAGTTTTTAAACAATATGTCTCATGAAATAAGAACTCCAATGAATGGAATTTTAGGTTTCACCGATTTTCTATTAAACCCAAATTTAAGTGATGAAAAAAGGAAAAATTACATTAAAATTGTTCAAAGTAGTGGGCACCAATTGCTTCAAGTAATTGATGATATTATTGAAATTTCTAGATTAGGAACCAAACAAGTGAGGGTCATTGAAAGTGAAGTTTGTTTAAATGATTTATTTTTAGAGTTATTTTCTGTTTTTGATCTAAAAGCAAAAGAAAATAAAATTCCACTGTACATTAAAAATAACCTTTCGGATACTGAAAGCACCATATTTACCGATAAATCCAAATTAATAAAAATTATTAGCAACCTTTTAGAAAATGCTTTAAAATTTACTAAAAAAGGCTCTATTGAATTTGGGTATGAATTAAAAGATAACCAACTTGAAATTTATGTAAAAGATACAGGAATTGGAATTGAAGCTGAAAAACATGAATTAATTTTTGAAAGATTTTCACAAGCTGAAAAAGATCTTTCAAAAAAAATGGGAGGATTAGGTTTGGGTTTATCTATAGTAAAAGAAAATGTAGAATTAATAGGTGGAAAAATTAGACTAGAATCTAAAAAAGGAGCTGGAGCTACCTTTTATATTACAATTCCTTATAATAAAGTTCACGTGTCAACTGAAAACACGAATAACGCGGCTATTAATAAAGAAAAATACACCATTTTAGTTGCGGAAGACGAAGAAGTAAACTACTTGTTTTTAGAAACCCTAATCAATGAAATACTACAATTAAATTGTAATATTTTACATGCAAAAAATGGTAAAGAAGCTGTAGAACTTTGCAAAACTAACAATGCAATTACGTTGGTTTTAATGGATTTAAAAATGCCTATTATGAGTGGGTTTGAAGCTGTTGGAAAAATCAAAGAAATGAAACCACATTTAACCGTAATTGCGCAATCTGCATATACTTCAAATGAAGAAATTGAAAATGCGTTGTTAAAAGGTTTTGATGATTTTATTTCAAAACCAATAAGTATTAAAAGCTTTAAAAAGTTGATGAGTAAATATGCTGTAAGTTTTGCAAAATAACAGTTGAAATATCAGATAATTTATTTCTTCAAAATAAATATCCTTTAAAAATTGTAATATTGTAGTACTTCAAAAAAGTTTGATGTCAATGAAATTAAAACAACTTATATTTTTCAATTTTTTATTTATTTTATTTTCAACAAGTATTGTTTCTCAAGAGTTACCACCAGTTGAAAATTATGCACCAACAATTTATGGAGCTGAAAATCAAAACTGGTCAATTTCTCAATCAGAAGAAAAATATATTTATGTGGCAAACAATAGTGGTTTGTTAGAGTTTAATGGCGCAAAATGGAAATTATATCCTTCACCAAATAACACAATAATTCGTTCGGTAAATGTTCAGGATAATAAAATATATACGGGAAGTTATATGGAGTTTGGTTATTGGGAAAAAAATGAATTTGGAAGTTTAACATACACATCCTTAAGTGTTAAATTAAAAGAATCATTAATTGAAGAGGATTTTTGGAATATTATAACTTTTGATGATTGGGTACTTTTTCAGTCGCTTCACAGAATATATATATACAATACTTCAGATGAATCTATAAAAATTATTAACTCAGAAACACAGCTTCCAAAAGCCTTTAAGGTAGATAATAGTATTTATTTTCAAAAAATGGAAGAAGGTATTTTTAAAATTGAAAATGGAGTACCTGAATTGGTTTCAGATAATAATTTGTTAAAAACGAATATTGTAATAAATATTTTTAAATCTGGTAACAGAATATTGTATCAAACACAAAAAGATGGTTTTTATTATTTAAATGAAAATGGAATTAGTAAATGGGATATTTCATCAAATAGTATAATTTCAAAAGTAAGTATTTATAGCAGCCTGCAGTTAGAAGATGGAAGTTTTATACTTGGAACCATTTCAAATGGAATGTATCATCTTGACAAAAACGGAAATTTATTAACGCATATAAATCAAGAAAAAGGATTAAATAACAATACCGTATTGTCTTTGTTTGAAGATAAAGAACACAATCTTTGGCTTGGCCTTGATAATGGAATTAGTGTTGTTAATTTTAATTCACCATTTAGAGTTTATAATGATTTTAGTGGGAAATTAGGTTCTGTATATACATCGGCAATCTTTAACAATAAACTGTATTTAGGAACCAATCAAGGCTTGTTTTATAAAGAGTTACATACCAATGATGATTTTAGCTTTATTGAAGGTACTGACGGGCAGGTTTGGTGTTTAAAAGTATATGATAACACACTATTTTGTGGACATAATAAAGGAACTTTTATTGTTAATAATGGTGTTGCAAACCTGATAACAGATGTTATGGGAACTATGGAAATAAAACCCGTAAAAAACAATAAAAATATTTTAATTCAAGGATATTATAGTGGTTTAAATGTAATAGAAAAAAGAAACGGTACTTGGCAGTTTAGAAATAAAATAAAAGGGTTTAATCCTACAAGTCGATTTTTTGAGTTTACTAAAGAAGGTAGTATTTTAATGAATCACGAATATAAAGGAGTTTTTAAAATAGAAGTAGATAGTGATTTTAGAAAAGTTTTAAGTTATAAAATATTAGGAAGCGCACCAAAAGCTTTAAAATCTGCCATAACAAATTTTGAAGATGATTTGTTATACGCATCAAATATGGGAATTTTTAGATATAATTCTTTAACCAAAAATTTTGATAAAGATAAAATTTTAAGTGACTACTTTTTAAAAGAAGATGGTTATGTGTCAGGTAAACTTTTAAATGATAATATTTCAAATACGCTTTGGGGATTTACAGACAAAAGCTTAATATATTTTACACCGGGAAAATTAAACAATGTTGCAAAAGTTTCAAAAATTGCATTAGAAGCTACTTCAAGAAAATTTATTGCAGGTTTTGAAAGTGTATTGCATTTAAATAATGACACTTATTTATTTGGTGCTTCAGAAGGATATTTAATTTTAGATTTAAAAAAAATAAGACAAGAGGATTTTACAATTGTAATAAATACCATTGAAAAAAGTACTATTAATATAACTGCAATTCCCGTTTCATTAACTAATGAAAATGTTAGGTTTAAAAATAAAGAAAATAATGTTTCTTTTAAATTTAGTGCACCTATATATCAGAAATATGATGAGGTAAATTATCAATACCAACTCAAAGGTATGTATAATAAATGGAGTAATTGGTCTAAAGAATCTGAAGTTGCTTTTAAAAACTTACCTTATGGGAGCTATACATTTAATGTAAAAGCAAGAGTTGGAAATATAGTTTCTAAAAATATTGCTACTTTCTCGTTTATTATTGAAAAACCCTGGTTTTTATCTAATGAAATTATAATTGTTTATGCCATTTTACTTATTGTTTTATCATTAGTGGTTCATACGCTTTACAAAAGATATTATACCAAACAGAAGAAAAAATTAATGGATAAAAAGCAGCAAGAATTTTCAATGACACAATTAGAAAATGAAAAAGAAATTATGAAATTGAAAAACGAAAAGCTACAAAATGAAATTGAAAGTAAAACCAGAGAATTGTCGGCCTCAACAATGAGTATTATTAAAAAGAATGAGCTTTTAAATACTATAAAAAACGAATTAGGCGTTGTAAAAGACGAAAATAAAATTAAGCCAGTTATAAAAATTATTAATAAAAATTTATCAAATAATAGTGACTGGGAAATGTTTCAAGAAGCATTTAATAATGCCGATAGTGATTTCTTGAAAAAAGTAAAAACAGCACATCCTAATTTAACGCCAAACGACTTAAGATTATGCGCTTATTTGCGTTTAAACCTATCATCTAAAGAAATAGCTCCACTATTAAATATTTCTGCTAGAAGCGTTGAAATTAAAAGATATAGATTGCGAAAAAAAATGGAATTACCTCACGAAAAAAGCCTTGTAGAGTATATTTTAGAATTATAGTTTTAAAAATTTATATAACTGTAGCTTACTGATAATATTTAATATTTATTGTTAAATAGAATACAAACTGAAAGAACTAAGAGTTATCTAAATCAATTAAATACTCAACTAAATTTTGCGCTCTTTTTAGCTTTAATTTTTTTCGTAGTCTATATCGGGCAAGTTCTACTCCGCGTGATGTAATATTAAGCATTTTGGAGATTTCTTTAGAACTCATGTTCATTCTTAAAAATGCTGCTAGTTTAATTTCTCGTGGTGAAAGTTTTATGTTATTTTCAGAAAGTTTTTTTAAATAATTACCATGAACTTGATCAAAATGGTATGCGAATTGATCCCATGAGTCGTTGTTTGAAAGCTCACTGTCAATGGTTTTAATTATTTTCTTTAATTCTTTTTTCGAATCAGTTTGATCTAAAGATGAAATAATTTTGTTTTGAACATCCTGAATAAAATCGTTGTTTTTAACTAAATGCATAGTGATTGTTGTTAACTGATCGTTCTTAAGATTAATTTCTGTTTTTAACTTTTCATTTTCTAATTTATTTATTTCTTTATCTTTTATTTTTATTTCTTCATCTTTATTCTTGTAAATAATAGATTTTTCTTTTCTATATTTTTTTTGTTGAATAATAGGAATTAAAAACAAAAAAATGATTGCTAAAATTAAATAAGACATTTTAGCCCAATTTGTAAAATACCAAGGAGTTAAAACTTCAAAAGAAAAGGTAGACACATTACTTTCTATTTCATAAATATTTTTAGCCTTTATTTCTAAAGTATACTTTCCAAAAGGTAAATGTGTAAATTCTTTTTCTCCTAAGCTTGACCATTTAGACCATTGTTCATCTAACGGTACAAGTCTATAGCTGTATTTTAAATCTTCAAATCCGTCAAAATAAGGCGCTGCATAATGAAATTTTATGGAATGTTTTTCGGTAATTTCAATTTGATCTGTATAAGCAGGATTATAGGTATTAATAGAATCAATGGAAGTTTGCGTTTCAACCTTTCTGAGTAATACATGGAAATTTTCATTTATAAATGGTTTTTTATTAGGTGTATAATTAATAAAACCTTCTTTAGCACCAATAAGTACATTGTTTTCATCAAGTATTGTAATATTTGCTAAATCATCACTTATAAATTTATTAATGTGTTTAAAAATATGGGTTTTATTTTCAAAAGTACCAAACCCTTTTTGAACTAAATTTCCAAATTTTTTGTTCTGAATATAATAAATAGCATTATTCTCATTAGAAACCATAGTACTTACATATCCGGTTCCAAGCCATTTCTTAAAATGTAAATTAGGACTGAAAGTACGAGTGTTTGAGTTAAAATCGTAAATACCTTTTTCTGTTGTAAAAACTAAATTGTTATTCAACGAATAAACATCTATCATAATATTAGAAGGTAGTCCATCTTTTTTACCAAATTTTTGGGTGTTTTTTTGAATAGTTAAGTTTGAATTGAATTCAATTCTAAAAGCTCCTTTAGAAACATGTGTCATCCACAGCGTTGAATCATTTTCAAATTCCATAATTCTTGAAGATTGTTCTTCTAATTTTTCAACTCTTTGAACAACTGACCAATTGTCATTATTTTTATTAAAAATGGAAATTCCTCTATAATCACCACCAACTACTAAATTTGGTATTTTGGTATTCATAAATTTCCAACTTCCAATGTCTTGAATTTGCGTAAGATTTTTACCTTTTAATTCAAATGCACCACGATCGTGGTTTAAAATAAGTTTATTTTCAACCTCAGAGAAATTGTAAACTTGCCCTTCGCTTCCTGTTATTATTGTAAAAGGATATCCATCTAAGTTATTTTTCTCCTTTTTTTGGATGAAGACACCAGTGTTTGTGCCAAGATATATTTCGTTATCATGTCTTATGGCAGCATATCCCGTACCTTCAATGCCAACTTCTTCATTGATTAATGAAAATGGTAAATTTATTTTTAGGTAATCAATTCCATTGTTTAGTCCTACCCATAAATTATGAAACGCATCTTCATATAAAGATTTTACAGTTCTGTCAGATAATCCTTCTTTTTTAGTTAAATGATTTTTAAGCGTAAAGTTTGAATTAAAAATAAAAATTCCATTGCTTTGGGTTCCAACAACATATTCACCAGAAGTTAATTTTATGGCAGCATTAACTGTTCCAAGGTTTACTTTTAGGTCAATAGGAGTATAACCTTTATTATCTAACAATTTCATTTCTCCTTCTCTGGTTAAACAGTAATATCCCTTGTTAGTTGGTAAAATAGCAATAATGTCATATCCAATTTCGGTACCTTTAATAGGTATAAACTCATTATTTATAAACTCATATAGGCCTTTTCCATAAAATTGAGCAAAAACCTTATTTTCAATATTAAATGCATAGCGCATATAGCCTGGTAAAGTCATTGCTTTTAAATTGTTGTTTTCAAAAACAAATAATTCACTTTCTGTATTAAATATTATTTTTCCGTTAAGTTCAAGTATTTTCCAAGTTTCGGCAATATCTTGTTTATTTTTTGGTAGATATTTTAATAAAGATGTAAATACTAAATCGTTTTTTGTTTTGGTGAAATACCCAATTTGTCCTTGGCCTCCAACAAAAATTCTATCTTGGCTATCTACTTTTAGTGCTCTTAATCTTGTAGCAAGTGGAACCTCATATTTATTCCATTCTCTTCCGTCAAATTCTAAAAGACCTTCATTATTTGCAATGTATAAAATGCCGTCACTAGTTTGGTCGAAAGCCCAGTTTTGAATTCCACCTTTGTAATCGTTAGAATCAAAATGTTCTTTTAAAGGAGTGTTTCGTAAAATATTAGGTTTCACACTTTGTGAATTCACCTGTTGAAATATTATTAAAATGAAAGATATAATGCGTAATACGTTTTTCATTAATGATGAAATAATAATTTTCCGTGAATTTAATAAAAATATTGAAAATAAAGGATTTATAAGAATTTTTTCTCTTTTAGTGAAAGTATTTGATGAGTTTATAAAAACTGTAAAGCGAGTTTTTAATGTGTTATATTCTTAATTTTTTTAAGATATTTTATGTTATTTTGTATAGTTATTTGGCTTTAATGTTTATTTGATAAATGCAAGTTATAAGTGTTGTCAATTATTAAAGCAAAGCTAATTTTGACTATTACAAATTTTCGGAAATTATAAAATCTTTATACTATAAAATGAAAAATAAAATATTTCTAATAATCTTAATGTTTGGAACTTTATTTAGTTGGAGTCAAGGGTTAAAAACACAAGGCAAAAAAATTGTTGATCAAAATGGAAATGAAGTCATTTTACGCGGAATGGGTTTGGGTGGCTGGATGCTTCAAGAAGGTTACATGATGCAATCTAGTGATGTAGCAGACACGCAACATGAATTTAAAAATAGACTTATAGCGTTAATGGGTGAAGATAAAACGAACGAGTTTTATGACGTTTGGTTAGCAAATCATGTAACAAAAAAAGATATTGACTCTTTAGCAAAATGGGGTTTTAATAGTGTAAGACTACCAATGCATTATAATTTATTTACATTACCAATAGAAGCTGAACCAGTTTCAGGGGAAAATACTTGGTTAACCAAGGGTTTTGATTTGGTTGATAATTTGTTGGATTGGTGCGAATCCAACAATATGTATTTAATTTTAGATTTACACGGAGCGCCAGGTGGGCAAGGAACAAATGCAGCAATTTCTGATTATGATAATACCAAACCATCTTTATGGCAAAGTCAGGATAATAAAAATAAAACAGTTGCTCTGTGGCGAAAATTAGCTGAAAGGTATAAAGATGAACCTTGGATTGGGGGTTATGATTTAATTAACGAAGTAAATGGAGATCACGTAACTGGTCCACAATTAAAGCAGTTTTATATACAAATTACCAACGCCATACGTGAGGTAGATACAAAGCACATAATTTTTATAGAAGGTCATGATTGGGCAAATAATTTTACAGGATTAACTCCAACTTGGGATTCTAATATGGTATATAGTTTTCATAAATATTGGACGTTTAATGATCAAGGTTCAATACAATGGGTTTTAAATTTAAGAGAACAACAAAATGTTCCTTTATGGATGGGTGAAGCTGGTGAAAACTCAAATGTTTGGTTTACAGATGCTATCAAATTATTTGAAGATAATAATATTGGTTGGTCTTGGTGGCCATTAAAACGCATAGAAACTATAGTTGGTCCTTATTCTATACCCTTTACTGATGGATATAAAAGAATATTAAGTTATTGGAGAGGAGAAGGTGCAAAACCAACAGAAGCAGAAGCACATAGTGCAATGATGGAATTGGCTAATAATTCAAATAGCTCCAATTGTTTTCACCAAAAAGATGTGCCAGATGCTATGATTAGGCAAGTAAAAACAGAAGCTACTAAGCCATATAAAAAACACAATATTCCTGGAGTAGTTTATTTGTCAGATTTTGATTTAGGGAAAAATGGTAAAGCATATTACGATACTGATGTAGCTAATTATTCTGGTTCAACTGGTGATTTTCAAGCTTGGAATTCTGGCTGGATTTACAGAAATGATGGTGTAGATATTAGTGAAAATAATGATCCAGTAAATGGTAATGGTTACCATATTGGCTATATTAAAAAAGGTGAGTGGGTTAGTTATACGGTAAACGTATCTGAATCTGCCGCATACAAAGCAAAAGTAAGATATGCCTCACCAAATAGTGGAGGTGTTTTTCATTTATCAGTAAATGGAGAAGATATTACTAAAGGAAAAACAATTCCTTCTACAGGTGGTTGGACAAATTTTCAAACTGTTGAAATACCTGATATTGTTTTAAATCAAGGTTCTCAAGTATTAAAATTGCAGTTTGATAACGAGGTTGAATACAACATGAGTAGTATTGAGTTTGTTAAAACTGGAACAGTAGAGTCTGTAGCTTTTGAAGCCATAAATGGACAAACTAATTCTGATGAAAAATCAGTTGAAATTTCAGTAAATCATGCTGTTTTATTAAGTTCATTAAGTGGTTCAAAAGAGCTTTTTACAATGTATGTTAATGGAGTTGTTGAGCCAATTTCAACTATTACTACAATAAATTCAAAAGAAAAAACAATAAAATTAACTACAAATAGAAGTTTATTATTTTCAGATAATATATTAGTTAGTTATTCTGGAACTTCAGTAAAATCGGTAGATGGTAAAGAGTTAGCTGCATTTTCAAATTTGGTTATTAGAAATTCACTGCCTACAATTGCTGTTTTACCTTTAAAAATTGAAGCTGAAAATTATACAACAATGGTTGGTCTTTCAACAGAAAATACCACTGATATTGGCGAAGGTAAAAACATTAGTTATACAGATACAAATGATTATGCAGATTATATTATTTACTCAAAAGATAACAATAATTATAAAGTAAACTTTAGAGTTGCTTGTCCATATAATTCTGGAAAAATTGGTTTGTTTTTAGCAAATGAAAATGGTGGTGAAACATCTTTATTAACAATATCAACTCCTGTTACAGGTGATTGGCAAACTTGGCAAACAGTTTCTGGAGATTTAATTATTCCTAAAGGAAAACATACATTAAGAATGAAAGTTCTAACTGGCGGTTTTAATTTAAACTGGATGGAGTTTATTTTACAAGAAAAAGATTCTGATAATGATGGAGTGCCAGATACCTTAGATTTGTGCCCGAATACAACTTTAGGTGCAACAGTTGATTCTAACGGATGTTTTATATTACCAAAAGATAATTTTGAAATTAATAGTGTTGGAGAAACTTGTCCAAATATGAATAATGGACAAATAGTAATTAAAGGAAATGCTAATTACAATTACAAAACTACAATTAATAATGTTAATCATAATTTTGTAGGCAACGCAACAGTAAAGTTTGGTAATTTAAGCCCTGGTACATATGATTTTTGTATATCAGTTGTTGGACAATCTTTTGAGCAGTGTTACTCCATTGTAATTCCTGCTGGTAAAACAGTTTCAGGGAAATCTGCTATTGATAACAAGTTAGCTTCCATTGAAATATTAGAAGGAACAGCACCTTTTGATATTGAAGTGAATGGAAAGTTACTATTCCAAACAATGTCAAAAAACTTTGAAATTCCAGTTATAAATGGTGATTTAATTCAGGTAAAAACAAGTGTAGCTTGTGAAGGAGTTTATTCAAAATCTATTGATTTATTTAAAGCTGTTGAGGTTTTTCCAAATCCATCTCACGGGTTGTTTGAAATAGGAATTCCAACATCTGAAAATGAAGTTTATATTGAAGTTTTTAATTACAGTTCACAATTAATTTTGTCAAAATTATATAAAGTGGAATTTGGTAAAGTAACAATTGATTTAACTAATATTTCAAATGGCATTTATTTGGCAAAAGTTCATTTAGATAATAATCCTGTTAATGTTAAAATTATAAAACATTAAATTTTATGAAACACATTTTTATTTTAAGTATAGTAAGTATTTTATTATTTTCTTGCGGAGGAGGAGGTGATGATCCCTCACCAGTAACTCCAGATCTAAACAAAGCACCTTCCACTCCATCGTTAACAAGTCCTGTTAATAATTCATTGTGTGTCGATAAGGTTGTAACTTTTGAATGGACAGCTGCAACAGATCCTAACAACGATGCAATAAGTTATGAAATACAAGTAGCAAAGGATAATCAATTTGCTCAAATTATTCAAAATATTAACACAAGTTCAACAAGTGCTTTAATTACGCTTGAAAATAATATAGCGTATTATTGGAGAGTAAAAGCCATTGATAGTAAAAGTTTAGCTGGAAGTTTTTCACCAAGTTATAAGTTTTATACCTATGGTATAGGTGTAGCTAATTATGCACCTTTCACTCCGGAACTGATAAAACCAACTTTAAATTTATTGATTCAAACCCCTACAGTTGAGTTAGCTTGGAATGCTTCTGATGTTGATAGTTCAGATACTTTAACGTATGATGTGTTTTTAGATACTGTAAATCCACCCCAAGCAAAAATTGCCGATAATATTAGTGGTAAAACACTTGCTAAAAATGTGAGTGCCTCAACAACTTATTATTGGAAAGTGGTTGTTAAAGACAATAAAGGAGGACAAACTATTGGTCAAGTTTGGAATTTTCAAACAGATTAAATTAACTTTTCACTTTTATACTGTAATAATACTTGATTTAATTAAAAAAAGAAGCACTGTAGCACAATGCTTCTTTTTTTTATGGTATTTTTTCATCTTTTAATCCAAATTTTTTACTAAGGTTTATCTTATTCTTTATGCAAGAAAATGGTATCAAAATTATAAATACTGTTCATAATTTTATGTGTATAAATCACTGTAAATCATTTTTTTAAATATAATTTTATAGAAAATTGTTGTAAATTTAATGGAGTCTATTTGAGCTCATTTTTTTTGAAAAAATTAAGAAGTTTTGTTAAATAATCCTTAATGCCTTTACCAAATAAGAAGAAAATTTATGCTGTAGGTATTTAAAAATATAAATTTACCACTACAGTTAAAAAATTTACCACAACATGAACTCAACATTACGCTAACTATAAGGTTTTAGTAGTTACAATATTAAAAAAAAATAGTGATGATAATAAAGACTTAAAATGGCCGCTGCACTATTGTAAACACTGAATTTAAGATCAAAATTATCTTAATTATATGTTAAATTGACATTTATTAAATTACAAGATGTATGTTTTTTGTATAGGTATCATTTTAAGAAAAAGCTTAAAATCAGGGTATCTTTATAAAAACTTAATTAATCATTTATATATGAAATCACTTTTATTATCAATTTTTCTCAGTTTTGTAGGGTTATGTACTTACTCACAAAACTATGAAGTAAAAGGAAATGTAGTCGATACAAATGGTTCACCATTACCTGGTGTAACTATAGTTGTTAAAAATACAACTAAAGGTGCTTCTACAGACTTTGATGGAAATTTTACAATTTCTAACATTGAAAAAGGCGAAACATTGGTTTTCTCCTATATTGGATTTACTACTAAAGAAGTATTAGTAGTTAATGGTAACCCTATGAAGGTAACTTTATCTGAAGACACTCAAAGTTTAGATGAAGTTGTAGTAGTTGGTTATGGTACTCAAAAGAAAAGTGTTGTTACTGGTGCAATTTCCAGTGTAAAAGCAGAGGACTTAGAAGGTTTACCAGTAGAAAGAGTTGAACAAGCACTTCAAGGTAGAGTTTCAGGGGTAGTAATTGCTGCAGATGCTGGACAACCTGGATCTTCGTCAACTGTAAGAGTACGTGGTATTACAACTTTTGGAAATAATAATCCATTATGGGTTATTGATGGTGTTGTAGTAGACTCAGGAGGAATTGGTTACCTAAATCAATCAGACATCCAATCTATTGAAGTACTGAAAGATGCTGCTTCATTGGCTATTTACGGCGCAAGATCCGCTGCAGGGGTGATTTTGATTACAACTAAAAAAGGTAAGCAAGGAAAGGTGAATGTAAGTTATAACACTTTTATTGGTGTTTCTCAAGCTTCAAAAAAATTATCATTATTAAATGCTGCTGAATATGGAGCGATAATGAATGAAAAATCTGTTGCAGATGGTGGACCAATTGTTTTCTCAAATATTGCAGCTCTTGGACAAGGAACAGATTGGCAAGATGTTATTTTTAATGACAGTGCAATGAGAACTTCACACGAAATTAATTTAAATGGAGGTAATGATGTTTCTACATTTTATGCTTCATTTGGTTTAAGTGATCAAGAAGGAATTGTAATGTCTGAAGTTTCACAGTTTAATAAAAAGAATATTAGATTAAACTCTACTCACAAAATTTCTGACTATATAAAAGTAGGTCAAACTTTAGGATATGCTCATAAAAGATCAATGGGAATTGGAACAAATTCAGAATTTGGTGGACCATTAAGTTCTGCAATAAATTTAGATCCAATTACACCTTTAGTTATAACAGATCCTGTTGTTGCAAATGGAGCTCCTTATAGTACTAATCCAGTTTTTAGAGATAAAAATGGAAATCCTTATGGAATTTCAACTTGGGTTGGACAAGAAATGACAAACCCTTTAGCAGATATTCAAAGATCTATAGGAAACTATGGTTGGTCAGATGATGTTGTTGGAAATGTATATATTGATGTTACACCTATAGAGAATTTAGTTTTTAAATCATCATTAAGTGGAAAAGTGTCTTATTGGGGAGATGAAGGATTTACTCCTGAATATTATTTACAAGCAACAAGTGTAAATTCTCAAAACCGTTTATCTAGAAGTAGAAGTAAAGGTTTTGGATGGAATTTAGAAAATACGGTATCATATTCAAAAGTATTTGGATTACATGACTTCTCTGTTTTATTAGGACAAGGTGTATATGTTGATGGTATTTCTAGTGGGGTTGGTATCACTTATTTTGATTTACCAGTAACTTCAAGAGATCAAGCTAGTTTTAATTTTCCAGTAACAGATGATCAAAAAGTTGGTTATTCTTGGACGGGAACAGAGCATAAAGTAATATCATTATTCTCTAGATTAAACTATAACTATGATGAAAAATATTTATTTACAGGTATTGTTCGTCGTGATGGTTCTTCAAGATTTGGTACTAATAATAAATTTGGTATTTTCCCTTCATTTTCTGCAGGTTGGGTAGCTACAAAAGAAGCTTTCTGGCCAGAAAATAATGTTGTTACTAAATTGAAAATTAGAGGTGGTTATGGTATAACAGGTAATGATGCCATTGGAGATTTTGGATATTTAGCTTTAGTAGGAGGTGGTAGAAATTATACTTTTGGAGATCCTGGTGTAATTTATACAGGTTATAGCCCGAATGCTCCAGATAACCCAGATTTAAAATGGGAAGAGACAGCACAAACAAACATTGGTTTTGAAGCAAGATTGTTTGAAAACATTGATGTAAATTTTGATTATTTCATTAAAGAAACTAATGGAATTTTAAGACCTGTTGAAATTCCAGGATATGTTGGAGCTTCAGGAAGTCCATTAGGAAACGTTGCTGATATGAAAAACACGGGATTAGAGTTTGAAGTTGGCTATAGAAAATCTTTTGGAGACTTTAATTTTAAAGCTAATGGAAACGTATCTTACATTAAAAATGAAGTTACCTACTTAGGAGATGGTAAAGAATTTATTGGTGGAGGTGCAGGATTTCAATCGATGGGTGAGGTTACTAGAATTCAAATAGGAGAATCTATTAACACATTTTATGGTTACCAAACCAATGGAGTTTTCCAAAACATAAATGAAGTAAATTCTTATGTAAATGATGCAGGAACTCCAATTCAACCAAATGCAGTACCTGGAGATTTTAAATGGAAGGATAACAATGGAGATGGAGAAATTTCTGATGAAGATAAAGCATTCTTAGGAACACCATTACCAAAATATACTTTTGGTTTAACATTAAACTTAGATTATAAAGGATTTGATTTTATGGTATTTACTCAAGGAGTTGCTGGAAATAAAATTTTCCAAGGTTTAAGAAGACTAGATGTAGCTAATGCAAACCACCAAACATCTGCATTAGGAAGATGGACTGGAGAAGGATCAACTAATTCATACCCAAGATTAACAAATAACGATCCAAATGGTAACTTTGGGAAGTTCTCAGATTTCTATTTAGAAGATGGTGATTTCTTAAGATTTAAAACGGTTCAATTAGGATACTCATTACCAAATAACATAGTTGAAAAAATTGGAGCTTCCAAACTTAGAATCTATGTAACAGGAGAAAATTTACTAACAATAACTAATTATACAGGATACGATCCTGAAATTGGAGGAAGTGTAATGGGAATTGATAAGGGGTATTACCCACAAGCACAATCATTTATGATGGGGGTTAACGTACAATTTTAATAAAAATGAAAAGAATTATGAAATTAAAAATATATAGGTTACCAATATTAGCAGTAGCATTATTGGCGACAATATTCTCTTGTTCTGAAGACTATTTGGAAGTAGATCCTTCTGGACAGTTTCTTTCAGGAAACTATTATGCAAACGAAACTGAAGCATTTGCGGGGTTAGTTGCAGAATATGATTTTATGAGAAAAAACTCTGGAGGTTTTGAAAACATGGTAACTATGATGAACGCAGGTTCTGATGACCATTATGCAGGTGGAGGTAACTCTACTGATGGAGCAGGAATCCAGTCTTTTTCAAATTATACTTTAAATGCAATTGAAATGCCTTCATCATTCTGGAGTGATTATTACAAAGGTATTTTTAGAGCAAATATGATGATTTTGAAATTACCAGATGTGCCAATGGATGAAACATTAAAAGCTAGATATATGGCAGAATCAAAAGCGTTAAGAGCTTACTACCATTTTAATTTAGTACGTTTATTTAAAAACATTCCATTATTTACAGCACCGGTAGATCCAGCAGAAACTTATAATGTTGTTCAATCAACACCAGAAGAAGTATATGCTCAAATTGAAATAGACTTATTAGATGCAATTGCAGGATTACCAACTACATTAAATTCTGATGAATTAGGTAGATTTACGAAAGGAGCTGCGCAAGCAGTTTTAGGAAAAGTTTACTTAGAACAAGGTAAAAAAGCGGAAGCTGCAGCCCAATTTGCAGCTGTAAATGGTACGCCAGGAGCTACTAGTCCTTATGGATATAAATTATTAGCTAATTTCAATGACCTATGGCAAATTGATAATAAATTTAATACAGAATCTATTTTAGAAGTTACTCATACTAATTTAAGTTTAGCTGGTTGGGGAAATGCTTATAACGATGATGCTGAAGGAAACATGATTTGTACAATGGTGGGGCCAAGAGGTTTTGTAGATTTAGATGTAAATGATAATGTTCCTGCATATTCTTCAGGATGGAGCTTTAATCCTATTATTCCTGAATTATATGATTTACTTAAAAATGATCCTAGATTTGAAGCAACTGTTTTAGATTTAAAAGCATTATCAGAACAAGGTAAAATTCAATATTCTCCAGGGTATCAAGATACTGGATACTTCTTAAATAAATTTGCTCCAACTGTTGCAGAAGAGCACACAGGAGCAGGGGATATGTGGTTAAATCACCGTCAAAATTCTTATGTAATCAGATTGGCTGATACGTATCTATTAGAAGCAGAAGCTTTAAACGGAACTGGCACAAGAGCACAAGCATTATTAGATGCCGTAAGAGCAAGAGTTGGTTTGCCTTCTATTCCTGTAAGTATGGATAATATTTTAGCTGAAAGAAGATTAGAATTAGCAGGTGAAGGACACCGTTGGTTCGATTTAAGAAGAAATGGAAAATTACAAGCTAAATTGGCTTCTAGAGGATTTGTTTCTGGGAAACATGAAATTTTCCCAATACCTTATAAGGAATTGGAAAATACCAAATTAGTACAAAATCCAAACTACTAAATAAAAATTAAAATTATGAAAGTATTTAAATATATTTTAAACGCAATCTTATTGATTGCAGTACTTTGGAGCTGTTCAAATGACGAAATGAATAATCTTGATTTTACAAAGTCAGCAGTGGCTCCAACAAATGTTGAAGCGCTGTTTACAATTACTCAAGATAATACAGGATTAGTCTCAATAGCACCAAGCGCTGAAGGAGCCGTAGCTTATGATATCAATTTTGGAGATACATCAGCTTCTGCAACTATTAAAGCTGGAAAAAAAGCCTCACATGTATATGCCGAAGGGTCTTATACAGTAGGAATTGCAGCAAAAGGAATAACAGGATTAACAACAGAATATGCTAAAGAAATAGTTGTATCATTTCAAGCGCCTGAGTTTGGAACTGATCCAATTATTGCGAATGATGCAGCAAAATCGAAACAAGTAAATGTTACGGTTCCTAATGACACAAAATTTGCTATGTTTTATGATGCATATTTTGTTGAAAATGGAGTTGAAACAGTGCTAACAGCAAATGTTGGTGATAAAGTTTCTTACACGTATGCAAATCCTGGAACTTATACTATTAAAGTAGTATTAAAAGGTGGTGCAATTGCAACAACTGAATATGTTGTGACAGATTTTGAAGTAACTGAAATTTTACAACCAATAAAATCTGCACCAGCACAACCAGGAAGACAGGCAACTGACTATATTTCTATTTTTAGTGATTCTTATACCAATGTTGCAGGTAGTGATTTTAATCCATATTGGTGGCAAAACACTATTTACACTGCATTTAGTTTAAATGGCGATGCAATGTTACAATACAGTAATTTAAATTACCAAGGTATTCAAATTGGTGCAGCTCAAAACGTTTCTGGAATGGAAACTTTACATATTGATGTTTGGTCTGCAACTGCAAATACTATTGAATTTTATCCACTTCCAGTTGGAATTGCTGCTGAAAACGAAAAATTCTTTGCATTAACTCTTTTAGCTGACCAATGGAATAGTTTTGATATTCCTTTATCATATTTTTCTGATTTAGGATTGGCATTAGATAATATTCACCAATTTAAATTTGTAGGAGCTGGATCTATTTTTGTAGATAATATTTATTTCTACAAAGCACCATCTGCACCATCAGTTTTATCAGGAACATGGAAATTAGCTCCTGAAGCAAATGCTTTTAAAGTTGGACCTACTTACGGTTCTGGTGATTGGTGGGGAAATAGCGCAGGAGACGTAACTGCAAGAGCTTGTTTATTTGATGACAAATATGTTTTTGCAAATGATGGTTCTTTTAAAAACGTTATGGATGGATCAACTTGGGTTGAAGCTTGGCAAGGAGTTTCTGAAGGTTGTGGAACTCCAGTAGCTCCGCATAATGGTTCTGCTGCAGCATCATTTTATTATGATGAAGTTTCGGGTAAACTTACCGTTACAGGAAAGGGTGCTTATTTAGGAATTTCTAAACCTTACAATGGTGGAGAGTTAGCTTCACCTTCAAATGCTCCAGATTCTATTACATATGATGTTGTGCTTTCTGATAATGACAATACAATGACTTTATCACTTTACTATGGCGCTGGTTTTTGGACGTTTAAACTTGTTAGAGATGTACCTCCAGTTGTTGGTAACTGGAAATTGGCACCTGAAGCTTATGCTTTTATGGTTGGAGACTCTTACGGATCAGGAAACTGGTGGGGAAATAGTGCAGATGATGTAACAGGAAGAGCTTGTTTATTTGATGACGAATATATTTTCTCAGCAAATGGTTCATTTAAAAATGAATTAGGTGGAAGTACTTGGATTGAAACTTGGCAAGGAACAGAAGGTTGTGGTACTCCTGTGGCGCCTCATGATGGCTCTACATTAGCAACATATTCGTACGATGCAACTGCAGGAACTGTAACAGTTATTGGAACAGGTGCATATTTAGGAATTCCAAAACCATATAATGGTGGCGAATTATCAGATCCAGCAAATGCTCCAGGTTCAATTACCTATGATGCTACTTTTTCTGATGGTGGAAATACAATGACTTTGGTGTTATATTATGGAGCAGGATATTGGACATTTAAGCTTGTTAAGTAATTAAAAAAATATTATAAAATGAAAAACATAAAATATATAATTGGAATTGCTCTTTTAACATTGGTAATTATTGCTGGTTGTAAAGAGGATACCTACGAATTTGGGGATTTAATAGCTCCTTCAAATCTTGTAATTAATGCCGATATTGTTGGTATGTCAGATTCAAATCCAAATGGAGATGGCTCTGGTGAAGTAGTTATTACTGTAAATGCAGATGATGCCATTACGTACCATATTGGGTTTAATAAAATTGATGATTTTGCACCAGTAAACTATAAAGTTTTAGCTTCTGGAACAATAAATCAAAAATTCACAGATCCAGGTGTAAATACCTATAGAATTTCAATGATTGCTTTTGGTCCTGGGGGAGTTGCATCTAATTTAACAAAGGACATAACTGTAAGAAGTGATTATGTTCCAGATCCTGAAGTTGTTACTGCAATAACTAATGATGATTCAAAAACTTGGGTTGTTAATAAAGATGTACCAGCACATTTCGGTGTAGGTCCTTGGGGAGAAAAATCTCCAATTTGGTGGACTGCTGGCGTTGATGAAAAACTTGAAGTCGCACCTTGTTTTTATAGTACAAAATTTACATTTATTAAAAATGCAAATGGTACATTTAAATTAACAGTAGATGCATCTGCAGATGGAGCGTTTACAAAAACAGGAGATTTAGCAAATATCCCAGGAATACCAGCTTCTGGTGACGAAGGATGTTATAGCGAATATTCTGGAGGATCAACAAGTTTTAACTTTGTTCCTTCAAGCTCTGGAATTGCTGTTGATGCAACATATCCTTCAACTCAGATAGCAATTAAACTTGCAACTAATGAAGCCTATATTGGCTATGGTGCTTTACAAAGCGAATATGAAATTCTAGAAGCTACATCAGATTATTTGTACCTTAGAGTTCAAGGAACTGAGACTGGAAATGGATGGTGGATAAAAATGAAGCCAGTTCAATAAACTTTTTAATACAATCAAACAACCAGAATTTTAATAATTCTGGTTGTTTTTATTATTTTTTATAATTAAACAACATCATTTTGAAACATACTAAAATACATTCATTTCCAATTATTGGAATATTAATAATTGCTTTTACATTATTTATAAGTTGTGGTGGATCTAGTTCTGGAGAGGAATTAAATTTAACTCCAACTAATTTAATAATTAATGCAACTATTGTTGGAACTGATACGTCAAATCCTAATGGAGATGGTAGTGGAAAGGTGATATTTAATTTTTCGGCAGAGAATGCCACTAATTTTAAAATTAATTTAGGAAATGATGAAATAATTGAAACGTCATCAAATACTTTAATATATACATATACAGGATCAGGTTTAAAAACATTTCAAGTGTATATATCGGCTTATAATTTAGATAAGCAAATTTCTAAGAGTATTTCAATTACTGTAAAAATTAACTCAGGTCTTTTATGGTCTGATGAGTTTAATGGTACTGGATTGCCAGATAGCTCTAAATGGGGTTACGATATTGGAAATAGCGGCTGGGGAAATAATGAACTTCAATATTATACCAATAGAGCTAACAATGTAGTTGTAGAAGGTGGATTTTTGAAAATTACTGCAAAAAAAGAAAGTTATGAGGGTGCTGAATATACTTCAACGAGGATCAAAACTCAAGGGAAATTTGATTTTAAATATGGTAAAGTTGAAGTGAGAGCAAAACTACCTAGCGGAAAAGGAACTTGGCCAGCAATTTGGATGTTAGGATCAAATATTTCAACGGTAAGTTGGCCTGCTTGTGGTGAAATTGATATTATGGAATATGTTGGATATCAACCAGATGTAGTGCATAGTGCAATTCATACAACATCAAGTTCGGGAAATACGGTAAATCATAAAAGTTATGATTTAACTACTGCCGAAGAAGAATTTCATGTATATGGTATAGAATGGACTTCAACTGAAATAAGTTTTTTTGTTGATGAAACTCTACATTACACTTACAAGCCTACAACTTATAATGAAGCAACTTGGCCATTTACAAAAAATCAATTTTTAATTTTGAACCTTGCAATAGGTGGTAATTGGGGCGGGGCTCAAGGAGTTGATGACTCAATTTTCCCTCAACAATTTGTAATTGATTATGTGAGAGTGTATCAATAAAATATTCACTCCTTTAATGACAAAATAGTATTAAAAGTTATAATACAAGTTGGGTATTTTTGGTAATAAAATTTATTATTAAATATTCTTTATAAAAAAACAAATTTAGTTTAGTGAGTTGTTAATATAAAAACTTCAACATAAAATTTGTTTAATTATACCTCAAAAATTAATGTGCTTTAAAAAAATAAATACAATGAAACCTTTAGTAATAGTTATTGCTTTATTTGTTTCTTTATCAAATTGTAGTAAATCATCTACTGAAGAGAAAGATACCACTAACAATCCGCAACCTGAAGTAGTTAATGAAGTTGATTTTTGGTTAACAAAATCAGACGGTTCAGTAAAAATTTCAAAACAGAATATTGTTTTAGCATTTTCTGATGATTTTAATAATTATGCTACCATTGAAGTAAATGAATCTCAAAAATATCAGACTGTTGATGGTTTTGGATTTTCATTAACCGGAGGAAGTGCTGAGGTAATAAACAATCTTAATCCAGAAAAAAAACTAGAATTACTTCAAAAACTTTTTGGAGCAAGTGAAACAGGAATTTCAATTAGTTATTTAAGAATTAGCATTGGAGCTTCTGATTTAGATGGAAATACTTTTTCATATAACGATTTACCTTCGGGGCAAACTGATTTAAATTTAGATCAATTTAGTTTAGCGCCAGATGAAGAAAATTTAATTCCATTATTAAAAGAAATATTGGCTATTAATCCATCAATAAAAATTATGGGAACTCCTTGGTCACCTCCTGTTTGGATGAAGGATAATAATAGCACCGTTGGAGGAAGTTTACAATCAAAATATTACAATGTATATGCCAATTATTTGGTAAAATACATTCAAGAAATGAAAGCTCGTGGAATTAATATTGATGCAATTACACCACAAAATGAGCCATTGCATCCTGGTAATAACCCAAGTATGTATATGTCTGCAGCACAACAAGCAAGTTTTATTAAAAATGCTTTAGGGCCAGCTTTTAAAGCAGCAAACATTACTACAAAAATAATTATATACGATCATAATTGCGACAACCCAAATTATCCAATAAGTATTTTAAATGATGCAGATGCTAAAGAATTTATTGCAGGATCGGCGTTTCATTTATATGCGGGTGATATAAGTGCCTTATCTACGGTTAAAAATGCACATCCAGATAAAGATGTCTATTTTACAGAACAATATACATCAAGTGATGGCGATTTTGCCGGCGATTTAAAATGGCATTTAAAAAATGTTGTAATAGGTTCTATGAGAAATTGGAGCAAAAATGCTTTGGAATGGAACTTAGCAAATGATGCTACTTTTGGTCCACATACAGATGGGGGTTGTACCACTTGTAAAGGTGCAATTACTGTTACAAGTACTTCTTCATATACACAAAATGTAGGGTTTTATATTATTGGTCATGCCTCTAAATTCGTTCCAACAGGTTCAACAAGAATAGCAAGTACAATTGCTGGAAACTTGCACAATGTGGCATTTAAAACACCAAATGGTAAAAACGTTTTAATTGTTGAGAATGATGGGAATTCAAACGAAATATTCAATATTAAATATAACGGTAAATGGTTTGTTTCTTCTTTAGAATCAGGATCAGTAGCAACATATATCTGGTAAATAAAATAATAAAAAAATGAAAAAAATAGGCGTAATAATAGTGTTGATATTTATATTTTTTAGTTGTAATAAAAAAGTGGCTAGTGTTGAAACACAAGAAAATATACAACAACCTAAAAGTATAGATGTAACAGGTAAACAAATTAGTGTTTATTCAACAGTCCATGGTTCTGATATTAAATTAAAACTTACAGAAATATTAAAATTTGGTGAATTTCAACAACCATTAGAAACCGAATCTGCAATATTAGTTGACCCTACAAAGGAGTTTCAAACTTTTTTAGGAATTGGAGCTGCACTTACAGATGCATCTGCAGAAACTTTTTATAAACTTTCAGAAGAAAATCAAGCTAAATTTTTAGAAGCATATTACAGTGTTGACAAAGGTATTGGTTATTCATTATCCAGAACAAATATCCATAGCTGCGACTTTGGTAGCGAAAGCTATACATATATTGAAGAAGGCGATGCTGAATTAAAAACATTTAATATTGATCACGATAGAGCGTTTAGGTTACCATTTATTAAAGCAGCCATTGCAGCAGCTGGAGGTGAGTTAAAAATGTATGTTTCTCCTTGGAGTCCACCTGCTTTTATGAAAACAAATGGAAGCATGTTGCATGGAGGTAAACTAAAACAAGAATTTGCGCAATCTTGGGCAAATTACTATGCAAAATTTATAAAAACATACGAAAAAGAAGGAGTTCCAATTTGGGGGTTAACCATTCAAAATGAACCAATGGCTACACAAATTTGGGAGTCATGTATTTATACCGCTGAAGAGGAACGTGATTTTTTAAAAAATTATTTAGGACCAACACTTGAAAAAGAAGGTTTGGGTGATAAAAAAATTATTGTTTGGGATCATAACCGCGATTTAATTTACCAAAGAGCTACTACAATTTTAAACGATCCTGAAGCTTCAAAATATGTTTGGGGAGTTGGTTTTCATTGGTATGAAGATTGGAAAGATGGACAACCAATGTTTGATAACGTTGCAAAAGTTCATGAAGCCTACCCTGATATTAATTTAGTGTTTACTGAAGGATGTACAGAAAAATACGATATAACTAGAATTACTTCTGAAGATCCAAAATTAGCCGAACGTTACGGAAAATCTATGATCAATGATTTTAATAATGGAACAGTTGCTTGGACAGATTGGAACATTTTGTTAGATGAAACTGGAGGACCAAATCACGTTGGAAATTTATGTTTTTCACCAGTACATGGAGATACTAAAACAGGTGATTTAACTTTTACAAATTCATATTATTATATTGGTCATTTTTCAAAGTTTATTAGACCAGGGGCTAAAAGAGTAGCTAATGGGTCTAATACCAATAAAATTCTATCTACCGCATTTTTAAATAAAGATAATAGTATTGTTATTGTAGCTATGAATCAAAGTAATGATGAGTTGCCATATACATTAACTATTGGATCAAAAACCGCAAAATTAAATATTGAAGCACACTCAATTCAAACTATTGTTTTAAAATAAATTATTACCAAACCCAATCAAAGTAATTATGAATAAATCATATACTATTAGCATTAGTTTTATTGTAGCCTTAGGAGGTTTTCTTTTAGGTTTTGATAGTGCTGTAATTTCTGGAGCAATCAACGGAATTAGAACCTATTTTCAGATGTCTGATTGGGAACTTGGGTTTTCAGTAGGTTGTGTAATTTTTGGAGCCATGGCAGGTAACATTACTGCAGGTCCGTTAAGCGATAGATTTGGAAGAAAAAAAGTACTCATAATTACAGCAATATTATTTACAATATCAGCACTTTGGTCAGCTACTGCAACTACATACATTGCATTTGTAACAGCGCGTATTATTGGTGGAATAGGAATTGGAGGAGCTATATTAATTGCACCTATTTATATTGCTGAAATTGCACCACCAAAATTAAGAGGAAGTTTAGTTTCATTAAATCAATTAAACATTGTTATTGGTATTTCTGTAGCATATTTTTCAAATTACTTTTTAAAAGATATTGAAGGTGAAAGTTGGAGATGGATGTTAGGTGTTGAAACAGTTCCTGCAGTTTTTTACTTTTTTGCATTGTTTTTAGTTCCTAGAAGTCCTCGTTGGTTAATTCAAAAATTAAATAAAGTTGATCTTGCCGAAAAAATTCTTATTAGAATAGGGGGTAATGAATTTGCAAAAAATACTTGTGAAGAAATTTTAAGAGGTGTTGCAAAAAAACAAGCCAAAGGAACTTATGCAGATTTTTTTAGTAAACGTATGACAACCATTGTAATTATTGCATTTGGTTTGGCATTTTTTCAACAAATAACAGGTATTAATGCAATATTTTATTACGCTCCAACAATTTTTGAACAAGCAGGAGGTAGTACAGATGCTTCTTTTTTACAAGCAATTGTAGTTGGTTTAACAAATTTAGTATTCACATTAGTAGCCATTAGGTTAATTGATAAATTAGGAAGAAAACCTTTATTAATCATAGGAACTTCCGCAATGGCAATTTCATTATCTATGGCAACACTTGCTTTTAATAATGCTATTTATGATTTTAATACTACTACCATTGAAAAAATTGGAGATTTAGAAATAAAAACTGCTCTTCAACCTTTAAATGGGAATTCTTATTATTCTCAAACCGAAGTATTTAATACTGTAAAGCCATTGTTAAGTGAAAATCAGTTTACATCATTTAAACAAAATGAAATCAAAAATTTTATTAGTATAAACTCAACACTAGTTTTAATTGCAATTTTACTATATGTAGCGGCCTTTGCTATTTCATTGGGTCCGGTTATGTGGACAATGCTCTCGGAAATTTTCCCAGGCAACGTAAAAGGTATAGCAATTTCAATTGTTGGTTTTTTTAATTCATTAGTAAGTTACACTGTAACCCAATTTTTCCCTTGGGAACTTTCAAATTTGGGTCCAACAATAACATTCGCAATTTATGCAGTGTTGGCAGCTTTATCGTTACTTTTTGTTTTAAAATATGTTGTTGAAACAAAAGGAAAGAGTTTAGAGGAAGTTGAAGAATTATTAATCAGATCATAATCATTATAATGAATAAAATAACAATTTTTTTAATTTTTTTAATCCATTTAGTAAGTTGTAATACAAATCAACCTAAAAATGAATCAAAGGCGGAAGAAAGTCTGCAACCAGCAAAAGTTGAATTAAAAAACGACAATGGTAAGTTTCAAATATATGTAAACAATGAGCCTTTTTATATAAAAGGTGCGGGGCTTGAGTTTGGTAGAATTGCTTCAGTGGCTGAACACCAAGGAAATTCTTTTAGAACTTGGAGAACTGACAATGGCAAGCAAACCGGTAAAGAAGTTTTAGATGAAGCGCTAAAAAATAATCTAATGGTAACTATGGGAATTGAGGTTGCCAGAGAACGTCACGGTTTTGATTATAATGATGAAGCTGCTGTTAAAGAACAGTTTGAGCGTATAAAAAAGGAAGTAACTGAATTAAAAGATCATCCAGCATTATTAATTTGGGCTATTGGTAACGAGTTAAATTTAAGAGCCACAAATCCAAAAGTTTGGGATGCTGTAAATGATATTTCAAAAATGATTCATGAAATTGATCCTAATCATTTAACAACTACAACCTTAGCTGGAATTTCTCAACAAGAAGTTAATTATATTAAAGAAAGATGTCCCGATTTAGATTTATTATCTGTTCAATTGTATGGTAAAATAAATGAATTACCGCAATTAATTAAAGAGTATGGTTGGGAAGGTCCGTATATGGTTACAGAATGGGGCGCAACAGGACATTGGGAAGTGCCTAAAACATCATGGGGAGTTCCAATTGAAGAAAATAGTACTGTAAAAGCAGCAAACTATTTAAAAAGATATCAAGTTGCTATTGAAGCAGATTCTTTAAAATGTGTTGGTTCTTATGTATTTCTTTGGGGACAAAAACAAGAAAGAACCCCAACTTGGTATGGTACATTTTTAGAAAATGGAAACGAAACAGAATCTGTGGATGTGATGCATTATGTATGGAGTGGAAAATGGCCAGAAAATAGAGCGCCACAAATAGCATCGTATACATTAAATGATAAAACAGCGTATGAGAATGTAATTTTAAAACAAAATCAAGAAGTTACCGCACTATTTACAGTTAATGATTTGGAAAATGATACCATTGATTTTAAATGGGAATTACTACCTGAAAGTACAGATTTGAAAGATGGTGGTGATTTTGAAAAAAGACCAAAAGCAATTGAAATTAAAATAATAACTTCAGAGAATGGCGAGTTAAAATTTAAAGCGCCAGAGGATAAAGGAGCATATAGATTATTTGCATATGCAGAAGATGGAAACGCGAATGCTGCTACTGCAAATATTCCATTTTTAGTAGAATAAAAAAATATTAAGATACAAAATAAATGTACATAGGAAGTAATAAAGCTGCATTTGAAGCAGACGAGGTAAAAGGAGAAGCTGTTGTAATTGGAAATGAAAATTATTATAAAATTTCCAATGTAGATGAAATGAGACCGTTTTTTATGAGCATTGTGAGCAATTCCAATCATTGGATGTTTATTGCAAGTAATGGTGGTTTAACAGCTGGAAGAAAAAATAGCAATAGTGCATTATTTCCTTATTATACTGATGATAAAATTACAGAATCTGCAGAAATTACTGGAAGTAAAACAATCATTCAAATCCATTCTCAAGGTAAAACTATGCTTTGGGAACCGTTTTCACAACGTTATTTAGGTGTATATAAAACGCAACGTAATTTATACAAAAATAACTATGGTAATAAAGTAATTTTTGAAGAAATTAATCACGATTTGGGAATTACATTCCAATACCAATGGAATTCAAGTGATAAATTTGGATTTGTAAAAAAATCAGCCATCATTAACAATTCTAATAACGAAGTTAAATTAACGGTTTTAGATGGTCTTCAAAATTTAATTCCTCATGGTGTTTCTTCAGATTTGCAAAATGCAAGCAGCAATTTAGTAGATGCGTATAAAAAATGCGAATTAGAAACAGAAGTTGGATTGGGAATTTATGCTTTAAGTGCCATTATTGTTGATAAGGCAGAGCCAAGCGAAGCATTAAAAGCAAGTATTGTTTGGTCTTTAGGTTTAGAAAATCCAACGTATTTATTATCATCTTTACAACTAAATAATTTCAGAAAAGGGTTACCAATTCAGCAAGAAATAGATATGAAAGCTGAAAAAGGTGCTTATTTTATAGGTGCTGATATTTTAATTGCTGCTAATTCAAAAAAAGAATGGATTACCGTTGCCGAAGTTAATCAGTCTATTGTTTCTGTAAATAAAATTGCTGAAACAATAAAAAAAGAAAAAAACCTTATTTCAATTGTTGAAGAAGATATTGAGTTTGGTACAAAACAATTAATTGAGTTAAATGGCAATGCTGATGGTTTGCAGTTAACAGCCGATACATTGCGCAATACACGTCATTTTGCAAACACGTTATTTAATATAATGCGTGGTGGAATTTTTGATGATAACTATCAAATTGAAAAAGCCGATTTTACGCTGTATATTTCAAAAGCAAATAAAAAAGTATTCAAGAAAAAAGAAGAAATTTTAGACCAATTACCAGCCCTTTTTACACTTAATTATTTAAAAGAAATTACCGAAAAAGATGAAGACAAAAACTTTAAACGTCTTTGTTTTGAATATATGCCACTTAAGTTTAGTAGAAGACACGGTGATCCGAGCAGACCTTGGAACAAGTTTTCAATTAATACACGAAGTGAAGTTGATGGCTCAAAAATATTAGATTACGAAGGAAACTGGAGAGATATTTTTCAAAATTGGGAAGCTTTAGCACATTCATACCCAGAGTTTATTGAAAGTATGATTCATAAGTTTTTAAATGCCACAACTTTTGATGGTTACAATCCTTACCGTGTTACAAAAGATGGTTTTGATTGGGAAACAATTGAGCCAGATAACCCTTGGTCGTACATTGGTTATTGGGGAGATCATCAAATCATTTATTTGTTGAAGTTTTTAGAATTTATTGAAAAACATTACCCAAGTAAATTAACCAGCTATTTTAATCAGGAATTGTTTGTGTATGCAAATGTTCCGTATAAAATTAAAAGTTATCACGATATTCTAAAAAACCCAAAAGATACTATTGAGTTTGATGTTGAATTAGATGAAGAAATCAATAAAAAGAAAGGTGAATTAGGTGCTGATGGTGCTTTATTGAGAGATGAAAATTACTTTATTTATAAGGTTAATTTAATTGAAAAATTATTAGCTACAGTATTGGCAAAAGTATCTAATTTTATTCCTGAAGGTGGAATTTGGTTAAACACCCAACGTCCGGAGTGGAACGATGCTAACAACGCTTTGGTTGGTAACGGAGTATCTATGGTTACTCTTTATTATTTAAGAAGATTTTTAAATTTCTTTGAAAAAACAATCTCAAATTCAGCATTAAATACTGTTGAAATTTCAGAAGAATTGGCATTATTTTTTAATGAAGTAGTTTCAACCTTTACTGAAAATCAACACTTGTTAAAAGGAAAAATTTCTGATAAAGATAGAAAAGCAATACTTGATGGTTTAGGAAATGCCGGAAGCAATTTTAGAAATAGTGTGTATGAAAACGGGTTTTCTAGTAACAAAGGAACTATTTCAAAAGAAGACTTGTTAAACTTCACAAAAATTACACTTCAGTTTATAGATCATTCAATTCTTGCAAATAAACGCGCAGACAATTTGTATCATGCCTACAATTTAATGACTGTTGAAAACGATCAAGAAATATCAATTTCTTACTTGCCAGAAATGTTAGAAGGTCAAGTAGCAGTATTAAGTTCAGGATTTATTTCGGGCAAAGATTCTTTAGAATTATTAGACGCTATGAAAAGTAGCGCCTTGTTTAGAGAAGATCAATACAGTTATATTTTATATCCAAATAAGGAATTACCAAGATTCTCCAAAAAGAACAACATTCCAACTAAAAAGGTGGAAGATTCAGCACTTTTATCACAATTGATAAAAGATGGAAATACACAAATTATTGAAAAAGATGTTTTAGGAAACTATCATTTTAATGGTAATTTTAATAATGCTGCAAGTCTTAAAAAAGCCTTATCAAATTTACTAGAAGATAAGTATGAATCATTAATTGAAAAAGATTCAAAATTAGTATTAGCTGCTTTTGAAAGTGTTTTCAATCATAAATCGTTTACAGGAAGATCAGGTACATTTTTTGGGTATGAAGGTTTAGGTTCAATTTACTGGCATATGGTTTCTAAATTATTATTAAGTGTTCAGGAAACGTGTTTATTGGCAATTGAAAATAATGAAAGCGATGTGGTAATTGGTAAATTATTAGACCATTATTACGAAATAAATGCAGGCATTGGAGTTGATAAATCACCAAAATTATATGGTGCATTTCCAACAGATCCTTACTCGCATACTCCAGCAGGAAAAGGAGCGCAACAGCCAGGAATGACTGGGCAGGTTAAAGAAGATGTGCTAAGTAGATTTGGAGAACTAGGTGTTTTTGTTGAAGAAGGTGTGTTAAAATTCAATCCAAGATTGTTAAGAAGAACCGAGTTTTTACAAGAATCAAAAGTTTTTAAATACACCAATATTAAAAAGGAAAAAGTACAATTAGAATTATCTAAAGATTCATTGTGTTTTACGTATTGCCAAGTACCAATAATTTACAAATTAGTAGACAAACAAGGTGTAAAAGTGCATTTTAATAATAATTCAATAAAAGAATTTGAGCAGTTGTTATTAGATATTTCAACAAGTAAAAAAATATTCGAAAGAACAGGTGAAATCAATAAAATTGAAGTGTATTTAAAAAAATAAATTTCAGAAATTATAAAACATTAGATAAAATAAAATGGTAAAAAGTTTAAACTATATTTTAATACTATCAGTACTTATTTCTTTAATAGGATGTTCACAAGCAGTTAAAAAATCTGAAGAACCAGTGAAAAAAGATAAAGTAGCTGCAGATATTTTAGGAAATCCAGCGTATTTAGCAATCTCTTATGGAGGTTATCGTGAAACAACGCGCGATTCAGTTCCAACTGTAAATCAAATTAAAGACGATTTAAAAATTTTAGCAGCAATGAATGTTAAAATTCTACGTACTTATAATGTGCATTTAGAGGAAGCTTCAAATGTATTAAAAGCAATTTCTGAGCTAAAAAAAGAAGATGCAGCTTTTGAAATGTATGTAATGTTAGGCGCTTGGATAGATTGTAAAAATGCTTGGACAGAACTAGAGCCAGATCATAATTTAGAAAGCGAAAGAAATGCTGTTGAAATTGAAACAGCCGCTGCATTAGCAAAAAAATACCCTGATATTGTAAAAATTATAGCTGTTGGAAATGAGGCTATGGTTCGTTGGGCAGCAAGTTATTATGTGCAGCCATCAGTAATTTTAAAATGGGTAAATCACTTACAAGAATTAAAAAAGAAAGGAGAACTTCCTTCTGATTTATGGATTACTAGTTCCGATGATTTTGCTTCTTGGGGAGGTGGAGATCCTAGCTATCAAACAAAAGATTTAGAAGAACTTATTAAAGCAGTAGATTATGTGTCTATGCACACATACCCAATGCATAATACCTATTACAACCCGCAGTTTTGGGAAATTCCAGAAAACGAAAAAGAACTAACGGACATAGAAAAAGTAGACGCTGCAATGCAACGTGCATTGGAATTTGCCCAAAAACAATATCAAGATGTTTCAACCTATGTTAAAAGTATAGATTCAACAAAAACAATTCATATTGGTGAATCGGGCTGGACAACCATTTCAGATGGTCATTACGGAAAAGAAAGCTCAAGAGCTGCTGATGAATATAAAGCCGGAACGTATTATAAACTTATGCGTGAATGGACTGCAAAAGATAAAATTTCATTATTCTATTTTGAAGCTTTTGATGAACAATGGAAAGATGCTGCAAATCCAGTAGGATCTGAAAACCATTTTGGATTAATCAATTTAAAAGGACAAGCTAAATATGCTATTTGGGATTTGGTAGATGCAGGAATTTTTGAAGAATTAACTAGAGACGGACAACAAATTACTAAAACATATAATGGAGATAAAACTGCGTTGATGAAAGACGTTTCTGCACCACCAGCAGTAAAGGCTGTAAAAGAATAAATAGTAAAAGGTGTTTTTTAAAAAGCACCTTTTACAAAACAAACCCAAACCAAACTAAACCAAATATATAATGAAACATTACAAAACAGATCCCAAGGACATTGTTCCCGTTGGAGAAAAACTAGCTTTTGGATCAGGACATTTAGCCAATCAATTATTTCCAGCAGCGTTAGGTGTTTTTATGGTTGTATTAGTAATGTCATTAGGAATGAACCCTATTCTTGCCGGAATATTAGGAGCATTGCCAAGGTTTATAGATGCATTAACAGATCCAATTATGGGCTTCATTTCAGATAATACAAAATCTAAATGGGGACGTAGAAAGCCATACATTTTGTTAGGTAGTGTTATTTCAGGAGTTACCTATATGATAATGTGGCAATTAAATCCTGAAAATTCTGAGTTGTATAACTTTTTTTATTTCTTAGTTATTTCTATTTTCTTTTATGTTGGATATACCATTTTTGCCACACCACTTATAGGTTTAGGCTACGAAATGACTCCAGATTATAACGAAAGAACTCGTTTAATGGCGGTGTCACAATTTATGGGACAATTAGCTTGGGTTATTGCACCATGGTTTTGGGTAATTATTTATGATCAATCGTTATTTGAAAGCGCACCCCAAGGAGCGAAAATTATGGCTATTTGGGTAGGTGGTTTATGTATGATTTTAGGAATTCTTCCAGCGCTTTTTAATAAAGAAATGATTGTTCCTAATCAGGATAAAATGAAAGATTTAACCATGAGCGAATTGTCTAACAATGCAAAAGAATTTATAAATGGAATTAAATTAACATTAAAAAATAAACCATTTTTAAAACTATGTGGAGCTACTTTCTTTATTTTCAACGGCTTTCAAACCATTGCGCAATTTGCATTTTTTATTATTGTTTATTATCTGTTTAACGGAGATACTGGTGCTGCAGGGCATTGGCCAGCTTGGTTTGGCTCAATATCTGCTTTAGCCACTATGTTTTTGGTAATACCAGTTGTTACAAAAATTTCTGAAAAATTTGGTAAGAAAAATGCTTTTATTGTGGCTACTTTAATTTCAATTATTGGTTACATGTTAAAATGGTGGGGATTTAATCCTACAAATCCTTGGTTAATGTTCATGCCAATTCCTTTCCTTTCATTTGGTATTGGAGGGTTGTTTACCTTAATGATGTCTATGACTGCAGACGTTTGTGACTTAGATGAGCTAAATAATGGTGAGCGTAGAGAAGGAATGTTTGGTGCGGTGTATTGGTGGATGGTTAAATTAGGTACAGCTATTGCAATGCTTACTAGTGGTGTTGTGTTACATTATATTGGGTTTGATGAATCAATTAAAGTTCAAACTACAGAAACCTTAACAAATCTTAGAATTGCGGATATAGCAATTCCAATTGTTACCGCTTTTATAGCCATAATCTTAGTTTGGAAGTATGATATTACCGAAACGAAAGCACGCGAAATTAGAGAAGCTTTAGTAGTTCGCAGAGGTAAAGTAGCACATGAAGATAAATAAAATAAGTAAAGTTTAAAATAATGAAACAAGGTTTTTTTTACATAACAATTTTTTTAATTTCATCATTTATGAATGCTCAAATATCAGCAAATGATGTTGCGCTTCAAAATAAAATTGAGAAACTAATAGAACAATTAACCATTGAAGAAAAAGTAGCATTGTGTTCAGGAAGAGATGATTGGAGTACAATGCCAATTGAAAGATTAGATATTCCTTGGATTTGGCTTTCAGATGGTCCTCACGGAATACGGCGTGCACCAGCAACAAATAAACCAGGTTACGGAGATCAATTACCAGCCACTTGTTTTCCAACAGCTTCAGCTTTAGCAGCATCTTGGGATATAGATTTGGTTTATAAAGTTGGACAAACTTTAGGCGAAGAATGTCAGGCTTTAGATGTAAATGTTTTATTGGGTCCTGGTGTTAATATTAAACGATCAGTATTAGGCGGCAGAAATTTTGAATATTTTTCAGAAGATCCAATTTTATCAGGTGAAATGGGAGCTGCTTTCATAAATGGTGTCCAAAGTCAAGGCGTTGGAACTTCATTAAAACATTTTGCAGCAAACAATGTAGAAACTATGCGTATGTATAATAACTCAAATGTTGATACACGTACCTTAAATGAAATATATTTAAAACCTTTTGAAATTGCTGTAAAAAAAGCACAGCCATGGACAGTTATGGCTAGCTATAACAGAGTGCAAGGCGAATACGGAACTCAAAACTCATATTTACTAACTGAAAAGTTAAAAAATGAATGGGGCTTTAAAGGGATTGTAATTTCAGATTGGTTTGCCATTGTTGATAGAGTAAAAGCAATGAAAGCAGGAATGCATATTGAAATGCCAAAAGTTAGTGCTGTAAATAATGCCATTGTTGTAGATGCTATTAAAAATGGAATATTAGATATTGCCGTTGTAGATGGTTTAGTAAAAGAAATACTAACAATAGTTTTTAAAGCTAAATCTTTAGAAAAAGAAGGAATACAACTTAATATTGAAAAAGATCACGCATTTGCAAGAAAAGTAGCTGCTGAAGTTGCTACTCTTTTAAAAAATGACAATGAAGTATTACCAATAACTAAAGAAAAATATAAGAAAGTTGCCATTATTGGAGAATTTGCTGTGAATCCTCGATATCAAGGAAATGGAAGTTCACAAGTAAAACCTACTCAACTAGATAAAGCTTTAGATATCATAAAAAATGAATATGGAAAAGATATTAAAATAACCTACGCACAAGGGTATAATTTAGCGGATGATAACGATATATCTTTAATTGAAGAAGCTAAAAAAATAGCTGCTAATGCAGATGTTGCCTTAATTTTTTCTGGATTACCATTACAATACGAGTCTGAAGGAATTGACCGTACGCATATAAATATGCCAGCATCTCATAATAAATTAATTAATGAAATTTCAACTGTTCAAAAAAATACAGTTGTTGTGCTAACAAACGGAAGTGCAGTTACCATGCCTTGGCTTAAAAATGTATCAGGAGTTTTAGAAACTTGGTTGGGAGGACAAGCAGGTGCAGGTGGAATTACAGATGTGTTGTTTGGAAAAGTAAATCCATCAGGAAAATTAGCGGAAACCTTTCCAATGCGTTTAGAAGATACACCAGCGTTTTTTAACTTTCCAGGTGAACAAGGCGATGTGTTGTATGGTGAACGTTTTTTTGTTGGCTACCGTTATTATGATGAACGAAAAATAGAGCCTTTATTTCCTTTTGGATACGGTTTGTCGTATACCAATTTTGAATATAGCAATTTAAAAGTATCATCAAAAAACACCACAGATAAAGAAGGTTTAACAGTTAGTTTAACAGTTAAAAATATTGGAAAAGTAAAAGGTAAGGAAGTAGTTCAGTTGTATGTATCAGACCAAGAAAGTACGTTGCAACGACCAGAAAAAGAGTTGAAGAAATTTGTAAAAATTGAATTAAATCCGGGCGAAGAAAAAACAGTTTCTTTTAAATTGGAAAGTAATGATTTCTCTTATTTTGATTCAAAAAGAAATAGGTGGATTGCTGAAAGTGGCGATTATGTAATTTCAGTTGGAGCTTCATCAAGAGATATTAGAGTGTCTGAAAAAATAAACCTACAATCAACACAATTGGTGCCGTTAGCTTTTGATGAATATACATTTTTTCTTGAGTATTGGAACAATAAACAAACAAGAAAAATTTTATTAGAATACATGCCAAATTGGATAAGAGGTATCGTAACTGAAGGTGATGAAGCTGAAATTAGAGAGTACCAAGGTTTTATGGTAGAGCACCCTTTAATTAAGTATCCATATATAACAAGTGGTGAAATTACTCATGAACAAGTATTGGAAATAGTTGAAAAGTGTAAAAATTTAACATATACACCATAGTTTTTTTATTTCACGTTAAAGCCATGTAATCATAATTTTAATTCTAAAATGATTAAAAAATTAAAAGCAGTTATAACTCTAGGTTTTATTGTGATATTAAATTGCACATTAGTTTGTTGTCAAGAAAAAACCAATCAAGATATCGTAAAAGTTTCTGGTAGAAAAATAGTATTAAACAATAAAAACTATCAAATAAAGGGAGTTTGCTATAACCCAGTTCCGAGAGGGAGTAATGAACGAAGTTTTGAGAATTTAACGCAAGATTTAGCTTTAATGGTTGAAGCTGGTATAAATACTATTCGCGTGTATTCTCCAATTGATGATATCGCTGTATTAAACCAAATAGCAGCATCAAACATTAAAGTTATTATGGGTTTTGGCTACAATCAAAATGGTTATTTTGATATTCTTTCTGGTTCATTTATCAACTATATCAATACCTATAAAAATCATAAAGCTATTTTATTTTGGGAACTTGGAAACGAATACAATTATCACCCAGAATGGTTTGAAAACGATATTAATAATTGGTATAATACATTAAATGCTGCAGCTGATTTAATTCATAAAAATGATGCCAATCATCCGGTAGCAACTGCTCATGGTGAGTTGCCAAGTTTTGAGGTAATTTCATTAAATCCTAATATTGATATTTGGGGATTAAATGTGTATCGATGGGATAATCCTGAAAGTATTTTTAATCAATGGGAAAACTTAAGCAATAAACCAATGTATTTATCTGAAGCAGGTGCTGATAGTTATATGACAATTTCAAAAGATCAATACACAAAAGGAGTCAATGAAAAAGCACAAGCCGATGCTACAAAAAATATTTTAAAAAGCATTTTTGAAAATGATAAAATTTGTGCTGGAGTAGCACTCTTTTCTTTTAATGATGAATTGTGGAAAGCGGGCAATAATAATCAATATAATGCAGGAGGTTGGGCGCCAAATAGCAGTGGTGTTCCATACGATGGTACGCCCAACGAAGAATATTGGGGAATTGTAGATATTGATAGAAACAAAAAAGAAGTTTTTTATAGTATAAAGGAAAAATTCAATAAAAAGTAAGTTTAGAAACCAATTTAAATAAATTTTACGAGTGTAATTAATTAAATAATAATGCCTATAAAAAAAATATTATTTGCAGTAATTTTATCGCTATTTTTTATACACTGCTATGCACAAAATAAAAGTTATAAAAGAGGAGTAGCTTATGGATATCACTCTGCAAATGATATGCAAAAATTCTCAGAAAATATTTCTTGGTGGTACAATTGGGGTGCTCAACCAGAAAATGCAATTCGAACAACTTACCAAAATTATAATGTAGATTTTACACCAATGGCTTGGAATGCTACAGGAATTCCTGCAGTAAATAATTGGGTAAGACAAGATGCTAAAGTAAAATATATTTTAGGTTTTAATGAGCCTAATTTTACAGATCAAGCAAATATGACTCCTTCTCAAGCTGCTGCTGCTTGGCCTTCATTTCAAGCAATAGCTAAAAGTTATAATTTAAAAACTGTTGGGCCTGCAGTAAATTATTGTGGAAATTGTGTGACAGAAAATGGAACAACTTATACAAATGCCTTTACATATTTAGATGATTTTTTTGCAGCTTGTACAGATTGTGAAGTAGATTTTATAGCATTGCATTGGTATGGTAGTGGAAATTCAATCGTTGGTTATGTAAATGATGCCAGAAAATATAACAAACCAATTTGGGTAACAGAATTTGCTTCGTGGGATTATTCTAATCCAGTACAAAATGTAGCTGAACAAAAAAAATATTTGGCAGGAACTGTAAATTTTTTGGAGAGAGATCCAGATATATATCGTTATTCTTGGTTTGTAGGTAGAACTAATTCTGGACAAAATGCATATCCTTATATTGATTTGTATGGTGCTAATGGAGAGCTAACGGAGTTAGGCGAAATTTATATGAAAATTCCTGTGTATGATCCTAACTACAAATTTCAAATTCCAGGTAAAATTGAAGCCGAGGAATACTATTTAATGTCTGGGTTATTCGCTGAAATTACTGAAGATACAGATGGTTTTTTAAACTTAGGATGGGCCGAGAATAATGATTGGGCTTCTTACAAAATTAATGTTACCACAACAGGAACTTATACTATTTCAACAAGAATTGCAGGCTCAGATACTGGGAAAATTGATTTTTTAGTAGACAATCAACTAAAAGCAACTTTAAATACTCCAAATACTGGTGGTTGGCAAAAATGGCAAACAATTACTTCAACAATTGATTTAGAAGCAGGAGAACATCTGCTAAAAATGGTGATAAAAGATGCAGGCTTTAACATTAATTGGATTTCAATTTCAAACAACACAGCGCCTTCAACAAGTTTCGATATTAAAACGGTAGGTGAAACTTGTGAAAATAAAAAAAACGGACAATTAGTTATCACAGCAAAAGATCAGGGTGTTTACAAAGCAACATTAAATGGCGTAGCTTCTACTTTTGCACTCACTAAAATTTATAATAATTTAGCACCAGGTACTTATGATTTGTGTGTTTCAGTAGTTGGAGAAACAACTCAACAATGCTATACATTTGAAATTTCAAAAGGGAAATCGGTTTCAGGAAAAGTAAGCGTTATTAATTCTAAAAGTGTTGAAGTAGAGATTGATAAAGGAACCGCTCCATACAATGTATTTGTTAATAATCAAAAAGCTTTTGACACATCCGCAACACAATTTAACATTAATATACAACAAGGTGATGTTATTCAGGTAAAAACTGCAATTCCCTGTGAAGGCATTATAACAAAAAAAATTAATTTCTTCGATGAAATAAAAGCATTCCCAAATCCTACAAGTGAGAATTTTGAAATTACCTTACCATTTAGTCAAAATCAAGTTCAAATTGCAATTTATAATATGCAAGGAAACTTAATTTTAAATGGTAATTATGCTGTTATTAATGGTAAGGTTTCAATTTCATTAGCTGGGGAAGCATCTGGAGTTTATAACGCAAAAATTGGTGTGTCAGAACCAATAAACTTAAAGATTGTTAAAATTTAAACCAAGTAAATAATGAAACGGATTATTCATGTTTTAGCAGTTTTTTTAATCGGTTTGTCTGTTTTTGGACAACAAATTACCTACGAATTAAAGCAAAATGTACACTATTATAACGATTCGATAAATAAAACAGATACGTATATTAATGAGCGTTGTGTATTAGATATCTACTACCCAAAAAACATTCAAAACTTTGCAACCATAGTGTGGATTCATGGAGGTGGATTAACAAGTTTTCAAAAAGAAATTCCTGAGGAATTAAAAAATAAAGGCGTTGCCATTATTGGTATTAATTATAGGTTGTTTCCAAAAGTAAAAGCACCAGCATATATAGAAGATGCTGCAGCTGCAGTAGCTTGGACCTTCAATAATATTGCAAAATTAGGAGGTAATAATCAGTTGATATTTGTTTCAGGACATTCAGCAGGTGGTTATTTAGCAAGTATGATTGGTTTGGATAAAAAGTGGCTTGCTAAACATAATATTGATGCCAATGCAATTGCAGGAATCATTCCTTTTAGTGGTCATGCAATAACGCATTTTACGGTTAGAGAAGAACGTGGAATTCCAGGAACCCAAGCTATTATTGATGATTTAGCACCATTGTATCACGTACGCGCAGATGCACCACCATTATTGTTGATTACTGGAGATAGAGAATTAGAATTATTAGGGAGATATGAAGAAAATGCCTACCTAATGCGTATGATGAAAATTGTTGGTCATACCAAAACAACACTTCATGAATTAGGTGGTTACGGACATAATATGGCACAACCAGCATTTCCTATTTTATTAAATGAAGTTGAAAAAATATGTAAAGAGAAATCACAAACTAAAATAATATTAGAATCAAAAACAGGTTACAATAATTACGTTCCTAAACCTACTGATAAAGTAATTTCTCGATCCAAATATTTGAATAAATTATACGGTTTTTGGCTTGGAGAATGTATAGGTAATTGGACAGGCTTAGTGACTGAAATGGATAAAATTGGCAATATTGGTGCTATTAAAACAGGTGATTTTTATACCAGAGATGATTGGGGAAAACCAGATCATCCAAGTATTTGGGGTGAAGGAGTGCCAAGCAATTTGTCGCCAACAATAGATTTTGTTTTTGCCAAGAATGATAGTGTTTGGGGTTCTGATGATGATACTGATATTGAATTTATGTACCAACACTTATTACAAAGTAATAAAACAAGCATATTAACTGGCAAACAAATTAGAGAAGGCTGGTTAAAGCATATTAAATTAGAAGAAGAGAATTATTTATGGGTATCAAACCAAAAAGCTTTTGATTTAATGAATGAAGGAATGCTACCGCCAAATACAAGTCTTCCAATAAACAATGAGCATTATGAAATGATTGATGCGCAGTTAACTACAGAAATATTTGGTTTTTTTGCACCTTCTAGACCTGATATAGCCTTAAAAATGGCAAAACTTCCTATCCAAACTACAGCACGTGAAAATGCAGAGTGGATTTCAGAATTTTATGTTATTATGTATTCTTTAGCATCGTATGTTGATGAAAATCAGCCAATAAAAGATCAAATTTTATGGATGGCAAATGAAGCTCGTAAAAGATTGCCAAACAAATCGTATGCTGCTAAAATGTACGATTTTGTAAAGAATAATTACACGTTAAATATTCCTTGGGAGCAAACAAGAGATGAACTTTATCAAAGATATCAAGTAAAACAAGAAGACGGTTATACAATTACTTCAAAAAACTTGTATTGCAACGGTTGTTTTGCTGCAGGAATTAATTTTGGATCGAGTATTATTAGTTTATTATATGGCGAAGGAGATTTAAAAGAAACAATTAAAATAGGAACTTTAGCTGGTTGGGATTCTGACAATCCAACTGCAACTTGGGGTGGACTTTTAGGGTTTATGATGGGAAAAGAAGGAATTGAAAATACTTTTCAAAAAAAATTCTCCAATACGTTTAATATTCATAGAACCAGAACCAATTTTCCAAACAATGGGATATATACTTTTAATGAAATGGCAAAAATAGGTATTGGTATTGTTGATAGAGTTGTTGAAGAAGAAATGGGTGGAGGAGTAGATCTTCAAAAAGATGTATGGTATATACCAATGATTGAATTAAATATTAAAGAAGGTAAATAAACAAAAATAATAAAAATGAAAAATCTTATAAACGTTTTAATAGCAATTGTATTTATTTCAATGGGCATTTCTTGTAACAAGGTTCCTCAAAAAAAACCTGAAAACAAAGTAATAAACACGTTAAGTTTTATTAAAACAAAAGGCACAAAATTAGTGGATGAAAAGGGAAATGAAATCTTTTTAAAAGGAACTAATCTTGGAAATTGGTTAGTGCCAGAAGGCTATATGTTTAAAATGGAACAAGTAAACTCTCCTCGTAAAATAGATGAATTACTATACGAGTTAGTGGGCCCAGATAGTTTACAAGTTTTTTGGAAAGGCTTTTTAGATAATTATATTACACACGATGATATAAAATACTTAAAAAGTATTGGTGTTAATCATTTACGATTACCTTTTCATTATAAAATGTTTACCGATGATTTGTATATGGGTGAAAGAAACGCTGGTTTTAAATATTTTGATAGATTAATTGATTGGTGCAGAGAAGAACAATTGTATGTTTTATTGGATATGCATTGTGCTCCTGGCGGACAAACAGGTGATAATATTGATGATAGTTATGGCTATCCGTATTTGTTTAAAAGTAAATCGTCTCAAGATTTAATGACAAAAATTTGGGTAGATATAGCTAAAAAATACAAAGACGAGCCAGTAGTTATTGGCTATGATATTGTTAACGAGCCAATTGCGCATTATTTTAATGATGAATTAGATGAACTAAATCATCAACTGTATTTGCTATATAACCGTATAATTAAAGAAGTTCGTGCAGTAGATCAAAAACATATCATTTTTTTAAATGGCTCTAATTGGAGTGGAAATTTTGATGTTTTTGAAGAGTTGGTTGATGATAATGTAGTATATGAATTTCATAAATATTGGTTTGATGTAAATCAAGAAGCTATACAAGTTTATTTAGATTTTAGAGAAAAACACAATGTGCCAATTTATATTGGTGAAACTGGTGAAAATACAGATGAGTGGGTTATGGATTTTAGATTGTTATTAGATAAGCACGCTATTAATTGGTGTTTTTGGCCTTATAAAAAAATGAATAACACACGTGGAATTATGAATTTTAAGGAACCAGAAAATTATCATTTAATTACTGAATATGCCAAAAGTGATCGTTCTACATATGCAAAAGTGAGAGAAAACAGGCCAGATATTGTAAAAGTGCAAAAAGCTTTAAATCAATATTTAGAAAATAGTTTGTACAAAAATAATTTTGTGAATAAAGGATATACTAAAGCTTTAAATTTTAAAGTAGATTAAAAAAATATTTAGAATATAATTATACGTAAATGAAGAAAGTAACCCAAATAATTTTAATAATAATGGTTATTATTAGTTGTGATAAAAATGATAAGCCAATCAATAGTGGTGTTAAGGTAAGTGATTTGCAATATGTAGAAACGGAAGCTAAAATACATGAGTTAATTTCAAAAATGACTTTAAAAGAAAAAGCAGGCCAAATGCTAAATATTGGATTGCCATCAATTTTAAAAGGTGAATATTGGGATGTAAGAGATAGCGTAAATTTTGATGAAGAAAAATTCAAAAAATTTATTATTGATTATGCAGTTGGGTCAATTCACAACACACCACAATATCCTGCAGAAAGAGCAGAATGGTTTAAACTCGTTAAAAAAATTCAGGATTCTGCAATGCAAAAAACACGTTTAGGAATACCTGTTTTATATGGTATTGATAATATTCATGGTGCTAATTATGTAAATGGCTCTGTAATATTTCCACATCAAATTGGTGTTGCTGCAACTTGGAATACTAAACTGTCTAAATTAGGAGCCGAAATAACATCGTATGAATCTAGAGCAGGATCACTTCCTTGGAATTTCAATCCAAATGCCGATGTTGCTATGAATCCGCTTTGGGGTAGAATTGCTGAAAGTTTTGGAGAAGATCCGTATTTAATTTCAGAAATGACCAATGCTTACATTGCAGGTTCGCAAGAAAAAGGCTTACAAAATTCAACAAGTACTGCAGTTTGTGTAAAACATTTTATTGGCTATGGCGCTGGAAGAAATGGAAAAGATAGAGCAAATGCTATTATTCCAGAAAACAGTTTGTATCAATACTATTTGCCACCTTTTCAAAAAGCAATTGAAAATGGGGCAATGGGAGTAATGATTAGTTCTAATTCTGTAAATGGGATTCCTTGTCATTTAAACAAGCGCTATATCACCGATATTTTAAAAGGACAATTAAATTTTAAAGGGGTTGTAATTTCCGATTTTAGTGATGTTGAGTTTTTAGTTGTAGCACATGAATCGGCTAAAGATATGCGCGAAGCTACCAAATTAGCTGTAAATGCTGGAATTGATTTGTTAATGAACCCGTATGATGCGAATGTGGTTGATTTGATAGTAGATTTAGTTGAAAAAGGTGAAATATCAAAAGATAGAATTGATGATGCTGTTACGCGAGTTTTACGTTTAAAATTTTATTTAAATCTTTTTGAAAAACCATATAATAATCCAAATGAATACCCAGATTTTGGTAGTGAAAAACACATTGCAGTAAATTATCAAACAGCCAGTGAATCTATTACTTTATTAAAAAATAAAAATGATGTGTTACCGCTTTCAGCTAATAAAAAAATATTGGTAACTGGTTATGCTGCAAATTCTATAAATGTTTTAAACGGTGCTTGGTCACGCTCTTTTTTAGGAAGAGATACCATTTATAACGATCCAAGTAAGCTTACAATTCTGCAGGCTATTAAAAAACAAGTTGGAGCGCAAAATGTAGATTTTGTTGAAGGAACAGATTATTTAGAGGATATAAATTCTGATAAAGCAGTATTAAAAGCTAAAACTGCCGATTATATTGTGGTGTGCGTTGGTGAAATTCCAGCATCAGAAAAACCATCAGATATTAATGAACTAGACTTGCCAAAAGCACAACAAGATTTAGTGAAAAAATTAGCCAAAACAGGAAAACCAATTATTTTGGTAATGGTGCAAGGCAGACCAAGAATTATAAAGGAAATTGAACCATTGGTTGATGGAATTATAATGGGATATTTACCAGGTCAAGAAGGTGGAAGAGCTATTTCTGATGTGATTTTTGGAAACATCAATCCAAGTGGAAAATTACCATATACGTATCCAATGTATTCTGGAAACGCAGTAACGTACTATCATAAAAAAACAGATATCAGAGATGTAAATTGGGGTTATGATGGTTTTTATACGCAGTTTAATTTTGGTTTTGGACTTTCATATACCAATTTTAAATATGAAAATTTAAAAATTAGTAAAGACACAGTTATTGGAAAAGAAAACTTAAAAGTGTCAATTGATGTAAAAAATAGTGGAGCAAGAGAAGGTAAAGAAACGGTTCAAGTGTATTTAAAAGATGTAGTAGCAACAGTGTCGCCAGATTCTAAAAAATTGGTTCGTTTTAATAAGATTCTTTTACAACCGAATGAGGTAAAAACTGTTGAATTTATTTTATCAACCAAAGATTTTGAAAATGTTGGAATTGATAATAAATGGATTGTTGAAGATGGTGATTTTGAAGTACAAGTTGGCCCAAATTCAAAAGACGTATTAAAGCACAAAGTGTATTACAAAAATTCAAATAATAAATAATAAAATATATCCTTATGTAGGATGCCATTATGAAAAATTTTAAAACCCAAATATTACTAAAATCAGTTCAAATACTATTTTTAATTACAGCATTATATTTAACCTCATGCAGTGATAATGAACCTAAAGTTCAGCCAATAGAGGAAGGAACAGAAATGATTGATTTTGCTTTTTTAAAAGCAAATAATCCGAATCTTTCTGGCGATGTTTATTTAAATAAAGAAGGAAATACGTTTAAAGGAAGAGTTCCTTATACTGTAGATATTAAAAATTTAGTTGCTTCATATATTCAAAATGGTTTAGAAGTTGAAGTAAATAATACTGTTCAAGATGCAGGAATTACAGCCAATGATTTTACAAACAAAGTAACTTTTACAGTTAAAACTACTGATGGAAGAGCGCAAGATTATGAAGTTGATGTTACCTATTTTACAGGTTTACCAATTGTATATGTAAATACAGTTGGCAATGTACCAATTGATTCTAAAGATGTTGAAGTTGATGGTTTTTTTGAAGTAAATGGTGTGCGTAATTTTAGCGCCATAGAGTCATCTGAAATGGAAATTAGAGGGAGAGGAAATTCAACCTGGTCGATACATCCTAAAAAACCATATCAAATGAAATTGAGTGATAAAACAGAAGTTTTAGGAATGCCAAAAGATAAAAAATGGATTTTTTTAGCAGAATATTCTGACAAAACGTTGATGCGTAATAAAATTGCTTTTGAAATGGGATACTTAAGTAATTTAGACTGGACACCAAAATCAGAATTTGCAGAAGTTTTTGTAAATAATGAATATGTAGGTACATATAATATTTCTCAAAAAGTAGAAGAAAGTAGTAATAGAGTAAATTTAGGCGATACTGGTTATTTATTAGAAATTGATCAGTTGGAAAGATTAGACCCAGAGGATGTATATTTTAGAACCAATGATTTTTTAATAAATATAAAAGAACCAGATTTAGAATATAATAGTAGTGAATATAATTATGTGAAAGATTTAGTGAATGAATTTGAATTGGTTTTAAAAAGTTCCGATTTTAAAAATCCAACAACAGGCTATGCTAAATATATTGATGTAGATAGTTTTATTGATTGGTATTTAATAAGTGAAATTACTAAAAATCAAGATTCTAGAGATTTTTCAAGTATCTTTTTAAATGTAATGCCAGGCGAAAAAATTAAAATGGGACCACTTTGGGATTTTGATTTAGCCTTTGGAAATGTTAACTATTCAGAGGCTACAAATCCAACGGGTTTTTGGGTAAAAGATCATAAATGGTATGCGCGTCTTTTTCAAGATCCAGTATTTGTAAATAAAGTGAAATCTCGTTTTAGTTATTTTAAAAGCAATCAAAATCTTATTTTAAATAAAATGGATTTTTATGCTAATTATTTGAAATATGCTCAAGATGAAAATGATGCAAAATGGAATGTTTTAGGTAATTATGTATGGCCAAATCCTGTGGTTTACAACACATATCAAGAAGAAGTAAATCACTTAAAAAATTGGTATACAGAACGAATGAATTGGTTGTCAACAGCATACAATAGTTTATAAAATTAAAATAGTAAAATCAATATAAAATGTTTAAAATAAATAGAATCACACTTTTTTTTATAAGTGTTTTTTCAGCATTTTTTCAATTAAATGCTCAAGAAAATTTAATAGTAAATACATATAATAGAACCGTTAAAAGTTTAAATGGCGATTGGAATTATATTGTTGATCCTTATGAAAATGGTTTCTATAATTACCGTTACGAGCCTTTTGAAAATCAAGAAAATCCAGCGAATGGTGCTTTTTTTACAAATGCTAAACCAAAAGATAAGACCGATTTAATTGAGTATGATTTTGATTTATCTGACGTTATTGAAGTGCCAAGTGATTGGAATACGCAAAAAGAAAATTTATATTACTATGAAGGTACAGTTTGGTATAAAAAATCATTCGACTTTGTAAAAACCAATCAAACAAACCGTGTTTTTGTATATTTTGAAGCAGTAAATTACCAAGCCGATGTATATTTCAACGGGAAAAAGTTAGGGAAACATATTGGAGGTTTTACGCCGTTTAATTTTGAAATTACAGATTTATTGAAAGAATCTGATAATTTTTTAGTAGTAAAAGTTGATAATAAACGTAAAAAAGAAGCTGTACCAACCCTTAATACCGATTGGTTTAATTATGGAGGAATTACTAGAGATGTAAAACTTATTGAAACTTCAGCCAACTTTATTCAAGATTATTTTATTCAATTAAATCCTGAAAATAAGCAACAAATAAAAGGTTTTGTGCAACTGAACGGTACTAATATTGCTAACAAAGAAGTGTTTATAACAATTCCTGCACTTAAAATTAAAACAAAAGTTGTAACAGACGCAAAAGGTAAGGCTGCTATTGCATTATATTCAAAAAAAATAAATTATTGGTCAACCAAAAACCCGTATTTGTATGATGTTATTTTAAAATTTGGTGATGATGAATTAAAAGATCAAATTGGTTTTAGGACGATTAAAACCAACGGACAAGAAATTCATTTAAACGATTCAAAAATATTTTTAAAAGGAATATCTATTCATGAAGAAAGTCCAATAAGAGGAGGAAGAGGTTATTCTGTTGAAGATGCACAACAATTGTTAAATTGGGCAAAAGAATTAGGCTGTAATTATGTGCGTTTGGCACATTATCCGCATAACGAACACATGGTTCGTCTAGCAGATAAAATGGGAATATTGGTTTGGGAAGAAAACCCTGTTTATTGGACGATAGCTTGGGATAATAAAGAAACGTATAAAAATGCCGAAAATCAATTATCTGAAGTTATCAATAGAGATAAAAACAGAGCTTCAGTTATTATTTGGTCTATGGCAAATGAAACGCCAACCAGTGAACCTCGTAATATTTTCCTTACTAACTTAGCAAAACATACTAGAGCATTAGATCCAACCAGATTAATTAGTGCCGCTTTAGAGCAATCAAATTATCAAGGAGATTCTTCTGTGAGAACTATTCATGATTCTTTTGCAGATGTTGTTGATGTACTTAGTTTTAACCAATACGTTGGTTGGTATGATGGTTTGCCAGAAAAGTGTGGGCAAATTACTTGGAAAATAACGCAAAATAAACCTGTTTTAATTTCTGAATTTGGTGCTGGTGCTAAAGTTGGTTTACACGGCGATAAATTAACGCGTTGGACAGAAGAATACCAAGAAGATGTTTATATCCAAACGTTAAAAATGTTAGAAGGTATTGAGCAATTACAAGGTTTTTCACCTTGGATTTTAGTAGATTTTAAATCGCCAAGAAGAGTATTGCCAAAAATTCAAGATGGATATAACAGAAAAGGCTTAATTTCTGAAGATGGGCAAAAGAAAAAAGCTTTTTATGTGTTGAAAAATTTCTACGATGCTAAAAATTAAAAGACTTTAAATTAATAAAGAGGTTGGTGTAATTTTCAAATTTCAACCAACCTCTTTAAAATTACCTGTTAAGTCTGCCAGAGATATTTCCTTCTAAAATATTCATAACTTCATCCACCGAAGAAAAGTTAACATCGCCTTCGTACGTGTGTTTTAAAGCACTTGATGCACTTGCAAATTCCATAGATTTGTAATCATCAAAATGTTGTAATCCATAAATTAAACCAGCTGCAAAAGCATCGCCAGTTCCAATTCTATCAATAATATGGGTAATATCTAAATCTTGGGTTTCCCTAAATTCTTTACCATTCCACATTCTAGCTCTAATTTTATTCCATGAGGAATTTACAGCAGTTCTAATTTTATCAAAAACCTTTTCTATAGATGGGAATTTTTGCATCAATTGTTTGCTGGCCTCAATAAAATCTTCTTCAGAGTAGCTATAGTTTGTTCCTAAAACTTCATTTATTTCATTAACTCCACCAATAAAAATGGTAGAATAATTTAATAAATCACTAAGCACATCTTTTGCATCTTCACCATATTTCCACAATCCTTTTCTATAGGTTGGATCGGCAGAAACTGTCATTCCTTTTTTACGGGCTAAAATTAAACCTTCTTTTAATGTTTCATAACCGCCTTTGCAAAGTGCCGGAGTAATACCTGTCCAATGAAACCATTTTCCACCTTCTAAAGAGGTTTCCCAATTTACCATAGATGGTTGAATTTCAGAAAAAGAGGAATGAGATCTGTTATAAGATATAGTGCTTGGGCGCATTACCGCTCCAACTTCTAAAAAATAAACGCCTAATGGGCGATTAGATCTTACAATTGCAGAGGTATCTACTCCAAATTTTTGAAGATATGATTTTGCGGTATCTCCAACAAAATCATTAGATATACAACTAATATGTTTTACATCTCCACCAAAGTTTGCGATAGAAATACCAACATTTACTTCGGTTCCTCCAAAATAAAATTCCAATAAATTAGATTGAATAAATTTTTTGTTGCCTTGAGGAGATAAACGCATAAGTATTTCTCCAAAAGTGATAATCTGGCTCATAATATGTTTTTTAATGGGCTAAAATTAAAAAATTGAAACTGTAATTAAATAACTTTTGTCATAGAATACACGAATATGCATAATTTGTTATTTTTTTGATAAAAATAATAAATGAAACTCAAGTGTTTTTTTTTGAATATCGTAGTATCATTTTAAAAGAAATAACCCTGTTTTTACGCAATAATAGTTTGATTTTTATAAGAAAGGCAAAAATTTAAAATTCATTTATAAATTATTGTGCCTATTAAAAATGTATTAAAAATAGGTTTTTATTGAATGGTATATAATTCTTAAGGATTAACTACGGTAAAATATATGAAATAATCAATTTGAAAAATATTTAAACAAACTTCTTAAAAGTTAATTCTATAATTTTTTAAAACACTAAAAAACGTGTTGTTTAATAGCATAACAGAATTCAGTAAAAGTGAAAAGTTAATAAAACTACTTTTGGGTATCGTATATATTAATTATTCAACGTAGGTTCTTTTTAGCTTTTTTTAAATTTGCAACGTTTTTAAATTTAATTAAGAAGTAAATACAATAAAAAAAGATAAATGAGCACTACATTATTTGACAAAGTATGGGATTCACACGTAGTTCGTAAAATTAAAGACGGACCAGATGTGTTGTTTATTGATAGACATTTGATACATGAAGTTACAAGTCCTGTTGCTTTTTTAGGATTAAAAAGCAGAAATAATACAGTTTTATTTTCAGAAAGAACTTTTGCTACAGCCGATCATAATACACCAACCATAAATCAACATTTACCAGTTGAAGACCCTTTATCGGCAAATCAATTAAAAGCATTAGAAGAAAATTCTGCCGAATACGGAATTTCTCACTGGGGATTAGGACATCAAAAAAATGGAATTGTGCACGTTGTAGGTCCAGAGAACGGAATTACATTACCAGGCGCAACTATTGTTTGTGGAGACTCGCACACATCTACACACGGAGCTTTTGGTGCAATTGCCTTTGGTATTGGTACTTCAGAAGTAGAAATGGTACTTTCATCGCAGTGTATTATGCAGCCAAAACCTAAAAAAATGCGAATTAATATTACGGGCGAACTTGGCTTTGGAGTAACACCAAAAGATGTTGCGTTGTTTATTATTTCTAAATTAACAACTTCGGGTGCAACAGGTTATTTTGTTGAATATGCAGGTGACGTATTTAAGCAAATGACTATGGAAGGTCGTATGACCGTATGTAATTTAAGTATTGAAATGGGCGCAAGAGGCGGAATTATTGCACCTGATGAAAAAACATTTGAGTATATAAAAGATCGTTTATATACGCCAAAAGGTGCTGCTTGGGATAAAGCAATGGACTATTGGAAAACATTAACTACCGATGCGGATGCAGTTTTTGATAAAGAATTAACTTTTGATGGAAGCGATATTGAACCAATGATTACTTATGGAACAAATCCAGGTATGGGAACAGGTATTTCTCAAAATATTCCAAAAGCTGAAGATGTTGAAGGCGGTGTTGCAACCTACAAAAAATCATTAGATTATATGGGGTTTGCAGAAGGTGACACAATGATTGGAAAACCAGTTGATTACGTGTTTATTGGAAGTTGTACCAACGGAAGAATTGAAGATTTTAGAGCGTTCGCTTCTATTGTAAAAGGAAGAAAAAAAGCCGATAACATTACCGCTTGGCTAGTACCAGGATCGCACGTTGTTGAAGCGGCTATAAAAGAAGAAGGCTTGTTAGATATTTTTACAGCAGCTGGATTTGTATTGCGCGAGCCAGGATGTTCTGCGTGTTTAGCAATGAATGATGATAAAGTTCCTGCTGGAAAAGTAGCAGTAAGTACATCAAACAGAAACTTTGAAGGGCGCCAAGGTCCAGGATCAAGAACGTTATTAGCAAGTCCGTTAGTTGCTGCTGCAACTGCAGTTACAGGTGTTGTAACAGATCCGAGAACACTTTTGTAATTGAAAGATTTAAAATTTAAAAATTAAATGTTTAGGTTTTACTTGTTTAAGAGAACTAACAACTAAAAACCAAGAACTAAAAACTAAACACATGGCATACGATAAATTTCAAATATTAAAAAGTACCGCAGTACCATTACCAATTGAAAATGTAGATACTGATCAAATTATACCAGCACGTTTTTTAAAAGCAACAGAACGTAAAGGATTTGGTGATAATTTATTTAGAGATTGGAGATATAATTCAGACAATACTCCAAAAGAACAATTTATATTAAACAACCCAATTTATAAAGGAAAAATATTAGTAGGAGGTAAAAACTTTGGATCAGGTTCATCAAGAGAACATGCTGCTTGGGCAGTGTATGATTACGGATTTAGATGCGTTGTTTCAAGCTTTTTTGCCGATATTTTTAGAGGTAACTGTTTAAACATTGGCGTACTTCCAGTTCAAGTTAGTGCAGGTTTTTTAGATAAAATATTTAAAGCAATTGAAGCAAATCCAGCAACAGAATTAGAGATTGATTTGCCAAAACAAACCATCACGTTATTAGCAACTGGTGCGCAAGAATCTTTTGAAATAAATGACTATAAAAAACAAAATATGATCAATGGTTTTGATGATATAGATTATTTAACAAAAATGAAAGCTGAAATTCAGGAATTTGCTGAAAACAGGCCGTTTTAGTAAAAAATTAAATGATTAAATTGTCACATTGAGCGCAGTCGAAATGTTTAACAATTTAGAAAAAAGGATTTCTCGACTGCGCTCGAAATGACAATAATCTTATTTATAAAAGATGCAAAAAAGGAAAATAGAAATAATGGACACCACACTCCGTGATGGTGAACAAACCTCAGGAGTCTCTTTTTCTTCTGCAGAAAAATTAACAATTGCAAAATTACTATTAGAAGAACTACATATTGATAGAATTGAAGTAGCCTCGGCAAGAGTATCAGAAGGAGAATTTCAGGCAGTAAAAAACATTACAGATTGGGCATCAAAATATGGACATATTAATAAGGTTGAAATGTTAACTTTTGTTGATGGAGGCCAATCGATACAATGGATGAAAGGTGCTGGTGCAAAAGTTCAAAATTTATTAACCAAAGGTTCTTTAAATCATTTAACACATCAACTAAAAAAAACACCAGAACAACATTTTGCTGAAATAAAAGAAGTAATTGATTTAGCGCAAAAAGAAGGAATTACAACAAATGTGTATTTAGAAGATTGGAGTAATGGAATGCGAAATTCTGAAGCATATGTATTTCAATTTTTAGATTTTTTAGTAACACAACCTGTTGCCAGAATATTATTACCAGATACTTTGGGTGTGTTAACGCCTGCAGAAACTAAAGAATTTGTTTCAAAAATAACTGCTAAATACCCAAATATTCATTTCGATTTTCACGCGCATAATGATTATGATTTAAGCGTTGCAAACGTAATGGAGGCATTATATGCAGGTGCAAAAGGTGTTCATTTAACTGTGAATGGAATGGGTGAACGCGCTGGAAATGCACCTTTAGCAAGTGTTGTTGCTGTAATTAACGATTTCTTTAAAGATGAAATTGAAGTGTCAGTAAAAGAAACTTCATTATATTCTGTAAGTAAGTTAATAGAAACTTTTTCAGGAGTTAGAATTCCATCAAACAAACCAATTGTTGGTGATAATGTGTTTACACAAACTGCGGGTATTCACGCAGATGGTGATAATAAAAACAACCTGTATTTTAACGATTTAATGCCTGAACGTTTTGGGAGAAAACGTAAATACGCATTAGGAAAAACATCAGGAAAAGCGAATATTGAAAAGAATCTTCAAGAATTAGGGCTAACTTTAAATAATGAAGATTTAAAGAAAGTTACCCAACGTATTATTGAATTGGGTGATAAAAAAGAATTGGTTACCAAAGAAGATTTACCGTACATTATTTCTGATGTATTAAATAGTAATTTATATCAAGAACGCATTACTATTGAGTCGTATGTACTTACGCATTCAAAAGGATTAAAACCTTCAACAACTGTTTTAGTTAAAATTGATGGTAATGCTTACGAAGAACATGCGCAAGGTGATGGTCAGTTTGATGCTTTTATGAATGCCTTAAAAAAATTGTATAAAAAGAAAAAAATGATATTGCCAAAGTTAGTAGATTACGCAGTTAGAATTCCGCCAGGAAGTACTTCTGATGCCTTGTGTGAAACTATTATAACTTGGGAAAACGACCATAAAAGATTTATAACAAGAGGGCTAGATTCGGATCAAACAGTATCTGCAATTAAAGCCACACAAAGAATGTTAAATATATAAAATTAGAATAAATGAAATTGAATATTGCACTTTTAGCAGGAGATGGAATTGGTCCTGAAGTAATTGATCAGGCAGTAAAAGTTTGTAATGCCGTTGCTGTAAAATTTAACCATGAAATTAATTGGACGCCTGCATTAACTGGATCTGCAGCTATTGATGCTTGTGGTGAACCTTATCCTGATGAAACTCATGAAATTTGCGTAAATGCAGATGCTGTATTATTTGGCGCAATTGGACATCCAAAATATGATAACGATCCATCAGCAAAAGTTCGTCCAGAGCAAGGTTTGTTAAAAATGCGTAAAAAATTAGGCCTATTTGCCAATGTACGCCCAACATTTACTTTTCCATCATTAATTGATAATTCTCCGTTAAAAAGAGAACGTATTGAAGGAACTGACTTGGTTTTTTTACGTGAATTAACAGGTGGAATTTATTTTGGAGAAAAAGGAAGAAGAGATGATGGAGAAACAGCATTTGATAACTGCGTATATACACGTGCTGAGGTTCAACGTTTAGCAAAAAAAGGGTTTGAATTAGCGATGACACGTTCAAAAAAATTATGTTGTGTGGATAAAGCAAACGTATTAGAAACCTCACGTTTATGGAGAGAAACAGTACAAGCCATGGAAAATGAATATCCAGAAGTTACAGTTTCGTATGAATTTGTTGATGCTGTTGCAATGCGTTTAGTTCAATGGCCAAATAGTTATGATGTTTTAATTACCGAAAATTTATTTGGAGATATTTTAACGGATGAAGCTTCTGTAATTTCAGGATCTATGGGATTAATGCCAAGTGCTTCTGTGGGTGAAAAAACATCGTTATACGAACCTATTCATGGTTCTTATCCACAAGCAACAGGTTTAGATATTGCAAATCCGTTAGCAACAATTTTATCTGCAGCTATGATGTTTGAAGATGCTTTTGGTTTAACTCAAGAAGCTGAAGCCATTAAAAATGTTGTAAATAAATCTTTGGTAGAAGGTATTGTAACTGAAGATTTATCAGGAAAAAACAAAGCCTATAAAACAAGTGAAGTAGGAGATTGGTTAGCTAAAAATATTTAAATAACTATTATAAAAAAAGAAAAAGCCGTTTATATAAACGGCTTTTTCTTTTTTTATAATTTAACAGACCTTAATCTTAACGAATTTGTAATTACCGAAACGGAACTAAAACTCATAGCCAAAGCAGCTATAATTGGCGATAGTAACATGCCAAAAAATGGATAAAGCAAACCGGCAGCAATTGGTACACCCAAAATATTATAAGCAAATGAGAAAAATAAATTTTGTTTGATATTTTTCATCACAGCGTGACTTAAATATTTTGCTTTAACAATACCCTTTAAATCGCCTTTTACCAAAGTTATTTCAGAACTTTCAATAGCAATATCTGTTCCTGTGCCCATTGCTATTCCTATATTTGCTTGTGCTAAAGCTGGTGCATCATTAATACCATCACCTGCCATTGCAACAATTTTACCTTCAGATTGTAATTTTTTAATAAACTCTAATTTATCTTCAGGCAAACAACTTGCTTTAAAACTAGTTAAATTCAATTCCTTGGCAACTGCTTTTGCAGTGTTTTCATTATCACCCGTAAGCATAATTACTTCAACGCCATTGGCTATTAAATGTTCAACAGCTTGTTTGCTAGTTTTTTTAATAGCATCAGAAATACTTACATAACCAACGGCTGTATTATTTATAGCAATAAATGAAACTGTTTTCCCTAAACGCTGCTCTTTAAGCACTTCATTTTTTAAGGTATTTGAAACCGTAACATCTAATTTTAGCATCAATTTTTCGTTTCCTAAGGCAATATTTTCTTTATCAATAGTACCAACAACACCCATTCCAGCATACGTTTCAAAGTTTTTAACTGTTGAAAATTGACTGTCATTTTTTTTAGCATAATCAACTATTGCTTGTGCTAAAGGATGTTCACTGTTTTGATTTAAAGAGCCAATATAACCAAGCAAGTCGGTTGATTCATTATCTACAGAATATACTTTTTCTACTGATGGTTTTCCTTCAGTAAGCGTTCCCGTTTTATCGGTAATTAATACATCAATTTTGTTCATTAATTCTAAAGCTTCAGCATTTTTTATAAGAATTCCGTTTTGTGCACCTTTACCAACACCCACCATAACTGACATTGGCGTTGCTAAACCTAATGCACACGGACAAGCAATAATTAAAACAGCTACAGCATTTACAAAAGCATATACTAATGCAGGATTAGGTCCAAAATACGCCCAAACTATAAAAGTTATAATAGCGATTATCACCACAATTGGTACAAAATATTTTGAGATAGTGTCTGCTAATTTTTGAATAGGTGCTCGTGAGCGACTGGCATCACTTACCATTTGAATAATTTGAGCTAACAAAGTTTCTGCACCAACTTTTTCAGCTTTCATTATAAATGATTTTGTGCCATTGATGGTTCCTGAACTTACTTTGTCAGATTCTTCTTTATCAACCGGAATTGGTTCACCTGTAATCATAGATTCATCAATACTGCTAGCTCCTTCAGTAATAACGCCATCAACTGGTATTTTTTCGCCAGGTTTAACGCGTAGTAAATCACCTTTTTTTATGGAATTTATAGATACTATTTTGTCTTCACCATCACTAACCAATGTTGCTTGTGAAGGTGCTAGTTTTAAAAGTGCTTTAATAGCGCCACTTGTTTGGCTATGGGCTCTAGCTTCTAACAATTGTCCCAATAAAACCAAGGTTAAAATTACTGCAGTTGCTTCAAAATATAAACCAACTTCCCCGGATGCGCTTTTAAATTCATCTGGAAAAATGGCAGGAAATAGCAAACCAATAATGCTAAATAAAAATGCGGCTCCAGTTCCAATACCAACTAAAGTAAACATGTTTAAATTCCAGGTAATTATAGATTTCCAGGCACGTTCATAAAACATCCAACAGGTATAAAATACAATGGGTAGTGTTAAAATGAATTGCAACCAGTCCCAATAAACTTGTGGCATTAATTTTGGCAATGGATTTGATGGTAAATGCATTGACATAGAAATAATAAAAACAGGAAGTGCAAAAGCAATAGATAGTTTCATTTTTTTTAACAAACGATCGTACGTTTTGCTTTCTGCGCTTTTTTCTGGAGTTGTAGGAACTAAATCCATGCCGCAAACAGGACAATCTCCAGGACTATCTTTTACTACTTCAGGATGCATTGGGCAAGTATATTGACTGTCTTCAGTAAGTTTTGGCTGTTCTACTAAATCCATACCGCAAACAGGACAATCTCCCATTTTGTTATAGGTTTTGTTTCCTTCACAATGCATTGGGCAATAAAAAACGCCATTACCATCTACTGGTTTTACGGTTACTTTTGGTGTATTTTTTTCATTTGGATCATCTATTGAAATGGTATAATGCAATCCAGCATTTAAAAATTCTTGTTGTAATTTCTCAATTGGAATATGAGATTCCATTTCAATAGTGGCTTTTTCTTCTTTTAAATCAACAGTTGCATTTAGTACACCATTTATATTGTTTAAAGTATTTTCTACGTTGGTTCTGCAGCCATTACATGACATTCCAGTTATTTTATATAGGTGTTTCATAATTAGTTTAATTTAAGAAAATTAATATTGAAAGAAAAATGAGTGTTGAATTCATTCGTGTTAAAGTATCCAACACTCGTAAAAATTACTTTTTTTGATCGGTGTCTTTCGTTTCTTTTTTAAGTACGAGTTTCATACCGCATTTAGAACAATTGGCAGGTTTATTACTTTTAATATCTGCATGCATTGGACAAGAATATACCGGCTGCTTCATAAGTTTATGTTTCATTTTGGTAGAATCAGTTTTCAGTTCCATTTTTTTTAAATCCATTTTACAAATAGAACAAGTGCCCGGTTTTTCACTTTTAATATCCGCATGCATTGGGCACACATACATTACTTTTTCTACGTGTTTGTGTGCAGTTGTTTTTACTTCTTTTTGTTGTGCTTTTGCTGTACTTATTGAAAAAAGTACAAAAGCCATGAGTACAATACTAATTTTTGTTTTCATTTTTTAATTATTTTAAAGTGTTATTATTTATTAATTATTGTTGTTGTTGAGCCACATTTTAGCATTTTACTACCAAAATACGGATTGTTAATTGCTGCTGATGTACTTAACCAATAAGCACCATGGTCATCATTAGCCATTGGGCAAAATTGCTCATATACCATTTTATTTATGCCAAATAGTTTAATGGCTTTTATAAGTTGTGTAGAAATATCTTTAAAGTGATCTCTTTGAATTTCTATATCATAAGTTTCAGAAACATACGTTGTTAGGGTTTTAATTTTTGTATGTATAACCATCCATTGGGTATGTGCTTCATTATTAGTCAATAATTTCATATTAACCTTACTTAGTTGTTTTAATAAATTTTGAGCAGCTGTTTTAGCTTTATTACCATTATCAGCAACCAATGCATCTTTTAAATTTAGGTATATTTCAAATACATTATTTAATTGTTGTTGAAATTGTTTTGAAACCACCATGGTAGTTTCCATATTTGTTTGACTGTCTGTTGAATTATTTATTGTTGCTGTATTGTTGTGGTTTGAGTGGTCAGTAGCAGCTTTGCCACCTTCTAAATTCATCATACTTGGTTTTCCTGCTAATTGCGAAGCCGCATCCACCGTAAATGTTCCGTTTACTACAATTTCTTCACCAGTTTCAAGACCAGATTTTATAATATAAGCATTGCCAAGCGATGCGCCTAATGTTACTTCTCTTAAGGTAAAGTTTATAGCATTTTCAGTTTTATTTTTTACATAGATTACCGATCTTTCACCTGTCCACAAAATAGCAGATTTAGGAATTATAAGTTCTTTTGAATTGTTTGTACTCAGGTTGTTTTTTAAAATTCCAGTCACAAACATTTCAGGTTTTAAGTTATTTTTATCATTTTTAACTTCAACTCTTGCTGTGGCAACTCTTGTTTGCGCATTAATTATAGGATCAATAAAAGAGATTGTTCCTTCAAACGTTTTACCTGGAATTGATTGAACGGTATATGAAACTTTGTCACCTACTTTTACCCAAGCCATATCACTTTCATACACATCAAAAAGTACCCAAAGTGATGATAAATCGGCAATTTCATATATTGGCATTCCTCGGTTTACATAATCACCAAGCTCCACTTTTTTAGCGGTAATAATTCCTGAAACATCTGCAGTAATTGGAAACTGTTGTATTGTTTTACTAGTACTAATAATTGTATTGATCGTTTTTTCACCAATTTTCCAATTCTTTAATTTTTGTTTGGCAGCATCAAACAATTCAGGTTGCGAATTTTTGATAGCATACGACTGTAACAATTCTTCTTGCGCAGTTACAAGATCAGGCGAATATATATAAGCTAAAGTTTGCCCTTTATACACGCTTTCACCCGTAAAATTGATGCTTAAATTTTCAATTCTTCCAGGGATATGTGAAGATTGCGTATACACTTTTCGTTCATCAACCTGTACTTTTCCATTTAAGCGAAGTTCTTTATTGGCTTCTTTAGTGCCTACTATCATCGTTTGAACGTTTGCTAACTTTAGTGCATTTTCACTCATTTGAAGTGCGTTTGGATCGGTTTCTACATCATTTTTAGCCATAGGAATTAAATCCATCCCACAAAGCGGACATTGGCCTGCTTCATCTTTACGAATTTGAGGATGCATAGAGCAAGTCCAAATAGTTGCTTCTTGTTCAGCAGTATGATTGTGTGTATTATTAGCGGCATCGTTACCACCAAAAAGTATCCAACCTAGTAAAATTCCTATAAAAAGGAGGCCTACTATTTTTAGAGTGTTTTTTATTTTTGTTGTCATTTTAGTCATTTTTAGAAAGTAAATACGCAAGTTTTGCTGCTGCAATAAATTGATTTTTAACTTCAGTAGCCATTGCTTTTTTATACATTAAAACATCTTGATTTAACCGTAATATTTCAATAAAATCTGCATTAGAATTACTGTAAGCAGCAATTAAAAGCGACATTGCTTGTTTGGTGCTTTTTACCTGATTTTCAAATAATTTCAATAAATCAGTTGATTTTGACACCTCATATTGCGAACTGCTATAACTGCTTATTAAATTATTAGTTGTGGCTATTTTTTGCGCTTCAGTGGCTGTTATCATATACGCTGCTTCTTTTTGTGCCGCCTTATATTTTTTACTGAAAATAGGTAGTGTAACAGAAAGCATAGGCATTATAGCATCTTGTCCGTTCATTGCTAAATCAGGCACATCTCTTTTAGCAATAATTGAATAGTCTAGTCCAATGCCTATTTTTGGATAACTTTCCTTTACAGCAACTTTTTTTTGTGCTTCAAATGCTTCTTTTTGCCGGTCTAATTGCACCAATTTCGGATTGTTATTCAACAGTGAATCTGAAGCTATCAACACATTTAAGTTTGTTGTAGGTAATTTAGTTGGGTAAAGAATCTCTATCGTATTTTCTCTGTTCAACAAAGTATTGAGTGCTATTTGTAAAGGTTTTTTCTTATTTGTTAGAATCTGAATATTGGTAATACTTTCGTTTCTTTTAATATCAATTCTAACTACATCAACCATGACACCTTTTCCATTTTTAAATTTGTTTAAGGCTAAGTCTTTATAAGTATTTAAAATGTTTAAATTTTCTTCTTCTAACGTGATCATTTGCTGTAACTCGTACATTTCAGCATATACTTTTTTTACATTTAAAAACACTTCATTTTTGGTATCAACATAGTTTTGAAACAGTGCTTCAGCCATTAAATTTGCGGCGTTTTCTTTTGCTGCTAAAGTGCCAAACCACGGAAACATTTGCATTAAACTAAAGCGCGCTTCTTGTCTACCAATTCTGGTTTCAATCATCCTACCAAATGCGCTTACAGTTAAAGTAGGATCAGGTAAAGCACTTACCTGAGGCGATTTTTGTAAAGCAGCTTCAAATTTTGCGTAAGCCGATTTTACCTCAGGATTGTTTTTTGACGCAATTTGTAAATACGCATCTAAAGTTTGTCCATTTACTTGAAATGAAAATAGCAAACTTAGTATAATTAAATATCTAATATTTAATATTTTATATATAAACTTCGTTTTCATTTATTATTTTTTTTAATGACAGACTCTCTCCAATATGCTTGTAAAACAGGGACCACAAACATGGTCATAATTTGAATGATCATTCCACCAAAAGTGGGTATTGCCATAGGAATCATAATATCTGACCCTTTACCTGTTGAAGATAACACTGGCAGTAATACAATTATGGTTGTGGCGGCAGTCATCATTGCTGGTCGTACACGTTTTTTACCTGCTTCTAGTACTGCGGCACGCACTTCAGAAACTGTAGTTGGTTTTTTTTCTTCAAATACTTGATGAATGTAAGTTCCCATAATAACGCCATCATCGGTTGCAATTCCAAAGAGGGCAATAAATCCAACCCAAACAGCCACACTTAAATTAATAGTATGAATTTGAAATAAATCGCGCATATTAACACCTGAAACAGAAAAGTTTAAAAACCAATCTTGCCCATACAACCAAAGCATTATAAAACCACCGGCAAAGGCAACAAACACACCTGAAAAATGGATAGAAGATGCAATAACGGTTTTAAATTGAAAATACAATAACAGAAAAATAACCACTAAACTTATTGGAATTACAATAGATAATCGTTTAACTGCACGTACTTGGTTTTCATAACTTCCTGAAAATTTAAAACTCACCCCTTTAGGAACTACTAAACTACCATCAGCAATTTTAGAATCAATTAATGCTTGTGCATCATTTACCACATCCACTTCAGCATAGTTTTCTTTTTTATCGAATAACACATATCCCACTAAAAAAGTATCTTCACTTTTAATCATTTGAGGTCCGCGAATAAAATTAATTGTTACCAATTCTCCTAAAGGAACTTGCACACCTGTAGGTGTTGGGACTACTATTTTTTTAATTTTCTCTGGATCATCTCTTAACTCACGTGGGTAGCGAACTCGCACCGGATAACGCTCTCTGCCTTCAACAGTGGTCGTTGTTTTCATACCTCCAATAGCCGTTTCAAGTATTTGTTGTGTTTTTTCAATACTTAAACCATACCTGGCAATGGCGTCTCTATTTATATCAATTACTAAATAAGGTTTTCCAACAATTCTATCGGCAAACACAGCATTGCTTTTAACTGATGGCACTTCTTTTAAAATACTTTCTAGCGTTAAACCAACATCTTGAATGGTTTTTAAATCAGGTCCGTAAACCTTTATACCCATAGGCGCTCTCATACCCGTTTGTAACATTACTAATCGTGTTTCAATCGGTTGAAGTTTAGGTGCTGATGTTACTCCCGGAATATTGGTAACTTTTACAATTTCATTCCAAATATCATCACTATTCTTAATGTGCGATCGCCAGTTTCTGTAGTACTCGCCATTTGCATCTAATACTAAGTTTGTTTCCGTAATGCCTTGTTTTAATGCATCTTCATTTGAAATTGCCGTTCCATCTTTTAATACAAAGTTATTATCGTTATCAACCTGAAATCTTTTAGGTTTTCCTTCATCATTTACAATAAATTCTGACTTATAGTTTATGATGTTTTCAAACATTGAAATTGGTGCTGGATCAATGGCGCTTTCAACTCTTCCTAATTTTCCTACGGCGTTTTCTACTTCAGGAATATTTGCGACAAGTATGTCTAATTTTTGAAGCGTGTTTTTACTTTCTTCTATACCAGCGTGTGGCATGGTTGTTGGCATTAATAAAAAACTACCTTCATTTAATGAGGGCATAAATTCAGAACCCATCCCAGGAAAAGTATTCGATGCGGTTTTCCAAACCGTGGTTTCGCTAATATTCCAACCTATTTTTTCAGTGCCATTTCTAACAAAGCTAAAAGTGTTGTTAAAACCAATCCAAGATAACACCCCTAAAAACAAGGTAAATACTGGAATTAAAAAGAATGTTGCTTTGTTATCTAAACACCATTTTAAAATAGTTTCGTAAAAATGCACAATAGAGAATAAGGCGCCTAAAATTAACCCCATGATAATTATAACAAATAAATAGTTTGCAAATACACTATTTTGTGGACCTAAAGGCATCCAAGCTTGTGCAAGAAAAAACGTGGCTATAAATAGCATTAAACCAACATTTATTTTGTTTGAATGTTTTCTAAATTTTGCTGGTATTTGATGTTCAAAAAGTGTTTGAGCTCCTAAAATACAAAGCACTAATGGAAGCCAAGTAAGGTAAGTAATAGCCATTATTAAACCTGCCACTATTAGCACAATTCCCCAAATGCGTTTTACTCTTTTGTTATTGAAATTAATACCAAAAATAACGTGCGCTAATGATGGTAAAACAACAATACCTAACACAAATGCACCTAACAGCGCAAAAGTTTTGGTAAAAGCAAGCGGTATAAATAGCTTACCTTCTGCAGATTGCATGGCAAAAACAGGTACAAAACTTACTACGGTGGTAGCTAAGGCAGTTGTAATTGCAGAAGCAACCTCTGTGGTTCCTCGGTAAATTACTTGTAGTAGGGCTTTTCCTTTAGCACCTATGTTTTCGGGCATTTCTAAATGCCGAATAATATTTTCAACAAATACAATTCCAATATCAACCATAACACCAATGGCAATAGCAATACCAGAAAGTGCCACTACATTTGCATCAACACCTGCATAGCGCATCACAATAAACGTCATTAAAACACCCACAGGTAATAAGCTAGAAATAATGATAGAGGCTCTTAAATTAAAAAGTAACACTAGCACTACTATAATGCTTATTAATATTTCATGTGATAGTGCGGTTTCTAAGGTTCCTATCGTTTCGTGAATCAATTGTGTTCTATCATAAAAAGGAACAATAGTTAATTGACTAATAGTGCCATCTGCCAATGTTTTTTTAGGTAAACCAGGTGCAAACTCTTTTATTTTTGCCTTAACATTATTAATTACTTCTAGCGGATTAGAACCATAACGCGCTACAACTACACCGCCAACAACTTCTGCACCTCCTTTGTCTAAAACACCTCTTCTAGTGGCTGGACCTAAATTAACAGTAGCAATATCTTTAATTAAAATAGGCTTATTGTTGGTTACTTGCACCACCGTATTTTCTAAATCTTTGGTAGATTTAATGTACCCCAATCCGCGAATAAAATACTCTGCTTTATTAATTTCAATAGTTTTAGCACCAATATCACGATTAGAATTTTTAACCGCCATCATTACCATATCAATACCAATATTGTAGGCTTTTAATGCATCTGGATTTACATCTACCTGATATTCTCTAACATATCCACCAACAGAAGCAACTTCTGAAACTCCTGAAACGGCGTTTAAAGCATATTTTACATAATAATCTTGTGCAGAACGTAGCTCTTGTAAATCCCAACCACCTGTTACATTTCCATCAGGATCTCTACCTTCAATGGTGTACCAATACACTTGGCCTAAAGCTGTAGCATCAGGTCCTAACCCAGGATTGATGCCTTCTGGTAATAAGTTTGAGGGTAGGGAATTTAATTTTTCTAGTACTCTGGAGCGCGACCAATAGAAATCTACCTTTTCTTCAAAAATGATGTAAATACTAGAGATTCCAAACATAGAAGAACTTCGGATAGATTTTACGTTGGGAATTCCTAACAATGACGTTGTTAACGGATATGTTATTTGATCTTCAATATCTTGTGGTGATCGGCCAGGCCATTCTGTAAATACAATTTGTTGATTTTCTCCTAAATCAGGAATGGCATCAACAGGCACAGGATCTTTTGGTAAAAATGCGACATTCCAATTGAACGGAGAAGTTACAATACCCCAACCAATAAAAACCAGCAATAAGAGCGCCGTTACCAACTTATTCTCTAAAAAATATTTTATTATTTTATGCAACATAAAAATGAATTTTAAACTTTAAATGAATGTTTAAACCTAATAGCATTAGGTGGTTAGCTGTTATTTTGGAGAAAGACCAAAACAATAGCAATTCAATTTAAAAAGTTTAAAATCAAATTCTGAAAACCTGATAAAGTACCGCAATGTCTTTGTTGACCAGCGGCGGCGAATATGCTGTAAAAGGAACAGCTGTAGTATTAGTTCCTTCAAATAAATTTAAGTAAGCATAGGTAAAAGCAATCACAAATGATGCTTGCTGAAAAGAAATTTTTTGAAAGTCAATTTTTAGATTGGACTGTCCTTCAATTTGTTTCACCGTGTCTGAACAGCAATCTTTTTTTATAGCATTACAATCACTAGTTGCAGGGGCTGTTTCCATGGCCATACCGCAAGTTTCTGCTTTAGAAAACAACGCACTATCTACAAGCAAGTCACCGCAATAGTGCTCACTAAAGGTAAATGACATTGTAGAAAACAATACTACAAATGCCATTAATATAGCTGTTATTTTTCTAAATAATTGCTTCATAAGGTGTTACAAAGGTAAAAAAAAATAACAAATGTGTATTAAAATGCTGTTAAATGTTAAAATTGTTTTTTAATTTCTTACGGTTGATTTTTTTCTAATTTATTAAAAATCCGTAACTTACATACAGTATATAGTAGTGGTAAATTTAAATTTTATAGTATGTTATCAATTCATTTGTTTGAAGTAAATAGTAAAGCGCAAATTGCTAAAATTATTCGTGAAAAAATGGAGAATAATGGCATTAAAAAGATTGAAATTATAAACGGAACCAATTTAAGTAAAACTGCTGTTAACAGTATTTTAAGTGCGCACTTAACGGATAAAGATTACCATTTTGGAACACTTTTAAAAGTATTAGAATTTATGAAAATTAAAATTTTTATTGGTAAAAACGAAGAATCACAAACAAAAGTTTTATCGCTTTTTTAAAGCTTAGTGGCAATTATAATTTTTCTCAATTCATAAATACGTATAAATAGCATATATTTGAAGGTCGATTTTTTTACGTAATGAAATTTTTTAAAGTATTTGTAGTAACATTTTTTTTAACGCTTCCTTTTTTAAATGCACAGGAAACATTGCCTATTTATGCTGATTATTTATCAGACAATGTTTTTTTAGTACATCCATCAGCAGCAGGAATTGGAAATTGTGGAAAATTAAGGTTTACTGCAAGAACACAGTGGGCAGGAATAGAAGATGCACCATCATTACAAACATTAAGCGCCCATACCAAAGTGGGTGAAAATATGGGCTTGGGGCTTATTTTATTTAATGATAAAAATGGCTATCACTCGCAACAAGGAGCTCAAGGTGCGTATGCGTACCACATTCAACTTGGCAATAGATATGATGAGGTAAACCAATTATCATTCGGACTTTCTTTTATGGTGGTCAATAACAATGTTGATGAACGTGATTTTACCATTCCAGATCCTGTAATTTCACAAATTGTACAAAGTGAAAGTTACTTTAATTCCGATGTTAGTATGGCGTACCACAAAGGCGGTTTTTTCTCGTATTTTACTGCAAAAAACATTTTATTAAGTGCGCGTAATTTGTATAACGACCGCTATGAATCTTTAAACCTACGCAGGTATTTAGTAACCTTGGGGTATTATTATGACCAAAACGATAATTTTCAGCTAGAGCCATCTGTAATGGCGCAAACTATTGAAAGAACAGGAGAGAAGTTTGTAGACTTTAATTTAAAAGTATATAAAGAAGTACAAGATGCGCAAATATGGGCAGCTTTTTCTTACAGAAAAGGTTTTGATAATGCCAATACCGAAGAGTTAAACTACCTAACACCCATTGTAGGTGTTAACTTTAATAACTTTATGATTTCTTACACATACACCAAGCAATCTGGTGAAATTTTATTTGATGATGCTGGGTATCATCAAATATCTTTAGGGTTTAATTTTGGTTGCCGTTCACCAAGAAGAATTGGTGGTTGTCCTAATATCAATGGCTCATTTTAATACACTTTCAATTTTATTTAAGTAATTTTGCCATCTAAACAGAAGGTATTATTTAGTATTATAAAATATGATTATTAAAGAATTAAACGGAAACAAGCCACAGTTTGGTGAAGACTGTTTTATTGCAGAAAACGCAGTAATTATAGGAGAAGTAAGTATGGGCAACCAATGTAGTATATGGTACAATGCGGTATTACGTGGCGATGTACATTATATAAAATTAGGAAACAAAGTAAATGTACAAGATGGTGCTGTGATACACGCAACCTATCAAAAATACCCAACAAATATTGGCAACAACGTATCTATAGGACACAATGCTTTGGTACACGGTTGTACCATTCACGACAATGTTTTAATAGGGATGGGCGCCATTGTAATGGATGATTGTGTGGTAGAAAGCAATAGTATTATTGCTGCAGGTGCGGTGGTTACCAAAGGTACACATATTGAGTCTGGAACTATTTACGCAGGTGTGCCAGCAAAAAAAGTAAAAGATATTAGTCAAGAACTAATTTCTGGCGAAATTGATAGAATTGCCAATAACTACGTTAAATACGCAGGTTGGTATAAACAATAGTTGGGCGTTACCTTGTAAGCTAGGCTAAGGTTACTTGCTTTTTACTGTTTGTAAAAACTTTAAAAAGAGGCAACCAAATTGCGCTATGCAAACCATAAAAATAAGTATATAAAACCAACAGTGTAACTTTAAAAGGAACGTTGTTGGTTTTATAATTTTAACAGCAAACAGTTAGTTACTAGTACTGCCTTCTTTATAGGTTTTTAGTCCTTTTTTTAGCCAACGTTTGATGTATACCGATGGTTGAAAATTTAAATGATACTTTACAATACTTTTTTTAGGTGTTAAATCTTTTGCGTTTTCAGCAGCAATGCTTTTAAAACCAATTTTAAATTTTCCAATATTTTCAATATCTATGGTTTTGCCTTCTTTTAAATGAAATTCTAGTTTTTCACCAAGGGCAAACAAAACCGCTTTTACATCTACTTTGCTTAAAGTACATTCGTTACTAATTTCATAGCTAAGCCTATTAATATCTATAGTTCCGGTACTAACGGCCTGCATAATATAGTTCGATTTCTTTTCTAGGGCAATGTTGTTGCTTCTTTTGGTAATTCTGTAGCGTATAGGCATTTTTAACATTTTTTAAATGGGTGGTTACTATTTTAATATTATAAAGGTTATTGTTAATAAAAAATAACCCATAACAGCGGTTAAATAATGTTAATTATGTATCTTTAACCATCCTGTATTAACTGCCTGTTAATTTACTACTATTTTTTAATAGTACAAATTCTTCAAATTAATTGTACAATAATTTTAATTTAATTCTACAATTTTTTTACACAAAATTGTACAATATTTTTATTAAAGTTCAGCACAAATTATAATAAAGTCCTTAATAAATTGTACAAAAGTCTTTATTAAATTATAAGCACTTAGCACTGTATATTATTTGTTAGCTGTATTTTTTTAAAAAGCCCTAAGGCAGTACCATATAAAAGTGAGGGCGTACTGTTAAAAAAAAATACACAAAGAGGTTTCCCTTTTTATTTTTTTAGTATTTTTATACACATAAAAAAATTGCAAATTCAAAAACAACTATAAAACAAAGGTTTATACAGAAAATAGTAATACTGTAGGGTTGTATTTGGTTGGAGATATATAGTTGTGGTTAAGCTGAAAAAAGAACAATATGCAAATAGACATCAAAGGAAAAATTAACGAAAAGAAACTTGCTTATAGCAATACACTACTTCCTTTATTTGAGGCAATTGTTAATTCTATTCAAGCAATAGAAGAAGATAGTTCAACCAAAACTGGAATTATTGAAATTGATATAATTCGTTCAACTCAAAAAAAATTAGAACTATCCGAAAACGAAATTTTACCCGAAATAATTGATTTTGTAGTAAAAGACAATGGAATTGGCTTTAATGAAAATAATTACGATTCTTTTAATTTTGCTCACTCAACATACAAGTACGGTAAAGGAGGAAAAGGAATCGGACGATTTACTTGGTTGAGAGCATTCCGAAAAGCTGAAATTGAAAGTCGCTATAAAGAAAACGGACAATGGAATTTAAGAAAGTTTCAATTTGAACCTACAAAAAAAGGGATTGAGAATCATACTTTAAATCAAGTAAATACAACACAAGAGAGATACACAATAGTAGCTTTGAGAGGATTAAAAGCTGATTACAGAAAATGGTGTAACAATAATCCAGAAGATATTGCTCTAAAAATTATTGAACACACATTCGTATACTTTTTAAGTGATGATTGTCCTCGAATAATAATAAATGATTTGGATAATAAAATAGTTGTAAACGACCTTTTTAAACTTTTCACCAAAGGACAAGTAAAAACCAAAAATATAAAAGTTAGAACCAATGCTTTTAAATTAAGCGTTGTAAAACTTTACAGTAATAAAATTGATAACAAAATCCATTATTGTGCAAATACCAGAGAAGTAACATTTGATAAAATTTCAACAGATATCCCAGAAATGGATAATTTTCTTTACGATAAAGAAGGTAATCCATTCTCAATTTCTGTTTACGTAGAAGGGGACTATTTAGATAATAATGTTAACGATGAAAGAACTTCCATAACTTTTGCAAAAGGTGAAGTGAAATTTCCAGATGAAACTTCACAAGAAGAATTAAGAAAAGAAATAACTTCCATGATTTATAACGAATTTGAAGACCAAATTGAAAAACTGTCTCAAACTCGATTTACAAAAGTTAAAGAGTTTGTTTCGCAGCATCCGAGATATAGACAACTTCTAAAATACAAACCAAGTCAAATCAAAAAAATTCCTTCGACACTCAATGAGGAGAAAATGGAATTGGAACTTTTTAAGATTCAACAAGAACTTGAGTTAGAAGTTAAGCAAGAAGCAAGACAGATATTGCGCTTCATTGAAAGTGACGAAGACAAAGAAGCATTTTCAAAAAAACATCAAGAATTATATGCAAAAATAATTGAAGTTGGTAACTCGAAATTATCAGAATATGTAATTCATCGTAAATTAGTTTTAGACTTGTTTGGCAAGTTTTTAAAAGAAAAAGCATCTGAAAAGGCAGTACATAACTTAATATTTCCATTACAAAAATTATCTGACGAAATAGGATTTGAAGAGCATAATTTATGGATGATAGATGAGAAACTTTCTTATCATAAATACTTGGCTTCTGACAAAAAATTTAATAAAGTAAAGGCAATGGAATCGGAATCAAACGAAAGACCCGATTTATTGATTTTTAATAAACCTTTTGCATTTGCCAATGATGAAAAACCATACGAATCTATTGTAATCATTGAGTTTAAAAGACCAATGAGAGATGATTATTCGGATAAAGAAAATCCGATTACGCAAGTAAATCGTTATGCAAGAGAGGTAATTAATGGTATTGCTAAAGACAAGAATAAAAGAGAATTTGATTTAAGAAAAAATACACCAATTTATGCTTACATAGTTTGTGATTTAACTACGAAACTTAAAGCAAGTGCATCAGATGCAGGTTACAAACTTTTACCGAGTGGAGATGGTTATTTCTTTTTCAACGACAATTACAATATGTACGTTGAAATAATGAGCTTTGATAAAATATTGAAAGACTCAAATGAACGGAATAGAGTTTTATTTGAAAAATTGAGCTTAACATAAAAAAGCCAGCTACCAACAATACATATAAAAAATTGCTAAATTCAACAATATAGAATATTTATAGAACAAATAAATATTAATTTTAAAAAACGGAAAATTACGTTTTAAAACTTATAACTTTTCATATTCTAACTAGTTGTACAATATTATCACTCGTCCTAAATAAATGATAGATTTTAAAAAAATAATACGTTCTGAAAGAGTCTTTCTTAGACCGATGAAAACCGACGACTTTGAAAAAATGAAAAGTTTGACAACTGACCCCAAAATGTGGTATTATTTTACTGCTGACTTATCTGATGAAATAATTTTAAAGCAATGGATTAAAACAGCCATATCTGACCTAAAGCAGCATAAAGCACTACCTTTAACAATTGTAGATCCTAAAAAGGAGAATATTATTGGAACAACAAGAATTGGCAATATCTCAGAGGTAAATAAACGAGTTGAAATTGGATGGACTTGGATTTCGAAAGAATATCAAGGCACTGGAATTAACGGACACGTAAAAAAACTACTATTTGAATATTTATTTAGTGAAACAGCAACTTTAAGAATTGAATTTAAGACAGACATTCTGAATATACCTGCTAGAAAAGGAATGGAAAAGGTTGGCCTCATTAAAGAAGGCGTTTTAAGAAGTCATACTTTGATGACAAATAATCGAAGACGAGATACTTTGTATTATAGTATCTTAAAAGATGAATGGAATAAATAATAACGCTTTGCAATAGCTATACGTAATTGTTGGTTATAGCCTACTTACAAAAATCCTTACTAATTTTAGAGGTCAATTAATATTTATTATATTAGTTTTTTTATCAACGCAACGAATGTTGTACAAACCCTTTGGTAATCATATAACATCAACAGAATGAGTAAAATTATAATTGCAGCACTGTTTTTTCTATTCGGATTAAATCAGGTAAAATCACAAAATATTGAACAAATTATAATCGGTACAAAACATACACTACATTCCAATATTTTAAATGAAGAAAGAGCGTATTGGATTAACCTACCAGAATCATACCATAATAGTAAGGAATCTTACAAAAAGTACCCTATTCTTATTATACTTGATGGGAATACTCATTTTAAACCTATAACTGGAATGGTAAGCCATATGAGTGGCAACGGAAAAATTCCGGAAATGATTGTTGTAGCTGTTCAAAATGTAGATAGAAGACGAGACTTTACGCCAGACAAAATCGTTACAGTAAGAGAAAATAATTCAGGAGGAGGGGAGAAATTTTTAAGATTTCTGGAAGATGAGCTTATACCTGAACTGGATAGAAACTACAGAACAGAACCTTATAGAATTTTATATGGTCATTCTTTAGGTGGTTTACTTGCTACTTATGCCTATATGAAAGAAAAAACTCTTTTTAACGCATTCATTAGCGTTGATCCAAGTCTTGGAACTTGGGACGCCAAAACTATGGATGAAAAATTAGATTCCGTAACGGCTAATTCTTTTAAAAGGTTTATTTACTTTGCAACAGCCAATTGGGGTAAAAGAAATTTTAGAAACCGAGATCGCCATATACGATTGTATGAAGCATTAAATAGTAAATGTGAAGGAGCGTTTTATGCGAAACTAGCATATTTTGAGAATGAAAGCCATAGTACCGTTCCTCCAATTGCTTTTTATGATGGAATTTCTACGATTTTTAAAGATTATGATATTTCTTTCAGAGATGTAGATACCAAAGCACAGCTAATTGAACATTTCCAATCTATTTCTCAACGACTTTCTTGGAGTTTTAAACCACCTGAACAACTTGTGAACCAAATAGGATATAGTATGTTAAGGAGTGGAAACGAAAACAACAAATTAAAAGCATTAGAATTCTTTATATTAAATACAGAAAATTTCCCTAATTCTTCCAATGCCTATGATAGTTTGGGAGAGGCTTATGAAATTTTAGGTAATAAGAAAAAAGCAACCGAAAACTATAAAAAAGCACTTGAACTTAATACCAAGAGTTAATAAATGCAATGGGTAACACCTTACTATAATTTATGTTGTTAATATGATAAAATATAACAGAAAATGACACAGACCGAATTTATAATTTTAAATTTTAATGAAATAAGAAGAAAAAGTATAAAACTTTGGAAAGCACTGCCAGAGAGCTATTACAATTGGAAACCTGATGAAACAGCAATAACCGCAATAGAAATGATTAGACACGTGTTACAAGCTGATTATGGATGGAATATAATTATCAATCAAGGAGATATGACAAATTACAAAACGCCTTGGGAAAACAAACCTTTTGTGAGTGTTGCGGATGAACTGGAATTTGCTGCACCTTATCGAAAAGAATTCTTGGAAAGTGTTAGCAAATTTTCAGAAACTGAATTAAAAAAAACGAAAGTCATTCATCCAGGAAATGGAGAACATAAAACACTCGGTAAATATTTATTAAGAATAGGGTATCACGAAGCTGTTCACGCAGGACAATTTTTATCGTATTTAAGAGCAATGAATATTAATAGACCTGAATTATGGGATTAAAATAAAAACACTACAGCCAACAATTGGTAAATAGAAAAATACTTTTTAAGTGATGTATTATAATACAAACCACAACAGTATACATATAAAAAGAAAGTTGCTTCAATTCCTTATTTTAATTCCAGTATTGTATGCTTGTGGGCAAGAAAATACATCAAAATCAGCTAAAATTAAAAATGATATAAATATTTCTAATACCATTAATAATGTAGGCTTGCAAGATAGTGCTGCAATAGCACTTGAAAAATACATTGATACTAAATATGAATATGTTGCTGTTAACAACCAACGGCTAACAATAGAAAATAGTTTGCCAAAAGGTGGGCTAACATATACGGATTCTAGTAATACAAAATATGTGTATGCTATTTTTTGGACGCGGATAAAAAATGAAACAACCAATCCGTTTGAATTGTCTTTAAAAGTGTCTTCAGAATTTTTTGAATTACCATCATCACCAAATAATTATTTTAAAATAGTTTTTCCACTGGAAAAAATGACACTTGATAAAGCGCCATTATTTAATTATGGAATAGCGGATATAGCTGCTACTTTGGGTGGTAATCTTTATAATTATGGTTCACTTCACAGCACAATACCGCCCAATGAAACAGCATTATTTTATGTGATAACACTTTTTAAAAAAGGCGTAAATGGCACAATGCGAGCAGGGCTATCTTTAAATAATGGCAAGTTATATTATCGCGTAAATGATAAACAAATACCCAGCGGACAGTACAATTTAAAAGACTTAAAACTAAAAAATTAACTACAGTAACTAAAATAGAATAATTCTAAAGCTTTAATGTATTAAATTTAATCGTTGGAAAATTGCGTTTTCAAAATTGTAACTTTGCATAGCCAAAACGGTTGGCAACTATAAAAAATAGTTATTTATACTCAATATTTAAAATCAAATACAAAGAAATTTCTACACAATGAAATATAAAAAATACATAAAAAACACCATAAATATATCTGAAATAGGCCTTGGTGCTTGGCAATTAGGACAAAACTCTGGTTGGAAAAGCATGACAGAAACTGAAGCCACTCAACTTGTGCATAAATCGTTAGATTTTGGAATCAACTTTTTTGATACAGCGCCAAATTATGGACACGGAACAGGCGAGGCACGTTTGGGTAAAGCGCTTAAGGGAGTTGATCGAAGTAAAGTTGTAATTAACACAAAATTTGGTCATACACATACCGGTACACAAAACTATAATGCTAATAATATACGTGAATCTTTAGAAGGAAGTTTAAAAAGGTTGCAAGTAGACTATGTTGATTCACTGATTATTCATAACCCACCTTCTGAATGTTTTGATGGAAATAAAAATGACCATTACGAAATACTTGATAGGTTAATTGATGAAGGAAAAATAAAAGCATACGGTGCTTCTTTAGATACTTATGATGATATGAAGTTATTAATGAATACCACAAACTCAAAAGTAATGGAGGTGTTTTTTAATATTTTACATCAAGATACTTTGCGCGGATTTGAACAAGCACAAAAAGAAGAAGTAGGTATTATCGTAAAAATTCCATTGGATTCTGGCTGGTTAACAGGTAAATATAATGCCGAAAGTAGCTTTAATGATATTAGAAGTAGATGGTCTAAACAAGATATTGAAACCAGAGCTAACTTAGTAAACAAAGTGAAAGCTGTATTTGGAACAGATGAAAACTTGGCTCAAAAAGCCATAGCTTTCTGTTTGGCGTATGATGCTGTTTCTACGGTTATTCCTGGTAATGTAACTATTGAACAGTTAAAAAGCAATGTGCAAAGTGCAGATATTTCTATTTCACCAAGTATTATTAGAGAACTTGAAAATTTATATCACACTGAAATTAAAAAACGAAACCTGCCTTGGTAAAAATACGTTGTGTAACTTGGTAACAAAAAATGAAAATTTTAACATTAGTACTTTTAACATTAAATCTGACTTTATTTGGACAAGAATCTGAATCAACAGATTGCTATGAAATAAAATATCTTGACTTTTTTGGATTAGATCAAACAGAAGTAACAAAATGGCCTCCATCGGAGCTTGATGGATTGTTGAAAATGGATTTTGCTAAAGACAACAGGCAATCTGAAATTAAGACAAACGTTCTAATTCCAATGATTGTGTATCAGTTAAAAGAGTTTCACCCTAAGTGCACTAAGAAAATTGACACATTGTATTTTAATACAATTACAGCAGTGTATTTGAAAATAAGAGAAATAGATAGTACCCAACTACTAAATAAATCAATTGCTGAAAAAATTGATTTTATACGAGCAGATTTCTATTCTCAGGTAGAAAATATAAATTACCTACCAAAAATGACAATGACTTTTGATGATGGTCCTTTTTACGGAATTAACTATGATGAAAAATTTGAATTAAAACCAATTAAAATTCAGGAAACTGCATTTGGAACCTTAATTATTTCAAAGGTTGATGATAAGACCATACTTACAAGTAAAGACAAAAATGGAAATGTAATTTGGCAAAAATCAATAACTGGATTGTATGATAGAAATTTGACCGGATTGTATTTTACCAAAAATCCGTTGAAATATAATTCAGTGGCAACTGTTGTTCATATGTATTCAGAAGGAGAAAGATTTACGCTATATTTAAAAAAGGACGGAAGTTTTATGCATTACTTTCATTCATGGTAAAAAAATAAAAAACATCATTTCTTGTATGATACTATTTTTATGAATTTAAAGTTGTAATAACTTTGAGATTTACAAACTATCTAAAAAATAAAATTATGGCTCTTATTAATCCTTACATTAACTTCAACGGAAATGCTGAAGAAGCATTCAATTTTTACAAATCAGTATTTGGTGGTGAGTTCACAAAAATTATGCGTTTCAAAGATTTATCAAGCGCAGAATTTCCTGTAGCGGAAAAAGAAGCAAATAAAATTATGCACATTGCTTTACCAATTGGCAATAATATTTTAATGGCTAATGATGTTCCAGAACATTTGGGACGTGTTAATGAAAATGAAAACAGATCTAAGATATCTGTTAGCGCCGAATCTCGTGAAGAAGCCGATAGATTGTTTAAGGGACTTTCTGCTGGTGGAGTTGTTGAATTTCCTCTTAGCGACAGTCCTTGGGGTTCTTATTTTGGAATGTTTAGAGACAAATACGGTATTGAATGGATGGTAGATTTTGATCCAAAATATCACGGACAAAAATAATTAAGGAGTAAAGCTAGGAGTAAGCAATAACATCCATAAAAAAATACTACATCCACTAAAATAGAATAATTCTAAACTTTTAATTTATTAAATTTATCTAACAAAAAATGGCAATCATCAAACCGCAATTTTGATGATACTAAAACCATTTGTACAATTAAATCAATTATAAAAAAGAAGCTATGAAAAAACTTTACATGATTATTTTACTACTATCAATTACAACTCATTCTTTTTCTCAAAATTTTACAACAAAAAATGCTGGAAACTGTTATAGTTTAAGCATCCCAAATTATATGGCTAAAACCTATGATTTGAATGATGCTGCAACTTTACAATATAAAAATGCAGTAAAAGAAGCGTATGTTATTGTTATTGAAGATTCTAAAGAAGAGTTAAATTCTTTAAGTATGATTTTTCAAAACCCTACAGAGTTTCTTGAAAACTTTACAAAAGAATATCAATTAGAATCTGAAAATAGAACAATCTCTGAAATAACTGAATTTAAATCAAATAAAAATCAGCACGCTCAAGTTGAAATGAGTTGGAATTCAGAGGAAGGTAGTATTTATATGCTAATAACTGTTGTTGAAACAAAAGAGCATTTTTATAAAATATTATGTTGGACTTTATCTGAATATAAAGATAATTTAAGAGATGATTATTTAACGATTTCCAAATCACTAGTCGATTAAAAGCTACAACCAATACCATTAATCCTTTACTTTCAATTAAGAAACAACAAAAAATTGCGATAACAAAACCATAACGTGGGTTATATTAAAACATTTATAACAATTACAACGATTAAAAAAAACGAAACTATGAAAAAACTATTGATTTTAATTATTTGCTTGATATTTAGCAACATATACTCTCAAGAAATAAATGAGAAAAAAGTTATAACTGTAGTAAATGAAGTAACAGTATTTATTAAAGATGCTCAAATTACACGAAAAAAAACTGTTGATTTATCACAGGGTATAACCACCTTAAAATTCATTAATTTATCACCATTTATTGATGCTAAAAGTATTCAAGTTAAGGCCAATGAAAATGTAACCGTGTTATCTGTAAACCATCAACAAAATTACATTGACAAACTTGAAAAACAACAAGAATTATTAGACTTGGAATCAAAACTTCAAGAAATTGAGAGTAAAATGAATATTGAAAAAACGTATTTAGATATTTTAAAAGAAGAACTAGCTTTTTTACAAGGAAACAGAAATATAGGAGGAAAAAATCAAGAATTAAGTGTAACAAATCTTAAAGAGGCATCCATTTTTTACAGCTCAAAATTAACTGCACTAAAACTTAAAGAAATAGAAAGAAATAAAACTTTAAGCGAGTTAAACAAATCAAAAATTGATTTAAATCTTCAGATTAAAACATTAACCAGTAAAAGAGATTTTCCTAATGGAGAAATACTTGTTAAAATTGATTCGAAAAATAATACCAAAGCAAATTTTGAACTTTCATATTTAGTAGGTAATTCAGGTTGGTATCCATCATATGATATAAGAGCCAAAAATATAAACGAACCTATTGCGATTATTTATAAAGCGAATGTGAAACAAGATACCAAAATTGACTGGAATAATGTAAAATTAAGTTTATCCTCTGCTAATCCAAATATTTCAGGAGTTGCACCAGAATTGAAAACTTATTTTTTAAATTACAATACATTACCACCTACATATAATCTTATATCTAATGAAATTAAAGGAAAAGTTGTTGATGAAAATCAATTACCATTACCTGGTGTAAACGTTGTTGTTAAAGGTACTACTATTGGCGCAAGTACTGACTTTGATGGGAATTATTCAATTACAATACCAAATAATTCAAGTCAGTTAGAGTTTTCTTATATCGGTTATGAAAGTCAAATTATACCAATAACAAGCACTACACTAAATGTTTACTTAAAAGAAGATAGTCAAAGTCTAGAAGAGGTTGTAGTTGTTGGGTATGGAAGAAAAAATAAAAAATCGGTTACAGAAGTTTTAGAAGGTAGAGTTGCAGGTTTAGAAATACAAGGAGCTAGTAGTTTACAAATTCCTTCAACACAAGTTAAAAAACAAACAACTGTAGATTTTGAAATTGAAATTCCATATTCAATAAAATCAGATAACAAAAGTTATTCTGTTGATATGGCAAATTACAATTTACCTGCAGAATATAAATATTTTTGTGTACCAAAAATAGATAAAGATGCATTTTTGATTGCAAACATTTCTGATTGGGAAAAATATAATTTACTTGAGGGAGAAGCTAATATTTTTTTCGAGGATACGTATATAGGAAAAACATTATTAGACATTAGGTATGCAACTGACACATTACAAATTTCATTGGGAAGAGATAAAAATGTTTCTGTAAAAAGAGAAAAAGTAAAAAACTTTACTACTAAGCAATTTATTGGAAGCAAAAAAGAGGAATCTAGAGTTTGGAGTATAAATGTAAAAAATAATAAAAGTCAAACAATTAATATGTTAATTTTTGATCAAGTTCCTGTTTCAACACTTGAAGAAATTAAAGTAGATATTTCTGAAACTTCAGGAGCAAAACACAACATTGAGACAGGTGAAATTAAATGGGACTTTTCAATTGATCCTAATGAAAGTAAAAAATTTGAACTAAAGTACACGGTTAAATATCCAAAGAATAGAAATTTGATTATAGAGTAAAAACTATATAAAACAATGTGTATAAAAAATCGCGTAATTGAGTAAAATAGAATGTTTTTAAAACATTTACAACGATTATAAAAAAAACGAAACTATGAAAAAAATTATTTTATTACTTATAACTACTTTGATGCTATCCTCATTTAAAACGGATAATATTTCTGATTTTAGCATTGTAGGAAAATGGAAAGGAGATGACGGAAATGAAACTGGTTATTTTCTTTTTGATGAAGAAGGCTATGCGTATATAGAGGTTAAAGGACTTAAAATTGGCGGAAAAGATTTTGAGATAGAAGGAAAAAGAGGGAGTGTAAAGTATGAAATTGATTACTCTAAATCTCCAATGGAGATAGATTTTATTTTTACAATATTTGATGGCAATAAAACGAAAAGATTATTGTGTATAGCAAAAAAAATAGATAATGATAAGATTTTATTCTCTATTGGTTTTAATGGAGAACGTCCTACTGATTTCACAGAAAATAATGAAATGATTTTTAACAGAATAAAAGACTAACGGCACTCAAAAAAAGGCGAAAATAATTACTCAGTTTTTTTGTTAACTTAGTTATTGTTAATATAACTAAACATTACACAAATACGTTATGTTTTTATTATAACAAACCAATAACTGGTGATAAAATTCTTTTAAAAAATTAGACAAAGTATTACTATTGAAATAGAAGATAATTAACAGCAGTACATCAGCGTACATAATTAATTACCGATGTTAGTTTGCTTACAAAAATCCATTAGCATTTTATATTTGGTTAATATTCAATATATTAGTTGCGTAAACATCTAACAAAATTATACACAAACAAGTTCTAACCAATACAAAAAATGAAAACACAAAAAATAGTTTACTTATTATTGATAATCACCTTTTTGAGTTGTAACAGTGATTCAGAAACTTTAAAAATAGAAGAGTTTAATTGGACGGTAAGCATTCCGGAAAATTTTGAACCAATAAATAAAGAAGAATGGAACAAAACCCTAAATAAAGGAATAAATGCTATTGAAAATACCTTTGATGAAAAGGTAGAAAATAACGCTGTAACCCTATTTACCTATAAAAATGGACAGTATAACAACTTTGAAGCAAATTGGCAACCTTTTGATGTTGAAATTGACGGAGCATACTTGGATACTTATGCTGAAATAAACAAGATGTTATATCAAACGTATGAAAACCAAATACCTGATGCAAAACTCGATTCAGTTTCATCTATTCAAAATGTAAGCGGATTAGAGTTTTATCGATTTGACGTTTCCATAGAGTATCCTAATGGAATAAAAATGAAAACTATCGGTTTTAGCCGTTTATTTGATAAAAAGGAATTCACAATGAATATTACTGCTGTAGATAAAACAATTGAACAGCAAATGCTGGATGCATTTTTAAGTTCTAAATTTGAATAAGTACTGGTTACTACAGCTTGTATAATTATTTGTTGAGGTTCGTTTGCTTATGATAAACTCGATAGCATTTTTTATTTGGTAAGTATTTAATGAAACATTTAATGAAATGATACTCCAACAAGTTGCTAAAATTTGTAGGCATCGCTGTAACAACTATCAAAATTCAGCTACCAATAATTAAAAACGTATTTAAAATGATGAAAATCACGAAAAGAAAAGCATTGATTTTATTAGCAATGGGAATGTTTGTAATTGCCATTTCTCAAGTACTTTCTTACTATATTGTATTACCTGATTTAATGAAAGGTTCATTCATAGGAATTGGACTTGGATTATTGCTGTTAGCTACCGTTTTAGGAACTTTCAGAACTGTTAAATAATAGCGTTTTCTTATTCCTTGGAACCATATATTTTACCAGAATATAAAATTGATACTAAAATAAAAACTACCAAAATGAAAAAGACTTACATTCAATTAATTACAATAACACTATTGCTAATTTCATGTGGAAATTCAACGGATAGTAAAAAAATTACAATTGATAATTTTAATGAAAAATTTGTAGATAGCTTAATACCTATTCCTAATAAATCTTATGTTGTTTATTATATTAAAATTGAAGGAACTTCAAATGATACAATTAGAATAAGTCCAAGTAAAGCAGATGATTCAAAAGACTACTATTATTATTTAACAGGTGATTTTAAAAAGGAAATTAGAAGTGACTATTATGGTGGAGCACCAGAATATATAACTTTCGATCCTTATAAAGCAACTAAAGGAAAAGTTAAAATAACTTACAGATTTTAATAGATTTAAAACACAGTTATTAGCACTTTTAATATCCATTAAAGCTATTAAAAACTGAATTTTAATAGTTGAATTAGAAGATTAATTAAGTGCAAATCATTTAAAAAGCGCTTTCAAATCTTGTTATTAACAACGTGAATGATAAATGATATTGTTATTATTTACACAGATAACAACTCTTAAATACCATTGCTTAAAGCGGTTTGCAAACAACAAAAATAATTTTAAATTTGAGTTGATTGATCAACTTAAAACACGTGTAACAAAACTCCTGGGTTTATCGTCTATGCTGTAATAAATTGATAAAAATAATATAGACTTAAACAAATTTTAGGAATGAATAAACTACTTATATTAATTTCATTGACTTTATTTACACTAACTAGTAAAGCTCAAGAATACAATTTTACCACCTCTGATAGCGTACACTTATATGTAAAAGTTAAAGGAAAAGGCAATCCTTGCCTTTATATTCACGGCGGACCTGGTTCTGGAAGTTATTGGATGGAAAAATTTTCTGGTGACATCTTAGAAAAACGTTTTACCATGATTTATCTTGACCTAAGAGGTGTTAGTCGTTCAAGCAGCCCAGCTGATGGTAATTATAGTATGGATAGAATGATTCAAGATTTTGAAGAAATTAGAAAATTTTTGGGATTTGAAAATTGGATTATTATGGGACACTCTTTTTCAGGCACAATGGTAACAGGCTACGCAAAAGAGCATCCAGAATCTATAAATGGGATAATGATGTTTAATTGCTCGCTAGATCTTACACAGAGCATTAATGAGAGTTGGATACCTAAAGCTTGTGAAGTTCTTAGTTTAAAAGATGTGTCTTATTTTAAAAATGATACTATTGATATACACGATAAACTGAACCGCATTTTTCCATTGCTCAATGAAAAAGATTTAACGTGGAAATTAGCCTATGAAAATAAAGATAATGAAACGTTAATGAATGCAACTTTTAACGAAATCCCTAATTGGAATAATGATTTCGGTAGTATCGGTCTCTCTCACAAAGATTACATGACTAATTTTAAAAAATACACTCCAGATATTAAAATGCCGGTATTATTTTTTTATGGTGAAAATGATTGGACTATTGGTCCTAACCATTATAAAGGCGTTTTATTTCCTAATATGCTATTATGGAAGAGTAAAGTAGGTCACGTTCCATTCATAGAAAATAAAGAGGATTTAGCAAAAGCAATAGATAAATTTGTAAAAAAATTCCATTTGTAATTTCAATAAACCAAACCTAATAGGAGTTGTTATTTATGGTATCTTTTGAATAAAATTTTTAACAAAGAAATGCATGAAAACAAAGACTATACTACTATTTACATTAGCAACACTTGCAGTCATTTCCGTAATGGCACAAACCAAAAAAAGTGAAGTATTGATAATTAGTACCATTCATGGAGCACATAAAGTCAATCCGAATTATTCGTATGATTCGCTTTTTACATTTATTGAAACATATAATCCGGATATAATTGGGGTTGAAATAAGAAAAGAAGATATTGATAGTACTGTTTTATATCTAAAAAGTAATTACCCTTTTGAGATGTACGAATGTATAACTAAGTATGCTTCAAAGAAAGTAGTTGGTTTTGATTGGTTGGGTGATGCTATAGCTGGTAAAGCAATACCTGAAAACTACTGGAAAGAAAAAAGTACTATTAAAAAATTACAACTTAAATTGGCTGCCGATAGTAGTATGCAACAGCAACTATCTATAACAAATGTAATTCAACAGGAAAAGAATAAACTTGTCGTAAGCGCCTCTCTTACGGAATTAAATGATGGAAAATATGATTTGATGAATCATATTTATTATGAGCAATTAAAATTACTCTTAAATAACACAGAGTTTAAACCCTTAGCTGACTTTTATAAAAAAAGAGATGAAATGATTGCTGAAAATATTTTGGAAATAATTAAAAGTAACCATGGAAAGAAAATGATTTTTTTAGTAGGTGCTGATCACAGAGATTATACCCTTAAAAAAGTCTTTGAAGAATTTGAAGGCACAATTATATTAAATCATTTTAAATAAAAATATTGAATTATCTATGGAGGATGTTGAAATAGCTCTTAAAAGTAAACGGATTAAAAATGGATTTACTTTAGCAAGTTTTAATAATGATCTTTTAATGCAACAACTCACCGAAATATTAACCAAAGTTGACGCTACTATTGCATTAGTTGAACAAGAGATAAAAAATAACTAAAGAACATTACATTTATAATTTATTGACACATTTTAACAACAACTTGTAAAAAGTTATGCTTAAATTTGAAGTAGCATACACTAATGGTTTTGTATAAATGATACCCATCACAACTAAACATATATTAATTGTAATTTTAATTTACTTTACTATTTCGGTGAATTTGTTTGGGCAATCTACAGTGTATATTCAAGGAAAAGTTTTTGATTCAAAAACCCAGTTACCAATTCCATTTTCATTTATAACACTTAATCAAAATAAATTGGGAATTATTGCCAATGAAGAAGGCGATTTTAAAATTAATATCAATCCAAAATTTTTATCAGATACGCTAAAAATTTCTTGCATTGGGTACGATCAAAAACTTATTAAATACAGTGAATTAAGTGCTAAAAACGTTAATAATTTTTATTTAAATCCGGCTGTAATACAATTAAAAGAAGTACAAATAAGTGGTTTAAATAATAAAAATAACACCCGCAACAACTCCAATAGATACAAAAAAATAAATGCTAAAAAACTAATTAAAAAAGCAATTGAAAACATTCCTAACAACTATGCTATAACTCCTTTTTCTCATGTGTCGTATTATAGAGATTATCAAAAAAAAGACAAAGAATATTTAAATTTAAATGAAGCTATAATTCATACCTATGATAATGGATTTACTACCGATGATGTGTTAAATGATTTTAGATTATTAAATTATAAAACCGATTCTAGTTTTGTAAGAAACAATCTTTTTTTGCTATACGATACGATAGATGCACCTAATTATGAAAATCCAAATAAGTTTATTCCAAATGCATATTTACCCAACCAAGGTGGAAATGAATTATTTATTCTTTTGGCGCACGATCCTATAAGAAATTACAAATCAAACTCATTTTCATTTATAAATGTGTTTTCGAAAAATTTCCTAGAAAATCATAATTTCTCAAAAATTGAACCCGTTTATAATAATGATTTACTACTCTTTAAAATTAAATTTACTACAAAACCATACATTGAACGCGGTTTAGTTACAGCTTCGGGAGAAATTTTTATTCAACCAAAAGATTATTCTATACATAAAATTAGTTACACTTGCTTAAATAGCACTACAAACAAAGAAATATTCAATTTTAAAATTGAATATGGTTACACGCAACAAACGCATTCTACTATGCGGTTAAAATACCTCTCTTTCAATAATCTATTTAATGTTATTGATGAAAAAGACTCTCTATACTTTAAAATTTTAAAAAGGGAAGTTCATAATTCGTATGTTGAATTTAAAATGAATAAACTAGTGGATGAAAACTCCGTTAATAATAAAGATTTTTATGTTTTTTTAGGTGATGGTAATCGATTAAAAACCGAAAGTATTTTAGTAAAAGATAGTACTGTGGTTATTAACTTTAACAATAAAAAGAATTATATAGAGATTGAATGTAGTATAAATACAAGTAACTTTAAAGATATTGATGGAAATCGTATCAATCAAAAAAAGCTATTAGAATACTACCAATACCGAGAATTATTTGTACAGGAATACAATGATAAAATACAATTTAAGGATAGTTGTTATTTGGGTAATAATCCTTTATTTAATAGTTGTATTTCAAAATTTTCTGGTGAAAACAACTATTGGATGAATACACCCGTAGGTATTAAAGATGAAAAAGATTAAGGTGCTTACTAAAAACATTGCGAAAAAATAATTAAAAAAGGGTTTAAATAATAAATTTAAATAGCAATAAAAACAAGAAGTTTAAGTTAGATAAATAGATATAAAAGATGGAAGACTTAGCAGATAATTATTTAGATAATCATTACATTCATAGAAGTAATTGGTTAAGAGCAGCTGTGCTTGGCGCAAATGATGGAATTTTATCAACTTCAAGTCTTGCAATTGGTGTTGCCGCAGCAAGTGATAGTAGAGAATTAATTGTTTTTACAACTTTAGCAGGGTTAGTTGCTGGTGCATTATCTATGGCTGCGGGTGAATATGTTTCCGTAAGCTCTCAAACAGATATTGAAAAAGCTGATATTGAAAGAGAAAAACAAGAGTTAATAGAAATGCCAGAATTAGAACTACAACGTTTGGCAGAAATTTATGAAAAAAGAGGTTTAAAAAAAGAAACTGCACTTACTGTAGCTAAAGAATTAACCGAAAAAGATGCTTTGGGTGCGCACATAAGAGATGAATTAGGACTAAATGAAATAAGTCAGGCACAACCAATTCAAGCAGCTTTTGCATCAGGTGCTGCATTTACTTTTGGTGGTGCTCTGCCACTTTTAGTTGCTCTTTTTTTACCATTAAAAGGTATGGAATATTCACTTTATGGATTTGCACTCTTCTTTCTTATCATTTTAGGTTCATTAGCTGCTAAAACAGGTGGCTCAAGTTTAAGAAAAGCAATTGTTAGAATAACATTTTGGGGAACTATTGCAATGGGGTTGACTGCTTTAGTTGGGTATTTATTTGGTGTAAATGTGTAATAATATGTTTTAAATGAAGCGTTGTTTAAAAGTAATTTTATAGTTTTTTTTAAGTAAAAATGAATGCATAAAATTTTTAGAAATATATTGTTTCATAGTGCTTTGCTTGTGATTTTACTTCACACAATCATTCCGCATCCACATTCGGAGGATTTGGGTTTAAAAGAACATCGTAAGCTTCATTCTAATTCGCACTCCATTTATGGTGTTTTAAGATTAATATTTCACGAAAGCAACGATGAAAATTTAGATTCTTTAGTTTTTGCTCAATATAACATTGATAAGAAAATTAAAGTTGAGAACCAACATCTAGCGATTGCTATAACATATTTTAATACCTCAAAAATTGTAAACAAAAAAGTTTATAAAAATTTAAAATCTAATATTTATACATTATTTATTGTTACACAGCATGGTGTAAGAGGCCCTCCTGCTCTTATAACCAATGAATTCAAGATATAAATTAGTAACAATAAAAATTTAAAATTATGGATGCAACACATCTTCATTTAATATTAACACACTTCCCTATAGTGGGAACAATTATAGGAATTGGAATTTTGATATATGGTCAAATTTTAAAAAAAATAGAAATTCAAAAAGTAGCACTAGTAACTTTTATAGTTATGGCTTTATTAACAATTCCAGTTTTTCTTACAGGAGAAGAAGCAGCAGAAACTGTTGAAAATATAGCAGGAGTTTCAGAACAATTAATTGAAAACCACGAAGAACTTGCCGAAAAAGCAATTTGGGTTATGGGTTTATTAGGAGTTTTATCATTAATTAGTTTAGTTGCAATTTTAAAAAAAGTATCATTTTCAAAAACACTAACTTTAATTACTTTAATTGTTTCAATAGTTACATTTGGTTTATTTGCTCAGGTAGGTAATTTAGGAGGACAAATAAGACACTCTGAAATTAGAACAGTTAGTAATATCAATCAAGGTGGCGATGAAAATCTAAAAAGTAATCATTCAGAGAACGATGATGATTGATTAAAATATTTCTGATAAGAAAGTATAGTTTGTTTCTAGCAAACAACTATATTAAATTTAACTATAAAGAGGTTATGGTTTAAACCATAACCTCTTTTGTATATTAAATATTTATTTACATAAAACCTTGAGGGGTAAAAAATACAATCGAATAGGATGGTTAAAAAAAGTTGAACTATACAAGATGAACTTATTTAACCTTATAAATTAAAAGGATATAAAAATAAAAAATACATGGATGTGCTATTATCAAATATAAAAATTAGGTAGTAATTAATAATAGCGCGCACTCTTCTAACATTATTAAAATTTATGTATATTTAAGATTAAATAAGCATCGGTTTTTTTAATGTAAAACGTTATAAAAACTAATTGTTTATAGCTTAATTAAATATCATAAAATTTTAATTATTTAAAATAATAAGGCAGCGCTTATATGAATATTACTTATGAAAAGCATAGTTTGTATCCAGAAGCTATTTTAATTAGAAATTTTGTTGGAAAGGTTGTGGCTAACGATATTATAGAATCTTGGAAATATTTGTATAAACATCAACTTATTAATGATAGTACCAAAGGGTTAATAAATAATTTGCAAGGTTGTGAACTTATGATGGATTTGGAAAGTTTTACATTGCTACTAAACTATATGAAAAGTATGAAATATATAAAAAACATTAAAATTGCTGTAATTGCTGATAATCCTAAAACTATAATTTTTCCAATTTTAGGTCATGAGCAAGAAAGAGAATTAAATATTAAACCTTTTTCAACAATGGATGCTGCGGTCAATTGGGTGTTACTAGATATGTCCGTTTAAAATTGTTAAAAAATGACTATTAAAATGGAAAACAAGCATAGAGGTTGGCAAAGAGTATTACTGATTATTTTACCTTACATTTTTATTGTTGGAATCTTCCAATATGTCGGAACTATAGTTGCAGGAGCTGATATAATGGATCCTAATTTTCAAAAAAGCTCAGAACAACACGTTATAATGTCACTTTTCTCATTAATTGGAACGTTACTTGTAATTTGGATTTTTATAAAATATTTAGATAAAGAAAAATTTGTAAATCTAGGTTTTCAAACAAAAAATAGATTAACTGACTTTATTTTTGGTATTGTACTTGGCGCAGTAATAATGATTTTAGGATATTTTATTTTACTGTATTTAAATGAAATAATATATGTAAAAACCGTATTTAATTTTAAAGAAATTATACTTTCAGTTATTTTGTTTACCATAGTTGCCTTTATGGAAGAAATACTTTTAAGAGGCTATATTTTAAGAAATTTAATGCTTTCATTTAATAAATATATTGCGCTTGTAACATCATCAGTTATTTTTGCATTAATGCACGGATTTAATCCTAATATTGATTTGTTTAGTATGACCAATATTTTTTTAGCAGGTATTTTATTAGGCATGTCATACATCCATACCAAAAATTTATGGTTTCCTATAGCATTGCACTTAAGCTGGAATTTATTTCAAACAATTTTAGGATTTAACGTAAGCGGACAAGATTCGTATTCATTAATAGAGTTTAGTATTTCTGAAAATACGCTATTAAACGGAGGTGCTTTTGGATTTGAAGGCTCTATATTATCTGTAATTGCTATGGTAATTTCAATTGGTGGAATTTGGCTTTATTACGAAAGGAAAAAAACTAACAAAAGAGTGGAGTATTAGACCCTAAATTTTAAGTAATATACACTGAAATTAAAAGTCTAGTTTCTCAACGGTGTATTGTACCGGAACGTCTTTAATCAACTGCGCTAAAATATTTATATTTATATTGCTAAATAATTGATGTGTTGGTTGTTTTGTTGCTGATTTAGATAGGGTATTTAACAAATTATTTTTTTCTAATATGGCTTTTGTTTGTTTTGCAACTGCTTCGCCAGAGTCTATAATTTTAACCTGTTCGCCTAAAATTTTTTGTATTTGAGGAATTAGATAGGGATAATGTGTGCAGCCCAATACTAAATGATCTATATTAAAATTTAGCATAGGTTTTAAATAGGTTGTAAGTAAATTAATTAATTGCGGTGAATTTATTTTGCCAGCTTCAATTAAAGGAACTAAACCTTCACCATCTTGCTCTATTTTTGTAATGTTTTTAGTGTATTCATTTGCTGTTTTTTCAAACAGTTTACTACTTAATGTGCCTTTGGTGGCTAATATTCCAATAGCACCTGTTTTACTGAATAGTGCTGCAGGTTTAATGGCTGGTTCAATGCCAATAAAAGGAACGTTGTATGTAGCTCTTAAATAATCTATTGCATTAGTTGTTGCAGTATTGCAGGCTACAATAATTAATTTACAACCTTTAGATAATAAGTATTCGGTATTTTTAACTGATAAAGCAATTATTTCATCGGAAGTTTTTTCTCCGTATGGTGCGTTTTTACTATCTGCTAAATACAAAGTGTTTTCATTAGGAAGTAATTTTATAACTTCTTTCCAAATAGATGTACCTCCAATACCAGAATCAAATAAACCTATGGGTTGAGTGTTCACGAATGCCTAATTTTTAGTAAAATATAAATGTAAAAAAAATCCCGCAAAATAGCGGGATTTAGTTTTATAAGATATAAATCATAGATTTATTTAATTCCTAATTTAGCTTTTACTGCAGGTAATAAATCTGTACCGTTAGCAACAATTAAACTTGAAGCGTCTAATACATATACAAAACCTTGTTCTTTAGCCACATCTTCAATAGCTTTTTTAGCTTTGTCTAAAATTGGCTTTAATTGCTCATCTCTTTTTTTAGCAATTTCTTCTCTTGCAACTTGAGAAGCTTGGTAAAGATTTTGACGATCTTGTTCAACTTCAGCACCTCTTTGTTGGTTTACTTCATCAGTTTGTGAATTTACTTCAGCTTCATATTTTTTTAATTTAGCTGTAAATTTATCACTTTCGGCTTTTAGTTCGTTTTCGTATGTTTTGCTTAGTTTTTCTAAATCAGCATTTAATACTTTTGTTTCTGGCATTAAACTTAATAGTAAATCAGTATTAATATGAGCAACTTTTGTTTGTGCTTGTACTGTGTTTAACCCTAAAGTTACTATTGCAATTAGTAATAAAGTTTTAAAATTTTTCATTTTTTTGCTTGATGTTTAAATTAATTATTCTCTTTTTTTGCTTCTTTGGCTTTTTTAGCCTCTTCTATTTCTTTTATTCTTTGTAATCTTTTATCTTCTATAGCTTTCTTTAAAGCTTCTCTTTTTTTAAGTTGTTCGGCTTTTTTTTCTTCTAGTTTTTGTTGTAATTCAGCTCTTTTTTGTTCCCTTTCAGAAAGTGCATTTTCAGTAGCGCCATCATCATTTGTAACAGTTGCTGATTCTTTATTTGTTAAGGCTTCTCTTTTAGCTTTTACTTCATTTAATTTTTCAGTTCTGGTAATACTGCTAATTACAAGTTCACTAACATCGTATTGTTTGTTTGAAAATAACATAATTAAATCGCTTGATTTATCAAAAATAAAATCATAATTACGTTTTGATGCGATGTCTTGAACAGCGTTATAAACTAAATCCTGAATAGGTTGTACTAACTGCTGTCTTAAAAAAAATAAATCACCATTGCTACCAAAATAGGTTTCTTGTAATTTTTTTAATTCAGTTTCTTTAATTTGAATGTCTTCTTCTTTTTCAACAATTAGTTCTTTTGTTAATAATGCTTTTTCGTTATTTAATTCTGTTTTTAAATCTTCAATTTCCTTTTGTTGCAACGCAATGTTATTTTGCCAAGTGATGGCTTTTGCATTTATTTTATTTTGAGCTTCATTATAGTCTGGTATATTTTGTAAAATATACTCCATATCTATATATCCAATTCGTTGTGCTTTTTGGGCTATTGAATTTAGGCTTAAAATTAGAAAAGCAAGTAAAAGAACATTTTTTGTCATAACTATAATGTATTTAGAAAAAATCGTGCCAATTTATTATTCATATACAAATATAACTGTTTTACATTAAAATTGTTGTCCTATAATGAAGTGTGTTTGCCATCCAGATTTTACAGTTGTTCCAGGTAATGCATCAAATCCGTGAGCAAAATCAATACCTAATAAACCAAAGGCAGGCATAAATATTCTTAAACCAAGCCCTGCTGATCTTTTCATTTGGAAAGGATTGAAATTCTTAAACCCATCATAAGAGTTACCCGCTTCAAGAAATCCTAAAGCATAAATTGATGCTGATGGTTTTAATGTTATTGGATATCTTAATTCTAGTTGGAATTTATTATAAACAGTACCACCATCAATAGATGAAAGTCTACCATTTTCATAACCTCTTAATGCAATGGTTTCTCTACCATCTAATTGATAAGATGCCATTCCATCTCCACCAACAAAGTAACGTTCAAAAGGAGAATCGCCTAATTTTTTATTATAATTTCCTAAAAACCCAAATTCAGCATTGGTCATTATCACTAAATCTTTGGTTAATGCAGTATACCATTTTCCTTTAAAAAAAGCTTTGTAATACTCTAGCCATTTATATTTTTCGGCTAGTTCCATATTGGTATAATCTTTTTCATTTAATAATGAATAAGGAATGGTAAGTTTAGCTCCAATGGTAAATTCAGAACCTGATTTTGGGAAAATTGGGTTTGGGCCTGCAGAGTTTCTTCCTAACGATATGTTATATGCTAAATTATTTAAATTACCATTACTTAACGTTAAGTTACCAATACGCATTCCATATTCTTTTAGGTCATACAATTGGTAACTGACACTTTGAGACAATGTAAAATAGTTGTCTGGCCATTGTAAACGCTGTCCTAAGCCAACTGATGCTCCAATAATGTTTAAACGTTGGTCTTTATCAACTTTATTAGAGTAATAGTCATATCTAAACTGTTTTGAATTGTAGATAGAGAATGATAATGATTTAGGTTTTTTGCCACCTAGCCAAGGCTCCATAAATGAAAAACTTGAGGTTGTATAATACCTGCTTTTTTGTAAACGTAATGATAAAGTTTGTCCGTCACCCATTGGTAAAGGTTTGTATGCTTTTCTGTTGAAAATATTTCTTGTTGAAAAGTTGTTGAAGGACAAGCCAAGTGTTCCAATAAATGATCCACCTCCGTAACCACCTTGTAATTCAATTTGACTTGAACCTTTTTCAGCAACAGTATAATCTATATCAACAGTTTTATCACTATAATTTGGTTGAATATCTGGAGTAATAGATTCGGCATCAAAAAAGCCTAATTGCCCTATTTCTCTAATGGTTCTAATAATATCGGATTTGCTATATAAATACCCAGGTTTAGTTCTAATTTCTCTGTAAATTACATGGTCATTGGTTCTGTCGTTTCCATTTACAGTAACTTTTTTAATTTTTGTTTGTTGGTCTTCATAAATACGAATTTCAACATCAATTGAATCGTTATTTACTCTTGTTTCAACGGGCATTACTCTAGAAAATAAGTATCCATTATTTTGGTATACTGTTGCTATGTCTTCAGAGTCTGGTGATCCATCTCCAGTAACACGTTCTTTTAAAATTTTACCGTTGTAGGTGTCACCTTTTTCAATTCGTAAAATTCTTTGTAATTGTTCATCAGTATATTTGCTGTTTCCTAAGAATTTAATATCACCAAAAATATATTTTTTACCTTCTTCAACTTCAATATTTAAGTTTAAAGTATTGTCATCGTTCCAAGTCATTGTATGGTCAACAACACGTGCATCTCTATGACCCTTTTCGCTATACGTTTCAATTAGTTTCTCTAAGTCTTCTTGAAAGTTAGATTCAATATATTTGGATGTTTTCCAAAACCTACCAAGAACTGCTTTTTTTGTTTTTTTAAGTGATTTTCTTAATTTTTTATCAGAGAAAGCTTCGTTACCAGTAAAGGTGATATTTTTAATTTTTACTTTTTCACCTTTGTCAATATGAACTAACATATTTACTGTATTTACCGATGAGGTATCTGGTTTCGTATCTAAAGTTACTTTTGTTTTTAAGAATCCTTTTTCTTGGTATTTCTTTTTAAAATAATTTGTTGTGGTAACAATTAAATTGTCTGTTACCATAGCGCCTTTTTTTAGTTCAGCATCTTTTTGTAATTCTTTTGCTTTGCTTTCTTTTACGCCTGTTATTTTTATGTTGTTTAATTGCGGTAGTTCTTCAACTTCAAACTCTAAATAAGCTGTGTTGCCATCAATTTTAGAAATGTATACATCAACATTGCTAAATTGTTTGGTTTCATACAATTTTTTAATGGCGCTTGTAAGTTTGTCTCCAGGTAATTTTATTTCCTGTCCAACAAGTAAACCTGTATAAACTTTTACTGTTTCTTCTTCAAATTTGCGTAAACCTGTTACTGTAATACCACCTAATTCGTATGAATTATCTTTTAGAAAAGGTGCTGTATTTTTGATTGGTAAAATGGAATCTCGCTTAATTGAGTCGTTTTTAATTTCAACATTTTTTACAATGGTATTCTCAACTTCTTGTGAGACTGCTATATTAACGGATGTAATAATTGTAAAAAGTAAAAGGGCTATTTTAATTTTGTTCATTGATTTTTTCAATTTGTTCACTTGTTTTACCAAATCGTCTTTCTCTATTTTGATACTCTATTACGGCGTTGAAAAGGTTTTCTTTTCTAAAATCTGGCCAAAGCGTATTTGTAAAATACAATTCTGCGTAGGCTATTTGCCATAATAAAAAATTGCTGATTCTTTTTTCTCCACTTGTGCGGATCATAAAATCAACATCAGGCAAAGAAAACGTATATAAATGATTATTAATAATATTTTCATTAATTTCTTCAATCGTCATCTCATTATTAACAACTTTTTTTGATATATTTTTGATAACATTAACAATTTCATGGCGCGACCCATAGCTAAGGGCTAACGTTAATGTTAAAGTTGTATTATTTTTAGTTTTTTCAATAACTTCAAGTAGCTCTTTTTGAGCGCCTTTGGGAAGGTCATTTAAGTTTCCGATTGTATTGAGTTTAATATTGTTTTTTTGAAGTGTTTTTAGTTCTTTTTTTAGTGATGAAACTAGTAAAGACATTAAAGTTTTAACTTCTATTTTTGGACGGTTCCAATTTTCCGTAGAAAAAGCATACAGTGTTAAAAATTTAATTCCAATTTCAGCACAGCCTTCAATAACATCTCTAACAGAATCTACACCATTTTTATGTCCAAAAACGCGTGGTTGTCCTTTTTGTTTCGCCCATCTTCCATTGCCATCCATAATAATGGCTATGTGGTTTGGAACATTGTGCTCTTGTATTTTTAATTTTAAATTTTCCATTAATAAGGCGTCACATAACAAGGGGGTCTTCCAAAAGTGTACACTAAAGAAATACCACTTAAAACGTACCAATCATTACTATTTGGATTTCCAAATGTTAATGAGTTTATATTGTTATTATTATAATCTATATCGTTAACAAATGTATATCTGGCTCTTACTTCAGCTGCTATAGCAAAGCCACCGCCTAATTTAGTTTTATAGCCTAAACCAAAAGGAATAGCAAAAGAGGTATTTGAACTATATTCATATTGTTCTACTCCGGTTTCTTTGGTAACTATGCTGTAGTTAAACGCAGCTAATTCTAAAAGGATGTATGGTGTATGAGTTTTTCTAAAATCACTTAAGTCGTATTCAAAGTAATTAAATTCTAAACCAACTGCTAATTCTTTTATGGTGTTTGTAAAACCAATACCTCTGTAGTAACGAGCTCTGTTGGTAGCATCTTTGTCATCAGCCTTTATTTGAGCATAGGTAAAAGTCCCTCTAAAAGCTACACGCGAATTTGAATTCCACTTAAAAATAACACCTCCCATTAAACTATTTGGCTTAATATAATATTCTGAACCTATATCTCCAATATAATTGCTGCCACCTACAAATATTCCTGCTTCGTAAAGTTGCGCCTTAGATGTAATAGTTATACAGCTGAGTATAAAAAAGATAATTATTTTTTTCATAAATATTTTAGCGTGCAAATATAAATAAATCTATTTGCTTATTGAAGTTATACAATGTCTTTTTTGATTAACAACATAAACGTTACTTTATTGTGGTATAACTTAGTGCTAATATTAATTTAGTTACGGGTATCTTGTCCCCATAATAATTTTTCGCGTAATGTTTTTATAAAGGTTTGATTGTTAATTTGAATCATTTTTAAGCTAAAAGCAGCTTTTTTAATACACACTTCAGTAGCATTATTTACCGAAACTATTCTAGAATCAAGCGATAAAAAAAATTCATCTTCACGTCCGCTAATTTTTAATGAAATTGTTGTTTCATCAGGAACAACCATTGGCCGTGCATTTAAATTGTGCGGAGCAATTGGTGTTATTGCAAAACTTTTTGCTTGCGGCGTTATTATTGGTCCGCCACAACTTAATGAATAACCCGTAGAGCCAGTTGGAGTACAAATGATTAATCCATCAGACCAATATGAATTTAAATATTCTTCATCGATTAAGGTTTCAATGGTAATCATAGATGCGGTATTTTTACGACTTACCGAAACTTCATTTAAAGCAAAATTTAATGATTTTAAGCTTTTTATTGGTGGATTGGTAGTAACGCTTAATAAAGAGCGTTCTTTAATTTTGTAGTTTTTACTTAAAAGTTGCTCAATAGCATTGTTTATTTCATCTTTTTGAACAGTGGCTAAAAAGCCTAAACGTCCTGTATTAATACCAACAATTGGTATGTTGGAGTTTCGTATATAAGTTACAGCTCTTAAAATAGTTCCATCACCACCAATGGTAATCATAAAATTAAATGATTCATTTAAATCTTTGTGTGAAGAAAAGGTAACAACATTTTTTAAATCAATTTCTTTTTTTAAGCCTGTATAGTAATGATTTTCTATAATATACTCAATAGAATTTTTTTCTAAAAGCAGAAAAAGTTCTTTAAGATATTCTTTGTCTTCAGGCTTATAATATTGCCCATAAATGGCTACCTTCATAGCTATATGTTTAAATATTTTTGTAAATAATTAGATCTTTCTTTTAAGTCTTCTATAAAAAAATCTTCTTTATGAGAGGAAAGAATGGTGTAATTATAGCGTCTAAATGATTGTAATATTTCATTAATTTCATTTGAATTAATTTTTACTGTAATTTTTACAGTAGTTGCGCTAGATTCCGACACAAACAAACCAACAATTTTTGCATTGTTAGACTCAACTATTTGACAAATTTCACTAAATGAATAGCCGCCAGTTTCTTTTTCTAACAATATTACAACACCTTCGCTTTTTAAAAACGGAGTGTCATTAATTAGTTGAAGAATATCATTAATTTCATAATAACCAACATAGTCGTTGTTATCAGTTACAGGAATTAAATTAGTATTATTACTAGCAAAAACACCTAAAACATCTAACAAGTTACTGTTTTTTTGAATATGAAAATGGCTAAATAAATATTGAAAATAGCCAATTTCTTTCTCATTTTCTTCAAGGTCTTTAATAGATTCTTCAGAAATTAAACCAATCAATTGATTGTTTTGTAAAACTGGAAAATGTGAAAATGAGGTTTCATCAAACAATAGCTTTGCTTCTTCAATTGTATTTTCAAGAGAAAAGGCTTTTAAATCATTTAAAATATATGGGGTAGTTTCCATTTAGTTTTGTATTATAGTACAAATTAATCAAAAATAAAACCAAAAACATATTCTTAGTTCGTAAATTTGCCAACTCATTTCATAAAAGGTATTAAAAATGACAAAGTTAAGCGTAAATGTAAATAAAATTGCAACTTTAAGGAATTCACGTGGAGGAGATTTTCCAAATGTGGTAAAAGTTGCTTGTGATATTGAAAGTTTTGGTGCTGAAGGAATTACTATTCACCCAAGACCCGATGAACGTCATATTAGATATCAAGATGCCTACGATTTAAAAAAAGTGGTTACCACAGAATTTAATATTGAAGGAAATCCAATTCCAAAATTTATGGAAATGGTGTTAGCCATTCGTCCAACACAAGTTACTTTAGTGCCAGATGCAGTTGATGCAGTTACGTCTAATGCTGGTTGGGATACTATTACACATCAATCGTTTTTAAAAGAAATCATTGCAGAATTTAAGTTAAAAGGTATTAGAACTTCTATTTTTATTGATACAAACAGCAAACTTATTGAAGCAGCTGCAACTACAGGAGCCGATAGAATTGAATTATACACCGAAGAATACGCTACACAATTTGCTTTAGGTAACAAAAAAGCTATTGAGCCGTTTACAAAAAGCGCCATTTTAGCTACACAACTTGGTTTAGGTATTAATGCGGGACACGATTTAAGTTTGGATAATATTCAGTTTTTTGCAGAAAATGTTCCCAATTTATTAGAAGTTTCTATTGGACATGCTTTAATTTCTGAATCATTATATTTAGGATTAGAAAATGTGGTGAATATGTATAAATATAGATTAAGTTCTAAATAAAAATTGTCATTCCTGCCAAGGCAGGAATCTCTTTTTTTGAAACTCAAAAATTAGCAAGTACATGCAATTATTACATTCAACAATTTTAGGAAAAGGTCATCCATTTTTAATTTTGCACGGCTATTTTGGAATGAGTGATAATTGGAAAACGTTGGGAAATCAGTTTTCTGAAAATTATGAAGTTCACTTAATAGATCAGCGCAATCACGGTAGAAGTTTTCATTCCGATTATTTTGATTATGAACTTTTAGCTGAAGATTTGTATGCTTATATTCAACATTATAAATTAGAAAAAGTACTATTGTTAGGCCACTCAATGGGTGGAAAAGTAGCGATGTTATTTGCTGTTACGTATCCAGAATTGGTTGATAAACTAATCATTGCTGATATCAGCCCAAAATATTACGAGCCACATCATCAATCAATTTTAGCTGCATTAAATTCAGTTAATTTTTCATTGCATAATACCAGAAGCAAAGTAGAGGAAGCTTTAAGAATTTATATGAAAGATGAAGGTGTGTTGCAATTTATGTTAAAAAATGTCTTCAGAAAAAATAAACAAACGTTAGCTTTTCGTTTTAATTTACATAGTTTAACCGTAAATAACAGTGAAGTAGGCGAAGCCTTACCATCATTTACGCATTTTGATGGACCAACATTATTTTTAAAAGGTGAAAATTCTAATTATATCACTTCAGAAGAAATTCCGTTAATAAACGCACATTTTGCAAATGCAAAAATAGTAACTGTCAAAAATGCAGGACATTGGCTTCATGCTGAAAATCCAACACAGTTTTATAGTGAAGTGATTTCTTTTTTAAACTAATTAGCAAAATGGCATAATTATAGTTAAGTTTATAGTTTATAATTATAAATGAATATAATGAAAACTATCTTAAGAATGCTTTTAACTGCTGTTGCGGTAGTTGTAATAGCAAATTTTTTACCAGGAGTTACCGTTACTAATTTTGTAAGTGCTTTGTTTTTAGCTATTGTACTTGCTTTTTTAAGAATTACGGTAAAACCCATTTTAATAATCTTAACATTGCCAGCCACCATTTTAACTTTGGGCTTATTTTTATTGGTAATAAATGCCATCATAATTTTATTAGCAAGTTATTTTGTTGATGGATTTGAGGTTGCAGGGTTTTGGACAGCACTTTTATTTAGCATCTTATTATCAATACTGCAATCTATACTCTATTCATTTTTAAATGAAGATGATAAAAAATAGTTGAGTTTGAATGAATTAAATATTTGAAAAGTGTATAAATTATAGTACTTTTGCACCCAATTTTTAATGATTTTAAGTAAAATAGCATAAAATGAATATTACAAAAGAAAGTATTGATGCATTAAATGCAGTTGTGAAGGTAGAAATTTCGGCTGCTGATTACCAAGATAAAGTAGATAAAATTTTAAAAGATTACCGTCAGAAAGCCAATATTCCTGGATTTAGAAAAGGACAAGTTCCAATGGGATTGGTTAAAAAACAATATGGAAAATCTATAATGATTGATGAGGTAAACAAATTATTACAAGAATCATTAAATAATTTCTTGGTAGAAGAGAAATTAGACATTTTAGGAAATCCATTACCAAAAATGCAAGACGATTTTAACTGGGATGCAGAAGATTATGCTTTTGAATTTGAGTTAGGTTTAGCTCCTGATTTTGATGTAGATTTAAGTGGAAAAAATAAAATTACACAATATAATATTGTAGCTGACGAAGAATTGTTAAATAAAGAAGTTGAAAACCTTCAAAAACGTTTTGGTAAATTAGTGACAAAAGAAGTTGTTGAAGAAGGTGTAAATATTGCTGGTTCTTTTGCAAATGAAGAAAAAGGGATTGATAAAAAATCTACTATTTCTTTAGAAGACATCAAAGGAAAAGTAAACCAAAAGAAATTTATTGGTAAAAAAGTTGGGGATGTTGTTGCGTTAGAAAGCAAAGGACTTTTTGATGATGATCATAAATTAATGGGTGCTTTAGGTTTAGGACACGATGAAGTTCACGGATTGGAAATTCCTTTAACTTTTACAATTGAAGAAATTAACGTTACTGAACTTGCTGAAGTAAATCAAGAATTATTCGATAAAATTTTTGGACCTGATGTAGTAAAATCAGTTGAAGAGTTAAAAGAAAAAATTAAAGAAGATGCTGAAAAGCAATTTCAACAACAAGCGGATCAACAATTATTAAACGCAGTAACTGAATATTTAGTTGAAAATACTAAGTTTGATTTACCTGCTGAATTCTTAAAAAAATGGTTAGCTGTTGCTGGTGAAAAACCAATGAGTGCTGAACAAGCTGCTGAAGAGTTTGATAAATCTGAAAAAGGTTTACGTTACCAATTAATTGAAGGAAAAGTTATAAAAGATAATAACTTACAAATAGATTTTAAAGAGTTACAAGACTTTACAAAAGGTTTTGTAAAAGCGCAAATGGCTCAATACGGACAATTAAATCCTGAAGAAAAAGATTTAGAAGATATTGTACAAAGGGTTTTAAGCAACCAAGACGAAGCTAAGCGTTTACAAGAGCAATTAATGGGTCAAAAATTATTAACGTTCTACAAAGAGAACATTACTTTTAAAGTAAAAGAAGTAAATTATGAAAATTTTGTAAAAGAAGTTTATAAATAATTTTCTTAAAAATAGCTATAATAAACCCTTAAAATTTCTTTAAGGGTTTTTTGTTTTATAAGTTTTCTGTAAACTTTAGTTGTGGTAATAATGCAATTCTTTTTTTCTGAATTTGTTGCATTTTACTCAAAATTTTATCCAACATTTTTACAGCTTTTTCAATATACGGACCTTTATTAAGCATTACGCATTCTGCACGTTGAGACATTGCAGCATCAGTTATTTCTGCTCTTGTTGGAATTCCTTTTTTTGCTAAATTTTCCAATACTTGCGTTGCCCAAATATCCGGAATATGAGCGGCTTCACAAATGCTTAAAATTTCTTCTTGTATAATAGCAAAATTTTTCCAGCCTGTTTCAATAGCCAAATCGCCACGTGCTATCATTACTCCAATTGGGTAATTTTCCATTGCTTTTAGCAAAATACTAGGTAAGTTTTCAAATGATTTTTGAGTTTCAATTTTTAAAATAATACCAATAGATGCTTTTAATTTTTTTAATTCTTGTATTAAATCTTCAACATCTTGTTTGTTGTTTACAAACGAAAAGTTAACTGCATCTGCATATTTTGCTATAAATTTTAAATCAATTTTGTCTTTTTCAGTTAAACCACAAATTCCTAAGTCGCTATCGGGTAAATTTATTCCTTTATCGGCTCTAAGTTTCCCGCCCGTAGTTTTTGCGTTGGTAATTTTAATTAATAAATAATCTGAGTGAATTTCATCAATTACACCTTCAATTTTACCATCATCAAAATAAATTAATTCGCCTTTTTTTACTTTAGAGAATAATTGTGGTAACGTACAAGAAATATGGGCAAAATCAACCAAATTTCCTTGGTCATTATATGTTGCAGGTTCTCCTAAAATTGGTTCTTTGTTTAATTTTAAAGTATCTCCTTCAAATAAATAAATAATTTCTTCAAGCGGTAATAATTCATGAACCGTATGTATTTCTGAAGTAGATTTTTTTTGAAGAAATACGGTTAACTGCATACCGGTAGTTACAAAAGCAGAATCTTTACAAGTTGCCCATCTGCCAAAACCTTCTTTATCTTGAATGGTTATTTTACATTTTTTATCGCGAGAATCAGTAAAAGTAAAATAGGAACCTTTTTTGGTTTTTTTAAGCCATTTTTTATTTACGGTAATAATGGCATCAACTTGCGAATCTTTAGGAGGAAGCATTCCATAAGGAGCTAACCAAATTTTTGCTGGAGCAATTAATTGTCCTAATGAGTTTCGTTTTGGTTTAATGTGTATTACTTTATGGCCTGGTTTCATTTTTCCAGTTCGTAACTTTGGTCCACCCAAATCCATCATTATTTTACAAGTTGGATTTACTTGTCTTATATTTTCAATAATTTTTTTCCAGGTTACTTCATTATCATGTGCACAATTTACACGAGCACAATTCATTCCGGCGTTTATTAAATTTTCAGAAAAAACAGGACTTTCAGCGGCTGTTGTTGGTTGTGTAACTAAAATTCTGGTACGTCTATTTAATGGTTTTTCACCAAATAAAGCGTTGGTATTTTTTTTTAGAAGTTGCTTGCTTTCTTTGTTTGTTAAAAATGATTTTTTAGGAATAGTATCATCAATTTTTAATAAATGATTTACTAACGTTCTGTAAATAAGCATTGTATGTAAAATACTACTTTCAGTATTTACAGATGTGGGTAAGCCTAAATCGTTTAAATTTTTTTGAAATGGTGTATTGTCAAAACTTCTAAATGCCAAATAATGAATTAAATTTTTTGCGCTGTATGTATAGTTAAGATGTACATTTTCTATTTGCGATTTGTAAATGTTTTCAAAAGCTTCCATTTTTTCAATAATGGCATCAATTTGAGCATTTACTTCTTGCAATTTTTGAATATCGAATAACATAAAAAATTTTGAACTAAAATTACAAATAATTTAGTTCATTATTTTCTTTTTGGTCCACGAGTTTTTGGCTTTTTGTACTTTTTTGCAATCTCTCTTCTATAAGAGCCACCTAAATTTATTTTTTTATTTTTTTCTTTCTTTTCATGAAAACCAGAACCTAATTCTGTTGATTTGTTTCGTGCGTCATTATTAATTTCTTGAGGATCTCTTGGAATTTCTTCATCTATTAATTCTTCTGAAATTTCAACAGAATCGGGAAGGTCAAACACATCAATTTCTCTGTTCATTAATAATTCAATTTCACCTAAATATTCAGCTTCCTCTTCTGTAAAAAATGAAATAGAGGTTCCTTCTTGTTCTGCTCTACCTGTTCTACCAATTCTATGAATATAATTTTCTGGTTTTTTAGGAATATTGATATTAATAACATGGCTTACGTCAGATAAATCAATTCCACGCGCCACAATATCAGTTGCAATTAAAACTGGGAATTTATTTTTTTCGAAGTTTTCTACTGAACGTAATCTGTAATTTTGAGTTTTATTAGAATGTATAACTTGCGCCTGATTTGGCAATGCAATATCTAATTCGGCGTGTAAAATATTGGCTTGTTTTTTGTTTTTAACAAACACTAAAACTTTTTTAAAAGTTTCTTTATCAATTAAAAGCGAAATTAAAAAGTTTACTTTGGTATTAAAATTTGGAACTGGGTATGCAAGTTGTTTAATAGTATCTAATGGACTTCCGCTGGCTCCAACTTCAATTTTAATAGGCGATTTAAAAAAATCTTCCAACAAATCATCTACTTCTTTTGTTAACGTTGCCGAGAATAAAATATTCTGACGTTTTTTAGGAAGTAAATCTAGTAGCGTTGTAAGTTGCGGTAAAAAACCTAAGTTTAACATTTCATCAACTTCATCAATTACAAGTTTTTGAATAGATTTTAGTTTTAAAATACCATCTAAAGCTAAATCTAACAATCTTCCTGGTGTTGCAACTAAAATATCTAAACCTTTAAAAACAAGTTGTTTATCATTGTTTATGTTAGTTCCTCCATAAATGCCGGCATATCTAACATTTATATATGGTGTTAAGTTTTCAATTTCTTGCACAACTTGCACAACCAATTCTCTGGTTGGTACTATAATTAAAACACGTGGAAATTTTTGATCGGAATATGTTAATTGCCTTAAAATTGGTAGTAAATAAGCATAGGTTTTACCGGTTCCAGTTTGTGCAATTCCAACAACGTCTTTACTGCTCATAATAACCGAAAAGGCTTTTTCTTGAATAGGCGTTGGTGTTTTTAAACCAAGGTCATCTAAGGCATTTAATAAAAAGCGGTTTAAGTTTAAATCTGAAAAAGTCATTGTTTGTTTTTTTTGCAAATATAAGTGTTAAAACACACATAATTTGATTGTTAGTAATAAATTGAAATTTATACTAGTTTTCAAAAATAATTAATCGGTTTTTAACTGTTACTTTTGAAAAGCCAAAATTGTTTTTAATCCAATCAAAAGTATGTTTATGGTAAAAAAATACGTGAGTTTCATCGTTTTTATAATACCAGTTTTTAAAGTTGATAGTTTCGTTGTAAATATCTGTCATACAATACAACTTACCATTGGGTTTTAATATCGATTTTAATAATTTAAATTCTTTAAAAGGGTTGTGAAAGTGCTCAATAACTTCGCAACAAACTATAAAATTATAAGTGGTTTTTAATGCAGCTAAATTATTATCAAAAAAAGGATCATAAGTGGTAATGTTATAGTTTTTATCACGCAATAATTTTGTAATTACGGGTCCTGTTCCACAACCAAAATCTAAACCTTGATTTGTTGGGCTAAAATCTAATAAAACACTATTTACAATTGGTTTCACAAAATTTTGATAGCCTATATCGTACACATCGTTATTGTGAGTTTTGTAACGTGTAATTTCTTCTGATGTTGAAACAAAATTTGCAGGATTCATAAGAATTCCTTTACAATTTGGGCAATTGTAATACGTTTTTAAATGAATATTCTCAAAAAAAATAGTTCCCGTATTACAAAGCGTACAAATCATATTTAGTCTTTAATTATTTCAAATAATAAATAATTATTTGGATCAAGTTTTATATCAATAACCTCTCCATTGGTTTCAATTTCGTGTGGTGCAAATTTCGTGTTGACTTGTATCGTTTTAATTTCAGAAGTGCCATCTTTATATAAAAGAGCAATATCTAAAGGAAATGTAAAATTACTTTCTTGAACTTGGTCAATAATTAATCGTAGCTTATTTTTATGATAAATCCAACTTGGTTTTAAAGTTGGATGCCCTGATTGACCAAGCCAATTATGGAAAAAATCTTCTAAATTACTATTGGAAACAGTTTCCATAGTATTTCTAAAATCATCAGTTGTAGCATTTTTAAATTTATAGGTTTGATAATATAATTGAATGCCTTTCCAAAATGTTTCATCGCCTAATTTATGATGAAGCATACGCAAAAACCAGCTTCCTTTTTGGTAAGAATTTGGGTTTAAAATGCTCATTAAATTAGTTGAAGTATAATCGATAATTGGTGTTTGTTGGTATTTGTGAAACGCAATAACTTTAGCTTTTTCTTCTGATAAACGTTTTTGAAGTGCTTCTTCACCTAAACTTTTTTGAATGTATAAATTGGTAAAATACGTTGCAAAACCTTCACTTAACCAAATGTGTGGCCAATCTAATTCTGATGCGGAATTTCCAAACCACTGGTGTGCAATTTCGTGAGCAATTAAATCTTCATGTTCTCTATTTCCGGTAACAGATTTTTCAAAGTAAAAAATATTTCCGGCATTTTCCATGCCGCCAAAACGCGTTTTAGATTGTACGTTTGCTAATTTTTCAAAAGGATATTCTCCTATATTTTCAATAAAGAAATTGAGCACTTCTTTTGCCGTTGAAAAATCGTAAAAACCCTTTTCTTTTGTTTGTGGATATACCCAAGTTGAAACCGGAATATCATGTGTTTCGCCAATGTTTTGCACGGCAAATTTTGCAATACCAATTACCATAACTTTTGTGGGAAGCGGAACGTTTGTTTTATAATTGTATTGTTTTAAATTGTTATCAAGATTTGTTTCTTCCACTTCAAAACCATTGGCAATTGCTTGGTAGTGATTTGGTGCAGTTATAATGTACTCAATAGTTGCTTTATCTGACGGATGATCTACACAAGGAAACCAATTTTGGGCTCTGTTGGGCCAATTATCTCCAAAAAAAGTTCTATCACCGTACAAATTATTACAAATTATTAAGCCGTCTTTTGGGATTCCTTCATAAGTTATGGTATAATTAAAAATACTATCTGTATTTGTTGCGTTTGGATAAATTTTTAATTGATTATTTTCATGTAAATACGTTGCGGTTTTATCATTTTCATATATTGAATTTATAAGCATACCTTTTCCAGTACTATCTTTTTTTATAAAATCTAAAATAAATTCTGTTGAATTTTTTTTAAATTTTAGAGCAATGTTCATAGATGCTGTAATACGATTTGTTGTATCGCTTACTTCAATTGCAAGTTTATAATTTTGTACGTCAATTGTTTCAAATCTATTTTTGAAGTTTTGAGCATTTGAGGTTGAAATAAAAGAAATTAAAATTAGGACGAAATTAATTGTGTTTTTCATGAGGTACTAACATAGTTGAAGTTCAAAGATACCCAAAACATAGAATTAGTTGCATAAAAAAGCTCGAAAATAAATGATTTTCGAGCTTTTTAACTAAAACCAAAAATATTAACCTTTGTTATAAAGGTTCACTATTTCTACAATATCTTGTAATTCTTGTGATTTAATTTTATCAGCAATTTGTGGCGATTCACTTAAAAAATCACTTAATACCTTTTTAAATTTATTACTTGATGATGGTACTTTAATTAATTCATCATACACTTTTTCAATATAAAATGAGTTATCTCTTAAATATAAATTCAATTTTTCACCAGAGGCAACTTTTTTTGCCAAAATCATTTCTCCTGAATTGTAAATTCTACAAAATTGTTCTTCTCCACGCTTATAATATTTAATAGTTTCAATGTCTGGAGATTGCATCATTCCGTTCGCATCAATATAATTTATATGAAGAATGCTTTTAGCATCGCTCATTTTTTCAATTTTAACATCTTTAATAGTATCGTAATGTTTAGTTATAATAGTTCCTTTCTCAAACTCTTGTCCGTAAATACTTATTGTAAAAGCAATAAGTAAAAGTGTTATTATTTTTAATTTCATGATGTGCTTTTATTACTTTTTAAATTTCTAAAAAATCTTATCAAAGGTACGTAAAAATATTATGCACGCATAATAAAATAATAAAAAATATTTGTCATAAATATCACAAAATGAGGTTGATTAAATATTCATTAAGCAAATTGACTTTAAAATAAATAAATACTTCTTATCTTTACCCACTAAATATTTAAAACCCTGAAAAATGGATTACGGAAAAGAATTTAAAAAGTTTGCTACAAAACATCAAGGTATTAGTAGTATGCATTATGATAAATTGGTGAGCAGTGTAACGCCATATATTATTGAAGAGCGTCAGTTGAATGTAGCTCAAATGGACGTTTTTTCTCGTTTAATGATGGATAGAATCATATTTTTAGGTACTGCCATAGACGATTACGTAGCAAATATTATTCAAGCGCAATTATTATTTTTAGAAAGTGTTGACAATTCTAAAGATATTTCAATTTATATTAATTCTCCTGGAGGTGGCGTGTATGCTGGTTTAGGTATTTATGATACTATGCAGTTTATAAAGCCAGAAGTTGCTACAATTTGCACAGGTATGGCAGCATCAATGGGTGCAGTTTTAATGTGTGCAGGTGAAAAAGGAAAACGTTCAGCATTACCGCATTCAAGAATAATGATTCACCAACCTTTAGGTGGTGCACAAGGACAAGCAAGTGATATTGAAATTACAGCACGTGAAATATTAAAGTTAAAAGATGAGTTATATCAAATAATCTCAAAACATTCTGGGCAAAGTATGGAAAAAGTACACGCAGATTCAGATAGAGATTATTGGTTGAAGGCTGAAGAAGCTAAAGCTTATGGAATGATTGATGAAATTTTAATAAGAAAATAATTTCATTACACTTAAATTACAAAATTTAACTAAAAAAATACAAAAGAATGGCAAAGGATGATGTTTTAGAATGTTCATTTTGCGGAAGAAAAAAGCCAGAAACAGATTTGTTAATTGCAGGTTTAGATGCACACATTTGTGATAGATGTATTGAGCAAGCGCATGGAATTGTGATGGAAGAAATTGCAGAGAATAAAACCTCTAATCTTTCTTCAGAATTAATTCTAAAAAAACCTCGAGAAATAAAAGAATTTATTGATCAATATATGATTGGTCAGGTTGATGCCAAAAGAGTAATGGCAGTTGCAGTATACAACCATTACAAACGTTTGTTGCAACCAGTTTCTAAAGATGAAGATGATATTGATATTGAAAAAAGTAACATTATAATTGTTGGAGAAACAGGTACTGGAAAAACCTTAATTGCCAGAACCATAGCACGCATGTTAAATGTGCCTTTTTGTATTGTAGACGCAACGGTTTTAACAGAGGCAGGTTATGTTGGTGAAGATGTTGAAACTATTTTAACACGTTTACTACAAGCCGCAGATTATGATGTTGCCAAAGCAGAAAAAGGAATTGTTTTTATTGATGAAATTGATAAAATTGCACGTAAAGGAGACAATCCATCTATTACAAGAGATGTTTCAGGAGAAGGAGTTCAACAAGCTTTATTAAAATTATTAGAAGGTTCGGTTGTAAATGTTCCGCCAAAAGGAGGAAGAAAACATCCAGATCAAAAGTTTATTGAAGTAAACACTAAAAATATTTTATTTATTGCTGGTGGTGCTTTTTCAGGAATTGATAAAGTAATTGGAAAACGTTTAAACAGACAAGCGGTTGGTTATAGCGCATCAATAAAAATTGATAAAGTAGATGAAAGTAATTTACTAAAATATATTATTCCAAAAGACTTAAAAGAATTTGGTTTAATTCCAGAAATTATTGGTCGTTTACCAGTTTTAACACATATGGATCCGTTAGATGCTGATACGTTGAGAGCTATTTTAACCGAACCAAAAAATTCTATTATTAAACAATATCAAAAATTGTTTAAAATGGATGGTATTGATTTTTCCATCAGTGAAAATGCATTGTTATATATTGTTGATAAGGCAGTTGAATACAAATTAGGAGCTCGTGGATTGCGTTCATTATGTGAAGCTATTTTAACTGATGCGATGTTTGATTTACCTGGAAGTGATGAAAGTATATTAATTGTTGATAAAAAATATGCTGAAAACAAAATAAACAAATCTACCATCAAAAAATTAAAAGCTGTAGGATAAATAGTTTAAATAATACTTAGGCTGTTTGAAATATGAAATTTACGTTATCCTAAATATATTTAGGACTCATATTGATGAATAATCAATATGATAAGCATCTGATTTAAGTTCAGAATAACGTTTTTCAGTAGTTTTCAAACAGCCTCATTTTTTTATCTAATTTTTGTAATTTAGAACACTTTAAAAATATTCAATAAAATTGATTTCTAGAGAAACCATTGATAGAGTTTTTGAAACTGCCCGCGTAGAGGAGGTGATTGGGGAATTTGTGCAATTAAAAAGAGCAGGAAGTAACTTTAAAGGTTTAAGTCCATTTTCTGAAGAGCGTTCACCATCATTTATGGTATCGCCAGTAAAACAAATTTGGAAAGATTTTAGTACCGGAAAAGGCGGAAATGCTGTTTCTTTTTTAATGGAACATGAGCATTATTCATATCCTGAAGCTATTCGGTATTTAGCTAAAAAATACAATATTGAATTAGAAGAAACCGAACAAACCGATGAACAAAAACAACAAGCAGATGAACGTGAAAGTATGTTTTTGGTATCGGAATTTGCACGTGATTATTTTCAAAGAATTTTATTAGAGGATAACGAAGGAAAAGCTATTGGTTTAAGCTATTTTAAAGAACGTGGTTTTACCGATGAAACTATTAAAAAATTTCAACTTGGTTATGCGTTAAATGATTGGGATGCATTTTCATCTGAAGCATTAAATAAAGGGTATAATTTAAAATATTTAGAATCTACAGGTTTAACCATTGTTAAGCAAGATTTGTTAGCGCCAAACGGCACAAAACAATTTGATAGATTTAAAGGTAGAGTGTTGTTTCCAATTCATAGTATGAGTGGAAGAGTACTTGGTTTTGGTGGACGAATTTTAACCAACGATAAAAAAGCAGCTAAATATTTAAACTCGCCAGATAGTGATATTTACCACAAAGGAAATATTTTATACGGTATTTATTATGCCAAACAAACCATTGCTAAAGAAGACAATTGTTATTTGGTTGAAGGATATACCGATGTAATTTCGTTTCATCAAAAAGGTGTTGAAAATGTGGTGGCTTCATCGGGTACAGCGCTTACCGAAAATCAAATTCGACTTATAAATAGGTTGACTAAAAATATTACCATTCTTTTTGATGGTGATGCTGCCGGAATTAGAGCTTCCATTCGAGGAATTGATTTAATTTTAGAACAAGGAATGAATGTACGTGTACTTTCTTTTCCTGATGGCGATGATCCAGATAGTTTTGCTAAAAAAGTATCGGAACAAGAATTAAAAGAATATTTAGAAAACAACTCACAAGATTTTATCAATTTTAAAGTGTCTTTATTAATGAAAGATGCTCAAAATGATCCAGTAAAGAAAGCTGGATTAATACGTGATATTGTTGTAAGTATTTCAAAAATACCAGATAGAATTCAACGTGAAGTGTATATTCAGGAATGTTCACGCATTATGGATATTTCAGAATCTGTTTTATTTAGTGAGTTAGCACAATTAGATAAAAAGGAAAAAAGAGAAGCATCAGGAAAACAACCATATGATAAACCTTCTGAGCCAGTTTTAACCAAAACACCTCAGCTAGAAAAAGTTAACGAATTAAAAAAATACGAACGAGAAATTATAAAAATATTATTGTTGTATGGTAATAAGGAAGTTGATTTTGTTGATTTTGAAGCTCCAGAAACAATTGATCCAAAGAAACCTCAAAAATTAAAAAAAGTTCATATTACTAATGTTGTATCTAAAGAAATATATTTGAATTTACAAGAAGATGAAGTGGAGTTTACAGATGATATTTTTAAACATATTTATTATGCAGTTATTGAGCAATTAAACCAAAACGAATCTATTTCTGTAGATGTTTTGGTAAATAATTCAAATCCAGAAATAGCTAATTTGGTAACCAATATTTTAATGGATGATGAAAAATATGTTTTAAGTAATTGGGAACGTAAAAATATATTTACCAAATCAAAAGAAAGCGATCTTTCTAAAATGGTATTAGATGCCATTTACAATTTGCGTCGCGTACTTATTGAACAAAAAATTAATTCATTACAATTAAAACTTAAAAATGAAGTAGAAAGAGATGAATCGATGCTTTCAATAATTGATTATAATGCGCTTAAAGTTTTAGTTGCCGAAAGGCTAGCAAGAGTTGTTTAGGTTAAATTTTATCCTCTATAACTATTGCTCCTAAATATTTCTTCTTAATTAACAATAAATTTCTGTCAGCTTCTAGCCTAGTTTTAAATGGACCAATTTGAGTTTTCCATTCCGGAGCTTTGTATTTTGTACTTGTAATATACTCTGGGAAATTAGCTTTACACTCTTGTTCAATTTTATAAGCTTGAGACTCATTTCCATTGTAAATCTGAATTTTAAAACCTCCAAGGTTTTTATTTTTCTTATTAAATGATCTTTTTTGCTCAATTAATTTATCAATTTTAGCACTTTCTGTTTGAGCATAGCTGTAGTTTAAACTCAAAAAAACAGCGAGAAATGCTAATATTTTTATACTTTTTGATGAATTTTTCATAAAAAATTTAATTTTTGTTCAAATTTATAGTTTTATCTGAAATACACATATTTAAATTACTTATTTAGAATGAATATAAATTAACTTTAACACAATTTTTAGATTTTTAGTTTTGGTTAATAATAGTACTTTTGTGAAATCATTTAAAAAATGACTTATGTCATATATTTTTACATGAAAATATTGTACCAAACAAGAAAGAAAAGATTTTTTTTAAGTATGAAAAGTGTGAAATTACACAGTCCCTTATCAAGATTAGTCAATTATAGTCTTGCTTTCCTTTTATTATTTTCACTTAATTTATTTGCACAAGAAGGCGATGCCGCTAATGGAGAAAAACTCTTCAAAGCTAACTGCGCAGCTTGTCATAAGTTAGATAAAAAATTAATAGGTCCAGAATTATTAAAAATCACTGAAAAAAGAGATTTAGAATGGCTAAAAGCTTGGATTAAAGATAACAATGCTTTGGTTGCTTCAGGTGATAAATTAGCTAAGGAAGTTCAAGAGAGCAATCCTGCAGCAATGACACCATTTCCTCAATTAAGTGATTCAGATATCAATGACATATTGGTATATACTAATGGAGCGCCAGTTGCTGCAACTACAGTTGCATCTACTGAAGTAGATCCAGGTGTAGAATTGGGTAAACAAATTTTTAAAGCCAATTGTGCAGCTTGTCACAAGTTAGAAGGGAAGCTTATTGGTCCAGAATTATTGAAAATTACTGAAAAGCGTGAGCATTCTTGGTTAAAAGCATGGATTAAAGATAATAATGCTTTAGTTGCTTCTGGTGATAAATTAGCCAAAGAAGTTCAAGAAAGCAACCCTGCAGCAATGACACCTTTTCCTCAATTATCTGATGAAGATATAGATAATGTGTTAAAATATTTAGCTGTTGGTGATGTTCAACCTGCTGCAGTTGCAACTACTACTGCTGGCAGTGAAGAAATATTTAACAAACCAGGAATAGGAATTCTTCCATCTTTAGCAATTACTATTTTGGCATTTTTATTATTGTCAATTATAGTTGCTGCAACTACTAATAAAAAAGTTGAAGAAGGAGAAGAAGAATCTGAAAGCATGTTAAAATCAATGTTTTTTAATCCTTTCTTACGTTTTTTAACCTTAATATTTGTTTTATTGGGTGGCGCTTGGATGTTATTTGCTTGGTTATTACAAATTGATGTAAACGAAGGATATCAGCCAATTCAACCAATTGCATTTTCGCACGCAGTACATGCGGGTGATAATAAAATTGATTGTCAATATTGTCACTCTTCTGCAAAACACAGTAAAACATCAGGAATTCCAACTGCAAATGTTTGTATGAATTGTCATAAATCTATTTCAGAATATAATGGAGAATTATTTGATGGTCATACCAAAGAAGATTTAGATAAAGAAATCCAAAAAATATACGATGCAGTAGGTTGGGATAAAGAAAATGTTAAATACATTGAAGGATATCAACAAAAACCTATTGAGTGGGTTCGAATTCATAATTTAGCAGATTTTGCTTACTATAATCACTCTCAGCACGTAACAGTTGCTGGGTTAGATTGTCAAAAATGTCACGGACCCGTTGAAACAATGCACGAAATGCGTCAGTTTTCACCACTTACTATGGGATGGTGTATTGATTGTCACCGAACTACAAAAGTTGATATGACCGAAAATGGATATTATAAAAATATTCACGATCAATTGGCTAAAAAGTATGGTGTAAAAGAAGTGACAGCTGCTCAAATGGGTGGTTTAGAATGTGGAAAATGTCACTATTAAAATTAATTACGAAGTAAATAACTAAATATAAAATGGCATCAAACAAAAAATACTGGAAAAGTGTTGAAGAACTAAAAGAAAGTAGTTCTATTGTTGATACGTTAAAAAATAACGAGTTTGTTGAAGAAATTCCTACTGATGAATTTTTAGGTGATAAAGTAACTCTTGAGGCATCATCAACAACACGTAGAGACTTTTTAAAGTATGTTGGATTTACAACAGCTGCAGCGTCTTTAGCTGCCTGTGAAGGTCCAGTAGTTAAATCAATACCTTACGTTATAAAACCAGATGATATTATTCCTGGTGTTGCAGAATATTATGCAACCACAATGGCAGATGGTTTTGATTTTGCTAATGTATTGGTAAAAGTTAGAGAAGGACGTCCAATAAAAATTGAACCTAATAAAGAAGCAAATGGAACAACTAATGCACGTGTGCAAGCTTCTGTACTTTCTTTATATGATAGTCACCGTTTAAAATCACCAAAAGCCAATGGAAATGATATTTCTTGGGCTGATGCAGATAGTCAAATTGTTTCAAAATTAAATGAAATAAAAGAAGCTGGATTGCCAATTGCGGTGTTAACTAGTACTTGTGCAAGTCCTTCTACAAAAAAATTAGTTGCTAATTTAGGAGAAACTTTTGGAACTGTTAATCATGTAATTTATGATGCTGTTTCAGAATCTGCTGCTTTAGATGCTTTTGAAGCGATGTATGGAACCAGAGCTTTACCTGATTATAATTTAGATAAAGCTGAGGTAATAGTTTCTATTGGTGCTGATTTTTTAGGAGATTGGCAAGGTGGAGGATTTGATGCTGGATATGCAAAAGGACGTGTTCCTCAAAATGGAAAAATGTCTCGTCATATTCAAATAGAATCTAATATGACATTAACAGGTGCAAATGCAGATAAACGTTTTATGGTAAAACCATCAGAACAAAATTTAGCACTTATTAAATTATACAATGCAGTTGTTAAAGGAATATCAACAAGAGAGGCGAGTCCTTTAAATGATGTAATTTTAAAAGCAGCGGCACAAATTAAGGCAGCTGGTAATAAAGCGGTTGTTTTAGCAGGAATTCAAGATAAAAATGCTCAATTATTGGCGTTAGCTATTAATAATGCTATACAAAGTGAAGTAATTGATGTTGTTGCAACTAAAAATATAAGAAAAGGTAATGATGTTGAGGTTGCCCAGTTAATTGCGGATATGAATGCTGGAAAAATTGGTGCAGTAATTATCAACAATGCTAATCCGGTTTATACATTACCAAATTCAGCTGAATTTGTTGAAGGATTGAAAAAAGTGAAATTATCTGTTGCATTTTCTATGCAAGATAACGAAACAGCAAAAGCTGTTCAATATGCTTTAGCAACACCTCATTATTTAGAGTCTTGGGGTGATGTTGTTATCAAAAAAGGACAATATAGTTTAATGCAACCAACTATTAAGCCATTATTTAATACACGTCAGTTTCAAGATGCTTTATTAAATTGGACTGGTAGTTCTACTTCATACTACGATTTCTTAAAAGAAACTTGGAATGCTAATATTTTAGGTGGAACCTCATGGAATCAAGCATTACATGATGGTATATTTACTACTGAAATAAATGATGAAGCATCAACAATGGAAGTTGATATTGATGCAGCTGGGTCAGCATTAGCAGCTATAAAAGGAAGTGATTTTGAACTTTCATTATACACAAAAACAGGAATGGGAGATGGTCAAATGGCTAACAACCCTTGGTTACAAGAATTTCCAGATCCGATTACTAGAACATCTTGGGATAACTATTTAACAATTTCTAAGGCAGATGCTGAGGCAATTGGAGTAGAAAATCACAATGTGGCAAACGGAGCGTTAAACGGAAGTTTAGTTGAAGTTACTGTAAACGGAGTTTCAGAAATTTTACCAGCTTTAATTCAGCCAGGTCAAGCAAAAGGATCTTTAGGATTGGCACTTGGTTATGGTCGTAAAGAAGGATTAAAAGAAGAAATGCAAACGGGTAAAAACGCTTACCAATTTTATAAAGGTTTTAACAACTATCAATCTGATGTTACATTAAAAGTTGTTGCTGGAGAACACGAATTTGCGTGTGTACAGTTGCATAATACGTTAATGGGTAGAGGAGATATTATTAAAGAAACTACATTAGAAGATTATATTAATAAAGATGCTTCTGAATGGAATGAAGTTCCAAAAGTATCTTTAAACCATAATGAAGTTGATGCAACAAGCGTAGATTTATGGGATTCTTTTGATAGATCAATTGGTCATCATTTTAACTTGTCAATCGATTTAAATGCTTGTACAGGTTGTGGAGCTTGTGTGATAGCTTGTCACGCTGAAAATAATGTTCCAGTAGTTGGTAAGAGTGAAATCAGAAAATCTAGAGATATGCATTGGTTACGTATCGATAGATATTATTCTCATGAAGAAGATTTTGCTGGTGATGTTGAAACAAAAGAAAATGGAACAGGTGTTATTGGTTACAAAGATACAATGGCAACTTTAGAACATCCTTCAGAAAATCCTGCTGTAGCATTTCAACCAGTAATGTGTCAACATTGTAATCACGCACCATGTGAAACTGTTTGCCCAGTGGCTGCTACATCGCACGGTCGTCAAGGTCAAAACCATATGGCGTATAACCGTTGTGTTGGAACTCGTTACTGCGCAAACAACTGTCCATATAAAGTACGTAGATTTAACTGGTTTAATTATCCTAATAACAATGAATTTGATTTCAATATGAATGACGATTTAGGTAAAATGGTATTAAATCCAGATGTTACTGTACGTTCACGTGGGGTTATGGAAAAATGTTCTATGTGCATACAAATGACTCAAGCTACAATTTTAAAAGCTAAAAAAGAAGGAAGACCAGTGAATACAAATGAGTTTTCAACTGCGTGTTCAAATGCGTGTAGTACAGGAGCAATGGTGTTTGGTGATATAAACAAAGAAGAAGATACTGTAACAGCATTAACAAAAGATAAAAGAGCGTATCATTTATTAGAACATGTAGGAACAAAACCAAATGTTGTTTACCATGTAAAAGTAAGAAATACACAAGAAGCATAAATTAATAATAATAGATAATAATTAAATTAGAATTATGTCGTCTCATTACGAAGCACCTATTAGAAGACCTTTAATTGTTGGAGATAAAAGCTACCACGATATTACCGTTGAAGTAGCAGCTCCCATTGAAGGTAAAGCAAATAAATTATGGTGGACTGCATTTACAATTGCATTACTAGCCTTTATATGGGGTTTAGGATCAATTATGTACACTATTGGAACAGGAATTGGAGTTTGGGGATTGAATAAAACTGTTGGATGGGCTTGGGATATTACCAATTTCGTTTGGTGGGTAGGTATCGGTCACGCAGGTACATTAATTTCCGCAGTACTATTATTGTTCCGTCAAAAATGGAGAATGGGTATTAACCGTTCTGCGGAAGCAATGACAATTTTCTCTGTTGTTCAAGCAGGTTTATTCCCAGTAATACATATGGGGCGTGTGTGGAATGCGCACTTTGTATTACCTATTCCTAACCAATTTGGAACACTTTGGACAAACTTTAACTCTCCTTTATTATGGGACGTTTTTGCAATTTCAACCTATTTATCGGTATCATTAGTTTTCTGGTGGACTGGTTTATTGCCTGATTTTGCAATGTTACGTGATAGAGCTGTAAAACCTTTTCAAAAGAAAATTTATAGTTTAGTGAGTTTTGGTTGGACCGGTAGAGCAAAAGACTGGCAACGTTTTGAAGAAGTATCGTTGGTTTTAGCAGGTTTAGCAACGCCATTAGTACTTTCTGTACATACAATTGTATCTTTTGACTTTGCAACATCAGTTATTCCAGGTTGGCATACTACAATTTTCCCTCCATACTTTGTTGCTGGAGCGGTTTTCTCAGGATTTGCGATGGTAAATACCTTGTTAATTATAATGAGAAAAGTTTCTAATTTAGAAGCATATATAACAGTTCAACATATAGAATTAATGAACATTGTAATTATGATTACAGGTTCAATAGTTGGATGTGCATACATTACTGAGTTATTTATTGCTTGGTATTCAGGTGTTGAATATGAACAATATGCATTTTTAAACAGAGCAACTGGACCTTACTGGTGGGCTTATTTATTAATGATGAGTTGTAACGTATTCTCTCCACAATTCATGTGGTCTAAAAAATTACGTACAAGCATAATGTTCTCTTTCTTTATTTCAATTGTTGTAAACATTGGAATGTGGTTTGAAAGATTCGTAATTATTGTAACTTCATTACACAGAGATTATTTACCATCATCTTGGACAATGTTCTCTCCAACATTTGTTGATATTGGAATTTACGTTGGAACCATAGGATTCTTCTTTGTATTGTTCTTATTATATGCCAGAACATTCCCAGTAATTGCACAAGCCGAAGTAAAATCTATTTTAAAATCTTCAGGTGAAAATTATAAAAAATTAAGAGACACAAATCATGAGTAATAGAGTAATACAAGCAATGTATAACGACGATGACATCCTGATGGATGCCGTTAAAGAGGTACGTGCAGCAAATCATCATATTGCAGAAGTGTACACGCCATTTCCAGTTCATGGATTAGATAAAGCAATGGGACTTAAAGGAACCAGAATTGCAATTACTGCATTTTTATATGGTTGTGTTGGATTTTCATTTGCCGTTTGGATGATGAACTATATGATGATTGAACAATGGCCACAAGATATTGGTGGAAAACCAAGTTTTAGTTTTTTCTTAAACATGCCAGCATTTGTGCCAATTATGTTTGAATTAAGTGTGTTTTTTGCAGCGCATTTAATGGTAATTACATTTTATATGCGTAGTAGATTATGGCCATTTAAAGAAGCGGAAAACCCTGACCCAAGAACTACAGATGATATGTTTGTAATGGAAGTTTATGTTGATGGAAATGAAGACGAACTAGTTTCTTTCTTAGAAAATACAGGAACTGTAGAAATTAAAGTAACAGAAAAGCATAATTAAAATGAAAAACATTTTAAAAATAACAATAGCATTGGCTTTTTTAATAACCTTATCATCTTGTTGGGGTGACAAAACTAAGCCTAATTACCAATATATGCCAGATATGTATAAATCGGTGGGGTATGAAACGTATTCTCAAAATCCGAATTATGCAAATGGTATGACTACTCAAACTCCTGTTGATGGAACAATTGCTCGTGGTCATGTGCCTTATGATTACGAAAACACCAATGAAGGATATGAAGCAGCAAAGCTTAATTTAAAAAACCCTTTAGAAGTTAATGAAGCTAATTTAGCGAATGGTAAAAAAATGTATGATATTTATTGTATATCATGTCATGGTAGCGCAGGTGCAGGAGATGGAGAATTAGTTAAAAGAGATAAATTTTTAGGAGTTCCTAATTATAAGGATAGAGAAATTACAGAAGGAAGCATTTACCATGTAATCATGTATGGAAGAAATATGATGGGTTCACATGCTTCTCAATTAACTGCTAAAGAACGTTGGCAAATTACCATGTACGTTCAACAGCTTAGAACAGAATTATTACAATAACACTTTTACTAAGATAGAATTTTTTAGATATGTATACCTTTTCAAGTAAATTAAAACAATTTTCATTTGCTTTAATGATTATAGGATTTTTGGGAGTAGCCTATGGGTTTTTCTCAACACCAAATTCAGTAGAAGATGTGAAAGTAATGTTAGCAAACTCGCATGAAACTCATGGAGAAAGTGCTACACAGGAAAAAGAAGCACATGCAACCGAAACAACTGAGTCTCAAGAAAATGTTGCGCATTCAGATGATGCTCATGCAGAACACGCATATCATTATTTAAAAAATAAACCTTGGTCTGCATTATATGTTGCTTTGTTTTTCTTTTTTATGATTTCATTGGCAACTTTAGCTTTTTATGCAATTCAACATGCAGCGCAAGCAGGGTGGTCTATTGTGTTATTTAGAGTTATGGAAGCAATAACAGCGTATTTACCTGTTGGAGGGGTGTTGTTATTTGTGTTTTTTGTATTATCATCGTTACATTTAAATCACCTTTTTATTTGGATGGATCCAGAAGTGGTTGCACACGATGAGTTAATTCAAAATAAGACGGGATATTTAAATGTACCATTCTTTTTAGCGAGAGCTGCAATTTATATTGGTGGATGGATTTGGTACCGTCAACACGCAAGAAAATTGACCTTGGCACAAGATAATGCTACGTCTGGAGACATTAGTAACTATACAAAATTATTTAAACGCTCTGCGGCATTTTTAGTATTCTTTTTAGTTACAGAATCTATGATGTCTTGGGATTGGATTATGAGTTTAGATCCACATTGGTTTAGTACTTTATTTGGATGGTATGTTTTTGCAAGTATGATTGTGTCTGCAGTTACTACCATTGCATTAGTTTCTATCTATTTAAAAGGAAAAGGGTATTTAGAATTTGTAAATAATAGCCATTTACATGATTTAGCCAAGTTTATGTTTGGATTTAGTATTTTCTGGACATACTTATGGTTTTCTCAGTTTATGTTAATTTGGTATGCAAATATCCCAGAAGAAGTTACCTATTTTGTATCAAGATTTGGAGATTATAAATTACCTTTCTTAGGAATGCTGGTGTTAAACTTCTTATTTCCATTGTTGGTATTAATGAATAGTGATTTTAAACGTGTTAACTGGTTTATAGTTTGCACAGGTATTATTATTTTAATTGGTCATTACATAGATATTTTTGTAATGATTATGCCAGCAACTGTTGGAGATCAATGGTATTTTGGAATTTCAGAAATTAGTTCAGTACTTTTAATATTGGGCTTATTTATTTATTTTGTATTCTCGGCATTAACAAAAGCGCCTTTATTAGCAAAAGGAAACCCATTTATTAAAGAAAGTGAACATTTTCACTATTAATAATATAATTTTAAGTATAAAAGAATCCTGAATTCTAATTATTCAGGATTTTTTTTATATTTGGCACTACTATACTAACAACTAAAAAAATATGACAGCATTACTTTATGTATTACTTGCAGTTGTAATTGCCGTAGCAATATGGCAAATAGCAAGTATTTTTAACTTAAAAGGTGTAATAGCCACAGAAAAAGATAACAATACACAAGGAATTTTATTTGCCCTATTTGGAATTTTCTTTTATGGGTTGATGATATTTTCATTTGTAAAATATTCTTCTCTTTTATTGCCAGATTCAGCTTCTTTAGAAGGTGAAAAATATGACACGCTGTATTTAATTACAATGTTATTAATTCTTGTTGTACAGGCAATAACTCAATTTTTACTATTTTATTTTGCTTTTAAATATAGAGGTATAAAAGGTAGAAAAGCATTATTTTATGCAGATAGTCATAAATTAGAAACTATTTGGACCGTAGTACCAGCAATTGTGTTAGCAGGTTTAGTTTTGTATGGTTTAACTGTATGGAACGATGTAATGGATTCTTCTGATGCTGAAAACCCATTAATTATTGAAGTGTATGCAAAACAATTTCAATGGGAAGCACGTTACGCTGGAAATGATAATGAATTAGGTTTAGCAAATGTTAGAAATATTCAAGGCATTAACACTATGGGTGTTGATATGACAGATAAAAATGCCTTAGATGATATACCTACCAGAGAATTACACTTACCGAAAGGAAGAAAAGTGATTTTTAAATTTCGATCACAAGATGTGTTACACTCTGCTTATATGCCACATTTTAGAGCACAAATGAACTGCGTTCCTGGAATGGTAACCGAATTTGCATTTACTCCTAGTATGACAACTGAAGAAATGAGAGCAAATGAAAAAACAATTACCAAGGTTGAAGGAATTAATAAAATAAGAGCTGAAAAAGGAGAAGACCCTTATGAGTTTGATTATTTATTACTTTGTAACAAAATTTGTGGAGCTTCACATTACAATATGCAAATGAAAATCATTGTTGAAGAAGAAGCTCAGTTTAATGCTTGGTTAGCTAGTCAAAAAACTATGGCTCAAGTTGTTCAATAAAAATTACTACTACTTTACTAAAAAAATATAATATGTCAGATCATCATCATAAAGAAACATTTATCACAAAATACGTTTTTAGTACTGACCATAAAATGATTTCAAAACAGTACTTAGTTACTGGTATTTTTATGGGAATTATAGGTGTATTTATGTCTATGCTATTTCGTTTACAAATTGCTTGGCCAGAACAATCCTTCAGTATAATTGAGGCCTTTTTAGGTCGTCATCAAGATGGAGGAGTTATGTCGCCAGATATTTATTTAGCAATTGTAACCATTCACGGTACCATTATGGTATTTTTTGTATTAACTGCTGGATTGAGCGGAACTTTTAGTAACCTATTAATTCCTTTACAAATTGGTGCCAGAGATATGGCTTCAGGGTTTTTAAACATGGTTTCATATTGGTTGTTCTTTTTATCAAGTGTAATTATGGTTTGCTCTCTTTTTGTAGAAGCTGGGCCAGCATCTGCAGGTTGGACAATTTATCCTCCTTTAAGTGCATTACCACAAGCAATTCCTGGATCGGGATTAGGTATGACATTATGGTTAATTTCAATGGCTATTTTTATTGCATCCTCATTGTTAGGGTCATTAAATTATATTGTTACAGTTCTTAACTTAAGAACTGTTGGAATGAAAATGACACGATTACCTTTAACAATTTGGGCGTTTTTTATTACTGCAATTATTGGAGTTGTTTCGTTTCCAGTATTATTATCTGCAGCTTTGTTATTAATTTTTGATAGAAGTTTTGGAACTTCATTCTATTTATCCGATATATTTATTCAAGGAGAAGTGCTGCATTACCAAGGAGGTTCTCCAGTATTGTTTGAACATTTATTTTGGTTTTTAGGTCATCCTGAAGTATACATTGTTTTATTGCCAGCTTTAGGAATTACTTCTGAAATTATTTCAACAAATTCAAGAAAACCAATTTTTGGATACAGAGCAATGATTGGTTCTATTATAGCAATTGCATTTTTATCTACTATTGTTTGGGGGCACCATATGTTTGTATCAGGTATGAATCCGTTCTTAGGATCTGTATTTACATTTACAACCTTATTAATTGCTATTCCTTCAGCAGTAAAAGCATTTAATTACATTACAACCTTATGGAAAGGGAATTTACAAATGAATCCAGCTATGCTTTTTTCAATTGGACTGGTTTCAACATTTATATCTGGAGGTTTAACAGGCTTGGTGTTAGGAGATAGTGCTTTAGATATTAATGTGCACGATACTTATTTTGTTGTAGCTCACTTTCATTTAGTAATGGGTGTTTCTGCAATTTACGGAATGTTTGCAGGTGTTTATCATTGGTTCCCAAAAATGTTTGGTAGAATGATGAATAAAACATTAGGTTATTGGCATTTTTGGATTACAGCCGTAGCGGCATACGGAGTTTTCTTTCCAATGCACTTTATTGGTTTAGCAGGTTTACCACGTAGATATTATTCTAACACTGCATTTCCATTATTTGATGATGTAGCAGATGTAAATGTTGTTATTACTATGTTTGCACTTTTAGGTGGTGCTGCTCAAATTATATTTTTAGCAAATTTCTTTATCAGTATTTATAAAGGTAAAAAAGCAGAACAAAACCCATGGAAATCTAACACGTTAGAATGGACAACACCTGTTGAACATATTCATGGAAACTGGCCAGGAGAACTTCCAACTGTGCATCGTTGGGCATATGATTATAGTAAACCAGGTCATGATGATGATTTTGTAACTCAAATTACTCCTTTAAAAGAAGGTGAAGAAGAATCATAATTATTTATAAAACACAATAAAAAAAAACCTTACTGATATTTTCAGTAAGGTTTTTTTATTGTAAAAGTTGCTGTTGATAGCGTTTTTAATTATTGATTTCATGCATTTTGTATAATTCATAAATTTTGTGATTATATGGGTAATCCCAGCATCCCATTCTATGAAATAAATTCCCACCAAATCCTTTTTTGTAAATATGTATACCACGTAAAGGGTGTTTTTGGTTTAAGTTTGGTGCAGAACCAAACATATCATATTCAGAACATCCCCATTTTTTAGCAATTTTTAATGACTCCCATTGTAGCGCGTAACTTGCCATCATATTTTTATTTTGTGAAGAAGAAGCTCCATACAAGTAAGTGCCTCTTTTGTTAGATAATACTAAAAACATTGATGCTAAAAATTGACCATCATAATCAGCCATTAGCATTTTTACATTTACGCCATTTTTAGTGTTATCTTGATTTCTTAAAATAGTGGAAAAATATTCTTTATTTTGTAAGGGTAAATGCTGACGTAAAGCAGTTTCTTTATATAAATAATACCAATTTTCTATATGTTCAATACCATATTCTTTAATTTGAATTCCTTTTTTAGCAGCATTTTTAATATTATAGCGCGTATTATAACGCATATTATATAGTAAATCTTTTTCTTTTAATGTTAAATCTAAAAAGAATGTATTTTTTGGTAAAATGTCATTCGGACTTTTTTGTAAGTTCCAATTAGCAGTTTTAAAATTTACTCTAAATTCTTGTACTTGACTTTGAGGCGGGCCAATCCAATTGCCCGTTTCGTCAAAATATTCTTCATCAACCGCCCATTGATTTTGCCACATTAAATCATATCTAATAAAAATACAATTAGTAGGTAATTGTGGTTTTAAAACTTCAGAAAGATACTCAAGAAATACTCCATGATTTTCAAAGTCTGGTTCTAATTTTGGTCCATAAGGCACATAAGCAAAACAGTGTTTAGAATCGATATATTTTATAAGAATAAGGATATCATCTTTAATGCTTTTTGAAGTATTTTCAGTGTTGTAAAGTAAATCTTTTGAAACTGTTAATTCAAATCCATAAGGTTTAAAGCCTTGTTTACTTTTTAATCGTCCCCAAAAGGGAGTTTGGGGTAAAATATGTGTTGTTTTAATTTCTTCTATGGCTTTCTTTTCTAATCGGCAAATCATTAAAATTTATTTTTCACAAAAATAAAAAAATCATTACTGTATGTAAAATTTACTTAAGTTAATTTAGAAAATTGGTTTTAAAAGTGCGGTATATTAAAAAAAGTACCATCAATAAGTTTAAACGGCTATAATTTTTTTTAATGGTTTTAATATAGTTGTATACTATAATAAATTAAAAAAATATAAATAGAAAAGCTTACTGTTTTTATACAAAGGTTTTTTAATTTCTACTATCTTTGTTTTTATGAATGACAACTTGAATCCAGATAAAGAACATTTTTCATCGGAAGAATTGGATGTAGAAAAAAAATTACGTCCATTATCATTTCATGATTTTACTGGGCAAGAACAAGTTTTAGAAAACTTAAAAATCTTTGTTCAAGCTGCCAATCAGCGGAATGAAGCATTAGATCATACACTTTTTCATGGACCTCCAGGTTTAGGAAAAACTACCTTAGCTCACATTTTGGCTAATGAATTAAATGTTGGTTTAAAAATTACTTCAGGTCCTGTGTTAGATAAACCAGGAGATTTAGCAGGTTTACTTACCAATTTAAGTGAGCGCGATGTGCTTTTTATTGATGAAATTCATAGGTTAAGTCCTGTAGTAGAAGAATACTTGTATTCAGCAATGGAAGATTATCGTATTGATATAATGATTGAAAGTGGTCCAAATGCAAGAACTGTTCAAATAGATTTAGAACCTTTTACTTTAATTGGCGCAACAACGCGTTCAGGTTTATTAACAGCACCAATGCGAGCCCGTTTTGGAATTAGTAGTAGACTGCAATATTATAATACAGAATTGCTTACTACCATTGTGCAGCGTAGTGCAACCATATTAAAAGTACCAATTTCTATGGAAGCAGCTATTGAAATAGCAGGAAGAAGTAGAGGCACACCAAGAATTGCCAATGCATTATTACGAAGAGTTAGAGATTTTGCGCAAATAAAAGGAAATGGTAGTATAACCATTCAAATTGCAAAGTATGCCTTAGAAGCTTTATATGTTGATGCGCATGGCTTAGATGAAATGGATAACAAAATATTATCTACTATTATCGATAAATTTAAAGGTGGTCCCGTTGGTATAAGTACATTAGCAACAGCGGTTGGAGAAAATTCAGAAACTATAGAAGAAGTGTATGAGCCTTTTTTAATTCAGGAAGGTTTTATTATGAGAACTCCACGAGGAAGAGAGGTTACAGAACTTGCATACAAACATTTAGGTAGAATTAAAAGTCATAATCAGGGCGAGTTATTTTAATTTTAATGTGACTTTCATCACAATACTAAATATATATCGAAGTATTTTTGTTGTTAATTGTTATATAAACTTATGAATATGAGTTTAAAAAAAATATTCCCTTTTTTAACTTGGTTACCATTAGTTAAATACACTTGGAAAGATGACTTTATTGCTGGTATTACAGGCACTATTATTGTAATTCCACAAGCTGTTGCTTTTGCAATGATTGCTGGTTTACCACCTATTTATGGCTTTTATACTGCTATGATAACTCCCATAATTGCAGCATTATTTGGATCTTCGTATCATTTAATTTCTGGTCCAACCACCACAAGTTCTATAGTTGTATTTGCAGTAATTAGTAAATTTGCAAGTCCGGAAACAGAGTTAGAAGCCTTTATTTCTTTAGCAATAGTATTATCATTTATGGCTGGTGTTATAAAGTTAATTATGGGGTTGGCTAAAATGGGAAAATTGGTAAATTTTGTTTCTAATTCAGTTGTTATAGGTTTTGCAGCAGGTGCAGGTATTTTAATTGCATTTAAACAATTAAAACATGTTTTTGGTATTCAAGTACCGTTGGGTAGCTCATTTTATGAAATTGTTAATTATATAATTGTTCATATACAAGAAACAAATTTATATGTGTTGACAGTTGCTGTAGGTACATTAATTTTGGCTTTTATCATAAAAAAAATAAAATATATTTCCAGATTGTATATGTTAATAGCCATGGTTTTGGGAAGTATTTTAGCTATCTTGTTGGGAGGAAATATCCATGGAATTGAAACTGTTGGAACTGTTCCTTCTAATTTACCTCCTTTTAAAATTCCAAATTTTAACTTTGAAGATATGCGACTGTTAACTTCAGGAGCCGTAACGTTAGCTTTATTAGGTTTGGTTGAAGCGGTTTCAATTGCACGAGCTGTAGCATTGCATTCTCATCAAAAGTTACATAATAATCAAGAATTTATTGGACAGGGATTGTCAAATATTATTTCAAGTTTTTTCTCATCATATGCTAGTTCAGGTTCTTTTACTCGTTCTGGCGTTAATTATCAAGCTGGTGCAAAAACACCTTTATCAGCAATAGTATCGGCAATTGGTTTAATGTTAGTAGTGTTGTTTTTTGCAAAATATGCATCCTATTTACCAAAACCTGCAATGGGCGGAATTATTTTATTAGTTGGCTATAATTTAATTGACTTTGAAAATATAAAAATCATTATTAAAAGTAGCAAACGAGAGTTTATTGTATTGATGATTACGCTTTTAGGTACTTTGTTTTTAGAACTTGAAATAGCATTACTTTTGGGTATATTAATTTCTTTATTTTTCTATTTAGAAAAAACATCTAAACCAAATATTGCTGTTTTAGGAAAAAATAGTGATGATAAATTTATCAATATTATAAGAGATGAAACCACAAAAGAATGTCCACAATTAAAAATAATTCGTATTGATGGTTCTATTTATTTTGGTGCTGTTGAAGGAATTTCAAATTATTTTGCAGATTTATATGAAGAAAATAAGCAGCAACATTTGTTAATTATATCAAACGGAGTTAATTTTATTGATGTAGCTGGTGCAGAATGGTTGTCGCGAGAAGTTTTGAAATGGCAAAAACGTGGTGGAGGAATCTACTTTGTTGGCTTAAAAATTATCAGCCAGGATATACTTCAAAATGGTGGATTTATAAGCGCAATTGGTTCAGAAAACTTTTTTAAAGATAAATACACAGCAATTTCAACTATTTATAAAAAATTAGATAAAAATATTTGTGAAAATTGTGATATTAAGTTATTTGGCGAATGTAAAAAGCTCTTACATAATGAGTATTAAAAAATTTATTCCAATACTAGAATGGTTGCCAAATTATCAAAAATCTTGGTTTAAAGATGATTTTGGAGCAGGGTTAACTGTTGGAATTATGTTAATTCCACAAGGAATTGCATACGCTATGATTGCCGGATTACCACCAATTTACGGTTTATACACAGCAATGATTCCTCAAATTATTTACGCAATTTTTGGAACATCACGCCAATTAGCTGTGGGTCCAGTTGCAATGGATTCATTAATTGTAGCTTCCGGTGTTGCTACATTAGCAGAAGTTGGTACGGAACATTTTATTGAGTTTGCTATTTTACTGGCATTTATCATGGGTGTTTTACAAGTATTGTTTGGAATGTTTAAATTGGGTTTTTTAGTTAATTTTTTATCGCGACCTGTTATTAGTGGTTTTACATCAGCTGCAGCTTTAATAATTGCTTTAAGTCAGCTTAAAAACTTATTAGGTGTAAATCTTCAAAAAGGGAATAAAATTCACGAACTACTAATTGAAGTTTATAAACATATTAGCGAAATAAACTGGGTTACGTTTGCTATTGGAATTATATCCATATTAATTTTAGTTTTTTTTAAAAAATTGACAAAAAAAATTCCAGCAGCATTAGTTTTAGTGATATTAGGAATTGTTGCTGTTAAATATTTAAATTTAAATGAAATTGGCGTAAAAATAATTGGCGATATTCCGCAAGGTTTACCAGCATTTAAAATGCCGAGGTTTAGTTTAGATATAATTGTCGATTTATTTCCTATAGCATTAACGTTATCATTCATTGCTTTTTTAGAAGCAATATCTGTTGCTAAAGCCATAGAATTAAAGCACAATAACTATAAAGTAAATCCAAACCAAGAGTTAATTGCTATTGGAATGGGAAATATTGTAGGTTCATTTTTTCAAACATATCCAGCAACTGGCGGTTTATCAAGATCAGCAGTAAACAATCAAATTGGTGCAAAAACACCAATGGCAGCAATAATTTCAAGTATAATTGTTGGACTTACATTATTATTTTTAACACCCGTTTTTTACTATTTGCCAGAAGCGGTTTTGGCAGCAATTATTATAGTTGCTGTTTTCGGTTTGTTAGATTTTACGGTACCAAAACAATTGCTAAAATACTCAAAAAGAGAATTGATTATTTTAAATATTACCTTAATTGTTACCGCCACAATAGGAATTAAGGAAGGAATATTTATTGGAGTTGTTTTGTCATTAGGAATGTTAATTTACAGAAGTACAAAACCTCATATTGCTATTTTAGGAAAAATTCCAAATACTCATTTTTATAGAAACATTAAACGGTTTGAAGGCTTGTTAGAAATAAATCCAGCAATTTTAATAGTACGTTTTGATGCGCAATTATTTTTTGCAAATGTGCAATATTTTAAAGATCAGTTAGAAGATTTTGTAAATGAAAAAGGTACTGGCTTAAAACTAATTATCATAGATGGAGAAAGTATTAATACCATTGATAGTTCTGGAATTTACATGTTTAATGATGTCATTTCAAAATATCACAACCAACAAATTGAAATTGCACTTACAGGTATGAAAGGTCCTGTAAGAGATGTTTTAGAAAAAAGCGGTATTATGAAAAAAATTAGTTACGAAAATTGTTTTATGAGTATTCAGCAAGCAGTTGATGCTTTTGAAGATAAAGTAAAAAATAAAGAATTGGAACTAAAATATTTTGAATACATACAACAAACAAATAATTAAACTTTTCTTAAAAAAGTTATTTATGTAACCTCGGTTACAAAAAAAAAGAACCTTTCATGTAGATTTGAAAAACTACATACTAAGTTTAAAAATATTAAAATCAGAGAATTATGAAAGTTGAACAATTATTTACAGGCTGCTTGGCAGAAATGGCTTACTACATTGAATCTAATGGAGAAGCTGCAATTATTGATCCTCTTAGAGAAACTGAACCATATATTGAAATGGCGAAAGCTGATGGAGCTAAAATTAAATATGTTTTTTTAACTCACTTTCATGCTGATTTTGTGTCTGGTCAAGTAGATTTAGCAAAAAAAACAGGAGCTACAATCGTTTTTGGCCCAAATGCAAATCCTCATTATGATATCCATCAAGGAAAAGATGGTGAATTTTTTAAAATTGGTGATGTAACTTTAAAGCTATTACATACTCCAGGTCATACAATGGAATCGTCATCGTATTTGCTAATTGATAAAAACGGAAAAATGCCGTACGTATTTACTGGAGATTGCTTATTTATTGGTGATGTTGGTAGACCAGATTTAGCCGTAAAATCAGATTTAACTCAAACGGATTTAGCCGGTCACTTATTTGATTCTCTTCGAAATAAAATTATGACTTTACCAGATGATATTATAGTGTACCCAAATCACGGAGCAGGTTCTGCATGTGGAAAAAATATGAGTTCAGAAACTTTTGATACACTTGGTAATCAGAAAAAAACAAATTATGCATTAAGAGCAGATATGACCAAAGAAGAATTTATTACCGAAGTTACAACTGGCTTAAAACCAGCACCACAATATTTTGGTAATAATGTTAAAATGAACAAAGGAATTAATACTAGTATAGATGAAATTCTTCATAGAGGAACTACGCCATTGGATGCTGCAACCTTTAAAGAAATGAGTGAACGTGATGATATTTTAGTTGTTGATACACGTTCAAAAGAAGAATATACCGAAGAAGGAACTGTTCCGGGTGCCTGGTTTATTGGAGCCGATGGAGGTTTTGCACCTTGGGTTGGAGCTTTAATTCCTAATATAAAACAAAAAATAATTTTTATTGCCGAAGGAGGAAGAGAGCACGAAGTGGTAACACGTTTTTCAAGAGTTGGTTATGATAATACCTACGGATTTTTAAGAGGAGGAATGCATGCTTGGCTTGCTGCTGGATACGAAGCTGATAAAATTAGTTCTATATCAGCAACTCAATTTGCAAACAAATTAAAAGAAGGCTCACTTGGTGAAGCGCTTGATGTTAGAAAAGAGTCAGAATACCTTTCTGAGCATGTAGTGGGAGTAGGAAATTTCCCGTTAGATTATATTCATTCTAATTTTGCTGAAATAAAACCAGATAAAACCTATGTACTTCATTGTGCAAGTGGATACCGTTCGTTAATTGCTGCGTCAATTTTTAAAGCAAATGGCGTTAAAAATGTAATTGATGTTAGAGGAGGTTTTAATGACATTAAAGATACTGGGGTAGAATTAACAGATTATGTTTGCCCAACAACATTATTATAAGTGTTCTTTTTTATTTAATATTTTGGGGAGTTTTAAACTCCCCTTTTTTATTTTTATTCGTAACTTTAGTTACCACATTTCAAAATGTGGTTAGGTACATTTGTTAAAAATCAAAAACATATCAATATGAAATTAAAATTAGGCATTATTTTATTTGTGCTATTTATTAGCATAGGTTGTAACTCAAAACCTCCATTAAACGAGCAAGAAAAAGCAGCAATTCACATAGTTAAACCAACTGAATTTAAAGAGAAATCAGTAAATCAAATTATTATTGATATTAGAACACCTCAAGAATTTAATCAAGGACATATTGAAGGTGCAATAAATATTAATTATTTTGATCGCTCTTTTATAGAAGAAATTGGAAAATACGATAGATCAAAACCAATATTTTTATATTGTAGATCAGGGAATAGAACCTCTTCTGCAGCAGCAAAAGTTGCTAAATTAGGGTTTAATGAAGTATATGATTTACAAGGAGGAATCATGAATTGGTCCAAAGAAAATCTTCAAATTACAAAATAATGATACAAAGAACATTTTATTTATTAAGTATTCTATTGATAACTATTTCTTGTAATTCTTCTTTTTCTGAAAAAGAAAAGGAAGAATATCGTGTAAAAGGAAAAGAAATTGCTGAAGCATCATTTTTAGCGTTAAGTACACAGTTAACTGAACAGATGAAAGCTGGCGGTCCGGCTCAAGCAATACCATTTTGCAATCAAAAAGCAATGCCAATCACAAATGAGTTGTCAGATAAATTTAAAGCTACAATTAAACGAACTTCAAATAATTTAAGAAATCCTGATAACGCTCCTTCAAAAAGAGAATCAGAAATTTTAGCAGATTTTCAAAAAATGAAAATGGACGGTAAACAATTATCTCCAATAGTTGAATTAGATGCTAATAACAAAAAACATTTTTATGCACCAATAATTTTAAAAGCAAATTGTCTGGTCTGTCACGGTAAATTAAATGAAACAGTAAATATTAAAACAGATTCAATTATAAAATCATTATATCCAAATGATAAGGCTACCGGATATGCAGAAGGCGATTTAAGAGGAATTTGGAGTATTACTTTTAAAAATAAATAATATGGCAAAAGTAGTTGTTTTAGGTGCAGGAATTTCTGGACACACAGCAGTTTCATATTTAAGTAAAAGTCTTAAAAAACAACACGAAGTAGTGATGGTTTCTCCAAATAGTAATTTTCAATGGGTACCTTCTAATATTTGGGTTGGAGTAGGTTTAATGACTCCAGATCAGGTGAAATTTTCTTTAGCACCAGTTTATAAAAAGATGGGTGTAGATTATAAGCAAGCATTAGCAGTTTCAATAAATCCTGAAGGAGATGCAGTTCACGAAAAAGGATTTGTTACTATAAAATATGTTTCTGATGATAAAAAAGATGTTGAAGAAAAAGTTACTTATGATTATTTGATAAATGCTACAGGGCCAAAATTAAATTTTGAAGCGACAGAAGGTTTGGGGCCAAAAAAACATACAGAATCAGTTTGTACATATGATCATGCTGCACATGCTTGGACCAAATTACAAGAGTCTTTAAAGAAAATGGAAAATGGTGAGCGACAAACATTTTTAATTGGAACTGGACACGCAATGGCAACTTGTCAAGGTGCTGCTTTTGAGTATATTTTAAATATAGCTTTTGAAATTAAAAAACGTAAACTACAACATTTAGCAGATTTATGGTGGATAACCAATGAATATGAGTTGGGTGATTTTGGTATGGGAGGCGCTTATATTAAAAGAAACGGATATATAACGCCAACCAAAATTTTTGCTGAATCTATTTTAAAAGAATATGGCGTACAGTGGATTAAGCAAGCTGGTGTACAAAAAGTAGAAAAAGGTGTTGTATATTATGAAAATTTAAAAGGTGAACATAAAACTGTAAATTTTGATTTTGCAATGTTGATTCCTGGTTTTGCAGGAGCTGGAATGAAAGCTTTTAATAAAAGTAATGAAGATATTAGTGCTGAAGTTTTTGCTGCCAATGGAATGATGAAAGTAGATGCTGATTATACTCCAAAACCTTATGAAGAATGGAAAGCTGAAGATTGGCCATTAACTTACCAAAGTGTAAAATATAGTAATATTTATGCAGCAGGTATAGCTTTTGCACCACCACATGCAATGTCTAAACCAATGGAAAGTCCAAACGGCACAAAAATATTTCCAACCCCTCCAAGAACAGGAATGCCATCAGGTGTTATTGGTAAAATTGTTGCTCAAAATATTATCCATTCCATAAAAGTTGGTAAAATTGAGCATCCGCATAAAGCATCAATGGCAAAAATGGGTGCTGCTTGTATAGTTTCTGCCGGTTATGGATTAAGAAATGGTCAAGCTGCTGTAATGACTGTAAATCCAATTGTTCAAGATTGGGAAAAATATCCAAAATGGGGAAGAAATATTGATGATACTGTTGGAGTTGTAGGTACAGCAGGACATTGGATGAAATTATTTATGCATTATATGTTTTTATATAAAGCTAAAGCAAAACCATTTTGGTGGTTAATTCCAGAATAATTTAAAGCGAAACACATGAAAACAACAACAGATAAAACAGTACCTTATAGTAATATTTCATACGGAACAGAACCAACAAAATTGGTTCGATTTATGAGAGTTTTTTTTCCATATCAGATTTATAATTTTTTCAGGTTAAATTTAAAAGTAATGATGATAGTTGTAAGAGGTCACTCCTAAAATTATTTTTGTAATTTTGTAATCTCAAATTAATAATATGATAACATTAGAAATATTAAACTTAAAATGTGGTGGTTGTGCCAATTCTATTAAAAAAGGATTGTTAGCAATTGATGGAGTTACTGATGTTTCTGTAGAATTAGAAACATCAAAAGTGACTATAGATAGCAAAGATAATTCGGTTTTAACAGAAGTAAAAAATAAACTTGCAACAATGGGATATCCAGAAGTAGGTGATGCAAACACCATAATTCACAAGGCAAAATCATTTGTGAGTTGTGCAACAGGGAAATTGGGTTCAGAATCTTAAAACACCAATTATGAAAAAGAATGTAGGCAGTACTGATAAAATTATAAGAATGGTTTTAGCCATTGCAATTGGCTATTTTGCCTATTCAACAACATTTGAAACCAATTGGATTCAGTATGTTTTATATGTTATATCAGCTGTAATGTTGGTAACTCCAATAACAGGGTATTGTCCGCTTTATACTCTTTTTGGGATTAATACTTGTGAAATAAAAGAATAATTGAATCTTAATGATTTATTTAAAGCATTTTAATGTGATTATAATCACATTAAAATGCTTTTTTTTATTTAATTTTCTTAGTTGAACGTTAATCTAAAAAACACTATTATGTCAAAACATTATCAAGTACTGATAATTGGTGGTGGTACCGCCGGAATTATGGTTTCTTCAATGCTAAAAAGAAAAAATAAATCCATTCAAATTGGGTTAATTGAGCCAGCAGAAACGCATTATTATCAACCTGCTTGGACGTTGGTTGGCGCTAATACATATGATTTTGAAAAAACAGCAAAACCGATGGCTTCTTTAATTCCAAAAGGAGTTGAATGGATAAAACAATATGCTGATAAATTTGAACCGGAAAATAATAAAGTCATTACTAAAAAAGGTGAAGAATTTACCTATGATTATTTAGTTGTTGTGCCAGGATTAAAGATTGCTCCTGAAATGATTGAGGGTTTAAAAGAAGCGATGGATAGTGGTGTAGTATGTAGTAATTATACCAACCCAAAACATACTTGGGAAGTTTTAAAAAAATTTAAAGGAGGAACAGCACTTTTTACACAACCAGCTACACCTATAAAATGTGGTGGAGCGCCTCAAAAAATAATGTATTTAGCTGATGAATATTTTAGAAAAGTAGGATTGAGAGATAAAACAGATATTGTTTTTGCATTACCAAGCGGTTCTATTTTTGGTGTAAAAATTATTGCTGATACATTAATGAATGTAGTTGATAAAAAAGATATTAACGTTCGATTTTTTCACAGACTTGTAAAGGTTGATGGTGATAAAAAAATTGCTTGGTATGAAATTGATAAAGATTTAACAGCAGGTGGCTGTGTTACCATTGCTGATGGTGATATTGCTTCACTAGATAAAGAAATTCAATACAATTATAAAGATGTTAAAGTAAGTAGACGAGGAGAGCAATTTGGAATTCATTTTGATATGATGCATTTGGCACCACCACAATGTGCTCCCGATTTTATAAAAAATTCGCCATTGGCTTCTGAAACTGGTTGGGTTGATGTAAATAAAGGAACAATGCAACATTTTAAATATGCAAATATTTTTAGTTTAGGAGATGTTTCTAATTTACCAACTTCAAAAACAGGTGCAGCCATTAGAAAACAAGCTCCGGTTGTAGTTGAAAATATTTTAAAGTTAATTGAAACAAATGCGCTTTCAACAAAAGAATATAAAGGATATACTTCTTGTCCGTTAGTTACGGGTTATGGAAAAATGGTTTTGGCTGAGTTTGATTATAATCAAAACTTTGAACCAGACCCAAAATTGAAACAGTTTCCTTTAATGATTTCAGATTCATCAAAAGAGCATTGGAGATTATGGCTGTTGAAAAAATATATGCTTCCTTATTTGTATTGGAATAAAATGATGAAAGGTGTAGAAGTTTAAAAAAGCTAAAAAGAAATTTTAAAAACGAATACTTTATTATGTATTCGTTTTTTTATTTTATTGGATTGTTGGTGAAAATCCACTCTTTAGCATCAAAATCATCATTGCTTTCTGCAAATAGTTTGAATCCATTTTTTTTATAAAAATAATTGAGTTGTTCTTCTTCAATAGTTAACCAATATTTTTGTTTTGGATTTTGATCTTTTAAATGCGTAAACCATTTTGTGGCCAATTGTTGGTTTCTTTTATGTTCTGAAACCCAAATGTATCCTAAATAATAATATCCTTCAGTAAATAAATATGCGTGTAAAATTTCAAAAGAAGTCATTTCTTTTAGTTTTTCTGTAAATACAATGCCGCCACATATAATTTCGTTATTTTCTTTAATTACATAAATTGATGCTGTTTTTTTATAGTAAACCCAATTAGGAACAATGCTAATTTTCCAATCTTCTGGTAAAATATCAAAAAACTGATTTGGATTTCCTTTAAGTTTTTCAAATTGTAACTCCATTTCAATAAAATTAAATTATAACAATCCCCAAGACCAAAGTTTGTCAGAATCGTCAAACCATCTGTCGCCAATATCGGTTCTGTAATAGCTGTTATTTACAATAATGTTGGCGATTCTATTATTCATCATTTTTTGAGCATCTTTCATAGTTAATCCAGTTCCCGAAACCATTACTGCAATTCCGGTATTTCCAGTTATTAACCACTCATCATTTATTTTTTTTAGATGCATTGGATGAATACCTTCCTTAATTTCTTTTTTAAAAATAACTATAGAATCTTTTGAAAATAATTCAAAGCTTTTTTTGTCATCAAAAGGAAAAGGAGGAACCACAATAAAAGCGCCTATTTGAAATCCTTTTTTAACATTAATTGTAAACTTTTGTCCGCTAGCAATTTTAAATAGCATATTTCCAATAGGTTCGTTTATGCCTGCTCTTTGAATAAATATTTGAGGAAATCCAAAGCGTGAAGTAAATTCTAATGGATAAATACCATTGCCGTTTACAATACAATTAATATCTATATGACCAATAAAGTTTTTTTTGCCAAGTGTAGTTTCAAATTTTTTTAAAGTAGCATCAAAAATTGGTGAATCTTTTACCCAAAACATGCTACTTCCCATTTCGCCTGTAGATACTCCTAACTCTTTAGGGAACAATTTTTTATGTTCAAAAGTTACATTTATAGGTGTTAAAAATTCTTTTCCATTAAAAAAAGCTGAAACTGAAATTTCTACACCTTTTACTTTTCTTTGTAATTGAAAATTACCAAAATCATTTCCCCAAGATTTTTCATAAGCTTTTAAAACTCTAATAACATCATGGCCTTCATCATCATTTCCTACAAAAAGGAGTTGTTTTAATTCTTGAGTTTCACCACAAGGCTTTATAACATATGCATCTGGGTTTTTTTCAACAAAAGTAATTGCATCTTGAAAATTAAAAAACTCTTTAGATTGCAATATTTTTACTTTATGTTTTTTTAATTCATCTTGTCCAAAATTACGATCTAGTTCAAGTTGATCGGTATATTCAGATCCTCCAAAAACAATTTTTCCTGCAGTTCTTAACTCTTCGCATTCTTTTCCGTAACCTGTATAATCAAAAATAATAATATCTGCCCAATCAATATGTTTTTTCCAATTTGGAACTTTAGGAACAAATCCAAATCCAATTTCTTTTGAAGCTTTATCTTCAATAAAAAGTTTTACTGAATTTCCTTCTTGTTGTGATGCATGGGCAATATCAAGTGATTCTCCCCATCTTGAAACAAATAAAAAATTTCGTTTTATATGTTGGTCGTTTTTAGGCGAAACATCTTTCTTTTTTTGATTTTTGGTACTCATTTTTTGGTGCTCATTTCTTTGCATAATAACAAAGTTAAACAAAAAGAGGAGTTTAAACTCCTCTTTTTGTTTATTCAACTAAAGTTAATTTTGTAATTACAAAAACTTCGTAAGGTTCATTGTTTTCATCAATTCTTTTTTGAGTTTCGTAAGTTACGTTAAATGTTTTTCCGTTGTATTTTATGTCTTTAAGATCATAAGTTTTTGTTACTTCTGCTGTAACTTCTTGAATATAGTATGTTTCATCCTCACTATCAGTAAAAAAATAAGTATCATCTTCAAATCCGTCAAAAATGGCTTTCATTGTAAATACTTCTTGATCATTTTTGCCAAAGGCTAAAGAAATAATTGTAAAAAAGGTTAAAAGTGCTTTCATGTTTTTTGTGATTTTTTAAATTTTTTAATTTGAATTGAGCCGCAATTTTTAATGAAATTTATTAATAAAGGTAAATTGCACATACCACAGAACGTTTCAACAAATTTTAATAATAAATTAGTTGGTTTATTAGGTTTAAAAAGAATAGTGGTTATCTCTGTCGAACGACTTGAGTAGTAAATCTAAAAAATGTGTTTTTAAAAATAAACACAAATTTAACAGCTGTTTTCATTGCTATTTTATAATGCTTTAAAAGCGCATTTACGCTGCAAATATATATAAAAAGCGATTTAAAAAAATATAAAATTTTCATAAATATTTCAGTTAAAAAATTATTTTTTTTGTAGTTCATTTAAATTTAAAATGTAACTTGTATTTAAATTTTAAAACCTCTTAAAGTGATTAAAAAAAGATATATTCTGAAAATAATAAGTTACATATTAATTTTTACAGTTTGTTTAAGTTGTAAGGTTTACCAAAATCCGGTAACGGTTAATGAAGCGATAGAAAATACTGATTCAGGCTTTTTTAAAGTAAATATGAAGAATGGTGATGAACTTATTTTTGAAAAAATTGAGAGAACAGATTTAGAATTATATGGTATTAAAACTATAGAAAATAATGAAATTAAAACTATTTTAGATGAAGATGCTATTTTAAATATTCAAAAACAAAATAAAAAGTCTTCAAATTCTTTTAAAATTATAGGAATAACATTTGGAATAGGATCACTTTTATTAGGTTTTGGAATGTTAAATTAACAGTATCAGATAACTAAAGTCTAAAAACTTTATATGTATTAAAAAACCACTTTTAAAGTGGTTTTTTATTTTTATAGAATAATTTAGGTATATTTATATGAAGTGAATTACATATTAAAATATATTGTAATATTACTGTGTTTTTTTGAAATTTAAAAAAGCAAAGTATTAAAAAAAATGAAAATTAACAAATGAGAGATAATTCAATTCAATACCTAAATGAATTAAATATACTAATTGTTTCAACAAATAATAATGGTGAAATCACGTACATATCTCCTTATTGTGAAACTTTGTTAGGTTATAAAGTTAACGATAAATTAAAAAAAGATTGGTGGGATAAAATAAGTTTTACCAATGATGAAAGTATTTTAAACAAATTAAAAATTAAAGAAATTTCTTTAGGTAAATTAAAAGTTTCAAATAAACCTTATGAAACTAAAGTAAAATGTAGTGATGGAAATTTTAAATGGATTGAGTGGAGAGATACGGTTTTAGAAAATAACACTTTTACCACAGTTGGCGTAGATATTACTATAAGAAAATCGCAAGAAATAGCATCGTTTCACTCTAACGATATTATCAATAGCGTTGATGCTATGATTTTAGTTAGTGATAAAAATGATAATGTTATTTTTTGTTCACCTTCCGTAGAAAGAATGTTGGGTTATAGTGATGAAGAAATTATGGGCGATAATTGGTGGAAATTAACCTATGAAAACCAATACGAAGCACAAAAAGTTAAAGAAGCCATTCATAATTTTGTATATTTTCATATTAAAGATTTTACAGATATTTCAAAAAGACAAATTAAAACTAAAAATGGCGATTATAAGTGGATTGAATGGCAATTGTCTAAAGGATTAAATGATACCTACATTTCTGTTGGAACAGATATAACCAATAGAGTTTTAACAGAAATGGAATTGAAAGAAGCGAAAGAAACAGCAGAAAAATCATTAAAAGTTAAAGATGAGTTTTTGGCAAATATGAGCCACGAAATTAGAACACCTTTAAATGCTGTTATTGGGTTTACCGATTTATTGTTAGAAACTCAATTAACACCTGAGCAAAAAGAGCATTTAGAAACCATGCGTAACTCAGGCGAAATCCTTCTTTCGCTAATAAACAATGTGTTAGATTTAGCAAAACTAGATTCAAACAAAGTAGAAATTGAAGAAATTCCTTTTAATCTTCATAAAAGTTTATACGAAGTTGTAAAACTTATGAAGCTAAAAGCAAAAGAGAAAAAAATTGCTTTAGAGCTAGATATTAATCCAAATACACCAGAATTTGTTTTAGGAGATCCCACCAGAATTGGTCAAATACTTTTAAACCTAATTGGAAACGCCATTAAGTTTACAGATGAAGGATCGGTAATAGTTTCTGTAAAATTAACCAAAGATGAAAATAATTTAACAGAAGTTTATTTTGAAATAAAAGATACCGGTATTGGAATAGTTTCAAACAAAATTAGTACTGTTTTTGGCGTATTTACACAAGCTAAAAGTGATACTTCAAGAATTTATGGCGGAACTGGTTTAGGATTGGCTATTGTTAAAAAACTGGTTTCATTGTTAAACGGAGAAATTAAAGTACAAAGTAAATTTGGCGTTGGTAGTAATTTTAAAATGACCATACCATTTAAAAAAGATGTAACTAAAATTGAAAAGCATTTTGTAGAACTTGGTGAAGTAGAAAAATCAATATTAAATTTAAAAATATTGTTAGTTGAAGACAATAAAACAAATCAATTATTAGCAAAAACAAGATTAGAAAGATGGAATTGCATAGTAGATATTGCCAATAACGGTATTGAAGGCGTAAAAAAAGTTCAAAAAAACATGTACGACATTATTTTAATGGATATTCAAATGCCTGTTATGGATGGTTACGAAGCTACAAAAATTATAAAAAATGATTTATCAAAACAAGTAAGCAAAATTCCTATAATTGCTATGACAGCGTATACTTCTAAAAAAGATATTAATATGGCTTTAGAAGCAGGAATGAACGATTATATTTTTAAACCCTTTAAAAAAGAAGAATTACTTTTATTATTAAAAAAGTATGGAAAATTAACGAATATAGAGAAGTTAGAAGATAGTAAAGAAATTAAAATTATTAATGAAAATACCAAAAGTGAAAAATACACAGATTTGGAATTTTTAAAGCAAGAATCATTAAATGAAACATCAATTTTAGTATTACTTATACAATTATTTATAAAAGATTTAGATGAATATGTTCAGGTGGTAACCAAAGAAATAAAAACAAAAAATTGGGAAATTTTACACAGAGCTACACATAAAATTAAACCAAATATTAGCATGTTTGGTATTTCTAAAATGGAACCTTTGGTACACACTTTAATGAAAAAATTAGAGAAACGTGAAGATTTCGATAACGTATCAACGCTATTAAATGAGTGTAAACAAATTATTGAAAAAGTAAAAGAAGAATTAAAAGAAGAATTAAAAATTTTAGAAAATGAGTAATTTAAAAAAAATTGTATTAGCCGAAGATAATTCAACTTTGTCACTTTTATTAAAATTTAGGTTAGAAAAAGAAGGGTTTCAACTTTTAATTGCTGAAGATGGTAAAAAAGCAGTTGAATTAATTGAAGCGAATGCTCCAGATATAATTTTAACCGATATTATGATGCCATATATAAGTGGATTAGAAGTAATTAGCCACGTTAGAAATAAGTTAAAGTTACAAATTCCAATTATCGTTTTTTCCGCAGCTGGGCAAGAAGAAATGGTGTTAAAAGCATTTAACTTAGGCGCAAATGATTTTATGGGAAAACCTTTTAGTCCAAATGAATTGGTAATTAGAGTAAAAAGATTATTAATTTAAAGTTTTAGAAAATTTTATGTTTAACAACCAAAATATTTTAGAATATTTTAACCAACTTCCAACGTTGCTAAAAATTGTTTGGATTGGTTCGGTTGTGTTATTTATACTAATTTTATTTTTTCTATTTTACCTATATTATTTAAGAACTTATTTAAGAAGCAAAGAACTTATTTCTAAAAATCTATTTACTCAATATGAAAATGATTTAATCACTTATTTGTATTTAGGTGAAAATACTTCGCAAATAAATAGTGAGCAGCAAACAATTATTGATAAAATGAAAGTGTCAATACAAAATACGTTTAAGCGAACTATTTTAATTTCAGTTTTATCAAAATTAAAAAGTGATATTTCGGGTGAAATGGCATTAGCTATTAATCAATTATTTATTAAAACAGGACTTTTAAATTATGCTTTAAAAAAATTAGAAAGCAAAAAATGGAATCAAATTGCACTTGGTATTAAAGAGCTTACACAGTTTGAAATTACAAATGTTTATAATGAAATTAGTAAATTTCAAAATTATCCTAAGCAAGAAGTTAGAAATCAAGTACAACTATATTATGTAAGTTTATTTCATTTTAAAGGATTGGAATTCCTGGATAATTTAAAAACACCTATTTCTGAATGGAATCAAATACAGCTATTAGAAATTCTTCAAAAATTTGATGATCAGGAAATTACAGACATTTCTCCTTGGTTAAAATCAGAAAATGATTCGGTAGTATTATTTGCATTAAAATTAGCAAAAATTTACAATCAGTTTCAAGTAATTGAAATTTTATTACAATTATTAAATCATAAAAATAAAGAAATTAGAGTTAGTGCAATTGAAATTTTAGGATACTTTCAAGTAAAAGAAACAAAAGAAATTGTAAAATCAAATTTTTTAGATAGAAGCAGTGAAGAAAAAATAACGTTTTTTAAAATTCTACAAGATATTGTAACTGCTGATGATGAGGCTTTTATTATTGAAAATACGCTAAATCCTAATTTTCAAATAAGGTTTTTAGCATTTCAATTATTAAAAAAGAATCATATTGAAAAGTTACATGAATTAAAGCAAAATGCTACCGAATTTGATAATAGTAGAATTTTTAATTTTTTAGAAGTTGTTTAATTATGGATAGCAGTACCGTACAAATAATATTATTAATAATTCATACCTTATTTTTTATATATGCATTTTCTGTAATCGTATCATACATAATTTTAGCTATTATTTCTGGAATTGAGTCAAATCAATATATGAAAAAAAACAGTTTTGTTAATTATAACGAAATACTTTCCTCAACCGTTTCTCCTTCCATTTCAATTATTGCGCCTGCCTATAACGAAAGTTTAAACATTATTGAAAATGTAAGGTCATTACTTTCAAGTCATTACGTAAATTATGATGTAATAATTGTAAACGATGGAAGTAAAGACAATAGTTTAGAGCTATTAATTGAAGCCTACGATTTAGAAAAAGTTAACTACTTAATAAATGAACAAATACCAACAAAACCATTAAGAGCCGGAATTTTTAAATCTACAAATCCTGCTTTTGAAAAATTAATAGTTGTTGATAAAGAAAATGGTGGAAAAGCCGATGCTTTAAACTTTGGTTTAAACATTTCTAACAGTCAATATTGTGCTTGTATAGATGTAGATTGTTTGTTGTTAGAAGATTCGTTACAAAAAATGATAAAACCTTTTTTAGAAGTTACCAATGTTAAAGTAATTGCATCAGGAGGAGTTATCAGAATTGCCAATGCCTGTACTATTAAAGAAGGAAAGTTATTAGATGTTAACTTGCCAAATAAATGGATTGAAATTGCTCAAATATTAGAATATTTAAGATCGTTTTTATTGGGAAGAATGGCTTGGAGCAGATTAAATGGATTGTTAGTTATTTCAGGTGCTTTTGGAATGTTTGAGAAAAAAACTGCAATAGAAGTTGGAGGGTACGACACTAATACTGTTGGTGAAGACATGGAAATTATTGTACGGATGAGACGGTATATGGAAGAGAAAAATGTAAAGTATAAAGTAGCGTATATACCAGATCCCTTGTGTTGGACTGAAGCCCCAGACAATTATAAAATTTTAATTTCTCAAAGGAATAGATGGACACGCGGCACCATTGAAACTTTAAGAAAGCACAGAAAAATTGGTTTTAATCCAAAATATAATTTATTGGGAATGTTAAGTTTTCCATACTGGTTTTTTTATGAAAGATTAGCGCCAGTAATAGAAGTAATTGGTATAATTTATTTTATCATTTTAATAGCTTTAAAAAATGTAAAATGGGAATATGCATTTGCATTTTTTTTACTTGCATATTTGTTTTCAGTTATATTTACAATTATTGCTATTTTTTCTGAAGAGTTAACTTTTCATCAATATAAAAAGAAAGGAACAGGTTTTAAGTTAATTTTTGTAACATTATTAGAACCTTTTATTTTACATCCGGTAATTTTATATGCCGCAATTAAAGGAAATTACGATTATTACTTTAATAAAAAGAAAAAATGGGGAGAAATGAAACGCAAAGGTTTATCAAAAAAAATTATATAGAAATAAACTAATATGAAAATAAAAACTCAGTTTAAAGAAATTTATAAATTAGGTTATTTGGCTTTAGCTTTAATAGCTACTTTTTGGGTTATTAGTTTTTTTGAAGTATACCAATTAACTTTAAAAAATACCGATATTTCTGTTGGTTCAACCTTAATTTTTAAATTATTAAATGATTTTTGGACTGGATTACTAATTAGTATATTGCTGTTACCATTATTTTTTTTAATAGCTTATTTTCACAAAAAAACAGCTACAATTTTTATTCAAGCTATTTTTACAATTATAATTGTTGGTCAATTTACGCTGGTTAATTATAGCTTAACAACCTTAATTAATTTAGGAGCCGATTTATTGGGGTATTCTTATAGTGATATTACTACAACAGTTTCTTCTTCAGTAGAATTTTCTATTGGTTATTTTGTGCCATATTTAATTTTTATTGGATGCTTTTTTGCATTAAATATCGCTTTTAAAAAACTATTTTCAGAAAGATCATTAATAGCAGTTTCAGTAATCACTATTGTGTTTTTTGGAGCCGGAAAATTAGTTTTTTCTCAAACTTCTGAAACAGAAAATCAAAACAAACTAAATTATTTAGTTTCTGATATTTTAAAATTTCAGCAAGAAAAAAGAGAAATGAATTCTTATAATTTAGATGGCAGAACTGATTTCCCTTTTCTAAAATCTACTGCAAACGCTGAAAATGTACTTGGCCCATTATTAAATTTAAAAGAAAGCAAACCAAACATAGTTTTTATAATTGTTGAAGGTTTAGGTGCTGAATTTGTTGGAAATAATGCCTATGGTGGATTTACACCTTTTTTAGATTCATTAATAGATGAATCATTATATTGGGAAAACTTTGTAAGTACAACCGGAAGAACTTTTGGAGTGTTGCCATCAATTTTAGGTTCTTTACCATTTGCGCAACAGGGATTTTTAGAACAGCAAAAATTGCCATCGCATTTGTCATTAATAAGTATTTTAAAAGCAAATGGATATACAACTTCGTTTTATTCTGGAGATAAATCTAGTTTTGATAGAAAAATCAATTTTTTAGAATTTAATGGAATTGATGAAGTAATTGATGAAGATAAATTTGGAGAAAATTTCACCAAAACAGAAGCTAATGAAGGTGGTTTTTCGTGGGGTTATCCAGATTCGGAAATTTTCAGAAAAGTAGTCTCTGTTCTTGATACAAAAGCTGAACCAAGATTAGATATTATTATGACTATTTCTAACCATGAACCTTTTTCTTTTCCAAATAAAAATGCTTATCTAACAAAAGTGGACAGTATTATTTCGGCAAAAAATATGAGTTCAGATTTAAGTACTGAAATTAAATCGTACTCCGATATTTTTGCCAGTTTATTATATACAGATGCTTCTATTAAAGGTTTTATTACTGAATACAAAAAACGACCAGATTTTGATAATACAGTATTTATTATTACAGGAGATCATAGGTTAATTCCAATAGTTCAAAAGGATAAATTATGTCGTTTTCATGTGCCATTTTACATTTATAGTCCAATGGTAAAAGCACCTAAAAAGTTTAAATCTATTTCTTCACATTTTAATGTAACACCAAGCGTTTTATCGCTTTTAATGCATAATTATAATTTTATAAAATTGGATAATGTACCTTGGATTAGTAAAGGTTTAGATACTGCAGCGCAATTCAGAAATATTCATAAAATACCTTTAATGCGCTATAAAGGCAACATAAACGATTATATTTATAAAGATTATTTATATTCAGATGGTAGTTTGTATAAAATAAATGAAAATTTTGGAACCATTAAAGTTGTTGAACGAGAATTGTTAAATACAATTTCAGATTCATTACAAGCCTTTAAAAAGTTAAATGCATACACAACTTTAAAAAATAGAATTTATCCTGAAGAAAATAATATTTATATGAATCCTGGAATAGAATTTTCTGAAGAGGAATTAAAAATTATTGAAACATCAACAAAAGGTTTAACATTTGATCAAATTTTTGAGTTAGCTCAAAAAACCGCTTTTAATAAAGATTTTAAGAAGGCACAATTGCTTTGCAATTATATTTTAAATGAATATCCTAACCATGCAGATGCACGAACTTTAAAAGGACGAACATTTGCTTGGGAAGGAAAATACAAAGAAGCAGAGATAGAATTGCTAAATGTAATTAAACGTGTACCTTACTATTACGATTGCTATTTAGCATTAATGGATTTATATTGGTGGTCTGATCAAGATCAAAAATCAATTGAAATAGCTAAAAAAGCATTTAAAAATAATATTGAAAATGGCGATTTGAGTTTTAAATTAGCGAAAGCATATCAAAGATTAGACAATTTAAAAAAATCAAATACATTAATGGATAGTTTGTTAAAAATATATCCAGATAATGTTGAATATAAAGCTTTTAAACAAACCCTAAAATGAAACTAAAACAACAACTATTAGTAGTATTTTTTTTAGTTGGCACTGCTGTTTTTGCACAACAAAAAGAATTTAACGGAGACCCAGATGTAACTTTTGAAACTGCCAGAAAATTAGCATTTAATGGCGCTAGAAAACAAGCACAAGATTCGTTAATAATGTTGCTAAAAAAATATCCTAATTACCATGATATTCGTTCATTTTTAGCAAGTACCTATTCATGGGACGGAAATTATAAATTGGCTAAAAAGGAATTTCAGTATGTTTTAGAAAAAGATCCTAAAAACGAAACCACTTGGGTGGCGGCAATTAATAATGAATTATGGTCTGAAGCACCTTTTAGTGCGTTAGAAATGGCAAATCAGGCATTAGAATATTTTCCTAATAGTGAAGAAATTTTATTGGTAAAAGCAAAGGCCGAAGAAAATTCACAAAACCCAGAAGACGCATTAAAAACTGTACAAGAAATTTTAAATAAAAATCCAAATAATAAAGAAGCTACCGAGTTTAAAGAAAGCCTAAATCAATCGCTTCGCTTTAATGCAATTGGTATTAGTTCTTCTGTTGATTTGTATTCAGAAGTTTTTGATCCAATGCAATTTTATACCTTAAAATATAAACGACAAACCAAATATGGAAGTATTATAGCAAAAGGAAATTTTAGCAGAAGATTTAATGATAATGGCGCTCAGTTTGAAGTAGATTTATATCCAAAAATAGCAAAAGGGTTATATGCATATTTAAACATTGGGTTTTCAAATTCTTATTTATATCCAGATGTTCGTTTTGGTGCAGAATTACATCAATCTTTACCTCATAGTTTTGAAATTTCATTAGGAATGAGATCATTAAAATATACTTCAACAACCAATATTTATACAGGTTCAATAGGTTGGTATACAGGTAATAGTTATTGGTCCTTTAGGCCATATTTTACACCTGGAGATTCTGGAACAAGTACATCAGGAACATTAAATTATAGAAAATATAGCAGTGATGCCGATAATTATTTTAGCATTGCAGCTGGAATTGGATTTTCACCAGAATTGTACCGATTTAATTTTGAAGGAAATGAAGATGAGATTATTAAACTAGAATCTCAAAAAATAAATTTCGGATATTATTTTACTTCTAAAAGTAAACAGAATGCTTGGGGAACTCAATTTGGAATATCGCATCAAGAAATAAGTTTTGATCCAGGAAATTTCTTTTGGGTGTATTCATTAGGTATTTCGTGGGAATTAAAATTCAAATAATTTTTTATGAATATTGAAATTGAAAGAAAGTTTTTGGTGAAGGGTGATTATAAAAAATTTGCTATAAAAAGTTATAAAATTGCACAAGGGTTTCTGTCTTCAGCTCCAGAGCGAACGGTACGCATTCGTATAAAAGATACATCAGGATTTATTACTGTTAAAGGGGTATCAAATCAAACAGGAACATCACGCTTTGAATGGGAAAAAGAAATAACACTAAAAGAAGCTGAAGAATTATTAGCAATATGCGAGCCTTCAATAATTGAGAAAATCAGACACATTATTCCCACAAATGATAATTTGTTTTTTGAAGTTGATGAATTTGTGGGTGAAAATACAGGATTATTAATTGCAGAAATAGAATTGCCAAATGAACATTTTATTTTTGAAAAGCCAAAGTGGCTAGGAAAGGAAGTTACTGGCGAATTAAAATATTATAATTCGGTTTTATCTAAGAACCCATATAGTAATTGGTAATTTTTAGTTATATTCGACCTGAATTTTAATACTATTTATGTTAGAGTTAGCAGGAATTATTATTTTAGGTATTATAGCGCAGTGGTTTGCATGGCGATTTAAAATGCCAGCAATTTTACCTTTAATTTTAATAGGTTTAATAGTTGGTCCTTTATCAACTTTAGTTTCAGATGATGGCACGAAATGGTTAGAGCCTGTTTGGAATGGAACAGAAGGTTTATTTCCAGGAGAACGTTTATTTAATTTTGTATCACTTGCTATTGGAATTATACTTTTTGAAGGTGGTTTAACTTTAAAAAAAGAAGAAATTTTAAATGTTGGCCCTGTAATTTTAAAATTAATCACTTTAGGATCTATCATAACTTTTATTGGTGCAGGAATTGCTGCACACTACATTTTTTACCTAAGTTGGGATATTTCATTTTTATTTTCTGCATTAATTATTGTTACGGGCCCTACTGTTATTGCGCCAATTCTTAGAAACATTCCTTTAAAAAAGGATATTTCAACAGTATTAAAATGGGAGAGCATATTAATAGATCCTATTGGAGCATTAGTTGCAGTACTAGTTTTTGAGTTTATTAGTGTTGGTTCTGGTTATGAATACACAAAAGAAGCTTTAGTTGAATTTGGGAAAATAGTAATTATTGGAATTTCTATTGGCTTTACATTTGCTTATGGACTTTTTTATGGAATAAAAAATAGATTAATACCACATTATTTATTAAACGTAGCAACATTAGCAAGTGTATTGTTTGTTTTTGTGTTATCAGACTTTTTTGCCCACGAATCAGGTTTATTATCAGTGGTAATTATGGGAATGGTTTTAGGTAACAAAAAAGCAAAAGAATTAAAAGATATCTTATATTTTAAAGAATCTATAAGCGTATTGTTAATTTCAATCTTGTTTATTTTGCTTTCTGCTAATATTAATATTAGCGATTTATTTTTATTATATAATTGGGAGTCTTTAATACTTTTTGCTGTAGTTATTTTAATTTTAAGACCCTTGGGTGTTTTTTTAAGTACTATTAATTCTGGACTAAAAACAAATGAAAAAATATTTATTAGTTGGGTTGGCCCCAGAGGAATTGTAGCAGCTGGTATTGCTTCATTATTTGGACTTAAATTAACAATGCAAGGTGAGCCAGGAGCGCAATATATTACTCCTTTAGTTTTTATGATTGTATTAGGTACAGTAGTGCTGAATGCAACTACCGCCAGATTATTTGCAAAATTTTCAGGTGTGTTTTTAAAATCATCCGATGGTATTTTAATTGCGGGTGCCTCTAGTTTTTCAAGATTAATTGGATCATATTTAAAAGATAATGGTAGACGTGTAGTGTTAATTGATAGCAACCCAAAAAGTATTGAAAAAGCAAGAGCTTTGGGTTTAGAAGCTATTGAAGGTAATGTGTATTCTGATGATTTAATTGATAATATTGAATTAAATGATGTGGGTTATTTATTAGCATTAACAGCAAGTGCATCTGTAAATAGATTTGTTTTAGAACGGTTTTCTGAAAATTATGGAGAACGAGGAGCTTTTAGGTTAATTTCTACGGAAGAAATGTTAGCAGGAGAACACAAACCTGATGTAAATCTGTTTACTCACAATAACGATTATATAAATTTAAGTGAAGTAGTTAGAGATTATCCTTTTATAAATGAAATCGAGATTTCTTCTAAAGAAAATTATAAAAAATTACTAAAAGAAATCAACTTCGAAACCCATGCTATTCCAGTGTTTATTAAAGACAATAAAGGTGTAATTCATATTATCTCTTCATTATTAAATGATGATACTATAGAAAAAGGCAATAAACTAATGTATGTTGGTAAAAAAGTAGTATAAATTTTAACCTACATATAATATTCTCTAAACTTTTAAATAACAGATGTTTCTGTAATTGTACCTATGTAAAATATTCATTTTTTGAATGAAATTTAATTAGGTGAATTCCCAAAAAACGAAAAGAAATATTGATATTGTCGTTATTTCTGATATACACTTAGGTACGTACGGTTGCCACGCAAAAGAGTTATTAAGCTATTTAAAAAGTATTAATCCACAAACGCTTATTCTTAATGGAGATATTATTGATATCTGGCAATTTAGCAAACGCTATTGGCCAAAATCTCACATGAAAGTTATTAAGTATATTTTTAAATTAATTTCTGAAGAAAAAGAAGTGTATTACATTCCGGGAAATCATGATGAAATGCTTCGGAAATTTACAGACTTTAAATTAGGTTCGTTTTCTATTAAAAATAAAGTTGTTTTAGAGTTGGATGGAAAAAAAGCCTGGTTTTTTCACGGTGATGTTTTTGATGTTACCATGCAACATTCAAAATGGTTAGCAAAGTTAGGAGCCATAGGCTATGATAGCCTTATATTAATTAATAGAGGTGTAAATTTTATAAGTAACTTTTTTGGAAAAGGAAAAATTTCATTGTCAAAAAAAATAAAAGATAGCGTAAAATCAGCTGTAAAATTTATCAATAATTTTGAAGAAACAGCCACCAATATAGCCATTGAAAATAAGTTTGATTTTGTGATTTGTGGTCATATACATCAACCAATTATTAAAGAAATTGAAAATAATAAAGGTAAAGTTATGTACTTAAATTCTGGTGATTGGATTGAGAATTTAACGGCTTTAGAATATTATAACAAACAATGGAATTTATATAGTTATAATGATGATGATTTAGAAAAAAATACACTAGAAACTGAAACGAGTATTGATATAATAGATCAAACTACAGAAGAAATATTTGGACAATTATTAGCCGATTTTAATTTTAAAATATAATGAAAATATTATACGCAGTACAAGGTACTGGAAATGGACATTTAAGCAGAGCAAAAGAAATAATACCAGCTTTGTTAAATAGAGCTCAGGTAGATGTTTTAGTGAGTGGCACTCAGGCTGAAGTTTCTATTCCGCATCCAATTAAATATGTTTATAAAGGATTAAGTTTTTATTTTGGTAAAAAAGGAGGAATAGATTTTATAAAAACCATAAAAAGAAATTCAATTTTAAGTGTTTTAAAAGAAGTAAAAAATTGTCCTGTTGAAAATTATGATTTAGTAATTAATGATTTTGAACCAATTACAGCAATGGCTTGTAATTTAAAAGGAGTAAAAAGTATTTCATTAAGTCATCAAAGCGCATTGTATACTCCTAATGTTCCAAAACCAACTCATACAGATTTAATTGGAAAATTTATTTTAAAAAAATATGCAAAATGCAGTATAAACTATGGTTTCCATTTTAAAAAATACAATGATAACATATATACTCCAATTATAAGAAATGCTATAAGAACATTAAAAAGAATTGAAAAAGACCACTACACAGTGTATTTACCATCATATTCTGATAAAAAAATTATTGAAGTGCTTTCTGAAATTAAAGATATAAAGTGGAAGGTTTTTTCAAAAAATGCCAAAAAATATTACCAAGTTAAAAATGTATATGTAAGACCAATAGATAGCGAAAAATTTGAAAAAAGTTTGGCTTCATGTAAAGGAATTTTGTGTGGAGCCGGTTTTGAAACTCCAGCAGAAGCTATTTATTTACAGAAAAAATTAATGATAATTCCAATGAAAAATCAATACGAACAGCATTTTAATGCTCGCGCATTAGAAGAGCTGAATGTACCTGTTTTAAACTCTTTAAAAAAGAAATATATTCCTAAAATTAAAATGTGGATTGAAAGCAATCAAAAAATTGAATTAGATTTTCCTAACGAAACCCAACAAATAATAGATCATATTTTATATGATTTTATTGTTGAAGAAGATTTTTTATTTGTCTAAAATTTATGCTAATTTTTTTTATTGTAGTGTCATAATTTCAAAACTTCGTATTTTTAACTTTTAATTTTAGTTAAAAATAACTGAAAATATGTATAATACAAGTAAAACATGTAAGTTAATACGTTGGGGAATAATTGGTTGTGGTGATGTTACCGAAATTAAAAGCGGTCCGCCGTATTATAAAATTGAAGGTTTTTCTTTAGCTGCTGTTATGCGCCGTGATAAAGAAAAAGCAAAAGATTATGCTACACGTCATCAAGTAAAAAAATACTACACAAACGCTGATGATTTAATAAATGACACAGAAATTGATGCAGTTTATATTGCAACACCTCCAGATACTCATAAATTTTATGGTTTAAAGGTTGCTGCTGTTGGAAAACCATGCTGTATTGAAAAACCTTTGGCACCAAGTTATGCTAATAGTTTAGAAATTTTTAATGCTTTTAATAAAACAAATACTCCGCTATTTGTTGCGTATTATAGACGAACACAACCTAGATTTAAACAAATTAAAAAATGGATTGATGAAGGTGCTATTGGTGAAATTAGGCATATTAACTGGCATTTAAGTAAAACTACAAGTAAACAAGATTTATCAAAAGAATACAATTGGCGAACAGATATTAAAGTTGCTCCAGGTGGTTATTTTGATGATTTAGCGAGTCACGGACTTGATTTATTTACTTATTATTTAGGAAACATCAAAGAGGCAAAGGGCATTAGTTTAAATCAACAAGGTTTATATTCTGCAAAAGATGCAATTACAGCTTGTTGGGTACATAAAAATGGAGTAACTGGGTCAGGAAGTTGGAATTTTGGTTGTAATTTAAATGAAGATATTGTAAAAATTTATGGGAGTAAAGGAACAATACAGTTTTCAATTTTTGATAATGTTCCAATTGTGTTGGAAAGTGCATTAAAAAATAAAAGTTTAATGATTGGCCATCCTGAAAATGTTCAATATTTTCATATAGAAGCAATGAGAGATTTTTTATTGAACGATGCTGAGCATCCTTCAATGGGTGAGTCTGGGCTTCATACAAGTTGGGTGATGGATAAAATATTAGGAACTATTTAAAATTTATAAATGGATTTATTTAATACCAATCCTATTCATAATATTTTGCCTTTTGATGGCGAAGTTTTAGATTATGATTTGGTATTAAATAATGAAGAATGTGCTTATTATTTTACTACTTTTTTTAATGCTAATTTTTGGGAACAAGATGAGTTGGTTATGTTCGGTAAACGAATTATAACTGCACGTAAAGTTGCTTGGTTTGGAGATTTAAAGTATCAATATTCGTATTCAAGTACCATAAAAAATGCACTTGCGTGGACTCCAGAATTACTTGCGCTAAAAGATTTAATTGAATTAAAAACTGGAGAAAAATTTAACTCATGCTTGTTGAATTTATATCATAATGGAAATGAAGGAATGGGTTGGCATCAGGATAATGAAAAAGAATTAGGTGAAAACCCTGTAATTGCTTCATTAAGTTTAGGCGCTGAAAGAAAATTTTCATTCAAACATATAATAACAAAGCAAAAAGTTGATATAATTTTACAATCTGGTAGTTTAATACTTATGAAAGGTGAAACACAAGAAAAATGGTTGCATAGTTTACCTAAAACAACCAAAGTAAAAACGCCAAGAATTAACTTGACGTTTAGAAATATTTTTACTTAATTGGCGTAGTTCCAGTAATGTGGATTGGTATTTTCAGAAACCTGATTCCAATAATCTTGCGTTACCTTATGGCCATCAAAAGTTTTTAATTTACGTTCAAAAACCCAAATTGTTGGATTAAAAACCATGTCAGTTACAGCAACAGTGTATAATTGGGGATCTTCTTCCGTTTTGCGTTTTTCTTCTTCAATTATAACCTCAAAACCATTGTGCTCTAATAATTTCTTTAAAAAGTCTTTTCTGTTTTCATCGGTATTTTTTTCAACAAAAGTAACTCTTGTTTCACCAATACTTCCAAAAGAATGTTTTCCATCTAAACCCATAATATCTTAATTAAAAGCAGCGCTTAATTCATAAATATAATCATACAACGGACTATATAGTCCTAATGCTAAAATACCAATTACGGTAATTAGTAAACCCAATTTCATATATAATTTATTCTTAAAAAACGGAATAGGATTTTCATTTTTTCTGATAAACATAGCTCTTACAACTAAAAGATAATAATATAAAGAGATGGTTACGTTTACTACAGCTAAAAATACTAATAAATAGTAGCCTTTACTTGCTGCTGCAGTAAATAAGAAAAACTTACCAAAAAACCCTGCAACTGGCGGTATTCCAGCTAATGAAAATAAGGCTAACATCATTACCAAACTTAAGTTTGGATTTGTTCTGTACAAGCCATTATAATCGTCCATATTTTCTTTACCAGTTTTTAATGAAATTGCTTGTACAACTCCAAAAGCAGCTAAATTTGAGAAAATATAAATCATTACAAAGTATACAATAGTTGCAGTTCCTAATTGTGTTCCGGTTATTAAACCTAATAAAATAAAACCAGCTTGTGCAATGGATGAAAATGCTAAAAAGCGTTTCATATTTTGTTGACGTAAAGCAAATAAGTTACCAATAAACATGGTAGCTAAAGCAACAACATATACCAGGTTTTCCCAAACGTGTATTAATGGTTTAAATATAGTGAACATTAAAATCATTAAAATAAAAACTGCAGCTCCTTTTGAAATTACTGATAAATATGAAGACACGCTAATTGGCGCCCCTTCATAAACATCTGCGGTCCAAAAATGAAATGGAACCAATGATATTTTAAATGATAAACCTGCAAAAAATAAGATGAATCCTAAAATTGTTAAGTTGTTAGAAACAATAACTTCAATAATATCATGAAAAAATATAGAGCCTGATGTTGCGTATAAAAATGAAATACCAAACAATGAAACTCCCGAAGCCAATGCTGCAGAAAGTATTAATTTAATACCAGCTTCACTGGAAATTCTTTTGGTAGTTTCATAGGCTGCTAAAGCTGCAATAGGTAAAGTTGATAACTCTAAACCAATGTAAAACATTAAGAAATCACCTGCAGAAATCATAAAATACATTCCTAATAACGATGAGAATAGTAAAATAAAAAATTCTGTACCTCTGTTTTCGCCCACTATTTTTTCTTCAATCCAATCGGCAGATTGTAATAATAAAATAAATACACCAATGTTTAATACATTTTTAAAGAAATGAATTAAATTATTTGTTTGAAAAGATCCTCCAAAAATACTGCATTCATCAATATGAAAAAATCCAACTGCAGTATGAATTCCAAACAAAAATATAGCCAAATGTACCAAGCTACTTTTTTTGGATTTGCTTATAAAAATTTCACTAACCAATAACAATAATGTAATTGTTAACAGTAAAATTTCTTGTCTCATTAATAAAAAGTTACTAAAATTCATTTTAGTTATCTGTTTTAATTTTTATAATACTCCTTGAATAAACGGTTGAATACTTTCTAATAACATATCACTCAACCAAAGTGGTGCAACACCCATTCCTATAATTGGAATAAGTAATAATAAAATACCAGTTTTTTCGTACCAAGTTGCTTTTGGTAAATTTTCACAATCATTTGTAACCAATGGTCCCATCATAATTTTCCCAACTAATCTAAGAATATAAACTGCTGTAATAACAATTGAAGATACTACCAAAACAGTTAAAATTCTTTGAAACTTATCTGGATTTTGAAAAGCACCAACAAAAATATTCATCTCTGCAACAAAGCCACTAAAACCAGGCAATCCTAAATATGCTAAACCAGTAATTACATAAATAGCACCTATAAAAGGCAAAATTTTCATCATACCTCCCAGTTTGCTAATATCTCTGGTGTGTGTTCTCCCATAAATCATTCCAATTAAGGCGAAAAATAAGGCAGTTAACAACCCATGTGATAAGGATTGAAGTATTGCTCCGTTCCAAGCTATTTTATTAAGTGTTAGTAACGCAAACAACACTAAACCTAAGTGACTAACAGATGCGTATGCGTTAATATATTTTAAATCAGTTTGTCTAATAGCTCCAAATGCACCGTAAACTACACCAATGGCGGCTAAAATAATAAAGAACCAAGACCAATGCATTGCTCCTGCAGGTAATAAAAACATAGCAATTCTAAAAATACCATATCCACCTAATTTCATTAAAACACCTGCGTGAAGCATAGAAACTGCTGTTGGTGCAGAAGCATGACCATCAGGTGACCAAGTATGAAATGGGAATAAAGCTCCTAATACAGCGAAACCAACAAAAGTTAAAGGAAAAAATAATTTTTGAGCTTCAAAAGGAATATTTACTTGTGCTATTTCTAAAATATTAAAGGTTAAAGTACCTCCATCTGCATTAGAATTAAAGTAGATTCCTAAAACTCCAACTAATAAAACTGCTGAGGCACCCATTAACATTAACGTTAATTTCATTGCTGAATATTCTTTTGGACCTGATCCCCAAATTCCTATTAATAAATACATTGGAATTACAGCGATTTCATAAAAAACGAACATTGTAAATAAATCTAATGAAATAAAGAAACCATATACCCCTGATGCTAATACTAATAGTGATATAAAAAATTCTTTTGGTAAATCAGCAATTTTCCAAGAAATGAAAACACCAGCTAAAACTATAATAGCCGTTAAAAGTAATAAGGCAACTGAAATTCCATCTACACCAATTGTATAATGGATATTAAATTGTTCAAACCAAACATAATCTTTGGTAAAAACCATTATTTCCTTATTGATAGCTCTTTCTTTGAAATAAGCGAAAACTAAATTTATTGCCATTCCTAGTTGAATAATACTTCCAACCATTGAAACCAAACGTGCCTGTTTTAAACCTTTTGTGAAAACTAAGGCCACAATTGTTAAAACTGGAATTATGACAAAGAGTGTTAAAATATCCATATTAATTTGTTAGTTTGTCCATAAATAAATAAAAACCAATGCTAAAACCACTACACCAGCTATAAAACCAAAAGCGTAATCTTGTACCTTTCCTGACTGAATTCCTTTAATTTTTTTAGAAATTACCACTGTTTTATTTCCGATGCCTTCCATAGTTCCGTCAACAAATTTTTTATCGAACCAAGCAATAGGTGTAGCGATTCTATTAAAAATTATATTTTTTGTAACGAATAAATAAATTTCATCAAAATAAAATTTATTAAACGTCCATTTGTAAAAAACTCCAAAGGCATTTGAAAATCTATCTGCTAAATCATTTTCTTTTTTGTAGAAAACATACGCTAAACCAATTCCTGTTAAACCTACAACAGTTGCAACAATTGCTAAAGGAATATTTATATGCGCTTCAAATCCAACTCTATCAGCAGTAATTAATTCACTGAAAGGAATAAATCCACCAAAAATGCTTATCAATGCCAGCACCATTAAAGGAAATGTCATTGAAATATGTGATTCATGTGGTGCATGTTTGTATTGTGTATCTTTTCCCCAAAAAATACCGAAGTACAATCTGAACATATAAAAAGCAGTTAATCCAGCTACAAAAATTCCTACACCGTAAATTAATTTATTGTGCTCAAAGGCGGCAACTAAAATTTCATCTTTACTCCAAAATCCTGATAATGGAAACACTCCTGAAATTGCCAAAGCAGCAATTAAAAAGGTAATATTTGTTATAGGCATATACTTACGTAAACCACCCATATCTTTTAAATAATTACTATGAACAGCATGAATTACAGAACCTGCACCTAAGAATAATAAGGCTTTAAACATTGCGTGCGTAAATAAATGGAACATAGATGCCATATAACCAACACCTTCGTGACCATCATATCCAGAAACACCTAAAGCCAACATCATATATCCTAATTGTGACATTGTTGAAAATGCCAAAACTCTTTTTATATCGGTTTGAGTAATAGCTATGATTGCTGCGAATAATGAAGAAAATGCACCCACATAAGCTACTATATTTAAGGCAAAACCATCTTCAACAAAATAATACATTGGAAAAAGTCGTGCCACTAAATAAACACCTGCAACAACCATAGTTGCTGCGTGAATTAAAGCAGAAACTGGTGTTGGACCTTCCATTGCATCAGGTAACCAAATATGTAAAGGAAACATTGCAGATTTACCTGCACCACCAATAAAAATCAGAATTAATGCCCAAGTAATTACTGATAATCCCATAAATGAGGTAGATGCCCAACTTAAAATAGCACTTCCTTCAGGATTGTTTAAAGTTTCAAAATCGAAGGTTCCTGTGTAATAACTGATAATTAAAATTCCAATTAGGAAACCTAAATCGGCAAAACGCGTTACAATAAATGCTTTTTTTGCAGCAGAAACTGCTGATGGTTTTGTATAATAATATCCTATTAATAAAAACGATGAAACTCCAACTAATTCCCAAAAAATGTAGATTTGAAAGAGATTTGTTGCCAAAACTAAGCCAAACATTGAGAAGGAGAATAAACCTAAAAAGGCAAAAAATCGGGTGTAACCATCATCACCTTTCATATAACCTCTACTATAAATATGAACCATTAATGAAATGATTGAAACAACAATTAACATCATTACAGAAATAGGATCAATTAAAATACCCATATCTATGGCTAAGGTGTCGGTAAAATTAATCCACGTTGTTTTTTCAACAAATGTTTGATAAACTCCATCTACCTTTCCAACTTCAAAAAAGTATTGATAAGCGGTATAAAAGGACAAGGCTGCGGAAGTAGATAATCCTGCAACACCAATATATCCAGAAACAGCTGGTTTTATTTTTTGATTAAAAATTCCAAGCAACAAAAAAGCAGCTAGAGGAATTAGTGGTATTAATATAACGTAAGTAAAATCCATAATTTCTTAACTATTAATATTTCATAATTTCAGTGTCCTTAACTTCTACAGAAGCAATTTGTCTATATAAATTAATTATTATAGAAACTGCTAACGCTGTTTCTGCAGCGGCTACAGCTATAATGAAAATTGAAAAATAAACACCTTGCAAGATATCTGGATATAAATATTTGTTGATAACAACAAAGTTTATAACCGATGCATTCAAAATTAATTCAACTGACATTAAAATTGAAATCAAGTTTTTTCTGGTAATAAAACCGTACACGCCAATAAAAAATAGGATAGAGGTAACGGTTAAAATTTCGTATATGCTAATTCCGGCTATCATAATGTTGTATCATTTTTGTCGGTTAGTTTTTTCCCTTTTGCAATTACAATTGCACCAATCATAGAAGCTAATAAAAGCACACTAATTACTTCAAATGGTAAAATAAATCCGCCAGTTTCGTAGCTTAATAATCCATAACCAATATCTTCAGTTGTTGTAGTTACAGAATTTTCAACAACATTAAATTGATGACCGTAAATAGTGGTTAAAAAGATACCTAAACCAATTAAACAGGCTAAACCAGTTAAAATTTGTTTTGATCTTTTTGCTAATGTTAGTTCCATTTCAATATGATGAACTAACACCACTGAAAAGATGATTAATACTATAATTCCACCTGCATAAACTGTAAGTTGAATAGCAGCCAGAAAATTATAATCTATTAAAAAATAAATACCTGCAATTCCACATAAAGTGAATAATAGATAAATTACTGACCGAAGCATTTTTTTGCTGGTCACTGATGCGATTGCAAACACAATCATTATCAATGCTAAAATGTAAAATATAATTTGTTCCATATGCTTATTCTTCTACACCAGCTTTTAATTTGGAGCCTGGTTGGTTTAAAACTTTGGTCAAATAAGATCTGTCATACACTGAATTTTCAAAATTCTGAGCCCAAACAATGGCATCTGTAGGACAAGCTTCAATACATAAACCACACATTGTACACATACCTAAATGATAAATATGCTTATCTATCATTTTTTTCTTTTTACCACTTTCTGGGTCAATTTGTCTGTCCCAAATAATTTCAATAGAACCATTAGGGCAAGCTAATTCACATTTCTGACAACCAGTACAGCGGTGTTCATTATTTTCATCGTGAGGCATTACAACTTCTCCACGAAAACGTTCAAACATTTTTAATGTTTCTCTGTTATCAGGATATTGTTGCGTAATTGCTCCTTTTCTTGAGGTTAAAAAGTACTTTCCAGTAACACTCATACCGGTAAGTAGCGTTTTTATTCCTTTATATATGTCTCCAAAATAACTCATAATCTTACAATTGAATTGTGAAGCCTAACCAAACAATTAATGCCATAAGCACAATGTTTAGTAAGTTTAGTGGTAATAAATATTTCCACTCCAATGTTAATAATTGATCAACTCTTAATCTAGGGAAAGTCCAACGGAACCACATCATTAAAAATACCAGCATAAATGTTTTTCCAATAAACCAAAAAACCCCTAACCAAGGAATGGATTCTGTAATTCCGAATGGTGATAACCATCCTCCAAAAAATACCGTTGTAGCAATGGCGGCAATAATAAACATGTTGATGAATTCTGCCAAAAAGAAATAAGCAAATTTCATTCCTGAATATTCTGTATGAAAACCAGCTCCTAATTCACTTTCAGCTTCTACCATATCAAAAGGTGCGCGGTTTGTTTCAGCAGTTCCGGCAATCATATAAATCATAAAGGCAATTACTGCAGGAATATGACCTTGAACAATTAACCAGCCATTTTTTTGAACTTCTATAATTTCTGAAAGCTGTAAAGTACCGGTTAGTAAAACCATTGTTAATAATGATAAACCAACAGAAAGTTCGTAACTTATTGTTTGAACCCCACTACGCATTGCGCCAATTAAAGCAAATTTGTTATTACTTGCCCAACCACCTAATAAAATTCCAATAACACCAATTGATGAAATAGCAATTAAAAAGAAAAGACCAATATTAATATCAAAGGCTTGAAATTCTTGCGTGAAAGGGAAAACCGATAATGCCATTAATGACGATACAATTACAAAATAAGGTGCTAAATTATATAGAAATTTATCAGCTTTAACTGTTCCAGTTAATTCTTTTGAAACCAGTTTTAAAGCATCTGCCATGGTTTGTAACAATCCCCAAGGTCCAACTCTATTTGGTCCTAAACGTAATTGAAACCAAGCAGCTACTTTTCGTTCTAATAAAACAAGATACAATCCTGCAACTGCAAAAATGGCTAAATAAATTAAAGCAATTGTAACCATTGCACCAATATTAGCAGCACTTTCAGGCATAAAACCCGACAGCAATTCGGTAATGGTTTTTGTGATGTTTAATGATATATTCATTGTATTCATTTTATCTGTCAATATCTGGAATTACAAGGTCTAAAGTTGCCATTGAAGCTACTAAATCTCCAATTTTACTTCCAACCGCAATATGATTTAGTAATGATAAATTTGAAAAACCAGGAGATCGGAATTTTAATCGGTAAGGATTTTTTGTTCCAGTACTGTTTATATAAACGCCTAACTCACCTCGTGCAGTTTCTACTTTTTGGTAAAATTCACCTTTTGGTAATTTTATAACCGCATTTGTTGCAACTTGAACATCACCTTCAGGAATATTATCAATTAATTGTTCAATGATTGATAAAGATTCCCACATTTCTTGAACTCTAACTTGGTAACGTGCAAAACTATCACCATCTGTTTTTAAAACTTCATTAAAAGTAACTTTGTCTATTGCACTATATGGATGGTGTTTTCTAACATCGCAAGAATAGCCAGAGCCACGTCCAACAGGGCCAGAAGCTCCAAATGAAATAGCATCTTCTTTTGTTAAAACTCCAACACCTTTCATACGTTTTTGAAAAATTACGTTTCCTGTGAGTAAGGTGTCGTATTCTGGTAATTTGGTTTTGAAATGCGCAATAAATTCTTTTGTTCTTTTTACAAAATTTGGATGAATATCAAACATCAACCCTCCAGGAATGTTGTAGTTCATTGTTAAACGCGCACCACAAGTTTCCTCAAAAATATCGTTAATCATTTCACGATCTCTAAAACCGTAAAAGTAAGTTGTTAACGCACCAACATCCATTCCCATAACGCCCCACCAAAGTGTGTGTGATGCAATTCTTGTTAATTCACCAATAATAGTTCTGATAACTTTTACGCGATCTGGAATTTCTAACTGCAATGCATTTTCAACAGTTAAACAAACAGCTTCATTATTTATATGTGATGATAAATAATCCATTCTGTCAGTTAAATGTACAATTTGCTGATAGCTATCTCGCTCACACATTTTTTCGATAGAACGGTGAATATAGCCTAAATCTGGTTCAACTTTTTTAATAATTTCACCATCAATGGTTAATAATAAACGCAAAACACCATGAGTTGCAGGGTGTTGAGGTCCCATATTAATGAAATATTCTTCAGATTTTAAGTTGCTGTTTTTTATAGTTGTATCCATAATTACTTAATAACCATATTAATATCGTCTACATAATCTTTTCTTAAAGGAAATCCTTCCCATTCATCAGTTAAAAACAAGCGTTTTAATTTTGGATGGTTATTAAATTTTATTCCAAAGAAATCGAATACTTCGCGTTCGTGAAATTCAGCAGTTCTCCAAATATCCCAAACAGAATCAAATGTTGGATTTTCTCTATCTTCTGTTTGAACTTTAACAACAATAATATGTCTGTGTGTAGTAGATTCTAAATGATAAATTACACCCAATGCTTTTTCATAATCAATACCTGTTAAGCAAAATAAATAGTCGAAACTAGTTTCAGCATTGCTTTTAAGTTGTGACAATAATTGGTGTAATTGCTCAGGTTTTACAGAAATATTTAAGAATTGAGAACCTTCTTCAGTAAATTCCAGTTCAGGAATCCAGCTGCTAATTAAGTTTTGTAATGCTTCGTTGGTCATAAATTATTCTTTTATAGTCCTTCATCAAACCCATCAACAGGATTCTCTTTATGTTTCATATTTTCTGTTCTGATTTTATCTTGAAGCATTAACATACCTTCTAATAAAGCTTCAGGACGTGGCGGGCAACCCGGCACATAAACATCAACAGGAATTACGTGATCTGCACCTTTAACTACAGAATATGAATTGTAATAAAAAGGTCCTCCAGAAATAGCGCAAGCTCCCATTGCAATTACATATTTTGGCTCCGCCATTTGGTCGTATAAACGACGTAAAACGGGTGCCATTTTATTTACAATAGTTCCTGCAATAATAATTAAATCGGCTTGTCTTGGTGAAGGCCTTGCAACTTCAAAACCAAATCTGGAATAATCATGTCGCGCTGCTCCAGTTTGCATCATTTCTATAGCACAACAACTTGTGCCAAAATATAATGACCACAATGAATTTGAGCGACCCCAGTTAATTATTTGATCTAACGAAGTAACAATTACATTAGCTCCGTTACCTGCGGGAATAACTTTCCCTGGAAAATCTGCTGGTACCTGTGGAACTGATTCCGTTGGTTCCATTTGACTTGTATATCGTTTTTTTTCTACTCCCATTTTAATGCTCCTTTTTTCCAAGCGTATAATAATCCTAATCCTAAAATCACTAAAAAGATAATGATTTCAACAAATGCTACAGCGCCCACATCCTTAAAAACAACAGCCCAAGGAATTAAAAAGGCAACCTCAACATCAAAAATTAAAAATAAGATGGCAAATAAATAATAACCTACTTTAAATTGTACCCAAGTTGGTCCAATAGTGGTCATACCACTTTCATAAGGTTCTCGTTTTTGTGGATTGTCTGATTTATGCGAGATTAAATTTGATAAAAAATTTGCTCCTGCAACTAAAACAATTCCGGCGAGTAGAAATACAATAATAGCTTCTGAACCCATTTTAATACGCTTTTTTATTAGTCTACAAAAGTAGTAGATTAATTAATATAACCAACCTAAACTTTTTATATTTAAAAATTTACTGACAAATGTATATGAACTGCAAAAAAAGATACCTGACTTAAATCAGGTATCTTTGTTACATTTGTTACTTAACTGTGTATGTCTCTCCAGAGAAGAATAAATCGTCGGTTTTTTTGAATTTTGAATTAGCTTTTACTTGTTTGGTTAATGCATCTTCACGTTCTTCAAAGGTAACATCATTAAAACTTCTTATAATTCCAGTAGCCACTGGATATTCTAATCTAACCAACATTTGATGTAGTGTTGGGTCTTTTTCTTTTGCATCATGTACCAACAAATCTTCTTGTGTAATTCCGTTTTCACCAATGGTTACAACTTCTAATTTTAATTTGTTTAAAATTAGCCCTTTGTCGCGGTTTTTACCAAAAATCATTGGTTTTCCGTGTTCTAAGAAAATTTGTTTGTCTTCTTTAACATCTTTATCTGTAATGTTATTAAAACAACCATCATTAAAAATAACGCAGTTTTGTAAAACTTCTATTAATGAAGTTCCCTTAAATTGATGTGCTTCTATTAAAATTTGAGTAATATCTTTTGGTACATTTCCCCCAACTCTAGCAAAAAAACGAGCACCGGCACCTAACGCCAATTCTCCAGGAATAAATGGAGGTTGTGTATTACCGTAAGGTGATGATTTTGTTTTTTGCCCAACCAATGAAGTAGGTGAGAACTGCCCTTTTGTTAAACCATAAATTTCATTATTGAAAAGTACAATGTTTAAATCTATATTTCTTCTTAATACATGAATAAAGTGGTTTCCACCAATTGCCATAGAATCTCCATCACCAGTCATTACCCAAACACTTAAATTTGGATTGGCTAATTTAACACCTGAAGCAATTCCTGGCGCTCTACCATGAATAGTGTGCATACCATAAGTATTCATATAATAAGGGAAACGTGACGAACATCCGATACCAGATATAAATACTACATCTTCTCTTTTAACACCCATTTCAGGTAATGCTTTTTGCATTGAACGCAAGATTACATAATCATCACATCCAGGACACCATCTAACTTCTTGGTCACTAGCAAAATCTTTAAAAGTATATTTTTGTACTGCAGTTGTTTCCATAATTAATCTACTAATTTTTTAAATTCTCCAATCAGTTCATTATTTCCAAATGGTAATCCTTGTATTTTATTAAATTGTAAAAACTCAAATCCATTAAAATTAATCTTCAGAATTTTAGCAAACTGTCCGTTGTTTAATTCACAAACAATAATTTTTTTAAATTTAGTTAAAATTTCTCTGGTATTTTTTGGAAGTGGATTTATATAATTAAAATGTGCGAAACCAATATTTTTATACCCTTCTTCATTTATTTGTTTAACAGCAGAATGTAATGAGCCGTAAGTTCCTCCCCAGCCAATTACTAACAAATCACCTGTTTCAGCAAATTCTGTTTTAATATCTGGAATATAGTTTTGAACTCGTTTAATTTTCTCAGCTCTTATTTCAGTCATTTTTTGATGATTTTCAGGGTTTTGAGATACGTTTCCTGTAATACTATCTTTTTCTAAACCACCAATTCTATGTTCTAAACCTGCTGTGCCCGGAATAGCCCAATTTCTGGCAAGTGTATTTTCATCTCTATCATATGGATGCCAGTTTTCAGAAGTGTATTTAGATATTTTAGGTTTAATGTCAGGTAAGTCATCAACACTTTTTATTTTCCAAGGAGCAGAACCATTAGCAATATATCCGTCAGTTAATAAAATAACTGGAGTCATATGTTCTAAAGTTAATTTAGCAGCTTCATATGCATATTGAAAACAGTTTGCTGGTGTGCTTGCAGCAATAACAATAACAGGGCTTTCACCGTTTCTGCCGTACATTGCTTGTAATAAATCTGATTGTTCAGTTTTTGTTGGTAAACCTGTTGATGGTCCACCACGTTGAACGTTAACTACAACTAATGGTAGTTCCATAATCATAGCTAAACCTAAAGCTTCGCCTTTTAATGCTAAACCTGGTCCAGATGTAGTTGTAATTGCTAAATCTCCAGCAAACGATGCTCCAATAGCGGATGCAATACCAGCAATTTCATCTTCAGCCTGAAAGGCTTTTACACCAAAATGTTTGTGTTTTACTAATTCGTGTAAAATATCGGTAGCGGGTGTAATAGGATACGAGCCTAAAAATAATTCTAAACCAGATTTTTCAGCAGCGGCCAAAAATCCCCAAGCTGTTGCAGTATTACCCATAATAATTCTATAGGTACCTGATCTCATTTTAGCAGGAGAAATTGTATATGCGTTCGGAATTAATTCTAGCGTTTCAGCAAAAAAGTAACCAGCGTTTAATACTTTTGTATTTGCTTCTATTAAATGTGGTTTTAATTTAAACTTTTTATTGAAAAAGTCTATAGTATAATCTTTAGATCGGCCGTACATCCAATAAACCATACCTAAAGCAAACATATTTTTACTTCGGGTAATGGATTTATTATCTAATCCTTCAACGTTTTTTAAAGCTTCTTTTGTTAAAGAAGTCATGTCTACTTGAATAACTCTGTAGTTTTCCAAACTCCCATCTTCAAGAGGATTGGTTTCATACTGTGCCTTTTCTAAATTTTTCTTTGAAAAAGCATCTGAATCAACAATTATTGTGTGACCTGGTTTTAATGCGTGTAAATTTGTTTTTAATCCAGCAGGATTCATAGCAACCAATAAATCTAAATTGTCACCAGGTGTGCTTACTTCAACACTGCCTATGTGAACCTGAAAACCTGAAACGCCGTATAAACTTCCTTGTGGAGCTCTAATTTCTGAAGGGTAATTTGGGAAAGTGGCAATATCATTTCCAAACATGGCAGATGTATCAGAGAACTGAGTTCCTGTAAGCTGCATTCCGTCACCTGAGTCGCCAACAAATCGAATAACGACTGCTTCAACAACTTCGGGTTGTAATTTTACTTTATCTGAAATCATAATATATGATAATTAGAAAATTTTGTTTAAATTTATTGAAAATATTTTAATGCTTATAGCATACAGTCAAATATAAATTTACTTTTTAAGACAGTAAATGACTTTTGTCACATAGCTTTAGGTAAAAATGTATAATTTTGTGAAATTAATAAATATTAAAATTTAGTAAACATGGCTATTAAAATAACCGATGAATGTATAAACTGTGATGCTTGTATTTCTGAGTGTCCTAACAATGCAATCTATGAACCAGATAGTGAGTGGGCGTATGCTGACGAAACTGCTTTAAGTGGAACAATTACTTTGCCAAATGGTGGAACAGCTGATGCTGAAGAAATGCATGAAGCAAAGTCTGATGAGTTTTACTTTATTGTAACTGATAAATGTACTGAATGTAAAGGTTTCCATGATGAGCCACAATGTGCTTCTGTTTGTCCAGTTGATTGTTGTGTTCCTGATGAAGACCACGTTGAAACTGAAGAACAGTTATTAGCTAAAAAAGCTTGGTTACACGGAGAGTAATCTTTGTATTAAAATAAAAAAGCACTGAAATCTATCAGTGCTTTTTTATTTTTTAATCATTTAATTTTAATACAGCCATAAATGCTTCTTGTGGAATTTCTACGTTTCCAACTTGACGCATACGTTTTTTCCCCTTCTTTTGTTTTTCAAGTAATTTACGTTTACGAGAAATATCACCACCATAACATTTTGCAGTAACATCTTTTCTAAGTGCTTTTACAGTTTCTCGCGAAATAATTTTAGCACCAATAGCTGCTTGAATAGGAATATCAAATTGTTGGCGAGGAATTAATTGTCGTAATTTTTCGCACATTTTTTTACCAATATTATAAGCGTTATCTGCATGAATTAGTGCAGAAAGTGCATCAACAGAAGTGCCATTTAATAAAATATCAACTTTTACTAATTTTGAAGCTTTCATTCCAATTGGATGATAATCAAATGAAGCATACCCCTTTGAAACGGTTTTTAAACGGTCGTAAAAATCGAAAACAATTTCAGCTAAAGGCATATCAAAAGTTAATTCAACACGTTCTGGAGTTAAATAGGTTTGATTGATAATTTGACCTCTTTTTTCAATACATAAACTCATTACTGGCCCAACAAAATCAGACTTTGTAATTATTGTAGCTTTAATAAAAGGCTCTTCTACTCGGTTTAATTTTGATGGTTCAGGTAAATCTGAAGGGTTATTTACTAATAATACCGTATCAGGATGTTTGTTAGTAAAGGCATGGTAAGATACGTTTGGAACTGTAGTAATTACTGTCATATCAAACTCTCTTTCTAATCTTTCCTGCACAATTTCTAAGTGCAACATGCCTAAAAACCCACATCTGAAACCAAAACCAAGTGCTGCAGAACTTTCAGGAATAAATACCAAGGAAGCATCATTTAACTGCAATTTTTCCATTGAAGAACGTAATTCTTCATATTCTTCAGTATCAACAGGATAAATACCTGCAAATACCATTGGTTTTACATCTTCAAAACCTTCTATTCTTTTATCTGTTGGGTTTAAAGCATCCGTAATTGTATCACCAACTTTTATTTCACTGGCAGTTTTAACACCGGTAATTAAATACCCAACATCACCAGCTTTTATACTTTGTTTTGCTACTTGATTTAATTTTAAAGTTCCAACTTCATCGGCATCATAAATTTTATTGGTGGCCATAAATTTAATTTTCTGACCTTTTTTTATCTCACCATTTACAACTCTAAAATACGTTTCAATTCCTCTGTATGAATTGTATACAGAATCAAAAATTAAGGCTTGTAAAGGTGCGTTTATATCACCTTTAGGTGCAGGAACTTTTTCAATAATTGCTTTTAAAATTACATCTACACCAAAGCCGGTTTTTCCACTTGCGTGAATTACTTCTTCAGGTTTACAACCTAATAAATCTACAATATCGTCTGTAACTTCTTCAGGATTTGCGCCTGGTAAATCTACTTTGTTTAATACTGGTATTATTTCTAAATCGTGTTCTAAAGCTAAATATAAGTTTGAAATTGTTTGCGCTTGAATACTTTGGGCTGCGTCAACAATTAAAAGCGCACCTTCACAGGCAGCAATAGATCTGGAAACTTCATAGGAAAAATCAACGTGACCTGGTGTGTCAATTAAATTTAACACGTATTGTTCCCCTTCATAGGTGTAATCCATTTGAATTGCGTGACTTTTAATGGTAATGCCACGTTCACGTTCTAAATCCATATTATCTAATAGCTGTGCTTGTTCTTCACGTGCAGTTGTTGTTCCGGTAAAGCTTAACAGTCTGTCTGCTAAGGTGCTTTTACCGTGATCAATATGGGCAATAATGCAAAAATTTCTTATGTTTTTCATACTTCGTAATCCTGTCTCTAATTTTTGCAAATATAATTAAATTGTTTTGCCTTTAACACGTAAATTTTTGTTTTAGTCGTGGTTAGGAAAAACTATACCTGCTTCTTTTCTAATTGTATCTAAAATACTCATTAAATCAATACTAGTTGATAATGGTAAAGTAGGGCTTTCAGTTAAGTTTTTATCTAAACATTCCATTACATGCATAGCTTCAAATTGATATCCTAAATTTGGGCCTGCATCAAAAGTTATTTGTTGATTTTTAGTTGTTGTTTGTAATAATATTGGTTCGTTTGAAAAGCGATCATATGCAATATGTCCTTTTTCAAAACTTAATTCCACATTATTTTTATAATCACTTTTAAAACTTGAGTTTAAAATAGCTGTAGCACCGTTTTTATAACTTAAAAAAACGGTAATGCTTTCTTCAGAACCAGTTGGACTGAATTGTGGTATTGCTTTTATTTGTGTTGGTTTACCTAATAACATTAGCGAAGTGAATACTGGATAAATTCCAATATCTAATAAAGATCCGGCTCCTAAATTTAAATTATATAACCTGCTTTCTGGGTTGTATTCTCCTAAAAAATTAAAATCAGATTTTACCATTTTTAATTTTCCTAAATCTTCATTTTTTATAAGTTCTAATACTTTTTTAAATTTTGGACGGAAACGTACCCAAAAAGCCTCCATTAAAAATGTATTGTTTTCTTTTGAAGCATTTACCATTTGTAAAACTTCTTTAGAGTTTATGGCAAATGCTTTTTCACACAACACAGCTTTTTTATGATTTAAGCAAAGTAAACTATGCTCTAAATGGTGACTATGTGGCGTTGCAATATAAACAATATCGACAGATGGATCCTTTACCATTTCTTTATAAGAATCATAGGTTTTTTCAAATCCAAATTCTGAAGCAAAACTAGTTGCATTATCTAAATTTCTAGAAGCTGCTGCGTATAAATTAGCATTTGGTAACCCTTTTAATTCTAACGCGAATTTTTTTGCAATTTTTCCGCAGCCTAAAATTGCCCAATTATATTTTTTATTCATTTTATAATTATTCTACCCAATCTGCAATAAACAAATTGGTATCATGTGTTCCGTTATTATTTCTGTTTGAAGAGAATACAATTTTTTTACCATCTGGCGAAAACATTGGGAAAGCATCAAAAACAGTATCAAAAGTAATTTGTTCTAAACCAGTTCCATCTACATTTATCATAAATAAATTAAAACTGTGTTTGGTTTTATGGTTTGATGAAAATATGACTTTTTTTCCTGATGGATGAAAAAAAGGCGCCCAGTTTGCACTTCCTAAATTGGTAATTTTTTTTAAGTTGCTTCCATCAACATTACAAATATACAATTCCATATTTGTGGGTTGTACCAAACCTTGCGCTAATAAATCTTTGTATTCTTTAATATCTTCTTCAGTTTTTGGGCGTGATGATCGGAAAATTAATTTTGTTCCATCAGGTGAAAAAAATGCGCCACCATCGTAACCCAACTCGTTAGTTACTTGTTTAACATCAGTTCCATCTAAATTCATGGTAAAAAGCTCTAAATCTCCTGTTCTGGTTGAGGTAAATACAATCTTATCGCCTTTTGGTGAAACTGTTGGCTCTGCATCATATCCTTTTTCAAAAGTTAATTGTTTTAATTGATTACCATTTATATCTGCTGTAAAAATGTCAAAACCTTCATAAACTGGCCAAATATATTTATTGCCATAATCTTCTTTTTTTGGAACTGGCGGACAGTTTACATCTGCTAAATGAGTAGATGAATATACAATAGTTTGGTTATCAGGAAAAAAATAACTGCATGTTGTTCTACCTAATCCAGTACTTATCATTTGTGGTTTTGCTCCTTTACTTAAATCATCGGTAATATTCATAGTAAATATTTGATCGCAATTTAGATCCCAAATATTACTTGCTTGAAAAACTAATTTTTCACCATCAAAACTCCAGTAAGCTTCGGCATTATCGCCACCAAAAGTTAATTGTTTTATGTTTTTTAAATGTTTTTCTTGAGGATAATGTATGGTATTTACAATTTTGGTAGCACCTGATTTTGCATCGTAACTAGCTGATTTATGAGAAGATTTACAACCAATAAATAAAGCTAAAATAAATAATAAAGTAATGTTTGGTTTCATATTCATATTTTTAGAATTTCAAAAATACAATTTAATTAAGAATTCATAAATAATTTAAATTATGTATTTTTGCGCACTTAATTTTTTGATTTTGATTAAAATAGGCGATATAGAATTATGTGATTTCCCATTGTTGTTAGCACCAATGGAAGATGTGAGTGATCCACCGTTTAGAGCGTTGTGCAAAGAACAAGGCGCAGATGTGGTGTATACTGAATTTATTTCTAGTGAAGGTTTGATTCGTGATGCTGCTAAAAGTAGAAAAAAACTGGATATTTATGAAAAAGAACGTCCAGTTGGAATTCAAATTTTTGGAGCAAATTTAGAATCGATGCTACGAACAGTTGAAATTGTTGAACAATCTAACCCTGATATTATTGATATTAATTTTGGTTGTCCTGTTAAAAAGGTGGTGAGTAAAGGAGCTGGAGCTGGAATTTTAAAAGATATAGATTTAATGGTAAGTTTAACCGAAGCAATGGTGAAACATACCAAACTGCCAATTACAGTTAAAACCAGATTGGGTTGGGATGAAGATTCTATAAAAATTGTTGAAGTTGCTGAACGTTTGCAAGATGTTGGTTGTGCGGCAATTTCCATTCACGGAAGAACACGTAAACAAATGTATAAAGGTTCCGCAAATTGGAAACCAATTGCAGATGTTAAAAATAATTCACGTATGCACATTCCTGTTTTTGGAAATGGTGATGTAAATACTCCTGAAAAAGCAATGGAAATGCGTGATAAATTTGGATTAGATGGTGCAATGATTGGGCGCGCAAGTATTGGAAATCCTTGGTTTTTTAAACAAGTGAAACACTTTTTTGAAACAGGTGAACATTTACCCGAAATAACCATTGCAGAGCGTGTTGAAATGGCAAGAAGACATTTGCAAATGGAAATTGACTGGAAAGAAAATGAAATAGTTGGTGTTATGGAAACACGTCGCCATTATACAAATTACTTTAAAGGGATTCCTAATTTTAAAGAATATAGAATGAAAATGGTGACTTCAGATTCTGCACAAGAGGTATTTGATGCTTTTGAAGAAGTGTTGCAAAAATTTGCCTAGTTTCTGCAATATTAATGGTACATCTAAAGAAACATTTAAAATTGTTGATTCTTATAAATTGGTTATTAAAGAACTTTTAGAGATTGCATTTTTAAATATCATTTATTAGTGTGAGTGATAGCCAAAATAAATTATACGTTTTTGTAAAACCGAACTAATTATTCTACCAATTTTATTGAAATTCTGCTACTTGCAATTTTTGAAGCTAAAAAGCCTAACACCAAAATGGTTATTATAACGGTAAGTACATTTGTGTAATTAAATTCAACTGGATAGGCTAGGTTAGGAGTTATCATAAATAAACTGTACTTTTTTTGAAGTAAAACCAGTAGTATTCCTAATGTTAATCCAATAAAAAGTCCAACTACGGATAGTAAAAAACCTTGTAAAATAAAAACGCGTTTTATATCTTTAATGGTTGCGCCAATATTATATAGTGTTTTTAGGTTGTCACGTTTATCTAAAATCATCATAATTATTGCGCCAATTACATTAAATAATGCAATTATTAAAATAAGGGTAAATATTAAATACGAAGCCAAATTTTCAGTATTCAACATTTTATAAAAAACAGCATTTAATTGTTCACGTGTTTCAATTTTATAATCGGATCCTAATGTAGTTTTTAAAGCGTTTATAATTGCAGATCTATCTTCAATATTGGTGACTTTTAATTCAATAGCTGAAATTTGTTCTGGCGTGTATCCTACTAATTCTTGTGCAACTTCTAATGATATAAAAGTGAATTTTTTATCAATTTCATCTGTTAAAGCATAAATGCCAATAGGTTGTGTATGGATTTCGGTAAATGCATTATTTGGATTTGTAATATAGCCCGAACCTGGTTTTGGAACATACACTTTTAGCGGTTCTAAATAATCAAAAACACCTACAGATAAAATAGCTGAAATTCCGTTTCCAACTACTGCTCCATAAGGAATTTCTTGATTTAACCAACTTCCAATATAAACAGTGGTGTCTATACTATTTACGTTTGTGTAATTTATATCTACTCCTTTAATATAAGCAATATGCGTTTTTTCATGAAATTCAAAAAAAGCGCGTTCTTCAATTACTTTTGAATATGATGCTATTCCGTTTTGCTGTTCAATTTTAGATTGAAATGATTTATCAAAAAGAAACGATTTTCCTTTTTCAGAAGTTATTTTAATATCTGGATCAGAAGTGTTTAAAAAACCAATACTAAATTCTCTAAGTCCAGAAAAACCAGATAATACAATAAACAAAGCCAACGTACCAATTACAACACCAATTGCTGCAATAAATGTGATAATATTTATAGTGTTGTTGCTGCTTTTGGAAAATAAGTATCGCTTAGCTATGTAAAAAGGAAAATTCAATTTATCGTTTTTGACGTTTGTCTAAAATATCAGGATTTGTAATTGGGTTTTCGTTTTTGCCACGTAACGCATTGTCAATGTTTTCAATATAATCTAAACTATCATCAATATAAAAAGATAATTCAGGCATTCTTCTTAGCTGATCTCTAGTGCGTTTTGCTAATTCGTATCTAATTGTAGCAGCATTTTCTTTTACGCCTTTTAAAATAATTTCACGCTTTAATTGTGGGAAAACGCTTAAGTATACTTTTGCTTGCGATAAATCTGTAGTAACATTTACTTTGGTAACAGATATAATTACTCCCTTCATTCCATCTTGAGCGGCGTGTTGTAAAACTTCTGCTAAATCTTTTTGTAAAACACCTGCTATTTTTTTTTGTCTGTTTGTTTCCATAATGCAAAGATAATAGTTAAATATACATAATTTCTATTTTATTTTTATTCATAACTAATTACTGAAAGTTGAAAAAGTTTTTATCAGTTACGTTTTTTAAAGTTTTATTATTTCTTAAATTTGAGTATGTATTGTGAAAATTATACTTTAAAAGTTTTTTTTTGAACATACACCATTTAAAAATGCCACGAAAAATAGTATTGTTTATAGTATTAAGTACATTTTTTTTAACTGTATATTTAGTGTTTTCTGGAGCAGAAATACTTAATAAACCCTTAATAAATGCTATAGGAATGCCTTTTGGAACATTAATTTCATGGATAGGCATTATAGCATTTCCTTTTTCAATTTATTTTGCTTGTAAGCATATTAATAATCCAAAAACAAGATTTTCAAAAAACTATCAAACAGTTTTAAAAATACTAATAATACTAGCATTTTTATGGGGTATTGTGGGTTACTATTTAGCAGATAATTGGGCTTTTAATTTTTCAAGTAAATCAGTATTTAGAGGAGGAGTGAAAGCAGCTACTTATTTTTGGAATTATACTTACACAATAGTTATTTTACCAATACTATTTGTTATTGTTTACGGTTTACATTCAGTATTTAAAAAAATAAATATAAACCGAAAATTAAAATAGAAAACAAATTTCTTCGTTCTTAAATTAATCGTTTGTTGCACTTGCCACAACTAACAACAAATTTGTATATTGCAGCCTATTTAATACATATTACTTTTGGATAAATCATTTGAAAAATATCAAAAAAGAAGGTTAAGATCTTCATACTTTTCTGTAATTATAAGCATTGCATTGGTGCTTTTCTTGGTTGGAATTTTAGGGCTTATTGTATTAAAAACTAACAGCATAACTAAACATTTTAAAGAAAAAGTAGCAATTACAGTATTTTTAAAAGACGATGCTAAAAATGATGATATTAAAATTTTACAAGCTGAGTTAAAAAAAGCAGAATATACCAAATCGGTAACTTTTATCTCTAAATCTGAAGCAGCTAAAATATACAGCGAAGAAATAGGTGAAAATTTTTTAGATTTTTTAGGTGAAAATCCATTAAAAGACGCTTTTGATGTTTCTTTAAAATCAGATTTTGTAACTCCAGAAAAAATGTTAGAGATAGAAAATCAATTAAAAATAAGAAGTATTGTTGCTGAAGTGTCTTATGATAAACCTTTAATTGAAATTTTAACTAAAAATATAACACGTTTAAGTTTTTGGATGCTACTATTTAGCGGTTTATTTACACTAATAGCAGTTGTTTTAATAAACAGTTCTATCAGATTATCTGTTTACTCTAAACGTTTTACAATTAAAACCATGCAAATGGTGGGGGCAACCAAAGGATTTATTAGAGTACCGTTTATTATACAAAGTATAAAGTTAGGAATTATAGGTGCTTTTGTATCTATTGTTGGACTACTTTTATTTATTACCTACATTAATAAAATGGTTCCAGAAATTGAATTATTGTCAGATTATAAAATTTTAGGAATTTTATTTGTTACAATAATTAGTTTAGGAATTTTAATTACCTGGATAAGCACATTTTTTGCAACTCAAAGGTTTTTAAACCTTAGAACCGATGAATTATATTACTAAAAATGAAAGAAAAAAATCAAAACAACCAAAGCGAATTTTTATTTAAAAAAAAGAATTACTTAATTATGCTTATTGGAATTCTTTTAATTGCAATTGGCTTTATATTAATGGCAGGTGGTGGAAGTGATGACCCAACTGTTTTTAATGAAGAAATTTATAATTTTAGAAGAATTCGTTTGGCACCAACACTTGTTTTAATTGGTTTAGCTGTTGAAATTTATGCTATTATGGCGAAGCCGAAAAAATAAGCATGAATTATATTGAAGTCATTATTTTAGCCATAATTGAAGGGTTTACAGAATATCTTCCCGTTTCATCAACTGGACATATGATTATTGCATCATCTTTTATGAAAATTGCCAATGATGATTTTACAAAACTATTTACAATTGTTATTCAATTAGGAGCAATCTTAGCAGTTTTAGCATTGTATTGGAAACAATTTTTTCAAAGTGTAGACTTTTATGTAAAATTATTTATAGCATTTATTCCTGCCGTTTTTTTTGGATTACTTTTCAATAATACAATTGATGGGCTTTTAGAAAGTCCATTGGTAGTAGCAATTTCACTAATTTTAGGTGGTGTTTTACTATTAAAAGTTGATGATTGGTTTAAATCTAATGAGGAATTTGATGCTGAAAATCCAACAGCACATTCCGAGATAAGTTATTTAACAGCACTTAAAATTGGTTTTTTTCAATGTTTAGCCATGATTCCCGGTACATCAAGAAGTGGAGCTACAATTGTTGGTGGAATGACTCAAAAATTAAACAGAAAAACAGCTGCCGAGTTTTCATTTTTTTTGGCAGTACCAACCATGTTTGGTGCAACTGCTAAAAAATTATACGATTATTTTGGAGACGGTTTGGTTTTATCAGGATCACAAATAAACTATTTAATTATTGGAAATATTATAGCATTTATTGTTGCTATAATTGCTATAAAATCATTTATAGACTATTTAAGTAAAAAAGGATTTAAAATTTTCGGTTATTATCGTATAATTTTAGGAATAGCTTTATTATTCATTCACTATTTTATTTACCCATTATCTATTATTTAATGTTAACTGTTGAAGATTTTAAAAACGGACAAGTTTTATTAATTGATAAACCTTTAAATTGGACTTCCTTTCAGGTGGTTAATAAAATACGTTGGCATATTCGTCAAAAATTTAATTTAAAGAAAATTAAGGTTGGGCACGCTGGCACTCTAGATCCTTTGGCAAGTGGCTTGTTAATTATTTGTACTGGAAATTTCACAAAAAAAATTGATGAATATCAAGGGCAAATTAAGGAATATATAGGTGAAATTACTTTAGGAGCAACTACTCCAAGTTACGACATGGAAACTGAATTAAATGAAACTTTTAAAACTGAACATATTTCCGAAGAATTAATACATTACACAGCAAAACAATTTATTGGTGATATTGAACAAAAACCACCCATGTTTTCAGCATTAAAAAAAGACGGTGTGCGTTTGTACGATATGGCACGTGAAGGAAAAGAGATTGAAATTCCTGTACGAAAAATTTCAATTCCAGAATTTGAAATTACTAAAATTGATTTACCAAAAATTGAATTTAGAGTAGTTTGTAGTAAAGGAACTTATATTCGTTCACTGGCTTATGATTTTGGAAAAGCATTAAACTCCGGCGCTTATTTATCTAAATTAAGAAGAACCAAAATTGGTAAATTTAATGTTGAAAATGCTTTAGAACCTTTAAAATATATTGAAAAACAATTAAGTTAATTTATTTAACCAACCTGCCTAACCAGCTTTCCATAATATTAATTTCCCAATTATAACGTAATTCTTCTTTAACAGTAATCATATTGTTAAAAACAATGGTTTTATCAGATACAGCTTTTGATTTTATAAGTTTTTTAAACTCAATTAAATCTTTGTATTGTACAAAATCACCTTGTTTATAACATACATTTATTTTGTCCATTAAAACAATATTATATTGTTTTTCTAATTCAAGAATAAGTGTTGTTAATGCGTCATGAGTATCTAAACTTAATGCATGTTCAGTATCATCAGCGGCAATAATTATAAAACGGTCATGTTTTATTAAAAAAGAACATTCTACATCATTTCTGTCACTTTTCCAGTTTTGTAAAAAGGTTTCAATTTTTTTAGAAATTTCATCAACTTCTTGTGGATAAAACTTTCTGTTTGATGGGAAAACCCAAATTTTTGCTTCTTCTGGAATTGTGCTAAAACCTACTATCATTTTTATAATTTTGGGTAAAGATATTGAAAATAACAGTAGTTTAAGCTTATGAAGCTTTTAATAGTTTTATTAAATCTTCCTGTGTGCTATTTCCTTTATCTTTATTGTACCAGATTTGTAGATCTTTTTTAAATTCAGCATCAAGTGCACCATTTTTTTCTTTATAATCTTGCACCATTTTAGTTGCAATAAAAGGTCTAGGCCCCCAAGAATTAATCACAGTATTTTTTTCATCAACAATTATTACTTTTGGAATAGATTTACTTCCATTTGTTAAAAAATGATTCATTAAATCTTCATTTTCATCACGAAATACAATTTTTAAATCAATTTTGGTAGAAGCTTCGGCAAGTAAATTTAAAATTGGTAAAATTTGAGCCGCATCTCCACACCAACCTTCAGCAATTACTAAAAACTGAAATTTTTTATTAAGATGTTTTAATGAATTTAAAGTTTCATCAGAAATTTTTAAGGTTTTATCAAGCCTATCCATACGCTTATCATTTAATAAGCTATAATCTAACAAAGCTTCCGATTGTTCTACGCCTGTTGACAGCCCTTGTGAAAGTAAATTTTTAATCTTTTCTCTATATTCTTTATAGGTTAGTCCTTTTAATAAACTACTCTCTATTAGTTTGTTATTCATTTTTTTTTGTTATATTTAACTCAGTATATTGTCGTTTATAAATTTAAAACTTACAAATTATGTACTTTATATTTTCACAAAAATACAACATATTTATACATCAATATGTTATATAAGTCACTGAAATAAAGATAAAAATATCTTAATATCTAAATATATGATTTTTATCATATTTCGTCTCATTTTTGAACATTACATTTGTTGAATTATTTATTAACGTTAATAATATATTTTATGAAAAAAATTAATTTAACTACCACGCTTTTAGCAGTATTAGCAATTTTTACGATAGCATGCAATGGAGGAGAAAAAAAACAAGTTATTGAAAATTCAGAAACAGATGAAGTATCTGTAGGTTATGGACAATCTGCAGTTAAAGATACAGTATCTGCTGCAAATGTATTGCAAGTAGCCAAATCATTAGATGATTTTAAAACCTTGGTTACAGCTGTAGAAGCAGCTGGAGTAGAAGATGCACTTGTAAATGCAGGACCATTAACTGTTTTTGCACCTGTAAACGCAGCGTTTGATAAATTGCCAGCAGGAACAGTTGAAAATTTATTGAAACCAGAAAATAAGTCGCAATTAGCAATGATTTTAAAAAATCACGTTGCGCCTGCAAATTACCCTGACACACAGTTATCAAAAGAAGCAAAAAAAGGACGAAAATTATATATGGCATCAGGTAAATATTTAGTAGTTGAAGAAAAAGAAGATGGAATTTATGTAGGAGGAACAAAAATATTAAAAACTGTACAAGTAAGTAATGGTTGGATTCACGTTATAGATAACGTATTAGTTCCAACAGAATAATTAAATAAATCAAAAAAATAATAAACTATTAGTAACATGAAATTAAAAGTATTTGTATTAGCGGTAATTGTTGCCTTTGTAACAAGCTGTGGAAGTGATGGAAAAAAAGATGATAAAAATGCGCAACCTCAAGAAGATGCAAAAGCAGAACCAACAGTGGTTGACCCAATGCAAGATAAAGGTATTGGACCAGTTAAAAGTATAACTTTAGGTGAAATAGATCAAACAATGGCAGATGCAGGAAAAGAAATTTTTAAAGCAAAATGTTCTGCTTGTCATAAAGAAGATAAACGTTTTGTTGGACCAGCATTGGCGGGTGTAACTGAAAGACGTACCCCTGAGTGGATTATGAATATGATTTTAAATCCTGAAGTTATGGTTGCTGAAAACCCAATCGCAAAACAATTATTGGCAGAATATTTGTCGCCAATGGCAAATCAAAGCTTAACTGAAGATGAGGCTAGAAAAGTCTTAGAATACTTCAGAACTTTAAAGGTTGCAGAATAAACCTTTAAACACAAACTAAAACAACAAACAAATAATAGTATGAAAACAATTTTTAAATCTTTATTAGCATTAACAATAGTATCAACAGTACTAAGTAGTTGTGGTAACGGAGGCGACAAAGGAAAGCAGGGAGCTTTATCAAGTTCCGCTGCTGAAAAAGTATACGTTGCACCTGGTGAACACGATGAATTTTATGCATTTGTTTCAGGAGGCTTTAGTGGACAGTTAGCTGTTTATGGCCTTCCTTCTGGTCGTTTATTTAAAGTAATTCCTGTTTTTTCAGTAGATGCTGAAAAGGCGTATGGATTTAACGAAGAAACAAAACCGATGTTAAATACGTCTCATGGATTTATTCCTTGGGATGATTCGCACCATCCAGACATTTCGCAAACAGCAGGTGAATTAGATGGACGTTGGGTGTTTATTAATGGTAACAACACACCTCGTATTGCAAAAATTGACTTAACAACTTTTGAAACTACCGAGATTATTGAAATTCCTAACTCAGCAGGTAACCACAGTTCATCTTTTGTAACTGAAAATACAGAATATGTTGTTGCTGGTACTCGTTTTTCTGTGCCTTATCCTCAAAGAGATATGCCAATTAAAGAGTACAAAGGTAACTTTAAAGGTGCTTTAACTTTTATTTCTGTTGATCCAGAAGATGGAGCAATGGATATCAAGTTTCAAATTATGATGCCAGGTTTTAACTATGATTTATCGCATCCTGGAAGAGGAAAGTCTCACGGATGGTTTTTCTTTACAACCTATAATACAGAAGAAGCAAACTCATTGTTAGAAGTAAACGCATCTCAAAACGATAAAGATTTTATTGCAGCAATTAACTGGAAAAAAATTGAAGAATATGTAAATAATGGTGGCGGTACAAAAGCACCAACAAATTATGCGCATAACGTTTATAGTGATGAAACACATAGCGCTACTTCTACAATGAAAAAAGAAATTTTAATTGTGAATCCTTCAGATGTTCCTGGTGCAATTTATTTCTTACCAACACCAAAATCTCCGCATGGTTGTGATGTAGATCCAACAGGAGAATACATTATTGGTAATGGTAAATTAGCAGCAGAATTAACTGCGCATTCATTTACAAAAATGCTAGCAGCTATTGAAGGTAAAAAGTTTGATGGTGAAGCGTATGGAATTCCAATTTTAAAATACGAAGAAATTTTAGGAGGTTCAGTAAAACAACCAGGTTTAGGTCCATTACATACTGAATTTGATGGAAAAGGATATGCGTATACTACATTCTTTATTTCTTCGGAAGTTGTAAAATGGAAATTAGGAACTTGGGAAGTAATTGATAGAAAACCAACCTATTATTCAGTAGGTCACTTAATGATTCCTGGTGGAAATTCAAGAAAACCATTTGGAAAGTATGTATTAGCAATGAACAAAATCACAAAAGATCGTTATTTACCAACGGGTCCTGAAGTTACACAATCTGCGCAATTATATGATATTACTGGTGAAAAAATGGAATTATTATTAGATTTTCCAACCATTGGTGAACCGCATTATGCCGCAGGAATACCAGCGGAATTAATAAAAGAACGTTCTAAAAAAATATACAAATTAGAAGAAAACAAACATAAATATGTTACTAAATCTGAAGCTGATGGTAAAGTTGTTAGAACAGGTAATGAAGTTCATATTTATATGACAATGATTCGTTCTCACTTTTCTCCAGATAATATTGAAGGTGTGCAAGTTGGTGACAAAGTATATTTCCACGTAACTAATTTAGAACAAGATTATGATGTTCCTCACGGAATTTCAATGATTGGTGCTAACACATCAGAACTTTTAATTATGCCAGGTCAAACTGAAACATTTGTTTGGGAACCTAATCAGGTAGGTGTTTGGCCATTCTATTGTACAGATTTCTGTTCTGCATTACACCAAGAAATGCAAGGTTATGTTAGAGTTTCTCCAAAAGGATCAACTGTTCCAATTACCTATACACTTGACGGTGATCCAATAGGAGGTGAATAGTATTCTTTTTAGATTGATTTTTAAAGGATAAAAAACGGGCAAGAGATTTATACTTGCCCGTTTCCAATAAAAACTTTTGAAGTTACTAAGCTATTAAAAAAGTTTTAAAATTAACTTTCAGCAGATTTTATCTTAAAACTTAAATCTCATCATAATAATGAAAAAATCTAAAATATTAATGATAATAGGCTCACTATTATTATTAGGTCTATTTATATTTCCTCTTTGGAATATTACTTTAGAAGCTCCACAATATCCTATTCCATTAGGAATGGATATTCATATTAATAAATTTGTAGATACACATGAGTTTGATATTAAAAATATCAACTTAATGAACCATTATGTAGGAATGCAGTATATTCCAGAAACCATTCCTGAGTTTAAAATATTTCCTTGGGCTATTGGAATTATGGTCGTACTTGGTGTAATTATTGGGTTCCTTGGAAATTATAAATTATTTTTAGTTTGGTTTGTAATAATGACCTTATTGGGCGTTGCAGGAATGTATGATTTCTATTTATGGGAATATGATTATGGACATAATTTAAGTGCAAAGGCAATCATGAATTTTAAAAATCCAGATGGAACAGTTATGGGATTTCAACCGCCATTATTTGGATCAAAAGATATTTTAAACTTTAAAGCACATTCATATCCAAGACTAGGTGCTTATTTTATGTTTCTTGGAATGTTTTTAACTTTTATGGCTTTTTTTGTTGGAAAAAAAGAAGCAAAATCGAAATAATAAGTACTAACTTATTATGTTAAAACTTATATAGAATATTTTTTATATGCGTTTTAATGTATATTTATAATCTAAAAAAATCGAAAATAATGAGAACTAATTTCTACAAACCATTTATTGGTTTCGCTATTTTGTTGCTTACAATTTCGTGTAAAACTGAACCCGAAGCAATTGATTTTGGTAAAGATCAATGTAGTTTTTGTATGATGAATATTGTTGATAAAACACATGCGGCACAATACGTTACAAAAAAAGGAAAACAATTTAAATTTGATTCCATAGAATGTATGGTTAATGATTTAAGTGAAAAAAATGAAGATGAAATGCCAATTATGTTGGTTGCTAATTATGCAAATCCAGGTGAAATGATTGATGCCCAAACAGCTTCATATTTAATTAGTACAGCAATAAAAAGTCCAATGGGAGCAAACCTTTCAGCAGTTTCTACTACTGAAAAAGCTAATGAACTACAACAAAAATATTCAGGTGATATTTATACTTGGCAAACTTTAAAACAACGACTTTCAGATAAATAAAATGAAAAAAGTAACCTTCTTTTTTTTACTTTTTAGCATTACTTTACTTCAAGCTAAAAAAATTGAGGTATGTAAAAGCTGTGAAATTTCAACCATTAAAAAAGCGTTGGAATTGGCTGAAAATGGTGATGAAATTTTTATAAAAAAAGGTGTTTACAAAGAAAATGATATTGAAGTAAATAAAGCAGTTACAATTTCAGGAGAAGAAGGCTCCATAATAGATGGTAGTTTTAAAAGTGGTGTTTTGCATATTACGTCAGATAATTTTGTGTTGAAAAATATTAAAATTATAAATGTTGGGGTAAGTTATACCAAAGATTTTGCAGCCGTAAAAGTGGTGAAATGTAAAAATTTTACCATTCAAAATATTGTGTTAGATCAAATATTTTTTGGCATTTTAATTGAAAAATCACATTACGGAAAAATTATTGGAAACAAACTTTCAAGTACAGCTAAAGATGAAGCAAACTCTGGAAATGGTATTCATATTTGGCACAGTTCAAATATGATTGTGGATAGTAATGAAGTTTTTGGAATGCGTGACGGAATCTATTTTGAGTTTGTTACCGAAAGTAAAGTCCATAACAATAACAGTCATAATAATGTTAGGTATGGACTTCATTTTATGTTTTCGAACAATGATACTTACTATAAGAACATTTTTAAAAATAACGGTGCAGGTGTTGCTGTAATGTTTTCAAAATTTATAACAATGTATCAAAATAAATTTCTTGATAATTGGGGGTCAGCTTCATATGGTTTGTTGTTAAAAGAAATTTACGATACACAAATTTACGATAACCTTTTTCAAGAAAACACTATAGGTATAAAAGGAGAAGGATGTACACGTATCAATTATAAAAACAATACATTTTTACGAAACGGTTGGGCAATTAAAATTGCAGGAGCTTGCTACACAAATATTTTTGAAAAGAACGATTTTATGCATAATTCCTTAGATTTAGCATACAACACAAAGGTAAACGATAATAAATTTGAAAATAATCATTGGAGTGAATATACGGGGTACGATTTGGATAAAGATGGTGTTGGAGATATTCCTTATAGACCTGTAAAATTGTTTTCGTATGTAGTTAATAAAACTCCAGAAGCCTTGGTTTTATTAAGAAGTTTGTTTGTAGATATTATCAATTTTTCTGAAAAAGTATCACCAGTTTTTACTCCAGATGATTTGATGGATAAAAAACCTATAATGAATAGAATAAATGATAGATTTTAAAAATTTACATAAAAAGTTTGGAAAATTAGTGGTTCTAAATGGTCTTGATTTAAATATTAAAGAAGGCGGAATTTTTGCCATTTTAGGTCCAAATGGATCTGGTAAAACTACTTTAATTAAATGTTTGTTAGGAATGGTAATTCCAAACGAAGGAACTATTACCTATAAAAATAAAAGTGTTTTACGAAAATGGGATTATAGAAACGACTTAAATTATTTACCACAAATTGCCAATTTTCCACCAAACTTAACAGTTTTAGAATTGATTGAGATGGTTAAAAATTTGCGTCCAAAACAAAGTAATGAACAAGATTTAATCAAACTTTTTGGATTAACAGATTCACTTCATAAAAAATTAGGAAACCTCTCTGGTGGTACAAAACAAAAGGTAAATATTGTGCTTACCTTTATGTTTGACAGTAACTTAATTATTTTAGATGAACCAACAAACGGACTAGATCCAATTGCCCTAATACATTTAAAAGAACTAATTCTAAAAGAAAAGGCCAAAGGTAAAACCATATTAATCACAACTCATATAATGAGTTTTGTTGATGAAATGGCTGACGAAATTGTGTTTATTTTAGATGGTAAAATATACTTTAAAGGAAGTGTAGATGCCTTAAAAACACAAACAAAAAATGATAATTTAGAACACGCAATTGCCAATTTAATTGCCAAACAATATGCTTAAAATATTAAAATATAGTTTTTACGATTTAATGCGTAGCCGTTGGAGCTATGTGTATTTTCTATTTTATTTATTATTAGGTTTTGTTTTACTATTTTTAAATAATGATGTAAACAAAGCAGTCATTACTTTAATGAATATTATTATAGTTTTAACGCCTTTAATTGGGACCATTTTTGGAGTAATGTATTATTATAATTCAAAAGAATTTACAGAACTTTTATTGGCCCAACCAATTAATAGAAAGAAGATTTTTATGGGGCAATATTTAGGGATTTCAATTTCACTAACACTTAGTTTAGTGTTAGGTTTAGGCATACCATTTGTATTGTACGGATTATTTAAATCGGCGGCAATTTTTAACTTTGGATTGTTATTGGTAGTTGGTTCTTTCTTAAACTTTATTTTTGTTGCGCTTTCATATAATATTGCACTTTCAACAGAAAATAAAATAAAAGGCTTTGGTTATGCCATTTTAATGTGGTTGTTTTTAGCTGTAATTTACGATGGTGTTTTTCTTATTTCATTAGTAATGTTTGATGAATATCCGTTAGATAAATTTTCATTAATTGCTACAATGTTTAATCCAATAGATTTATCAAGAATTTTAATTTTGTTGAAGTTAGATATATCAGCACTTTTAGGATATACAGGTGCAGTTTTTAGAAAATTCTTTGGAACCAATTTAGGAATGGTACTTTCTATGTCAATATTAATATTATGGGTGATAATTCCAGTAACAAGAATAAATTTTAAATTGAAAAACAAAGATTTTTAATTCAATTTTTAAGAATAAAACTTACAATTATCAACAACTCATTTTACCATTATTCTTATCTTTGAAATGAATTTTAAATGGATAAGATTGTTATTAATGAAGAACTACAAACCAAAAGGAAGATTAAGCGCAAATCAATATATTGATGGTATTTTAAAAGGCGATAGAGTATTGTTATCTAGAGCAATAACTATTATTGAAAGTAATTTAGAAAGCGATAAAATACTTGCAAAAGAAATAGTTCAAAACATTCTTCCAAACGCAGGAAACTCAATTAGAATTGGTATTACAGGTGTTCCTGGTGTTGGAAAAAGTACGTTTATTGAAGCTTTTGGAAAATATTTAATTACACAAGGCAAACGTGTTGCCATTTTATCTATAGATCCTAGTAGTCAGCGTTCAAAAGGAAGTATTTTAGGTGATAAAACTAGAATGGAAGAATTGGCTAATTTACAAGAAGCCTATATTCGTCCATCAGCTTCTGGAGATACTTTAGGAGGCGTTGCTAACAAAACAGGTGAAACGATGTTGCTTTGTGAAGCTGCAGGGTATGATGTGGTTTTAATTGAAACAGTTGGAGTAGGACAATCTGAAACTGCTGTACACGGAATGACAGATTTCTTTTTATTGTTAATGCTTTCAGGTGCTGGCGATGAGCTTCAGGGCATTAAAAAAGGAATTATGGAAATGGCAGACATGGTTGTTATTAATAAAGCTGATGGCGATAATATTAGAATGAGTGAAATGGCACGTTTACAATATCAAAATGCGTTACATATTTTCCCACAATCTGAATCAGGTTGGAGCCCAGTTGTTAGTACTGCATCAGCCATTAAAAATATTGGTATTTCTAATGTTTGGAATGAAGTTTTAAAATTTAAACACCTAGTTGATGAAAATGGTTATTTTGAAAAAAACAGAAACCATCAGCAAATACAATGGATGTATAATAATGTTAATGAAGAGCTAAAACGGTTGTTTTATGGTTCTAAAAATATTGCAGTTGAATTAAATAATTTAGAAGCAGACATTGTAACTTCAAAAATTTCACCTGTAAAAGCAGCTCAAAAAATTATTGAAGAATTTAAAAAATCTATTTAAATACTTTTAAAAGAAATTAATTGTTCAAGCACTATTTCAACGCCTTGTTCATTGTTACTTTTAGTTTGAAATTTTGCAATTTTTTTTACGTTTTTGTGAGCATTTTCCATAGCAAAACTAAAATCGGCTAATACTAACATTTGTAAATCGTTGTTATAGTCGCCAAAAACCATTGTTTCTTCTTTTGTTATACCTAATTGGTTTTGAAGAATATTTAAGGCATAACCTTTATTGGCATTGTTGTGTGAAATATCTAACCAATGTTCACCCGAAACAATCACTTGTATTTCATTTTTTAGGTGTTTAACAGCAGGGTAAATGTGTTTTTCAGAAGATTCAAAATGATAGGCAGCTATTTTAAAAAAAGTGTCATTTGTAACTTTAGATAAATCATTTACTATTTTATATTCTGAATAGTAATTTTTAAATACATCAATAAATTCCACATCTTTTGTTTCAATATACGCAGCATTTTTTCCGCATAAAACAATATAAACGTTCTGAAGTTTTCTTAATGTGTCAATACTTTTTAAAATATATTCAAAAGGTAATTCATTGGTAAATAATTCTTTATCTCCTTGTTTTGCAAAAGCACCATTTTCTGCAATAATAGTTATTTCATCTTTGATTTCTAAAAATCGATCAACAATACTTTGATATTGACGGCCACTAGCTGCAATAAAATGGATATTTTGTTTTTTTAGCTGGTTGAAAATTTTAAAAAAACGGGCACTAACTTCACTTTTAGAGTTTAATAAAGTGCCATCCATATCAGTAACAACTAATTTTACCTTTGAAAAGTCCATAATTTATTTTTGAAATGCAAAAGTAGTTTTCTTATAATTAAAAACCCAGTACTTTCAAATATAGTACTGGGTTTAATAATTCAAACATTATTACTATTATTCTTGTTCTAAATATAATTCCATAATTTTTATGGCTGATTCAGAAATTACAGTACCAGGACCAAAAATGGCAGCTACTTTTCTTTCTAATAAATAATCATAATCTTGAGCAGGAATTACACCACCTGCAAAAACCATAATATCAGGTCTTCCTAATTTTTCTAATTCACCAATTAATTGAGGAATTAATGTTTTATGACCCGCAGCTAAACTTGATGCACCTACAAAGTGTACATCGTTTTCAATTGCTTGTTTTGCAACTTCTTCAGGAGTTTGGAATAATGATCCCATATCAACATCAAAGCCTAAATCTGCAAAACTAGAAGCCACCACTTTGGCACCTCTATCATGTCCATCTTGTCCCATTTTGGCAATCATAACTCTTGGTCTACGACCTTCAATTTCAGCAAATTTATCAGCTAATTTTTGAGCTTTCACAAAAGTGCTATCGTTGTTTACTTCTTTACTATACACACCACTTATTAATTTAGTATCAGCTTTATGTCTTCCAAAATGAACCTCTAAAGCGTCAGAAATTTCACCTAAAGTAGCAAAATTTTCAGCAGCTTCAACAGCTAAAGCTAATAAATTACCCTTACCAGTTTCGGCACATTTTGATAATGCTGCTAAGTTTTTATCTACAATTGTTTGATTTCTATTTGCTCTTAGTTTTTTCAAACGTTCAATTTGAGAATCTCTAACAACAGTATTGTCTACTTCTAATATTTCAATATCAGATTTTTCAGCAGTTTGGAATTTATTTACCCCAACTAAAATATCTTGACCAGAATCTAAACGTGCTTGTTTACGTGCCGAAGCTTCTTCAATACGCATTTTTGGAACTCCAGTTTCAATAGCTTTTGCCATTCCACCTAACTCCTCAACTTCTTCAATTAATTTCCAAGCTTTTTTAGCAATTTCTTGTGTTAAATACTCTACATAATAACTTCCAGCCCAAGGGTCAACAGCTTTTGTAATTTGTGTTTCGTCTTGAATAAATATTTGTGTATTACGAGCAATACGAGCAGAGAAATCTGTTGGTAATGCAATCGCCTCATCTAAAGCATTTGTGTGTAAACTTTGTGTTCCACCTAAACCAGCAGCCATAGCTTCAATACAAGTACGTGCTACGTTGTTAAACGGATCTTGCTCACTTAAACTCCATCCCGACGTTTGACTATGCGTACGCAATGCCATTGATTTTGGGTTTTGTGGATTGAATGATTTTATGATTTTTGCCCAAAGCATACGTGCAGCACGCATTTTAGCAATTTCCATAAAGTGGTTCATTCCAACAGCCCAGAAGAAAGATAAACGAGGCGCAAATTCATCAATTTTTAAACCAGAAGCTAATCCGGTTCTAATATACTCCATACCATCTGCTAACGTGTAAGCTAACTCAATATCAGCAGTTGCACCAGCTTCTTGCATATGGTAACCACTAATTGAAATTGAATTGAATTTTGGCATATTGTTAGTGGTATATTCAAAAATATCACCAATAATTTTCATTGAAGGTAATGGTGGATAAATATATGTATTACGCACCATAAACTCTTTTAAAATATCATTTTGGATGGTTCCGCTTAATTGGTCTAATGCCACACCTTGTTTTTTTGCTGCAGCAATATAAAATGCCATAATTGGTAAAACGGCACCATTCATTGTCATAGAAACAGACATTTTATCTAATGGAATTTGATCGAATAAAATTTCCATATCTAAAATAGAATCTATGGCAACACCAGCTTTACCAACATCACCTGTTACACGTGGGTGATCTGAATCGTAACCACGGTGCGTAGCTAAATCAAAGGCAACTGAAAGTCCTTTTTGACCAGCAGCAAGATTTCTTCTATAAAAGGCATTTGATTCTTCTGCAGTTGAAAATCCAGCATATTGACGTACTGTCCAAGGACGTGTAACGTACATTGTGCTGTATGGTCCTCTTAAAAATGGAGGTAAACCTGCTACAAAACCTAAATGCTCTGCTTCTGAAATATCTTCTTTTGTAAAATGTTTTTTTACTGGTATTCCTTCAGGAGTATTCCAAACGTCTTTATTTTCTGGAGCTGCGGTTTGTTTAGCAGCTGAATTTAGTTTTATATCTGAAAAATCTGGTTTCATACTTCTTAGGATTTAATTGTTTTTTGAACTTTTTGTTGAATACTAGAAATTGTAGCTATCACATCTGATCTCATATTTACACAACCATCTAAACCAGCGTCGGTTAATTCGCTTAAGTTTGCTGGTGCTCCAGCTAATAATAATACTTTGTTAGTATTTATTGTTCTAAATGTTTTTACAAAAGTTAAAGCACTTTCGTCATAATCTTGATCTGAACTACAAATTACAACTACATTAGAATCTGATTTTGCACTTTCTTCTGCAGCTTGTTGTGCACTTTCAAAACTTTTTTCTTGTTGAACATTAAATCCGCTAACGCCAATAAAATCATAAGAGAAAGCGGCTCTAGCTTTACGCATTGTTAAGTTTCCAAAACTAGCCAATTCAACCACAGGTCTAATACCTGTTTTTTCTACCAATTCTTCGGTTGTTTTTCTAATTGCTTCAATTTCTAAGGCTGCTCTTCTTGGTTTTAAAACTTTTGAAGTAGAATCTTTAGTGCCATTTGATAGAATGCTTGAAGTAATTTTTTCCATTAAATTTGGATATTTATTTACACCAACCATTACTAATCTTCGTTGACTTAAAAGTTTGATTTTTTCTTGACGAATTTCAGCAATTTGCTGTTGAATTAATTCGCTTTCAAATGAAGCGTAAAATCCTCCGTTTGATTCAATAGATTTGAATAATTCTAATGCTTTTTCGGCAATTTTAGAAGTTACTTCTTCAATATAATATGATCCGTCAACAGGATTAGAAACCTTACCAAAGTAAGATTCTTCTTTTAATATTGTTGAAATATTTCCGGCTATTCTGCTTGAAAAATCTGAAGGGTTTTTAAACTCTTTATCATAAGGATCAATTAAAACACCATCAACATTTCCTAATATTGCTGACATTGCTTCTGTTGTTGCACGCAATAAATTAGTGTGAGCATCAGTTATAGATTTGTTCCAAATAGCTGTTTTTGCATTTATTGTATTTGAAAATGTACTGATTTTGTATTTTAAAGCTATTTCATTTAGTAAAACATTAAAAGCTCTAAATTTACCCATTTCAATAAAATATTCTGAACCAATAGCAAAATCAAAATTTAAGTTATTAAAAATAGCTGTGGCAGTTATTCCTTTTTCAATTAATTTTTCAGTAACAAAAATTAATGAATTTAATGTGTAGGCAACTTCTTGAACTTGATTTGCACCGGAATTTAAATATTCACTTCCAGAAATTGTAAGCGCTTTAAAATTTGGATATTCAGCAGTTAATTTAATAAGTTCTGCTGCAATTTCAAATTGAGAAATATCTAAATTTCCTGTGGTTACATAGGTTGATATAATATTTGAATTAAAATATCCTTTTAAGTTTTCTTTCGCAATATTTTGTTCTTTGGCAAAAGCAACAAATTCTTTGGCAAAAGCAATTGCATTTTTATCTAAAAGAAATGAAACAGTTATTGTATTTAAATCAATTCCTTTTAATAATATTGAAGCTGTTGTTTTATCGGTTACATTAAAAATTAATCCGTTTATACCTTCTTCAATTGCTTTTAAGGCTAATTTATTTGCTTCTTCATTAGTGTTAACAGCAATAAGTCTGTAGTTAACCAAAGATTGTGAGTTTTTACCAGTATTATTTAATAAAATTTGGTTGTCTTCTTTGGTATAAAAAGGTTGAAATTCAACTTTACTTAAGTTTTTCCAAACTAGGGTTTTGTTAAAATCAGCACCTTTTAAATCGATGTTTGCTTTTTCTATCCATTCCTGTTTTGTAACAGGTTTGAAATCTTGAAAAAGAGGTTTTTTTGTATCATTCATAATATTTTATATTAATTGAGATATGGTAAATTGTTGACAATATTAGATTTATATCAGCAATTTAAATAAAATTATTTAACCATTAAACTGCTTCCAAATCTTTCAAAAATAGCTTTATCAAGTTCTTCTTTATGGTCTGGATGTGCAATGTCTCTTAATGATTGTGCACGTTGTTTTAAGTTTCGTCCAAATAGTTCAGCAACTCCAAATTCAGTAGCAACAAATCTTGCATGTGCACGTGTAGTAACTACTCCAGCACCTTGTTTTAACATTGGTACAATTTTAGAAACACCTTTTAAAGTTGTAGAAGTAATTGCAATAATTGGTTTGCCTCCAGGTGATAAAGCAGCTCCACGCATAAAGTCCATTTGTCCACCAACTCCTGAGAACATTCTTGTTCCAATAGAATCAGCACAAACTTGTCCAGTAATGTCAATTTCAATGGCAGAATTAATTGCAGTTGCTTTTGGGTTTTGACGGATGATTGCAGTATCATTTACATAGGCAATATCTTTCATTTCAATTTCAGGATTGTCATCCATAAAATCGTATAAACGGCGAGTTCCCATAGCAAATCCTGAAACAATTTTATAAGGATTTACTTTTTTTTGTGAACCATTTACAACACCTTTTTCAACTAAATCAACAATTCCTTCTGAGAACATTTCTGTATGTACTCCTAAATCTTTATGGTTGGTTAAAAATGTTAAAACAGCGTTTGGAATACCACCAATTCCCATTTGAAGCGTAGCGCCATCATCAATTATTTCGGCAATATTTTTACCAATTGCTTTTTCTTCTTCAGAAGGATCTACAAATTTCATTTCGTAAATTTCTTCTTCTAATAATACACAAGCACTAAAGTTATTTAAATGTACTAATGCATCACCAAAAGTTCTTGGCATTTTTGGATTTATTTGCGCAATTACAGTTTTTCCTTGCTCAATTCCAGAAATTACAATATCTACAGATACGCCTAAAGAGCAAAAACCGTGTTTGTCTGGTGGAGAAACATTTACTAAAACAACATCTAAATTCATATATCCTTGACGGAATAAACTTGGAATATCACTTAAAAAAATTGGAATATAATCTGCTGTATCACCAATCATTTTTCTAATATTTCCTCCAATAAAGAAAGCGTTTGTGTGAAAACTTTCTCTTAATTCAGGTGCCGTATAACCACAAGCTCCTTCAGTATGTAAATGAACAATTTCAACTCCTTTTAATTCCGGTGCACGGTTTACCATTGCTTTTACTAAAGTTTGTGGTGTAGCTGATCCTCCTTGAATTAAAATTCTATCTCCTGATTTAATTAATTTAACAGCTTCTTCGGCTGTCATTATATTTGGTATTTTCATTTTTAATAATATTTAATATTTGTTATTTTTTAAATAACAACATTCATTTTATCCTAAAAAACTTAATATGATACCCGCAGCAATAGCAGAACCAATTACACCAGCTACGTTTGGTGCCATAGCGTGCATTAATAAATAGTTGTTTTTATCAGCTTTTAATCCTTCTGCATGAACAACTCTAGCACTATCTGGAACTGCAGAAACTCCTGCGGCACCAATTAATGGGTTTATTTTTTCATCACCTTTTAAGAACAAATTCATGAACTTAGCAAATAATAAACCTCCCATTGTTGCTATTACAAATGAAATTGCACCTAAGCCAAAAATTAACATAGAATCTTTAGTAATAAAGATATCAGCTTGTGTAGATGCTCCAACAGTTACACCTAAAAGAATAGTTACAATATCAATTAATTTTGTACGTGCAGTATCTGCTAATCTTTCAGTTCTTCCAGATTCTTTTAATAAGTTACCAAAAAATAACATTCCTAATAATGGCAATGCACTTGGCGAAATAAAAGTAGTTAACAATAAAGCAACAATTGGGAAAATCATTTTTTCTTTTTGAGAAACCGCTCTTGGTGGTTTCATTCTAATTAATCGCTCTTTTTTTGATGTTAACAATTTCATAATAGGTGGCTGTATAACAGGTACTAATGCCATATATGAATAAGCTGCAATAGCTATTGGGCCAATTAAGTTTTTAACAGTTGTGCCGTCTGGTAATATGTTAATACCGTTTGCTAATTTAGATGAAAGGAAAATTGCAGTTGGTCCGTCGGCTCCACCAATAATTCCAATTGCACCAGCTTCAGGAAGATTAAATCCTAAATATAATGCACCTAAAAATGTGGCAAATACACCAATTTGAGCCGCTGCACCTAATAACATTAATTTTGGATTTGCAATTAACGATGAGAAATCGGTCATTGCTCCAATTCCTAAGAAAATTAATGGAGGATAAATACCTTTTACAACACCAAAATATAAGTAATTTAAAACTGAACCTGTTTCGTAAATACCAGTTTGGTTACCTGCAACAAATGGTATGTTACCAAGTATTACACCAGTTCCAATTGGAATTAGTAAAAGGGGTTCATAATCAAATTTAATTCCAAGGTAAATAAATATGATTCCAATAAAAATCATAATTAAATTACCCCCTTCAGCATTTGCAAATCCTGTGTAAGAATAAAATTGTTTAATTCCATCAAATGCTTCATCAACAAAACTTTCAGAAGAATTTTCTTCAACTTGTTCTACAGTTGAAACGGGTAATGTGCTTTGTGCATTTGAATTAGTATTTATCCCAAGTGCTGGTCTAATAAATACCAATAAGGACAATACAGAAAATATTATAAATAGTTTTTTCATGTTTTTTCTTTTTATGTGTTATAGCTTATTTATTATGCTATAACTCTTAAAGTTCCTATGCTAGTTCAATCATTACTTCATTTTGTAAAACTTGTTGACCAATTTTTACTTGAATTGCTGTAACTTTTCCTGCTTTTTCTGAAGTTATATTGTTTTCCATTTTCATAGCTTCTAAAACAAGAAGTCTGTCTCCAACCTTAACTTCATCACCAATATTTACATCAATTGATAATACTGTACCAGGAATTGGAGCCACAATTTTTGTGTTTGAAGAACTTGGATTAACTTTCAGTAATTCAGCAGGTCTTTTTGATGCCGATCTAACTAAAGTAGGAGTTTTGGAAACCTTAACTTCTTCTTTTAATTTAACAGAATATGCTGTTCCGTTAACTTCCAGGTCAATAATATTATCTTCGTGCGAAACAATTTTAACATTGTAATTGTTATCGTATATTCTAAATTTAAAATTTTTCATTTTATATATTTTTATAGTTAAAGGTTTTATCCTTGTGTACTAATAATCATTAATTTATCTGAGTCTATTATGCGTTCCGTATATTTTCGAACTCCAAGGTGAATATAATTTTCGAGCTTGCTTTATTGTAAGAACTGCATTTTCTTCATCGTGTTGTTCTTTTAAATATAAATGTATAGCTGTAGATATTGCTGCTGCAATTTCACCTGTAAATTGTTCATTAACATTAGGAGATATATCTTTAATTTTTTTATCTCTTCCTTTGGTAATAATTTTATAAATGTATAGCAATACAGGTAATCCAAATTTAAAAAACGCAGTTAATAATAGTAAGGCACCAAATACAATTAATAAACCTGTAATTAATATTACGTAACCTTCACTTATTTGGTCGATGTATAATTTCATGTATAACATTATAGTGGAATATTTGAGTGTTTTCTTGGTGGGTTAACTTCTTTTTTGTTTGCTAATAACTCTAACCCTCTAATAATTCTAAAACGAGTATTTCTTGGCTCAATTACATCATCAATAAAACCATATTTTGCAGCTACGTAAGGGTTTGCAAATTTGGTATTGTATTCATCTTCTTTTTTCTCAATGTATTCAAGTTTTTCTTCGGCATCTTCAATTTTTCTTATGTTAGAACCTTCAAGTACTTCAATGGCTCCTTTAGCTCCCATTACTGCAATTTCGGCAGTTGGCCAAGCGTAGTTTAAATCTCCACGTAATTGTTTACAACTCATAACGTCATGTGCTCCACCGTAAGATTTACGTAATGTAATGGTTACTTTAGGAACGGTAGCTTCACCATAAGCAAATAATAATTTTGCTCCGTGAAGAATAATACCACCGTATTCTTGACCAGTTCCTGGCAAGAATCCTGGAACGTCAACAAGTGTTACAATAGGAATGTTAAAAGCGTCGCAAAAACGAACAAATCTTGCAGCTTTTCTTGAAGCTTCAATGTCTAACACACCTGCATAGTATTTTGGTTGGTTAGCAACAATACCAACTGATCTACCATTAAAACGAGCAAAGCCAACACAAATATTTCGTGCATAATTTCTGTGAACTTCAGTAAATTCACCATTATCAACAATTACAGAAATTACATCAACAATATCGTAAGGTTGATTTGGGTTTTCAGGAATCATTTCATTTAATATATCATCCAATCTATCAATTGGATCATCACAAACAATTGATGGTGGTTCTTCTAAATTATTTGATGGAAGGTAACTCATTAATTTTCTGATTAATAATAAGTTTTCTTCATCATTTTCAGCAAGGAAATGAGAAACACCAGATTTTGTTGAATGTATATTAGCACCACCTAATTGTTCTGTTGTAACAATCTCACCTGTAACTGTTTGTACAACTTTTGGACCTGTAACAAACATGTAACTTGTTTGGTCTGTCATTATGGTAAAATCTGTTAATGCTGGTGAATAAACTGCTCCACCTGCACAAGGACCTAAAATTGAAGATATTTGAGGGATTACTCCAGATGCCATAATGTTACGTTGGAAAATTTCGGCATAACCAGCTAAAGATCTAACACCTTCTTGAATACGCGCACCACCACTGTCATTTAATCCAATAACTGGAGCACCAATTTTCATTGCCATGTCCATTATTTTACAAATTTTAAGTGCATAAGTTTCAGAAAGCGAACCTCCAAATACTGTAAAATCTTGAGAAAAAACATAAACAATTCTTCCATCAATAGTTCCATGACCTGTAACAACACCGTCAGAAAGGTAAATTTGTTTGTCTAAACCAAATGATTTGGTTCTGTGTGTTACAAACATATCAAATTCTTCAAAACTATCTTCATCTAAAAGAATATCAATACGTTCACGAGCGGTTAATTTTCCCTTTGCGTGTTGTGAATCAATTCTTTTTTCTCCACCGCCTAGTTTTGCTTTGGCTCTTTTTTCAATTAACTCATTGATTTTATCTTGATTTGCCATTTTATATAAATTTTCTTTTTATTTATTATTTTTTTGAACAAAGTTCTGTTAACACTCCGTGTGTTGATTTTGGGTGTAAAAAGCCAATATTTAAACCTTCAGCACCTTTTCTAGATACTTTGTCTACTAATGCAACGCCTCTTTCTTCAGCTAGTTTTAATGCTTCTGTTGCATCATCAACAGCAAAAGCAATGTGATGAATTCCTTGTCCTTTTTTTTCTATAAACTTACCAATTGGTCCATCTGGAGAAGTGCTTTCTAATAATTCAATTTTTGTAGTACCTACCAAAAAAAAGGCTGTTTTCACTTTCTGATCAACAACCTCTTCTACTGCGTAGCATTTCATTCCCAAAACATCTTCATAGTATTTTATTGATTCTTCTAGGTTGTTTACAGCTATTCCAATGTGTTCAATATGTGAAATATTCATAATTATATATTTTTTAGTATTATTTTTTAATTATTCCTAAAGGAGAAGTGAAGTTTTTTGCTTATTCTAGTTTAGATAACAAAATTAGAGTATAGTAAAAGTTAAAAATATGATAGATGTCATATTTGCTCTAAAACTACTAAAACGTTTTAGTAATTTTAGCGTGTGTTAAATTCAACAAATTTAATTATTTTTTTAATTTAAAGTGTTGATTATTAGTTATTTTAATAATGATATGAATATTGCAAAAAAAACCCTTGATAGCTATCAAGGGTTTTGGTTTTATAAAACATCATATTTTATTTTTAGGCTGTGCAACATACTTTCACTCATTTTTTTTAGATTAAATTGATGTTTCCATCCCCAATCTTCTCTCGCTCTAGAATCATCAATGCTTTTCGGCCAACTGTCAGCAATTTTTTGTCTAAAATCTGAATGATACGAAATCTTAAACTCTGGCACAATTTTTTTTATTTCTTGTGCAATTTCTTCAGGAGTAAAACTCATTGCGGCTAAATTGTAAGACGATCGAACCTTTATATTTTCAGGTTTGGCATCCATAATTTGAATGGTTGCTTCAATTGCATCATCCATATACATCATTGGTAATTTAGTTTCTTTGTTTAAAAAGGAATTGTATTTACCAAGTAAAAGTGCATTGTGATAAATTTCAACAGCATAATCGGTAGTTCCTCCGCCTGGATTAGTTTTCCAACTTATAATTCCTGGGTAACGGATGCTTCTAACGTCAACGCCATATTTATTAAAATAATATTCACACCATCGTTCACCAGTTTGTTTACTAATGCCATATACGGTTGATGGTTCCATAATAGTTTCTTGCGGGGTATTTTCTTTTGGTGTTGTAGGTCCAAAAACAGCAATTGAACTTGGCCAAAATACTTTTTGTATTTTACCTTCTTTGGCAATGTTTAATACATTAAAAAGCGAATTCATGTTTAATTCCCAAGCTTTTGCTGGAAATTTTTCGCCAGTTGCAGAAAGCATAGCTGCCATTAAATACACTTCATTAATGCTATATTTTTCTATAATTGCTAAAATTGAATGATAATCCATAGCATTTATAAATTCAAAAGGTCCGGATTGCATTAATTCTTTGCTACCTTCTCTAATATCAGAAGCTATTACGTTATTAATGCCATTAATTTCACGTAATTTTAAAGTTAATTCAGTGCCAATTTGGCCACAAGCACCAATTATTAAAATGGATTTATTCATTATAAAAAAATCAAATTATTTAAGTTTCAAATATACTGAAATTAAAATTTGAAATTAGCTACTATTGTTTTTTATGAAAATGACATGTTTTTTTACAAAACATTTTATTTATTAGTACTTTTGAAGTCAATTAATTTTATAATGAAGTATTTATATAGTTTTTTATTGTTCATTTTATTGTTGAATTTTTCATGTAAAAGAACTGTACCTATGGAAGAAGTTGCAGATTCTGAAGATTCTGTAGAGGTAAGTGATAGAATTTCATACCAATTAGGAGAAACTTTGGTTCCAAGAGCTAAAGAAGATATTTCTAAATGGAAAGAGTATGAAAATGTGGATGAATTTATACTTAAATTTTATAATGTAAGTAGTGCTGAAGCACTTTCAAATGCTCAGGAATTGGCTGATTTGGTGAAATTAATGAAAGATTCTATTCGTGTTGAAAAGTTAAAAGATTTAAGTGTTATTGCACGATTTAATGTTTTACACAATGAAACTTTAAGATTGGCTGATATGGCTACAATTTCATCAATTAAAAAAGATGAAGTTAAAGAAGAGGTAGGTAAAATTTTAGAATTGTATACAGCTTTAAATTCAAAAATTAATACTATTTATAAAGCCGAAGATGTTCAAAATTCATTAGAAATTGATACAGAAGTTCCTGTAACAATTGAGGAAAAACGTGAAAATTTTGAGTATAACAGAAGAATGAATAATAGTATTAAAGAATCTAAAAGAAATATTCGCCAATAAATATGTTAGTAAGTATTTTTAATTAATTCTTTAGCATCAAATTCTTCAATTTTTAAAACCTTATTATTTTCGTACGTTATTTTAGTAACTTTATCTTTATTCCAGTAAGTCCAAACACCAACTTTTACACCGTTGTTATAGGTTGCTAAACATTTTCTGGTTCCATCTGTATTATAACTTTCCCAAGATGCGTGTAATTTACCTTCTTTTGTGTAAAAGCCATGTTGCATTATTGTGCCATTTTCGTAATACAACGTAATTTCTTGTAAATTGCCTTTTGTTTCAGTTTTTGGTAAGTATTTTGTTTGGGAATAAGTTGATATTGAAAGGAATAGAAGGACAAAAAAAAGTAATAAATTTTTCATAATCTGACTTTTAAAGTAACATCAAATTTACTGAATTAATTATCCGTTAAAAATGATTAAAGTCAGTGATAAAATATGTAAAAGCTTAAAAAATTGATTTTACAACTTTAAAAACCAATTCAGATTCGTATCCTTTAGAGATTAGATAATTAGCTAGTTTAGAAGATTTTTTAAATTTATTGGATTCTTTTATTAGCGGTAATTTTTTTTGAGCTAATTTTTCTAAACATTGAAAATAGTCATTTTCATCTATTTCTTTAAGTGCTGTATTTATGTTGTAGGTTGATATATTTCTAAATTTCAACTCATTAATTATGCGTTGTTTTCCCCATTTTTTTATAGAGAATTTACCTCTAACAAAAGCTTTTGCATAGCGTTCTTCATTTAAATAATTGAATTGTAATAAATGTAAAATAATTTTTTCTTTAGCTTCAGGAATTAGTTTTAAATCATAAAGTTTTTGCTCTACTTCTTTGTGGCAACGTTCCTGATAGGCACAATAATTTTCTAACAATTTTATAGCTTCATCAACCGTATATAATTTATCATTTTTCATTTAAAAGTAATTTACTTTTTTGGCTCGTTTGTTGTAATTACAAAAATTATTAAAGGTTCATCTGTTGTGTTTTTAACGGAATGAAAACCAATGCCATTTATAGCAGTAATACTTCCTTTTGTTATTTTTTGAGTTCTAATGGTTCCTGTAACACTAGTTCTATCAAAATATTCTCCTTCACCTTGCATTACAACATATAATTCTTGTTCATTTCTGGTTCCATGTGTATGAAAACCTGCTTGATCATTTTTATTTAAAAAAACCATATACGCGCCAATTCTATTGTTAACTAATTCCTCAACATCAAACATTTGAAGTAAATACACAACACCATCACCATTATACATGTTTTCTCTTGTATCTACTCTTACAACGGAGCGAATTGATTGTCCGAAAGGAGTTACCGTTAAATCTAAATATTGAGATACAATTTCAATAACTTTATTACTTTCAATAATTGTAGGTGTTTGTTTCATATTTTTAATAATAAGCACTTATGTTTGATAACTTAAAAAAGGCAGCTTAAAAGTATTAAATTACTTTTAAGCTGCCTTAAAATTGTATTTATTTTTAAAATTTATTTATTGTTTTCTATGAAGTCTAACCTTTAAGTTATTAATTAATGAGTACATAATTGGTACAATAATTAAAGTTAAGAAAGTAGCAAATGTTAAACCAAAAATAATTGTCCAAGACATTGGTCCCCAAAACGCTACGTTTTCACCACCAATATAAAACTGAGGGTCAAATTCTGTAAACAATGTCATAAAGTTTATGTTAATTCCAATTGCTAAAGGTAATAACCCTAAAATGGTTGTAATTGCTGTTAATAATACTGGGCGCAAACGTGTTTTTCCACCTTCAACAATACTTTCGTAAATTAATTCTTTTGTTAAAGTACCTTCTTCTAAGCCTTGTTCTTCACGTTTTCTAATCATAATTAAGTTGGTATAATCTATCAATACAATAGCATTGTTTACAACAATTCCGGCGAGGGAAATAATACCAATCATGGTCATCATAATTACAAATTCCATTCTAAAAATTATTAATCCGAGCAACACTCCAATTAAACTTAAAAGAACAGATAATGAAATAATTATAGGTGTTGAAGTTGAATTAAATTGCCCAACTAAAATTAAAAATATTAAGAAAACTGCAATTAATAAGGCTTTACTTAAAAACGCCATTTCTTCGGCTTGTTTTTCTTGCTCACCAGTAAATGAAACGGAAACATTTTTAGGTAAATTATAGTTTTCCATAACCTTTTTAATTTGGTCGTTTATTTCTGTAGCGTTGTATCCTTCAAGAACATTTGAGAAAATAGTAATAACTCTATTTAACTCCTTGCGCTTTACTGCGCTAAATGTTGATGAAGTTTCAGAATGCGCTACTGCAGAAACCGGAACTTGAACTATTTTTCCGTTACTAGCATTTCTAAATGTGATTTTCTGATTTAATAACGATTCTTTATTATAACGGTATTTATCCATTAAACGAATATTAATTGGATAATCATCTTCACCATCTTTAAACGTTGATACTTCTTTACCAAATAATGATGTTCTAATTGCATCACCAATTTGACCAGTAGAAACATTTAAACTTCTGGCTTTTTGTCTGTCAATTATAAAAGGTAATTCAGGTTTTCCTTGTTCAACATCTAAACTTAATTCTTCAATACCTAAAATATTTGCATCATTAATATACTGTTTTATATTTTCAGATGTTGCTAATAACTCTTCGTAATCATCGCCTGAAACTTCAATGTTAATTGGTGCTCCGGTCGGTGGTCCATCCGAAGGTCTATCAACAGTAATATTTACTCCAGGAAAGTTTTTTAACAATTGTCGTATTTCAATTAAAACATCATCAGTATCAATATCACCACGTTCCATAAATTTCACAAAATCTACAGTAATACGTGCTTTATTTGGTGTTGTGCCACCTTGTTGACCTTGGTTTGGATCACTTGTGCCTTCACCAACTTGACCAATTACAGAAGTTATAATTTGATTTTTACCGTTTACTTCATATTTTTTTAAATATTCTTGAATTTTATTTTCAATATCAATAGAAAGTTTATTGGTAACTTCAATATCGGTTCCAATAGGATATTCTAAATAAACATACACTTGTTTAGGTGGCGTTTCTGGAAAGAATAATACTTTTGGAGGGAAAATTGCAAATAATACAAACGATAAAAATAACAAGCCAAACGTTCCAAAAAAGAAAAATTTAGGTCTTCTTCCTTTCAATGTATATACTAAAGTTTTTTCGTAGAAAGTTTCTAACCTTGGTAAAAATTTTGTTTGAAACCATTCCGTTGCTGGACTTAAAAATTTGGTATTTACAACACGTAATAAACCTGCTAGAGCCAATAATAACCCAATAGCGTTTAAAACTTTAGAGTTTGTTGATAATCCTCCGATTATAAATAGTACACCGATAGTAAATAGTATGCTACTAAAAATTAAAACTCTTTTAAAGTTAACTTCATCTTCTTTTATTTTCATATAAACAGAAGTTAACATTGGGTTTATTAATAAAGCTACAAATAATGATGAGCTTAATACTATTATTAATGTAATTGGTAAATAGCGCATAAATTCTCCCATCATTCCAGGCCAAAATGCTAAAGGAATAAATGCAGCTAAAGTTGTGGCTGTAGAGGCAATAATTGGCATTGCAACTTCACCAACGCCGTATTTTGCAGCGTCAATTTTAGAATAACCTTCATCTAATAATCTGTATACATTTTCAACAACTACAATACCGTTATCAACCAGCATTCCTAAAGCAATTACCAGTGAAAATAACACCATTGTATTTAATGTTACGCCCAGTGCACTTAGTATAATGAAAGACATAAACATGGACAATGGAATAGCAATTCCCACAAATAAGGCATTTCTAATTCCAAGGAAGAAAAGTAGTACTAAAACCACCAATATAATTCCTAAAATAATACTGTTTTCAAGGTCGGCAACCATTGTTTTAGTATCGTTGGTTTGGTCGTTGGTTTTAGAAACATTTAGGTTTTCAGGGAAATATTCTTCTTGGGCTTTTGCTAAAATAACATCAATTTGTTCTGAAGCATTAATTAAATTTTCTCCACCACGTTTTGTAACATCTAACATTAAAACGGGCTGTGAAAACTCACGAGCAAAACTTTCTTTTTCCTGCTCTTTAAAGCTAACAACAGCAATGTCTCTTAAATAAACAATATTGTTATTTTCTTGTTTTACAATAATGTTTTCAATTTCTTTAGCCGATTTAAATTCGCCAATAACACGTACATTTCTTCTAATACCATTTTCAAGTAAATCGCCACCAGAGACAGTCATGTTTTCATTTTGAATGGCCATGGCAATATCATTAAAGCTAATTTGAGATGTTTCCATCTTATACAAATCAACACTAATTTCAATTTCTTTATCTTGAATTCCTCTAATATCAACTTTAGATATTTCAGGAACTTTTTCAATTTCTTCTTCTAAATATTCGCCATATTCTTTTAATTGATCCATAGAGAAATCTCCAGATAAATTAATATTCATAATTGGCATTAACTCAGCAAAGTTTAATTCTTGAACGTTCGGATCAGCTGGTAAATCTTTTGGGAAATCTTTATCAGAAGTAGCGGCATCAACTTTATCTTTTACTTTACGTAAAGCTTCTGTTGGTGTTACACTAAAATCAAATTTCACTTGAATTGATGAAAAACCTTCGATAGATGTTGAAATAATTTCATCAACACCAGAAATTCCGTTAATTTCTTTTTCTAAAGGTCTGGTTATCAGTTTTTCTATATCTAATGCCGAATTTCCTGGATATGGTGTAGAAACGTAAATTTCTGGCACAACAATTTCTGGAAATGCTTCACGAGGCATACTTGTATAGGAGAAGATACCTGCTATAAAAATCATAGCAATAATCACAAAAACGGTCATTTTATTGTAAATGGACCACGTGGATATTTTAAATTCTTTATTCATTATAATGCTGTATTATTAAGTTTACAGATTTAATTACTTGTTTATTTTCACAAAATCACCAGCTTTTACAATTCTAGCGCCTTTATCTATCAAAGTATCGGTAGCTTCTAAACCTTCTGTAATAAATACTTCGTTGTTATATTCTTTTGAAATAGTGATTAACTTTTTAATAACCACATTTTCATTGTTTTCAGTTTTTAATGTAAACACGTAATCGTTTCCTTTTTGATCTTTTTGCACTAAAGTTGAAGGAATTACCAAACCTTCTTGTTTAAAATCTACAATTTTTAAGTCTGCTAAAAGGTTAGGTTTAATAGTGTTGTCTTTATTTGGAATATTAATACGCGCTTTAAAACTTCTGTTATCTGGATTGATGTAATTTCCAATTTGAGAAATTTTAGACTCTACTTCTTTTCCAATTGAAGGAAAGTTTAAAATAGTTTCAGTTCCAATTTTTACAACTGGTAAATACGTTTCAGTTACATCTGCTTCAATATAAACATTATCTAAATTTAATAAACGAACGGTTGGAGTTTGTGGGCTTGTTAATTCTCCAATTCTAGGGAAAACTTCATCAACAATTCCGCTAAAAGGTGCAATAACTTTCATTTTTTTAGCTTGTGTTTTTAAGGAAGCTAAATTATTTTCTAAACCTTCTTTTTGAGCTTTTGCTTGTAAAAATTGCATTTCTGAACCAATTTTTTGATCCCATAATCGTTTTTGACGATCAAAAGTAGTTTTTGCTAAATTTAATTGTGTTGTTAATTCGGCAATGCTATTTTTAATGGCGCTATCATCTAACTGAATTAGTGTTTGACCGGCAGCAACTTTTTGTCCTTCTTTAACATAAATAGCCGTAACTGTTCCGCCCATTTCTGGTCTAATTTCAATGTTTTTATCTGCCTGAACAACACCTTGTATTTCAATATAATGTTTAAAAACTTCATTTTTTACTGGCAAAACAGTAACAACGTGTAATTTTCTTGTGGTATCTAATTTAGAAAGTTTGTCTTCAACAATTTTTAGTTGTTGATTTAAACTGTCTATTTGATTTAGTAAAGTATTTTTTTCTGAATTTAATTCGGAAATAGATGTTTTTTCAATTTCTTCTCCGCAAGAAATAAGAAATGTTGCTGCTATAAAAAGTAATGCTATATTTTTCATTTTGTTTGATTTCTAGTTGTTAATTGGTGTGTTTAATGCGTTATCTAAAGCTGCTTTGTTTGCAATTAATTGCAGCATGTTTTGTAAATAATTTTGTTGCATTGTATATAATTGTCTTTGCGCTTCAGACAGTTCAAAACTTGTTGAAAGTCCTTCAAAAAATTTAATTTGTTGCTTTTTTTCAATACGTTCTGCTAATGCTAAATTTTGTTTAGAAGTCTCAAATTCTTCAATACTAAAGTTGTATTCGGTTTTAGCTGATTCTAGTTGAAGTTTTAATTTTTGTGCTGTTTCTGTTAGGTTTGTTTTAGCTTTATCTAATTCAATTTTAGCTTGTTGTGTTCTTGAACTTCTTGCTAAACTACTAAAAATTGGAATGTTTAAACTTACGCCTAGTAACGAAGAATCGAACCATTTTTGCTCTTTTTTTGTAAAATCAAAATTTTCACCATAGCCTGCATATCCAAAATTTATAAAACTGCTTAAAGAAGGTAATGCTTTACTTTGTTCTAGTTTTACTAAAAGTTCATTAGCTCTTTCGTTGTTTTTTGCAATTTTAAAATCGATATGATTTTCAATAGATAAATCACTTGAAAGGAGTCCTAAATCTAAATTTTCTTCTGCTAATTTGTTTAAATTATCAGTTAAAATAATTGGTGTATTAATATCTGTTCCTAAAGTTATGTTCAACATTTTATAGGCAATGTTTTTTAGGTTTTTAGTTTTAGACAATTGACTTTTTATTGAAGCTAGGGTAATTTGTAATTGTTCTACACTTTCTTCTTCTGCCAAACCATTTTTATAAATTTGGAGTGTTTCATCTAAGTTTTTTTGAAGTGTTGCAATATTTTTTTCAATGATATTTATACTTTCTTCACTTAAAAGTACATTTCCGTATGCGTTAATAACGGCTTCTCTAATACTTAAATCTGTTTTTTCTTTGGCGTTTTCAGAAATTTTTAAATAGGTTTTTGCTGATTGTAAACCAACTAAATAAGATCCATCAAAAATTAATTGATTTAAAGTTGCTGTAGCATTCATATTATGTTTTGTACCAAATGATACTTCAGCAAATTCGCCAGCATTTCCTCCAAAAAATTCAGCAGGAATTAAGGAAACTTGTTGTTTTATCCAATTCTGATAATCTATTGTAGCGCTAATTTGCGGGAGTCCCATTGTGGTAGTTTCCCATTTTTTTAATTTGGCAGCATCAATATCTCTAGTGGCATTTATGCTTGCATAACTATTTTTTAAAGCATAATCAATAGCTTGTTCAAGTGATAGTGAAATGCTTTCTTGAGCATTTATGTGAATGCTACATAGTATTCCAATTAGTAGTATTGTTTTTTTCATTAGTTAATTTGCGTTTTGTTCAAGTTGTTTTTCTAATATTTTAATCCCTTTTTCTGTTGCAATTGCTCTAGTGTGATACTCCAAGGCTTTTAATTCCAATGTGTTAATTGTGTTTTTATTGTATTTGTGAAGATTTGTATCATGCACACTCATTACCAAAGAAAAATAAAACTTTGTAATTAATTCAATATTAATATTATCTCTGTATAAGCCTTCATTTATTCCTTTTTCAATATTTTTAAGAATACAATTTTTAAACATGTGAAATTCATCAGTCATTAATTTATTGTATGTTTTTGGGTAATATTTTTGAAGTTGATACATTGGAGAATCATCTGTATTTTTAAATAAATCTTTAAATGTATTTTTAATTTCAAAATTTTCCTCAATAGCATTATAGCCTTTGTCACAAATACAGGAAACTGATTTAAGAATTACTCCATGTAAATGAGATATTGATTCATCAACCAATTCTTCTTTGTTACCAAAGTATTTGTAAATGGTTTTTTTTGAAATGCCAAGTTCATTGGCAATATCATCCATAGTAACACTTTTAAATCCAAATTTTAAAAAAAATTCTCCAGATTTTTGTAATATTTTTTCTTTCATACATTCATTTTCCAAAAAATTGTGTGCAAATATACATTAGGAAACTTAAGAAACAAAAAAAGTTTCCTAAGTTTTAACAATTTAATAACATTCAAAAAAAAACAGTTAACTATTAATTGTAAAAATGAAAGATGTATTTTTACAAAAAATATTACTAAATGAACATCGTTGAAACTTATAAAAAAGATTTTTTAGACTATTTAAATACTTCTATTACAATTAAAGAGCCTAAAAATTTATATAAACCTATACATTATATATTGCAAATAGGAGGAAAGCGATTGCGACCAATTTTAACGTTAATGACTTGTGATATTTTAAACGGAAATGTTAAAAATGCATATGATGCAGCTTTAGCCGTGGAGGTTTTTCATAATTTCACGTTAATTCATGATGATATTATGGATAGCGCTCCCATTAGAAGAGGTAAAGAAACTGTACATATTAAATGGGATGTAAATACCGGGATTTTATCTGGTGATGCAATGATGATATTAGCATATCAATGTTTTGAAAATTACGAGCCATATATTTATAAAAAACTATTAAAACTATTTAATAAAACAGCTTTAGAAGTATGTGAAGGACAACAACTTGATGTTGATTTTGAAATTAGAAATGATGTAACTATTGCAGAATACATTAAAATGATTACTTATAAAACATCAGTTTTAGTAGCGGCAGCCATGAAAATGGGTGCAATAATTGCTGAAGTTAGTGATGAAGAATCGGAAAAAATTTATGATTTTGGCTTAAATTTAGGTATTGCATTTCAATTACAAGATGATTATTTAGATACATTTGGAGATGTAGTAACTTTTGGAAAACAAATTGGAGGAGATATTCTAGAGAATAAAAAAACCTTTTTATACTTAAAAGCTATTGAAACTTGTAATGAAAAAGATAAAAATTGTTTGTTAGATTTTTATAAAGCAAAAACTAGTAATGAAAATAAAGTGAGTGAGATAACAACTCTTTTTAAAAAGAATAGTATTGATAAGCTTACTGTAAATGAAATAGAACGATACACAAATAAAGCATTTGAAGTTTTAGATACATTACAAATTTCAAATGAGAAAAAAGAAATTCTTAGAAATTTTGGAAGTAGTTTAATGAAACGTACTTTATAATAATGTTAGAAGAGAAAAATTCTTTAGAACTATTAAAAGCTGTTGAAACTGAAAATTTAGTTATCAAGTTAATAGAACAATTAAACAAAGATTTTCAGTTGGCAAATATTGATGAAGAATTTAAATTGAATATTTCAACCTTAGCGCTAAAAAATAATTTAGATAGTTTGCTCCTAAATTTAATCACTAAAAAATATGATGATTATTTAAATCTTTTATACAGAATAGATGTTTCTGAAAATGAAATGGCCACTATAAAAAATGATAATTTACTAAATACTATTGAAAATATCTCCTTTTTAATTTTAAAAAGAGAATTTCAAAAGGTATTGTTAAGAAAAATGTATTCATAAAATAGAATTTCAAAAGTTTTTAAATCGCTAAAAAACTGATTATTACACAAAGTATAATTAAAGGATTTTAAATTATTTAATTTTTCTATAAATAAATATTGTACAGAAGTTAAATATGTATTATTTTTGCGCCCAGTTTTAGGTCCCATAGCTCAGCTGGTTAGAGCATCTGACTCATAATCAGAGGGTCCTTGGTTCGAGCCCAAGTGGGACCACTTTTAAAACTATAAAGCTCTGCATTAGCAGGGCTTTTTTTATAAAAGCTTATATGTTGTTGAGTGCAATATAATTTTAGTGAACAGTTTGCTTTTCTTTACTTACCAATTATTATTAATTCCTTGTAGTTGGTCTAATTTAATAAAATCTTTAATTAAATAAATAAATTAGATTTATATTTGTACTAATAATATAAAGTTATTTTTACTTTCAATTAAATTTTAATAATAAAATACAATTTATTGATTTATAAAAGGTTAAAAATAAATGTATATATTTGTAATTTAAATATATTTGTAAATAAACCCCAATAAATGAAAAAAAAGAGTAACATATATATGTTATGTTTTTTCTTTGTGTTTGTAAGTGTAGTAGGATACTCCCAAAAAGCCCCACCACCTCCTGCTCCTCCGCCTAACCCTGGATTACCAATAAATGGAGGTATTTTGTATCTGCTAGCTTCAGGAATTTTTTATGGCGTTTATGAACTGAAAAAGAAGAAATAATTATTTTTCTAAAATTCTTGCTACATATTTGCCAATAACGTCAAATTCTAAATTAACTTCAGTACCAATTTTAAAGGTATGAAAATTCGTGTTTTCATAAGTGTATGGAATAATAGCCACTGAAAAACTATTTTTTTTAGAATTTACCACAGTTAAACTAGTACCATTTATAGTTATAGATCCTTTTTCAATAGTAATGTTGTTTAAAGAATCGTCATATTCAAAACTAAAAAACCAACTTCCATTTTCTTCAGTAATAGAGGTGCAGGTTGCGGTTTGGTCTACGTGTCCTTGTACAATGTGACCATCAAGTCTTGCACCAAGTACCATTGCTCTTTCTAAATTAATTAAATCACCAATTTTAAGATTTTTAAAATTAGATTTTTCAAGTGTTTCTTTAATGGCTGTTACCGTATATTCATTGTCATTTATTTTTACAATTGTTAAACAAACTCCATTATGGGCAATACTTTGGTCTATTTTTAGCTCATTTGTGAAATTGCTTTCAATTGTAACATGAATATTATCGCCTTCTTTAATTATATTTTTAACAGTTCCTAAACTTTCAATTATACCTGTAAACATGATTTTGTAAATTAAATTGATTACTTTTGAAGTCTCAAAATTAAGAATAATTAACTTGTTTGATGGACAAATTCGAAAAAATAAAATTAGGAATTTCTATAGGTGATTTTAATGGTATTGGAATAGAAATTATATTAAAAACATTTTTAGATAAAAGAATGTTAGATTTTTGTACTCCAATAATTTTTGGTTCAACAAAATTAATTTCAACTTGGCAAAAAACATTAAATACTAATATACCAATAAATGGTATTAAAGAAGCAGATAAGGCAATTGAAAATAAGTTGAATGTTTTAAATTTATGGAAGGAAGATATTGAAGTAGACTTAGGGAACCCTTCAGTTTTTTCTGGAGAATATGCATTTAAATCGCTTGAAGCTGCAACAAAAGCTTTAAGTAATAATGAAATTGATGTTTTAGTAACTGCTCCAATTAATAAAGATAATATTCAATCAGAAAATTTTAAATTCCCTGGACATACAGAGTATTTAGAATCTCAACTAGAAGGAGAAAGTTTGATGATATTAATGTCTGATACTTTAAGAATTGGTTTGATTACTGGTCATATTCCTGTTTCAAAAATATCAGAAACTATTACTTCAGAATTAATTCAAAAGAAGGTTGCAATTTTACATCAAACGTTAATTCAAGATTTTGCAATTTCAAAACCTAAAATTGCAATTTTAGGTTTAAATCCGCATTGTGGAGATAATGGAGTTATTGGAACCGAAGACGATACTGTAATACGCCCTACAATTACTGATATTCAACAAACAGGAAAAATAGTTTATGGTCCATATGCTGCCGATAGTTTCTTTGGCTCAGGTAATTACAAAAATTTTGATGCTATTTTAGCTATGTATCATGATCAAGGTTTGGCACCATTTAAAACACTAGCTTTTGGTGGAGGTGTTAATTATACTGCAGGTTTAAATAAAATTAGAACCTCACCAGATCACGGCACAGCTTATGAATTGGCTGGTAAAGATAAAGCCAACATAAACTCATTTAAAGAAGCAGTTTTTAGTGCAATTCAAATTTTTAGAACCAGAAGTGAATATAAAAGTTTGACAGAAAACGTATTAAAAATTTCTAATTAAAAATAAAAACAATAAATTTTCAAAAATAATTTTATAATAGTATTTATAATTTTATATCTTTGCACGCTCAAATTGAAGTTCTAAATGAAAGATTTAAAAGAGTTTGATATTTCTTTTATCGGATTAAAAGAAGGTAATCATCAGTTTGAATATTTAATTGAGAATAAGTTCTTTGATTTTTTTAAGTACGATGAATTTAATAATTCAAACGTAAATGTTGGTTTATCATTTTTAAAAAAAACAACAATGTTTGAATTAAGTTTTCAAATTTCTGGTTGGGTAGAAGTAGCTTGTGATGTAACAAACGAATTATTTCATCAACCAATAAATGCTGAAATGGATTTAATTGTAAAGTTTGGAGAAGAATATAATGATGAAAATGAAGAGTTGTTAATTATACCACATTCCGAATTTAAAATTAATGTTGCTCAATATATATATGAAGCAATTGTATTAAATGTTCCATTAAAAAGAATTCATCCAGGTGTTGAAGACGGAACATTAAAATCTGACGTACTAGAAAAATTAAAAGAATTAGAAATTAAAGATCTAGACGAAGAAATAGAAGAAGATAACATTAAGGAAATTGATCCTAGATGGAGTAAATTAAAAGAATATACTAATAGAAAAAAATAAGAGTAATGGCACATCCAAAGAGAAAAATATCGAAAACCAGAAGAGATAAAAGAAGAACTCATTATAAAGCAGTAACACCACAAGTAGCTGTTGATCCAACAACTGGTGAAGCTCATTTATACCACAGAGCTCATTGGCATGAAGGAAAGCTTTATTACAGAGGTCAAATTGTTATTGATTCAGTTGAAACACAAGCATAATTAATATAAAAAATTAAGCAAAAAACTCTCATTTTGAGGGTTTTTTTTGTTTTTTATGCCCAATAAAACTAAAAAATGACAAAAATCGTGAATGAATAGAAATAAAATTCATTACTTTTGACCGTCTTTTTTTGTTAAAAGAATATATAATATGACTAAAATTACCGCAGCAATAACAGCCGTTGGAAAGTATGTTCCTGAAGACATTTTATCAAATAAAATGTTAGAAAAAATGGTTGATACTAATGATGAATGGATAACTTCTAGAACCGGAATTAAAGAAAGAAGAATACTTAAAGGTGAAGGAAAAGGAACTTCATTCATGGCAATTAAAGCAGCTCAAGAACTAATAACTAAAAGAAAACTAAATCCTAAAGAAATTGAATTAGTAATAGTTGCAACCGCAACTCCAGATATGCAAGCCGCTGCAACTGCAGCATATGTAGCATCAGAAATAGGAGCGGTAAATGCATTTGGATTTGATTTAGAAGCTGCTTGTTCTAGCTTTTTATTTGGAATGTCCGTTGCAGCTCGTTATATTGAATCAGGAAAATATAAAAAAGTATTATTAATAGGAGCAGACAAATGTTCTTCCATGATTGATTATACAGATAGAGCAACTTGTATTATATTTGGTGATGGAGCAGGAGCAGTTTTATTTGAACCAAATAATGAAGGTTTAGGATTGCAAGATGAATATTTAAGAAGCGACGGTACTGGAAGAGAATTTTTGCAAGTAAAAGCAAGTGGTTCTATGTATCCAGTAACAAAAGAAGCAATTGATAATAGAGAAAATTTTGTTTTTCAAGATGGGAAAACAGTATTTAAAAATGCCGTTTTTAATATGGCAGATGTGTCTGTTAAAATGCTTGAACGTAATAATTTAGTAAAAGAAGATATTGATTGGTTAGCGGCGCATCAAGCAAATAAACGTATAATTGAAGCAACAGCTAATAGAATCAATTTGGATAGTTCAAAAGTAATGATGAATATTCAAAAATACGGTAATACAACTTCTGCAACATTACCATTATTGTTAGCAGATTATGAGCAACAACTAAAAAAAGGAGATAAAATAATATTTGCTGCATTTGGTGGAGGTTTCACTTGGGGATCAATCTACTTTAAATGGGCATATAATTCTTAACAAATTAACAACCTAAAACGAATGATATGGATTTAAGAGATATTCAAAATCTAATAAAATTTGTTGCCAAATCAGGCGCAAGTGAAGTGAAGTTAGAAATGGAAGATATTAAAATTACCATTAAAACTGGAACTGAAAAAACCGAAACTACTATTGTTCAACAGGCTCCATTAAACATGCATCCAATGCCAAATGTTGTGCAAGGCGAAACTCAAACAGGACAGGTAACACCTGTAAACGAAGCTGCTAAGGAAGCTTCTAAATATAAAGAGATAACATCACCAATTATAGGTACTTTTTATAGAAAGCCATCTCCAGATAAACCAGTTTTTGTTGAAGTAGGAGATTCAATTAATACAGATACTGTTGTGTGTATGGTTGAAGCAATGAAATTATTTAATGAAATTGAAGCCGAAATATCAGGTAAAATTGTAAAAGTTTTAGTAGAAGATGGTACACCAGTAGAATTTGGGCAACCATTATTTTTAGTAGATCCATCATAATGTAAAATCACAATTTTCAATTCACAATCTCCATATTTTTTTGGAATTTGTTTGTTGAATATTGAAAAATTGAAGAATTTATGTTTAAAAAAATATTAATTGCCAATAGAGGTGAAATAGCACTACGAGTTATAAGGACTTGCAGAGAGATTGGTGTAAAAACTGTAGCAGTATATTCTACAGCTGATGCAGAAAGTTTACACGTTAGATTTGCCGACGAAGCTGTTTGTATAGGTCCACCGCCAAGTAGTGAGTCGTATTTAAAAATGCAATCAATTTTAGCAGCAGCCGAAATTACAAATGCAGATGCAATCCATCCTGGATATGGATTTTTATCAGAAAACGCCAAATTTTCTAAATTATGTGAAGAACATGGTATTAAATTTATTGGCGCTACAGCTGATATGATTAGTAAAATGGGAGATAAAGCTTCAGCAAGAGCAACTATGAAAGCTGCAGGAGTTCCTACAATTCCTGGTTCAGATGGTATTCTTGAAACATATGAGGAAGCTGAGAAATTAGCTGACGAAATGGGATATCCTGTTATGCTAAAAGCAACCGCGGGAGGAGGAGGAAAAGGAATGCGTGCTGTTTGGAAAAAAGAAAAACTACGGGACCTTTGGGATTCTGCCAAACAAGAAGCTTTTGCTTGTTTTGGAAATGACGGAATGTATATGGAAAAACTAATTGAAGAACCTCGCCATATTGAAATACAAATTGTAGGTGATTCTTTTGGTAAAGCATGTCATTTATCAGAAAGAGATTGTTCCATTCAACGTCGTCATCAAAAATTAACAGAAGAAGCTCCTTCGCCATTTATGACTACTCAGTTACGTAAAAAAATGGGAGAAGCTGCTGTAAAAGCTGCTGAATATATTTCATATGAAGGTGCAGGAACTATTGAGTTTTTGGTAGACAAGCATAGAAATTTCTATTTTATGGAAATGAATACTCGTATTCAAGTTGAGCATCCTATTACAGAACAAGTAATTGATTATGATTTAATTTACGAACAAATTAAAGTTGCTGCAGGGATTCCAATTTCAGGTAAAAATTACACACCAAAATTACATTCAATAGAATGTAGAATAAATGCTGAAGATCCTTTTGCTGGTTTTAGACCATCACCAGGAAAGATTCAAACATTGCATGTGCCTGGAGGCCATGGCGTAAGGGTAGATACTCACGTATATGCGGGTTATACTATTCCACCAAATTACGATTCAATGATTGCAAAGTTGATTACAACTGCTCAAACCAGAGAAGAAGCAATTGCAAAAATGCGTAGAGCATTAGATGAATTTGTAATTGAAGGAATAAAAACCACGATTCCTTTCCACAGACAATTAATGGACCATCCAGATTATATTGCTGGAAATTATACAACAAAGTTTATGGAAGATTTTGTGTTAGTTCCAGAAGAAAAATAAAAAGTATAGAACTTATTAAGAAGGATATGAGAAATCATATCCTTTTTTATTTTAAATTTACTTGATTTTAAAAGTTATGAAAGAAAGCGAGTTAAAAATTGATGGAATTGACAAGGTAATTTTAAAGCATTTAATGAAAGATGCAAGAACACCTATTTTAAGCATTGCTAGAGAAATAGGTGTTTCAGGAGCTGCAATTCACCAAAGACTTCGAAAATTAGAATCTTCAGGACTGATTGAAGGTTCTAAATTTCATGTAAATCCTAAAGTATTAGGTTATGAAACACTAGCTTTTGTAGGTGTTTATTTAGATGCTGCAAGCAGATATATTACAGTCATAAATCAATTTAAAGATATTCCTGAAATTTTAGAAAGCCATTATACAACTGGAAATTGGTCGGTGTTATTGAAAATTGCTTGTAAAAATAATGAGCATTTAATGACAATTTTAAATCAACAAATTCAAACTATAAAAGGAGTTGCAAGAACAGAAACATTTATTTCTTTAGATCAACATATTAATAGACAAATTTCAATATAAAAAAACCGGTTTTAAACCGGTTTTTTTTATGAATTATCTTTATTTCTTTAATCTCTTGATCCTAATATTTGAAGCCCCCAATAAAGCAGCATAGCCAAGGAACCTAAAGCAGCAACTAAATAAGTTCTAGCTGCCCATTTTAAAGAATCTTTTGCACCATCTTGCTCAGCATCAGTTAGCATATTGTTTGTTTTTAACCAAGCTAAAGCTCTATTGCTTGCATCGTATTCAACAGGTAAGGTAATAAAACTAAATATTGTAGCTACGGCCATCATTGCAAGTCCAACAACAGCAATTGTAAAACCAATTCCTGTATTTCCAGCAAAAGCACTTATAAGCAAACCTCCGATTACTAGCCATTGTGAAAATTTTGAAGAAATGTTTACAGCAGGCACTAATTTAGATCGCATATTAAGCCATTCATAAGATTTAGCATGTTGAACCGCATGACCAACTTCATGCGCTGCAACTGCTGCCGAAGCTGCATTGCGCTGTGCATAAACGGCTTCACTTAAATTAACTGTTTTGTTAACAGGATTATAGTGATCAGTTAATTGCCCAGGTGTTGAAATAATTTTAACATCGTAAATGCCATTATCATGCAACATTTTTTCAGCAATTTCTCTTCCACTTAATCCGTTTTTTAGTTGAACATTAGAGTAATATTTAAACTTGCTTTTTAGTTTTTGACTTACAAGCCAACTTACTAAAGATATAATTCCAATTATAATGTAAAATCCCATAAATTTCTTTTTAGTTAATGAATTTTTAATTTGGTAAATTTACATCATAAATTATTCCAAAAAAAAGGTTCAGACAAAATGACAAAAAAATCGAATATACTGTTAATATATACTGGTGGAACCATTGGTATGGTAAAAGATTATAAAACAGGAGCGTTAAAAACTTTTAATTTTAATAAGCTTTTAAACCATATTCCAGAAATTAATCAGTTAAATTGTGTAATTGAAAGTATTTCGTTAAAAAAACCAATTGATTCGTCAAATATGAATCCATCAATTTGGATTTTAATTTCTGAAATTATTGAAAAAAATTATCAAAATTTTGATGGATTTGTAGTTTTACATGGTTCTGATACAATGTCATACACTGCTTCTGCCATTAGTTTTATGTTTGAAAACCTATCAAAGCCAGTAATTTTTACAGGTTCTCAATTGCCAATTGGTGATTTACGTACCGATGCCAAAGAAAACCTAATTACATCAATAGAAATTGCTTCAGCTCAAGAAAATGGTTTGCCAATAATTTCTGAAGTTTGTTTATATTTTGAGTATAAATTGTACAGAGCAAACCGAACAACTAAAATAAATTCGGAACATTTTGAAGCCTTTACATCTCCTAATTATCCGCCACTTTGTGAAAGTGGCGTTCATTTAAAATTTCATAAAAATTTATTTTTTAAACCACATTTAAATGAAAATTTAATTGTTAGAAAAAAAATGGTTAGTGACATTGTCATTCTAAAAATATTTCCAGGAATTACCAAAAATATTGTTGAAAGTATGCTTTCAATTAAAAATTTGAAAGGTGTAATTTTAGAAACCTATGGAGCTGGAAATGCACCCAATGAAAAATGGTTTATATCGTTATTAAAAAAAGCTATTACTAAAGGAATTCAAATTATTAATGTAACACAATGTGCAGGAGGAAGTGTAATTATGGGGCATTATGAAACCAGTACACAGCTTAAAAAAATAGGAGTAATTAGTGGGTACGACATAACAACAGAGTCTGCAATTGCTAAGCTTATGTATCTTTTAGGTGAAAAAATTCCTAAAAATCAATTTCATATAATTTTTGAAACTTCCCTTAGAGGAGAAATTACTAAACTTGAATAAAAATTATGTAATAGATTTAAGTTTTATTGAATTTATTTCAAAAAAAACAGGCATTTAAACTTTTTTTTATAATTTTTTTTAAAAAAAATGGTTGAAAAAAAAAATATTTAAAGTCGTTATAAAATTTTCAGAATTCAACATTTTTTTGTTACTTGCCATTCGCAAAAGACACGTTAGCTTTGGAGTATAAGAATTGATATAACTTTGTAATTCTATACATTTAATTATGTTTTTTGTAAATTTTAAAACCGGATAAAAATTAATAAATTAACTATTACACGATGAAAAGAGTATTTACTATCCTTGCGATTACAGGATTATTGTTATTTGGAGCAGCACCTAAAGCAATTGCACAAGATGCAGCAAACACTGAACAAGTTGCTGATGCAACAGAATCAAAAACATTTCACCAAGAATTAAAACAACGTTTTATTGAAGGTGGACCTTTCTTTATGGGAATTGTATTAGTAGCCTTAATTCTAGGATTAGCTATTGCAATTGAAAGAATTATTTACCTAAACATGGCAACAACTAATACTAAAAAATTAGTGAGCAGTGTTGATGATGCTTTAGCATCAGGAGGTGTTGAAGCTGCAAAAGAAGTTTGTAGAAATACAAAAGGACCTGTTGCTTCAATTTTTTATCAAGGACTTGATAGAATGGATGAAGGCGTTGAAGCAGCTGAAAAAGCAGTTGTTGGTTACGGTGGAGTTCAAATGGGATTATTAGAGAAAAACATTTCTTGGTTATCTTTATTTATTGCATTAGCACCAATGTTAGGTTTCATGGGAACAGTAATTGGTATGATTGATGCGTTTGACTCTATTCAAGCAGCGGGTGATATTTCTCCAACAGTAGTTGCAGGGGGTATTAAAGTAGCATTATTAACAACTGTATTTGGTTTAGTTGTAGCTATTATTTTACAAATTTTCTATAACTATATTATTTCTAAAGTTGATAGTATTGTAAATAGTATGGAAGATGCTTCCATTTCACTTGTTGACCTTTTGGTTAGACACAAAAAATAAGAATAAATTATGAATACAAAAATTTCTAAGATATTAACTTATGCAACAGGTCTAATAGGAGTAATTGGATTCTTTTTCTTCATTAGAATTGTTGTAGAAGGTGATACAAATATTGAGAATGATGTTAACTTACAAAACAGTATTCTTTCTCCATTTATTACATTTTCTTTAATTACATTAGGGGCTACAGCTGCAATTGCTGTAATTTATTCATTGATAAATTTGTTTAAGCACCCAGAAGTATTAAAAAGATCATTAATTGGAGTTGGTATATTGTTAGTATTGTTAGTACTTTCTTATTCATTCGCTTCTGGTGAAGCTGTAACTGATCAGTTAGGCAAAGTGCTAGAAAATGGTGAAGCAGGAAGTGTATCAAGATGGGTAAGTACATTAATTAACTATAGTTTTATATTAGGTGCAATTGGTTTAGTATTCTTTTTATATGACTTTGTTAAAGGACTTGTAAAATAAATTAATTATGGCAAGAAGAGAAAATTCAGAAATAAATGCTGGTTCGATGGCAGACATTGCGTTCTTGCTTTTAATATTTTTCTTAGTAACAACCACTATGGACGTTGATTCTGGTATTGCTCGTAAGCTACCAGAAAAATCACCACCAGATCAAAAGAATGATGTTATTGTTAAACAAAAGAATGTTTTTGACATAGTAGTAAACCGTAATAACCAAATTTTGGTTGAAGGTACAGATTATGTTAAAGTAACTGACATTAAAGAGTTGGCAATGAAATTTATTGATAACGGAGGTGGTGTAGGAAACTCTATTGATGGAAAACCAGGAGAACCTTGTGATTATTGCAATGGAGCTAAAGATCCTGCATCATCAGATCACCCTTCAAAAGCGATTATTTCGTTACAGAGTGATAGAGGTACAACTTACGGAATGTATGTTACTATTCAAAATGAAATAGAAGCTGCATATAATCAATTAAGAAACAATTTGTCAAATAAATTGTATGGAAGATCTTACGATCAGTTACTTAGTGATTATGACAATGATCCAACGGAAAGTTTAAAAGCTAAAATTGATAATTTGAAAGATAAATATCCTCAAATTATTTCAGAACCTGAACCAATAAAATAATATCAGATTATGAGTAAATTTAAAAAGAAGAAAAAAGGATTGCCTGCAATTTCTACGGCATCTTTACCTGATATTGTATTTATGTTGTTATTCTTTTTTATGGTTTCAACTACAATGAGAGAAACAGATTTATTAATTAAAAAACCGTTTCTTCCTACAGCTAGTGAAGTTAAAAAATTAGAACAAAAAAGTTTAGTAAGTACAATTTATGTTGGGAAATCAAAAGATTCTAGAATATCTGGAGATAAAATCCAAGTAAATGATAAAATTATTGATGTTAAAGATGTTCCTAGTTTTATCTATTCTGAAAGAGCTTTAAGAAAAGAAGAAGAAGTTAAATATATGACTACTTCTATTAAAGCTGATAAAGAAGCAAGCGTAGGTACTATATTAGATATTAAAGAACAATTACGTGATATAAATGCCCTAAAAGTTAGTTTCTCTACTTCAAGAGGAAATGATTTAAGCGGTAACTATAAGTAAAAAATATTTTTACAAATAAATAAAAAAGGCAATAGATTTTCTATTGTCTTTTTTATTTATAAAAACTACATTTGTTTTTATGATTAAAAATTTTTTAATAATACTTTTCTTCATTTCATTTTTTAGTGTGAAAGCACAAGTTGAAAATGATTCAATTGATACCAAATATTTGGAAGATCAAATATATTTATCATTGGTATATAATATTTTAAATGAAAAGCCTTCTACTATTTCACAAAATGGTTTTTCTGGAGGTATAGCACTTGGTTTTATTAAAGATTTACCGATTAATGAAACTAGAAATATTGGATTTGGTGTTGGTTTAGGGTATTCATATGCTGTATATATCCAAAATTTAAAAATAACTTCAGATAATAATTTAGCAATTGCATCTGTAGCTACCGACTATAATGTAAATAGATTTAGAACCCATGCAATTGAATTACCAATTGAGTTTAGATGGCGTAATTCTACTCCAACAAAATATAAGTTTTGGAGAATTTATGGTGGAGTGAAGGTTTTATATGCCTTTGCATTTAATGCCACTTATAAAGATGCTGAAACTGTAATTAATGCTAAAAACATTTCAGAGTTCAATCAACTGCAAAGCGGTCTTTTTATTTCAGCAGGTTATAGTACCTGGAATTTATATATTTATTATGGTTTAACTCCAATTTTTAAAGGTTTAGATTTAGATGGTAAAAAGCTTGATTTAAAAGAAATTAATGTGGGTTTGAAATTTTATATTATGTAGTAGTATAAATAAAAAATACAATTATTTGAGTTAATATTCCAACAGCATAACCAATTACTATTTCATTTAATTTGTGGGCTTTTAAAATTAGTCTTGATGTAGAAATTAAACCACTTAAAACAAATAGGACAGTTAAAAGTATTAATAAATTTATTTTATAAAAATAACTAAAGCATATAGAAAACCCTATAAGCCCTCCAATTGCTAATGCATGTAAGCTTAGTTTAGTTTTAAAATATAATAAAGTATATGAAATAACTAAACCCAAACCATAACTAAAATAAAACAAAGCTAAAATATCTACAATATTAGATTTAAATAACCAATTACCGATAATGTAGGTTAAAGATATAAACAATAAAGTAGGAAATTTTCGCTCTTCAATAGTGCTCATATGGTAACTTTGTATCAGTTTAAATTTTTTTAATAGATACAATAAAATAAGTGGAAAAATATAGGTTCCTAAAAAAATAACCAATAAAATTGTGTGTTCTTGAGTCTTAAATATATATTTTGGAATAAATAAAAAATATATAATAGCACCCAGTATTGAAAAATTTATTGGGTGAAAAAAGTAGGAAATGAATTTTGAAAATCTATAGTTCATAATTAACGTAATCATTTATATTTCTTTTCTTAGCCTTGCAACAGAAATATCAAGCTGTTCTCTATATTTTGCTACAGTTCTTCTGGCTATAGGATAGCCTTTTTCTTTTAAAATTAGTGCCAATTTATCATCGGTCAAAGGTTTTTTCTTATTTTCTTTATCAATAACAGTAGCTAAAATATCTTTAATTTCTTTGGTAGAAACATCATCACCTTGGTCGTTTTTCATTGATTCAGAAAAGAAATCTTTAATTAATCTAGTTCCATAGGGTGTAGAAACAAATTTACTATTTGCAACTCTTGAAACCGTAGAAACATCCATATTAATTATATCAGCAATATCTTTTAATATCATTGGTTTTAACTTGCGTTCATCACCTGTTAAAAAATATTCTTTTTGATACTGCATAATTGCATTCATATTAAGATAGAGGGTTTGCTGACGTTGTTTTATTGCGTCAATAAACCACTTGGCAGAATCTAATTTTTGTTTTATAAATAAAACAGCATCCTTTTGTGATTGAGATTTATCTTTAGAATCTTTATAGCCATTTAAAAGATCGTTATATTCTTTTGATATATGCAGCTCTGGCGCATTTCTAGAGTTTAGGGTTAACTCTAATTCTCCTTCAACAATTCTAATAGAAAAATCAGGAACAATTTGCTCTGCAATTTTATTGTTTCCAACATGAGAGCCTCCGGGTTTTGGATTTAATTTTTCAATTTGTTTGATTGCATCTTTTAATTCATCTTCAGTAACGTGAAATTTTTGAATTAATTTTGAATAATGTTTTTTTACAAATTGATCAAATGATTGTTCTAAAATGTTAATGGCTAAAGTTCTGGCAGGTTTTTCACCTTTTCTTTTCAGTTGAATAATTAAACATTCTTTTAAATCTCTTGCACCAACCCCAGCTGGATCTAAATCTTGAACTAATTTTATTAATTGTTCTAATTCTTCAATGGTTGTATAGATATTTTGGGTGAAAGCTAAATCATCCATTACATCAATTAAATCGCGTCTTAAATAACCGCTTTCATCAATACTTCCAATTAAAAAATCTGTAATGATCTCTTCATTTTCAGTTAAGCGATAGGTACTCATTTGATTTTTTAAATGCTGGGTAAATGAAGTTCCTGAAGCAAAAGGAATGTCTTTTTCTTCATCATCAGCCGAGTAATTATTGCTTTGGGTTTTATAATTCGGAATTTCGTCATCGCTTAAATATTCATCAATATTTATATCGTCAGTATTTATACTTTCATTTCCAGAATCATCATATTCATCATTCATTGAAGTATCATCAAAATCATCCAAATTTTCTTTCCCACTTTCTAACGCAGGATTTTCTTCTAATTCTTGTTTTAATCTTTGTTCAAAAGCTTGTGTAGGCAATTGAATCATTTTCATCAACTGAATTTGTTGCGGTGATAATTTTTGTAATAATTTTTGATGTAATCCTTGTTTTAGCATATAAAATTAAATTCCATTTTTATAAAAATACAAAAAAACATAGTATGTTGTTTACTATGTTTTTTAAAAGTTTAAATTTAAAACTCTGCATTTTGAGGTGTTCTTGGGTAAGGAATAACATCTCTAATGTTACCCATACCTGTAGCGTATTGAACTAAACGCTCAAAGCCAAGCCCAAATCCGCTATGCACGGCTGTACCAAATTTTCGGGTATCTAAATACCACCATAATTCGTGTTCATCTATATTAAGCGCTTTCATTTTTTGTTGTAATACTTGTAAACGCTCTTCACGTTGACTACCACCAACAATTTCTCCAATTCCAGGGAATAAAACATCCATAGCTCTCACTGTTTTTCCATCTTCATTTAAACGCATGTAAAATGCTTTAATATTTGCAGGATAATCAAATAAAATTACTGGACATTTAAAGTGTTTTTCAACTAAATAGCGTTCGTGTTCACTTTGTAAATCTGCGCCCCATTCATTTATTAAATATTGGAATTTTTTATTTTTATTTGGTTTACAGTTTCTTAAAATATCAATTGCTTCAGTATAACTTACACGTTTAAAATTATTTTCAACTACAAAATTAAGTTTTTCAAGTAACGATAATTCACTTCTTTCGTTTTGTGGTTTGCTTTTTTCTTCTTGTAATAATCTATCATTTAAAAAAGCTAAATCATCTTTACAATTTTTAAGAATATCAGAAATAACCGATTTAATAAAATCTTCGGCTAAATCCATATTATCATCTAAATTGTTGAATGCAACTTCAGGTTCAATCATCCAAAATTCAGCTAAATGACGCGTTGTATTAGAGTTTTCAGCTCTAAAAGTTGGACCAAATGTATACACTTTTCCTAAAGCCATAGCGTAGGTTTCGGCTTCTAACTGTCCTGAAACGGTTAAGTTTGTTTGTTTGCCAAAAAAATCTTTACTGTGGTCAACAGTTCCAGTTTCGTTTTTAGGAAGTTTGTTGGGATTTAAAGTGCTCACTTGAAACATTTCTCCAGCGCCTTCGGCATCAGATCCTGTAATTATTGGAGCATGAAAATGATAAAATCCGTTCTCAACAAAGTATTTATGTATGGCAAAAGAAAGCGCCGATCTTACACGCATAACTGCACTAAATGTATTAGTTCTAATACGCAAGTGTGCATTTTCTCTTAAAAATTCAAAGCTGTGTTTTTTAGGTTGAATTGGATATTCCTCAGGGTTTGAGTCACCTAATATTTCAATTTCGTTTACCTGAATTTCTACACTTTGTCCTTTTCCTTGGCTTTCAGTGAGTGTTCCTTTTATTGAAATTGCAGCTCCAGTAGTTATTCTTTTAAGAGTAGCTTCGCTAGTGTTTTCAAAATCAACAACACATTGTATATTGTTTATAGTAGAGCCATCGTTTAAAGCAATAAATCTATTTGCTCTAAAGGTTCTTACCCAACCTTTTATAGTTACTTCTTGTAAAAAGTTATTTGAACTTAAAAGTTCAGCAACGGTACATTTATTCATATTCTAAAATTTAGAATTACAAAGATACATGAACAAATGAAAGTAGTAAAGTTTGAATGTTTAAAAATAATCTATAAACGTAAACTATTTAATTAAATTAATCATCCAAGTCATTTTCACCATCAGGATCTAAAATATCAAGCACAGGTTCTTTTAAAATTTCTTTGCTGGCTATTTTCTTTTCTAATGAAAGTAATAATGAAGGTAACAGAATTAGGTTAGAAACCATTGCAAATAAAAGTGTAATTGAAACCAAACCACCAAGCGCAATTGTTCCTCCAAAACTTGAAACTGTAAACACTAAAAATCCAAAAAATAAAACAATTGAAGTATAGAACATACTAACGCCAGTTTCTCTTAATGCTGCGTAAACAGATTGTTTTATGCGCCAGTTATTAGCCATTAACTCTTGACGGTATTTTGCTAAAAAATGTATAGTATCATCTACAGAAATACCAAATGCAATACTAAATACTAAAATTGTAGATGGTTTTATAGGAACTCCTAGATATCCCATTAATCCTGCGGTAATTAGTAAAGGGAAAATATTAGGAATAAGTGAAATTAAAATCATTCTGAACGATCTAAACATAAATGCCATAAAAATGGCAATTAGTAGGATTGCTAAAGAAAGTGAAATTACTAAATTGTTAATTAAATAATTTGTTCCTTTTAAAAACACTAACGCCCCGCCAGTCATAGAAACATCATATTTTTCTTTTGGAAATTCTTTATCAATTTTTTGTTGAAGACGGTCTTCAATAACAGTCATTTTATCAGTACCAATATCTTTCATAAAGGTAGTTATTCGTGCATATCTTCCTGTAGAATCAACAAAATTATCCAACAAATGTGTATTGGCTGATGAATTTTTGGTATAATTTAAAATCCAGTTTTTTTCCTGACTATTTGGCAATTCGTAATAATTAGGTAATCCGTTATAAAATGCCTGTTTAGAATATTTTACAATGTTTAAAACAGAAATTGGTTTTGATAGTTGAGGAATTTCTTCAATGGTTTCATCTAGCTTTTCCATACGTTTAAGTGTTGCTAAACTCATAACGCCATCTTCCTTTTTTGTGTCAATAATAATTTCTAAAGGCATAATTCCGCCAAATTCTTCTTCAAAAAACTCGATGTCTTTAAAAAACTCTTTGCCTTTTGGCATATCTTCAATTAAACTTCCAGAAACTTTAATTTTGTAAATACCAATCATACTTACAATTATTAATATTACTGTTATTGAATACACTGCTAATCGGCTGTTTCTTACCACAGATTCCATCCAAGTAACAATTTTTTCAATCCATTTACGCTCTAAATGTTTTAAATGTTTTTCTTTTGGTAGCGGCATAAAACTATAAATAATAGGAATTATTAATAATGCCAGTACAAAAATTGCCAATATGTTAATGGAAGCAATGGTACCAAATTCTTTTAAAAGTTGACTTTTTGTAAATATAAAAGTTGCAAAACCCGATGCAGTTGTTACGTTTGTCATTAATGTAGCATTACCCACTTTTGTAATAACGCGTTGTAATGATTTTGCTTGATTACCATGTTTTTTAATTTCTTGCTGATATTTATTTATTAAAAATATAGCGTTTGGAACTCCAATTACAATAATTAAAGGCGGAATTAAAGCCATTAAAACAGTAATTTCATATCTAAAAAGTCCAATAAAACCAAATGCCCAAACAACACCAATACTTACAACTAAAAGTGTAATAGCTGTTGCTCTAATAGATCTGAAAAAGAAAAAGAAAATTAAGGCGGTAATTCCTAATGCCAAGCCTACAAACATGCCAATTTCGTCAATAATATTCTGGGCATTCATTGTTCTAATGTATGGCATTCCCGAAACGCGAATATCTATATTATAGTCTTTTTCAAATTTTTTAATTGTTGGGTTTAAAACATTAAAAATGAAATCTTTTCTTGCGGCTGTGTTAACAATATCTTTATCTAAATAAATAACCGATCTAATAGTTCCAGTTTTTTTATTGTATAAAAAGTTATCGAAAAAAGGAAGGTTGTCAAATAGCTCGTGTTTTATTGCTAGAACTTCTTCAACTGTTTCAGGCTTTTTATCATATAAAGGTTCGGTAACAAACTTTTCTTCATCAGTGTTTTTTACCAATTTTTTAATATCGCCAACAGCAATGGTAAATTCAATTTCTTTTAAACTATCTAAGTTTTTTGATAATTTATTCCAAGCATTAAATTTATTAGGTGTGAAAATTGTAGAATCTTGAACAGCTAAAATGATGATATTTCCTTCTTCGCCAAATATTTTTAAAAACTTATTGTAATCTATATTTACCTGATGGTTTTCAGGCAATAGATTTGCTTCTGTATATGAAAATCTCATATACTGCATTTGTGTTGATAAAAAATAAGTGAATGCAGCTATTATTACTAAAATAATGTATCTGCTTTTTAAAATAAGTCTAGAAACCTGCGTCCAAAAATCCATTTAAAAAAATTTTTGCAAAGGTAACAAATTAGTTTAGCTTTCAATAGGTTAAGTATTAAAATCCTAACCTTAATTTATAAGTTAATTTAACAGCTAAATTATCTGTCCAGGTTGGGTTTGCGTAGGCTCCATATCTATAAAATGCACTAAATCCAAAACCTTTTAATAGAGAATTAATTTCCATTCCACTTTCAATATATCCTTTATTCATACTTTTAAATAGTAATCCTTGATGATATTCTGGATGGTCAATAGTTCCAATGGCAGCACGTGTTGCAATACTAATTTGAGGTTTAAATTTATTGCTTAGTTTTAGTGGTTCAAAACTTTGTTTTAAATGAATTGCAAAAAATCTATCAGAAACAAACTCATTATATCCCATTGTTTCAAAACTATTTTTACCGGCAAAAGTTATTCGCTTAAACCATGGAGATTTATAAGTGTAATTTGGTGTTGCATTGTATAAATGTGAAATGGGGGCGTCTCCAAAAACAATTCCTCCTTCAGCCAAAATATGTGTAACACCTTTTCTAAGTGGTTTAATTTTATGTAAAATTCTTAAATTAACTTGGGTGAAATCAAAATCGCTTTGAAATAAATTTTCAATACTTTTTGTTAATTGTAATGTTAACTGAGGAAATTCATTTTTTATAGTTAATTTTCCAATTGGTGAATTCATAAATTCACTTTTGGGACTGTATTGTAAGTTTACTGAAGCGGTTGTTAACCGATATCTTGAAATATTTTTTGATGCGTTTATAAACTGATAATTAAAAACGGGCGAATAATCACCAGAACTAATTTGAAGTTTTGCCTCTAAATTTGGTTTAATATCGTGCTCAAAATATGTGCTTACAGTTTTATAGTTGTAAAATTTATCAATATTTAAATTTCTTGGGTTTATAGGTGAGAATGAGGTGTTTTCAGCAATAAAATCTAAAGCAGCAGCTTCTTTTAAATCATTTGTAAAATTAACGCCAAACCAAGTGTTAGATTCTTTGTTTAGTCGGGTTGCAGTACCAATACTATATTTAAAATCTTTATCTTTTGTACCGTATGCAATGTAGGATTCAATTTTAAATTTACTTGAAAAATTTTGATTTGTTACGCCTCCAAATCCTACTCGCAAACCTTCATAATTATTGAGGTTTATGATTTTCCCAAGATTTAGATTTATATATTTTGTATGTAAATATCCTTTTAACAGATTGCGTCCTAAAGCAATTTTTCCTTCAATATTTTCGCTCTTTGCAATGCTATCTAAGTTTATGTAGGTTGTTTTTCCTCTATCTGTTAAAGAATCAGTTCTGTATAAATTCCAAAATTCTTCAGATTTTTTTCCAGCATCATCATTAAACTTTATGGTAGAAGCGGAGTTTTTCACTTTTAATTCAGGATTTATTTGAATGTTACTGTTTTCGGTTTTAGAAATAAAATAGGAAACATCAGAAGGTCCATTTGTAGTTGTTTTTACAATAGAATCATTTTTTTCTGAATTTGAAACTTTAACCATTCCGCCAAATAAATTCACATTTTCATTATTATCACCTTTTTTAATAACAATATTCATATCTGACGGAAACCAACAATTACACTCTTTTATAAAAGTATAATTTTGTGTAGCTTTTACATTTACAATAGCTTTTAGTTCAGCCATTCCTTTTGTGATGGAAAAATTTTGAGAATCAATATATAAAACACCTTCAATTCCAGTAAAATCTTTTTTTATTTTAGGTTTAAAATACACTAAAATTGATTGACTGTAATCTGTTTTAACGGTGTCTAATATTTTATAATCGTAATGTTTTAAAGCATTGTCGGCTATTGGATTAATATATTTTGTGCCGGCAATTGTATAAAATTCATTGTAAAAAGAGAAATCTTGAAATGTAATAGCTAATAATTCATAAATTGGTTGTTGTAACCCAGCCATTCTAGATGCCATTATAATTTCTTTTGTTTTTTTACCTTTTTGAAATTGAAATTGTGAAACTTTTTCAGAAATATATAAATGTTGTTTATCTATCTCTTTTTTAAATTTATAGTTGGTAGAATCTATTTTTAAAAATTGCTTATCTCCATTTTTTATAATATACACAGAATCAATTTTTCCGTTTATAGAATCGGGATGTGCTGTAACTAAAAGTTTCGTGTAAGCATCAAATTTAAATGAGTTTAATGAAGTTTCTATATTGTTTTTATCTTTGTTTATAATGGTATTTCTAATTATTTGCAATGCAGGATTTTCAGTTGCAGTAATTAAAATTTCATTTAAAAATTCAGTTGCAGGTTCCAATGCTATTTTAATGTATTTATCAGAACTGTTAATAGGAATTGTAATGTTTTTGTAACCAACGTACGAAACTTTAATTTTATTAAATTCAATATTACTTTTTATTTGAAATTTACCATCAATATCTGTTAGCGTACCAATGTTTGTATTTGTAATTATTGATGCAAAAGGAAGTGGTTTTTTTGTTGAACTATCTGTTACTAAACCTTGAATTTGATTTTGTGAAAAAACGATGAGTGGAAAGAGCAAAATTAAAAACAATCTTTTTTTCATACGTGTATTATCGTCATTATAAAACAAATATAAGGGAATAAAAAAGCACTCGATAGAGTGCTTTATAGTTTTTTGATAAGTTTAACTTTTTTAAAAATTAAACTTTCATTATTTCTTGATCTTTTACTTTATAAAGCTCATCAACTTCTAAACTAAATTTATCCGTTAATTTTTGAATATCAATTTCAGCATTTGCTTTCATATCTTCAGAAGCATCTGCTTTTTTAATTTCTTGCATTGCTTCTCTTCTGTCATTTCTAATTCCAATTTTAGCGTTTTCAGCCTCCATTTTAGCTTGTTTAGATAATTCCTTTCTTCGTTCTTCAGTTAAAACAGGAACATTAATAATAATAACTTCTCCATTATTCATTGGATTAAACCCTAAATTGGCAATCATAATTGCTTTTTCTATTTCATGCAGCATCTTTTTTTCCCAAGGCTGAACTGTAATTGTGTGTGCATCCATGGTGTTAATATTTGCAACTTGAGATAATGGTGTTTGTGAACCGTAATAATCTACAGTAACACCACCTAACATTGTAGGGCTAGCTTTACCTGCTCTAATATTTCTAAATTCTTTTTCTAAATGAGTAATGGCATTTTGCATTAACTCGCGTGTACTATCTATTATAAAAATTAATTCTTCATTCATAATTGAAAAACTTTAATTATTCTACTTATTTGTCAACTATTGTTCCAATATTTTCACCTGAAACTACTTTTTCTAGGTTTCCTTTTTTGTTCATATCAAAAACAACAATAGGTAAGTTGTTTTCTTGGCTTAAAGCAAAGGCTGTCATGTCCATAACTTTTAATCCTTTATTCATTACATCTTTATATGTAATAGAATCAAATTTAATTGCGTCACTATTTTTTTCTGGATCAGAGTTGTAGATTCCATCAACTCTTGTTCCTTTTAAAATAACATCAGCTCCAATTTCAATTGCTCTTAATACTGCTGCGGTATCTGTTGTAAAATACGGATTTCCAGTTCCTCCTCCAAAAATAACCACTCTACCTTTTTCTAAATGGCGTACGGCTCTTCTTTTAATAAAAGGTTCAGCAACTTGTTCCATTTTAATTGCTGTTAAAAGTCGGGTAAAAATACCTTCATCTTCTAAAGCACTTTGTAATGCTAAACCATTAATAACAGTTGCGAGCATTCCCATATAATCTCCTTGAACTCGATCCATACCGTTACTAGCACCAGAAACACCTCTAAAAATGTTTCCTCCACCAATAACAATGGCAACTTCTATTCCTTTATCAACAATTATTTTTATATCTCTAGCGTAATCTGCTAAACGTGTGGGGTCAATACCATATTGGCGATCTCCCATAAGTGCTTCACCACTTAATTTTAAAAGAATTCTTTTGTATGCCATAATTTTTTTAAGTTATGCAAATATAATAAATACTTTAAAAGTATAAGAAGTTAGTTTTTGTTGATTTTTATTTTTTTTAATTACGCAATTTGTAAAAAACAAAAAACTCGCCAATTTGGCGAGTTTTTTTAATATAAGTGTTTTTTATTAAGCTAACGAAACTCTTTTAAAGTCGGTTACCACTACGTCACCTAATGAGCTTACGTATTGAGCTACATTAATTTTTTCGTCTTTAATAAAGTTTTGATCTAATAAACATTGTTCTTGATCTAAAGTAGTGTTATCAGAAATAAATCTTTCTAATTTACCAGGTAAAATTCTATCCCAAATAGCTTCTGGTTTTCCTTCAGCTTTTAATTCTTCTTTTAATTTTGCTTCAGTGTCAGCAATTATTTCAGGAGTTAATTGAGATCTAGAAATAAAAGTAGGAACATTCTTTAAAGTTTTTCCTAATCTTTTTAATTCTTCATTTTCTTTTTCAATTACTGCAATTCTTGCTTCAGTTTCAGATGCAACAAAAGCAGGATCAAAATCTTTATAAGATAAAATTGAAGCACCCATTGCTGCAGCTTGCATAGAAACATCTTTTGCAACTACATCTGCGCCTTCTACGTTTGCTGATAAAGCAGTTACAGCAGCAATTTTATTTCCAGCATGAATATATGAACCTACAAAAGGACCAGATACACATTCAAAAGCACCAATTTCTAATTTTTCACCAATAACACCAGTTTGCTCAATTAATTTTTCAGCAACTGTTAAATTTCCAAAAGGAGCATTTAAAAAATCTTCTTTTGAAGTATAGTTTACTGCTATTTTTGCAAATTCAGTAGCTAAAGCAACGAAAGCGTCATTTTTAGCAACAAAATCAGTTTCACAGTTTAATGAAATTACAGCACCTTTAGTGTTGTCATCATTAACATATGCAATTACGGCTCCTTCTGATGAATCTCTATCAGCTCTGTTAGCAGCAACTTTTTGTCCTTTTTTACGTAAAATATCAATTGCTTTGTCGAAATCTCCTTCAGCTTCAACAAGTGCGTTTTTACAATCCATCATACCGGCTCCGGTAGATTGTCTTAATTTGTTTACTTCTGCGGCTGTAATGTTTGCCATTTTATTTATATTTTTTGTTGAATTTAAACTCAACTATTATACATTAATTATCGTTATCGTCAGATTCTTTAGCGTCTTTGTTAACTTTTCTGTCAGCTAAACCTTCAGCAATTGCATCTGTAATATAACCTAATACTTTTGTAATAGATTTTGAAGCGTCATCATTTGCAGGTACTACATAATCAATACCTCTTGGGTCAGAGTTTGTATCAACCATTGCAAAAATAGGAATGTTTAAGTTTTTAGCTTCAGCTACTGCAATGTGTTCTTTTTTCACATCAACAATAAAAATTGCTCCTGGCAAACGAGTCATATCAGAAATAGAACCTAAGTTTTTTTCTAATTTTTCACGTTGACGGTTGATTTGTAATTTTTCTCTTTTAGAAAGAGCATCAAAAGATCCATCAGTTTTCATTCTGTCAATTGATGACATTTTTTTAACTGCTTTTCTAATAGTAACAAAGTTAGTTAACATTCCACCTGGCCATCTTTCAGTAATGTAAGGCATGTTAACACTTGCAGATTTTTCAGCAATAATTTCTTTTGCTTGTTTTTTTGTAGCTACAAAAAGGATTTTTCTTCCAGATGCTGCAATTTTCTTTAAAGCTTCAGCTGCTTCATCAATTTTTGCTGCAGTTTTGTATAAATCTATAATATGAACGCCGTTACGCTCTCCATATATATAAGGAGCCATGTTTGGATCCCATTTTCTAGTAAGGTGACCAAAGTGTACACCTGCGTCTAATAATTCTTGAACTTCTATGTTTGTCATTTGTATTTAGTTTACGTTCCGTTGAGAGTTAGCAATAGGGAAGTAGCGATAATCGATCTTCCCTATTTGGATGCTAAACTTTATATCAGTCATTGACTGAACAACGACAACTTTGTTTTTGTTTTTAATTTCAATGAACCACCAAATAAATTGGTGATATAACTCCAATAAACGATTAACGTTTTGAGAATTGGAATTTTTTTCTTGCTTTCTTTTGACCGAATTTTTTACGTTCAACCATTCTTGGGTCTCTTGTAAGTAGTCCTTCAGGTTTTAAGATAGTTCTGTTTTCTTCATTTAAGAAAACTAAAGCTCTAGAAATTCCTAAACGAATTGCTTCAGCCTGACCTGTAATTCCTCCTCCATAAACATTTACTTTAATATCAAAAGTACTTGCATTATCTGTTAAATTTAATGCTTGTAATACTTTGTATTGTAAGTGAGATGTAGTAAAGTAGTCTTTATAATCTTTTTTATTTACAGTAATGTTTCCAGTACCGTCAGAAAGATAAACACGAGCAACAGCTGTTTTTCTTCTACCTATTTTGTGTATTGTGTCCATTATTTAAGGTCGTTAAGGTTAATAACTTTTGGAGTTTGTGCAGTTTGATTATGTTCAGCACCAGCATAAACATATAAATTTCTGAACAAAGCGCTTCCTAATTTATTTTTAGGTAACATTCCTTTTACTGCTTTTTCAACAAGACGAGTTGGGTCTTTTTGAAACATTTCAGTAGCCGTTAATGATCTTTGACCACCTGGGTAACCTGTGTGACGAATGTAAGATTTGTCACTCCATTTTTTTCCAGTTAAATTGATTTTATCTGCGTTGATAACTACTACATTGTCTCCACAATCTACGTGAGGAGTGTAGTTAGTTTTGTACTTACCTCTAACTAGCATAGCTACTTTAGAAGCTAGACGACCCAACGTTTGACCGTCTGCATCAACTAAAACCCACTCTTTTGTAGCGGTTGCTTTATTAGCTGACACTGTTTTGTAACTTAATGTATTCACAATTAAATTCTTTGTTAAAATTAAACATTTGTTTTTGTTCCCTAAAAAGGGAGTGCAAATGTACAAACTATTATTTATATAACAAACTGTATTTTAGTGATTATTTTATTGTTTTTTATTGAATGATAAAAGAGTTAATTTATTCATATTCAAAAGCTCATAATTTTTTAGTCAATTTTAATGTGCTTGTAACCAATCTTGTCCTTCACCTAACTCTACGGTTAATGGTACAGGTAATTTAAATGCATTTTCCATTTCGTAAATAATTTTAGGTTTTAACAAGGCTAATTCGCTATTGTGTACGTCAAAAACCAATTCATCATGTACTTGCAAAAGCATTTTGGTTTTGTAATTGCCTTCACTAAGTAATTTATAAATATTAATCATTGCAATTTTTATAATATCTGCTGCGCTTCCTTGAATTGGGGCATTTACAGCATTTCTTTCATCAGCAGAACGTACAATAGCATTTTGTGAATTAATGTTTTTTAAATACCGTCTTCTTCCTAAAATAGTTTCAACATAGCCATTTTCTCTAGCCAAATGTATTTGATTTGCTATAAATTGATTTAATTTTGGAAAGGTTTTATAATAATTATCAATTAATTCTTTGGCTTCAGCTCTCGATTTATTTAATTGTTGTGCTAAAGTAAAAGCACCTTGTCCATAAATAATTCCAAAATTTACTGCTTTGGCATCAGATCTTTGTGTGCGTGTAACTTCATTTAACGGAACTCCAAAAACTTTTGCAGCTGTTGCTGCGTGAATGTCTTCTTTATTTTTAAACGATTCAATCATACTTTCATCGCCACTAAGTGCCGCAATAATGCGTAATTCAATTTGAGAATAATCGGCAGCAACCAATGTAAAATCATTGTTTTTTGCCACAAAGGCTTTTCTAACTTGTCTTCCTCTTTCTGTTCTAATTGGAATATTTTGCAGGTTTGGATTGTTAGAACTTAATCTTCCTGTTGCTGCAACTGCTTGACTATAAGTGGTGTGTATTCTTCCAGTTTGTTGATTTATTTCATTTGGTAAAGCATCAACATAGGTATTTTTTAATTTCACTAAACCTCTCCATTCTAAAATTTCTTCAACAATTTTATGTTTTGGGGCAAGTTTAGAAAGTATTTCTTCACCGGTAGCATATTGCCCAGTTTTTGTTTTTTTAGGTTTGTCTAAAAGTTTTAAATGATCAAATAAAACATCACCTAATTGTTTTGGCGAAGCTAAATTAAATTCAATATTTGCTTCGGCATAAATAGTTTCCTCTAATTTTAAAATGTCATTGTTCAATTTTTCTGACAACGATTTTAAAAATGTTGCATCTAATTTTATGCCTTCTAATTCCATTTGTGCAAGTACTTGAAGCAATGGAATTTCAATTTCATTGTACAGTTTAGTCAATTGATATTTTTCTAAATCTTGCTCAAAAATTTCTTTTAATTGAAACGTAAAATCGGCAAACTCTGTTATATACTCTGTTTGTTTTTCTAAATCTATTTGATTTAAAATTAATTGATCTTTTCCTTTTTTACCAATTACAGATTCTATAGTTTTTGGTTTATAATTTAAATAAGTCTCCGTTAAAACGCTCATATCGTGTCGCATATCTGGATTTATTAAATAATGTGCCAACATAACATCAAATAATTTTCCTTTTATTTGAATGTTGTATTTGCTTAAAACTTTAATATCGTATTTTATATCTTGACCAATTTTTTGAATAGTTTCATTTTCAAAAAATGGTTTAAATTGGTTGAGAATTTCTTCAGTATTATTTTCAATTAAAGGAATGTAATACCCTTTTCCTTTTTCGTAACAAAATGAAATTCCTATTAAATCTGCTATAAAACAGTTATTAGCATCTGTAGTTTCTAAATGATAACTTACCGATGGCTGCTTTAATAAATTAGAAATTAGCAACTTTCTTGAGAGCGGCGAATTTACAAACTGATAAATGTGGTTATAACCTTCGTTAGAATCGTAACTAGCGTTTAATGATGTTTCTACAGAATGTTCTGGTGGCAACGAAAATAAATCGAATTGTTGTGTGGTTGGGTTAATTGGCTTTGAAGTGGAATTTGTAACTTCTTCTTTTTTAGACTCTTGAACCTCTGGAGTTGAAATATTAAATATTTTATTAAAATTTTCAGCCAACCTTCTAAATTCTAACTCTTTAAAAATTTCACCAACTTTTTCAAAATCAGGATGATTTAATTCAAAGTCTTGTTCGTGAAATTCCACAGGGCAATCTAGCATAATTGTTGCTAATTGTTTTGAAAGCAATCCTAATTCACTATTTTCCTCTACTTTTTCTTTCATTTTCCCTTTTAGTTCGTGGGTATTTGCTAAAAGGTTTTCAATACTGCCATATTCTTTAATGAATTTTTTTGCTGTTTTTTCACCAACTCCAGGAAAACCAGGAATATTATCTACGGCATCGCCCATCATCCCTAAAAAATCGATAACTTGTTCAGGTCTTTCTACTTCAAACTTTTTTTGAACTTCAGGAATTCCCCATATTTCAATACCATTTCCCATTCTTGCGGGTTTGTACATAAAAATATTTTCAGAAACCAATTGCGCAAAATCTTTATCAGGTGTTACCATAAAAGTTTGATAACCTGCTTTTTCGGCTTGTTTTGCAAGTGTTCCAATTAAATCATCGGCTTCAAAACCTTCTTTTTCGATAATTGGAATGTGCATAGCTTCCAATATTTTATGAATATAAGGCACTGCAATTTTTATGGCTTCGGGTGTTTCTTGTCTATTAGATTTATATTCAGGAAAAGCTTCATTTCTGCTGTGTGAGCCACCTTTATCAAAAGCTACGGCTAAATGATCGGGTTTTTCTCTATTGATAACATCAAGTAAAGAATTGGTAAATCCTAGGATGGCTGAAGTGTCCATTCCTTTAGAGTTAATTCTTGGATTTTTAATTAATGCGTAATAGCCACGAAATATTAATGCGTATGCATCTAAAAGGAAAAGACGTTTTTTTTGCATGTTATTTATTGTAAAATTTATTTAAAAGTTTAAAAATGCACCATTTATTGTAAGTATGATGTTTATCATATAAATAAACAATCCATTTGTGTATTTTTACTATAAATGGCTTAAACCACAAAGTTATGAAACAAAAGGATTTTATGTTGTTTTGTTTGTTTTTTATTTGTGTAGTTAACTTTTATTCTCAAATAGCGAATGAAGGAATTCTTCAAGTAAAACCTTCAACAAGTGTTTATTTTGGTGCGGAATACACAAATAAAAGCACAGCTATGCATTATAATGATGGTAATTTATACTTAAATAGCAACTTTATAAATAACGGTACTACAGCTTCAAATTCTGGCACAACTTTTTTTACAAGTACCACAAATTCTGTTCAATCAATTTCAGGTTCAACTAAAGAAATTAATTTTTATAATTTAGAAATCAATTTAAGTAGTGTTGAAAAAAAAGGAGTATCTGTTGAGGATAAATTTGGTTTATTTGTTTTTAACAGTGTTAATTTAGTAAATGGTGATTTAAGGTTGATTGGCGAATCTCAGTTAATCCAAACTCATGAAGGAATTTCAATAAATTCATCAATCAATGGAAAATTACATAAAGATCAACAAGGATATAAATCTGCTTATGGATACAACCATTGGTCTACTCCTGTTAATAATGGTGGAACATTTCAATTAAATGGCGGTTTGTTTGACGGAACAGATGCTGTAATAAATTCATTTACTTCGCAACAAGTTTTATTTAATTCAGGGTCACCATACGATGGGTTACCTTCAATAGTTGATGAAAGTGGAAATGTTACAACGCCATTAACTATAAATGAAAGTTGGTTGTATAAGTTTTCAAGAGGAGGAACTGGATCCTATGCTGATTGGATTAAGTTGGATAAAAATAGTAAACTTTTACCTGGAGAAGGCTATTTAATGAAAGGAACCAATACTTTATCACCTAAACAAAATTATGTTTTTATAGGAACGCCAAATGACGGTACATACAGTTTTGTTGTAGGCGCAAATGAATCAAACTTATTTGGAAATCCGTATCCAAGTGCTCTAGATTCTAATAAGTTTATTTTGGATAATTTATCTTATTTTGATGGTACTTTGTATTTTTGGGTAGAAGGAAATTCACCATCACATAATTTATCTGATTATTTAGGAGGTTATGCAACAAGAAATTTAACTACTGGAGTTTCGGCCTCTATAAATCCAACATCTGCAGGTGTTGGAGATGCCAATATAATGGCTCCAACTCAATATATGGCAGTTGGTCAAGGTTTTTTTATTGACACAAGTGCTGATGGAGTAATTGTTTTTAAAAATTCTCAACGCGTGTTTAAAATGGAAAATACTGGAGAGTCAATTCACTATAAAAACATAGCGCAAAAAAGTAATGTTGAAAATAGTATTGTAAGAATTTCTTATAGAGATCCTGAAGGTTTTGAAAGAGAATTGGCGCTTGGGTTTTTACCAGAATCATCTGCAGATCTTAATTTTAATCCAGGATATGATGCTTTAATGAGTGGAGAACGAGAAGATGAATTGTTTTTTATAATTGAAAATAATTTAACAAAAAAATATGTAATTCAAGGTGTGGGTGCATTTGATGAAAGCTATGAATTTCCTTTAGGTCTTAAAATTACGGAAGCAGGAATTCACACAATATCATTAAAAGGTGTTGAAAATTTTTCTAATCCTGTATTTGTTAAAGATAATTTATTAAGTATCACATATAATTTAAGTGAAGACTCTTTCAATCTAAATCTTCCTCCAGGGAATTATTTAGATAGATTTTCAATTGTTTTTGGTGCATTGGATGCATTAGATATTTTAGAAGTTGAAAAAAATAATATTCAGGTTTTTTATAATGGAAACAATTCAGTTATAATTAAGAATACCAATAATAGTAAAATTAATTCTGTTGGTATTTTTAATACTTTAGGTCAAAATGTGCTTAAAGTAGTTGGAAATTATATGGAAACATCTGAAATTTCAATACCATTTAACTATCCAAAAGGAATTTACTTTGTTAGTGTACAATCGGATTTTGGAACAATAAGCACAAAAATTTTAAACTAATTATTATGAAAAAATATCAAAATAATTTAACAATTTTATTTATAATTTTTTTAGGTTTTAACATATTTGCACAAGTAGGTATAGGAACCACTACTCCGGAAAACTCATCAATGTTAGACATACAATCAACAACAAAAGGAGTGTTAATTCCGAGAATGACAACAGCTCAAAGAACCGTTATAGCTGGCCCTGCAAATGGACTTTTAATATTTGATACAGATACCAAAAGTTTTTGGTTTTATAATGTGAATGCTTGGAAAGAACTAGTTTCTGGCAGTTCAATTGTTGATGCCGATGGTGATACTAAAGTTGAAGTTGAAAAAAATGCAGATGAAGATATTGTAAGGTTTTCAACCGCTGGGACTGAATATATGCAAATTGGTTCAAATGGGGATATATTATTAGGGAATAGAGCAGCTTCAACAACTCCAGATTCAGATGTAACTTCGGCACAAAATTACACTAAAATAACCGCAGATGGTTCGTTAAGTTACGTAGGAAACGCTACTAGATGGGATGATTTAAAAGTACCTGTGAATTCTGTTAAAATAAAGAATATAACTGAAGGAGCTACATGGGAACAATTTATATCAGGATCAGGTCTTTCTCTATTGTTTTTTAAGGAACAAACCGATGCAAATAAAGTAAGTGATGTTGTTTTTACCTTACAAATGCCACATTCTTGGAAAGAAGGTACAGCTATATATCCGCATGTGCATTGGACAGTAGATGCTTCAGTCGGCGCTCTTCGAGTTTCATGGGGTTTAGAATACGTCTGGGTAAATGTTGGGCAGCAATTTAATTCTACACCTTCTATAGTTTATGGAAATGGCCTAGCTATTCCTAATGGGACTTTGATTGAGGCACGTGAACATGTTATTACACCTTTAACGAGTATTACTTCTACTACTAATGGACCAGCCGGAACTCTATCTAGCATGTTAGTATGTAGACTCTTTAGAAACTCTTCTGATAGTGCTGTTGATACTTATACCGGAAGTGTTGGTTTATTAGAAATAGATTTTCATTATCAAATTGATAGTGATGGAAGTAATCAAGAATACACAAAAGAATAATTTACCTGTTAAAAATAGCTTAATTTTTTGTTATCAATAATTATTAATCATAAAATACGTTTAGATTTGTTTTTATGATACGTTGGATAATTTTTATTGCATTTGTGCTTTTTATAGATTTTTATGCTTATCAAAGCATAAAAACCATCACTAAAAATAAAATTGTATTTTTAATTTATTGGTTAATTTCTTTAGCCGTTCTTGCAAACGTAATTTATCAATTACTAACTTTCAACAATTCAAAAGGTTTAAACCAAACGGTAATGCTGGCTTTTGGCTTATTAATTTTAACTATAACGCCTAAAATAATTGCATTAATAATTCTTTTTGGTGAAGATGTTTTTAGAGTTTTTAAAACTGGTTATAATTATTTTTTTAGTAATAATACTACTGATTTTTTTCCGGAAAGAAGATCATTTGTAAGTAAGCTGGCTTTAAGTTTAGCTGCAATTCCATTTACATCGATTTTATATGGTATGATGAGAGGAAAATATAATTACCAAGTAATTAATCACACACTTTTTTTTGATGATTTACCAACCGCTTTTGATGGTTTTAAAATTACACATATTTCTGATATACATAGTGGAAGTTTTGATGATGCTGATAAAATTGCACACGGAATAGAGTTAATTAATGAACAAAATTCTGATGTAATTTTATTTACGGGTGATATTGTAAATAACACAGCAGATGAAATGACTCCTTGGATTTCTCATTTTCAAAAGTTAACTGCAAAAGAAGGCAAATATTCAGTTTTAGGAAATCATGATTATGGTGAATATGTTCGTTTTGATACAAATCAAGAAAAGGAAGCTAATTTTCAGGAAATTAAAGATATTCATCCAAAAATAGGTTTTAATTTATTATTAAATGATAGTGTTTATTTAGAAAGAGGAACTGATAAAATTGCTTTAGTTGGTGTAGAAAACTGGGGAACACGATTTAAAAAAGCGGGGGATTTAGGTGCTGCATCAAAAAAAATAAATAAAGAAGATTTTAAAATTCTCCTAAGCCACGATCCTTCTCATTGGGATGCCGAAGTTAAAAATCACACAAATAATTATCACTTAACTTTAAGTGGTCATACGCACGGAATGCAGTTTGGTATTGAAATTCCAGGCTTTAAATGGAGTCCAGTGCAATATATTTATAAACAATGGGCAGGAATTTATAATGAAGGAACTAAATTTATAAATGTGAACAGAGGTTTTGGATTTTTAGCTTTTCCGGGCAGAGTTGGTATTTGGCCTGAAATTACTGTAATTACTTTGAAAAGAAGTAAATAGTGATAATTTAAATTAAAATGCTACATTTGTATATATACAGTGACATTTTTTTTAAAGTTTTATTAAAGAAATAGTTAAATTATGGCAAAATTTGGAGAATTAATTAGTTCAGATATTCCTGTTTTAATAGATTTTTATGCGGAATGGGAAGAAGAAAACTCTGAAGACTTACAAGATGTTTTGCGAGATGTAGCTGCTGCATTAGGGGATAGTGCAAAAGTGATAAAAATTGATATTGATAAAAACGAAACGTTAGCAAATGCTTTAAGAATTAAAGGAAACCCTACGTTCATTATTTATAAAGATGGCGAAATGAAATGGAGACAAACAGGTATTCAAGACGCAAATACACTTATTGGTTTAGTTCAGCAATATGTTTAGGTAACTAAGCTATTATTTTTTTAAAGCTATAATTTTTGGACGTATAATAATCTAAAATTTTAGGTAAAACGTATTTTAGTTTTTTGCTAGCTTTTACACTATCATGAAAAATTAAAATACTTCCACTTTCCGTATTTTTAATTACATTTTCTAAACATTTTTTATTGGTAATTGTATTGTCAAAATCAGCACTTAATACATCCCACATCACAATTTTATAACCTAATTTTCTGATATTAAAACTCTGTTTTAAAGTTAATTTTCCATACGGAGGTCTAAATAATTTTGACTCAGATTGTATTGTGTTTTCAGCTTTTAAGATATTATCAATATATAAGTTTAGGTTTGTTTTGCTGCCATTTAAGTGATTGTTTGTGTGGTTTCCAACAGAATGGCCAGCATCAACAATTTTCTTAAATATTTCTGAATTTGCTTTTACGTTTTTACCAATGCAAAAAAATGTTGCTTTAGCGTTGTATTTTTTTAATTCATTTAACGTCCATTCTGTAATTTCAGGAGTAGGACCATCATCAAAAGTTAAATAAATTGCTTTTTCTTTTTTTGAAAAACTCCATAGCCAATTATTAAAAATTAGTTTAAGTAGGTATGGAGTTTTTACAAAATATTTTTTCATTACTGTTTTTCAATTAAAAAGTCAAAAAGTTTTAAATAGGTAACATATTCATCTCGTAATGAAGTTGCATAATCTTCATCATCAAATTGTATGGCTGTTTTTACAATTTGATCGTACATTAACAAACTTCTTTCAATGTCGTTAAATACATCTTCTATATTATTCTCATCGTATTGACTGTAGTATGTTAAATTTTCTTGTAAAACAGTTTTAAGTTCTGAAGCTAATTTCCTGGCTTTTTCTTTTTTATTTAATGCGTAATAAATATCTAAATATGAAATTAACATACTGTAATGACCAAATTTATTTACAGGCATTTTTTCTAAAGAAATATCGGCAATTTCTTCTGCTTTTTCCAGTTTATTCTCTAAAATTAATGCTTTAGCCAAACGTTCCATGTTATTTCTGTAGGTAACGGAATTTTTACGTGTTTCAGGATCTAAATAAATGTTATCATCAGTAATGTTTCTCCAATCCCAATTTTTAACATTTTCATACATTATGTCTGTATTTATTCTACCCATTTCAAAGAAATTTCCATCATCTGGAGTTAAAATTGGCACTAATTTATATGTCATACCATCTAACTGTAAATAATCTTTTAACCAAATATATTCCTCATCGGCTTGAGCACCACCTGTAAAATAAATAGGTTTTTCCCAATTATTATTAGCCAAAATATCTAACATTAAAATTCTATTTTTTGATAATGCTCCTTTAAATTGAATATCAATATACGGTACAATTAAATGGGCATCTTCTGGCGCAACTATTCCGTTTTTAAGAACAGTTTCTTTATTAACAGGAATTCTAATTTTATTAGTTGGTAATACTTTTTCTGGAATTCCATCCTCATCTAAGTCGTATTCAGTAATTTTTTGATCACTTTCAATCCATTTCATAAAATAATCTATGGTAACAGTAGAATCTTTTAATTGTGGAAATATTTCTTCAAAGTAATAAGCCACATCTAAAGTTCCCCATTTGTATTTGTCATGAGTTAATTGTGATGGAATTGGATCTGCTTTATACGTTTTTCGTTTCATTTGATCTATATACCAATCTGTTTGAAACAAGCTTGTGTTGATTAATTTAATATCGGTTCGGTAATTTTCAACTTCTTGCATATACCAAAGCGGAAAAGTATCATTATCACCAATGGTAAATAGTATGGCATTTTCATCACAAGAATCTAAATATGCTTTGGCATTTAAATGCGATGTATATCTGTTAGATCTATCGTGGTCATCCCAATTTTCAGAAGCCATTATTGCTGGTACTGCTAACAATGATATAACAGAAACGGCTATTGCAATGGTGTTTTTATTAGCATATTTTTTTAAATACTCATATAATGCAAGTACACCAAAGCCAACCCAAATTGCAAAAATATAAAATGAACCAACTACGGCGTAATCACGTTCACGAGGTTCAAATGGTTTTGGATTTGTGTAAAAAATAATTGCTAAACCTGTAAATGCAAAAAATAGGAGCAAGGTGTAAAAATTGTTTTTATCTTTTTTAAGTTGGAAGAACAAGCCTATTAGTCCTAAAATAAATGGCAAGAAATAGTAAGTATTGCGTCCTTTATTATTTTTTACATCTGAAGGTAAGTTAGTTTGTGGACCTAAACGCCATTCATCAATAAATTTGATGCCACTTAACCAGTTTCCGTTTTGTAAATCTAATTGGCCTTGTTCATCATTTTGTCTACCAACAAAGTTCCACATAAAATAGCGACCATACATATATCCAAATTGGAAATCAACCATAAATTTTATATTTTCTAAAAAAGTTGGGCGTCTTTTACTACTTTGTGGAATACCTGCAATTGCTTTGTAATTTTTTATCACAGAGCCATCAGTACTTACCATACGAGGTATAAAACCTTTATGTTTGCTACTCCAGTTTGGTAAAGCATCTTTGTAATTATTTACAATTACATATTTCCCAAGCTTTTCATCTTTTTCATACTTTGGTTTATCATCTCTTGTTGGGTTGCTTGGGTCTGCTTGTCTATCATAAACTAAAGAATAGTAAGTATCATAAAAAACATTCGCATCTCCATATTGCTCTCTATCATAATATGCTAAAAGTTCTCTGGCACTTGATGGGTTATTTTCGTTAATTGTTGTATTTGCGTTGGCTCTAATAGGTAACATCATCCATGATGAAAAACCTATCATGATAAACAATACCGAAAGAATTAAAGTATTGGCTCCAACCAATTGCTTTTTATGAGTATAATTTATTCCAACATAAAACAAAACAACCACAATGATACTTGCAATAATACTTCCTGAATTAAAAGGTAAACCAATTGAATTCACAAAAAACAATTCTAATGCACTAAAGTATTTTAAAGTATATGGGAATAATAATTTAAAAACAAAAAATAACACTAAAATTGATACAATATTGGCAATTATAAACTGCTTATAATTTATGATTTTATATTTTTTGAATATATACAGAAAAACAATAGAAGGGATTACTAATAATGATAATATATGAACTCCAAAAGATAATCCAACAACAAAACTTATTAATAATAGCCATTTATTTCCTTGTGGTTTGTCCATTTCTGCTTCCCAACGTAAACCAAGCCAAAATAATAATGCCATTAAAAATGATGACATGGCATAAACTTCACCTTCAACAGCGCTAAACCAAAAACTATCTGAAAAAGTGTATGTTAACGCGCCAACCATGCCGCTTCCTAAAATTGCAATTGAAGTAGCGCTACTTAGTTCATTGGTGTTGCTAATCATTTTTTTAGCCAATCCAGTAATGGTCCAAAACATAAATAAAATTGTGAATGCACTTGCAAGGGCTGACATGAAATTTACCATTTTGGCAATTTCCGTTACGTCTGTACTAAACATAGCAAAAAATGCACCTAACATTTGGAAAAGTGGCGCTCCAGGAGGGTGACCAACTTCTAATTTTACAGCTGTTGAAATGTATTCTCCGCAATCCCAGTAACTTACGGTTGGTTCTAAAGTTAAGGCGTAAGTTAAAAGCGCAATAGAAAAGGTGAACCAACCAATACTGTTATTCCATTTAGTGAAATTGAAGGACTTCATATAAAAAATTTTAATCGTGGCGAAATTAACAAATTTAAACTTAAATATTGACAGTTAGAACGGTAAGAAGCGTTAATAAAGTATTAAAGATGATGTATTGAAGAAAAAATAAAAAAAATAGTTAAAAATATTTGTTGATTTAAAACTTTACTTTAAATTTGCACCCGCAAAATGATCCATGGTGTAATGGTAGCACTCCGGTTTTTGGTATCGTCAGTCAAGGTTCGAGTCCTTGTGGATCAACAAAAAAAGCTTCAATTTAATTGAAGCTTTTTTTGTTTTAATACTTTCTGCAACAAAAACTATTATCTTATAGAACTTTTTAAATTATATTTGTGCTAATGGAAGGTATAGTTACAAAATCTACTGGTAGTTGGTACACTGTTTGCACAAAAGCAGGTGAAAGAGTAGAGTGCAGGTTAAAAGGAAAATTTAGAATTAAAGGAATAAAAAGCACAAATCCTGTTACGGTTGGAGATAAGGTTAGTTTTGAATTTGAAACAGATAAAGCTACGGGTGTTATTAATAGAATATTTGATAGGAAAAACTATATCATTCGAAAATCTGTAAACCTATCAAAACAAACGCACATAATTGCCTCTAACATTGATATTGCTTTTTTATTGGTGACAATAGACAGCCCACCAACCTTTGCGGGTTTCATAGATCGATTTTTAGCAACTGCCGAAGCTTATAATATTCCTGCCGTATTGCTTTTTAATAAGTTAGATTCCTATGATGATGATCAGTTAGATAAATTGGCAACATTTGATGCGATTTATACTGAAATTGGGTATAAATGTATTGCGATTTCTGCCACAAAAAAAATTGGTATTGAGGAAGTTAAAGAATTGATGATAGGTAAAACCACTATGTTTTCAGGGCATTCAGGCGTTGGAAAATCTACCTTAATAAATGCAATTGAACCTTCATTAAATTTAAAAACAGCAGAAATTTCAAAACAACATAAACAAGGACAGCATACAACAACTTTTGCTGAAATGTTTGAACTTAATTTTGGAGGTTTTATTATAGATACTCCCGGAATTAAAGGTTTTGGAGTTGTAGATTTTAAACCAGAAGAAATTACAGATTATTTTCCAGAGTTTTTTAGGTTAAAATCTAAATGTAAATTCAATAATTGTTTGCATATAAATGAGCCAAAATGCGCTATAAAAGATGCTATTGAAAGTGGTGAAATTGCGTATTCTCGCTACAATAGTTATTTGCAAATGGTTGAAGGTGAAGAGGAACATTATAGAACGGATATTTATAGTTAAATTTTATGAAAACTGTTATACAAAGAGTTACATCAGCATCTGTAACTATTAACAATAAAATTGTAAGTGAAATTAAAAATGGACTTTTAATTTTGGTTGGAATTGAGAATGAAGATTCTCAAGAAGATATTGACTGGCTCACTAAAAAAATTGTAAATCTGCGCATTTTTAATGATGAAAATGATGTAATGAACAAATCTTTAATAGATACAAATGGCGATGCAATTGTAGTTAGCCAATTTACATTGCATGCAAGTACTAAAAAAGGAAATAGACCATCTTATATTAAAGCAGCAAAACCAGAAATAGCAATTCCAATATATCAAAAATTTGTTGCAACACTTGAACAACATTTAAATAAAAAAGTTGGCACAGGTGTGTTTGGAGCTGATATGAAGGTTTCATTAGTAAATGATGGACCTGTCACTATTTTAATTGATTCTAAATTGAGAGAATAATTTAAAAAATGAGTTTTGTCATTATTTTTTAAAACAAATTTTTGTTTTTTTATAAAAAATTGCAATCTATGAAAAAAACAAAAATAGTCGTCCTTTTTACTTTATATTTTATTCAAATTTCTTACTCACAAGATTATAATTTTAACAGTGCAACTATTCCTCAAAATATAAAAGAGGATGCGCATTCTGTTGTTTTGTTTGATCAAGTAAGTGTTGAGTTAAAATCTCAAAAATCAATGAGTTACATTGTGAAAAAGGCAGTTACTGTGTTAAATAAATTTGGAAATGGAAATAGGTATGTTGTTGTTCCTTATGACGGAAGTAGACGTATAAAAAGTGTTTCAACAATTATTTATAATGCTTTTGGAAATCAAATTAAAAAAGTAAAAAATAAAGAATATAAGGATGTAAGCCAGGTTGATGGCGGAACTTTATTTGCGGATAATAGGTTACTTTATTTTGAATATATTCCATTAAGTTATCCATATACAATTTATTATGAATATGAAATAGAAACATCAAACACGGCTTTTATTCCTAGTTGGAATCCTTTGTCAGATTTTGAAACAGGATTGTTAACATCTTCATATCAAATTAATTATAATAAAGAATTGAAATTAAATATTCGTGAAATTAATTTTGAAAACTATAAGGTTGAAAAAAGCGAAAATGAAAATTCTTTAAATTATAAAATTTCAAATTTAGAGCCTATAAATAAAGAGCCTTTAAGTTTATCATTAAAAGAATTATTGCCAAATGTAAAAATTGCATCTAATCAATTTTATGTTGAGGGAGAAGCAGGAGAAGCTTCAAACTGGAAAGAACTTGGTAAATGGGAATATGATAATTTATATAGAGATGTAGGTTATTTAAGTGATGAAACTGTTGCTAAAATTAACCTACTTGTAAAAGATGCTGATAGTGATCTTGAAAAAGCAAAAATAATTTATCAATATGTACAAGATAAAACAAGATACATAAGTGTACAAGTTGGTATTGGAGGTTTAAAACCAATGCTGGCAAGTGAAGTAGATAGATTAGGATATGGAGATTGTAAAGCTTTAACAAATTACACTAAATCATTATTAAATGCAGTGGGTGTAAAATCTTATTTTACAGAGCTTTTTGGTGGTTTTGAACGTTTAGATATGGATTTTAATTCGCCAAGTATACAAGGTAATCACGTAATTTTGAATTTACCTTTAGAAGAAGGCGATGTTTGGTTAGAATGTACAAGTCAAAAAGTACCATTTGGATACATTGCTAATTTTACAGATGATAGAAATGTAATAGTAATAAAACCAGAAGGAGGCGAACTTAAAAAAACTACAGTTTACCCAGCCCAAAACAACATTCAACTAACAAAAGGAAATTTTGCTATAGATAATGACGGAACAATTAACGCTAAACTTAAAATTGAATCTTCAGGAACCCAATATAACGACAATTTAGATAGTTACGAAGGTAAAAATCCTACCGAATTAGATGCTCAATTTAAAGCATACTTTAATTCAATTAATAATATTGTTTTTTCAAAAATTGAAGTTTTAAACAATAAAAATGATGTTAAATATGAAGAAAATATTGAGTTTTCTGCATCTAATTACGCATCAATAAGTGGTAATAAAATGCTTATAAATGTCAATGCGTTTAATAAAAATACAGTTGTGCCAAAACGCATTAGAAATAGAAAGTTACCATTTGAAATTTCAAGAGGATTTGTTGATATTGATGAGGTTGAAATTAAACTACCAAAAACATATGAAATTGAATATGTGCCTACAAAAAAAGAAATTACTTCAAAATTTGGAACTTACACTTTTGAACTTATAAAAATTAACGATTATAATTATTTGTACAAACGAAAACTACAAATTGAAACAGGAAAATATAAGCCAGAAGAGTATGAAGATTACAGAAATTTTAAAAAAGATATTAATATAAACGATAATATAAAAATAATTTTAAAAACGATATAGTTATGAAAAAGATCTTGAATATATTAATTTTTATGCTTGTTCTAACCAATTTACAAGGGCAGGATTATAGAATTGGTAAAATATCAAAAGAAGAGCTTTCAGAAAAAGTATACCCATTAGATTCCACTGCAAATGCAGTAAAATTATATGTAAATAAACGCGTTTACTTCAGGTATTCTCAAAATATAGGATATCAATTAATTACCGAAGTACAAGAACGAATAAAAATTTACAATAAAGAAGGGTACGATTGGGCAACCAAAGAAATTAAATACTACACACCAGTCGCTTCAACTTCAGAGAGATTAAGTATACAAAATGCAAAAACGTATGTTTTAGAAAACGGAAAAATAGAGTCGTATAAATTAAAAAATAATGAAATTTTTACTGATAAGAATAATAAATATTGGTCTACAGATAAATTTACAATGCCAAATATAGTTGACGGTTGTATTGTTGAATGGAAATATATTATTATATCACCTTATAGCAGTATTGATAAAATTGTTTTGCAAAGTAGTATACCAACTAAAAAGTTTGAAGCTGATATTGAAATTCCAGAATATTATAATTTCAATTTAAAAGAAACTGGGTATTTCAGAATTAATTCAACAATTTCAACAAGAAACGATAATATAATTTTATCAAATAATGATAGAGAAAATAGAAATGGTTTTTCAACTCAAAAAATCGATTTAACTAAAAAAGTTATAAAAATTGATAATGAAAATATTCCAGCACTTATTGAAGAACCTTATGTTAATGAAATTACAAATTACGCATCTACTTTACACTTTGAATTAGCATCTATAAAATGGCCTCAAAGTCCTATTGAATATTTTTCTCAAACGTGGGAAAATGTTACTAAAACCATTTATAAAAATGGTGATTTTGGTCCAGAATTAGAAAAGTCTGGTTATTTTAAAGATGATCTTCAATTATTAATTTCAAAATCAGGAGGCGATACTAATAAGTTAATTGTAGAAATATTTGAATTTGTAAAACAAAAAGTAAAATGGAATAATGTTGCAGGAATTTATACATATAATGGAGTAAAAGAAGCGTATAAAACGAGTGTTGGAAATACTGCCGATATTAATTTTATTTTAATTGCAATGTTAAAAGAAGCAGGTATTCAGGCAAATCCTATAATTTTAAGTACGCGTGATAATGGTATTCCTATATTTCCAACAATTAATGGTTTTAATTATGTAATTGCAGGTATTGAAGTAGAAAATGACGTAATATTATTAGATGCTACAGAAGAATTTAGTGCGCCAGACCTTCTTCCTTTACGTGTTTTAAATTGGCAAGGCCGTATTATTAGAGAATCAGGAACTTCAACTTGGGTAAATTTAACTCCAAAAGCTTCATCTGAAACAAATACTACTTTAAATATTTCAGTAAAAAAGAATGGAGAAATTGAAGGGATGAAAAGAACTGTATTTGTAAATAATAGTGCACTTAATTATAGAAATAAATACGGAAATAGTTCTCAAGAAAAAATTATTGAAAAAATTGAGGAAAATGAAAATATAGAAATAATAGATCACCGTATTTCTAATTATTCAGATTTATATTTGCCTGTAACTGAACTTTTAAAGTTTAATAAAAAAAATGCTGTTGATATTATTGGTGATAAAATTTACTTTAAACCATTATTATTTTTAGCAACAACTAAAAATCCTTTTAAACTAGAAAATAGAGAATATCCAGTAGATTTTGGAACACCAATAGGAAGTAAAGAAATTGTAAGTATAGTAATACCAGATGGTTATGTTGTTGAGTCTATTCCAGAAAGTTTGGCTATTGCATTACCAAATGATTACGGTGTTTACCACTTAAAAATATCAACTGCTGAAAATAAAATAAATGTATACTCTATGTTGCAAATAAATACACCAGTTTATCCAGTAGAAAATTATCCAGCGCTAAAAGAGTTTTTTAAAGTGCTTGTAAACAAAAATTTAGAGCAAATTATTTTAAAAAAGCAAGTATAATAATTCGTTAAAAAAATATTAAACAATAAGAAAAATTTGGGTTTTTTTATAAATTTCAGTTACTATTGTAGTTAATACTAATTAAATTAAACTAAAAAATGAAAAAATTTTTAATTTTTGCACTTATTGTAAGTGTAACTTTTGTTTCTTGTAAAAATGAAAAACCCAAAGAAGTAGAAACACCTGTTTCAGAAAATAAAGGTGAAGCCATTGCAGACGGAACCTATACAGTAACTAATGAAAATTCAATTTTAAATTGGAAAGGGTTTAAACCAACTGGAACACATAATGGAACTGTAGCTATAAAAGATGGTAATTTGGTGGTTTCGGATGGTAAATTAACTGGAGGTAATTTTACTTTTGATATGAACTCAATTGTAGTTTTAGACATTCCTGCAGATGATGAATACAACGCAAAATTAGTTGGACATTTAAAAAACAGCGACTTTTTTGATGTAGAAAATAACCCAACAGTTATGTTTAAAATTACGGAAGTTTTACATGAAGGAACTACTTTGGTTAAAGGAGATTTAACTATTAAAGGAATTACAAAAAGTATTGAATTTCCTGTGAGTTTAAATAAAACTACCGATGGCGTTGAACTTGTTGGAAATGCTTTTAAAATTGATAGAACAGAATATAATATTCAGTATAAATCTCAAAAGTTTTTTGATGATTTAAAAGATAAATTTATTAATGACGAATTTGAAATCTCATTTAAAGTAAACGCATCTAAATAGTATATTTTTGTAAAATTTTAAAAAAGGAAACGGTATAAATTTATACCGTTTCCTTTTTTTATTTTGTAATAGTTAAGGTTAAATTGTCTTTAACTGCGCTCATTACAAAATTACTTTGCACGTTTGCAACTGATTCTAAAACCGATAATTTATTTTTTAAAAACAATTGATACGATTTTATATTAGGAGTTATAATTTTTAGTAAATAATCAAAATTACCAGCAACGTGATAACAACCCAAAACCTCAGGCATTTTATTAACTGCATTTTCAAACTGTGTAATTAGTGTTTTAGAGTGTACTTGTAAAGTTACTTGACAAAAAACAGTAAGCTCAAACCCTAATTTTTGCTTATCTAATTCAGCAATATATCTCTTTATAATGCCTTTTTTTTCTAATCTTTTAATTCTATCATAAGTAGGCGTAGCTGTAAGTCCAACTTTTAAAGCTAGTTCTTTTATATTCATTTTAGAATTTTCTTGAAGCAACATAAGAATTTGTTCATCCACAGAATCAATCATATCCATTTTTAATATTTTTTTCTAAAAATAGAAAAAATAATAATAAAACACAGTAAATAAAACTTTATTAATTTAAAATAAAAGAAAATAATACTGAAAAAATAAATATAAGTGGCGAAACGAATTGTTTTTAAGTATTTTTATAATAAAATTAGATATTATGAGTAACAAGCCAGCAAACAACATACAAGATTTACAATATTTTGGTGAATTTGGAGGGGTAAATCCTTCCATATCAGATTCTGCAACCTATACATTTTTACATGCTAAAACAATGTTAGATACATTTGAAGGTCATGCAGAAGGATGTTATTTATATTCTCGTCATACCAGTCCAAGTAATTTATACTTAAGTAAAGCTTTGGCAGCTATGGAATTTACAGAAACTGCAAATGTAGCAGCATCTGGAATGGGTGCAATTACTTCCGTTTTTTTACAAGTTTGTGGCGCAGGAGATCATATTGTTTCAGCAAGAACAATTTATGGAGGTAGTTATGCATTTCTTAAAAACTTTGCTCCTAAATTAAATATTTCAACTTCGTTTGTAGATATTACTTCATTAGAAAAGGTAGAAGCAGCAATAAAACCATCAACAAAAATGATTTATTGTGAGGCTATTAGCAATCCATTATTAGAAATTGCCAATTTAAAAGAATTATCAAAAATTGCTAAAAAACACAACATTTTATTAGTTGTAGATAATACATTTTCTCCATTATTAATTTCTCCTCAAAAATTAGGTGCAGATGTTACCATACATAGTTTAACAAAATTTATAAATGGAACAAATGATACCGTTGGTGGAGTAGTTTGTGGAACACAACAATTTATTGATAGCTTAAGAAGTGTAAATGACGGTGCCGCAATGTTATTAGGGCCGGTAATGGATAGTTTACGCGCTTCAAGTATTTTAAAAAACTTGAGAACACTGCATATTAGAATGAAAAAACACAGCGAAAACGCACACTATTTAGCTGAAAAATTTGAACAAGATGGCTTAAAAGTTGTATATCCTGGACTAAAAAGTCATAAAGACCACGAGTTATTTAAAACCTTATATAATGAAGAATATGGTTTTGGAGGAATGATGACTGTTGATGTAGGAAATTTAGAAAAAGCAAATGAATTAATGGAGTTAATGCAACATGAGAATTTGGGTTATTTAGCTGTTAGCTTAGGTTTTTATAAAACATTATTTAGTGCACCAGGCACAAGTACTTCATCTGAAATTCCAATAGAAGAACAAAAACAAATGGGTTTATCTAATGGAATAATTCGTTTTTCAATAGGATTAGATAATGATATTGAAAGAACATATAGAGCAATGAGACGCTGTATGACTAAGGTTGGCGTTTTGTAAAAAAAAGTGTTTTTATTTTATTGATTTTTTAAGAAACCTCATTCATTTATTTGAGTGAGGTTTTCTATTTGCACAAACTTGCATTTTTGCGTATCATTACAAATCCAAAATTTAAAGAATGCAAGACAAGAAAAACCTTTCTGAAATTAAGATTGAAGATCAAAAAATTATTCAAAATAAAGAGTTAAACATTTTAGAAGCATTAATTCCTGTAGTTATTTTAATGATGCTTTTAGCGTATAATATTTTTTATGCTGGTGGCGAATGGCTTGGGGAATATTCTAATCAGTTTATTTTGTTAATGGGCGGTGTTGTTGCTTCCATTGTAGGTTTTTTAAATAAGGTAAATGTAAAAAGAATGTTGTTAGAAGTTTGGGAAAACTTAAAAAGTGTTTTCATTCCAATAATGATTTTGTTTTTAGTAGGTGCTTTAGCCGGAACTTGGTTAATAAGCGGAATTATACCAGCAATGGTTTATTATGGTTTACAGGTTTTAAGCCCTTCAATATTTTTACCAGCTTCAGTTATAATTGCAGCTATTATTTCTGTAGCAACAGGTAGCTCTTGGACAACTTCAGCTACAGTTGGTATTGCATTGGTTGGTATTGGAACCGCATTAGGAATTCCTTCAGGAATGATAGCAGGTGCAGTTATTTCGGGCGCCTATTTTGGCGATAAAATGTCTCCGTTAAGTGATACTACAAATTTAGCACCAGCAATGGCTGGAACCGATATATTTACACATATTAGGTATATGACCTTAACAACTGTTCCAACAATTTTAATAACCATATTAGTTTTTACAATTATTAGTTTAAATATTGAAACTACAGGAAGTGCTGATGTTAGCGGTTTATTGCATACAATTAACGAAACGTTTCATATTTCAATTTACTTATTTATAGTTCCTTTAATAGTAATAATACTTATTTTATTAAAAACCAAACCCTTAATTGCTTTAGGAATTGGGGTTATTTTAGCAGCTATTTTTGCCATAATTTTTCAAGGTGATATTTTAGATATGTTACCTGGGTCAAATAGTTATAAAACAGTAATTAACTCAATTTTTACAGATACTCATATAGCTACAGATAATGAAAAATTAAATGAATTATTTAGTGCAGGTGGTATGAAAGGAATGCTTTGGACAATTTATTTAATTATTTGTGCTATGTTTTTTGGTGGAATTATGGATGCTATTGGTGCGCTTGCCAGAATTACAAATGCATTATTAAAAATTGCTACTTCAATTTTTGGGTTATTTGCAAGCACCGTTATAAGTTGTGTTGGTTTAAATGCCATTGCATCAGACCAATATTTGGCCATAGTAATTCCTGGTAAAATGTTTAAAAAAGCCTTCCACGATAAAGGTTTAGCGCCAGAAAATTTAAGTAGAAGTTTAGAAGATTCAGGTACTGTTACTTCAGTATTAATTCCTTGGAATACTTGTGGAGCATACCAATCAGGCGTTTTAGGTGTGGGAGTGCACGAATATTTTATTTATGCTATATTTAACTGGTTAAGTCCAATAATGACTTTAACTTTTGCTGCATTCGGTATTAAGATAAAGCAATTAGTAAAAAAGTAATTATTTAAATAAAGAAGTTCCAAACCAAACCAAACCTTACGGTTAAATCTCTATAAGGATAATTAGGTGCTGAATAATAATTTCTTCCAGTAAAACTTGCGCTAAAATTCTCAACTTTTAAATACAATCTTGTACGTCTAATTTGAGCATTTGCAAAAAAGTCTAATACAGGAAAATTACCAATTTCTGTATCATTTTGAAGCGCAAATTCACTTAATAAAGGATTGTATGCATTTGCTTTAAATGAAGTGAAATATTTAAATGTAACACCTGTTTGTAGGAATAATGGTTTGTTTTTAAATAAGTAATTAGAATAATAAAGCGTATTTCTAGTCACTAATTCAGGAACTCTAAAAAAAGAATCACCATTTTCTACTTTTTGATACATTACAGTGTTGTCAATAGTGAATTTTCTAAATGTAAAATATTGCTGTGCTTTAACTTTAAAATATTTTAAAGTTTCATTAGCCTGAGTAGGTTTAGAATCTTCATTAAAATAGGTGTAATTATCTACAATAGAGTATGTAGCTTTAATGTTTCCCCATTTATTAACAATCATTTGAGCGCCTATAGATTTTAATTCTTCGTTTTTAAAATTATTTTGCCAATTGTAATTTATGTATGCACTTTGGTATAATAATTTATTAAAATCGGGTGATTTTGAGTTAATTTCAGCAAATCCTTTAAAGCTAAAAATACTGTCTAATTCAAAACTTGCAGCAGCTTTTAAAGAATGTCCTGTAATATCTCCAGTAATAATTGTTTGTGCATTTGCATTTAAATGTACTTTACCATATTTAACAATCCAATCTGCACCAACGGTAAAAGCATTTCCTTTTAGTTTGTCTGAAATAGTTTGATCGTTGTAGTATAAAATACTATTATAGTGATAATTGTAATTTAAAAATCCAGTTTTTGCTCTTAAAATTCCAGTAATAGGTGAATTAAGTTGAAGAAAAAGTTCATTATTCATGTGTTGATAAGAAGTATGATCATCAATTGGTGTATTAAATACATCACCAAAAATTTCGCTATCAGAACTTTGTTTAAATCTATAATGTTTCGTTTCATACATAAAACGGTGTCCTAATTTTAAATCTAATATCGTTTTTGAAACTTCTGTAATTGCTAACGTGGAATCTATTTTAGGTACAATGGTTTCACTTTTAGTAATAGTAGGGGTTTCAATTGTTTCTATTCCTCTTCTAATGTTTTTTGCAATAGGATTTTTTTTAAGTATTTTTTTAGTATTAATAGAGTCTATTGCAATTGAATCTAATTGGTTTTTTATGGCAAATGTGTCTAATTTTGTTGCTTTAATTTTTAGTGCTTCTAATTTTTGTTTGTTTTTTCTTTCTTGCGCGTTTTGTTTGGAATAGATTGATAATGTTTGTTCAGTAAAGTAACGTTTCCCTTCAAACATATTTTCGGCGTTAGCTAAATTTACATCTAATCTTCCTCTATCTGTATAATTTGGATCGTTGGTTTCAAAGTAGCTAATAGCATCTTCTGTTAAGCCGCCGTTTTCATTGTTAAAAAAGTCGAATGAAGCAAAATGACCTTTTAATTCATAGGTTCTATTGGTATTGTGATAATTAAATGTAGAAATAAAATTTCCGGTGCTTGCTAAAGAATATCGGTACTTTCCTAAAGATCGTAATCCTTTGTATTTTAATGAAATATTGAATTTTCTAGAAGTATTCATTGTTACCAAAGCTTCTAAAACTTGTCCTTGCTCAAATCCAGTTTTATACATTACTTCAGAAGTAGGAGTTGGAACATAATAGTACCTTATTTCTTCTACTTTATCATAATTATATTGTTTTGCATTCATCCCAATCAATGGAAAAATAGCAGTGTTTTCAAAAGAATAACCTAATTTAGAATATGTTTGTCCCATGTTATGAAACGGAAGTAGCTCAAAATCATCTTTTCTTAAATAATTAAATTTTACATCTTTTTTTAAGGACAATGTAGTATCTATATATGTGGTATCATTAGAAATGGTAAACACTTTATAGTCTGTATATTTAGTTTTTCCATCTAGTTTTATTTTAACTTCATTTTTAAAAGTGGTACTATCATTTTTAAACATATTTCCACCTAAATCTCTTTCAACAATTTGTGCGTTTGAATAAAAGAAACAAAACCCTAAAAATAAAACTATAAGAAATTTTTTCATAAAACTAATTGAGTGGCAAAGGTAAAATATTTGAACGAAAAAAATAATAGTAAATTGCAATCCATAAATTTAAAATAGAACTTCATAAAATTGAGTTATTTTTGAAAAAAATAATTGCAAATGCCGTTAAAAAATTTTTACATACCTAATATTGTTGAAGCTGGAACAGATGAGGCAGGAAGAGGTTGTTTATGTGGGCCAGTAGTTGCCGCAGCAGTTATTTTGCCTGATAATTTTTCGCATCCACTATTAAATGATTCTAAACAACTTTCTGAAAAACAACGAGATTTATTACGACCAATAATTGAAGAATCTGCAATCTCTTTTGGCGTTTCGTATGTTTTTGAAGAAACTATTGATGAAATAAATATTTTACAATCGTCAATTTTAGCAATGCATTTGGCTTTAGAAAAGCTGAAAACGGTTCCACAACATATTATTGTTGATGGAAATAAATTTAAATCCTACAAACAAATTCCACATACAACCATTGTAAAAGGTGATGCTAAATTTATGAGTATTGCAGCTGCATCAGTTTTAGCAAAAACATATAGAGATTCGTATATGGAGAAAATTGCAGTAGAATTTCCTGATTATCAATGGCAAAAAAATAAAGGATATCCAACCATCCAGCACAGAAATGCTATTAGAAATTTTGGCGTAACAAAATATCACAGAAAATCATTTAGATTATTGCCAGAACAATTAAAATTAGATTTGTAATTCAATCGTTTTTCTGCTTTAAAATTTTACATTTGCTTTCGTTAAAAAAGTAAAAGATGATTAAAAGAAACAGAGTTGCCATTTCAAAATTTATAATTCATAAAGTAGGAAATAAATTTAATAGCGCTACCAATATTTTTTCAGAAGATGTAGTCACTTTTGATGAAGAAAGTTATGAATTAATGAAACCTTTTTTGCTAAAACCTTTTGGAAATGTTGTTGAAAGCTACCGATTTAACCATCACTCAAATATAGAATTGAACGAAATTAACAATTATTCTGCACAAGTTTTTGCAGATCCTTCCACTTTTGTTGATGTTTCTAAACATATTGTAAATCATTTGTTTGAACAATCTAATTCAGCACAAATTAAAACCGGAGATGTGATTGTCGCTTTGTTTGAAGATATTGAATATAAGGAAGTTATAACGCAAGCTTTAGGGATTTTTAAAATTGAAAATAAAGTAGAGTTTTTCCAAACTTTTATGGAAAAAGAAAGTTTAGATGTTGTTGTTCAACAAGGAATTAGCACCAAAAAACTAGATAAAGGTTGTTTAATCATTAACTCGTCTGATGCTGAAGGTAGAGTTGTATTAAGTGTTGATACTAATAATTACGATGCGCAATATTGGATTAAAAACTTTTTAAGTGTAAAATATGCCGATGATAACAATCAGCACACACAAAACTATATTGAAATGTGTAAAGATTTTTCTGAAGAAGTAATAAAAGAAGATTTTGGTGTACACGAAAAAAGTAAATTTTTAGCTAAAACCGTCGACTTTTTTAAAGAAAACGAGCAAGTAAATATTCACGATTTTAAAGATTATATTTTTGAAGAAGATGAAGTTAAAAAAACGCGTTTTGATGATTATAAAAAGCAATTTGAAACTGAAAACGAAGTATTAGTTAGAAATCAATTTGCTGTTTCTGATATTGTTTTGAAAAAACAAAAACAAAAAATTAAAACTGAAATAAAGTTAGATACTAATATTCAAATTAAATTGGATATTGATGCACCAGATGCTTCAGCAGAATATATAGAACAAGGTTATGATGAAGATCGTAAAATGAAGTTTTACAAAGTTTTTTACAACGAAGAAGATTAAGTTAATTAAACAAATTCAGCTTCAAAAAGTTTAGCGAAATGTTTTAAAATTTTTGATTTTACTTCTTCTAAAGGCACTTTTCTATTAAGTTCAGCTTCTAAAGAAGTAACGGCTTTTCCTTTTATTCCACAAGGAATAATATTATCAAAATAACCCAAATTAGCATTTACATTTAATGCAAAACCGTGCATAGTTACCCAACGACTTGTTCTAACACCCAATGCACAAATTTTACGGGCAAATGGCGTTCCAACATCTAGCCAAACTCCAGTTTCACCTTCACTTCTTGTAGAATTTACACCATATTCTTCCAACGTTTTTATAATTACTTCTTCTAAAAAACGTAAGTATTTATGAATATCTGTAAAAAAATTATCTAAATCTAAAATTGGGTAGCCAACAATTTGTCCAGGCCCGTGATAGGTAATATCGCCACCTCTATTAATTTTATAAAAAGTCGCTCCTTTTTGAGCAAGTTGTTCTTCGTTTAACAATAAATTACTGATATCACCACTTTTTCCTAATGTGTAAACGTGCGGATGTTCAACAAATAAAAAATAATTAGGCGTAACTATTTCAGTATTATTTTTTCTATTTTCTATTTTTATATCAACAATACCTTGAAATAATTTTTCTTGGTAATCCCAAGTATCTTTATAATCTTTCTCGCCTAAATCTATTAGTTCAATTTTATTATGCATTATCTGTTTGGGTTATTGTTAATTATTAAGGCAGCAATTACTCCAGGAATCCAACCTAAACAGGTTAAAATAAATACAATTATTATAGATCCACAACCTTTGTCAATTACTGCTAATGGTGGAAAAATTATGCAAAGTAAAACTCTAAAACAGCCCATTTTTAATTTTTAACAAATGTCTTAAAAATAATTTAAGCATACAACGTTATTAGTATTAGTTAAATTATAATTAAAATGTATTTTTGTTAAAATTGTTTTTACATGTCTATTGAAGTCAAAGATGTTTCAAAATTATACGATGCTCAAAAAGCATTAAACTCGGTAAGTTTTAAAATTTCTAAAGGAGAAATTGTTGGGTTTTTGGGTCCAAATGGTGCTGGAAAATCTACGTTAATGAAAATTTTAACAGGTTATATTGCTGCCACAGAAGGTGAGGTTTTTGTGAATGAATTTTCTTTAAAAAGTCATAAAATTGAAGCTCAAAAAAATATTGGATATTTACCAGAACACAATCCACTGTATTTAGATATGTATGTGAAAGAATATTTGCAGTTTCATGCAAGTATTCATAAAGTTGCTAAAATTGAAGTTGAAAAATGTATTGATAAAGTAGGTTTAATGCCTGAAGCACATAAAAAAATTGGACAACTTTCTAAAGGTTACAGACAACGGGTTGGTTTGGCTGCTGCTTTATTGCATAGCCCAGAAGTATTAATTTTAGATGAACCAACAACGGGTTTAGATCCAAATCAATTAGTAGAAATTAGAAACTTAATTAAAGAAGTTGGTAAAGATAAAACCGTACTTTTCTCTACACATATTATGCAAGAAGTTGAAGCAATTTGCGATCGTGTAATTTTAATAAATAAAGGTGTAATTGTTGCTGACAAAAAGTTGACAGATTTAAAAGGGAATCAAGATCAAATTATTGAAGTTGAATTCGATTTAAAAATTGAAAAACAATTTATTGATCAAATTCCTCACTTAAAATACGCAAATAATGTACACGATACTATTTGGGAATTAACTTTTGAAACTACAAAAGATATGCGACCTGCTGTGTTTGATTTTGCTCATGACAATGGCTTAAAAACATTAAACTTGACTACTAAAAATAAAAATTTAGAAAGCTTATTTAGAGAGTTAACTACTTAAAAATTAGTTTTCCTACACTTTGCACATCAACATCAACAATTGGAGGTTTGTTATATGAAATTACATTTCCGGTTGAATGGATTGATCCTGTAAGTTTTTCGGTTGGATAAATTAAAACATCGTTAGAACTTACATTTCTAACGGTAATATTTTTTACAATAAAGTCTTTTCCTTCAAAACGGGTATCTCCATCAGAAAATCCAACATCTAAGTTGTTGGAAGTTCCTTTTAAATAATAGGTTGATATTCCATTACTCCAAATAGTAACTGCGTTATTTTCAATTGTTAAATGCCAATCTCCCACAGCTAAATACGTACTTTTCTCTCCAGAAGAGCGTAAATAAAGTGATGGATAAGTTAAAGTCCCAATGGATGTTACATCAAGTTCTGAAGCATTTCTAATAGTGTTTATATTAGGTGAGGTTACGTAAACTTTTGTAATTCCGTAATCTCTAAAAAAGTTACAATTGTTGTAATTTGTTAATATTAATTCATTGGCAACAACTTCAGCAGTAATATCATTTAATAGATTTTCACCAGATTCAATAACAACTTTTTGAACAGGTCCTTCAGTAATAAAAAGGGCAATTTTTTTATTTACTACAATTTTATCAAAATTTGCAACTTCAACTTCATGTTGCACAATTTTTCCAGCAGTTTGAAAACAATCGCTTGCATTTTCGCTATTGCAGCTAATTATAAATAAAGTAAATAGTAAGTAATATACATTTTTCATAAAAAATTAATTAAAATTTATAGCCAATTCCAAACTCTAAGGCTTCAGCTCTAAATAGATTTACTTTTAAGGAAATTTCTGAAAATAAATGATTATTTAATTGATGTTTAAATCCAAAACGTTCATAAACCTTACTAACGTATGTGTAATGTGTGTAAAATGTGTAACCAATTTGTGATATAAAAGAAAATTTATTTTGAGTTAACTCATGTCCAACAAAAATACCTGCTCTTCTATAATCATTTTTATTATACAACTTATTTTCCGTTGTATTTATATATTCAATGTGATCTTTTAAAAATTTCGAATCAAAAAAATCAACTCCAGCTGTTAAAGCTGAATAATTATTTAATTGTTTGTTTGCATAAAATGAAAGTGTATAAAATGGATAAATACCACTATCAATAATTAAAGATTCATTAAATCCACCTCTTAAAACTAAGTTGTAATTAATTGGTTTAGGGTTTATTTCAATAGTATCAATATCTTTTTTTGGTATATTTTTTTCATCACCAAACTTATAATTTACACCAATGTGTAAAGAAACGGTATTTATACCCAAATTTGGGTTTTTTATACTAACATTAGAAAAGTGTAACAAACTTAAACCTGTGTTAATACTCAGTTTATTTTGAACTAAGAACTGAAAATATTGCAATTTAATATATGCTGAAACATTTAAGTTTGATCCGATAGCTAAATTTTCAGGGTTAGTTATTGCATTGTATTTTTTTGTTAAATAACCTAAACCAAAACCTGTAGTTAATTTAAGTGGATGATTATTTTTAGGAATTAAATTGTATGTGTAATGTCGATAAACACCAAAAGCTTCTCCTAAAATAGTGGAGTTAAAATCTTGATACACAAATGAAAATCCTTTTTCTGGATAATTGTAAAGTTTGTTAAATGTTGATGAATTTGTTGCTATTTTATTCCAACTTACTAAAATTCCGAATGAATTTCCCTGAATTGCATGGTTTAGTTTTTTATCGTGTTCAATAGGTTTTCCAATAAAAAAATCTGTTTGAAAACTGTTAAATATTTGTTGATTGTTTTGAGAAAACAACTGAATTGAAGCTAAAACTGTAAAAAATAAAAGGATGAAATATTTTTTCATTTATAAAAATTAAAGTCTTATTCCTATACCAAATTCAACAGTTTCAGCATCTGCGGCGTGTGCTTTTAAGCGTAAAGAGGCAAACCATTTTTCATTTATATAGCGTTTTAATCCTAAGGTTTCATACACCAAACCTTGGTATTCAAAAGGATATTTTACATAATAACCAATTTGAGTTTCTATAGATAATTTATTTATAAATAACTCGTGCCCCACAAACAAACCAATTCTAGAAAAATCGTTGGTTTCTTTTAAATGGGTGTGTGGAATTGTTAAGTTTAACTCGTAATAATCTTTTAGAATGGGAGAAATATATAAATCTGCACCAAATTGAATGGCAGATTTTCTGTTCAATCTTTTATCAGCATAAGCAGAAAAAACAAAAAAAGGTTTTACACCACTACCAATAATTTCAGATTCATTTATTCCTGTTCTAAAAGCAACATTATATTTAATTGGTTGTTTAAAATAGCTTGATTCTGAAGATTGAATATAGGTTTTTAATTCAATTTCATTATCTAAATTATAATTTAAACCAACTGTTGCAGCCCAAACATTCATTCCAGAATTTGGAGATTTTATATTTGAATTTGAAGCATGAATAAAAGTTAATCCAGCATTCACACCAATATTTTCAATGATATTTTCTCTTTGATAATATAACTTAAAATAAGTACTAGAATTTAAACTGGTTCCAAAAGCAGTATTTTTATTATTCGTTTCTTTATCATAAGGATTTGTATTGTAAGCCAACCCAATTCCTGCTCTAAATATTAATTGATTTTTGTTTTCTCTATTAAAAAAATAAAAATTGTAATGTCCATAAATGGAATATAATTTCCCTACAATATCAGATTTATAATCTTGATAACCAATTGAGTAACCAAAATCTGGATAATTATAATGGTCTTGCCAAGCTTCTTCTCCAAAAGATCTTTTATTATAACTTAAAAAGAAACCTGTTGGATGACCTTGAATTAAAACGTGAGCATCGGGGTTTTGACGAAGCACATTTCCATAAAAAGTATCGGCTTGTAAATACGATGAATTTGATTGTCCAAAGCAATTTAAACTAATGATAATTAATAAGTTAAAAAGTAGTTTCTTCATAAAACAGTTTAAATACTAATTTAGTTTAAAGTTAATTTGTTCGTTTTTTAATTTTTCTAATAATTCATTAGAAATATCAATTTTGTAACTTCTGCTTGGTAAATTAAGCGTTAAATTTTCATCATTATCTACAATAAAGAAATTAAGCGTTTTTTTACCTTTAAAATCGTTTAAAATATTGTTTAATTTTTCAATAGAATTTTTTGAAATTTCATTGATTGATAATTGCAACGTTATTTTTTTTGAAAATTCTTCTAAAACATCATGTAATAATTGAATGTTGGTAAATGAAATTCGCACATCATTATTCCAACCTTTTTTACCATATATTTTTATGTATAAAAATGAGTTTGGTATTAAAAAATGCTTGAATTTTAAATATTCTTCTCCAAAAATTCGAAATTCAAAAGGACCCGAATAATCTTCAAAAGTAAAAGCCGCCCAACCTTTTCCATTTTTTGATGTTCTATGCTCAACATTTGTAACTATTCCTCCTATTGAAGCATCTCGATTTAATAAATCATCTTGATTTTGAAATGACGATACTGGCGTATTACAAAAATAATTGATTTCAGTTTTAAAATCATCTAATGGATGACCTGAAATGTAAATTCCAACCAATTCTTTTTCTTTTGATAATTCTTCCATCATTCCCCATTTTTCAGCTTCAGGAATTTCAGGTTCAGGAAATTGAATTTCAGAAGCTTCTCCAAAAAGTGATACTTGAGCGGAATTTTTATTTTCTTGGTATTTATTTCCGTACCTAATAGCTCTTTCAATAAAAGTAACGCCCTTTTCATCTAATTGATAATATTGAGCGCGGTGTACATTTTTAAATGAATCTAACCCGCCCGCCATTACTAAACCATCAAAAGCTTTTTTATTACAAGCACGTAAATCTACACGTTTTGTAACATCAAAAATAGAAGTAAAAGGGCCATTTTTTTTACGTTCTTCAACAATAGCTTCAACAGCGCCAGCGCCAACACCTTTTATTGCGCCCATTCCAAAACGAACCGCACCTTCTTTATTTACTGCAAATTTGTAATAAGATTCATTAATATCAGGGCCTAAAACTGCAATTCCAGCACGTTTACATTCTTCCATAAAAAATGTAACCTGCTTAATATCATTCATATTATTTGAAAGTACAGCAGCCATAAATTCTGCCGGATAATGTGCTTTTAAAAAGGCAGTTTGGTAAGCAATATAAGCATAACAAGTAGAATGTGATTTGTTAAATGCGTAGGCTGCAAACGCTTCCCAGTCTTTCCAAATTTTTTCTAATATTTCTTCAGGATGATTGTTGGCTTTTCCGCCTTCTATAAATTTTGGTTTTAAGGTTTCTAGCAATGCAAAAATCTTTTTACCCATTGCTTTTCTTAGCATATCTGCATCACCTTTACTAAAGCCAGCTAGTTTTTGTGACAATAGCATTACTTGCTCCTGATATACTGTAATGCCATAAGTTTCTTTCAAATGCTCTTCCATTTCTGGCAAATCATATTCAATGGCTTCTTCTCCGTGTTTACGCATAATAAACAGCGGAATATATTCCATTGGACCTGGTCGGTATAGTGCATTCATAGCAATTAAATCGGCAAAAGTAGTTGGTTTTAACGATTTCATATGCTTTTGCATTCCAGGAGATTCGTACTGGAAAACACCGATGGTTTCTCCTTTCTGGAAAAGTTCGTATGTTTTTTCGTCATCCAAAGGAAAATCGTCAGGAATTAAAGTTTTTCCGTGGATGGCTTTTACAATTTTTACCGTATCTTTTATTAAGGTTAAAGTTTTTAAACCTAAAAAATCCATTTTAAGTAAGCCTGCACTTTCAACAACATTGTTGTCGAACTGCGTTACATACATATCAGAATCTTTTGCAGTTGCAACAGGAATTAAGTTTGTAATTTTTTCTGGAGTAATAATTACACCACACGCATGTGTTCCTGTATTTCTTACTGAACCTTCTAAAGCTCTTGCCTGAATGATTGTTTGAGCAGCTAAATCATTACCATCGGCAATTTTTCTTAATTCTTCAACATTTTCTAAATCTTCAGTTTTTAAGCCTTTTATTTTATCTTTACTTTTTTGATCTTCACCAAAAATATTTTGAAGTTTAACCCCTGGAATTAACTTGGCAATTCTGTCGGCATCCATTAAAGGTAAATCTAATACACGAGCAGTATCTCTAATAGAGGACTTTGCAGCCATTGTTCCATAAGTAATAATTTGTGCAACCTGACTGGCACCATATTTTTGAATTACAAAATCTATTACTTTTTGTCTACCTTCATCATCAAAATCAATATCAATATCGGGTAATGACACACGATCTGGATTTAAGAAACGCTCAAAAAGTAAATCGTACTTAATGGGGTCAATATTTGTAATCCACAAGCAATAGGCAACCGCAGAGCCTGCTGCAGAGCCACGACCTGGACCAACAGAAACTCCCATTTTTCGGGCTTCTAAAATAAAATCCCAAACAATTAAAAAGTAACCTGGATAACCTGTTTTTTCAATAATTGAAAGCTCAAAATCCAATCGTTCTTGAGTTTCTTTGTCTAAAACAGCTCCATATCTTTTTTTTGCACCTTCAAAAGTTAAATGTTTTAAATAAGCGTTTTCACCTCTTACGCCACCATCAATAGCGTCTTGTGGATGAATAAATTCTTGAGGAATATTAAATTTAGGTAATAATACATCTCTAGCTAGTGTATAAATTTCAATTTTATCAACTATTTCTTGAATATTTGTGATGGCTTCAGGAATATCTTTGAACAAACTTTTCATTTGTTCTTGAGATTTAAAGTAATATTCGTTGTTTGGTAAACCGTATCTGTAGCCGCGTCCTCTACCTTTTGGAGTTGCTATTTTTTCACCATCTTTAACACATAATAAAATATCGTGTGCATCGGCTTCAACTTCAGTTGTATAAAAAGTATTGTTTGTAGCAACTAATTTTACGTTGTGTTTTTTTGAAAACTCAATAAGCACATCATTTACGTGATTTTCGTTTTCTTGATTGTGACGCATTAATTCTAAATAAAAATCATCTCCAAATTCCTCTTTCCACCAAATTAATGCTTCTTCTGCCTGATTTTCTCCAACGTTTAAAATTTTGCTGGGTATTTCACCATATAAATTTCCTGAAAGAACAATTAAGTCTTCTTTAAATTCTGAAATTATTTTCTTGTCAATTCTTGGTACATAGTAAAAACCTTCAGTGTGTGAAAGTGATGACATTTTTGCCAAATTGTGATAGCCATTTTTGTTTTTTGCTAAAATTACAATTTGGTAGCCATTATCTTTTTGATCTTTATTTGTATGATCTTCACAAACATTAAATTCACAACCTAAAATTGGTTTTAAAAACTCTTTTGGTTGTTCTTCAGTGGATAAACCTTTATTTTGTTTTTCGATGATTGCATTGTGCGATAGTATTTCTTTTATAAAATAAAAAGCACCCATCATATTACCAGAATCTGTTAGGGCAACCGCAGGCATATTGTCTTTTATAGCAGCATTTATTAAATTGCTAACACTTGATGTTGATTGCAGTATTGAAAATTGTGAATGACAATGTAAATGTGCAAATCTGGCATTTTGAAATTCGTCTACAACTTCTTCCGAATGAATTATAGGAGCTTCGGTTTTTGGTTCTGTTTTTTTGGCTAATTTTTCACTTTCCTTTTTTAAATTTAAATGTTTTAATCCAATTACATTGATTGTAGTTGGATTTTTAGCATCAAATTTTTGGAAATAATCTGCAGGAACATCTAATTCCTCTTTTGTAAAAATACGTTGTCTAATTAATTCTAAAAAACAACGTGTAGTTGCCTCAACATCAGCAGTTGCGTTATGGGCTTCGTTAAAAGGGGCATTAAATAAATGTTGATGTAGTTCTGTTAATGTTGGTAATTTAAATTTGCCGCCTCTACCACCTGGTATTTGGCATAAAGTTGCTGTAACTTCTGTACAAGTATCTAAAACTGGTAATTTATTTAATGAAGTATCTATGCCCAATCTCACATATTCGCATCCCATAATATTAAGGTCAAAATTTACATTTTGACCAACTACAAATTTAGATTTAGAAAGTGCTTCATTAAATAAGTATAAAACTTTTTCTAAATCTTCACCCTTTTCTTCTGCTAATTGTGTAGAAATACCGTGAATTTGTTCAGCATCATAAGGTATATTAAAGCCTTCAGGTTTGATTAGAAAATCCTGATTTTCAATTAATTCACCGTATTCATTATGTATTTGCCATGCAATTTGTACACATCTAGGCCAATTATCAGTATCGGTAATTGGTGCATTCCAGCTTTTTGGTAAACCAGTGGTTTCTGTGTCGAAAATTAAAAACATGTGCTAAATAGTTGCTTGAAAATATGAATTTTTAAAAGTATGAATTTTAATATTTTTAGGTTTCGTAATTGCGTTTTTTTTATTAACAATCAAAAAATTACAGAGATTGAGTTGGTTGATCAATTTAAAATTTTAACAAAAACTAATAAAAATGTTAAATCTATATAAAAATATTAAAATAGCTAAAAACCTAATATTCGTCATATTTTAAACTTATTATAAGTTATAATTTTACCGTTCCAAGTTACTATGCACGTATAATTATGGAAAATACAGACGAAATTAATGAAAGTGAATTTAGAGTAAAATCAATTAAGCACGAAGGTGTTATTTCAAAAATTAATTTTAGCAGTTACACAATTTCTTTAAAAGGAAATATTAATTGTGAAGGGTGTAAAGCCAAAGCGGCTTGTGGAGTTTCGGAGTCAAATGATAAAGAAATTGAGATTTTTGAATCAAATCAAGTTTTTAGTTTAAATGAACCAGTTACAGTATCCTTAAAAAAAGAGCTTGGGTTAAAAGCTGTTTTTTGGGCATATATTTTTCCTTTTATTTTAATGATGATTACGCTGGTTATTGCATCTTTATTTTTTACCGAATGGTTTGCAGGAATTCTTTCCTTGCTTGTACTTGGTCCATATTATTTAATGCTTTTTGTTTTTAATAATTCATTTAAAAAAGCATTTAAACTTTCAATTTTAAAATATAATTAAGAATGACAGATTCAGTTTTATATAGCGTTTTGTTATTGGTTTCTTTGGGAGTTATTGCAGCAGTTGTGCTGTATTTAGTTTCCAAGAAATTTTATGTGTATGAAAACCCATTAATTGGTGAAGTTGATGAATTATTACCAGGTGCAAATTGCGCAGGTTGTGGTTCTCCAGGATGTAGATCTTTTGCTGAAAAATTGGTAAATACAGAAGATATTTCAAACTTATTTTGTCCGGTTGGAGGAAATGATGTAATGAAATTAGTTGCTGCTAAATTAGGGAAAGAAGTTGCGGAAAAAGATCCAACAGTAGCAGTTTTACGTTGCCAAGGAAGCTGTGATGTTCGTCCAAAAACTACCGAGTTTCAAGGTCCAAGAACCTGTGCTATTTCTGCAATGATTTATAGTGGTGAAACCGATTGCCAATATGGTTGTTTAGGTGATGGAGATTGTGTAAAGGTCTGTAAGTTTGATGCCATGTATATGGATGAAACTACAGGATTGCCAGTTATTATTACAGATAAATGTACCAGTTGTGGTGCTTGTGTTGAAGAATGTCCAAGAGATATTATTGAAATGCGCCCAAGAAACAAAAAAGATTTAAAAGTTTTTGTTGGTTGTTTAAACGAAGATAAAGGTGGTATTGCAAAAAAATCTTGTGCAGTTGCTTGTATTGGTTGTTCTAAATGTTTAGACATTTGCCCAAAAGAGGCTGTAACAATTGTAAATAACCTAGCTTATATAGATCCTGCGTATTGTACATTATGCAGAAAATGTGTCGATGTTTGTCCAACACATTCTATAATTGAAACAAATTTTCCTCCAAAAAAAGTGAAGAAAGTTGAAGAGAAAGTTGTGGTTGAAAAGAAAGAAAAAGTTGCAGTTGTAAAAGAGCCTATTGTTGAACCTGTAAATGATAAAACGGATGCTTAAGACGTTTCCTAAAGGAGGAATTCATCCTCCAGAAAATAAATTAACTTCATCAAAAATAATTAAGAGGTTAGCGGTTCCAAAAATGATGAATGTGCCAATTGCACAACATATTGGAATCCCTGCAGAAATTGTCGTTGCAGTAAAAGATAAAGTAAAAATTGGTCAGGTAATTGCGAAATCGGGTGGTTTTGTTTCTTCAAATATACATTCTCCAGTTGCAGGAACTGTAACTAAACTAGATAAAATTATAGATTCTAGCGGTTACAAAAAACAATGTATTGTAATTAGAACAGATGTTAAGGATGAATCTAATTTTGAAGAAAAAGAATATCCTTTACTACAAGAAATAACATTATCATCAAAAGAAATTTTACAGCGTATTAACGATTTTGGTATTGTTGGTTTAGGTGGAGCAACATTTCCATCACATGTAAAATTAAATGTAAAGGAAGGTACAAAGTTAGATTGCTTAATAATTAATGGTGTAGAATGTGAGCCTTATTTAACAGCAGATCACCGATTAATGCTCGAGAAATCGGAAGAAATAATTGTTGGTATTGAAATTTTAATGAAAGCTTTAAATATTAACAAAGCTATTATTGGCATTGAAAATAATAAAAAAGATGCTATTGATTTATTTAAAAAAGCGACCAAAAATAATTCAAAAATTCAAGTAGCTGCTTTGCAGGTTAAATATCCTCAAGGTGGAGAAAAACAGTTGGTTAGAGCTCTGTTAAATAGAGAAGTTCCTAAAAACGGTTTACCGTTAGATGTTGGTGTAATTGTACATAATGTTGGAACTATTTTCGCTATTTATGAAGCTGTTCAATTCAACAAACCTTTAATAGAAAGAGTAGTTACCGTTACTGGTAAAAAAATGGAAAACGCATCAAACTTTTGGGTAAAAATAGGAACTCCAATTAGTGATTTAATTGCTGAAGTTGGAGGCTTGCCAGAAGGAACTAGAAAAATTGTAAATGGTGGACCTATGATGGGAAAAGCAATAAAAAATACCGATGTTCCGGTTACAAAGGGAACTTCAGGAATTTTGGTAATTGCAGAAGATGAAGCGAGTAGAGGAGAACCTAAAAATTGTATTCGTTGTGGAGAATGTGTATATGTATGTCCAATGGGATTAGAACCACATTTGTTAATGAATTTATCTGAAAAAGGATTGTTTGAAAGAGCTTCTAATGAAGATATTATGACGTGTATTGAGTGTGGATCTTGCAGTTATGTATGTCCGTCAGATCGCCCGTTATTAGATTATATCCGTTTCGGAAAAAGCATTGTTAAAAAATTACAAACCTCTAAAAATTAAAATGAGTCAACCTATTATTATATCGGCCTCACCGCACGTACATTCAGATAGAACATCAAAAAAAATAATGTACGATGTGGTTATCGCTTTAATTCCGGCATTTTTAGTTTCACTATATGTTTTTGGTATTAACGCATTTATTGTAACTGCGGTTGCAATAATTTCTTGTTTAGCATTTGAGTATTTAATTCAAAAGTATTTATTAAAAACTGAAATTACCATTGGAGATGGTTCAGCACTTATTACAGGTATTTTATTAGCCTTTAATTTGCCAAGTGGTTTGCCAATTTGGATGATTGTTGTGGGTAGTTTAGTAGCTATTGGAATTGCAAAATTATCGTTTGGTGGTTTAGGATTTAATATTTTTAATCCAGCGCTAGTTGGTAGGGTTTTCTTGTTGGTTTCATTTCCAGTTCAAATGACAATGTGGCCAACAGCCGTTGAAAATAATTTATCAATTGCAGATGGAGTTACCGGAGCTACAACTTTAGGAATGATAAAAGAGGGATTAATGTTTGGTGAAACAATGACCGAGATTTCAACTAAAATTCCTTCAACTATTGATTTGTTATTAGGAATAACTGGTGGTTCTATTGGTGAAATGTCGGCAATTGCATTGTTAATTGGTGGAATTTATTTACTAGTTAGAAAAGTTATTTCTTGGCATATTCCAGTAATAATGTTGGTTACTATGGCAGTTATGACCGGTATTTTTTGGGTGATAAATCCAGAACAATATGCAAGTCCATTAATTCATATACTTTCAGGTGGAGCTTTATTAGGAGCCTTTTTTATGGCAACCGATTTAGTTACCAGCCCAATGACTAAAAAAGGAATGATAATTTTTGCTGTTGGAATTGGTGTAATTACTGTGGTAATTAGATTATTTGGAGCATATCCTGAAGGCGTTTCATTTGCTATTTTAATTATGAACGCATTTGTACCGTTGATAAACACGTATTTTAAACCTCGCCGATTTGGTGCAAAAATCAAATCTAAAATTGTGTAATTATGAGTAAAAAGAAAGATACATTTATGAATATGGTAATTTCATTATTTGTAATTACCATAATATCAGGTTTTTCATTAGGTTATGTAAATCAATTAACCGAACAACCTATAAAAGATGCAAAAGTTGCAAAGAAAACGAATGCTATAAAATTAGTTTTACCCGATTTTGATAACAATCCTGTAGAAGATGTTGTATTAATTAAATCTGAAAATATAAATGACTCAATAGAAGTTTATCCTGGATTTGCGAATAACGAATTTGTTGGAGCTGCAGTTATTGGGTCTTCAGAAAAAGGATTTAGCGGTTTGGTAAAATTAATGATTGGTTTTAAAGCATCAGGTGAAATTCAGAACATTGAAGTTCTAGAACAAAAGGAAACTCCAGGTTTAGGAACTAAAATGAAAGATGAAAAGTTTTTAGCACAGTTTAGAGATAAAAATCCTTCAACATATAATTTAAAAGTAAAAAAAGATGGTGGTGAAGTAGATGCGCTAACTGGAGCAACAATTTCTTCAAGAGCTTTTGGTGAAGCTACACAAATGGCATTTGATGAGTTTATGAAAAATAAAGAGAATCTTAAAACTCCTAAAAATTAATAGTATGGCAGAAACTGTAAATCAAACCCAAAATTTTTTAAAGGGGATTGTAAAGGAAAACCCAATTTTTGTAATGTTATTGGGTATGTGTCCAACTTTAGGAGTAACATCATCAGCTTCTAATGGTTTAGGAATGGGAGTTGCAACAATGTTTGTATTAATAATGAGTAACATTGTTGTTTCATTAGTAAAAAATCAAATCCCAAGCAAAGTTCGTATTCCGGCGTTCATCATTATCATCGCATCATTTGTAACCATTGTTGAAATGATTTTAGAAGCATTTGTACCTTTTTTATATGAGCAATTAGGAATTTTTATTCCATTAATTGTAGTAAACTGTATTATTTTAGGAAGAGCCGAAGCATTCGCATCTAAAAATAATGCACTTTCATCATTGATAGATGGTTTAGGAATGGGATTAGGTTTTACTTTAGCATTAACAATATTAGGTGCAACTAGAGAAATTTTAGGAAACGGAAGTTTATTCGGTTTAAAGTTTGTTGCTGAAAATGCAAATACTTTTATCTTGTTTATTTTACCTCCTGGAGCATTTATCGCTTTAGCATATTTAACCGTATTATTTAATAAAGTAACCGCTAAAACAGCAAAATAATGGATTATATAATTATACTTATTGCCGCAGTTTTTGTAAACAACATTGTATTATCACAATTTTTAGGAATTTGTCCGTTTTTAGGAGTTTCTAATAAAGTATCAACCTCGGTTGGTATGTCTGGAGCTGTATTGTTTGTAATGACAATAGCAACAATGGCAACCTATTTATTACATCAATTTATATTAGTACCAGCTGGATTAGATTATTTACGTACCATTACTTTTATTTTAGTAATTGCAGCATTGGTGCAAATGGTAGAAATTATTTTAAAGAAAGTAAGTCCGCCATTATACCAAGCTTTAGGAGTGTTTTTACCCTTAATTACTACAAATTGCGCTGTTTTAGGAGTTGCTATTTTAGCGCTAGGATTAGAAGGTGGAAGTTTGTTAAAAGCTGTATTTTTTGCGGTTTCTAACTCATTAGGATTTGCATTAGCATTAATTGTTTTTGCAAGTATTCGTGAGCATTTAGAATTGGCTAATATTCCAAAGCAAATGAAAGGTGTTCCAATTAATTTATTGGTAGCAGGACTTTTATCTTTAGCTTTTTTAGGATTTACTGGTTTAGTATAAAAAATACTGATAGAGAGTGTGTTATTTAAAAATAACTAACTATATTTGCACCCTTAATTAATAACCAAGGTCGAGAACCTTAAAATTTTAAACAAAATGCCAGTAAAAATTAGATTACAAAGACACGGTAAAAAAGGAAAACCATTATATTGGATAGTAGCTGCAGATGCACGCGCAACAAGAGATGGTAAGTATTTAGAAAAACTAGGTGTTTACAACCCAAACACAAATCCTGCAACTATTGATTTAGATGTTGATGGATCTGTAAAATGGTTACAAAACGGTGCACAACCAACAGATACTGCGAAAGCAATTTTATCTTACAAAGGTGTAATGCTAAAAAATCATTTAGCAGGTGGTGTTAGAAAAGGAGCTTTAACAGAAGAGCAAGCAGAAGCAAAATTCCAAGCTTGGTTAGATGAAAAAGATGGAAAAATTGACGCTAAAAAAGAAAGCTTAACTAAAGCTGAAGCAGATGCTAAAGCGAAAGCATTAGCTGCTGAAATTAAAGTTAATGAAGAAAGAGCTGCTGCTGCTAATGAAGCTGCAAATGCTGCAATTAAAGCTGAAGCAGATGCTAAAGCTGCTGCAGAAGCTACTGAAGAGGTTGCTGAAGATGCACCTCAAACTATTGATGACGCACAAGCTGCTGCTCAACAAGAAGGAAAAACAGAGTAATAAGTTAGTTGCGATAATGCATAAAAAAGATTGTTTTTATTTAGGCAAAATCGTTAGAAAACATAGCTTTAAAGGTGAAGTTGTAGCTAAATTAGATACAGACGAACCTGAACTTTATCAAAATTTGGAATCAGTATTTGTTGCTTTAGGCAATGATCTGGTTCCATTTTTTTTAGAAGAAAGTTTACTTCAAAAAGGAAATCAACTTCGTATTAAATTTGAAGATATTGACAGTGAAGAAGATGCTGACACTATTATGGGTGCCGGATTGTATTTGCCACTTGAATTTTTGCCTAAATTAACTGGAAATAAATTTTATTTTCATGAAATAATAGGGTTTGATATAGAAGATGTTAATTATGGTTATGTTGGCGTTGTAACTGGCGTAAATGATACTTCTGCACAACCTTTGTTTGAAATTAACTCAAACGGAACAGACGTTTTTATTCCAATGATTGACGATTTTATTAAAAATGTTGATCGAGAGCATAAAAAAATTATTGTTGAATCTCCAGCAGGTTTAATAGACTTATACTTAAATAACTAATTTAGAGAGGTGGCCGAGTGGTCGAAGGCGCACGCCTGGAAAGTGTGTATACTCCAAAAGGGTATCGAGGGTTCGAATCCCTTCCTCTCTGCGAGCAATCAATCAAAAAAGAACAAAACCCTATAAACACTATGTTTGTAGGGTTTTTTAATACACGTATTTCTCTCTAAAAACCATAATAAACCAATAAATACTATATAAAAAGGGGTTAATTCGGTGTCAGTAAAAATATTGAATGAAGTGACACCGAATAGCGATGTAGGTATTGAAAAACCTGGTAGTTTAGCATATTTTTTGATTTAAATTTTGTATATTTATACTGTAAAAAATGAAAAAAAGCTATGAAAAGTTCATTCACACACCTATTTTACATCAAAAAGAGCAAAGCAGATGTAAATCAAAAAGCAAATATTTATCTTAGAATTACTGTTAATGGTAAACGTTCAGAATTAAGTATCGATAGAAAAGTTCCTATTGACAAATGGAATTCAATTGCCAACAAGGTTAAAGGGTTTTCCAAAGAGGCACAGGAAATTAATCAATACATAGAGCTAATTACAAATAAGCTAAACAAGATACATCAGAAATTTGTTGATTTGGGAAAACCATTTACTTCCCTAAATATTCGTGACAAATATTTAGGGAAAGATCAGAATCAAAAAATGCTTTTAAAAATATTCCAGGATCATAATAATCAAGTTGAAAAATTAGTAGGGAAGGAGTTTGCTGAAGGAACTGCATTAAGATATCGAACAGCTAAAAGTCATATAGAAGAATTTATCAAATTTGAATACAAGGTAAATGATATTGCGGTTACAGAAGTGGACCATAAATTTATTACAGGTTTTGAATATTATTTAAAGACAGAAAGAAATTGTGCACATAATACAGCTATAAAATACATCACTAATTTTAAAAAAGTTATAAGAATTGTCTATGCAAATGGATGGATAACAAAGGACCCATTTTTCAATTGGAAAGCACGATTAAAAACGGTTGACAGACAGTTTTTATCAGAGTTGGAAATTGAAGACTTGATAAATAAGCAATTTGGTATTCCTAGATTAGAACAAGTGCGCGATTTATTTGTATTCAGTTGTTTTACTGGATTAGCTTATGCTGATGTTCGGAAATTGAAAAAGGAAAATATTGTAATTGGTATAGATGGCAATAAATGGATTAATACAAAAAGGAAAAAAACAGATACTATAAGTAATATACCATTGCTCCCTACATCACTAGCGCTTATTGAAAAATATGCAACTCATAAAAATATAGTTAATAGTGATAAACTTCTCCCAGTATTAAGCAATCAAAAAATGAATGCTTACCTTAAAGAAATTGCAGACTTATGTGGAATAACAAAAAACTTAACCTTCCATTTAGCACGTCATACGTTTGCGACTACAATTACTTTAACAAATGGTGTGCCTATTGAATCTGTAAGTAAAATGTTAGGGCATAAATCTTTAAAAACAACGCAGCATTACGCTAAAATAATTGACAGAAAAGTAAGTGATGATATGAATGTTTTAAAAGAAAAACTCAATATTGGTAAAAAGAACACATCAGATTCTTCAGAAAAAAGCAAAAAATCAATTTAATTAATAAAAAGAGTGATTAAAACAGCGTAATTTGTTTGAATAATTAAGTTTTTAGTTAACTTTAAGGCTTTTTGTTGAAAAAAAGGATTTTAAAAACTTAATTAATTGCAATAATTGTGAAGAAAAAATATGCTATTGTTATAGCTACTTTAGAAAAAGATTTAAAAAATATTCAATCCAAAAATTATGAAATTGTTACTACCTCAGAAGAAAGCGTTCATTTAATTCGTAATAGTTTAAGCGAATTTAGAAACTTTATTATTTCAAATGGATTCAATTCAGAGGAAGATGAAATTGATTTTTTTAAAAACATCAAACCAAAAGTAGTTTCAAAATTAATTTACTACGGTAAACTATTTCAAATTGAAAGTAAGCGTCCAAAGGGAAGTGCTAAAACACAAAAGAAATATTTTGAAAATCAAATTTCAAAATGCCAAGAATACTTTAATGAGAATCATTTGTTCTATCTATACTTTAAAGGTGGAGAAACTTATTCTGATGAACAGTATTTTTTAAGAAATAATAAAAATATTCGGACTCAATTCGACTGCTCAGGCTCTTTTATCGATGATTTTTTTTCAACAAGTCTAGATTCTACCTATTCAAAATTTATAGCTTATGAAATGTTAATTCAATATTTTCATTTTGAAATTGATAAACTTTCATCAAATAATGGGATTTCATTAAGCTTAAATTCAGGTTTAACCTGGACAGGGCGAAAAATTAGCTTGATAGAATTAACGTATGCGCTTGAAGGTTTAGGTGTAATTAATAATGGAAATACAGATATTAAAGAAATTGCCAGAGGTATGGAGCTACTTTTTAATATTGATCTGGGCGATTATTACAGAGCATTTTTGGAAATTAAAGGAAGAAAATTAAACAATACTAAGTTTATCGATACCCTAAAAAGTAACTTATTGAGTCGCATAGAAAATTCTGACAATTAAACACCCAAGTTGGGTAAAAAAAGTTAAAAAAATATTATTTGATATTATTTGATGTTTAATTAAATGTAATTTTTTAACACATTTATTAAACTATAACAAATTGTAGGATATAAAATGTTTAAAAAATCAATAACAACTTGTGATTTTTAATGAATTATACTTTTCATATTTGCCTAACAAAAAAAAGTAAAAACCTACTTTTTTAAGTATAATTAAAAAATTTTAAAAAAATGGCATCGAAAATTATTACACCAGAAGACTTAAATGAATTTAAAGTCGATTTGTTAAGTGACATTAAAGAATTGATTTGTAAAAAATCAAAAGCTCCTGAAAAAAAATGGCTAAAATCACCTGAAGTAAAAAAGCTTTTAGGGCTATCTTCTGGAACCTTGCAAAACCTTAGAATAAACGGAACGTTACCTTACACAAAAATTGGTGGTGTAATTTATTATGACTATGAACAAATAATGAAAGTGTTAGAAGAAAATATGGTGAACACTTCAAATTAATTTATTTCTACATCACTTGCTTTAATTCTAATTCAAGGGATTTCAATTAAATATAACGTATGTATACTATTGATTTTGATTAATAATCAAAACTCAATCAGACTACTATAACCATTAATTAAGCACTATGAACTACATCAAACACCTTAACGGAGTCTATGTTCAATTTTCCAAAGACAATCGCTTAAATCCAACACATATCAGTTTGTATATAGCTTTATTTCAGTTTTGGAACTACAACCGATTTCCAAATGATTTTTACATCAATAGGGAAGAAATAATGAAGTTTTCCAAAATTGGTTCAAACACAACATATCATCGATGTATAAAAGAGTTAAGTCATTGGAAATATATTCTTTACAGTCCATCACATAACCCATTTAAAGGCAGTAAAGTGAAGTTGTTTAATTTCAGTACAAGCGATAAGCAAGCCTTGTATTTAGACTCTACCATAAATGAACAAGCGCTGGTATCTAATACAAACGTTAATAAACATAATATAAACTTTATTAAACTAGAGGCAATCGCAAAGGAAAAATTGATTTTAGATTTTTTTAAAAAAGAAAATTACCCGGAATTGGAAGCCAAAAAATTCTTCAATCATTACCAGGGCATTGGATGGAAAGTTGGAGGAAAAACAAAAATGGTTGACTGGCAAGCTACAGCCAGAAGTTGGATGCTAAAAGCTGAAGAAATGAATTTGTCAGTTCTAGCGCAGTCGAGAACAAACAGTGAAAACAATTTACCACTTGACCATTTTCAAGACAACCTCCACACCAACCAAAACAAAAATTACGATGAACCACTTTAAAAAAGAAAAACGTCATTCTCAGCTTGACTGGGAATCTTATCAAATGAACCTAAATCAGTCTTGATTTTTTGTTTCGTTTTGCATCAAGGCAAAATGAAAAGAACACCAAGGAAACCTAAAAATAAACTTTTATACGCCAAAGAAATTCAAAAAATATAAAAAACAACTATGAACCCAACACCACACATCAAAACCGAAGGTACCTCAAAATTCCAAATCGGAGAAATCAAAAACAACGTAATTCACTACGACTTTGAAAAAATAAAAACCTACCTCAACATCAAAGGCCATCTACTATTTGGTAAAAACTTCAAAATCTACAAAGAAGACGAACCACTAATTTTTAAATTATGTTGCTACTTCATTCAAGACCATTACAGCTGCGCTCAAATGGGAATAGACACTAACAAAGGAATATTACTAACAGGCCCTATTGGTTGTGGAAAAACATCATTAATGAAATTATTAACTCATTTAGCTCCACATAAAACAACCTATGAAATAATTCCAACTCGAAATATTGTGTACAGCTTCAATGCAACTGGATTTGAAATCCTTGAAAAATACAACGACACCAAAAACTATTGTTTTGATGATTTAGGAGTAGAACCAACAGGAAGCCATTACGGAAAAGACCTCAACGTACTAGGGGAAATTTTACTCTCAAGATATGACCTTTTTACACGTCACCCTGAACTGGTTTCAGGATCTTATCAATTGAGTCCTAAAGCCAACAACCAACAACCAATCACTAACAACCATAGTAAAACCCACATCACCACCAACCTCAACGCACAAGAATTAGAAAAACGTTACGGAAACCGAGTTAGAAGCCGACTAAGATCAATGTTTAACCTAATTAGTTTTGATAGTTCTACTACTGATAAGCGAAAATAATTTATGGCACACTTGGCAAATTTAATAATCGATATTGTTTTCAATTAAGCCGAAAAACAGGGAGACTAAAAGTTTATTAAAAATTTTAAGTACTTGATATTAAGCGTTATAGCTTTTAGTCTAAAATCTTTACAATTTAATTTTAACATCGTTTTAGCAAAATTTGAATTAATTTAATTAATTTTGTATCCAATTATTATGCAATCATTTAAAAAAATATCAGCTTTTTTAATGGCCTTTGTAGTTTTATTTTCTACAATGTCATTTTCTTTCAGTGAACACTTTTGCGGTGATCACTTAGTCGATATTGCATTTTTTTCTAAAGCAGAATCTTGTGGGATGGCTATGGAGACAGCATCTAATGATAGTGATTGTAATGCTATTAAAAAAGATTGCTGTTCTGACCAAATACAGCAAATTGAAGGTCAATCTAATTTAAAAATTGACTTTAAAAATCTAACTTTAGAACAACAACAATTTGTTGTTGCTTACACGTATTCTTATTTAAATTTATTTGAAAGTTTTGATAATAATGTTACTGCTTTTCAAAATTATTCACCACCTCTGGTCGAGAAAGACTTAAATGTACTTTATCGCGTATTTCGTATTTGATACCTTACTTTTTAATTTTTTAGTAAGTATATAAGTATTTCAAAATCTTATATACTTCTTAAGTATTTGTGTGTTTTTTTTAAAAATTCACAAAGTTAAATTAATTGTAAATATCAAATAATATTAATATGCTTAATAATATAATAAAATATTTTTTAGAGAATAAGTTGGTAACTATTCTCATATTAATATCTTTAATTGCTTGGGGAGTTGTCACTTCTCCATTTAATTGGGATGTTGCATTCTTACCAAAAGACCCTGTGCCTGTTGATGCTATACCAGATTTGGGCGAAAATCAGCAAATTGTTTTCACTGAATGGCCTGGGAGATCACCTCAAGACATTGAAGATCAAATTACCTATCCTTTAACAACTTCATTATTAGGGATTCCGAATGTTAAATCTATTCGAAGTTCATCAATGTTTGGATTTTCAAGTATCTATATCATTTTTGAAGAAAAAGTAGATTTCTATTGGTCTCGCTCTAGAGTACTTGAAAAGTTAAATTCCCTACCATCAAATTTATTACCAGAAGGAGTTAATCCTGGTTTAGGTCCAGATGCTACAGCTTTAGGTCAAGTTTATTGGTATACCATTGAGGGTAGAGATCCAGAAGGAAATGTTACAGGTGGCTGGGACTTACACGAGCTGCGTTCAGCACAAGATTATTACGTTAAATACGCTTTAAATGCCGTTTCTGGAGTATCAGAAGTAGCTTCTGTTGGTGGTTATGTAAGAGAATATCAGGTAGATGTCAATCCAGATGCATTAAAAGCATACAATATTGGAATAGATATGGTTATGATGGCAGTTAAAAACTCCAATCGAGATATTGGAGCTAAAACTGTGGAAATTAATAAGGCAGAATACTTTATTCGTGGATTGGGTTACATTAAATCTACCAAAGATTTAGAAAATACTGTAGTTCATGTAACCGATAATAAACCTATTTTAATCAAGGACATTGCAACGGTAAGTTTAGGTCCTGCTACAAGAAGAGGTGTTTTAGATAAAGGCGGTGCTGAAGTTGTAGGTGGTGTAGTCGTGGCTCGTTATGGATCAAATCCTTTAGAAGTAATTGAAAATGTAAAATCAAAAATAAAAGAATTTGCTTCTGGATTACCTAAAAAGACATTAGCTGATGGCACTGTTAGTCAGTTAACCATTGTTCCTTTTTATGATAGAACACAACTAATTCACGAAACCATTGGAACGCTTGAAACGGCACTTTCACATGAAATATTAATCAGCATTATAGTAGTACTGGTTTTAATGTTTAATTTAAGAGCTTCCATCATTATCTCAAGTTTATTACCTGTTGGGGTTTTAATGACTTTTATTGTAATGAAATATGCAGGTGTTGATGCAAATGTGGTAGCGCTGTCAGGTATTGCAATTGCCATTGGTGTAATGGTAGATATTGGGATTGTTTTTGTTGAAAATATTATTAGGCATTTAGAAATGCCTGAAAATGAGGGTGCAAAAGGCAAGGAATTAATGCAGGTGGTTTACAGAGGAACTACTGAGGTTGCTTCTGCAATTACAACTGCTTTAGCAACCACAGTTGTGAGTTTTGTACCTGTTTTCGCAATGCAATCTGCAGAAGGAAAACTTTTTAGACCGTTAGCATTTACTAAAACATATGCGCTTTTAGGTGCTTTTGCTCTAGGAATAGTGGTATTACCAGCTTTAGCACATTTTATTTTTGGAATTAATTATGATAAAAAAAGGGTTAAACGAACCTGGGGAATTATCCTAATTGTTGCTGGTTTATTATTAGCCATCACAATGCATATGTGGCTTCCTTTAGCGTTATGCCTATTAGGTGTGAATTCACTTTTTGAGCATAAACTACCAGCAAAAGTCACCAAACATTCAAACAGAATAAATGTAGGAATTGTATTATTTATTGCAACTTTTTTCCTTACCAAAGAGTGGATGCCATTGGGTCCACAAAATAGCTTATTGGTTAATTATCTATTTGTTATAACCATTATGGGTGTAATTTTAGGAGCCCTTTTTTCAATAGTTCATTTTTACGAACCGGTTTTAAAATGGTGTTTAGATAATAAAGCTAAGTTCTTTTTAATCCCATTATTTACCTTATTTATTGGTATTCTATCTTGGATAGGTTTTAATAGTACTTTCGGTTTTGTAAAAAATGGATTTGAAAAAGTTGGTTGGAACATTGGAGAAACCAAAGCTTGGACAGCAGTATCAAATACGTTCCCTGGAATTGGTTCAGAATTTATGCCATCATTAAATGAAGGTAGTTTCTTATTAATGCCAACATCTATGCCACATACAGGGGTAGAAGAAAGTAAAAATACAGTTCAAAAATTGGATATGCTCTTGGCAAATATTCCCGAAGTTGAAAATGCTGTTGGGAAATTAGGAAGAGTTGAAAGTGCGATTGACCCTGCTCCAATTTCAATGTTTGAAAACATTATTAATTATAAATCTGAATTTATTGTAAATACTGAAGGCAAACCTTATAGATTCAAAGTTGATAAGAATGATAAATTTGTATTAGCTGACGGCTCTGCCATTTCAAACGATGATGCCTTAACTAAAGGAATCAGCGAAAAAGAATTGATATTAGATGAAGATGGTGAATACTATAGAAATTGGCGTTCACACATCAAAAATACCGATGATATTTGGAAAGAAATTATAAGTGTTACCAATATTCCTGGGGTTACCTCTGCTCCAAAACTTCAGCCAATTGAAACTCGTTTGGTAATGTTACAAACCGGTATGAGAGCACCAATGGGAGTTAAAGTTTACGGACCAGATTTAAAAACTATTCAAGATTTTGGTTTAGAATTAGAAAGTATTTTGAAAGAAGTGCCCTCAGTTAAAAGTGAAGCAGTTTTTGCTGATAGAATTGTGGGAAAACCTTATTTAGAAATAAACATTAATAGAGATGCTATTGCTAGATACGGGTTGAGCATAGAAAAAACACAACAAATTATTGAAACAGCTGTTGGTGGAATGAAAACTACTACAACCGTTGAAGGTAGGGAACGCTATCCTGTTAGGGTTCGCTATCCACGTGAATTAAGAGATGATCCTGAAAAAATTAAAAAAATATTAGTGCCAACTCCAACAGGTGTTCAAGTTCCATTGGGTGAATTGGTAGAAATAAATTTTATTAGAGGTCCTCAATTGATTAAAAGTGAAGATACGTTTTTAGTTGGTTATGTGCTTTTTGATAAAAAAGAAAATTTTGCTGAAGTTGATGTGGTAAATGATGCACAAGCATTAATTGACACCAAAATTACTGAAGGTAGTTTGGTAGTTCCAAAAGGTGTTAGTTTTAAATTTTCAGGTAGTTATGAAAACCAAATTCGTGCAGTAAAAAGGTTATCCATTGTAATTCCAATAAGTTTGGTGGTTATTTTTCTGCTACTCTATTTTCAATTCAAAACGGTCATCGCATCATCTATCCATTTTTCAGGAGTGTTTGTAGCTTTTGCTGGTGGATTTATAATGCTTTGGTTATATGGTCAAGACTGGTTTATGAACTTCTCAGTTTCAGGTGTTAATATGCGAGATCTCTTTCAAATTCATACGATCAATTTAAGTGTTGCGGTTTGGGTTGGATTTATTGCCCTTTTTGGTATTGCAACAGATGATGGTGTTATTATGGGAACATATATACATCAAGTTTTTGAAGAAAAACAGCCAAATACGGTGCCTGAAGTACGTGCAGCTGTATTGGAAGCTGGTAAAAAACGGGTACGTCCTGCAATGATGACTGCTGCAACTACCATAATTGTGCTACTGCCAGTATTGTCTTCAACTGGAAAAGGAGCCGATATAATGATTCCAATGGCAATACCAACATTTGGCGGAATGATTATACAAATTATGACCATGTTTGTGGTACCTGTATTGCAAGCTTTTTGGAGAGAATCTGTAATTAAAAAAAATCAGTAAATGAAAACAAAGTTTATATATAAGATATTAAATATTAGATATTTAATAGTATTAAGCGTATTATTTTCAGTAAGTCTTAGTGGTCAAACTTTAAATGAGTATTTGCTAATAGCTTCAAAAAATAATCCTGAGGTAAAATCGGCTTATTTAAAATTTGAAGCTGCTTTGCAAAAATCACCTCAAGTAAGTGCATTACCAGACCCTACTTTTTCTGTTAGTGCATTTGGAAAAATGATTGAAACTAGAATAGGAAGACAAGAAGCGAGGTTTAGTATTACACAAATGTTTCCTTGGTTTGGAACGCTAGCAGCAAAAGAAAACGCTGCAAATTTAATGGCAGAAGCTGCATTTCAAATGTATTTAGATACGAAAAATGAAGTGTTCTTTAATGTAAAAAAAGTGTATGCTGAAATGTTTGAGTTACAACGGATAATAATGTTGGAACAAGAAAATTTAGAAATCTTAAATAGCTATAAAAAATTGGCTTTGAGCAAATTTGAAAACGGTAAAGGTGCTATGGTTGATGTAGTTCGAATTGATATTAAAAGAAACGAAAGTTTAACTAATATTCAAATTCTTCAAAAAAGAAAGGAACCTTTGCAAACAGCATTCAATTCAATGTTAAATAGAGAAAGTTTATTTGAAATTCAATTTCCAACAGAATTGCCTAAAGCAAACCTTAATTTAAATATAAAAACAGATTCGCTTTTTAATAATAACCCAAAAGTAGTTCAATTAGACCGTCAAAAAGAGGCTTTTGAGGCACAAAAAATAGTAGCTATAAAAGAAGGTTATCCTAAAATTGGTGTTGGATTAGATTACTCAATTATCTCAAAAAGAGATGTACCAGATTTGGCAATGAATGGTCAAGACGCTATTATGCCAATGCTTTCTATAACGTTGCCTGTTTTTAGAAAGAAATATAAAGGAGCGCAGAAAGAAGCGGAATATATGATAGCTGCTACTGAAGAAAAAAAAGTAGCAGTAACAAATAATTTAATGGCAAATTATAGCAGTGCGCAATATGATGTATCAAAGTCTATTGATTTATTGAATTTATTTGATATTCAACTAAAAAGTACTAACCAAGCTATTGCGCTTTTAATTGCAGCATATAGTAACTCAGGTTCAGACTTTGTAGAAATATTAAGATTAAATCAAGACGAGCTGATGTACGAAAAAGCAATAGCAGCTGAGATTAAAAATCAATTTACAGCACAAGCAAAACTAGATTACTTACTTTCAAAAAATAACTAAAATGACAACAAAAATAAAGAATATATTAAAAATAGCAGGAATCCTTTTCATTGGATTGTTACTAGGGTGGATGCTTTTCGGAGGAAGCGACACACCTAAAGAATTACACGATCATACTGCAGAACAGGAAGCGGGAGCATCTTGGACCTGTTCAATGCACCCTCAAATTCGTCAATCAGAACCAGGTCAATGCCCTTTATGTGGTATGGATTTAATACCTGTCGCTTCTGATGATGCTGGTGCTGATCCAAATGCGCTTCAAATGAGTGAAAATGCAATGAAATTAGCAAACATTCAAACAATGTTTGTGGGTACTTCAGCAGCAAACAAGGAATTACGTTTAAATGGAAAAGTACAAGTTGATGAACGTAAATTATACACACAATCTACTCATATCCCTGGCAGAATTGAAAACTTAAGAATCAATTTTACAGGTGAAAATGTGAGTAAAGGACAAACATTGGCTACGGTATATTCACCAGATTTAGTAACTGCTCAAGAAGAATTATTACAAGCGTATGCCATCAAAAATTCACAACCTGAATTGTTTGCAGCTGCAAAACAAAAATTAATGAATTGGAAAATTGGCGAAAGCACAATCAACAGAATTATTAGTTCTGGTAAATTAATTCAACAATTCTCAATTACTTCAGATGTTTCTGGAATTGTTATAGCCAAAAAGGTTGATTTGGGTGATTATGTAGGCAGAGGAATGCCTATTTATGAGATTGCAGATTTATCTTCACTTTGGGTACTTTTTGATGTGTATGAAAGTGATATGGCTTGGGTAAAAGTAGGCGATAAAGTTTCATATACCATTCAATCAATTCCAGGCGAAACGTTTGAAGGAACTATTTCATTTGTAGACCCAATAATCAATGCTAAAACAAGAGTGGCAACAGCACGTGTTGAAATTAAAAATGTGGGCAACAAATTAAAACCTGAAATGTTTGCATCTGGGATTATTAAAAATAACTTGGGTAAAAAGGGATCACAAGAAATTATAATTCCTAAATCAGCAATTATGTGGACAGGTGAAAGGTCTGTAATCTATATAAAAAATAATGCTGGTAATAAAGTGAACTTTACATTAAGAGAAGTAACATTAGGTCCATCACTTGGTGAAGCTTTTGTTATCAAATCCGGACTTGAATCAGGAGAAGAGATTGTTGTAAACGGTACATTTACTGTAGATGCAGCATCGCAATTGGCTGGTAAACCAAGTATGATGAATTTAGAAGGGGGTAAAGCTGTAACTGGACACGCAGGTCACGGGAAAAAGCAGGCTTCTGAAAGTGCTATGGAAAATAAAGAAGAAGATCATACTAACCATACCCAAAGTCAAACAGGAAATTCTACAGACACTAAAAATGCTGACCATACCAAAATGGAATCTAGAATTGCAGTTTCAAAAGATTTTCAAAGTCAATTAAATAAGGTATTTGTTGAATACATAAGCTTAAAAAATGCCTTTACCAATGATAACTCAAAAACAGCACAAGAGAATGCCGTTGAAGTTGTAAATGTATTAGCTAAAGTTGATATGAAATTATTATCTAATAATGAAGCTCATAAACATTGGATGACTATTAGTAAGGAAATTGCTGCTTCTGCAACTTCAATTACTAAAACCTCAGACATCAATGTTCAAAGAAATCATTTTATTCATTTGTCAGCTCATTTATCAAAGGCGATAAAATTATTTGGAATAAATAAAACTGTATATGAACAATTTTGCCCAATGGCTAATAATGATAATGGAGCTTTTTGGCTAAGCTTGGATGAAGAAATTAGAAACCCTTATTATGGCAAAGCAATGCTTAAATGTGGTAGTACAGAAGCTATAATAAAATAAAAAGTTTTCAAAACTACCTTTCAATTATTTGATGGGTAGTTTTAAAATAGTTTAATTAAAAACTAATAGCAATGGAACAAAAGAATATAGTTAGTGTAAAAAATATGGTATGCGACCGTTGTATTAAAGTGGTTAAAGATGAGTTAATTAAAAATAATATAATGTTTAACTTTATTGAATTAGGAAAAATTCATTTTGAAACAAGCCCTTCAAAAAATCAATTATTAACGCTAAAAACAATAGTAGAGAAAGAAGGTTTTGAGATAGTTGAAGAATCTGATTTAAAAATAGTAAACCAAATTAAAACGTTAATTATTCAGAATATCTTTCACCAAAAACACAAATTGTTTAATGAAAACTATTCAACATTCCTATCTTCAAATTTAAAAATAGAATACGCACACTTAAGTAGAATTTTTTCTGAATTAGAAGAACGAACTATTGAAAATTACATTATTCAACAAAAAATTGAAAGAGTAAAAGAACTTATTAGCTATAATGAATTAACCATAAGTCAAATTTCATATGAATTAAATTATAGCAGTCCACAACACTTATCTCGTCAATTTAAAAAAATTACAGGAATCACTCCTACACAGTATAAAAACATAGGGTCTCGTGAGAAATTAGATACAATTTAAACATAATTATGCACAACTAAATTACAATATCTACAGACCTTTATAATATAATTAATAATAAAAATTTAAAAACTAAAAATGATGAATACAAAAAATTTATTAGCTGTTTTTGTGATAGCTATCTTAGGATTATCGTCAATGAATGCTCAAGAAATGGACCATTCTAAAATGAAAAAAGACACGACAAAAATGATGGACCATTCTAAAATGGAAATGAAAGAAATGTACACCTGCCCAATGCACGCCGATGTAAAAAGTGATAAGCCAGGAGATTGCTCTAAATGTGGTATGGAACTTAAAAAAATGGAAATGAAGCCATCATACACATGTTCAATGCATCCTGAAGTTGTTAGTGACAAAAAAGGTGAATGTCCAAAATGTGGGATGAAGCTTGTTGTGAAAAAAAAGGAGATGGAGAAAAAAAGTGAGCATAAACATCACTAAAAATATTTTTAAGTCCTGTTAAGAAAAGAGTAAGCACCCCTTTTGTCAAGAGATTCTTGATTTTTAAGTTGATTTAATTTATGAAGAACCTACTCTTTTCTTAATCAGGCACAATTTTTTTAAATCTTAAACCTTCACAGTGGTTTTTGTTCAAACACATTTATGTGCCTTCTTCCAAAAAATAAATCAACGATAACATAATTTTATTACGAACTACTAAAAATATTAAAAAATGAAACATACATACCATATTTCTGGAATGACATGCAGTGGTTGTAAAAACAACGTTGAATCTGCTTTAGGGAATTTAAAAGAAATTACCAAAGTAACTGCAGATTTAAAAAAGGGTGAAGTTGTTATTGAAATGTCATCACATATTTCAATAGAAAAATTACAAGAAACCTTGCTAAAAGCAGGATTACATTATACAATTTCAAATGCTGGAGAGACCAAAGTATCTCAAAATAATCAGAAATCCAATCATCTCAACCAACCTAAAGAAGGTAATGGAATTTTTTATTGTCCAATGCAATGCGAAGGAGACAAAACCTATGATAAACATGGAAGCTGTCCAAAATGTGGAATGGACTTAGTTGAGCAACCAAAATTAATTCAAACAACAAAATATACCTGTCCAATGCACCCTGAAGTAATTCAAAATGCTCCAGGTTCCTGCCCTAAATGTGGTATGGATTTAGTCCCAATGGAGCCCGATGAAAGTGAAGAATTAAAAACTTATAAATCCTTAGCTAAAAAAATGAAAATTTCAGCTTTTTTAGCCATTCCTGTTTTAATAATTTCAATGTCAATGCACCTACCTTCTAATCCATTGCCAAAATTAATGCCGCAATTATATTGGGATTGGTTACAGCTTTTTTTAACAATTCCTATTGTATTTTATACATGTTGGATGTTTTTTGAACGTGCTTACAAATCAATTATTACTTGGAATTTAAATATGTTCACCTTAGTTGGTATAGGAACAGGTGCTGCATTTTTATTTAGTATAGTTGGTCTATTATTTCCAGAGGTTTTTCCAAGTGAATTTAAAGGAGCATCTGGCGATGTTAATATGTATTTTGAAGCTACAGCGGTAATTTTAACATTGGTTTTATTAGGGCAATTGTTAGAGGCAAAGGCGCATAGTCAAACAAGTGGTGCCATTAAAGAACTCCTAAAATTAGCACCTTCAGAAGCAACGTTAGTTGTTGATGGTGAAGATAAAGTTGTAGCAATTCACGCAATTAAAAAAGATGATATATTACGTGTAAAACCAGGTGAAAAAATACCTGTTGATGGTGTTATTTCCGAAGGAAGTAGCAGTATCGATGAATCTATGATTACGGGTGAACCAATCCCTGTCGATAAAAAGGAAGGTGATACCGTGAGTTCAGGAACAATTAATGGTACAAAATCATTTGTAATGAAAGCTCTTAAAGTTGGTTCTGAAACGCTCTTAGCTCAAATAATACAAATGGTAAGTGACGCTAGTAGATCAAGAGCACCTATTCAAAAATTAGCCGACACCATTTCAAAATACTTTGTCCCTATTGTTGTACTAATATCAATAATTACGTTTATTATATGGGCTAATTTTGGGCCAGATCCTGCATTGGTTTATGCTTTTGTAAATGCCGTGGCAGTATTAATTATTGCCTGTCCTTGTGCGTTGGGTTTAGCTACGCCAATGTCTGTAATGGTAGGTGTTGGTAAGGGAGCACAAAACGGAATACTTATAAAAAATGCGGAAGCTTTAGAGTTAATGAATAAAGTAAATGTTTTAATCACCGATAAAACAGGAACTTTAACTGAAGGGAAACCTTCGGTAGAAAAAGTAGTTGCTTTAGAAGGCACTTCAGAAGAATTATTACAACAAATAGCATCACTTAATCAATATAGTGAACATCCATTGGCACAAGCTGTTGTTGATTATGCAAAAACAACTAAAACCAAATTAAGTAGAGTTAATGATTTTAAAACTATAACGGGTATGGGCGTTATGGGTACTGTTGCTAATAATAAAGTTGCTTTAGGTAATGAAAAATTAATGGTGAAAATAAAAACAAGCATTTCTAACGACTTAAAAACTAAAATTATTGAAGAACAAAAATTAGGTAAAACAGTTTCATATATAGCAATTAACCAAGTAGCAGTTGGATTTGTTACTATTTCTGATGCCATAAAAAAAACCAGTAAAGAAGCAATAAAATCCTTAATGGATAAGGGAGTTGATGTTATGATGCTAACTGGTGATAATGAAAATACAGCAAAAGCAGTTGCAGATAAACTGCACTTAAGTAATTTCAAAGCAAGTTGCCTTCCCGAAGATAAATTACAATTCATTAAAAAATTACAAGCAGAAGGAAAAATTGTTGCTATGGCTGGAGACGGCATTAACGATGCTCCGGCGCTGGCACAAGCTAATGTTGGTATTGCGATGGGAACAGGTACCGATGTTGCCATTGAAAGTGCTGAAATTACTTTAGTTAAAGGCGACTTAAAAGGCATTGTGAAAGCTAAAAATTTAAGCCACGGTGTAATGAAAAATATCAAACAAAACTTGTTCTTTTCTTTTGCCTATAATGTGCTTGGTGTACCTATAGCTGCTGGTTTATTATTTCCTTTTTTTGGTATTTTACTCTCACCAATTATTGCCGCATTAGCTATGAGTTTTAGTTCGGTATCTGTAATTGTAAATTCACTAAGATTAAGAAAAACCAAGCTTTAAAAAAATGAATAAAGTTGTTGATTAAATTGTAATAATTTGTATCTTGTGATTCTTAAGAAACTTTCGTTTCTTTACTCTTTTTCATAGCAATTTTTAAAGCCTCCAAAGGAGGCTTTTTTTATGACATTAAAGAATCCCAAAAAACAACAATTAAGTGCAAATTAATGTTTGTTAAATAATAATTTAACCTTATTTTTATACAAAATAATTGCGTTTGTAGTTCAACTACATTTTTTCAATTCAATCTGTATTTAATGGCATTATATCAAACCTCAGTACTTAAAAACTATCTAAATCTACAAAATGTTGATAAAGTTAGTAAAGCATATAAAAAATATACCAAGTACTTTCACAATACCACCATACAGGAAAATATTAAAAATTCTAAAGAAGAACAATACCAGGCAAAGTTTTTAGACGAGTTGTTTGTAAATATATTGGACTATTCGCTGAATCCAATGCCTAATTTCAATATCACAACCGAGTTTAAAAACCAAAAAGGTGCAGGAAAAGCAGATGGTGCTATTTTAAAAGAAAATTCAGCCATTGGTGTTATAGAGTTAAAAGGAACCAACACCAAAGATTTAGAAAGCATTCGTAAACAGGCATTCGATTACAAAGCCAATCAAAAAGGCTGTGTGTATGTCATTACATCCAATTTTGAGAAGTTGCGATTTTACATCAACGATGCTACCGAGTTTTTAGAGTTCAACCTATTTCAGTTAGCACCAGAAGAATTCAATTTGTTGTACCTCTGTTTGCAAAAAGACAATATTCTCAACAACTTACCGCTCACTATAAAAGAAGCCTCTTTGGTTGAGGAAGACAAAATCACAAAACAGTTTTACAACGACTATTCAGTATTTAAACGTGAACTCTTTAGAGATCTCGTAAAACGAAATGCCAAACGACTCAAACAAAACAACGTCACTTCGAGTGATTCACAAAGTGAATCGTATCGAGAAGTTGACGACCAAAAAGCCCTCGAAAAAAACGTAAAACTATCCCTTTTCAAAAAATCACAAAAATTAATAGATCGTTTTCTATTTATTTTCTTTGCCGAAGATAGAGATTTATTACCTGCAAACTCAACCATACAAATTCTGGACAAGTGGAAATCCGACATTGATTTTGGTGATGAACGCCCATTGTACAACCTCTTTAAACAATACTTTCATTTTTTAGATGAAGGCAGAAAAGGCACAACCTCAAGAGCTGAAATCTACGCATACAATGGTGGTCTCTTTAAACCAGATGCCATTTTAGATAGTCTAGAGATTGACGATGAGTTACTCTACAAACACGCATACAAACTCGCTAAATACGATTTTAGCAGTCAAGTAGATGTCAATATTTTAGGACACATTTTTGAAAACTCTTTAAATGAAATTGAAAGCGTAAATGCCGAAATTGAAGGTGGTGAGTTCGACAAACAAACAAGCAAACGTAAAAAAGACGGTGTGTTCTACACGCCAAAATACATAACCAAATACATTGTTGAAAATACCGTTGGTAAACTTTGCCAGGAGAAAAAAGAAACATTAGGTTTTAAAGAAGAAACCTATTTTGAGCTAAAAAAAGGCACACACCAAAATACCAAAAAACAATTATTAGATATTTTAGATACCTACCGAGAATGGCTATTGCAAATCACTATTTGCGACCCTGCTTGTGGTTCTGGAGCGTTTTTAAACCAAGCATTAGATTTTTTAATAAAAGAACACAGGTATATAGATGAACTAAAAGCAAAAGTATTGGGCGGAGGTTTCATTTTAAGCGATATAGAAAATACCATACTCGAAAACAATATTTATGGAGTAGACCTCAACGAAGAGTCTGTAGAAATTGCCAAACTATCCCTTTGGTTACGCACCGCTCAACCACGACGTAAACTCAACGATTTAAGTAACAACATAAAATGTGGTAACAGTTTAATTGATAGCAAAGCCGTGGCTGGCAACAAAGCTTTTAATTGGCAATTACAGTTCCCACAAATATTTGGTACGTCATTGAGAGGAACGAAGCAATCTGCCGAATCAAAACAAGGCTTTGATGTCGTCATTGGAAATCCGCCTTATGTCAATGCAAATGAATTAAAAAAGGGATTATCCAAAGACCAATATTCGTTTTTAAAATCTAACTTCGCTACGGCTAAAGGAACAGTAGACCTTTATATTTATTTTTTTGAAAAAGGATTAGATATAATTAGTCAAAAAGGTATTCTTTCATATATAACACCTAATAGATTTTTATCAGCAAGTTATGGTAAGGCATTAAGAGAAATGTTAGTTAATCAATATGAAATATTAGGTTTAATAGATTATTCAGATAAGAGGGTTTTCGAAGATGCGAGTACCTATCCTGTTATATCATTTTTAAAGAAAAAAGAGAGAGAAAACTATGAAGTAACAACAGGAGGTTTTGATGAAGTTTCAAAGCAAATTATTGAAGCTAAATTTGATTCAAAAAAACTAAACGTTTTAGAGGATTATATTTTAGGTTTTTTATTGAACGATAAATTAATAATTACTGAAAAAATTATTAATCAATCGGAAAGTTTAGAAAATGTAGGTAAGATTAATGCAACTTCTACCGCAAGTGAGGCTGATGATTATTCTAAACTTATTACTGAAGATGGTCAAGGTTATAAATTAATTAATACTGGAACAATAGACCCTTATTGTACAACTTGGGGAATTTCTGAATTAACAGATAAGGGTAGGAAATTATTAAAACCTTTTTTACCCAAAGAATCAACGAGCATTTCTGAAAATAGGCATAATTTATACTCATCGCCTAAAATTATTATTGCCAAAATTGGATTAAAATGTGAAGCTTTTTATGATAATAAAGGAGAATATTCATCTATAAATACAAATTGTATTCACTCATTTAGTGAAGATTATTTACCGGAATATGTACAATGCTGGATTAATTCAAAATTATATAATTATATGTTTGAATGCTTCTTTGATGGATTGAGAATGTCAGGTGGTTATCTACTTTTTTCAGCACCAAACTTGCGCAATACATATATCAAAAGAATTCCTATTGATAGGCAGAATCAATTTATTCAATTATCAGAAGATTTACAAAAGAAAAATACTGATTTTATTATTATGCTTTCACGCTTTAGTACTTTCTTTTCTAATAGCATAGAAATAGAAAAACTAACCCGTAAACTCGAAAACTGGCACGAGTTAGATTTTGGAGATTTTATAAAAGAACTCAACAAAGCCATTAAAAAAGCAGGTGGCACACCACTCACTAAAAAAGACGAGTTTGAGTGGTTAGAACTTTTTGAGGATAACAAGAAAAAAGCCCAAGAGTTACAAACCCAAATAACCCAAACAGAAAAGGCAATAGATCAAATGGTGTATAAACTGTATAACTTAACTCCAGATGAAATAGAAATTATAGAAAACACATAATTCCCCGGCAGTTCGAGTGTTTTTGTGAATTGAAAAGGAACAAAAATAATATCGAGAACCATATGCAACAGCCAGCATTGAGCTAAGTAAAAACATCATTGCGACCACAGGGAAGCAATCTGTTTATTGTATAACTAAAATAAAATTATATCGAGAACAAATTAATTATTAGTACGAACCTAAAACACAAGAAACCTTATAAAAACACATAATTTCCCGTCAGTTCGAGTGATTTTTGTGAATTGAAAAGGAACAAAAATAATATCGAGAACCAATCAATTATTAAAAAAAACTATGAAAAACACACACTTAAACAACTACAAATCAATTATTATTAACAATTTTATGTTAATAAATAGCTAAAAACTTTGAAATAATTAACCAATAGCTTAATTTTGTGCGTAGAAAAGCAATAATTATAAGAAAAAGCAGTGATGGCAAACGATGTGTTTGTGTTGATGTAGAAAATTTTGAAACCATTTTAGCGTATGCAAAATTACATCAAAAAAAATTCAATCATATGGTAAGCATCATCCTAAACCAGTTAAGAGTACCCGATTTATACGATAAAGAAAACATCAATAAAAAGGTAAAAGGTGTAACCGCTATGAAATTTTTTAAAGGCCGTTCTAATGATAGAATTTATTGTAAAGAATTTACCCAAGATGATAAAACATTTACCGTTGTAGCCGTTGAGCTATTTGAGAAAAAGAAAACACAAAAAAATTCTCCAAAAACCACACACTTAATAAACAAAATTTCAAACTATGAATACGAGATCATTGAAAGAAATGCACAATGAATTTGACAGTATATTTAACTTTGAAAATAAAGAAGACAAATGGGAGGTAGAAGCTAAAATTTTAGTCTCTAAATTTTTGTCTATTGTTCAAAAAGAATTAGAAAAAAACAATGGTAATAGAAAAGAATTAGCTGAGGCAATTGGAACTTCAGCAAGTTATATTACCCAGTTATTTAGAGGGAATAAAATGCCAAACTTTTTAACCTTGGCAAAAATGAAAGACGTTCTAAATATTGAGTTTAGTATAAGTTTAGAAGGTGAAATTAATTCTCAAATTTCTGAAGATGACATCTCTCAGTATTTGAATAAATTCTACCAATCCCACAATGGTGATTATATTAAAATTATTAAAAACAAGCCTTTTAACACCTTGCCAAATCGTATAAAAAACACAGCTAAACCATATAATTTTAGCTCTGTAGATTACCAATCCGCTTAATTATTTTGTAATGAAAATAACCAAATCTCCATTAGTACAAACCGATTTTTTTGTACTAAACTGCAACTATAATTTTATTGAACCTACCGAAGAATCTACCAACATTACTGAAACCTTTAGCAACTATAAAATTGATTTTGACTTTGCACATAAATTACAAGACAATGGGCAAATATACATATTTGTAAAAGTTGAAATTAACAATATAAAAAATGCCTTACCAGGTTATAAAATGTTTATTGAAGGGGTTTCAATATTTGAAATTAATGAAGCTAAAATAGTTGCTCAAAAACAAAAAGATGATTTAATAAATATTTCAGGTTTAAGCATTGCTATTAATAATTTACGTAGTTATATAGATAATATAACAATGTACAACCCACTTGGTAAATACACTCTCCCGGTAATAGATTTAGGAGCACTTTACAAAGAGAAAAATAAAAAAATAAAGAAAAATAAATCTATAAATTAGTAGTAGAATAAATCCCCATTTCCAGCAGTATTTTCAGCATAACGTCACCCTGAGCTGAGCCTTTCCTGAGTTTATCGAAGGGTCGTAGTGTCATTGCGACCGTAGGGAAGCAATCTGCACCTAAAAAATCCAAAATTTTAATCCCTTACCAAAACCATAGGTTCAAAGATTTTTTTGCACTACCATTGCATTTATAATTTTACTACATTTGCGTTCATAATGAAATTTTTAGCAACCATACTAGCATTATTTATACTCTCATTGTCTGCACTACCGTGCGATGATGATAGCTTTGACAACCAACAAACTGAAACAGTATCTCAAGTTGTCAATCTAGATAATCATTCACATTCAGATATGTGTTCTCCTTTTTGTATGTGTAGTTGTTGTTCTATAAGTGTTACAGAACCTGTAAAACATATAGAATATGTAATGTATGCTGAAAAACCTTCAAAAGTAGTAGCTACATTTTATAGCTCATCTTTTTCCAATAACTATTACTCAAAAATTTACCTACCTCCTCAAGTTTAAGTTATAAATACAATTGAATCACCTTCATTACGAAGGTTGATTTTAAATATTAATAACTTAATCTTAAAAAACAATGATCGATAAAATCATTCGCTTTTCAATTAATAATAAATTAATTGTAGGCTTATTTATTTTAGTTCTTATAGGAGCTGGAATATATTCAATGTTAACAATAAAATTGGGTTCAGTACCCGATATTACCAATAATCAAGTTCAAGTAATTACAGTTGCTCCTAATTTAGGAACGGAAGATATTGAACAATTTGTTACGTACCCTGTCGAACTTGCAGTAGCTAACTTACCCAGCGTTACAGAATTGCGTTCAGTTTCTCGTTTTGGACTTTCGGTAGTAACTATTGTATTTTCTGATGAGATGGGTACGTATTTACCACGTCAATTGGTTCAAGAAAAATTAACAGCCATTCAAGAAAGCATTCCTGCTGGTTTTGGAAAACCTTTTATGGCACCAATTGCTACTGGCTTAGGAGAAATTTACCAATACTCAATTGTTCCAAAAAAAGGTTATGAAACTAAATACTCCCCGTCTGATTTAAGAACAATTCAAGATTGGATTGTAAAACGTCAAATGGCATTAGTACCTGGTGTAGTAGAAATAAACTCTTTTGGAGGAAATGTAAAACAATATGAAATTGCTTTAAACCCAAACAAATTAAACAGTATGGGTATTAGTATCAATGAGGTTTTTGAAGCATTGGAAACCAATAATTCTAATACTGGTGGTGCATATATTGAAAAAAATCACCAAGCTTCCTTTATCCGTGGAGAAGGTCTTGCTAGAAGTTTAGCAGACATTGAAAATATTGTTGTGAAAAATGTAGAAAATACGCCCCTTTTAATAAAAGATGTAGCAGATGAAGTCCATTTTGGTACAGCTGTTCGCTATGGCGCTTTTACGGAAGATGGTCAAGAATCGGTTGGTGGACAAGTATTAATGTTAAAAGGTGAAAATCCAAATGAAGTTATAAAAAATGTTCAGAAAAGAATTTCGAATATTCAAAAATCCTTACCAGAAGGTCTTGAAATAAAACCGTTTTTAGATAGAAGCGATTTAATTGCACGGACTACAAGTACAGTTTCCAAGAACCTTATTGAAGGTGCCTTAATTGTAATTTTTGTCCTAGTACTTTTGTTGGGAAGTTTAAGAGGAGGTTTATTAACGGCTTCAATTATTCCGCTGTCATTATTATTTGCCTTTATTCTAATGAAAGCAACAGGTGTATGGGCAAACCTAATGTCCTTAGGCGCTATTGATTTCGGAATTATAGTTGACGGCGCGGTAATTATTGTTGAAGGAACTGTACATCATATTGAGCAACGCCTCAAGAAAAACAAAATCAACATCACTACTGCTGAAATGGATGAGTTAACCTATAAATCAAGTAGTATGATGATGAATGCTGCTTTTTTTGGACAATTAATTATTCTTATAGTTTTTACCCCAATTTTATTTTTAACAGGTGTTGAAGGTAAAATGTTTACACCAATGGCATACACCTTTGGTTTTGCAGTTTTAGGCGCCTTGTTATTATGTTTAACCTATGTTCCAGTGATGGTATCCTTATTTATGAAACCATCTCCACAAGGCAAAAACAATATATTTACACGTTCTGAAACTTGGCTAAACACTATTAGCAACAAGGTAATGGCAGCTATTTTTAAAGTATATAAACCTTTAATACAAGGGGCTTTAAAATTTAGAAAAACAACCATTGCAATAGCGAGTGGTTTATTTATAATTGCAGCACTTATCTTTTCAAATATGGGTGGGGAATTTATTCCAAAATTAGATGAAGGGGACATTGCAATGCAAATTATTATGAAACCAGGTAGTTCATTATCAGAATCTATAAAAGTATCTGAAGAGGTAGAAAATATTATCAAAAATAATTTTCCTGAAGTGATAACAGTCGTAGGTAGAATTGGTGTTGCTGAAATTCCTACCGACCCAATGCCGATGGATATTGCAGATTGCTTTATAATATTAGAAAAAGATGTAAAAAAATGGACTTCTGCAGATAATAAAGCAGAACTAATTGAATTAATGCAAGAAAAATTAAAAGCAATAGTGGGGGTGAATTTTATTTTTAGCCAACCTGTTGAATTGCGTTTTAATGAATTACTCACAGGTGTTCGTGAAGATGTTGCTATTAAATTATATGGAAATGATTTAGATGTTTTAGCTATAAAAGCAGAAGAAATGGCTAAAATTATACAAACTGTTGAAGGTGCTGCTGATGTTAGAGCTGAAGCTACTGAAGGTTTACCGCAAATCACGGTAATCTATCAACGAGAAAAATTAGCGAAATACGGTTTAAATATTGATAAATTAAATAGATATGTAAGCACCGCATTTGCTGGTGCAAATGCAGGAATTATTTTTGAAGGGGAAAAACGTTTCGATTTGGTAGTTCGTTTCGCAGCTAATAACAGAGAGAGTATTGAAGATTTAAAAAATCTTTTTGTAGATCTTCCAAATACAAATACGCAAATACCCTTAAAAGAATTAGCAGATATTAGTTACAAGCCTGGTCCTATGCAAATTTCACGTGACAATACGTATAGAAGAGTTTCTGTAGGTGTAAATGTAAGAGGAAGAGATGTAGAATCTATGGTTGGTGATATTCAGCTAAAACTAGATAAAGAATTGAACTTACCAGAAGGGTATTTTATTGAATATGGTGGGTCTTTTGAAAACTTATTAAGAGCAAAAGAGCGTCTTTCTATTGTTGTTCCTATTGCTTTATTCTTAATATTTATACTGCTTTACTTTGCTTTAAATTCAATAAAACAGGCAGCTATGATTTATATGGCAGTGCCTTTGGCTGCCATTGGTGGTATTTTAAGTTTATCCTTACGAGGTATGCCTTTTAGTATTTCAGCAGGGGTAGGTTTTGTAGTGTTATTTGGAGTGGCTGTATTAAACGGATTGGTTTTAGTAAGTAGATTTAACAGTTTAAAACTAGAAGGAATGACTGACGTAAAACTCCGAATCTTTACAGCTACTGAAGAAAGATTAAGACCAATTTTATTGACTGCAATTGCAGCTATTATGGGATTTTTACCAATGGCAATTTCAGCATCAGCAGGTGCAGAAGTTCAACGCCCTTTAGCAACAGTTGTTATAGGTGGTTTAATTTCATCAACGCTATTAACCCTTTTAGTGGTGCCAATTCTGTATTACTTTGTTGAAAATGGTACTTCTTTTAAATCAAAACTTAAAATGAAAATTTCTAAAACAACACTTTTAATTATTGGAATGGTGTTTAGTATGGCATTAAATAAATCCTATGCACAAACAGCACCTATAAAAATATCAATTGAAGACGCAGTTAAAATTGCAATGGAAAACAATCCTTTAATAAAAGGAGCTCAATTAGAAATTGAAAAACAACAAAGTTTAAAAAAAACAAATTTTGATCTTGATAAAACAGCTATAAATTATACACGTGGTCAAATAAATTCACCACAAATAGATTATGAATGGAATATTTCACAAGATTTTAAATTTCCTACAATTTATGGAACACAAGCTAAGTTACAAGCTGATAAAATAAAACTAAGTGAAACTAATTTAATTGTTGAAAATAATAAGTTAGAGCGAAATGTAAGAGCTATTTATTTAGAGTTATGGTTCACAAAAAACAAATCAAATTTAATTTCCAGCCTAGAGAAAGAATATGAAAATTTCGCCTTAATTGCTGAAAAAAAATACGCGCTTGGCGAAACTAATTTGATAGAAAAAATCGCCGCAGAAGGTAAAAATGAAGCTATTAGATTGTTGAAATCTGAAGTGGAATTAGACATAAAAAGTTTAACTAAGCAATTGCAGTTGCTAATGAATATGGATGTTTCCTTTGAAATTTCTAATAAAAATTTAGAAAAAATTCCTTTTAAAACTTTTGCCGAAGAAAATACTGAAAATCCAATACTCTTATTACAACAAAATGAAATTGCAGTTAAAGAGAGAGAACATAAATTAGAGAATGCAAAATTTCTTCCAGACCTGTCCGCAGGTTATTTCAATCAACAAATTGATGGAGTTAAAAACTTCTCGGGTTTTGAAGTAGGTCTTAAAATACCTTTATTTTTTAGAGCACAACAAGGAAAATCTCAGGCAGCCAAAAAAAGCGCTGAAATAGCTTCAATAAATTATCAGCAAACAAAATTAGAATTAGACGCAATAGTGCAAACCAAACTCAATGAATATGAAAAGCAAAAAGCTGCTTTAGCATATTATGATTCAACAGGTATATTTTTAGCGGATAAACTATTTTCATCTGCTATAAAAGCATATAAAGATGGTGAAATAGGCTATGTAGAATATATTGCACTTATGGAACAATCGATTGAAATTAGAAGTAGTTATTTAAACGCTCTTAATCTTCACAATCAAACAGTAAACGAAATTAATTACCTAACAGGAAAATACAATTAAGATGAAAAATATTTTAAAAATCAGCACCTTATTAATACTTCTTTTTACCATAATAAGTTGTGGAAATAGCGAGTCAAAGCATACTGAAGGCGATGAAAATAAAAGTGAACAAACAAAAGATGTGGCTAATGAAGAGGAAACCCCAAATAAAGTAGCTTTAAAATTAAACCAATTAGAAATAATGGGCATAGCGTTAGGCAACCTTAGTCAACTAAATTTAGGAGCTTCATTAAAAGTAAACGGTCAATTAGAATTACCGCCTCAAAATATGGCAAGTGTAAGTGCTATAATTGGCGGTCGCGTACAAAGTGTTTCAGTAGTTGAAGGTGATTTTGTAAAAAAAGGTCAGGTTATTGCAACATTGAACAATCCCGAATTTATTTCTATGCAACGTGCATATCTTGCTGCTAAAAGTAATTTAACATATTTAGAAAAAGATTATGTAAGAAAGAAAGAATTAGAAAAAGAAGGAATTACTTCTGCTCGTGCATTTCAAGAATCGGAAGCAGCATATTTAAATGCCAAAGCCGATTTAAATGCTACAAAGGCAACGCTGTATTTAATCGGGATTAACGTTTCTTCCATTGACAAAGGTGTAATTATTGCTTCAATTCCGGTAATAGCTCCAATTCAAGGTTATATTCAAAAAATTGAAATTAATATTGGGAAATCTGTTGCTCCTGAACAAGAAATGTTTGAAATTGTAGATAATAACTTTTTACACTTAGGTTTAAATGTATTTGAAAAAGACATTGAAAAATTAAGTATGGGACAAAAAATAGCATTTACACTTTCAACAAGGCCTAATAAAATTTATGAAGCTGAAATTTTTGCCTTAGGAAAAGCTTTTGATTTGGATACTAGATCTGTAAAAGTACACGCTAAAATTATTGGCACACACGAAGGATTGTTAACAGGTATGTTTGTAGAAGCCAGAATTGCAACAGATAGCAAATTAGTTGACGCGCTACCTGATGAAGCATTTGTAAATGAAAAGGGGTTGGATTATATTTTTATTCAAATAGAAAAGGATGAAGATGATCTTGTACTTGAAAAAATTCAAGTAATTAAGGGCGTTTCTGATTTAGGATTTTCAGAAGTACAGTTTCCCAATCCTATGGAAAAAAACATCTTAATAGTTACAAAAGGTGCATATTATGTAAATTCAGAGCTTAACAAAGGCGAATTTGAAGGACACGACCATTAAAATATTTTAAAATGAAAGAAATTAAAGCATTTATAAAACCTACAAAATTAGAAAATGTTGTAGAAGCTCTTAAAGAGAATGGATTTGAAAGTGTTACATTATCTGAATGTGAAGGCACAGGAGCCTATAAAAGAGAAGATTCAGTACCTTCGTTAAAATTTCATTTTGCAGACAGTAAGATTATTAAGTTAGAATTGATTTGCCAAAATGAGGAAGTTAAAAAAGCAGTTAAAATAATTTGCGAAAATGCAAAAACGCCTTATCCAGCTGATGGCATTGTTTATGTCTCTGATGTTATTGATGCATATAAAATAAAAACTGGGAAGTCAATAAAAAAAATTGATTTTTAATATGATTGAATTAGAACAAATATTAAAGAAAAATAACGTAAAACCAACAGCAATGCGACTGTTGGTTTTACAATTTCTTTTAAATAAAAAATCCGCTATCAGCTTAACGGATGTAGAAGATTATTTTGTTAAATCCGATAGAACAACATTATATCGCACTTTAAAAACATTTGTTGAAAGTGAATTAGCTCATAAAATTGACGATGGTACTGGAATTACTAAATATGCATTATGCGAAGAAAATTGTCATTGTGAAATTGAGACTGATTTACATCTGCACTTTCATTGCAAATTATGTAATGAAACTAGTTGTTTAACAGACCACAAAATACCAAACATAAGTTTACCTAAAAATTTTATTGCTGAAGATGTAAATCTTGTTGTAAAAGGCATTTGCAACAAATGCAATTCAAATTAATGCACTTCCATTGCATACACTATTTACTTAATTTTGAATTAAATATTAAATTATGAGTAAAGACAATGAATGCGAAGATGGTGCTTGTGCAGTAGATTATACAAAGGAAACTGTTGCTTCAAATAATACTTTAGCCATAAACAAAGCTTACATAATTCCAATAATTAGTTTGCTTTTTCTATTGTTGGGTATTGGTCTTGATTTTTTTGAAGTTCCTTTTTTTAGAGCACCTATTCCTTTAATTTGGTTTAGTGTAATTTATATGCTTATTGGCGGACCTGTTCTTTTAAAAGCAGCAAAATTAATAGTTAAAGGGACAATTTATAATGAGTTTGTTTTAATGTCGGTTGCAACAATTGGTGCATTTTTAATAGACTCTTATGAAGAAGGTGTTGCCGTTATGCTATTTTATGTAGTAGGAGAACTATTTCAAGACGGTGCTGTTAATAGAGCAAAACGTTCTATTGAAGCCTTGTTAAAAGTTCAGGTTGAAGAAGTAACAATTATTGAGAATGAATTAACATTTATAAAACATCCCAAAGATGTTAAAATTGGTCAAATAATAAGGGTTAAAGCAGGCGAAAAAATAGCTTTAGATGGTGAATTAATTTCAAATGATGCCGTTTTAAATACAGCTGCATTAACAGGAGAATCCGTTCCTAAAAACAGTAATAAAGGTGAGCAAGTGCTGGCAGGAATGGTAAATCTTACTAAAGTCATAGAAATAAAAGTTACCAGTAAATACGAAGACACCAAACTCTCCAAAATCCTTAAATTGGTGCAAGAGGCAGTTGGTAAAAAAGCAAAGACCCAACTCTTAATTAGTCGTTTAGCTAAAATTTATACCCCAATTGTTTTTTGGTTGGCAATTGCATTAGTTATAGTACCCTACTTTTTTCTTGCTGATAATTATATATTTCAAGTTTGGTTACAACGTGCCTTAATATTTCTAGTAATATCGTGTCCTTGTGCCTTGGTAATTTCTATACCACTTGGATATTTTGGTGGAATCGGTGCAGCATCACAAAATGGTATTTTATTTAAAGGTTCTAATTATCTCGATTTAATAACCAAAGTTGATACTGTGGTTATGGATAAAACAGGCACCTTAACAAAAGGTGTATTTGAAGTACAAGAAATTGTTACCCTAAATTTCGATAAAGTATTAATGGTTGAATTAACAGCTGTCCTTGAAGCCAATTCTACTCATCCAATTGCAGAAGCTATTGTGAAATATGCTGCAATTAAAAAGACTAATTATAAATCCACAAATGTTGAAGAAATTTCCGGTTATGGAATGAAAGGGCAAATTGGAGAGTATGAGGTGTTAGCTGGAAATACAAAGCTATTGGATAAATTTCAAATTGCGTATGATGAAAACTTAAAATCCAATACTGAAACCATTGTTGTTATTGCCATAAATAGTAAATATGCAGGTTATATTACAATCGCAGATACCCTTAAAGAAGATGCTAAAAAAGCAATATTAGATTTGCATAACTTTAAAAACATAAAAGAAGTTGTGATGCTTTCTGGTGATAAACAAGCAGTTGTTGACACCATTGCAAATAAATTAGGGATTGATAAAGCAATAGGTGATTTACTTCCTGAAGATAAAATTTCAGAAGTAGAAAAATTGAAGGCAATGGGAAGAACAATTGCTTTTATAGGCGATGGAATTAATGATGCTCCAGTAATTACCATAGCTGATGTAGGGTTGGCAATGGGAGGTTTAGGAAGTGATGCAGCCATTGAAACAGCCGATGTAGTGATACAAACAGATCAACCTTCAAAAATTGCAACAGCCATAAAAATTGGCAATTCCACCAATAAGATTATTTGGCAAAACATTTGGTTGGCATTGAGTGTAAAAATACTAGTATTAATTCTTGGTGCTATGGGAATGGCAACAATGTGGAAAGCTGTTATAGCAGATGTAGGCGTTGCATTATTGGCTATTTTAAATGCGGTGCGTATTCAAAAAATGAAGTGGGATTAAATAAATCAATTTACTTTTAAAGAATAAATATGCCTGCAAATTATAAAGGAAAACGGTATAAGAAATGATTGAAAAAATATATTTAGGGCTCATACTTGTATTTTTTATACTTGCTTTTGCAATTAGAAATATAAAGACATATTTAGCTACAAAGCAATCCATAAGAGGGAAATCATTAAAATTATCAATGTCGATTTTCATTTCAACAATTATGTATGTATTAATAATGCTCCGTTTAACTTTACTTAAACCTAAATGGATTATTGAAATTGAAATATTGAATTACCACTCATTAAAATCAATTGGCTATATAGTTATTTTTGTAGGTTTTATTTTAGGAATTTTTGCGTTGATTGCAATGAAAAATTCTTGGAGAGTGGGTATTAAATACAATCAAAAAACCATATTGGTTACAACTGGAATTTATAGCATTAGTCGAAACCCTTATTTTTTATCGTATAATATTCTTTTTTTAGGATACATTCTAATTTTCCCTTCAATTATCTTAATCGTTTTATATGTGCTACTTGTAATCATTTTTCATAAAATGATTTTGGAGGAAGAAGAATATTTAAAGTCCATCCATAATGCCAAATATGAGGCATACAAAAATAAGGTCAATCGATATTTAACAATAAACTTAAAATTATTTAAGGTCCATTTTAACATTTTAGTTACCATAATGTTATAATTAATCGCCCCATCTCCAGCAGTATTCCGTTTCATTACATTCCACTACATACAGCTTCCAATTCCGCACAGTAAGAACTTGCTGAAAAAAGCAAGAACTTACTTTTTGCCTTTGCGCTTTTAAATCCGTTTCCATAAGAATAAACACAACAAACTACAAACATTCGTGCAGGTAATAAGGTGTTCGTCAATTGCTCCATTTTGTTTCATAAAATACAATTAAAAATGCTCCTATGTCGCATTTGTACTTGCCATTCATTGCACTACAATTTGTGCTCCAGTGGGTGCTCATTGTAGCGCACTCACTTATTTTATTGCACACATTCCACGCATTCCTCACCCACAGCTATCTTTTGTACCCAAACCCTTTAATGTTTTGCTACGCAAGTCATTTTATTGGGTACAACCGCTGTTTCATAATTTTGGCTCGCCTGCTGCTCACTCCGGGCTAATCGGGTTGTCACAGTTTTTGCAGTACTTACTTCAGAAAAAGAAAATCCATTTTGCATATAATTTAACCACTCCTTATCACTCGTGATTAAACCATATTGCAAACGCTCACAAGAGCAAGATATTCTGTTCATCATTTCTCGTTTTGGCACTTCGCTAATCCAACAAAATTGATAATTAGCATCCTATCAAACCAACAACTAAAATCAAGCAGCTAATAACCAAAAGCGAAGTACACAATACGCTACATTCTTCACTTTATATCTTGCACTTGCTTTTCCCACATCATTATCCGATTTCAAAAAAGTAAGCAAAAACAGCGCCAACCCTGCGTGTGCCACGTAGTTGTTGCACGCACTTATTCCGTTGTCAACGTGCTTTTGCCCCAACACCCTCCGTTCAACTCGCCTAGGCGGCTCGCCTAAATGCTACCGCATTTGTCGTGCGATTACCTGCTAAAACTTAAATTTATATTTTATACAATAATTAGCTGCTTGCATTTCTATTTCCCTTCTAGTTACAATCTTATTTTGTAATAGCCAATTATCAATTTCATATTTGTTAAAATACAATTTTTTGCCACCCCTTTTATAATGCGGGATTTCTTGGTTACTCGTTAGTTTATAAATATGGCTTTTAGAAAGCTCTAAATAGTCGCATAACTGATTTAAGTTCATAACTTCTTTATAACAATCATTTATAGATGTACCACCTAATTTGTGTTCGATTGATGAAATTCGTTTTTCAATAACATTCAATTTTTCAATAATAATTTCAAAAGGATTTTCCATAATACGATATTTTAGATTCAAAGTAAAAATAAAAAAAGACAGCAAAACTAGGTTGTTCCCTTCTCCAGCCGCACAACACCTTTCAAGGTCAAGCCCTATGGGTTTTGAAAAAAATCTCCACCTCACAAATGTTCGTCTCCGTTTTTTTATAAAAACACAGGTCGTATTTTTCTCAAAAACCTTGACAGGCGATCCCTCACAACCAGTAACATTGCTTTCTTTTTTCTTTTTGTTTCAAAATTTATGTGTGCGGAACGCAGTGAAGCATAACTTTAATTCCGTACCTATGTCTAATTTTGAAATCAAAACACACCAACCAGGAAGAACCTACAACACACCGCACTTTTTTATCTTGTCGAAAGGCTTAAACAGTGGCAGGCCGATGAACCAGCCTTGCACCAACTGTTTTGTGATTACAACAGCTGCAGAACCAACCCGGGAATCCTTGTATTATTTATGCTTATCGCTTAAAACAGGTCAATACTTCAGTTATTATTTAAAAGGAAGTGTTATCCCTTTTATCAGTATTTCAGATGCTAAAAAAGTAATCAATGAAGCACTCCAAAATAACCAGGAAAAACAATGGAAAATGAAAGTTGAAAAACTCAAAAAAATCAATGCATTTGAAGACAATCTAAAACAACAACTTTCAACAATAAAGCAATTAAAAATTGCATTGTTGAGGTCTTAAGGGTCTGCAGCAAGCTAAACCTAAACGTCATCCCCAGCTTGACTGGGGATCTCACCATCATTAAATGAAAACAACTTATGAAAATAATCATTGCTGGAAGTAGAACCTTCACCGACTATAAAAAACTATCTGAAGTATGCGACCAGTTTCTCCAAGATCAAACCGATGTAGAAATTGTAAGCGGAGCTTATTATAAAGGAGCCGACAAACTTGGTGAGCAATACGCAAAGGAGAGAGGTTTTAAAATAACCCAATTTCCAGCCGACTGGAAAAGATTTGGAAGAGCTGCAGGACCAAAACGCAACGAGCAAATGGCAAATTATGCTGACGTATTAATTGCCTTTTGGGATAGAAAAAGTAAAGGAACTAAACATATGATTGATTTAGCGAAATGCAGAGGTTTTAAAATATTTTTGTACCATATTACTACAAATGAAATTTAAATTCATTTAAAATTAGTAACAACCATATTTTTTAATCACTTTTTTAGTAAATTAGTACATTGAAAAAATTGCAATTTCAACAAATGATAAAATAATCTAAAATTACTTTTAACCTCTATTTTATTAAGGGATAAAAGAGAAAAATAATGTATATAACAAGTTATGGGCAATGCAACGACACGAAACTACAATATCAAAATTTGACAAAGAATTATGGCGACAATTCATTTTTTAAACGTACTTGAAGGAGACTGCAACATTATACAACACGATTCAGGACGAGTTACAGTTATGGATGTAAGCAACGCATACAATGACGAAGATACAGACGAAGAAAAAGCGGTTAAAGCATCAGCAGAAAGAGAAGAAATGAGAAATAGAACTCACGTACCCTCTGACAAGAAAAACTACAACCAAAAGAAAACACCAGACAATCCAATTGACTACTTAAAAAACAATCTTAACATTAACAGTATTTTTCGGTTCATTATTTCTCACCCAGATATGGACCACTTAGACGGCATTAAGGACTTATACGAGGAGTTTTCAATTTACAACACTTGGGACACCGATAATGACAAAGAAATTGACCTTAACGGGTTCTTTGCGGGTTATAACAAAGAAGACTGGAAGTTCTATAAAAACCTAAGAGCAGGAAAAAACACGAATACCAAACGTCTGACATACTTCTCAAAAAACGACAATCAATATTATAATGAGGACAACATAACAATCTTGTGCCCAACAGCCGAACTCGTGCAAAACGGCAATGAAACAGAAGATTACAATGACGCTTCTTATGCAATATTATTCACGCCACCCAAGAAAAATGGTGGTAATTGGAAAATACTTTTAGCAGGTGACACACACGATGATTCTTGGGAATACATACTTAAAAATCACAAAAGTGAAGTTTCTAATATTGATGTTTTATTAGCACCACATCACGGTAGAGATTCAGATAGAAAATACGATTTTTTAGATACACTTAAACCCAAAGTTACTTTGTTTGGAAATGCAAGTTCGAAACATCTGGCATATTCAAAATATCCCAAGATACGAATCACTAATAATCAAGCTGGTTATGTAGTTTTAGACACTTCAACAGACTACTTAAAAGTTTATGTGAAAAACTACGAATTTGCAAGAGATTTCCGAGCAGAACGTGGTTGGGACGAGCCACAATATAATTCAATACATAAAGCTTACTTTCTTTTCCTATACAACGCTTAATATATGGCACTCAACAACTATTATTTCAAGGCAAGACTTTTTCCAACCGTATTGACTTCAATACCAGCAATAATACTTTACAATAAGTTTGTATCTTCGTTGTATCACGACAAACTTGAAAATATATTTTCAGTACTTCCGACAATTACCGACATAATTCTTTCATCAGCAATTGTTTTTTTACTTGTTCAAATAAATCGTTTTTTATCTAAGGAAATATTTCAAAAACTTTATTTCAAAGACGAAATAAATATGCCAACAACTAATTTTTTGCTAAAATCAAATAATGAACTTGAAATAAGTATTAGGCAAAAAATTGAAGATAAAATAAAAACTAAATTTGGATTAAGTTTACTTTCAGAAACAGAAGAATCGTCAGACGTTTTAAGAGCAAGAAAACTTATAGTAACAGCAGTTTCTCAAATCAGAAATGTTTTACGAGACAATTCTCTTTTGTTACAACACAATATTGAATACGGATTTTTTAGAAATTTAATAGGAGGCTCATTTTTAGCCTTTTTTATTTCAGTAATAATTCTCATTCATTCATATTGTTCCAACGACCTAACGACAAGAAATTTAGGTTGGATTCTTTCTGTTGCATATTTCCTTCCAATTCTATTTAGCAAACTTGTTATAAACCGATATGGAAAGTATTACGCTAAAATTTTATACGAACAATTTTTGACAATTGACTAAAAAAGAAAGACAAGACAACAAAAAATGCACAGCCCATAACAATGTATAAGCGTAATGCGGGCTAAAGTGCTAAATTTAAACGAATTGAACATTAATAAACATATGGTTAAACCGAAAGTGAAGTGCTTCTAATCCCGCACTACGCTTATATTAGACCGTTAAAAACAAAGCCTGGCTAAAAAAATAGCTAGGCTTTATTTTTTAGAAAAAAACCTCCGCAACAAACAAGAAACAAAAAAACTTACAACTGCCCCAATCACAGCCATTACAACAGTAAAAACAACATCGTTTAAGCTGATATTAAAAATAGTGGAGAGAAATGTACCTCCAACAATTCCAGAGCGTAATTGAATGTCATTATTCGCCATTGGTTTCATTTTCATTGTCACTCACTACAGCTTGACTTACGGCAGTTGCCACAGTTCCTGCAACAGTTAAATAAGTGGCAATAGTCACTAAAATAGTAGGTAAGCTTATAGGAGCTGCAATAATTGCACCCCCAGTTGCGGCCAATGCAATTCCAATATTTCTCAATTTTCTAAAAAAGGTTGGAGTTGGTTTTTTATAGCGTTCAGTAATTTTCATAAATTAGTTTTTAATGGTTAAGGTTACTTTTTCTTTTCGGTCAAAAGCTTGGTAACAAGCTGAAAGTATTTTCTGAAACACACTGCGAGATTGCAATCCTTTGGCAATTCCTGTAAGTGAACTTACAGGCGCAATACAGCCTTGTAATTCTTTGTTGGCATCATTGGCTGGGTGTATTAAAATCAAACTTCTTTTGGGTACATTTTGCAGCACTAAATGATGTTTAAACTTGTCGGAATATCGAGGTTTTAACTCATACATACCTTCAGGAATACAAGACATTCTTTTTAAATTATCTTTCCAGGGCAGTTCAATACAAAAACCTATAAATTGTTGATTCATAAAAAGGGCACCGTTGGTACCCTCTTTAAAATACGTTCTATGTAAAACAAGTTCCACTATACCGTATCAACTTTTACAATTGACAATGCATTGTACGAACCATTTTTCAACGGATACATAGCGCCATTTACCTCTTGATAAAACTCAATTCCCAAAACCTGAATAACAGGAAGATCAGAATTTGCAGTTACAGATGCACTCAAATCAATGGCAGCTGTATTTGCGTTTACATAAGGTAGAATTTCAGTTTCATCACTTTCAAAAGTGGAGGTTTCATTTACAAAATCTAAGGAAGCAACACCTGTTACCACTTTAAAATGTGTTGTTCCATTTGGAGCAGCAATTCTTTTCTTCGCTGAAAAAGGGGCAATACTAGCAGTTGCTTCTCCAGTAACACGGTCAAAAGCGTTTACAGATGGAGTAAACAACGTAGAACCTAATTTACCGTTCGTGTTAAATTCAAACCCCTGAATTAAACTCATATTCCCATCTTGAATAGTTCTTGCTCCACGATCATTTACAGTGTCTGTTTTTACCACCTTTAAAAGGTCAGTTGTCAATCTACTCACCACTCTTTTATCTTTTGCATTTTGCAAAAGAATACGAATAGCATTTCGCACAATCTTTCCACCTTTACCTGCAGCTCCAAATTCAGAACCATTTTCACGCGTTCTTTGAAACGCAGGATCATTGGCGATTCTGGAAGCCTCAACGCCTCCTTTTTCACGAGCCAAATGCCCATCACTTGTTTTGTAAAAGGAAATACCTCCGATAGTTCCTTTTAGTTTAATAATACCATTTTGTCTAGCCATAATTATTTAAAATTTTTAATTCTCAACAAATGAAAGTATCTTTAAATAAAATTTAAAAAACCAACATCCATCCATTCCGAAACATTCTTTTTGTTCCGAATTAAACACAGATAAAGAATAGATACTGGTAGGATAAAGTATGGATAGTGTATGAAATGAAAATAATAAGAGCTTGCATATACCCAAAAGACATTCAGTGTATCACTGGCAGAAGTGAACGCTATGGAAGAAAACTACTCAATGAAATAAAAGTGCATTTTGGGAAGGAGCCACATCAGTTTATAACCATAAATGAATTTTCAGAATACTCAGGAATAGAGATAGATATCATAAACGAATACATTTCGAATTAAATAAAAAGGGGCTAATTCGGTGTCAGTTAAATTTAATGAGTCTGTTAGCCCTTTATTTTTAAGGATTTTGAGAATAGGTTTTAGTTCCTTCCTCTCTGCTAAAAATTACAAACCCCTTGTAAACATTCACTTTGAAAGGTTTTTCTTAAAAAAGTGGGTCAAAAATTGAACACTAGATTATTAATATTCACAACTGATAAAAATTAGATGTAAAAAAAATGTCTAAACTTCAAAAAAGCACAAAAGCAACAGTATTTGTATTATATACCTGCCTAATTAAAAGCGAGTTAATATCTAGTATTAAAAGAAAGGTTCCAATTTAATTCATCTTAATTGTTTTATTAACTTGTGATAAATTATTACTCAAAACCAATTTTGATTAACTTTGGAAAGCATTTATAAAAAGTGTAATAGTATTTATTAATCCTTAACTTCAAAATAGTGAGATATTTAAAAGAAGTTTTTTTTATTTTTCTAATTTCTTGCTCTTTAAACGCCCAAGAATTACCATCTATACAAATATTTACACCTGAAGTATATGGAGGTGAAAATCAGAATTGGATGATTTCACAAGCTTCAAATAAGTTTATTTATATAGCAAATAATGAAGGTTTATTAGAATATAATGGTGCCACATGGAAAATATATTCTTCACCAAATAACACTATAATAAGAGCTGTAAAAGTTGTTGATAATAAAATATATACGGGATCTTATATGGAATTTGGGTATTGGGAAAAAGACTCATTTGGAATGTTGAATTATAATTCTTTGGTGCCTAAGCTAAATGAAAAAATGATTGAAGATGAGAATATATGGAATATTATTACCTATCAAGATTGGATAATTTTTCAGTCATTTAATAGGATTTATTTTTATAATCCGGCAAAAGGTAAGTTCACAATTATAAATTCTAAAAATTCAATTTCTAAGGTATTTAACAATAATAATGAAATCTATTATTTTGTTAATAATGAAGGCTTGTTTAAAATCAAAGAAGGTAAGTCAAAATTAATTGTAAATAATTCAATATTAGATGTCAATATTTTAATTAATGTATTTTCAATTGATGAAGGGCTCCTTATTCAAACAAGAAATTCAGGTTTTTATATTTTTAAAGAAGGGAAGCTTCAAAAGTGGAAAGGCTCTGAATTGAATGAATTAGATGGTATTAAAATATACAATAGCATTCAGCTAAAAGACAAAAGTTTTGTTTTAGGAACAATTTCAAATGGAATTATTTTTTTATCAAAAGAAGGTGAAATACAATACCAATTAAATCAGAAAAATGGATTAAGCAATAACACGGCACTCTCACTTTTTGAAGATAGTGATGAGAATATTTGGGTAGGTTTAGACAATGGAATTAATTGTATTAACATAAAATCTCCTGTAAATGTTTTTAATGATGACGACGGTTTTTTAGGAACTGTTTATACTTCAATTGTTTTTAATAATTATATTTATTTAGGAACCAATCAAGGATTGTTTTGCAAAAAAATAAACTCTAATGAAACCTTTAAAATTATTGCAGGAACCGCTGGTCAGGTTTGGGATTTATTTGAAAATGATAAAGAGTTATTTTGCGGGCATCATTTAGGTACTTTTTTAATTGATGAAAATAAAGCCATAAAAATAAGTGATATATCGGGCACCTGGAGTTTTAGAAAAATTCCTGATTCAAAAAATAGATTATTGCAAGGTAATTATAGTGGTTTTTATGTATTGATTAATAAAAATGGGAAATGGGTTTTAGAAAATAAAATAGTTGGGTTTGATAATTCTGCAAGATATTTTGAATTTATTAATAGTAATGAGTTATTTGTAAGTCACGGATATAAGGGGGTATTTAAACTTAATATTGATAAAAGTTTTGAAAAATTTACCAAAATTTCAAAACAAAACGATGTTTCTATTGGAAAAAACTCTAGTTTAATAAAATTCAATAATTCTATTTTTTACGCTAATAATAAAGGAATTTATAAATATGATTTAACAACAGATAAATTTTTAATAGACACTATTTTAAGTCCTATAATTAAAACTGAAACTTTTTTATCTGGAAAATTAATTGTTGATAAAAGTCAAAAATTATGGGGTTTCTCTAAAGAAAGTATTAACTACGCAACAATAAATGATTTAACAAAAGAATTTAATATACATACAATAGATATTCCTGCATCTCTTAGAAAAGGTATAAGTGGATACGAAAATATTTCATTATACAAAGACAACAAATATTTACTAGGTACTTCAAATGGTTATATTACTTTAGATCTTGAAAATTTTGAAACTCGAAAAGAAAGTTTAATTTTTATTAATGAAATTTCAACAAAAAATAGGGAGTCAAATAAATCATTAGTGAATTTGAGTAATAATGGAGAGTTTACATTTGATCAAAACTCAATTGTTTTTAAATTTAGTGTCCCGGTTTTTGATAAATACCAATCAGTAACCTATCAATACAAATTGGAAGGCTATTATAATAAATGGAGCGATTGGAGTAACCAAACTATATTAACTTTTGACAATTTAGCATTTGGAGATTATACTTTTAGTGTTAGAGGAAAATTAGGAAATGAACTCACAAGTAATATTGCTACATATCATTTTCAAATTTTAAAGCCTTGGTATTTTTCATATTTTGCAATATTCATTTATTGCCTTGTGTTTTTTATATGTACATTTTTATTACATAAGGCACATTTAAGGCATTATAAAAATCAGCTAGCTCATAAACAACTAGAAAGTGAGCAATTAATTATTAGAATGAAAAATGAAAAGTTGAACCAAGATATTGAAAATAAAAATAGGGAGTTGGCAATTTCTACAATGAGTATTATTAATAAAAATGAAGTACTAAATAGTATAAAGAATGAATTAAAAACGAATAATATTAATTCAAATAATTTACAAGTATTAAAATTAATTGATGGGAATTTAAATAACTCAAAAGACTGGGATGTTTTTAAAGAAGCTTTTAATAATGCAGATAAATATTTTTTAGATAAGATTAAAGAATTACACCCAAACTTAACTCCTAACGATTTGCGTTTTTGTGCATATTTACGTTTAAACTTAACTTCAAAAGAAATTTCACCATTACTCAACATGACTGTAAGAAGTGTTGAAACAAAACGCTACAGATTAAGAAAACAAATGGGTTTACCTCATGATACTTGTTTAGTTAGCTACATCTTAAACATATAACATTACATCGTATATTATTTTTACTACGACATTACCACAACGCAAACGTTTTAATTAGATAAATAACTATAATTAACCTACAACATTAAAACATATTTAATTTCCCTAAACCTAATATTATTAACGTTTCAGTAATGAATATTTAAAAATTTTAACAATTGAATGAGTTTGTCTGTTTTTTGTTGTGGTATACTTTTATATAACAGTGAGAATAATGTTTAATTTTAATATTATTCTTTTTGGATTCATCCAATAGATATAATCAAACAAAATTATAACTTAACTCAAATGTTTATGAAATTTAGACTATTCACTAAAAAAGTCAGATTACTTTTCTCACTTTTTTTATTCTTAGGTATTTTCGTCGTTACGGCGCAAACCATAGAAATTAACGGAACCGTTATTGACGCTAATGAAATTCCTTTACCTGGAGTTTCTATTGTTGTAAAAAATACAACAAAAGGAACAACTACAGATTTTGAAGGTAAATTTACGTTGTCAAATATTCAAAAAGGAGAAAAGTTGGTTTTCTCTTTTATAGGATATAAAACAATAGAAATAGTTATCAACAATGCTGATAATTTAAATATTATTCTTACAGAAGACACTCAAACATTAAATGAGGTAGTTGTAACTGCATTAGGTATAAAAAGAGAGGAAAAAGCATTAGGTTATGCGGTTCAAAAAGTAGTTGGAGAAAGCCTACAAACTGTAAGAGGTGTAGATGTTGGAACTTCACTTACTGGTAAGATTTCTGGTTTAAAAGTGCTTAACAGTACAGAGTTTGGTGCTGCACCAGATATTCAAATTCGTGGAGAAAATCCACTTTTAGTAATTGATGGAGTCCCATATCAAAATATGACACTTAGAGATGTTGCTGCAGATGATATAGAATCTATGAGTGTTCTTAAAGGAGCTACAGCCTCGGCACTTTATGGTTTTAGAGGTCAAGGAGGTGCAATTTTAATTACAACTAAAAAAAGTGGAAAAAGCGGTTTGTCAGTTTCAATTAATAGTGGGTCTATGTTTACCGCAGGTTACTTAGCAATTCCAGAATTACAATCTACATTTGGTAGAACCGTTAGTTCAGCTACAAACACTTACGATAGATCTGCAAATGGATCTTGGGGTGTGCCAATGGATGGACGAGAAGTAATTCAATGGGATCCTATTTCAAAAACACTTGTACCAATGCCTTATTTACCAATAGGAAAAGATAATTTTAATAATTTTCTTGAACAAGGTTATATCTTAAATAATAGTATAAGTGTTTTACAACAAGGCGAAAATGGAAGTTTTCGTATTTCTGCCACAAAAGTTGATAATGTTGGTCAATATCCAAATTCTAAATTTAACAAATACTCATATAGTATAGGAGGAGAAATGAAGGCAGATAAATTTAGTCTTTCTTCTACCATGTCTTATAGTAAACAAACTTCACCAAACTTAGGATTTAATGGTTATAGAGCTTATGATCCAATGTATAGTATGCTTATTTGGGGAACTGGAGATTGGGATGTAAGAGATTACAAAGATTATTGGTTGGTTAAAAATGAAGTACAAAATAGTAGTTATACAGCAGGTGCTAACAACCCTTACTTTGATAGAAATGAAAGAACAAGAAGTGCCAATAAAGATATTTTAAATGGTATGCTTTCAGTGAATTATGATATCAATTCGTGGTTAAAACTTACCAATCGTGTTGGGTTTGATACATATAGTAATGTACAAGAAGTAACAGTTTCTATGGGTTCATTTCAAGGAGCAGGTACCGCAAAAGTTATTGATGGAGGGACAGAAATTTGGGGAGAATCTAGAAAAGGTTCTTTTAATAAAGGGATTGCAAGAGGGTATAGTTTAAATGAAGATTTAATGTTTATTTTTAATAAAAAAGTAAATGATTTTACGGTTGATGGACTTTTTGGAGGATCAATTTCTTATAATCAAGATGAAGGTTTAGAGTCTTTAACTAAAGGAGGTCTTTCAATACCAGGTTTTTATTCTTTAAAAGCATCAGTACTTCCAGTGTATGTTAATTCAAGAATACATAAACAACAAGTAAACAGTTTATATGGTCGTTTTGGAGTTTCTTATAAAGGTATTGCATTTGCTGAAACTACATTGCGTAATGACTGGACTTCAACGCTATCAAAAGATAATAGATCTTACCTATATCCATCTTTTTCTGCAAGTTTTGTAGCTTCAGAGTTATTGCCAAAATCTGATTGGTTATCATTCTGGAAAATTAGAGCATCACAAACTACAGCTAAAAAACCAGCTGGTATTTACGACATTAATACGGCTTATTCAATTACACCAAATGCTTGGGGTAGTTTAACATCAGCATCGTATCCTGGTTCAATTCGTGGAGCTGATTTAAGAGCAGAATCTTCATCAACATTTGAAATTGGTACAGCAATGAAGTTTTTCAAAAAAAGAGCAGCTTTAGATGTATCTTATTACAACAAAAGAATGTATGATTTCTTAAAATCAACTACAATTAGCCCAGCATCTGGATATTATTCTAACTATGTAAATATTGATGAAGAAATTACTAGAAAAGGTATAGAAGTTTCTGTTGATGTTACACCATTTAAAACAGAAGACTGGCAATGGGATTTAAATTTAAACTGGTCTAAATATGCACGTTATTATACAAAATTAGATGATGAGTTTTCTACAGACCAACCTTGGGTAAAAGAAGGAAGTAGAGTTGATCATTATATAATTAATGATTATTTAAAAGATTCTGAGGGTAATATAATACACAGTAATGGTTTACCACAATATTCAAAATTTGGATCTAAATTTGGAAACTATGATCCAGATTGGATTTGGGGACTTAACTCAAGTTTAAAGTATAAAAATTGGATGTTACAAGTTTCTTTTGATGGTCGAGTAGGAGGATTAGCTCAAACAGGTACAGAAATGTATATGTGGATTTCAGGATCTCACCCAGATTCAGTAGTGCCAGAAAGAATGTTAGATGCAACACAACCTGGTACTAGCAATTATGTAGGTCAAGGTGTTAAAATAGTTTCAGGAGATGTTACTTTTGATACTTACGGAAACATAGTTACAGATACACGTACCTACGCACCAAATGATGTTGCTGTAACTTATAAAAATTATATTAGTAAATATCATAAAGGTACAGCTTGGGGCGGATCACCTTCTCCTGTAGATACTTATAGCACTACATTCTTTAAAATGAGAGAAATGTCTATTACTTATGTGTTGCCAAAAGATGTTACAAATAAGTTAAACGCTAAAAATATTTCGGTTTCTGCAATAGGACAAAACCTGTTATTATGGGCTAAAGATTTTAAATACTCTGATCCAGATGGTGGAAGTGATGATTTTAGTGATCCTTCTCAAAGATATTTAGGGTTTAATTTAAAACTTGATTTTTAATTTATTAACTAAGAAATTTTAAAAAAATGAAAACAATAAAAAAACTTATAACAACAATAACCATTATAATAATATTGGTGATGGTTGGCAGCTGCAGTAACTTTGACGATCTGAATGATAATCCAGATGCAACTACAGAAGGAAATGCGGCTATGTTATGTACAAATGTAGTATTGCGAGTTACAAAATTTGGAGGAAGAGATGCAAAAGCAATGATTTCTGACAACGCCCTACCTAAATATGTAGGTTATGCAAATGAAGGACAATTAGCTTCTCAGTATAATTTAATAGGCGGTAGTAGTTTTGATGCTATGACAATACTTCCTAATATTGATAGAATGGTTGAATATGCAACTGGAAGTACTATGGAAAACTCTTATAAAGGAGTTGGTAAATTTGCAAGAGCAATCATGTTCTATAACCTTACAATGGAAATGGGAGATATACCTTATTCTGAAGCTAATTTAGGTCAAGAAGGGATATATAAACCAAAATATGATTCTCAAGAATCTGTTTTAATAGGTGTTTTAAATGATTTAGTTGAGGCAGATCAATTTTTTGCAAATGGAATAACATTTACTGGTGATCCAACACCTTATAACGGAAATCCAGAAAAATGGCGTAAAGCAACTAATGCTTTTGCTTTAAAGGTATTAATGAGCTTAAGTAAAAAGGAAACCGTTACATCATTAGATATAAAAAATAGATTTGCAGCAATTGTTGCTGCTGGTAATTTAATGGATGCTGGTACTGGTTTTTATGGTTTAAACTATTCTGCAACTAATAAACATCCAATTTCTGGAACATCTGATTTATTCACTTCAAAAACTATTTTAAGTTCATTATTAGTTAATAATTTAAAATCATTAAATGATTATCGTTTATTTTATTTTGGAGAACCAGCTGTTGCACAAATAACAGCAGGAAAATTAATGTCAGATGCTGAAGCTTATGTTGGAGTTGATGTAGAAATGGATTATTCTCAAATGAATTTAAATCATAGTGCAGGAGTATATTCTTTAATTAACAAGCGTTTCTTAACTCAAGATGCTACAGAACCTTTAAGAAAAATGACGTATGCAGAACAAGAACTTATTCTTGCAGAAGCTGTAATTCGTGGTTGGATATCAGGTTCAGCCCAAACACATTATGAAAATGGAGTAAAAGCCGCTTTAACAGATATGATGGCAGTAACTTCAAGTTTTGCTCACGGAAAAGCAATTACAGCAGCCTATATCAATGCATATTTTACTGGAGAAGCAGCATTTAAAACTACTTCTGCAGACCAGTTGAAACAAATTTGGATGCAACGTTATATTCTTAATTTTATGCAAGAAGCAGAATCAAGCTTTTTTGAATATCGTAGAAATAGTTATCCAGTTTTTCCAATAAATGCTGCAACTAGCTTAAATACGGAAAATTTATCAGGAATTCCTATGCGTTGGACTTACCCTAGTTCAGAAAACTCAGTGAATAGAGAAAATTTAATAATAGCATTAGATAATCAATACCAAGGTTATGATGAGATTAATAAAATAATGTGGGTGCTAAAATAAATAATCATAGTTAAGTTAATTATCCAAGTATAATTAAGTGTTTTTATCTATTAATTAAGTTTAGTTTTATTGTTGCTTCTGTTTTTTTAGAAAATTCAGAAGCAACTTTTAAAATATATAGTATTTAAAATGGGAAAAATTAAAAAAATATCCACAGGTTTATTAATAGCAACTTTTGCATTTATTTTAGGTTGTAACTCAACTAATATTAATTTACAAAGCAATGTTAATTTTGTAAATAACAAAGTTGTAGCGCATAGAGGTGCTTGGAAAAATAAAAATCTTCCTCAAAATTCAATAGCTTCACTTAAGGAAGCAATTCAATTAAACTGTTCAGGTTCAGAATTTGATGTTAGAATGACTGCAGATAACGTGCTAATTGTAACGCATGACCCACAATATAATAATTTAGAAATTGAAAAAACCAACTATTCAGAATTAGCTGCTTTTAAATTATTCAATGGAGAAAAGCTCCCAACTTTAAAAGAATATCTTTTGGCTGGGATTAAAAACAATGCCACCACTAGATTGTTTTGTGAGATAAAACCTTCAAAAATAAGTAAGGAAAGAGGACAGCTTATAGCAACTAAAGTAGTTCAAATGGTTGAAGCACTAAAAGCAAAAGATTTGGTAGTATATATAAGTTTTGATTATGATATACTAAAAAAAATAATACAATTAGAACCAGCAGCTTTAACCCAATACTTAGAAAGCAATAAATCAATTGAGCAATTAAAAAAAGATGGTATTAGTGGTATTGATTACTACTATAATAATTATAAAAACAATTTAAAATCCATTGAAAGCACTAAAGCATCTGATTTTACTTTAAATGCTTGGACAGTAAATAATGTTGCCGATATGGATTGGTTATTAGCTAATAATTTTGATTTTATTACTACTGATGAACCAGAATTATTATTAAAAATGTTTAAAAATCGGTTAACTACTTATAAAGATTATAAGTTAATTTGGTCTGATGAATTTAATAATGAGGGTTTGCCAGATTCATTAAAATGGAATTATAAATATGGAGGTCAGGGGTTTGGTAATAATGAAAAACAGTTCTATTTGGAAAAATCTTTAGATAATTCATTTGTTAAAAATGGGAAATTACATATTGTAGCTTTAAAAAAAGACATTGAAAATAGACATTATACTTCAGCAAGGTTAACAACTTATAATAGGTTTGTTTTGCAATACGGAAAAATTGAAGTAATGGCAAAATTACCTAAAGGAAAAGGAACTTGGCCAGCAATTTGGATGCTACCAGAAAGTCTTCGTAAAAAAGAAGAGGCTTGGCCTTTGTGTGGTGAAATTGATATTATGGAACATGTTGGAAAAGACCCAAATATGGTGCATGTTTCACTACATTCCAAAGAATACAATCATATAAAGAATACTCAAATAACACATTTTGATAGAATTCCTGATGTTTTTAATAACTTTCACTTATATGGAATAGAATGGACACCTGAATTTATCAAGTTTTATATAGATAATAAATTATTTTTTGAAGCTAAAAAAGGAGAAAATGGAATGATTTCTACGAACGAAGGTTGGCCTTTTGATAAACCTTATTTTTTAATATTAAATCTTGCCATTGGTGGAAATTGGGGAGGTGATATTGATGATACAATTTTCCCTTCCGAAATGTTAGTAGATTATGTTAGAATATACCAGAAACCAACAATTAAAAATTAGGATGAAAAAATTAGTTATTTTATTACTATTTATTGGATTGTGTATCAACTCATATGCCCAGACTTTTAAAGCAATGACCTATAACGTCCGTTTAAATGTTGAAGTTGATGGCGAAAACGCTTGGCCATTAAGAAAGGAATTTTTAACATCACAAATACAGTTTTATGAACCTGATATTTTAGGTGTTCAAGAAGCAACTCCTCTTCAGGTTACTGAAATGTCAGTATTACTTCCTCAATACAATCAAGTTGGTGTTGGAAGAGATGGTGATGGTAAAGGAGAATCCTCAAATATTTATTATAAAAAAAATCGATTTATTGTTAAAGAAACAGCTACTTTTTGGCTTTCTGAAACACCTGATGAAATTTCAAAAGGTTGGGACGCTGCATATAACAGAGTTTGTTCCTATGCTTTGTTGAAAGATAAAAAAACAAAACATAAAATATGGGTTTTCAATACACACTTAGATCATATTGGAGAAGAAGCGAGAACTAAAGGTATTGAATTAATTCTGTCAAAAATTAAAATTCTTAACACAAAAAATTACCCCGTAATATTTATGGGCGATTTCAATTCTGAACCAACTACTGAAAGAATTATAAATCTAAAAAAAGAAATGAATGATTGTAGGGAAGTTTCAAGAGAAAAACCTTTTGGCCCTTCAGGAACTTTTAATGGTTTTAAACACAATGAACCGGTGACACAATTAATTGACTATATTTTTATTTCAAAAAACAATAAAATAGTAGTTGACAAATATGCAATTTTAAGCGATTCTAAAAACTTAAAATACCCATCAGATCACTTGCCTGTATTCGTAAAATTGAGATATAAATAATATAAAAAACACATTCTTTATGTCAAAAAAAAAGTGGAATTTGTTGTGTATTTATGTGAATTCATTTTTGGTTTTTATGCTAGAATAATTTCAATTCTTTAATCCTTAAGTTAAAATGGAAATTTGGATGTATATGACAATCAACGAATTTAATATTCAATAAAACTAGACGAGATAAGTTTTAAAAAGTAAATACTCAAAAATGAAAACACAGCTAGCAAATATAATTTTATGGATATCTTTTCTATCAATTTCTTCTTGTTCAACTAAAATGACTATAAATAAAGAGCAGCCAGAGAAAAGTTCCAATAACTCAAAAGCAATAATTTTTGTTGATAGTTTACTCCAAAAAATGACATTGGATGAAAAAATAGGTCAAACTGTTCTCTTTTCTTCTGGCTCCGACATTACAGGGCCAACTATAGACAAAAATTTTGTTGATTATTTAAAAGATGGTATGCTTGGAGCTGTATTTAGTGTGCCAACTGTAAAAGCTACCATAGAACTTCAAAAAATTGCAGTTGAAGAAACCAGATTAGGAATTCCATTATTATTTGGATATGATGTTATTCACGGATACAAAACTATATTTCCAATTTCACTTGGAGAATCAGCATCTTGGGATTTAGATTTAATTGAAAAGAGTTCAAGGATTGCGGCAGAAGAAGCTTCGGCCTCAGGTTTTCACTGGACGTTTGCACCAATGATTGATATTTCTCGAGATCCTCGTTGGGGAAGAGTCTCAGAAGGAGCAGGGGAAGATGTTTTTTTAGGTAATGCAATTGCAAAAGCACGTGTTAAAGGTTTTCAAGGTGATGATTTATCTAAAAACAATACAATTTTGGCTTGTGCAAAACATTTTGCAGCTTATGGAGCAGCGATTGCAGGAAGAGATTATAATACAGTAGATATGTCGGAAAGAGAATTAAGGACAACCTATTTACCTCCATTTAAAGCTGCCATTGATGCAGGAGTAACAACATTTATGACTTCTTTTAATGATTTAAATGGAGTTCCAGCTTCTGGAAATAAATTTTTATTGACGGATATCTTAAGAAATGAATGGAACTTTGATGGTTTTGTGGTTACTGATTATACATCAATAAATGAAATGATTCCTCACGGGTATTCTAAAGATGAAAAACAGGCAGGTGAACAAGCGTTAAATGCCGGAGTTGATATGGATATGCAAGGTGGTATATTTTTAAGAAATCTAAAAAAATTAGTTGAAGAAGGTAAAGTTTCAGAAGAAAAAATAACTGCTGCAGCAAGGCGTATTTTAATTTTAAAATATCGTTTAGGGCTGTTTGAAGATCCTTACAGGTATAGTAATGAACAACGTGAAAAAGTAACGCTTTATAAACCTGAATATTTAGAGACAGCCAAAGAATTAGCTCAAAAATCTATTGTCTTATTAAAAAATAAAAACAATATTTTACCTTTAAATAAGCATCAAAAAATAGCGTTAATTGGTCCTTTAGTTAAAGACGAAAGTCATATTTTAGGAACTTGGATAGCGCGTGGAGATAGGACTGGTAAAGCTGTTAGCGTTTATGAAGGAATAGAAAACTTACTAGGGAATACTGAAATTATTAAGTACGCAAAGGGTTGTGAAATTGAAGGAAATGATAAATCAAAATTCAATGAAGCTGTAAATATTGCTAAAGAATCAGATGTTGTAATAATGGTTTTAGGAGAATCTCACGGATTAAGTGGTGAAGCTGCAAGTAGAACTAATTTAGATGTACCAGGTGTGCAAAAAGAGCTAATAGCTGAAATTAAAAAAACAGGGAAACCAATTATTTTAATTTTAATGAATGGTAGACCTTTAACATTAGAATATGAAAACGAAGTTACGGATGCAATTATAGAAACTTGGTTTTCAGGAACAATGGGCGGAGCAGCAATTGCGGATGTGCTTTTTGGAGCGTACAATCCATCAGGGAAACTTACCATGTCGTTTCCTAGAAATGTTGGACAAATTCCTATTTATTACAACTATAAAAATACTGGAAGACCTTATAAAATTAAAGGAGCTGAACAACGATTTAGATCTAAATATTTAGATGCTCCTAATTCGCCATTATATCCATTTGGTTATGGCTTAAGTTATACGTCATTTCAGTATTCAGACTTAAAAATTAATAAAAATGAGTTTAATTTTAATGAAACTATTGAGGTTAGGGTAACAATTACAAATACTGGAAAATATGATGGTGAAGAGATTGTGCAATTATATATTCAAGATATTGTAGGAAGTGTTACTAGACCAGTGAAAGAATTAAAAGGATTTGAAAAAGTTTTTTTGAAAATTGGGGAATCTAAAGAAATATCATTTTTATTAACTTCAAAAGATTTAGCATTTTATACAAACGATATGAGATTTAAAGCTGAGATAGGCGATTTTAAAGTATTTGTCGGAACAAATAGTGTAGAGCTTCTGGAAGTTGAATTTAGTTTAAAGTAAAGAGTCACAACAGTTTATTACTTTAGAAGAATTAACCGAATATAGTGGGTTCAACATTAAAATTGTGACAGATTATTTACAAAAAGTTTCATAATATTTGATATGTTTTAGTGCTATTTGTAGTGTTAAAAATCTTGTCATTTATTAATGAGATTGTGGGTTAATGTCAATTTAGGTCAACAAATCTGTCAACAAAATTTTAATGGAGATGGGAAGTACTAGTAAATAAAGAGAAAACTTCAAGGGTTCAAATCCCTTCCTCTGCCAACAATCAATCAAGAAAGAGCCCCATAAGAGTGATGTTTATGGGTTTTTCCTTTTTTTATATATAAAAATCAACATATGATTGTGGTGATGTTTTTAAGTCTTCTATACTTATTTTTCTGTATAAAGTTATTTTAGGATACTTTTTGTTTAAAACTTGTTTTTACTTCAATCATTTAAATTTATTTTAAAACCTCAATGTTTAGAGTGTTTTTATAAAAATTTAAATCAAATTTTGCATAAAATGACATAAAAAATTGGATTTCAATAAATTTGTTTTACATTTGTGTAATCGATTACAATTTATATTGTTTGTTGATAATTTAATTTTAAACATTCACTTAATCCTAAAATAATTTTTAAATTAAAAATCAATTTAAAAAGGATTTAAAGGTTGTTAAAATTAAATTTTACACTTAAATAAATTTATTAAATAATTATAAGTATTTTAAAATGAGTGATAAAAATTTTATACACGATAATTTTTTACTTGAAAATAAATATGCTGAAGAACTCTATCATACGTATGCAAGTAAAATGCCTATTATAGATTATCATAATCATTTACCTCCACAGCAAATAGCTGAAAATAAAATTTTTAGCAACATTACAAATGTTTGGATAAATGGCGATCATTACAAATGGAGAGCCATGAGAACCTTGGGAATTAATGAAAACTTTATTACTGGAGATGCGTCTGATAAAGATAAGTTTATGAGTTGGGCAAAAACAGTGCCTTATACAATGAGAAATCCCTTATATCATTGGACACATTTAGAGTTAGCTCGTTATTTTGATATTTATGATTTATTAAATGAAAACTCAGCAGAAAAAATTTATCAAGAAACAAAGGAGAAGTTAAATACAGAAGCATATAGTTGTCAAAACTTGTTGCATAAAGTAAATGTGGAGTTAGTTTGTACAACAGAAGATCCTATTGATAATTTAGAACATCATCAAAAAATTGCAAAAAGTAATCTGAACCTAAAAGTAAGCACTGCATTTAGGCCTGATAAAGCAATTTTAATTGCAAACGATGGTTATAATGACTATTTAAATGCTCTGGAAAATGCAGCAGACTGCTCTATTAATACTTACCAAGATTTATGTGATGCTTTAAAAAATAGAATTCAATATTTTAATGATAATGGTTGTAAATTGTGCGATCACGGTTTAGATCAAATTTATTTTGAAAATTTTACCGAAACTGAAATTAATTCAATATTTCAAAAGAAAAGAAACAATAAAACAATATCAACAGAAGAAGCGTATAAATTTCAAAGTGCTATTTTGTTATTTTTAGCCGAAGCATATCACGAATTTGGTTGGGTTCAACAATTTCATTTAGGAGCGTTAAGAAATAATAATGAACGAATGTTAAGAGTTTTAGGTCCAGATACTGGTTGGGACTCTATTGGCGATTATTCACAAGCCCAAAAATTATCATCGTTTTTAAATGCTTTAGACAGCAAAAATAAATTAACAAAAACAATCCTTTACAACTTAAATCCAGCAGACAATGAAGTAATGGCAACTATGATTGGCAACTTTAATGATGGAAGTTTAAAAGGAAAAGTGCAATATGGTTCGGGATGGTGGTTTTTAGATCAAAAAGATGGAATGACTAAACAACTAAATGCACTTTCAAACATGGGATTGATTAGTTGTTTTGTAGGAATGTTAACTGATTCTAGAAGTTTCTTATCTTTTCCAAGACATGAATATTTTAGAAGAATATTATGTAACCTTCTTGGTGATGAAATTAAAAGAGGAGAATTACCAAATGATATGGAATGGATTGGTAAAATGGTTACAGATATAAGCTATAACAACGCAAAAGAATATTTCAAATTTTAAATATAACATTTTGTATTATTAACTACCATAATTTGAACAATTACAATTATCCATTAAAGTAATTTTATGTTTTCTAAATTAAAAATTGATAATATTATAAACAAATACAAATGAGTAAAGTAGTAACATTTGGTGAGATTATGTTGCGATTATCACCACAAGGATTTTTAAGATTTTCACAAGCGGACAATTTTGATGTTGTTTATGGAGGCGGAGAATCAAACGTAGCAGTTTCTTTAGCCAACTATGGTGTTTCAGTAGATTTTGTAACACGTTTACCAAAAAATGACATTGGAGAATGTGCGATGATGGAAATGCGTAAAAGAGGCGTTGGAGTAGATAAGATTGTTTGGGGAGGAGATCGTTTAGGAATTTACTTTTTAGAGACAGGCGCAGTTAGTAGAGGTTCAAAAGTTGTGTATGATAGAGCACATTCATCTATGTCTGAAATTCAATTGGGCATGATAGATTGGGAGGAAGTTTTTGCTGGAGCCGAGTGGTTTCATTGGACAGGCATTACTCCAGCAATTTCACAAAGTTCAGCGGATGTTTGTTTAGAGGCAGTAAAAGCAGCCAGCAAATTAGGATTAACCATTTCCACAGATTTAAACTATAGAGCAAAACTTTGGAAATATGGTGGAGATAGAGAAGCAATTATGACCGAGTTAACATCGTATTGTGATGTTATTTTAGGCAATGAAGAAGATGCAGAAATGCACTTTGGCATTAAGCCAGAAGGAGCAGCAGTTCAAACACACGGACATGATGTAAAGGCAGAAGCGTTTTTATCGGTTTGTCAGCAAATGATGGCGAAATTCCCAAGAGCTAAAAAAGTAATTACTACGTTAAGAGGTTCAATTTCAGCATCTCATAACACTTGGGCCGGCGTTTTATATGATGGAAAACAACTATTGCAAACACGTCAGTATCAAATTACTGATATTGTAGATAGAGTTGGAGGTGGAGATAGTTTTATGGGCGGATTGATTTACGGATTATTAACGTATCCAGATGATGATCAAAACGCATTAGACTTTGCAGTAGCAGCCTCTTGTTTAAAACACACCATAAAAGGAGATGCCAACTTAGTAACTGTAGATGAAGTAACTAAATTAATGGGTGGTGATGCCTCAGGAAGAGTAGCACGATAACAAAGAAGTATTATAATTAAGTTTGGTTAAATCGGAAAGTTGAGTCGTAGAAAACACGACTCAACAATCCATTTTAAGAAAAGCTTCATTAAAAAAAGATAAATAAAAAATGGCACAATTTACAAGAATAGAAGTTGCAACAGCAATGAAAGAAACAGGGATGATTCCTTTATTTTTCAGTAATGATTTAGAAGTAAGTAAACAAGTATTAAAGGCATGTTATGATGGCGGAGCAAGATTGATGGAATTTACGGCACGAGGTGATTTTGCACACGAAGTTTTTGGAGAGTTAACCAAATATGCGATTAAAGAATTACCAGGAATGATTATGGGAGTTGGATCCGTAACCGATGCTGGCGCAGCTTCATTATATATGGCTTTAGGGGCAAACTTTATAGTAACACCTGTTTTAAGAGAAGATATCGCAGTAGTTTGTAATAGACGCAAAGTATTATGGTCACCAGGCTGTGGAACATTAACAGAAATTGCTAGAGCAGAAGAATTGGGCTGTGAAATTGTAAAATTATTCCCTGGAGATATTTACGGACCACAATTTGTAAAAGGAATAAAAGGACCACAACCTTGGACGAGTGTAATGCCAACAGGAGGTGTTTCACCTACAGAAGAAAACCTAAAAAGCTGGTTTAGTGCAGGAGTAACTTGTGTTGGAATGGGATCACAATTAATATCAAAAGAAATATTATCAAGTAAAAATTATACAAAGCTAACAGAAGATGTAAAAAGTGCTTTGGAAATTATTGAAAAAGTAAGA
>NZ_FOZP01000002.1:208121-523147 GCF_900116115.1 Lutibacter maritimus | reverse complement strand
AACAGTTTCTCCTGTTGGTGTATTTGGACAAGCATCTACATTATTCATTACACCATCATTATCATCATCTAATTGGCTACTTGAACAACCTGTAGCATTTGCAGCTTCACCTATTGGTGTATTTGGACATACATCTAAACTATTTTGAACGCCATCATTATCATCATCTAATTGTCCAATTGAACAACCATTTGCATCAACACTTTCTCCTGCTGGGGTATTTGGACAACTATCATTTACATTTAAAACACCATCATTATCGGTATCCTCATTTTCATTTTCAGCAGTTATTTTAAAACTATCTACTGTCCAACGCGTTGGAACGCCGTTTGAATAATATTTAAAAGCAAAATACACAGTTCCTGTAATTGAACTAATATTAACATTAGAAAATTTAAAAATTTCTTCTGTACTGCTGGTGTTTGATTTAATTGGAATGGTAATATTTGGAACTGGTTGCCAAGTAAAATCAGCTGGATTTCCTGCGCCAGCATAATCAATAGAATATACTAATTCTAATGGTGAATTTCCGTATGCTGCATCGGTATAAAAAGTAAGTTTTTCTCCAGTATTGGCATCAAAATCAATAGGCGTTTTTGTAATTAACCAATCTTTACTTAATACTTCTTCTTGGTAACCATTTATTCCATATGAACCTGAATTATTTTCACCAAATTGTGTTTCGCAAGCCCAATTTTTAGTACTTGCTTCATTGTACGAAACAAATTTCACATCGGCACAGCTATTAAAATTTTCTTCAAATAAAACAGTTGGACCAACCTGTGTAGTAAAATTATATGATGCACTAAATTCTGACTGATTATTAGCGGCATCTCTAGCTTTTACTGATATTTGATAAGAAGTGTTTCCGTTTAAATTAGAAATATTTACAGAAGTGGCAGTTGATGATGTTAAATAATTACCATTTAGGTACACTAAATAATCATAAACCCCTGTATTATCCGTTGAGGCTGTCCAAGTAATTGTTGCACTTGTATCGGTAATATTAGAGGCTACTAAATTTGTTGGTGCAGAAGGAGCTTCGGAATCTGAAGAACCTGACATGTTCCATTTATCTTCAGCGGCTAATCCGCCCCAAATTACAGTTGCTAAATATGGGTTATCTACATAAGGGTTTCTGTTACCTTGTATGTTTGCCAAAATGTTGTTTCTATTTTCTTCAAATGTAGAAACAGGGTCTTCAACATTCCATTTTAAAAATAAATCTATCATATTAGGATCTACAGCTAATGTTGTTCCAAATCCAACATTAATTGGTAAACATTTTGTTTCAGATACTTTAGAACCATCACCATTGTAACGTGTATACATATACATTACAATTCTAGCAATATCTCCTTTCCATTCATCACCAGGATACCAGCCTCCGTTAGTTGAAATAATTCTAGAAGTGCCACTTGCATCGGTAAATTTATTATTACTTCTTGTAGAATTTCTATCTTGGTCAGCTGGTCTTAAATTATAAACGTCCGTTCCAGGGCCAGGTTCTTCAGTTCCTAACGCTGGAATTGCCAATGATTTTGCAAAAACGTGTTCTCGGTTCCATTTTCCAGGAATATAAGATGAGCCTGCTTGCTCTAATTTTGATCGGCTTCTATCCGTAGAAAAATTACCATCATCATCGTTATAACCATAAATCAACAAAACATTTGCAGCATTATCAGGGTCTTCATCACCACTTTTACAAGCGTCCCAAACATCAACAGGAGAACCCGTATAAGGTATTCCCGTATGGGTTGCTTTTAATTTTGCAGATAGTACTAAAAAAAGATCGTTCCCAGTATTTGATAAATCAACATCATTATAATAAGATTGAACTTGACTATAGGTGGGAATTGTAAATAAAAACAGAAAGAAATAACGTAAAATTTTTTTCACTTTAAAATGGTTTAATTAATTTTTGTGCAAATTTTCATTGATACAAAAAAGATTTGTACAAACTTATTATATATTTATAGAATTAAATAATTTTGTGAATAATATTATAGGCAAACTATTATTGTAAAATTAAAAAGTAATTAAATTTTCCTACTTTTGTGCTCAACTAAAAAAACAAAACTATTATGACCAAAATGATTCATTCTTACTGGGCTTACATTGTATTAATTATTTTAATTTTTGCAATTGTAAATGCTATTATTGGCTTAAATTCTAAAAAAGAATTTGCTGCTAAAGATTTAAAGATTTCTCTATTTGCACTTATTGCATCTCATATTCAATTAGTTATCGGTTTTATTGCTTATTATATGTCCGATTTTTATTTAACAATGAGAAGCGCTGGAATGGGTGAAGTAATGAAAAATAGTGATCTTAGAAAAATATTAGTTGAGCATCCATTGGTTGGAATTATTGCAATAACTTTAATTACAATAGGATTTTCTAAACACAAAAAGAAAGCTACAAGTACAGAAAAATTTAAAACAATTGCTGTTTTTTATGGAATTGCCTTAATTTTAATTTTAAGCAGAATTCCTTGGTCGCAATGGTTTTCTATGTAAAAAATATTAAATACATCCTAAGTTAACGCTTAGGATTTTGTTTTTTGTAATTATGAAAAAAATTTTATCATACATACTTTCTATTATTTTTTATTTTTTCTACGGAACCTTATTATTAGTCTTCCACGTATTACAATGGTTAGGTAATACTTTTGGAAAGTATAAAGGGCATAAAATTGCTGTAGATTTAATGAACTGTACTTTTACATACCTTTTATTAATTTTAGGAAACAGGGTAACATTTATAAATAAATTTAAAATTCCTAAAAACGTACCTTTAATAATAGTATCAAACCACCAAAGTATGCATGATATTTCTCCAATGTCATGTTATCTTAAAAAATACCATCCAAAATTTATTTCAAAAATAGAATTAGGAAAAGGGCTTCCTAGTATTTCATATAATTTAAGACACGGAGGATCTGTTTTAATTGACAGAAAAGACCCAAGACAATCTTTAACTGCAATTAAAGAATTTGCTCAGTATATTGAAAAAAATAACTACGCAGCTGTAATTTACCCAGAAGGCACCAGAAGTAAAGATGGTGTTCCAAAACGATTTTCAGAAAATGGCTTGAAAATGCTCACCAAATTTGCACCTTCAGCCTACATAATTCCAGTAACAATTAACAACTGTTGGAAAGTAAATAAACATGGCATGTTTCCGCTTGGAATAGGAATAAATGTAACCTTTGAATTTCATGAAGCTATTAAAGCAGACAGTATGGAATTTGAGAAACTTTTTGAAAAAGTTGAAACTACTATTAAAAATTCCGTAGTTTAGCAACCTACTAAACTAAAAATCAAAACATGTCAGCACATAACGTAAGGTTAGAGGTGATGCGCACCTTAGAAAAAAATATTGATACTTTTGTAGAAAAATTCTTAATTAGTCCTGAAAAAATTTGGCAACCAACAGATTTTTTACCCAACTCACAAAGCAGTACTTTTTTAAATGAAGTAAAAGAAATTCAAGAATTATCAAAAGAAATGCATAACGACTTTTGGGTTGTATTAGTTGGTGATACCATTACCGAAGAAGCATTACCAACATACGAATCATGGTTATTAGATATTGAAGGAATATCTCAACACTCTAATGAAGGAAAAGATAATGGTTGGGCAAAATGGATTAGAGCTTGGACCGGCGAAGAAAACAGACACGGAGATGTTTTAAATAAATATTTATACCTTTCTGGAAGAGTGAATATTCGAGAGGTTGAAATTACAACACAGCATTTAATTGCAGACGGATTTGATATTGGCACGTCTCGCGATCCATATAAAAACTTTGTATATACTAGTTTTCAAGAATTGGCAACCTACATTTCTCATAATAATGTTGCTAAAATTGCACGTCAAAATGGTCATAAAATGTTGGCAAAAATGTCTAAAATAATTGCAGGTGATGAAATGCGTCACCATTTAGCATATACAGAATTTGTAAAGCAAATTTTTCAACACGACCCAAGTGAAATGATGTTAGCTTTTCAGCACATGATGAAACATAAAATTGTAATGCCTGCTATGCATTTAAGACATTCCTCAGAAGCAAAAGGAAGTATTTTTGATCAATTTTCAGCAGTTGCACAACGCATTGGTGTATACACTGGATTTGATTATGTTGATATCATAAAAAAATTAAATACAAGTTGGGAAATAGACAAAATTACTGGTTTAACACCTGAAGCAGAAAAAGCCAGAGATTATTTAATGAAATTACCTGAACGTATGTACCGAATTACAGAAAGAATTGTAGTCCCAAAAACCGAATACCAATTTAAATGGATGAATCCATTAGTATAACAAAAAAGCTCCAAATTAATTTGGAGCTTTTTTTATAAAATTTTGAAAGTGTCTTTATCTTTTAAAAAATTAAGTTTATTTCTTGTTGTTGAAATATGTGTTTTATCTATTGTAAAAGATATTACATCTTCTTCATCGAGTAAAGCATTTATTAGTTGTTCACCTAAACAATTATAGGCTGCAGAATGACCGTTATATTCCAATCTACTTGCATCAACTCCTACTCTATTCACACCAATAGTGTAGCACATATTTTCAATAGCTCTGGCTGGCAATAATGTATCCCAAGCGTTAATTCTTGGTTTTGGCCAATTTGCTACATATAATAAAATATCATAATCTTCTACATTTCTTGCCCAAACAGGAAAACGTAAATCATAACAAACTAATGGGCAAATTTTCCAGCCTTTATAATTAACTATCAATTTATGTTCACCAGCAGTATACACCTTTTCTTCTCCGGCTAATGTAAATAAATGTCTTTTATTGTAATAATTTACCTCTCCTGAAGGATGTACAAATAAAAACCTGTTATAGTACTTACCATCTTCTTGTATAATTACACTTCCACAAATAGCAGCATTTGTTTTTTTAGATGTTGTAATCATCCATTGCACAGTGTTTCCATCCATTTGCTCGGCAATATCTTTAGGTTGCATACTAAAACCTGTGGTAAACATTTCGGGTAAAATAATAATGTCTACTTCTTCTTTAATTTCGCTTATTCTCTTAGAATATTTTACCAAATTTTTAGCACTGTTTTGCCAAAAAATGTCTGATTGTATTAAAACAATATTTAAAAATCTATTCATAAATAATTACAACTTTTTTTTAAGCTTATCAATTTTGCTTTTTAAATCGCCCAGTTTTTTTTGCCATTTAACTTCATCTTCCGGAGATAATTTTCCTTTTTCCTGTAATTTCTGATGCTTTTTAAGTTCGTTTTCATATTTATTTTGAGCATCAGTATATTTATCTTTTGCTTTTTCTGCTTTTTTAATCTGTTCTTCGGCTGCTTTTTCTTTTTTTTCGGCTTTATTTTGAGCTTTTTCAGCTTTTTTTTGAGCCTTTTCAGCTGCTTTTAACTTTTTATTAGCTAAAATTTCTTCACTTAATTTATTTTTAATTACAACTTGTTGTTCTGGTGATAAAGTGTTGGTTACATCAATTTTATTCATAAAAATAGCATTTCCTTTCACCAAATAGGTTACTCCATCATACTCAACTTTTTGCGCATAATTTATACAAACTGCAAAAAGGAAAAGTGTAGTTATAATACTTTTTAATGTTTTCATAATTTTCTTATTTAAACTAAAATACAAATTAAATTGAATTTAAAATGGAAGCTGCTTGTTTTAAAGTTTCATCTGTTTTTGCAAAACAAAAACGTAAAACTTTGGTATCTAACTTATGTTGATTAAAAACAGAAATTGGAATAGCTGCTATTTTTTGTTCCTGAGTTAAGCGAACTGCAAAATCATAATCGCTTTCATCAGTAATATTTTTAAAATTTAGCAGTTGAAAATAAGTTCCTTTTGAAGGTATAAATTCAAATTTCGAATCTTTAATTAAGCTTAAAAATAAATCTCTTTTCTGTTGATAAAAACTGTTTAACTCTAAATAATTATTGGGTGTTTTTAAATGTTCAGCTAATGCAACTTGTGTTGGATGATTTACACTAAACACATTAAATTGATGTACTTTTCTAAATTCATCCATTAATTCCTTTGGTGCCAAACAATAGCCAACTTTCCAACCTGTATTATGAAATGTTTTTCCGAAAGAAGCTGTAATAAAGGCTCTTTCGGCCAAAGCAGGAAATAAAGCTGCTGATTGATGTTGTTCTCCATCAAAAATAATATGTTCATACACCTCATCACTTAATAATATAATATTGGTATTTTTAAGTAATGTTTCTAATTGCAACATATCTTGTTTTGTTAAAATTCTTCCTGATGGATTGTGTGGTGTGTTAATGATAATCATTTTAGTTTTATCAGAAATCAACCCTTTTACCAATTTCCAGTCAATTTTAAAATCTTCCGGATTTAACTGAACCGCAATAGTTTTTCCACCAAAAAGCTGAATAGTTGGTTCATAAGAATCATAGGCTGGTTTAAAAATAATAACCTCATCATCTTTTTTAATTGTTGCGGCAATTGCTGTAAAAATTGCTTGCGTTGCTCCTGCTGTAATGGTAATTTCAGTTTCAGGATTGTAAGAAACACCATATAAATTTTCCATTTTGGTAGCTATCGCTTTTCGCAAACTAAAAACACCAGGCATTGGTGCGTATTGGTTTTTTCCATCATTCATGGCCTTGTTAACCGCCTCTATTAGTTTTGAATCACTTTCAAAATTTGGAAAACCCTGTGATAAGTTTAAAGCATTGTGCTTAATGGCCAATGTACTCATTACAGAAAAAATAGATGTTGGTACTTCTGGTAGTTTAGACACAAAAGTATTAGTATATGAAGGCATTTAATTTAAATTTTAGAACTTAAATGTACTAAATATCCGCTGATTCATCAGAAGAAAATGCTAAAATATCTCCTGGCTGACAATCTAACTCTTTACAAATGGCTTCTAAAGTCGAAAAACGAATTGCTTTAGCTTTACCCGATTTTAAGATTGATAAATTTGCGGTTGTAATTCCAATTTTTTCAGCCAATTCAATGCTTTTCATTTTTCGAGTAGCAAGCATTACATCAAGATTTACAATTATTGACATACTTAAATAGTTAATTCGTTTTCTTCTTTTAATTTTTTTGACATTCCAAAAATTTCACTTAAAACCATAAAAAATAATCCAAAACATATTAATAAGATAAACGGGCTAAAGGTAAAGTTAAAAGCAGCCGTAACTTTATGCATATAATAAACTTTATAAAAGGTTGTTGTTATACCCGTTAAAATAGCAGAAGTTATTAATAAATAGCCAATTTTATTAAAGTTTTTTAACACAACTTCATCAAATATTTTTAACAAATAAAAATATTTGATCACCTCTCTAAAAAGATATAGACAATAAATTACAATTAAATATGATATCATTAATACTAGCAGTAAAAATTTTGTAACGTTATCTATAATTTCAATTTGAACACCGTTAATATTGAAATCTAAGTCTGCGAAACCTATATCTAAAAAAACAACTACAGTAAACACCACTATGGCAACTACAGAAATCATTGAAAAGATCCAAAGTAAATCAACTAATGCTTTTAAAATTTTAAGTTTTCTCATTATATATAATTTAGTAACTCAAAAATATAAATAATTATCGAATAACAATAATTATTTTCCATAAATCAATAAAAAAACCTGTTTTATTTCTAAAACAGGTTTTTCTAAATTTATATATTTTAAAAACTAAATAATACTAGCTTTTAAATATTCACGGTTCATACGTGCAATGTTTTCTAAAGAAATTCCTTTAGGACATTCAACTTCACACGCTCCAGTATTGGTACAGTTACCAAAACCTTCTTCATCCATTTGCTTAACCATATTTCTAACTCTATCTGCAGCTTCAACTTTACCTTGAGGTAATAATGCAAACTGAGATACTTTTGCAGAAACAAATAACATTGCTGAAGAGTTTTTACAACTAGCAACACAAGCTCCACAACCAATACATGCTGCAGCATCCATAGATAAATCTGCGTTATGTTTAGAAATTGGGATTGCATTAGCATCTTGTGTGTTTCCTGAAGTATTTACAGAAATGTAACCACCAGCTTGTTGAATACGTTCAAAAGCCATACGATCTACAATTAAATCTTTAATTACTGGAAATGCTTTTGCTCTCCAAGGTTCAATATAAATTGTATCACCATCTTTAAAAGTACGCATATGTAACTGACACGTAGTAATTCCTCTGTCTGGCCCGTGTGGTTCACCATTAATATGTAATGAACACATACCACAAATACCTTCTCTACAATCGTGATCAAATGCAATTGGCACTTCATCTTTCGCTACCAATTGTTCATTCAACACGTCCATCATTTCTAAAAATGACATATGTTCTGAAATATCGGTAACTTTATATTCGACCATTTGACCTTTATCTTGAGGTCCTTTTTGTCTCCAAATTTTTAACGTTAAATTCATAATGTCTTCTTATTTATATGAACGAGTTTTTAATTCGATATCTTTAAATTCTAATTGTTCCTTATGTAAAATTGCTTCACTTGGTTTTCCTGTATATTCCCAAGCTGCAACATATGCAAAGTTGGCATCATCACGTTTTGCTTCTCCATCCTCAGTAACGTGCTCTTCTCTAAAGTGACCTCCACATGACTCTTCACGATGTAAAGCATCTTTCGCAAATAATTCTCCTAATTCTAAGAAATCAGCTACTCTACCTGCTTTTTCTAATTCAGGGTTTAACTCATTTAAACTTCCTGGTACTTTAACATTTTTCCAAAAATCTTCACGAATTTCTTGAATTTCTTTTATTGCTTCTTTTAATCCTTTTTCATTACGAGCCATTCCAACTTTATTCCACATTACATTTCCTAATTTTTTATGGAAATAATCTACAGAATGAGTTCCTTTATTGTTCACAAAGAATTCTAATTGATCTCTTACAGATTTTTCAACTTCATCAAACTCTGGGCTATCAGTAGGAATTTTACCTGTTCTAATATCATCAGCTAAATAATCACCAATAGTATAAGGCAATACAAAATATCCGTCAGCTAACCCTTGCATTAATGCAGATGCTCCTAAACGGTTAGCTCCGTGATCAGAAAAGTTTGCTTCTCCAATACAATATAAACCAGGAACAGTTGTCATTAAATTGTAATCAACCCAAACGCCACCCATTGTATAGTGAGTTGCTGGATAAATCATCATAGGTGTTTTGTATGGATTTTCATCTACAATTTTCTCATACATTTGGAATAAGTTTCCATATTTCTCTTCAATAACTGCTTCACCTAATTTTGTAATTTCTTCTTTTGAAGGATTGTGTAGCCCTTGCACTTTTGCTTTTTCACTACCATATCTTTGTATTGCAGCAGCAAAATCTAAATATACAGCTTCACCTGTAGCATTTACACCATAACCAGCGTCACAACGCTCTTTTGCAGCTCTTGAAGCAACATCACGAGGCACTAAGTTACCAAATGCAGGATATCTTCTTTCTAAGTAGTAATCTCTATCTTCTTCTGCAATTGCCGTAGGTTTTAATTTTCCTTGTTGAATTGCTTTAGCATCTTCAATTTTTGCAGGAACCCAAATTCTACCATCATTACGTAATGATTCAGACATTAACGTTAATTTACTTTGGTAATCTCCCGAACGAGGAATACACGTTGGGTGAATTTGTGTAAAACAAGGATTTGCAAAAAACGCGCCTTTTTTATGAATTTTCCAAGCAGCCGTGGCATTAGAACCCATTGCATTTGTTGACAGGAAATAAACATTACCGTAACCACCTGTTGCAATTACAACTGCATGTGCAGAGTGGCGCTCAATTTTTCCTGTTACCAAATCACGAGCAATAATTCCTCTCGCTTTTCCATCAATTTTTACAACGTCTAACATTTCATGACGATTGTACATATCAATTTTTCCACGAGCAATTTGCCGGTTCATTGCAGAATAACAACCTAGTAATAACTGTTGCCCTGTTTGTCCTTTTGCATAAAAAGTTCTAGATACTAAAACTCCACCAAATGAACGATTATCTAACAATCCACCATAATCACGCGCAAAAGGAACTCCTTGCGCCACACATTGGTCAATAATAGCACCTGAAACTTCAGCTAAACGATGTACGTTTGCTTCGCGTGAACGGTAATCGCCACCTTTTACAGTGTCGTAAAATAAACGATAGTTTGAATCTCCATCGCCCATATAATTTTTTGCTGCGTTGATACCTCCTTGTGCTGCAATTGAATGCGCTCTACGCGGAGAATCTTGGTAAGCAAATGCTTTTACGTTATATCCTAACTCAGCTAAAGTTGCTGCGGCTGAACCACCGGCTAAACCTGTTCCAACCACAATAATATCAATATTACGCTTATTTGCTGGGTTTACTAAGTTAATGTGATCTTTATATTGTGTCCATTTATCTTTTATTGGACCTTCTGGTACTCTTGAATTTAAAGTAGTCATATTCTCTTAAGATTAATGGTTAAAATGGTGAAATAATGCAATTATGATAAATCCAAGTGGAATAAGTATTGAATACCATTTTCCTAGTGATTTTACGCAACTTGTATACTTGTTATTAAATCCTATTGATTGAAACGCCGATTGAAAACCGTGCATTAAATGTAATGCCAATAATACAAAAGCAACTACATAGATTCCAACTTTTACAGGACTAGCAAATTTGTGCTGCAATTCTTCATAATAACGATAATTTGTAGTTCCTTCTATATAACCACTCATATCTCCTACGACATATTTGGTATTTAATTCTGGAATCCAAAAATCTAAAAAGTGAATTACAATAAATGCTAAAATAACACCGCCACTAATTGCCATATTTCTTGACATCCAAGAAGCACTAGCTGCACCATTATATTTTACATAATTTACATTTCTTGAAGCTCTGTTCTTTAACTCTAACACAAAACCCATCACAAAATGAAAAACTACGCCAAAAATAAGTATTGGTTGCAATGCAAACTGAATTAATGGATTTGTTCCCATAAAATGAGAAGCTTGATTAAATGCCTCTTCACTAAATAATGAAGTTAGGTTTACCGCTAAATGAATAATCAAGAAAAAAATTAAGAAAAGTGCTGACAACGCCATGGCTACTTTTCTTGCGATTGATGAAGATAAAAATCCGCTCATTTTTTATATAATTTTTTTAAAACATCAAAGATACTATTTCCTTTTTTTTCCTAAAAGATAAATTCACCTTTAAAGTCTATTTAGAATGATTATAAAAATAACAATTTATTTATAATTAACTTAATTTATTTAAATTAGTCTGCTAAACCATTCTACTCTAATTTTTTATGAAAAAACTAACTTCCATTTTCCTATTTATTTCTATTTGCTTAAATGCACAACAATTTGATATAGAAAAATTTAAAAACATAAAACCACGCGCTATTGGTCCAGCAGGAATGAGTGGTAGAATTACCGCAATAGATGTAGTTACTAAAAGCCCTGAAATTATTTATGCAGGCTCTGCATCTGGTGGTTTGTGGAAATCTGAAAGTGGCGGAATAGCTTGGGAACCAATTTTTGATAAACAATTAGCCTTATCAATTGGTGCTGTTTCAATTCAACAAAGTAATCCTGATGTAATTTGGGTAGGAACTGGTGAAGGAAATCCTAGAAATAGTTTAACTGGCGGCTACGGCTTATACAAAAGTTTAGATGCTGGAAAAACCTGGCAACTGGTTGGTTTAGAAAAAACAAGAAATATACACAGAATAGTTATTGATAAAGACAATCCTAATACTGTTTATGTTGCTGCAATCGGTTCTCCTTGGGGAGCACATCCAGAACGTGGTGTGTATAAAACTACCGATGGAGGCAAAACTTGGGAAAAATCGTTGTTTGTAAATAATAAAACTGGATGTGCCGATTTAGTTGTGGATCCATCTAATCCAAATAAATTAATTGCTGCCATGTGGGAGCATGAACGCAAACCTTGGACATTTAATTCTGGCGGTGAAGGTTCAGGATTATATATAACTTATAATGGCGGTGAAAATTGGAAAAAACTAACTGATAAAGACGGTTTACCTGAAGGAAATTTAGGAAGAATTGGATTAGCAATAGCAGCTAATAACCCAAAAATTGTATATGCATTAGTTGAAGCTAAAAAAAATGGTTTGTACAAATCTGAAGATGGCGGAATTAATTGGAAGTTAGTTAATGATAAATCAAGCGGAAGAGGATCTGAAGGCATTGGAAACAGACCTTTTTATTATTCTGATCTTGCAGTTGATCCATCAAATGAAAACAGAATTTATACTGTTTTTACCTATGTAAATGTGAGTGAAGATGGCGGAAAATCTTTTAACCAATTAATGCCTGCTTACGGAACATCGGTTGGCGTTCACCCAGATCATCATGCGTGGTGGATTCATCCAACAAATCCAAATTATATGATTGACGGAAACGATGGCGGCTTAAATATTACACATGATAGAGGTAAAACTTGGCGTTTTGTTGAGAATTTACCAGTTGGGCAATTTTATCATATTAATGTAGATAACGATTTTCCTTACAATGTGTATGGCGGATTGCAAGATAACGGCTCTTGGGCTGGCCCAGCGTATGTTTTAAAAGATCAAGGTATACGTAATTCCTATTGGCAAGAAATTCAGTTTGGAGATGGTTTTGATGTAGTTCCAGATCCAAAAGATTCTAGATTTGGATATTCTATGTCGCAACAAGGTTTTGTTACTAGGTATGATAAGGTTACTGGAAATTCTAAAATCATTCGGCCAACACATCCAAATCCTGCTATTAAATTGCGTTTTAATTGGAATTCAGCAATTGCTATGAATCCTATTGATAATGAAACTATTTATTTTGGGAGTCAGTTTGTGCATAAATCAACCAACAAAGGTTATACTTGGGAAATCATTTCGCCAGATTTAACTACCAATAATCCTGATAAACAAAAACAACACGAAAGCGGCGGAATAACCATGGACGCTACAGGAGCCGAAAACCATTGTACCATTTTAGCAATTGAACCAAGTACTTTTGATGAAAATATACTTTGGGTAGGAACCGATGATGGAAATATTCAATTAACTCAAGACGGAGGAAAAACTTGGGAAAATGTTTCAAAAAACATAAAGAATATACCAAAAGAGGCTTGGGTTGCACAAATAAGAGCTTCAAAATTTAATAAAGCAGAAGCTTATGTAATTGTAAATAATTATCGCCAATTCGATTTTAAACCATATTTATTTAGAACACGTGATTTTGGAAAAACTTGGGAAAATTTAGTAGAAGATAAAGATGAAACTTTTGGATACACATTATCTTTTATTCAAGATTTAGAAGTTCCAAATCTTCAATTTTTAGGAACAGAATATGGCTTATATGTGAGCATTGATGAAGGTAAAAACTGGACAAAATGGAACGGCAACTATCCAAATGTTTCAACAATGGATTTAACAATTCAACCTCGCGAGCACGATTTAGTAATTGGTACTTTTGGTAGAGCTATTTATGTTTTAGATGATATTAGACCATTAAGAGCTATTGCAAAAGAAGGCAAACAACTTTTAGATAAAAAAATACACCTATTTACGCCTCCAACAGCATTTATTACTGAAACGCAACAACCCTCAGGAACACGTTTTGGAGCAAATGCCATTTTTAATGGAGAAAATAAAAATGGTGGCGCCATGATTACGTATAGTATAAACAAACCAGAAATTAAAAAAACAGAAGAAACTTCAGACAAAAAGAATAAAAAAGCAACAACTGAAACTGCTATAAAAGAAGAAAAACCAGCAGTTAAATTTGATACTATTTTCTTTGAAGTTTACAATGATAAAAATGAGTTAATACGAAGTGTCAAATACAAAGCACCAAAAGAAAATGGACTGCATAGAATGTACTGGCGATTAGAAGAAAAAGGAACAAGAGGACCTTCAAGAAGAAAAGTATCGGAAAAAGCTTCTGAACCAGGTGGCGTAACAGTTTTACCAGGAAATTATACAATAAAACTACATTTTGGAAATGAAACTGTTTCAGAAAAAATTGAAGTAAAATATGATCCTAGAATTAGCATTTCATTTGAAGTTTTAAAAAGTAAGTACAATTTATTAAAAGCATTAGAAAATAAAATAGGAATTGCAGGTGATGCCAGTCAACGCCTACTTGCTTCAAAAGAAATTGTTGAAGATTATCAAAAAAGAATTATAGCATTAAAAACGGATAAATTTGAAGATTTACTTAAAAACCATAAAGAAATTATAACTAAAATTAATGGTTTATTAGATGATTTATTAGGGAAAGAAGATGACAGACAAGGTATTACCGACACCGAATTTCCGAGCACCATTTCTTATTTATACACAGCAAGGAGTTATGTAAATTCCTTACAGCAATTACCAGGTTTAACAGAAACAACATTGATAAAAAATGCTGATGAAAAAGTTAAAGAAGTAATTTCAAAAATTAATGAATTTTATAAATCGGATTGGATTTCTTATAAAGATTCTGTAAAAGATTTAAAATTATCTCCTTTTACTGATATTGAAGAATTTAAATATGAATAAACAAAAGGCTCAAATGAATTATTTGAGCCTTTTGTTTTTAAAGTTAAAAACCAATGAGATTTGTTACATTTTACTTCACTTCAAAAACCTGTTTTTCTTCACCAATTTTTACAATATATTTTCCTTTTGGTAAATAATAAACATCATTTTTAGCTTTTTTATAAGATGCGTCTTTTTTGGTTAGTGCAATAATTGCCTTTTTATCAACTACTGATAAATCATACTCAAAATAATTAAAACCTTTTTCTGCTTTTACTTGATATTGGTTTAGTTCTAAATTATCTTCTGTACTAATAGTAATTTTTAAATTTCCTTCATTAGCAGCGTAAAATGGAATTGTTACACTTGGTAAATTAACATCATACCATTGTCCCCAAGAACTTCCCCAACGCGATGAATAACGAATTGTAGGAATTTCAAAAATAGCGGAGTTCTTATCTTTTATTTTATTGAATTGTTGCAAAGCTGAAACGTTTGCTTTGTAAATAGAGCGACCGTGCGTTCCAACAACTAAATCTTTCGCCTCCTTTTGAATCACTAAATCATGAACTGCAACTTTTGGTATTCCATTTGAAAAAACTTGCCAGTTTTTACCTTTATCAAAAGTAACATACAATTCATTATCAGTTCCTAAATACAATGTATTTTCATCTTCAGGATCTTCTTTTACCACATTTATTGGGAAATTTGGTAAATTACCTTGAATACTTTCCCATGATTTACCCATATTTTCGCTTACAAAAATATAAGGTTTAAAATCATCGTTTCTGTAACCATTTATAGTTACATATACTCTTTCTTTTTCATGTTGTGATGCAATAACTCTAGAAACCCAAAGACCTTGTGGTAAATTATCTGAAATTCGCACCCAACTTCCTCCACCGTTTATAGTTACATTTACATAACCATCATCGCTTCCAACATAAATAAATCCAAATTGAAACGGACTTTCAGAGATTGCAGTAAGTGTTCCATAAGGTACATTTCCTTTTTTTCCACCAGTGGTTAAATCTTCAGAAATAACATCAAAAGTTTCTCCTTTATCCATGGAACGTAATAATTTATTAGCGCCCATATACAAAATATCTTGATTATGAGGCGATAATAAAATAGGTGTTTGCCAATTATATCTGTATGGTGAATCTCCTAATTCGTGTTTTGGATGAATGTTAACTCGTTCATTGGTTTTCAAATTTACACGATAATAATACCCAAATTGACTTCCAGCATACACAACATTATGATCTCTGTTATCAATCTGAACTTGCATTCCATCACCACCTCCAATACTTTTATAGGGATAATCACCGTTTGATTCCCATCGTTTAGAAGCCTCGTAATTACTAGGTCCGTACCAAACACCATTATCTTGCAATCCGCCATATACATTATATGGTTTTTGATTATCAACATTTACGGAATAAAACTGTCCTACAGCTGGTTGATTATTCTTTATCCAATTATCTCCATCATCGTACGTAATATTAATTCCGCCATCGTTTCCATTAATTAAATGACCTTGCAAAATTGGGTTTACCCAAATAGATTGATGATCTGAGTGTACATTATCTTTACTGATGGATGTAAACGTTTTACCACCATTATCAGATTTTAATAATGGAACGCCACCTATATAAACTTTGTTTTCATTTGATGTATTCACTGCTATTGTTCCAAAATAATATCCATAGGAACTGTAAACATCATCTAAATAATTTTCATGTGTTTTATACCATGTTTTACCTCCATCAACAGATTTATATAGCTCTGCACCAATAACTTCAGAATTTAACAATACAAAATTTGCATCTTCTAAATACGAAACCAAATCATTAGGAACAATTTTCCCTTTTTTAACTGATTCTTTTACAGATTCCGCTGTATATTTTGAATCGAAATCATTTTCTTTTAAATATAAATTCAACTTTTTATTTTCCAATTTCAAAAAGTCTGAAGTGCTCATATTTCGTAAATCATCCTTTTTTAAACCTTCTGATTCTTTTTTCACTTCTTCGGGTCTCAAAAATTGATTATCTAATAAAGCATAAATAATATCATCATTAAAAGCTGCCAAACCAATACGCCCAATTCCATCTCCAGTTGGAAATCCGTTTCCTTCAATGGTTAATTTACTCCAAGTTTCTCCTGCATCTGTACTTTTATAAATAGCAGAATTTTCGCCATCTCCATCAAAATTCCAGGCTTTCCGGTTTCGTTCCCAAGTAGCTGCGTATAAAATATTTGAATTTGTGGGTGAAGCACTGATGTCTATTACACCGGTATTTTCATCAATAAATAAAACACTTTTCCAAGTTTTGCCACCATCAGAAGTTTTAAAAATTCCTCGTTCTGCATTTGGTGTGTATAAATTACCAATTACACCAACCACCACTTCATTTGGATTATTTTTATTGATGATAATTCTACCAATATGCTGTGAATTTTTTAACCCAACGTTTTGCCAAGTTTTACCTTTATCTATACTTTTTAAAATGCCAATACCTGCATACGAAGAACGTGACGAATTACTTTCGCCCGTGCCAATCCATATGGTTCCGTTATTCCAATCTACTGCAACATCTCCCATGTTTTGAGTTGGTGCGTTTTCAGTTACAGAAGTAAAAGACGTTCCGTTGTTATTTGTAAACCACAAACCTCCTGAAGCGTATGCGGCATAAAATTCAGTTGGTTTATTTGGATTAACATCTACATCTACAATTCTACCGCTCATAATTGTAGGACCAATATTTACAAATGGTACATTTTTAACTAAAGAAGTTTGTGCATTTATTTCTAAAAAAAGACATAAAAACAGCCATAAAAAGTATTGCTTTTTCATTATAAAAGTTTGATTTTGGTACATAAATTTAACTTTTATAAAGATACAATTATTTAAAAACTATTACTACTAGCTTTTATTTTAGTGCAAAATTAAAAATGGTGTTTTAGTGTAGTATTTTATTGAATTCATTTTTGGTCTAAACAAAATTTGTTCAAATAAATTTAAATTTTTAGCTGCCATTATTACAATGTCAGTATTATACTCATCAATAATTTTTTGAATAGAAAGTTCTAAGTTTTTATTTAGCTCGGAATGGAATGTATGCGAGCAATTAATAAAATAATCATGCAGTGTTTCTTTATTCCAAAGCTGCTCTTTATCAAGCACTGCACTTTTTTTAGCAACATACACAAACCTAAATGTAGATTTTTTGTATTCTAATAAATGATTGATGTTTTGAAGCAATTTGGCTTCGTAAAAATAGGTGTAATCTGTTGGAAAAGCTATTTCTTTTAAACCTTTATATCGTGCATCTTTTGGTACAACTAAAGTTGAGCATTTTACTTTTGTAATAATATCTTCAGAAATTGAACCAATATTCATTTTCCCTTTTGAAGAAAGCCCATTGGTTCCCAAGATAATTAAATCTATTTTATGTAATTTAATTTGGTTTTTTACCGCACTAAGCAAATTAGATTCAACAGCAATTGGAGAAAATGTATGTTTCCCTTTTAAGGGAGATTGGTTTATTTTATTTAATAATGTATTGAATTCTTTTTTTGAATTTTTAGCTTTTTTAACAGTAGCCAAACCTCCATTATCTATAGCCACATGTTCAAATTCATCTTCTTGAATATCAGAGGCATTTAACAAGTAAAAATTGTATATTTTATCTTGAAAAAGTGCTAAAGAATACTCAATAGAATTCCATGAATTTGAAGAAAAATCGGTTAAGATTAAAATATTTCTCATTGCTTTTATTAATACAACAAAACTAAATAAAGGTGTATTAATAATAAATGACATAAATCAGTGATTTTTTGTAACATTAACTATGTTACATAAAAAAACTTATTGAAAAGTTAATTAATTGACTCTAAAGCATTCAAGTCAACAATTCTGATATTTCTTCCTTCTATTTCTATAATTCCTTCTTTTTTTAAATCGGTTAACGTTCTAATTAAACTTTCTGTTGCAATTCCGGCAACTCCGGCTAAATCTCGTCGCGAAATATTTATGTTATCGGAAGGTTTTCTGGTCATTTTTTGTGCAAATTTTAAAATTGTACTGGCTGTTTTTCTTCGCATTGAACCGTATGCCATTTGCAACAATTGTTCTTTAACTTCAATTAAATTATCATTAATTAATTGAAATATTTCTAAGGATAATTTATAGTTGTTTTCAATAATTTTTTGCATTGTATTTTTTGTAACATACATTAATTCAGCCTTTTCCATTGCTGTTGTTGTTTCAAAATAATGTGCATTTTCTATAATTGAAGAAAAACCAAAAAGATCGTCATCTTTATAAACATTAATAATAAGTTCTTTTCCAAATTCATCAATTTTTGAACTTTTTACAGAACCTTTATATACCAAAAATACGTTGTTACAGAATTCTCCTTCTCTGTATACTACCTCACCTTTTTTTAGCACTTTTGAAATACCAAAATCGCAAAAATAATTTTTCAGATCATCAATGTTTTCTATGTTTTTAAATTCAGAAGCTTCGTTGGAGGTTTCAATATTTGTTTCTTCTTCTTGCAATAAAGCTGATTTTGCCAACCTACTTTCTATTGCGCTAATTAACAACTCGTCATTTACTGGTTTTGTTAAGTAATCATCCGCACCTAAATCCATTCCTTTTCTAACATCTTTTATTTCGGTTTTTGCCGACATAAAAATAAATGGAATTCGTTTGGTTTTTTCATCCTCAGAAAGAATCTTAAGCACATCGTATCCATCCAGTTCTGGCATCATAATATCACACACTACTAAATCTGGCATTAATATTTTTGCTAATTCAGCGCCACGTTTTCCGTTGGCTGCTGTTACCACTTTATAGTTTTCTAGTTCTAAAATTTCTGCCGTTGTTTCTCTTAAAACTGTGTCGTCTTCAATAATTAATATTGTTTTCATTCTTCTGTAATAATTGGTAGTTTTACAATAAATGTTGTTCCTTCATTTTCAACACTATGAAATGATATTGAACCATTTAAACTTTCTAAATGTCCTTTTATAATATTTAAACCAATACCTGTTCCTTGGTTTGTTAATGCATTTTCTGCTCTAAAATATCGCTCAAAAATATGCTTTTGGTCTTTAGAAGGAATTCCAATACCGCTATCTTTTATTTCAAAAATAAAACCATCACTGTTTGCTGTAATATTAAAATCTATAACAGTATTTTCTGGTGAGTATTTTATGGCGTTGTTTAGCAAATTTCCTAAAACTAAATCTAATATTTTTTCATCGTTATAAATACTTATATCATCAATGTTTTTTGGGTAATTTATATGTTGCCCCATTTTTAACATCATATTAGCATTGTAAACTACTTCATTTACTACTTTGCTTAGTTTAAAGTTAGAAAATTTGTATTTTACTTTTCCTGAATCTAGTCTTTCAACAGATAAAAAGTCGTTTAAAATGCCATCTAAATATTGCACTTTATTTTTAATGGTTTGCAAATGTTTTTCTCTTTTATCTTGGGTTTCTGTATTTGTATATCGGCCAATTAAAACTGCTGAATTTAAAATTCCACTTAAAGGTGTTTTAAATTCATGAGAAACTAATGATAAAAATTTAGTTTTTAACTCGTTTAATTCTTTTTCTTTTTTAAGGGCATTTCTTAATTCAAGTTCAGCTTTTACTCTTTTATCAATTTCACTTTTTAAATTTGCAACGGTTTTATGAAGTTCGTTTGTTCTAGTTGAAACTTTGTTTTCTAATTGCGTATTTAATTCAATAATTTTATCTTCGGCTTTTTTACGTTCTGTAATATCAATAATTATTGACATTATATATGTTTTTTCTTGAACTTTAAAAGGATTTAAACCTACCTCGACAGGAAAATTATCACCATTTTTTTTAACTCCAAATAGCAATCTATTTTTCCCCATTTGTCTTTTTGAAGCTTTGCTATCAAAAAAAGAATTAAAATAATCACCATGCACATGATGATGTTTTGAGGGAATTAAAATATTTAAATGTTGGTTTATAATCTCATTTTTTAAATACCCAAACATTTCTTCAGCTGCTGAATTTGTTGCAACAATAGTCTGATTTTCATCGACTACCACTACACCTTCAGAAACTGCTTCAAATAGAATATTAAACACGAAATCGTCTTCTTGAAACAAACTTGGCAATAGAATATTTTTTTAGTTATTAGTAAATTCGAATTTACAAAAAAAATGGGAGCTCTAAATATATAGTGTTTAATTTTTTATTAACTAATATGTTTTCGTCATAGTTTCAGGAACTACAATAATAAAATCGGCTTTTAATTTATTTTCTTGGTTAAATTTATTCAAATTCTGTTGCTCCACCACACTAACTGTTACTACTTTTAAAGAATTTGCATTTTGTTTTAAATACCAATTAATTCCTTCATAATCATCAGAATGATATGAACCGTTGTAATGTAAAAACAACTTGTTTTTTTCGTTGTTTTTTAAAATAAAATATGCCATTGTAGCATCTTTTATTGCTTGTGCTTTTGGTAAATTATCACCTCCGTGACCGCCCATCATCGCTTTCATTTTTACATATCCTGGCAACGTAGCATCATATTTAATTGGCAACGTAGCAATCCAAGATTTTTCTTCTACAGCAAGTGAATCTAGTGCTTCAAAACCTCCTTTATAAACCAAACTTGCGTAAGATCTAGGAATATTGGTTGCAATAAATTTAAGATTGTTTGTTTTAGCAAAATCTACCAAAGGTTTGTAATCTGTTTTATAATTATTCCACAATCTTACTAAAGTATCTAGTCCTTTTTCATCTATTTCTCCAGATAAGTAATTATTTAATTGTTGTTGGTTATCCGCCTCAAACATTTCGGCTCCTAAAGTTAATTTTCTTAACTTAAATAAATCTTGTGTAGTTTCCAATTGTAACCAGTGCACAATAGGATTGTTGTGGTGTTCGCCAAATAAAACAACATCTGATTTTGACATAGTTTTAATCATTTTTTTATACGAAACCTTATTTCCTTTTGCATTGTATAATTTATATGCAGGTTTATTTTGAGAAAAAAGTATTGTTGAAAATAATACAATTGCAATAGATAGTATTAGTTTTTGCATAAATAAAATTTGATTTAATGAAGGTTGGTTTTCAACAAATTTATAACTTTGTTATTAAATAATCCAAATAAAATCTTAGTATTAAAAAAGCAAGTTGCCTTTTTAATTAATTAAGAGATTAAAAATATAAATACTTCAACATGAAATATCTTCCAATAAACAATCAGCTATTTATTAAAAATAGAGCAAAATTTACTGCTCAAATGAAACCAAAATCTATTGCAGTTTTTAACTCAAATGATCTTTTTACAACGGGTGCAGATAGCACATTACCGTTTGAGCAAAGTAGCGATTTGTTTTATTTAAGTGGTGCAGATCAAGAAGAAAGTATCTTGTTGCTTTTTCCAGATGCTATTGAAGAAAAACACCGTGAAATTTTATTTTTAACCGAAACCAATAAGCATATTGAAATTTGGTATGGTGCAAAATATTCTAAAAAAGAAGCAACTGAAGTTTCTGGAATAAAAACGATTTATTGGCTATCTGAATTTAAAAAAATATTTTTTGAATTAATGACTGAAGCTGAAACTATCTACTTTAATACAAATGAACATTACAGACAATCTGTAGAAATAGAAACACGTGAAGATAGATTTATAAAACAATGCAAAAACGATTTTCCAGCACATAAGTGGGAAAAAAGTAATCAAATCTTACAAGCTATTAGAGGGGTTAAAGAACCTGAAGAAATTGACATTATGCAAACAGCCTGTGAAATTACAAATAAAGGTTTTAGAAGAATCTTACCTTTTGTAAAACCAGGAATTATGGAATATGAAATTGAAGCCGAGTTTATGCATGAGTTTTTAAGAAACCGTTCAAGAGGATTTGCTTACACACCAATTATTGCATCGGGTTACAGCGCTTGTGTTTTACATTATATAGAAAATAACAAAGAATGTAAAGATGGCGACATGTTGCTATTAGATGTTGGTGCAGAGTATGCAAATTACTCGAGTGATATGACCAGAACCATTCCTGTAAACGGTAAATTTAGCGATAGACAAAAAGCTATTTACAACGCAGTTTTAAGAGTTAAAAATGAAGCAACAAAAATGTTAGTTCCTGGAACTTTTTGGGCAGAGTATCAAAAAGAAGTGGGAAAAATAATGACTTCTGAATTATTAGGTTTAGGATTATTATCTAAAGCTGATATTCAAAATGAAGATCCAAATTGGCCAGCATATAAAAAATATTTTATGCACGGAACTTCGCACCATATGGGATTAGACACTCACGATTATGGTCAATTAAAAAAACCGATGCAAGCTGGAATGGTATTTACTGTGGAACCAGGAATTTATATTCCTGAAGAAAATATGGGAATTAGAATTGAAGATGATGTTGTTGTACAAAAAACTGGAGCTCCTTTTAATTTAATGAGAAACATACCTATTGAAGTTGAAGAAATTGAAGATTTAATGAATTAACTAAAAAAGTTTTCAAAAAAATAAAAATCTTAATCCCAAATTAATTTGGGATTAAGATTTTTATTTTTTCAAGAAGTAACTCCTTTAAAAAAGATTATTTTTTTTATAATAATACAACACTCTTATAAAATACGTTACTAAAATAATAATTGAAAATATTGGATAAATACAATTAACTTCACTATTTTCATTTGTCATTTCATTTAAATGATACATAAAAAACAAACACCCTAAAGCATATAAAAATTTAAAATAGATGGGTTCTTTTTTTATAAATTCCAATAATTGCATTTTCAATATATTTACATTCAACAATTAAAAAAACTCGAAAAAATTCGAGTTTTCCTTAGCAATTTCCTTAAAACATTCATATTTGAGGTTTCAAAACAATTTCACAAATCTTCATAAAAAAGATTTGAAGAATTAAGTAAAAGTAGTTATACTTCAACAACCTAAAAAACTTTACATGTCTATATTCATAAATTTAGAGTTATTTTTGTAGTATCAATTTTGTATTTTTGAACCGCTAAAAAAGAAATGAAAAAAGATGACCCTAAGTACAAATTTAAAACCTCGAATTTTAAATAATACAATAATTACATTTAACTTGTTGTTTTATTTAATAATTTCACAAACAACCTCTGCACAAAATAATAACTTAAAAACATCTGATTCTTTAAAAAATAAAAGTTATGAAGAATATGCATCACTCTTTTATAAAAACCAAAATGATTCAATTACAGCTTATAAATATGCTAATTTATATTTAACAAAAGCTAAAAAAGAAAAAGATATAATTAGAACGGCAAATGCATATTCTTTATTAGCAACTCTTTGCTCTAAACCAAAATTTGCGATTAAATATAGTGATAGCATTATTAACCTCACAAAAAATATCAAAAACAATAAAATATACCCAACTCTAGGCTATATACAAAAAGGAATGTTAAATGAGCAGCTTGGAAATTATTATGATGCACTAGATTACTATATAACCGCAAATAAATTAGCTGTAAAAAACAAAAACTATGAGCAAACTTTTTATATTAAAAATCAAATTGGGCAACTTAAATTATTTTGGGGAGATTCAAATGAGGCTTTGAATATTTTTAAATCTCAATTATATTTATTTACAAATAATAAAGAAAAATTTAAAGATAAAAACGCAGCCTATTATAAAACACTATTTAATTTATCTAATGCTTATATTTTAAATGAAAAGCTTGATTCTGCATTATTCTTTTCAACAAAAGGGCTTAATAAAGGATTTGAAAATAATGATTTGTTTCAATATAATAGGTTTCTCTCACAAACAGGTGAGATTTTCTATTACAAAAACGAATTAAAAAAAGCCTATGACAGTATTATAAAGGCTTTTCCATTTGAAACATCGTACAATGCTCAATTCAACAATCATTTTATTTTAGGTAACATTTTTAAAAAACAACATAATGAAGTTAGTGCATATTACCATTTTTCAAAAGCAGATTCCATTTATAATTTAACAATGGATGTTGTTCCAGAAGTAAGAGAAATTCAAGAATATTTCATCAATTATTATAAATTAAAAGGTGATATTAAAAATCAATTAAAATATATAAATAGACTTTTACACCTTGACAGTATTATACATAACAACCATTTAAATTTAAATGAAACCATTTTTAAAAAGTATGACACACCTTTGCTTCTTGCTGAAAAACAAGAATTAATTACGCATTTAAAAGAAAAAGAGAAAAAAACATCTTTTATAATTTATGGCTTAGTTGGCATTTTGTTAATTATATTTTTTTTTAGTTTTCGATTTTTCAAAAACCAGCGCACTTATAAAAAGCGATTTAAAAAATTATTATTTGAACAAAAAAAAGAAATTGAAAATAATATTGAAAACAAGACTAACTCAAATGAATTACATGAAATTTCAAAAGATATAGTTGATGCAATTCTTTTTAATTTAAAAAAATTTGAAAAAAATAATGGTTTTATAAATAACCAAATTACCCTTGCTAATTTAGCTACGGATTTTAATACAAATTCCCGCTATTTATCAAAAATAATTAATGTAAATAAACAAAAAAACTTTAGTACCTATATTGCAGATTTAAGAATTGAATATTGTATAAAAAAATTGAAAGAAGATATTACATTTAGAAAATATAGTGTTAAAGCAATTTCTTCAGAAATTGGCTTTAATAATGCCGAAACGTTTTCAAAAGCATTTTATAAAAAAACGGGTATTTACCCTTCTTATTTTATTAAAGAAATTGAAAAATAACCATAAAAAAACTCGAAATTAAAATTTCGAGTTTTTTCTTTAACCAATAAATTTATCATAGTAATTTATGAGGTTGCAAAATCAAAAACGTAATTATTTAAACGTTTAAGTGCCGTAATTTTATCGTTTGTATTTACTAAAAGTGAAATATTATTATTACTTCCTCCATAAGAAATCATTCTTACAGAAATGTCTTGCAATACTTGAAATAATCTATGTGTTTCTTGATGTTTAACAACTGAATGCCCCACCAAACAAATAATAGTTTGCTGATGATCAATTTCAACTGTTGAAAATTTTTCTAATTCTTCTTTTATGTCTGCTAGATTTCTATCATTATCAATAGTTAATGAAACTGCAATTTCAGAAGTTGTAATCATATCAATTGATGTTTCGTATTTTTCAAAAATTTCAAATACTTTTTTCAAAAATCCGTGAGCCAATAACATTCTTGCTGATTTAATTTTAATGGCAGTAATATTATCTTTTGCAGCAATTGCTTTTATACCTTCACCAACATAATCGCTTGTAATTAGTGTTCCATAACATTCTGGATCCATTGTGTTTTTTAAACGCACTGGAATATTTGCTTCACGCGCAGGCATTACCGTTTGCGGATGTAAAATTTTTGCTCCAAAATAAGCTAACTCAGCAGCTTCATCAAAAGATAAATTAGAAATTGCGTGTGTATTTTCTACAAACCTTGGATCGTTATTATGCATTCCGTCAATATCAGTCCAAATTTGAACCTCATCTGCTTCTATAACAGCTCCAATAATTGTAGCTGTGTAATCACTACCTCCACGTTGTAAATTTGCAACATTTCCATAGGCATCTAAACAAATAAAACCTTGGGTAATATAAATATCTGCAGGTAATGCATCATTTATAATACGTTGTATATTTTGTCTGATATAAAAATCATCAGGTTCATTTGCTTTGTCAATTCTCATAAATTCTAAAGCTGGTAACAAACGTGCATTTACACCTTCTTGAATTAAGTACTTTGTAAATATAAATGTAGAAAGTAATTCACCTTGCGCAACAATTTTATTGTAAACTAATATGGAGTGTTTTTCTGCAGTTATATTTCTTAAAAAGTCAAATATTTTATCAATATAATTTGCCGCTTCTTGTTTTATTGATGGTGATTCTAATAATTCATCAATAACAATATTATACTTATTATATAATGCTTCAATATTCTCTAAAGCTTGTGCAACAGCCCCTTTTTTTATAAGGTCAGAAATCTCTACTAACGCATTTGTTGTTCCTGACATTGCAGACAAAACAACAATTTTTTTATCATTATCTGTAATTAATTCTTTAACACGCATCATGTTACCTATTGAACCTACAGAAGTTCCTCCAAACTTTAAAACTTTCATTTTTTCTTATTATTTAGTCCGCAAATGTAAATTGTTTTCTATTTAAATGTGTTTATTTAAAAATTATAAACTAATTTTGCACAAACTGTTAACTATTTAACAAAATGAAAACAATAGCCACTTGTGTAGAAGAAATTTTAGTTTCACAACCTTTTTTAGAAGATGCCTTAACACGAAATATTTTAAACTTCAGTGCTTTATCAGAAGAGTTAAGAGAGCCTATTTCTAAAATGTTACGAAAACCGGTAAAAGCTGGCGCAATTATGATGGCTTTAAGGCGCTATAGTCCGCCAAAAGAAATGGCTAACAAAGTGAAACTGAATAAAGTATTGCAAAATTTAGGTGATATAACTGTTCGGTCAGATATTTCCGATTACACATTTAAAAATTCTCCAAGTTTAATTCACAGTCATTTAAAAATGCTGGAAGTAATTAAAGAAGATCCTCATATTTTTTACACATTTACACGGGGCGTACACGAAAGCAATGTATTAATTACCAATACGTTAAAAAAACACATGGAAGATAGCTACAAAGATGAAGTTTGTACAACCATGCAAGATCATTTGTCCGCCATTACCATTGGATTGCCTAAAGAAAATACAAAAATTGCAGGTTTATATTATCAGTTTTTTAAACGATTGGCTTGGGAAGGAATTTCTTTATACGAAGTAGTTTCAACCACCAACGAGTTTACCATTTTGGTTGAAGATGAAGTTGTTGATACAGCTTTTTCAGCTGTAAAAAGTTTAAAAAATTAAGTTAGTTTTAACTCTTTTAAAATGACAATTCTTTACAAAAATACAACTATTAATTTTACATCAACCGGTAAAGGAACTGCCGTTGTGTTATTGCACGGTTTTTTAGAAAACAGCAGTATGTGGAATGAAATTGTTCCTGAAATTTCTAAAAAAAATCGAGTTATTTGTATTGATTTATTAGGGCATGGAAAATCGGAAAGTCACGGTTATATTCATACTATGGAAGAACAAGCTGAAATGGTAAAAACTGTTTTAGCCTTTTTAAAATTGAAAAAATATATTTTAGTTGGCCACAGTATGGGCGGTTATATTGCATTAGCTTTTGCCAAATTATATGCCAAAAACATAAAAGGTTTATGTTTAATGAATTCAACAGCGCTACCAGACACTGAAGAGAAAAAAATAAATCGAGATAGAGGAATTGCAGCCGTAAAACAAAATCATAAAACTTTTGTTAGAATAGCAATACCAATGCTTTTTTCAGAAAAAAACAGAGCTATTTTTACTTCTGAAATTACTTCTGTTACTAATGAAGCTTTAAAATTATCTGCTCAAGGAATTATTGCTGCTTTGGAAGGAATGAAAGTCAGAAAAAACAATACTCAAATCTATAAAAAAGCGGAATTTCCAATGATGATGATTATTGGAAAAGAAGATCCAGCTTTAGATTACAATTCACTCATTCAACAAACTAAAAATACAAGTGTAAATGTTGTTGAATTTCCTGATGGACATATGAGTCATATTGAAAATAAAGATGAACTCATTGAAACGTTATCTCAATTCATTAAAAAAGCATAATCAAAACGTATATTCTGCTCCAAATACTATTCCGTTTACATTTTCGCTGCCTATAGCATTTGCATGGTAACCTATAACAAGTGCTGTTTTTTTAATATGATATTTTAATTGAACCTTAAATTCATTAACATTACTAAAATTTATAAAACTTTGTTTGTAACTTAAATGGATGCTTATAGGCTTTGCTGGAAATATTTCTGTTCCAATGGTGTATGCTAAACCCCAAGTATCAACTCCGTTTGCAACATAAGAGGCTCCTGCTCCCCACCAAACTGAAATATTCTGTTCTCTAACTCTGTAATACTTCAGTAAAAATGAAGAAACATCTAAATATTGCTTTCCTTGAATAGAATTTTCTGAAAAATTTAAATGCGAAACTTCAACACCTAAAATAGGAATAACTCTATAATTAGCATTTAACTCTAATGCATTAACACCTCTATTAAAAAGCTGATAGGCACTGATTTTAAACAAACTATTTTTGGTTTGTTCAAAATCCGTTTTTAAATATTCTCCTCTTAAATTTTTGTAATAAGGATAAGGTGTTATATTTCTATATTCCGATCTTCCGACAACAATTCCATAAAATGCATAATAGCCTAATTCAGCAAAAACATCAACAAAAAACCCATTACCTTCATTATTTCTACTAATTTTTCTGGAGGTAGATTTTGTTTCTGATTCTTCTGTATCATTTGATAAACTTTCCTTTGCTTTTTCAAGTCTGCCTTGCGAAAACATTATAAAAGAAGATAAAAATAACGCAATAAAAAGAAAGTTTTTCATATACTTTATATTTTAAAAATTAGCATCAATTATAATGCCTAAGCATATTTTAAAAACAGAAATGCGTTTAATCTTTACTTAACGCATTCCAACCTTGGGCAGTTAATTTTATTTGTTGACCAGCTCTGGTAACTAAATTTGCGCCAATACTTTCATCGGTCATATGACCAATAACGGTTAAATGTGGATTCCCTTTAATTTTTGGAAAATCTTCTTGAGCAATTGTAAACAACAACTCGTAATCTTCACCGCCACTTAATGCAATAGTTGTACTATTTAAATCGAATTCTTCACACGTTGAAATTACCTGCTGATCTAACGGTATTTTTTCTTCATACACATTACATCCAACTTTAGATTGGGTACAAATATGTAAAATTTCAGAAGAAAGTCCATCAGAAATATCAATCATAGCTGTTGGTTTTACTCCTAAATCACTCAATAATTTCACAATATCTTTTCTTGCTTCAGGTTTTAGTTGGCGTTCAACTAAATATGAATAATTGGTTAAATCTGGCTGCGAATTTGGATTTACTTCAAACACTCTTTTTTCTCTTTCCAATACTTGTAATCCTAAATATGCAGCACCAATATCACCAGTAATCACTAATAAATCATTTGGTTTTGCAGTATTTCTGTATACAACATCTTCCTTCTTCACTTCACCTATGGCAGTAATACTAATTAGCATTCCCTTTGTTGAAGTTGATGTATCGCCACCAACCAAATCAATATTATAGGTTTTACAAGCTGTGTAAATTCCATCATACAATTCTTCCAAAGCTTCTAACGGAAAACGGTTAGAAACTGCAATAGAAACAGTAATTTGGGTTGCGTTACCATTCATTGCGTACACATCCGATAAATTTACAACCACCGCTTTGTAACCTAAATGCTTTAACGGCATATAACTTAAATCAAAGTGTACGCCTTCAATTAACAAATCGGTAGTTACTAAAATTTGATTTTCTTTATTTTCAATAACTGCAGCATCATCTCCAACACCTTTTATTGTTGTTGAATTTTTAATTTTAAAATTTTGAGTTAAATGGTTTATCAATCCGAATTCTCCTAATTCAGATAATTTGGTGCGCGATTGGTTTTTATCTTCTATCATTTTGCAAAGATATAGCAATTCTTAAAATGAAACGAATACAATTACTTTTTGAAATATTTAAACACCGGAAACTCCACTTTTTTGGAATTTACCTTTTTAGATGCTAAATAATTATCGAAAAAATTCCAAGTGAACAATCCATCATCAGATTGAGGTTCTAACATATAAAAGATAAGGTTTGTTAAAGGTTGTGCCATATCAATATAAAAATCTCCTTTTTTAAATGTTGTTGTTTTTGAAACATAGTTTCCTTCAGCAGTTGCCATAAAATGACCTTCAAACTCACGATCAGATTTTTTAAACGAATCAATTAAAAATACTTCGCCTTTTACAGTTTTATTTTTTTGAAGTTCTTCCACTTTTACGCCATGCTTTTTTAAATGATTTACAACAAACTCCATAGATTTTGGCAAATAATAACCACTTGGCAATTTACTTTCAACTGTTGCTTCAAACTTAGCATAATTTGTAACATTCGGGACTTCTATTATATGAGTTCCGCGTGCATATTGCTGTTTTCCATCTTCATCAATAAATGGAATATAATTATATGTTCTGTAGTTTTCAATATTTTCATCTAAAGCAATCATTTTAAACCGAACACCTTTGGTTATTTTCCCTGCATTGTTTTTTACATTTTCAATGGCATTTTTTTCAGCTTCCGCATTAATTTCAACAATTTTTTGGGCATTTTTATTGGTAAACTCTAAAATTTCTGCAACAAAACCATAGGTTCCATTCATTCGTTTATAAAAGCGATCGTGTGCAAAAGCTTCACTTAAAATTCCTATTTTGTTTCGTAAACCCATTAAATTTACAATATATCTGGGATGATGATTGTACGTGTAAATTGCTTTTGGCGGCCAACTTTCTTGTAAATAATAATAACCGTAATTTCCCATTTTCACATGGTAATTAGCATCAACAGCTTTGGTAATTTCGGGCAACATGGTATTCCAAGTATAATTGTAAGTGCCACTTTCTCCTACGGAATGATAACTTGGCGCATAGGTAATTCCGTATCCGTGCCAAGTTCCGTTGGTGGTGTGCAAATCCACCAAAATTTCTGGGTTCCATTTTACCAACACATTGGTAATTAAACTTTCGGTTTCCAGCGCTTCCATTTTTATGCCGTCTCTGTTTAAATCTAATCCTTGGCTGTTTTCCCGAATTCCAACTTCAATTGGGCTATCTTCTTGACTTGGTCTTCTGTCTTTTTCCATTTTATCATTAGAATCAGTATTATAAATGGGTGCAAAAAGCAAAATCTGATTTTGAAGTAAATGTTGTTTGTCTCCCAATAAAATATCGCGTATTAATTGTTGTAACACTTCTTTGCCTTCGACTTCACCGGCGTGAATATTGCCCTGAACATAAAATACCGGTTTTCCACTTAATTTTGCTTCTTCTGGATTGGAAATTTTTGGATTTGCCAATATAACTAATGGAATCTCTTTTCCTTCTTTACTTGTTCCCATAAATTCAATATGAATGAAATCAGATTTTTTCTGAATTTCATTTATGAAACTCATAACTTCAGCATAGGTTGAAGTCTTTTCGTAATTGCTTTTTTCAGGAATTGTTAATAAATTATGATCAATTACATGTTGACTAGTTATTTGAAAACTGATAAAAAATAGGGAGAGATAGATTAATTTCTTCATTTTAAATTTGTGCTGAATTTTTAATTGATAAAAATAACTAAAATTAACTTTGAAATGATTTCAATTAAAAAAAGAACTAAATTTTAAATAAAAACTTCAATAATAAGATACTAACTATTGATATTTCTAATTACACTATTGATATTATTCATATTAAAATACTATTATAAATCAATATTTGTACCTATATTTGCACTTATTTAGAATTAATCTATTTAAGCAATATGATAAAAGTTTCAGAAATAGCAAAAAAGAAAGTTATAGAGTTAATGCAAGAAGACGGCTTTAATCCTGAAGTTGACTTTGTTAGAGTTGGGGTTAAAAGTGGTGGTTGCTCTGGACTTTCTTATGAATTAAAATTCGACAAACAAAACCAAGAAGGCGATAAAGTATTTGAAGATAATGGTGTAAAAATTATTATAGACAAAAAAAGCTTTTTGTATTTAGTAGGTACAACTTTAGAATATTCGGGCGGTTTAAACGGTACAGGATTTGTTTTTAACAACCCTAACGCACAAAGAACGTGCGGTTGTGGAGAAAGTTTTTCCCTATAAAAGCATTAAAAAATTGAAAAGTTTAATTTATAAATTAAACATATCTCTTAACAATTTTCTAAATTTATCAACTATTAAAAAAAATACAATTCATAATTTCAATAACTGATTTAATGAATTAGCAACTAATTATAATGAGCAAATTTACTGAAGACGATTTAAAAAAAGAACTCGAAACCAAAGAGTATGAATATGGTTTTTATACAAATATAGAAGCCGATAAATTCCCAATTGGTTTAAGTGAAGAAGTTGTTATTGCCATTTCTAAAAAGAAAAACGAACCTGAATGGATGACCTTATGGCGTTTAGAAGCTTTCAAAATTTGGAAAGAAATGGAAGAACCAGATTGGGCAAATGTAAACTATGAAAAACCAAATTTTCAAGATATAAGTTACTATTCTGCACCGGTTCAAAAGAAAAAATTGGATAGTTTGGATGAAGTTGATCCAGAATTATTAAAAACTTTTGCAAAATTGGGAATTTCAATTGATGAACAAAAACGTTTATCAAACGTAGCTGTTGATATTGTTATTGATTCAGTTTCTGTAGCAACATCTTTCAAAAAAACATTAAAAGAAAAAGGCATTATTTTTATGCCAATTTCAGAAGCAATTCAAGAACATCCAGAATTAGTGAAAAAATATTTAGGAACCATTGTTCCTAAAACCGATAATTTTTATGCCGCTTTAAATTCTGCAGTATTTTCTGATGGATCATTTTGCTACATCCCAAAAGGTGTAACCTGCCCAATGGAGTTATCTACTTATTTTAGAATTAACGAAGGTGGAACTGGGCAATTTGAACGTACTTTAGTAATTGCTGATGAAGGAAGTTATGTAAGTTATTTAGAAGGTTGTACTGCGCCAGCGCGTGATGAAAATCAATTACACGCAGCAGTTGTAGAATTAATTGCTTTAGATGATGCTGAAATAAAATATTCAACAGTGCAAAACTGGTTTCCTGGCGATAAAGAAGGAAAAGGTGGAGTGTATAATTTTGTAACCAAACGTGGTTTGTGTGAAAAAAATGCAAAAATTTCGTGGACTCAAGTAGAAACTGGTAGTGCAGTAACCTGGAAATATCCTAGTTGTGTGCTAAAAGGTGACAATTCAGTTGGAGAGTTTTATTCTATTGCAGTTACTAACAATCATCAACAAGCAGATACTGGCACAAAAATGATTCACTTAGGAAATAATACAAGAAGTACTATTATTTCAAAAGGAATTTCAGCTGGTCATTCACAAAACTCATACAGAGGATTAGTTCAAGTTGGAGCGCGCGCTAATAATGCTCGTAATTTTTCACAATGTGATTCTTTATTAATGGGTAATAAATGTGGCGCACATACATTTCCATATATTGAAGCAAAAAACAAAACTGCACAAATAGAACACGAAGCAACCACTAGTAAAATTGGTGAAGATCAATTGTTCTATTGTAACCAACGTGGTATAGATACTGAAAAAGCCATTGCCTTAATTGTAAACGGTTTTAGTAAAGAAGTATTAAATAAATTACCAATGGAATTTGCAGTGGAAGCTCAAAAATTATTGGAAATTAGTTTAGAAGGATCAGTAGGATAAAAATTAAAAAGTAAGAAGTTAAAAGTTTAAAAATAAAATCTAAAGCCTTTAACCTTTAATCAAAATTAAAAGATGTTACAAGTAAAAAATTTACACGCAAGTATCAACGATAAAGAAATTTTAAAAGGAATAAATCTTGAAATAAAAGCTGGAGAAGTGCACGCTATTATGGGACCAAATGGTTCTGGTAAAAGTACATTATCTGCAGTAATTGCTGGAAAAGAAGAATATGAAGTTACCGCAGGATCTGTAGTTTTAAATGGTGAAGATTTAGCAGATTTAGCTCCTGAAGAAAGAGCGCACAAAGGTGTGTTTTTATCATTTCAATATCCTGTTGAAATCCCAGGCGTAACAGTTACCAACTTTATTAAAACAGCTATTAACGAAACTCGCAAAGCAAAAGGACAAGAAGAATTGCCCGCAAAAGATATGTTAAAGCTAATTAGAGAAAAAGCCGATTTATTAGAAATTGACAGAAAATTTTTATCACGATCATTAAATGAAGGTTTTTCAGGAGGTGAAAAAAAACGTAATGAAATTTTTCAAATGGCAATGTTAGAACCAAAATTAGCCATTTTAGATGAAACCGATTCTGGTTTAGATATTGATGCTTTAAAAGTAGTAGCTAATGGTGTAAACAAATTAAAAAGCAGTGACAATGCAGTTTTAGTAATTACGCATTACCAACGTTTGTTAGATTATATTGTTCCAGACTTTGTACATGTTTTATATAACGGAAAAATTGTAAAATCTGGTGGTAAAGAATTAGCTTTAGAATTAGAAGAAAAAGGTTACGACTGGTTGAAATAATAAAACTATGGATTTAAAAGAAAAATTAGTTTCTTCATTTTTAGCTTTTGAAAATAAAGGAATTCTTGATTTAGACTCAAGCGTTCATTCTATTAGAACAAAAGCTATTCAAAACTTTGAAAAAGAAGGATTTCCTTCAAAAAAAGATGAAGAATGGAAATACACCAATTTAAAACCATTGCTAAAACACGATTTTAGTTTGTTTTCTGCTACTGAAAAATCAACTGGTTTTAAAAACATTGAAAATTACTTAATTAATGATATTGAGTCTTATACTTTAATATTTATTGATGGCGTTTTTAGTTCATTTTTATCTGATACAACACATGATGATTGTGATGTTTGTGTGTTATCATCTGCATTAAACAGACCTAAATACAAAATGGTTGTTGATAATTATTTTAATACCATTGCTAAAAACAATAATAGTTTATCGGAATTAAACACGGCTTTTACCAAAGAAGGTGCATTTATTAATATTCCTAAAAATACCATTGTTCCAAAACCTATCCAAATTTTAAATTTTTCAACTGGTAGCGAAAAAGAAATTTTACTACAACCTAGAAATTTAGTAGTTGTTGGTGAAAATTCGCACGTTCAAATAATTGAACGTCATCAAAATTTATCAAAAAATACTACGTTAACAAATTCTGTTACTGAAATATTTGTTCATAAAAGAGCCATTGTAGATTATTATAAAATTCAAAATGATACTGAAAATTCTTCGTTAATTGACAGTACCTTTGTGTCGCAAAAACAACAAAGTGTAGCTTCGGTTCACACGTATTCTTTTGGAGGTAATATCACTAGAAATAATTTAGAATTTTACCACGAAGGCGAACATATTACAACTAATTTAAATGGTATTTCTATTTTAAACGGAAAACAACATGTGGATAATCATACGTTAGTAAATCATAAATTCCCAAATTGTGAAAGTCACGAGTTGTATAAAGGTATTTATGCTGATAAATCTACAGGGGTTTTTAATGGAAAAGTAATTGTACAACAAGAAGCACAAAAAACAAATGCTTTTCAGCAAAATAACAATATTTTAATTGATGATGGCGCAAGTATAAATGCAAAACCTCAATTAGAAATTTTTGCTGATGATGTTAAATGTTCGCACGGTTGTACCATTGGACAATTAGATGAAAGTGCTTTATTTTATATGCAATCTAGAGGAATTCCTAAAAAAGAAGCGAAAGCTTTATTGCTTTTTGCCTTTGGAAATGATGTTGTAAACAAAATTAAAATACCACAATTAAAAACTAGAATTACTAAATTAATTGCTAAAAATTTAGGTGTTAATTTAGGATTTGAACTTTAAAAATTTCTATTATAAAAATAAAAAAGCCACAAAAACAGTGGCTTTTTTATTCTTCTTTTTTTATAACTTCAGGGTTTATTACAACAAATTCGGTTCTTCTATTCATTTGATGTTCTTCTTCAGTGCAATCAATTCCATTTGAACATTTATTTACCAATTTAGTTTCTCCAAAACCTTTTGTTGATATTCTTGCAGAATTTATGCCTTTTTCAATAAGCCAATTTGCAGAAGCTTTAGCCCTTTCATTAGATAATTTTATATTATATTCATCTTGCGCTCTGGAATCAGTATGCGATTGAATGCTAATTTGAATTTCGGGATACTTATTCAGTATATCCAACACTGTTTCTAACTCTTTTTTTGCGTCTGCTCTAATTTCTGATTTGTCCAAATCAAAATATATGGTATTTGTTTTAATTAATACCAAATCATTATTTTTTTCAAATTCAATAGGCTGTTTTTCAATTTCAGCGCTATTTTGCGTATATAAACTGCTACTAACTGTTTTACAACGCACATATAATGGTGTTGAAATTGGATAATCATTATTCATATCAAAATCTTTTAGATAACCGTCATTGGCATAATTATCTAATTCAATAACCGACACATTGCTAAACTCAAACATAACTCTACTGGTTGGTCCATCATTTTCTTCAAGAGAACCCACTGCAATAATATTTGGAGGTAAGTTTGCTACAATTAAATTTGTTGGATTTGCAGTACCTAAAAACCTTAAATTAGCGTCACAATTGGTTGCTAAAGCTTCATTGTCTGGTCCGTCAATATCATTTATAATAAATCTAAAATTATTACCTTCAATTGGTGTTTTTTTATCGGATTTTAAAAACGTAAATCTAATTCGGCTTAAGTTTCCTGGTATTCCAGATGTTGAAGAAATTGCAGTATATCTAATGTCATCACCTTGTTGGGTGAAAAAACCGTTTTGAGGACCTCCAATTTTTTGTGCTTTAATGTATGCTAATGATGGAATTGTAGATGAAGTTGCTTTAAATAAGGCATTATTTGTTCCACTTCCTGAAAGCACACTTATAATTTTTACCGATTCAAAAGATTGAGCAAAAATCTTATTTTTAAAACATACTTCACCTAATATTACAAATATTAATGCTAACAATGAGCTATTATAATTTTTGTAATTGATAATATAATGCCAAAAAAACTTTTTAAACATCATCGTGCTAATTATCAAGGCTCTACAAAAATAACTTTCAATTAATTACAAAACACTAATTATTATCAGAATATTGAAGAAAGATTTACAAATTATAATAAAACATATATAAATTTAATTAGGTTTTACTTAAAAAAATCTATTAAACTGATTAAAAACAAAAATCCACATTTAGTGGATTTTTGTTTTTAAAATTATCTTTATTGTTTAATTGCATCTGGGTTTACAATAACAAATTCAGTTCTTCTATTTAATTGATGGTCTGGTTCGCTACATTTAACACCATTAGAGCATTTATTTACTAATTGTGTTTCTCCATAACCTTTACCTGTTATTCTTGAAGGGTCAATGCCTTTATCAATAATCCAATCTCTGGTTGATTTGGCTCTTCTTTCAGATAATTTAATGTTGTACAAATCTGGAGCTCTACTATCTGTATGTGATCCTAAGTCAATTTTTAAATTAGGATATTTTCTCATAATTAATAGTACTTTTTCCAATTCAATTGCAGCATCTTTTCTAATGTCTGATTTATCTAAATCAAAATAAATTGGATTTATATTTACCATTAATTTACCTCTAACATTTACAAACTCACTAGGTGACAATGTTAATCCAATAGCTAATTCTAAATCTACTACATTTGAAGTTGTAAATATTTCTGAATCTTCATTGTAATTTTCTTTAGTTCCCACTACCTTATATGGCGTTTCACAAGCTACTTTAAAACTAAATGATGCATATTTATCGGCAATAACACTTTCAATTTTATTTCCATTTCCATCATATAAAACTACCAAAGCTCCTGGTAATAAAGCTCCTGAATCCTTTTCTCTTACTTGCCCTTCAACAAATTGTTCACAATTAACTTTAACAGGTTTTAGTTCTTCAAAATAATAAATATCATCATCGCCTTTACCGCCTTCTCTTTTAGAAGTAAAATGACCCGTTTTATTTCCTTTTTGAAAAACAATTGAAAAATCATCTTTGTCACTATTTATAGGAATGCCTAAATTAATTGGTTTTTCAATTACTTCATTGGCAATAATTTTGGTTTCATAAATATCTAATCCTCCCAAACCTTCTCTATATCCATCTGAAGAAAAATATAGTATATTATCACTATTTATATATGGAAACATTTCTTTTTTTGCTGTATTAACATTTGGTCCCATATTTACAGGTGTTCCGTAAGTACCATCTTTATTAATATCTACAACCCATATATCTGTTGATCCGAATCCGCCGGGTCTATTTGATGTAAAATACAGTTTATTTTCTCTAAAATTAAGTGCTGGATGACCCGTATCGAACTCATCACTATTGAATGGTAATTTTTCAATATTTACAAATTCACCATCTTCATTTACATCAGCTTTAAACAATTGAATTAAAACCCAATCATTTGAATCCTTTTTTTGCTTTTTATTAATATAATTGTCTCTTGAAAAATAAACAGTTTTTAAATCTTTTGTAAAAACCGCATTAGATTCGTGAACTTTTGTATTTACCTTTTTAGAAAACAATTCAACATCTGTTATTTCACCTGTTGCAGTAACCGTTCCTTTATATAAATCTAAAAAAGGTTGCTTATTTAAGTACCATTTTCTATTTCTAGCATTTTTAATTTTTCTTGATGAAGCAAAAACCACTGAATTTTCTCCATAGTAAGAAACTCCAAAATCTTGATATTCAGTATTTACTTCAATATTTTTTATAGTATATTTTTGATTTTGAGCAAATACAAATACTCCAAAAAATAATACTATTATAAATGTAATTTTTTTCATATTAAAAATGTTTTAATTAAAAGAATCTAGGACTCTTAATATTTTTTATATTAAAATCAAACAACAACATAATTTCATGTGATCCTGAATTAAAATCCCCAAATTTGGAAGTTGTATAATCATATGCGTAACCCACTCTAAAATCATCATTTACCTGAAAACCAATCATTCCACTTATAGAATCATCAAGTCTGTGAGATAACCCTAACTCAACTCTTTCATCTACTAAAAGATTTAATGATAAATCAACTGATAACGGTGCCCCTGCAGTAGCTTTAATCATTGTAGATGGCTTTAATTTTAAATTATCTGCTACATCAAAAATATATCCAGTTGTAAAAAAGTAATGCATTTTTTCTGAAGCTGTACTTACAATACCACCTTCTTTTTCAAGATGCCTTGTTTCTAAAAAGTTAGGTGCGGATAAACCTGCATAAAATCTATCATTGTAATACAGTATTCCAGCTCCAAAATTAGGAGAAGTTTGATGAATTGGAATGTTTAATGGATCTGGATCTACAGTTATTAATTCTCTAACATCCATAAAAGTAACACCTGCTTTTAATCCAAATGCTAATCTACCTTCATTTGATGTGTAAATTGTATACGAAAAATCTGCATACACATTATCTTCTTTAACAGGGCCTATTTCGTCATGAATTACAGATAATCCTAAACCGACTGCTCTTCCAACTGGCGAATGCACTGAAAGTGTAACAGTTTTAGGAGCACCTTCTACGCCAACCCATTGAGTACGACCAAGCAAACCGATACTTGTGATTTCTTTAGAACCTGCATATGCTGGGTTTAAAACATTCATATTGTACATATACTGCGTATATTGAGGATCTTGTTGACCAAAAACAGTTGTAATGGAAAGTAAAGCTAAAACCCCTAATAGTAATTTAATTTTTTTCATAAACTTAGTTTAAAAATTTAGATGGAGAGCGCAAAAACGCTCTCCATAAAATCATGTTTTTATCTTCTTAAATATATCCAACCTGTTTGAGGTTTTCTTTCATCATTATTAAAATAAATAGTGTAGAAATAAGTTCCTGTAGGTAAAGGATCATTTGTAAAGTTCCATTTACCATTAGAATATCCATTCCACCATTGTGGTGTTTGGTATGGATTTCCGTTGTGTTTATATTCATACACTTTATTTCCATATCTATTAACAATTTCCATACTGAAATTAGGATAAAGAACTTCTAAATGTTCAATTTCAAAAACCTCATTTATTCCATCTCCATTTGGCGTAAATCCTTCAGGAATGGTTAATAAAACTATTGGTTCAGTTGCCGCAGATGCTTGATCATCTTCATATTGATCATTATTTCCTGGTGTAGAATCTATATCAAATTCATTCGAAGCTATAACTTCTGCTATATTTGTCCATTCTCCAATTGGTAACACATACGCAACAATTGTTAAAGTTTCAGTTGCATCATTTAAAATTGTACCAACGTTCCAAATACCAGAATTAGCATCATACGTCCCTATAGTAGAAGAGTAACTTACAAAAGTATAACCTGATGGAAGCATATCTTTAACTACTACACCCGTTCCACTACTTGGGCCAACATTTGTTAAATTTATTGTAAACTCAACATTTGTTTCTGCATAAGGCTCAAATATATCAACATCTTTAGTTAACTCTAAATCTGCCACTGGTATTGGTGAAGTTGCAATACAACTGGTATTGTTACTAGCATTAATATCTGTTTGATGCAAGGCTGTAATAGATGCACAATTTAAATAATCTCCTGTTGCATTCACAATTGCATCAACAACTAAAACTTCTGTTTCTCCATTAACTATTTTTCCAACGTTCCACAGTCCTGTTAAGTAATCATAAGTTCCTCGTGTTGAACTATAATTTAAAAATCTATATCCAGAAGGTAATAAATCTGTAACTTCAACTTCTGTTGCATCAATATCTCCATTATTTGTTAATCTAATTTCAAAAGAAACTTCGGTTTCAACTAAAGGATTTATATTGTTAGCCACAACAGTTTTAGAAATACCTAAATCCACTGCTTGAATTGGAGGTGCTGCAGCACAATCATAATCATCTTCAGTATCCAATCCATTATTTGGTGTTGAATCAACATCAATTTCATTTGCTGCGGTTATTTCTGCACAGTTTGTATAAATACCGTTTTCTAAAACAACAACATCAACCAGTAATACAGCAGTATTTCCAACTTCAATAAATCCAATATTCCATAAACCTGTTATTGGATTGTATGTTCCTATAGATGAGCTATAATTTACAAAATCATAACCCGATGGGATGATATCAACAACTTGAACTCCGGTTGCTTCAGTTGGACCATCATTGTTAACTCTAATTTCAAATGTAATTGTATCTCCTACTTCAGGATTTACAACATCATCTACCACTGTTTTTGTTAAACTTAAATCAATATAAGCAGTTGGAACAATACTTACACTACCAATATTATTGTCAGGATTTAAATCAGCCTGATCAGCTAATAAATTACTTGTTGTATTCGTAATTGTTTGCCCAAGGGTACCATCATTAACAGTCGCAACAATTGTTAAAGTCGCTGATTCTAAATTCAACAAACTTCCTACTGTCCACAATCCAGATCCATAGTTGTAATTTCCAACAGTTGCTAAACTACTTACATATGTAACACCTACTGGTAAATTATCAATTAATGATACGCCTGTAGCGGTACTAGAACCATTATTTGTTACAACTATACTGTATATAATGGTATCACCTTCATTTGGCGTTGCATTACTCACTGTTTTAAGTACTGCTAAATCTGAACTTGTTACAGTGATTGTAGCTGATAAATCGTCTTCAGTTAAATTTGAATCAATTTGATCTTGAGAATTTGAAACACTATTTGTAATTGTTTGACCTCCTTGATCTAATCCTACTAAAGCCTTTATAACAATGGTTTGTTGCTCACCTGGATTTAATGTTCCGATATTCCAATTTGGAGCCATCCAAGTACCATCACTTGGAGTAATTGTTTCATATGTTAATCCAGTTGGTAAATCATCTGTCACTACTAAATTAGTTACAATTGATTCTCCTTTATTTGTTACTGTAATTGTATATGTAACAATGTCACCAATATTTGGAGTTGGATTATCTACTACTTTTGTTAACACGATATCAGCATCATTAGAAACAGTAATGCTTTCTGTTAAATCATCGGCAACTAAATTTGGATCAGATTGATCTCCTGTAGCTGCTGTTGTTGTATTAACAATTGTATTACCTGAAGTGCCTTGATTAATAATTGCTAAAATTGTTAACGTTTCTGTAGCACCGTTTGTTATGGTTCCTATATCCCAATTTCCATCACCACTATTATATACACCTGAAGTTACAGTTGCACTGCTAAATGTTAATCCGGCAGGTAATAAATCAACTAAACTAACATTTGTAGCATTACTTGGCCCTTGATTTTCAACAGTGATGGTATAAACTACCGTGTCGCCTTCATCAAATGTACCATCTAATTGTGCAGCAACCGTTTTTGTTGTTACCAATTCTGATGCGGTAACTGTTACTATTGCTGATGGACTATCTTCAGTTAGGTTTGTATCTATTTGATCTTGACTATTTGTAACTGTATTTATAAGTTGCGTTTGTGGTACAGTTCCTTCTGCAGTTACCAGTGCTTCAATGGTAATTGTTTCTGAAACTCCACTTGCTAAACTACCTATAGTCCAAATTCCAGAATTCCAAGTACCAATACTAGGCGAAGCATTTCCTAGTATTAAACCAGCAGGCATAGCATCGGTAATTACTAAATTTGTAACTAATGATGGACCATTATTGGTTACAACAATGGTATAAGTAATTGTATCACCAGTGTTTGGAGTTGGATTGTCTACTGTTTTAACTAAAACAATATCAGCACTTTCAGTTACAGTTATAGGTTGATCCAAATCATCTCCTACGGTTGTAGGGTCGGTTTGATCTCCAATTGCAGCAGTTGTTATATTGGTAATTGTGTTACCACTTGTACCTTCATTTACGGTTGCTGAAATTGTTAACGTTTCTGTAGTACCGCTTGTTATGGTTCCAATAACCCAATTTCCATCACCACTATTATATACACCTGAAGTTACAGTTGCATTACTAAATGTTAATCCAGCAGGTAATAAATCAACCAAACTTACATTTGTAGCATTACTTGGTCCTTGATTTTCAACTCTAATTGTGTATGTTACTGTATCACCTTCATCTGGTGTGTTTACATTAACTGTTTTTACAGTAACTAAATTTGCTGCAGTAACTGTTACACTTGCTAAATTTCCAGTAATTGGTGAGCTATCATTTTGATCTTGAGTATGAGTTGCTACATTAATTATTGGTATTTGAGCTGATGTTCCTTGTGCTGTAACGACCGCCTCAATTGTGATTGTTTCGGTTAAACCAACACCTAAAGTTCCAATGTTCCAGTTAGGTGCTGTCCATGTTCCTGAACTCGGTGTTACTAAACCTAATTGTAATCCTAAAGGTAGTACATCTGTTACCACTAAATTGGTAACAACTGCCTCGCCATTATTTGTTATAGTAATTGTATAAGTAACAGTATCTCCTGTATTTGGAGTTGGATTATCTACTACTTTTGTTAACACGATATCCGCATCATTTGAAACGGTAATGCTTTCTGTTAAATCATCAGCAACTAAATTTGGATCAGATTGATCTCCTGTTGCTGCTGTTGTTGTGTTAACAATTGTGTTACCTGATGTGCCTTCATTAATAATTGCTGAAATTGTTAACGTTTCTGTAGCACCGTTTGTTATGGTTCCTATAACCCAATTTCCATCACCACTATTATATACACCTGAAGTTACAGTTGCACTGCTAAATGTTAATCCGGCAGGTAATAAATCAACTAAACTAACATTAGTAGCATTGCTTGGTCCTTGGTTTTCAACAGTAATGGTATAAACTACTGTGTCGCCTTCATCAAATGTACCATCTAATTGTGCAGCAACCGTTTTTGTTGTTACCAATTCTGATGCGGTAACTGTAATCGGCTCTACTAAATCATCACCAATGGTTGTTGGATCAAATTGATTACCAGTTGCAGCAGTAGCTGTATTAACTATTGGAGTTTGTGAAGCTGTACCTTGTGCAGTAACCAATGCATTAATTGTTAATGTAGCAGAATCTCCAATATCAATAGTACCAATATTCCAAACACCACCAGAATACGTATTAACAGAACCTCCAGTAGCAATGTGTGAAACATAAGAAGTTCCTGTTGGCAAATTATCAGTTAAACTAACACTTGTAGCAATACTAGGCCCATTATTAACAACCGTTAAAGTATAAGTTACAATATCACCTGTATTTGGTGTGGCGTTATCTACATTTTTAGTTGTTATTAAGTTTGAAACACTTATAGGTGTTGTAGTAACATCATCTTGGTCAATTTCACCTGGTGTATTATTACCATGTACTATTCCATTTGGATCTGGTTGATCTGCAGATGTAATTTCAGCAATGTTTGTAAAATTACCTGTAGCATTTACTAGAGCTGTAATAGCTAAAGTAGCTACAGAGGTATCTGATAAACTTCCAACCGTCCATAATCCTGTTGTGTCATCATACACTCCTTGAGATGGCAATGCTGAAACAAATGAATACCCACTAGGTAATTGATCTACTACATCAATTCCAGTAGCATCACTTGGACCATTATTAGTAACTGTAATTGTAAATACTACATTACTACCTACATTTGGATTTAAATTATCGACTACTTTAGTAAGTACAAGGCTTGCCAAAGCATTTTCAGAAGTTGCAACTGTTGCATTATTATTAGATGCATCAGGATCAGCTATATCTGACGATGCAGCAGCTGTATTATTTATTAATCCTGTATAACTACTTGGCACAGCAATTGTTACCGTATACACAACAGTACCACCAGAATTTAGTGAAGATATATTTTCATTAATATCACCTGATCCATTAGTTGCATTCGTTGCGTTCCAAGTTGTAGCTGCTTCTAAAATAGGATCTGTAATATCATCCAATACTACTACATTTGTTGCTGTGGCAGGTCCATTATTGGTTACCGAAATGGTATACACTAAATTGGTTCCAGGAGTATATGTAGTAGCACTTGTTTTTACAACTACAATATCAGCTTGTGGAATATACTCTATAGTTACTAAAGCGTTGTTTGATTGATTACCTTGCGCATCTTCTACATTATAATTAATTGGTGTTGGATTGGTAATAAATCCTACATTAGGCGTAAACGTTATTGCTCCTATAATTAAGTGAACATTCCAACTTCCTTCACCAGGCACATCAAAACTAGTTATATCACCATTAGCATCGGTTACAATATTTAATGCACCTACTGGCGCTACTAAACTAACTGTTGTAGGATTGTAATTATCACCATTAATATCATTTAGAAGTACATTAACAGTAACAGCAGTATTTATTGGATTACCTGTTGAATAATCATCATCTGCAACCGGAGCATAATCAACAAAAATGGTTGCTTCTGTTGAAACATTTGCTTCGTCATCCTGAATTACATAATTAATTGGTGTTGGATCTATTACAAAAGTAGCTTCTGGAATAAAAGTGACTTCACCTGTTATTTCATTAACAGACCAAACTCCTTGACCTGGTACAGTTACTTCAATACAATCTCCATCCAAACCAGTTACTGTGCAAGATGCACCTACTGGTAATCCTGTTAATTGTAATGAAACGGTTGTTGGATTAACAGTGTCTCCTAATGTATCATTTCCAACGGTAGCTACAGTAACGTTTGTTAAAGGCGAATTGCCAGCTGTACTGTAATCGTTTTGAGGTACAGGAATATAATCGAAGGTTATTGTTGCAATATTTGACGTATTACCATCATTATCTTCTATAGTATAATTAATTGATGTTGGATCTAAGGTGAAGCTTGAAATAGGTGTAAATGTTACAACCCCTAACGAATTTACACTCCAGTTTCCTTCTCCAGGTACATCAAAACTTGTAACATCGCCATTTGAGTCGGTTACAATATTTATTACCCCAACTGGCGCAATTAAACTTACTGTAGAAGGAATAACACTTCCGTTTGTTTCAACATCGCTATCAATACCATTTCCATTATTAGCAATAACATTTAATGAAACTGCTGAACTTGGTGTATTACCTCCACTATAATCATTTTGTGCAATTGGCGGATTTACGAGATATGTAATTGTTATGGTAGCTTCATTTGAAACATCTCCATCATTATCTACAATGGTGTAATTAATTGGTGTGGGATTACTTGTAAATCCTGCGATTGGCGTAAAGGTTATATTTCCTAAAGCATCAACTAACCAAGTTCCTTGGCTAGGTATATCAAATCCAACAATATCTCCATTTAAATCTGTAACAATATTTAGTGCTCCAACTGGAACAATTAAATTAATTGTTGATGCATCAACTAATCCATCAGAATCAGAGTCCAATCCGTAACCATTGTTATTTAAAATATTTAGGGTAACTGAACCTTCAGGATTATTTAAACTTTCATCATTTTGAGCTAAAGGAAATGCGTTTATAGTTAAGGTTTCTGTTAAATCATCACCAACAGTAGTAGGATCTGATTGGTCTCCAGAAGCCGCTATTGTTGTATTTGTTATGGTTGTTCCTTGCGTTCCTGCGTTTACAGTAACTGTTATATTTAATGTTGCAGTTGCATCAACGGCAATAGTACCAATTGTCCAAACCCCTGAAGCCTGATTAAAACTACCAGCAGTAGTAACATGGCTCATATAGGTTAAAGTTGTTGGTAAAATATCTGTTAAAGCTACATTAGTTGCAACTGTTGGTCCACCATTATTATTAACCGAAATAGTAAATGTTACTATATCACCTTCATTAGGATTTGAATTATCTACCGTTTTAGTAGTAACTAAATCAGATTCATTAATAGGAATAATATTTGCGGCATCGTGGTCATCTTCAGTAATGTCATTATTTCCATGAGGAGAATCTGGGTCAATTTGATCTGCCGATACAATTTCAGCAAAATTTACATAACTACCTGTTGGGTTAACTGTTGCAGTAATATTTAAAGTTACTGAAGCTGCTATTCCAAGAGAAGGAATTACCCATGAACCCGTAACAGCATTATAGGTATTAGTAACATCTGATAATATATGAGAAACATATGTGAATCCTGAAGGTAAAAAATCTGTTACATCAACATCTGTAGCGATGCTAGGACCATTATTTAAAACTGTTATGGTAAATGTAACATTTTCACCAACATTAGGTGTTGGATTATTCACAACTTTAGTTAACTCTAGGTCTGAAACTTCAATTGGTGTAGCTACAGCATTATCTTGGTCGTCTTGAGCAGCAATATTATCATTAGGAGTTGAGTCAATATCTGCTTCATTAGTAGCAGTAATTTCAGCACTATTTGAATACACTCCCGTAGCATTAACCGTTGCTACAATTTGCATAGTTGCATTCGTTCCGTTATTAATATTTCCTGCATTCCAAATTATTGTTGGAGCAAAAGAATCATCAATTGAACCTGTAATTGTGTTACTCGAAATATATGTATAACCAGACGGTAATATGTCTGTAACTTCTACACCTGTAGCGTTACTTGGTCCGGCATTTGCAATAGTTAATGTAAACGTAACGTTACTTCCAACCATTGGAGTGCTATTATTTATTATTTTTTGCAATGACATATCAACCAGTGGAACTGGTGCTGCAGTAACCGAACTTTGATCATCTTCGGTACCAACTTTATTATTAGGTGTTGAATCTGGATCGTATTGATCGAAATCAATAATTTCAACAGTGTTTTGATATTCATTTGGAACTCCTGTTATTGCATTTACTGTAACTTGATAGGTTAAATTTAGTGTTGTTCCATTAAGTATTGCTAAATTATTCCAATTAATTTCATGTGTTCCAGAATTATATATACCTCCATTGCTAATTGATCCAGGAACAATTGTGTATCCAACAGGTAAATCATCTGTAATATCAATTCCAGTAGCGTTATTATTTCCATTATTGGTTACAGCTACCTGAAAATTAAGCGTACTACCAACATAAATTGGTGAAGGAGGTGTTATTAACGTTTTCAATAAACTTAAATCGGTAACGGGAATAATTGTAATAATAACATTATCACTTGTCGTAGCGCAAATTCCGTTTTCAATAGTCCACGTAAACTCGTAAGTACCTGGAACAAATCCTGCAATTTGCGTGTTTGGATTATTAACATCTAAAATAACAGGTGAATTTGGTCCCGCTACAAAAGTCCATTCACCAACCAACGGAGATGTTGCTGGAACTGCATTTAAAAATAAGTTATCAAATTGAGCAATTACCTGATCTGGGCCAGCGTTTGCTGCTGGTTTTGAATCATAAATTGTAATTTGAACTGTGTCATCAAGAGTACATCCTCCGTTAGAAACTGTCCATCTAAATACATAAACTCCTTCTTCTAAACTTGATGCTGTAGCATTTGGAGAAAATAAATTAGAAAACACAACTGCTGCAGAACCAGCTGGCTTAGATACAACAGACCAAGCACCTGAACCTGTACTTACAGGATTAGCTCCTAAATTCACAGAAGTTACATCACAATGTTCCTGATCTGGACCGGCATTTGCTGATGTTGGAGGAACTCCATTAAATATGACATCAACTGTATCAATACTTGGAGCACAAACCGTTCCATTTGTTATTGCCCACGTAAATTGATATGTCCCTAAAATTAAAGCATATGGATTTGATATAGAAATTCCTGATTTCGGGTCATTAGGGCTATCAATTGTTAATGACCCTGGAATATAACCTGCAGGAGTAGATGTTAAGGTCCATGTTCCGATTCCATTTGTAGGTGTATCAGCATCTAATTGAATGGTTAACTGACATGCATTGTTTTGATTTGGTCCTGCATTTGCTAAACTAGGTGGTTCATATGCATTTACACGAACAACATCTCTTAAATTTGAACAATTTCCATTAGAAGATCTCCATTCAAAAATATACAAACCTTGAATTAAACCTGTAAACGTAACAGATGGATTATTAGAGCCTATTTCTGGTGGTGTATTTGGACCACTTATCAAAGCCCAACTTCCTGTTCCTGAAACAATTGTATTTGCTGCCATGGTAACTGTAGTACCTCCTGACAAACAAATTTCTTGATCACTTCCAGCATCAGGAGTTGTGGGTAAAGCACTATTTACCACATTCATCGTATCTGTAGGTCCACAAGATGCGCCATTATCAAATTGAAATGTATATGAATTACCTGGAACAACTGTTGCAACTGCAGTATAACTTGAAATTGGAGTAATTACTGCACCATTTGCAGTAGTTTCTGTCCAAGTACCTATAGAACCCTCCGTTCCAATTAATAATACTTGTGTTGCATTACATAGGTTTTGATCAGGACCTGCGTTCGCTGGCGCCTCTACTATAAATGAAACGTCAGATGTATATGTAGGGCAATACATGCCATTAGCACTAGTCCATCTAAAAGTATAGGTTCCTGATACTAATCCAGAAACCAGAGTTGTTGGGTCATTTATATTGGCAAAAGTTGGATTATTTGGTCCTGAAACTAGTTGCCATGTTCCCACTCCATTTGTAATAGTATTTCCTGATAAATTTACAGAAGTGCCACAAAAATCTGGTATTGGTGAAGTTGATGCCACTGTTGCAGGTAAGCTCACTATAAATGACATCGTATCGGATGCTGAAGCACAATTACCTTGCTCAACTCTCCATTCAAACACATAATTACCTGGTGCTAATGATGAGAAAGTTGCAGTAGGACTATTTATATCATCAACCGTCCAATTACTATCACCTGAAATTTGAATCCAAGTTCCAGTTAATCCAGAAGCAAGAGTATTTGCAGCCATCACTACTGAATCTCCAGTTAAACTAGTACAAACTGTTTGATCTGGACCTGCATTTGCTGCTGGTGGATCGGAAATTGTAATCTCCATAGTATCTGTAAATTCAGCACATGACGGATCAGAAAAAGATCTCCATTGCAACACGTATGTACCACTTGAAGTTAATCCGTTAACGTCTGTATTTGCACTTGTATTATCTACAAAAGTAATGATAGGGCCCACTGGTTGAGAAATTACTGACCATTCACCTGAGCCACTTAATAATGGTGTTGCTCCTAAAGTTGCTGAAGTTATTCCTGTAACTAAACATTGATCAGAACCAGCATTAGCTGGAGAAGGCGCAATAAATATACTTGTATTTAATGTTACATCACTTTGAGCTATTGGACAATCAATAGCCGATGAGGTGACTGTCCATCTTAATGTATATGTAGAAGATGGATTTAAATTTGTTACATACGAATTTGGATCTGTTGCATCTGTAAATGTTACGGCCGGATTGGCATCTAATTGTGTCCACAATCCTGTTTGTCCAGCTATTAGAGCATCTGCTTGTAATTTATATGTACCAGCACAAATTGGATCTGGTGGTGGAGCAATTGTTGATGTTGGAGCAATTGAAACTGTAACTTGTACATCATCATGAGAATCTGTACCAGCTACACCTCCCGACAAATTCCATCTAAAAACATAGATGCCCTGAACTAATCCTGATACGTTGGCATTAAAATTATTTATATCATCAAATGAAGCAGAATTAGGACCACTTACTTGCGCCCAATAGCCAACAATTCCAGTACTTGATGTATTTGGGTTATTTCCAGACAGTTGTGTAGTAGTAACTCCACATAAAAGCGCTACATCTGTTCCAGCATTTGAGATAGAAGGTGTAACAGATGATATCACTGTTAAATCAGCAAAGGCTTCATTACAGCCTGTATTAATATTTCCATTCGTATATCTTCTTACTCTAAATACATACGTACCTGGTTTTGATAAACCTGAAAAGTTTAAATTTCCTCCAGAAGTATTTAAAGATGGAGATGTGCCTGAAGGGCTGCTAATTACAAAGGTTTGATATGCGTTTCCTCCAGTGTTTGTGAGTGAAACACTTCCAGATGTTGCATCTACTGGTAAAGTTAAAGGACTTATACCTCCATTTATAGATACCGTAACTGGATTATTGAAATAACTAACCGTAAAGTTAATAGATGAAATACACAACGGATTAACACTTGCATTTCCATTAATTGTATATCTAAATGTATAACTTGAAGTTCCATCTAAACCTGTAACAATTGTTGTAGGAGAATTTGGGCTTGTTATGGTAGCCGCAGGACCAGCAATTTGTGTCCATTGCACTGTTTCACCAGAATATAAAGGTATATTTCCTTCTAAAACTGTTGATGTAACAGTTCCTAAACAAAAACGTTGTGTTCTATTAACACCACCTGCAGTGGTTACAGATTGTGTAGCCGCCGGAACAACAACAGAAACTTCATCAGTTCCAACTGCACAAGGTCCAGTAACTGTCCATCTAAAAACATAGGTTCCCTCTATTAAACCATTTACTGCAGTACTTTCTGCATTTGGAGAAACTATTGTTGGTGTACTTGGTCCAGAAACAAATGTCCAGTTTCCAGTTTGACCACCTGTTCCGTTTCCTCCAATACTCCCTAATAAATTGGTATTTTGAGTAGTGGTATAACATTCACTTAAATTTTGATCAGTACCAGCATTTGCTGTTACTTCACCACCGTAATTTGTAACAATTACATCATCAGATGTTGAACATCCGTTTGGATTGTTAATTGTCCACCTTAAAGTTGTTGACCCTGCAACATTTGTTGGAAATGTAATTGATGATGTTGGCGACGAGGTTGTTGAAATTGTTACACCTGCATTATTAGTACCTACAATACTCCAGACTCCAGACTCACCAGCATTTAATGGTGTGTTTGCTGATAAATTGTAGGAACCAGGACAACCATCTATCGGACTCCCAGCATTGGCAATAGTAATTGGATTAACAGTGTAAGTTACATCTTGAAAGGTTGTACCAATATTACAAACCGCAGATATGCGGAATGTATAGGTATTACCTCCAACTGCACCTAAAACATTGGTTACAGCTGCTGTAGGATTTACAATTACAACAGAAGGACCCGCAATTTGTTGCCATTGAAAGCTAACAATATTACCTCCAGTAACACCATTTAAGGTAAATGTGTCTGATGCGCAAATGGTTTGATTAATTCCGGCATTTACGGTACAATCTTGAGCCTTTATATTATTTGTAAATAAGATAAAAAAAGTAAACAGTGTACTTAGTACCTGAAAATTAAATTTAGACCAAAATTTCTTTTGATTAGAGTAGTTTTTTTTCATGTATTGACTTTTTATAGTTTAAAACCCTCTAAATATCAAGTGTTTACTTAAAAAATGAGTTGTGAGGGACTTTAACATATTTGAAGCCAATATAATGAAATGAGCATTTTTTTGTTAAAATATGTTAACAAAATAAGCAAAATACAATAATATTGTAATAATTGGACATTATTAATTAACAGAATACAAAATTTCACTTAAAAACTGATTCACATTAAAAATTGGATTTTCAGCTAACCCAAAACGCACAATAACCAATTCTTTAGAAGGAATAATAAAAACGTATTGACCTTGGTAGCCGTTGCAAGAATATAAATCTTTTGGAGCATTTGGGTAAACACCACCCACATTTAACCAAAATTGGGCTCCATATTCACCATTAGAAGTTTTAGTTGGTGTTTTTGTATAATTTACCCAAGATTCATTTAAAATTTGAGTTCCATTCCAATTGCCATTATGTAAATATAATAGTCCGAATTTTGCCCAATCTCTGGCAGTTGCCCAACCATAACTAGAACCTATATAATTACCTGAAAAATCTGTTTCAACAATCATAGAATTCATACCTATTTTATCTATTAATTCAGCATACCAAAAATCTAAATAATCTTGATGTGCTTTAAATTGATTACGAATAAAACCAGATAATAAATTGGTAGTTCCAGATGAATAATTCCAACTTTCATTTGGTTTGCCAACTAACGGTTTAGTCAGTTGTATTTTTGTCATATCTTTATCTAAAAACAACATTTTAGTAACGTCTGAAATTTTGTTATAATCTTCTAACCACTCTAAACCACTATTCATTTGCAATAAGTTATTTAGAGTTATTTTTGAACGCTCATCATTTTCCCAAGCTGGAAACAAATGGGTTTGATTTACATGAATTTTTCCTTGTTTTTCAAGTACGCCTAAAACAGCACTTGTAATACTTTTGGTCATAGACCAACCTAGTAATTTGGTATTTTTATTAAAACCATCAACATATTTTTCAGCAATAATTTGGTCTTTATAAATTACCAAAACAGCTCTTGTTCTTTTTTCTTGTTCACCTTCACAATCAAAGGCATTTTCAACGGCAAAGTCTAATAATTTATAATTTACATTACTAAATATAGTGTCTTTTTGAGGAAGATTTCCATACGGATATGGTAAATTGGTTACAATAAAATTTCTTTTAGGTTTAAATGAAATAGTTTCTTCTAAATTTTCAGGAACCAACACACATCCAATACCGTCTTTATATATAGCCTTTCTTTTTTTAAGTCCAAATACGGTTGAAGAAACGGATTTTTCTTCAAAATTTATTTCATTTTTTGCATAATAAACCGGATTAATATCATTATCTCCTTCTTCAATAGATTTTAGATCTCTTCCTGCTTCAAACGTACAAGAACAAACACTTTTTGCTGCAAAACCTGTAATAATATTTAAACGCGGATAATTAAAAACAACTACTGCAATTAGTATTATAACTATAGGAAGTATTCCGAATTTGACTATTTTTTTCATTAATATTTAATTTTATCACCCCTAAAAGTAACATTTATTTTGTTAGTTCAAAAAAAGATTTTACTTTTGTTAACCATTTGGTTAAACCATATAGTTAATTTAATGAAAAAAATAAAAGACACAACAACCGAAACATCTATATTAAACGCCGCTAAAACTATTTTTGAAAAAAAAGGAATGGACGGCTCAAGAATGCAGGAAATTGCTGATGAAGCAGGCATAAATAAAGCATTACTCCATTACTATTATAGAAATAAACAACAATTGTTTGAAGCTGTTTTTAAAAGTGCCTTTAATTTATTAGCACCACAAATGCATAAAATACTAAACGACGATTCTTCGGTTTACGATAAAATAAGAAGCTTTACTAGCAACTATATTTCGTTTGTAATAAAACACCCGTATTTACCAAATTTCATTATTCAAGAATTAAATAAAAACCCAGAATTTGCCATCAATATTTTAGCAGAAAACAAGTTTCCAAATATTGAAAAATTTAAAAATCAAATTTCTGAAGAAGTAGCAAATGGAACTATAAAACCCATAAAAGCAGATCAATTATTTATCAATATTCTATCCTTAAATATTTTCCCATTTATAGCTGCTCCGTTGCTTAAAGGATTTTTAGATTTAAGTAAAGACGATTATAATTTAATGTTAGAATACAGAAAAACAGAAGTCGCCGAATTTATAATAAACTCCATAAAAGTTTAAATTATGAAAAAAACAATCACATTTGTAATTCTTTTCGTTTCGTTTTACGCAATTGGCCAAGAAAAATTACAGTTAACGGATTTATATAAGTTATTAAATACAAATTATCCGTTAACACAACAAACAACACTTTTAGAAAAACAACATCAGTTAGATTTAGAAGTTATTAATACTGAAAATTTACCAAAATTAGAATTTGCTGCACAAGCAACTTATCAATCAGATGTAACACAAATTCCTATTGTAATTCCAAATTCTACCATTGAACCGCCAAATAAAGATCAGTACAAGGCAACAATCTCTGTAAATCAATTAATTTATGCTGGCGGTTTGGTGAAAGCATCATCTGAAGCAAAAACAGCTGCTTTAAAAACCAATTTAAAACAAGTTGAAGTCAATTTATATCAGTTGAAAAAACAGGTAAATCAACTGTATTTTTCTATTTTATTTCAACAAGAAAAAAAGGTGTTACTCAATTCTAAAAAAGAATTGTTAGAAGCCAAATTAAAAGAAGTAAAAGCCGGTGTAAAATACGGTGTTTTATTACCTTCATCAGACAGTGTTTTAGAAACTGAATTGTTAAAAATCAATCAACAATTTATTGAAATTGAATCAAACAAAATAAGTTTATTTCAATCACTTTCTAATTTAGTTGGGACAGAAATCTCTTCAAACAAAACGTTAGAAAATCCACAAACAATTACTGCAGAAAATAACGAAATTAACAGACCAGAATTGGACTTGTTCCAACTAAAAAAAGAACAAATTGATAATACCGAAACGGTCCTTTCTAAACAAATTGCTCCAAAACTATCAAGTTTTGCAACTGGTGGTTACGGAAATCCAGGATTAAATGCTTTAGATAATTCATTTCAAACTTTTTATATGGTTGGTGTTAAATTAAACTGGAACGTTTTTGATTGGAACGCCAACAAAAAACAACGCGAATCTTTAAAAATAAACAAAGAAATTATTGACACAGAAGAAGCCGTTTTTAAACTAAACACAAACATTGAATTAGACCAAAATAAAGCCGAAATTGAAAAAATTTCAGCATTTATACCCAATGATAATTTAATTATACAATTACAAAAAAACATTTTAAAAACTGCTGAATCGCAATTAAAAAATGGTGTAATAACTGCATCTGCATACATCACAGAATTAACAAATTTATATGAAGCAGAAAACAACTTAAGCACACATAAAATTCAATTATTACTAGCGCAAACAAATTACAATACAACTAAAGGAAATTAAATTATGAAGATTATAAATAATATAATAGCAGCGGGCTTTATTACAATTGCATTAATTTCTTGTAACAACAACAATAAAGCAGATGGTTATGGTAATTTTGAAGCTGTTGAAATTACAGTTTCTGCAGAGAATAACGGAAAATTAACATTATTTTCTGTTGAAGAAGGACAAACTATTACAAAAGGAGAAATTGTTGGTTTAATTGACACCATTCCTTTAGCGCTTAAAAAAGAGCAACTAATGGTTTCAAAAAACATTATTTCATCAAAATCCAGCGGTGTTTTATCACAAATTAGTGTTTTAAACGCGCAATTAAAAACTGCAAAAATATCTCAAAATAGAATTCAAAATTTGATAAAAGAAAACGCAGGAACACAACAACAGTTAGATGACATCAACGGTAAAATTGATGTTATAAATCAGCAAATTAGAAGTGTTGAAATTCAAAATGCGCCAGTTGTCAATGAACTAAAAAGTATTGATGTCCAAATAAGTCAATTAGAAGATCAACTGCAAAAAAGTTTAATTACCAATCCAATTAACGGAACCGTTTTGGTAAAATATGCCGAGCCAAATGAAATTACTTCTTTTGGAAAACCGCTATACAAAATTGCAGATGTAAGTACCATGCAATTAAAGGTGTATATCAGTGAAAAACAATTAGCTTCCATTAAAATTGGACAAAAAGTAATTGTAAAAATTGACAGTAATAAGGATTTAAAAAATTACGAAGGAACTATTTCTTGGATTTCATCGGAAGCTGAGTTTACACCTAAAATAATTCAAACAAAAGAAGAGCGAGTAAACCTTGTTTACGCAGTAAAAGTGAACATACAAAACGATGGAAGTTTAAAAATTGGTATGCCTGCTGAAATGTGGATTTCAGAATAATTTTCTAAACATACGTCAACTTGAACTTAATTCAGGTTCTCATCAAGATTAGGAAAGAAATTGTGAAATTCAGAATCAAGTTCAGAATGACGAAATTTTTCCATAAAAAAATTAATAAATATTTTCGTGAAACATTTACATAAAATAGCATCCCTACTTGCCTTTTCCATTGGAATTATGTCCGTAATTGCAGGCTCAAAAGTATTGTTTCGCATTGCTACAAAAAACTATACAGTGCTTAACTGGTTAGTTATTTATAATGTAATTTTTGGGTTTATATCAATTGTTGCAGCATATTTAATTTGGACAAAACATATATTTACTAAAAAAGTTATTGCTTTTGTTCTAACATCTCATGTGCTGCTACTCATTTATCTCAATTTTTTAAATGAAACTGTAGCTTCAGAAAGCATTTATGCCATGGTTTTTAGAGTAAGTGCCTGGAGTATAATTGCACTTATTACTTTAAATTTTAACACCTATAAAAAATGAGTATTTCTGTACAAAATATCAGTAAATCTTTTAAAGACAAAACCGCTTTAAAAAACATTTCTTTTGAAGTACAAGAAGGTGAATTATTTGGTTTAATTGGTCCAGATGGAGCAGGAAAAACAACACTTTTTAGAATTTTAACCACGCTTCTTTTTGCGGATAGCGGAACTGCAACTGTCGCCAATTTTGATGCCATTAATGATTATAAAAAAATTAGAAACAATGTTGGTTATATGCCAGGGAAATTCTCATTATATCAAGATTTAACCGTGGAAGAAAATTTAGAGTTTTTCGCAACTATTTTCGGGACAACCATAGAAGAAAACTACGATTTAATTAAAGATATTTATGTTCAAATAGAGCCTTTCAAAAACCGTAGAGCAGGAAAATTATCTGGCGGAATGAAACAAAAATTAGCCTTATGTTGTGCATTAATTCACAAACCAAAAGTGTTGTTTTTAGATGAACCAACTACAGGTGTTGACCCAGTTTCTCGAAAAGAATTTTGGGAAATGTTAAAGCGTTTACAAACCAAAGGAATTACCATGTTAGTTTCTACGCCGTATATGGATGAAGCTGCTTTGTGCGATAGAATTGCGCTAATTCAGGATGGTAAAATTTTAGAAATTGATACACCACAACACATTGTAAAACATTATCCAAAAACCATTTATAATGTTAGCGCAAACAATATGTACCAATTGATTAATAGTTTAAAAAATTACGAACATAATTATAGTGTGTATCCTTTTGGTGAATTTGTGCATTATTCCGATAAAAGAAATGATTTTAATCCAACAGATTTAAAACTATACTTAGAAAAACAGCAGTTACAAAACATACAAATAAGTAAAACGGCAGCAACCATTGAAGATACTTTTATGGAATTGGCTAAATAAATAATACGTCACTTCGAGTGATTTTTGCAAAAAATTATATCAAGAAGTTCTCGATATTTCGGCTAAAGCCTCAACTTGAACTGACGAAAAGCATTAAAAATGAAAGAAGATACTGTAATAATAGTAGAAAATTTAACCAAAAATTTTGGAGATTTCACTGCCGTAAATAATATTTCCTTTGAAGTTAAAAAAGGTGAAATATTTGGGTTTTTAGGAGCAAATGGTGCAGGAAAAACTACCGCAATGAAAATGCTGATTGGTATTTCAAATCCAACTTCAGGAAATGCACAAGTTGCTGGTTTTGATGTGTATAAAAATCCAAATGACATCAAAAAAAATATTGGATATATGAGTCAGAAATTTGCGTTGTATGATGATTTAACAGTAAAAGAAAACATCACCTTTTTTGGCGGAATTTATGGTTTATCGCGTAAAAAAATTGAAGAAAAAAGATGTCAATTAGTTGAGGAATTAGGTTTGCAAGAAATCGTAAATGAATTGGTTGGCTCACTACCATTAGGTTGGAAACAAAAAATATCCTTCTCTGTTGCTTTATTACACAACCCGAAAATTGTTTTTTTAGATGAACCAACTGGTGGAGTTGATCCAATTACACGTCGCCAGTTTTGGGAAATGATTTATAAAACCGCACACGAAGGAACCACCATTTTTGTAACTACACATTATATGGATGAAGCGGAATATTGCGATCGGGTTTCCATCATGGTAAACGGTAAAATTGAAGCGTTAAACACTCCAAAAAAATTAAAAGAACAGTTTAAAACCTCAACTATGAACGACGTATTTTTAAAATTAGCCAGAGGATGAAACGATTTATAGGATTTATAAAAAAAGAGTTTTACCATATTTTTAGAGATAGACGCTCATTGTTTATACTTTTTGGGATGCCAATAGCTCAAATTATGTTATTTGGATTTGCTATAACCAATGAAATTAACAATGTTAATATCGCTATTTTAGATCATTCAAAAGATGAGACAACAAAGGAAATTATTCATAAAATAGCATCTTCAAAGTATTTTACAATTACAGCATCAATTTTAAATGAAACTGAAATTGAAACCGCCTTTAAAAAAGGACATGTAAAAGCGGTACTTATTTTTGAAAAAGATTTCAGCAAAAATTTAGGCAAGGAAAACAACGCTACAGTTCAAGTAATTGCAGATGCAACAGATCCAAATACAGCAAATACAATTAGTAATTATGTAAGTGCAATTTTACAAAATTATCAACAACAAATTAATGTAGCTGTAAAAACTTCGTATCAAATAATACCAAAAACCCGAATGGTTTTTAACCCTGAACTTAAAAGTGTTTTTATGTTTGTACCAGGAGTTATGACCATTATTTTAATGTTGGTTTCTGCAATGATGACTTCTATTTCTATAACTCGCGAAAAAGAATTAGGCACTATGGAAATCTTGTTAGTTTCGCCTTTAAAACCATTTCAAGTAATTATTGGCAAAGTTGTTCCATATATTTTTCTATCTATTATAAATGCCATTGTAATTGTATTATTGGGGATTTTTGTTTTTAATATGCCGGTTCAGGGAAGTTATTTTTTACTAGCTGCAGAAAGTGTTTTATTTATCATTACGTCCTTATCATTAGGTATTTTAATTTCAACTATTTCAGCGTCACAACAAACAGCTATGATGATTTCATTAATGGCTTTAATGTTGCCAACAATATTACTTTCTGGGTTTATTTTTCCGGTTTCAAGTATGCCGCTTCCACTTCAGATAATTAGCAATATTGTACCTGCAAAATGGTTTATCATCATTCTAAAAGGAATTATGTTAAAGGGTGTTGGAATTCAATTTATTTGGAAATCGACATTAATTTTAGTGGGTATGACCTTGTTTTTTATAGGTTTAAGTGTTAAAAAATATAAAATACGATTAGAATAATGAAAACCATTCTATTTATCATCCAAAAAGAATTCAAGCAAATCTTTAGAAATAAAGGAATGTTACCAATTATATTTGTGTTACCAATTTTACAATTGGTGATACTTTCTAATGCAGCTACTTTTGAAATAAAAAATATTAAATTTTCGTATATAGATAATGACAAAACTTCCTTTTCAAGAGAATTAATTCAAAAATTTGATGCTTCCACCTATTTTAATGTACTTACCGATTTTCCTTCAAATAAATTAGCTAGCGAAGCTATGTTAAAAGGTGATGTTGATGTAATTTTAGAAATTCCCGAAAATTTTGAGCGAGATTTAGTGAAAAATCAATCAACAGATTTATCGGTAACTATTAATGCTATTGATGGCGCTGCAGCTGGCGTAGAAAATGTGTATATCAATCAAATCATCAAAGATTTTAACAAAAAAGCGCAGGTAAAATTAGTACAACCTTTTAACCAAATTAACAAACCCATAAATATTACAAGCATACCTTCATTTTGGTATAATGAAACCTTGAATTACAAAACATTTATGGTACCCGGAATTTTAGTTTTATTAGTGACTATGATTACGCTTTTTCTATCCGGAATGAACATTGTTCGCGAAAAAGAAATTGGAACTTTAGAGCAGATAAATGTAACGCCTATAAAAAAACATCAGTTTATCATTGGAAAATTATTCCCCTTTTGGATAATTGGATTTGGCTTATTAACTATTGGGTTAATCATTGCAAAACTGTTATTTAATGTTCCAATAGTTGGTAGTATTTTTCTACTATATTTTTTTACTTCTATTTATTTGTTAGTAATTTTAGGTATCGGATTTTTTATTTCAAATTTTACAGAAACCCAGCAACAAGCTATGTTTATTTCGTGGTTTTTTACAGTAATTTTTATTTTAATGAGCGGACTTTTTACACCTATTGAAAGTATGCCTGTTTGGGCACAATATATTACCGAATTCAACCCAATTAAATACTTTGTTGAAGTCATGCGTATGGTGATGTTAAAAGGTTCAAACTTTACCGATATAGTTCCACAATTTACAAAAACATTGGCGTATGCAATTATTATGAATGGTTTGGCGGTAATTAGTTATAAAAAGTCAACGTAGTTTATTTCAATTTTGTAATTTTGTATTTAGAATCATTCTAAAAAAGAAAAATGATAGATATTGATAAAGTTAGAGCCGATTTTCCAATTTTAAAAGAAACAATAAACGGAAAACCATTAGTTTATTTTGATAATGCAGCAACAAGTCAAAAACCACAAGTGGTAATTGATAGCATTGTAAACTATTATAGCACTATAAACTCAAATATTCATAGAGGTGTTCATACTTTAAGTCAAAAAGCTACCGATGCTTATGAAGAAGCTCGTATAAAAATTCAAAAACATTTTAACGCTAAAAATAGCTACGAAATAATTTTAACAGCCGGTACAACACATAGTATTAATATTGTTGCTACTGGTTTTACTTCGCTTTTAAATAAAGGTGATGAAATTATTGTTTCAGCACTTGAACATCACTCAAATATAGTTCCTTGGCAAATGTTATGCGAGCGAACTGGCGCTATTTTAAAAGTAATTCCCATGAATTTGGATGGTGAATTGGTAATGAGTGAATATGACAACTTATTATCAAACAAAACCAAATTAGTTTTTGTAAATCACGTTTCCAATGCTTTGGGAACCATTAATCCTATTGAAGAAATTATTGAAAAAGCACATAAAGTTGGTGCGGCTGTTTTAATCGATGGCGCACAAAGTTGTCCACATTTAAAACCCGACGTTCAAGCGTTGGATGTAGATTTTTATGTGGCTTCTGCTCATAAATTGTGTGGCCCAACAGGTGTTGGAATGTTATATGGAAAAGAAGCATGGTTAAACAAGCTTCCTCCATATCAAGGTGGTGGCGAAATGATTAAGCAAGTCACTTTTGAAAAAACTACGTATGCAGATTTACCTCATAAATTTGAGGCTGGAACGCCAAATATTTGTGGAGGAATTGCCTTTGGAACTGCTTTAGATTATATGAACTCCATTGGTTTTGATAATATTGCAGCCTACGAGCATGAACTGTTAGAATATGCTACCAAAAAATTATTAGAAATTGAAGATTTAAAAATTTACGGTACTTCCAAAAATAAAACTGCTGTAATTTCTTTCAATATTGGTAATATTCATCCCTACGATATTGGTTCAATTATAGATAAATTAGGTATTGCTGTTAGAACAGGTCATCATTGTGCACAACCAATAATGGATTTTTATAAAATTCCTGGAACAGTAAGAGCTTCATTCTCATTTTACAATACTTTTGAAGAAATTGATATATTTATATCTGCTTTAAAAAAAGCAAAAATGATGTTGCGTTAATTATTTAACACTTTTTTACTTATTGTTATTTATACTTGTTTTATTGAGTTTCTCATAACTTTTTTAGTATTTTTTTTATAAACTAATTTGGTTGTTAACATTTTTTTAATATATTCGACAATCTTTATTTTAAAGATTTCGTCCTATTATTAACTAAAATCAAACTTAACAATGAAAAAAATTATTCTATTCTTTGCTTTTGTAGCATTAGTATTTGTTGCTTGTCAAAACAACTCAAGTGAAGTTGTTCCTACTCAAGAAAGTGCAGAAATTGACATGAGTGACTTTTACGTGTACACCGATGATGACTTATCATCAAGATCAACAGAAAATTCAGCCGGAGACAAATGCTACAGTATGAAAGTTCTGAATGAACAGTTAAAAAACAATCCAGGTTTAGAAAAAAAGATGTACAATATTGAAAAACATTCAAGAACTGTAATCTCTTATAAAGGTAAACCAAGCAATCCAGGTGGTGGTGGAGGAACTACTCCAACTCCTTATACTGGAACTATAAATATACCTGTATATGTTTATGTGGTTTACGCAAATTCATCTCAAAATATTAGTGATGCACAAATAAACTCACAAATTTCAGTTTTAAATGCAGATTTTAATGATACAAATTATAATGATGTTCCTGCCGAATTTCAAGGAGTTGGCGCAGATGTAGATATCAATTTTTCATTAGCTGTAGTAGATAGAAAATCAAACTCAACAGCATCTTGGGGAACAAATAATGCTGTAAAAAGTGCGTATCCTGCAGTACCAGGTTATTTAACTATTTGGGTTGCAAACATTGGTGGGGGAATTTTAGGTTATGCACAATTTCCAGGTGGAGCAGCATCAACAGATGGTGTAGTTATTTCTCCTCAATATTTTGGAACAACAGGAACAGCTACAGCACCTTTTGACAAAGGAAGAACTGCAACTCACGAAGTTGGACATTGGTTAAACTTACGCCACATTTGGGGTGACGGAAGATGTAAGCAAGACGATTTTGTTGCTGATACACCAAGTTCTGATGGACCAAACTATGGATGCCCATCATACCCAACAGTAAATTGTCAATCAAACGACATGACAATGAACTATATGGATTATACAGATGATGCTTGTATGAATATGTTTACTGAAGGTCAAAAAGATAGAATGAGAGCAATATTTGCTACTGGAGGTGCTAGAGAAAGTTTTGTACAATAAAAATACTGAATAACATTATTAAAAAAGGAGCTTTAAAAGCTCCTTTTTTGTATTTTAAATATCTATTTCAATGAAAACATTCTTAAATTTAATAATAGTTCTTTTTTCACTTTCAACCTCCTGCGAAAGCCAAGAGGTTAATCAAAAAATACATATAAATTATAAAGCACAAACAAGAGGATTTTTATATAAAATCTCTTTAAATAATAACGTTTTAGAAATAGACAATAACGGAACACTAAAAAGTAAAATCCTAAATAGCCAACAATTCTCAGAAATTGAAAAATTAGTATTCAATATAAATTTTGATGAGATTAAAAACAACATTTCAATAGATGATTTAGCTGTTGATAAGGCAATTGAAGGCGTGTTTGAAGTAAAAATTAATAGTAAAACACATCTATTGAACTTAAATCACAACAATCTTCCTGTCAAAATCGAAGAATTATTTAGTCAATTAGAACGTTATTTAGAATGATTTATTTCCTTCCAAAATCGGCTGGAATTTCACCCCAAGCTTTCGTTTCCCATTTTAAAATTCGGGTAGTGTAGTTATTTTCTTTCAGCCATTTTTCAGCTCGTTTCACCAAATCAAATAATTGCTGATTTTCAGAAGAAATAGGTAAATTAGTTCTGCACTGACCATTTTTAACCCAACTCATGGCAATTTTAGAATCGGAATATAAAGGATAATTTAGGTTTTTCTGTTTTAAATAACCTAAACCGTGTACCAAAGCTAAAAATTCACCAATGTTATTGGTCCCTTTTTCAAACGGACCTTGTATAAATAATTGTCGCTTTGTTTCAGAATCTACTCCGCGATATTCCATTTTCCCTGGATTTCCAGCACAAGCTGCATCAACTGATAATGAAGGAAATTTAGGTTTTCCAAACTTTTTTAATTCTTCAGAGGAAAGTAGTACTTTTTTTGTATCCTTTCCTTTATAATCTTCATATCTCCCTTTAAATGCATCTTCAGCTTCTACTTTAGAAACAAATGCTTTGTATTGTGCACCTTTAAAATTATCTATTTGTTTTTTACAAGTATCCCAAGAATTAAAAACTCCTTTTTTGTGCCCTTCCCAAACAACATAAAACTTTTTTTTAGCCATAATATATTAATGTCCTACAATAACTTCTTCAATAACTTTTGGAAAATATTTATACTCTAATTCGTGTATTTTTTCCGCTACATCATTAGCAGAATCCGATGGTAATACGTTAAATCGCTCTTGAAAAATGATGGCTCCTTCATCATAATTCTCATTTACATAATGAATTGTAATGCCAGTTTCGGTTTCTTTGTTTGCAACAACTGCATTGTGTACATGCATTCCGTACATTCCTTTTCCACCATATTTTGGCAATAATGCAGGATGAATATTGATAATTTTATTTGGAAAAGCTTCAATTATTTTTGATGGAATTTTCCATAAAAAACCAGCTAAAATCACATAGTCTGCATTGTTTTTTAATAAATTTAAAATAACATCAGAATCATTTAACATCGCCCTGTCAAAATATAAACTATTTATTTCTAACCTTTTAGCTCTTTCAAAAACTTTAGCTTCCTTCTTGTTACATAAAATTTGAACAACAGAAATTAAATTGCTATTTTTAAAATACTTAATTATATTTTCAGCATTAGAACCAGATCCGGAGGCGAGAATAACAATACGAGTCATAAAATTTAAACTAAGTTGTATCGCAAATAAAACAAATAATTAGTAACTTATTCCGTTAAAATACAAAAACTTTATCTATTTTTATTCTAAATAAATCATCTTTTACAATTAAAAGATTTTGATTTAAATAAAGTTTTATATTTTTGCCGAGTAATTAAATTTAAAAATTAAAGAATTATGTCAGACATTGCATCAAGAGTAAAAGCCATTATCGTTGATAAATTAGGCGTTGACGAAAATGAAGTAACAACAGAAGCTAGCTTTACTAATGATTTAGGAGCAGATTCACTTGATACTGTTGAATTAATCATGGAATTCGAAAAAGAATTTGATATTCAAATTCCAGACGATCAAGCAGAGAACATTGGAACTGTTGGTCAAGCAATTAGCTATATAGAAGACGCAAAAAAGTAAATTTTATATGGAAATTAAACGAGTTGTAGTAACTGGACTTGGGGCATTAACACCTATTGGAAATAATGTTGAACAATATTGGAATGGACTCATTAACGGAGTTAGCGGGGCTGCTCCAATAACTTATTTCGATGCATCCAAGTTCAAAACTCGTTTCGCATGTGAGCTCAAAAATTTTGATGTCACTCAGTTTATTGATAGAAAAGAAGCTAGAAAAATGGATAGGTTCACGCAGTATGCCATGGTTGCATCTGACGAAGCTATTTTAGATTCTAATTTAAACATTGAAAATCTTGATAAAGACAGAGTTGGCGTTATTTGGGGCGCAGGTATTGGTGGTTTAGAAACTTTTCAAAATGAAGTTTTAAACTATGCCTCTGGTGATGGTACGCCAAGGTTTAATCCTTTCTTTATTCCAAAAATGATTGCAGATATTGCGCCAGGTCAAATTTCTATTAAATATGGATTTAGAGGTCCAAATTTTGCAACCGTATCAGCTTGTGCATCATCATCAAACGCAATTATTGATGCTTTAAACTATATTCGTTTAGGATATGCAGATGTTATGGTATCTGGTGGTTCTGAAGCAACTATTACCATTGCTGGAATTGGAGGATTTAATGCATTACAGGCGCTTTCAACAAGAAATGATGATCCTGCAACCGCATCAAGACCTTTTGATAAAGATAGAGATGGATTTGTTTCGGGCGAAGGAGCCGGAGCTTTAATCTTAGAAGAATATGAACACGCCAAAGCAAGAGGAGCAAAAATTTATGCTGAAATTGCTGGAGGCGGTTTATCTGCAGACGCATATCATATAACTGCTCCGCATCCAGATGGATTAGGTGCCAGAAATGTGATGCTTAACTGTTTAAAAGATGCTGGTTTAAAACCAGAAGATGTGGATGCTATTAACATGCACGGAACTTCAACTCCATTAGGAGATATTGCTGAAAGTAAAGCAATTTTAGAAGTTTTTGGTGAACATGCTTACAAGCTAAACATCAATTCAACCAAGTCAATGACTGGTCACTTATTAGGTGCTGCCGGAGCTGTAGAAGCTATTGCATCTATATTAGCTATAAAAAACGGAATTGTACCTCCTACAATAAATCATTTTACTGATGATGACCAAATTGACAGTAAATTAAACTTTACGTTTAACAAAACTCAAAAACGTACTGTAAATGTTGCCATGAGTAATACTTTTGGCTTTGGAGGGCACAACGCTTGTGTACTGTTTAAAAAACTAGATTAACACAACTGAATGAATTTCATTCGAAAAATTATTAATACTCGCACAAAAGATGACGAGGCTTTTTTTGCTGATTTAAAAAAAATAATAGGATTCACTCCTAAAAATATTTCCTATTATAAAAAGGCATTTACTCACAGATCTATAAAAGAGTTTGATGAAGAAACTGGAAATCCGGTAAACTATGAACGATTAGAATTTTTAGGTGACGCTATGTTAAGTGCCGTTATTGCTGCTTACTTATTTAATGAAGTTCCATCAGGTGATGAAGGATACCTAACTCAAATGCGATCTAAAATTGTAAGCCGAGAACATTTAAATGAACTTGGTAGAGATTTAGATTTACTCCGTTTTGTTAAAAGCAATATTGCAAGATCTAAATTTGGAGAAAACATTCATGGAAATATTTTTGAAGCATTGGTTGGAGCTATTTATTTAGATAGAGGTTATAAATACTGCAATAAATTTATTGAAAAAAGAGTAATTACTCCTTACGTTGATGTTCCAAAACTAGAAGGAAAAATTACCAGTTATAAAAGTTTATTTATTGAATGGTGCCAAAAACAAAAAAAAGAATTTGTATTTGATGTGTATGAAGATACGGGTAACGACACTATAAAACATTTTAGTGTAAAACTTTTTTTAGATGGAATTTTAATTGCAAAAGGGCGAGCAACCTCAAAGAAAAAAGCAGAAGAAACAGCATCTAAAAGAGCTTATTTTGTTTTTCAAAAAGAATTATCTAACTTATAATCAATACAAATCGAATACGATTTCGTAAATTAATTAGTTACTATAATTAAACAATAGTACTTTTGTCCCTATTTATATTCATTCTTGATATGCAACTATTAACGTTTGATTTTGAAGATGATTATTCCCTAATTGGAATTCATTCTACTGAAGAAGATTACAAGTTAGCTTATTTGTTAAATAAGCACTTAAAAACAAAATTTAATAGATGTAAACAACATTTAGATTTTAAAAATTCCAATGCTGAATTTCCCTTGTTTGAATATAAAGATGAACATAATTTTATGAATTATTATTTAATTAACAACAAACATATTCAATATGTAAACTCTAATGAAATGGGCGGTTTATTTGGTGGTAACTACAGCACAACTTCATATTTAATTCCCGAAAAAAAAAACGTAGACTTTTTTTTAAAAATTGAAGGTGGAGATCACGAAAATTACATTCAAAAAACAATAAATAATTTAAAAAAAATTAATCAAATTATAACGTCCTATTCAATAGAACTTAATACTTTAAAAACAAAAGATCACCTTATATTTTAATTATGGCAGAAAATAGAAAACGCACCAAAATAGTAGCAACATTAGGGCCAGCAATTGGCACAGAAACTCTTTTAGAAAAGATGATGGAGTCTGGTGTAAATGTATTTAGAATTAACTTTTCGCACGCAGATTATGAAGATGTTAAAGAAAGAGTTAATTTTATTAGAGCAATTAATAAAAGAAGAAATTTTAACGTAGCTGTATTAGCAGATTTACAAGGACCTAAATTACGTGTTGGTGTAATGCAGGATGATGTATATTTAAATGAAGGTGATGTATTTACATTTACAACCAACAAATGTGAAGGAACTAAAGAAGTTGCCTTTATGACCTATCAAAGTTTTCCTATGGACGTTCAAGTTGGAGAACATATTTTAGTTGATGATGGTAAATTATTATTTGAAGTTACTCATACAGATAGAGACAGCAAAGTTGTAACAAAGGTATTACGCGGCGGTCCGTTAAAATCTAAAAAAGGTGTTAACTTACCAAATACAAAAATTTCTTTACCCGCATTAACAGAGAAAGATATTAAAGATGCTATTTTCGCAATGTCTATTGAAGTAGATTGGATTGCCCTTTCTTTTGTTAGAACTCCTGAAGATCTTATTCAACTTAAAGATTTAATTAAAGAGCATTCAACACATAATATTCCAATAATTGCTAAAATTGAAAAACCAGAAGCAGTTGCAAACATTGATAAATTAACAGCTTATTGTGATGGTTTAATGTGTGCTCGTGGAGATTTAGGAGTGGAAGTTCCTATGGAAAAAGTGCCTTTAATTCAAAAAAGATTGGTACTAAAGGCAAAAAAAGCACACATTCCAATTATTATAGCTACGCAAATGATGGAAACTATGATAACCAATCAGGTACCAACAAGAGCAGAGGTAAATGATGTAGCAAACTCAATTATGGATGGTGCAGATGCTGTAATGTTATCTGGAGAAACTTCTGTTGGAGAATACCCATTAGAAGTTATTAAACAAATGCGTAAAATTATTGAAAGCGTTGAAAACTCTCCACTAATTTCCGTTCCAGACCATTATGTACAATGCATAAATGAGCGTTTTATATCAAACACTATTTGTCACCAAGCAGCTTTAATGGCAAATTCTATAAATGCTGAAGTAATTACAACATTAACTGATTCGGGTTATACTGCTTTTCAAATTTCATCTTGGAGACCAAAATCAAATATTTTAGTTTTTTCTTCAAACAGAAGAATTTTAGCAATGTTAAACTTACTTTGGGGAGTTAAAGGTGTGTATTATGATAGATTTGTAAGTACAGACCAAACTATTGAAGATATTAATAATTTAGCGCATGAACGTGGGTATTTAAACCAAGGAGATTTTGCTATCAATATTACTTCAATGCCAGTAAAAGAAAGAGGTATGGCAAATACCATGAGAGTTACAGAATACAAAAAGAATTAATAGCTTTTTAATATAGCTTATATAGCCAACAATATTAAAAAATGGGCTTTAGCAAATTTGCTAAAGCCCATTTTTTAATATCTATAAATTTAAATTATATCTTCAAAAGATAATTTAAATTATACTTAAATAAGTAAAATAAAATTCCCAAAACAATTTGTTTAAAAAAAAACAAAACCTGTATCTTTGGAACTTATTTTTAGTAATTATATTATGGATAGAAGAAAGTTTTTTAGAAACGGTTCACTTTTTGCCTTAGGCACTTCACTATTAAACACTTTTGATTTAGAAGCAAAACAAATTGATTTTGATACTATAAAAAAGAATAAAATAGCTAAAAATATTATTATAATTATTAGTGATGGTATGAGTATAGGAACTTTAAATATGACCGACTTATACCTTTCAAGAAAAAATGGTATCGGAAGTAATTGGCTACAATTATATAAGGAAAATAAAATATCTAGAGCTTTAATGGATATGGCTTCAGCCAACTCTATAGTAACTGATTCAGCAGCAGCAAGCTCATCTTGGGGTGGTGGGTATAGAATTAACAATGGAGGATTAAACGTAGGCGTAAATGGAGAAAAATATTTACCTATTTGGCAAAAATTTAAAAAAGCTGGTAAAATGGCTGGCTGTGTAACAACCGTGCCAATCACGCATGCTACTCCTGCAGGTTTTTGTGTTAACAGTTCATCAAGAAATGACCAAGAAGGTATAGCAGAAAAATATTTAGATAATAATTTTGATATAATGATGGGCGGTGGAAATAGCTATTTTTCTTCAGAACATCGTAAGGATAAAGTGGATTTATATCAAAAATTCAGCAACAATGGTTATCAAATTGTAAAAACAAGAAAAGAAATGTTAAATACCAGTAATAATCTACCAATACTGGGTGTTTTTTCTGATAGCGGATTACCTTATACAATAGACAGAAATAACAACAACGAATTGCATGAAAAAATTCCAACACTCGGTGAAATGACTCAAAAAGCCATCGACAGAATGAAAGGGCATCCTAATGGTTTTGTTTTACAAGTTGAAGCAGGAAAAGTAGATTGGGCTGCACATGGAAATGATATTGCTGGTTTAATTTTTGATCAAACGGCCCATGATGAAGCAATAAAAGTAGCAATCGATTTTGCTGAAAAAGACAATGATACATTAGTTATTATTACTACAGATCACGGAAACTCTAATCCGGGTGTTATTTCTGGAGAAAAAGCAAACGATAATTTTGACACAATTCAAAAATACAAACATTCTAATGATTGGATTTTAAACGGCTTTGGTAAAGAAACAACAATTTCACAAATAAAAGAACGAATAGAATATGCAAATAATTTTAGCGTAAGTGAAGATGAAGCAAAATTAATTTTAAGCTATTATAATAACCTTAAATCTGAAGATGGTTTATATAACAATAAACACCTGCCCTTTAAAGTGTTAGCCGAAATACAAAAAAAGCATAATTCTGTAAGCTGGATCAGCCAGCACCACTCATCAGATTATGTTGAATTGGCAATGTTTGGACCAGGTAGTAACCTATTAAAACCATTTATAAAAAATACAGACTTACACTACTTAATGTTGGAAGCTGCTGAAATAGAAAATAAATTTTAAATTATTCTTTTTTAATTAATAAATAATAATCATTTTCTAACGGTAAATAACCTTGATCATATAAATAAAAATAGGTATTCCCGGTTTTTGTAGTGTAAATTGAAGTAAAATAATTAAAATCAAAATTACCATCTAATAGTTTAGTTCTAGTAACTTTTGTTTTACCCGATTCATTTAAATCACTCAATATTTTATGATTTTTCCGAAGGCGATTATTAATATTTCTAATTAAATTTTTACTCTCTTTGTTTACTTTGTTATTGTAAGAGTTTCTACAATAATCTGAACAAAATTTTTTATCAACCCTTCCATTTAAAGGTTCATCACACTCTAAGCACTTTTTTTTCATAGCTTTTGCAATCTTTTTATTTTAATCGTCAATTTTTACGTTTCCCCAATTTTCTCCAGATTTAATTCTATACAATTGCATCTCTGAAATTCCAAATTGCTTAGCAATTAAACGCATTCTGGTTCTTCTATTAGGGTCAAATATTTTCTTTTTAATCATTCTAACTCTACCTTCCGTAAGTTTAGAATAGGTTCGCTTACCAATTTTTTTCTTGTGAATTGGGTTCTTTTTATTGTGTTCATTTAATTCTGCCCTATTCACCCATTTCAAATTATCAGCTCTGTTATTTAATTTATCAAAATCTAAGTGAATTACAAAGTTTTGGTCTTCTCGTTTTTTACAATAAATCTCAGCTACAACTCTATGAATATAGCTAGATGATGTGTTTTTGTTTCCTTTTTTTCGAATCCAAAATGAATCATACCCTCCAATTAATGATGTTTTAGAAAGTTCCCATTCCTCCTCACCGGCTTTTCTTCTTTTAACGCGCCCGTAATTAGATATCATCAACTCATCATCAGCACTCCATTTTTCATTAAAATAGGGCGTCCAAGTTTCCTGTCTAAAATTAACAATCATTTTTCTAATTTTTAGTGTGTAGTTTATCAAATATACGAAAAAATATCCGTGTACAAACGACTACAAACATTTACATACGAAAGTAAACATATTACAACCGAATATAATTTAAAACATACACAATATTTGCACTGTTGAATTGAACGAATGACATTTAACATAATTAAAACCTTATCTTATGAATACGTTAAGAAACAAAGTACAACTTATTGGAAACTTAGGAAACAAACCAGAAATAATAACATTAGATTCTGGAAAAAAATTAGCAAAATTTTCAATGGCTACAAATGAAACATACAAAAACGCACAGGGCGAAAAAGTAACTGAAACACAATGGCACAATATAGTAGCGTGGAATAAAACTGCTGAAATAGCTGCACAATATTTAGAAAAAGGACGTGAAATTGCTATAGAAGGTAAACTTACATCTAGAAGTTATGATGATGTAAATGGGGTGAAAAAATATATTACTGAAATTGTTGTAAGTGAAATGCTTTTGTTAGGCAACAAGTAGTAGGAATTTTGCCGTGAAAAAAAATGAGTGCTAATTGGCACTCATTTTTTCATGTACTAACAAAAAAACAGAGTAAACATGTACGAAAATTATAAAAAAAGATAAAAAACAGTATTAGAAAAAAAATGATTAATTTTTTATAAATAATCTAATAAAAAAATAAAAACTATCATAAAAACAAGCTAACAACTCATAAAAAACCAATAATAATTAAAATACATGTCATAATTACAGTAATAATATGCAAAATATAGCATTATAACCATACAATTAAATCATTTACCTAACATATATAATTATTCAATTTTAAACATAACTAATTATTTTTTAATGATTTATGTACAGTAAATCAAAAATATTACTATTTTAGCATTAAAAATTAAGGAGTTTTACTAATTCAAATATTGCATAATAAAAATTATATGTGTAGTTTTGTTCCCTAATTGTAATAACACAAGTTTATTAACCTATTTAAATTTTAAAGAATATTAATTAAAAAGTTACAAAATGAAACATTTAAAAAAATTGTCGGTAGTTCTGATGATGACTACCCTATTCAGTGTTAGCTTTACATCTTGTATTGACAACGAAGTCTCTCCAGTTGTAGAAGCTATTTACGAAGCTCAAGCTGATTTAATTGCTGCACAAACTGCAGTACAAAATGCTGAAGCATCTTTATTAGCTGCGCAAGCACAAGCAGAACAAGCGCAAGCTGCTTATTTAGAAGCGCAAGCTCAAGTTGCTCTATCTCAAGCTGCTGCAATTGATGCAGAAACAGCTGCACAAGAAGAAGATACAGCTTATATGGCTTTAGTACACGAACAACAAATGATGTTATTAGTTGCTCAAACAACAGCTAATGTTGCTGCTCAAGAAAATGCTGCTGCAATTGCACAAGCTAATTTTGAACTTCAAATGGCAAATTTAATGGCTCAATTAGAAGCTGCTGGTGCGCAATTAGCTACTCAGTATGCTTATGCTTATGCAAGTGCTATGAATACTGCTAATAGTATTTTAGAAGACAAATTAGATGCTGAAGCTGATTTAGCTGCTGCAAACCTTTTCTTAACTTATGATGGAAGTAACTATGTTTCTTCTGCATATTATTTAGCTCAAATGGAAGCTGCTGTTGCTAATGCTGTAGCTGAGAAAGCTAGCATTGAAACTGCAATTGCTGATATGGAAGCTTACATTGCTAATCCTTCAACTCCAGAAGCTATGGTTTCTGCTTTAGAAGCTGATAGTGATGATTTACAAGCTCAATTAGATGCTTTAGCTATTACTATGCAAGAGCAATACAACAAAATCATGGCTATATATGATCAAAACGGCGTAAGAAATGAAGTTGTTGACAGATATATGGAAGCTTTAGGTGATTTAGAAGATGCTCAAGAAGACAAACAAGATCGTGAAGACTGGATTGATGCTGCTAATGATGATATCGCTTTATGGGAAACTCAATTAGCTGATTATCCAGCTGCTTTAGCTGCTTTAGAAACTGCTGTAGCTGATGCTGAAGCTGCTGTAGCTGCTGCTGAAGATGCATTAGAAGCTGCTGAAGATGCTCAAGATATTACTGCTGATGCTTTAGCTGATGCAAACACTGCTTTAGCTGATGCAAACACTGCTTTAGCTGATTTAAATACAGAATTAGCAGGATTAAATACTTCTTACCAAGATGCTATTCAAGATTTAGCTGATGAAACTGCTGCTTACGAAGCTGGTTTACCAGCTGCTGAAGCTGACTTAGCTACTGCTGAAGCTAATTTAGCTGCTGCTCAAGCTGACTTAATTGCTGCTCAAGCTGATTATGATGCTAAAAAAGCTGCTTTTGAAGCTGACCCTACAGGTTTTGTATGGGAAGGAGGAGCTAATGGTGCTGTAGGTTTACATGCTGATGCAACAACACCTACTGATTCTTACAGAGTTGTAAATGCTACTGATAATGGCGTTGATGCTTTAACTTTAACTGCTGGTGCAGGTTTAAACGTAACTGGATCTTATGCTACATATGCTGCATTCTTAGCTGATGCAAGTGCTGGTGCTTTAGCTCCTGGTGACTACTACAATGTAGGTGGTGATGATATTGCTGCTGGAACTAAATCAGATCGTTTAGAAGCTGCTGCTGATGTTTTAACTGCTGCAATTGATGCAATTGAGCCATTAGAAGACGCTGTGGCTGTTGAACAAGATATCGTTGATAATTTTGGAGATGCTTTAGCTGCTGCACAATTAGTTTACGATCACCAAAAAGATTTATACGAAAATCAATTAGCGCTAGTTGCTGCTGCTGAAGCTGTAGTTGATGCTGCTCAAGCTGATGTTGATGCTGCTATCATAGCTAATGATGACGCTCTTGATGCAATTGCTGATGCAACAACTGATTTAGCTGACGCTAACACTGATTTAACTGATGCTGATGCTGATTTAACTGCTTTTGAAGCTACTACTGAAGAAGATATCCAAGGATGGATTGATGATGCTAATGATGATATCGCTGATTGGACAACAGAAATTGCTGCTATCCAACCTATCATTGATGCTAAACAAGCTGTTGTTGATGCTTTACAAGCAGAATACGATGAGTATGTTGCTAACACTGGTTATTTAAGTTCATTATATGCTGACTTACACGCAGAAATTATCGCTGAATGGCAAGTTTACTGGTCATTAGAGCAACAAGAAACTGCTTTAAATAATGAGTTAGACTTAAACGAAGACTTAATTGATGCTTATACTTCTGGAAATTTAGATGATTTAGCTGATGATTTAGCTGATTTACAGTCTGATTTAGAAGATGCTATGTATGACATCGAAGTTGCTCAACAAGCTTTAGCTTCTGCTCAAGTTGATGCTAATGCTGATGTTGCTTATATTGCTTACTTAGAAGCTAAAATCGCTACTTTAACTGCAAGACATGCAAATGCTTTAGCAATTGCTGCTAAATACAAAGCATTAATGGATGCTGCTTTAGCTAGCTAAAAAATTCTTTAGGAAACTAAAAAAAGGGCTGCAAAAACAGCAGCCCTTTATTAAACAAAATAAGAACTCTTAAAGAACTAAAACATATGAAAAAATATTTAATTTTATGCTTTATTTTTGTGTTAGCACTAAGTGTTAATGCTCAAGATAAAGATTCAGACCACGTTTGTAAAGAAGATCCTTGTAGTCATGCGAATATATTCGCACCACAAAAAGGAGACTTTACAGCCGCTATGGTTTTTGGACGAGGAGCATATCTAAATGGTGGTTTAGTTGTACCTAATTCTTATCCTAGTACTGTTGATGGAACGTCACCTTACGATAATACCGTAAATGCGAACAGCAATAGTATTACAAACATGATAGGAGCTGAAGGTAGATATTACGTTGGTAATAAATTTGCGCTAACACTTAGTGGTGGGGCAATTATGCGTAATACACCTGCAGTATTAGCTATTCCTGGAGTACCAAATTCAAGTGTTCCTGCGTATGCTGCTGTTGATTCTTCTGAAAATATTGATGTTACAGCTACTATAGGTGGACAATGGTTATTTAAAACAAAAAATGATAGATTATTTCCTTATTTAGGATTTGCTTTACCATTTGATTATGCAAGACAATCTTTGTATGATCCAACTGTAACTGTTGACAACTTAGGGAATGTTACTATTACTGATTTAGGTGCTCGTCACGCAGATATTACTGCATTTGGTGTACAAGCTGTTGCTGGTGTTGATTATTATGTTGCTAAAGATGTATTCTTTGGTTTTGATATTAAACCAGTTTCATACACTTATGCTGTTAGTGTAAAAACTCCAGGTCCAGGATTAATGAATCTTGAATCTGAAAACAATACTGTTTCTTTCTTTGCTCAATTTTCTTTCAAACTTGGGTTTAAATTCTAACTTGTAGATTATTATAAGAAACTAAAAAGAGGCTATTTTAATAGCCTCTTTTTTTTTAGTAATTCATTGATAACTGAATGCGTTTTCTTGAAATATCTACAGCTATTACTTTTACTATAACTTGTTGATGCAATGCTACAATTGAACTTACATCACTCACAAATGTATCAGACAAGTTAGAAACGTGTACCAAACCACTTTCTTTAATTCCAATATCAACAAAACATCCAAAATTAGTTATATTATTTACAATTCCTGGCAATAGTTGTCCTTCATGCAAGTCGTTAATAGTTCTAATATTTTGGTTGAATGTGAAAACTTTAGCTGTTTTACGTGGATCTAAACCTGGCTTTTCCAACTCTCTTATAATATCTTTTAAAGTTGGTAAACCGATTGTTTTTGAACAATATTTTTGCAACTCAACCTTTTGAAGAACTTGTTTATTTCCAATTAAATCAGAAACATTTAACTTTAAATCTTTGGCAATTTTAGTAATTACTTCATAACTTTCAGGGTGAACTGCAGAATCGTCTAGAGGATTCTTTGCATTTTTAATTCGTAAAAACCCTGCACCTTGTTCAAAAGCTTTATCACCTAATCTAGGAACTTTTTTAATTGCATCTCTAGAAGTAAAAGCGCCTTTTTCATTTCTATGCTTCACAATATTCTCTGCCAATTTAGGTCCAATTCCAGAAACATAACTTAGTAAAGAGGCACTTGCCGTATTTACATTAACTCCCACAGAATTTACACAACTTTCAACAACGGAATCTAAAGACGTTTTTAGTTTAGTTTGATCAACATCATGTTGGTATTGACCAACGCCAATAGATTTGGCATCAATTTTAACTAATTCAGCCAAAGGATCAGCTAGGCGACGACCAATTGAAACGGCTCCTCTAACAGTAACATCGAAATTGGGAAATTCATCTCTTGCAATTTTTGACGCCGAATAAATACTTGCGCCAGCTTCACTTACCACAAAAACCTGCACATCTTTATTAAAACGCATTTTTCTAATTAGCTGCTCCGTTTCACGCGAAGCAGTTCCGTTGCCAATAGCAATGGCTTCAATTTTATACGCATCTACTAAACTATTAATTTTTTTCATTGCTCCAATAGCGTCGTTTTTTGGAGCGTGCGGATAAATAGTTTCATTATATTCTAAACCACCTTGTGAGTTTAAGCAAACTACTTTGCAGCCGGTTCTAAAACCTGGGTCAATTGCTAAAATATTTTTTTCACCCAGTGGTGCACCCAATAATAATTGCTGTAAGTTTTTTGCAAAAACTAATATGGCATTTTCATCGGCTTTTTCTTTTGATGCGTTTAAAATTTCATTAGATAATGCTGGAAATAACAAACGTTTGTAAGAATCTTGAATAGCTAATTTTATTTGCTGTGTACAAACATTGTTGGAATTAATAATTCTGTCTTCAATTTTAGCTACAGCTTTTTCATCATCAATTTGTATTTTAACACGAATAAAACCTTCTTTTTCTGCTCTTAAAATTGCTAATAACCGATGTGATGGACAACGATTTAAAGTTTCAGACCAATCAAAATAATCTCTAAACTTTTGTGCTTTTTCATCGTCTTCTTTAGCTTTTACAACCTTTGTATTAATGCTTGCAAATCTATCTAACTGATAACGTATATTGTTTCTAACATCAGTGCGTTCGTTAATCCATTCTGCTATAATAAAACGCGCTCCTTCTAGAGCAACATCTATGCTTTCAATCTCACTATTCAAATATTTTTCAGCAATAGAATCAATATCTGTTGCGCGCTGACTCATTATAATTTTAGCTAAAGGTTCTAAGCCATTTTTACGTGCAATTTCAGCTTTTGTATTGCGCTTCTTTTTATATGGCAGGTATATGTCTTCTAAAACGGTTAAATCTGTTGTAGCTTCAATTTTTTGTTTTAATTCATTAGTCAAAACCTCCTGCTCTTCTAATGTTTTTAAAATAGTTGCTTTTCGCTTTTCTAACTCTTCAAATTGAGCTTTAAATTTAACAATATCACCAATTTGAACTTCATCTAAATTTCCAGTTCGCTCTTTTCTATAACGTGAAATAAATGGAATGGTACAATCTTCATTTAAAAGTTGTACTGTATTTAAAATACTATTCGTTGAAATTTGAGTATTACTAGCTATATAAGATATTAATTGCATGTTATTAATTTTATTTATGCAAAGATATTATTAACAAAATTAAATAGTGAATTATAAATAAATTAGAATCTAATAAAATTAAAAATACGATAAATGACGTATATCTTATAGCTATAAAATAACATACATTTAAAATAAAAAAATAGCGTGAACTATATACGTAGAAAAATTGCATTTATAATTTTAATTACACTTTACTTAAATGTTTTTTCACAAAAAAAAACAACTACAGATTTCTATTTAGACAGCACTATTACATATACATTTACTAGAATATTTAGTTACAACGGAGAAACGGATGAACTGCAATTTAAAAGTTCAGAAGAACTCTTTTTTATGAATGGTTTTTTAACTGAACATTATCAAATTACTACAAATCCAGCATTTAATAACGCCACTTTGTTTAACTATAACAAATCTACGCTGCTATCAGAAACACAAAAGACCACTAGTGAATTTGGTTATACTGAAGACATTATAAATTATGAATACGATTCAATAAACTCAACAGTTATTATAAAAAAAGGGTACGGAGATTCACCAAAAAAAATAACACAAAAACTGTACTACGAAAACTGTATAAAACCAAATTTTATTGAAACATTTGATGATTTTGAAGATTATATAATACTAAAAGAAATACTGAGTAAAGATTATAGCAAAAAAATTTATTATAATGCATTAGGAGAAGTAACGGGAACAATTATACAATTATTTAATGGTTATCTGCCAATTAAAACTATTAGTATATCAAAAATAGGACGAAAAAGAATTTTTGATCACGAAATATATAAATATGACACCTATGGAAATTTAGAACAAATAGATTTTTTTACTGTAAAAAACAAACAACTCTATCGGAAAAAAACGCCTGTACAAACTATCACAAAATTTTCAAACTTTTTAGTGAATTCATATTGGGTTATCCAAATAGATCAAAAACTGAATGCTGAAAACAATGGTTTTTATGTAACCGTAAGAATACTAAAAGATGATAAAAATAATATTTACAAATTAGCTGATGATGGTATTATTTTAAATTTCTGCAAAAAAATATACAACGAACTAAAACCAAACTAATTTTTTGAAGTTTTTATTTCGAAAAAAAGTTTTAAAAGTAAAAAAGGAACTATAACAATGGCTGATAACATATTTGAATTGGAGTTTTCATAAAAGTTTTTTGGGAGAAAACCCCATATAAGCATTCCAATGATTATTGAAATATGAAGTACAATAATTCCTTTTGATAGTAATATATTACCAGAAACAGTTTCGTATTCATTTTTAAAAAACAAAAACAATTCCCTAACAATAAACGTAATTAGCGTAAAATTAAACATGGAACTTTGAAATAATAATACTTCAAAATTTATAAGAATTAAATCTTGATTTTTCCAATCAATTATAAATCCAAAAAAAATAACAATAAATACAAAATAGACAAATAATAAGAAAAATTTACTTTTAATATTACTAATAAAAACCAGCTGATTTTGAATAAATTGTTTTTTAAAAATATAAAAAACAAATTTAGAAACCGTTCTTAAAATTTCATCAAACCAAAATAAATATACAATATAAAAAACACTTATTTGGTTGTTAGCAACTGCCATTAAAGTAAAAGTTGACATCAATGCTAGAGAAACATAATTAGTAATCACTGAGGCTTTTAATATCATATTTATACTATTTTTTAAATTAACTGAATTTCATTTACAAATAAAACAAAAAAACCAGTAAAATTAAATTCACTGGTTTTTTTGTTTTATTTTATTTTAAAATAATTACATATCAAATCGCACACCAAGTGAAATATTGTTTTGCTTAATTGTAGCGTCTTTAAAGATTGGATTTAAATCGTATTTAATATACAAAGACACATCATCTTTACCCACATAAGCACTTAAACCATATACAAAATTATTGGTATTAAAATCTTTTCTAGATTTTTCTTTTATTCTATCACCGTCTTGTTTGTATTTAAGTTTTTGAAGGTTTCCAATATTAAAACCACCATAACCACCAATTCCAATTTTAAATTTATTGTTTCTAGAATATCTAAAACTATTTTCTCTTTCAATTTTATTGGATGGCCCAAACTCAAAATGAATTGGAAAAACTAAATTGGTCATTCTAAATTTTGATTTGTTTAAATCATCCGGAAACTCTTCCAAAACAGTTTGATTTCCATTTTCAACAAAATACATATTATCTTTTAATTTAAAGCCATTGTATTGAAGCGAAACCCCATATTTAAATCTAACAGCATTTGTGTTTTCAAACATTCTAGTATCCCAAGCCCAACCAATTTCAAAAAAGCGACTTCCACCAACTTTGTAAGGAGAATCATTTAAGTTTTGCCCTTCAATAATGGAGTTATTTAGCCCAAAAGCTACTACAAGATTAGAGTACGTTTTTATATCTTTCTGATTTCTACTTCTATTATCATCTATTTTTAAAAACCCATCTTTACTACCAATTTCAATTGAAACCTTAGTATATTCATTTGTTTCAGCTAATTGGTTTTCATTATTTCTTTTTAATAATGAAATTGAATTTTCTATAATTGCTAATCTGTCATCAATATTTAATGCGTGTAACTGTGCTGCTTCATTTTTAAGTTTATCAGCTTCTAAAACAGAAATTTCTCCTTGTTCTAATTTTTTATTAATTGCAATAACTTCTTTTTTTAAAGCTTCTTTTTCATTTGTTACTACTTTTTCTTTTTCTAATTTTAATGTTTCTAATTTATTTTGATATGATGTTTTTTCTTGAGAAAAACTTTGTTGACACAACACACAGTTTCCTATAAGGAATACGAAAATTACTATTTTTTTCATCTTATTAATTTATTTTAATTGTCTCTAATTACAAATATATTTTTAGGCTCTTTTAAAGTATTTACAATAGCTTCAAATAATCTATTTTTAAAATCTTTATCTAAATCATATTCAACATCCGCTAACAAATCTGCACTATTAAATTTATTGTTCTGCCCAGCTTTACGAGCTGTTATTAAACTTTTTTGAGCAGCAACTAATAATTGATCAATTTCTAAATCTGTTACTTCACCTTTCTCTTTTTTTATATTTTCTACAAGAGCAACAAATTCTTTTATTTTTTGATTTTCTAAAGTGTCAATTCCTAAAGTTTGAGTATTAACTACCATTTCAGACTTATTTGATATTTTAGAAACTGCTAATTGATTACTTTGTTGAATGTTAATAGCATTTTTAACTTTTGTTTTTTGAACAGATTTGTTTGGTATTTCTTCTTCTAAAGTTGCAATTACGTTTTGATTTTCTTGAATTTTAGGTTGAATTTTATGTTCCTTAACTTTTAAAACTGGTTGTTCTACAATTTCAATTTGTTTTTCTTTATTTCCGAAAAAATAAACTCCAACAGCAACAAAAATTATAATAGCTGCAGCATATCTTAAAAAAGTCCACTTATTTTGTTTTTTAGTTTTTTCAAAATCGGATAATCTTTTTTCTAATGTATTCCAAGCATCTTCACTTGGCTGAATGGTCCTTTTTTGTAAGTGATTATTATGATAATTCATGATACTTTTTTTTATTTGTTTCCAGCATTTTTTGCAATGCTTTTCTAGCTCTGAATAATTGTGTTTTTGATGTTCCTTCTGTAATATTTAACAGTGATGCAATTTCTGCATGTTTATATTCTTCAATTACATATAAGTTAAAAATTACTTTACAAGCATCTGGTAATTCATCAATATAATTTTGTAAATCTTCAATAGCTATTAAAGGTTCTGTAGCTATTTCTTCCGCTTCTTCAAAATAACTCATGTCATCTACAAAAACCAATTTGCTCCTTTTTCTTAAAAAAGAAATACTTTCCCAAATCATAATTCTTTTAATCCAACCTTCAAAACTTCCCTCGTTTTTAAATGTTGATAATTTTGTAAATACTTTAAAAAAACCATTTAACATAATTTCTTCAGCTTGTTGAAGATCTTTTATGTAAAATTTACATACACTCAACATTTTAGGAGCATATTTATCAAACAATAGTTGTTGAGCTCTTCGATCACTTTTAAGTGATTGCTTAATTAAATTTGAATCGTTTGAAATTGGTTTTATTATTTTAAGCATATTTTAAAAACGTCTTACATTAACATAGACGCAAAAGTTGTGCTAAGGTTGACAAAGATTAATTTAAATAAATATAAAACATAAAAGCAACCTCCTTTTAAAGAAGATTGCTTTTGTTTCTTGTGTAAGAATTTGCAAAATTTTTAACTCACTTGCGCTCCATTAGCAACGGAATCATTTTCAGGAGCTATAAATGCTAATTTTCCATCTGGCGTGTCAGTCATTAAAATCATTCCCTGACTTTCAATTCCTTTTAAAACACGTGGCGCTAAGTTTACTAAAACAGTTACTTTCTGACCAATAATTTCTTCAGGCGAAAAAGATTCTGCAATACCAGAAACTATGGTTCTAACACCTAAACCAACATCTACTTTTAGTTGCAATAACTTCTTAGTTTTAGGCACTTTTACAGCTTCTAAAATGGTTCCAACACGCATATCTAATTTTGTGAAATCATCAAACTGAATGGTTTCTTTTTGTGGTTCTACTACTTTATTTTCTGCTTCGTTAACTAATTTTGTTGCTTCTAATTTATCTAATTGCGCTTGAATTTCTTCATCTTCAATTTTGGCAAACAATAATTCTGCTTGTCCAATTTTGTGATTGACAGCAATTAATTCATCAGTTTTAGCGATATCTTCCCAAGATATTTCGTCTGCACTTGATGTGATATTTAATATTCCTTTTAATTTACTTGATGTAAATGGTAGAAATGGTTCTGCAACAACAGCCAAACCTGCTGCAATTTGTAAAGCCACATACATAATGGTTTTAACACGTTCTGGGTCTGTTTTTATTACTTTCCAAGGTTCTTCATCAGCTAAATATTTATTTCCTAAACGGGCTAAATTTAGCATTTCTTGTGAAGCTTCTCTAAAACGGTAACGTTCAATTGAACTTGCAATAATGGCTGGGAATTTTTGTAATTGCTCTAAAGTTTCATCGTCAATAGCTCTAAATTCATTAGGCTCTGGAATAATTCCTTCGTAATATTTATTGGTTAACACCACTACTCTATTTATGAAGTTGCCAAAAATAGCCACTAATTCGTTGTTATTACGTGCCTGAAAATCTTTCCAAGTAAAATCGTTATCCTTAGTTTCTGGTGCATTTGCTGTTAAAGCATAACGTAATACATCTTGCTTTTCGGGAAAATCTATTAAATACTCATGCAGCCAAACTGCCCAGTTTTTTGATGTTGAAATTTTATTGCCTTCTAAATTTAAAAACTCGTTTGCAGGTACATTTTCAGGTAAAATAAAACTTCCTTCGGCTTTTAACATGGCTGGGAAAATAATGCAATGAAATACAATATTATCTTTCCCAATAAAATGAATTAATTTGGTGTCTTTATCTTTCCAATATGGTTCCCAATCTTTTCCCTCACGTGCTGCCCATTCCTTTGTTGATGAAATATATCCAATAGGCGCATCAAACCAAACGTACAATACTTTTCCTTCTGCTCCTTCTACAGGAACTGGAATTCCCCAATCTAAATCTCTAGTTACTGCACGTGGTTTTAAACCATCATCTAGCCAAGATTTTACTTGCCCTAATACGTTGGTTTTCCAATCATTTTTATGACCATCAACAATCCACTCTCTTAACCAAGTTTCATATTTATCTAATGGTAAATACCAATGTTTTGTTAATTTGGTTGTTGGTACATTTCCTGTAATTGCAGATTTTGGATTGATTAAATCTGTTGCATTATGACTTGTTCCACATTTTTCACACTGATCGCCATAACTTTCTTCGTTTCCACATTTTGGGCACGTTCCAATAACAAATCTATCTGCTAAAAATTGCTTTGCTTCTTCATCGTATAATTGTTCGGTAGATTCTTCAATAAATTTACCTTCATCATACAATTTCTTAAAAAATTCTGAAGCTGTTTTATGATGCACTTCTGCCGATGTGCGAGAATAATTATCAAATGAAATTCCAAAATCTTCAAAAGACTTTTTAATTATTGCATGGTATTTATCTACAATATCTTGTGGTGAAACACCTTCTTTCTTAGCTTTTATAGTAATTGGCACACCATGTTCATCTGATCCGCAAATGTAAATTACATCGTTTCCTGTGTTGCGTAAATAACGTGCATAAATATCTGCTGGTACGTAAACTCCTGCTAAATGCCCAATATGAACTGGTCCGTTTGTGTACGGTAATGCCGCTGTAATTGTATATCTTTTTGAATTGTTCATCAAAATTTATTTAAGAAAGCACAAAAATAGGCATTATTGTTGATTTTAATAGTTGTTTAAACACTGTTTTATAATAAAATGATTGTATTTGATTTATTTGACAATCTGCTTATTTATATTAAATTTACTAAAAAACGCTTGGTATGTTAAACAGAAATAAAATATGGCTATGCACGGTTTTAATTTTAAGTGTTTTTTATTATGCCTTTTCAAACACAACAAATCATCAAGAACAGTTTCAAAAAATGACTAATAAATTGATAAAACCTCCGTACTTAAAAGCTGGAGACACCATTGCAATTGTAGCAACTGCAGGAATTATTAAAGATAAATCGCCTATTTTAAAAGCTAAAGAATTGGCAGAAAGTTGGGGTTTAAACGTTATTATTGGAAAAAATACATTTAACCAAACAAATCATTTTGCAGGTACAGATCAAGAACGTTTAAACGATTTTCAAGAAGTACTTGACAATAAAAACGTAAAAGCAATTTGGTGTGCCAGAGGTGGTTACGGAACTGTAAGAATTATTGATGCTGCTGATTTTACAAATTTTAAAAAAAATCCGAAATGGATTATTGGATATTCTGACATTACAGTGTTACATAGCCATTTACATAATTTAGGTTTTGAAACCTTGCACGCAATATTAGGAACAAGTATGGATTTTAACGAAGAAAAAAACAAACCTTCTATTGCATCCTTTAAAAAAGCCTTGTTTGGAGAGCCACTAACCTATTCTGTAAAAGAATCAAACTATAATAAAATGGGGCACGTAAAAGGACAACTTGTTGGTGGAAACTTATCTATTTTACAAAGTTTATTAGGTTCAAAATCTTCTATAAACACTGATAATAAAATTTTATTTATTGAAGAAATTGGTGAATATCATTATCAAATTGATAGAATGCTATATGCCTTAAAACGTGCTGGATATTTTGATAATTGCAAAGGTTTAATTGTTGGAGGAATGACCAAAATTAGAAAAAACACTACACCTTGGGGGCAAACTATTGAAGAACTGGTTTTGGATATTACTAAAGAATACGATTTTCCAATTTTATTTGATTTTCCTGCAGGGCATGATGTTGAAAACAATGCTTTAATTTTAGGCCGAGAAGTTGATTTATATGTTACTAAAGAATTTTCAGTTGTAAAATTTAGCGAATAAAAAATGGCTACACACAATGAATTAGGCACTAAAGGGGAAGAAATTGCTTTAGATTTTCTTCAAAAAAATAATTATAAGATTTTAGAAAAAAACTGGCGATTTAAAAAAGCTGAAGTTGATATTATTGCCTTAAAAAAAGGAATATTGGCAGTTGTTGAAGTAAAAACGCGCTCATCAGATTATTTTGGAAATCCACAAGATTTTGTTAACCAAAAGAAAATTCAATTATTAGTTGAAGCCATTAATGAATATGTGATTTCAAAAAATTTAGACGTAGAAGTCCGATTTGATATTATTGCAATCTTAAAAAATAAAGACAAATTTGATATACAGCATTTAAAAGATGCTTTCCTTTATTTTTAATTGCTCTGCGCAATATCTACAATTGCTATTGGCTTATTTTTATTATTTACTGCAGCAAATGTAAACACGCCACTAATTGCTTTTAGTCTTTTTTCATCAAACATTTCTTCCATATAAATTTCAACCAAAACATCAATTTTAACGGCACTAACCTTTATTACTTTCCCTACAATTTCAACTATTGAACCAGACTTTATAGGTTGTAAAAATTTAATTTTATCAGTACAAACAGTCACCATTTTTTTTCTGGTAAACCTAACGGCAGCAATATACGCAACTTCATCCATCCATTTTAAAGCTTCACCTCCAAACAACGTTTCGTGATTGTTTAAAGCAGTAGGAAAAACAACTTTAAACTGACTTGTTACAGAATTATTGATAGTATTTGACATTAAAAAAATATTTCAGCAAATATAAATAATTATTATTGTTTTATGAACGTACGTTCATTATATTTGTATAATAAACACAAAGAATGGCACGACCAGAAAAAAACAGAACAATTTCTCAACCTCCTTTAATGAAAGGATTTAAACCTTTTGGTATTCCACGCTGTAAAGTTGAAGCTCTTAATTTAACTTTTGAAGAATACGAAAGTATTCGGTTAGTAAATTATGAAAATATGGAACAAAAAGAGGCTGCTGCTTTAATGAGTGTTTCTAGACCAACACTTACAAGAATTTATAACAAAGCCTTAAAAACAATATCAAAAGCATTTGTTGAAGGAAAAGCAATTGTTATTGAAGGTGGAAATTACGAATTAGCGCAAGATTGGTACAGATGTAGAAAATGTCATAAACTAATTGAAGCCGATAAAACTCAAGCTGATTGTGAGGAAACAGAAGATTGTCATCCAAATGAATTAATAAATTTAAACAAATAATAAATCGCTAAAATAATTTTAAAATGAAAAAAATAGCAATACCCGTTGATATAAACAGTCAACTTGAAGATCACTTTGGACATTGTGATCATTACGAAATTTATTCAATTTTTAATAATAAAATTGTATCTGTAGAAACTTTAATTGCCGAACAAGGTTGCGGATGCAAATCTAACATTGCAAGTGTTTTAGCAGAGCATGGCGTTACAACTATGTTGGCTGGCGGTATTGGAACTGGTGCCATAAATGTACTTAATAAATGTAACATTGAAGTTGTTAGAGGTTGTTCTGGAAATACCATGGAAATAGTTAATAATTACCTTGATGGTAAAGTAATTGATAGTGGCGAAAGCTGTATGCATCACGAACATGAGCACAGTCATGGACATCAATGCAGCCATTAAAACAAATAAAAAAGCCTTCAATACAAATAAAATATTGAAGGCTTTTTATTTATTTCGGTGAGCTATTTTCTAATAAAAATGCTTTTACATCCTGAATGTGGTCAGGTTTTGCGATAATTGTTTTCGAAGCATCTAACACAAAATATGTTGGAGTTGATGTTATATTGTATTGTTTAGCAATGTTGTTTTGCCATTTTTCAAGTCCTAAAACATTGGTCCATTTTGTAAATTTCTCCGAATAAACTTTAAATCCCAATTCATCATTTTCTAAAGAAACTGCAATTACATGAATATTTTTGTTATTCTTTGTGTACTCATATAATTCTGGTACTTCAACTAAACAATGCGAACAAGTGGTACTCCAAAAAACCAAAATGTAAGTGTCTGAAACATTTATATCAGATAATTTTTGTTGTTTCCCATTTTGTTCCCAAGAAAAATCAGGAGCAATTTTACCTATTGATAACTTCATTTTACTTTCAACCTCTACAACAAGTGCTTCATCAATAAATTCTTTTGGTAATTTTTTATAAATAGATTCTAACATAAAATCTACCAAAGTAACATTTTGTATTTGAGTAAAAGCCAACATTAAAGTAGCCGAAACTTCACTAGCCAATGCATTATTTTCACCAATTTTTTGTAGCACATCTATAACGGCATTTTTGTACAAAACAGTTTGTACTTGTGCATCATCAGATTGACTTAAATAAAACACATATTCTATTATTTTTTGATTGATAAAAACAGCGTTTCTAAGCTCATTATCATTGAAATTTATAAAATCAAAAAAATGTTGTCTTTCACTGTTTAAATATTCTTGTGGCGTGTTAATAATTGTTGGCGCATAATATTTTTGATTTGCCTTTATAAAATGATTTGCCAATTTACCAACAGATGCTATCTCAAATTTTGTTTGCACATTTTTAAATAGCTCATACGCTGAAGAATAATCTGCTTTTAAAGATTCTTTTTGCTTTTCATCATCAGTTCTAAAAAAAGATAACTGAATAGCATCCAGCTTTTGACGCATTACTTCTATTTCATTTAAATAATTATAGTATAATTTATTTTCTTCAGAGGCTATAATTTTTAACGTTTCAGCCTGGTTTTTAGGATTAAATTCAATTTCTACAGATTCATTATTATATAAAATATCAACAAAACCACTATTTTCTATATCGTACGTTAATCTATACATCCCTTTTGGTGTATTTTCTGGAATATTAAAGCTAAATTTTCCAGAAACCACATCAGCATTTGCAATGTAATTTTGATTAACTCCTTTAAGTTGATATAAAATAACCCATTTATTTTCGTTTACTCCAGTGAATGTTCCTTTAACAACATTTTGACTTTGAGCAACGAATGAAATTAAAAATAAGCTGAATATAATTTTTTTGAACATGATAATTTTTTTGTTGAAACAATCAATAATTAAACCAAATGTAACTATTTTTATTATTTTGCATAAAACAACTTCTTATGAATTTTACAAATAAAGTAATTTGGATTACTGGTGCATCATCAGGCATTGGAAAATCTTTAGCAATGGAGCTTTCAAAACTGAACACTAAATTGATTTTATCATCTAGAAATATTGCTGAATTAGAAAAAGTGAAGAATGAATGTGATGCTTCATCTGAAATAAAAATTATTCCGCTAGATTTAGAAAAATATCAAACCTTACCTTCTAAAGTTGATGAAGCTATGTTACTTTATGGAAAAATAGATATTCTGTTTAATAACGGTGGTATAAGTCAACGTTCAAAAGCTATTGACACTGCAATTGAAGTTGATAGAAGAATTATGGCTATTAATTATTTTGGCACCATTGCATTATCCAAAGCGCTTTTACCTCATTTTATTGCTCAAAAATCTGGACAATTTGTTGTAATTACTAGTGTTGTTGGCAAAGTTGCAACACCAGTTCGTTCATCGTATTCTGCTTCAAAACACGCATTACACGGCTTTTTTGATAGTTTACGAGCCGAAACACATCAATACAACATAAAAGTAACATTAGCGTGTCCTGGCTATGTAAAAACCAATATTTCTATGAATGCATTAACTGGAAATGGCACTGCTCAAAATAAAATGGATATTGCTACCAATAACGGTTTATCTCCAGCATATTTTTCTAAAAAATTATTAAAGGCCGTTTCAAAAGAAAAAAATGAAGTGTACATAGCAGGTTTTAGAGAAAAATCTGCCATTTATTTAAAACGCTTTTTCCCAAAATTATTAGCTAAAATGATTCGAAAAATGGCTGTTACCTAAATAAGTTCCTGTGCTTTAAAATACAACACAATTGCTTCTTTTATAAGTACCGTTTGTTCGCCAGTTTTTAACGGAGGTAATTCTTCTAAAACTTTGTAATGCGGCCAACCATCTGCATCATAAAAATCAAATTCGTAATAACCAAAAGGCTCTAACAAACGGCAAATTGCTATATGCATTAAATTAACTTTATCATCTTTTTTAAACTCTCTTGCACCTTGCCCAAGTTCCTGTACACCAATTAAATAAATAATAGCATCAACATTTAATTTTTCACCATCACCAAATTTAGCTGCTAAAATTTCGAGAATTTTCTCGTAATCTTCTTTTAATTTTTGATCTCTAGACATTTGAATTTTTTAGTTTGATGGCAAATATACAAATCGATTCATGTATATTTACAAAAAGAACCAAATGAATACTTTTGATATTATAATTTCGGCACTTTTACTCTTTGGTTTTATAAGAGGTTTATTTAAGGGTCTGTTTGTTGAAGTTGCAAGTTTAGTAGCATTAATTGCAGGCGTTTACGGAGCTATTCACTTCTCATATTTTATTGGTAATTTTTTAGCAAACAGGGTTGAATGGGATGAAAAATTTGTGACAATAATTTCGTTTTCAATTACTTTTGCAATTATTGTTTTAGTAATTGCCCTAATTGGAAAATTATTAACCAAAATAGCAGATTTTGCTTCATTAGGCTTGTTAAATAAATTTTTAGGTGGCGCATTTGGTGTATTAAAAGTTGGGTTAATTTTAAGTATTGTGTTAATAGTTTTTTCAAAATTAAATAATACCATTCCTTTTGTTTCCGATGAAGAGCAAGAAAATGCTATTTTATACAAACCAATTAAAATGTTAGCTCCAGCAATTTTTCCAAACTTTTTACGAGTTAATGAAGATAAAACTATTGATACAGCTAATTCTGCTGAAAATTAATGTTAGTAATTGTATAAACTAACGTCAAAGCTAAAAAATCTTATTTCATATATGCGCAATTTATTATCGCTAGTTACTTTAGTTACTATTATTCTATTAAATGGCTGTACAAAAAAAAATAACGATACTTTTAGTATTTCAGGCAAAGTTTTAAATTTAAAAGAAAACTATGTTGTACTCTCTATAATTGATGATATTCAAAACAATTATTCAACAGTTATTGACACATTAAAAATTAATAAAAATGGAGAATTTAATTCGGTTTATTTTTTAGAACCCGCTATTTATTCTTTAAATTTTGATGATAAAAAAACGGTTTTATTGGCTATTGACAAAGGTCAACATATTGTATTAAAAGGAAAGAACATTGAAAATATTACAATTAAAGGTTCACCAGATACCGATTTATTAAATGCATATGAAACTTTTAGAAATGAATCATTAAACCGATTGGTAAAATCTGTAAGAAATCAAATTAAAGAAGCTCAAAAAACCGCTAGTGAAAACGAAATTGCTGAATTACGCGAGCTTGAAGTTGAAAACTACAAAAAACACATTAATGAGTTAACCAATTTTATTAAAGATAAAATGGGAACTTCTATAGCTATTTATCCAACTTCAATACGTTGGAATGCTGAAGAAAATTTACTATTTTATAAAGAATTAACAACTAGTTTTGAAGAAAAATATCCAACTATAGAAATTACTAAAAAATTAAAGCAACGTGTTCAGTTATTAGAAAAAACGAGTATTGGAAGTATAATTTCTAACATAAAAATGACCGATACTACGGGAACTATTATTGAGTTAGATAGTGTGCGTAAAAAATATACTTTAATTGATTTTTGGGCAAGTTGGTGTCCGCCTTGCAGAACTGAAAGTAAATTATTAAATGAGCTATATGATAATTACAATTCAAAAGGATTTGAAATTTATGGAATTTCTTTAGACTCAAAATCTGAAAGTTGGTTAAAAGCTATTGAAAAAGACCAAAGAATTTGGCCAAATGTGTCAAGCGTTGAAGGTTTTAAAACACCTATTTCTATTGAATTTGGAATTACAGCTTTACCAACTAATTTTTTAATTGATGAAACTGGAAAAATAATTGCAAGTAATATTCATGGAAAGCAATTAAAAACAAAAATAGAAACGCTTTTTAATTAAATTTCTTTTAAATTGTTTGCTATCGTCCAACCAATTTTACCATCTGCTAATTTAATTTTTTTCCAATTATCTAATTCGTCTAAAATTTGAACTTTTGTTCCTTCGTGTAGTTCAAAAACCTCATCACTTGTATTTGTGGGTGCATTTTTAACATCTACTTTATCTTTAAAAATAATAGCTGTTTTAGTGTTTTTAACAATATCATAATTTTTAAACGCAAAAGAAGCACTTATAACCATTATAAAAACAGCTAAAATTGAGGTATTAAAAAATAGCAATTTAGTTTTTGAACCTGATGAAAAATAGTATAACAAAAACAATAATACTGCTAAAAATGAAGCAATTACAGCTATAATTGCCCAAGTATCAAAAGTGTATTTTAAAATTACATTTGCTGAAAACCGTTGTAAAAAAGTTTTTGGCAATTCTTCAATAACATCAATAGTCATTCTTTTAGCAAAAGCTAAATTTGAAATAGCATCTTCGTTAAGAGGATTTATCTTTAAAGCCTTTTCATAGTAATAAATAGATGGTGCAACTTTGTTTAATTTATAATAAGAATTTCCTAAATTATAATACAACTCATCTGACTGTAAACCTTGCTTTTCAATAGACAAGTATATATCAATTGCTTTGGAATAGTTGCCATTTTTATATAAACTATTTGCCTTAGAAAACAATGCTTCAGGTGTTTGTGAATATGACAACACCGTAAAAAGTACTACAAAACTAAAAACTAATTTTTTCATATTACAAATGTTTATCAATTTTAGTAATTACCTCTTTTGCTTTCTCAAACTCTTGCTCCATCATTACGTTTGTAGTTGGTGTATATCTGGCAAAATCACAATCGTTTAAAACATCAATAAAATCTTTAATGGTACTTTCATCAACTCCTTTGTTTTTTAATATTTCAGAAATTTTTTCTTTAGAAATATCAGAAGTTTCAATTTGTAATTTTGCTTTTAAGAAATTATGCAATGCCTTTTCTAACGCAATATAAAACGCTTCTTTTTTACCCAATTGTTTTTTAGCTTGTGATAGGTATTTTTTAGCCAATCTGTCCGCTAATCTAATTTTATTACCAAAAATATCCCCAGCACGTTCCGCACGTTTTTTTCCAATAAATATTGCAATAGGTATTGCTAAAAATGGTAATAACAATAATAAATAAAATGTTGTTGAATGTAAAAATTCTGGCTCTTTAATAGGTTTAAACTCGGTATCTAAATCAATAAACCTAAAGTTGTTGTTATTAGCAACTACTTTTTGTTTTATGGTTTTAGTTGAATCTACAGTTGATGGTAAATCTTTGCCTTCTAATACCTCCATAATAATGGCATCTACCTGAATAGTTTTGTATTTCTTTTCAGCAGTATTAAAATAGGAAAAACTAATTTCAGGAATTTTATATTTTCCTTTATATTGAGGAACCACAGTATAAATATCAGAAACACTACCTCTTAAACCATTTAATGCAGTTGAAACTTCTTCTTTATGTTCTGGTGTGAATACTTCTAATTCAGTTGGTGTGGTTATTTTTGGAATCTCAAATAATTTTAAATTTCCTCTACCCGAAACTTCAACTGTTATTTGAGCAGCATCATTTGCTTTTAGTTGGTTTTTATCTGCAATAACTTTAAAATCAAATTCACCAACAGCACCCGTAAAATCAATAGGCTTACCAGTTTCTGGCAGTGCTTTAACTTTTATATTTCTAATGGCTGAAGCTGTTGAATAACTAATGTTTCTAGTAATCATATTACCAAAAAAATCACCTCTCCCTGTAGGAATTCCTACAGAAAAGTCCATTGTCATTGGTTCAATAATTAATTCTCCGGCTCTTTGTGGAATTAAAACGGCTTTTTTAAGAACTATATATCTGTAATCTTCTCCGTTATATTTTCCTTTTTGAACGTTGATTTCACTAACTTCTATATCCTGATTCCAAAACCCGTTATATTGAGGAGATTCTGTAACACGCCAATCATTTACGCTTATGTTTTCACTAACAAAAAGTTTGTATACCACGTAAATTCCTTCGCCTACATACGGACTTAAATTTGAAACTTCCGCCACCAAATGAATGTTTTGTTGCGCTATATATTCTGGATTATTTGGATCTTTTGGAATTTCTACAGCTTTAGAAACCGTAATTTTTACAGTATTAGATTTAACGGTTTCTCCTTCGTATTCAATTGTTGCAGGTTCAATAGTAAATTCTCCTTCACTTCTTGGTTCTAAAATATAAATATACGATTGTGAAAAACTTGCTTTACCATTAATCCATGATTGATTTACAGATGAACTTGGTCCACCAACCACTTTAAAATTACTAAAAGATGGTGGTGAAAAATTATCTGCACCTTGTTTATTTACAGAAAACTGTACTCTAAAACGTTGATTTACGCCTAAAGTATTTTTGCTCACAGATGTTTCAAATTCAATTTGAGCAAAAAACACTTGTGATGTAAATAATAAAAAACCTAGTATGTAAAACTTCATTAATTTCATGGCTTCAAAAATTGGTTCTTATAATTAATTACCAGTCTTTTTCTTGTTTAACTTTTCTGCCTTTGGCTTTTTGTTCGTTTAGTTTTTGTTGTGTTTTATTTTCTTCATTATTCATAGCCTCCAGCAACTGTTTCATTTGCTCTGGTGATAATTGATTTGGACGCGGTTGCGGTTGCTCTTTCTTTTCAGGATCTTGTTTATCATCTTTCTTTTCATCTCCTTTATCATCTTTTTTGTCCTTTCCTTTGTCTTTATCGTCTTTTTTATCTTGGTTTTTATCTTGATCGCCGCCGTCTTTATCTTTATTATCTTTATTCTTATCGTCTTTGTTGTCCTTATTATCTTTGTTGTCCTTGTTATCTTTATTATCTTTATTTTGTTGGTCTTTCAAAAGTTTTTGAGCCAATGCTAAATTATAGCGAGTTTCATCATCTTTTGAATTATTTCTCATAGCGTTTTTATAAGCTTCAACGGCTTGTGCATACTGTTTCTCTTTCATAAAAGAATTTCCCATATTATGAAAAATTTCGGCTTTGCTCATTTTATCTTTCGTTGCTTTTGCCGATAATTCATAGTTTGCAATAGCTTCTTTATTTCTTCCTTGTTGATAAATTGTATTTCCTAAATTATAGGCAGCTTTGCTATAATTCGGATTTTTAGAAAGTGCTTTTTTATAAGCAACTTCTGCATCAGAAAATTTTAATTGGTTGTATAGTTTATTTCCTTCTCTTACTTCATTTCTTGCTTCGCGCTCTAATTGTTCTTGATTAGGCTGTTGCGCAAACAGAATTGTTGTAAATGTTAAAAATACTATGATTAAACTATTTTTTTTCATTGAATAAATTTAATTTTTGAATCCATTTCGTTTTCTTTTCAAGCAATAATACATCAATTAAAAGGAACAGCAAACCTAAACCTATAAACCACTGAAATTGGTCTTTATAATCTGAAAATTGTTTTGTTTCAAATTCATTTTTTTCTGCTTTAAGCAATAAATCTTCAATGGTTTTAATAGTTTCTTGCGTTCTATTTCCATCAATATATTTTCCATTACCTTCGGAGGCAATTTCTTTTAAAACATCTGGTTTTAATTGTGTAATTACAACTTCACCTTTATTGTCTTTTTTATAACTTACTACATTTCCGTTTTCTTTTATTGGAATTGGACCACCTTTTTCTGTTCCAATACCAATAGTAAAAATTTTAATTCCGGCTTTGGTAGCATCTTCTGCTGCATAAGCAATATTTTCTTCGTGATCTTCACCATCAGAAACAATAAATAAAAATCTATTGGTTCTTTCTTTCATATCAAAATAGGTAATTCCTCTATTTATAGCTTCATTAATAGCGGTTCCTTGGCTTGAAACCATATCTGGATCAGCATTTTGCAAAAACATTTTAGCTGCTGCGTGATCTGTAGTTATTGGTAATAAAGGATAGGAATTTCCTGCATAAATAATAACTCCAATTCTATCACTTCCTAAATTATCTATTATTCTGGTAATAATTTGCTTGGCTTTTTCCAATCGGCTTGGAGCAATATCTTCAGCTAACATACTTTTAGATACGTCTAAAGCAAAAACAATATCAACACCTTGCCGTTTTATAGTTTCTAACTTAGTTCCCATTTTTGGGTTTACCAATGCTATTACCAAAAATGCCAAAGCAATACAAATTACTCCAATTTTTAAGAAAGATTTGAATGTAGACATTTGTGGACTTAATTTTTCCATTAAACCGCTGTCTGCAAATTGTTTTTGTTTTCTTTTTTTCCACCATAACACCAACAAAAACAACACAAATATTACTGGAATACTTGCTAAATATATAAAATATGTTGGTTCTTCTAATTGATACATTTTTACTAGTTTAATGGTTTATTGCTGAATGGTTAAACAGTTTAATTATTAATTTGTGCTTTTCGCAAAGCATTTAACATTCTCGATATTTTACCTATTTCAACCCTTACTTTGTCATAATTTTCTTCAGAAATAAAATTTAATTCTTTTGATATAATTAACTGATTTAAAACTTCCATTAATGAACTAAAAGCCATTGTTGTAAAATGAGCTTTATCTTTATTAGTTTGTCTTGAAGTTCCTTCTGCTAAATTAGATGCAATTGAAACTGATGCTCTTCTCAACTGACTTACCAATCCATACTTTTCATTTTCTGGAAAACTAATTGTTAATTGATATATTGTTTTTGATAAATCAACTGAACACTTCCATACTTCTAATTTTTCAAATGAAAATTCATACTTCATAACCTTTACACTTTTCAACTAATCCACCTATTAACCAATTTATATAAAACTTTTAAAAATGGTATGTTTTAATAACATTTCAATAAAAATTAGCAATCCTGCTAATAGCACTAAAATTCTGTAATCTTCTTGATAATTATAATATTTAAACTCCTCAATTTCTGTTTTCTCTAGCTTATTTATTTCATTATAAATAGCTTTTAACTTTGTGTTATCAGTAGCTCTAAAATACTTCCCACTGGTTTCTTTAGCAATATATTTTAATAAAGCTTCATCAATTTCAACAGGTGAATTTCTAAACAATAACTGCCCTGTTCTTGGATCTTTTGCATAAGGAAAAGAAGCCATTCCGTTGGTTCCTAAACCAATGGTATATACTTTAATTCCAAGTCCAATAGCTAATTCTGTAGCTGTTTTAGGATCAACAAAACCTGTATTATTTACACCATCTGTTAACAAAATAATTACTTTGCTTTTTGCTTTGCTATCTTTTAAACGGTTAACTGCCGAGCCTAAACCCATTCCAATTGCAGTTCCGCCATCTAACTCTCCCCAATTTAACTCTGAAATTGTTTTTTGAACAATTCTTTTATCACTTGTAATTGGTGTTTGTGTAAAACTTTCACCTGCATAAACCACAATCCCAATTCTATCATTTGGACGTTGATTTACAAATTGTGCGGCTACTTTTTTTAGCGCCTCTAGTCTATTAGGTTTTAAATCTCTAGCCAACATACTTGCAGAAACATCTATTGCCATTACAATATCAATTCCTTTATTTGTTTTTGTATGCTGACTTACAGAAACTATTCTTGGTCTTGCTAATGCAATAATTAATAAAGCAATTGACACTATTCTTAAAACTGGTAATATTGGTTTTAGTTTTACAATTATTGATGGTTTTGTTAGAAATCCTTTAGTACTTGAAACCAATAATGTTGCACTATCATTTTTTCTAATTAAAAAATACCATACAGCTAACAATGGTATTAATACTAATAACCATAAAAACTGCGGATGTAAAAATTCAAAATTTCTTAACATTGGTTATGGTTTTATGATCACAGAATTTATAATTCTTTCACTTATTTTATTAGCACTAGCATCATCTTTTATGTTTGAAACTATCACTTGTCTCATACTTTTATTATCAGCAAAAAATAACATTGTTAATTTATAATCTGTTAATTTTGAGGTTAGTAAACTTTTTCTCTGATAATTAACTGTTACTTTTCTTCCTTCCACGCCATTATTAGTAATGGTTTCTTCTTCATAATTTGAAAAAATAGTACCCATACTTTGTCCCATTTCTTTTAATGAACCTTGCACTCCACCATCCATATCCAAATTATCTGTTTCTTTTAAGAAATTTGTTGAGTTAACAGCTACATAAAAATCACTTATTAAACTTCCATAAGTGTAAATTGTATAATCTCCAACAATTGTCATTACACTTTCTGGTAATTGAACCGACTCCAGTTTTAATAATTCAGGCGTTTCAATTGTTACTTCTGGAAAGCCATAGTTAGATGTATACCATTGCTTATCTAATATTTCGGAAGTTGTGGATCCTAATACGTTATCTTTTACATATTTATAACCAAAATAACCTAAAACACTGATTATTAATAGTAGAGCCGCAACACCTATTAAAATATATTTTACAATATTATTTTTCTTTTTCTTAACAGGTTTAATGGTAGTTTGAGTTGCATTTTCTATGTTGCTTTCAACTTCAACCGAATCATTTTTATGAACGGCGATTTGTGTGTCTTTTAATATTAATTCAACTGTATTTCTATCCGCTTTAATTTCTTCAACAATAGGATTTGATTTGGCAAATTTTACTAAATCGGCACTTTGTAATACTCTTTTTAACTGTTGAATTGTTTCTTTTGAAATCCCTAAATTACTTGATTCGTTAAAATCATTAATTGTTTCAATCAACTCATTGGTTGTAGATTCTAATGCTGGAATGTGAATGTCTTTCTCTATATATGTTCTAACAATATCAGTTAATTCAGAATAATAGATTTTAACTTTATTTTGTTGCAACAATTGTTTTTCATCTAATTCTTTTAAACGCTGAAAGGCTTCTTGAATTGGCGCAACATATATTATAACTTCTTTTTCTTTTTTCTTTCTAAAAATAAAATACAACGCAACTCCAATAATTGCCAATATTATAAGCAACCACCACAATAAATGTTTGTAATCATCAAAAGTTTTTGGTTCACTTTTAACAGCTTTAATTTCATACATTTTTTGCTTAAGCGTGTCTACTTTTACAGTTGCAACATTTATTAATAGAGAGTCTGTTAAATATTTTGAGTTATTAATTAAAATTTCTTGTTGCGGAATAACATATACGCCACTGTCAAAACTTGTAAGTAAATATTTTTTTTCAAGCTGATTTTTTAAAGTATCTGTTGGTAAAGCTTCTACCAACTCTACTTTTTTTAAACTATCTAATTTAATGGTTGGAAAAACAATATTATTTTGACCTTTAACGGTTACTTTATACTGAATTTGCTCACCAATTTTAATGGAAGTTGTATTTGTTGAAATAGATACTGGGCTTTCTTGAGCATAGCTCAAAAAACCAATAAATAATATGCTAAATAAAAACAGTTTTTTCATTTTAATTGCTTTCGCTCCAATCAATTTCATTCGTTATCTTGCTCCTTTATGTTTAAAATAACCCAATAATTTTTTAACATAACTTTCATCAATTCTAGAACTAATAGTTCCTGCACCACTATGGTTAAAAGATTTTTCAAAATAGTCTACCAATTTTAAGTAATGTGCTGTATAACCTTTTCTAACACTTTTTGAAGCTGTATTTACCAATATTGTTTTACCAGTTTCGGCATCTAACATTGGTACAACTCCTAAATTTGGCATTTCAACATCATGCTTGTCAAAAATTCTAATGCCGGTAACATCGTGTTTTCTACCAACAATTTTTAATGTATGTTCATAATGATCATCCATAAAATCAGACAGCACAAAAACGATGGCTTTTTTCTTCATTACACTCGACAAAAATTTCAATGCTTCATTGATATTTGTTTTGGTGCTTTTTGGTTGAAACTCTATTAATTCTCTAATAATTCTAAGCACATGGCTTTTTCCTTTTTTAGGCGGAATAAATAATTCTGCCTCATCTGAAAAAAGCAATAAGCCAACTTTATCATTATTTTGAATAGCAGAAAATGCTAATGTTGCAGCTATTTCTGTAATGGTATCTCTTTTAAATTGTTGTGTTGTTCCAAAAAATTCTGACCCGCTTACATCAACCATTAACATCATTGTCAGTTCACGTTCTTCTTCAAAAACCTTTACATAAGGTTCATTATAACGTGCTGTAACGTTCCAGTCAATAGCTCTAACATCATCGCCGTATTGATATTGTCTTACTTCAGAAAAAGTCATACCTCGTCCTTTAAATGAACTGTGGTATTCACCTGAAAATATATGATCAGACAAGCGGCGTGTCTTAATCTCAATTTTTCGAACTTTTTTAAGTATTTCTTTAGTATCCATTTTTCAAGCTTTTGGCTTTTGGCTATTAGCCAAAGGCTTTTTAAGGTACTTCTACTTCGTTTACAATTTTATTAATAATATCTTCTGAAGTGATGTTTTCAGCTTCTGCTTCATAAGTAATTCCAATTCTATGACGCAACACATCGTGTACAACGGCTCTAACATCTTCTGGAATTACATATCCTCTTCTTCTAATAAATGCGTAGCATTTTGATGCCATTGCTAAGTTAATACTTCCACGCGGAGAAGCTCCAAAGCTAATTAAGCCTTTTAAGTCTGATAAATTATATTTTTCAGGATAACGAGTTGCAAAAATAATATCTAAAATATATTTTTCAATTTTCTCATCCATGTAAACTTCTTTTACGGCTAAACGAGCTCTATTGATTTGTTCTAATGACGCAACAGCGTTTACATTTGCGAAACCATCATTTAAATTCTGGCGCATAATTAATTGCTCTTCATCCATTTTTGGATAATCTATAACAGTTTTAAGCATAAAACGGTCAACTTGTGCTTCTGGTAATGGATATGTTCCTTCTTGCTCAACAGGGTTTTGTGTTGCCATTACTAAAAAAGGAACATCTAATTTAAAAGTAGTATCGCCAATGGTTATTTGACGTTCTTGCATTGCCTCAAGTAATGCAGATTGCACTTTTGCTGGTGCACGGTTTATTTCATCGGCCAGTACAAAATTTGCAAATATTGGGCCTTTTTTAATGGTAAAATCATTTTCTTTAATATTGTAAATCATAGTACCAACAACGTCTGCTGGTAATAAATCTGGCGTAAACTGAATTCTACTAAAATCACCTTGAACTGCTTTTGCCAATGTATTAATAGCCAATGTTTTTGCCAATCCTGGTACACCTTCTAATAAAATATGTCCATTACCTAATAAACCTATTAGTAATCGTTCAATCATATGTTTTTGACCCACAATTACTTTGTTCATTTCCATAATTAACAAATCAACAAAGGCACTTTCTTTTTCAATCTTTTCATTGATAGCTCTAATGTCTACGGAACTATTATTTTCTTGAATCATATTTATTGTTTTTAAACGCGTGAATTTAACATGCTTTATAACACGATGCAAATAGCCGAAATATTTTTTAAATTCTTGTTAAAAATTGGTTAAAATATAGCCGAAAGCCCTAGGTTTAATAAGATTTTAACATCATTTCTTCACCATTAAAAACGGCATAGGTAAAATGGGTAATCCAATCTCCCGTATTTATATATTTTGAGTTAGGGGCAAGATTAATTTCCATAGGTAAATGGCGATGACCAAAAAGAAAATAATCAATATGTTTTATTTGTAATTTTTGTTTACAATATTGCACCAACCACTCATTTTCTTCGCCTAAAAATTTCACATCTTCTTCACCAGAAATTAATTTATTTTTTACCGATAAATATTGCGCTAATTTTATTCCAATATCAGGATGAAGCCATCTGTACAACCATTTTGAAAAGGAGTTAGTAAAAACTTTTTTCATGCGTTTATAACCCTTATCTCCTGGGCCTAAACCATCACCATGGCCAATTAAAAAGGTTTTGTTATTGAATACAAATTCAGTAGGTTTATAGTAGGTTGGAATATTTAATTCTGTTTCAAAATAATTATTCATCCAAAGGTCATGATTACCAACAAAAAAATGAATTTTTATTCCGCTATCGCTTAACTCGGCAAATTTTCCTAAAACACGCACAAAACCTTTTGGTACAGCTTTTTTATATTCAAACCAAAAATCGAATAAATCTCCTAATAAAAAAATGTGTTCTGCATCGTTTTTAATAGCATCTAACCAATTCACAAACTTTTGTTCACGAACTTTACTTTTAGCTGCTGTTGGTGCACCAAAATGCTGATCTGAGGCGAAATATATTTTTTTGTTTACTGTCAAATTTATTTTTTAGATTCTAATTCCAGAACTTTTAAAATCATTCTGTCCTTTTTTTGAGTAATTATAAAATAACCTGTTTCATCAAATAAATTACGCGCCATAAAAGCATTGAAATATACTTTTAAATTTTCTTTTGATTTAGGTGAAAGCGGTAAATTTAAATCTAATTGTTTAATATATTGATTGAATATTTTATTATCAGTATCAAAATTCTCAACAAAATCATACAATTCCCATTTACTCATTTTTACTCTATTGTCATCAATATATTTGAAAACAAAGTCGTTTAAACCTCCGTAAAGTCTATTACTAAAAGTGTTAACAGTATCAATAGACACAAATACATCTGGAATTATTCCACCGCCACCATAAACTATTTTACCTTTTGGTGTTGTATATTTTAACGCATCATCAACTTTAATACTGTCTTTTGAAATTAACTCACCGTTATGAATTCTTTCTAAATATTCATTATCATAACTTAACGTTTCTTTGTGGTTGTATGGTTTTTGAATAGACCTTCCGGTAGGCGTGTAATAACGAGATGTTGTTAACCTTACCGCTGATCCGTCACCTAAATCCATTTCTTGTTGTACCAAACCTTTTCCAAAAGATCTTCTTCCTACAATTACACCTTTGTCATTATCTTGTAAAGCTCCGGCAACAATTTCACTGGCTGAAGCAGAGTTTTGATCAATTAAAACATATACTTTTCCATTTTCAAAATCGCCTTTTTTTGTTGCAAAAGCCTTGTCTACTTCACCATTTTTATTTTTTGTGAAAACAATTAATTTTCCGTCTTCTAAAAATTCATCAATAATGCTGTTGGCAATATCCATAAAACCGCCAGGATTTCCTCTTAAATCCAGCACTAAAGATTTCATTCCTTTTGAAATTAAATCATCCAACCCTGTTTTAAATTCATCGTATGTAGTTCTGGCAAATCGGTCAATATTTATATAACCCAATTCATTAGTTATCATATAATATGATGATACGCTTTTTATTGGAACTTCACCTCTTTTAATATTAAATTGAAGATTTTTATGTTCAGATTTTCTGTAAACAGTTACATTAATTGATGTTTGTGGCTCCCCTTTTAAGGTTTTCATTACGGCATCAGTAATTTTTCTATTTCCTAAAAAAGAACCTTTTTCAGTATCTGAAATTCCCGCAATTTTTTGAATATGTTTTCCAAATATAGAATCCTTTCCTGCAACAATAATTCTATCACCGGCTTTTAGCCCTGCTATTTCGCTTGGTCCTCCTTCAATTACATTGGTTATTGCAACGGTATCATTGTACATTAAAAATGTAACGCCAATTCCTACAAATTTACCTTCCATACTTTCTGTAACTCTTCCTAAATCTTCTTTTGGAATATATACCGAATGTGGATCAAGTTTAATAAGCATATTTGTTATAGCATTGTCTAATAAACTATCTGTATTTACTTTATCAACATAGTCATATTGAATATAATTTATCAGCCTTTTTATTTTAGCTTCATTAGAATTTGAACTAAATAAAACCGATTTATTTTTGAAGTTTAATGTAGATCCTATTAAAATACCAACTGCAACTGCAATTCCAATAAATAATGGGTAATATGTTTTTCTTTTGCTCATTTTAAATCTTTAAGATGTGTCAATTCAACTCCTGCTTTTTCTAAAAACTCAAGTCCTGTAGTATCTTTATATTTATCGGCATATACAACTCTTTTTATACCCGATTGATGAATTAATTTACTACATTCTTTACAAGGAGAAAGTGTTATATATAACGTAGAATTTTTACAAGATTGTGTAGAACTAGCAACTTTTAAAATAGCGTTGGCTTCGGCGTGTAATACATACCATTTTGTATTTCCTTCTGCTTCTTCGCAACAATTTTCAAAACCAGTTGGTGTTCCATTAAATCCATCAGAAATTATCATTCTTTCTTTAACAATTAAAGCTCCTACTTGCTTTCGTTCACAGTGAGATAATTTTGCCCACTCTAACGCCATTCTCATATAAGCTTGGTCGTATTTTAATTGTTTTTTATTCATAACTGTTTTAAAAATTCTAATTTACTGTGTTTCTTGATACTTTAACGTTAAAAATTTACCAAAAGATTGCACCAATTAACATGGGTAAGGTGATTCCAATAACAAATGATGAAACTATTAATACCCATTCTTTTTTGGAATATCTAAAAATCTTTTGAACTAAAAACCCTAAACTTAAAATGGCTAGAACAATTATTATTTGTGCAATTTCAATTCCTAAAGCAAATTCTAATAATGAAATAAATTTACTGCTTGAACTGCCAATTAACATTTTAAAATATCCTGAAAAACCCAATCCGTGAATTAAACCAAAAAATAAAGCGAAAATTAAATTGGTATTTGTTTTTGTTTGCTTTGCGGTATTTTTTCCATAAAAAATATTTACCAAAGCTGTTATTATAATTGTTAAAGGAATTAAAAATTCTACCCATTGTGAACTTATATGTACAACTTTATAGGCAGCCAAAATTAATGTAAGCGTATGACCGATGGTAAATAAAGTAATTAGCCATAATATTTTTTTCCAGTTTTTAAAATCGTAAACAACTGCCAATGCAATTAAAAAAAGAATATGGTCATAGGCATTCCAATCTAAAACATGAAAAAGCCCTGCCTTCAGAAAAAATATAAAATTATCCATTAAATTATCAATTTTAAGCGTTTCAAATATAAAAAAAGTCTACTGAATGTTACTTTTCAAACCAACTATTTACTAATTGAACCTCCACAGAACTTGCAGTATTGTGTATGTATTCATTTTTATTTGCATTGTAAGTGTATTCTTTTGACCAAAGCTCATGATTTTCAGCAACTTGCTGAATACCTTCACAAACGTACAATACATCTTTAGTTGATATTGTTGGGTGAATAGACATACGAATCCAACCAGGACGCTCAACCATACAACCATCTAATATTTGCTTTTCAATGCCTTTTGATGTTTGCTGATCTACGTGTAATAAAAAATGACCGTACGTTCCGGCACAAGAACAACCGCCTCGTGTTTGTATTCCAAATCTGTCATTCAATAATTTTACCACCAAATTAAAATGCACATTTTTTATGTAGAATGAAAAAATCCCTAACCTATCGGTATGTTGCGCTGCTAAAACAGTAAGGTTTGGAATTTTGGATAATTTATCAAACACAATAGCATTAATTTCGTGCTCTCTTTTTAAGATATTTTCAACACCCATTTTTTCTTTCAGCTGTATTGAAAGAGCTATTTTAATGGTTTGCAAAAAACCTGGAGTTCCACCATCTTCTCTGGTTTCTATATCATCAATATAATCGTGATCTCCCCAAGGGTTTGTATAATTTACAGTACCTCCACCTGGATTGTCAGGAATTAAATTTTTATAGAGTTTTTTATTAAAAACCAACACTCCTGAAGAACCTGGACCACCTAAAAATTTATGCGGCGAAAAGAAAATAGCATCTAAATAAGATTCTTCATCTGCAGGATGCATATTTATATCAACATACGGAGCTGAACATGCAAAATCAACAAAACATAACCCACCGTTTTGATGAATTATTTTTGCAATTTTATGGTAATCTGTTCTAATTCCTGTAACATTTGAGCAAGCTGTAACAGATGCAATTTTTATTGGCCTATCTTTATATTTTTCTAATAATTTTTCAAAGCTATCAAAACAAATTAAGCCCGTTTCTTCACACGGAATAATCTCTACATTTGCAATAGTTTCTAACCATGATGTTTGGTTTGAATGATGCTCCATATGCGAAATAAACACAATGGGTTTTAACTCATCAGGAACCGTTGTATGATTTTTTAAATTTTCAGAAACCTTTAATCCTAAAATGCGTTGAAATTTATTTACAACGCCAGTCATTCCAGTTCCATCGGTTATTAAAACATCATCTTTACTTGCGTTTACGTGCTGTTTTATAATGTTTCGGGCTTTGTGATAAGCCATTGTCATTGCTGAGCCAGTAACGGAAGTTTCAGTATGTGTATTGGCAATAAATGGACCTAATTCGTTCAATATTTTTTCTTCAATTGGTCTGTAAAAACGTCCGCTAGCAGTCCAATCTGTATAAATAATTTCCTTTTCACCATAAGGCGATTGAAATTTTTGATGAACACCAATGATATGTTTTCTAAATTGTTGAAAATAAATTTCTAATTCAGAAATAGTATTTTCTAAATTTTTATTTAAAGATTTTTCTGATGAAATACTCATACTTAAAACTTGTTGAAAAGAAACACTCTAATAAAACTATAATTAGAGTGTATCTTTTAGAATAAAAATCAATAAGGTTTTGTTATATCTTTAATTCATCAAACAACGCTTTTAAATCGTCTGATGATGGTCTTGGCGCATCTGGAGTAACAATATTTCCTTGCGGATCAATTAATATAAAACGTGGAATTCCATTAATTTTATAATCTGTAACAAACTGCGATTTCCAATCATTTTCTGCAAATAATTGAATACCTCCTAATTCTTTTTCGGCAACCATTTGTTTCCAAGCTTCGTGATCTTTTGCTTGATCTATTGATATACTTACAAACTCAATATTTTTGCCATGATATGCTTTTTCAACTTCCTTTAAAAATGGAATTTCTCTTTTACAAGGTCCACACCAAGTTGCCCAAACATCAACATATACATATTTTCCTTTTAAATCATCTAAAGAAGTTGTTCCTCCTTTAAAATTTTCTAAATCTGTAAATTTTGGTGATACATTTCCTTTTGCTAAAACTGTATTTAAATATTGTTGCTCTTCATAACTATTAGCAACATATTTTGTAAAACCTTCAATACCTTTCATTTCATTAGCAATAAATAATGAATCAAGGTTTTGTGTATTGGTTAAAAGTGCATTAAAATTTTCTTTAATTTCTCCTATTTTTTGATCAAAAACTGCTTTTTCTAAGGTAAAAAGTGTATCGTTTTCAAAAACATCTTCTTGCATTAATGCTTTTGCTGCTAAATAATTATTTACATCAGCTCCTTCACCCGTAAAGCTAACAGATTCGTCAAATTGTTTTGTATCTAATGAAATAACTAAATCAAATCCATTTTTTAAATATATTGAAGTGCTTTCTGCTCCATCAAAAAAATTGTATATTCCAGTTGCTACTTTTAAAGTGTCTGAAAAAGTTCCATCAGCATTTACTTTAATAGTTTTGCTATAGTCTCTTGATCGAACAACCAACGAGTCTGAATTTTGATCTATAATTTTACCCGATAAGGTTACATAATCTTTCGGTTCTTCTTTTTTACAAGATGCTACAAGCAAAACGATGCTTAAAAAATAAATTAGTTTTTTCATTATTATTAATTATTTAAAGTTTGATATTCCTGTTTTTAACCAATTGTGATATTCCTCAACATCAGGAGTATAAGCAACTGGCTCGTTTAATTTTTCTTCGTTGGTATTTATTAACACATAAAATGGTTGCGCATTTGCACCATACTTAATGGTTTGAAATTCACTCCATTTTTGTCCAATATATTTTAATTTTTTACCAGGTCTTAATTTCGAATCAATTTCATCTCCTTCTGGCAATGGTCTTTTATCATCTACATACAATGATATTAAAACGACATCATTTTTTAAAATTGGTAAAATTTCATCTTTTGCCCAAACATTTTGCTCCATTTTACGACAATTTACACAAGCGTGCCCTGTAAAATCTAACATTATTGGTTTGTTTACTTGTTTTGCATAGGCCAAACCTTTATCATAATCATTAAAGGCTAAAATATTATGAGGCGGCATAATGTGTGCGCCATCAGGTAATTCTGAATGGTTTTGATTTAATGAACTTCCAACTTTTGTTGATCCAACTCCGTAAGGAGATTCGCTATAGTGTTGCGCTGGTGGAAATGCGCTAATTAAATTTAGTGGCGCTCCCCAAAGTCCTGGAATCATATAAATAGTGAAGGTTAAAGATAATAACCCTAAACTTAATCTCCCTACAGAAATATGAGTTAGCGGTGAATCATGCGGTAATTGTATTTTTCCAAATAAATAGAATGCTAAAGTTCCAAAAATAGCAATCCAAATAGCTAAGAAAACTTCACGTTCTAACCAATGTAATTGCAATACTAAATCGGCGTTTGATAAAAATTTAAATGCTAAAGCCAATTCTAAAAATCCTAAAACAACTTTAACGGTATTTAACCAACCTCCAGATTTTGGTAATGAGTTTAACCACCCAGGAAATGCTGCAAATAATGCAAATGGAATAGCTAGGGCTAATGAAAATCCTAACATTCCAACAATTGGTCCTATTTGATTGCCTCCAGCTGCAGCTTCAACTAATAATGTTCCAACAATTGGTCCTGTACATGAAAAAGAAACAATTGCCAAAGCCAAAGCCATAAAGAAAATTCCTATGATTCCACCTCTATCTGCTTGTGCGTCAACTTTTGTTCCCCAACTGCTTGGTAATACAATTTCAAAAGCACCTAAAAACGAGATTGCAAAAACTATTAATAGTAAAAAGAAAATAATATTAAACCATACATTAGTAGATAATGCGTTTAAAGCATCTGCACCAAAAATGGCACTTACCAACAATCCTAAAACTACATAAATAATTACAATAGAAGCTCCGTAAATAATGGCATTTTTAATTCCAGCTACTCTGGTTTTACTTTGTTTGGTAAAAAAACTTACTGTCATAGGAATCATTGGAAACACACACGGTGTTAACAACGCCGCAAAGCCCGAAAAGAAAGCTATAATAAAAATAGTTAACAGACTTTTATCTTTAGATTTTGGTAATTTAGTTTCAATAACTGTTGTGTTTTCAGTAATTTCTGAAACTTTCGCTTCAATTTCATCTTCAACTGGATTTGCTGAAAAATTAACCCCAGTTGAAACTGGAATGGTAAAATTTAAATCTATATCTGTTGGCGGTAAGCAATTAGCATCGTCACATACCATAAAAGTAACAGAACCTTTTATATCAAATGTACTTTTTGAAATTACTTTTATGCGTTGTTTAAAAGTTGCTTTGTTTTCAAAATATTTAATTTTCATTTCAAAAACAGGATCATTTACTGTATGACCTTCTTCTTCTGATGTTTTTCCAGTTATTTCAAAATCTTTACTTGTTTCATAAGAAAAAGATGTTGGAATTGGTCCATCTTGCGGAACATTTTGTGAATATAAATGCCAATTTTTTTCAATAATGGCAGTTGTAATTAAATTGTATTCTGTTTCTGAAACTTTTTCAACTGAAGTTTCCCATTTTACTGGGTCATGAATTTGAGAAAAACTAAGTGAAACTATGAAGAGAGATATAACTAAAAATATTTTTTTCATATTAAAGGGTGATTCTTTTATAAGAATTTCAAAATTAAACAATAATTATGATTCTGTCGTTTAATTAAGTAATTTACCCTATTTCAATATGTTAAATTTTTCTTAATGTATTTTAAAACGTTTCCTCTTTTATTTTATAAATTAAGTTTTCAATAGGTCTTTTAATAAACCTAGCAGCCCTTAACCCTCTTTCTTTCAGGGCTTCATTTATAAAATCTTGCGCATAATATGCAATAGAACCAACAAAGTATAACGGCACAAACTTTAACTCTTCTTTAAATTGTAAAATTTGATTATCAATAAATTTCTTAATGCCTTTATTAATAATGTTTTTCATTACGCTATCGTGCTTATTTTCAAATAAAAAAACTGCAAATTCGGCTAAATATTTATTTGGAGCATCTGACTGGTATAATTTACTGATTACTTCATTTTCTGAAATCACAAATTTTTCTTCAAACAACACTTTTAGTGTTTCGGGCATTTGATTGTAATAATAACATTTCAATAATTCTTTCCCAAAATAGTTTCCACTTGCTTCGTCCATCAACATATATCCCATTGCCGGCACTTTTTGATAGATTTGATTTCCATCAAAAAAACAACAATTTGAGCCAGTTCCTAAAATACAAACTACGGCAGCTGAATTTGTAGAAGCTTTTACCGCCGCCATTGTATCTTCTTTTACATCTATTTTCGCATTTTTAAAATAAGATGAAAAAATGGTTGAAATTAATTGTATGGTATTGTTTGTGTTGCAACCAGCGCCATAAAAATGAATTGAACTTACTTTGTCTTTATAGTTTAAAAGCTGTTTGTTTTCTGAAATTATATTTTGAAGCGTTTCCTTTTTTAAAACTGAAGGATTTAAACCTTTGGTTCTAATTTTAATTGGAGCGGCATCTTTATTTTCAAAAAGAACCCAATCACATTTAGTTGAACCACTGTCGGCAATTAGTAACATTTAATTGAAATTTTATAAACTAATTAGTTATTTTTTTGAAATACTCATTTGAAATATTACTTACTTTTTTAGTATCAATTAAAAAAGCTGCTAACTTTTTTAAGTCTTTAGAAATTGCTAACTCTACATCTTCAACTGGTTTTTCAATTTGCAAAAGTTGTTCAATACAATTTGTATAATCTTCCTTTGTAATAGTTTCAGAATTAATAATTTGCAAAAATGTTGTTGAAATTTCGGCTAAATTTTTAGATAAAGGCGCTATATTTTTAAGTAGCGGACTTCCTTTTTCTATTTGATTAAACTGCTGGTAATTTACAGCCCATTTTTTAAAAAAAGAAACAATTTCAGCTTTACTATTTTCGCCTTTTGAAGAAATAAAATTATGAACCAGTTCTTTAAAAATAATAGCATCACTTGCATCGGCTGTACAAGCATCGGCAAATAATGTAAACGGAGAATAGGTTTTATATTCAGTTCCTCCTGCATTTCTTGAATAAATTTTTAAAGGCTCGTATACTTTTGCTAAAGTAATTAATGCTTCAATATTTTGATTATTTGTAATATTTCTTAAGATTACATCTCTATTTCTGATATGAGTTATACCTAATTCTTCTAATCTAAAACTAATAACACCCAATCTTTTATACATATTTGAAACATCAACTATTGCTTCAGATGACCAGAAACGTTCCGCAATTGCTGCGGTTCTGGGCCATAACCTAGAATCTAATGTTAATTTTGTTGCTAATTCACTCCACATAGTTGCTTCACCACCTAAAACTCTAGCTTTTTCAATAGCTGATAAGTTGTTGTTTTTAGGTAACGGATCAACCAAATAATGTTCACTTACTGGCTGCATTAAATCTATATAATACCCATTTGACAAAATGGTATTGTATCCTTTTTTTGCGGCTAAAAATAAGGAACTTCTTTGTGGAACGCCTTCATTTTTTCCTTTCCAAGAGTGAATTAAAGCAGATTTTGGCATTTTATCTGTCATAATTTCTTCCCAACCCATAACAGATTTACCTAATTTAACTAAAATTTCCTCTAAACGAATGTTCATAAAGGTTTGTAAATCATGGTTAGATTGTAAATTATGTTTCTTTTTAAAACTTTGAATATGCTCATTTTCATCCCAATGTTTTCCTTCATTTTCATCACCTCCAATATGAAAATACTTGTCTGGAAATAATTCAGCCATTTCGGCAAACAAATCACCTAAAATTTCATAAGTTTTTTCGTTTGTTGGATCTAAAGTTGGATCAAAAATTCCTGAAAATCGTTCAATTGAGTAAATCGTATCTTTACTTCCAATTTCAGGATATGCAGTTAAAATTGCTGTTGCATGACCAGGAACATCTATTTCTGGAACCACTCTAATTCCTCTGTCTGAAGCGTACTGAACAACATCTTTAATTTGTTCTTGCGTATAATATTGCCCGTCTGAACCCAATTGATGTAATTTTGGATGTTTTTTAGATTCAATTCTAAATCCTTGATCATCGGTTAAATGCCAATGAAATACATTCATTTTTACAGCAGCCATTGCATCTAAATTTCGCTTTAAAACATCAACCGGATGAAAATGACGTGCTACATCTATCATTAATCCACGCCAAGTAAATCTAGGAAAATCATTAATACTAACTTCAGGAAAATAGTATGATGTGTCATTATTATCAAGTAATTGCAACAAGGTTTCTAAAGCATAAATTACGCCAATATCTGTAGTAGCTTCTATAGAAATTTTATTTGATGAAGTTTTTAATTGATAAGATTCATCTTCATTTATTTCTAACTTCCCTGCTCTTTTATAAAAAATTTCAAGTGTGGCATTTTGTATTGAGTTTGCATTAAAAGCAAATCCGTTATCAAAAAAAACACCTGTTCTGCCACTTAATCTTCTTAAAAACTTAGTGGTTGCTATTTCTATTCTTTTGGTTATTTTTTGATGTACAACAATTGTAAAATCAGGTTGAATTTCAAGTTTTGATTTTCCTAAAACTAACTCTTGTGGCCAAGGCATTAGGTTTAATTCCTTAGATTGACTCCAAGAAGAGATTACATTTAACAGTATAAAAAAGAATAGAATTTTTTTCATAGTTTTTTAATAATAATATCTTTTAAATGCTTCTAAAGCAGCATAATCAGCCAAACCTAATTGGTGGTATTTTTGAGCAGTTTCATTGTTTCTTTCCTCTGCACGCACCCAAAATTCTCGAGTATCATTTCCTTGAAACATCACTCCATCTTTTTGAGATTGATGAAAGAAAATTGCTTTTCTTTTTCTTAAAACTTGATCTGGACTCATTGGTACAGCCATATCAATTTGGTGGATATCCCACTCGTGCCAAGCGCCTCTATATAACCAAACCCAGCAATCATCCATATACTTTTCAGGTTTTAAAATTTCTAAAGCCGCAAAAATTGCATCTAAACAAACTTTATGAGTTCCGTGTGGATCCGCTAAATCACCTGCCGCATAAATTTGATGCGGTTGAATTGATTTTATTAAACTTACCACAATATCAATATCAGTTTTTCCTAACGGATTTTTTTTAATTGTACCGGTTTCATAAAATGGAAGGTTTAAAAAATGAACATTTTCATCAGGTACACCAATAAATCTGGTAGCGGCTAACGATTCTCTTTTTCTAATTAATCCTTTTAATTTTCTAACCTCCAAAGCATCTTCAACATCATCTTCTTTTGATTTTAATTTTTCAATAATTACATCAATATTAACACTGCCAGAATTTACATCTTTAACTACTTCAGCATATTTTAGAGCTTCATAATCTGAAACAGCAATATTTCCAGAGGTTTGGTAAGCAACATGTACTTCGTGTCCTTGTTCAACTAATCGATCAAATGTTCCTCCCATTGAGATTACATCATCATCAGGATGTGGACTAAATATTAACACTCTTTTTTTAACAGGATTTGCACGTTCTGGTCTAGATGAATCATCAGCATTTGGTTTTCCACCTGGCCAGCCAGTTATGGTGTGCTGTAATTTATTAAACATTTTTATATTGATATCATAAGCAGAACCTTCTTGTACCAATAAACTAGACATTCCGTGATTATTATAATCTTTATCTGTTAATTTAAGAATAGACTTTTTGGTTAACTTACATAACCAAATAATGGCTTTACTTGTTAATTCTTCGGTCCAAATACAAGGTCCAACTAACCAAGGCGTGTTTAAACGAGTTAAATCTTGAGCAGCTTCATCGTTTAAAATAAAAGTTGTATTTTCATGTTCTTGAAGGTATGTTGCTGGAACTTCAGAAGTTATTTCTCCTTCAATAGTTTCTTTAACTATAGAAGCTTTGTTGTGTCCCCAAGCTAATAAAACAATTCTTTTTGCTTTTTTAACGGTTCCAATACCCATTGTTATTGCTTTTTTAGGAACATTATCAATTCCTAAAAAAGATGGTGCTGCATCAACACGTGTTAAATGATCTAAAGTAATACTTCTTGTACCAGAATTGTAGTGAGATCCAGGTTCATTAAATCCAATATGTCCAGTTCTTCCAATTCCTAATAATTGAAAATCTAATCCACCATATTCTTTAATTTTTAAATCGTAATCAATACAATATTGATGTAATTCATCAATTGAAACTGTTCCGTTTGGTATGTTTATATTTTTTGGTTGAATATCAATATGATTAAATAAATGCTGGTGCATAAAATAATAGTAGCTATGTACACTGCTTTTATCCATAGGATAATATTCATCTAAATTAAAAGTTACAACGTTAGAAAAGCTTAAGCTTTCTTCTTTGTGCATTCTTACCAGTTCTTCATACACTTTAATTGGAGAAGAACCTGTTGCTAAACCTAATATACAATGCTTATTTTCTTTTTGTTTTGCTCTAATTAATTCAGCAATTTCTTGAGCTACACAAATAGATGCTTCAACAGAGCTTGAAAAAACAATGTTATGAATTTTCTCAAATCGAGTATCTTCAAATTGACCTGCTGGTTGGTATTTAATTTTGGTAGTAGTTGTAGTCATAGTTAGATTATTATTCATAAATAAAAAAGAATATTGTATGGTAAATTTATTGAATGCCTTTTTTAAAATTTTATTTTTTCGACCAAAAGCTTTTATTTAGCTATAAAAAGCAAACGGAAGTGACTAATTCCGTTTGCTTTTTCATTAATCAAAACTCAATATAAAAAAACACATTAGAAATTACTTCCTGATACATCCCACCAAAGTCTAGTGCCTCCGTTATCAGAACCATTTAAAAGGGTAATTGCTTTTGTAACATTTGCATTGTTGGTATTCTTTTCATTTTGAACAAAATTTATTCTTCTAATTTGAATATTAGTATCAATTGTCCCTCCGCTATTGTTTATTACTACAGGGAAAATTTTCGGATATCCAGTTCTTCTAAATTCACTCCAAGCTTCTTGTCCATCAGGAAACATTGCAATCCATTTTTGGGTAATTATTTGTTCTAATTTTTCTTCATTAGTACCATTAGAATTAAAAGCAATTTTAATAGTACTTGGATAAGCAATATTATTTGCTGGATTTAAGGCATCAACAAAATCTTTTGGTGTACTTGTATTATCCGCTAAATAAGCATCAATGCCAGCAACATTATGTTGTGTAAAAGAAGCTCTTATGCCTGCTTCATAATTACTTTTTGCATCACCTGCATTTGACCAACCTCTTAAAGCTGCCTCTGCACGCAAAAACCAAATTTCAGCTGCAGTCATCCATTGCATAGTTTCACCGTCAACAACACTTCCTATTGAAGAGTGACCAACATATTGTCCTTTTGCTTCAATTGCAATTCCCATTCTAATACCTTTATATGCACCAGCTAAAGAAGCGTCTTCTGCAGGATTAAAATATTTTTCAATTCTATTATCTTTAAATCCACTTAAAATTGATTCCATTTCAGCACTCATCCTAATATCACCCCAAGAACCACTTATTGTTGCTATTGGATGTGAAAAACCAGTGTTAATTTTCATATCTATAGTTTCTAACAAACCTGCATTACTATTTAATGATAGTTCTCCTTGTGTTTTTGATAAAACTGGATCAACATTTACAATTCTCATTGCAAGTCGTAATCTTAAAGAATTTGCATATTTTCTCCACAATGCAATATCACCACCCAATGAAGACATATCAAAAGGAATAAATTGTGTGTCGTTTTCATAAGCCGCTAGACCATCAATTGCATCACCTAATTCATTAAAAAATGCATTGTATGCAACTTTTTGAGAGTCATACTCTCCAGTTGTTGCAAAATCATCAAATTTTGTATAACGTATTGGTCCATAAATATCTGACACCCGATGCATTGCTGAAACTCTGATAATATTTGCCAAATGCACAAACTTTACGCCAGATTCATCTCCACCAACAGCAACTGCATTTTTTACATCTAAAACAAAAGGCATTACATTTTCATAAGCATCTGACCAAGGAAATCCGTTCCAACCATCCATTAAGCTATACGTCATGTTATTTACATTTCCTGCAAATGGTGTTGGAGGAGTCATATACCCTGAATACACATCACCCATTAAATTTTGTTGCAATTGATAATTCCAAGCTGGAGTTACATTAAAAACATTTAAAAACATTGGTGTAAATGAACCTCCTATATGATTGTTCATTTGTGTTAAACTTTCGTTTGAGATACCGTTTGGATCTGTATTGATGCTCTCAAAGTCACCAGTACAGTTTAGAAAACTAACAGCTACTATGGATGTTAGTGTATATTTTATAAGTTTATTCATTTTTTTAAAAATTTACGTTAATGTTTAATCCTATACTTCTTGTAGATGGTTGACCATAAATATCAACACCTTGCAATCCTATCCCTGTACTAGAAGCAATATTTGGGTCGAACGGAGCATCTTTATAAATAAAGAATAAATTGTTTGCTATTACTGAAAGTCTCATGTTCTCAACAAAACTTTTTTCAAATTTTAAGTTATATCCAAATGAAACTTCTCTTAAACTAACATTAGTTGCATCGTAAACATATTCGCCTAATAAACCAGCTCTACCTCCGGTTTTTAAATAATAATCTTGCGCTGTCATTTGTTTTAAATTGCCATTTGTATCAACAACATCAACCATGCCGCCATTATTATTTCTAGCATCTGCCGTTGCTTGTGAAACCCCATAAAAATCGTTTACGGCTTCCGTTACACTTACTACTTCACCACCAACTTTAGCATCAATTAAAAAGTTGAATGAAAAGTCTTTAAAATCAAATGTATTGCTCCATCCAAAAGTAAAATCTGGTTGTGCGTGCGCAATAGTTTCAAAATCGGTAGTTTCTAAGGTTAAGCTTCCTGCATCATCTGTTACAACTGGTAAACCGTTTTCATTTCTTACAACAGAACGGCCTCGAATGCTCCCAAAATCTTCACCTTCAATTAATGAATATGCGTAACCATTAACACCTGGTGCTGTTAAAATTGCTTCACCATTTTGTAATGAAGGATGTACAGAAACTACTTTATTTTTATTGGTTGCAAAGTTTAACGTTGTATTCCAATTAAACATATCATTAACAATTGGTTTTGCATTTAAAACTAGCTCTATTCCGCTATTTGATATTTCACCAGCGTTTACAATATTTTGTACAAATCCGTTTACGTTTGGCTCTGCTGCAATAAAAAATATTTGATCTGTAGTTTTTGAATTATAATACGTAAAATCAATACCTAATCTGTTATGGAAAAAACGCCATTCTGTACCAATTTCAAATGATTTTTGTTCTTCAGGTTTTAAAGTTTCGCCTTCTTTAACACCAAATCTTGGTTTTGTAAAATTTCCTTGACCAACTGGAATTGAATTTAAAGGAATTGTTGCATACGCAGGAATATCTTTACCAACAACAGCATACGATGCTCTTATTTTTGCAAATGAAATATTTTCTGGCATTTTAAACATTTCAGATAACACACCTGTTACACCAATTGAAGGGTAAAAAAACGAGTTTGTATCTGTATTTACTAATGTTGATGACCAGTCATTTCTTCCTGTAACATCTAAAAATATTTTGTTTTTATAACCAAAATTTGCTGAGCCAAAAACGGATTGTACTTCTTTGTTTGATACCGATTGTTTAATATCATTTGTACTTGCAAAGTTACCTATAGTAAATACGTTTGGATATGTTAATCCGCTACTGGTTCCTGAATCTAATGAAAGTTGGTCACCTATTGAATATTTAGTTAAACTTGTACCTAACACTCCTGAAAAAGTAAAATCTTCAGAGATTTCTTTGTTATAGTTCACAATTAAATCTAAGTATTGTTGTGTGTTCTCGGTTTTTTCTAAAATATACCTTCCTGTTGCTGGCACAAAAGTTAAATCACTACCTGCATACATTCTTTTATCAAAAGTAAAAAAAGATTTATCAAAACTTCCTCTTGATTGGAAAGATAAATCATCATTAACTTGGTATTTAACACTAACATTAGCAAGAACTCTTTGCGCTAAATCTTTACTTGGATTTCTATTTACAAGCCAATATGGGTTTTGTTGAATATTTTCATCAAATGAAGTGGCGTATTGATCCATCATATTTGTTGCTGTATTAAAATATTCAAATTTATTTTTGTACGTATTCAAATCTATTCCAACAGGATTTAAATATAAACCAGATAATGGATTAGAATACAATCCGTTAGTAGGTCGATTCCAAATTCGTTGATCAGATATGTTTATATTTGCTGAAACTTGTATTTTATTATTTAAAAAATTAGCGGTTTCACGTAAGTTTAAATTGTTTCTTACTAATTTGTTGTTTGGCATTACACCTCCTGCAGTTGTGTTTGCGTAAGAGAAAAATGTTTGAGCCTTTTCATTTCCTGCTGTTAATGATATTGATTGAATGGCCGTATAACCTGTTTTAAAAAAATCATCAACACCATTTGTTAATCCACTTTTTTTAGCGCCCCAAGATTTAGGGTCTGTAACATTCCCATTCTCAGCGATTGGTTGTCCAACTGAATTTGATTGGTACTCAGTTTGTAATTCTGGTAAAGAAACTACATTATCAACAGTAATACTTGAACTAAAGTTTACTTGAACTTTTCCATCTTTTCCGCTTTTCGTAGTAATTAAAATTACACCATTAGCACCTTGACTTCCGTATAAAGCTGCTGCTGAAGCACCTTTTAAAACCGACATACTCTCAATATCATCTGGATTTAATAATGACAATGCATCACCTCCATCTCTATTTCCAATTTGACCTCCAAAAATACTAGTTCCTGGCTCTTCACCATTTTGTCCATTTCCGCTGTTTAACATTGGCACACCATCAATAACATACAAAGGATCGTTATTTGTTGTTGAAGAATTTCCTCTTAGCACAACTTTTGAAGCTCCACCAACACCTGATGAACTTTTAGTAATAGTTAAACCAGCAGATTTACCAGATAAACTGTTTATTGGATTGGTTTGTTTTACTTTAGTTAAATCTTCCCCTTTTACTTCCTGAGCAGAATATGTTAATGCTTTCTTCTCTTTTTTCATACCTAAAGCAGTAACAATTACTTCGTTTAAACTTAATGCGTCTTCGGCTAAAACTACGTTTAATGTATTAGCATCAGTAACATTTACAAATTTTGTTTTCATTCCAATAAATGAAAAAACAAGCACATCTCCGTTTGAAGCTTCTATACTATATTTTCCATCAAAATCTGTTTGACTTCCTTTTGTTGTTCCTTGCAAAACAACATTAACTCCTGGCAAAGGAGCGCCATCTAATTCAGCGGTAACTGTACCAGAAATAGTTTTAACTTGTGCATTTACTTGTGTAGTAATTACAAGAGAAAAAACCAGCATTAATAGTGGTAATAATTTTTTCATAAGTATAATTAATGGTTAAATAATTAAAGTTTAAACTTAGATATATCAAAAGATTTTAAAAAAATATTTCTATAAACAACAGAAAAAAAACAACAGATAACAGTTTTTGCAATATTAACGAAAACGTTTTATTGTCAATTTATAATTTTATTGCAAATTGTTTTGTTATCGTAAAAAAAACCTATAATTTTTCACAAAATTTAACCTTCAAAATTTTAATATTTGAGTTTTTCGAAATTAAAATGGCTTGAAAATTCAAGCATAAAAATACCTTTAAAGTACCATTTACTTTTTTGGGGAAGCTATTTTGTATTTAATGTAATTAGATGGGGAAGTTACTTTGATGATTATTGGTATTCATTAAAATCTAACTTGGTTGAATTTCCTTTACACATTATAATTGTATATTTTAATATTTACTATTTAATACCAAAATACATTTTAACCAGAAAATTTAAACGTTACATTCTTTTTCTTTTATTTTCATTATGTATACTGTATTGTATAAGAACTGGCTTAAACTTTTTATTGGTAACCAAAAATATTTGGCCCGAAGCTGAAGGAACACAACAAGCATTTACTTTTAACCATATTGTAGCAGTAGTTTTAGGTGAATTATATGTTGTGGCTTTAGTTTCTGCTATAAAATTAACCTTTGATTGGATTTACGAAAAAAGACGCGCTGAAGATTTACAAAAAATACAATTAAGTACTGAGCTTGATTTTTTAAAATCGCAAATACAACCACATTTCTTTTTTAATACTTTAAATAATTTATACGCTTTAACCCTTCAAAAATCTGATACTGCACCCAATGTGGTTTTAAAATTATCAGACATTATGCAGTATGTTTTATATGATGTAAAAGAACCTGTAATAAGCTTATTTGATGAAATAAATTACATTCAAAATTATTTAGATTTAGAAAAATTACGTTACGGAGATAAAGTTAACTCTAAAATAAATATTATAGGAAATATTGAAGATGTTAAAGTACCTCCATTACTTTTTTTGCCTTTTATAGAAAATTGTTTTAAACATGGTGCTCAAGAAAATGAATCAATACAAGTGCGCATTAAATTTGAAATAATTAATAACAAAACTTTAAAATTTTGTGTTAAAAATAGTTTTGTGCATATTAACGATACTACTCAAAAACACGGCATTGGTATTAAAAATGTTAAAAGAAGACTACAATTATTGTTTAATAATAACTTCAAATTAAAGACTTTTGTAAAAAAGCAACACTATTTTGTTAAATTAAAAATACCAATTCAATGAAAATAAAATGTATTATTATTGATGACGAACCTTTGGCTATTTCTGTTATAAAAAGTCATTTAATTGAGTTTCAAAATATGGAATTAGTTGCAACTTTTAACACCCCAATTGCCGCTTTACAAACTATAGAAACCAATGAAATTGATGTGATATTTTTAGACATAAATATGCCTAAAATGAGCGGATTAGAATTTTTAAGAACACTTACAAATAGTCCCCATATTGTAATAACAACCGCCTACAGAGAATTTGCAGTAGAAAGTTTTGACTTAGATGTGTTAGATTATTTAGTAAAACCAATTCCTTTTGGAAGGTTTTTAAAAGCTATTAATAAAATTCAAAGTAGAATCAGTCTTGAAAAAGAAAAAATAACCGACATTGCTATAAAAGAAGAACCTTTTATTTTTTTGAAAGTTGATAAAAAAATGATGAAAATTAAATTAAACGATATTTTATATATAGAAAGTTTAAAAGATTACATAAAAGTATTTACAATTACAGGAGACTATCTAGTACATAAATCTATGACTAGTATATCTGAAGAATTACCAATTGATAATTTTTTAAGAATTCATCGGTCTTTTACCATTGCCATTAATAAAATTACTGCTGTTGAAGGAAACTCTGTTGAAATAAACAAAAAAAGAATTCCAATTGGCAGAAATTATCTAATTCAAGCAAAGCAAAAAATATTTAATAGTACCGATTTTATCAATTAATTGATCCTTTAAAAAACGTTAATGTTCAATAAAGTTAAGTTCAGCTATGTTTTTATGTTGATTAGAGAAAATAATTTCTAATACTTATTTTTAATAGTATCTTAGAAAAATATTTTTTAACCAAACATACAATAACAATGTCATCAACAAAACAACAACTTAACTCTAATAAAAGCACATTCATTCCAATACTAATAATTGCAGGATTATTCTTTATTTTCGGATTTGTAACCTGGATTAACGGAGCATTAATTCCGTTTATGAAAACAATAAATGAATTAACTTCTGCACAATCCTTTTTAGTAGCGTCGGCATCATATATTTCCTTTGTTGTAATGGCACTGCCTGCTTCTTATATTTTAAATAAAATTGGTTATAGAAAAGGAATGAGTTTAGGTTTATTTGTTATGGCATTAGGAGCTTTGGTTTTTATACCAGCCGCCGAAGCAAGAACTTACTGGGTATTTTTAACCGGTATTTTTATTCAAGGAATGGGAATGACTTTATTACAAACTGCTTCAAACCCATATATTACCATTTTAGGACCCATTGATAGCGCTGCAAAACGTATTGCAATAATGGGAATTGCCAATAAAGTAGCTGGTGCGTTAGGTTCATTAATTTTTGGAGCAATTTTACTTTCTGGAATTGATGAAATTAAAGAAAAATTAAGTGTTGTTGATGCAACCGAAAAAACACAATTACTAAATACTATGGCCGATAGTGTAGTAATGCCTTATATTATTATGGCTGCCGTACTGTTTGTATTAGCAATTTTAATACGAAAAGCACCATTACCTCACGTAGAAGCAGAACCTATTAATGAAATTGAAGAAGGTAAAACAACCAAAACAAGCATTTTTCAGTTTCCACATTTATGGTTAGGCGTTTTAACATTATTTGTTTACGTTGGTGCAGAAGTTATTGCAGGAGATACTATTATTGCTTACGGAATATCATTAGGAATATCTGGTGATGAAGCAAAATATTTTACAACATTTACTTTAATGGCAATGGTTGCTACGTATGGTTTGGGCGTATTTTTAATTCCAAAATATATAAACCAAGCATTTGCTTTAAAAGCAAGTGCTATTTTAGGAATTGTATTAACATTTTGTATAGTGTTTACAACAGGATTTGTATCTATATTATTTGTAGCTGCTTTGGGAATTGCAAACGCTTTAGTTTGGCCAGCCGTTTGGCCTTTAACTTTAAAAGGATTGGGTAAATTTACCAAAACAGCTTCTGCATTATTAATTATGGCAATATCTGGAGGTGCAATAATCCCTCCTTTATACGGACGTTTTGTAGATAGTAATAAAATGGAATTACTTTCACAAGGTTTTAGTGAAGCAGCTGCATCGGCACAATCTGCAACAGCTGGCTATTGGATTTTATTACCTTGCTATATCATTATTTTATATTACGCCATTGCTGGTCATAAATTAGGGTTGAAAAAATAATCTAATTTTTTATGGCTACTCAAAGATTAATGGCTCTTGATGTAATGCGAGGCTTAACAATTGCATTAATGATTATGGTAAATACGCCCGGAAGTTGGAGTTATGTGTATCCCCCATTATTGCATTCAAAATGGCACGGCTGTACGCCAACAGATTTAGTTTTTCCGTTTTTTCTATTTATTGTTGGAGTGTCTATGTGGTTTTCATTTAAAAAATTTGATGAAGGAATTACAAAAAAATCACTTTATAAAGTATTAAAACGATTTTCTATCATGTTTTTGTTAGGTGTTTTTTTAAACGCTTTTCCGTATTTCGATTTTGAAAATTTAAGATATTTAGGTGTATTACAGCGCATTGCAATTGCTTATTTAATTGGCGCATTGTTATGTATGCAATTTAATTACAAACAATTACTTATTATTTTTGGAATTATTTTATTGGCTTATTGGGGATTGCTATTTTTTGGGAGTACAAATGAACCTTATGAATTATCATCAAACTTAGTTTTAAAATTAGATGTTTTATTATTCGGTAAAAATCACTTGTACAACGGCTTTGGAATTCCATTTGATCCAGAAGGATTATTATCTTCACTTCCAGCAGTTGCAACGTTACTTTTGGGTTATTTTTCAGGAAAAATAATTGAGTCATCAGGCAATATAATGGCAGTTGTAAAAAAGTTACTTACTGTTGGTACTATTGCTGTTTTTATAGGTTTTATTTGGAGTTTTGTGTTTCCAATTAATAAAGCTTTATGGACTAGCTCATATGTTTTATATACAGGAGGATTAGCTATGGTTTTTTTAGCTTTTTTACTATGGATTATTGATGTGCATAATTTCAAAAAATGGTCCACTCCATTTTTACATTTTGGCACAAATCCTTTAGCAATTTATATGTTTTCTGGAATATACGTACTCGTAATTATTTATTTAATTAACATTACAAACGCTCAAGGTGAAATTATTTCAGCTTACGATTATCTTTATGCAGATATTTTTGTTCCAATTGCAGGAAATATGAATGGCTCTTTATTATTTGCCGTTACTCATATTATTTTCTTTTGGTTAATTACCTATATACTGTATAAAAGGAAAATATTTATTAAAATCTGATAAAATTGTATCTTTTTATGCAGCGTTTAAGAATATTATTTGAAAAACTGTATTATTAATTTATAGTTAAAATTACAAATAAATCAAAATAATTGAATATTTTTGGATAACCAAACTGGTTAACCAATTAATATTCAATATATGAAACTAAAATTTTCCTATTTATTTTTATTATTTACACAAATAAATATTGCTCTATTTTCTCAAACTCAGAAAACAATTGTTGAAACTATTGATCAATTTAACAATGCAATTAAGAACGCAATTCCTGGAAATACTATTATATTAAAAAATGGAATTTGGAAAGATGTACAACTGAATGTAAATGGAATTGGAACTAAAGAAGCACCTATAACTATAACTGCAGAAAAAGAAGGAGAAGTTATTATAACCGGAAACTCTAAATTAACTATTTCTGGTAAATACATGGTAGTAAGTGGTTTATGGTTTAAAGATGGCGTTCCAATTGATAAAGAAGTTATTTCCTTTAAAAAAGACTCAAAAACATTTGCCTACAATTGTAGATTAACAAATTGTACTATTTCAAATTACAATCCAACAGATAAAAGTATAGAAACTCATTGGGTTGATATGTGGGGAAAAAACAATAGAGTTGACCATAATAATTTTACTGGCAAAACAAACGAAGGTACAACATTAGTAGTTTGGTTAAAAGGAGAAGAACATATTGAAAATAATCACTTAATTGACCATAACTTTTTTGGAGAACGCCCAGAATTAGGAGTTAATGGTGGAGAAACTATCAGAATTGGAACTAGTGAAAACTCCATGAAATCATCAAAATCAACCGTTGAATACAATATATTTAAGCATTGCAATGGTGAAATTGAAATTATTTCAAATAAATCATGTGATAACATCTATAGAAACAATTTATTTTTAGAAAGTGAAGGTACTTTAACCTTACGCCACGGAAATAGAGCGTTAGTAGAAAACAATGTTTTTGTAGGAAATAACAATCCGAGAGTTGGTGGTATTAGAATTATTGGTGAAGACCATACCGTACAAAACAACTTATTAATTGGTATTTCTGGAGATGATTATCGGGCTCCAATTGTAGTGATGAACGGAGTACAAAACTCACCTTTAAACCGTTACTTCCAAGTTAAAAATGCTACTATTCAAAATAACACATTAATTAATTGCAATGCCGTTCAATTTGGAGCAGGGAAAGACAATGAAAAAACATTAGCTCCAATAAATTCAGTTTTTGCAAATAACTTAATAACCAATACTAATAGCGGTAAAATTTACAATGCCAACGACGTTATAAGTGGAATTACTTTTACTTCAAATTTTGTAGATGCCGATGTTGAAATAGATGGAAATTATTTTACTAAAGTAATTGTAGATTGGGAAATGTTAGGTTCTTTACCAATGCCTTCAGAAAATAATAATCTTTTAAAATCTGCCATAAAAATAGCAACAAGTCCAGTTGTAGATATCACGAATTCTGCAAGAACTTACTTTGTTGCTGGCGCTTTTAATTTAGGAAATAAATTAATTCCTGAAGCAATTAATGCCATAGCTGGCCCAACATGGAAACCATTGATTGAAGAACCTACTCTTGTTAAAAAAGCACAAACACTTGTAGTAGATCCTGGTGTTGAAACGCTTTCAAAAGCATTAAAAAAGGCCAATTCTGGTGATGTTTTGCTTTTAAATCCAGGTATTTATTTGGTAGATAAATCAATGAAAATTAATGGAAACATCTCTATTATTGGTAAAAATGAAGGAAATGGCGTAGAAATAAAAGCAAATGAAAATTTAGAAAAACCTATTTCTTACTTTTTTAGAGTTACACAAGGAGCTAGTTTTACAATGAAAAACATAATGCTAAATGGAGATGCTAAAGAAGTTGTAAAATACGCAGTAGTTTCACCTGATGAAAATGAATCAGAAATTTATAACTTGAGTATTGATAATTGTCAATTAGTAAATTTTACAAACAAAAATGGAGGAAGTGTTTTTAAAGCCTATATTGGAACAATGGCCGATACAATTAACATAAAAAACACGCTAATATCCGATGCATATAGAGGTTTAAATTTATCGTATGAAAAAGATCCTTTAGGAAAGTACAATGCAAAAAATTTAATAGTTCATAATACTGTTTTTAAAAACATTGATGAATTTGCAATTAATTATTACAAAAGCGGCTCTACAGTTGATGGTGGTAATTTACGTGTAACAAATTGTGTTTTCAGTAAAGTCTATAATCAAGAAAAAGGCTATGCTATTAAAAACAAAAATATTGACAATGTAAGTATTGTAAATTCTGTTTTTGAAGGTAGTTATCAAGTTAAAAATTTTGTGAATTTAAGCGGAACTTCAAACAGCATTTCCAATTGTCTAATATATGATAATGGAAGTATAAAGACTTCAAATAATGCTATTATGGAAAACATTGCTTTTAAAAATCCAAAATGGGAAGATAAAAAACTATTTATACCAAGTGATAAATCTCCTTTACTAAAAGAAAATAATGGCATTGCAAACATAGGATTGCAGCTAAAACAATAAATAAACAGCCCCCAATTAAAAAGCCTAACATCAAATATTTAATGTTAGGCTTTTTAAGTTTATGACCTAGTTTGTCTTAAACAAAATCAACAATCATTTTGTATATTTGTAATGTGCAATTTCCATTTCTAGCTCATTTTAAATACTTAATATTTATACTACTTAATAGTAAAATTTAATGTACTTTTTTAGATATTTATCTACTTTTTATACTGATTTTATCTACATTTTTCACCAACAAACACAAATGCTTTTATAAAAAGCCTTTGTAAAATTACAAAAAACCTTTTGTACAGTGAGAAAATTGTTTTAAAACAACATAAAAAACAGTCATCTATATTTTTATTCCAAAATTGAATTCTATAAAATATACTTATTTTACAGCAATTTATTTAGTTCCTGCTATAAAATTCAGTACAACATCCTCCGAAATTATAGGATTTGCACCTTCGCTTTGTGCTACCAACGCTCCAACTGCACAAGCATAAATAATAGCCTTCTGTGGGTCTTTATCCGTAAATAGTTTGTTTATCAAAGTGGCTAAAAAGGAATCTCCAGATCCAACGGTATCAACAACATCTACATAATAGCCACAACTATGATAATATGTTTCATCAACGAATAAAACTGCTCCATGAGAACCCAAGGTTACACAAATTGTTTTTGTAGTTGTTTTTTGGGCAATAAATTCTAAGTTTTGTTGCAATGAATTATATGTAGAACCTAAAAATCGAGAAACTTCATACAATTCTTCATCATTAAACTTAATAAAATCTGCGGTATTCATAAACTCAATCAAAGTATCTTCAGTATAATGCGGATTTCTTAAATTGATGTCAAATATTTTATAATTAGCAACTTCTAACAATTGCAATACTGTTTTTTTTGTTGATTCATCACGAGCAGCCAAGCTTCCATATACAAAAAAATCGGCATTTTTAACTAATTCTAAATCATCAATAGATAAACGAATTTTATCCCAAGCAGAAGGATAGGCAATATCGTAAGAAGCATTTCCTTTTTCATTCAATTGGACATTTACAACTCCTGTTGGATAATTTTTTTTTACTTGAATTGATCTTGTATTGATTTCTAATTTTTGAAAATATTCAATTAATTCTTTTCCATTTTCATCATTACCAACTGCGCTAATCATAGCAACATCAACACCAAATGATTTTAACCGAGAAGCCACATTTAAAGGTGCTCCTCCTATTTTTTTAAGTTTAGGAAAAACATCAAATAAAATTTCGCCAAAACAAACCGCTTTTAACTTTTTACTAGCCATTATAACTTACTTAAATTTACATATTCGCTTTCATTTAATTGTGAAATACGAATATGAGTCGGTTTAAAAATCATATTATATAAAAATCCGAGAAATAATATAGCTGCAAAAAAGGTTGCTAACATAAAACCGTATATTGCATTAGAACCAAATAAATCGCTAACTACACCCATTAACATGGGTCCAACAGCCGCACCTGCAGCTGTAAAAAATAAAATAATTCCTGCAACAGAACCATGACTGATTTTTGGAAAACAACTAATTCCTTTAGAATTTATTGTTGGGTAAATAACAGACATAAACAAACCTGATAATGGTAATAATACAACTGTGGCTGTACTATTTAAAAAACTAAAAGCATAACACAATAATATTGCAAAACTTGAAATAGCCATTACAACAGTCCAATCAAAACGCTCTAACATCCATGCACCTAAAAAGCGTCCTCCTGCACGTAAAATAAAAAATATAGGCAATGCATACAGCGCTATAAAAGTAAAACTACCATCGTACCCAGCTATTAAAGTTGGCATCCAAACATAAATTGCAGCTTCAACAGCAACATATAAAAAAGCGGCTAAAGAAAATCCAAGGGCATATTTATCTTTCACCATAAGCAAGGTTCGTTTAATATTTATTGGCTCTTCTGTAGATTTTTTAGTATCTGGATATTTTGCAAAAAAAGCTATAATAATTAAAACCACACATAAAGTAGCTGCCACCACATATAGCCATTTCCAATCTACATTTTTGGTCAAAAAATAACTTACTAAAAACGGACCAATTATAGCTCCTACGCCAAAAAATCCTTCTACAACATTCATTGTTGACGTATGATCGTTTGTAGATTTTGACATATCTCCAATCAATGCCAAAGCACCTGTTTTAAAAACACCAATTGCTGCTCCAGAAATAATTAACAACACTAAGAAAAACCCAAAAGTATTACCCAACAAAAATAAATATGAGTTTACAGCGAATAATGCCAAACCTATTATAATTGTTTTTTTTCTACCTATTTTATCTGCTAAAAAGCCTAAAAATATACCGGCCAACGCAATTGCTGTCATTGGACCGTAATGTAAAAGTCCAGCTGCAGTCATTGATAAATTAAATTCCTTCATTACTTCTGGAATAATAACACCCACTGCATCTGTTGTCATAGCAAACATCATAAACATAAGGTAAGTTAACCACTTTATGTTTTTTTGATTGTATTCTGTCGTTTGTTCTACCTGATTTTTCATTGTATTAATTTGTATAAAATTAAATAATATTCCTATTATAGCACTTTAATCACTATTTTATGATGAGAATTTTGTTTCCATTTTCATTGAAGTTAAATCAATAAAAAGCTCTGCAATATGGTTGTTATTTACCCATTTTATATTTAGCACATTTTTTGAAGTTTCAATTAAATTAAAATCTCCGTTAAAAGCTAGATGGTTATTCCTTAAAAGCATCAATTCTTTCAAATCGTTGATTAAAGGTCTATTTAACTGCTCCTTAATTTCATTTTTTGTGAAATAATGACGGTTTATATCTCTACCAACATTAGTTTTTTCCAACAATTCCATATCATTTTCACCTGCAAATAAACCTACATAATACACTTGAGGTATTCCTGGTACAAAAAACTGAATAGCTCTTGCTATTAAATAAGCGTTTTCATCCCTTCCTAAGGCATCAAAATAGGTGCAATTTACTTGATATAAATCTAAGTTTGAAGCAGCTGCTCCTGTTGCCTTTAAACTATTTCCACCACTGTTTATATGCATTTGATCTACAATTTTAGATAAAATGGCACCTTCAATTAAACCTGGTTTTTCGCCTTCACCAGCAACATCTACAATTCCAATTCCATCATGCGTGTCCAGCACTGTTAATGCATTTTTAGGACTAACCTCTAACCATTTTTTTAGGCTTGAAGCATTTTTATTAAACAAAGTATCTAATACCAATACAGGCAATGCAAAATCGTATACGTAATCTACTCTTTTTGCAATTTCAATTTGGGTTTTATAGTATGAATGAATTTCAACCAAAACTTCAATTCCTTTTGCTTTTGCTTTTTTAGTAAGTTGACTTATAAATTCATAGGTTTCATCAATCATAAAGCACGATGTTCCTGGTTTTTTTATAGCGTATCCCGCAGCGTCTAAACGTATCATTTTAACACCACCTTTTTCAAAGGTATCTAAAATACTTTCTAAGTATTTAATACCAATTTTATTATTTACATCAATATCAATTTGATTGCTTGTAAATGTGGTCCAAATCAATTTAACCGAACCGTCGTTTAATTTAACCATGGTAAATGGTAAATTTGGACGCGGTCTATAAATTGATAACAAATCTGCCTCAGTTGCTCCATTTGGAAAAACAGTATTGTACTTTAAAAACAACGAAGCATACTCTGATTTTTCTCCTTTTTGAAGATAATCTTGAAATTGAATTGATTTTGCCGAAACGTGATTCACAATTAAATCGGCCATAATATCAACCTCTTCACTTAGTTCTTTTAAATCGTTCCAATCACCTAACCTAGGATCAATTAAATTATGATCTATGGGGTCAAAACCTGCATCTTCTCCATCAATTGGGTAATAGAATGGTAAAATGTGTAAACCTCCAAACAGCCCTTTTAACTCATTTTTGAATAAAGAATTTAACTCTGTTATACTTTTACAACCAAGTCTATCTATATATGTTATTAATTGTATTTTATTTTTCATAATTGCTTATTGGATTTATGGAAAAAATTAAAAAAAGTGAACTATCTTATTTTCTTACTAAAGAACAGTTCACTTTTAAACTTAATTAAACCAACTATTTCTTGTAAATTAGAATTATAAACTTTTAAAGGAAGCCTTTAATTGAATGGTTTTAAAGTAACTAGCCAATTATTTCAATAAAAGGCTAGTTATTATACTATAAAATATTAAAAAGTATATGCAAATGTTAAAGATGATGATCTTCCTGAAATTGATCTTGCTCTTACATAATTTGTTTGACCTTCAACTATAGAACCTTCTTCAGATTCTGTAATCCCAATAGTATCAAAAAGGTTGTTTATGTTTAATGCAACTGAAAAACCTTTTGTAATTGTTACTTTTCCAAACATATTTACATACGCATAACCTGGCATTACTAAATCATTATTATTTTGAGCATATGATTTTGTATTTCCAATAATACTTGCTCCAATTACATGATTTCCATTTTCACCAAAACTATATGTAGGAATTAAACTGTAAATAAAATCTGGTTGTCTTCTTGGGGTATTCCCAACGTTTGAACCGTCAATAGTTCCTGAAATTTCAGCATTTGTATAGGTAAGTGCTCCTCTAACATCAAACTTATTTAATTTTAAAGAACCTTCAATTTCTATCCCTAAAGATTTATAATCGTTTTTTTCAACTTTTTGAGTGGTTGCTTCAAAACCTGCTTCTTCAGTTGTTTTAGCATAAAAACCAGTGATGAATAAACCTGCATTGTCAAATTTTCTTTTGTAACCTAATTCTGCCTGATCTAAAATATCTTTTGGGTTTCCTAAAGAAGTCATTGGTTGTCCAAATGTAAAAGCGCGATCTGCTTTACCAGAAGCTCCACTACTGTATCTTGCAAAAACTGCAGTTTCATCATTTAATTTATAGTTACCACCAAAAGAATATGAAACATAATCATAGTCATAATTAATTGGATTTGAATTTGCGTTATCTACTACTGAAACATTCATTTCAATTGGCTCAATAGTTCCATTATTATTTACATCTAAATTTGCAGATTGTGTTCCTCCAATACTAGAACCATTCACTTTTACATTATCATATCGTACACTAGCATCTAATGTTAAATTTTTACTGGCATCAATAGTAATTGCAGCATAAGGTGCATTTACATTATAAGAAGCATTGTATTTTTGTGTACAACAGTTGCCCCATTCAGCAGCGCCATAAGAAGCTTGTCCGTTTTCTGTTATTTTTGTACCATCAGCTAAAGTAACATCTAATGGAGCAGCATTTACACCATTTACTTCAGTTAAATGAACATTCCACAACCAAGACATTTGAATGTTTTGATTTGCAGTGAAATATCCAGCTATTAAACTAACTTTTTCAAATTTCTTTGTTACTTTAAAATCATTCACAAAATTATTGAAGTTTTCTAATTCAGTATCAAACATCATAATTCTTTGCGCCAATCCATTTGGATTATTAAATGCATTTCCAGTTACTGTATTTGTAACTGTTGCACCTGTTGCATCATATCCGTTATAGCCAGCAATACCAGCAACCATATCATTAACAGTCCCAACTGCTGCAGTAAAAGGAGCTATAAATCTACCTTTATTAAAAGCCATTCTTGATTTGTTGTCTATTTTCCAATCATTTTCTAGATTGAAAGAAAATTCTGCGCCAATAGCATTAGAAATAGGGTGCATACCATCTGCCACATCAGCATTTCTTCTATTTCCATTAGAATCCAACCCATTATTTTGTGTTAAATAAGGGCTATGTTGAGCTCCTGTTGTAGCATCAAACCCTTCAATATTTCCCCAATTAGGATTGCTGTTTGTACCTGTTACTTTTATTGGCATTGGCATATATGCTGCCGTTCTATCGTTTAAAAATTTATAATAAACTCTGGCATAACCATTTTCAAATCTCTTTGTTAGATTTAATTTAATTTGACCTCCTTTATTGGCTAAATATCCTGCGTCTCTTACGCCTTCTCCTTGTCTAAAAAAACCTCCCACATGAAAAGCAACACCGTCACCTATTGGAGTACCATAATCAAAGTCTGTTTTAAAGCTATTGTAGTCTAATCCAAAAGAAGTTGAAATTCCTCCTCCTTCAACTTCACCTGTTTTACTAATAAAGTTTATAATACCTGCTGGTGAATTACTTGAAAGTGTAGATGCTGAACCTCCTCTAATAGCTTCAATTCTTGCAACATTTTGATCTGCTCTTAAAAAAATATCAGACGTAGCAAAAGCTATATCACCATATAAAAGTACTGGCAAACCATCTTCTTGTAACTGTAAATATTTTGAACCTCCAGCGGAAATTGGCACACCTCTCACTGAAATATTTGTATTTCCATCACCACCTGAAGACTCTGTTCTAATACCAGGAATTGTTCTAAATATTTCAGAAGTTGATCTTGGTGAAGATTGCTCAATTAGTTGAGGTTTTAACGTAGTAACAGAAACACTCGACTCAATTTTTGATCGAGGATTAGCAACACCAGTAATTACCACATCATCTAACGACATTACATCTTCTCTTAAAACAACATCTAAAGAAATATCACTTCCTTGTAAATTTATAGATTTTAAAAATGTTTTAAACCCAACATAAGAAACTTCTAATGTATATTCTCCAGTTTCTAAATTCGATATTATATACTTACCATCCATGTCAGAGGTAGTTCCTATTGAAGTACCTTTCATTAAAATATTTACTCCTGGCAATGGTTGACCAAAAGCATCGTTTATGGTTCCTGAAACACTTTTTGTTTGTGAAAAAGCAACACTAGAAATAGCTAAGAAAAATATATAAATATAATTCTGCTTCATTAAAAATAGTTTTTTCATAATATTAAAGTTATTAAATTTGATTAATATCTCGAATGTATACAGAATTGATACTTTAATATTTAAATTTATCAACGAAAACGATTTCGATTTTACCGAAAACGATTTCGATTTTACTTTTAAATAAATTTATTTTACAATATTTAATTAAAAGAAGAGGTTGTAATAATGCAAATTATTAAAGAAGTAGGTATATCTTCTTAACAACTCCTTCAAAGACAGTAAAGAATTTTTAGTTTGTAAGTATAAAAACAAAATAAGCTCTTAAAAATTTACTTATTTTTACTAAATGGGAGAAGTAACGTTAAAACAAATTGCTGAAGAACTTGGTATTTCAGTAACGACGGTTTCAAAGGCTTTAAAAAATTACGCCGATGTTAGTCCAAAAACTAAAACGGCGGTCATAAATCTTGCTAATAAATTAAATTATCAACCAAATTCATTTGCTGTAAACCTCCGAACAAAGGAATCTAAAACTATTGGTTTAATTATTCCTGAAATTGTACACCATTTTTTCTCAAATGTTGTAAATGCTATTATTGAAAAGGCCGAAAAAAAAGGATATTTGGTAATTATTTTGCAATCTAACGAATCGGAAGAACTTGAAAAAAAACAAATAGATTTATTATTAAGCAAGAGAGTTGATGGTATTTTAATGTCGTTATCTAATAACACAAAAAATTTGGATCATTTAAAAAAAGTTATTGAACATAATGTCCCTTTAGTTTTATTTGATAAAATCTCAAAATTGCTAGATTGCTCAAAAGTTGTTATTGACGACAAAAGTGCAGGTTATGATGCCACAGAGCATTTAATTAAATCAGGATGTAAAAAAATCGCTCATTTTAGAGGTCCTTTAAATCCACAAGGTTCAATTGATCGTTTTTTAGGGTATAAAAAAGCATTGGAAGATTACAATCTAAAATTTGATAGTTCTATTGTATTTACTTGTGAAAAAGTAAGTTTTAATGAAGGGTATAAATTTGCAAAAAAAATACATACAGAACATAAAGATGTTGATGGAATTTTTGCAATTACCGATTTGGTTGGTATTGGCGCTGTAGCTTATTTTAATGAAGTTGGTGTTAAAATACCCAAACAAATTGGCATTATTGGTTTTAGTAATTGGTTTATGGCTAGTGTTATTTCACCTTCTTTGAGTACCATAGATCAACCAGGTTTTGAAATGGGAAAAAAATCTTTAAAATTATTATTAAAAGAAATTAAGGCAACCAAAAAAGGAAATCAAATTCAGCACCAAACTGTTGTTTTGCCAACAAAAGTTATAAAAAGAAATTCTACTGCATTTTAATTAAAAAAAATAAAAGCCTAACACTTTTAACAAGCATTAAGCTTTTTTTATTTGTTAAGTATTTTTTCTCTAAAATTTATATTTAACATTTGTTGTAATAGTTTTCCAATCATCAGTTCTAAAAGGTACGGCAGGAAAACCTTCTTTATTAAATAAATTACTTGCTGAGGCATCACCAATCCAACTAAATCTGATATGTATAGGAGTATTTATATTTTTTGCTGATATAATAATGTTATCACCTTCAATAACCGCATTTACTTTATAAAAAATTTGATCTTTTCCTGCAATTTCAAACCCGTGAACGTTGCCTTGTAAATCTGTTGTCATTAGGCCTCCACCAATATCATCAAAAGAAACAATAATATGGTCATCATTTATTTTCATAGATTTAAATTTTGGACCAGAATGTACCATTGGCTTTTCATATAAATTATGTAAAGCAATTGATGCTAAACGTTTTCCTACAGTTTTTTTATTTCTTGGGTGAATATCATTTGGGTTACCAACATCCGTTGTTACCACCATTCCAGTATTTGGTAATTGTAATGTTTTGGTTTGTGCTTCTCGCAGTTCTGCCAAATCACAACCAGTATTACTATCTCCTTCTGAATTAAATGTTGCCAATTGAACATAATAAAAAGGTAATAATTTATCATCCCACTTTTGCCTCCAGTCTCTAATTAACAATGGAAATGTTGTTCTATATTGGTATGCACGACTTACATTTGTTTCACCTTGATACCAAAGAACACCTTTAATACCAAAAGGAATTATTGGGTTAATCATTGCATTAAAACATAATGAAGGATAATCATTAAAATTAACTGCATTATAAATAGATTCAACCTTATATTTCCAAATGCCACTTAAGGGTAATTCCTTTTCCCCAATAGTCAATGTAAAGTTTACTGCATCTCCATAAAGTCCTCCGCTTCCTGAACTATCAACAACTCTAATTGAAATTACATTATCTCCTTCTTTTAATATGTTGGCATTAATTGTGTAAGTTCTTTTCTGATCCCATCCTTTTGTTTCGCCAATTTTTACGCCGTTTATATAGGTGGTATCATCATCATCAACAGCAGGAATGTTAAGTATTATGGTATTATTTAAATCTTCTTTGGTAAGGGTTACATGTTTTCGTAGCCAAATAACACCATCAAACTCTCCCAATTCTTGAGACTCCCATACTTCTGGTTCATTCATTTGTAACCAAGAAGAATCATCTAAATCTACCTCTTTATATGTTTCTATTTTTGCATTTGAAAAAGGTTCGTTTTGTAATTCTTCTATTCTTTTTTGTGTTCCTGAAATTTTTATTTTTAGAAGAGAATCTAAATTGGTTTTTGGCAAGGTTGCAATTAAATTTTTAAATTCATTACTACTTTCAAAACCTTCACGGCTTATCCAAGTTTCGATATTTGAACCACCCCAAGATGCGTTTATTAAACCAATAGGAATTTGTAACGAATCATATAATTGTTTTGCAAAAAAATAACCAACACCTGTAAAATCTGATATAGTTTCGGAATTGCAAACATCCCAAGATACATTATTGAAATTAGCATTTGGTAAAGAACTTATTTCTTTTGGAATTTTTATATGTCGAATGTTTGAATAGGAAGCTGCATTTTTTATTTCAACTTCTGCATTGTCTGATTGTCCAACAGTCCATTCCATATTTGATTGTCCGCTACATAACCAAACTTCTCCAACTAATATATTGCTTAATTTTATTGTGTTTTTGCCAATTACAACTAACTCATAAGGACCGCCAGCAACTTCAGAATTTAAAGTAACCATCCATTTACCATGAGCGTTTGTTTTTGTTTTTTTAATTTGCTTATTAAAACGCACTTCAATTTTTTCATTCGCTTTAGCCCAACCCCAAATAGGAATACCTGCATTACGCTGTAATACCATATTGTCGCCAAAAATGCTAGCTAATGAAGTTTGAGAGTTGATAGTGCAACTAAAAAAAAGCACTAATAAAGTAAGTAAATATTTCATTTTTATAAAAAAGAATTAATTTAATATAATTTATATGATTAACTTTTTGAAGTCATATTTATAGGTTTTGAATAAATTTAAGAAACTGCTGTTTCTTAAATTAATAAAAGAAATCAGCAGTATCAACTCAACTTAATTAATCAATTTTAATATGATAAATGATTATTTTAATCTAAAAAAACAGTTCACAATACACATTACTATTAACTGTTTTTAAGAACTTATTTCTTTCTAAATTGGACATCTTTAATTGTAATAGTAGGAGTTCCACCACTACCACATTTTATAACCAAGTAAACTGTACCACTAGAAGGGAAAGTTATAATTCCATCATTATTTCCACATCCAACTGTACTAATTAACCCATTAAAAGGAGCTAAACCACAACCAGCCCAAGTATTAATAGATCTAACAACTGTTCCTGTAGCATAATCAGCTCCCTGAACAGGTACTGTTGTAGAAGCATAAACTTCAAACCAAGTATCTGTTAATCCTTGTGTAGAAGATACATTCATATCAATTTTATATTTCTGACCAGCTTCTACCTGAACTGCTTGATAAATTGCTTGTTGCGACCAGTTTCCTCCAGTGGTAACACTTACACTACCGTCATTAAATTTCCAAAAATCACCGCTACTTATTGTTAACACTGTCCATTTAGCATGGTCTTCAGCATTTGCAAAAAGTCCTCCTTGAATTAAATTAGCGGCCGGATCAGATGTAGTAACTACAACATTTTGTTCTGCTACAAAAGATTCACCTCCAATACCAACTGCATAATGTTTTACAGCATATGTTCCAGCATCTGGAAAATAAATCTCTTCTTCCATTTTCCCTATAAAAGCAGCTTCGCCAGTTCCTAAATCCCATTTTGAAGTTATATAATTGCTTGATAAAGCTTTAACTAAATATTTATTTACCGCTCCTTCAACTGGAGTAACCGTAAAACTTGCGTCTAACGCTTCTCCTACTATTCCATTTCCTAATTCAACATCATCAGGCTGACATGCCGTAAATATTCCAAATGATAATACAGCAAAAAACAATAAACTTGTTACTAATTTTATTTTTTTCATTTTTTTAGATTTAAATTATTAATAACCCGAATTTTGAACAATCACAGAGTTTTCTAATTCCTTTTCAGGAATAGGTAACACTTCATTTTTTCCAGCTATAAAACCTCTAGAAGCCAATACTGTTGAAGCTTTACCTGTTCTCACCAAATCAAACCAACGATGTCCTTCACAAGCTAATTCTTTTCTCCTTTCTAAAGCAATTGCGTCTAAACTTACAGGTACTGATGGCAGCCCTACTCTTGCTCTAACCGCATCTAATAACGCTTGTGCTCTTGCTCCAGTGCCACCCAATGCTTCAGCTTCTAACAAATACGTATCGGCTAATCTTATAATATAAGTATCTTGATAGAAATTTAATGTTGGATCTCCGCCTAGTGTAGTTGCATCCGATTTTAATGGAACAAATTTAGCCATAAAATAACCTGTATTTGTTGAAGCTTCATTAACAAATGAATATCCGATTACTTGTCCACTTGCTATTAATGCTTTTACATCAATAATTGTAGCATCAAAACGTGGATCATCCTTTAAAGCATCGTACAAACTTTGAGTTACGGTATTTACTCCCCACCCAGAAAAATAATCAGGCGCTGTAGAGTTTGCTGTTCTTGTATAATCTCTAATACCCACCATAATATTTAAAATATTACCTTCTGTACCAAAACCAAGACCCGACCAATCTGCTCTTCCTGCTTCTGTATGAACGTCTTCTAAAATACTTTCTGAATTAAACTTGTTTGAATGTACCCACAAATCTTTAAAATTATCTAACAAACGATATCCGAACTGACTAGTTCCACCTGGAGTGCCATTTACTTCTGCCAACTGAGCAGCAGCTTCGGGTAATTTATTATCATATACATATACTTTACCTAACATTGCTTTTGCTGCACCTTTGGTCCATCTACCTCCTTCAGTTGCTGTGTTTATTGAAATTGGCAGCAATTCAATTGCTTCTAATAAATCTTTTTCAATTTGCGCATAAACTTCCTCTTTAGATGATTGAGGATATGTTTGTGCTTCAACAGGTGAAATCGTACTTGTCATTAATGGAATATTTCCAAATAACCTTACCAAATTAAAGTGATAATAAGCACGCATAGCTTTACATTCTCCTTCAAATCTTAATTTCAAGCTTTCATCCATTGGTACATTTTGCAATTTTTGAAGTAATGTATTAGCTCTAAAAATACCTTGATAATGATTACTCCAAAAAGCTCTAGGCATATTTGTAGGAGTTAATTGATGATAAGAAAAAAGTGAAATTGCATCACCAGGAACAGAAGCTCCATAATTATCATCAGATCCTGCGTTCATAAAAGAAATCATATTGTCCCAACTTGAAGAGTTGAAACTCATAATGTCATAGGCAGCAATAAGTGCTGAATATGCTTCATCAGCGTTTTGATAATACGTTTCTTCAAGAGAGGTTCCTTTAGGTGTAATTTCTAAATAATCTTCATTACAAGAAAATAGGAAAGTAATTAGCACGCTAAAAATAAATATATTTTTAATATTTTTTGTTTTCATAATGTTTCTAAATTAAAATTGAATGTTAGCTCCAAACATAAAAGACTTAGCTTGAGGATAATAACCTCTATCTATTCCAAAAGTGCTTCCACCAATTTCAGGATCATATCCTGTATAATGAGTAAAGGTTAATAAATTTTCTGCAGTTACAAATAATCGCAGTTTTTGAGCGCCAATTCTACTTATTACGTTTGAAGGCAATGAATAGCCTAACTGAATAACTTTTACACGTAAGTAATCACCATCTTCCAAATAAAAATCTGAAAATCGAGAGAAATTTAAGTTTGTATCGGCCGTAGTTAATCTAGGATATGAATTTGAAGTTCCTTCTCCAACCCAACGATCTAAAGCTTTTGTTTGATAATTTGGTGCAGCTCCTAAGTCAATTCTTCGTAAACCTTGGAAAATTTTATTTCCGGCAGCTCCTTGAAATGACATGTTTAAATCAAAACTTTTGTAATCTAAGTTAAAATTAAAACCAAAGGTATATTTTGGAATTGGACTTCCTAAATATTGTTTATCGGCATCTTCTATTTTTCCATTTCCATCGGTATCTACCCAACGAAAATCACCAGGCTTAGCATTTGGTTGAATAATAGTTCCTTCACTATTTACATAGGCATCTATTTCTTCCTGATTTTGGAAAATACCGTTGGTTTTAATTCCATAAAAAGTATTTCTAGGCATTCCAATTTCGGTTCTAGTTAAGGTTCCCATTGATTGAAAACCAACACCTCCGGTAATATATGTTTTTCCTTGACCTAAATAGGTAACTTCATTTTCTAAATAAGAAATATTTCCACTCGCTTTAAAATTAAGCTCTCCAAATTGTTTATTAAAACCTAGTTCAAGTTCAATTCCTCGGTTTTCCATATCAGCAACATTTCCTAATGGAAGACCAGATGCACCAACAAAACCAGGTATTTCAACACTTTGTAAAATTCCTGTTGTTTTTTTCTTATAAAATTCTAAGGTCAAATCTAAAGCATGAAATAATTTAGCATCTACACCAATATTTGTTTGCGTTGTTTCTTCCCATTTTAAATCTGGATTAGAAGGAGCGTTAGGACTTGTTCCTATTTGAACAGCCCCATCAGTTCCTAAAGGATAATTACTTCCGCCAGAAACCAACGCTAAATAACCAAAGTCACCAATTGCATCGTTTCCTGTTACACCGTAACCTCCTCTTACTTTAAGTGTATTAATTATAGTATTTTCTTTCCAAAAATCTTCTTTTGAAGCAACCCATCCTGCTGAAAAAGAAGGGAAAACACCAAATTTATTATTTGAACCAAATCTTGAAGAACCATCTCGTCTAATTACCCCAGTAATCAAATACTTTTCCTTATAATCATAGTTAATTCTTGAAAACAAAGAAGTTAATTTATGAAGATTGTTTGTATAAGAAGTACCAAACTTATTGCTTTCTGCAACATTGTATGTAAATGATGCCAATCTATAATCGCTGGTTGGAAGACCTCTATAAGTTGTACTTGAACCATAGGAATCATTGTCAACATAAACTCCTTGTCCAAGTAGTACAGTAAAGTTATGATCTTGTATTTGTTTGGTATAAGAAATTATATTTTCATTATTCCAACCAAAATTTTTATTCATGGTTCTATTTATACTGTTTTCCTCGTTAATATTATTACCATTTAAGTAATACATTGGTGTAAACCCTTCAAATCCCCAGTAACTTAATTTTGCTCCCAAGGTTGATCTAATTTTTAAACCATCTATCGGTGCAATTTCTAAATAAGCATTCCCAACTAAATCATCAGACCAATTATAATTTCCTAACCTAGTTTTTACATATGCTAATGGATTTGTCATATTGTTTTGCACAACAGTTGATATTCCATAAGGATTGCCATTATCATCAGTCATAACTGCATTTCCTAAATAAGGAATTCCATTTGCTTTACCCGGATCAGTTTCTACTAAAGGTGTAATTGGATCTAAATGTAAGGCGGAGCTTAAAGGTCCTCCTTGTTCTGCATTTGTATTTCCAATATTTAACGTTTTTTGGTGAGAATACCCTAATGTTTGACCAGCTGTAAAAAGTTTAGATATTTTGTGCGTTGAATTTAAACGCATACTTTTTTTATTTAAACTTGAAATTTCAGGAGTAACAATACCGTCCTGCACTTGAATTCCAAATGAAGCATAAAAATTAGAAACATCATTGCCGCCACTTAAACTTATCTCATGCGAAGATCTTAACGCATTATCTGCAAAAATAGCATCTTGCCAATCTGTACCTTTACCGTAAGAGCTAGGATTTGCATAAATAACCTCTCCACCACCATTAACAGATTGCTCATTCATAATAGTAGCATATTCGGTAGCATTTAGTAAACTTAATGTTCTTGCTGCTTTAGAAATACCTGTATAACCACTGTAAGCAACGTTAAGTTTCCCTAATTTTCCTTTTTTTGTTGTGATTAAAATAACTCCTCCAGCTGCTCTAGATCCATAAATTGCTAATGAGGCTGCATCTTTTAGTACTTCCATTGATTCTATATCGGATTGATTTAAAAAACCAATTCCTCCATTATCAACAATAACACCATCAACAACCCAAAGTGGATCGTTCCCTGCTTCTGTAAAAGTTGTAATACCACGAACTCTAATTGTTGATGAAGATCCTGGTTGGCCAGCATTTGCAGCAATAGTTAACCCAGATACTCTACCTTGTAAAGCTTGTTCAACTCGGCCGCTAGGCATATTTTCTATATCTTTAGCCTTTACTGCAGATATTGCTCCTGTTACAACACTCTTTTTTTGAGTTCCATACCCCACAACTACAACTTCATCAAGTGCAGCACTACTCATTTCCATTATAATAGTGAGTGGCCCATTTGTTATTGCTACTTCTTGAGTTACAAACCCCATAAAAGAAACAACAATTGTTTTTGCATTTTCCGATACTTCTAATGAAAACTTTCCATCAAAATCGGTTGATGTGCCATTCTTTGTTCCCTTTTCAATTATGGAAGCACCTGGCAAAGCAAAATTATCTTCAGAAGAAATAACAGTACCCGACACATTTTTTTTATTTTGTGCGGAAACCATTATAAAACTAAAGCATAAAAAAAGAAAGAAAATCAATCTTAATTTTTCTGTTTGTAATTTAAATTTCATAATAATTAATACGTTTAATTTTGGTTAATAAATTGAATAGTGTAAAACTATATTTTAAAAAATCGCAACCATATTTTTTATATACGCCTTAATTACGCCTTGAAAATGTTGATAGTACGCCAACATTACATCATTTAATTTTATTACCTAATAAATAGCACTTTAAATTGTTTTTTAACTTACATTTGAATCCACTTTTTTTATAAATAACTTTATTTATGGTTCGTAAATATTTTTATGTTTTTTTAGTTTTTTTATCTGTAACCGTAAAGGGGCAAGTTGATGCTGCTTTTTTAAAAAAAATTAAATCATCGGTAACCGAAACTATTAGTTTTGGTAAAAACGATTTTAAATCAGACTCTCAATTTTGGACTATGATTGAGGATAATGATGGCGTATTAATTTTTGGAAATAATTCTGGTATTTTAATTTTTGATGGTGAATATTGGAAAAGCATTTCATTGCCTAATAAATCATCCGTAAGAAGTTTATTAATTGATGAAAATGGGGTAATTTGGGTAGGTGGATATAATGAAATTGGAAATTTAAAAAAGGACGATTTTGGGAATTATTATTATAAATCGCTTATAGACCAGCTTCATTTAAACAATATTAATTTTGAAAATACTTGGAAAATACATTCTATAAATAATAAAATTGTAATTAGAACTTTTAAAGAATTGATTGTTATTATGGGTAAAACTGTAACACACATAAAAGCAAATCAAGCATTTACTTACTCTGCGGTAGCTAATGGAAATTTAATTGTACAAGATGCTGAAAATGGCATTTATTTATTAAATAAAAATGGAGATAAACTTATATTTACTATTAGCTCTAAAGATTTAAATAACAGCCTAATAACCGCTTCACTACCTATTAACAATGAAGAATTTTTTTTAGTAACTAGTGATGGTCATGTTTATTTGGCAAATTTAAATTCTAAAACCATTATTAAACAAAAAGAACTATTTGAAAAAGGGCATATTGATCCCATAAATTGTGGAATCCAAAAAAATGATTCCACATTACTTTTAGGCACATTAAGTTCTAAAATAATTGAATTAAAGAAAAATGGAGCTGTAAATAAAACCAATATCAGTTTTAATAAAGTTAAAAACACAGCCATACTTAATTTTTATAAATTAAAATCTAATAATATTTGGGTACTTCAAAACAATGGTATTTCATGTTTAGACTTTAATTCACAATACTCTAATATTTTTGATTTCGCTTCGGTATATGACATTTTAATTGATAATCAAACCATATACATTGCAACTAACGAAGGTGTTTATTATTTAAATAAATTTGAAAATTTCAATTACCAGTTAAACAAAATTGAAGATCTTCCTGGTCAAACCTGGTCTTTAACAAAAGTAGAAGATGAAATTATAATAGGACATAATGATGGAATTTTTGTTTTTAAAAATAATGTTTTAAAACAAATAGATGGCAGAACAGGTTTTTGGAAAATAACTCCAATTAAAGGCAAAAAAAATAGTTTTCTTGCCTCAAGTTATAATGGTTTATTTTTAATTGAAAAAGAAAAATCTAATTGGGTTTTAAAACATCCAATTAATGGTTTTGAAGAATCTACTAGAGATATTCTTCCATCAGATGATCCAAATACTTATTGGGTTTGCCATGGTTACAAAGGTGTTTATAGGTTAGTAATAAACGCTGAGTATACACGCGTGGAATCTGTAGAGCATTTCACCACAAATAACGGTTTTAAATCACCATTTAATATTAATGTGGTAAATTATAATGGTAAAATTGTTTTTACAACAAATAATGGTATTTATACATTTAATAAAAAAACTAAAACTTTTATACCAGATAAAACCCTAAATTCTATTTTAAATCCATCAAAAAATACACGTAAATTATTGTACACTAAAAACCGTACGTGGTTTGTACAAGATGATGAACCTGGATATTTTAATAATAACAATGTAAAAGAAATAATAAAAGCTCCTTTTTCTAATCTAAAAGGAACTTTTAATGAAGGTATGGAGTGTATTGTACCAAATAATGATTATGCTTTTTTCGGCACAAAAGACGGCATGTTTTTATATGATATTCATAAATTTAACAACCAAAACACATTTACATCATTTAGTAATATAATTTACACTAAAGGCAATCAAAAACAATTTACACCAATTAATTCATCAAAAAATATTGAATTACCCAATAATTCTGATATTTTAAGGTTTGAATTTAGTGCGCCTAAAATAGCTCCATATACTCAGACGCAGTATAGCTATTTTCTTGAGGGGTTAGATGATAATTGGTCGTCGTGGTCAACAAATCCTTTTAAAGAATACACAAAATTAAGCCGTGGTCAATATATTTTTAAAGTAAAAAGCAAAAGTAATACAGGAATAAACGGAAAAGAAATTTCATACACTTTTACAGTACTTCCAGCTTGGTATCAAACTAATTTAGCATACCTTTTATACATATTACTGCTTTGTTCAATTGCTTTTATGATATATAAACTAATCATGAAAAAAATTGAAAACGAAAAAAGAAAAACTAGACTAGAAACTTTAAAAGACCAAAAATTAATTAAACTAGAATTAGAACAATTGAAATTATCAATTGAAAAAAAGAAAATTACTGAAGACAACAATCATTTAGAACTTGATTTAATTGATAAAAGTAAAGAATTAGCAAATTACACGTTATTACTAAGCAAAAGAAAAGAAGCTTTTTTAGAATTAAGCAATGATTTAAAACAACTAAAAGACATTGTTAAAAATAATGAATCAAAAAATAAAATTATTCAAATATTTAAAAAATTAAATCAAAATAGTATTGGAGATAAATATTTAGAAATATTTGATGTTAATTTTGAAAGGGTTCATCTTAATTTTTTCAAAAATTTAAAACAAATTGATTCGTCATTTTCTCAACGAGAACTTAGGTTATGTGCTTTAATTAAAATGAATTTAACAAATAAAGAGATTTCACATATATTAAATATTTCTGATAGAGGGGTTGAAACTGCGCGATATAGAATACGCAAAAAATTAAATTTACCTTCCTCTGAGAGTCTTTCTTTATTTTTAGAAAATCTAACTATTAATGCAAATGATTAATCAAAACATCAAAAAAATCTCATCATTATAAAATACAAAACGCTATAAATATTTATAGCGTTTTAAAGTACCTCGAGCCGGGATCGAACCGGCACTCCCGAAAGAACTGGATTTTGAATCCAGCGCGTCTACCAATTCCGCCATCGAGGCTTTTTCAATTGGTGTGCAAATTTATAAATTTTTTTCATCAATAACATAAATTTTTCATTAAGTTACTCAAATACTCTATAAATAATTTTAAATTTGCACCACAAACAACAACACAACAATAAAATGGAAAACTGTCAATTAGAACCTAAAATTTTTGCCTGTAGGCAAAGCAAAGAATTAGCTTTAGAAATAGCCAAGCATTATGGCTTAAAATTAGGGAATGTAGTTATTTCTAATTTCAGTGATGGAGAATTTCAACCAGCACTAGTGGATTCTGTAAGAGGACGACGCATTTTTATTGTTGGATCAACTTTTCCAAACTCAGATAACTTAATGGAAATGCTTTTAATTCTTGATGCTGCTAAAAGAGCTTCCGCAAGACATATTACAGCAGTAATTCCTTATTTTGGTTGGGCTCGTCAAGATAGAAAAGACCAACCTCGTGTTGCAATTGGCGCAAAATTAGTTGCCAATTTATTACAAGCTGCAGGCGCAACTAGAATTATGACTATGGATTTACATGCAGATCAAATTCAAGGCTTTTTTGAAAAACCAGTAGATCATTTATATGCATCTACAATTTTTTTACCATATGTAAGAAGTCTAAATTTAGAAAATATTACCATTGCATCTCCTGATATGGGTGGCTCAAAAAGAGCATACGCTTATTCAAAATATTTAGAAAGCGAAGTAGTAATTTGCTACAAACAACGTCTTAAAGCCAATGTTATTGATACTATGGAACTAATTGGAGATGTTGCAGGAAGAAATGTAATACTAGTTGATGATATGATTGATACAGGGGGAACGCTTACTAAAGCAGCCGATTTAATGATGGAAAAAGGAGCAGTTAGTGTACGTGCAATATGCACACATCCTATACTTTCTGGTGAAGCTTATGATAGAATTGAAAAATCTCAACTACAAGAATTAATAGTTTCTGATACAATTCCTCTAAAAAGAGCATGTTCTAAAATAAAAGTTGTATCTTGCGCCCCTTTATTCGCAGATGTTATGCATAAAGTACAAGACAACAGATCCATCAGCGGACAATTTTTAATGTAAATAATAATTAAATATAAATAAATGCAATCAATTACAATCAAAGGATCTCAAAGAGAAAGCGTGGGTAAAGTAGCTACTAAAGCCTTACGTAATGCTGGAAAGGTACCTTGCGTATTATACGGAGGGGACAAACCATTACACTTTTCAGCCGATGAAGTTTCATTCAAACCATTAGTGTATACGGCTAACGTTTATACAGCAACGATTGAGTTAGAAGGAAAAACTTACAATGCAATTTTACAAGACATTCAGTTTCACCCAGTAAGTGACAAAATTTTACACGTTGACTTTTATCAATTGTTTGACGATAAATTAGTTACAATGAGTATTCCTGTAAAATTAGTAGGTACATCTCCAGGTGTATTAAATGGTGGTTCATTACGTTTTGCAATGCGTAAATTAAACGTAAGAGCTCTACCAGCTGATTTACCTGACTTTATTAATGCAGATATTTCAAAATTAAGAATTGGACATAAATTATATGTTACAGCTTTAAAAAATGAAAAATTTAGCATTTTACATCCAGATAATACAGTAGTAGTTCAAGTTAGAACATCTCGTAATGTTTCTGCTGCTGAAGAAGAAGAAGAAGAAGGAGAAGAAGAAGCAACTGAAACTGCTGCTGAATAAACCAAAATTATTACAATTTAAAAAGCGTTGCATTTGCAGCGCTTTTTTATTTAAATAAACTTATGCTTTTACTATTTTTGTTTAATGACGTTAAAACAATTAGTAAAAATTATTTTTAGCTTTAAAAAAGAAATACCCACTGAAAATAATATGAAAACATTTTTAATTGCTGGTTTAGGAAATATTGGCGAAAAATATGCAAATACTAGACACAATATTGGCTTTAAAATTTTAGATGAATTAGCATCTAAAGAAAATGTATCTTTTGAAACTGAAAAATTAGGCGATATTGCTAAATTCCGTTTTAAAGGAAGAACCTTTATTTTACTAAAACCATCTACTTATATGAATTTAAGTGGAAAAGCTGTAAAATATTGGTTAACAAAAGAAAAAGTTGCTATTGAAAATTTATTGGTAATTTGTGATGACTTAAATTTAGATTTTGGGGCAATTAGAGTAAAAGGAAAAGGAAGCGATGGCGGACACAATGGCTTAAAAGACATTAATGCTGTTTTAAATACCCAACAATACGCACGATTTAGATTTGGCGTTGGAGCAGATTTTTCTAAAGGAAGACAAGTTGATTATGTTTTAGGCGAATGGGATAAAGAAGAAAACAAATCGCTACCTGAACGTTTAGATAAAGGATGCGAACTTATTAAATCTTTTGGAACAGCGGGACTAAATAATACAATGAATGCTTTTAACGGCAAATAAGTTATTCCTGATCACTTGCATACCATTCCGCGTGTGAAGTACCCGTTTCTCTTAATTTTAATGAATATAATTCAATATTTTCAGGCAATCTGCTTTTAATTTTTTGAGCAAAATCTATTAGCATCATTTCACTTGTTGGCTGATAATCTACCAAAATAACACTGTGTCCTCTTTTTTCTAATTCTGCTGCCAACTCAATATGTGGTGTATTTTTATTAAAAACTGTTGCGTGATCAAATTTATCAACAATTTCTGAAGCTACAATTTTTTTAAGATCACCAAAATCTATCACCATTCCTAATTTTACGTTTGAGGTATCTTTTATTGGCTTTCCAATTACCGTAACAGATAATTTATAACTATGTCCGTGTACATTTTTACATTTACCATCATAACCATACAAGGCATGTCCGGTTTCAAAATCAAATTGTTTTGTTATTCTTATTTTACTCATTGCTAAATTTGAGTTATAAATTAATCTTCTAAATCTTTTCTATTTTTAGCCTTATAATATACAAAATACGCTAAAACAACCAACAATACAAAAGGTAAATATGTACCAATTACTACTCCAATTTCATAACCACCATCCGGAGCATTTTTAATTTTTTCTTCAATATTTATCTCTTGAAAAAAAGCTATAAAATTACCTAACATGTTTTATTTTTTAAATTTCTGAAGTGCTTTTTTAGTAAATTCAGATAATACTAAAGTACCACTTATTTCGGCTCTTTTTACTAACAATTCGTCCCAATTCTCAGTATTCCCCCAAAGAATCTTCTTAATTTCTATTAAAGCATTTGGATTGTAACTTGCTAAATTAATTGCTAAGTTTTCAACTTCTTTATCTAATTCATCAATGGTTTGAAAAACAGTGGCGAACAATCCTTTTTCCTTTGCCCAATACGCCGTTTTCCAACTTGTTGCATCTAAAGTTAATTCACTAAAAGCAGCCACTCCCATTTTACGCTCAACAGCAGGAGCAATTACAAATGGACCAATACCAATACTTAATTCTGATAGTTTAATAGATGCTTGTTCAGTTGCTAAACAATAATCACAGGCTGCAGCTAAACCAACGCCTCCACCAACAGCTTTCCCTTGAACGCGACCAATTATTAATTTTGAACAGTTTCGCATAGCATTTATAACATTCGCAAAACCTAAAAAAAATTGTTTCCCCTGTTCTAAATTTGAAATAGCAACCAACTCATCAAAAGAAGCTCCAGCACAAAAAGCACCTTCTTTTTCACTTTTTAAAATAATTACATGAACATTATTATTTTCACTAAGTTCGTTAAAAGTTGTTGCTAAACGTTGTAACAAGTCACTTGGAAATGAATTGCTTGCTGGATGAAAAAACTCTACCGTTGCAATGTTATTTTGAATATGCGTGTATAAACTTCCGTTGCTCATAATTGCCAAAGTTACGGGTTTTTAATCAAATATTTTGTTCTAAATTTTACTACCAATACACTTGAGCGTATAAACATCCAAACTACAAATGCAATCCAAATGGCATATAATTTTAAATTAAAATAATCTCCAATTAATAACACTGGTAAAAATCCGAAAAAAGTTGCGAAAATTAATAGGTTTCTTAAAGTGGCTGCTTCTGCCAAACCTTTAAAAATACCATCGTACACAAAAGCTATTGCGTTTATAGGTTGCATTATTAAAACAATCCAAAAAATACTGTAGAACGATGTTAGAACAATTTCATCTTGAGAAAATAATGCACCTATTTGAAAATAAAAAATCCCACAAAAAATTGCTAAAATACAAGCTACACCCACTGAATATTTACTTAGTTTTAAGCTGAGTTTCCATAGTTTTTTATAATTCTGTTCACCCAATAATTTTCCTGAAACTATATTACCAACACTTGCATAACCATCAATAAAAAAAGCAAAAAACAACCAAATTTGAAACGCAATGGTTTGTGCTGCAATATAATTATTACCATATTTAGTAGCGAATGAATTTGCTAAATATAAAGCTACATTTAAAGCGGCGGCTCTAATTGCTAAATTAAAACTTATGGACAGTAACTTTCCAATTTCTTTGTTAAATGGCAATGAAATTTTAAGTTTAAAAGGTGTTTTTTTCAACAGTAAAACCAAGGCTAAAATTGCCATAACAAATTGAGAAATAACACTTGCCCAAGCGGCTCCAATAATATTCATAGGTTCAATAAAACCATCAATTCCAAAAACCAATATAAAATCTAAACCAATATTTAAAACTGCCCCAACCATACTAATTAGCATAGGCCAAAAGGTGTTTTGAAGACCTCCAAAAACGCCAAAAACAGAAAAAACAAACAAGGTTAACGGAAAACCAATGGTTCTAATTTTAAAATATTCTACCGAATAATTTAAAATGAGTCCTTCTGCATTGTATAATTGAAATATTTCTGCTACAAAAAACAAGGAAATAGCACAAATTATAATGCTTAAAGCAATATTAATAGCTATAATTTGTGCCGGAAGTGAATCTATTTCATGTAATTTTTTAGCGCCTAAATATTTGCTAACAGTTGCTGAAATAGCAGAACGTGTTTGTGCTAAAATCCAAACCATTGCTGAAATAAAAGAACCCGCAATACCAACAGCTGCCAAAGCTTCCGTTGGATGATTTTGAATATTCCCAACAATAGCAGTATCAGTAATTGAAAGTAAAGGTTCTGCAATTCCAGAAATAATGGCGGGAATAGCTAATTTGTTTATAGCTTTAAAAGATATGTTTGTTTTTTTATGCATTTAAAACAAGTTCAAAACAATAAAAAGGAAACTTACTTTGCTTTGGGAAATATATAGATTCAAGCTGTTTATAATTCCTGTTTTTGTAGAATTTTAAATTTCTTAAATTCTGGCTAAACGTATCTAACCTTACTGAATTATAGCTGTTTTTTTTGGCAAAATTTTCTGCAAAATCCATTAATTGCTTTGCATACCCTTTTCCTTGAAAATTAGGATGCACCGCCAATCTATGAATATACAAATTGTTATTATTTTCAGTTAACCACTTTACATTTTTATATTCCACATCTTCAATTTCTGTGAGCACAATAATTCCAGCAATTACATTATCAATTTCAAGTTTATATAGTTGTTGCAATTCAATATCTCTTTTTAAAACTTCCAAAGAAGGATAGTGTTCATTCCATTGAAAAATATCATTTTCAATTAAATGTTTTGCGCAACTTTTGGTAAGTGCATAAATTTCCTCTACATCTTTTGACAATACTTTCTTTATCATTATTTTAAAATAAATTCAATGGTTTTAGCAACTACTTGCTTTAGATAATCTGGCATATTTTCATTCATCCAAGGTTGTGTACAACCTAACGTGTGATTCATCTCATCAATAATTAACAACGTGCTTTTTTGATTCCATTTATGCAAATTTTTAGCTTCATTTAACAGCACAACATCATCATTTGTTCCGTGAACAATTAAATGCGGAATGGTTAATTTAGAAACAGCATTTTTTATGGTTAATCTATTTTCATTTTCTTTAAAGTTTGTGTAAAATTGAAAATAATGTGGCATTTGTTGTTTCGTTCTGGAGTTTTCAACATACGAAATTCCATCTTCTCTCCAATTTTCTAAAATTTCACCAGTAGGGAAACGCGCACCAAAATCTGATACAGAAGACCATGTAATTACTTTGGAAATTTTACAGTTTTCTGATGCTTTTATTGATACAATTCCTCCGCCACGTGAATGCCCAATTAATACAATATTTTCAGTATCAATTTCACTTTTAAAACTTTCATTGGTGCAAATCCAATTTATAACATCTTCTAAATCATTTAATTCAATAGTAAAATTATTTTCTCCAAAAGCATTTAAATCTGGAAAATCAATTGGGTTTTCAACGGTACCACCGTTATGAGAAAAATTGAATTTTACAAAAAATAAATTGTGCTCCACAAATTTTGGGACCGCTAAATTCCAAGCGCCCCAATCTTTATAGCCTTTGTAACCGTGACAAAAAATTACTACTGGTTTTTTGGTGTTGTTTTGATTGAAATAAACATCAGTTAAAATTGGTTTTTTATGATGTGTACTTTTTACAACTGTATTTAATATTGATTTCATTTTTATAATTTAAAAAGGTAAATTTTCGTTTTGTTTAAACGGAATTTCTGGATTTAATATTTCTGAAATAATTTCTTTTAATGTTACTAAAAACACCTCTAAATTTTCTTGTTGAATTAAACTTTCTGTTGTACCTTTTTTTTCTGAAAAGTTCATTTTTAAAAAGCCAGCATTTAAGTTTTTAAAAGAAATAATTCCTGCTTCTAAAGGTTTTGAAATTAAATCTGGATTTTGGGTAAATAAATAAGAATACATTAGCACTTGAAGTGCTTTGGTGTATTTGTAATCTTCTTTCAAAAGGCTTAAATCGTTAATTTTTAAATCTTTAGCTTCTACTTTACCAGTTTTATAATCTATAATTCTAACAACACCATCAAGTTCATCAATTCTATCAACAATTCCTTTTAGTTTTATCGGAAAATCAATTCCTTTAATCGGAATTAACGTTTCAAGCTGTTTTTCTAATGCAATTATTTTAAGCTGTTTGTTGTTGTTTAAAATATCCAATTCTTGTTTTAAAAATCGTTCTATATGATTTCTGCAAACTTCAAAAATTAGTTTATTTTTTCCTGTTTTTATATTTCCTTTTTTATAATATTCTTCAAAATTTAAAACTAGTAAAGGTTCAATTTTATTAAACATTGCTTTCACATCACTTTTGGTAACATACTCATTTATAAATGGTTTATATAAAGCTTCTAAAACTTCATGAATTACCGTACCCATTGTATTAACAGCAATAGTTTCTTCTACTTCGTTTTCATCGCCAATTTTTAATATTTTTTGTTCGTAAAATTTTACCGGATTGTAAATATAATTAGCAATGGCAGAAGGTGAAATTCCTTTTGTAAAAACCTCTTTAAGTTGTTCAACTATTTCGGGAGTTTTATCAATCTCTAAAATATTTTTTTTACTATTTTGAACAATTGGACTAATAGTTATATGTTGAACTGTTGGATTATTTATTTCAATTTTGGTTAAAAATCTGCTTTTTTCACCAGAACCATAACCATCTGTTTCTGTATTATATAACAAGAAAATATTAGTAGCTCTTTGCAATAACCTTTGAAAATGATATGAGAAAATTGCATCTTTTTCTTGATATGTTGGCAAGCCAAAATACTTTTTAACATCAAACGGAATAAACGAGATTTCATTTTTACCTCCAGGCAAAATTCCTTCATTTACCGATGTAATAATCACCGTTTCAAAATCTAATGCTCTTGTTTCTAACATTCCCATTAATTGTAATCCTTTTAGCGGCTCACCTTGAAACGACAACTTTTCATTTTGTAATAGTTGATTGTAAAATAAACTTAATGTTTTTAAATTTTCAATATGATTATAGGAAGTGTTTAACGTTTCTAATTGCTGAAAGATGTTATAAAATCTGAATAAATATTCTTTTTCAACACCTATTACAAATTCTTTAATTTCAGTTATTAAATGAATACATTTTTTAATAATGGCATTTACATCTGAAGAAAAATTAAATAATGAAAACACTAAACTTAGTTTATTACATTCTTGCTCGGTTAAAAAATCTTGTAAATCTTTTAACGTTAAAAAAATAGCGTTTTCAAATTTTATTTTTGAAATTAATTTTTGAAGTATTTCACCATTTAATTGATTCAAAAATGGATCATTCAACACTTTTAACACATCTTTAAAGTAAAACCTACCATTGTTGCTATCGGAAAATTTTTGTTGATTTAAATGCAGTTTAAATAGCTTTTCAAACAAACTTGCAATTGGAATATCTTTTAAAGGATAACCCATTGTTATATTCACATTTTTAACATTTGTTGGAAATGAATTTAGTGTTAATGCTAAAAGGTTTTCATCGGCCAAAACCAATGCGGTTTCGTTAAAGTTTAGAAGATTAGAAAGCAATTCTCCTGTATACTTTACCTGAGTAATATTTTTAGGAGTTCCAATAATTTTAATATTTTTAGAACTCACTTCAACTTCTTCCCATAAAAATGGATACTTTTTATAATATGGCCACTCGCTTTTATATTTTCTGATAAAAAAACCAGCCTCATTTTGAAGATCTAAAATAGCGGCATTTACATCCCAATAAATTGTTGCAATATTGTTATTTAATAACTCTTGAAAAATTGTTTCTTCAGCCTTATTTAATGCATTAAAACCAGCAAAAACAAACTTATTTTCGGAATTATTTTGAATAAAATACTCTAAATTATCGGTAGCTTCCCTATAAATTAATCCCTGATAACCAACCTTGTTACTTTTTAATATTTTATATAAAGCTTTGTATAAAATATTTAAATACTCAAAAAATTGAAAATAATTAAAAGCTAGTTTACTAGGTTGTTTATCTTGAAACCATTCATTTAAACGTTTAATGTCTCTTAAGTTAGAAAAAAAAGTGTCTGTATCAACCAAATAACTATCCAAATCATTAAAATCATGTAATGCCACAGTTGCCCATTGAGAAAATGTTTCGAAAGAATCAATGCTTTCAGTTGGTATTTTACTTTTGTAAACTGAATAAAACTCAAAAATAAGTTGGGTATTATCAATTAAATTGACCTCAGCTAATTCTTGAATAAAATTTTCAATGCTAATAATTTTAGGTAAAAAATGTACTCCATTTGACTGAGCTATAAACTGTTCTTTTAAAAAAACACAAGATCGTTGACTAGGTAGAATAAAAGTAATATCAGAAATATTTTTATGTCGAGAACTAATATCTTTAACAACTTTTGAAATAAATGAATTCATATAGCTTTTTTAAGATTATAAAAATAAAAAAAGCCATTCGAAATGAATGGCTTTTTAAAGTTATTTTAAGTTTTATTAATTAGTTTACTAATTTAACTTCAACTCTTCTATTTTCTGCTCTTCCAGCTTTATTCATATTTGTAGCAATTGGACTATTTTCACCATAACCTTTTGCTTCTAAATTACTTGAAGGAACACCTTTACTTACTAAATAATCTTTTACAGCATTTGCTCTACTTTCAGATAATTCTAAATTTCTAGCATCGCTTCCAACGCTATCTGTATGACCACCAATTGTAAATTTAGCTGTTCTAAATTTCGACATAATTCCAGCTGCTTCATCTAATTTAACATATGTTTCTTTTTTAAATGTAGATTTTCCAGTATCAAAATAAACTGTTTTAAACAATTCTTCTAATTTTGCAACCTCTATTATAGTAATTTCAGGACACCCTTTATTTGATGCAGGACCGGCAACATTCATACATTCATCATCTTTATCTAAAACACCATCGCCATCAGTATCTGGCCAAGGACAACCTTTATTATCAGCAGGACCGGCAACTTGTGGGCAGGCATCATTTTTATCAACTACTCCATCACCATCTGTATCAGGACATCCACTATTAGCTTTTGTGCCTTTTTCATTTGGACAAGCATCGTCTTTATCTGCAATACCATCACCATCTGTATCAGGACAACCATTTAGAGCTGCAACACCAGCAACATTAGGACAGTCATCTTTTGAGTCGATAATACCATCATTGTCAGAATCTGGACAACCATTATATTCACTTAAACCAAATACTTCTGGACAAGCGTCATAATCATCATACACACCATCACCATCTTTATCATTACCACCAAATTTTATAACAATACCTAAAGAATGTTGAAAATGTTGAACAATAGCACTTTCAAAAGCATGCTTATATTTAGATTCTAAATTCATACCAATATTTTCACTGAACCAAAAGTTTATTCCGATACCTCCATTAAAAGTTCCAGTACCATAACTATCCATCCAAGTATACCCACCACCTATTGATGCATAAGGATCAATAAAAGAAGTTTCACCAATTACTCCATTTAAATCATATTTAACAGCACCATCTAATCCATAATAAGCTAAATCAGAAACACTGTTGTCTCCAACTTTAGAAATCTTGTTTAATGAACCTGCTGCCTCAATACTAAATCCATCTGCTAAGTATTTATTAACCGTTATTTTTGAAATTGCAGGTATAATGTTATAGTGATCACCTATATTGAAATATTCACTAAACCAAGTTCCGTGACCAGGAAGGCCAGCATTTGTAGGATAAAAATCTACTGCATTGGTTCCAATTCCAATAGCAATTGTATTATTTTTATCTTGGGCATTTAAATTACTAATCCCAACAATTAGTATAAAAGCCATTAAAATTAATTTAAATTGTTTCATCGTTATTAATTTATTTGTTATTTTGACTATCTAAAGATAGTTTAATTTTTTTTTTAAATAAAAAAATTATAAAATAAAATGCTGTCTCACTCGAGTGAGACAGCATTTTATTTTATATAAATTCTATATAATTATTTTACAATATTTACTTCTGTACGTCTATTATTAGCTCTACCAGAAACTGTATCATTAGAATCAACTGGTCTAGATTCACCATAACCAACATAAGTTAATCTTAATGGATTAATACCTTTTGAAATTAAATAATCTCTAACAGCAGATGCTCTTCTTTCAGATAATAATTGATTTGATCTATCTGTACCAACGCTATCAGTGTGTCCTGCAACAACGAAGTTAGTTTCTGGATAATCTTTAAGTATTGTTACCATAGATTCTAAAGTACTTATAGCTTCGCTTTTGAAAGTTGCTTTGCCTGTATCAAATAAAATAGTTCTTCCATATCTATTTAATTCATCCATAACTTCACTAGAAGGATCAACTGGACAACCATCATTTGAAGCTGGGCCAGGAATTTCAACACATCTGTCAATTAAATCAATAACACCATCTTCATCAGTATCTTTAAATGGACAACCTGCATTAGTTTTTGGACCAGGTACGTTTGGACAAGCATCATCTTTATCAGTTACACCATCTCCGTCAGCATCTGGGCAGCCATGTAATTCTTTTAATCCTGCAACTTCTGGACATTTATCTTTCATATCAGGAATTCCGTCTGCATCTGTATCTGGACAACCATCAAATTCTTTTAATCCAGCAACATCTGGACATTTATCACAACAGTCTGTAACACCATCGTTATCAGCATCAGTATCTGGACAACCATTAAATTCAGCTAAACCAAAAACTCCAGGGCAATCGTCATCTCTATCTCTTATTCCATCTGCATCTGTATCAGAGTTTCCGAATTTCCAAGTTAAACCAACTGAATGTTGAAACATTTCAAAATCAGCAGGAGTATTTACTTTTTTGTAACCTGATGTAAAATTAATACCAACATGGTCAGATACCCAAGCATTAAATCCAGCACCAACATTTACACTTATTCCATCTTTAGAACCTACCCAATTTTCACCAACACCAGCATATAAAAATGGATCAAACCAACCTGTTTGTCCAAATAAATTGTTTAAATCATATTTTACATTTAAATCAACAGCAGCAAAAGTTACGTCAGCCCCAGCTCCCCAAGGTCTATCAACTTTGTTGTATGCTCCTGCTAATTCTAAACTAAATCCTTTATCTAAATATCTAGATGCAGAAATTCTACTTAACCAAGGTATAATGTTTAAATTATTTCCATCATAATCATATGACCCGAAATATCCTGATTTCGCATCAGAATTAGTACTAATATCAATAGAATTAGTTCCAAAAGTTAACATCCAAGGGTTTTCTTTGTCCTGAGCGTTAGAATTGCTAAAGGATGCAATCATTAACAAAGCCAGTATGGCAATTTTTAAGTGTTTCATTTTCAATAAATTAAATTAAATGTTCTTTTTATTATTAATCTGAAATAAGCTTTCGCAGTATCTTATATTTTAGCAAATTTACAAAATATTCTTAAATACTCTACAATATTAGAATAAATCTAGACAATTTTCAACTTTTTCCCTATTTTAATGAATGCTTTAATGGCTTTGTCTAAATGTTCAATACTGTGTGCTGCTGATAATTGGACTCTTATTCTTGCCTTTCCTTTTGGAACCACAGGAAAAAAGAATCCTATAACATAAATACCTTCTTCTAATAGTTGACGCGCCATTTCTTGTGCTAATTTTGCATCGTATAGCATTACTGGAACAATTGCTGAATCGCCTCTTACAATATCAAAACCAGCATTTATCATCTTTTCTTTAAAATATTTAGTGTTTTCTTCTAGCTTGTCTCTTAATGAGGTATCTTTAGATATCATTTCAAAAACTTTTAATGAAGCACCTACAATTGCTGGAGCTAATGAATTTGAAAATAAGTATGGGCGAGATCTTTGACGCAATAATTCAATAATTTCTTTTTTACCTGTTGTATAACCTCCCATTGCACCACCAAGCGCTTTACCAAGAGTTCCGGTAATAATATCTACTCTTCCGATTGCATTTCTAAGTTCAAGAGTTCCTCTTCCTGTTTTACCTATAAAACCTGCAGCATGGCATTCATCTACCATTACTAAAGCATCATATTTATCCGCCAAATCACAAATTTTATCTAAACTAGCAACAACGCCATCCATTGAAAAAACGCCATCGGTTACAATAATTTTAAAACGATGTTGTTTTTTAGAGGCTTCAATTAATTGTTCTTCTAAAGAAACCATGTCATTATTATCATATCTGTAACGCGCAGCTTTACACAACCTAACACCATCAATTATTGAGGCATGGTTTAAAGCATCTGAAATAATAGCGTCTTCTTCTGAAAATAAAGGTTCAAAAACACCGCCGTTAGCATCAAAGGCTGCAGCGTACAAAATTGTATCTTCGGTTTGATAGAAGTCTGCAATTTTATGTTCTAATTGTTTATGAATATCTTGTGTTCCGCAAATAAATCTTACTGAAGACATTCCAAAACCATGAGAATCTAAGGCGTCTTTTGCCGCTTGAATAACTTCTGGATTATTTGAAAGCCCTAAATAATTATTTGCACAAAAATTAATAACTTCTTCACCTGTATTAATTTTTATAACTGCATCTTGTGAACTAGTAATTACACGTTCTGATTTATATAAACCTGCTTCTTTAATTTCTTGCAGTTCTTTTTGTAAATGTTGTTGAATTTTTCCGTACATAATTTGGTTATTTTACACAAATTTATGGTATTTTAAACTTCTTCCACAATAATTTCTTCATTAATATACACCAATAATTTTTTGTCAATTTTAAAATTAAGTTGTTCTAAAACTTGAGCGTAGTTATTTATTTGGTTATAATATTTTGGATCCGCTTTTCCTGTTTTATAATCAATAATTGTAGCTTTATTGTTTATTATAACTATTCTATCAGGAATAATTATTTTTTTGTCTTTTGTTATAATTTCTTGTTCTAAAAAAACTTCATTGTTTTGATTAAAGTAGCCTTTTAAATACTCATGATTTACAATTTGATTGATTATTTGAACTATGCTCGTTTTTTCATCAGTTGTTATTACACCTTCAAAAGTATAGCTATTTAACACATCATTCACATCGTTTTTTGTTTTAATTTTTGATAGAATTTCATGAATTAAATTTCCATAATTTATTGATTTTCCCTGTACAGTATCCCACAATAAAGATGAACTTGTAACTATAGAAATATTATTATTTTTCCAAGAGTTTGAAATAAAATTTGTTTGAAAAACTGTTTTATTGGCTTCTTTTAAGTTAGCACTTACTTTATTTGAAGTACCAAAAGAATAGTCGTTTTTTTCAGATTCCCATAAATTTTGCTGCTTTAAAAAATTGATAAATAAACCTGAAGTAAAGTTTAAATTTTCTTCGTTTTTTGCAGTTATATTTTTTTCGGTAATTACATATAATTGCTCTACGGCTCTGGTTAAAGCAACATATAAAATATTAAAATTATCTAATTCTAACTGTTCACGCTGGTTATTAAATAAAGAAACTCCTTGTTCCCCAACATAATTTAATTTTTTCCCGTAATCAATTAACACATTTTTAATTGTGTTTGACTGTGAATAATTATACCAAGTTTTAGGTTTTATTTGGTTGTAAATATTTAAATTATATGGAAAAATTACTACCGGAAACTCTAATCCTTTTGCTTTATGAATTGTCATAATTCGAATCGCATTTTTAGCTTCTGGAGCAACAATGCTTAATTTATCTTTTTTTAAATCCCAATAATCTAAAAAACCTTGAATAGTCATTTCTTTCTTTTGTTGATATTCAAAAACTGCATCTAAAAAAAACTGTAAATAAGAGTCGGATTGTTTTGCCAAACCAAATCCTCTAATAATGTATTCAATACTTTCGTAAAATGGACTTTGAACAAATTCAAGCAAATTAAAAAACACTTTAAACTGTTTTAGTTCCTCAAAAAAGTTGTTTTGTGAAAGGTTTATTAATTTTGATATAAACTGATGTTTTGGTGTTTCAATTTGCAAAAAGTTGTATAAAAAATACAACACTTTAACTTTAAATTCTTTATTTAAAGGATTTTGAATAACTAACAATAAATTAATTATAAACTGAACTTTTTCACTATTGTTAATTAAAAGTGTTTCAGACGAAATAATTTCAATACCATTTTCAGCTAAATATTTTGCAACCTCAACTCCTTGCTTTCGGGTTCTTACCAATACACAAACATCATTTTTTTCAAATGAAGTATCTAGATTATTAATAATATCCAATATTTTTTTTGGATAAATTAATGACGGATCATCATCATCATTTTCTTGTTGCTTATCAACAAATGAAATTTGAACAAATCCTCCAATATTGGTATTAATGTTTTGGTTATTACCTTTAAAATATAAATTACAATAACTTGTGTTGGCTAAAAACCCTGATATATGTTTAAAAAACTGGTTGTTAAAATTTATAATTTCACTATAACTTCTGTAATTGGTATCTAAATTAGAAATTGATTTTTCAATAGAAAAAGGATTATTACTTGGCATTTTTCCTTCCGTAGATAAATCTATAAATTGTTCGGCTTTACCACCTCGCCATCTATAAATAGACTGTTTTGCATCACCAACTAATAACAATTTTCCAATTTCACCCAATTCGTTTTCAGAAGTTACAGCATTTTCAATTAACGGAATTATATTTTGCCATTGCAACTCCGATGTATCTTGCATTTCATCAATAAAATAATACTTATATTTTTCGCCAATTCGCTCGTAAATAAAAGGTGCAGGTTCATTTTTAATAGTTTCACTAATCAACTCATTAAATTCAGCATTTAGTAAAATATTATTGTCGCTTTTTATTTCTTGTAAGGCAGTATTTATAAAATTCAACACCGCTAATGGAATAATACTATTTAAAACTAAATCGTTTAACGTTTTTTGCTGATAAAATGCTTCTGATTGATTGTATAAATTCAATAATTCTGGCAATAAACTTTCAATGGTATTTTTAACTGAATCTGATTTAGATTTTGAATAAAAAAGATGGTCATCAATATTTCTTTTTAAAGTATTTTGATCAAAAAATTTTGCTTTTTTTGGGTTTTCAGATAACGCAATAAAATGCTTAGGAAGTTGAGTGTAATAAAAATCTTTAAAATCAATACCAGCATTGTTAATTAAATTAATTCCAGCGTCACCAACTTCCTTTAATTGTTTTTCTAAAAGTGTGTTTTCTTTTTGAAGTGTTTCTTTTAACAACTTAAAATCTTCAATAGAAATAGTTTGAAGTGTTTTTAAGTATTTTGCATGATTTTCATTTAAAATTAATTTTGCAAAATCTTTTAATTCATTAGAAATATCCCACGCTTTATCATCATCTAATTTTTGAATAGCATAGTTTATTAATAAATCGGTAAGCGCTTTATTTTCACCAATTTTTGAAATTACCAAATCAACTGATTCATTTAATAAAGTTTCTGCATCCATTTCCACTTCAAAATTTAAAGGAAGTTGAAGGTCATGCGCAAAAGTTCTTATTAATTTATGCGTAAAACTGTCAATAGTTGTAATGCTAAATGCAGAGTAATTTTGAAGAATAGCATTTAAAATTATTTTAGATTTTTTGAAAATAGTTTTTTCTGACAACTTGGTTTCATCACAAATTGCATGAAACATATTTCCAACTTCTTCTTTTGAAAAAGAGTGTAAACTTTCAATAACTCGTTGTTTCATTTCACCAGCTGCTTTATTGGTAAAAGTTACTGCTAAAATTTGTTGAAATTTAAACGGATTAGAGCTTGTTAAAAGAATTTTTAAATATTCTTTAACTAATGAAAATGTTTTACCGCTTCCGGCTGAAGCGTTATATACTTGAAAGGATTGTGAAAGCTGCATTCATAGAAATTATGAATGCAAGTTACTAAATAAAATGTTTTAAAAACAACTAGCGCCGTCTCTCCACATAAATCTTTTACCACCCCTACCTGTCATACCTAATTTCATAACAACAGATAATGAATAGTAAAAATGAGGTAATAGAGCAAAATCTGGTGAGTTGTATTTATAAGCCCATTGTGCATTTAAACCAAATTTAGGACTAAACCATAAATTTGCACCAATTCCACTATTAAATGTTCCTCCACTTCTATCAGCAAAAGTGTAGCCACCTCCTGCAAAAACAAATGGATTTATAACTCTTTGATTGTTAAAAATATTATATTGAATATTACCATCTATAGCAATATAGGTAATATCGTCTATCATTATTTCTCCAAGTTTTGTAATCTTATTTAAAGAAAGTCCTGCATCAAAAGAAAACTTCTTTTTTAAATATCTTGTAACATTAATTTTTGGTCCACCAATATTCCAATGATCTTGAGCATTCGTGATTTCATTAAAAAATCCATCAGGATTTCCTGTGTTTACATTATGTTTTGTATTATCAATAGGAAAATAATCTACTGCATTTATACCAATACCTACAACCCATTTATTATACTCATCTTGTGAATAAAGATTGTGTCCTATCAATATATTAAGGAATAGAAAAAAAATAAATTTCTTAAACGATAAATACTTCATTTTTATGCGGGGGTTTTGTTATAACCTAATAATATGTAACGTAAAATAAATTAATATAGTATATTATTAAGTTTTTTTGATTTATAAATAGCAATTATTTAACTTTTATTTACTTGTTTTATTGCTTTGGTAAATTCCTCTAAATCATTATCATTTAAAATTAAATGTATAGCTTCATCAGCTACTTTTTCAACATTATCAATCGGAAAACCTAATCCAATACAAATTTTTCGTAAAACATTAGCTTCTTCACCCTTTGCTTCACCATCAGCAAAAACCATTTTAGCTAAATCAAACAAATGTTCAATTCGTTCATCGTAATTATGTGGGGCGTGCATTGGGAAATCTTCAGGAGAATTTAGTATCTCGTTGTATTTTTCTTCTAAAATATGGAATCGATTTGCTACTCTCTTTAATAACTTTTCTTCTTCTTTTGTAATAATATCATCAGCTTGTGCAAGCCTAACAATACTAGCAAAATGCGCTATATTTCTTTTTTGTTCACCACTTAAATTATAATCTGACAATGCCATTTTAATGATTTTTTTATGGGCAAATATAATTAAACCAATAAAATATTTGTCATTTTCAATTTTAAAAAATTGTTTTAATGCTTAATTGTGTTCGCTTTTTTAATTATTTTTTTAAAATCATCAGCGTCAGGTTCTTTTATAAAAAAGTCGATTGACTCTTTTACTATTAGACGTACATTTTCCGCTGGAAACCCAAGTTCTACGGCAATTCTTCCCATTAATGAAGTTTTATCTATTGTCGGATTTCTATCTAAAAACAACATTTTAGTTAAGTCAAACAAATGCTCTAAACGCTCATCATAACTAACTGGTGAAACCATAGGATATTTTGAAGGATTTTTTAAAATTTCATTAAATTCATTGGTTGAAATATCTAATCTAAGAGAAAGTCTTTCTAATAATAGGCGTTCTTTAGCGTTAATTTTGCCATCGTGTAAGGCAATTCTTATCAATGAAGCAAAATGTGCTAAGTTTTGTTCATGAAGTCCTGTTGGGTATAAATCTGATATTGACATAACTTATACTTTTTAAATTACTTATTTAAAGTTAATAAATTTTATGGAATTTTTCCTTGTTTTTCATAAAATGCTACCTTTGGCAAAATTTGCAACAATTGAGTAAGCAAAACATTATAAATATTTACGAGAAATTTGTTATAAAAAAACAAATAACTCAGGCACTTAAAAAGGAACATCACCAATTTCAAATATCGAATTTGGTTGGGTCGTCATTGTCTTTTATTATTTCAGAAAGTTTTAAAATTATAGACAAACCTATATTGTTTTTATTAAATGATAAGGAAGAAGCCGCCTATTTTTTAAACGATTTAGAACAATTGATAAATGATAAAGATGTGTTTTTTTATCCAGGTTCTTACCGCAGACCTTATCAGATAGATGAAATAGATAATGCCAATATTTTATTGCGATCAGAAGTTTTAAACCGATTAAATTCTAGAAAAAAACCAGCAGTTATTGTTACCTATGCCGATGCTTTATTTGAGCAAGTAGTAACAAAAGCTGAACTGAATAGAAATACGTTAAAAATTGCTGTAAACGACAGTTTAAGTTTAGATTTTGTAAACGAAGTATTGTTTGAATATCATTTTGAACGCGTAGATTTTGTAAGTGAACCCGGAGAATTTTCGGTAAGAGGTGGAATTATTGATGTGTTTTCATTTTCACACGATGAACCTTATAGAATAGAATTTTTTGGTGATGAAGTGGATAGCATTAGAACTTTTGATGTAGAAACACAACTTTCTACTGAAAAACTGACCAAAATAAGCATTATGCCTAATGTTGAAAATAAAGCATTAGACGAAAAACGTGAAAGTTTTTTAAACTATATTTCCAACAAAACAGTTGTTTTTATTAAAGATAATGAGCTAATATTTAATAAATTAGATAACCTTTTCAGCAAAGCCGAAGAAGAATTTAAAAAATTATCAACCGCAATAAACCACGGAAAACCTGATGAATTATTTTGTGATGGCGCATTAATTAAAAAACAATTAAGCAATTTTACAGTTGCTGAAATAATAAACTCTAGGCAAAATGAATTGGAAGAAGCTTCTAATAAAAGAATTTCAAATCAGGCTTTAAATGGCGTTATCCAATTCAACACTAAGCCGCAACCTTCATTTAACAAACAGTTTGATTTATTAATTGAAAACTTTCATAAAAATACTGAAAACGGATTTACAAATTACCTGTTTTGCGATTCTCAAAAACAAGCCGATCGTTTTCATGATATTTTTGAAGATGTTGACAAAGAAATTGAATATAAAACTATAGTTTTTCCATTATACCAAGGTTTTATTGATGTTGAAAACAACTTAATTTGTTATACCGATCACCAAATTTTTGAACGGTATCATAAATTCCGATTAAAAAATGGCTATGCTAAAAAACAAACCATTTCATTAAAAGAATTAACAAATCTTGAAATTGGTGATTACGTAACACATATTGATCACGGAATTGGAAAATTTGGTGGACTTCAAAAAATTGAAGTTGAAGGTAAAAAACAAGAAGCCATTAAACTTATTTATGGCGATAGAGATATTTTATACATCAGCATTCACTCGCTTCATAAAATATCAAAATATAACGGAAAAGATGGCGCGCCACCAAAATTATACAAATTAGGTTCTGGCGCTTGGGAAAAATTAAAACAAAAAACAAAAACACGCATTCGTCATATTGCATTTAATTTAATTGAATTATATGCAAAACGAAAAATTCAAAAAGGATTTCAATACCAACCAGATAGTTATTTACAACACGAATTGGAAGCGAGCTTTTTATATGAAGATACTCCAGATCAATCATCAGCAACACAAGATGTAAAAAACGATATGGAAAGTGAACAACCAATGGATCGTTTGGTTTGTGGCGATGTAGGTTTTGGTAAAACCGAAGTTGCTGTAAGAGCTGCTTTTAAAGCAGTTGATAATGGTAAACAAGTAGCTATTTTAGTGCCAACCACTATTTTAGCTTTTCAACATTTTAAAACGTTTAGTCAACGCTTAAAAGATTTCCCTGTAACTGTAGAATATTTAAACAGGTTTAGAACCGCAAACCAGCGTAGAGGTGTTTTAGAAGGCTTGGAAAAAGGAACTGTTGATATTGTTATCGGAACGCATCAATTAACAAATTCTGCCATAAAATATAAAGATTTAGGACTTTTAATTGTTGATGAAGAACAAAAATTTGGCGTTGCCGTAAAAGACAAACTAAAAACTATTAAAGAAAATATTGATACGTTAACGCTAACTGCAACACCAATTCCAAGAACATTACAATTTAGCTTAATGGCAGCGCGTGATTTGTCGGTTATTAGTACACCGCCACCAAACCGTGTTCCTATTGAAAGTAACGTTATTCGTTTTAACGAAGAAGTAATTCGTGATGCTATTCGATATGAAATTCAGCGTGGAGGACAAGTGTTTTTTATTCATAACCGAATAGAAAACATAAAAGAAGTTGCAGGTTTATTACAGCGTTTAGTTCCTGATGCTAAAATTGGCATTGGTCACGGACAAATGGATGGCAAAAAGCTAGAAAACTTAATGTTGGCTTTTATTGATAATGAATTTGATGTTTTGGTTTCTACAACTATCATTGAAAGTGGTTTAGATGTGCCAAATGCCAATACTATTTTTATAAATAATGCCAATAATTTTGGTTTGTCTGATTTACATCAAATGCGTGGACGTGTTGGACGTTCCAATAAAAAAGCGTTCTGTTATTTTATTACACCTCCGCATCATATGATGACTGATGAAGCTAGAAAACGAATGAATGCTATTGAATTATTTACCGATTTAGGAAGTGGAATTAATATTGCTATGAAAGATTTGGAAATTCGTGGTGCTGGAGATTTATTAGGTGGTGAACAAAGCGGTTTTATTAACGATATTGGTTTTGATACGTATCAAAAAATATTAAATGAAACTATTGAAGAATTAAAAGAAAATGAGTTTAAAGATTTATACAAAGACACATCAGATAAGCCAAAAGAATATGTAAAAGAAATTCAAATTGATTCTGATTTTGAAATTTTATTTCCAGACAATTATGTAAATGTAATTACAGAACGATTAAGTTTATATAACAAATTAGGTGAACTAAAAAAAGAAGAAGAATTACAACAGTTTGAATTAGAATTAATTGATAGATTTGGGGAATTACCAAAACCTGTTGTTGATTTATTAGATAGTGTTAGAATAAAATGGATTGCTAAACAATTGGGTATTGAAAAGTTAATTTTAAAACAAAACAGAATGTTGTGCTATTTTATTTCAGACCAACAAAGTTCATTTTATCAAACACAAACATTTACAAAAGTATTGCAATATGTTCAACAAAATGGAAGCTCTTGTGTTATGAAAGAAAAAGATACCAAAGCTGGACTTAGATTGTTGTTAACTTTTATAAAAATTACATCAGTTAAAAAGGCATTAGAAACGCTTCAAAAAATATAAAATTTGAAAAATCGACATCTTAAAAATTTATTAGAGTTAAATATTGCTGTTGTTTTTATTAGCACATCTGGTGTTTTAGGGCGCTCAATTTCATTTCCTCCTGAAATAACTATTTGGTGGCGTTGTTTATTTGCAGCAATTTTTATTGGATTGTTTTGTTGGTATAAAAAATATGATTTAAAAATAAACAATAGAAAAGATGCATTTTCATTATTTTTAAGTGGATTTTTATTAGGAGCGCACTGGGTTACCTACTTTTACGCATTACATTTATCTAATGTTGCTATTGGAATGTTATCCTTATTTACATACCCAGTAATAACAGCTTTGTTAGAACCTGTGTTTTTTAAAATAAAACTAAGCAAATACCAATTATTCTTAAGCTTCTTGGTTTTAGTAGGAATTTATTTTTTAACCCCAGAATTTAACTTCAAAAACAGTTATACCAAAGGCGTATTAATGGGATTAATATCAGCCGTTTTTTATGCCTTAAGAAACATTATTACAAAACGAAATTTATCACATTACAACGCATCAAAAGTAATGTTTTATCAAATGCTTGTGATAATTGCGCTATTATTCCCAGTATTATTTAAAGATAATTTACACTATGCCAACATTAATAATTGGGGAAGATTGTTAACCCTTGCTTTAGTTACTACAACCATTGGTCATACCTTATTTGTAAACAGTTTTAAAAACTTTAAAATAAGCGCTGTAAGTATTATGAGCAGCATGAGCCCTATTTATGGAATTTTATTTGGAATGCTTTTTTTAAGTGAAATACCGTCACTTTCTACTTTTTTTGGTGGTTCACTTATACTAATCACTGTAATTATTGAAAGTATTCAAACCAAAAAACAGAAATAGCTATTTCAAATTTTAAGTATATTTATCAACCCAAACACCTTAAAAACAAATATTTATATGTTTTTACATAAACTTCATTAGGGTTGTTAAAACCTAAAATAAAATTACATTTTGCTAAAAATATTTGAATTATATAAAGTATAATGGTAATTATATAACATTTTTAAAAGCCTAGTGCCATAAATTTGCTTTAGATTAAAAATGAAAAGATATCAAATTCTAAATACATAGTACTAGGTATCTTAATTAATTAACTTTTAAAACTTAAAAGATTATGAAAATAAATTTACTAAATATGAAATATTTAAAATTAGCCATACTGGCTTTATTTCTGATGAACGGTTTAAGTACTATAAATGCGCAAGACAAAGATAATCCTTGGGCAATCGGTATTGGTATAAATGCCGTAGATTTCTACCCAACAAACCCTGGTTTAGCAGGTCATGGAGCTTGGTTTGATGAATATTTTAATGTAGATGACCACTACAATATTATACCAGCAGTAACAAAAATTACTGTTAGCAGATATTTAACGGAAGGTTTTTCTTTAGAAGCAGCAGGTTCTTTAAACAAAATATCTAAAATGGGTGACAATAGCACTAGCGATTTGGCTTATTATGGATTAGATGGTGCTTTAAAATATAATTTTATAGAATCTTCATGGTTTGACCCATATGTTACAGTTGGTGGTGGTTATACTTGGTTGGGTAGCTTAGGAACGGCTACTGCAAATGGTGGTGTAGGATTTAATGTTTGGTTTAATGATAACGTTGGATTAAATATTGAATCAAAATACAAGCATACATTCGAAAGCAATATTGTTCAACATTTACAACATTCAGCAGGACTTGTAATAAAATTTGGAGGAACTGATACTGATGGTGATGGTATATATGATAAAAATGATGATTGTCCTAACATATTTGGTTTAGCAGCATTCAATGGTTGCCCTGATACTGATAATGATGGCATAACGGATTCTAAAGATGATTGTCCTAATGTAGCTGGTTTATTAGCCTTAAACGGTTGTCCAGATGCGGATGGTGATGGAATTGCTGATAAAAATGACGCATGTCCAAATGAAAAAGGAACCAAAGCAAACAAAGGCTGTCCAGATACTGATGGTGATGGTGTAATTGATAAAGAAGATACGTGCCCAACAGTTGCTGGTCCAATAGAAAATAAAGGTTGTCCATGGCCAGATACAGACGGAGATGGTGTTTTAGATAATATCGACAAATGTCCAACATTAGCAGGTCCTGCATTAAATAGTGGTTGTCCAATACTACCAACAATTGAGGTTATGGCAACATTAAATGAATATGCAAGAACTATTTTGTTTGATACAGGAAAAGCAAGTTTCAAAAAAGAATCTATTAATATTTTAAGATCAATGACTGACATATTTAAAGATTATCCAGAAGCAGACTTTGTAATTGCAGGTCATACCGATAGTGTAGGAACTGATAGATCAAATCAATTATTATCTGAAAGAAGAGCAAATGCAGTGAGAGATTATTTAATTGCAAACGGTATTAACCCTGATAGATTAACAACAGTTGGTTACGGAGAAAGTAAACCAGTTGATACGAATAAAACAGCAGCAGGTCGTCAAAATAACAGACGTACTGAGGTGACATTAAAAAAATAACTAAAGTTAGTATATTTACTATTTAAGTAGAAGTAAAAATCGTCTAAAAATTAATTTTTAGACGATTTTTTTATGAAAAAAATCTTTTAATATTTACAGCACAAAAACCGTTTCAAAATAATCATTTACATCTACTACCATCATTCCTGCATCTTTAGCAGCTTGCATTCCTAAAATTCCATCTTCAAAAACAACACAGTCTTTAGGATTCACTTTCATAAGTGCTGCGCATTTTAAAAAAGTTTCAGGGTGTGGTTTTGGATTTGTAATATCATCTGCAGTAATTACAAAATCAAAAAAATGTTGCATTTTAATAATTTCTAAGGTTTTTTTTGCACCATTTCTAGTACTTCCTGTTCCAATAGACATTGGCAAAACTGAATGGTATTTTCTAACAACATCTGCAACCACAGCAATTTCTTCAGTTGAATCTACCAACGTTTTAAAATGAGATGCTTTTACATTTCCAACAGCAATTGGATCCATTTTAGTGCCAAATAGTTCATTTAATTTTTCAACTGTTGCCCAACGTGGTTTTCCAGTTAATTGCATAAATAAATCAGCATTAAAATCTATGCCATATGGCAGAATAGCTTTTCTCCAAGACTCAAAGTGGTGCTGCATAGTATTTGCAATGGTGCCATCTAAATCAAAAATTAATCCTTTAGCATTTTCTGGTATTGTAATCATTTCATTTTTTATTAAGCTTCAAAAGTAATTATATAAAATGCTTTTAAAAAATGATTCACAGTTTCTTTACGAAACCCTTTGATAAGATTAATTTATGTTTAATTAATTGCTTTAAATTGCTTCAAACTGTTTTCCTGGCAAAGGTTTCACCAAACCTTTCATTTCTAAATGAAATAAAACAGTTGTTGTAATGTGAATTGGTAATTGACAAGTAAGCGAAATACTATCTAATAATTGCTTTCCCTCATCTACTAAAAAATCATATATTAATTGTTCGTTTTCATTTAATTCAACAAATAATTGTTTTTGAATTGCTTTAGGCTCATTTTTAACTAAATTCCAATTCAGCATTTCAACCAAATCACTTGCACTGGTTAAAATAGCCGCTTTATTTCTTTTAATTAAATCGTTGCAACCTTTACTAAAATTATCAGTAGTTCTTCCGGGAACGGCAAAAACATCTCTACTATAACTATTTGCAATATCTGCGGTAACCAAAGACCCACCTTTTTCGGCAGATTCAATTATTATGGTAGCTTCTGAAATTCCAGCTACAATTCTATTTCGTTTTAAAAAATTTTCACGCAAAGGTGTTTCATTGTGCCAAAATTCGGTTAAAAAACCACCATTCTTATAAACTTCAGCAACGTATTTTTTATGTGATTTCGGATAAATCTCTTCAAAACCATGTGCCAAAACGCCAATAGTTGTCAAGTTATTTTTTATAGCCGCTTTGTGGGCACAAATATCAACACCATAAGCAAAACCACTTACAATAATAGGATTGTATTCTTTTAAATCCAACACAAATTTCTCACAAAAATCTCTTCCGTAACTGGTAATATTTCGTGTTCCAACAACACTAATTATTGGTCTATTTTCTAAATTAAAACTTCCATCTTTAAAAAGCAACAATGGGCCATCAACACAATGTTTTAATTTTGAAGGATACTTTTCATCTTCAAAATACATTGGTTCAATATTATTTTCCTGAATGTATTTAAGCTCTTTTTCAGCTTCTTTTAAATACGTTTCATCAAACAAATTTTGAATGGTAAAAGCACCAATTCCATTTATTTTTTCTAAGTTTTTAGCCTTCTCTTTTAAAACACTTTTGGCGTTTCCGCAATAAGAAATAAGTTTTTTAGCATTAATATCGCCTATACCCTTTACGCGCTGTAACGCTAAAACGTACAGTAAATCTTCTTCTAGCATATTTTAACAATTTGAATTTCAATATATAAAAATTTTGTTAATAAAAAAGATGATAACTTTTAAAATTTATGGCTGTTTTGGCTATATTTGTTTTAATGAGATTAGCAACATACATCAGCGATTTATTATACAGATACGAATGTGTAATTGTTCCAAATTTTGGAGGTTTTGTAACCAATGAAGTTTCGGCAAAAGTGAACCACTTTACGCATACTTTTTATGCACCGTCAAAACAATTAACTTTTAATGCTCATTTACAAAACAATGATGGATTGTTAGCAAATTATATTGCTAGTGTTAAAGGTGTTTCTTTCACTAATGCTGTTGAATTTATAAATGCTGAAGTAAAAAATTGGAAACAACAATTAAAAAATGAAGAACTTGAATTAGAAAATATTGGTTCACTTCTTTTAAACAAAGAAGGAAAACTTATTTTTGAACCTGCTAATTCAATTAATTATTTAACTTCATCGTTTGGGTTAAATACCTATGTATCTCCAGCTGTTAGTAGAATTGCTTATAAACAAAAAGTAAAACAGTTAGAAACAATTGCTCCAGTTTTAAATACAGAAGAAAACAAAAGAAAAACTCCTACATTTATTAAATATGCTGCAACAGCTGCCATTATTTTTGCGCTTGGAACAGTTGGTTGGAATGAATATCAAAAAGTTGAGTACAACAATTTAGCTGCTGCAACTCAAATTCAACAACAAAAAGTAGAAAAATCTATACAAGAAGCAACATTTGTAATTAGCAATCCGTTACCTGCAATTACTTTAAATGTTGCCAAAGAAACCTTTAATTATCATATCATTGCTGGCGCTTTTAGAGAAACTGAAAATGCTGAAAAAAAATTGCAAGAACTAAAGGGAAAAGGATTTAACGCTAAAATTTTAGGCGTTAATAAATGGAATTTAACACAAGTTGCCTACGAAAGTTTGAATGATGAAAACGAAGCAATTAACAAGTTAAGGGCTATTCATAAAACTGAATCTAAAGACGCTTGGTTATTAGTTCAGGAATTCTAGAATTTACCCAATTTTCATTTTTCGTTAAAATAAGTTTACCTTTGCTAAAAAATTAACTCATGGTAAAAACTCCTCATGATTCCTTAACAATTTTAACCGATATTGTTCTTCCAGGCGAAACAAATCCACTCGGAAATTTATTTGGTGGTGAATTATTAGCCAGAATGGATAGAGCTTGTAGTATTGCTGCTAGACGTCATTCGCATAGAATTGTTGTAACTGCTTCTGTAAATCACGTAGCATTTAATAAGGCTATTCCTGTAGGAAGTGTTGTAACTGTTGAAGCTAAAGTTTCCAGAGCATTTATATCATCTATGGAAGTTTATGTTGATGTTTGGATTGAGGATAGAGAATCTCAAATTCGCACCAAAGTTAATGAAGGTATTTATACATTTGTAGCTGTAGATAACACAGGAACTCCTGTAAAAATTCCACAAATTAAACCAGAAACAGAGTTGGAAAAACAACGCTTTGAAGGTGCCTTACGAAGAAAACAATTAAGTTTAATTCTTTCAGGAAAAATGAAACCACAAGAAGCTACCGAATTAAAAGCACTTTTTAATAGCTAAATTACATTTTATAAATCCAAGAAGCAGGATTTTCAGTATCCGTATTTTTAGATAAAATGAATCCTAAAATTGTTTTACCAGTAATTCTATCCGTAAAAATAGTTCCTATTTCCTGTTTAGTACTAACTTTATCTCCAGTACTCACATAAACGTTTTCTAAATTTTTGTAAACCGTTATATAATTACCATGCTGAATTAAAACAGCTTTTTGGTTACCAGACATTACCTGAATTGCTAAAACAGTACCTTCAAAAACCGCTCTTGCTTTACTTCCGGCTTCAGTAGTAATTCTAACTCCATTACTTTGTATAGTAGCACTTGAAACTATTGGATGTGGCTGTTTACCATAATACGTAGAAACATATCCTTTTTCAACTGGCCAAGGTAAACTTCCTTTGTTTGAAGTAAATTTAGAAGCCAATTCTTTTGCTTCAGCCGTTAATGTAAATGTTGCCTTTGATGATGTTCCGGTAGTTGTTTTAGTAGAAGTTCCTTCAGCTTTTTTATTAGATGCTGCAATAGCTTCTCTAATTAATCTTTCAATTTGCGCATCAATGCGTTCTTCTTCTTTTTGAAATTTTTGAATTTGTCTTTTATAGTTTCCTTCTTTCTCTTTAACCTGACTTAATAACTTTTCTTGTTCTTTTCTCTCTTTCTCAATAACAGTTTGCTCTTTTTTCTTTTCGTTTAACAGCGCTGTTTTTTGATCTTTTTTAATTTTTAATGAATCTGTTAAAGCTTGTAATTTGGTTGTTTTTTCTAGAATTTCTTCTCCTTGCATTTTTCTGAAAGAAGTATATTGTTTCATATATTGAAACCTTTTATATGCCTGAAAAAAGTTTTCAGAAGACAGTAAAAACATAATTCTGCTATTTTGAGATTTGCTTTGGTACGATTTAAAAATCATATCAGCATAATCCTTTTTTAAAGTTTCTAAATCACGTTTGTTTTTGTTTATTTCTAATTGTTTTACATAAATTTCATTATTTAATTCATTAGATTCACTGGTAATCACAGAAATTAACTCTTCTCTAACTTTAATTTTATGTTTTAAATCTTTTACATCACTTAATAAGTTAGATTCTTTTCTTTTAGTGTTTGAAAGCAGTGCATTTATATACACAATATCTTTTTGAATTTGCGTTCTACGCGCTTCTAATTGTTGTCTTTTAGAATTTTGAGAATGCATAGTTGCACTAAAAAAAAGTGCGAAAATAATTATAGGGAAATAGATTTTAAACTGCATTATTTTAAAATAATTTCTTTGTATCCGTTAGGAATTTCAAACGGAAAGGTTAATTTTTCATTAAATGTTACCGAACTATATTCAATATTTATGGTAGTAATATTGGTCTGGTCAATTGCTCTTATAGCTATATTTTCCGGAAATTGCTCTCCTTTTATTTTTTTATATCCTGAATAAGAAACTGATAATAATTGTTTCTTATCATCATTTCTAATTTCTTGTCGATTTAATTTAAAGTTATCAGGATTCATGAAAAATAAAATGCCAAATAATTCATTGTCATTTTTTGGATAAATTTCATATAATTTATCATCAATTTTAGAATTATAATCGCCTTTTTTTAAGTTTAAAATAGCCTGACCTAATAAAATGTTTTGCACCTTTTCATAATCTAATTCTGTTCCTAAAAACTTACTTAAAAGTGAAAAATCTCCATCAAAATATGTGCCTTGTAATTTTTCGTAATAACTAACTCTGGTTGGAGTAATTAATACTTTTGCTAGAGGAAATCCCAATTTTGTTGCACTCATCCAAATTGTTTTATCTTTTTCCATTCGCAATTTAATAGTTACCGTAGCACTGGTTTTTTTATCGGTATATCTTGCATTTAACTTTGCATCAATAGTTTTTTGGTTAAAATTATTACTATAATGATTATTAATAATTTTTTTGGTTGAAATTGCTTCAATTGCAGCACCTTCCACTACTTTTTTATTTGTTTTACACGATGTAAAACCTATGAGTAAAATAACTATTATTTTTAAATATTTCATACGATTATGTTCTTAATTGAGCAGCCTTTTGTTTAAACTTTGTAGCTTCTGTTTTATTGCCAATTCCAAAATAAGCAATAGACAACTGTTCATAAAAATTAGCTTCCATTATTCTATCATCTATAACAAAATCAATGCCAATAGTAAGAACGGTAATTGCGTCATTATATTTTTCAAGTTTATTAAGCGCTGTTGCATTTGTTAAATACAAAAAAGGTTGTGCTGGATATAATTCCAGTCCACTTTTACTATCTTCATTTAAAATATCAAACAGTTGCTGCTCTAATTCTAACTTTAATAATTGATTTAAAATTGCGTAGTCTTTAGTTTTTAAGTAATCTTTTCTTAAACTTTCAATAGTAGTATTTTTAGCTGAAATAATTTCTTTATCATTTGGTTTAAGCCCTTTTTTACTCAACAAATAATCATTATAACCAATTGTTTTTAAAGATTTTAATCCATTTTTATCAATTTCATCAATCAATTTTTCAGCTTCCTCAAAATTTTGATTTTGAATGTACAACAACACTAAGTCATCGCTTAAATCAGGATAAATTTTTACAAGATTACGTTGCAATTTTATAGCACTCTCAAAATTTTGTTGCGCTTTAAAAATGGCAATTTTATGTAGTATCAAATATTTGTTATTCGGTTCTTTTTGTAAAGCTTTATCAATAAATATTTCAGCTTCAAAGTATTTTTTTAAGAATAAATAATTTTTAGAAAATTCAAAATCTACCGCTAAACTTTCAGAATCTAACTGATTGCATTTTTCCAAACTTACAATGGCTTTGCTAAAATTATTGATAGATTTTTGTTTTAAAGCTTCAAAAAAATGTTGTTGAAATTCTAAATTATTTGTATTAACATTGGCAATTATTGGCTGTTGCGCATATGAAAATAGTGAAATTATTAAAATTCCAATATAAACTATTTTATGTGAAAAATTGACTTTCATATGTGGCGCAATATACAATTATTGGTATTAAATTCCTTTAGGAATTGCATCTATTAATTTTTGAGCATACGCTGTTTTTGGCGCTTTGTAAATGGCATCAGCATCGCCAATTTCTTCAATTTTTCCTTTATTCATCACCACTAATTGATCGGACATATATTTTACAACTGCCAAATCATGTGATATAAAAATATAGGTAAAACCAAAATCTTGCTTAAGTTCATTTAATAAATTTAATACTTGCGCTTGTACAGAAACGTCTAATGCCGAAACCGATTCATCACAAATAATTAATTTTGGTTTTAGTGCAATGGTACGCGCAATTCCAATTCGTTGGCGTTGACCACCAGAAAATTCATGCGGATAGCGATAAAAATGCTCTGGAGTTAAGCCAACTCTTTCTAAAATTTCAAAAACATAGTTTTTACGCTCTTCAAAAGAATTAAAAATTCCGTGAACTTTCATGGGTTCCATAATTGCCTGACCTACTGGAATTCTTGGGTTTAATGAAGAAAACGGGTCTTGAAATATAATTTGAACTTCTTTTCTAAAACTTTTTAGTTCACTTTTTGAAAGATGCGTTACATCTTTTTCATTATAAAAAATGGTTCCTTTTGTGGCTTTTTCTAATTGCAAAATGGTTCTGCCGAGTGTTGTTTTACCGCAACCAGATTCGCCAACCAAACCCAATGTTTCACCTTCAAATAATTGAAATGAAACCTCATCCACCGCTTTTACCAAGCTGTCATTTTTAAAAAAGAAACTATTTTCAGCATTAAAATATGTAGCTAAATTTTTTAATTCTAACAGGGGTTTTTTGGCATAAATTTTTTGATGAAATTCAGCACGTTCTTTTGTTGTATAAACTTCATGATGCACGTTATTTTCCATAAAATCTTTAACCGTTGGCAACTTTTTTAAGCGTTCATTTAAATTTGGTTTAGAGTTAATCAACGCTCTTGTATAATTATTTATGGGTTTTTTAAAAACTTGCTCCACCAAACCTTGCTCCACAATTTCACCTTTGTACATCACTAAAACAGTGTTTGCAATTTCAGAAACCAACGATAAATCATGCGTAATAAAAATAATGCTCATTTTAGTTTCTTGCTGCAACTCTTTTAACAATTCAATAATTTCCTTTTGAACTGTAACATCCAAAGCAGTAGTTGGCTCATCAGCAATTAAAATTTGAGGTTTACACGCAATTGCCATTGCAATCATTACGCGTTGTTTTTGTCCGCCAGAAATTTGATGCGGATATTGATTATAAATTGCTGCTGCTCTTGGTAATTTTACCTTATTAAATAGTTCAATTACTTGTTTTTTTGCTGCTGTTTTTGATATTTTTTTATGTTGCAGTATAATTTCTGATACTTGATAACCACAAGTTAAACTAGGGTTTAAAGAACTCATAGGTTCTTGAAAAATCATGGAAATTTGATTGCCTCGAATTTTTTGAAATTCTTTTTCTGAAATTTTTGTAAGATCAACGTCATTAAAAAGAATGTTTCCCTCAACATTTGCATTTTTTGACAACAATCCCAAAATAGCTAATGAAGTCACCGATTTTCCACTACCCGATTCGCCAACAATTCCTAAAATTTGTTGATTACCCAACTCAAACGATATATTATTTACAACAGTGTTATAGTGTTTGTTAGATTTAAAGGAAATTGAAACATTTTGTACTGAAAGCATCGTTTAATTTTTTTGATAAAAATACTGATTTAAAAATAACTAAAATGTTTAAAACTGCGTTAGGGATTAAACGGTTTGTTTGAGCTCTTTTTAAAGTTTTAATAAAACTTTAAAAAAGCGAGTAGTGAAAGCCCGACCTGAAAGGGAACGTCCAAAAAACATTTATTGCAGTTTTAGCATTTATTTTGTGTAGTTTTGCGCTAAAATTTATTTTAAATGAATTACTTATCGGTTGAAAATATTTCAAAATCATTTGGTGAATTAGAGCTATTTAGCAATATTTCTTTTGGTATAAATAAAGATCAAAAAATTGCTTTTATTGCCAAAAATGGTACAGGAAAATCTACATTATTAAACATAATTGCGGGTTTAGAAAGTTCTGATACCGGCAAGGTGATTAGCCGAAAAGGATTAAAAATTGAATATTTATCGCAAGAAGATAATTTAAACGATGAACTAACCGTTGAAGAAACTATTTTTGATTCAGACAACGAAACCTTAAAAATTATTGAGGAATATGAGCATGCGTTAAACAATCCGGAAGATGAAAAAGCGTACCAAAAAGCTTTTGAAAAAATGGAACGTTTTAACGCTTGGGATTTTGAAACACAATACAAACAAATTTTATTTAAGTTAAAATTAGAAGATTTATCGCAAAAAGTAAAATCGTTATCCGGAGGGCAACGTAAACGCTTGGCGCTTGCAATAATTTTAATTCATAAACCCGACCTGTTAATTTTAGATGAGCCAACAAATCATTTAGATTTAGAAATGATTGAATGGCTAGAAAGTTATTTTGAAAAAGAAAAAATAACGCTTTTTATGGTAACGCACGACCGCTATTTTTTAGAACGTGTTTGCAATGAAATTGTTGAACTTGATAATGGTGAATTTTATACGTATAAAGGAAACTATTCAAATTATTTACAAAAAAAAGAAGAACGTTTAGAAATTGAACAAGCTATTGTAGATAAAGCAAAAAACTTATTTAAAAAAGAATTGGAATGGATGCGCAGACAGCCAAAAGCGCGAACCACAAAATCTAAAAGTAGAATTGATGATTTTTATGTAATAAAAGAAGTGGCTTCACAACGAAGAAACGACCATGTGGTTCAGCTTGAAATTGATATGGAACGCATGGGCTCTAAAATTTTAGAACTGCATAACATTTCAAAAACTTTTGGCGATTTAAAAATACTAGACAAATTTGAATATAATTTTTTACGTGGTGAACGCATTGGAATTATTGGAAAAAACGGTACGGGAAAATCTAGTTTTTTAAACATAATTACGGGTCAAATTCCAATTGATAGTGGAAAAGTAATAATTGGTGACACCATAAAATTTGGTTACTATACACAAGATGGAATTGTTATTAAACCAGGACAAAAAGTTATAGAAGTTATAAAAGAGTTTGGAGAATACATACCATTAACCAAAGGACGTAAAATTTCTGCTGCACAATTATTAGAACGTTTCTTATTTAACAGAAAAAGACAATATGATTTTGTTGAAAAATTAAGTGGTGGCGAACGTAAACGTTTATATTTATGTACCGTTTTAATTCAAAATCCAAATTTTTTAATTTTAGATGAGCCAACCAACGATTTAGATATAGTAACCTTAAATGTGTTAGAAAATTTCTTATTAGATTTCCCAGGATGTTTATTAGTAGTTTCACACGACCGTTATTTTATGGATAAAATTGTTGATCATTTATTTATTTTTAGAGGCGATGGCAATGTTGAAGATTTTCCAGGAAATTATACCGATTTTAGAGTGTATGAAGACTCTAAACCAAAGGATGAAGAACCTGTTTTAATTGAAAAAGCTACAGATACACGTCAAAAATCTGAGCCAAAAGCAAAACTTTCTTACAAAGAAAAAATGGAGTTTGATGCTATTGAGGGTGATATTGAAAAATTAACCAAAGAAAAAGCAGCAATTGAAGCAAAATTTTTAGATGGCTCTTTGGATGGTGATGAAATCAATAAATTATCTATTCAACTTCAAGAATTATCAAACAAAATTGATGCAAAAGAAGAGCGTTGGTTAGAACTTTCTACTAAATTAGAAGATTAATTTATTCTATTTTTAAACTTAATATAGTTTTAGAAAAAAACCTCTAAACGTGAATAATGTTTAAATCATTTATTAACGGTTGATTGTTAAAACGCAGCAATAGTTGCGCAATAGCAATGGTATCTTTTTCGCAATAAGTTACAATGCGCTTAATATTATTTTCATTATAATAAACCGTTGCAACTTCACTACCTGATATATCATCTTTTGGTGAAGGAATTCCTAAAATAGAGGTTAATAATTTTAGCGAAGTAAAATGTTTATAATCACCAAATTTCCATAATTCCATAGTATCAATATGTGGTATTTCCCAAGGTTTTTTACCAAATAAATTTAACTTTTCTGGTAAAGCTATTTGATGAATAATCATACGGCGTGCAATAAAAGGAAAATCAAATTCTTTTCCGTTATGCGCACATAATAAGTGCTGTGGTTTATTAAAATGATTTTCTAACAAACTTTTAAAATCTTTTAAAAGTTGTTCTTCATCTCCAAAAAATGAAGTGACTCTAAAATTTCTATTTTCAGATTTAAAATTGGTGAAATAACCAACTGATATGCATATAATTTTACCAAATTCCGCCCAAATACCCGCGCGTTCATAAAATTCTTCTGCAGTAACATCTTCTTTACGTTGATAGTGTGTTTTTAACGCAAATAAGTCCTGAACTTCTTTTGATAAATTTGAAAAATCCTTTTCTTCAGGAACGGTTTCAATGTCTAAAAATAAAATATTTTCAAAATCTAATTTTAAATTCATAGCTTTTCAATTATATCAATTATTATTGAATTATTAACTTTTTTATGGCTAATTTACCTTCTTCTTCAACCTTAAGAATGTAAATTCCTTTATTTAAAAAAGAAACTTCCACAGTTTCATTGGCCTTTACTATTTGGTTATACACTTGTTTACCTAAAAGCGTATTAATTTCAACCAATTTATCTAATTTATTTTTTGAAGATATTGAAAATTTCCCATTAACAACTGGATTTGGATACATTGTGAAATTTTCGATCGTATTTTCAGCAATTGGCAATGTTTGGTTAGTATTTTGAAATCCTGGCGTAGCAGCTACTGGACCTGACCACGTAAAATCTGAATATGTTTTCCCGTTTCCAATAAGTTGTAATGAATAACCTACAGGTGTTGATTCGTTTTCAGAAACACCAATATCCACCGAGGTCATTCCATTTGCAACCCCATTTACCGCTGTTATTGTACCTTCGTAACTTAAAAATTGCACTACATTTCCTAAGTTATCAACCAAAGCCATTCCATCTGGACTTCCATTTTGTATACCTGCTTTATCAAACCAAAGTGTTCCTAAATTGTTTTGTTGATTTGGAATTACTCCGTATAACGATAACAATAAATAAGAATCATTATCTGAACCATTATAAAATCTAACCTCATAACCTGTTAAATCCGTTCCGGCAGGACCCGCAATTTCAATACCCTCATTTACATCGCCACCATTATTGTCATAATGTATTTCATTAATAAAAATAGTTTGTGCATAAAAAACTGAAGACATGGCAAATGCCAAGCATAGTAAGTAATTCTTTTTCATAGATTGTAATTTTAGCAATTACCCAAAAATAATTAAAAATGAGTTTTATTTAAACTTTTGGTGTAAAAAAAATACCACTAATTAACAAACAGCCTTAAAATATTAATAAACCGTAACTTTAATGTTACGTAATTGTTATACTTTTAATAACTTCATTTCATTTGTACTGAAATAACATTTTATGATTACTTTTGAAAGTATTTATTTTTTGATACTATGAAAAATTCAGATATTAAAATATTATTGGTAGATGATGAACCAGATATTTTAGAAATAGTTGGTTATAATTTAAAAAGTGAAGGTTATAAAATTTTTACAGCAAAAAATGGTGTTGAAGCTATTAAAATTGCAAAAAAAGAAATACCTCATTTAATTATTTTAGATATTATGATGCCTGAAATGGATGGCATTGAAGCTTGTGAAAAAATAAGAAGTATAAAAGAACTAGAAAACGTACTTATTACTTTTTTTACTGCTCGTGGCGAAGATTACTCGCAAGTTGCAGGGTTTGATGTTGGTGCTGATGATTATATTACAAAACCAATAAAACCAAAACTTTTAGTAAGCAAAATTAAAGCCTTACTACGAAGAGTTACAGATTTTGAAAATTCATCATCTTCATCATCTGAACAAGTTAATGTTGGTGAAATTATTATTGATAGAGAAGAATACGTAATTATAAAAGACGGTGAAAAACTATCTTTACCACGAAAAGAATTTGAATTATTTTCATTACTAGCTTCAAAACCAGGAAAAGTTTTTAAACGCGAAGATATTTTAGACAGTGTTTGGGGAAATGAAGTAGTTGTTGGTGGCAGAACTATTGATGTGCATATAAGAAAATTACGTGAAAAAATTGGTGATAATAATTTTAAAACTGTAAAAGGTGTTGGGTATAAATTTGTAATAGATGAAGATTAAAAAAACATATTCTTTTGCTTTTTTCTCCTCATTATTCATCACTTTATTTACAACAATTACCTTATTTTTATCGGCTTATTTTGTTTTAGATATTTTGTTGAGTATAAGCTATATGCTATTATTTATTGCCATAGTTTTTAGCTCAACTTTTATAATTACCCAATATCGTTTAGAAAAATTTATTTATCAACGTATTAAAAAAATATACGACAGCGTTTCTATTTTAGATAAATCGGATTTTAATAAAACTTCTATTACTTCAGATTTAGCTACCCTATCTCGTGAAGTTGAAAAATTTGCTGAAAACAAACAACAACAAATTAAAAAACTAAATTTAAGAGAAAGTTACCGCAGAGAGTTTTTAGGCAATATTTCACACGAATTAAAAACACCGCTTTTTACCGTTCAAGGATATCTTTTAACCTTAGCCGATGGCGCTATGAACGATAAAAAAATTGGTCCAAAATACTTAAACAGAGCCAATAAAGGTGTAGAACGGTTAATTGCTATTGTAAAAGACCTCGATTTAATTTCTAAATTAGAAGCTGCCGATTTAAATTTAAACAAACAACCATTTAACATTATTAACTTAATCCAAGATGTTTTTGAGTTGTTGGAAATGAAGGCAAAAAAAAGAAATATCTCTCTTATTTTTAACAAACAATATACATTTCCAATAATGGTTATTGGTGATGTAGAACGTATTGAACAAGTACTTACTAACTTATTAGTAAACTCTATTAAATATGGAAAAATTGGCGGAACTACCATTGTAAGTGTTAAACAAGATAAAAAAGGTAAAATAGTAGTTAAAATTACTGATGATGGTGAAGGAATTAAAAAGGAACATCAAGCACGTCTTTTTGAACGTTTTTACAGAGTTGACCAAAGTAGATCTCGAGATCAAGGAGGCTCTGGATTAGGGCTTTCTATTGTGAAACATATTATTGAAGCTCATAACGAAAAAATATCACTAAAAAGTGAATACGGTAAAGGTTCAGAGTTTTCATTTACTTTGGAAAAGCTTGAAAAGCCTCAAATCTAATGCTGTTTCTTTTGCTTTAAAACCTTTAAAATTTTGTAATTTCTCTAAGTCATTCAAACTAAAATTTTGTTGATTTGCAAAAGGAGCAATTCCTTTTTTCTCACAAATTTTAGCTAAATATTCTTGTTCAAATTGCCCAGGAGTTGGAATAAAAAAAGCTTTTTTTTCAAGTGCTAACAAATCCATAATTGTTGAATAACCTGATCTTGAAATAATGACTTTACTTTGATTTAAAACACGCTCTAATTCATTAGCCAATAAATAATTTTTTATGATGAAATTCTGAGGAACATCAATGCTTTCATCTGAAAAAACACCACGCACAAACAAAATAGTTCCATTAAATTGTTTTAATTCTTGTAATAATTTAGATTCTAATAATGTTCTTTGAGGTTCGGGACCAGAAAGCAATACTGTTAAATCGTATTTTAAAGCTAATTCCTGCTTTTTAAATCTGCTAAGCGGTTCAATATACTTTATATTAATTTTAGTATCATTTAAATGCCCTAAATTTCCCGATAAGTTTTGCTTATCATTAAAATCAGGTACCCAACATTCCGTAAATTTTTTAATTATTTTTTGATGAATTTTTGAAGTGATAAAAGTGGTCACTCCTGAAAGTACATTTAACTGGTGTGTTACATAAACTGAAGGAATATCCGCATGATAAACGCCAAATCGGTTATCGGAAATAATTCCTGATAATTGTTCTTTTTCAACAATTTCAGCAACCATTTTTTCTTCTTTTTTTACAGCAGAAATTATAGATGGAACACTTAAAAGCAGCTTCAATTTTAAGTATTTACTGCTTTTTGTGTACTTTATATGATAACTTGGAAGTGTGTAACTTTTTAATAATGGAAATTCTTTTTGAAGTAATAACAATGCAATACCATCACTTGCTAAAATTGGCTCAAAATTAGCGTCAATTAAAGCATTTATAATAGGAATACAACGCGTTGCGTGACCTAAACCCCAATTTAACGGAGCAACAAGAATTTTTTTTTAAAGGTCAAAACCAATATCTTTTCTAAAATTCATTTTATCAAAGCAAATTTTATCAATGCTTTGGTACGATTGTTTTAATGCATCTTTATAATTTTTTCCATAAGAGGTAACTGCCAAAACTCTACCTCCGTTTGAAACTATTGTATCGTTTTTTAAAGTTGTTCCTGCGTGAAAAACAATAGAATTATCCACTTCATTTAATCCGTGAATTTCTTTGCCTTTTTCATACGCCTCAGGATATCCACCCGAAACTAATACAACAGTACAAGCGCTTTCTTCTTTTAATTTAATAGTTTTGGTATGCAATTCGTTTTTTCCGGCAGCAATCAACAATTCAAGAAAATCGCTTTTTACTCGTGGAATGACCACTTCAGTTTCCGGATCACCCATTCTGCAATTGTATTCAATTACCTTTGGTTCGTTGTCTACTTTTATAATTCCAAAGAAAATAAATCCTTTGTATGGAATATTATCTTTGTGCAAACCATCAACTGTTGGCTTTATAACACGCTCTTCAATTTTTTTCATGAACGTATCATTTGCAAAAGGTACTGGCGACACCGCACCCATTCCTCCGGTATTTAAGCCTTTATCACCTTCACCAATTCTTTTGTAATCTTTAGCGTTTGGTAGGTTTACATAACTTTTACCATCAGTTAAAATAAAACAGCTTAACTCAATACCATCTAAAAATTCTTCAATAACCACTTTACTACTTGCTGCACCAAATTTTTTGTTGGTTAACATTTCTTTTAGCTCATCTTTTGCTTCTTGTAAATCATTTAAAATTAAAACACCTTTACCAGCCGCTAAACCATCAGCTTTTAAAACATATGGTGGTTTTAAGGTTTCTAAAAAAGAATAGCCTGCTTCTAAATTTTCAGCAGTAAAACTTTCATAAGCTGCGGTTGGAATGTTATGGCGTACCATAAATTCTTTGGCAAATTCTTTACTACCTTCTAATTGGGCTGCATATTGTTGAGGGCCAATTACTGCAACATTTTTTAATTCAGTATCATTTAAAAAGAAATCATGAATTCCTTTCACTAATGGATCTTCTGGACCTACTACTACTAGTTTAATATTGTTTTCTAAAATATGCTTTTTTACTACTTCAAAATTTGTTGGATCTATATCTAAGTTTGTTCCAACTTCTTTAGTTCCTGCATTTCCAGGCGCAATAAATAAATTAGTTAGTAAATTACTTTGTGCTATTTTCCATGCAAATGCGTGTTCTCTTCCTCCTGATCCAATTATTAATACGTTCATGTAGTTTTATTTTACCGTCCTTTTCCTTCAAAAACGACTTTTATTGTGCTTAAAATTAATTTAAAATCTGTGAATAAGGATAAATTGTCTAAATAAATTAAATCGTATCTCGCTCTTTTTAGCATTTGATCTAAATTATCTGCATATCCATATTTTACTTGACCTATTGATGTAATTCCTGGTTTTAACTTTTGAATTTCTTTATATTTTGGTATAAAAGCTAGTATTCCATTTAAAAATAACTGTCTTTCTGGTCGTGGACCAACAATGCTCATTTCACCTTTTAAAACATTAAAAAATTGAGGAAATTCATCGATTCTATATTTTCTTAAAAAATGTCCAAATTTAGTAATTCGTGCAATTTCATCTTTTGATAAAAGAGGATCATTAACTGGTGATTCTCCTCGCATACTTTTAAACTTATAAATATTGAACTGCACTCCATTTTTTCCAATTCTTTTTTGTGTAAAAAATGTTTCTTCACCAGTTTCAAAAAAAATAATTAATGCGACAAGTGGTATTAGCCAACTTAACACAGTAATAATAATTATACTAGAAAAAACAATATCAAAAACTCTTTTTGGAAATATGTATCTTTTTTTGCCCAATTTTATTAAAAAATTTGCTCTAATATTTTTTGAGTAATTACATATGTTGGTAAAACTCCTGTTGTACCTAAACCACCTGAAGCTAATGTACTTCCTGTTTCTAATGGATTATCTGATGCATAATATGCGTATCTTACTTTCACTTTACTTGAAATATTTCCTCTAATTTTTGAAGCTGCCTGAATGGCTTTTTGGTAATGAGCTCCTTCCATTTCAAGTCCGGTAACACTCCAAGTAGAATCGTAAAAGAACTTTAAAATATCTTTATTTTGAAGTGATGTTCCTAAAACCGTTACCATAGAACCTGCATAAACATTCACGCCACAACCTTCAAACATTTTTTTCTTTAATTGATTTTTAAACGGATAATTATCAGCTGTTCCTTCAAAAATATGGGATGAAGGAATCATAATATCTCCTTTTCCTCCTTCTAAAATTCCGGCTTTTCCCATAATTGAAATTGAATCAACATTTAAATGGTGCTTTTTACCGTTATCACATTTAAAAGGTTTTAACAATTCATCCATCGTTTCGTATGCTTGCTCACCAAACGCATAATCCATCACAATAATTACAGGTTTTTCGTCATGTTCCAAGCTATTTTTAATGGTATATTGTGTTTTACTAATATCAATTTTTTCGGTATCAATAATTTGTACATCAATATTTGTACCTGAAATATCTGGAATAAAAGTTAATCCGTTTTCTTTAGCATATTCTTTAACTTGGTGGCGCAAATCTTCATTTTCTTCTTTGCTTAACAATACATATAATGAAATAGGATTGTTATTTTCAATTTGCTGTGGAAGTACAACTGGCGCATAAATTGAGTTCATAACGCTATGCATATTAGCACTAATAATATGAATTGGTCTATCGGCTAATTTCTTTTCAATTAAAACTTCTTTAATATTATTTGCCCAAATTTCACCATAAATATGGTGCCCAATTCTTTCACGTAAAATTGGACTAAATGAAATGGCTCTTTTTAAATTATCAACAATTTCGCTAATTGCTAAAGAACCTAGCCAATATATAATTTGGAAAAACCGATCTGGATTGTTTTTTTCACCTAAAACAAAATAAACTTTTTGTGTTTCTTCAAAAGTTCTACCAATAATACCCGCTACATGTGCTAGTAAAATATCACATTCGTTTCTAGATAATTTTTTGTTATTAAGTACAACTTCTTCAAGCTTTTTCCACTCTCTAACCGTATCGGTTCCTTCTTCAATTAAAACTCTTTCTGCTATTTTGTGCGATTCAATAAATAAAAAAGTAAGGTGTGTTAAAATATCATAAATTTCAGATCTACCACGTGTAACCTCAATATTCATTTGGTCTTTGTCTATTCTATAACAATTTCTTCTTCTTTTAGGAGGAATAATTGGTTTAAAATGCGAATTAGAATACCCTTCATCTGCCGTTAAATTAATATATCTGCATTCTTCAATACCAATTGGCAATCTTTCAAGCACATAAATTAACCCGTTTAACTCTACTTTTTCTTCTGCAATAGTTCCATAAATTTCAGGACGTAATAACAACAAGGCCTGACGTAAAGCGTCTCCAGAAATTCCCATAGGTTTGTAAAAACCTCTGCTAAATAAATGACGCATTGAAATATATAAACGCTCTATAGCGCTTGAAGACTCTTGTGCTCGGGTTCTGCCTTTTATTTTTGATTGTTGCATAAATCTATTTTTTGGGATGCAAAGATACAATATATCTGCTGAATTCTTTTTTTGATGATTTTACCAAAAGGTAAATTTTACTTTTTTAATATTTTTTGATATTCCGAACTATTTAACAACGTAATTGCTTTTGAAATTACTGGATCAAATTGTGCTTTTTGTTGATAAACACCTTCAACAAAGTAATAACGTTTTACAATTTCTTCGGTTAATTTTTTAATAATTTCTGCTTTGTTTTTATCTAGTTCTTTTAATTTTTCTGATTGAATGGTTGCTAAAACCTCGTTATAAGACTTTGATAAATTTCCTTGTAAATTCTCTTCCAATGCTTTCTTATTGGCTTTTTTAAATTCAGCTTCGGTTTCAGTTTCAAAATATTGTTGATTTTTGGCTAAATAGCTTCTTAAATCGTCATATTCATTTAATGCTACATTAAATTTTGATGGCTCTTCTATTGATTTATGCGTGTAAAAATAATTAGTAACATAATTAAAAAACGCATCAGAATTTAATAAGGTTTCGGTGGTTTTTGTTGTTGTGGGTTTTTCCAAACTTACATCAGGTAAAATTCCACCGCCGCCATAAACTGTTCTTCCAATTGCCGTTTTGTATTGCGCTCTACCTTTATCAGAAAATTTTGGAATATTTCCATTATCATCTCTATTGGTATAATCTAATTCTTGAATACAACGTCCGCTTGGTGTATAATATTTAGAGATGGTTAATTTCATTTGCGTACCATACGAAAGTTCTCTGTATTGTTGCACCAAACCTTTACCAAAAGAACGTTCACCAACAATTACTGCTCTATCATAATCTTGCAATGATCCTGCTAAAATTTCTGAAGCCGATGCAGATTTACCATCAATTAAAATAGAAATTGGTATTTCTAAATCTAGTGGTTCTTCTTTTGTTTTAAAGGTTTCATTATGTTTTTCAACTTTACCTTTGGTAGTGACTACTACTTTATCTTTTGGAATAAAAAAATTGGTAATTTTAACGGCTTCATTTAACAATCCCCCAGGATTGCTACGCACATCAATAATTAACTTTTTCATTCCCTGTTTCTTTAAATCTAAAAAAGCATTTTTAACTTCAGTAGTGGCGCTTTCGGTAAATTTAATAAAGGAAATATATCCAACTTCTTCGTTTAACATGGTATAGTGCGGAACCGGACTTACCTCTACTTTTTTTCTAGTAACTGTTACTTCAAAAGTTTTATTCTGACGTTCTAATAACAAAGTAACCGTTGTGTTTGGCAATCCGTTTAATAATGTTGATGCTCCTTTTTCATCAAAATCTTTTACTAAAATGGCATCAATTTTTAAAATTTTATCGCCTGGTTTTATGCCAGCACTTTCTGCAGGTGAATCTTTTAATAACTCTTTTACTAAAAGTGTATGATTTTTAAATTCTACCAAAGTTCCAATGCCTCCATATTCTCCTGTTGCAGCAATTCGTGCGTCTTCAATTCCTTGTTCATCAAAATAAACCGTATACGGATCTAAACTTTGTAACATATGATTGATAGACTTGTGGGTTAATTTTGCAGGATTTACTTCATCTATATACAACATATTTAGTTCTTTAAACATGGTTGTATAAATATCAATCTGCTTGGCAATTTCAAAAAATTTGGATTGAAATCCAACAGAAATTAAAACCGCAAAACCTACAAAAATTGCTAATATCCATTTTTTACACTTGCTCATCGTCACTAATTTTAGTTAAAAACTTTTCATGCAATTTATGCAATGCTTGTTCTAAATCGGCATAATTAATTTCTTCTTTTGCCATATAAATAAACATAAAAACGTACGGATCTTTTAAATTATCTAAAAATTTAAATTTATTTAATCGGTAAACTTCACGCAACATTCTTTTAATTCTGTTTCTGTTTACGGCTAACTTTATATTTCTTTTTGGTACAGAAAATCCTGCTTTTATTGCCACCTCGGTTTCTCTGTTATTTTTAAAATAAATTAATTGAATGGGAAACGATTTTACACGTTTACCTTCAGAAAACAACAACTCAATTAGTTTTCTGCCTTTTAATTTTTCATCTTTTCCTAAGGTATATCTCATTATCACAAATGTAAGGAATAAAAGATTTTAAAAAATCAAATTCTTAAAGACTTTAAATTAGTAAATTTGTGTGAAACCAAATTAAAATAGTAATGTCACAAGATTTATTTCAAGCACCAGATTATTATCAATTAGATGATTTATTATCTGAAGAACATCTATTAGTAAGAGCTGCAGCACGCGAATGGGTAAAAAGAGCTGTTTCGCCAATTATTGAAGAAGCTGCGCAACAAGCAAAATTTCCAACTTCTATTATTTCTGGATTGGCAGAAATTGGGGCTTTTGGGCCTTATATTCCTGAAGAATATGGTGGCGCAGGTTTAGATCAAATTTCTTACGGATTGATTATGCAGGAAATTGAACGCGGAGATTCCGGCGTTCGTTCAACAGCATCAGTACAATCATCATTAGTAATGTATCCTATTTGGAAATATGGAAATGAAGCCCAAAAACAAAAATATTTACCAAAATTAGCCAGTGGTGAATTGTTAGGATGTTTTGGATTAACAGAACCAAACCACGGATCGAATCCTGGTGGAATGGAAACCAAAATTAAAGATATGGGCGATCATTTTTTATTAAATGGCGCTAAAATGTGGATTTCAAATGCTCCATTTGCAGATATTGCTGTAGTTTGGGCAAAAAATGAAGCAGGAAGAATAAAAGGGTTGGTTGTAGAACGTGGAATGGAAGGATTTACAACTCCTGAAACACATAACAAATGGAGTTTAAGAGCTTCTGCAACTGGCGAATTAATTTTTGATAATGTAAAAATTCCAAAAGAAAACATTTTACCAAACAAAGATGGTTTAGGTGCGCCGCTAGGCTGCTTAGATTCTGCACGTTATGGCATTGCCTGGGGTGCAATTGGAGCCGCTATGGATTGTTATGATACAGCTTTACGCTATTCAAAAGAAAGAATACAGTTTGATAAACCCATTGCCGGAACACAATTACAACAAAAAAAATTGGCTGAAATGATTACTGAAATCACCAAAGCGCAATTATTAACATGGCGATTAGGCGTACTTAAAAACGAAGGAAGAGCAACAACAGCCCAAATATCTATGGCAAAAAGAAATAATGTTGATATGGCTTTAAAAATAGCCCGAGAAGCACGTCAGGTATTAGGTGCTATGGGAATTACTGGAGAATATTCTATTATGCGCCATATGATGAATTTAGAAAGTGTAGTAACTTATGAAGGTACACACGATATTCATTTATTAATTACTGGGTTTGATATTACCGGAATTCCAGCTTTTAAATAAGATTTTAAAACATCGTTTATATTAAAAAAGAGGCTAAAATTAGCCTCTTTTTTAATATTATTCTATAAGTATTTTTTTACCTATTTTCCCGTTTTTAGTATTAATTTGAACAAAATAAATACCTGTTGCAGCTTTTACAGGTAAAGAAAAGGAATCTTCTAAAAATTCTTCTTTCCAATAACCCTTAATTTGCCCTAAGTTATTATATAAAATAATTGCTTCAATTTCTAGGTTAATAGGTTTTACAATTTGTAATGCTTTATTAGAATTATTCATAAATACTAAAATATCATCTTCTAAAGTTTCTTCTTCTACAGCTAATGTATTTTCAGATTTAAAAGTTAATGCAAATCTATTTAAATATTCTCCTTTTGGTAAATCGATTTCAAATGATTGATTTTTAATAGTATGTATACCTCCTGTAATTTTATCTTTAATATATATTTCTTGCGTATCGCTCACATTTTCTAAAGCATCCATTTTTATGGAAATTAAACCGCCGCTTGAAATTATTCCTATCGGAATTTCTTTATTAATATCGATAGTGTTAGTTGCTTGAATCACATATTTTTTATCAGCAATAGTCCAAAACATGTCATCTTCAAATATTTCATAAATTTCAGCTTCATAACCATAATCTACTCCATCAGTTGAATTTTCATCTATTGTTAGTAATATTTGACGATTATCAATTTTTTCTCCTTTAAATCCTAATCTAAATTTTGGTCGTTCATCATCACTAGCTATTTTAGATTTTATTGAGTTCTTTTGAGCAGCACCCTTCATAAAAATTGAGCTACCTGAAGTTTCTGTAGCAAACATTCTTTGATTGTTATTAAATTGAATAGAACCACCATCCGCATCAGCCCAAACAAAAAATCCTTGACCTATTGCTATATATCTTTGTGGTTGCTTTGTACCGTTTGGAACACTTTGATTAACAACCGAGTGAGCAGAAGCAACAACACCTCCGCTTAAATTATAATAGGCATATCCTGCTTGATAGTCGGCTAAATTATGTGAATTTCCTCCATAATGTTCCCAAAAATAAATGGTTCCATCTCTTAACGAACTGGCATTATCTAAAATAAATTGATTGGCATCTAGTGCTGAAGGATAAGGATTACCCACCAAATAGTCGTTATTTCCACTAATAGCTAAATTAATTGTTCCATTATTTGGCTTACCAACAAACACATAATTTTGATCTGATGAACCTGGGTTACCTGGTCCTTTCATTAAAAAACCTTCGCCTGGATTTAAATTTCCTGTACTTCCTATTTGTCCCCAACCATTATAATTTCCATCAGGAGAATTCGTATATTTATAAATCCAAGAATTTGCTATTTTTATTGCACCTGAACCACCAGGTATGCTTCCATCATAACCACCAACAAAATCAATTGTTTTTGGATTATCAGGATCTGTTCCATCTCTTAAAACATCAGCAACTGTATATGGTGTTCCTGCAGTTGTTCCAGTTTTAATTACTGGTGAAGACCAATCGTTATAACGGTATCTATTTCCTTGTCCTTGTTGATCTATTTCTATAAATCCAGTGCTTGCAATATCTATAGTACTTCCTGTATTTTGTATCAATTGCGCTTCTCCTTGTAAATCAAGTTTTCCATTTAATAGCAAAGTTCCTGCAATTTGTATATAATTATCTCTAATTTGTAAAGATGCAGTACTATTATTTTGAATTTCAATATTATTAACTTTACCGAAAGGAGTTCCATTATAAATAATTGGATATTTACCCGATGTAAGAGGTGATGGAATTAAAACATTTGTACTAATTGTTGGAACAGTTCCGCAACTCCAATTTGAAGGTTTATTCCAATCATAATCTGTTGTTCCTGTCCACATATTTGTTGAACAGCCAGCTATATTAATAGTGTAATCTTCTATTTCACCAGTGTTATAAGAAAAATTACAAGCTGAATAAGAAGCTGTTTGAATATCATCTATAAAGCCAATACGTATGCGAGTATTTCCTAGCGCCGCTGTTGCTGGAATTAAAATACTTATGGGTACTACAATTGTTTTAGTTCCCGAAACACTAGCCCCACTATTAACATTAATTATAAAATTTTCGCCTGCATCTTCAAAATCTAAATCTTGATTAAAATCTATCCAAATATTTATTTTATTACTGGTAACTTGATTCCAACCATTTAAATTTATGGATATATTACCATTTAAATTCATACCAGCGTTTGCATCTATTGTTGCAAATGATGTGTAATTGTTATATGCCCCTGTGTTACCATTAGTTGTATTATTAATTGCACCCAATGACACATTTGAAATGAAATTTATGTTATAATTATTGATATTAATTGGCGTACAATATGATAAAATCCCATTACCTTGAATGGTAAAAATATATGGTGAATTGGTACCATTTGTAAAAGAAACAGTAACAGTTGCTGTTTTTAATCCTGCAGAACTAGGCGTAAAAGTAATCGTAAGATATTTATTAGTATTTCTATTTAAATTTCCATTTCCAAGATTACTTGTTGAAAGGGTAAATTCAGTTGCATTTGCACCTGAAATATTTATAGAAACTGATGATAAGCTGGTTGGACCATTACCAGCAATATTGTCAAATGTAAATGTATTAGCTTTTGACGAACCTAAATTAGTATTCCCAAAATCAGTTCCATCAGTAAGACTTGGTGTAATATCACCACTATTAATACTAATACTATTAGAGACGTCTCTAACCTGTAATGTTCCCTGACTAAATAGTAACGTGGGAATTAAAACAACAAACATCAGTACGCTATTAAATATCTTGAAGTTACTACACATAGAATCAATTTATTGGGACTGCGCAAAAATAAGTTGTTTTTTAAAAAAAAGCTAATTTTAGAAAAAGTAATCAACAAACGATGAAGTTTTATCAATAAAATACTTCATGTGATCAACAAAAAACTGATTTTTTAGGTGAATTACTAAAAGCCTCATTTTAAACTACTTCATTAAATATGCAATAGTTGCGCAACTTTTAAAATTAGTTGTACACCTTTTTAAATTAGTTGTGCAACTATGCTGTTAAAAGTGCCCAACTTTTTAAAATTGTAATCTTCATCTTTAATCTGACATAATTAACCAATCTGAAATACACTAAAATTGAGAACAGTATATTATTGTAAATGCCACAAAATGAAAATTAATCTATAAAAAAAAGCAAAAACTAAAAGTTGTTTTTAGAAAAATAAGTAACCTGAGATGTAAAAACTTTAATGACTAAATATAAGCTATTTAGCCATTAAAGTTTTGTGTTTTAATTAATTATTAGCTTCTTTGTTGCCTTTCCTAAATCTGTACTTACCGTTATAAAGTAAATGCCTGACATAAAATTAGCCGTATTTATCAATTCAGTAGTATCAAAGTTATTTTGCACATTTTTTGTATATACTTTTTGCCCTAATACATTGGAAACTGTTATATCAAAATCGTGTATCTCATTTGGCATTTTAATAGTAATTTCACCATTAGAAACTGGGTTAGGGTAAATAGAAAATGTGCTTAAAATTTCATCTTCAATGCCAAGGGTTTTATCAACAATATTTACTGTGTAATCCTCAACTTCACCATAAGAAAAAGTCTCACAAGCTGTAGGTGCAGATTGATTTGAATTATTATAATATTTCATGGAAACTCGCATCCGTGTTGTACCGTAAACAGCTGAAGACGGTATCGTGAAACTTCCAGTGACTGGTCTTGTCTTTGAAGATTTTTTTGACCAAACTTGCTCATTTGCATCTAAAAAATCACCATCTTGATTAAAGTCTATCCAAATACTGTATGCATCATTATATTTAGTCCCAGAATTATTTGGCCAAATTGGCATGATTGATGTATTTACAATTTCACCCTTATCTACATTTAATGCCAAATTTGTTAAATCTGAATATCCAGTTGCAGAACTAACCATATCAATATTGCCAATTTTTACCAGACCAATGTAACCACCAGCTGAATCAGATCCTTGAGATGTACAATAATTAGTTGTAATAGTATTAAACGTCTCAATAGCACTCCAACTTGTTGTTGTTCCACTACAGGTAGCTGTCACTTGAAATTCATAGGTTGATGTTGCTGTTAATCCCGTTAAATTTGTTGAATTTGTAGTTGATGTTGTAGTTATCCATGATGATGCTCCAACTTTTCTATATCTTATATTGTATAAACTGGCGTTTTTAATATTATCCCAAGATATGGTTGCCGATGTCATTTTTAATGAATACGCCCTTAAATTTGATGGTGAAGATGCTGTTGATAATGGTGTTAAATAAACATCTGGCAAAACAACTGTTTGATAATCCGTAATTGTTTGGTTTCTTAAAATGTACGGCACATAACAATCTGCTTCATACATAATATCATAAGTACCGCCTTTAATTGGTCTATAATAATCTCCCAAAGGCAATTCGGTTTCAACCCATGAACCATTAGTGTCGTGATTAAGAATACTAATTTTAGCATTTATAGGTAGATTTGTATTGGCGTCTTTTACAACTCCCTGAAAACCGTATGTTCCTTGTATTAAAAACTCAATAAATGCTTCTTTATTATAATTCCATAAATCTAAAATATCATAAGAACCGGATGGACTTGCAGGAGGTAATTTAGTATTTGATATTTCAAATGTTATTTCTTTGGTATGTCTTTCATAATTCATATAATCTTGTCGCCCACCATTAATAATGTACCAATCAGCACCGTGTGTAATACCAAGGTAAGAATTAAATGTATTATCATAAGTCATATAAGAAACTGAACCTGCGCTAGTGTGAGTATTAGCAGCGTACTCAGTACTAACTAATTGCATCCAAGTATCGTCCGCATGTCTATCATAGGTATAATCCCAAGGGTAATTGACAACCTCTTCTCCACCGTGAAAATTCCCGGCAACCACAAAATGCGTTGATTCTGCCAATTCCATAAATTTAGTTGTTTCATATTGATATACTCTTCCGTCAGGATGTAATGTTCCATCGGGAACAGGATAGTTTCTATTCATATCAAATGCATAAGCATTTCCTCTAATTGCTGAGCTTACACTTGTATTTGAAGTTCTATAGGTTCCATCTGGATTTGCCAACGGATTAATCCATACTTCAGAATTATCTAATAAATTTTTAACTCGGGTATGATCAGAATCTCCAGTATTTTTATAGGCTGTAATAAAATGATCAATCAAATTCAACATAGAAGGGTAGCCCGCAATTTCATCTCCATGAATTGAAGATGTATACATAACTCTTGGTTCTTTCTCCCTAGTGTTCACATTATCAGAAAGTACAATAAACAATAATTGATGTGCACCTCCAGAATAACCACTACTGCCAGAGCCTGAAGTAGTTCCAATAGAAACTAATCTAGCAATATCGGAATGATCATTAACAAAATCATTCATTTGTTGCACATATTGTGCATAGGTAGGATATGCAACTAATGGGAATGATAATGTATAAGATGCGTTTTTTCCAGAAACTCCTTTTTTATGAATTTTGGGGTTAAACATTTCCACATTCTTAGGTTCATTCAGCTCTTTATTTATAGTAAAAGGTAAATTGAATTTAAGAAATTTTTCAAAATCATCTTTGTTAGCAATTGCTTTTATTGTTAAAGGATGCTTAGGATCTTGTCCGTGATCAAAAGAAACTATGTTCGCTAATTGTTGAATTTCTTTAATTGTATTTGCTGTAAAAGTGAAAGCTAATTCACCTCTTTCTTTTAAATATTTCTCGGCCAATTCTAAATTACTTTGTGCATTTGATAGGCACGCACTAAATAAGAATATGGTAATAAGTAATTTTTTTATCATTAATGGGGGTTTATACGTTTTACTCTATTATTATTTTTTTATTGATGATTCCTTTTTCAGTTTTCATTTGAACTACATAAACTCCTGTAGCCAATTTTATAGGTAAAGAAATAAGGGTACCATCAAACTTTTGATTCCAAATTTTAATATTTTGACCAAGATAATTTACCAATTTTATTTGAGAAATATTGGTTTCAGCATCTTTTTGAATTTGTAATTCAGCTATTTGATTATTCATAAAAATATGGACTCCTGAAATTTCTTCTATGATTTCTGTATCTTCTTCTATTACTTTAGGAATTGGTTTAAATACCAAATAAAATCTATTTACATATTCTCCTGCTTCTATTTCTTGTTCAAAAGGATTTTCTTTTAAATTATATGTTTTTTGCAACAAACTATCTTTTAAAAATAATTGCATATTTACGTCTTCATTCTCAAGTTCGTCTATTTTTATTTTTACCGTACCCGTTTCTTTAACTTTAACACCTAACAGAATTTCCTTATTATTTTCAATGGCGTTTGTGGCTTGTATTACATACTTTTTATCTTGTATTACCCAATACATGTCATCTTCAAAAACTTCATAAATTTCTGCCTCATAACCCCTATCAACACCATCTGAAGCATTTTCATCAATAGTTAATAATAATTGTCTATGATCAACTTTAGCCCCTTCAAAACCAATTCTTATTTTTTGTCTATTATCCATAAACCTGCTGGTTGATTTTGTAGTTTTTTTAGTAATTCCTTTCATAAAAACAGATCCAAAATTGCTCACGGTTTCTTCGGCTTCTTTAAAAAAGATTCTTTGTGAGTTTTTAAAATGAATTTGCCCATTTGTGCTTCCTACAACAAAAAAGCCTTGACCAACTGGAATAAACCTACCTGGTATTTTAGTTGAAGTTCCTAAATTACTCACTCCTGCAGGAATTACACCGCCTGAAGTTGCGGTTACACCTCCTGCTTTGGTTAGCGTTGCGTAGCCTGCTTGATAATCTTTTAAATTATGATTTGTACCTCCATAATGTTCCCAAAAATATAATGGCCCCGTTAAATTTGGATTGTCATCAATAAATTCCCAAGAATCGATTGCTGAAGCGTATGGATTTCCTAATAAATAATCATATCCGCTTGTAATATTTAAATCAAAATTTCCGTTGTTTGGTTTTCCAACAAATACATAGTTTTGATCTGCTGCAGCTCCAGTTCCTTTCATTAAAAAACCTTGACCAGGATATATTTTACCGGTATTACCAATTTGCTCCCATAAACTATAACTACCTTCTGGGTGGTTTGCATACTTATACATCCAATATGTACTTAGTGTTATTGGTGGCCCAACTGCGCCATCATAGCCTCCAACATACGTAATAGCACCTGGTGAGCTTGCATTGGTACCATCTCTTAAAACGTCAATAATTCGTGAATAATTTAAACCGTCATTTAATGAGTACACAGGTGATGACCAATCATTATACCAATATTTATTTCCTACGCCTTGTTGATCGCGTTCTAACACTCCATTAGTACCCACATTTAAATCACTATTTAACGTTTGAATTAATTGCGATTCGCCTTGTAAATCTATTTTACCATTTAAGCCTAAATAATGTGAGATTGTAATTCCATTACCAGTTCCTGAATATGGGTCAGTAGTAGTAGGATTTACACCAGTTACTTCTAATTTTTTTGTATTGTCTACAAGTAAACCTAATACATTTCTGTTTCCAAAATTAGCCGCTGGTAAGCTTGAATTTTCTAAAATTACATTGCTACTAATTTGAACAATATTCCAATCAACTGTTTTTGTAGCGTCAACAATGGAAGCTGAGCCTGGTATTGTTTGAACCGATCCATTTTGCCAAGTACTACTTACATCCCAATCTGTATCTGCAATTGAAACATACGGTAATGGTGCTGTTTGCCAATCTACTGTATTCAGTTTTTTAATTGCAGCAACATTTCCATTTCCTGAGGCATCTTTACAGTTTGTAAACGTATAGACACTCATTGGATAATATCCTTTTAAACTTGCCCAGTCAACAGCATTGATATCATTTTTTGATGGTGTGATTGTTAAATTTTTAAAGTAAGAACCTGATACTTTTGTTCCGTCATTCTCAATTTCTTGATTCATCACAAAACGTAACTGATCTTGTGATAGTGCCGTATTCCAAATTCTAACTTCATCTATATTTCCTTGAAAAAATGAAGTTGTATTTGACTCATTACCATCTGCTGCAGCTATTAAAAATGATTCGGAATTAGTAATAGGAACTGCTAAATTTTTAGTTTGTGTAACATCTTCAACTCCATCAATATATAATTTAGCTTGTGTACCATTATACACAACGGCAACATGATGCCATTTGTTAGAAGGAATTACAACTGAAGAAGTAATTGTTTGCGTAGCACCATTTTTCCAAGACATTTCTAGGTTTCCTGAAGCATTTATTTTAAAATCGTAACCACCATTTGCATAGGTGTTATTTCGTTTTGAAACTATTGATGCATTTGTATTACTTCTTTTTACCCAAGCTGAAATGGTAAATGATGTATTTAAATCTAATTTATTTCCAACATTTAAATAATCTTTAGTTCCATCAAAATAAATAGATCTTGTAAAGGTTTTCTCAGGCGCATAACCGAAAGTAATGAATTTTTTTGAACTTGTAAATTCATAATAGGTTTCTAAATTACTGCCATTTAAGTTCATTATTCTGTATTCAGAAGTTGGACTAAAGGTAGGCTCATCAGAAATAAACATTAAAAAACTACCTGGCGGAGTAATTGTTGCAGTTAACATAGTTTGCGGAATAGCAATTTTAGCCATTCCAACTGTTCCTTTTTTTACCACTTTCCAAGTTCTACCTATTGAAGTAAACTCTACATTTGTTGTTAAACCAGAAATTCCTGCACTTAAATTAACCACAACAGGAGTTTGAGCCGTTAAACTTCCATTATTGTTTCCCCAGACTAGATAAGATTTATCTGCCGCAAAGTTATTTGTGTTTAAATTATTAGTTGCTAAAATATCTCCATGACCAATGGTAATATCATTAGTTGCATGTACTGATTTTGATTGTTTTTGATTTAATTCAGCTACATCATCTCTACCAATACCTGTAATATTATAGTTAAATACATCTTCGGTTGGCGTACTTGTATTTACATCCCATATTAAAGTTCCATCACTAGCAACATAATCTTGACTAGTACCGTTTGTACCTAACGTAATTCCGTATTTGATAGCTAAATAGGATTGAATTCTGTTACGTTCTTGTGTTAAATCTGTATCATTTTTACGAGAAGAATAGGTAATAATTTCTGTAACTCTACCATTTAAACTTCCACTCCAACCTTCACTTCTACCAATCCAATATTTACCATTTGAAACAGCTCCCCATTTAGAAATGTCTGAAGTTGTATTTACCACATTTGTTCCATTATAATACAACTCCTGACTATTATAAGTTATATTATTTCTTGAATTAATAATCCCAACATTATCATAACCTCCAGTTACTGTTTGAGCCACTCCAAAACCATCATTTAAGCCACCCGAAAGACCATAAGCATATGATAATACCTCATTGTTAAACCTTTGAGAATAGCTACCAAACCCAGTACCTGTTCCATCATTATTTTGAGAACCTGTATCAGAATCCGCACAAAATATATCCATACTACTACTTGAATTTATAGCAGTATCTGGTATTACAACAACAAAAATATCTTGCGTATAAAACCCTGAATTACCTGTCAGAAATTGTTGACCTAATTGTGAATAGTTAAAGCTATCCGAAGTTGAAGCTCCATTATCAAAGTCAATCACAGGGTTAAAATTTACATTGTGTATTGGGTCGTCTCTAAAAGTTGGTTCTTGTCCTGTAGCTGTCACATTCGCATTTGAACCGTTGGCTTGAGTAACCCAAGAAGTAACTCCATTGCTTCCGTTTTTTGTAACTCCTTTATTTGATTTTAACCATAACTGTAAGTTTTTAGCAACACCTCCTGGAGCGTTAGATAATGAAGACATTGTACAACCTCCACCTGAAACATTAAAATTAACTGTTACCCCTGCTGTATTTGCAGCATTTCCATTTTGATTTATAACAGTTGTTCCACCAACAGTTATTGTAATGTTATCTGTACCATCCCAACCATTATTATTTGAATCATACATAATAAAATAATAATTATTCAAATCTTCTAAACATCCTAAATTAAATGTTGCTAAATAATTAGTGGTAGTTGTACCTTCTGTATCTCTAATTGAACTAATTAAAACACCGGATGGTGTATAAATTTTAAGTGAATTTTGATTAGAGCCACTTGGCCAATTTACCGAAACTATTACCTCAGAAAAAGAAGCAATACTTGCAACTACAGGTGTTCTTGGTGATGATGTACACGTACCATTACTTACAGAAACATAATAAGTAGTGGTGGTTGATAAAGATGGTGTTGTAAAACTAGGACCTGTTGCCAATGGTGAACCACCGGTTAAATTAGCATACCAAGAAATTGTACCAGACGAAGCAGTTGCTGCTAATGTAAGCACTCCTGGGTCTGGCCTAGAAGCAGGCGTTGTACCTGTTATAGTGGGGGTTGCGTTTACAGTTATTAAAGCAGTTGCTGTTCTTGTTGCACTAATGCAACCTCCAGAATTTGTACGTGCCTCTGCATAATATGTTGTATTGCTAGTTGGTGATACTGAAAAATTAGCACCACTTGCTGAGCTTCCAATACTTGAACCGCCAGTAGCTTGTGTGTACCAATAAATAGTATTACCCGCTGAAGTAGCGTCTAAATTTACACTTGCCCCGCTACAAATTGTTGTACCTGTATTTGGTGTAACTGCAGTTGGTGCTGCAGGGTTTGTGCATTTTAGAGTCCCTGAAATTAATAAATCATCTATATTGAAATATTCTCCATAATCTATATTTACAGAACTAACTCTAACTTTAACACTTGTAGTACCATTAGGTATATTGACTGTGTATGGGTTGGAATTTACAGATTGCCCATCTCCATCAATATTTCCCCAATCAATTGTTTGACCGGGATTGTTCCCATTAACTAACCTATTACTTATTGCCCAAGTTGCTCCGTTATTATAAGAAATATCTAACCATAAATCTTCATTATTACCTACCAAATATGAAGAAAAAGATATCTTTACAGTTACATCTGTATAAGAAGAAATATCTACATTATTAAATAACACATATTCTGTACCACTTGATCCTGCAAATTCCAAGGAGTTTGGTGTAGATGATGCTGTGTAATTCCAGGTATATACATAAGTTCCATTAGAAACCGTATAACCTAATCCCGCAGTATCAAAATTTTGGCTTGCAATTGTAGTCTGTGAAAATGTGTTTAAAGAAACTAAAACACATAGGCTAAACAGTAGCTGTTTAAATTGGGGTTTAAAAGTAAGCATAGTATAATCTAAAAGATTGGGTTACACAAAACTAACGTCTTTTTTTAAAAAAAACTAATTTTGCGTAACCCAAACAATAAATTGCACTATTTTACGTATTATTGGATTTGTATTTTAAATAAAATACATATTTTAATGAACCATAATTTTTTTGGTAGATTTTCCTTGTTCAGATATTGATTGTAAAAAATAAATACCAGGCTTTATATTTACTGGAATATCTATATAATTAGCATTTGTATTACTTTCCCAACTTTTAATATGTTGCCCAATTGAATTGTACATATTTACACTTGCTAATGTAACTTCATTAGGGTTATTTAATACAATTTTTGAGTTTAAACCATCGTAATAAATATTTAAATCTTGCACAATAAAACTTGACTCTACTATTTCCTCTATTTCTTTTTTACATTCTTTAAACGTAATAGCAAACCTATTCGTATATTCACCTGCTGGTAACGTTATTTTATAGGTTTCATTTTGAATTTCATATACTTTATTTAATTCCTTATCTTTTAATAAAACCAACATAGTTTCACAAGGGTTTTCTAAAGCATCTACTTTTATTGCAATTTCACCTCCTGAAGAGATGATTCCTAATGGAATTTCTTTATCAACGTGTATTTCATTGGTTGCTTGAATTACATATTTTTTATCTTTAATTACCCAAAACATATCATCTTCAAAAACTTGATACATTTCACCATCATATCCCCAGTCTACATCATCACTGGTATTTTTATCTATGGTAAGTAAAATTTGCCTGTAATCTATTTTTTCACCGTCAAAACCAATTCTGAATTTTTGACGTGTATCTTTCATTTGAGAGAATGATAATGATGTTATTATTAAAAATAACGTAAAAAGTATTGTTTTTTTCATAACATTGGGGTTTTGTATGTTATTAAAAACTAAATTATATATTTTTACATGTTGCAAAAAAAGCAACAAGGATTATTCACTAAAAAAGTGATTTAAAAGTCTATCTTCGGGGGTTAATTTTATTTATTCCGGCGGAGAAATAATTTTATTTAGTATTAAATTCATGGCTAGTAAGATGTTTTTTAATTATAGTATAAATTTACGAAGAAAAAGCTTATAAAAAAATTAAAAACGTTAAAATTTACCATTTATTGAAGAAATCGTACCATTTATTTGTTTTTTGTGACATTCATCATCAAGAAATGACCTTTAAAACTTGATTAAGTTGCCTTTTAAACCAAAAAGAGCGGTGATAATCACCGCTCTTTTAAATTATTTTAGTAAAATTTTAGTTTATAAATAGTTTTTTAGTAAAAAAACCTTCATCAGTATCAACTTTTATTACATAAACTCCTTCAGAAACATTTATAGGAATTGAAGTATCTTTTGTGGTTCCTATTGTGTTATATTTTTTAATCGTTTGACCTAAAATGTTGTACAAATTAATTTCATTTATTTTAAGTAACTTTTTATTATTTAAAACTATTGCTTTTTCACTATTATTAAAGTACACTAAAAAATCGTTATTTAAAGATTCATTATGAACTGAAAGCGCATTGTTGGTTTTAAAAGTGATAGAATATTTATTATGGTATTCTCCAGCTGGTAAATTGGTTTGATAACTTGTATTGGTAATATCATACACTTGATTTGTGTCACTATCTTTTAAATACACACCTAAATCATTTTCAATATTTTCCAATGCATCTATTTTAATTGTTATCAATCCGCCTTCTGTGGTAACCACCCCAATAGGTATTTCTTTATTAACCTCCACAATATTGGTCACCTGAATCACATATTTTTTGTCATCAATCATCCAATAAATATCATCTTCAAATATTTCATAAATTTCAGCATCATAACCCCAATCATAACCGTCCGATGTCTCTTCATCAATTGTCAATAACAATTGTCTATGATCTATTTTAGGTGCATCAAAACCAATTCTATATTTTGGTCTTGTATCCACAGTAGATTTATTTGAAGATACGGATTTAGCACTTGCAGTTTTCATAAATACTGAGTTTCCTCCTGCTTCGGTTTCAAATATTCTTTGACTATTTTTAAAAATAATAGTACCTCCATCTGCATCACCCTGTACAAAGAAACCTTGCGAAACAGGTAAATATTGTTCTGGTGTTTTAACAGCCGTTCCCGAAGCACTTACTCCTGGATGTGCCGTAGCTTGCACTCCACCACCTAAACTATAGGTTCCGTAACCTGCTTGATAATCTTTTAAATTATGTGTATCACCACCATAATGTTCCCAATAATAAATAGCACCTGTAATTGAAGAAGTACCCGTAGGTCCATTATCTATAATAAACTTTTTACTATCTATTGCTGAAGGATATGGATTACCTATTAAATAATCATAACCACCTGAAACCGTTAATGTAACATCTCCATTATTAGGTTTACCGACAAACACATAATTTTGATCTGGTGAACCCGGATCTCCAGTTCCTTTCATTAAAAACCCTTCTCCTGGATTTAAATTTCCAGTACTTCTTATTTGTTGCCATGAACTATAATCTCCGTCAGGTGAATTTGCATATTTATACATCCAATATGTACTTAAGGTTACAGGAGAGGTTGCTCCATCATAACTGGCGTCATTAAATACTATTGTTCCAGGTGCACTTGGTGTTGTTCCATCCTTTAACACATCTGCAATAGTAAAAGGTGTACCTGCAGAAGTATTTGTTTTTATTACTGGCGAAGACCAATCATTGTATCTATATTTATTTCCTATTCCTTGCTGATCTCTTTCTAAGTAACCCGTGCTAGCATTATCAAAATCACTATCAGTTGTTTGTATTAATTGAGATTCTCCATCTAAATCTATTACGCCATTTAACAATAAATAATGTGATATTGTTAAATGATTATCTGCATTAATTGAAAGCTCATTTGTATTGTTTAATAATCCTAAAACTGTCACTCCTCTGGTTGTATTAACATTGGTCGTTGTTTCAACAATATTCCAATCTACTGGAGTTCCATAAAGGGTTGTATTTGGAATATATTGCACTGTATTATTTAACCACGTTGCAGGCGTATCCCAATTTCCATTTGCTGTTGATTGATAAGGTAAAGGCGCAGTTTGATTTTCTACTACTTGCTTATCTTTTGCTAAATATTTTATTCGTGCCCAATATTTATTTAATGAATTATCTTCAACGGTAGTGCCATAATATGAATTCATATCATAATACGCTTCTAAATCAGACCAATTTCTTAGTTTAATATCATTTTTAGTAATTGTTTGTGGTAAAATTTCACCATTTACCTTGGTTGAAAATGCTTCAATTTCTTGATTCATTATATAGCGAATTTCCGTTGCGCTTAATGCAGCATGCCAAATACGAACTTCATCAACAGCACCATTAAAAGATGCAATGCTATTTTTGCTTGTATATAAAGCTCCAATTGAAAATTTATGATTACTACTTGTAGGATTGCTTAAACTGGAGACTGTTTTATCTAAAACTCCATCAATATATAAAATGGCTGTTCCAGCACTATAGCTTAAAGCAATATGATGCCACTTAGTATCTATGGTATTTGTTGATGTTACTTGCGTAGCGCCATTCCAATCAATAGCAACTTGATTACTACCGTTTATTTTGAAATTAAAACCTGTTCCTTTTGAAATAAAACTTCCGCCAGTACCATTATTTTGTACCCAAGCCGAAACGGTAAAATTATTTGTTAATTCTAAACTACTATCACCCAAAAGAAATTCTCCAACACCAAAATCTACTCTTCGTTTTTGCTCAACTCTTGTTGCTTTTGCTACTGTAAAATATTTAGGATTTCCTGCAGCAATTGTACCATCAAAATCATACCAAACTTCAGAGTTTGTTCCGTTTACTTTAAAAGGAACCACATCAATAATAGCCGAATTTGCAAAACTGGAATTGTCAGATACTACTAACATATACTCTTCATTTGCCACCAAAGGAATATTACTTGTTAAACTAGCTGTTGGAATGGATATAACTACCTCAGGAACATCATTTTGACTTTCAATAATTTTCCATTTTCTTGAAACTGGGGTAAATGTTGTTGTTACACCACTTAAACTAATGCTTCTTGAAGCTTCAGAAGATGTATTAAAATTTCCATTATTATTTCCCCAAACTAAAAAGTCTCTATCATTAACAAAACTTAATTTATTATTACTAATATTTTGATTATTGGTACTTGCAACTTCACCTAAACCAATTGCAATTAAACTTCCATTATTTACACTTTTAGATTGTTTTTGATTTAATGCAGAGTTATCATCTCTACCAATTCCAGCAATGTCATAATTAAATCCAGCATTTGAAGTAACATCCCAAATTACTGATCCGTTAGAATCTACATAATTTATGTCTGCCAACCTTGAATTTGTACCTGTATGTAATGTTATTCCATATTTTATAGCTAAATAAGATTGTATTTTTAATCGAGAAACAGCATCATCATTTCTAGAAGAATATGTAATTACCTCAACAATTCTACCATCAAAACTACCAGTATACGCCTCACTTCTACCTAACCAAAATCTTGAGTTATTAACATTATAAAATTTATTTAAACCAACTTCAGTATTACCAATATTTTGTGCATTAAATGACAATATGTTTTTGGTAGGCGTACTAGAATTATTTTTTGAATTTACAATTCCTGGCATATTATAAGTTACTGTTGTGCTGGTATGCGCAATTCCATAACCTCTGTCATTAATATCAGCTGGAGGAGTTGTTGGTGTTGTTGATACTGCATAAGATAATACTTCATTATCAAAACGCACAGAATATCTTCCATATCCAATACCTGTTCCATCTTTTTCATCGGTAGAAGGGTCATAATCCCCACAAAAAATATCCATACTTGAAGTTGAGGAGCTAATCGTAACATCAGGAATCATTACTAAAAAAATATCTTGGGTGTAAAATCCATTAGTACCCATCAGCACATCTCTACTTGTATCAGAGTTTGAATAATTTAAAGATGAGGTACTGTTATCATTATCAAAATCAACTACTGGATTAAAATTAATATTAAAACTTGGATTGTCTCTAAATGTTGGTTCTAAACCAGCACCTGGTACAGTAGCATTAGAACCACTACCCTTATTTACCCAAGTTGAAACACCTTGCCCATCGGAATAACTCAAACCATCATTAGCCTTTAACCATATTTTTAAGTTATTATACACACCCCCAGGACTAACAAAAGCTGAAGCAGAGCTTCCAGTTCCTTGTATTGTAAAATTAAATGGGTTTTCATTTGTATCATTACTATCTATTGATATAACAGCTTGTACTGTACCTATAGTTGAGGGACTAAACCTTACCACAAAAGTTAAATCTGCTCCTCCACTTGCAATACTACTTACGCTAGGTTGTGTAACAATTGTAAATGCTGCATTTCCTGAAATATCTACTAAAGGAGTGCCTCCGGTTAAATTTAATGTTGAGGTTCCTATATTTTTAATGGTAAATGTTTTTTCTATATATGAAGAAATTAAAACAGAACCAAATTCTGTAGCATCACTTACAGAAGGTGTATTATCTCCATCCGTAATTGAAAAGCCATTTCCAAAAACATCAATTTCTGGTCCTGCTGGGTACGTAACTGTTAAGGATATATTATCAATTGCCATATCGCCAGTATAACCACTACCTGTTATACCATTTAGCTGTATTCTAATATTTTGACCAATAAAAGCATTTAAGTTAACATTTACTAATGTCCAACTAGCTCCATTGCTGGTTTGATCTTGACCTGTACGCGTCCAAACTGTAGTTGGAAAAGTTGCACCACCATCAGTACTTACCTGTACATTTAGGGTTCCGATAGTAGCACCATACATATGATAGTAAAATGAAAATGTAGGATTAGTAATGCCCGACAAATTAAAAGAAGGACTTACCAAGTTTGCAACCATTGATGGGTAATTTGGGCTCGATGCCTCTGTATATATATAATATGTTCCTGATTGAGCACCTGAAGGTCCTGTACTCGCAGATGGAGTTCCTCCAGAATATCTTGACCTATTAAAATTATTTCCAGTCGCATCTGTCCATCCATCATTACCAGACTCAAAACTCGCTGAATGTATAACGGTTTGAGAATACAATGTAACAGATGAAAAACATCCTATTAAAAAGAGTAGTGTAATAAATTTTTTCATAACACTGGGGTTTCAATCTTGTATGAAAATATTAAATAGTAAAAATTATTTGAAGTTAAATTTCTTCAATAAAGCCTAATAAATTAATGGTTTTAATTTATTTTAAAATTTATATAATTTGAATTTTTAGAGTAAAAAAGTGTATAAGTTGTATCATAAGTATAGGGGTTTTGAACACACTAAATTAATTTAAAAATTTGTAACTTCCTAATTTTCAGTGTTTTTTTATTATTTATTGTTTTAATTGATGAAAATTTTCTTATTGTAAATTCGTTTTTCAGTTGCTACTTGAACAAAATAAATACCTGTATTATTTTTAACTGGAATTGCAAATTCGTTACAATTAAAATTGTTTGTAAAATTTGCAATTGTTTGTCCTAAATAGTTAACTAATTGTATTTTATATATTTTCAACTCTTTATTCTTTTTAATTTCTATTTCTGAAGTTGTATTATTCATATAAATACTAATATCATTGGTGAAAATTTCATCATCAATAGTATCAGCAACTATTTCAGGTTCTTCAAAAAGTAACGTAAAACGGCTAAAATACGTTCCTGGCTCTAAGTTAACTTCAAATATTTGATCATTTAAAGGATGGCTTACATTAGTTACTTTATCTTTAATAAATAGTTTCAGGTTTTTATCTACATTTTCTAGAGCATCAATTTTTATTTGAACAATTCCTCCTTGTTTTGTTTGAATTCCAAGTTGAATTTCTTTACTAGAATTTAATGTATCAATACACTGTATTCCATATTTTTTATCTTGAATCATCCAAAACATATCATCATCTAAATCTTCATAAACCTCAGCATCATAACCCCAATCATAACCATCAGAAGTATTTTCATCAATAGTTAATAACAATTGCCTTTGATGCTTTTGTGGTGAAATAAATGCAATTCTTATTTTCGGTCTTTTATCTAAACTTGTATTTAATTTTTTGAAATTACGATTATTACTATTTTTTAGAAAAACAGAATTTATGGTATCTTCTACTTGAAATGCTCTTTGATTGTTATTAAATTTTATAGTTCCGCCATCACTATCACCTACTACAAAAAACCCTTGACCTACTGCAATAAATTCTTTTGGCGTTTTTGTTGCAGAACCAACATTACTAACACTAGGATGAAAAACTGCAGGTGTTCCGCCTCCTAAACTATAAAGTGCATAACCCGCCTGATAATCGGCTAGTTTATGACTATCTCCGCCATAATGTTCCCAAAAATAGAGTGTTCCTGTTATTGAATATTCATTGTCTAAAATAAATTGATTTGCTTCTATTGCTGAAGGATAAGGGTTTCCAACTAAATAATCGTTAGAACCAGCTATAGTTAATTCTATATCTCCATTATTAGGCTTACCAATAAATACATAATTTTGATCTGAACTTCCAGATGCTCCTGCACCTTTCATTAAAAAACCTTCTCCACAATATATTTTTCCAGCATTTCCAATATTATTCCAAGAACTATATAAATTATCGGGTGAGTTTGCATATTTGTACATCCAATAAGTACTAAGTGTTAATGGGTTAGTTGTGCCATTTACACCTGAAACATATAAAATTTCACCAGGATTATCTGGATCTGTACCATCTTTTAAAACATCTTGAATAGTAGCATAATTGGTTCCGTCATTTCCTGAATAAACTGGAGACGACCAATCATTATATCTATATTTATTTCCTTGTCCTTGTTGATCTTTTTCTAAATAACTAGTACTTAATTCATCAAAATAACTATTTCCTGTTTGTATTAATTGCGATTCTCCTTTCAAATCTAAAACCCCATTTAGTAACAAATAATGTGAAATATGCACACCATTATTATCGCTAACATTTAACCTATTACTATTTAATTTTAAACTCAATAATTTTACATCTGATGTTAAATTTATGGTATTATTTATTTCAATAATATTCCAATCTACCGAAGTTACACCATCAAGCCCTAATGAATTTGGCGCTGTTTGATAATCACTATTTAACCAGATAGAAGAATCTTCCCAATTTCCATCATCTATAGTAGTATATGGTAAAGGAGCTGTTTGTGATGTTACAATATTTTTGGATTTATTTAAATAATTAAGTCTTAAAAAATATCCGCTATCTGTTAATCCTTCAACAGTAGATCCATAAAAAGAATTAAAATCATAATACGCTCTTAAATTACCCCAAGGAATCATACTTATTTCATTACTTAAAGAAGATTCTGTAATTGATTTTCCAGTAATATAATTGCTTGTTCCTTTTTCAATTTCTTGATTCATTAAATATTTAATTTGATTTTCAGATAACCCAACATCCCAAATTAAAACTTCATCAATTTCACCAAAAAAGGAATTGATAATATTATTTTTTGATATATATACAGCGCCTACAGAAAATCTATTGTAGTTTGGAGAAGGATGCACAACATCTTGCTCCGATTTATCTAAAATACCATCTACATATAAAAAAATTGTACCACTATTATAAACAAAAGTTATTTGATGCCATTTAGTATCCGTTATTGCCATATCAGAAACAAATCTTGGTGTTATGGCGTCATCAATCATAACTTCTATCTTATGCGCACTATTTAGTCTTAATTGTAATTTTTCTCCTTTAGCTAAAATTGTTCTAGTTGAAGTTTCCGAGCCCGTTCTTCTAATCCAAGAAGAAATAGTAAATGAATCTACATTTAAATTTAAATTGTATTCACCTACCAAAAAACTACCTGCATTAATACTCACTGACTGTTTGTTACTTGATAATTTTGGTGCTTTTCCAAAAGTAAAATACTTTACACCATCAAAATCATACCAAGTTTGAAGATTAGAATTTCCGTCAGATTTTAATGGTATAACATCAATAATGTCACCATTTCCAAAAGTATCACTATCAGCAACAATCAACACATATTCTTCTGAAGCTGTTTTTGAAAAACTACTAAAAGCATTTGAAGGAATGCTTATGTATACATTTTCTACATCACCATCAATAGCTTCTTTAGATTCAATAATTTTCCATTTTCGATCAATACGTGTTAGTGAAGTTGTTATTCCCGATGCTAAAGTAACAGTATTGGTATTTGAACCTGAAAATGCACTATTATTACAGCCCCAAACTAAAAAATCTCCATCTTTTTTAAATTCGTTTGTATTTGCACTATTTGTAGCAAATAATCCGCCCAAACTAATGGTAACCTCATTTAAAGTATGAATGCTTTTAGACTGTTTTTGATTTAAATCAGAAATAGAATCTCTTCCAATTCCTGCTACATGATAGTTATATCCAGCATTTGCAGAAATATCCCAAACCGAAGTTCCAAAGGAATTAACGTAACTTTTTTGAGCTTCAGATGTTGCACCTAAGGTAATACCGTATTTAATGGCTAAATAAGATTCTATTTTTTGACGATCTGATGCTGTTACTCTTGATGCAAACGTAAAAATTTCAGCAATACGCCCATTTAAACTTCCTTGAATATCAAAATTTCTTCCAATCCAATATTTACTTCCATTTACATTAGCATAGGAAATATCATTTACTGTTGTAGTAGTTAAAAGATTTGAATTATATAATAATTCTTGTTTTGTAGCAATATCAGCATCATTTCTAACATTAATAATACCTGCAGTAGTGTATGTTGAATTTAACTCCGCAACACCGTTATAAGTACCAGTTGGAGACGCAACATCTTGATTGTATGATAACGTTTCATTTGTAAAACGTGTAGAGTAATTACCAAAACCAACACCTGTAATATCGCCAGAATTTCCTGACGAAATTCCTGAAAAAATTGTGTTTTGAGTTGATGAGCTATTTATGGTAGAATTTGGAATCATAACAATAAAAATATCCTGACTGTAAAATCCATCGGTACTATTATGTAAATATTGCTCTATACTACCTCCATCATTTTCAAATTTTATAACAGGATTAAAATTGATATTTGAAGCTGCATCATCCATATAACTTGGCTGATTTGCGGCAACAGATTGCTCAGCATTTTTTGAGTTTGTACCTAAATCCAACCAACACCTCACTTTATCAGAAGTTGATGGTTCAAATTTAATTCCTCTGGTAGATTTTAGCCACAACCTAAAATCGTTTGTTATTCCACCAGGGCCTGGAATATTATAGTTAAACATTTCCGCACTTACATTAAATTCAAAATTGTCAGGAAAAGTATCACTATTTCCAATACTTATAGTTGCAGTTTGCGTACCCACACCTAATGCAGGACCGGTGAATGTTACATCAATTAAAATATAAAAATATGGGTCTAAATCATTCCAAGGAATTGAATATGAGGTTGTAATTTCAAAATCTGGATTTGAACTAGTAGCTGTCAAAATATCTAAGGAACAGCTTCCTATGTTTGCAATTGCATAACTTCTGGTTACTTTTGAACCTTCATCAACAACACCAAAATAAGTTCCATTAATTGGAGAAGTAACGGTAGAACCATTGTTAATATCGGCAAAAGGATTACCTCCTAAAACATAAATTTGAGGAGAAGAATTAATTGAAATGGTAAATGAAAAATCAGGGTCTCTATTATTTTTAATAGTTACACTTGTTGAGGTAGCACAACTATTACTAGTGTTTTTAATAGTAAAATCTAAATATTTGTCGCCATTTTTACAACTACTAGATCGTATATTGTAAGTTAAATTAGGATGTGAAACAGAAAAATCTGAAGTATTACTTAAAACAATCTCTTCTATTTTTAAAGTTCCGCAATTATCTCTCGTATTTATTATTCGAAAAGTTAAACTATTTCCAGCCGAAATAGCAATATTTTCGCTTTGATTTATTTGAGCACCACCTAATATATTTGTTTGCATTTCTTGAGCGTTACTCAAAAAAGAAACAAATAATAAGAATAAAACCTTTAATCTAAATCCATTAGCCAACGTCGTATTTTTCATCATAGAAAAATTTTATTGGCTCAAATATACGTATTAATTGTAATAAACGGTTGATTTACACGTATAAACGGTTGATTTTTGACGATATTATGATATATGTCATTAAATACTAAACAGCAAAGAAACTGATAAATTTCTACCGGGTGCGCTTATGGAAGACGCGAATTCTTTATAATGCACGTCAAAAATGTTATCTAAATTAAGATAGCAAGTTATGGTATTGTTAATTTGATAATTAGAGTTAAAATTTATGGTATTCCAACTTGGAGTTCCATAATATGAATTTGTTTCAGTAATAAATGGCACTTGCTCTAAACTATCAATTCCTTCAATACTATTGTAATCTTCCAATTTCTTTTTTTGATTGAATTTGATATTTATGTTTGCCTGAAAACGCTCTTTTTCAAAACCAATTTCAAACAAACCAAATATTGGAGGTATTGAAGATAAAGGTTCTTTGGTATCATAAGCCATTCCTTTTGTATAAGTTACAGAACCTCTTGTAAACCATAGTTCATTAATTGTTCCTTTTAAACTAAAAGTACCGCCTAAAATATAAGCATTATCTTTATTTACATTTGCTACCACATTTCCAACTTCACCATCATAAACAATAGTTTCACTGTTATTTATTTTATAATAATCGCGTGTAATATAATTAGACAATAAAGTGTAATAAACATTTAATCCTGTTTGAAATGTTTTTTCTTTAAAATACTTTAAAATACTGGTTTCAAAATTATATACATATTCTGGTTCTAAACTAGTATTTGGTACGGTTACATTCCCCGATTTTTCTCTAACTTTTCCAATATCATCTAAATTTGGAGCCCTAAAACCTGATGAAACAACTCCGTTTAATTGCCAATCTTTTGAAGGTTTAAACGCATAACCAATGGTAGCTGTTATTGCTGATGTATTTAATGAAATATCCGGATCTGGTAAGGTTATAAAAGTATCATCAATCCATTTTGCAGTTAAATTAGTATTTACATATCTAATTCCTGTATTTAAGGTAGATTTTTTATTAATATCTTGTCTATAATTTACATACGTAGCTAAACTTGTACTTGTTCCACCACCATCTGGATATCTAGATTGTACCACAAAATCATTTGAAAACCCAACAATTTTATTTCCGTAAACTTCAATTGTTTTACCATAAGCATTTGAGCCAACATCATTATAAGTACCCTCAAAACCGTATGATAAAATTCTATTTTTAGTTGATGTTAATGGAACAAAAAAATCACCATTTAAACTAAACACATCTACATTTTCAATTCTATAAGTTCTATCTAAACTGGTAAATTTTCTTTGAATTCTAGATTCTTCTACATCTTGATATGCAAGTGTAATAGCACCACTTTCTAACCATTTTTTATTTGGATTTAACTTTAATTGCGTTGAAAAAAGAAATCTTTTTTGTGGTCCGTAATACGATTCTGCATTTTTTAATTTTCCGTTAGAATATTCCGTTAAATCTTCAAAATTATTAATATTTGATGATGTTGAATATTGCAGGTTAAATACCAAATCGTTTTTTAAATTTAAAGGAATTACCACTTTTTGTAAAATATCTGTTTGGTTGTAATCGGTGTTTTTTTGCAAATATTCTTTTGAGTTTAACACTGAGTTGGCATTGTAAAAAGTATTTGTGTTATTAGAATATTCAAAAACTTTTCCCCAATCTTCAAAACCATGTGTTCTATTTTTACCCATTTTAGTTTCGCCAAATTTACTGTAAGAAACACTTGTAAATGATGCCCATTTTTTTCTTCGTATTTCTATATTGGCTTCATTGGTAATTTCATTATTAACGGAACTAAATCTGGAATATACCGCGCCATTTACTTCATCTTTATCACTAACTTTCGGTGTTTTTGTAAAATAATGAATAACACCTCCTAAGGCATCAGATCCATAAATAACAGACGAAGGTCCAAAAATCACTTCCGTTCTTTCAATAATATTTGGAGAAACTGTTATAGAATTTTGCAGATGACCCGTTCTATAAATTGCATTGTTCATTCTAACGCCATCAACCACCAATAAAACTCTGTTAGCTTCCATTCCTCTTAAAACAGGACTTCCACCACCAGATTGTGTTTTTTGAACTCTAATACCAGGTAAATTTGCTAATAAATCGGCTGAAGTTTGTGGAGCAATTTTTTTAATTTCTTGTAACGATGCTACTGTAAATTGTTCTGCAACTCTACTTCTTTTTTCTTCGCCTTTTGATGCCGACAAAATAATTTCATCAAGTTGTTCTGCTTTTTTATTTAAATAAACCACAAATTCTATTACAGCCAATTCTCGCTTTAAAATTTCAAATTCATAATATGATAAATGATTGAATGAAATAACATCTGAGTCATTAAATTCTGATAAATCAGCAATTCCAAATTTATTGGTTGAAACCACAGTATTGTTAGAATCATCATAAATAGTTACGCCTTGAATTGGTAAATTTGAATTTCTATCAACAACTTTAACTTGTTGCGCAAAGGTAGAAATTGAAAAAAGTAAAAGTAAAAATAATACTCTCATAGTTAGTTAAATACAGATTTTAAAACATTTAAAGATTTCGGTTTTTTAAATCCACTTAAATGCAATTCGTAATATTGAATTAATATTGTTAAAATTGATTGTCTGTTTACAGCATTAAAATCAATTTTATGTAACGCATCAAAATTAATACCAAAAAGCTTTTTAAACTGCTCTAAATTATCACCACTAATAGTACTTGAGCTTCTTGAGCTTGTGAAATTTCCTTCTACCAAATCAAAATAGGCACTATTAAATTGATTTGTTTCAGGATAAAATCCTAAAAACTTGGTTAAATTTAATAAAAATAGCAAATGGAAATTTGAAATATTTTCATGCGTATCAAGCCATAAAAAGGAAGTTTCTAAATAGGAAAATAATGCGCTGTTTTGTTCTTCTTCACGTATAGAATAATACAATATTTCAGATAAAAATAAGGCAATTGATTGCTTTTTAATATCCGTATGCAAATAGTTATAAAAATGAATTATTTCAATATCTCTAATGGTATTTAACGCACCTTTATTGTTATGATTTGCCGTTAAATTTAACTGATTTAAAGATTGAAAGTAAGCGGGTTTTATTTTCCCTTTTTTAGCACTTAAAACACCTTTCAACATATACGATTTTATACCACATTTTTCAGTATAACAAGTTGCTATTAAACTGGTGTCACCATATTTTATAGCGTTAATTACTATTGCTTTAGTGGTTTCAATCATTTCTAATTGATAATTGCAATTTTAGTTATTGCAGTTTCCAATCCTTCATTAGCTGTTAATAAAACAATATATATTCCGGAGGCTACTTTTTTTCCTGCTAAATTTATTTTATTCCAAATCACTTTTCCGCCATACAATTCTTGCCCTTCTTTAACATTTGTTTCATACACTAAATTCCCTGCTGTATCTAAAATTTTTACATTAGTTTTATTAGGTAAATGTGCACCATTTCTACCATCTATAGTAATTACATTGTTATTTTTTGTAGAAGGATTTGGAAACGCATATACTTCAGGCAAATTATCTCCATATGCAGCTACATTGCTTTTATAAGCTACAATCCCTTTGTCTGTAGCAAAATAAACCTTCCCTGAATTATTATCTATGGCAATTTTTAAAATATTATTTGATGGCAATGGTGAATTATCTGTATTAAAACTCTTTAAAGTAATTGTACCATTTGGATTTGTTTGTAAAGCTCCTCCTGTAACACTACCAAACCATTTATTATCGGCTCCATCAATTGCAATGGAATTTAAAACCTCCTCACCTAATAACTTTTTTGGCACTCCATTTTCTAAAAAAATTACTGGTTCGGCGTTCATAGTATTGTTATCAAATACATTATTGGCATTATAAAGCACAACCAAACCACCTAAAGTACCTATCCATAATCTGTTACTTTTATCCATTTGTAAGGTTCGCACATTTAAATCTGGCAATGAACCTTTAAACTGCTCTGTTGTTAATGCTTTTTTTCTATTTCCATTTTCGTTAAAAACTAAAACGCCATTTCTTCGTGATCCAACCCAAACCGTATTTAAATTATCTACAATTAATTCATTTAAACCATATGCGCTATTAGTAATTACAGAACTCATATCAAAGCTAGACCAAACACCATCTGTTGCATATTTTTTTATACGCTTATCAACCCAAGCATTTGCAATCCATAAATTTCCTTGTGAATCAAATGCAGAACCATTTATTCTAATACTAACATAATTTGGGTTTGAATATACTAACTTCTCTAAACCACTATTTAAATGATTCCAATGAGTTACTACTTCATCGTTTTCAACAACAAGCATTCCTCCTCCCCATGAGCTTATATAAACCTTATTATCCGTTAAAGGATCAAAAGTAACATTCACTAAATCATTTAGATTTAAATTTTTATATGGAATGTTTACCCAATTATTTGAATTGAAATGACTAACACCAAATCTTTTACCCAAAGGTGTATATGCTTGATCATAACTTCCAAAAACAACCCATAGATTATTATTTTTAACGGAAATTGAAAAGGGATAATTAGAGTATGGTCCTTCTGGATGAATTTCTTGAAAATTTTCTAAATCACTTTTATTGCTTTTAAGTATACCAAACTCTACCGTTCCAATTAAAAGTGATTCGTCTTCATAAAAAGCCGTATTAACATTAAAAAAGTATGGATTTGAAGCTACTGAGGTATATTTAATTTGCTCAATATTATCATTGTCAATAACATAAACAACCTTTGATGTTGCTACTGTTAGAAAATTGAGCGAGGCTTTTAAATCTAGTATTGGTTGAGAATATACTTTTATGCTTACCAAAGCATTGTTTTGAATTTTATACAATGTTCTATTATTTCCAGCATACAGTTGGTTGTTAAAAACCTCAATTGTATTAAAGTTTCCAGAAAAATAATGAGTCCAATTGTTATAATCTATTAAGTTTGGATTGGATATATTGGCACTATAAACTCCATTTTCTGTGACTGCATAAATTTTATTTTCAAATACAGTGATTTGGTTAATATAAATTTCAGAAGATTGATTACCAATAAAATAGGTATCACCAAATTGTAATTTTTCAATATCATAAACAACTATTGCAAATGATGTTGCTATATAAATTTTATTCTCAAATTCAAAAATGTCATTTATTTTTTTGCTGCCTGAATAATTAAAATTTTCAATATCTTTTGCAACAATTATATTTCCATTTTTATCAATTATTTCAATTAACCCAGTTTCGTAGCCAATTATAATTTTGTTAAATTTTTTACTATAGCAAATACTTGATGTTGATTCGCCTGATAACCCATTTATTGAAGATTTTTTGTTGGTTTCTCCACTCAACAAGTTGTAAGTAAAAAATGCATTGTCTGAAATTGCAAATATTTCATCATCTACTTTAATGAAATCTTTGACATTATTGTAGGAATAAAAGTCTTCCCAAGAATTAGAAAAATCTGTTTGTGCCCAAGTTTGAGCAAAAATTAACAACAGTAATATTTGAGTAAATTTTTTCATTAAAAGATTCAAATATATTTATAGAATTTCATCAAACCTAAACAAAATGCAAAAAAAAACCTTGAACATTGTAATACGTACTTACAATGTTCAAGGAATAAATAAATCAACCCCAAAGACTTATTTAATGTTTTAGTATGTATAGTGCCAAAACCCCTCTTGACAATAATACAAAACAAATATAGTCACGAATATCAATTCTTTTTACAGAAATATATAAAATGTACTAAAAAATATGCAAATGGTTAATTTTTATAAACAAATGGTATTTTAAACAGCTATATACGGAAAAAGAATTGAAACTTCAGTACCTGTTTTTGATGCATCAGAAATATCTTTTGTTTCAATTTTTACATTTTTATTCTGATATAACATGCGTATTCTATTTTCAGTTGCTTCTATTCCGAAGAATTTACGCTTTTGAGACATGTGAGATAGTTCTTTGGCTTTATTAATTCCTATTCCATTATCTGTAACTACACACAATACATTGTCTTCTTCTAATTTAATAGTAAGCTTAATAAATTTATGACCATCGGTTTTCATTATTCCATGCCAAATAGAATTTTCTATAAATGGTTGTAAAAATAATGGCGGAACTTTTATATTATCTAAATTTACATTATCATCAATATTAACAACATAATCAAAACCGCCACTAACACGCATTTGTTCCATTTTTACGTACAACGCTAAAATATCAAGTTCTTCTGAAAGTTTTGATGTTGGACTAGATGAACTGTTTAAAATAACTCTGATGAGTTTTGAGAATTTTGTGATATAATCAGAAGCTTTTTCAACTTCATTTTTTATTACAAAGTTATTTATTGAATTTAAAGAGTTAAACAAAAAATGAGGGTTCATTTGACTTTGTAAAGCGGTCATTTTTAACTCTTCCATCTCTTTAAGTTTTACCGCTAACCTAACTTCAGCATTTTTACTTTTCTGCTCAATTCTTTTTATAATAAAACCAATAATAACCGAAAATATAATGCATTGTAAAATTGCTCCTAAATACACAAAAAACATTGGTTGAACACCTAAATTTAAAAATGCATGCGCTCCAATAAAAATTTCTAAAAAACTAATGTTTGCTAAAAAAACATATATAAATGAGCCTATAACAAAATATAAGGCAGAAGCATCTTTAATTTTAGTTAAAATAACATAATAAGAAATTAGTGTAAAAAAAGACAATATTGGGGCTACAATTGCAAATGCTTTTGTTTGAAAGTTGTAATCAAAAAACACCTGAATCAAAACAAATGTTACAGCTAATACCACCAAAATTCTTGTAGCAAATTCAAAATATCTATCCCATTTTATTAAATGGGTTCTACTATCTAATAACTCTCTAGCGAAAGCTATATAAGCTGCATATGCTAAAAACTGTACTGAAAAATTTGTATATAAAAATATTCCCGCATACGCATCTGAAACAACATGTTTTATTAAATAAATAGATAATGCAAATAAATATAGACTGTAGTATAAATAAAGTTTACTTTTATTCTGAAAATAAATCAACAAATGGTACACGAATAAAACGAATAAACCTCCTCTTATCCACGAAAAAATTTCAGAATGAAAATCTAAAAGCATTCTTTAATCTAGGTATAATTTTTTAAATAATTCAGCTTTTCTGTTTCTACTTATGCTAGCAGTTAAACCATTGGTCATTATCAACTCTCCTCCTAATCCTTTTAAATACTCTTTCACATGATTTAAATTAATTAAATAGGAGTTATGCACTCTAAAAAACTGAGAGAATGCAAATTTTTTCTCAACTTCTTTTAATGTTTTAGAGACTAAAATTTCTTGTTCAGATTTTAAATAAATAGTGGTATAGCTTTTATCAGATTTTAACATAACAACATCATCCTTATCTAATAAATATACTTTTCCATCAGCTGAAATATTTATTTTATCATTATTTTCATTTAAATTACTCAACAATAGCTGTAATTTATTTTCCAATAAATCACCTTTTTGCGATTTTTTTATCTTCTCCATTGATGCCAATAATTCGTCTTTATCAACTGGTTTTAATAAATAATCAATAGCTGAAACTTTAATTGCTTTTAAAGCAAATTCATCATGAGCTGTGGTGAAAATAAGATTAAAATCTCTATTTTCTAATTGCTCAATCATTGTAAAACCATCCATTTCAGGCATTTGAATATCTAAAAACACAACATCTGGCTTTTCTTCATTAATAATGTCAATTGCCTTTATAGGAGAATTACAAGTTGTAACCTCAATATTTTCTATGTAATTATTTAATTTCCATTCAAGAGCTTCTAAAGCATCTTTTTCGTCATCAACAAGTAAAATTTGCAACATAATTAGTGGGTTGACGTTAGGTTGTTATTGGTGCAAGATACAACTTTTGAATATATGTTCAAATAGTTAAATGTTTATTTTAATTCTACTTTTAATTTCATTGCCTTCATTATCTACGGCAGTTATAATGTATGTTCCTTGTTTGGGTGAAATATTTATTTCGTGAATGCTTTCTGTTTCTCCAATAAACTCATCATTTAAATACCAATATATCAAAGATTTAGGATTAGTGTGAACAACTTTTAACACCAAGCCATTTTCAATTTCTTTAAAATCTTTTGTTAAATAAAATGTTGTATTGTCTTTTGGAATTAGAAACTCCATTTTAGAAGTAATTTCACCGATGCAATCACTTCTAAAATTTGGTAATTTTTTATAAAAAGGATTCTTGTTTTTATAATAATATTCTTCCAATGGTGGCAATGAGAACCAACTTTTATGCACAATGTTTTCAAGCGGTTCGCACGATGTATTAACTTGGTATTGCTCGTTTTTATATAAATGCACTAATTTATGATATGGGCAAGGTCTTGTTTTTAAACCAGATTGTTGTACAAAAGCTAGCTTTATATCATCACAAAATTCACTTGCTCTATACCCACTTTTATTACAAACCTCAACTTCTACCAATTCATCAAAAGGCTTTAAAAACCAATTACTTTGTGGTAATAAATTAAACACATCAAATAAAATGGGTGCTGCAACTGAAATTCCTACCAATCCAGGTCTTCCTTCTCCGTCTGCATTTCCAACCCAAACACCAACCACATAATCTTTTGTGGTTCCAACTGACCATGCATCTCTAAAACCAAAGCTTGTTCCTGTTTTCCAGGCAATTTTGTTGGCTGAATCAAAGAAGTCCCATTTATCTTCTCCTTCTGGCCTATTTACCTCATTTAAAGCTTCAAAAGTTAAATAAATTGCACCAGCATTAAACAGCGTTTTTTCTGTTGAAATATCACCAAAATCAGGTTTGAAGTTGGCTAAAAAAGAAGGCTCTAAAAATTCATTTTTATAATACTTACCATTGGTTTCTTCAAAATGATTTATGGTGGATGCCATGGCGCTATAACTTTTGCATAAATCCCATAAATTACTTTCTGCTCCACCTAAAATTAACGACAATCCATAATGATTTGCACCATATTTTATATCTTTTAAGTGCATTTTTTTTAAGTACTCATGAAATCTTTCCAATCCAAAACTTTGCAACATTCTAACCGCAGGAACATTTAACGATCTTCCTAAAGCCACGCAGGCAGGAACAGCGCCATCAAATTCTTTATTAAAATTTTGAGGTTTATAACTTCCAATTTGTGTTGGTATATCTGCAACTAATGTGTTAGGTAAAATATCGCCAGCATCTAACATTGCCGAAAACAAAAAGGGTTTTAAAATACTCCCTGTACTTCTTGCTTTGGTAATAATATCTACATCTTTTTGATGTGTTTTTGTAGTTGGAGAATTTCCAACATACGCCAAAACTTTCCGTGTTTTAACATCTAAAACCAACACCGCAATATTGTTAATTTGATTCTGACTTAACTCTAAATAATGGTTTTTAACAATCTGATTTACACGTTCTTGAAAATTGTATTTTACAGAGGTTTTAACACGTTTTCCGAGGTAATTTAACGAAACATTCTGCAATAAATGTGGCGCAATTTGTGGAATTGCAACTACTTTTTGAGGCAACTCTTCTTCAATGGATAATTGATATGTTAAAGCATCAATAATATTTTTATCTCGTAATTTTTTTAATAATAAATTGCGTTTTATTTTTAATTTCTCCTGATTTTTACCCGGATAAATTAAACTTGGTGCATTTGGCAACACGGCTAACGTAGCACTCTCTGCCCACGATAAATTATTGGGAACATTTCCAAAATAACGCCAAGCCGCAGCATCTAAACCAACAACATTGCTTCCAAAAGGTGCATTTGATGCATAAAACGCTAAAATTTTTTCTTTTGAATACCCAACCTCTAACCTAGTTGCTAAAATTAATTCAATCACCTTTTCAAAATAAGTACGCTTTTGGTTTTTCCGTGATAAACGAATCACTTGTTGCGTTAAAGTACTTCCCCCTCTTCTTACTCTTTTATATTGAATGTTTTGAACAATAGCTTTTGAAATTGAAACCGGATTAAAACCTGGATGCTTATAAAAATAGGCGTCTTCAAACTGTAAAATGCATTGTTTAAATTTTTCTGGAACGCTATCATTTTGCGGAAAACGCCACTGACCGTCTTTGGCAATTTTAGCACCTAATAATTTTCCTTCAACACTTTCAATTACTGTTGAAGTAGGATTTTTAAACAATTCTTTAGGCAATGAAAAATAATAAGCCGTTAATAAAATAACGGCTATTATTAATTTAATTTTATGTTTTTTAATTAATTTCATTAAAAAATTACGGTTTCAAAACCTCAATCCATTGGCCTTTTGTTCGCGTAAAATAATCGTTATCATACATGGCTTCAGCTTGTAATCCATACAAATAGTAAGTTCCTAAATACGATGCATTTAACAACACTTTAAAGGTCTTTGTTTCGTTACGTTTTAAATAAAAATAAAAGTTAACGTGATCATCTTTTATATCCGTATAATTACTTCCACCAGTGGTTGTACTTCCAAAATCGGTAAATCTGGTATTTACAATTTCCCAACCTGATGGAAATATCTGTGTTAAAGCCACATTTTGAACCGTTTCTTGTTTTAAATTACTAATGGTTACTTGCGCTTCAAATTCTGTTCCCTGCGCTAATTTTGAAACATCAATATATTTTCCTTCTATATTTTTATAAACAACACTAACTCCTAAACCGCGTTTTTCAATAATTTCTTCACCTAAAGGTAAAATTCCGCTGGTTATAACATTTACAAATACCAAGTTGGCTTCTTTATTCACTATTGAAATCGTGTTTTCACCTTCATTAATAGCTAATTTACGCTGTGCAATTGCAAATTTTGAATCGATACTTTCTGATTTATTGCTATTGATTGTATATTGAAGTTTCATAGATTTTCCGCCATTAATTTCAACCATTTTAGCCATTGAAAGTAAACTATAAGCCGTTGTTTGCGTACTCATCCAGCTATTTGATGATAAGCGTTTTGCAATATATTTAGCCAATTCTTTTGATGCTGAATTACCTGTTAACAACATTGTTTCCATAGCCATTGCTCTGTTTCTGTCTACAGATCCATAGGTATAATAATCACCGTATTTACTTTCAAAATTTAAATTGGCTGTATTCGAAATTTTTATAGCTGCTTCTTTTTGTCCAGCTAAAGCATAAGCTGCTGCCAAACGCCATTTTGCGTCATTTGACAAACCACTGTACTCACGTAAACGATTCATTGAAGATAAATCTGGATAACCAGCCAAAGCCAATGTGTACAACCTGTATGCTTGTGCCAAATCGGAAAAATTACTACCAGAACGCCAATCTCTAGCCGCTTGTTTTTGATATTTTAACCAGTTTGATATAAATGTTGGCGGTAAAACATAGCCTTTTTTTGAAGCTTCAATCATAAAATGACCCGCATAACTTGTTCCCCAATCGTTTGCAAAATTTTGTCCTAACCAATAACTTAAACCTCCGTTTGGTGTTTGAAAACTTCCTAAACGCTCAATTGCTTCTTTTATATTATTTGTTATTTCTTGTTTTTGCTGATAGGTAATATCAAAAATATCGCTTAAAAATAACTGAGGAAAAACACTTGATGTAGTTTGCTCAACACAACCGTGCGGATATTGAATTAAATACTGCAATCTTCCAGTGAAATCCATAGAAGGTAAGGTTGAAAACTCAACCGTTGCAAAATTACTTCCTTTCACTCCAAAAGTTGAAAAATTGATAGTTTGCGAAGCGTTTGGCATCAATTCAATATTAATTGATTTTGACGAAACAGGATTTGGATTTACCACATCAATTTCAACTTGATAGGTGGATCTTTCTCCGTTTCCTTCAGCAATAACTTCAATTGTTCCAACGCCTTTTGCATTGGTAATATCCAATTCAAAGTTGGTCATTTTTTCATCCGGATTTGTAAAAGAAATATTTTTTGATGAAGCGCCAACAACTTTAATTCCCTTAGATAACTTTAAACTAACCTGCACATTTTTAACCTTATTTTCTAACGCAAAAACAGTAACCGGTAAGGTTACTTTTTCCCCAGGACTTAATTTACGAGGAAGTGAAGCCAATATCATTAATGGTTTTCTTACTGGTGATGTAAATTCCGCATTTCCGTAAGCACCATTTTTGTTATCTGCAGCAATAACCATAGTTCGCACAGAACCAATATATTTTGGTAATTGAATGGTATGACTCGCGGTTTTACCTTTTTCTAAGGTAAACGGACCTAAATAGCGTACTACAGGTTTAAATCTGTTGGCTTTATTGTTTTTTGCAGGAGCCGCTTCACTATCACCACCAATTCCAAAAACTTGCTCAATTTTACCACCATAAGCACCAATTACATCATCAAAAATATCCCAAGTTTTTACACCTAAAGCTTCACGGGTGTAAAAAGCATTCCAAATATCAGGTGTTTTGTAACGTGTTAAATCTAACAAGCCTTCTTCAACAACAGCAATTGTATAGCTCATTTTTTTACCTGATTTTTCTTTTAATTTCAACGTAAATTTTTCTTCAGGTTTTAACACTTTTGGCATAGTAATAATTGGCTCTAAACGTGTATTTGCATCTTCAACCAATAAAGGAATAACACCATATAAACGCAACGGAAAATCGTTAGCTGTTGATGCGTGTGGTTGTAATAATGAAATATTTACAAATAAATTTGGCGCCATTTCTTTAGTAATTGGAATTTCTACCTTAGTTTCACCTTTTTGTGTTTTTTGCCATACTTTTTGTAAAACTTCGGTTCCGTTTTCAATACTAATTAAAGCGTTTCCGTTTGTACCTGATGGAAAAGTAATTACCGCGGTTTCACCAACATTATAGCTGTCTTTATCCGAAGAAAAAACCAACATTTTAGAACCTTCAGGATCATTAGAAGGACGTTTCCACCAGTTTTTATAAAAATATACGGTTGCACCCGTTGCGTGACCACCGTTTTTATCAATAATTCTAATTAAATACCTTCCGCCATCATTATCAGGAATATTTAATTTAAAACTTCCTTTTCCTGATGAATTTGTAGCTACTTTTAATTTTTTATATGGTTTATGAAAACTACTTCCATCGTAGGTTGATAAATTATCTGGTGAAGCGCTCCACCACCAACGCCACTCAATTTTATACACTTCAATATCTAAATTATTTTTAGCGATAGGCTTTCCGTTTTCAGTAATTGTAGCTATATTAAAAGTTACATTCTCATCCGTATCATACGAATTATACGCTTTTGGTTTTGGTAATTTTAAACCAATAAATGTTTTATAAGGAGCGTACTTTTTTGAAATAACATCAATAGAAAAATCGCCACCATTTTCATAAGCTTTAGATAAAAAAGCAACATTTAACATTCCTGGAGCTTTGTTATCTAAATTTATTTTTTTGTTGATAGTAACTGTTCCGTTTTCATTTAAATTTCCTTCAAAAACTTTCATTTCTTCCGAAGAAAATTCACGTGTTGGATCGTTAAAAATATAATCTGGAAACTTATCAGAAAAAGCACTGTAATTAGCGGTGAATTTTGCATTTACCTCTGCTTTTATATTTTTTGCTGGTGTACCTTGTAACCATTTTACTGCTAATTTTCCGTTAATTGGATTGTTATTAGTTAGCACCTCATCGGTAAAATTTATATTGATTTTTAATCGGTTTGGTTTTACAGTTTCAACTTTTAATTGTTTGTAAAATTTAGCGCCACCAACAGAAATTGTGCTATTCCAATTTCCTGTAGGATCTGTATCGGAAGTTGGTACAATAAAGCTATAAATTCCATTTACATTTTTAGAAGTAATTTGGTTAAAGGATAATTTGCCGCGAGCATCTGTAACTTGTAATTTTATTGGATGATCTTTTGGTAATGGATTTCCATTATCATTTAAAACAAACGTTAAATATATAGAATCTCCAGGTCTCCAAACGCCACGTTCTCCATATAAAAATCCTTTTAACCCTTTTTGCAGTTTTTTACCAGAAATATTAAAATTGCTTAATGAAAGTGCGTTTCCATCGTCTAATTTTAAATAGGTTTTATTTCTACCATTGGAAACAATTGCAAAACTGGCAATTACATCTGCATCAATTCCAGTAATACCGTTATTATCTGTTTCTAACTCAGCTATTGGCTGTTGTTGATAATTGTACAAAGTAACTTTTGCTCCAACAATTGGATTTGTTGTTAAAATATCGGTTACTATAAAAAAATACGAATTATTTTCTCCTTTTTTGGCAATAACACCAATGTTTGATGCTAAAATATTTGCAGAAACTACGTTATCATAATTGGCATAATAGGCTTTTTTACAAGGATTTTCTCTATCGCGCCAATTATAATAATAGTCGTTATAACTGTAAATTAAATTATCCCAATATTGTTCTTCTCTTTCCTCTTCATCATCGGATAATTCAGCGGTATTTTGATTGTTATCATAAAAATCTTCTTCATAATATTCATCTTCATTTGTATTTTCTGAAGCAATTTCGGTTCCATCACATTTATACAAAGAATAGGCTTGTTTTATGCTTAATTCTACTCTATAAATTGCACCAGGATCAGCTTTTATTAGCGTGGATAAATCTATGGAATAGGCTTTCCATTTACCATTGTCATCCAATTCACTTTTTTGAAGATTTATAGTTTTTTTGGCAATTCTTCTTCCAACTCTTCTAATATCGTAACTATCATTGCCACCTAAATTATCGGTTTGCAAAAATTGTAAAATATTATTTTCGAAAATTTTAATAATTCTTACATCAACAGCTTTTAAATTAACAGCTTCAAAATTAAATTTTAAATCGTTAGAATTTGGTAAAATTACACCGCTAGAGATTAATCTAACCTGTGGTTTTAACTGCTCAAAAGCAATAATTTCTGAAAAATTATTTTTAAGTTTATAGCCATCCACACTGGTTATTCCTTGAAAAACTTCTACTTGAACGTTTCCGGCAATTCTAGTGCTTGGAAACACTTTTAAAATATTTCTATCAACCGTAAAAGTAACATTGTTGCTATTTTGAATTTCAACCAATCCATCAAAGTTTTGCTGCATTTTAATTGGGTCGGAGAAATTTATTTTCAAATACTGTTCGGGAGATTGAATAACTTCAACATTTAAAATACTAAAATTATTTTTGCCTGGAATTCTAAATGTACTTTCTCCTTCATTTTCAACATTAATTTTATTTCCAGACCACGAAATAATAACTTCCGAATCTTCTTCAAAACGCTGAACACTATCTATAATAAACTGAAATTGTGTGCTTAACGAATCAGATTCATTCCATTTTATTTTTAAATTTTTATTTTTTTGCGATGCAGAAAGTACCGTTTTTGCATTTTCTAAAGTTAAAACATCTGTTGTTTTAACCAACCCTTCAATATATTTCCACTCTCTGTTATACGATTGAAAATTAGTAGTGTTAATGCTAAAATTTTGCTGAATTGTTTTAAATTTAAACGTGAACGTTTTAAATTCTGCAGGAATGTTATTATATATTTTATGAAGTAAAATAGTTACTGTGTATTCAGTATTTTGCTCTAAAGTTTTTGAAGGTTGAAATAGTAAACTTCTTTTATTTAAAACGGTTAATTTCCCCTCAATTTCAGGCGAAATATTAATTATTTTTGAGGAAATTTCAGTATTTGCTACCCAAGAATCTACTTCTTTAACTAAATCAATTTTTATAGGATCTGCAATAGAAACCAACCCAGAAGTAGTGAAACTAATATAGTCACGAAATTTAAAAATATTGTCAGGTTGTTGGTTTACATCTTTTTTACACGAAAACATAATAACACCAACTATAAGTGTTAAAAACAGGTATTTTATTTTCATTTTAAAATGAATTTAAAGGATTAGCAAATTTGGAATGAAGTTACAAAAAAAAATAGCTAAAAAAATGATTTAAAATATTACTTTTTTATGGGCAATACATAAAAAAATACCGCTATAAAATGACTAAAACTACCCAACAATACAAAAATATGAAAAATTGCATGGTTGTATTTAATCCTTTTTATACTGTATAAAACTGCTCCAATTGTATAAAAAACACCACCAGCCAGTAACCACAACAAACCTTCAATAGGTAAATTATGTACCAAAGGTTTTATTGCAAAAACAATTAGCCAACCCATTAATACATAGGCTATTGTTGAGATTTTATCGAACCTACCAATAAAAAATAACTTTAAAATTACGCCTATTAAAGCCAATCCCCAAGAAACACCAAAAATAGTCCAGCCAACCCAACCATCTAATACAACTAAAGTAAACGGTGTATAGGTTCCTGCTATTAAAATATAAATAGATGCGTGGTCAAAAATATTTAATCTGTATCGTAATTTAGGACTCTGAACATAATGATAAAGTGTTGATGCAGCGTACAATACAATTAAACTTGCACCGTAAATACTAAAACTAACAATATGCCACAAACCACCTTCTAAACTGGCAAATACTACTAATAAAACTAACGCAACTACACTTAAAATTAAACCTATTCCGTGCGATAAAACGTTTAGTTTTTCTTCTTTCGGATCATAATAAGTAGTTCTTTTTAAATTCATTATTTACAAAATATGGTTGTATTAAATAAAAGCTATTTAGTAGCCTTAAAATCATTAACGAGTTCGTTGTATATTAAATTATATGTTTGTTTTTTTAATGCATCGCAATCTTTAAGTGTAAGACCTTTAGTACTCAAAAAACTATGAACTTTTACACGTAATTTTCCTGGTTTACCACTAAAAAAAGTATACGAAAAGCGCTTTTTACAGTCATAAAACGTCATAGGAACAATAGGTATTTTATGCTCTATTGCCAAACGAAAAGCACCATTTTTAAATTCGCTTAAAACTATACTTTCATCATCTGGCACTAATCCTTCAGGAAAAATACAAACATCTAACCCATTGCTCAATCTTTTTCTAGCAGCTTCAAAAACGGCCAACCTGCTTTTAGAATTACTTCTATCAACAATAATGCAGGTACGTTTGTAAAAAAAACCAAAAATTGGAATTTTAGTCAATTCTTTTTTTCCCACAAATACAAATGGATTTCTTGCAATAGAAAGCATAACCATAATATCAATCATAGAAGTGTGATTGGGGCAAAACATATAGCTTTTTGTATTATCAACTATTTGCTCTTCATATAAATCTATTTTAAAACCCATTACAAATAAAATGGTATTTGCCCAAGCTTGCGCAATTTTAAAAAAAGTTGGGTACAACTTCTCTGATGATGTTACAATTAACAACACAGGAAAGATAGCTATAATACTAAATAATACCCAGCCATAAAACCAGCAGCGCCAAATAATATAAAATATGTATTTAAATAAATTCATGAGCATCAAAAATACATATTTAATTCTATTCTTATTTTCTTTTTAAAATATGTATTTTTGCCACTTAAATTTTGAAAAAATGTCGAGAATTTTAACAGGTGTTCAAAGTACAGGAACTCCACACTTAGGAAACTTATTAGGCGCAATTATCCCTGCTATTAAAATGGCAAATAATTCTAAAGAAGAATCGTTTTTATTTATTGCCGATTTGCATTCATTAACGCAAATAAAAAATGGTAAAGAATTAAAAGAAAACACTTATAATGTAGCAGCAACTTGGCTTGCTTGTGGATTAGATGTAAATAAAACAGTTTTTTATAGACAAAGTGATATTCCTGAAGTAACCGAACTTTCTTGGTATTTAAGTTGTTTTTTTCCATACCAACGCTTAACATTAGCACATAGTTTTAAAGATAAAGCAGATAGATTAGAGGATGTAAATGCTGGTTTATTTGGATACCCAATGTTAATGGCTGCTGATATTTTATTATATGATGCAGAAATTGTTCCGGTTGGAAAAGACCAATTACAACACTTAGAAATTACGAGAGATGTAGCAAACCGCTTTAATCACCAAATGGGTGATACTTTAGTTCCGCCAGAAGCAAAAATACAAGAAGGATCTATGTGGGTTCCGGGTACTGATGGTGGAAAAATGAGTAAATCTAGCGGAAATATTATTAATATATTTTTACCAGACAAGCAACTGCGTAAACAAATTATGAAAATTAAAACGGATTCTACGCCGTTAGAAGAACCTAAAAATCCTGATACTTGTAATTTATTTGCTTTGTATAAATTATTAGCTTCGGATGCTGAAATTGCTGAAATGAGAGCTAATTATGAAGGTGGTAATTACGGCTATGGAACCGCTAAACAAGCTTTTTATGATTTGTTAATTACAAAATTTGCTAAAGAAAGAACGCGTTATAATTATTATATGGAAAACTTAGATGAAGTTGATAAAGCTTTAGCAATTGGTGCTGAAAAAGCAAAAGTAGTTGCTGCTGATGTATTAAAACGTGTTAGAGAAAAATTAGGGTACTAAAAATACCTTTTTTATAAAGCAAAAATCCTTATTTTGAATGTATTTTCAACGTAAGGATTTTTTATTAAACACCATTTGCGTTAAGGATTGAACGGTTTGTTTGAGCTCTTTTTTGATTTTTTCAACAAAAAAAAGCGAGTAGTGAAAGCCTGACCCAGAGGGGAACGCCCAAAAAGTTAATATTGCGTATAGGTATGCACACTTGTATTTGCAACTGGTAAATAGTTAACGCCAAACCAACATACCAATAAAACTACAAATGCCAACGCTAAAATGGTAAGTGCTTGTTTGCTATTATGCATATGAAAATGACGATAATGAATGTAAATTAAATAACCCATCCAAGTTAAAAATGCCCAAACTTCTTTAGGATCCCAAGTCCAATAATGCCCCCAAGCTTCTTTTGCCCAAAGTGCGCCAAACAGTAAACCAAGTGTTAAAAATGCAAAGCCTATATACACTAAATTGTCAGCCAATTTCAACGTTTCTATGTTGAAGTTTCCCTTGTAACTATCATACCAACCTTTTATAGCTACTATGCTTGATGCCGCCAACACAGCATATGAAAATAAATACACCAAAACATGTGGAATAAACCATGGACTTTGCAACGCTGGCATTAAGGTTTTTGAATATGTTTCTGGATTTAAATAATTAATTATCAAAAACATACTTGCCATTATAAAACTATAAGCTAAAAACCATTTATATTTCCAACGCGCGTATGTTACAAAACCAATTAATGGTAAAAAAGTAGCGTACCAAAGTCTAGTTTCGCCTAAAGTTCGCATTGGTGGTCTATCTAACTCTAACCATAATTTTACCACAAACAGCATCATTACAATCCAGCCAATTGCAAACATTGCAGTTGCAATTTTAAAAACTGATTGCTTTTTATAGGAAATAACTAAAAATAGTAAGCCAATAATCCAAAGGATTATAATTATTGAGCTATATAAAGGAAAATCTATCCACGTCATTATTCTTTATTTTTAGTTATTTTATTTCCCATCCAAAACATATAAATAGCGCCCGAAATCATCATAAAAATTCCGATATAGGTTAGTGGTAGCCAAGGGTCTTTTACCAGCTCTATAACGCTTAAATTACTCCATTTTCCCATTTTATCATCGTAACTTAACTGGTAAATTTTCCAACCATTATATTTGTATGGTTTATTTACTTCCAAAACTGTACTAATGCGATCTCCTTGTTTGGTTAAAATATCAATATCTGAACTGAATTTTTTCACTTCAGGAATGGTCATTACTATAGAATAATCTTCACTAATTTTTAAAGATTCGTATGGATAACGAAAACTCCCGCTACTAATCCAAGCTGTTTGGATTGAATCGTTTTCAATATTTTTAACTGAAATTTTTGCAGCTGGTGGTGAACCTATTTCGTTTACAACTTCATAACGTGATCCAAAGCGGATAGCATTTGGGAAAAATTTATCAATTTTAACTTCAAAATTATTAAAATAATAGGTTTCTCCTTTTTCTACTAAGTATAAATTTTTACCATCATTATGTGCAATGCTTCCATTTTTGTTGTCGACCAGTGCTAATTTTGGATTGTATTCATCAATTAAAAAATCTTTTAAATAAATGGCGAATGGTAATTCAACTTCATTTCTATTTTCATCGATAGCAATAAAATTAGCTTTGTTTTCATACACACTTAATGATAAACGTTGTAAATCACCCGTACCCAATATTCCTGCAATTAGGGCTAAAAATAAGCCGGTATGATTTAAAATAAATCCGAAATTAGACCATTTAAATTGTAAAATTCTTTTGATTGAAATTAAGCCTAAACACGTTAAAAATTGAAAAATGATTAATAAAAAAGCCCAATTGCTTGTAATGTGATTTAAACCTAAATTGTTTATAATGTTATTTTGTGAAGGAATTTGAGGTATAATTCCCATAATCATTACAAGCAAGGTAACTAATACAATACTTGAAATGGATGCCGGAACTTTAGTTAACCATCGGATAAGTTGGGTAGTATAAAACCACTTGTATAACACAAATAGTACTAAAATATAACCTACTAAAAAATATATATTAAACGGATAAGACATTGTAAATGCCTTATCTGAAGCAACAAATACTTCTAAAAAAAATCCGGTTACAATTAAACCAATTCCTATAAAAAAAGATTCAACGTAACCCCAAGGATTTTCCCAAAGACCACGTTGAATTTTGATATTATTTTCACTCATTTAATTAGTAGTTAGTAGTTGATACAAGTATATGAAAAAATAACTACTTCAAATAATTTTAATATTTTGCTTCTCTTTCTTTTGCAGCTGCTTTCCATTTTGGTAACAACTCTTTTTTGAAAGTTTCTTTTTCAGCTTTTAGTTTTTCAATATCTAAGCCAATAAACTTTTGAGCTGCTGCTTTTGTTTCAATTGCTGGGTATGGAATATCACCTTTAAAGCCTAATTCTGCTAACAATTTAGCTAATTTAATTCTGGTTTCTTGCGTAATATCAATCCCTTTACCAATAACTCTACCTAATTCAACTGGTGCATGGAAAGAACCTCCGTGTGATGCTGCTGCATAGTCCCAACGCCATTGACCAATTCGAATACCATGTAAAATATCTTTCATTTGAGCTTCTGTAGCTCCTAACTCCCAAGCTTTTCCAGCTTCTAAGTGCGCACGAACTAATAATCGCTCTAACTGATCACGGTTTTCAATTATTTTATCTTGATTATCAAAAACGTTTTTAATTAATTCCTCTTTCTCCTCTCTATGACAAACTTGACAAGAATTAGCCACATTGTTTAAAGGAGATTGAATGTGGTGATCTGTAAATTTTTGTCCACCTTCTGTTTTGTATGGCATATGACAATCAGCACAAGAAACACCGCGTTTTCCGTGAATACCCATTTTATAAACCTCATAACCAGGATGTTGTGCTTTTAACATTGGCGCTTTACTAATAGCGTGTGTCCAATCACTAAATTGAATATTATCATAATATTTTTCCATATCTTCAACTGTTTGACCTTCATCCCATGGAAAAACTAAATATGGTATACCTTTACTATTTGGTAAATCTTTATTAAAGTAATATTCTACGTGACATTGCGCGCAAACCAATGTACGCATTTCATTATGAGAAGCTTTTGTTATATCTTTTCCTTGACGTTGGAAAGCTTCAATTAACGCAGGTTGCGTGATGGTTAACTTCATAGATTTTTCATCATGACAGTTTGCACAACCAATTGGATTCACAATTTGCTCGCCTTTACTCGCCCATTTTCCGCTGTAATATTCATTTACACCAATTTCATTCATTAAACGTGGAACGTCTGGAGATTTACACGTCCAACAAGTAGAAGGCATTGGTCCATCATCTGGTCCAGTTGGTCCACCAGTACGTAATGTATTTGTTACATCATCAATAGCATATACGTGACCACGACCTTGATTGTAATCTTTAGAAAAACCATATCCAGCCCAAAGTACTACTAATCTTGGATCTTCGTCTAACATATCAATCATAGCATTTCCGTTATATTTTGAACGGAAGGTTGTATCTGCAGTTTGATAGTATGATTGAAATTCACGTGGAAAATTCTCTCCCCAAACTTCATTTCTTGGTTCTAATTTATTAATTTTTGCAAGCGGAGTATATGCAAACTTCGCCTCCATTTTACGAGTTGTTATTGAAGACACTAAAAGTCCTAACAAAAACACAATTACTAATGATGCTAAAAACAGCACCCAGTTTTTCCAAGGTTTTCTTGTATTACTCATCTTTTTTATCTTTTTTATTATCTGATTCTTTTAAATATTTAGCTAACCATTCTGGTACGGTTTCTTGATGTTCTTCTGGTATTTTTCCATAATATTTTACCGAAGATAAACTATGAACGCTTCCGTGAGGAACCTCTTGATGACATTCCCAACATTTACGTGTAGTTCTTAATTCTTTATGATCTTCAACCATAGCACTTAAAGCAGCATCGGTTACTTGATTTTCATGACAACGAATACAATTAGCTTGTACAACTTCAACTCCAGCCTCTTTCATTCTAATCACTTCTGGTTCAGTACGCGAAGTAAATACCGATGCATGGTATAAACCATCTTTTGCTTTAAAAAGGTATTTTTTAAAAAAATTATCTTGTGGTACATGGCAATCATTACAACTTGCCCACTCTCTATGCGAACTATTTTGCCAAGTTGTATATTGGGGTGTCATTACATGGCAATTGGCACAAGTTTTTGGATCGTCTGATAAATACGAAACTGCTTTTGATTCAATTAGTGCATATAATGTAAGACCTGACATGGCTCCCACTAAAATTATTACTGGCACAAGCCATTCTTTGGGTGGAATTAAAATTCTTAAAAGTCTTTTCATATTGCTAAAAAATTTTATAAAAGAGATTAGGATAATATTATCTCCTATTCATTTCTATAATGCAAATTTTATGCATTTTTTAACTTTAAACTATGATAAAAATCATATCCCATAAAAAATTATACTGTTTTATGGTGCTGGATTTGGTTGTAAATCTTGAATTTCATCTATTTTTTCAATAATTTCAGAAGAAAGTTCCACGTGAATACTACCAATATTTTCTTTTAATTGTTCAATTGTTGTTGCGCCAATAATGTTTGCTGTTAAAAACTCACGCTGATTTACAAATGCTAACGAAAGTTGAGCTAGGCTGATATTTAGCTCATTGGCCAAATCTTGGTATTTTTGGGTTAAAAATTGCGCTTGATTACTGCTGTATCTACTGTATTGAGGAAACAATTTTATACGAGAATTTTCTGGTAGTTTTCCATTTAAATATTTACCTGTAAGTGTTCCGAATGCTAAAGGTGAATATGCTAATAAGCCAACTTTTTCTCGCATTGCAATTTCGGCTAAATTAACTTCAAATAATCGGTTTAATAATGAATACGGATTTTGAATGGTTTTACAACGCGTTAAATTATTATAAGTACTTTCTGTTAATTGACGCATTAATCCCCAAGAGGTTTCATTAGAAACACCATAATGACGAATTTTTCCTTCTTTAACCAATTCGTCTAAAGTTTCAATAACTTCTTTAAAGTTATCTTCCCAAGCTTCGTTTGGGTGGTGTTTATAATTTCTTTTTCCAAAATAATTGGTATTTCTTTCAGGCCAATGTAGTTGGTAAATATCTACATAATCTGTTTGCAAGCGCTTTAAACTATTATTTATGGCTTCTAAAATTATTGGTTTTTTAAACTCCATGTTTTCTCTTATGTAGTTAAAATAATCATGCGGACCTGCAATTTTAGTTGCTACAACCAACTTTTCACGTTGTTGATTTTTTAACCAAGCGCCAATAATTCTTTCAGTACTTCCTTGTGTTTCCTTTCTTCCAGGAACTGAATATGCCTCAGCTGTATCAATAAAATTTACACCTTGCTCAACAGCATAATTCAATTGTTGGTGACCATCTTGTTCAGAGTTTTGTTCACCAAAAGTCATTGTTCCAAGGCAAATTTTACTAACTTTTATAGTGGTATTTGGTATGTTGCTGTATTTCATTTTACTAGTTTAAATGTGTAAAAGTTGAATAGTTTATTGGTAAATTTTTAAAGTGATAAAAGTAAAGAAAATAAGAAGATAAAAAAACCGTCACAGATTTTGAGACGGTTTTCATTTTATTGTTGAAATACGAAGCGTTTACACTTTTAAACCCTTCAACTATTAAACTTTTATTTCAATATTGCTTCAATTCCTGGTAAGGTTTTTCCTTCTAAACTTTCTAACATAGCTCCACCACCAGTTGAAACATAACTTACTTTATTTTCAAAACCAAATTGTTTTACTGCTGCAACAGAATCTCCACCACCTACGAGTGAAAAAGTTCCGTTTTTAGTTGCATTGGCAATTGAATTTCCAAGTGCAATAGTTCCTTTTGAAAAACTTTCCATTTCAAAAACTCCTAATGGACCATTCCATAAAATAGTTTTGCATTGGTTTACAACTTTATCAAATAATTCTCGAGATTTTGGACCAGCATCAACACCTTCCCAACCATCAGGAATATTATTTATATCACAAACTTGCGTGTTTGCATCGTTACTAAAAGCATCAGCAGCAATAACATCTACAGGAATATGAACTTGAACTCCTTTTTCTTTTGCTTGTTTTAAAATATCTAAAGCTAAATCTTGTTTATCATCTTCACAAATTGAGTCTCCAATTTTTCCGCCTTGTGCTTTAATAAATGTAAAACTCATTCCACCACCAATAATTAAGTGATCTACTTTATCTAAAATATTTTCAATAATTGTAATTTTTGATGAAACTTTAGAGCCTCCTAAAACCGCTAAAACTGGTTTTTCACCTTCTTCTAATATTTTTTTAAGACTGATTATTTCTTGTGCTAATAAAGCCCCAAAACATTTTGCTTCTGGAAAGAATTTAGCAACAATTGTTGTTGATGCATGCGCTCTGTGAGCGGTACCAAAAGCATCGTTTACATACACATCTCCTAATTTTGATAATTTTTCTGAGAAAGCTTCATCGCCTTTTGTTTCTTCAGCATAAAAACGTAAATTTTCTAACAATAAAACTTCGCCCATTTTTAAATTTGAAGCTGCATTTTCGGCAATTTCACCAACACAGTCTGAAGCAAATTTTACTTCAACTCCAATAATTTCAGAAACTTTATCTACAATATGTTTTAGTGAATATTTGTCTTCAACTCCTTTTGGTCTTCCTAAATGCGACATTAAAATTACGGCTCCACCATCTTCTAAAATCTTAATAATTGTTGGTTTTGCTGCTTCTATTCTAGTTGCATCAGTTACATTAAAATTTTCATCTAAAGGCACATTAAAATCTACTCTAATTAAAGCTTTTTTTCCTTCAAAGTTTATGTCATTTATTGTTTTCATAATTCTATTAAATTAGTATTACAAATATAAGTGAAATTATAGGAAAGCGTTCAGTTTTTTACGAAAGCGATTTCAGTGCAAATAATTAAAACTGAAACAATTTAAAAATTAAAAAAATGTTTTACTTTCGCTTTAATGAAGTTTTCTGAAATTTTAGGTCAAGAACATTTAAAAAGCCATTTAATAAAATCTACTGATAATGGCAGAATTTCTCATGCGCAATTATTTGTTGGCAAAGAAGGATCTGGCGTTTTGCCAATGGCCATTGCATATGCGCAATATATTTTAAGCTACAACAGTCCTAACAAAGAAGCAAGCGAGTTAAAATGCGAAAAATTAATGCATCCAGATTTACATTTTGCATTTCCTGTTGCCGCAAATGATGTTGTAAAATCACATCCGGTGAGTAATTTATTTTTAGAAGATTGGCGTACTTTTATCCAAACAAATCCTTATGGAAACCTTTTTGAATGGTTACAATCTATTGGCATAGAAAATAAACAAGGCATTATTGGTGTTGATGAAGCCGAAGAAATTGTAAAATCTTTAAAGCTAAAAAGTTACGAAGGTGGTTATAAAGTAATGATTATTTGGATGGCTGAAAAAATGAATTCTGCAGCCGCAAATAAATTATTAAAACTATTAGAAGAACCACCTGAAAAAACGGTTTTTATACTGATAACTGAGGATGATGAACAAATTATAACAACTATTAAATCTCGCTGTCAAACTTTACATTTTCCGTTATTATCTGAAGCTGATATTGCCAGAGGATTAATAGAAAGAGAAGATGCTGATCCGCCAATTGCAGCTCAAATTGCGCAACAAGCCGATGGTAATTTTAATAAAGCATTGCATTTATTTCATAACGACAACTCTGATGAACAATTTGAACAATGGTTTATTGTTTGGATTAGAGCCGCTTTTAAAGCTAAAGGAAATGCTACTGTAATACAAGATTTGATAAACTGGAGCGAAACCATTGCAAAAACAGGAAGAGAAACTCAAAAACGTTTTTTAAACTATTGTTTACAATTTTTTAGACAAGCATTATTGTTAAATTATAGCGCCGATGAATTGGTTTTTTTAGAGCCTAAAACACCAGGCTTTAAACTAGAAAACTTTGCTCCTTTTGTTCATAGCGGAAATATTTTAGATATTAATACCGAATTAAATGATGCTATTTATCACATTGAAAGAAATGGAAACCCTAAAATTATTTTATTGGATTTATCCATTAAATTAACACGTCTTTTACACATTAAAGAGGCTTCATAAAAACTTAGATTATGTCTATTTTTAATCAACATTCTGCCGAACTATTAATCCTGCTTTTTTTTATCATTACTTATATTTTTTCAGTAACCGAAAAATTAGCAGATTGGAAAGGAACAGTTGCCTATTACACCAATCATTTTAAAGGCACTTTACTAGAAAAAATGATGCCTCTTTTATTAATAAATATCCTGTTTTTTGAAACAATAACTTTTCTATTATTAGTAATCGGTAGTTACTTTTTAGCGTTTGAAAACTCATTAATTGTAGCAAAGATAGGTTTAGAACTTTCAGCTTTAACACTTTTAATATTTTTAATAGGACAACGCATTGCTAAGGATTATACTGGCGCAATGAATATTACAGTGTATTTTATTTTAAATTGTATTGGTATTTATTTATTAACTTAATATATTGATTATGAAACTTTTAGGAATAGGTTCACGCATTAAACATGAGGAATTTGGTTTGGGTGTAATAACAAATGTTAGCACCAAACATTATTGGGTAACTTTTATTGAAAACGGACTAGAAACGATAGATTTAGATAGCACTTTTGAAGTTATAGAAGCTGTTGAAGATGAAGTAGATACAATGAGTTTTTCTGAAGTAGAATCGATGCTCAAAAATATGTTAAAAAAATGGTCTGATATTTCTGAAATTGTGCCGATTGCTGATAAATGGAAAGGCGGAAAACTAATTTTAGAACCAGAAGATACTAATTTGCAAAGCAAAGAAATACCTATTGATACTTTTTTTCATAAAATTGTTATGGTGCGCGACAGAATTAGAGTGATGGAACAAAAAATAAATTCAAGCAATTTAGATGATCAAGACAAAGTTGATTTGCAACAATACATCACCAGAATATATGGAAGTTTAACCACCTTTAATATTCTGTTTAAAATTAAAGAACAACAGTTTACAGGTTCAAAATCAAACTAAAATAAAAAGCCCATTCAATAAATTTGAATGGGCTTTTTTATGAATCCATAAAATTCTTATTTAGAATACTCTTTGTTAAGCATTTCTAATACTTGTTTTGTTACATCTAAATTTTCATCACCATACATTACTGTACCTTTACCTGATGTACCAAAAATGATATTAAAACCATTAGATTTTGCATAAGAACCAACTAAGCTATCAACCACTTTAGTAATTGCTTCGTAACTTTCTTGGGTTTCAGTTTGTAATTCTTGAGAAGCTTGTTGTTGTTGCGCTTGAATAAATTGTTGCTCTTGTTGTAAAGCTCCTTCAGCTTCTGCTCTTTTTTGAGGAGACATAGATTGTGCTGATTTGTAATAATTTTGAACTTTAGCTTGAAAAGGTGCAGTTAAACTATCCAATTCTTTTGCTTTTGCCTCTTGTTTTTCCTTCATTTTAGATTCTAAAGCTATAGTTCCTTCATAATCTTTCATTAAAACTTCTACATCTACATATGCAACCTTTGTTTGGTTACAAGACGCTAAAACAACTGCAAAAGCTATTATTAGTAATTTTTTCATTTTTTATTATATTTTTATTAGCTATTTAAAATTCCTGCGAATATATGAACAAAAACCAAATTTATAGGAATTATTTTCAGTATTAATAATATTTATTAATAATTTTATTTCGATATATTTTATTTATTAAAAATGAATTTATTAAGCTTAATTTAAAGGCTTAAAATAAATTTCGAAACATAATTATCGTTTTAAGCAATAAAACAGCCTTAAATTGCTTTAAAATGAGTTTTTATCGCTTTTTAGCACATAAATCAATGAAGAATAGTTCATTTTTTTACTTGCTTTTATATTCGACTTCAATCCGATATAAAAAGCGTGTAAAAAATTACTTTTTCCTGTTTTATACTTTTCACTTAAAAGTGAAACATAAAAAGCATCAAACTTCATAGGAAGTATTTTTGTTACGCGCATTTGGTTCTTAGAAAATAGCATTTGAATAGATTTTTTTGAAAAATGCCATAAATGTCTCGGTACATCATAAGCTGCCCAAAATTGTTTGTAATATTGTGCATCAAAACTTTTGTAATTAGGAACCGCCACTACTAAAACTCCATTTGGTTTTAACAACTTTTTTAATTGTAAAATATAGGCTTCCAATTCCGGAACATGCTCTAACACATGCCAAAGTGTAATCACATCAAAACGTTCATTTTCTAATTCAAATATATTTTGATGAATTTTAGAAGTATTATCTAATTTTTTTAGCGCCAAATTTTTTGCACTTTCACTAGGCTCCACTCCTATTACATTCCAACCGTTTGTATTACATATTGCTAAAAAATCTCCAGTTCCGCAACCAACATCTAACAAATTTTTGGATGCTGTATTAAAAGAATTCAACAATTTCAACTTTTGATTTAGCGTATATTTTTTTACAAATTGATATACTTTATCAATGATAGATTTTTTAGAATCTGTATGTGAAATATATTCAGGACTTTCATAATAAGAAGCCAACTCATCAATAGATGGTTTTGGAATAGTTTCTAACATATCCAAATCTAAGTTTAACTTTAAATCAAATTTTTTATTTGAAACAGTATAATCTATACAAGTTAAAAAGGGTGCTTTAATAGTTTTCAAATTGATGAATTAATATTGAATATTAAAAAATATGCTGGCTTAGAAAATTAGTTTTTGTTTAGAAAAAATGACAAATAAATTTTTTTGATGTTGATATTTTTTTGATGTTCCTCGTGGAACATCAAAAATTATCTACCCATATAAACTAACAATACAGAAATATCACTCGGCGAAACTCCGCTAATTCTACTAGCTTGCGAAATGGTTTTTGGTTGAATCTTAGTCAACTTCTGACAAGCTTCTATTGATAAAGATTTTACCTTTTTAAAATCGAAATTATCTGGGATAATTACATTTTCTAAACGGTTTAATTTATCAGCTTGATTCTTTTCTTTATCAATATATCCAGAATATTTTACATGAATTTCTGTCTGCTCTATAATCTCTAAATCAATTTCATTTTCTTTAATAAATACCTGAACACTTTCTAACTTTTGCAAATCGGTAAAGTTTAATTGTGGACGTGCAGCTATCTTAAATAACTTCATGGACTGATCAATTAAAGCAGTATCATTCTCTTCTAAAATTGGATTTATTTCTTCAGGCTTAACACTTGTATCTTGCAAAAATTTGACAAACAAATCTGTTTTTTCTTGTTTAATTAACACACGATTCATTCGCGCTTTTGAAGCTAAACCAATTTCAAAACCAAGTGGCGTTAATCTTAAATCAGCATTATCTTGCCTTAATAACGTTCTATATTCAGCACGCGAAGTAAACATTCTATAAGGCTCTTCTGTTCCTTTTGTAATAAGATCATCAATTAAAACTCCAATATACGCATCGTTTCTTTTTAATATAAATGGATCTCTATTTTGAATTTTTAAGGAAGCATTTATACCCGCCATTAAACCTTGTGCCGCCGCTTCTTCATAACCCGTAGTTCCATTTATTTGACCAGCAAAAAACAATCCTTTAATTAATTTAGTTTCTAAAGTATGTGTTAATTGTGTTGGAGGAAAAAAATCATATTCAATCGCATAACCATATCTAAAGAATTTTACGTTTTCAAATCCAGCTACTTTACGTAATGCTTTATCTTGAACATCTTCAGGTAACGATGTCGAAAATCCATTTACATAAACCTCTACAGTATTCCAACCTTCAGGTTCAACAAAAATTTGATGTCTATCTTTGGTAGCAAAACGGTCAATTTTATCTTCAATAGATGGACAATATCTTGGACCAATACTTTTAATTCTACCATTAAACATCGGTGATCTATCAAAACCAGTTCTTAATAAATCATGCACCTCTTGTGATGTGTAACTCATATAACAAGAGCGTTGTTTTAACAACGGTTTCGTAGTAGTAGAATAAGAAAATTTTTCAGGATTTTCATCTCCAGGTTGTTCAATCATTTTAGAGTAATCTAAACTTCTCCCATCAACTCTAGGAGGCGTACCTGTTTTCATTCTTCCAGCTTCAAAACCAACTTTTACTAAACCTTCTGTAATACCAGTTGAAGCTTTTTCACCAGCTCTACCACCACCAAAAGTTTTATCTCCAATATGAATTAAACCATTTAAAAAAGTACCGGCAGTAATAATAACAGCTTTCGATTTTATTACAATTCCAAGCGTTGTTTTAACACCAACAATTTTATCTTCTTCAAAAACTAATCCATTTACCATATCTTGAAAGAAATCTAAATTGGTTGTTTGCTCCAACATATTTCTCCAAGTTTCAGCAAATCGCATACGATCGCTTTGCGCTCTTGGACTCCACATTGCAGGTCCTTTAGATTTATTCAACATTTTGAATTGTATCGCAGTTTCATCTGTTACAATTCCACTATAACCACCCAACGCATCAATCTCACGAACAATTTGTCCTTTTGCAATTCCACCCATTGCTGGGTTACAACTCATTTGCGCTATATTTTGCAAACTCATTGTAATCAATAAAGTTTTTGAACCCATATTTGCAGCTGCAGCTGCAGCCTCGCTTCCAGCGTGACCACCTCCAACTACAATTACATCATATTCCGTATTAAACATATTTAAAATAATAGTGTTCCACGTGGAACGTTATTGAAAATTAAACCAAATTAGTATTAATGTTCCACGTGGAACATTAAAGTTTATTAAATTTAGCTAAGCATTTATCTTCTTCATTTCGCATTGTAACAATATCTACCTCAGTTTTATCTTTATAACCAAAATAATGCAAAATCCCATGAATTAAAACCCTATTTAATTCATTATCAAGTGTTTGACAAAATACTAAGGCGTTTTCTTTCACTCTTTCAACAGAAATATATATATCGCCACTAATTAGTTTGCCTAACGTATAATCAAAACTAATAATATCAGTTAAAGTATCATGTTTTAGAAATTCAACATTTAATTTTAACAAATATTCATCATCACAAAAAATATAATTAATATCACCTTCTTCAAAACCGTACTCTGAAATAATAGAAGAAATCCATTGCTCAGTTTTGGATTCGTTTGCTAATTCAAAATCTGTTTCGTAATTAAATAAAATCATTTTTTACTGTTCTTCTGTTTTAAAATATTCTTGCACTTTCTTTTTATAAATTGTGCGCAAAGGTAATGATTGTCTGTTTAATATTTCATTATAATTAAAATACTGATTTTTAAGTTTCAATTTATCAATAGTTCTTTCTTCAAAAGTTTGAATATTAGTTTCAGATTTGCGCTCTTTATCTTCACCTTGCTCCCTTTTAGCTTTATCTAATTTCAATAATTCATAACTTAATTGTTGCATCCTTTGTACAACATCATCACTTAAACCTTTCTCTAATAAAACTTTTTCCAAAGCTTCCATAGCATTAACAATATCATTAGGACTATCAGCACCTCCACTTTTTTCTAACAACTCTTTTAAAGCTTCTTTTAAAAGTGATTGTTGTTTATAAATTTCATACAATTCATTATTAGATTGTTCATCGCCATTTTCACCTTCTCCATTTTTACCTTTTTCTTTCCCAGATTTGTCTCCAGATTCATTTTCATTTTTTAAACCTTCTTTCAGTTTCTGTGTTAATTCACCTTGTTTTTGAATGATATCTGGCAAACTAAATTCTTGCGGTTTTCCTTTTCCTTTGCCAAAATTAGGTGAAGCATTCATTAAACTTTCTAATAAATTACTTAATGAATTGGCTAAATTATTAGCAGCCGTAACCACAAATTGTTGGTTTGAAATTCCTTGCTCAATTAAATTTTCAGAAAAATTAGATAAGGATTCATCAATATTAAAATGAGCATCTGACACTTCCTTTTGAATAGACGAACCCATGCTGAAAATACGCAGAGACAACACATATAAACTATCATCTATATGTTCAAAATATACTTTTAACTTTTGCTGTTGTTTTAAGTGTTTCGGGAATTCAGTTTGATTAGTATTGGCATTGGAAAATTTATTCATTAAGTCTTCTTGCTGAAATGAAAACTCAATTAAATTCTCTACAATTTTACGTAAATCATCAATATCTTCATCTATAGATTCTCCTTCAGAAGCAGACATGGATTTCTCCAGAGATTTACTCATCTCCTTCATTTTTTTTGCAGCATTCTTCTGATTTTTTTTAGCACTTTCCGATTGTTGATTTTGTAAATCTTCTGACGCTTTATCTAAATTTTGACCAATTTCTTTTTTTAATGCACTGTTATCAGGAAATTTCATTGGACGTTTTAAATCGTTATTCTGTTTGTCCATTTCTTTAAAGTCCTTTTTAATAGCATCAAACTCATCATTAATTTTATCTTGCTTTTCTGGTAATTTATCAGAAGTCTCTTCTTTAGATAATTGCTCTTGTTTTTCTGAAAGTTTTTCTAATTTTTCTTTAATTTGATTTGCTTTTTGTTCTACATAAAAACGCTTAGTTAATTCTAAAATTCGTTCTAAACTTTGCTGATTTTGCTTATTCTTTTTTGTAATTTCTTTTAATTTTTGAACAAGATCTTCCTTCTGTAATTTTTCAGTTAATTCTTTTAACTCATCCAACATTTTTTCTTGTTTGGCTAATTCTTTTGCTTCTTGAATTCGTTTTTTTAATGCTTCTTTTTTTTCTTTTAGACTTTCAATTTTAGGTTGATCGGATAAATTTTTTTCAAACAGTTTTGTTTGTTCCTGAAATATTTGTTCATATTGATTTTGACGCTTAATAAATTCTTCTAATTTTTTTGTATCATTCCAATTTATATCGGCCTTTTTTTGTAATTCCTTTTGAAACTTTTCTAAATCCTCACTTGATTTTTTAGAATTATTTAAATCCTTTGAAAAAGTGTTTATTGCATCTTTCTGTTCTTTTAACAATTCGTCCTTAATTTCTTGAGTAGTTTTATTATAATAACTAAACAATTTACTTTTAGATTTCTTATTGCCATTTACAGCATCATTATCAAAAACTTCAAAATACATTTCATAATCTACACCTTCTTCAATAGAAATTCCTTCAGGAAACACATAATAAAAATCTGTAAAAGTGGATTTATTAATAGTAATTAGGTGACTTTTAATCGATTCTGGCTTGCTTTTATTATAATATACCAACTGTAATTTATTAACTCCATAATCATCACTTAATTGACCAATAAACTGTACTGGACCACGGCTAATAGAATCAATATCAGACTTTACTAAAATTTTTGGATATTCATCAGAAATAACATCAATAGTAAAATTTAATGATTCATGGTTTTTTAATTGCTGATTAGAAGTGGCAATATTGTATTGAATTGGTTTTAAAATACGTTGGGAATGTGTAAAATAATCTTTCGAGGCTTTTTTGAAAGAAAACGCTTGTTCATTTAAATTTTTAAAGGTGATATTTTCGGTTTGAGCTGTTTGAATTTGCCACGTCACATTTGTTCCTTGTGGAACAATTGCATTTCCTGTATTTTTAATTACTTCACTTTGCCTGCCAGTATAACTAGGATACCGTAAAACCATATTTAAATTAGAAATTACAGGTGCTTCAATTATATTAAGTTGATATTGTTTAGAAACAATTCCATTCGCTTCCATGGTAAAATTTACATCGGTTTTTACATTTAAAAAAGTATACTGAAATTTTCCTAAACTATTAGATTCTAGATAATAAGTTTCATCAAAAAAATTGATTTTAACATCTTCTGGTACAATTTTACCAACGGTTTCAATCTGTAAAGTAAAAGAATCACCTTCAATTACATTTAGCGAATTATTTAACACTACAAAAGAAAAAGGCGCTGGTGGTTCAAATTGCGTATTGTGTTTGATAACACGATTAAAACTATCATTAAAAATATTGATATTTCCTGTAACATACACCAAACCCCAAACTACAATTGGAATTAAAACATATTTAAGATATTTTTTGTTTTTTGAAAAATCTACTGCACGCACAAAAGGTATTGGCTGTAATTCTATAGATTTTTGAGCGATGCTTGCTTCAATCAATTCAGAACTTTCCTGAATATGATTTAACTGTAACATATTTAGTAATTTATCTTTAACTTCAGGAAAATATTTACCTATAATGTTTGAAGCTTCAAACTCAGTTATTCCTTTTTTTAAGCCAGTGAGCTTAAATATTGGAAACAAAATATAAAGCAAAAAAAGTCCAGTTTCAACCATTATAAAAAGCCAAAATAAAATGGTTCTAGCTAAAGGTTTTAGCCATAAAAAATATTCAATAAAAAGTGTAAAAATAAAATACAATAAACCTAATGTCAAAAACAATAGTAAACCTTTTATAAGTTCATTTATATAAAACTTTCTTATAAATTGTTGAAGTTTAACTTGTATGTTTTTAAAATTGCTCAAATTGTTATTTTAACCTATATAACGCTAAAAATAACAAAATTAGATTAAAGCAGTACTATTTTTTCTTTAATGGCGTATAAAACTAATCCAATACGTGTTTTGGCATTCAATTTATCAAAAAGTGCCTCTCTATAATTTTCTATAGTTTTAGGACTTAAACACATAACTTCTGCAATTTCTTTATAGGTTCTTTCAGAACAGGCTAATTTTAAAAATTCTACTTCTCGATCTTTCAAATTTATACGTGATTTTGTTAGTGTTATTCCTGCGGAATTCAATAATGTATTGGTTACATTTTCAGTATAATAAAACCCATTATTATAAACTTCAAGCAAAGCATGATGTAATATTTTTGGATGAATATCTTTTAATAAATAACCCTTTGCTCCTGCACGTAGCATTTGTAAAATAGTAACCTCATCACATTCCATAGACAACGCTAACACTTTAATTGTAGGATAATTATTTTTAAGCCATTGTGTAGCCTCAATACCATTCATTTGAGGCATTTTAATATCCATTAAAACAATGTGAGGAAATGTTTTTTCTGTTGAAAAATAATCGACTAATTCTTTTCCATGGTTTAGAACTTTTATTACATTAAACTCTTCATAATTAGACACTAAACCATTTAAAGCTTGAGAAAATAGCAGGTGATCATCAACAATAATAATATCAATTTTTTTCATTTTCAATTTTTATTTCAAACAACTAATGTACAATTTAGTTCCTTTATTTGCAGAAGATTCCAAATTAATATCTGCTCCAATTAACTTTCCTCTGCTTTTCATGTTTAACAAACCTATTCCTGTATGATTTTCAGTAGCATTTACATTAAAACCAACACCATTATCTTTCGCTATAATGATTAATGAATTGGAATTAAAATTTAAACTTATATCTAAGTTTTTGGCTTCAGAATATTTGAGTGAATTATTACAAAATTCTTGCAAAATTCTGAATAAGATAATTTCCTTTTCGTTTGATAAGTTAAATGGTTCATTAATAATTTTTAAAGAAGCATCAATTACTTTTAAACGATTAAATCGCTCTATTTCAATAGTTAAAGAATCAACTAATCCATTATTTTTAATAGTTTCAGGATTTAAAGATTTTGCTAAACCTCGTAATTCTTGCAAACTTTTACCAATTATTTCGCTAGTTTCAGCAAGTTTTTCTTGTTGATTTTCGGGTAAACCAATTTGAAGTATATTTAATTGCATTTTGGCAACCGATAATAATTGACCAACATTGTCATGAATTTCCCAACTAATATTTTGCAATGCCTGTTCTTGAATTTCCATTTTAGATTTGGTAATTTCTTCTTCAAAACGAAGCTGAGTTTCTCTTTCATTTAAAATAAAAGCAATCTTTTTCTTTTGAAAATAAAGAAAGAAAATAACTACTGTGAAACTTAAAATTAAAAGAACACTAGTTGTAACAATAATAAGAATATCAATTTCTTGTAAATTATACATTAAATTCTTTTTTACTTATCATAAAACCTGTAATAAAACAAATGCTAACAAATATGTTTAAAATAAAAGTTATGTACTTAAATATACCTCGATAATTAATTAATTCACCTATGATATAAGCTGGAATAAAACCAATGGCATATAAAAAAACCCCTAAACTTATCCAAAAAAACATGTTTTTTTTAACGTTCATTATTAAGTTGCTATTTAGCAATTCTGAAAAATACATTAATACAAAAACTATCATTAACAATTTACCAAAAACTATTAAATTTCTAAACATTTGAGTTGTATAATTCAAATAAAACAACCCCAAAATTATAAATACCAACAAAAATAAAATTAGAGAAAAAATCACAATTTTCTTTTTAATTTTTGCTTTTAATAAGCTATAAAAAAAATAAGAATAAAATATAAAGTTTACTACATTCCAAGTATTATAAATTACAGATGTATTTTTTCTCAACTCATAAGCAAAAACGGTTCCAACAACTTCAGTTAAAAAAGAATATCCTAAAAAAAATAAGAACAATTTTAAAGATAAAGAATGTTTAATCTTTTGATAATTATATATACCAAACAATATAATTATCAGATAATTTATAATGAAAAAATATTTTTGCATAATATTACTGTGGATATTCAGCTGAAGGCGGATCTCCTACTTGACCATCATTCAATGCATCTATATCAATAATATCAGAATTTTCATCTCCTCCATCAATATCCGATTTAATTTTTGCTTGAGTAGGTACAAAAAAAACGGTAGCTAAACCTTTTTTTGAAACATTATTAATTGAATTAGAATATGCGCCAAAATAAACTCTTAAACCATTAACATTTAAATCTTTAAGTTTAGCTTGTTCTTCAACATAACTAATGTAATTTTTTATTTCTTCTAAAGAAAACCAGCTAGAAATAGCATCTTTCTTACCTATGGCAATATCAATAGATTTGGTGCGCGTTTTAACAAAATTCTGATTTAACTCTTGCGCTTCTTTAAAATTAATTTTACTCATTTTTTAAAATTATAATTAGACGGATAAAGTTAAACTTTTCAAGTAAGTATTTAAAAAAATAATTTTTAGGGGGTTTTTCCCCTGCTAATAAAGGTTATTACCCTAATAAATTTATAAGAATATAAAGTACTTTTGGCTTATAGAAATTCTTTAAATTATGCTATTTAATAAGATCAACAATTCAAAAAGCTTCAAATTTATAGCTCTTTGTTTTTTCATTTTAATAATAGTAAGTTTAAATTTTTACTTATTAAATAAAGTAATTGGAGATTCAAGACCAATAATTAAAATTGAAAAAAGAATACATCTATAAGTAATTCATTGGAAACGTCCCCTTCCATTGTGTAAACAAATTCTTTTATGAATTTTAAAAGGGTACAAAAATCTATTTATTGGGCAGATTTTTAAAAGGTTGCTATTCAGCAGCCTTTTTTTTACAATAAAATATGCCTATTTCTTTTGATAAATTATCTTTGCACTCTAAAACTTGATAAAAATGACGAATGTAAGAGTACGCTTTGCTCCAAGTCCAACAGGACCTTTACATATTGGTGGTGTAAGAACCGCACTTTTTAATTACTTATTTGCAAAAAAAAATAACGGAACTTTTATTTTAAGAATAGAAGATACTGATCAAACCAGATACGTTGCCAACGCAGAACAATATATTATTGATGCCTTAAACTGGTGTAATATTCCTTTTGATGAAGGTCCAAACAAAAATGAAAAATTTGGTCCATATCGTCAATCAGAACGTAAAGAAATTTATAAAAAATATGCCGAAGAATTAATAGCTAAAGGTAAAGCTTACTACGCTTTTGATACTGCTGAAGAATTAGATTTTCACAGAGAAGATCACGAAAAAAAAGGAAAAACCTTTATTTACAACTGGCATAACAGATCAAAATTAACCAACTCTATTTCTTTATCTAAAGAAGAAGTTGAACAACGTATTGCAAACGGAGAAAAATATGTGGTTCGTTTTAAAATGTACAAACCTGAAATTGAAGGAGAAAAAGAAACCATTACTTCTAACGATTTAATTAGAGGTGAAGTTACTTTTAAACGTGAAATTTTAGATGATAAAATTTTATTTAAAAGTGATGGAATGCCAACCTACCATTTAGCAAATATTGTTGATGATCATTTAATGGAAATTACACACGTAATTCGTGGTGAAGAATGGTTACCATCAGTTCCACTGCACATTGCTTTATATGAAGCTTTTGGTTGGAAAGCACCAGAATTTGCGCATTTACCATTAATTTTAAAACCTATTGGTAAAGGAAAATTAAGCAAACGTGATGGTGATAAATTAGGATTTCCGGTATTTCCATTAGAATATAAAAACGAAGAAACCAATGAAATATCTAGAGGTTATAAAGAAGATGGTTATTTTGCTGATGCATTTATAAATATGTTAGCTTTATTAGGTTGGAATCCTGGAACTGAACAAGAAATTTTTACCTTACAACAATTATCGGAAGTATTTACTTTAGAGCGTGTTAGTAAAAGTGGCGCTAAATTTAGTCCAGATAAAACAAAATGGTTCAATCAACAATATATGATGCAAAAATCTGATGACGATTTAGCTGATTTATATGCCGATATTTTAAAAGAAAAAGGAATTATAAAAGATAAAAGTTATATTACTAAAGTAGTGTCACAAATTAAAGAACGTGCAACTTTTGTAAATGATTTTTGGGATTTAAGCGATTACTTTTTTCAAACTCCAAATGTTTACGATGAAAAAGCAGTAGCTAAAAACTGGAAACAAGAAACTCCTGAATTAATGCAAACATTAATTTCTATTTTAGAATCTATTGAAGATTTCAACTCTTTAACAATTGAAACCACTGTAAAAGAGTGGATTACAAATAAAGAAATTGGTTTTGGAAAAGTAATGCAACCTTTTAGATTAAGTTTGGTTGGCGCTATGAAAGGTCCTCACCTATTTGATATTGCTGAAATGATTGGCAAACAAGAAACTATTGCTAGACTAGAAAAAACTATCAAAACATTTTAATAAAAAAGGGAGCAAATTAAATTGCTCCCTTTTTTATTTATATCCTTCAATGTCAATTCTTACATTGTAATCTTTTAAAGCATGTTTATATTTTTCTGGCTCAAAAGCTTGTCGGCTAAATTCCAATTTACGCTCATTTCTCATTTTAATATGTTTTATAGAACGTAAAAAACGACGCATATCATTTAAATTTGATAAAACTAATCCTGGAACTTGAACAGTTTTGCCAGTTTCATCTTTTGCAACCATAGAAAAATATGACGAATTACAATGTTTTACAACTCCTGTTCTAATATTTTGCGATTCTACTCGTATTCCAACAACCATTGATGAATGCCCCACATAATTAACCTTTGCTCGCATTGTAACCAACTCACCTACTTCAATCGAATTTAAAAAATCTACCCGATTTACAGAAGCTGTAACACAATATTGACCTGAAAATTTTGAAGCCGAAGCAAATGCTGCTTTATCCATTAATGATAAAATAAATCCACCATGAATTTTACCACTAAAATTAGAATGCGATGGTAACATTAATTCTGTTAATATAATTTCTGAATCTTCAGGTTTCTTAAATGTACTATTCATATCAAAATTAAGCTACTTTATTTTTAAAAATTAAATAGTAAATCTATATTTATATAAATTATTATGCAAACCTAATTACATAATTAATACTCTATTTTAAAGCATCTAAAATACGATTTGGAGTTAATGGCATCTGATATACTCTTGCGCCACAAGCATCAAATACAGCATTTGCAATGGCGCCACCAACACAAATTATTGCAGGTTCTCCTCCACCTTGCGGTTTAGCATCCATTTTATCTATAAAAACACAAGTGATTTTTGGAGTAACAGAAAATTTAGTAATAGTATAATTATTAAAATTTCGAGCTTTTATTTTTCCTCCATTAAATTCAATATCTTCATACAAAGCATATCCTAATCCCATTGTTAAGCCTCCTTCTGTTTGCACCGTTGCTCCATGTGGATTTACAACTTGCCCCATATCTTGAGCGCAAACTAAGTTTATTGGAGTTACTTTTCCCGTAATTTTATCAACATGAACTTCAGCAATAATAGCAACACAAGTTCCTGCATCTTCACCTAAAGCAATTCCGTAACCGTGACCATCTTTTTTAGCCCTTTTCCAATTAAACGTATCTGCAGCTAATTGTAAAGTAGCTTTCATATTTTCATTATTTAAATTATTGAGCCTAAACTTTAATGGATCAATACCAAATTTAAATGCTACAACATCAAAATGTGATTCTCGTGCAAATGTTGTTGAATTATTTCCTGGCGCTCTCCAAGCTCCAGTTTTAAAGGGATGAACACTTTTACTATCTGATTTACTTGTGTGACTATTACCTCTAACATTTTTTTCGTTAAACATGCTAGTTTTATTATTGGGAACATCATAAAAAAGTTTAGTTCCTCTGGTTCCAGCGCAATAAATATCAAATTCCCATAATTGAAGCTTTCCATGTTCATCAACTCCAGCTTTTACTTTCATTAAAGCAGCAGGTCTAAAATTATCAAACATAAATTCTTCTCTTCTACTCCAAACTAATTGCACAGGTTTATTACAAGATTTTGCAATTTTAGCGGCTTCAATTGCTTGTTGATTATAGATTTTTCCTCCAAAACCACCACCTAAAAATATTTGTTTAACATGCACTTTCTCTAAAGGCATATGAAGTTCAGTTGATAATTGGTCACGTAAACCAAATGGTGTTTGTGTAGATGCCCAAATAATTAATTTATCACCTTCAAAATAACAAGTTGCAGCATGGGTTTCCATTGCGGCATGTGCTTTATAACCATCATAATATTCAGCTTCTACAACTGTTTTTGAAGCTTTTTTCCCAGCTTCTAAATCACCTTTTTCTTCAAATATTTTACTATCTGTAATAGTGTTATTTAAATGTTCAAAAATTGTTTTATCGGTTGCTTGTGCCTCTGGAGCATCCCAAACAACTTTTACTTTTCTGGCTGCCTTGTTAGCAACATCTGGATTTGAATGCACAACAGCAACCAAATCGCCATCTTCAATCAATTCAACACCTTCAAAATTTGATAATTCAGCAGTATTCACACTTATTTTTTTAGAACCAAAAACATCTGGTCTAATAACTGTAGCATACACCATTCCAGGTAATTTTATATCTCCAGAATATTGTGCTTTACCGGTAACTTTTGCAATAGCATCGGTACTAATTATTGGTTTTCCTATTACTTTAAAATCTTTTGATGATTTAATTGCAGGTTTATTTTTTAAGGTTTCAACAATCTTTTTCCCTTTGGTAAGTTCAGCATATGTTATTTTGGTTGTTTCGTTATTTAAAACACAAATAACACCATTTTTAGTAACTAAATTTTCAATAGGTTCTTGTAATTTTTCAGCAGCAAATTTTAATAATATTTCACGGGCTGCTGCTGCTGCTGCTCTAATTACAGGATCTGCAAATCTGGTAGTTAATGATCCCCAAGTTCCTGCATCATACGGACATAATTCGGTATCGCCCATAATCATATCTACCATTTGTATTGAAACTTCTAATTCTTCTGCAACAACTTGAGCTAAGGAGGTAATTATACCTTGTCCCATTTCAATTTTACCTGTATAGCAATTCACTCTACCATCTTCTTTTATGTGAATGTAGGCGTTAAAATCTAGCTCTTTTTCGCTGTTTGAAGTTTGACTCCAGCCTTGTAATAGAGATAATTCACTTAAAGAAAAAATAACAATAATTCCCTTCCCTAATGTTTTTAAAAATTTACGCCTATCATAAATTACAGGTTGGTTAACATCACTAAAATATAACTCGTCAATTTTATCAGGTTTCATATTTTTACTTTTTCATTTAACTCTTTAGCTGCTTTTAAAATAGCATCAATAATTCTATTATAAGAACCACATCTGCATAAATTTTCTTCCATTCCATCTAACACTTCTTGTCTGGTAGGCGTTGGATTTTTTAATAATAAACCATAAGCGTTTAATATCATTCCAGGTGTACAAAAACCACATTGTAGTGCATCTAATTCTACAAATGCTTTTTGAATTGGGTGTAAATCACCATTTTTAGATTCTAATCCTTCAATGGTTGTAATTTCTTTATTTTGAACATCTTCAACCAAAATCATACAAGATCTGATGGCTTCATTATCTATTAAAACAGTACAAGCACCACATTGCCCAATGCCACATCCATATTTAGTACCTGTTTTGTCTAAGTAGGTTCTAATTACTGTTAATAATGTTTCATCACCAAAAACATCTACAGAAACCACTTCTCCATTTAATTTAAAATTGACTGCTTTATACATTTTAAAATCATTTTATTCAATCTTTAAATTTAACTAATTATTTATAAAATTAATTTAGCTTTTGTAATTTATACTAATTATTAATTAGCAAAAAAATAGTTTTTAACTTAAAATGTAACTTATAGAAGTTTTGATATACATATAGTTATAATTTGTTATAATAAAACTTATAAAAACATTGTATCTTTAATACTTAAATTATTAATCTTTAAATTTTGAAAAATGATTGGAACATATTTTGCTATTTTTATTATAGTAGTAATTGTATTATCAGGGCTTTTTACTGTTAAGCAACAAACTAATGCCGTGATTGAACGATTTGGAAAATTCACTAGCATTAGAGGTGCTGGTTTACAACTTAAAATTCCTTTAATAGATAAAGTTGCCGGGCGTGTTAGTTTAAGAATTCAACAATTAGATGTTATTGTTGAAACAAAAACGAAAGATGATGTATTTGTACATTTAAAAATTTCAGTTCAGTTTTTAATTCAAAAAAATCATGTTTACGATGCTTTTTACAAACTTCAAAATCCACATGAACAAATAACAGCCTTTATTTTTGATGTTGTTCGTGCTGAAGTTCCAAAAATGATTTTAGATGATGTTTTTGAAAAGAAAGAAGAAATTGCCTTGGCTATTCAACGTGATTTAAAACAAGCTATGTTAGATTACGGTTATGATATTATTAAAGCACTAGTTACTGATATTGATCCAGATGAAAAAGTGAAAATAGCCATGAATCGTATTAATGCAGCAGAACGTGAAAAAATTGCTGCACAACACGAAGGTGATGCACAACGTATTTTAATTGTAGAACGTGCTAAAGCAGAAGCAGAAAGTAAACGTTTACAAGGTAAAGGTATTGCTGACCAACGTAGAGAAATTGCACGTGGTTTAGAAGAAAGTGTAGATGTATTAAACAGAGCAGGAATAAATAGTCAAGAAGCATCAGCATTAATTGTAATTACACAACATTATGATACTTTACAAAGCATTGGTTCTGATACAAAATCTAATTTAATTTTATTGCCAAATAATCCAAACGCCGCAAGCAATATGTTAAATGATATGGTTACTAGTTTAGTAGCTGCAAATAAAGTACAAGAATCTTCACATGAAAATGAAACTAAAAAACCTAAAAAATAATGATTTTAAGCACAACAAATACCATTGAAACACAACCTGTTAAAAATTATTTAGGAATTGTTACAGGTGAAACCATTATTGGAGCAAACATATTTAAAGATTTTTTTGCTGGAATAAGAGATATTGTTGGAGGAAGATCTGGTTCCTATGAAAAAGTATTACGTGAAGCAAAAGATACTGCCTTAAAAGAAATGCAAGAACAAGCTGAAAGGCTTGGTGCAAACGCTGTTATTGGAATAGATTTAGATTATGAAACCGTTGGTCCAAACGGAGGAATGTTAATGGTAACTGCTTCTGGTACTGCAGTTAAAATATAAAATAAGATAAATTATTTACAAAAAAACCTGTGAAATTCACAGGTTTTTTGTTTTAGTTTAATTGTAATAACTAGTCTTTATCATCAATTTTTTTTTCTGAATCTTTATCATCATCAGAAGAAGCCTTTTTAAATTCCTTAATACCACTACCAAGTCCTTTCATTAATTCAGGGATTTTTTTACCTCCAAATAATACTAATATTAATACTACAATAAGTATTACTTGTGGAGCTCCAATAACTCCTAAAAATATATAAAGTGAGTTCATATTTTTTAAATTTTAAAGTACAAAGATAGTAATTAATTCAAAACCAATTGTAACTTTTATAAAACTGAAATTAATTTATGTTTTATTTAAGAAAAAAGCGTTTTGTATATTTTTTTTTACAATTAAATAAACCTAAAATAGTGAGATTTAATTAATTCATAGATTTTATGGTTCCTTTTACTACGGTTTTAGATTTTAAAACCTCTGGCGAACCTTCATATAAAATTGTGCCACCAAATTGTGCTTTTGCATCTAATATTTCAGAAGCTCTAACTTCAGCAGTAGAACCAGCTGCTGAATTTACAATAGTTTGTTTACTTTGTAAATCAAATCCATAATAAATACCACCAGTATTTGCTTCAACAGTTTGATTATCAGTATTTCCAGTTAAAGTAATAATTCCTCCTGAAACTGTTTTAACAGACAAATGTTTTATTTGAACATTTAAATTAATTTTAGCACCTTCTTGTACTTTAACTTCTAAATGTTGTTGATTAATTACTTCATCTGATATAATATGAGCACCTTCATTAGCATCTAAAATTGCAATATTATTTGCATAATATAAAACGATATTTGCATCCTCAGCTATAAAACTTTCAGGAAATTTTAAACGAATTTTTAAAACTCCATCGGCATTTTTTATAGAAACATCATCGGCTTGTGATCCAGAAATTTCAATTTTTGAACTTGATGATTGTACTAATTTAACAGTTAAACCATTAAATACTTTAAGTTCATTAAAATCACCTAAATTGGTTGTAATTGGTTCTTGTGCAAACAAAGTTGCACTAATTAATAATAATAATACAGTTAATTTTTTCATTTTATATTCCTTTATAAGTTATAACTACTTTTAAAAGCAATAATTATGCCTTTAAAGTTAAATTATTTACTAATTTTTTCTAATAAGCTAAAATCTAAATGTTTACGTTCTAAATCGGTATGTTTTACTTTTATTAAAACGTGATCACCTAACTGGTATAAATTTTTTGTAGATTGTCCAACAAGTGCATATTGTTTTTCATCATAAATGTAATAATCATCTTTTATTTCACGAATTCTCACCATTCCTTCACATTTATTTTCAATAATTTCAACATAAATTCCCCATTCAGTAACTCCAGAAATAACGCCTTCAAACTGTTGATCTTTATGATCTTCCATATATTTAACTTGCATATATTTTATAGAATCGCGCTCAGCTTTTGAAGCCATATATTCTTGTTCAGATGAATGCTTACATTTTTCTTCATAAGCTTCAGCTTTTGGAGATTTTCCACCATCTAAATAATGTTGTAATAAACGATGTGTCATTACATCAGGATAACGACGAATTGGTGAGGTAAAATGACTGTAATAATCAAAAGCTAATCCGTAATGTCCAATATTATCGGTTGTATAAACGGCTTTACTCATAGATCTAACTGCTAAAGTTTCAATCATATTTGCTTCACCAGTTCCGTGAACATCTTGCAATAATTGATTTAATGATGCGGATGTTGTTTGCTTATTTTTAAGATCAATTTTATTCTTATAACCAAATTTACTTACAATGGTTTGTAATGACATTAATTTATCTTCATCTGGTTCATCGTGCACACGATAAATAAAAGTATTTTTAGTTGGAACACCTTTTTTACTTCCAACAAATTCTGCCACTTTTCGGTTTGCTAATAACATAAACTCTTCAATAAGTTTATTAGCATCTTTAGATTCTTTAAAAAATACACCTATTGGTTCGGCATTTTCATTTAAATTAAATTTAACTTCTACTCTATCAAAAGTAATTGCTCCTTGCTGTAAACGCTTTTTACGAAGAATTTTTGCTAATTTATCTAATTTTAAAACTGCTTCAACAATTTCAGGTTGTACAGTATAAGATTCACCTGTTATTGAAATTTCTTTTGATATAATATTTCCTTTAGTTTCAATAATTTCTTGTGCTTCTTCATACGCAAAACGTTTATCAGAATATGTGATAGTTCTACCAAACCATTGATTAATTACATGTGCTTTTTCGTTGATTTCAAACACAGCAGAAAAGGTTAATTTTTCTTCATTTGGACGTAATGAGCAAACACCATTTGATAAAACTTCTGGTAACATTGGCACTACTCTATCTACTAAATAAACCGATGTTGCTCTGCTATAAGCTTCAGCATCTAATATTGTTTTTTCTTGTAAATAATGTGAAACATCGGCAATATGAATTCCAATTTCATAATTACCATTTTCTAATATTTTAAATGATAATGCATCATCAAAATCTTTTGCATCTTTTGGATCAATTGTAAAGGTTAAATCGCCACGCATATCTCTTCTATTTTCTATTTCTTTTGATGAAATTTCTAATGGAATTAAATCTGCTTCGGCTTCTACATTTTCTGGAAATTTATAAGGTAAACCGTATTCTAAAAGTATAGAATGCATTTCGGTTTCGTGATCACCTGGCATTCCTAAAATAGTTATTACTTCTCCGAACGGATTTTTAGAATTATCTGGCCAATCTGTCATTTTAACCAATACTTTTACACCATCTTCAGCATCTTTTAATTTATTTTTTGGAATAAAAATATCTGCATACATTTTAGCATCATCTGGTACTAAAAATCCGAAGTTTTTATTAAGTTGTAAAACACCTACAAATTCAGTTTTTGCACGTTTTATAATTTCAACAACATCACCTTCTTCTTTACTACTATTTTTGCGGTTGTATTTATAAATTTTAACAGTATCTTTATCTAAACCTCTGTTTAAATTACGGGCAGGAATGTAAATATCTTTTTCTAATTCTTCGCAAATAAAATACGCATTTCCGTTACTTGTTACATCTAAAGTTCCAATATAATATTTTGAAGCTGGCGCAATTTTAAATTTACCTCTTTCGGCTTCTTCAATCTTTTTTTGACCTTTTAATTCTTCTAATTTTTGTATAATTTGGTTTCTACCCGCAGCATCAGTAATTTCTAATTTTGAAGATAATTGTTTGTAATTGTAACCATTAGAAGGAGATTGATTTAATATTTTTAAAATTTTTTTAGTTAAATCTTTAATAACATTTCCTTTCTTTTTATAGATTTTTTTTCTTGTCGACATGTATTTCTTTTTAATTATTATCAAAAGTACAAATAATTAAACATCAAGTAAGTTAATAATAAGTTATATAAATAAGTATTTGTATTTTGGTACGCTTTTTAAAATTTAGTAAATGAGTACAAAATGGTTTGTTGTTATTAATCCTACTTCAGGAAATGGCGCTTCAAAAAAGAAATGGCCAGAGATTTATACAGAATTAATTCATCAAAATTTTGAGTTTGAATTTGTGTTTACTGAATACGAAAAACATTCTTTAGTTTTAGTTCAAAATGCTATTAAACAAGGTTTTACAAAATTAATTTGCGTTGGTGGAGATGGTACAATTCATAATGTGGTAAATGCTGTTTTAAGTTTAAATCCTAATAATTTACAAGAAATAAAAATTGGTATTATTCCCATAGGAACTGGAAATGATTGGGTTAAAACTTATAATATTTCAAAAGATTTTAAAGAAGCTATTAAAATTATTAAAGCTGAAAAAACCATTATTCAAGATATTGGTAAACTACAAATAACAGCTTCTGGTAAAGAAGTTTATTTTAATAATTTAGCTGGAATTGGTTTTGACGGTTACGTTGTTAATAAGGTTCATAAATATAAAAATTTAGGGTTTTTAGCTTATTTTACAGGTGCTATAGTTAGTTTAACTAGTTATAAAAGAAGTAATTTAGAAATTACATTTAACAATACTAATTTACAAGGTAAAACATTAATGTTATTAATTGGTATTTGTAACTATTCAGGCGGTGGAATGCGTTTAACACAAAATCCAAACTCAACTGACGGATTATTTGATATTACGTATGTAGATAGTATAACATTATTTACCATTTTAGGTAATTTACGCGGTTTATTTAATGGTACCATTACAAAATTAAAATGTGTTAAAAATTTTAAAACATCTAACCTAAAAGTAAAAATTTTAGATTCACAAGAAACTTATATTCAAGCAGATGGAGAAATTATAGGTTCAGGTAATTTTAATGTGTCATTACTTCCAAAAGCTATTAATTTTATAGTTGCATAGTTAAAAGTTAAAATTTTCTTAAAAAAAATGTAACATTTAATAAATTGTTTCGTCTATAATATATAGAACAGTCAAACAATGAAAAGGTTATATAAAATTACCATTCTATTTCTTATAATATTTTTAATAGGTATTTATATATCAATTAAAAGTATAAATAATTATTTTACTTCAGAAGATGAAATAGAAACCATTTCTGTTACTCCTAATACAACCAATAATGCATCTCAAGTTTTAGTTATTAACTTTATCAACAATTAATATATTAATAAAAAAGAATTTTAAAATTTTAAAAAATATTTTTTGTTATTATAGCTTGTTAATATGTAGCATAATTTTGTGAATTTTAATTTTGATATATCAATTATAACATGTTACTAACAACTTATAATTTTTTAAATACTTAAAAATCAATAAAATTAAATAGGTTATCAACAGCCTAAAAAAAATTGTAATTAACCGGTTTATTGTATAAAAAAATCAAGTTTCAATGTTTATAAATGGTTAAATTTTTGTTAACAACTTATTCTAAAAATCTAACAAAAAAATTTGGTGAATTAGAGTACGTTTTTGCATTAATCTTTTCTTTCTACATAACAAAATAAAGTTTTCTTTTTTAAGTATAAACTTATTGACAATTCAATACTATTTTAATGTTCTTGTAAATCAACTAATTATAAATTACTATTAACAATGTCTTTTTTTACTGTTAATAATCGTGAATTTGTATTTTTGTACTATAACTTATTAACAAAACACTATTATGACAATTGCAATTGGTAATGACCACGCGGGTACAGAGTATAAATTTGAAATTATTAAGCATTTAGAAAATAAAGGTATAAAAGTTTTAAACTTTGGAACCAATACTACTGAAAGTATGGATTATGCCGATGCTATTCATCCAGTAGCAAATGCTGTTGAAAGCGGAGAAGCAACCTACGGAATTATTTTATGCGGAAGCGGAAACGGTGCACAAATGACGGCTAACAAACATCAAGGCATTAGAGCTGGATTGGTTTGGAATAATGAAATTGTTGAATTAATAAGATTACATAATGATGCAAATATATTAGCTATTCCTGCACGCTTTGTATCGTTACAACAAGCTATTGGTTTTGTAGATATATTTTTAACTACCGAGTTTGAAGGTGGAAGACATCAAAATAGAATTGATAAAATACCAACTAAATGTTGTTAATACTATAAAAAATGAGTCATAACCACTCACACAATCACCCAACTTTATCGGGTAAAAATTTATTGCTATCCATAATTTTAAATACTGTTATTACAGTTGCGCAACTTATCGGCGGAATTATATCGGGTAGTTTAGCGTTAATTTCAGATGCTGTTCATAATTTCTCTGATGTTATTTCATTAATAATAAGTTATATAGCTAACTTATTAACACGTAAAAAAAAGCAAACCAAACAGTATACTTTTGGATATAAACGTGCCGAAATAATTGCAGCTTTTATAAATGCAGCTTCATTAATTTTTATTGCTGTTTATTTAGGTTTTGAAGCAATTCAACGGCTTTTAGAAGTACAACCAGAAATTAAAAGCGATTTAGTAATTTGGTTAGCAATTTTAGGAATTGCAGTAAATGGTTTTAGTGTTTTATTGTTAAAAAATGACGCTAAAAATAACCTAAATATGAAAGCTGCTTACTTACATTTATTAACCGATATGCTAACTTCCTTTGCAGTTTTATTTGGTGGTTTATTAATGAAATTTTATCAAATATATTGGATTGATACATTGTTGACACTCATAATTTCTACATATTTAATTTATATGAGCTGGAGTATTTTAATTGCTTCTATAAAAATTTTAATGCTTTTTGCACCAAAACACATTATTATTGATGAAGTTGCTGTTGAAGTTTTAACTTTTAAAAGTGTAAAAAATATTCATCACGTTCATATTTGGCAACTAAATGATCACGATTGCCATATTGAAGCACATTTAGAATTTAAAGATGATATAAAATTAAGCGAGTTTGATAATATTTGTGAGCAAATTGAAGAATCTTTATTAGAAAAGTTTCATATTACACATTGTAATTTTCAGCCAGAATTTAAAAGAAATGACGAAAAAGACCTTATAAAACAAGATTAAAATGTTAACTATTATTGTAAAACCTTTTTCTGAAATTTCTACCAATGAATTATATGCATTGTTACAATTACGAAGCGAAGTTTTTGTAGTTGAGCAAGATTGCGTGTATCAAGATATTGATTATAAAGATCAAAAAGCATTGCATGTTTTAGGTTATAAAAATCATAAATTAATTGCATATACACGTATTTTTAAGCCAGGAGATTATTTTTTACAAGCCAGTATTGGTAGAGTAGTAGTAGCACAAAACCAGCGTAAATTTGGATATGGTTTTATAATCATGCAACATTCAATAAAAGCAGTTAAAGACCATTTTAATGAAACAGTTATAAAAATTTCCGCACAAAAATATTTAAAAAATTTTTACGAATCTCTTCAATTTGAACAAGTTGGTGAAGAATATTTAGAAGATAATATTCCGCATATACCAATGATAAAAAAATAAACAATGTCAAACCCTAAAGTTAAAATAAATAGCATAGTAAATCTTTCAAATGATTGGTATACATTAGATAAAATTAATTTTGATTACCAAACTAATAACGGAACTTGGCAAACACAAAGTAGAGAAAGTTATGATAGAGGTGATGGCGCTGCAATTTTATTATACAATTCAATAAAAAAGACGGTAATTCTTACAAAACAATTTAGAATGCCAAGTTATTTAAATGCAAATAACGATGGAATGATGATTGAAGTTTGCGCAGGTTTATTAGATAAAAATGACCCAATTACGTGTATTATTAAAGAAGCTGAAGAAGAAACAGGTTACAAAATATCAAATCCAAAAAAAGTGCTTGAATTGTATTCAACTCCAGGAGCTGTCACAGAAAAAATACATTATTTTATTGCTGAATATAATAATGATTTAAAAGTAAGTAACGGTGGTGGTTTGGAAGAAGAACACGAAGAAATTGAAGTAATGGAATTACCATTTTCTAAAGCTTTAAAAATGATTTCATCTGGAGAAATTTGCGATGCTAAAACCATTATTTTACTACAATACGCTCAAATTCATAAATTAATTTAGTTATTTTTTTATAACAAAGCACTTGCTGAGTTTTAAATGGCATGACAAAAAGAATATATTGAAGAAGAAGTTATTAAAAAAGCAATGCGTTTATTTTGGCGTAATGGTTATGAAAATACATCGTGTTGTTTAATAATCTATAAATTTAAATTACAAAAAGGTAAGTATCATTTCACAAAATTTTAAGTAGTCTTATCAGCAATAATAGTAACTTTGAAACTAAATAAACATATTCTAAAAACTAAGAAATAATGAAATTGAAAAATAAAAAAGCCATCATTACTGGTGGAGGAAGAGGTTTAGGAAAAGCAACAGCTATTGCATTTGCAAAAGAAGGAATTGATATTGCAATTACTGGTCGTAATGAACAAAACTTGCTAGAAACCGTTGTTGAATTAAAAGAATTTGGTGTAAACGCAACCTACGAAATTTTTGATGTTGCTAATTACGATGAAGTAAAAACTGGAATTAAAAACATTATTAATAAGCTTGGTTCAGTAGATATTTTAGTAAATAATGCTGGTATTGCTGCTTTTGGAACCTTAAATGAAATGGAAGTAACTACTTGGGAAAACATCATACAAATCAACGTTATGGGAATGTATTATGTAACCAAAGAAGTTTTACCATATTTAATTGAAAAAAATGAAGGCGATATTTTTAACGTGGCTTCAACAGCTGGTTTAAATGGTAATGCAAGTACATCTGCATATTCGGCATCTAAATTTGCAGTAATTGGATTATCACAATCGTTAATGAAAGAAGTTAGAAAAAATAATATTAGAGTAGTTACTTTAACACCAAGTACCATTGCTACAGATATGGCACTTGATTTGGGAATTACAGATGGTAATACTGAAAAAGTTCTACAACCTGAAGATTTTGCTGAATTAATTGTAGCCGGATTGAAATTACCTAGAAGAGCCATGATGGCAAATGCTTCGTTATGGTCTACAAATCCATAAAATTATAGCAATTTTAAAGAATAATAAGAGTAATTATAAAAATCATTTTAATCTAAAAAACAGTTAATATAATTATTTGTAAAGCCTAAATATACTCAATAGTTTTTTATATTTTAGCAACCAAATTAATTCATTTAATAAAGATTATGGCAGACGATAAAGAAAAAGTAGCAAAATTAAAGGCATTACAATTAACATTAGATAAACTAGATAAAGCCTACGGAAAAGGAACAGTAATGAAAATGGGTGATGTTGCTATATCTGATATTGAAGCAATTTCAACAGGTTCATTAGGATTAGATATTGCATTAGGAGTTGGCGGTTATCCAAGAGGAAGAGTAATTGAAATATACGGTCCAGAATCTTCAGGTAAAACAACCTTAACATTACATGCCATTGCAGAAGCACAAAAAGCTGGTGGAATTGCGGCATTTATTGATGCGGAACATGCTTTTGACCGTTTTTATGCACAAAACTTAGGAATTGATATTGATAACTTAATTATTTCGCAACCAGATCACGGTGAACAAGCCTTGGAAATTGCCGATAATTTAATTAGCTCTGGAGCAATTGATATTGTGGTAATTGACTCGGTAGCAGCATTAACACCAAAAAGTGAAATTGAAGGTGAAATGGGTGACTCTAAAATGGGATTACATGCTCGTTTAATGTCACAGGCTTTAAGAAAATTAACAGGAACAATTCATAAAACAAATTGTACGGTAATATTTATCAATCAGTTACGTGATAAAATTGGCGTAATGTTTGGAAACCCAGAAACAACAACTGGTGGTAACGCTCTTAAATTTTACGCTTCAGTTCGTTTAGATATTCGTAAAAGAACACAAATTAAAGATGGTGAAAAAGTAATTGGTAACAGCACTAAAGTAAAAGTGGTTAAAAATAAAGTAGCACCACCATTTATGACTGCCGAATTTGATATTATGTACGGCGAAGGAATTTCTAAAGTAGGTGAAGTTTTAGATTTAGGTGTTGAGTTTGGAATAGTTAAAAAAAGTGGCTCATGGTTTAGTTATGGAGAAACCAAATTAGGTCAAGGAAGAGATGCTGTAAAAGCATTAATTAAAGATAATCCAGATTTAGCAGAAGAATTAGAAACTAAAATTAAAGAGGTAATTAAAGCGCAATAAAAGTAAAAAATTATTAAAATATTTTAAAAGGAAATAGTGAGTTCGCTATTTCCTTTTTTTATGAATGTTAACTAATTATAAATAAACTATTTATAAAATTTTCAACTTATTTACATAAAATCTTTTCAATAATTATTAAAAGATTATTTTTGGCATATAATTACACAAAATTTTGAGCATTAAACCAAATAAATTATTATTAGGCAGAACTGATATAGTTGACTTTCCAAAACTTGATTTACAAGGAATTGATATAAAAGTTGATACTGGCGCATACACTTCTAGTTTTCATAGCCACAGTATTGAAGTAGTTGATAACGTTTTAAAATGCCAATTTTTAGATCCCAAACATGAAAAATATCATGAAAAATTTTTCTTATTTAAAGATTTTACCCAAAAAAACGTAAAAAGTTCAAATGGAATAGTAGAAACTAGGTTTACCATTAAAACTGAAATACTTATATTTAATAAAATTGAGGAAATTGAATTAACCTTAACTGAAAGAGGTTCTATGAAATATCCTGTGTTATTAGGAAGAAAATTTTTATCAAAAAAATTCATTGTTGATACCGCAAAAAAAAACTTATCATTTAAAAAAAAATTAAAATCAAACATTAATTAAGATGAAAATTGTTGTTTTATCTCGTAATCCAAACTTATACTCTACAAAAAGACTTATTGAAGCTGGCAAAAAAAGAAACCATGAAATGATTATTGTAGATCATACTAAGTGTGATATTATTATTGAAAAGAAAAAACCAGCCATACGCTATAAACATGAGTTATTAACAGATGTTGATGCTGTAATTCCAAGAATTGGTGCATCTGTAACTTTCTACGGAACAGCAGTTGTACGTCAGTTTGAAATGATGAAAGTTTTTACAGCTGTAGAATCTCAAGCATTAATGCGTTCACGCGATAAACTAAGAAGTTTACAAGTACTTTCAAGAGCAGGTTTAGGCTTACCAAAAACAGTTTTTACAAACTATTCAAAAAACGTACGTGATGTAATTGAAAGTGTTGGTGGAACACCAATAGTTATTAAATTATTAGAGGGAACACAAGGTTTAGGCGTTGTTTTAGCAGAAACTGACAATGCTGCAGAATCTGTTTTAGAAGCTTTTAATGGATTACAAGCCAGAGTTATAGCACAAGAGTTTATTAAAGAAGCAAAAGGTGCTGATATTCGTGTTTTTGTGGTTGATGGTGTAGTTGTTGGAGCCATGAAACGTCAAGGAAAAGATGGTGATTTTCGCTCAAATCTTCATCGTGGTGGTACTGCTGAAGTGATTGAATTAACTGTTGATGAAGAAAACGCTGCATTAAAAGCAGCACGAATTATGGGATTAGGAGTTGCTGGTGTAGATTTATTACAATCAGCTCGCGGACCATTAATTTTAGAAGTAAATTCTTCTCCAGGTTTAGAAGGAATTGAAGCTGCAACAGGAAAAGATATTGCAGGAAAAATTATTCACTATATAGAACGTCATGTCTAAAGAAATGATTTTTTTGCATCACAAAGTGGGTTTAGGCGAAACAGTTCAAATAAATTTGGATATTGCCAGACTTACTACGCGTGCAAAAATTCAAGTTCCAGTAATTATTTCAAGAGGAAAAGAAGAAGGGCCTTGTATTTTATTAATTGGTGGAATTCATGGCGATGAAACCAATGGAATTGAAATTGTACGTCAAATTGTAGCTTCTGATTATCATAAACCAAATAAAGGAACTGTAATTTGCATTCCGCTTTTAAATATTTTTGGTTTTTTAAATCAAACAAGAGAATTTCCTGACGGAAGAGATTTAAATAGAATGTTTCCTGGTTCTAATACCGGATCTTTAGCAAGTAGATTTGCTTATGAATTAATGAAAAAAATTATTCCTAAAGTAGATTATTGTATAGATTATCATACCGGAGGTGCGCAACGTTTTAATTATTCTCAAATTAGAATTAATGGAACTGATGAGGAATCATTAAAATTGGCAAAAATATTTGATGCACCTTATATTGTTTTTAGCAAAAGCAAAGAAAAAACTTTTAGAAATACTATGGTTGGTTTAGGTAAAAAAGTTTTACTTTTTGAAGGTGGAAAATCGTTAAATTTAGATAGAAATGTTACCAAAACAGGTGTTCAGGGAGCTTTAAATGTAATGCATTATTTAGGATTTAGAGATTTTTCAACAAAAATTTCAAAACCAAATAAAGAGAATCCGCCAGTAATCATTAAAACATCTAAATGGATTAGAGCCAAACATTCTGGTATGTACAGATCGTATGTAAGTGCTGGTCAAAAAGTTGAAAAAGGAATTAAATTAGGTAGTATTTCTGATCCTTTTGGTATGTATGAAAAAGTATTTAAAAGTACTCAAGATGGCTTTATTTTAAACTCTAATCACTCACCAGTTGTAATTCAAGGTGACGCTTTAATTCATATAGGTTTTCAATAAATTTAAATGTTAAAAGTTGATAACATATCATTTGGTTATACTTCAAAAGAAGTTTTAAAAAATATTAGTTTTAGTGCTAATAAAGGTGATTACATTGCTGTAATTGGAGAAAGTGGATGCGGAAAAAGTACGTTGTTAGAAATCATTTATGGCTTACTTCATATTGAAAAAGGTGCAGTTTATTGGAATGATAAAAAATTACTTGGACCTAATTTTCAGTTAATTCCTGGTGAGGATTTTATGAAATATTTGCCGCAAGATTTCGATTTAATGCCTTACATAACTGTTGAAGAAAATATTGGTAAAAATATTTCAATTCTAGATCCAAATAGAGTAACTCGTATTCAAGAATTATTAGAAGTTGTTGATATGAGTGACTTTTTAAAAACTAAAGTAAAAAACTTGAGTGGCGGACAAAAACAACGTGTAGCTTTAGCAAAAGTAATTGCTAAAGAACCTGAAGTTTTATTGTTAGATGAACCATTTAGCCATATAGATAATTTTAGAAAAAATAAATTACGAAGAGATTTATTTCGATATTTAAAATCGAAAAATGTTTTATGTATTGTTGCCACGCACGATGCTACTGATGCTTTATCTTTTGCTGATGAAATTTTAGTAATTAGAGACGGAAAATTGGTTGCAAAAAACACTCCTGAAGCTTTATATAATAACTTAACAAGTGAATATATTGGCTCTTTTTTTAATGAAGTAAATGAAATTCAACTTTCAAAAATTGATTCTAAATCAACTTCTAAAAAAAAGATTTTATTTTACCCAAACCAACTAAAATTAGTTGAAAATTCTGAAATTAAGGCTACTGTAATTACCTCTTATTTTAAAGGAGATTTTTATTTAATTGAAGCTAATTTAAAGGGGAAAATTATTTTTTTTGAACATTTAGAAAAACTACAAACAGGTTCAAATATTTATTTTAAAAAAAACTAAATAGCAACTTTATAAAGTACTTAAATTATAATTAAAAAATATGAAAATAGCTTTTATTGGATTAGGAATTATGGGAAGCAATATGGCTTCAAACTTAGCTAAAAACAATGTGAATTTAACGGTTTATAATAGAACACCAAAAAGTTTTGAAACTTTTGGAAATTCTAACATAGCCATTGCAGATTCTGTTAAAAATGCCGTAAAAGATGCTGATATAGTGTTTAGTATGTTATCAACACCACAAGTTGTTGAAGAAGTATTTTTTGGAGCAGATGGAGCGCTTAATGCAATGAAAAAAGATGCCATTTGGGCAGATTCTACTACTGTAAATCCATCATTTAGTATGAAAGCTTTTGAAGAAGCAAAAAAATCTGAGATTCGGTTTTTAGATACACCTGTTTCAGGTTCAAAAATTCCGGCAGAAAAGGCTGAATTAATTTTTTTAGTTGGAGGAGAAAAAAAGACACTAGATGAGATTCAACCATATTTAAATATGATGGGAAATAAAGTGATGCACATTGGTGATATTGGCAAAGGAGCATCGTTTAAAATGTTGGTAAATATGATGCTTGCACAATCTATGCTTGTTTTTTCTGAAGCTATATTATTTGGTGAAAAAATGGGAATTTCTAAAGATTTTCTTTTAGATACTGTTCCTAACTTAATTGTTTCAGCGCCTTTTACAAAATTAAAAGCGCAGTCCATAAAGAGTGACAATTACGATGTGCAATTTCCGTTAGAATGGATGCATAAAGATTTACACTTAGCCGCATTAACTGCATATGAACATAATCAGCCATTATATTTGGTAAATCTTACCAAAGAACTATATGCTAGCGCCAACCAAAACGGTATGGGAAGAGATGATATGTCTGCTATTTATAAATTTTTAGAACTGAAAAAATAAAAGTTTACGAGAACTCAATTGGGAGCGTTAAATAAACTTTTGTCCCTTTTTCTAAATGGCTTTCAATTTTAATATTCCCTTTATTAATTGTTAAAAATTCCTTACAAAGTTTTAGTCCTAATCCAGTTCCTTTTTCTTTGTTTGTTCCAAAAGTTGATACAATTGAATTTATTTCAAACACCTTTAATAGGGTTTCTTTTGTAATACCAATACCATTATCAATAATTGCAATTGTACATGTATTTTGAGCTACATCAATTTTATCAATAATAATATCTATTTTTCCGTTAATAGGAGTAAATTTTATAGCGTTAGAAATTAGGTTTCTAATAACGGTATCAACCATATCATAATCAGCATAAACAAATAAATCTTTTTCAAAGTTACAGCTTAATTTAATGTTTTTCAGCTTAACTTGAGAATTAAAAAGTCGTACATTATTAAGTACTATCTCACGAAAATTTAATTTATAAGGTTTGTAAATAATTAACCCAGCATTTGTATTTGCCCACTTTAACAAATTATCTAATAAGTTAAATGTAAGTTTGCTATTTTGGTAAAGTGATTTGGTTAGTTGATCTCTTTTTTCGTCGGAAATATTGTTTAACCATAGTAATTCACCTATTTGTTGAAGACCTCCAAGCGGACCTCTTAAATCGTGGGCAATAATTGAGAAAAATTTATCTTTACTTTTATTTAATTCACTTAGTTTTAAATTGTCTTTTTCTTTTAATATAAAGATTAATAATAAAGGAATAATTAGGTTAAGAATTAAGAAAAATATGAGTGGTATAACAAGCATATAACTTGTTGAAAATAGTGCTACTGAAACTTCTAATTGTGCTCCTATTGCTCGTACTAAAAGTAATATAGATGCTAAAGTAAAAATATAACCTGTTAAATACTGTATTTTAGTTTTCCCTTTTTTAGTTAAAAGTATATATGCAGAAAATGCATATATAATTGAAACATTTAATGACATTATAGTTATTCTAGAACTTATAGAAGCTGTACTATAAAAAATTAGTAGTATAGATAAAAAGGTAGGTATTAAAATATATTTTTTAAAATGTTTAGAATTAAATTTACGTTCAATATAAGAAATGCAATAAACTTCATAAAAAACGATAAATAAATTTATTGTAGTATTTAAAATAATACCTATTGGTTTAGGTACACTTTCTCTTGTTGAAAGCATAATTAAAAAAAAAATACCCAATACTCTAGACAGCATAAAGATATTAATTATTGGATTTTTTACTTTATACAATTTAATGTATGTAGCAAAAAGGGCAATAATAAATATATTAGCCGCAGCTGAAAACAGAAATAAAGTTCTTACGTCAATATTTATCATTGCATAGGTTGTATTTATGAAAATTTAGTTTTAATAAAAAAATATTAAACTCCAGTAGATCCAAATCCACCAGCGCCACGTTCAGTTTCGCTTAAAATTTCAACTGGTTGCCATTCAGCACGCTCGTGTTTTGCAATTACTAATTGTGCAATACGTTCACCATCATTTATAACAAATTCTTCGTTAGATAAATTCACTAAAATAACACCTATTTCACCTCTATAATCAGCATCAACAGTTCCAGGAGCATTTAAAACAGTAATTCCATTTTTTGCTGCCAAACCACTACGCGGACGTACTTGAGCTTCTGTGCCAACTGGTAATGCGATAAATAATCCTGTTTTTATAATAGCTCTTTCTAAAGGTTTTAGTGTTATTGCAGCATCAATATTTGCTCGTAAATCCATTCCTGCGGAAGCAATGGTTTCGTAATTTGGTAATTCGTGTTTAGATTTGTTGATGATTTGAATTGTCATTTTTTAATTTATTTTATGTTATAAAGCCAGGAAATTACTTCTTTAAATTCGCTACTCCAAAAAGCTTCATTATGTTTTCCTTCAGGATTTATTTTCGATTTTAAATTCCGTTTCTTAAAGCCTGTTTCAAGTAATAATTTTTCCATTTTTTGAGTATCCGTATCCATACTTTCTCCTTCTTTGCCACCAACCAATAAATAGAGCTTCTGATTCTTTATTTTACCATGTTTTTTTGTAAACATTATAACTTCATCAGAAAACCAAAAAGAGGTTGATAAAGCACCTATTTTTCCAAAAACTGTTGGATATTTAAGTCCGCCGTAATACGATATTAATCCACCTAAAGAACTTCCAATTAAACCAGTATATTTTTGCTGCGGTTTTGTTCTATAAGTAGCATCAATATATGGTTTTAAGGTATTTACTATAAAATTGATATAAATTTCGCCTTTTCCGCCGCCATATTTTTTATGTTCCCAAGGTGTGTATTCGTTAATGCGTTCTTCACCACCATTTTCAACACCAACAACTATAAATCCTTTATTGGTTTTTTTATAAATTTCGTTTAAAGTTTCATCAACTTTCCACTCTCCAGCATACGAAGTTTTTGCATCAAATAAATTTTGAGCATCGTGCATATAAATTACTGGATATTTTTTTGTGGAAGTTTTATAATTTGGCGGTAAATACACCCAAATTTTATGATTGATAGTATTAAGTTCAGGAATTAAAAATTGTTTTTCAATTATAGATACATTGGAAGATGCTGTAGAATTATTTTCTTGACAAAAACCTACAAAAATAAAAGTAAAGAATATTAATAAAGAAAAGTTTGTTTTCATAAGTTAGGTACTATTTATGTTTTAGTAATGCTAAAACTTCTTTTTTCTCATTTTTAAAAATTAGTAAACCAAATAATAGCACTAATGTAAATGATGCTAAATAATTATCTCTGAAAAATGTAAAAGAAATATATGAAATTATAATAGATACGATTAAATAAGAGCCAGATTTTATTAAATTATAAGGCACATTATAATATTTTTTACCATATAAATACGAAATTACCATCATACTTCCATAAGCAGCTAATGTTGCCCAGGCGGATGCTATAAATCCAATTTTTGGAATTAAAACAATGTTTAAAACTATAGTAATTAAAGCGCCAATAATAGAGAAATACATACCATAACGTGTTTTATCTGTTAACTTATACCAAACAGCAATGTTATGATATATCCCTAAAAATAAATTAGCCAACAATACAATTGGTACTATGGAAATGGCTTCCCAATAGTCTGAGTTTTTTATAAATAATAGTTTAATAATATCAATAAAAGCTACAATACCAACAAAAACCAATGAGCCAACAATTATAAAATAGTTCATAATTTTGGCGTAAGTTTCTTTAGCATTTGCTTTATCAGCGTGATTAAAAAAGAAAGGCTCAGCACCTAACCTAAAAGCCATAATGTATAAATTCATAAAAATTGCCAGCTTATAACAGGCGCTGTAAATTCCCATAGTGCTTTTATCAATTAATTGCCCAATTAAGTATTTATCTAAATTTTCATTAATAGTATAAGCAACTCCAGCAACAGCAATTGGCCAAGCGTATTTAAACATTTTTTTAAATAAGAGCGTATTAAAACTCCATTTGAATTTCAGTAAATAAGGTAGTAATAATAACAATGAAACTGCACTACCTATAATGTTTGCAATAAAAATAAAATTAACAATATTAGTGCTGTTATAAATGTTTATTAAAAATGTTGGAACCGATTTTCCTTCGGCAATAAAATCTGGAATAAAGCGTAAAAAAACTAGGTTTATCAACACAATAATTCCAACGTTTAATAATTTTATAATTGCATATCGTATGGGTCTGTTTGCTGCACGTAAATAGGCAAATGGCACAACAGCAATAGTATCTATAACTAAAATCCCTATAAATAATTTAAACTGTAAGGCGTTGTTAGAAAAATCAAAAAGTCTTATAAACTCGTTTGAAAACAAAAAAGTACTTACTAAAAATACGATAGAAGCAATAAATACACTTATAAATGAAGTTGAAATAATAGCATCTTTTTTTTCTTCGGCTTTATAAAACCTAAAAAAAGCAGTTTCCATACCAAAAGTTAGCAATACGGTAAATAATGCTATCCAAATATAAAAATTAGTATTTTCAGCGTAGTTATTTGTTGGTAAAGCATCTGTGTGAACACGAACAAGCAAAAAGTTGATAACTCTTGGTAAAACGGCAGCAATTCCGTAAATTATAGTGTCTTTAAAAAATCTTTTAAGTGTGCTCAAAGTTATTTATAAGATATTTTTTTATAAAAGCATAAAAGTACAAAAGTATATATTGAATTCAATAAAAATATTTACAGGAAATATGTTACCATAATTTTAAGATACATTTAATTTAGTTTTTTTACTTTTGAATTTTAAAACCTTATGTATGATTAATAACCCTAAAGTTGCAGTTTTTGGAAGTGGAAGTTGGGCTACTGCAATTATTAAAATGTTATGTGAAAATTTAGATCAGGTTGGTTGGTATATCCGAAACGAATCTACAATAGAATATATAAAAGAAAACCAACACAACCCAAATTATTTAAGCTCTGCTGAATTATCTGTTGATAAATTACATTTATCAAGTAATATTAATGAACTGGTTGACTATGCGGATATTTTAATTTTTGCTATTCCATCGGCATTTTTAAAAAGTGAGTTAGATAAAATTACCATTGATATTTCTACCAAAATTGTATTTTCAGCCATAAAAGGAATTGTGCCTGAAAGCGGATTAATTGTTGGTGAACATTTTCATAAAAATTACAATATACCATTTGAAAATATTGGCGTAATTACTGGACCTTGCCATGCGGAAGAAGTGGCTATGGAACGTCTATCGTACTTAACTATTGCTAGTCAAGATGCTAAAAAAGCCAAATTAATGAGTAAATTTTTAGCAAGTAATTATATAAACACTAAAATTTCTGATGATATCATTGGTACAGAATATGCCGCAATGCTTAAAAATATTTATGCAATTGCTGCTGGTATGGCGCACGGATTGGGTTATGGAGACAACTTTCAATCAGTTTTAATGTCAAACTCTATTCGCGAAATGAAACGTTTCATAAAAAAAGTGCATAAAATGAAACGTAACATAAACAATTCTGCCTATTTAGGAGATTTATTAGTAACTGGTTATTCCGTATTTAGTAGAAATAGAATGTTTGGAAACATGATTGGTAAAGGCTACACGGTAAAAAGTGCTATGATGGAAATGAGTATGATTGCCGAAGGTTATTATGCAGCTAAAAGTGCGTATGCAATAAACGAGAAAAATAAAGCTAAAACACCAATAATTGATGCTGTTTATGAAGTGTTATATTTAAATAAAAATCCAAAACAAATATTTAAAAAATTAACAGAATTATTAGATTAATAGTTGATTTCTAGTATTTAATTAAAGTTAACTTTTAATAAAAAATTTGTGCTTTTTGTAATTTGCATCGAAATAATTATACCTTTGTGCTTTAATTTATTTTTTAACAATGAAAAAAGGTACAGTAAAGTTCTTTAATGAATCTAAAGGTTTTGGATTTATTACAGAAGACGGATCAAAAACAGAATACTTCGTACACATTTCTGGTTTAGTAGACGAAATCAGAGAAGGTGATGAAGTTGAATTTGATTTAAAAGAAGGTAAAAAAGGTTTAAACGCAGTAAGTGTTAGAGTAATTTAAGTATTATCCAAACTTTTTAAAAAAACTTAAAGTCCATCATTTGATGGACTTTTTTTATATTTTTAATTCTGATATTAATCATATATCTAATTTTTATGTTTTTGTAAATTTGATAAATATTTCATTTAAAAATAGTTATGGGTGTTAAAATAGGTATAGTATATTCAACTGTTGATGGGCAAACTTTAAAAATTTGTAAAAAACTACAAGAATATCTTAAAGATGCAAATACAGAAATTTCGCTTTTTTCAATTGAAGATTTTAATGAAGATATTTTAAGTTTTGATAAGTTAGTTATTGGCGCAAGTATTAGATATGGAGTTCATAATGATAAAATTATCAAATTTATTAACACAAATAAAAATCAGTTAAACGCTATTAAAACGGCATTTTTTTCAGTTAACTTAGTGGCGCGTAAACCAGAAAAAAATACGCCAACAACAAACCCTTATGTTATAAAGTTTTTTAAAACAATAAATTGGAAACCAACAGTGGTAGAGGTTTTTGCAGGTAAATTAGATTATAAAAAATATCCTTTTTTTGATAGAATTATGATTCAATTTATTATGTGGATGACTAAAGGACCAACTGATAGTAATACCAAAATTGAATACACTAATTGGGATAAAGTGAAATTGTTTAGCAGTGTAGTACAAACAATTTAATTTGTTATATTCGCTTTTACTTTATTTAAACCCCAAATAATGCTATTATGGTAGAGGCACGTATTGATAAATTATTAGCGTTTATTTCTAAAAAAGGATATAAATCACATAATAATCAGTTTTTAAAAGAATCAGCTATTTTTTTAACTGAATTATTAGATGTTAATTATGTGATTATTGATAAATATTCAGTAGATGAACCTACTGTTGCAAAAATTGAATGTTTTTACTCTAAAAAAGAACAAAAATTTTTACCAAAAAACACCTATAATTTAGCAGACACACCTTGTGAAAATGTTATAAATAAAAGCGTTTGTAGTTACACTTCCAACACACAAAATTTATTTCCAAAAGATATTTTGTTAAAACAATTAAATATTGAAAGTTATATTGGTATTCCATTATGGAATTCAAATAAACAACCAATAGGTTTAATTGCTATTATGGATGATAAACCAATAATTGATGTAAAAATAGTTGAAAGCATTGCACAAATAATAGCTATTAAAATTGAAAAAATTCTTGCCAAAATAATTTTTAATGATCAAATTAACATTAAAAACGAAAACATTGAAGCCTCTCAAAAGAATTTCGAAAAACTCTTTAATTTAACATTCGAAGGAATTTTAATTCATGATAACGGTATTGCAATTGATGTCAATCTTTCATTTGCAAAAATGTTTGGGTATACAAAAGAAGAATTAATTGGCAAAAACGTTATTGATTTACTTTTTGATAAAAAATTTCATTCAAAAATATACACTAAAAATAAAAATAGTTATACGTTACCTTATGAAATTGAAGGAATTAGAAAAGATAACACTACTTTTTTTATTGAAATTGAATCTAAAACTATAGACACAAATATATCTGGACACACAAGATTAGCTGCAATAAGAGATGTATCAAAAAGAAAATTAGCCGAAAATAGGTTACAAGAAGCGCAACAAATTGCAAATGTTGGTTCCTTTATTTATGATATTGCAAAAGAAACTTGGGAAAGCACACCTGTTTTAGATTCTATTTTAGGTATTGATAAAAATTTTAAAAAAGATCTTGAAAGCATAGCAAAATTTATTTATTCAGAAGATTTAACAACTATTTTAACTGACATAAATGATTTAATTGAACAAAAATTAAATTTTTATAATAAAGAATACCGTATTTTAAGACAAGATAATAAGGAAATAAGTTGGATAAATACGTTAGGTAAATTAGAATTTGATATTCAAGGAAATCCAACTAAAATTTTTGGAACAGTTCAAGATATTACTACAGCAAAAAATAATCAAGAAGAACTTCAAAAGGCAAAAGAAAAAGCTGAAGAAAGTGAAAATAGCTTGTTTGAGGCACAAAAAATTGCAGGTTTAGGTTCTTATACCTTTGATATAAATTCAGGTTATTGGAGTAGTTCAGTTATATTAAATAATATTTTTGATATTGATGTTAATTATACTAAAAATTTAGATGGTTGGCTACAATTAATTCATCCAGAAGATAGAGCTGATATGGATTTATATTTAAAAGATGAAATTTTAGCCAAACGTTTATTTTTTGATAAACAATATAGAATTGTTAGAAACAATGATAAAGAAATTAGATGGGTTCATGGTTTTGGAAAATTGAATTGTGATACTAAGGGAAATCCACTCCAATTGATAGGAACAATTCAAGACATAACAGCTACTATAAAAACACAAAACGAACTTCAAAAGGCAAAAGAAAAAGCTGAAGAAAGTGAACTGTTATTTAAATCACTTATAAAGCAAGCAGGAGATGCAATGTATTTAGCGGATTTTGAAGGTAATATTATTGAAGTTAACAATAAAGCTGTTGAAAATTCAGGTTACAGCAGAAAAGAGCTTTTAAATATGAATGCTAAAGAACTTGAAGCTGAATTTAATGAGCTTGATGGAAAGAAATCAGTTTGGAGTAAATTAACTAAATCTCATCAAATTACCATTGAAACTTTGCATAAAAGAAAGGATGGGTCAATTTTTCCAGTAGAAATTAGTATTGCAGCACTTAAAATAGGAACCAAAAAATTATTACTTGGTTTTGCCAGAGATATTTCGGTAAGAAAAAAAGCATCAAGTGAAATAAAGTTATTATCTACAGCTGTAAACCAAAGTGCAAACTCAATTGTAATTACGGATGTTCAAGGTAAAATAGAGTTTACAAATCCTAAATTTTCTGAAGTTACAGGATTTAGTGCCAAAGAGGTTTTAGGAAAAAACACCAATATTTTAAAATCTGGTTTACATGATAATGATTTTTATAAACATTTATGGGAAACTATTTTAAAAGGAAAAACTTGGCAAGGGCAATTTCAAAATAAATCTAAAAACGGAACCTTAATTTGGGAACAAACAACAATAACTCCCATTAAAAATGATTTAGGAATTATTACCAATTTTTTAGGAATTAAAGAAGATATAACCGAACAAAAAAAATCTGAAATAGATTTAAAAGCTGCGTATGCTAAAATTAAAGAAAAAGAAGATTATTTAAAAAGAATTCTTGAAACTGCCAACGAAGGTTTTTGGATAATAGACAATAAAGGTTTTACGGTAGATGTTAATATTAAACTTTGCAGTATTTTAGGGTATAATAAAGAAGAAATTAAGAATAAATCAATTTTTAATTTTGTTGATGAAAAAAATAGCGAAATTTTTACAGAACAACTAAAATTAAGAGAGCAAGGACTATCAACAACCTATGAAATAGAGCTTATAAAAAAGAATGGTAAAAAAGCTATTTGTTTATTTAATACCTCACCGATTTACGATAGTGAAAACAATAAAAAAGGTTCATTTGCATTAGTTACCAACATTACAAAATTAAAATTAGCATCAAACAAACTAAAACTAAGAAATAAAGAACTTAGCAACTTAAGTATAGAATTGTATGATAGCAATAAACTTTTAAAAGAATCAAGTAACCGATTTTTAAGCATTTTTGAACAAACTCCAATATCAATAATAGAAGAAGATTTTTCAGATGTAATAGAACTTATTAATCAAAAAAAATCTGAAACTGACAATTTTGAAAATTACCTTAATGAAAATTTAACCTTTGTTAAAGAGTGTACAAGCAAAATTAAAATTTTAAACGCAAATTCAACCTGTATAAATCTTTTTAAGGTTGATAACTTAATTGAATTAGTAAAACATTTACGCAAAACAAATAATAAAAATTCTTATGAAGCTTTAAAAAAAGAATTTTTAGCAATTGCAAATGGAGAAACTGAATTTAAAACCGAAACTGAATTTATAAACACGCAAGGAGAGAAAATTTTTGCGTTTATAAAATTAGTTATTTTAAATACCTCAGGAAAGGCAATTGCAACAATTGTAGATATTACTAACATAAAAAATACAGAAAATGAACTAAGAATTGCAAAAGAAAAAGCTGAAGAAAGTAACCGATTAAAAACCGAGTTTTTAAACAATATGTCCCACGAAATTAGAACCCCAATGAATGGAATATTAGGCTTTTCAGAATTATTAAATAATGCAGAATTATCTCCCGCAAAAAGAAATTACTTTGTAAGTATTATTCAAAATAGCGGAAAACAATTATTACAAGTTATTGATGATATTTTAGAAATTTCTCGTCTTGGTACAAAACAAGTAAAAGTGTTAGAAACTAAAGTTTGTGTCAATGATTTATTATTAGAGTTATTCTCCGTTTTCGATTTAAAAGCAAAAGAAAATGGTGTGCCATTATACATAAAAAATCAACTTTCAGATTGTGAAAGTACTATTTATACAGATAAAACAAAACTTCAAAAAATAATTAGTAACCTATTAGAAAATGCTTTAAAGTTTACTAACAAAGGGTACATTTCTTTTGGTTACACCTTAGTTGACGATACTTTAGAAATTTTTGTAAAAGATACTGGTATTGGAATTAAAGAAGAAAAGCAACATATTATTTTTGAACGATTCTCTCAAGAAGAAAAAGATGTTTCTAGAAATGCAAGCGGTTTAGGTTTAGGATTATCAATTGCCAAAGAAAATACGGAATTAATTGGCGGTAAAATTTCTGTAGAATCCGTGAAATGGGAAGGATCAACGTTTTGGGTAAAAATACCATATAAACCAGTAAAAAACCCTAATTTAGAAAATGACAATAGGTGTCCAAAATCAGTAGATGAAAGATCTAAATATAAAGTTTTAGTTGTTGAAGACGAGGAAGTTAACTATTTATTTATTGAAATAGTGTTATTAGATAAAATTCAATTAAATTGTGAAATTTTACATGCAACAAATGGAAAAGAAGCTGTTGAAATTTGTGAAAAATATAATAACATCGATTTGGTTTTAATGGATATTAATATGCCAATAATGAACGGATATGATGCTACAAAAAAAATTAAAGAATTTAGGCCTAATTTACCTATAATAGCCCAAACAGCTTATTCTACTCCAGAAGATAAGGAAAAAGCATATAATGCTGGTTGTAACGATTTTATTTCAAAACCCCTAAATAAAAACCAATTAAAAACAATTATAGATAGCCACTTATAAAAATTAAATTGAAAAAGAATGAAAATCAGGTTTATTTATAATTTTATTTTTATAACGATACTTACAGTTGTGAAAACAAATGCACAGCAAAATTTACTCATTTTTGAAAATGATAGTATTGCTATTTATGATACTTTTTTATCGTTAAATTCAAAAGAAAATATTTCGCCAACATTTTATAATAATGGTCTTATATATGCATCTGCAGATAAAAATGATTTTTATAAATTATATTTTTCTGATTTAAAAAATAAACCTCAAAAAATTAAAATAAACAATTATTTTCATTCTGGAGGACCAGTGGCTACTTACAATAACGAAATTTATTTTGTTAAAAGTCCAAAATTAATGAAAGGTAATAATAATGGTAATTTAACCATTTTTAAAGGTAAAATTGAAAATTTAAAAGTTTCAAAAGTAAAACCATTGTCTATTTGTAAAGCAGATTTTACTTATGGTCAACCAACCATTTCAAAAGATGGAAATAAAATGGTTATTGTAACTAATGAACGCGGAATTTTTCATTTATTAGAATTACAAAGAAATAACAACAACGAATGGGAAAAATCAGATGTTGTATTTATTTCTCAATCAAGTTTTACAATAATTAACCCAACAATTTATGATGAAAACACTATTTATTTTTCATCAAATATAAGTGAAGCAAAAATTGATAGAGTAGAATATACTTTAGAAAACGGAAATCCAGTTGTTGATAATGTATATTATGCTACGGGTGATTTTAATATTTATAAAACCATTAAAGTTGATGGTAAGTGGAGTTTACCTCAAAAAGTATCAGTATTAAATTCTGAATTTGACGATTTAAGTGTTGTTTTTATAACTGAAAAAACTGGTTATATAAATAGTTTTAGATATGATGATACCGATAATATCTACTATTTTGAATTAAAACAATAAACAAACAGGTGTAGGAGCATTTAAACTATATAAAAAAGTTAAAGTTCCTAACTTGTTATCAACATTATAAACACTTATATTTTCACTTCGTTGGTTTGCAACTAATAAAAATTTTCCATTTGGTGAAAGTGTAAAATTTCTAGGCCAATCTCCATTTACGCTTATATTTTGTATTTTTTGTAGCGTTCCGCTTTTAGCATCTCTTTTAAAAACAACTATAGTATTTTCACCTCTATTAGATCCGTATAAAAACTTTTCATCAGCAGATAAATGAATATCAGCACATTGATTTTTTCCATTATAATCATCACTTAAAGTACTTATACTTTCAATAGTTTTATAGGTGTTTTTTCCTTTTTGCTGAAGCACAGTAACAGTTGAATTCAATTCATTGATAACATAAATAAAAGCACCATTTTTAGAAATTTCAAAATGACGAGGTCCAGCGCCTTCTTTCATTAAATGATTTTCTTTTAAAACAAATTCTTTATCATTTAAAATATATTGCGCTAAAAAATCACGTCCTAAATCGGCTACAAACAAGTTGTTTTTATAAAATTTTGCTGAATGTGCGTGTGCTTGTTTATTTTCTAAATTATGGTCAAAAACTTGTGGAGATTCACTAATACTTCCACTTTTATGAATTGTATAAATTGAAACTGTTCCACCGCCATAATTAGAAACTACAAGTTTGTTATTAGCTTCGTTTGTTTGTACGTGGCAAGGTCCATTACCATTTGTACCAACTTTATTAATAAAAGCCAAAGTACCATCATTATTTACTTCATATGATTTCACAAAACTATTTTCACCATTTTCATTTACAGCATATAAATACTTTTTATTTTTTGAAAAAGTTATAAATGATGGATTTTCGGTTTTTACCGCTAATTTTTTATTAGTTATCTCACCAGTTAAAGTATTAAAATTGTAGTAATAAATTCCTTGCACATCATCACTTGTATAAGTGCCAACATATAAAGGAATGTTTTGTGCTTTAATTAAAAAACTACAAAATAATAAAGAGATAAAATAAATGAATTTCATAATAAGAATTGTATAAATTATTTAAGCAATATACCACGTTTATTTAATAACGGAATGGTTCTTAATGCACTTTCTTTTATGGAGCCTTTTTTAAATAAAAACTTTTTATCAAACATAGTATTTCCTTCAAAAAAAGTAACATTAAAAAAGTTGGCTAATTTTAAAACATCTTCGTGCATTAATTCAACTTTTGCGAAAGATTGCGCGGGTAGTTTTTCAATTTTATGACGAAGTAATGAGGTTTCAGCCAGTGTATTTTCATCGTAACCTTTAGATACGATTAATATCATTTCTAAATCAACTTCTTTATTATTTATAATATAAGCATTCCAATCATCACATTTAAACTCGTTGTTATATTCTTTAACAACCGCCATAAAAACGTTTGTAACTTCGGGTATTTTAATATCTTTTTTCATGTTTATTTTAAATAAAAAAATTCCGCAATGAGCGGAATTTATAAATTATAAAACAGATTTAAATTGCTCTAAAAATCGAACATCGTTTTCATAAAACATTCTAATATCTGGTATTTGATATAGCAACATTGCAATACGCTCAATTCCCATTCCAAATGCGTAACCAGAATAAATTTCAGGATCTATATTGGCATTTTTAAGTACATTAGGGTCAACCATACCGCAACCCATAATTTCTAACCAACCAGTACCCTTAGTAATTTTATAATCGGTTTCTGTTTCTAATCCCCAATAAATATCTACTTCGGCACTTGGCTCTGTAAATGGAAAATACGATGGGCGCAAACGTATTTTAGATTTTCCGAACATTTCTTTGGTAAAATACAGTAAGGTTTGTTTTAAATCGGCAAAAGAAACATCTGTATCAATATATAAACCTTCAACCTGATGAAAAATACAATGCGCACGTGCAGAAATGTCTTCGTTTCTAAAAACTCTTCCCGGAGAAATGGTTCTAATTGGCGGTTTGTTATTTTCCATATATCGTACCTGAACAGATGAAGTATGAGTTCTTAATAAAATATCTGGATTGGTTTCAATAAAAAATGTGTCCTGCATATCACGTGCTGGGTGATATTCTGGTAAGTTTAATGCGGTAAAATTGTGCCAATCGTCTTCAATTTCTGGTCCTTCAGAAACAGTAAATCCTATGCGAGAAAAAACATCAATAATTTTATTTCTAACTAAAGATATTGGATGACGTGAACCTAATTCAATTGGTTCTTCAGGTCTGGTTAAATCACCATAAAAACCTTTTTGATCACTTGCATTTTCAAGCGTATCTTTTAACTGATTTACTTTATCTTGTGCTAAATTTTTTAAAGTATTTAATGCTTGCCCAAAATCTTTTCTTTCTGCTGGATTTACATTTTTAAATTCATTAAATAAATCGTTAAGTAATCCTTTTTTGCTTAAAAACTTAATTCTGAAAGTTTCAATTTCATCTTTGGTAGTTCCATTAAATGCAGTTACTTCACCAATCAGTTCTTTTACTTTATCTAACATTTTCTATAAAATTAGTCTGCAAATTTACACTTTTTTATTTTGTTGAATATAAATTATAGTTGAATGATTTATATAACTTATTTTATAAAACATCTATAGCAATAAATGATTTTAAAATTTTAAAAAATTTAGTATTTACGAAAACGTTTTAGAAAATTTGTAAAATAGCTTAAATATTATTATTAATTTTAAATTATATGTTAAAAATTACCTATATTTGTTAGGTAAATTAAACATAATACAAAATAATACATCATAAATTATGGAATCAAAAATAAAAGAGTTCATGGATTTAGTGAAAGTTCGGAACCAACATGAGCCAGAATTTTTACAAGCTGTACAAGAAGTTGCAGAAACTGTTATACCGTATATAGCAAATCATGAAATTTATAATGGTAAAAACATTCTATTAAGAATGGTTGAGCCTGAAAGAGTTGTAATGTTCCGTGTGCCATGGATTGATGACACAGGAGAAATTATTGTTAACAGAGGTTTTAGAATTCAAATGAACTCTGCTATTGGACCATATAAAGGTGGATTACGTTTTCATCCAACAGTTAATTTAAGTATTTTAAAGTTTTTAGCTTTTGAACAAGTATTTAAAAATGCTTTAACAACTTTGCCAATGGGTGGTGGTAAAGGTGGATCTGATTTTGATCCTAAAGGAAAATCAGATGGAGAATTAATGCGTTTTTGTCATAGCTTTATGGCTGAATTATGCCGTCATATTGGTGCAAATACAGATGTTCCTGCTGGAGATATTGGTGTGGGTGCTAGAGAAATTGGTTTCTTATTTGGAATGTATAAAAAAATGCGTAACGAATTTACAGGTGTTTTAACCGGTAAAGGTATGTCATGGGGTGGTTCTTTAATTCGCCCTGAAGCTACAGGTTATGGAACTGTATATTTTGCTCAAAGCATGCTTGAAACAAGAGGTGATACCATAAAAGGTAAAACTGTAACTATTTCAGGATCTGGAAATGTAGCGCAATATGCTTGTGAAAAAGCTACACAATTAGGGGCAAAAGTTGTTACATTATCTGATTCATCAGGATATATTTTTGATGAAGATGGTATTGACGAACAAAAATTAGCTTTTGTGATGGATTTAAAAAATAACAAACGCGGAAGAATAAACGAGTATGTTAAAAAGTATCCAAAAGCAACATTTGTAGAAGGAAAAACTCCTTGGTCTGTTAAATGTGAAGTAGCGATGCCATGCGCAACTCAAAACGAAGTAAATGGTGAAGATGCTAAAACACTATTAAAAAATGGTTGCTATGTGGTTAGTGAAGGTGCAAACATGCCATCAATGCCGCAAGCAATTGAAGCATTTCAAGCAGCAAAAATACTGTATGCTCCAGGAAAAGCATCAAATGCAGGTGGAGTTGCAACATCAGGTTTAGAAATGAGTCAAAACTCTTTACGTATTAATTGGACTCGTGATGAAGTTGATGAAAGACTTAAAAAAATAATGAAAGACATCCATGATTCTTGTATACAATTCGGTAAAAAAGATGACGGATATATTGATTATGTAACAGGCGCAAATATTGCAGGATTTGTTAAAGTAGCTGACGCAATGTTAGCTCAAGGAGTAGTTTAATTTTTATCTAATTTATATTTACACTAAAAAAGGGTTGCTAATTGGTAACCCTTTTTCTATGCGCTTTAAATTAATTAACTAAATTTATATTTTAAAAACGTAGCCGAAATGACTAAAAAAGTATTGCCTGATTTAAGAACTTATGAATTTGAAGAAGTTGCATTTAATGAATTAATGCAAAACCGAATTAACAAAGTTCTTATTGTTTGCTCTAACTATGACTATTATATGTTAGAGGAAGATGGTAGGATTGATGAACGTATTTTTAATGAATACACAGCTTTAAATTTAAGGTATCCGCCAAGTTTTGTACACGCAAATTCGGCAAAAAGAGCCTTAATTATGCTGGCTTCAGATAAAATAGATTTAGTAATAACTTGGTTAGATATTGGTAATTATAAAGCTTTTGAAACATCTAAATTAATTAAAGAAACCTATCCAGATGTTACAATTGCTGCGCTTAGTCATTATTCATCTGAATTAAGAAAAAATCTTGAAAAAGAAAATACAGGAATTATAGATTTTGTTTTTCATTGGAGTGGTAATGTTGATATTTTTTTAGCAATCATAAAATTAACAGAAGATAGAATGAATGCTGAAAAAGATATCAATGAAATTGGTGTTAAAGCAATTTTACTGGTTGAAGATTCCTTGCGATTTTATTCAAAATACTTACCTGTTATTTATAAAATTATTTTAAAACAAACCGATTTTTTTATGTCTGAAGGGCTTAATGAACATCGAAAAATGATGTTGATGCGTGGAAGACCTAAAATATTATTAGCAACAAATTTTGAAGAAGGTAAGTTATTATTTGAAAAATATAAAGACAATCTTTTAGGCGTAATTTCAGATGTTTCATATTTTAGAGAAGGAAAAAGAGATCCAAAAGCAGGTTTTGAGTTGTTAAAATATGTTAGAAGTTATGAGCGTTATTTCCCGTTTTTAGTACAATCATCCGATAGTAATAACAAAAAGTTTGCTTTAGAATTAAAAGGTAAATTTTTATATAAATATTCCGAAACACTTGAAGATGAAATAAAAAACTACATAAATCAATATTTTTCATTTGGCGATTTTGAATTTTGGGATCCAGTTCAAATGAAAGTTGAGGCAACAGCAAAAGATTTAACAAGTTTTCAAAAAGCATTAAATTCTGTTTCAACAGAAACTATTATATATCATGCCAAAAGAAGTGAATACTCTAAATGGTTAAAATCCAGAGCGTTATTTCCATTAGCTAATTTATTTAGCAATATTGAATATGATGATTTTGATGATGCAAATGCAATACGTCAATTTTTAATTAACGCCATTAAAGTGTATCGAATTTTTCGTTCAAGAGGAGTTATTTCAAAATTTAATAGAAAAAAATACGACGAATATTTAGGTTTTGCCAGAATTGGTGATGGCGCATTAGGAGGAAAAGGAAGAGGTTTAGCTTTTATAGATTCTTTTTTAAAGCGTAATAGATTATTTAATAAATATCAAGATGTAACAATTTCAATACCACGAACCGTGGTTATTAGTACGGAGGTTTTTGATGAATTTATTGAACAACACAAATTAATTCATTTTGTAGCTTCTTGTGATAATGATGAAGAGATTTTAAATAAATTTATTTCATATCCATTACCGCAATGGGTTTTAGCGGATATTTTAGCATTCTTAAAAATTAGCAAAGCACCATTAGCAGTCAGATCTTCAAGTGTTTTAGAAGATTCACATTACCAACCATTTGCAGGAATTTTTGCAACGTATATGTTACCTTATGCTGAAAGAGATAGAATGTTAGAAATGGTATCTAACGCTATTAAATCTGTAATGGCTTCCGCTTTTTTTCAAAATAGTAAATCGTACTTAAAAGCTACTTCACATACAATTGAAGAAAGTAAAATGGCTGTAATATTACAAGAAATTACAGGAAAACAATATAAAGATGTTTTCTATCCAAATGTATCTGGAGTTGCTAGATCTATCAATTTTTATCCGATAGGTAATGAACTTCCACACGAAGGAATTGCCAATATTGCATTAGGTTTAGGAGAAATAATTGTTGGTGGTGGACAAACTTTGAGATTTTCACCTTTTCATCCTAAAAAAATATTACAATTATCATCGCCAGGTTCAACACAAAGAGACACGCAGCAGTATTTTTATGGATTAGATATTAACCCTGATAGTTATATAGTTTCTACCAGTGAAGCAATTAACAAAAAGAAAATTTCTATTAGAAATGCTGAAAATCATGGCTCTTTAAAATTTGTAGCTTCAACCTACGATTTGCAAAATAATATTATTAAACCAGGTGTTATGCACGATGGAATTCGGGTAATTTCATTTGATAATATTTTAAAATATAATACATTTCCTTTACCTGAAATATTACAAGATTTATTAAGAATAGGTCAGCGAGAAATGCGAAACCCAATTGAAATTGAATTTGCAATTAAATTGGATGTACCAAATGGAAAGCCAAAAGAATTTAGTTTTTTACAAATAAGACCAATTGTTGAAAGTAATGAAACAAACAGTAAACTTCCAGCTAACTTTTTAAAGAAAGACACTATTATTTATTCAGAATCGGCGTTAGGAAATGGAAAATATGATCATATTAAAGATTTTGTATATGTAAAGCCAGAAACCTTTAATAATGCTAATACAAGGCAAATTGCTGCTGCTGTAGAGCAAATAAATAAAAAATTTACCGAACAAGACAAACAATATGTTTTAGTTGGTCCGGGAAGATGGGGTTCAAGTGATCCTTGGTTGGGAATTCCTGTAATTTGGCCTCAAATTTCTTCAGCAAAAATTATTGTAGAATCTGGGCTGAATAATTTTAGAATTGATCCAAGTCAGGGCACACATTTTTTTCAAAATTTAACATCTTTCAAAGTTGGTTATTTAACAATAAACCCATTTATAAATGATGGATTTTTTGATGTTGAATATTTAAATAAACAAAAAGCTGTTTATGAAGATGAATTTTTACGCCATATTTCGTTTAAAGAACCTCTAACAGTAATTATAGAAGGAAAAAATAATAAAGCTGCAATTTTTAAAGAGAATTTTAAACTAAAAAATACGGTTAAAATAGAAGAATCTACCGATGAATTACCACCAGATGGTTTTATGTAAAAATGTATATTTGTTAAAAAAACAAGCTTTAAACGGTAAAATTATCCCAAATTAACAATATATCATTAATAAAATGTTAAATACTAAAAATATCAATATAAATGTTACTCAAAATTGAATTAAATATATGTACTTTTGTATAAGTTAACCACCTAATAATATTATTATGAATGTAAAAGAAATATTAACAAATTTAGAAACCAAACACCCTGGTGAAAAAGAATATTTACAGGCAGTGCATGAGGTTTTAGAATCTATTGAAACTATATATAATGAAAATCCACAATACGAAGCGGCTAAAATTATAGAACGTTTAGTAGAGCCAGATAGAATTTTAACTTTTAGAATTTCTTGGATGGATGATGCAGGAAATGTACAAGTAAATTTAGGCCACAGAGTTCAATTTAATAATGCAATTGGCCCTTACAAAGGAGGTATTCGCTTACACCCAAGTGTAAATTTAAGTATTTTGAAATTTTTAGGTTTCGAACAAATATTTAAGAACGCCTTAACTACATTACCAATGGGTGGTGGAAAAGGAGGATCTGATTTTAATCCTAAAGGAAAATCGGATGCTGAGATTATGCGTTTCTGTCAAGCCTTTATGTTAGAATTATGGAGACTTATTGGTCCTAGCACAGATGTTCCTGCTGGCGATATTGGAACTGGAGGTAGAGAAATTGGTTTTATGTACGGAATGTACAAAAAACTTCAACATGAAAACTCAGGAGTATTTACTGGTAAAGGTTTAAATTGGGGAGGAAGTTTAATTCGTCCAGAAGCTACAGGTTTTGGTGGTACTTATTTTACTAAAGAAATGTTAGATACCAAAAACGATAGTTTTGTAGGTAAAACAGTTACTCTATCAGGTTTTGGAAACGTTACTTGGGGTGTAGCTTTAAAAGTAACTGAATTAGGAGGAAAAGTTGTAACTATTTCTGGACCAGATGGATATGTACATGATGAAAGAGGATTGGATTTAGATAAAATAACTTATTTATTAGCTTTAAGAGCTTCTAATAATGACATTGTTTCACCGTATGTTCAAGTATTTCCAGAAGCAAAATTCTATCCAGGTGAAAAACCTTGGGGAGTAAAATGTGATATTGCAATGCCTTGTGCTACACAAAATGAATTAAACGGTGAAGATGCCGCAAAATTAGTAGCTAATGGTGTACAATACGTTTCTGAGGTTTCTAATATGGGATGTACTCCTGAAGCAGTTCATGTTTTTCATAAAGCTAAAATATTATATGCTCCAGGAAAAGCTGTAAATGCTGGAGGAGTTGCAGTTTCTGGATTAGAAATGAGCCAAAACGCTATGAAAATGAATTGGACAAAAGAAGAGGTTGATGCTAAATTACATCAAATTATGACCTCTATTCATACAGCTTGTTTAAAATATGGAACGCAAGAAGATGGCTATATAAACTATGTAAAAGGAGCAAATATTGCTGGTTTTATAAAAGTTGCCGACTCTATGTTAGACTTAGGAATTGTATAAAAATAAACTTTATTAAGTTAAAAAAGGGTTGCTATTTAGCAACCCTTTTCTTTTTATATTTGTTATAAGATGGAAGAAAAAAGTACATATCGAAAAATTATACATATTGATATGGATGCATTTTATGCTTCTGTTGAACAATTGGATAATTCTGAGTTAAGAGGAAAACCAATAGCTGTTGGTGGAGGTGAAGATAGAGGCGTAGTTGCTGCTGCAAGCTATGAAGCCCGTAAATTTGGAGTTCGTTCAGCAATGAGTGGTATTTTAGCAAAAAAAAATTGTCCTCAACTTATATTTGTAAAACCTCGTTTTGATAGGTATAAAGAAATTTCAAAAAAAATCCATCAAATTTTTAAAGATTATACGGATTTAATTGAACCGCTATCATTAGATGAAGCTTATTTAGATGTTACTGAAAATAAAAAAGGAAATCCGTCTGCTAGTTTAATTGCAAAAGAAATTAGACAACGCATTTTTGATGAATTACATTTAAATGCTTCTGCAGGAATTTCAAGCAGTAAATTTGTTGCTAAAATAGCTTCTGATATTAATAAACCCAATGGACAAAAAACAATTCCACCAGAAGAAATTATATCTTTTTTAGAAGAATTACCCATTGAAAAATTTTATGGTATAGGAAAAGTTACAGCATCCAAAATGTACAATTTAGGAATTTTTAAAGGAAGTGATTTAAAAGAAAAGAATGAATCTTTTTTAATAGAACATTTTAAAAGCTCAGGCAGTCATTACTATAATATTGTTAGAGGAATTCATACAAGTAAAGTGAAACCTAACAGAAAAAGAAAATCGGTAGCAGCTGAGCATACTTTTGTAAAAAATTTAACTTCGGAGGTATTTATGTTAGAAAAATTAGAGAAAATTTCTGAAGAGTTAGAAAAACGACTTTTACATTCAAATGTTTCAGGGAAAACAATTACATTAAAAATAAAATACAGCGATTTTAAAACGCAAACACGTAGTAAAACATTGCCATATTTTGTGAAAGACAAAAGTATTTTATTAGAAACAGTAAAAGAATTGCTTTTTCAGGAAAAGGTAATGAACTCTGTAAGATTATTAGGTATTTCAGTGACAAATTTAAATAATCATATTAAAAATATCACTGAAAAACCAATAGATGTTCAATTAAAATTTGAGTTTTAAAACTTTAAAATTATATTAATTTATTTTTAATGTTTTTAAAATTGCTTCAATTTCAAACATATAATCTCTTTTATTAACTGAAGGAGCATAAGTTAAACCTTCTACTACAACAACTCTATTATTAGCTTTATCAATTACTGAATAGCTTAAAAAAGGTCCCGCCATATACATTCCTTTTACTTCCCATTTTCCTCTGGTTTCAAAGGCTTTTTTCCCATCTATTTTAACTTCAAAAATATGAGGTGTAAAAGCTTCTTCTGTAATCATATGTGAATTTTCTACTTGACCAGGAATATATTTTTTTCCTATAGAATCTCTATGTGCAACAATTGCGTTTCCATTTTCATCATTTTCATTTTCAATTGGATAGGAATAGGTGATAATTTCCATACTGTTTGCTCCATCAATATGATATCTGTACCAAACAAAATCGCCAGTATCATCAACTAAATTATAATTTCTAGGTATTTTAATTGAATAACCTTGTTTTTTAAATGTTTTTATATTTTCTGGATCCCAATATTTTTTTAAAATATTTCTTTGAACAGTTGCTAAATCAGAAGTTTTAAATTCTGATATAATTTTTTTACTATTGGTTTTAATTAAATTAATTAAATCTTCATCAGTTTTACCTGTAATGGTAATTATTTTTTGAGGCGATGCGTATACATCTGTACTTATAGTAAAAGAATTTTCATCACCCAAATTAATGCTTAATACATTTCTGGTAGCTCTAAACATGCTACCAAAGCTTTCAAATGGAACTTGAGATACTTCAAATTGCGATTCAGGCTGAGGTAAAGCTAAAACAGGTTCGGCTAAAATTTTTCGTAATTCATTTCCTAAATCACCTTGCCAAGCGCTATTTTTTACTACAACTAATAGGCTGTTAATTCTTCCGTTTGCTTCTTTTAATACCTTTTTGTCATTTGCCGGATTACAGGCAATTAATAAAGAAATAAAAACGACAAATAATGCTATTTTTTTCATTTGCTAAATATTTTCAATTTGGTTCCTGGTTTTAAACTTTTAGCACTCCAAATATTGTTCCATTCTTTAATATTTGTAACAGAAACATTTGCATATTTTTGAGCGATGGTCCAAAGTGAATCTCCAGATTTAACAATATAGGTATTATAATCTCCTTTTGGAACTTCTTTTGCTTTTGTAGAAGTTGATTTAGATGTAGCTGCTACATTTACATTATTTGAATAAATTTTTAATCGTTGTCCTATTCTAAGATTATTACTTTTTAGGTTATTCCAGCGTTTTAAATAGCTAACAGAAACATTATATTTGTTGGCAATACGCCCTAAATAGTCGCCTTTTCTTACTTTATAAGTAATTTGATCTTTTACTTCAAGATATTGTGGTAATGCTTTTTCTCTTTTTGATTCTTGATAATCTACATACGCATAAATTAATTTTTCATTACTCACAAAATTCCCTACATGTTTTGTGGGTAATGTTAATACATAATTTTTATTTTTTACGTATGGAATAATATCTAATTTATACTGTGGATTTAAAAATTTTAATATTTCTATATCTACATTTAAAGTTTCGTTAATTTGTTCAAAAGTAATTTGTCTTTTTATTTGAATAGTATCTGTTTCAAAGCGAGTAATGGTGTTTTCACGAGCTTTTATATTATGCTCATTCGCATATTTAAAAATATACATAGTTGCATAAAAAGCTGGAACATATCCTGCAGTTTCTCTTGGTAAATAGTTTCTAATATTCCAAAAGTTTCTGCTACCACCTGCTCGTCTAATTGCTTTATTTACGTTACCAGGACCTGAATTATAAGCTGCTAATGCTAAATCCCAATCATTATAAATTTTATACAAGGTTGATAAATATTTACAAGCGGCTTCAGTTGCTCTAATTGGATCTGAACGTTCATCAACATACGAACTAATATTTAAGTTGTATAAAACACCTGTTTGGTACATAAACTGCCATAAACCCGTAGCGCCAACTCTTGATTTTGCGGTTGGTTTTAAAGCGGACTCTACAATAGCTAAATATTTTAATTCTAAAGGAATATTGTATTTGTCTAAATGTTCTTCAAACATTGGAAAGTAAAACCGTGCTCTTTCCATAATAACTGAAAAAACCGGTTTTCTTTTTGAGAGATATGATTTTATTATTTGTTCTAACTGCGGATTATATGAAATATTAAATGGAGTTTTACTATCTAATTCTTCCAATCGTTGTTTTAATAATTCAGTGGGTAATTCTTTTAGTTCTGAAATAAAAAATTCGTCATCTTCTAAAGAATATCTAAGCGTATCATTTAATGGAGAATTAATTAATTCATTTATCCACAAACTGTCTATTGTACTTACTTCATGGTGAAATTGAAATTTAACAGAGTCTAATTTTTTATAAAAAGTAGAATCTTCATGTGAAAATAAATTTTCAGTATCTTTTAACTTTTCAAGTACTTTGGTGTCTTTTTTATCTTGCGTATATCCAATATTAATAACTAAAATTAGAATTAAAATTACTATTTTTTTCATTTACTCCTCTTTTAAAAGTTTCGAAATTTGATCTAAGTTGGGTGCCAAAATAATTTCAATTCTTCTATTTTTAGCTTTACCTTCTGCTGTTTTATTTGTATCAACTGGTACAAATTTACTTCTTCCAGCTGCAGTAATTTGTGTTGGATCAACACCTTTATTTTCTAAAATTCTAACAATTGCAGTTGCACGTTTTACAGATAAATCCCAGTTATCAATAATAGTTGAACCGGTATAAGGAACATCATCCGTATGTCCTTCAATTAACACATTTATATCTTTATTTTCAGCTAATACGTTAGCCAATTGTTCAACAGCTTTTTTACCTTCTACACCAACTGCCCAACTGCCAGAGTTAAATAACAATTTGTTTTCCATAGAAACGTAAATTTTTCCATTTTTATGAACTACCGTTAAACCTTTACCTTCAAAATTATGCAATGCATTAGAAATTGCATTTTTTAATTGCTGCATTTGTGCTTCTTTTGCATTAATTAAACTTTCCAATTCATCAATTTGTTCAGAACGTTGTTTTAATTCTTTTTGAAGTTTTTCTAATCGGCTATTTTCAGCAGCTAATTTTAATTCTTTCGCTTCTAATTCAGCCAATAATTCTTGATTTTTTTGAGCTTGTTCTGCTAATTTTTTTGAACTTTGGGTAGAAAGCGCATCGTATGATTCTTCTAAATTTTTATGTTTAGTTTGAAGCGATGAAAATTCGTTTTCTAAAATTAATTTTTTGTTTTTTAAAGCAGCATAATCATTTTTAAGACTTTCTAAATTAGCTTCTAACGCTTTTTTTGATGCTAATAATTCGTCTTTTTCTTTTAACAATTCTAAATTTGAAGAACGTAAATTATTAAATTTAGATTCCAATTCTTGATACACTTTTTTACTTACACAAGAAGTTACTGAAAGTGTAATAACTACTAAAAATGCTATTTTTTTTAACATACTTTTCTGCTTTATATATTTTTAATTATTCTATTTCTACTACTATTGGACAATGATCCGAATGTTTTGCCTCTGGCAAAATATAGGCTCTTTTAATTCTATCTTTTAAAGGTTCACTTACCATATGATAATCTATTCGCCAACCTTTATTATTATTTCTAGCATTAGCTCTATAGCTCCACCAAGTATAATTGTGTGGTTCTTTATTTAAATATCGAAAAGAATCTATAAAACCGCTTTCAATAAATTGTCCTAACCAATTGCGTTCTACAGGCAAAAAACCTGAAGTATTCTGATTTTGTTTTGGGTTATGAATATCAATTTCTGTATGACAAATATTATAATCGCCAGAGATAACAATGTTAGGTATTTTTTTTGTTAATTCCTTTATATATTCTTGAAATTCAGCCATATAGTTTAACTTAAAATCAAGCCTATCATCATTTGTTCCAGATGGTAAATACAAACTCATTATAGATAAATCATCAAAATCTAACCGTAAATTTCTACCTTCAAAATCCATTGTTTCAATTCCGGTGCCATATTCTACATGATTTGGTTTTATTTTAGACAAAACAGCAACGCTGCTATAGCCTTTTTTTTGTGCTGAAAACCAATAGTGATAAGGATACCCAGCATTTTCAAACAAACTTAAATCCAATTGTTCTTTATGCGCTTTGGTTTCTTGTATACAAATTACATCAGGATTTGCAGCTTGTAACCAATCTAAAAAACCTTTATTTAATGCCGCTCTAATTCCGTTTACATTGTATGATATTATTTTCATTTACTTTCGTATAAATCTCTTAAACTTCGTCTCATTACTTTGTTTGAAGCTGTTCTTGGCAACGCTTCAATTTTCACTAAATCATGCACTTTAAATAGCGGATTTAGTTTTTCTTTCACACAATTTATGGCTTGTTGTAAGCGTTGGTTTTCAATTAAATGTGAAGGGTTTTCTACATAAAAAATTACCAATAAACTTGGACCACCATTTTCAGGCGAAGCAGCAATTGCTGCTGATTCTTTAATAAATTCTAATGAATTTAAAACCCTTTCAATTTGAACAGAACTTACTTTTATACCACCTAAATTCATTGCGTCATCAACTCTTCCTTGCGCTTTATAATATCCGTTTTCTAATTCTTCTAATTCATCGCCATGTCTTCTTAATAATTTACCTTCAAAAGTTGGTGTTCCTTTATAATACACTTTATAATGATCTCTGTTTAAAAGTGTGTTAGATAATCCCATAATAGGTGGAATTAAAAATAACTCTCCTTTTGAACATTTATTGTGATTATCGTTTAACAAAACAAATTCTCCACCTAAAGCTTGGGTAGAAAATGTACTTGCAATATTTGGCTGAACAACAGTACTTGTAACATAGCCACCACCAATTTCGGTTCCTCCACAATACTCAATAACTGGTTTGTTATTTGCTAATTGCATTAAATAATTCATTTCATCTGCATTTGAAACTTCACCAGTAGAACTAAAACACTTTATAGAATTCCAATGGTACTTTTCCATATTTTTTGATGTTTTCCAATATTTTACAAAACTTGGTATAACACCTAACATGGTTACTTTTGTATTTTGAATAAATTCTCCAAAACCATTTCCAGTGGGCATATCATAATACAAAGCAATGGTTGCTTTATTTATTAATGTTGCAAAAACAAGCCAAGGCCCCATCATCCAACCTAAATTTGTAGGCCAGCAAACCACATCATTTTTATGAATATCTTGATGATAATAACCGTCACTAGCGCTTTTTATGGGAGTTGTATGTGTCCAAGGAATAGCTTTTGGATCACCTGTTGTGCCTGAAGAAAACAAAATAGTAATAATGTCGTCAGGCTTTTGAATTACAGTTTTAAATTCTGTTTTTGAACTTAAAAAAGCATCCCAAAATAAATCTTCATTTCTTAGTTCAATATTTTCTTTTGATGATTTTAAAACAATTGCCTTTGGCGCATTTGAAGCAACTACTTTTTTATATAGAGGAATTTCTTTGCCAGCTCTATGAAGCACATCTTGTGTAAAAATAATTTTTGGTTCGGTAATTTTTAAACGAACTTCTATTTCGTTTGGTGTAAAACTGTCGGCAATGGTAACGATTGGCATTCCAGCTTTAATTCCGGCAAGGTAAATAGCAACTGCTTCCAAGGTCATTGGCATATCAATAGCAATGCTGTCACCAACTTTTAAGCCTAAATTTATGAGGCCGTTGGCAATTTTATTTACAAGTTCAAGCAGTTGTTTTTGACTTACTTTTTGAAGTTCTTTTCCCGATTCTTGAAAAATAATAGCAATAGCATCATCATCATTTTGAAAACAAGAATCAACAATATTTAATTTGGCATTTTTTAACCATTCGGCATTTTCTACACCTTTTGAAATATCAACAATTGAAGTGTAATTTTCAACTAATTGTATGTTTAAATTTTTTACTGTACTTGCCCAAAAATCTTCTTTATTAGCAACAGACCATTTCCAAAAGTCTTGATATTTATCAAAACCTTTTTTTTGCATCATTTTAAAAATGTTGCTTTGTTCAATAGTTTCTTTTGATGGTTTCCAAACAGGTACAATACTCATTTACATTAAAATTCAGGTACTTCTTCCGAAGAATTTAATAAATTATCTTTATCAAGGTTTTCTTTAGAGCAATCAATATTAATGGTTAATTTTTCAGGTTTTTCAAAAGCATCTTTACTTACAGTTAAAGTTGAATCAGCATACATTTTTTTATAATATAAAGCCCAAATAGGTAACGCCATTGTTGCTCCTTGTCCAAATGTAATTCCTCTAAAGTGTGTTGCTCTGTCTTCTCCGCCTACCCAAACACCGGTTGCCAAATTTGGAACAATTCCCATAAACCATCCATCAGATTGATTTTGAGTTGTTCCTGTTTTACCTGCAATAGGATTTGTAAATTTATAAGGGTAACCAGTTACTACATTATCTGGATAAGAACCTCCACTTGTTCTTAAACGAATACCTGATCCGCCTTCGGTTACACCTTGTAACAAATTGGTAATAACATATGCGGATTCTTCACTTAAAACCTCTTTTGAATTTGGAATAAATTGCTCTAAAACAGTTCCGTTTTTATCTTCAATTTTTAAAATCATCATTGGTTCAATTCGTAAGCCTTTATTTGCAAACGTAGAGTAAGCTCCAACCATTTCAAATAATGATAAATCTACCGAACCAAGTGCAATTGAAGGAACTTCAGGTATTTCACTATCAATACCTGCGCTTTTTGCTAATGTTACCACATTTTTAGGATTTACCATATCAATTAACTTTGCAGTAATAACGTTAACAGAATTAGCCAAAGCTTGTTTTAATGTTAATTCACCGCCATATTTATTGTCAGAATTTTTTGGGGTCCAATCTTCAGGCATATCATATTTTTCTTTTAAAATAGTATATGGAATATTAGGAAATTTTTCACAAGGAGATAGGTTTAACTGATTTATTGCAGTTGCATAAACAAATGGTTTAAAAGTAGAACCCACTTGGCGTTTTTGCTGTTTTACGGCATCAAATTGAAAATGTTTGTAGTTGATTCCGCCAACCCAAGCTTTTACATGACCAGTTTGTGGCTCAACAGAGAATAAACCTGCTCTTAGAATTTGTTTGTAATAAAAAATGGAGTCTTTTGGAGACATGATTGTGTCTAATTCTCCTTTCCAATTAAAAACTCGCATATCGGTTTTTTCATCAAAAGATTTTAAAATTTCATCTTCTGAGGCACCATTACTTTTCATTCGAATCCATCTATTTGAGCGTTTCATAGCTTGAAGAATAGTTGATTCAATTTGAGTTTTATCTAAATCATAAAAAGGTGCTTTTTTATTTTTCTTTTGTTCTTTATTAAATACACGTTGCAAATTAGCCATATGTTCAGCCATGGCTTCTTCAGCGTATTTTTGCATACGAGAATCTAAGGTGACATAAATTTTTAAACCATCTCTGTGTAAGTTATATTCTGTACCATCAGGTTTTGGATGTTCTTTTATCCAAGTTCTCATAAAATCTCTTAAGTACTCTCTAAAATACGTTGCGTAACCATCGCTATGACTTTCTCTATTCACATTTAAACTAAGCGGTGTGCTTTGCAGTGAATCTCTTTCGGCCTTGGTTATAAAATCATTCTTATACATTTGACCCAAAACCGTGTTTCTACGATTTAGTACTAACTCTTCTCTTCTTAATGGATTGTAATAAGAAGCATTTTTTAACATTCCAACCAGCATTGCAGATTCCTTTACAGATAAATCAATAGGTTCTTTTCCAAAATAAATACGTGATGCAGAACGAATTCCAACTGCCAAGTTTATAAAATCGTACTTGTTTAAGTACATTGTTAAAATTTCTTGTTTGGTGTATTGGCGTTCTAATTTTACCGCAATTACATATTCTTTTACTTTTTGAAGAATACGTTCAGGTAAATTTTTTGACCCTTCTCCATGAAAAAGTAACTTGGCTAATTGTTGGGTTATGGTACTTCCTCCACCATCTTTTCCTAACATTGCAACTGCTCTAACAGATGCTTTTACATCAATCCCAGAATGTTCGTAAAAACGTTCATCTTCTGTTGCAATTAGTGCATTTACAATGTTTTGGTTTAAATCTTTAAATTTAATAGGTGTTCTGTTTTCAAAAGCATATTTACCTAAGGTTTTTCCATCAATAGAAATAACTTCTGTAGCTAAATTGTTTTCTGGATTTTCTAATTCTTCAAAAGTTGGAAGCGGACCAAAAACGCCCCATGAAGCTAATAAAAATAGTAGTATTAGTACAATTATACCTGATAAAATGCTGATCCAAAACCATTTAATGTATTTTGAAAAATTTGGTGCAGCCGTATTATTTTTTGCCATTATTTAACTTTTTCTATGCTTAAACCAACATCAGTAATTCCTTTTAATGGATTTTTTCCTTCAATATCGTTAATGCTTCTTGTTGCTTGTTGAATTAAAAATTTATAATCACCTTTTTCTGATAAAACTACTTTTTCTCTTAAAAAGAGTTTATTTTCTTTAACATCAGAAAAACCTTGCCCTAAAAATTTTCCTTGCGCATCAGTCATTTCATATTCTAGCGTATCTACCAATTTATAACCACTAGGAAACTCAATTTTTGCTATTAAAAACAACGAACTAAATTCATAACTTTTATTGTTTCTTATATTTATAAACACATTTCTTTTTGAAATAGTATCTGTATTGTTAACTATAAATTCAAAATTAGCGCTTGGAGACCATTCCAAATTCTTTACAGGTTGATATTGATCGTAAATTTTATTTTGGTTACACGATAAAATCAATATAAAACACAAAAATAGCAGTAGCTGTTTATACATTTTCTGAATTGTTAGCATCTTTTTTTGGAGGTCTTCTTTTTTTATTTCTATTCTTATTTTTAGGTTTACTGTTCGTTGTGTTTTGAACGGTTACATCCTTATTTTCAGCATTTTGTTGTGCTTTTTGAGTTTGTTGTCCGTTACCTTTTTTACGAATAGGTTGTTTTTTTTGTTTTGGTTTATTGCTGTTTATTCCTTCCGAATTTTGATTACCAGTTACTTGATCGGTAGGTTTTTTATTAAAATTAGCTTTTTGTTTTATCTTTTTTTGCTGACCCTGATTTTGCTGCTTTTGGGTTTGTGCTTCCTGATTTTTAGCAGTGTTATTTGGTTTATTTATATCAGTATTTTGCTGCTTTTTGTTTTTGTTTTTACGTTTTTTTCTAGATTTTGGGATATCAAATCTTGTTAAACTATCTTGTCCAACAACATCTTCGTATTCAGCCTTTTGAGCTTCAACAATTTCAGATTCATATTCTTCTAAAGAAGCAACTATTTCTCGTTTTTTATTCGCTGAAATAATTTCCTGAACTTGTTCTAGTGTAAGTTTATACCATTTGGCTCTATTTTCTTTGTAAGTATACCAAAGTAATCCTTTAAAAATGTCCATTTTCACAAAAACAGCATCTCCTTTTTCGGTTTTTAAAATAGTATCTTGTTTTGGAAATTCCTTTAAAGCATCAACATAAGTATCTAATTCGTAATTTAAACAACACTTTAATTTACCACATTGTCCAGCTAATTTTTGTGGATTTAATGATAATTGCTGGTAACGTGCTGCTGTAGTATTTACTTTACGTAAATCTGTTAACCAAGTAGAACAACATAGTTCTCTACCACAAGAACCAACACCGCCTAAACGTGCTGCCTCTTGACGTAAACCAACTTGTTTCATTTCAATACGAATATTAAAAGTGCTGGCAAAATCTCTAATTAGTTGCCTAAAATCTACCCGATCATCAGCTGTGTAATAAAATGTAGCTTTGTTTCCATCACCTTGATACTCAACATCAGAAAGTTTCATTTTAAGTCCTAATTTACCTAAAATTTCACGTCCTTTGTATTGTGTGTCGTATTCTTTATCTCTGGCAGCGTTCCAAATATCTATATCTTTTTGGGTAGCTTTTCGGTATATTTTTTTTATTTCTTCACTGTCAGCGGCAATTCCTTTTCTTTTTAATTGAACTTTAATTAGTTCACCTGTTAAAGAAACAGTTCCAATATCATGTCCAGGATTACCTTCTACAGCAATAATATCGCCAATTGAAATTTGTAGATTTTCAGTATTTTTATAGAAATGTTTACGCCCGTTTTTAAAGCGAACTTCAACAATATTCATAGGTTCCTGACCTGCAGGTAAAGCCATATTTGCCAACCAATCGAACACCGAAAGTTTTTCACAGTCTCCTGTGCCACAACTTCCATTACTTTTACACCCTTTGGGTACACTATTTATATCTGAAGAGCAACTATTACAGCTCATATATGTTTAAATTTTAAACGGTTAAGTACATTGAAAAATACAATTATACTATCTTCACTAATTTGTAAAGATATAATTAAAATTACGAACTGTAAAACGATAAAAAGCGGTTTTTATGTTTGTTTTACATCAATAATTTTTACGGGGCAAGCTTCCTTGGCTTTTATGCTGTCGTTAAAAATAGTTTCGTCGGGTGATTTTATAGTGAAAAATCCTTTTTTTTCTTTAGAATGAAGTAACACCGATTTGCCATCTTTTTTAGACATTTGAAACTGAGCTGGAGCCAATTCTACACAGTAATTACAGCCAATGCATTTGGCTCTTTGTAATGTTATAATTACCATTTAAGCTTCAACTTTGTTTTCAACAATTTTATATAATTTATCAGAAGGTCTTATTCTAAAATTTAACGGAATAGTACATGAATCACCTTTTTGAGCGCTACTTCCTTCAACATCATTTACAAACATTTGATCTATTTGCATTTCTTTTGCTCCAGTTGTTGGACCGGTAATTAAAATGGTATCTCCAACATTTATATCGTAGGCTTCAATTTTAAATTCACCAATATTTGCCTTTGGAAAAAAGTGCATTCCTTTACCAACATATACTTTCTTTTGTGTGGCATGGCTTCCGGATCCATTACTCCATTCTCCTAATTTTTGACCTAAATAATAGCCACTCCAAAAACCACGATTATATACTTTTTCTAGTTCTAACATCCAAGAAATAACTTTTTCTTTGCTGTAGGTTCCTTGCTCAATACTATCAATAGCATCTCGGTAACATTTAATTACTTTTGCTACATATTCCGGAGCACGTCCTCGACCTTCAATTTTTAGGACTTTTACACCAGCATCAACAATTTGATCTAAAAAATCAATAGTACATAAGTCTTTTGGCGACATAATATACTCATTATCTAGTTCCATTTCAAAACCAGTTTCTTGATCAATTACCGTGTATTTTTTTCTGCAATTTTGCTTGCATGCACCTCTGTTTGCTGAAGAATTTGAAGAGTGTAAACTCATATAACACTTGCCCGAAACTGCCATACATAACGCTCCATGTCCAAAAATTTCAATTTCTAATAATTTACCAGAAGGTCCACAAATATTTTCTTTTGCAATTTGTTCTGTTATTTTTTTAACCTGACGCAAACTTAATTCTCTACTCAACACCATAGTATCTGCAAACATGGCGTAAAAACGTGCCGTTTCAATATTGGTAATGTTAATTTGAGTAGAAATATGCACTTCCATTCCAATTGCTCTTGCCGATGAAATTACAGCTTGATCCATGGCAATTACCGCAGTAATATCAGCTTCTTTTGCTTTTTGAAGTAATGTTTTTATAATGCTTAAATCGTGATCATAAATAATTGTATTTAAGGTAAGGTATGTTCTAACATTTTTTTCTTTACATCTTTTTGAGATTTCTTGTAAATCATCTAAAGTAAAGTTAATGGAAGCTCTTGCGCGCATGTTCAACTGCTCAACACCAAAATATACTGAATCTGCGCCATTATCTAAAGCGGCTTGAAGTGATTCAAAGTTTCCGGCAGGAGCCATTAATTCTATTTTTCCAGTAGTAGTCATTCTTTTTTGATTTTTTGCAAAATTACATATTTTATAATAATTATCAGTTTTCAGCATCAGAATACTTTTTTTAACAAAAAAATATTGATTTGTTAATTTTCAAATATTTACAATAGTTTATAAAGTTTTTTTTACAAAATTTGCAGAGTATTAAAATTAAAAAATAATTAAAATGAAAGTAGCTGTTGTAGGCGCTACCGGAATGGTAGGTAATGTAATGTTACAAGTTTTAGCGGAAAGAAATTTTCCAATTACAGAATTATTATTAGTTGCTTCAGAGCGTTCTGTTGGCAAACAATTAGAATATAAGGGCAAAAACTATACAATTATTGGATTACAAGATGCTGTGGATGCTAAACCTGATATTGCGTTGTTTTCTGCAGGTGGAACTACTTCTGAATTATGGGCACCAAAATTTGCTGAAGTTGGTACAACTGTAGTAGATAATTCTTCTGCTTGGAGAATGGATCCTTCAAAAAAATTAGTGGTTCCTGAAATTAACGGAAACGTTTTAACAAAAGAAGATAAAATTATAGCGAATCCTAATTGTTCAACAATACAACTAGTAATGGCTTTAGCACCACTTCATAAAAAATATAAAATGAAACGTGTGGTAATTTCTACCTACCAATCTGTTTCAGGAACAGGTGTAAAAGCGGTTCAACAATTAGAAAATGAAGAGAAAAGTATAAAAGGAGAAATGGCATATCATTATCCAATTAACAGAAACGCCATACCACAATGTGATGTGTTTTTAGAAAATGGATATACTAAAGAAGAAATGAAATTAGTAAAAGAGCCAAAGAAAATTTTAAATGATGATTCTTTTTCAGTTACTGCAACTGCCGTTAGGATTCCAACTTCTGGAGGTCACTCTGAGGCTGTAAATGTACAGTTTGAAAATGATTTTGATTTAGCAGATGTTCGTAAATTATTAGCAGAAACTCCTGGAGTAATTGTGCAAGATAATTTAGATACAAATACCTATCCAATGCCAATGTATGCAAATAATAAAGATGAAGTTTTTGTTGGACGTATTAGAAGAGATGAATCATTACCAAATTCATTAAATATGTGGATTGTAGCTGATAACTTACGTAAAGGAGCAGCAACAAATACAATTCAAATAGGTGAGTATTTAATTGCAAATAAATTAGTTTAAAAATAGTTCAGTAAATCATTCAAATCGATTAAATACAAATTTTGTGTTTAATCGATTTTTTTTGCTCAAAAAAACGTAATATTATATATTAAAAAAATATTTATTGTAAAAATGGGCTTTGCTGATGAAATGAAAAACTAACTTTAAAGAATAGTTATATACCATAATTTTTTTTGACAAACTAAAATAGAAATTTGGCTTTTGCCATAACATTTACTCATTCATTTATTCTGTAACTAATTCTTTATCTACTCTTTAAAAATATTATCTTTACCAAAAACCATTTTCTTGAAATTAAAATTATTAACTATAAGCCTCATTTTATCAATAAATTTGTTTGGTCAAACATCAACAAATTCAATAGTTACTACTTTAAATCAATCATTAACCGAAGATGAAAAGATAGATAAACTTTATAGTTCTTTAGAAAATAATCATTTTCTAAAAGATACTATTTTTGAAAAAACACTTACTAAATATTTAGTTAAAGCCCAAAAGAATCTTAATTTCAATTATGCACTTAGGTTTACAAATGAATTAGCTAACTATTACATTTACAATAGCTTGCAACATAAAAAAGCTGATTCTATTTTAACTATTTATAATAAAAATATTGATAAATGCACTCATATTAAAGATATTGGAAAGTTTTATATAGCATATAGTGAGGCCAGTATTTATATGCAAAATCACAAAAAATCAATAGCTATTTTAAAAAATGCAATCACTTTTTTTGAAAAAGAAAAGGATTCTTCTTTATATGAATTTGCTTATTCTTATTTAAAAGCTGGTGAAGCTACAATGGCTTTAACCGAAATTTCTGAAAGTGCTGGCTATTTTAAAAAAGCTGAAGAATTATTTACGTATCAAAAAGACACACTTCATATATTATGGACTAAAAATGGATTAAGCACTTTATTCAGTATAAACGGTTTATTTGATGAAGCGGAACAGGAAAGGGAATTAATTTATGAAATAGGATCTAAAATTGGTGAGTATCAGGTAGTAGCTATGGCTCATATTAGTGCAGTTCTTGATGCTCGTTTTTTAGAAAAGCCAGATAAGGAATTATATCATATTAGAAAAGCCTTAATTAACAATAATAAAAATTCTGTAATTCAAGAAATTGTAAGGATTTTAACCCTCTCTTTTGCCACATCCACTTATGCAAGAAATAAAAAAATAGACTCTTCAAATTATTATTTAGATAAGTTAAAATTAAGCATGAAAGGACAGTATAAAAATCCCTTTTTAAATAGTTATTATAAATCTGCTCTTGCTCAAAATGCATTTGCAAAAGGGAATTATACTTTAGCAGAAAAAAATGCTCTTGATGTTTTAAATAATATAAGTAAAGAGAATAACTGGATAAGCAGAAGTTTAGCAATAAACAGCTTATTAGCTGAAATTTACGAAAAACAATCAAATTTAAAAAAATCTTTATTTTATTTAAAAAATTATATTAAACTAAAAGATTCTTTAATTCAGCTAAACACCAGGAAAAAATTTGATTATGTACAAACTCAATTTGAAACGGATAAAAAAGACTCTCAAATAGTCCATCAGCAAAAAAATATTGCGTTATTAAATGCTGAAAATAAATTAAAAAATCAATGGATATTATTTGGAGGTTTAGGGTTAGTATCTTTATTTGGCTTTGGATTAGTTCTTCGTTCAAAATATTATGCTAAAAAGAAACAAAAGCTACAAGAATCATTTACTCAGGAAATTTTAAAAACACAAGAACTAGAGAGAACCCGCATTGCCTCAGAGTTACATGATAATGTTAGTCAAAAACTGTTATTAATAAAAAACGCTCTTGTTATTAATAAAATAAAAGTTAAAAATGAATTAGATTTAGTTGGAGAAACCATAAAAGAAGTTCGAGAAATGTCGCATAATCTACACCCTTTTCAGTTTGAGAAACTTGGTTTGGTTACTTCTTTAAAAAACTTAATAAAAAATTTTCAGAAAAATTCTACTGTTTTTTATTCTGAAGATATACAAATTACTGATGGTTTAATTCCAAAAGAAAATGAAATTTATATTTTTAGAATGCTACAAGAGTGCCTTACAAATGTTGAAAAACATGCGAAAGCTACTGCTTGTAATCTTTCAGCTAAAGAAGAGAAAAATTATATTATTTTTAAGGTGAAGGATAACGGTAAAGGATTTGACACAAATAAAAAACCTGAATCTATTAATAGCTTAGGAATGAAAACACTACATGAACGCGCACACTTTATTAATGCTAAGTTACAACTAAACTCTACTCTAAATAAAGGAACCTCTATAACTATTAAAACTTCTAAAATATGAGCCCCACTATAATTCTTGCAGACGATCATCCAATTTTATTAACAGGCACTAAACATTTTTTAGAAAGTAAAAATTTCAAAATTTTAGCAACTGCTTTAGATGGCAATAATGCCTATAATGAAATTATTAAAAAAAACCCAGATATTGCCATTTTAGACTTTGATATGCCTAAATTAAATGGGCTTGAAATTGCTGCTCAATGTCAATTGAAAGGAATTAAAACTAAAATTATAATACTTACACTATTTAAAGAAGAAGCAATATTACAAGAAATAGGTAAAACCATACAGGGTTATATATTAAAAGAAGATGCTTTAAAAGAAATAGAAGATTGTATTTGCCAAATAGTAGTAGAAAATACTTATGTTAGCAAAAACATGAAGGCTAGTATTCATTTTTCAAACTCTCAAAAAGAGATTCATAATCTTACTGCAACAGAAGCAAAAATTTTAAATTATCTAGCAAAAAATTTGTCTTCATCTCAAATAGCTGAGCAATTATTTATTTCAAAAAGAACGGTAGAAAAACACCGTAGCAATATAATTAAGAAACTAAATATACCTCCTACACAAAACGGGTTGTTACTTTGGGTTCAACAAAATTCACAACTTTTTAATACGTAGGTATACGTATTGTTTTTGTTTTTTCTATATTCTATGTTTGAATATGCCTTATTTAAACACAATAAAAAATAAACATCTTTTAAAACTAAGCCAAACCGAATTAGAAATTTTATTTTTTATTAAAAAAGGAATAACTTCTTCTCAAATCGCAAAACTTAAAAATTGTTCTACTCGCACTATTGAAAAACATAGGAGTAATATTATTAAAAAGCTTAACCTTAAATCTTCTCAAAACACCTTGTTATTGTGGATTTCTCAAAATTCACACTTATTTAATACGTAGGTCTACGTATTGTAGAAAAAAATTATTCATTTTAGTTTAGCCACTTAAACTAAAAAAATAATTATGAAATATTGTTACATCTTTTTAATATTATTACCTTTTTTAGGTTTTAGTCAAGTACAGATAGGAACCGATATTATTGGAAGTTTTACAGAAAATTGGGCAGGTTTTTCTGTTAGTATGAATGAAGATGGAAGTAGAATGGCTGTAGGAGCCCCTAAATACAATAGTAATCAAGGCCAGGTAAAAATTTATGAATTTTCTGGTAATGATTGGGTTCAATTAGGCAATACTATTTTAGGAGAAAAACAATTTGATTTTGCAGGTTGGGATATAAGTCTTAGTTCAAGTGGTAATCGTATTGCCATTGGGAGTTATACAGGTGGAACTACTTATTCGCAAGGGCAGGTCAGAATTTTTGAATTGAATTCAGGTGTTTGGGTTCAACTTGGAAACTCTTTAAATGGAGATGATCAACAAAATTACTTTGGACAATCCGTAAATTTAAGTGGTGATGGTAAGCGTGTAGTCATAGGAGCTCCTTTTAATGATTTAAATGGAACTGTTGCAGGACAAGTTAAGGTTTTTGAATTTGATTTGAATAATTGGATTCAAATAGGAGCAGATATTTTAGGAGAAGCATCTCAAGATCGATCTGGCTGGGATGTGAGTATTAATGAAACAGGAAACCGAATTGCAATGAGTGCAATTACGACTAAATCGGGACATGTACGTATATTTGAATTTATTAATGGAAATTGGACTTTGTTAGGTCAAAAAATTACAGGTGTTTCAGCCTATGAGAACTCAGGAACTTCTATTAGTTTAGATAATAGTGGAAATAGAATTGCTATAGGAAATAGGTTAAATTCAGAGGTAGCTTCATCCTCGGGACAGGTAAGAATTTATGAATTCTCTGGCGGTAGTTGGACTCAGTTAGGAAGAGATCTGAATGGAAATGCAAAAAATGATGAATTGGGATCTTCAGTTAGTCTTAGTAGTGATGGGAATAGATTGGCTGTTGGAGCTCCAAATGCCACAGCTCCAGATGATAGTATTGGTTTTGTTCAAGTATTTGAATTTTTGGAAGGAGATTGGATTCCTATAGGAGAAAATCTTACAGGAGAGGTTGTTAAAGATGAATTTGGTAAATCTGTAGGTATTAGTGGAAACGGTAAACGATTGGTTGTAGGTGCTCCTAAATACAAAAATAACGTTTACAAAGTTGGAAAAGTAAAAGTATACGACCTTAATACGGTTAGAATAACAGGAATAAGCCAAGATACTGGAAATTCAAATACAGATGGAATTACTAAAAATCAAGAGCTTATTATTAATGGTAAAGCAGAGGCAAATTCAATTATTGAAATTTTTTTAAATGGTATTTCCATAGGAACAACAACTGTTAATGCTTTTGGAAATTGGTCATTCGATTATACTGGAACTACTTTAGAGGAAGGTGTTTACAATCTTACAGCTCAAGCTACTGATACATTTAATAACACGGGGCCTATTTCAAAGGTATTTACCATAGTAATTGATATAACTCCACCAATTATAACATTTCCAGAAGATATAACTCAGGAAAACGATTTAAATGATTGTGGAGCTGCAATAACATATGAGGTAACAGTAAATGATAATAATCAGGGAGCTACTATAAGTAGTATTCCTAATTCTGGAAGTAGATTTCCTCTTGGAAAAACGGTAGTAAACGTTCTAGGAACAGATGTTGCAGGTAATATTGCAACAAATACCTTTAATGTTACTGTAAATGATAATGAAGCTCCTGCAGTAATAACCAAAAATATTACAATTCCATTAGGAGCCAATGGAACTATAACACTTTTACCATCACAAATAAACAATGGTTCAAGTGATAATTGTGAAATTGCAGAAATAACATTAAGTAAAACAACATTTGATTGCTCTAATATTGGAGATAATACCGTTGTTTTAACTGTTAAAGACACAAATAACAATGAAGCCTCTTCTACTAGTGTTGTAACAGTTATTGATACTATTGCTCCAACAGTTGCTACAAAGAATTTAAATTTACAATTGGTAGCTGGAAGTATAACAATTACACCTGAAGATGTTGACAATAATTCCTCAGATAATTGTGAAATATCCTCAATGAGTTTAAATAAAACAACTTTTAATTGTTCTAATATTGGAGAAAATACGGTTACCTTAACGGTTACCGATACATCTGGAAACAGTAACAGTGCAGATGCTATAATAACTATTGATGGAATTCAAACTACATTCACAAGTAATGAAAACATTGTATGTAGAAATACTCCTGTGGATTTTACAGATACCTCAATAGTATATGGAACAGCAACAATAAGTTCTTGGAATTGGGATTTTGGTGATGGATTAACTTCAACAGAACAAAACCCAACACATACTTTTGATTTGCCAGGTAACTATATGGTTTCATTAACTACTACCGATTCTAATGGTTGTCAAAATACATTTACTTCAACAATTAAAATTAATCCTCCAAAAGCTGACTTTACGTTAAATCCAGCAACTGGTGGATCAACGCTTCATACAGTATTTTTTACAGATCAATCTGTATTACCAGATACTTGGTCATGGGAATTTGGTGATGGAAGCACTTCAACTGCTAAAAATCCAATTCATACTTATACATCTTTTGGAGATTTTACAACTAAGTTAACAGTAACTGACACCATTGTTGGTTGCTCAGATTTTACTGAAAAACTTGTTAAAATAGCCAAACCTAATTCTAATTTCACATCAAACACTCAATTTGGTTGTGGCCCTTTAACTGTCAATTTTGAAGATACTTCCACAGTTTCAGGAAATGATACTATTGAAAGTTGGCTCTGGGATTTTGGTGATGGTACTACCTCTACTGAGCAAAATCCTACACACATTTACGAAAACTCAGGTAGATATTCTGTATCTCTAAAAACAACATTAACCACAACTGGTATTACCAATACTAATTCAAAATCCAATTATATTCAAGTGCTGGGCCCAAATGTGAATTTTACAACAACTAATACAACTGTTGGTTGCCCAGATTTAACTATAAATTTCGAGGATCAAACAGTATTTAGCTCACCTTCAGTATCTTGGACATGGGATTTTGGCGATGGATCCGTTTCAAATCTACAAAATCCAGCACATACTTATACAACATATGGAAGTTACGACGTAAGCTTAACTGTGACTGATTTAGATGGTTGTTCAAGAACATTAACAAAACAAGCATTTGTAGATACCTCAGATACTATCGCCCCCACAGCGGTTTGTAAACCATTTACAGCAGCACTAAACACTAATGGTATGGTTACCATTAGTGCTACAGCTGTAGATGGAGGTTCTACAGATAATTGTAAAATAGCTTCATTAACCATAACGCCAAATACTTTTACTTGTGCTAATATTGGAGAAAATACAGTAACCTTAACAGTTACTGATGAAAATGGAAATAGTACCTCTGAAACAGCAATTGTAACAATAGAAGACAAAATAGCTCCAATAGCACTTACCAAAGACATTACTATACAATTAGGCGAAAATGGAACTGCTTCTATTTCCGCTGAAGATGTTGATAATGGATCTTATGATGCATGTGGTATTAAACTTTTAAGCTTGTTTCCTACCAATCAATCTTTCGATTGTTCCAATATTGGAGAGAATGAAGTTAAACTTTTGGTAGTAGATAATAGTGATAATGTAACTGCGGCGTATGCTACCGTAACTGTTGTAGATACTACTGAACCAACTGTTAGTACGCAAAATGTCACTGTGCAATTAGATGCAAACGGAACTGTAAGTATTACTGTGGAGGATATCAACAATGGTTCTTCGGATAATTGTGAAATTGAATCTATGAGTATTGATGTTACTTCTTTTGATTGTACTGCTG
>NZ_FOZP01000002.1:0-207486 GCF_900116115.1 Lutibacter maritimus | reverse complement strand
GGTGATAATACAGTTACTCTTACCGTAACTGATGTTAATGGAAATAGCGCTAAAGCTACTGCTGTTGTAACTGTGGAAGATAACATTGCGCCTATAGCAAGTTGCTCAGCTCCATTTACAATTCAATTGGATGAAACTGGAAGTGCAACTATTACTGTCGATGACATAAACAATGGCTCTTCAGATAATTGTGAAATTGAAAGTTTAACTATAGATACTACTAATTTTGATTGTTCAAATATTGGTGATAATAATGTAACTCTTACTGTAACTGATGCTTATGGTAATAGTTCTTCTGTCACAACTGTGGTTACTATTATTGATGTAACTGATCCAATAGTAATTACTCAAAATATTTCTGTAGAGCTAGATGAAACTGGAAATGCTACCATTTCAGCTGAAGATATAGATGACGGTAGTTTTGATGCTTGTGGAATTGCAACACTAAGTTTGGATCAAACTACGTTTAGTTGCCCAACCTTAGGCGATACTACAGTAACCTTAACGGTTATTGATAATAATGGAAATTCAGCTTCGGAAATGGCTATTGTAACGTTTACTTCTGATGATCTAGATAACGATGGCATTGCTGATGTATGTGATGATGATTTAGATGGAGATGGAGTTGATAATGATATTGATAATTGCCCTACGGTTTCAAATCCTAATCAAGCGGATATAGACCGTAATGGTATTGGAGATGTATGTGACCAGGGTGAGTTAGAAATACCGAAAGGTTTCTCTCCTAATGGAGATGGGGTTAACGATGAGTTTATCATTGCAGGACTTCATAAATACCCAAATAACAGTATTCAAATCTATAACAGATACGGTAATATGGTATACGAATCCAATAACTATCAAAATTATTGGGATGGTGTTTCCTCTGGAAAAACCCGAAAATTACCAGCAGCTCCTTACTTTTATGTATTAAGTATTAATGGCGGTACTCAAATAGTTAAAGGCTGGTTATACATCAATTATTAAAAAAAATTATGAAAAATATATTTAAAAACTCAGTACTTGTTTTAATATTAGCAATCGGATTTGAAAGTTTTGCACAGCAAGATCCACTATACACTCAGTATTATAATAACTTTAGCTTAATCAATCCAGCCTATGCAGGTAGTCACGGATTGTTTACTGCTACGGCTAATATTCGTAGTCAATGGGCAGGTGAAGCAGGCAGTCCAGAAACACAAACACTTTCTTTACACGGACCTGTTGGTAAAAATGTAGGTTTGGGACTCTCTATTTTAAACGACAAGGTGTTTGTACTGAGTGAAACACACGTATATGCCGACTTTTCGTATTCTATTTATCCTTCAGAATATTCTACACTGGCTTTTGGTTTAAAAGTTGGAGGTAGTTTCTTAGATGTAAATTTACTAGAACTGGGAATTGAAAATGACAATTTATTTAGTGAAAACTTAAATGAATTTAATCCAAACATAGGCGCTGGTGCATTTTATTATACAAATCGCTTTTACGCAAGTGTATCTACGGTTAATATTTTACAAACCAAACATTATAACAAAAGTAATGCTGTTGTATCAAGTGCTTCTGATGAAATGATATTTTACCTTTCTTCGGGATATGTTTTTGATTTAAGTGATGATTTTAAAATTAGACCTTCTGTAATGTTAAGAGTTGTAAATGGAAGTCCGCTTTCTACAGATATTTCTACAAGTGTACTTTGGCTTGACAAATTAGAGTTTGGAATTTCACATAGAATTAATGAATCTATCTCAGGACTTTTTCAATTACGTTTAACCAATAATTTAAAAGTTGGTTATACATACGATGCTATTACATCTAACCTGTCAAATTACAATAATGGTTCACACGAGTTTTCTATTATTTTAAATATTGGTAAAAATAAAAACACCAGAAAACCCCCTTTTTATTGGATGAAAAATAAAAACTCTGAGGAAATCTTGAAAATGGAGAACGAAAATTAATTGTTTAAAATTTAATCGAAAATTTTTATTAATGAAAGAGCCACTCAATGAGTGGCTCTTTTTTGGTTTTTTTTGAGGTTTACTTTGAAACTTCTAAAACATCATTAATAATTTGTTCAAATTGGTGCTTAGGTAAAGCACCTTGCGCCATTTGAGGCTCAGCATTTTTTGGAACAAATAATATTGATGGAATACTTCTAATTCCAAAAGCAGCAGCTAATTCTTGTTCAGCTTCGGTATCAATTTTATAAACATTTACTTTCCCTTTATAATCATCACTTAATTCTTCTAAAATAGGAGCAACCATTTTACAAGGTCCACACCAATCTGCATAAAAATCTATAATACAAGGCAAGTCACCTTCAAATTTCCACTCTTTATTTTTTTCGAAATTAAAAACTTTTTCTAAAAAAGTTTCTTTTGTTAACATTTCAGTCATTTTTGTATTTTTAATATTAATAAATCAGCTTTTAAAGCTTTGTTATTTGACAACAAAGTGACACATAAACTTACAATTTTACAGTAACTTAAGTTACATCTGTAATTTATATTGTACATTAACGTCCAATTTAACTCAATATTAACTAAAACATTAAATTATGAATTCAAAATTACAAAAAGTCCTGAGGGTTGTATTGTCAATAATTTTATTGGTTTTTGGATTGAATAAGTTTTTTAATTTTATACCAATGGAAGCGCCTCCGGAAGGAAGTTTTATGCACGCTTTACTACAAACAGGCTATTTAATGCCGTTAATTGCAATTTCAGAAATTATACCAGGAATATTATTATTTATCAATAAGTGGACAGGATTGGCTTTGGTTTGGTTAGTGCCAATTTCAATAAATATTGTGCTTTTTCATTTAAAATATGATATTTCAACTATTGGTCCAGCAGCTTTAGTGGCAATTTTAAATGCAACATTAATTTATGTAAACTGGCGAAAATTTAAGACTCTCTTTTAATTTAAAAATATTCATCACATGAAAAATGAGTATTAATTGCAATGATTTGAGCGTTTATTATTTCTTGTAAAAACGATTCATCTCAAAAAACTCCTGAAAAATTGAACTATCCTACAACAAAAAAAGTTGATACTATAACTAACTATTTTGGAACTGAAGTTAAAGATTCGTACCGTTGGTTAGAAGATGATATGTCTGAAGAAACAAAAAATTGGGTTACCACTCAAAATGAAGTGACTTATAATTATTTATCAGAAATTCCTTACAGAGAAGAATTAAAATCAAGATTAGAAAAACTTTGGAATTATGAAAAAATCGGATCGCCATTTAAAGAAGGTGATTATACGTATTTTTTTAAAAATAATGGGTTACAAAACCAAAATCTTTTATACAGATTTAAAAATGAGGAAGAGCCAGAAGTATTTTTAGATCCAAATACTTTTTCTAAAGATGGCACCACTTCTTTAGGCGGTTTGTCTTTTTCTAAAGATGGGAAAAAATTAGCGTATTCAATTTCTGAAAGAGGAAGTGACTGGAGGAAAATTATTCTTATGGATGCTGAATCAAAAGAAATTTTAGAAGACACTATTATTGATGTGAAGTTTAGTGGAATAGCTTGGAAAGGTGATGAAGGCATTTTTTATTCTAGTTACGAAAAGCCAAAAGGAAGCGAACTTTCTGCAAAAACGGATCAACACCGTTTGTTTTATCATAAGTTAGGAACTGCTCAAAAAAACGATCCAATTATTTTTGGTGATATCGTAAAAAGAAGATATATAAACGGTTCAGTTACAGAAGATGGTAAATATTTAGTGATTTCAGCTTCAGAATCTACTTCTGGTAACGAATTATATATTAAAGATTTATCTAAAGAAGATAGTAAAATAATCACTGTTGTAAACAATTTTGAAAACGATACGTTTGTGCTAGATAATATTGGTGAAACACTGTTGTTAGGCACAAATTTAAATGCACCAAATAAACGAATTGTAAAAGTTGAAGCCGCTAAACCAACACCAGAAAATTGGGTTGATGTAATTCCTGAAACCAACAATGTACTGTCGCCATCTACAGCTAATGGTTATATTTTTACAAATTATATGGTAGATGCAGTTTCGCAAGTAAAACAATATGATTATACCGGCAAATTAATTCGTGAAATTGAATTGCCAGGCATTGGATCTGCAGGTGGATTTAGTGGTAAAAAAGATGAGGAATTAATTTATTATTCATTCTCAAACTATATCAATCCAGGATCAATTTATTCTTTTCAAACCGTTTCTGGAACATCTGAATTATACAAAAAACCAGCCATAGATTTTAATTCAGATAATTATGAATCGCATCAAGTATTTTATACTTCAAAAGATGGAACTAAAATTCCTATGATTATTTCCTATAGAAAAGGAATAATTTTAAATGGTAAAAACCCAACAATTTTATATGGTTATGGCGGATTTAATATTAGCTTAACTCCAAGTTTTAGTATTACAAATGCTGTTTGGATGGAACAAGGTGGTATTTATGCCGTTCCAAATTTACGTGGCGGTGGAGAATATGGAAAAGCGTGGCATAATGCCGGAACTAAAATGCAAAAACAAAATGTATTTGATGATTTTATTGCTGCAGCGGAATATTTAATTGCAAATAAATACACTTCTGCCGATTATTTAGCAATTAGTGGTGGCTCTAACGGTGGTTTATTAGTTGGCGCAACAATGCTACAAAGACCAGATTTAATGAAAGTTGCATTGCCCGCAGTTGGGGTTTTAGATATGTTACGTTACCACACATTTACAGCTGGTGCAGGTTGGGATTACGATTATGGAACTGCCGATGATTCTAAAGAAATGTTTGAGTATTTATTAGCTTATTCACCTGTACATAATGTAAAAGAAGGAGTTAATTATCCAGCTACTTTAGTTACTACAGGAGATCACGATGACAGAGTTGTACCTGCACATTCATTTAAATTTGCTGCAGAATTACAAGCAAAACATACTGGAAATAATCCAACTTTAATTAGAATTGAAACTAATGCCGGACACGGAGCTGGAACACCAGTTTCTAAAACTATTGAGCAATATGCAGATATATTTGGATTTACTTTATACAATATGGATTATAAAGATTTGCCAAATAAAACAAAAGTGAAAGGATAAATTTCCTTTTAAATAATTTTAAAAACCGCTCATTAGGGCGGTTTTTTTATGCGATATCTAAAATCTCAGCAGCATTAAATGGAATAATTTCACCAGTTTTTTTACCCAACAATTGTTTTCCAATAGGTGATTCTGTTGAAACAACAAAATAAGTTTCTTTATCAATAGTTACTTGTCCAACGCTTATTGCTAAAAAATAAGTTCCTTTTGTGGTTGTTACTAAACTACCAAGTTTTACGTTTTTAGTAGCATCTTCAATAGTTAATCGTTGCAAAGTTTCTTTCATCTGGTTTACAATTACTAATTGCTGACTGGCTTTTTCCATTTCTAATTGCAACATGGTGCGGCCAGTTTCGTGTTTATCACCTGCAGAACTTTTGGTTTCAGAAAATAAATCGTTTTTGTTAGAAACCATTGTTTCTAAAATTACCGTTTCCTTTTTTTGAACAAAATCAACACAAGTTTTAAGTAAAGTCTTTTTAATATTTTGAGAAGTGTCTTTCATAATTTTAATGGTAAAAATAACGCAATCCAATTAGTTTTAATAATTTTACGCCATGCAATTTACTGGAAAACGCTATTTAGATTATTCTTCATTTATAAGAGCTACGTTTGGAGAACGTGTTCAAAAAATATCATTAGACATCGGTTTTTCTTGTCCAAATAGAGATGGTTCAAAAGGCTATGGTGGATGTACATATTGCAACAATAACACGTTTAATCCGGATTATTGTGAACCTACTAAAAGTATTAAAGAGCAGTTAGAACAAGGCATTGCTTTCTTCGGAAAAAAATACAAATCAATTCATTACTTGGCTTATTTTCAAGCATATACAAACACGTATTCTGATATTGATTCACTGAAAAAAATGTATGAAGAAGCGTTAAATGTTTCTGGAGTTATTGGTTTGGTTATTGGAACAAGACCTGATTGTATTTCAGATGAATTGATTGATTATTTTGCATTTTTATCAAAAAAACACTTTATTTCATTAGAATTTGGCGTTGAAAGTACCAATGAAAAAACATTGTTAACAGTAAACAGATGTCATACTTTTGAAGAAACCAAAGCAACTTTTGAAAAATGCAAAAACAAAGGATTTCATTTAGGTGCACACATTATTTTAGGATTGCCTGGAGAAGATAAAAACGATTTACTAAATCATGCGAAAGAAGTTTCAAAATTACCTATTGACACCTTAAAAATGCATCATTTACAAATTGTGAAAAATGCTGTAATGGCTGTTCAATATAAACGGAATCCTGAAAAATTTAACTTATTTTCTTCGGAAGATTATATTGATTTTATCACCGATTTTATTGGAAATTTACGACCAGATATTATTATTGAACGCTTTATTAGCGAAACGCCACACAACCTTTTAATTGCTCCTAAATGGAATAATTTAAAAAACTTTGAAGTGGTTGCTAAAATTGATAAAAAACTAATGGAAAAAGATAGTTGGCAAGGAAAGTTTTATACCGCAAACTAATTTATTTTCCACCATTTGCGCGAAGGTCTTCAATACAAAAAGTACCTAATTGTGGAATTTGTTCTCCACCCAACCAATTAGAAAATTTAGTACCATTTTCAATTTGATAATTCATTAAACAATTTTCTGTTGTGCAATGTGCGCCATGAGTAGAATCTTGATGATTGTTAACCACTGAAGTTCCTATGTTTACCAATCCTAACAAATGACTAAATTCATGTAAAATTACAGTAGTTTCTAATACGTTTCTACTGGGTTCAAAGGCGCTATCTGAAAATGAATGTATAGTTTCTTCAAAAATTACAAAAGAAGTATTTCTGTATGCAGTACCTAATACAACGGATGTTTCTGTGTTGTTTATAGAATTTCCATTTAAAAAAATTGCCGAAATAACCAATTGGTTATCATTTGTAAATAAAGTTCTATTTGTATCCTCAATTTCTCTAACATCATCAATTGAATAGGCTTCCTTAGTTGTAATATTAATTAATCTTTCTTCTATAACAATATTAGTTTTATAACATCGGGCACTTATAAAGTTTTTAAGATTTGTTAACGTTGCTGATCTTGGCTTAAATCCATCAACATACATTACTTCTATTAAAATATTTGTATACAAATTGTTTGATAAGATATCATTAGCTGAATAACCAACTTGTTGTTTGTAAGGATAATTATCACTTATAAGATTGTCTAAATTTTCATTTTTTGAACAACCAAAGCTAAGAAAGATTAGGAGGGCAATACCGCTAAAAATATGTTTCATGTTGATAGTAGTTTTTATTTAATTACAATTGCTAATTATAGATTTAAACTGACTGTCATTAATTACTTCAATTGAAATATTATTATTTACAATTGCGTTTATTGGATATTGAACACTGTACACTTGTTGGTCTGATAAAGTATTTGTAAAACCAAACAACTCCTGATCGTTTTTTATAATGACATTTGAGGTTTGATCATTACTAATGTTAAATAAAGAAATAGTAATTGGGTAAACCAAATCTACACAAGTAATTGCATTTAAATTACTTGATATTAAATCACCACAACTATTGGCTAAATTATTTAATTGTTCTTGACTAGTAATTGTTGATTGTGTGTAATCATAATTTATAATGGTTATTGGGAAATTAAATTCAATTACATCAACATCAAAAGGAAATTGATTAAAAATATTTTCAACTAATTGATAATCGGTTGTATTTATAATATTTAACGCTATTCCGTTAGCCTTTAAAGAAACTGGTAATTGTACTGAAAAACAAGAAGTATTGTCAAGTAAATCATCAAAAGAACCATTATACATTCCAACTCTTTTATAATAATTGGTAGTTTCTGAATTGTTGTTGTTTGTATTTGGATCAGATCCTTCATTAACATCAATTTCTTGTTGGCAACTAATTATAAGAATTAAAAATAGATATACGAGAGATTTTTTAGCTATTGAACTCATTTTCAGTTTTGAAATTTAGAACAAATTTAAATATTAATTGATTAAATTTTAATTATTCCCCTTTAAGTTGATAAACTTGTAGACACTTACCATACAAAAAGGGGAATTTGGGGACTTATATTTTGATTAAAATATAAATCCTAATGACAGTTGTAACACATTGTTATATTCATTGGTGTTTTCATACAATTTTCCTAAACCATAATGATATCTTGCGCCTAGTATTAAACCTGTTTCAGTTTTAAACCCAAGCCCAATATTAGTCCCCCAATCTAAAGAGTGAGGATCAAAATTACTGTTACTGTCACCTATAAAAGTTTCTATATTTTCTTTATGAGATATTACATAACCAATTTGTGGCCCAGCTTCAAAATAAAAAGTTTTAGTAGGATATAATTTTAACATTAAGGGTATATTTAAATAATCAATTTTTTGAGTTAATTTAAAGTTGCTGTTTTCAACTACATATCCTTGTTGAGAGTAGGTTAACTCAATTTGTAAAGCTAAAAATTTAGTAATATTTGATTCTCCAAAAAAGCCAACATGTAAACCTTGTCGTTGATCGGTTTCATTTCCTTCTGAATTTCTAACCGACGTTAAATTATAACCTCCTTTTAAACCGAATGCTGAATTATTTTGTTCTTGTTTGTTTTCTTGCGCATGTATATTAAACGATACGATAAATGTCAAAATTATAAGTAAATTTTTCATAATAATTGTTTTAAATACTGGCTACACTTTTGTATGTAGCCAGTTGGTAATTGTTTTGATTTTAATAAACTTTTATTAACTTTTAGCTTTAAGTTTTACGGCAATATTTATGTTTAATGAAGTGTCTACTGAAATATTGCTTAAGTCAATTCCTGTAAGAGATTCTGCTTCTAAAAGTGTAGAAAACTCTAATTTTCCGTCATCATCTTCATCAGTATAAGATGCATAATGTAATTCGTAATCACCTGCTGCTAAAAAGTTTAATTCATATTTACCAGTAAAACTATTTACACTTGCGCTATTAAGTGCATTGGCAAATAATACGCCACTTCCTTGAGCTTTTGTTTCTTTTGATAAATTAAAGGTTCCTTTTGCATAAGCATATACAATTATTTTATCTGAAGTATTCTCGGTATCATTTACACTCCCTTTAATTTCTCCAGCTTCGGCTTCATTTATAGTTCTAATACTGTTAGCTAATTCACTTTTTGTAACAAATTTAAATTCATTTGATCCTTCAGCAACAATTGCTTTTCTTACATCAAAATCTAATACAATATTGTTTGTACTTGTTGCGAGTACTTCAAAAGAATCGTTAATTTTAATACTGTTAGAAGCATTTTGTAATGCTTTTACAGTTCCATCTATCATTAATACATACGAACCTGGCGCATTTCCATTTGCATCAGTTTCATTATCTAGTTCTAATGTAATGTTAGAATAAGTTCCTGCGTTTAATTCTAAATTACCTAATAATTTAGTCATACCATTTTGGTATTGCATTAAATCAACTGTAGTTTTTGAAAAACCTTCAATAGAAACTCCATTTACTTTTACATCTGCAACAGTTACAATTACGCCTTTAACATTTGTGTTATCGGTTGGCGCATCAGTAATATAAAAATTGGTAGCACTTTTTTCTCCTGATGGATAATTGTCATTATTATCATTTGAACATGACATTATAAAAGTTGTAAGCACTAATAAACTTGCAGCAATTGTTAAATTTAATTTTTTCATGATTCTTGATTTTTTAGTTATTATTGTTTTTTTAGTTATTAATTAAAACTCATTTGCGAGTTACACTAATAAGACAACACACTTTTAAAATACCCTACCTCATATTTTAAATTTTTTATTTTATATCATTATTTTATTTCTATTTTTACCATTATTACTTAATAAAAAACTTATGGATTTCAGCAATTTATGCGATGAAAAACAGTTTGATATTTTTTATAAACAACAGATTAACAATGTTTTTAGATTTATTCTTATAAAAAGTAAAGACAATGATGAAGCACTTGATATTGTTCAAGAAGCTTTTATAAAAATTTGGGAAAATTGCAATAAATTTAAGCTGTCTAAGGCAAAATCGTATTTATTTTCTATTGCAAATAATTTGTTTTTGAATGTAAAAAAGCATGAAAAAGTGGTAAGAAATTACGAAAACACTTCAACCAACCTTTATATTGATGCCGAAACACCTGAAGATACATTAAGAGGAAAAGAGTTTAAAAATAAGTTAGAAAAAGCCTTAAATGAATTAACCGATGGACAACGTGAAGTTTTTTTATTAAATAGAGTGGAAGGAAAAAAATACAGAGAAATAGCCGAACTACTAAACATTTCTGTTAAAGCTGTTGAAAAAAGAATGAGCAGTGCTTTAGTAGTTTTAAGAACTAAAATTGAAGAATTAAAATAATTAAAGTAGGGTAAAGCTAAATTTGGTTGTCATATATATAGTATGAAAAATAGTAAAAACATATCAAAATGGTTAAATAATGAAATGTCTGAAGAAGAATTCTCAGCTTTTCAAACTACCGACGACTATACGTTATATAAAGATATTGTTGAAACAGGTTCTAAAATTAAACTAACTTCTATCAATGAAGAGGTTGCATTAAAAGATTTTAAAGCTCGAATTAAAACTAGAACTAAGAAAAAACCACAGGTAATTTCATTAAAAAACAACTTTATTTTTAAAGTAGCAGCAAGTATTGCATTGTTAGTTGCCGTTTCTTATTTTCTATTAAATAACAGTCAAACAACTTTAAAAACCAATTATGCTGAAAATAAATCATTTACATTGCCCGATGAATCTATTGTTGATTTAAATGCTGTTTCAACCATAACTTATGCTAAATCGTTTTTAAAAAATAGAGAATTAGAATTAGAAGGAGAAGCTTATTTTAAGGTTAAAAAAGGAAGTTCTTTTACGGTAAATACAAGTCAAGGTTCCGTACAGGTTTTAGGAACAAAATTTAATGTAAAAAACAGAGAAAAAGCATTCAATGTTTTTTGTTATGAAGGTCGCGTAGAAGTAAAACACGGGACTGATAAAATTATTTTAACAAAAGGTGAAGGTGTTCAACTTGTAAACAACAACAAACTTATTAAAATTAATAACACAAGCCTAAATGAACCTTTATGGTTAAACAATGAAAGTTATTTTAACCAAGAAATTTATGATGAGGTTTTAGCCGAGTTTGAACGACAGTTTAATGTGAAAATTATAACTAACAATATAGATACCGGAGAGCTTTTTACTGGAGGATTTAATAATAACAATTTGGAAACAGCTCTTAAATCTATTACATTACCTTTTAATATCAACTACCAAATAAAAGATAATGAAATTGTTTTATCAAAATAAATTTTGGATAACGCTATTTATTTTTATCACTTGCTTTTTAAAAGTAAACGCACAGCAAAGTTTTTCTTTTTTACAAGAAATACAACAGCTTGAAACAAAGTTTGATGTTAAGTTTTCCTACGCAATTACAAGTATTGAAAATATTCAACTTCAACAAAAAATTTCAACTTCAACAACCTTAAATGAAGCGTTAATTTACATAAATATGCATACGCTTTTGGTAGCTGAAAAAATTGATGATCGGTTTATTTCTATTGCTCCGAAATTAGAAAACATAAAAGTTTGCGGTTTTATACTTAATAAAGAATCCAAACCCATTAGCAATGTGTCAATCTTAATTTCAGGTAAATTTTACGGAACAGTTTCTAAAGATAGTGGAGAATTTGTTTTAGAAAATTTAAAAATTACAGATATTATTGAGTTTCGATATTTGGGCTTTGCTACCCTTAAAAAAAATGTAAATGAATTAATTGCTCCAAATTTAAATTGTGTAACTATTATATTGTTTGAAGATGAAGTTGAACTAACAGAAGTTTTTATTCAAAATTATATCACCAAAAACTTATCAAAATCTAACGATGGAACTATTAGTTTAGATACAAAATCGTTTAATACACTTTCCGGACAAGTAGAGCCAGATTTGTTGCAAACATCTCAAATTCTTCCAGGTATTGAAAGTCCAAACGAATCTATTTCAAATATAAATGTAAGAAATGGAGTAAGCGATCAAAATGTTATTTATTGGGATTATATTAAAATGTACAATCCAACGCATTTTTTTGGACTTATTTCAGCCATCAATCCCAACTTAACTAAAAAAATTTCAATTATTAAAAATGGCACAAGTGCCAAATATATTGGTGGTGTTTCTAGCACTATGTTATTAGAAACTAACGCAACAATTTCTGATAATTTTAGCGGTGGAGCAGGTTCAAATTTTATTTATTATGATGCTTTTTTTAACATTCCAATTTCCAATAAAATTGAATTAAAAACGTCCTTTAGAAACTCTAATAATAATTGGTTTAACACACCAACTTATAAATCATATTTTAATAAAACATTTCAAAATACCGCTATAAACAATAATCAATCTAATTCTAATTTTAACTTTTATGATGTAAATGTGAGCGTATTATATACACCTACAAAATTTAGTTCAATAAAAGTCAATTACATAAAAATAAACAACAATCTTGATTATAATGAGTTTAATAACAACAATTTAACTGATAAAATAAATCAAAATTCAGATGCAATTGGAGTTCATTATGATTTTAAAGTAAATGAAAAAATGAATGCTTCGGTTTCAAGTTATTATTCAAAATATTCGTTGTTTTCTAACAATTATCAAAACAATCAAGAGCAGTTTGTAAATCACGAAAACGAAGTGCTTGAAAATTCTATTAAAACCTCTCTAAAATATCTTTTTAATAAAAATTTAAGTTTTGAAACAGGTTATCAATTAAATGAAACGGGCGTATTAAACAAAACGTATGTTAATATTCCGTTGTATAATAGAATTGAAAAAAATGTAATACTAAATCACGCTGCTTTTGCTGAAGTTAATTACCAAAATAATAATTGGTTTTTACGCTCAGGTATAAGTTTCAACTATTTTAGTAAAATAAATGAAACCTCTATTGAACCACGATTAAATTTGAGTTATTCGCTAGATAAAACTATGAGTTTAAATGCTCAATTTGAAAATAAATCGCAAAATACTTCACAAGTAATTGACTATTTAGATGATTTTTTAGGTGTTGAAACCAGACGTTGGGTTATTGCTGATGAAACTATTCCACTAGTAAAAAGCAATCAATTTTCTGTTGGAGGAACATATAAAAAAAATAATCTTTTAATCGATTTAAGCGTATTTTATAAAACTATTGATGGTATATTAATATCAGGTCAAGGTTTTCAAAATCAAGTAATAAACAAAAGATTAAGTGGTGAACAAAAATCGAAAGGCATTGAAATATTGTTGAACAAAAAAACAAAAAAAGCAGATTTTTGGATTGCCTATACTTTTAGTAAAAGTGATTTATTTTACAAACAGCTAAATCAAAATTATTTTCCGAGTAATAATGATATTAGGCACTCATCAACCCTCGGTTTAAATTATTATTTTAATAAGTATTTGAGTACTTCTATTAGTGGTATTTTAAAATCGGGAAAACCGTATACTACAATTAATAATCAAAATCAAACTATTGAAAATAATGGATCTGTAACCGTTAATTACAATATGCTAAACAGCGAACGATTAAAATCATATAATCGGCTAGACTTTTCCGTAAACTACCAATTTTTAGATTTTAAAAAAATACAATCAACCATAAAATTAGGGGTTTTAAATGCACTTAATAAAAGAAAAGATTTAGATGTATATTATGTTGTTGATAAAACCGATACTACAAAAGCCACAGAAATTACTGTTAAATCTATGGAGTTTACGCCTAATGTTTCTTTAAGAATTAATTTTTAGTTGCTTGTACTTTTATTGTAACTTTAATTGAAGTTTCAGTTAAAGCATTTTGGATTATTTACTATTATTTATTTTATTAGCACTAATTGCTGAAATATTTGGAACCATTGGCGGATTTGGTTCTTCGCTATTTTTTGTGCCAATAGCCAGTTTTTTTCTAGATTTTCATTCGGTTTTAGGAATCACCGCCATATTTCACGTATCAAGCAATATTACTAAAATTGCATTTTTTAGAAAAGGTTTTGATAAAAATTTGGTTATTTGGGTTGGTATTCCTGCTGTTATTTTTGTAATGATTGGAGCCTATATTAGTAAGTTTTTTCAAACAGTACTATTAGAAATACTATTAGCTATTTTTTTAATTATAATAAGTTTAGGATTTATAATTTTTAAGAATTTTTCCATTAAACCAACTATCAGAAATTCTATTTTTGGTGGTATTTTTTCAGGTTTAATTGCCGGTATTGTTGGAACTGGAGGTGCAATTAGAGGGATTACTTTGACTTCTTTTAATTTATCAATTCAAACATTTATTGCAACTTCTGCCATAATAGATTTAGGAATTGATGCTAGCCGAAGCGTTATTTATTATTTAAACGGTTATGTTCATAATCACGATTTGTATTTAATTCCAATTTTATTAATTACAAGTATATCAGGAACTTATATAGGTAAATTAATTTTAAATCATATTTCACAAGAAAAATTTAAACTTATTGTATTAATATTAATACTTGTAACTGGAGTAATTACATTTTTCAAATTTGTGTTTTTTTAATTGAACAAAATGGTTTCTTTTGTCAAAATATATTGTAATTTTAGTTACTAAATTCTTACATCTTCAGCAAGAATTTTAAATTCAAATTTTTATTTTTAATATTTCTTTTATGAGCAAAATACTTGTTTTAGGTGCCGGAATGGTTGGTAGCGCAATGGCTATTGACTTATCAAAAAAATATGATGTTTCTATTGCAGATTTTAACAAAAAAGCATTGTACAAAGTGTTAAAAAAATGCGGCGATTTAAACACCATAATTCTTGATTTTTTAAACATAGATGAACTTCAAAAAACAATTAAGCAGTTTGATTTAGTTGTTTGTGCCGTTCCAGGATTTTTAGGTTACCAAACTTTAAAAGCTATTATTGAAACTAAAAAAGATGTTGTTGACATTTCATTTTTTTCAGAAAATGCTCTAGAACTAAATGATCTTGCAAAAAAAAATAATGTCACAGCAATTGTAGATTGTGGTGTTGCTCCAGGAGTTGGAAATATTATTTTAGGGTATTACAATGAAAAACTAAAATTAACCGATTTTGAATGTTTGGTTGGCGGTTTACCTAAAGTTAAAAAATGGCCATTTAGCTATAAAGCACCTTTTTCTCCTATTGATGTAATTGAAGAATATACGCGACCTGCACGTTATATTGAAAATGGAAATATTGTAGTTAAAGAAGCGCTTTCAGATTGCGAATTTGTTGAATTTGATAAAGTAGGAACATTAGAAGCTTTTAACTCAGATGGTTTGCGATCTATTATTTATACAATGCCACATATTTTAAATATGAAAGAAAAAACCTTGAGATATCCTAATCACGTAGAGTATATTAAAGTTTTAAAAGCAAGCGGATTTTTTAATAATGAACCTATAAAAGTTAATGGCAAAAAAGTAATTCCATTAGAAATTTCATCAGCTATTTTATTTAATGAATGGAAACTAGAAAATAACGAAGAAGAGATTACTGTGATGCGTATTTCTTTAGATGGTTTTGATGAAAATGGTCGTTTTAAAAAAGTTGTATATAATTTACACGATGAATATTGCCATAAAACCAACACTTCATCTATGGCAAGAACCACAGGTTATACAGCAACTGCTGCCGTAAATTTAATTTTAAACAATATTTTCAATGAAAAAGGTGTTTTTCCACCAGAACTTGTAGGAAAACATGAAAATTGTTTCAACTTTATTTTTGACTATTTAAAAGAACGAAACGTTCTCTATACCAAGACAGAAAATTAATTTTTTTTATAATTATTTGGAGATTTAAAAAAATGCAATACATTTGTTGACTGATTAGTCAATTTAAAATGGACAAACGAGAATTATTATTAGAAGCAGCAACCAAACTTTTTGTTGAAAGAGGTTTACATGCTACTCCAACATCAGCAATTTCAAAAGAAGCGGGTGTTAGTGCAGGAATTTTATTTCATTATTTTAAAACCAAAGATGATTTAATTGATGAATTATATGTTTCCATAAAAAAGGAATTTACTGCTACTATATTAAATAATTTAGATAAAATAAATGCTGATCTTGGAAAATTGCGTTTAATCTGGTCAAATTCTTGGAATTGGGGGTTGGATAACGATTTGAAATTCAAGTTTTTATTACAATTAGACAATACAAGTTGTTCTGTAAGAGTAAAAAGTCATCCTGAAATTATTGAAAAGTATGAACTATTCAATAGTTTAATTCAACAATACATTAATAAAGAGTTGATTAAAAATATGGATACTCATTTTATTATGGGTACTATGTTTGGTTTAATTACGTCTATGATTACTTATTTAACGCAATTTCCTGAAAAAAGAAACGATCAAGTATTTATAGAACAAGCTTGGGAAATGTATTATAATTATTTAAAAGCATAAAAAAATTTGAACATTGTATTGAGTAAATAGTCAGTTTAATCAAAAAACAACATAATATTATGATTACCAAAACAGCTTTAATAACAGGCGCAAGTACTGGAATTGGAAAAGAGTTAGCTACTATTCATGCTTCAAAAGGAGGGAATTTAGTAATTGTTGCTCGTAATAAAAGTAAATTAAATCAACTTAAAACCAATTTAGAAAAGCAGTACAATATAAAAGTTATTGTAATTGCTAAAGATTTAAGTAATTTAAATGCGCCTCAAGAAATTTATAATGAAATAAAACAACAAGGTATTGAAATAGATTATTTAATAAATAATGCTGGTTTTGGAGCTTTAGGTAAATTTCACGAATTAGATTTAGCGCGACAAATTGAAATGATTAACTTAAATGTTACTTCATTAACAGCTTTAACACATTTATTTTTACCAGAATTTGTAAAACGGAACAGTGGTAAAATATTAAATACATCATCTACAGCTAGTTTTATGCCTGGTCCGCTACAAGCTGTTTACTTTGCAACAAAAGCGTATGTTACATTTTTTTCAAACGCACTTTCAGAAGAGTTACATGATACTAATATTACCGTTACCAATTTAATGCCGGGTGCTACCGAAAGTGAATTTGGAGCAACATCTGGTATGGATAAAACTGAAATGTTTACAAAAACAGCCACTGCATATTCGGTAGCTTTAGATGGTTATAACGGTATGTTAAAAGGAAAAATTGATGTTATTTCTGGGTTAACATTGTCTCAAAAAATAATGATGGCTTTCATACCTTTTATGCCTAAAAAAATGGTATTAAAGCAAGTTCGTAAAATGCAAGAGGTTAAATAATGATTAAATATATATTTAAAATTATTAAAAGAATTATGATAGGAATATTATCAGTTGTTGGTGTCATCACTTTAGTGGGGGTCACTTTTATAAATGTAAGTCCACAGTTTGGTGCAGGTGCAAAAGACTTAAGTTTAGAGCGCATTAGAAAATCTCCAAATTTTTTAAATGGCACATTTATTAACTCAGAAAAAACAGTTCAAAATACAGGTTTTAAATGGAGTACTATTCCAAAGTTTTTTACAGATGGTAATAATAAAAAACCTTCAAAAGATTTGCCAATGCAAAAGTTAACAAAAAGCTATTTTGAAAACAAACCGCAAAAACCAAGAATAACTTGGTTTGGTCATTCAGCCACATTTGTGGAATTTGAAGGTTTAAATATTTTTATTGATCCAATGTTAGGTGATGTTCCTGCACCACATCCATTACTGGGTTCAAAACGGTTTCAAAAAGAATTACCAATATCAATAGATTCTTTACCAAAAATAGATGTCGTGTTAATTTCTCACGATCATTATGATCATTTAGATTATGGTTCTATTATTAAGTTAAAAGAAAAAGTAACTAAATTTTATGTTCCTTTAGGTATTAAAGCACATCTAATTTCGTGGGGAATTTCAAAAGAAAAAATTACTGAATTTGATTGGTGGGAACGTATAAATTATAATAGCGTTGAGTTTATTTCAACTCCTGCACGTCATTTTTCGGGACGAGGAATAACTAATAGAAACAGTACTTTATGGTGTTCTTGGGTATTGAAATCTGAAAATTCAAATATATTTTTTAGTGGCGATAGTGGCTATGGAAAACACTTTAAAGAAATTGGCTCAACATATGGTCCTTTTGATTTTGCGATGCTAGAATGCGGACAATATAACGAACAATGGTCACAAATTCATATGACTCCAGAAGAAACCATACAAGCAAGTATTGATGTAAAAAGCAAGTTAACTATGCCAATTCACTGGGGAAGTTTTAATTTGGCGTTACATAGTTGGGACGATCCAATTGTAAGAGCTTCAAAAAAAGCTTACGAATTAAATATTAAATTAACAACACCAAAAGTTGGTGAAGCTATTGTTTTGGATGAAAGTAATTTCCCTTCTGAAAAATGGTGGAAATAAAAGATATTTTTAAATAAAAAAAGCAACTCAGTAAAACTGAATTGCTTTTTAGAAAAAAGAAAATTAGTTGTTAGTTTACTGCTACAATTTTTTCTTCAACATTTATAATTTTATTGTTATCATAAGTTACTAAATTTACTTTGCCGTCTTTAAAATAAGACCAAACGCCGTCTTTTTTACCATTGTTATAATATGCTATAGCTATTTTGTTTCCTTGCACATCATAACTCACCCACATTCCTTGTAATTTTTCATTTTTATTAAAAAATCCCTCTCTCTCAATTACTGTGTTATTATCGGCAAAATAATAGGTAGCTTTAATTAAATCATTATCTACTTTTTTAAATTCAACCTTTTGCTCTTGTGAAAATGCTGCTACACAAAACAACATTAAAATAATATTTACAACTGTTTTCATAATATATTTTATTAATAATTAACTCATTTTAAACTACATATCAAATGTAGTTTCTTTACTTTATATTAAGAATTAATTAACGTTAAGTTTACATTAAGTTTTTTAAAAAGTAATTTAAATAACTGATAATCAAACATATAATACATATTTCAAATGCACTCAAAAATTTGCATTATTCAAAAGCTTGTTTTATAAGTTTGTAAATTTTTGTTTAAAATTAAAAATTACTTGCGTTAAACTTTATTTATTAAATAACATCCACTTAACTTTAAATTAACATTAACATTGGTTATTTGCACTGACAAAAACTAATACATATGAACTGTAAAGCATTTTTTACACACTTTACTTTTTTAGATACTTCCATTTTAATTTTAAATGGTATGTACTTCTTTTTATGTTTTAATTTTTTCAAAAAAATAAAATAGACACTTATAATTAAGTGCTATTCGTTTAATTAAAATTTTAAAATATTTTCGTTTTAAACACGAAAAAAATTAAAACAGTATTACAATGAAAAAACAATTATTATTATTATTAAGTGCAATGCTTATTTCTATAGCTGCAATTTCTCAAAATTCTAGTGAAGATTTTAAACCAAGTGGTGATATTCAGTTTAAAGTATTTTGGAATTATCACGCAGATTTTAGTGACAACGCGACTAAAACAAGTGCTTTTGAGTTAACGCGCTCATATTTAGGTTATAAATATGCATTCACTAAAGATATTTCGGCAAAAATAACTTTTGATGTTGGTAGTAACTCTGCAGGAAGTGAATACACTGCATTTTTAAAAGCTGCTCAATTAGATTGGAAAGTTGCTAGTAGTGTAAAATTAAGTATGGGTTTAATTGGAATGAAACAATTTAATGATCAGGAAGATTTTTGGGGATATCGTTATTTGTTTAAATCTTTTATGGATGAAAATAGTTTTGGAAGTAGTGCAGATTTAGGTATTAATGCTGAGTTTTCACTAAGCAAAAATTTAAAAGCAAATTTTCTAATAGCAAATGGAGAAGGCTATAAAAAATTACAAGATACAGATGGGTATCAAAAATTTGGAGGAAGTTTGGTATTTACTCCAATAGAAGGTTTAACAACCAAAATTTATGCAGATAGTCAAAAATCTGCTACATCAAAAGCACTAACATCTGTGGCATTATTTGTAGGTTATGAAATGTCTAATTGGAGATTAGGAGCAGAGTTTAATAAATTACAAAATGGTAAAAAATACTCAAGCCCAATAGACAATCATAATTTAGATGGAGTATCATTTTATTCAACCTATGTAATTAATAAAAAAGTTGAAGTATTTGGACGTTTTGATCAACTAAGCTCTAATACTTTATCAGGTGAGTCAACTGCTTGGAATACTTCAAATGATGGAAACCAAATAATAGCAGGTATACAATACGCTCCAATTAAAGGATTAAAATTTGCATTAAACTACCAAGGGTTTAGTTTCGACAATGCTTCTTTAGATAATGAATCTTTACTGTTTTTAAATGCAGAATTTAAATTATAGTCAAATTAACGTAAAGAAATCAATATCAAACAAATAATTTTCAGTTAACTTAAACTTAACAATCAAATCATTCCTTTGTAAAACAATTAAAGAATATAAAAATGAAAAAATTAGTATTTATCATCTCTCTAGCAATTTTAGCAGTTTCTTGTGGAGAAAAAAAAGCAGAAAAAACATCAGAATTAACAGGGTCAATTGCAATTGATGGATCTGGAACAGTTTACCCAGTTTCAGAAGCAGTTGCAGAAGAATTCTTAAAAACGGAACCTAAAGTAAAAGTAACGGTAGGTGAATCTGGAACAGGTGGAGGATTTAAAAAATTCGCAACTGGAGTAACAGATATTAGCGATGCATCAAGAGAAATTAAAGGGAAAGAAATTGAACTTTGTAAAGAAAATGCAATTGAATATATTAAATTAACAGTTGCTTTAGATGGTATAACTGTTGTAATTAATAAAGATAATACTTGGGCTAAAAGTATGACTACTGAAGAACTTAAAAAACTTTGGGAACCAAACAGTACTATTAAAAAATGGAATGAAATTAGAGCTGAATGGCCAAATGAAGAAATCCATTTATACGGACCAAACACATCTCACGGAACGTATGATTTTTTTACAGAAGTAATTATGGGTGAATCAGGTGCAAGTAGAACAGATTATAATGCTGTATCAGATTACAATGTTGCAGTACAAGGAATAGAAAAAGATGTAAATGCTTTAGGTTACTTTGGATTATCGTACTATGAAGAAAATAAAGATAAATTAGGTGTTGTAGGTATAGACAACGGAAGTGGTGTTGTATTGCCAAGTATTGAAACTGTTGCAAACAACCAATACGCACCTTTATCAAGATCATTATTTATTTTTGTAAATACAAAATCAGCACAACGTCCAGAGGTTGAGAAATTTGTTAAATTTTATTTAGAAAATGCTCCACAATTATCGAAAGAAGTTGGTTATGTTCCAATGCCACAAAGTGGTTACGATGAACAAAAGGCTGCTTTTGAGGCAATTTTAATAAAAAAATAATTATTCAATTTAAATAAATATATGCCGATAAGTTTGCTTATCGGCTAATGTATTTTATGAAAATTAAAGAAAAAATAATTGAATTAGTTTTAAAGTTTTTTGCTTCTATTACAATTTTGACAACTGTTGGAATTATAGTGGTGCTACTTTTTGAAAGTATTGCTTTTTTTAAAAGTGTTTCTATTTTAGACTTTTTAACAGACACTCAATGGACACCACTTTATAGTGAAAAACATTTTGGTATTTTAGCGTTAGTTTCTGGAACTTTTTTAACTGCAGCAATAGCCATAGCAGTAGCTTTACCAATTGGACTAACAATTGCTATTTATTTAAACATGTATGCGCCAAAAAGTTTTAGAAAAGTATTAAAACCTTTTTTGGAAATTTTAGCGGCTATACCAACTGTTGTTTATGGTTTTTTTGCTTTAACCATTGTTACACCTTTTTTGCAAACTATTTACCCAGATTTAGAAACGTTTAATTCATTGTCTGCCGGAATTGTAATGGGAATTATGATTATTCCTTTTATTTCTTCATTAAGTGAGGATGCATTGCACGCAGTACCTAAATCGTTAAAATTAGCCTCTTTCGGAATGGGCGCTACTAGGTTTCAAACGGCTTTTAAAGTAATGGTTCCTGCAGCTTCATCAGGTATAATTGTTTCTATAATATTAGCAATTTCAAGAGCTATTGGCGAAACAATGATTGTTGCAATTGCAGCGGGCCAACAACCGCAATTAACATTAGATCCAACAGTGCCAGTTCAAACAATTACATCGTACATTGTACAAGTGAGTATGGGTGATGCACCTCAAGGCTCTATTGAATATAAAACAATATTTGCGGCAGGATTAACCTTATTCCTATTTACATTTATTTTAAATAGTATTAGTTTTTATATTAAGAAAAAATACCAGGAAAAATATGAATAATCTTCAGAAAAATAGATTTATAGATCAGGTGTTTAAAATATTAGGTATTTTATTTACAATGCTTGGGATTTTTATTTTAGGTGTTTTAATTTATAATATTTTAAAAGTAGGTGTCACTAGAATTAATTGGGATTTTTTAACTAGTTTACCTTCTAGAAGACCTGAAAAAGCAGGGATTTATACGGCTATTATTGGTACTTTAGATTTAATGTTATTAACCATAATATTTGCAATTCCAGTAGGAGTTGGTGCTGGTATTTATTTAGAAGAATATGCTAAAAAATCTAAATTTTCATCATTATTAGAAATTAATATCTCCAACTTAGCAGGGGTACCATCAATAATTTATGGACTTTTAGGTTTGGGAATTTTTGTTCGCTTTTTTGGGCTTGGTGGTAGTATTTTATCAGGTAGCTTAACTTTATCATTATTAATATTACCAATAATTATTGTAGCAACGCGTGAGGCTATAAAAGCTGTTCCACATTCTTTAAAAGAAGCGTCTTATGGTTTGGGTGCTTCTAAATGGCAAACAATTAAAAATGTTGTATTACCTTCATCTTTCGGAGGAATATTAACCGGTATTATTTTATCTTTATCAAGAGCAATAGGTGAAACAGCACCTTTAATTGTGGTTGGTGCCATGGCTTATGTGCCGTTTGTACCACATTCAGTTTTTGATACGTTTTCAGTACTTCCAATGCAAATTTTTAGCTGGACCACAAGGCCACAACAAGGATTTGCAATTGCAGCATCTGCAGCTATCATCATATTATTAATTATAACATTTGTAATGAATGGAATTGCTGTTTACTTTAGAAACAAATGGCAAAAGAAATTGAAATAACAATGGAAAACATAAAAAGCACAAAAATAGATTCACCTGAAATAGTGGATGAATCAACCCAGCAAAATGCTTCTAGAATTGAAACCAAAGGTGTAAAAGTTTGGTATGATGATTTTATGGCAATTAAAGGAATTGATATGGTTATTAAACCAAATACAATTACTGCATTTATTGGACCTTCTGGCTGCGGAAAATCTACATTTCTTCGTTTATTTAACAGAATGAATGACTATGTTGAAGGTTTTAAAATGGAAGGTAAAATAAAAATTGATGGCGACAATATTTATAAGAAAAAAGTAAATGTTGAACAGTTGCGTAAAGAGATTGGAATGGTATTTCAAAAACCAAATCCGTTTCCAAAATCAATTTTTGATAACGTTGCTTATGGTCTTCAAATTCAAGGAATAAAAGATAAAAAACTAATTAACGAACGTGTTGAAAAAGCATTAAAACAAGCCGATCTTTGGGAAGAAGTTAAAGATAATTTAAAAAAATCTGCCTTGGCTTTATCTGGTGGTCAGCAACAACGTTTATGTATTGCGCGCACACTTGCAGTACAACCTTCTATTTTGTTAATGGACGAACCAACATCGGCATTAGATCCTATTTCAACAGCAAAAATTGAAGAGTTAATTCATCATTTAAAAGAAGAATACACCATAATTATTGTAACACACAATATGCAACAAGCCTCTAGAATTAGTGATTATACAGCATTCTTTTACTTGGGTGAATTAATTGAATATGATAAAACGCGAAAGATTTTTACAAATCCAGAGAAAAAACAAACAGAAAATTATATTACAGGTAGATTTGGTTAAAAAATTATATTATGATAAATATTGAAGAACAAAGAGTTACTTTAAGTAAAATTGGAGAAGAAATGTTAAACTTGTGTCAAAACCAAGTAGAACAATCTTTTGAAGCATTTATCACTTTTGACACTGATATTGCAGAAGAAGTAATTTTAAAAGAAAATAGAATTAATGCGCTGGATTTAAAAATTGAAAGAGATTTAGACAATTTTATTGCATTAAATAATCCTGTAGCTACAGATTTGCGTTTTGCATTAGCATTGCTAAAAATTAATTATAATCTTGAACGCATTGGTGATCAGGCTTTTGATATTGCAAATCATACCATAGATTTAAACCAAAAATTAGCACCTGAATTAGTAGAAAAACTACAATTTAAAGTAATGTTTGAAACTTTAGAAAGTATGTTTAAAGATATTGTAACAGCATATACTGATGAAAACTTAAAAGCAGCCAGAAAAGTATTTAAAAAAGATAAAGTTATCAATCAAATAAATGCAAATACTTTTATTGTTGTTGAAGAAGAAGTTACCAAAAATCCCGCATTGGTAAAACAATATTTAATGGCCTTAGTTGTGATGAAAAAGTATGAAAAAATAGGAGATTTGTTAAAGAATATCTCTGAAAGCATTATTTATTATATTGATGCTAAAATATTGAAACACAAAAAGAAAAAGTAGTTTAAAAAGAGCGCAATTAAGCGCTCTTTTTTTATCTATAAAGTTTCCATTTTCAAATAAAGTATCTTTAGAACTATACAATAATTCGGCGACCTCAATAGTTTTTTTATAAAATCATTTACGTTAGAATAATCGTTAAAAATTGAAGAAGCCATTTCAAAAGTTATTAAATCTTTTCGTATTAATTTATCAATAAATTTATTATTTTGTTTAAATCTTTTACGTCTTTAATAATTTCCTCCATTTTTCTGTGGGCAATTTTTATTTCAGTAATAATATTATTTTGCTTTTTATTTATTTTTAAATCGTTTTGAGCCGTTGCAGCATAATCTAATAATTTCTCCACAAATATTTTTTACTTTTTTTAAATATACAGCATCAATACTTATTGGTAAATCCTGGATAGATTCATTAAACAAATAAAATGATGGCTAAAGCAATAAAAAAAGAAATTTTCGAATCATATTTTTTACAAAAGTAGAAGTAAACATACATTTTTTAATGATTAAATAAAAGACAATTTTTAAATGATAGTTTAAATAAATTTTAATAATTACTTAATATTTACATTACATGAAACTGTTTTAAATTTTCGAATTTTGACAAGAATTATTAGCTATAATAATTCCTTCATTTCATAAAGTCTATTAGTTTTTGTCAACAAGATTTTGAAATGCTCTGGCTACCAATTTCTTTGGTAGCCTTTTTTTATTTCATTACATAAAATAACATAATGTTAACATTAACTTAACATTAGAGTAGGTTCTTTGCAACGACAAAAACTAATAAAAAGTAGAGATAACATATTGTAAATAAACACAAAATCAGTTATTTCTAAAAAAACAATAAAACTAATTTATGGATAATATATATTTATTAATGATTATTGCCCTTGCTGTATTAGCGGTTGCCGATTTAGTTGTAGGGGTTAGTAATGATGCTGTAAACTTTTTGAACTCTGCAGTTGGTTCTAAAGCGGTATCAATGAAAACAATTATGATTGTTGCCAGTATTGGAATTGCGCTTGGTGCTATTTTTTCAAGCGGAATGATGGAAGTTGCGCGAAAAGGCATTTTTAACCCTAACATGTTTATGTTTGCGGACATTATGGTCATATTTATGGCAGTAATGATTACCGATATTTTATTGCTAGATTTCTTTAATACCATTGGTATGCCAACTTCAACAACTGTTTCAATTGTTTTTGAATTATTAGGTGCGGCAGTTGCAATTGCTTTGGTTAAAATTTATGCAGGTGGTGGCGGTTTTTCGGAAGTTGTAAATTATATTAACACCTCACAAGCCACAGAAATTATCATTGGAATTTTATTATCAGTAATAATTTCGTTTACTGTTGGGGCAATTGTACAGTATGTAGCACGATTATTATTGTCTTTTAATTACGATAAAAAAGCTGCTTGGGTTGGTGCTTTATTTGGCGGTATTGCATTAACATCTATGGTGTATTTTATTCTTTTAAAAGGAATTGGAGGAACAGGAATTGCCAAAGCTAGCTTTGCCATAACTGAAGGGAAAACTATCAAAGAATTTTTAGAAATACATGCAGTGCCAATTATTGCAATTAACCTAGCATTTTGGTCTGCATTCTCTTTTGTTATAATTCAGTTTTTAAAAGTTAACATTTATAAAATAGTTATTATTGTTGGAACTTTTGCTTTGGCATTAGCGTTTGCTGGTAATGATTTGGTGAATTTTATTGGAGTTCCAATCGCGGCATGGCAATCATATCAAGTTTGGGCTGTTTCAGGAATTCCAGCAACAGAATTTGGAATGTCCTTTTTAGCAGATAAAGTTCCAACACCAACATTATTACTTTTTATATCGGGAATTGTAATGGTGTTAACATTGTGGTTTTCAAAAAAAGCAAAGTATGTTGCGCAAACAGAAATCAACCTATCAAGAGAAGGAAATTCAAAAGAACGTTTTGAACCTAACTTTTTATCAAGAGTTTTGGTAAGAAGTTCAAAAGCTATCGCATTTTATTTTGATGCAAAAACCCCAAAATCAATTCAAGATAAAATTGAAAAACAGTTTGAAAAACCGCAAATTCAGATAGAGCATGCGAAAAATAAAGATTTACCTGCGTTTGATTTAGTTAGAGCCGCAGTAAATTTAATGGTAGCCGGAATTTTAATATCTATTGCTACTTCATACAAATTACCCCTGTCTACAACGTATGTAACTTTTATGGTTGCTATGGGATCATCATTATCAGATAGAGCTTGGGGAAGTGAAAGTGCTGTTTACAGAGTTGCTGGCGTAATGAATGTAATTGGCGGATGGTTTTTTACAGCTATAATTGCTTTTATTGCAGCAGCTACAGTTGCATATCTAATTCATATCGGTGGATCTGTAATGATAAGTGTTTTATTGCTGTTTTCAATATTAATTATTGCAAGAAATTCTTTAAACTATTTAAAAAAATCTAAAGAGCTTAAAGCTGAAGATAGTTTAAACAATGCCGAAAGTAATTCTGTTCAAGGAGTTATTGAAGAAAGTGCAAATAATATTTCAAAAGTATTAAAACGCGTAGACAAAATACAAAGTACTGCTATTGATGGGTTGGTAAAGGAAGATTTAAAAAAGCTTAAAAAAGCTAAAAATGATGTAAGTAAACTAGAAACTGAAATTGAAGATTTACAAAATAATATTTTCTATTTTATTAAAAACTTACAAGAATCATCCATTAGCGCTAGTTCTTTTTACATTGATGTAATAAAAACATTGCAAGATATTGCACAATCTATAGGTTTTATTTCAAAAATAAGTTATAAACATATTCATAATAACCATAAAGCTTTAAAAGAAAATCAAGCAAGTGAGTTAAAAGAAATTGAGTTACAATTAAATGAGATGTTTTCAAAAACACGCTCAGTATTTGAAACGCATTCTTTTAATCAAATACCATATTTAATTGAAGAACTTGAAAACCTTTTGGCAGAAGTTGGTAATTACACTCAAAAACAAGTTGAAAGAACTAGAACCACAGAATCTAGTCCTAAAAACACAACGTTATATTTTAGTATTTTACTTGAATTTGAAGATTTACTAAAAGCAAAAATAAATTTACTTGAATTATATACAAAAGTATAATTTTATAAAACTTTTTTAGAAGATTATTTAAGGGATTTAGGAAACTAAATCCCTTATTTGTTAAGAAATTATTAATAAAAAGGAAGTTTTAAATAGTATTAAAAAGAATTACTTACTATTTTTACCAAAATATAAAAAATCAACTAATTATATGGATAATTTATACTTATTAATGATTGTTGCATTAGCAATTTTAGCCATTGCCGATTTGGTAGTTGGTGTTAGTAATGATGCGGTAAATTTTTTAAATTCTGCAATAGGATCAAAAGCAGTTTCATTTAAAACAATTATGATTGTTGCCAGCATTGGTATTGCTTGCGGTGCCATTTTTTCAAGTGGAATGATGGAGGTTGCAAGAAAAGGTATTTTTAATCCTGGAATGTTTATGTTTAGCGATATCATGGTCATTTTTATGGCCGTAATGATTACCGATATTTTACTACTCGATTTTTTTAATACGCTTGGTATGCCAACTTCAACAACGGTATCAATAGTGTTTGAATTATTAGGAGCTGCTGTTGCTGTTGCATTAATAAAAATTGGCGCAGATTCAGGTAATTTTGCTGATGTTGTTACTTATATTAATACTGAAAAAGCAACGCAAATTATTTTTGGTATTTTACTCTCTGTAGTCGTCGCATTTTCCGTTGGAGCATTAGTTCAATATTTATCCCGTTTATTATTATCATTTAATTTTGAAAGAAAACCAAATTGGGTGGGCGCATTATTTGGCGGTATTGCATTAACCTCAATTATGTATTTTATTTTAATGAAGGGAATAGGTGGAACCAATTATGCAAAACAAAGTTTCGATTTTATTGGAGGAGAAACAATTAAAGATTTTTTAGAACATTATGTATTTGCAATTGTTGGGGTAAATTTAATAATTTGGTCTGCGTTAGCTTATGTGTTAATAGCATATTTTAAAACCAATATTTATAAAATAATTATTATTGTAGGAACTTTTGCTTTGGCATTGGCTTTTGCAGGAAACGATTTGGTAAACTTTATTGGAGTTCCGATTGCTGCGTGGCAATCTTATGAAGCCTGGGTTTCTTCTGGTGTTCCAGCCACTGAATTTGCAATGACAATTTTAGGTGAAAAAGTACCAACGCCAACTGTTTTATTATTTATTGCAGGAATGGTTATGGTTGTAACTTTATGGTTTTCGTCAAAAGCAAAAAGTGTTGTAAAAACATCTATAGATTTATCTAGTCAAGGTGAAACTAAAGAACGTTTTGAGCCAAACTTTTTATCAAGAGTACTGGTGCGCGGTTCTATATTAACTTCAAAATATTTTTCTGTTATTGTTCCAAATTCACTTCAAGAAAAAATTGAAAAACAATTTGAAAAACCTGTAATTGAATTAGTTCAAGGAAAAAAACATGAATTACCAGCGTTTGATTTAGTGCGTGCTGCTGTTAATCTAATGGTTGCAGGTGTATTAATATCAATTGCAACATCATACAAATTACCATTATCAACAACCTATGTTACATTTATGGTTGCCATGGGTTCGTCTTTAGCAGATAGAGCTTGGGGAAGTGAAAGTGCTGTTTATAGAGTTGCGGGTGTACTAAATGTAATTGGTGGATGGTTTTTTACTGCAATAAGCGCTTTTATTGCTTCTGGAGTTGCAGCATATTTAATTTATTTAGGAGGAGCCACTATGATTGCTATTTTGTTATTAATAGCCGTTGCCTTACTAATAAGAAACTCATTAAGTCATCTTAAAAAATCTAAAGAAATAAAAGCTGAAGATAGTTTAAACAGAGCTGAAAGTAAATCGGTTCAAGGAGTAATTGAAGAAAGTGCTGATAATATTGCAAAAGTTTTAAAACGTGTTAGTAAAATTCAGGAAAACACTATCAACGGTTTAATAAAACAAGAATTACCAACGCTTAAAAAAGCAAAAAATACTGTTGGAAAATTAGAATCTGAAATTGAAGATTTACAAAATAATATTTTCTATTTTATTAAAAATTTAGATGAATCGTCAGTAAGCGCTAGTACTTTTTATATTGATGTAATTGGAGATTTACAAGATATTGCACAATCTGTTGGATTTATTTCAAAAGTAAGTCATAAACATATTCATAATAATCATAAAGGGTTAAAAGTTAATCAAGCTAAAGAATTAAAGGAAATCAGTGAGAAACTGAATCACTTATTTGGTAAAATGAGAGAAATTTTTGATACGAGATCTTTTAATAAAATTGGAGCTATTATTGAAGAGAAAAAAGAGTTATTGATAGATGTTTCAAAATGTGCTCAAAAACAAGTTGAAAGAACTAGAACAACGGAATCTAGTCCTAAAAACACAACGCTTTATTTTAGTATTTTGTTAGAAACAGAAGATTTAATTAAAGCTACAATGAGCTTGTTAGAATTGTATGCAACTAAAAACAAGAAAAAATAGGTTTTAAATACCCTTATAAATTCAAAAACCCTTATCATTTAATTTGATAAGGGTTTTTTAGTCTTTGGGCAAAAAATATTAATATGATTATGAACCGCACATTTCACAATCATCAGGATTGTTTTGTGAAGCTATTAACATAGCTTTTAATTCTTCAGGTGTTAAAGGAATATCTTCTACTTTCTTTTCTTTTGAAACTGTAAATTGAATAGCGTTTACGGCACTTTTTGTACGTAAATAATACATTCCGGTTTTTAAACCACTTTTCCAAGCATAAAAATGCATAGATGTTAATTTGGCATAATTAGCGTCTTGCATAAACAAGTTTAAGGATTGCGATTGGTCAATAAAATAACCACGTTGTCGCGACATATCAATAATGTCTTTCATACTCATTTCCCACACAGTTTTATACAAATCTTTTAAGTTTTGAGGAATCACATCAATATGCTGAATAGATCCGTTAGCACGCATAATGCTTTCTTTCATTTCATTATTCCATAAACCTAATTCTACTAAATCTTCTAGCAAATGTTTGTTTACTACAATAAACTCACCACTTAAAACTCTACGTGTGTAAATGTTTGAAGTGTAGGGTTCAAAAGCTTCGTTATTTCCAAGTATTTGCGATGTAGAAGCTGTTGGCATTGGTGCTACTAATAATGAGTTTCTAACACCATTTTTTAGTACTTTTTTACGCAATGCTTTCCAATCCCAGCGTCCGCTTAAATCATCTTCTGAAACTCCCCACATATTAAACTGAAATTCACCTAAAGATATTGGCGATCCTTTATAAGTAGCGTAAGTGCCTTTTACTTTCGCCATTTCCATAGACGAAGTTACAGCAGCAAAATAAATGGTTTCAAAAATTTCTTCGTTCAATTTCTTAGCCTCATCACTTGTAAAAGGTATACGCAGCATAATAAATGCATCTGCTAATCCTTGAATTCCTAATCCTATTGGTCTATGACGGAAATTAGAATTTTCAGCTTCTTTTACTGGATAATAATTTCTGTCAATTACAGTATCTAAGTTTTTTGTGATTTTTTTTGTTACTGTAAATAGTTTTTTATGGTTGAAAAACTTTTCTCCTTTTTCATTCTCTTCTACAAACATTGGAATAGCAATAGATGCTAAGTTACAAACAGCAACCTCATCTTTTGCGGTATATTCCATAATTTCAGTACACAAGTTAGAGGAACGAATGGTACCTAAATTCTTTTGATTGGATTTTCTGTTTGCTGCATCTTTATACAACATATACGGGTTTCCAGTTTCAATTTGAGCTTCTAAAATTTTTTCCCAAAGTTCACGGGCTTTTATAGTTTTTCGACCTTTTCCAACCGCTTCGTAACCAGTATATAATTTTTCAAATTCATCGCCATAGGTATCAAATAAATGTGGACATTCATTTGGGCACATTAATGTCCAGTTTCCATCTTCTTCTACACGTTTCATAAATAAATCTGGAATCCACATGGCATAAAATAAATCACGCGCACGCATTTCTTCGGCTCCTGTATTTTTACGTAAATCTAAAAAGTTGAAAACATCGGCGTGCCAAGGTTCCATATAAATTGCAAATGATCCTTTACGTTTTCCGCCACCTTGATCTACATAACGCGCTGTATCATTGTACACTTTTAACATGGGTACAATTCCGTTTGATGTACCGTTTGTACCTCTAATATACGAACCTGTGGCACGTACATTGTGGATTGATAAACCAATTCCACCGGCAGATTGTGATATTTTTGCAGTCTGTTTTAAAGTATCGTAAATTCCATCAATGCTATCTTCTTGAATTTGTAATAAAAAGCACGACGACATTTGTGGTTTTGGCGTTCCGGAATTGAACAACGTTGGCGTAGCGTGTGTAAATATTTTTTTAGACATTAATTCGTACGTTTCAATTGCTTCATCAATATCTTCCATATGAATTCCAATAGCAACACGCATTAACATATGTTGTGGACGTTCAACTATTTCGCCATTTAACTTTAATAAATATGAACGTTCTAGGGTTTTAAATCCAAAATAATCATAGCCAAAATCTCGGTTGTAAATTATTGTAGAATCTAGTTTTGCAGCATTATTCATAATCACATTATATGTTTCATCTGATAATAATGGCGCTTTTTTTCCTGTACGCGGATTTATATAATTGTATAAATCCGTCATAACTTCTGAAAAAGTTTTTTTGGTGTTTTTATGTAAGTTAGAAACCGCAATACGTGCAGCAAGTTTTGCATAATCTGGATGTTGCACAGTCATTGTTGCAGCAGTTTCAGCGGCAAGATTGTCTAACTCTGAAGTTGTTACTCCATCATATAAACCTTCAATAACTCGCATTGCAACCTTTACTGGATCAACTAAATTATTTAATCCATAACACATTTTGCGAACTCTGGCAGTGATTTTATCAAACATCACAGGTTCTTTTCTTCCGTCTCTTTTTACTACAAACATAAACGATTCTTTTTTTGATTTATAAGGTAAGTTTTAAGCGTAAAATATACGTTATAACTTGCCTTTTTATATTAGTTGGTTTTTATAAAAATCTGATTTTTAGAAAATCAAAAGATATTTTGTAATTTAAAAATCAGCATCAAAGCTAATACTTCCTGTTCCTGAACCACTTTTTACACCAGCTTTTTGATATTCAGAAACACGTTTTTCGAAAAAATTTGTCTTTCCTTCTAAAGAAATCATTTCCATAAAATCAAAAGGATTTGAAACGTTATATACTGAATCGCAACCAAATTCCATAAGTAATCTGTCAGTTACAAATTCTAAATATTGCGTCATTAATTTGGCGTTCATACCAATTAAACTAACGGGTAATGATTCTGTTATAAATTTACGCTCAATATCTAACGCATCTACAATAATTTCTGTTATGCGTTCTTTTGGAACTTTATTTACAATATGGTTGTTGTGTAAATGCACTGCAAAGTCGCAATGCAAACCTTCATCACGAGAAATTAATTCGTTAGAAAAAGTTAAACCTGGTAATAAACCTCTTTTCTTTAACCAGAAAATAGAACAAAAACTTCCTGAAAAGAAAATTCCTTCAACCGCAGCAAATGCAATTAAACGTTCGGCAAAACTTGGACTTTCAATCCATTTTAATGCCCAATCGGCTTTTAATTTAATGGCAGGAAAAACTTCAATGGCTTTAAATAATTCGTTTTTTTCAACTTCATTTTTTACATAGGTATCAATTAACAATGAATACACTTCAGAATGAATGTTTTCCATCATTATTTGAAAACCATAAAAGAATTTTGCTTCGGAATATTGTACTTCGCTCACAAAATTTTCGGCTAAATTTTCGTTAACAATTCCATCAGAAGCTGCAAAAAATGCTAAAATATGTTTGATAAAATAACGTTCATCATCGGTTAATTTCTTTTCCCAATCTATTACATCTTGATGCAAATCAATTTCTTCAGCGGTCCAAATACTTGCCTCTTGTTTTTTGTACCATTCCCAAATATCTTGATGTTGAATGGGAAAAATTACAAATCGGTCTTTATTTTCTTGCAAGATTGGTTCTATAAACGACATTTTATCTCTGATTTTTTTAGGTTTTAAATAGTTGTAGTTCTTCTTGAAATAAGAAAAACAAAGATTGAAAAAAAACAGACAGGAAAAAAGGTCACTTATTCACAATTAACGGTAAGTTTTTAACATTTTACTGTTTTTTGAATAAACGATTAAATGGTATTAAATACTGATAATCAGATGCATACATTCGTTAAAATTAACTGAATTGCCTATTTTATTGAGGTTTAAGCAAGTAACAAATTAATGTTAAACTTAATTTTACTTTTTATAATTTTCAGCAGTTTTTTCAAGTTCAGCATACCAGTTTTTACCAAACTTTCTAATTAAAGCATCTTTTACAAATTTGTAAACAGGCACTTGCAATTCTTTTCCTAAAATACAAGCATCATCGCAAATTGGCCATTTATGGTAATTTACAGCAGTAAACTCGCTATATTCCATTAAACGTACAGGATATAAATGGCACGAAATAGGTTTTCTCCATTTAATTTTACCTTGATTGTAAGCTTCTTCTATGCCGCATTTTGCAATATTTTTTTCATCAAAAATTACATAGGCGCAATCTTTTTCATTAATCAAAGGCGTTTCGTATTCACCTTCATTGGTAATAAATAAGCCTTGATCTTCAATTGCTTTTATACCTTCTTCTCTTAAAAAAGGTTTTACTAAAGGATAAATATCTAATAAAATTTGAAGCTCACTTTCTTCTAATGGTGCGCCAGCTTCTCCATCAATACAACATTTTCCTTTGCAGGCTTTTAAATTACAGACAAAATCTTTTTCTATAATGTCTTCCGAAACTATGGTTTTTCCTAATTGAAACATTTGGCAAAATTAAACTATTTTTTTATACATTTTATGAAATCCTAAATTTCGATTGCCTAATTTTGTCCAAACCAAAAAAATAGTAAAATGGCATTAGATTTTAAGGAAATATTTACGGCAGTCATGATTTTATTTGCGGTTATTGATATTATTGGAAATATTCCAATTATTATTGATTTACGAGCTAAAGTTGGGCACATACATTCTGAAAGAGCCTCAATTGTTGCAGGATTAATAATGATTGCATTTTTATTTTTAGGGAAAAGCATATTAAATTTAATTGGTATTGATGTAAATTCTTTTGCTGTGGCAGGTTCTTTTATCTTGTTTTTTTTAGCGTTAGAAATGATTTTAGGAATTTCCTTGTATAAAGAAGAGCAAATAACTCCAAAAACAATATCTGTTTTTCCAATTGCATTTCCTTTAATAGCGGGCCCGGGAAGTTTAACAACCATTTTATCATTAAGGGCAGAATATGCTACAATTAACATTGTAATTGCTATTGTTATAAATATGATTTTTATGTATTTAGTTTTAAGAACTTCCAATAAAATTGAAAAATTACTTGGTGAAAACGGTATTAATATTTTAAGAAAAGTATTCGGTGTTATATTATTAGCGATAGCTGTTAAATTATTTGCTTCAAATATTCAAGGATTGTTTAAAATGTAACAATCGTAACTATTTTTTACAGAATATAATTTATTTTAGATTATTAAAATTTTATTGAAATATGAAAACTTTTGATGTGTTAATTATTGGTGGAGGTGCAGCAGGATTGTCTTGTGCCTTAATTTTAGGCTCGGCATTAACTAAACCTTTTGCTAATAATAAACATATAGCAATAATCACCCATCAAAAAAACTCGGCACTTCAAACGGCTGAACTAAATAATGTTTTAGGTTTTAAAAAAGGAACTAAAGGCAATGAAATTTTAGCGCAAGGACTGCAACAATTAGCGGATATATATCCTCAAGTTGTACAAATTGAAAAAGAAAAAGTAAATGAAATTATTACTGAAAGTGATTTTATTACGGTTGTTACAAATAAAAATACGTATACGGCTAAAAACATAGTTGTTGCAACTACACCTTCAAATTTATTTGATATTAAAGGGTTAATGCAATTTGTACAACCGCATCCTGCAATTCCTACAATTAAAGAAAAAATTATGCTTAAAAATATCAATCATGTGGTAAGTAAAGGCATTTATGTTGCGGGTGTTTTAGCGGGCTTTAGAAGTCAATACGCTATTGCAGCAGGAAGTGGCACTCAAGTTGCTACAGATATTTTAACGGAATGGAATGGTGGAAATCACACCATGGTTCACGATGTTATTGAATGAGAAAGTCTTTAATGCGTTATTTTTTTTCCTATAGTAGAAAAGGATAAACCTTGTTGCCCTGAAGTTGAAATCATTATGCCCTCAAATAGTGGTTCATTTGAAGTTTGTTTAATAGCCCAATCAAAAATAAAATTTGCACCTGTACCACCTTGTTTATCTAATTCATCAATTACAATTTCAACTGTTTCCATTGGTTTTAAAAATATTGGTTTGTTAAAATAAGTACGAATTAAATTTCCTTCGGTATCAAAATAAGAAGCATTATTAATAAAAATTGAATCGTTTAAATTGGTGTTTCGCATACTAACTGTTACCGTTAAGCTGTGAGTTCTGTGCTCAGTAGTACTGTAAATTTGAGAATAAACTGATAAATAAGATTTTCCTATTTGAAGAGAATCGCTAAGTTTGCTATTTAGAGTTCTTTTTTCCCAATTTATAGGCGCAATGGAACTAATTTCCTTGCTGTTTTCACAAGAAATAAAAAGGATACTTATACATAAAAGTAAGGTAATTTTTTTCATTGTTTTTTGATTAGAAAAGATGATGAACTTCAAATTTAATGAAAATTTCTTTTAGTATATAAAAAGTTAGTACGATTTGATTTTATTAGTAAAATTGCTTTCTACAATACAAAATATTAATATGCGATGTGAAGAATGAAGAAACTAAAAAGCCAGTGCATTGCACTGGCTTTTTTTTATTTTAGTTATTGTGTCAATTAAAATTTAGCCCAGCCTGCAGCCCAACTTGGTGCGTCAGATTTATTTCCTGCGCCTGTTGCGGTAGAAACTTCAGTAATAAATGTTGAAGATCCTGAATAGTCGGTTAATTTAAAATCGGTTGTATTGTTTGTAAATTGCACATTTGTCATCACTAATTTACCAGTTGCAATACGCGCAATAGCTGCGGCATCTGTACTTTTTACTTTTACACCTAAATTTACGCCATCAATATAAAAGTTATCAACCGTAAAATTTCCTCCACCTTCTTTAAAGTATAGTGCACCTTCAGTAACCGGACCAACTACAGTAATATTTTTTAATGTTGCAACAGTTACAGGTGTAGCATCACCGTTATCACCATTGTTAGAACCTTCTATTCCTGCTTTTGCAGCTCCTGTAATGTACCAATTTTCACCAGTTCCAGCCCAACCATCAGCAAAATCAATTCCATCATCTTGGCTATTTGTTGAGATTAAATATTTTCCGCTCACAGTTCCACCAAAAAACTCAATTCCATCATCACTACCTTCGTAAGATTGCACATATTCAACAGTAGTTCCAGATCCAACACCAAATAATGATAATCCATTAAATTCTTTATCTGGTGTAAAGTTAGCACCTGTGTATTCTAATCGTAAATATTTTATAGAACCTGAATTGTCGTTTGAAATTGTTCCACCGTAAGTTAGATCAGCAACTTCTGAAGTTGCTACTGAACCAACATTTGTTGGCGCTTTACCACAAACAACTAAGCCACCCCAATCAGCAGGATTTGGAGTTGCAGCACCTGAAGTCATAATTACTGGATTGTCAGCTGTACCATTTACGTAAATTTTTCCACCTTGTGCTACTGCAATGTAAGCAGATGTACCACCAGTTGCTTTAATTACTGTTCCTGCAGGAATAGTTAATGAACCACCATCTTTTACAACAAATGAACTTGTTAGCTTGTATGCTATACTTGCATTTAATGTTACATTACCTGTTACAACACCGGCTAAGTTTTCTGAAGTAACACCACTGTTGCTTAATCCTCTTGTCCAACCAGCAGTCCAATCTGGTGCAGCCGCCCCATTTCCAGCTCCTGTTGCGATACCTTCTTGTATAAAATCAGTGTTAGTACCAGTGTAATCTGTAAATGCAAACCCTGTGGTGTTAGATGCAAATTGAACATCAGTCATAACTAATTTATCAGTGTCAATTCTTGCGATGGCTGAAGCATCAGAGCTTTTTACTTTTACTCCTAAATCTACACTTGCAATATAAAAATTATCGATGTTAAAGTTTCCGCCACCTTCTTTAAAGTATAATGCACCTTCAGTTACTGGACCAACAACTGTAATGTTTCTTAAAGTAGCATTGGTTACAGGTGTAGCATCACCGTTATCGCCATTGTTTGAGCCTTCAATACCTGCTTTAGCTGCTCCAGAAATAAACCAGTTTTCACCAGTTCCTGCCCAACCATCTGCAAAATCAATTCCATCATCTTGACTATTTGTAGAAACTAAGTATTTTCCTTGCACTGTTCCTCCAAAAAACTCAATTCCATCATCACTACCTTCGTAAGATTGAATATATTCTACAACAGTTCCTGAACCAACCCCAAACAGTGATAAACCATTAAACTCTTTGTCTGGTGTAAAATTGGCTCCAGTATATTCTAAACGCAAATATCTGATTGAACCTGAGTTATCATTAGAAACTGTTCCACCATAAGTTAAATCTGCAACTTCAGAAGTTGCGGTTGCTCCCACATTTGTTGGTGCTTTACCACAAACTACTAAACCTCCCCAGTTAGCTGGTTCAGGAGAATCAGCACCAGATGTCATAACTACAGGATTGTCTGCAGTACCATTAATATATATTTTTCCACCTTGTGCCACAGCAATATAAGCTGCGGTACCTCCAGTTGCTTTAATAACAGTTCCTGCAGGAATAGTTAATGATCCACCATCTCTAACTATATAAGCTGCTGTGAGTTGGTAAACTAAACCAGCATCAAGAGTTACATTGTCCGTAACATCACCAGCTAAAGCTGTGTTTGCAGCACAAGGTTCGCAAGTAGAACCACCACAGTCAATACCGGTTTCATCACCGTTTTGAATTCCATCGCCACAGGTTGCAATTGGGTTATCATCATCATTGCTTCCACATGAAGTTATGAAAGCTGCACTGACAATTAGTATCATTAGCGTTAAAATTTGTTTTTTCATCATTTTTGTTTTTATTGATTTGTAAAAATTAGTTACTGTTTTTGTTAATTGTAATTTGTAAGTTTTAAAATGTATACGATAGTGATAGTTTTAAGTTTGTCCCTTTTTTAAAGGAAGAAACTATTACGTTCTGAGTTTCTTGAACTCTCTCTATTGATGGATTTAAAATGTTTTTTGCTGAAATACTTAAACCTAGCTTATCATTTAGTTTAGATTTTAAAATAAAATCTAATGAACCTGAACCTTGATCAACTAAATTTCCTTTTCCTTCGGTTCCTAAGGCAAAAATTCTATCAGAAAAATAATTATATGCTACAGTTGCTTGTATGCTTTTGTTGTTATTGAATTCTCTTTCAAAGCTGATGTCTGCGTTTAAAAGGAGGTTTGATGCGCCAGATAGGTTATCTTCAGTATTTGTAAAATCAACGCTAATTCCATATCCTGCAGCAGAAGTTTCATTTATAACTTTTTCTTTATCTAACTCTTGGTTGGAGTACATATAGGACGTATTAAAACCAATAGTTAGTTTATTATTGTTATTTAATAAACTTTTTCTAATTTCAAACTCTGCACCAATTACTGTTGCAGCATCACCCGAGTTTACATAGCTAATATCATTAGAAGCAGAGTTTATTACAACTTCATTTATTGGATTTTGTATGGATTTTCCAAAAACACCTAAAGCAATAATTTCATTAGATTTTGGAAAATATTCCCATTTAAAATCAGCGTTATAGTCTGTTGAAGCATATAAGTTTGGATTACCAACTGAAGATTGTGTTGCGCCTACAAATTGAAATAAAGCACGCTCAATATATTGAGGTAAAGTATATGATTTACTTGCTGCAAATTTTAAATTTTGTTGCTCGTTTACTTCATATTTTAAGGAAATCATTGGTAAAATTTCCAATTTATCTAATTTGCTTGATCCCGATGATAAAGAAGTATCCCAATTAATTGTTTGATTTATTTGCTCGGCTCTGGTACCTGCAACAACTGTTAGTTTTGGAGATATAATATATTCAACCGAAATGTATCCAGCGTGAATATCTTGAGGACCTCCAAAAGTTTGCGGACTTAAAGCATTTGCCTGACTTACATTACCTCTAAAAGTTTCAATACTGAATAAATTGGCATTTAAGTTAGCTTGATTAAAATAAGCATCTAAATTGTAAATATTTTCAACAAAGGGCTGGTCAACTCTTGTATTAATTCGTAAGTTAAATTGTGTTGCTTTAAAATCAACAGTTTTAAATCTGCCGCTATATCCTAAAGTTAATTTTCCTCTAAATTCATCGGTTTCATTTTTACCAAATTTGTAAGTAGTTGAAAAATTAGTCGCAATTTCTTCTTCTTCTAAATTTTGATAAAATCGATGATTATCTGAAGCGTTGTTTGTTTGTTGAAATGATTTTGGACCCTCTGGATTGTCCCAGTTATCTGGAGTTAAAATATTTTGTCTTCTGTTTGGTACAGCATTTTTAACAAAATTGTAGGATGCACCCCAATTTACATCTAATGCATCGGTTATTGTATGCTCGCCTAAAAGTTGATGTACAATAAGTTCGGTTCTTTCAAAAGTTGCTCTCTGTAAAAAAGCGCCACCTTCTGGAGCGTAATCAAAAATATCAACAGTACCATAATATTCATCTTGTTTTTGACTTGTTGAGTTAATGTATAAACCGTTGTATTTTAATGATTGATTTTTATGAGAAACACCAATATTACTCAGTAATGTAGTGTTCGTATCATAAGCATAGCTTGTAAAATCATAATCTTTTCTGGCTACACCGCCTACATTTACTGATCCACGAGAAACGCCTTCTTTATAAGAATAACCGTTATCAAAAGATCCAACAGCAAATATATTTACCTTGGTATCTTTACCTATATTAAAACTTTCACCACCTTTTATAGAAACGCTTCCATTAATAGGTGAATTTGCCTTTTCTCTATCCCAACTTGTTGTAAAGTTGTAATTACTTAACGGAAAACTTGGATACGATTTTGTGTAAAATCCTGAATAATTTGGACCATCATTTAAATAAAAATCTGATTGCGAAATAGCTTCAGAATTTGCTCCTGTTCCAATGCCAATCTCTAAGAACCCTGTTCCTTTGTAGTTTTTTGAAGCAATATTAACATTTGCTCCAGCAAAATCGCCGTAATTTTTTACTGTGTAGGTTTTGTCAATACCAATAAATTCAACAATATCTGTAGAGAAAATTCCTAAGTCTATATTCTTTTTTGATGGATTGTTTGATGGTAATGGTAATCCGTTTAAGGTGGTAATATTATATCTATCTCCAAGCCCACGAACAAAAACATTACCCGAACCTTCTTCTTTTGAAATTCCTGTTGTTTTAGTTAAAGCTGCAGCCACATCGCTAACACCTTTTCTGTTTAGTTCTTCCGCACCAATTTTTTGTTCAATTGTAGTTGCTTTACGTTGTTCTGTTAATAAAGCACTTTCAGACTCTTTACTTACACTTCCTGTAATTTGTATTTCGTTTAATGAAACACCTTCGCTTGCGCTCAATATTTGGTTAACTGTTGTGTTTTCGCCTTGTTTTACTTGTATTTTTGGTATTTCAACAGTTTTGTAACCTATAAAACTAAATACTAACGTGTAAATTCCAGCATCGGCTTTAAGCTCATATTTTCCATCAAAATCTGTGGTAGTTCCTATTGAAGTGCCTTTAATAAATACATTTGCAAATGGTAAGGCTGCGTTTTCAAATTCTTTGTCTAATACTATTCCACTTACCGTTCCTTTATTTTGACTAAATAACAATGTGCTAAATAATAAAAATATACCTATAATTGTCTTGTTCATTTTTGTCTTAAAATTTCTTGAGGCAAAGGAACAAGAGCTACGTAAATGAAAGGTTATGTTGTTATTATGAAAACTTAATAAAAGTGTTAACTAAATGTTAGCTTAAATTTAAGTACAATTTTATTGTAAACTTGCTATTGAAATTGAAGATGCAACTTTTAATGCGGGTAATGATTGTTTGATGTTGGTTGTGGTGTTTGAAATAACTTTAACATTGTCTATTTCAATTGTTTTATAGCCTATAAAGCGCACTTCTAAATTGTAAATACCTGGTTTTAAGTCAAATTTAAAAGTTCCGTCCATTGCTGATTCGGTTTTAGTCTCAGAATTTTTTACGATAATTTCAGCAAAAACCAAAGGTTCGTTATTATTATCTTCATCTAAAACTAGACCTTTTATTGTACCATTTTGTTTATTTTCAGAAAAAAATGAATCAACTTTTAATGATTGACTATATGTAAAAACAGTTGAAAAAATAGTAAATAATAGTACGAAATATTTCATTGGTAATATGTTTTATTTAATGCTCAAATAAACAAATACAGTGTTAATTAAAGGTTATTTAAAACTTATAGTTTTGTAACTATAATGTAAATATTTGACATTATTTTGGATGTATGAAAACTAATTTATTGAGTATATTGCAACAAATTATTTACAATGAAAATGAATTGGAGTCAATTATTATCACTTAAAAGATTTGGTGATACTCAAAAAAGATTAAGAAATGAACAAGATGAAACTAGATTGGGTTTTGAAGTAGACTATGATCGTATTATATTTTCAGATTCATTTAGAAGTTTACAAGATAAAACACAAGTAGTTCCACTTTCAAAAACAGACTTTGTTCATACGCGTTTAACACATAGTTTAGAGGTAAGTGTTGTAGCGCGTTCTCTTGGGAGAATTGTTGGCGAAAAAGTACTTTTAAAACATCCAAATTTAATTGAAGAAGGATTTAAAATGAATGATTTTGGTGCAATTGTAGCAACTGCTGCATTAGCACATGATATAGGAAATCCACCTTTTGGTCATAGCGGAGAAAAAGCAATTGGTGAATATTTTAAAAGCGGAAATGGTTTAAAATACAAAGAATATTTATCTGCAAAACAATGGCAAGATATTATTGATTTTGAAGGAAATGCTAATGGATTTAGAATTTTAAATGAAAGTAAGTCCGGAAGTATTGGAGGATTAAGATTATCCTATGCAACTTTAGGCACTTTTATAAAATATCCAAAAGAATCATTACCAAAAAAACCAACTTTACATATTGCAGATAAAAAATATGGAATATTTCAAAACGATATTGCTTGTTTTAAAGAAGTTGCTCAAGAATTGGGTTTAATTTCTTCAGGCAATACCGAAAACATTTCATACAGAAGGCATCCATTAGCATATTTAGTTGAAGCTGCAGATGATATTTGTTATACCATTATTGATTTTGAAGATGGAATAAACTTAGGATTAATTGAAGAAGATTATGCGTTAGAATATTTAATTAAACTGGTAAAAAATTCTATTGATTCAAAAAAATACCATCAATTAAAATTTAAAAAAGACAGGCTTAGTTATTTGCGTGCATTAGCAATTGGAACACTTATTACAGAAGCTTCAAATGTTTTCCTTGAAAATGAAGAGGCTATTTTAAAAGGAGAATACCAACATTCTTTATTAGACAAATGTTCTTTTGAAGCTCAAATTAATGATATTATTAAAATAAGTGTCGAAAAAATTTATAAAAGTAGGGAAGTAATTGAAAAAGAGTTGTTTGGATACAATATAATTGCTACATTGTTAGATGTATTTTTAACAGCACTAAATAATAGCTTTGAAAATAAGATTACAAATTACGATAAGTTAATTTTAAATCTATTGCCTGAAAGTATTCAAAAACCACAAGAAACAACGTATTTAAGAATTTTAAGTATTTGTGGTTTTGTGGCAAGTTTAACCGATGGTTATGCCTTGCAATTGTATAAAAAATTAAAAGGTTAGCTTAAAACCTATTAAACCTTATAGTAAACCCCATAATGAATAATAAAAAGTATTACATATTACTATTATTAGTACCTACTATATTACTAATATACCTTTTAAAATTTAATGAAGCTACAAATTCTTCTTTAACTATTTTAGAGTTAAGAGAAAAACATGCCAATTTTTTAGCAAATAGTCCTTTTAAAAAAACTCTAAAGCTTTCTAAAACCGAACGAAAAGCGTTACAGCTTCCTCCAAATAAATATTATGAAAGAGAGTGGGAGTTAACAATGAATCCAGCTACAGGAAAGCCTGAACCATTTAAAGTTTTTGAAATTCAAGAAAAAAGAAATAACACATCTAGAAGAGTGCCAGGCGATGGAACTTCTGGAAATGATTGGATTGATAGAGGACCAAATAATGTAGGAGGAAGAACCAGAGTTGTGTTATTTGACCCAAATGACGCAACAAATAAACGTGTATTTGCAGGTGGTGTAAGTGGAGGTTTATGGAAAAATGAAGATATTACCAACGCAAATCCATCATGGACACTTGTTTCGGGTGTGCCAAGTAATATGAACATTTCTTGTATAACTGTAGACCCAAATAATTCTGATATATGGTATATTGGTACAGGTGAACAATATACGTTTGGTGCAGCAGTTGGAAACGGTGTTTATAAAACTATAAATGGAGGAACAACGTGGACTCATGTTCCAGTTCAAATAGCTGGAGGCGGTAATCTTTCTAGTTCAACGTCTGATTTTTTAGCAGGAATTTATTATATAAATGATATTATTGCTTGGAATCATATGAATTGGGATGGTTTAGGAAATAATAGAACAGAAATTTTTATTGGTGTTGGAGGACATCTTTATGGAGATGCTGCAAATAAAAATAATTGGTTAGGGCTTCAATCTTCAGGTTTATATAAATCAGTAAATGAAGGCTTAAATTGGAGTAGAATAGAATCTGCAAACATGCAATTTACATGGAGTTCCATAAATTTTTATTATATCCCTAATGATTTTGAAATTTCTGCAGATAATAAATTGTGGATGGGAACAATAACAACTCCTGGTATTGGAGGCAGTGGTGGAGGAAGAGTTTTTAATTCTACAGATGGCTCAACTTTTACACAAAAAACAACTTTAGCTAATTCAAACAGAGTAGAGTTAGCTGTTTCAAAAACAAATGCCAATAAAATATATGCGTTAACGGAAGGAACAACCTCTGAAGGACCACACATTTATGCCACAACTAATGCTTTTACAAATATTACGGAACTTGCTAAGCCAAATGATGCAGATAATGGAATTCCTGCTAATGATTTTACACGTGGACAAGCTTTTTATGATTTGGTAGTTGAGGTAGATCCTTCAAATGATGATATTGTTTATGTGGGCGGAATAGATTTGTTTAGAACTTCACAAGGTATTAATACCAATTTAGCAAGTGAATGGGATCAAATATCAAAATGGTCTAACAATGCCAATTTAAACACTTTAAGTTGTTCATATGTTCATGCCGATCAACATGCATTTACTTTTAGACCAGAAAACAGTAATCAAGCAGTTATAGGTTGTGATGGTGGTATTTACTATGCGTCAAATTTATCTACTGCAGTATCTAACTCTAATGCAATATCTTCAAGAAATAAAGATTATAATGTAACCCAGTTTTATTATGGTGGTTACGGACAAAGTATTTCAAATGAATTGATTTTAGCTGGAGCACAAGATAACGGAACGCCATTTATAAATGGAGCTTCAGCAGGAGCAAATTCAAGTATTTTTGTTTCTGGTGGTGATGGCGCGTATAGTACTATAGATAAAGATGGAAATTATATGATAGCTTCTTACGTATATGGAAATCATTATTATTATAGTTTACCTTATCCAGGAACATCATATACTATTGATAATAATGATGATGAGGGAGATTTTATCAATCAGGCTGGTTTAGATCATAATTTAAATATTATGTTTTCAAATGGTACCAATGGTTCGTTTGCTATTAACAGATATATTTTAGGAAGTAGTAATGCTACAAAAAGTAAGTTAACAAACGCATTGCTAAATGCAGCTCCTACTGCTTTTAAAGTTTCACCTTTTACAACAACCAGCTCAATATTATTGGTTGGAACTGAAAATGGAAAATTATTAAAATTATCCAATGCGAATGAAACAAATACAAGTGTAATAAAATGGGAAGAAATTACAGGAAGCGCTTTTGTAGGAAGTATTTCTGCAGTTGAATTTGGTGAAACTGAAAATGATATTTTTGTAACTTTTCATAATTATGGGGTAAGTAATATTTGGTATTCATCTAACGGTGGTGTAAGTTGGGTGAATAAAGAAGGTAATTTACCCGATATGCCAGTAAAAAGTATTTTGCAAAATCCATTAGCAAGAAATGAAGTAATTGTTGGTACAGAATTAGGTATTTGGGTATCAAAAAACTTTAATGAAGCAAGTCCAACATGGACTAGTTCTTATAACGGAATGCGTGATGTTAAGGTTGTTGATTTAGATTTAAGAACAAGTGATAACAGTATATTAGCAACTACTTTTGGAAGAGGTGTATTTACTGGTCAGTTTACCAGTTCAACAAACTCAACATATACAATAGCTTCTACAAATAGTGTTTTAGAAGTTTGTACTGCATCTGCAAATGCAGTTTTTAATTTAGATTATAAAGCATTGGGTGGTTATGCAACTTCAACAAATATTTTGGTTTCTGGTGTTCCTTCTGGAGCCACATCAAATTTAAGTGCAAGTACATTTAATAGTTCGGATGCAAGTTTTACGTTGACTTTAACTAATATTAATGCTGTTTCTCCAGGAGAATATATAATTACAGTTACAGGAGTTGGAGGACCAACAGTTTCTAAAGAATTGTTGTTAGTTGTTAAAAATGAAGTTGGAGTTGTTACAACTTCATTACCTGCCGATGGTGCAAATCAAATTAGTATTAATGGAGCTAATTTAACATGGTTAGCAGATGTTCAGGCAACATCTTATGACGTTATAATTTCAACCGATGCAGGTTTTAATACTATAATTGAAACAAGCAATACGCCTAATAATTATTATAAAATAGGAACAATTTTAAACCTATCTACAGTTTATTATTGGAAAGTTAGAGCTAAAAACGATTGTAATACTGGTGATTACTCCGCAACAAAAAATTTTATAACTGCTGCAATTAATAATTGTGATAGACCTGCTGATATAAAAAATGCTAATACTGCTATTGATGATGGTATAATTACTACATCAACTATAAATATTGCGGATAGCTTTACAATTAGTAAAGTAAAAGTTTCGGTAGATATTACACATACGTATATTTCGGATTTTGATATTAAGTTAACATCACCAAATAATACTACCATTGTTTTATTTGATGGATCTTGTGGAGATACTGATGGTTTAGAAGTAACTTTTGATGATGAAGCAGTAAGTACAATAGTTTGTGGTTCACAACCCATTACTGGAACATTTATTCCAACGCAACCTTTAGCTGGCTTTGTAAATGAAAATTCAGTTGGAAATTGGACTATTGAAATATTTGATGCATATACGGGTGATACAGGAACATTAAATAGCTGGTCGTTGGAGTTTTGTTATGCGGAAAATATCACAAATTCAACTTTTACAAATAGCTCGTTAACAGTTGGAACAAATAGCACTTATATATTAAATCAGGCAGAAACGGAGGCCACAAGTATTGGTTCTACCGCTTTTGAACAAGTTTTTATGTTAACAGAATTACCAACTAAAGGAAGTGTGCGTTTAAATAATACAGCTTTGTTGCTTGGGGAAACATTTACACAAAACGATATAAATACAAGTAAAATTACTTATGTAAATAACGCAAGTAGCACTACAACAGATTACTTTAAAGTAGATATTACAAATGCAACCAGTGGTTTTTTACCAAACCAACAAATAAATATAAATATTGATAGCTCATTAGGAATTGATGATCAATTTTTTGAAAGAACGGGTACGTCTATTTTTCCAACAATATCCGATGGTCAATTTTTTATATCCTCAAGTCAATTAACAGGTAAAACAATTATTGAAGTATTTACTATTTCTGGCCAACCCATCTATAAAAATAGTGTGAATTTTGCTAGAGGAAATATTGAGCAAATTGAAATTTATGGAGTTTCTACTGGCGTTTATATCGTAAAATTAACAAGTGATAATGCTCAAGGAAGTAAAAGAATTTTAATAAAGTAAATTTTAAAAATTCACTTTTCTTAAAACTCTCACAGCTTCTTTATATTTAATATAGCTAGTTTTATCGTCTAAGTTTTTTAAATATTGTTTAGATTCTTTTAATCGTAAATAGGCATTTGGAATTCCATTAAATACACAAATCATATAATTTGTAGGCATTTCTAACACATCTAATTGTTCACTTTCAGAAAGCGGTACATTCTTTTTTAATTTTTGAAGAATGGTATTACAATTATTAAAAATATGATGTAAAACAACTTTATCAAATTGTGGAGGTTTAAATAATAATTCAGTAACTATATCATGTTTTCCATTTTCTTTAAAATGAATGATGGTTTTTTCTAAAGGATAATAATCAAATACTTCTTTTATTCTTAAATACACATATTCAGTTATGATGAATGATTGTTTATTAAATTCAATTTTAACTTCATCTAATGCAGAATAAAATAACCGAACTTGTTCATTAATTAACTCAATATCAACTCTTGAGTAAAATATTTTATCCTTTATCACTTTTTTTTGACCAGCCCAACACAATACAAATTGCTCATTAAAAACTTTATATGTTGGATGATATTCTTCGTGTCTTTTAAAAAAATCAAAAACGCCATCTAAAGTTAATTCAATATTGCTGCTTGCATTTTTTTCTATGGCTTCAACAATTTCTTTATTTGTGTTTATCAATTCAAATTTTCCTAAAGTAGACATTGAATTACTTCCTCTCCTAAAAAATATTCGGCCTTTTACATATTTCCAAATACCCTTTTTAAGCGAGGTAACTTTGTTGTTGGATTGGATGGTAACCAATCCAACAACTTTATACCTTGGTAAACTTGGAAAATGTATATTTTCGTATTGAACTTTAGGTGGATTTGCTAAATAAGAGTTTATTAAATTTTGAATTTTACTATCATCAAAAAAATCAACACCTTCTATTTTATTATATTGATCTTCAACTCCAATAACGATATATGAATTATTTTCGGGATTAGAATTAGAAAGTGCACAAACGTGTTTTAAAAATTTAGCTTTTCCTTCTTTATTGTCTAATGAAAGTTGTTGCTTTTTATCATAAAAGCTATTTTCATCAGTATAGGTAAGCAGATTTTTAATTAAAAGACGTTTATTAATCATTTTAATTTAGACTCTATTTAAAATTGTGGCACTTGCTTGTGCGGTAGGATATACAATTAAATCTTCAATATTTACATGTGCTGGTCTGCTAATTACAAAATATATAATTTCAGCAATATCATTAGCTTGCAAAGCGTTAAAGCCTTTATAAACATTTGCAGCTTTTTCTTTATCACCTTTAAAACGGACTTCAGAAAATTCAGTTTCCACAGCTCCTGGATGGATTGCTGATACGCGAATATTGTATTTATTTAAATCTAATCGCATTGATTTGTTTAAAGCGTTTACAGCGTATTTTGAGGCGCAATATACGTTTCCGTTTGGATACACTTCTTTCCCTGCAATTGAACCAATATTAACTATAAATCCAGTGTTTTTTTCTATCATTTTAGGTAAAATGGCTTTTGAAACGTACAATAAGCCTTTTACATTAATATCTAACATGGCATCCCAATCATCAGTACTTCCATCTTGTATGGTACTTAAACCATGGGCATTTCCTGCATTATTTATTAAAATATCTATATTTTGAAATTCTTGAGGCAAACTTTTAATGGCATTAAAAACATCTTCCTTTTTGCTAACATCAAATTGTAGGGCAGTAACTTTCGTTAGCTTTTCTAATTGTTCTTTAATTTTTGCTAATCGTTCGGCTCTTCTGCCGCATAGCACTAATTGAATATTATTTTTTGCAAAAATTTCTGCGGTAGCTTTTCCAATTCCAGACGTTGCACCTGTAATAAATGCTGTTTTAAGTTTCATTTTTATAATTTTTTTATAGTATAAATATACAAAAAAACCGTTCCTAATCAGGGAACGGTTTTGAATGGATGGTTATTTTACTAACCAACCAAAAATCAACTAACCAAACTTTATTTTAAATTTCTTTTAATTTTTGTTTCTCTTTCTACTTTAGTTCGTTTTCTTCCATCATTACTTACAACATTTTCACTTTTATTTGCCAAAGCAGATTTTTTATACTGAATATATCCTCTTCCTGTAAATTCATAGGTTGTTCCAGAACCTAAATGATATAAACTTATTTTTCTATCGTTAATAACGCTCAATTCAAACTCTTCATTGCCCCAAGAATCATAATCTAATGTTAAAATTTTTAAATTGTTATATCCCTGAACGTTTGCAACAAAATAATCACCTACATAATCCCAATAAATATTTGCAATATTTGTGCCATTATTGTCTTGCGAACTATAAAATGTTGTTATATTTTCTGGTGTAAATGCTAAAAAATTTTCATTGTCAAATTCATTAATTGTTCCTGAATTACTTGTATATGTTTTTTCCCAAGCATCATATTCTTGTAAAAAATATTCAATGTTGTCATAAAATATTTGATTGTAATCAAAATTGTATTTTTGATATCCTTCTAAATAATAGGTTACTTTATTGTAATTATCTTTTAGTTTAATTCTGTCATTGGATACTTGAATTATATCAAAATCATAATATCCATCTATATTGTGGTCAATTTCTAAAAAACCATTTAATGTATTGTAATATCCTATTTGAATTCCATATCCATTTCCAGTAGAACCAATACCAACTAAATTATTATTAGCATATAACTTTCCATTTATAAATGATAATGTAAATGCTTTTGATAAAAACGGAACATCACCAGTTCCAGCGGTTTGGTTGTAATCTATATACCATAAATCGTAAGCGGTTACAACATCTTCTAAGTTTACATAATTATCATGGTAATCATCTTCAACAACAACACAAGCCGTAAATGAGATACTAATAATAAGTGAAATATAAAGTAATTTTAAAGTTCTCATAATCATTAATTTTTTGGGTTATGTATTTAGAAATTCAATTTCCGTGCCAAAAAATTATTATGGATATTTAAAATAGTGTAAAAAGCTTAAAAACAGCTTGTTATCTATTGTTTTTTTAGAATTATTTTTTTATAAAATTTGGTATTATTAAAGTTGTATGATACTACCGCTTCGTTTGCTTTCAATTGAAAAGGAATATTATTTACTATATTAGGTGCTTGATTCCCATATTCTTTTTTTGGATCATCACTTAGTATAAAATCGGGAGATTTGCTGGTAGTTGTACTACAAATAAATGGTTTATTATTGCCAATTAAATCCTGTTTTAATGCTGTTTGTTTGTTTCTAAAATAAAGACTGTCTAAAGTAATGGTCGGATTATCTATAAATACTTTAATAGTAAGACCTTTAATACCTGGTTGACCTCCAACCCAATTTGTATAATAAGCATTTACAACCGAAAAATGTTTAGTAGAACTTACAAGATTACTAGTTTGTGCTTTTGAACTTTTACAGCAAGAAAATGATAAAAGAATTAAAGCAATTATTGATAAAGGGATAATTTTTTTCATGATATGTTTTTTTCTACAAGAGCAAAGTACGTACCAAACTTAAATAAAAAGAGCTTATCCAATTGGATAAGCTCTTTTTTAATATTATTTTTTAAAAAATATATCTAATTATTTAGTGCCTCAGCTCCTCCTACAATTTCTAATATTTCATTTGTAATTGCAGCCTGACGTGCTTTGTTATACGTTAATTTTAAATCGTTACGTAATTCAGTTGCATTATCAGTTGCTTTGTGCATTGCTGTCATACGAGCGCCATGTTCGGCAGCGAAAGAATCTCTTATAGCTTTATATAATTGTGTTTTTAATGATTTTGGAATCAATTCTAACACAATTTCTGCTTTTGAAGGTTCAAAAATATAATCAGTGTTAACTTTAACTGTTCCTTTAACAGGTTCAATTGGTAAAAATTGTTCAATTGTAGTAATTTGAGTAGCTGCATTTTTAAAATGATTGTACACTAATTCTACTTTATCAAAACGACCTTCGGCAAACAAGCTCATTATTTTTTCGGCAATAATAGCCACATTATCAAAAGTTAAATCGTCAAAAATTTCATTATCTTTTTCAATAACTTTAAAAGATTTACTTAAAATATCAAAACCTTTTTTCCCAATTGTTAAAAGAGCTACTTCTTTTCCTTTAAAATTATCTTCAATATGTTTTGCGGTTGCTTTAATTACTGATGAATTAAAACCACCACATAAGCCTCTGTTTGAAGTAATTACAACAATTAATACTTTTGATACTTCTTTTTGTTGTGAATAAACTCCACCTACTTCACCTTCAAGTGATGCACTTAAACTTTGTAAAAGTTCCGTAAGTTTTTCGGCATACGGACGCATTTGTGTAATTGCATCTTGCGCTTTTTTCAATTTTGCAGCAGAAACCATTTTCATGGCACTTGTAATCTGCATTGTTGACCCAATGGATGCAATTCTGTTACGTATTTCTTTTAAGTTTGCCATTCTAATTTTATTTGTCATTCCGCACTTGATGCGGAATCTTTATAAATGAACTTCAAATCATGAGATTCCCACTTTTATGGGAATGACAGTTTATATTTTATGCGTATTTTGCTGAAACTTCTTTTGCAGCACTTGTTAATACATCAATAACTTCATCAGTTAATTTACCTGCTTTTAAAGTATCTAATGTATCTCTGTGTTTTGCATTTAAATATTCAATATAATCGCTTTCAAATTCTTTTACTTTTTCAACAGGAACAGTTCTTAGTAAGTTTTTAGATCCTGCATAAATAATTGCAATTTGATCTTCAACTTTAAATGGATCTGCCTGATTTTGTTTTAAAATCTCAACATTACGTTGTCCTTTTGAAATTACATTCATTGTAGCTGCATCTAAATCGGATCCAAACTTAGCGAAAGCTTCTAGCTCACGAAATTGTGCTTGATCTAATTTTAATGTACCTGCTACTTTTTTCATTGATTTAATTTGGGCATTACCACCAACACGAGAAACCGAAATACCAACATTAATTGCTGGTCTAACACCTGAATTAAATAAATCTCCATCTAAGAAAATTTGTCCATCTGTAATAGAAATTACGTTCGTTGGAATATATGCCGAAACGTCACCTGCTTGTGTTTCAATAATTGGTAAAGCTGTTAGTGAACCTCCACCTTTTATTTTTCCTTGAAGTGCATCTGGCACATCATTCATTTGCGCAGCAATAATATCATTATTAATAATTTTTGCAGCACGTTCTAATAAACGAGAGTGTAAGTAGAAAACGTCACCTGGATACGCCTCACGTCCTGGTGGACGACGTAATAATAATGAAATTTCACGGTATGCAACTGCTTGTTTAGATAAATCATCATATACAATTAATGCGGGACGACCAGTATCTCTAAAATATTCTCCAATTGCAGCACCTCCCATTGGAGCATAAACTTGCATTGCAGCTGGATCCGATGCGTTAGCAGCAATTATGGTAGTATATGCCATTGCTCCTTTTTCTTCTAATAGATTTGCAATATTAGCAACTGTAGATGCTTTTTGACCAATTGCAACATATATACAATATACAGGAACACCAGCATCGTAAAATTCTTTTTGATTGATAATAGTATCAATAGCAACAGTAGATTTACCTGTTTGACGGTCACCAATAATAAGTTCACGTTGACCTCTACCAATAGGAATCATAGCATCAACAGCTTTTAATCCTGTTTGTAATGGCTCAGTTACTGGTTCACGAAAAATAACACCTGGAGCTTTACGTTCTAATGGCATTTCAAAAGTTTCACCTTGTATTGGGCCTTTACCATCAATTGGAAAACCTAAAGTATTTACAACACGTCCAACAATTCCTTCTCCAACTTTAAGTGAAGCAATTCTTTCGGTTCTTTTTACTGTCGATCCTTCTTTTATAGATTTAGAATGACCTAATAATACAACACCAACGTTGTCTTCTTCAAGGTTCAATACAATTCCTTCTAATCCATCTTCAAATTCAACTAATTCACCGTATTGAACATTTGCTAAACCATATACACGAGCAATACCATCACCCACTTGTAATACAGTTCCTACTTCGTTTAAAGAAGCTGAACCTTCAAATCCTGCTAATTGTTGTTTTAAAATTGCTGATACTTCAGCTGGTTTTATTGATGCCATTTTTAATATTTTTTAAAACTAAAATCTATATTATTACAATTTTGCTAAATAACTTTCGTCTGCAAATTGTCTTTTTAATACTTGTAATTTATTTGCAACACTTGCATCATATTGTACATCGCCTACACGAAGAATAAATCCGCCAATAATATCTGGATTTACAATATTTTCAATAGTTGCTTCTTTTCCTGTAATTTCTTTAACTTTATTTAAAACCTGTTTGTTTAATTCATCGGTTAAAGGAATTGCGGTAGTAACTTTTGCAATTTCTATACCTTTTAATGAATCAAAAATAATTGTATATTTTTTTGCTACCTCATCTAAAATTGGCAATCTTTTATTGTCAATTAACAGGTCTATTAATTTTTGTGATAATGAGGATATTTTAGTTGCAAATACTTCTTTAAGCGCTACTTTTTTTAATTCAGTTTTAACAACTGGATTTGTAAGCAATAATTGCAAATCTTTACTTTCATTAATGGTGTTTGCAATTAGCAACATATCGTTATTTACTTCAACCTCTTTTTGTTGGTCAAGTGCAAAACTTAGTATTGCTTTTGCATATCTTATTGCTGCTCTAGATCCGCTCATTTTTTATTTACTTATAGAGTTACTTCTTTTAACATATCTTCAACAAGCTTTGTTTGTTTTGCTTTATCAGATAATTCTCCTCTCACAACTTTTTCAGCAATGCTTAATGATAATTCAGCAACTTGGTTTTTTATTTCAGCAATAGCTGCTTGTTTTTCTGCTTGAATTGTAGCTTGTGCTTGTTCAATTACTTTAGTAGCTTGTATTTTAGCTTCTTCTTTTGCATCAGCTATCATTCCTTCTTTCATTTCACGTGCTTCTTTTAATAAAATATCACGTTCAGCACGTGCTTCTTTTAAAATACGTTCATTATCTGCAGTAAGGTTTTGCATTTCTTTACGTGCGTTTTCAGCTTCGTCTAATGCGTTTTTTATTCCTTCTTCTCTTTCATTAACAGCATTTAATATTGGTTTCCAAGCAAACTTTTTTAATAAAAGTACTAGCCCAATAAATAAAATTAGTTGCCAAACAAATAATCCTAATGAAAACTGTTCTATAAGTTTTTCCATATTATATGTGTTGTTATTTTTTAATTAATAGTTATTAAACAACAACTACAACCAACCGTTGTAGTTGTTGTTTAAATTTTCTTAAGCTGCAAATAAAGCAGCAAATCCAATTCCTTCAATAAGCGCTGCTGCAATAAGCATTGCTGTTTGAATTTTTCCTGAAGCTTCAGGTTGACGAGCGATAGCTTCCATTGCTTGTCCACCAATTCTACCAATACCAATACCAGCACCGATAACGATTAAACCAGCTCCAATGTAATTTAGACCTTCCATAATATATATATTAATTAATTAAACATTCAATTTTTAATGATGATCGTGTTCTTCTACTGCTGAACCGAAGTACAATGCAGATAACATAGTGAAAATATATGCTTGTAGCGCTGCTACTAATAATTCTAATAAGGAAAGGGCAAATGCCAATCCGAATGATAATGGACTACCTATCCAGTTTTTGAAAATAAACATTAAACCTATTATACTCATTAATACAATATGACCCGCTGTAATGTTTGCATACAAACGTATCATTAATGAAAATGGTTTAATAAATGTTCCTAATAATTCAATTGGAGCTAAAATAATTTTCATTAAAGTTGGCACTCCTGGCATCCAAAATATATGTTTCCAATAATCTTTATTTCCTGAAAATGTTGTAATAAAGTAAGTCATTAACGCTAATGCTAATGTTACTGCAATGTTGTTTGTTACATTAACACCAAGTGGTGTTAAACCTAATAAGTTTATAATCCACACAAAGAAAAAGATAGTTAACAAGTAACTCATATATCTTTTGTAGTGTTTTTTTCCAATGTTTGGGATAGCTATATCATCTCTTATATATAAAATTATTGGCTCTAATAATCTTCCAAGACCTGTAGGAACAGCACTTTTTTTGTAATTTTTAGCCATTTTGCTAAACATAAATAACATTAATAAACCAACTAAAAATATAAAAACAACATTTTTAGTGATAGAAAAATCTAAAGGTTTTGCATTTGTTGGGTGATGTGCTTCATCATAGGAAATTGTTCCTTCTGCATCAGTCTTATAAATTTTATTATGATAAACTTTATAGTAATTGCCATTTACTTCAGCTACAGTTTCACCGTGATTGAATTTTGATGAAGAAAACACTTGTAAACCACCATCCCATAAAATTACTGGTAATGGCGCTCCAATATATTTATGCTCACCAGCATCATTTGTGTAAGAAAACAATGTAAAATCGTAAGAATCTAACAAGTGATGATTTATATATTCTTTAATTTCAGTTTTTATATCCTTTCCTGAATGAGCATCTTCAACAGGAGTCTCATTATGAGTATCATGCTGTGCTTTTACTGAAATTGTTACAGTTAAAAGTAGTAACGTAAGTAGTTTAACTATGTTATTTCTGTGCATATCACTTTATTAATAGTGGTTTTCTTAAAAGATTTTGCAAATGTACGGTTTTATATTAAAAACTAAAAAATATTTTTTTATGCTTTTTTCTTTTGCTAAATAATATAATAACAGACCTTTATACCTTATTTATTTAAGAGTTTTATAAGGTAAAAAGTTTCGAAAAATAGGCATCCTGCATAGGGTACTAAAAATGCAGTTGCTTCAAATGAATTTATTGTTCCGTCTTCTTTGTAAAATGGGTAGAAAAAAATGAAGTACGCAACAAATTTTAATAAACTACCTCCCATAAATATAAATCCTAAAATATCTAAATATTTTTTTTTGAGTTTATATAAAGCGATATAAATAACCATTGCCAATAAAAAATTTACGAGATAAGCTAAAATAATTCTATTGCCAAATAAGGGAGTTTGTATAAAAGAAAGTATTAAAATATGAGCGCCAAAAATAATTCCAATAATCAGAAACAGTTTAACTCCAAAACTAATAATTGCATTAATCATATTTGTCATTTATACTTTTTAGTTGCGCTATTACACTATAAATTGAAATAACCAATGACACAAGTGTAAGAATGATGGTGTAGGTTTTATGAGTAGTTTGGAAATAAATATCTAGTTTTTTTCCAAAATAGACGCCTAAATAAATAGTTAATCCCATTTGAAAAGCTACACCAGTTAATTGCAGGTATTTATTAAGCTGTTTTTTCTTTTTTTGCTTGTTCATTGTTTAATTCCTTAACAGAATTTTTCATAGTGCAAGTTGCATTAAATTCTGCACCAGGCTCAACAGCTAGTTTAGAAATAACTACGTTTCCTGTAATTAATGCTGTAGTTTTTAATGTTAATAAATTTGAAGCAAATAGTTCACCGGAAAAACTACCTTCTATATCTGCTTCGGCACATTCAATTTTGCCTTTAATTTTGCCAGAAGCGCCAACAACAACTTTTCCTTTTGTTTTTACTGTTCCTTCAACTTTTCCCTCAATTCTAAAGTCGCCTTCAGAAATGATATCACCAATAATTGTGGTATTTTTTCCTATTACATTTATTTCAGATACGATAGGTTCATTTTGTTTTTTTTTGGATAACATACTTATTATATTTTTGTGAGGTTATTAAATTTTTGTTTTAATGGTTTCAATTACTTCAAGGGCTTTTTTCCCTTCTTCGGTATTTGGGTAATTCATAGCAACAAAATTTAATGCTTCTTTAAAGGCTAAAATTCCTTCTTTTTTTCCAATTGCATAAGCTTTTAATAATTCAAATTTTGGTATAATTTGGTCTCCTTGAAACTTAATAATTGCTTCGTTAGATTTTTCAATTACAGCATCAAAATTTTCATCTTTATAATCATAAAATACAAGTGCATATTCATTTTCAGCTAAATTAGTATCATTTAAAACTGCTACATTGGTAGGGTTTAAAATAATTTTTGCAAAGCTAGAATTTGGAAAATTTGCAATAATATCGTTTTTAAATTCTTCTGATTTTTTATTATTTTCTTCAGAATATATTTTATACAAGTGATATTTAGCAGGAAGAGAAAATGATGGATCTGGATTAAAAGTTAATAGTTTTTCTAGTTTCTCTTTTGCTAAATCAATTTCTTTAAATTGTTCTTTATAAATAATGCCTAATTTAAAATACGCATTATCTCTATTTATTTTTAGGCTATCAATTGTTTGTTTGTTTGATGGAATTTGATTTAAATAATACGATAATTCTAATAATTCAGAATTATTTACAACAATAGTATTTTCCTGTTCTTGAGTCGAAAAACCAGGGAAATTCATTTTAGTTTTATTACTTAATCTCCAATTATCTTCTAAAAGTCGATCTCCCCAAATTTGCCTAAATTCTTGTTCGCCAAAGCCAACAGTTTGATTGTTATAAAAATACCAGTTTCCTTTTACCGGCTTAAAATTGTTTGCTTGAATAGTTGTATTTAAACCTGTATTTATATTTTTTTGAAGTTCTTCTTCGGCAGTTTTTAATTTTTCTATGTAATTGTTGAAAAAAGTAGTGCGCTCATCGTTGCTCATTGCAACTAAATTCAATATGCTGTCATTTCTTTTAGCAATGTCTTCATATAAAATTACTTCATCTAAATTGGATCTTTTTCTTTTCAATCTAAAAATTCGTTTTGATGAATCATCTTTTGTTATTTGAAGAATACTATCATAATAAGCAGCCGCTGAAACAAATTGAGCTTTTTCAAAATATAAATTTCCAATTGCTTCGTAGGTTAATTCTTTTTGAAAATTATTTTTTATACTTGATTGAAGTGATTTTTTATAATTAGTCAACGCACTTTCAGGATCATTTGATTCTTCAACTTTACCTATATGATAATATAACTCATCTAAATAATTTTTATTAAAACGATCTTTAGTTAGGTTTTTTAAAACCTCAATTGCTGTAGTTTTATCTTGATTAGATAAAACGTTTTTGGCTTTTTCAATTTCAGCATGAATTTTATATTTAAAAGGTGCTTTTTTAATTTTTAGCAACGTATTAAATGCATAATTTGAAGAATCTATTTTATTTTGATGTTTATAAAGTTGTCCTAAAATAAATAAATTGCGCGCAGTTTGTTCGGCATTTTTTGTTGATAACACAGGTTTTACAACTGTTTTTTTATTAGTTGTAAACATAGCTTTTGTAATTACTTTGTTTTTTGGAGTAATTTTTATGGCTTTGTTTAAATGATTGATAACTAGCTGTGTACTATCTAAATTAAAATACGCCATTGCTATAGCTGTATTTGCATTTTCAATAGTTTTTTGATTTAAGTTATCAGATTTTAAAAGTGTTTTTAAATTTTCAATTGCTTGTTCTTCGTTTCGTAAACGAATGTATGTTTTAGCTTGCCAAATTTTAGTTTCATTTATTAAGTTAGCTCTCGGATAATTTAAAATCACATAATTAAATGCTTCTAAAGCAGGTACAAATCTTTTTGAGTAGTAACGAGATTTTCCTAATAATAAATAAGCATCGTCAATTTGTTTATTGCGTTCTTGACGTGCAATAAGCATTGAGTGTTTTTGAACTGCTTTAACCGCTTTTTCTTCAGCTTTTTCAAATGCTTGTGGAGAACTATCTTCATCTCTTTTAGCGCCAGGAAGCGCTAACTCATCAACTTTTAAAGGTTCTATTGGTAAAATTTCCCAATAATTATCTTCGTAATTTGCAGTTAATTGTTCAAACCCTTGTTTAAAAGCTTCATTTCCATTATATAAAATATTGTATTTTGTATTGATGGAGTGAAAATTTCTATTTAAAAATGCGTCTTTTTTTGTTGAGCATCCAACAAGTAAAAACATGCCAATAAAAGCAACAATTATTTTTACAGAATTATTCAAATTAATATATTTTACTTATCCCTTAACTTATTAAATATCACATTTATTGTAAGTGGGTTGTAAAAATACAAAAATCTAAGTATTTAATTTGTTTACACAGAAAAATACGCTTCTAATTCTTTTAAAGTTTCTTCAGATGTTTTAATGTCTTTAACAATATTTCCTTTTTCTAACACAACAATACGTTCGCAAACTTCGGTAACGTGACCTAAATCGTGACTAGAAACCAATAAAGTTGTTTTACTATTTTTAGTTAAATCCTTCAATAATTTTTTTAATCTGATTTGTGTTGTTGGATCTAAATTTGCAAAAGGTTCATCTAAAATAACTACTTCAGGATTTCCAATTAATGCGGCAACAATTCCTGCTTTTTTCTGATTTCCTTTTGATAAATCTCTCAAATATTTTTTTCTACCAATTATTTCTTCATTAAAAATTTCAGAAAACTGATTTAAAAAAGTATCAATATCAGCTTTATTCATTCCGCGAAGCTCACCAATAAAATAAAAATATTCTTCAGGAGTTAAGTAGCCAATTAAAAAACTTTCATCAATAAAAGCAGCTGTAAATGGTTTCCAATCTTCACTTTTATTTACCTGAATTTCATTATTTATTACTTTTCCGGTTGTTGGTTTAATTAAATCTAACAATAAATTAAAATAAGTAGTTTTTCCTGCGCCATTGTTTCCAACCAAACCAAATGATTGTCCTTTTGGAATTTCTAATGATGGTATATTTAAAACGGTTACATCACCGTATTTTTTTGAAAGTTCTGTAGATTTTATCATTGTAATATATTTTTTGTCGAGTAGTTAATTAATTGTTTTGATCAAAAGCACTGATCATTTTATGTTTTGAAGTTAAATACCGTTTGGTAATAAAATTCATTAATTTTTGATGAAAAATAATTCCGATTCCACCTAAAACTATTAAAGTTATAATACCAGCTTCAAAATTGATAAATTTATAAGGAATGTAAAAAAACAAAATTGGAATTAGTAATAAAGGAAATCCAATAAGCCATTGTACAGCTCCTGTTCCTTGATAATTAAACGCTGCACGTTGTGTTAAATCTATTTTCTTTCTGTTAAAAGAACCTCCAAACAATAATACGTGTGAGTTTACGCCAATATTGTACACCATTGCCGCAAAATGAATTGCTAAAATTTTCCATCCAAAATATACGTAAGGAATACTTAATACAAACATTATAACTGCACTTATAGTCATTAATGAATATTTTGAATTTAAATATTGTTTGTATTTAATATTTTGACTCATTAATAACTTGTAATAGCCGCTGTCCCAAGCTGGAATGAATTGACCAAAATTGATCATAAAAATTCCGGTTACAAATATTCCAACAAAAACAAACATTGCTGGCATATTTTGATAGGTTGGATTTGGGTAAAAAATTAATCCGTACAACAACCCAATTACTAAAATAAAAATGGTTGATCTCGGACGTTTATTTCTCCATAATAATTTTAAATCTAGTTGTAAAAAAGGAGCAATATCTCCAAATCTACGAGTCCAAGCTAAATCGGTAGTTGTTGCAACTGCGGCTTTTGCTTTTAAAGAACCATCTACATATAATTTTTTCTTTAGTTCTAAATAATTAAAAGCATACAAACCAACTAAAATTGCTAATGGAATTAAAATTAACAATGGGTTTGAAATAATACTGTTAACAGCGTTTCCTAATAAACTTGAAATTGAAATAATTTCAAAATAATTTAAAGCAAACAAGCCTGATGCAATGGCGATAATTGGTAAAAAGGATAGTTCAGTTTCGGCAGATTTGGCTTCAATAATAAAATTTAAAAAATTGATTATTAATGTAAAAATGTACATTAATAACATCCAAATTAATGCTGTTGTTGTGCTATAATCTTCAAAAATTAAAATGACACCAAACGGAATGATGGCAAAAAGTGGTAAAAAATTAAAAAATGAAATAGCAGATTTTCCTAAAACATAATTTAAAATGGAACTTCTTTTTATTGGAAGCGTTAACAACGGTTTAATATTTACTACTGGTAATTTTTGTAAGAAAAATCGCATGACTAAATCGCCTAAAAACCAGTAAAATAAAAATCCGTTTACTAAAATTAACGGATCAGATTCTGGAAATTGCTTTTTTAATAACGGATAAATACTTATTCCTAAAATTAAAAAAGTAAGCATAAAATACAAGGCTAAAAAGCCCATTAAAATATTTAAAGCAATACTTTTTTGCCAATATGATGAACGAAAAAATTGTTTCCACTCAAAATTTAAAAAATGTTTAATCATACGGTTTGGTTTATTGACTATGTTATATATGTGTTTGTTTAGTAGATTTTGTTACACTAGTTTATATTCTGGATAGTTTTTGGTTAGTAATTCTTCTGCTTTTTTTGGTAAAACTTCAATAACAACATAAAATCCAATTACTAAAAGAGTAAAAATGGCAGCGTAAAGTAAAGTGAACCAATTAGAATAAATCATATTTTCATCTAAATTAGAAAGATTAAAAATGTTTATTAAATTTATTGGTATCATAGTGAAGAAGCCCATTCCTGCACTAAAAATCATTTCTTCTAACATCCATTTTTTACCTGTTGATTTTATCCTTTTTTTAAAATTGTTTTTTAATTGAAATGCTTTTATTAATCCATAAACACACATTATCATTAATGAACTAAATAAAAAATATTCTCCAAATTTGCTTCTACAAGCAATGGTGAATAAAGTAAAAATAAATATGGTTAAAATAATTTTTGGCAATTGAAACCAATCTTTAGCAAAACTCCAGATTATTTTCCAATATTTTTTGCTTAATGCTTTTTGGCGTTCACCAACTATATCCATAAAACCAAAAACGCCAAATTTTTTAAATGAAATATTTCTGGCATCTTCAAAAGAAAGATTTGGTTGTGTTTTCCAAATTTGTTCAATATCATTTGCTAAATGATCTACCAACTCGGTTTGTACATCAAAATGTTCTACATAATGTTGCCGCGTAAAAATGTAGAGTTGTTGTATTTGTTCTAGAGTTAGTTTCATAGTAAAGCAATTTTTTAAGCCAATTTTGGATTTACAATTGTTTTCATAGTTGCAATAAACTCCTCTAATTCCGCCAATCTGTTTACCGTTTCTTTGGTGCCGTGTTCCGTAAGTTTGTAATATTTACGCAAACGGTTATCAACGGTAGTAACCTCAACGTCTAGCAATCTTTCGGCTTCCAATTTGTGCAATGCTGGGTACAATGCACCTTCGGTAATAGACAATTCTCCTTTGGTTAATTCCTTTACTTTTTGGGTAATTTCATAACCATACATTTTATCATTTTCTTCTAACAATTTTAGTATAATTGTTTGTAAAGATCCTTTGTATAATTTTTGATTTCCCATGATAATTGCATTATAAACTATAGGTTGCAGTTTAATTAGTAGGATAAATATATGCATAATTTTCTTATGTATAACTTTGTTAGGTATGTTTTTTAACAAAAAATTGTATTTAGATTCTTTACTTTTGTAGTCTTAAACTTTTTGAAAATGTCGAAATTTCACACACTAACTATTAAAGAAATTAAAAAAGAAACTAAAAATGCCGTATCTATTTTATTTGATATTCCTAACGATTTAAGGTCTGAATTTCAGTTTACAGCGGGACAATACATCAACATAAAAAAAGAAATTGCTGGGTTAGAGTTGCGCAGAGCGTATTCTATTTGTTCATCACCCAAAAGTGGTGACTTAAGAGTTGCAATAAAAGCGATAGATAACGGAACATTTTCTGTTTTTGCAACAACAATTTTAACAACAGGTACAAATTTAGAGGTTTCAAAACCAGAAGGAAAATTTGTTTTAGAAACAAATTCAACAAACAAAAAAAATTACCTAGCCATTGCTGCCGGAAGCGGAATTACACCAATTATGGCAATGATAAAAGCTGTTTTAACTGAAGAGTCAGCAAGTACTTTTACGTTAATTTATGGCAATAAAACAACTGCAGATACTATTTTTAAATCAGAAATAGATATTTTGCAAAAAGCGTATCCAACAAATTTTAATGTGCAATATGTTTATAGTCGAGAAAAAATTGAAGGTGCTTTATTTGGTAGAATTGATACTGGAAATATAAATTTTGTAGTTAAAAATAAATTTAAGGATATTAGTTTTGATAATGCTTTTTTATGCGGACCAGAACCAATGATTAATATTGCAAAAGAAACACTTATTGAAAATGGAATCAATGAAAACGCTATTCATTTTGAGTTATTTTCTTTGCCAATTTCTATTGAAGAAACTTCCAAAAATGAAATTTTTGATGGTGAGTGTGAAATTACTGTATTAGTTGATGATGAGGAAACTACCTTTACAATGGATGCTAAAACTACCATATTAACAGCGGCTTTAAAAGAAGGTTTAGACGCACCATATTCTTGCCAAGGAGGAATTTGCAGTAGCTGTTTAGCAAAAGTTACTGAAGGAAAAGCTGCCATGGATAAAAACACTATTTTATCTGAAGCAGAAATTAATGATGGATTTATTTTAACTTGTCAGGCGCACCCAACTACTTCAAAAATCATAGTAGATTACGATGATGTTTAATTAGAATGTAGTATTTTCACAGATTTAACACCAAAAAATGACTTTTAACGAAATTAAAGAAGCAGTATTTATCGGTTTTTTTTTAGCCTTTATGATTGGTCCTGTTTTTTTTATGCTTATCCAAACCAGTATTATTAAAGGCGCACGTGCCGCAATAATGTTTGATTTGGGTGTAATTTTAGGTGATATAGCTTTTATTTTAATTGCCTATTTTGGAAGTAAAAGTTTGTTAGAAGAAATTAAAGACGATCCAAGGCTCTTTTACATTGGTGGATTAATTTTATTGGTATACGGAATTATTACTTTTTTAGATAAAAGCCAGAAAGCTGCTATTCAAGATGAAACGTTGGTGCTCCCAGAAAAAACGAACTATTTTAAACTTTTTGCCAAAGGATTTTTGCTCAACTTTATAAATATTGGTGTTTTAGCTTTTTGGCTTGGAATGATTGTAGTTGTCGGATCAAATTTAGAAATGAATCCATCAAAAATATTTAATTATTTTACTGTTATATTAATCAGTTATTTTATTACAGATATTGGTAAAATAACGTTAGCCAAACAATTAAAAAGACATTTAACACCTAAAGTTACCTACAAAATTAAACGCGCAATGGGTATTTTACTAATGATTTTTGGTGTGGTTTTAATTTTAAAAGGATTTATTCCTAAAGAAAAATTAAATTTTAAAAGCGTTATTGAAAAGACTCAGTAAATAGCATTTAAAATATTCTATGGAAAATAAAAAACTGCAAGGAAGCCAACGAAAAAACATACAAATAGGTTCGGAAGTTGAAATTGTTCAAAAAAATCATCAGCGCACAGGCAAACTTACCGAAGGAATTGTGCAGCGTATTTTAACCAATTCTGTATCGCATCCACACGGCATAAAAGTCCAATTAAAAACTGGTGAAGTTGGTAGAGTAAAGTGGGTAATTCTATAGCTTAAAATAAGTTGCTTTAAAAAGTACTAATGAATATTGTAATTTTTAGAGAATTCTTCTAAAGACATTGGTTTTAGGCATTTTAACTCGTAATGTTTTAAGTATGTTTTATAATTTTTTAAAATCACACTCGAAAAATTTTCAGATTTGAAGTTATTTAATATTGAATTTGTGTTCATCATATAAAAGTTTGGGGTTCATAATCTTTTATGTAATTCTAATTTTAAGGACAAAAATCGAAATTAGAATAAAAAATTTAAAAATCCAAAAAAATAACCATTTGTTTTATAAAACAAACCTTTTGTTTGTTAAAAATAACCATTTATTATTTTGATATTGAGAATATTTTAAAGTTTTTCAAAAATATTATTACTTGTATCAATATCAGCCATAAAGCCTAAAGGGTCAATTTTAACCGATTTTATTTCTTTTGAAACATTAAAAGTATATGTTGAATATGCCCAAGCCCAATTTTTTAAAATCGTAGCTTTTGTAGGTTTTTCTCCCAACATCATGCGTAAAGGAATATAAAATGATTCTTTAGTTTCATCGGTATAAACGACTTTCAAATCAATTGGCATTGGCATTTTTCCAACTCTTGCTAAGGTGATAGTTTTGTCAACAACATTTGCCACAGCATAATCTATGGTATGATCGGTTTCAATCCATTCGTTTAAATACCAATCAAGTTGTATTCCAGATACTTTTTCAGCAACTCTTTTAAAATCGTTTGGTGTTGGGTGTTTAAATTTAAAATCGGAATAATATTTTTTAATTGTTTCCTTTACATTTTCTTCACCAATAATATAGTTTAGCTGACTTAAAAACATACTACCTTTTGTGTAACTTCCAATACTAAATGCAGCATTTGTATTAAATCTATCAGCATGCGTTGTAAGTGGCTCATCTAAATCATTTTTAACTGCATAAAAATATGCTGCATAATTTCTTCCTCTAGGAATATTATCAATACCTCTCATAATTTTATTAGAAGCTAATGAAGAAATGTAAGATGTAAATCCTTCATCCATCCAAGAGTGTTTACTTTCGTTTGTTGCTAAAATATGTTGAAACCAAGAATGTGCAAATTCATGAAAAACGGTTCCTCTAATACTATTTAAGGTTTCACCACCTGAAATAAAAGTGCACATAGCGTATTCCATTCCGCCATCTCCAGCTTGTATTACAGAGTATTGCTTGTAAGGATAATTTCCAATATTCTCATTAAAATAATTCAACGCTTTTTCGGTATAAGGTTGTACTTCTTTCCAGGCTTGTTTATACTTTTCATCATTTTTATATAAAAAATGAAGTTCTGTGCCAAATTTGGTTTTTAAAATATCATGTGTATAATTTGGATCTGCAGCCCAACTAAAATCATGAACCATGGGTGCAATAAAATGCCAACTTAAAGTATTTCCTTTTTTTATTTGAAGTTTTTTTGATGGGTTTTCATAACCGTGCCCAATTTCTTGTGGATTTTGAAGATATCCAGTACCGCCAACTGTATAGTTTTTGTCGATAGTTAAAGTAACATCAAAATTTCCCCAAACGCCATGAAATTCACGTGCAATATATGGATTGGCATGCCAACCTTCAAAATCATATTCAGCCATTTTTGGATACCATTGCGCCATAGAAATAGCTACATTATCTTCATTATTTCTTCCGGCTCGTCTAATATGAACAGGTAATTGCCCTTCAAAAACCATATCAAAAACTACAGTTTCTCCAGGTTTTATAGCATTGTTTAAACTAACTTTTAAAATGGTTCCTTCTACTAAATAGCTAACGTTTTCTCCATTTTGTTTTAGTGAAATTACATTTAGATAGCCAGTTTCATGAGGTTTTAATTTTGAAATTCTGCTTTCATATTTAGGGTTTAATTTTGTTCCAATATTGGTTACCATTCTTTCATCAGGATCTGGAACAGTGTGCAAGCGTGCGTCCATTTCACTACCAGGTTGAAAAGCGTTGTAGAATAAATGATAAAATACGTTATCTAACTGATCAGGAGAGTTATTAGTGTATTCTAATTTTTGAGTTCCTTTATATTGAAATGTTTTTACATCAAAATCAACATCCATTTTATAATTAACATGTTGTTGCCAATAAGTATAATTATTTTGTGAAAAAAGTGTAATTGTAAAAATATAAAATAGTAGAAATAGGGATTTTTTCATTGTAAAAATTATTAACAGCGCAATATAGCTATAACTATATAAAACAAAAAAGCACACTCTTTTGAAGTGTGCTTTTTTAACAGAAAATTATAATATTATTTACCGTTTACCATTCTATCAGCTAAAACTAAAGCATTGTAAGCGTTTGCTACTTTTCCAGAAATTGATAATTCTGAAAAATTTGCTTTTTTACCTTTTTCGCCTGGCACTAATACGTCCATATCTATTTTAGTTCCAGAATTCATAATAATATGTTTTACTTGGCTTGCAGATAATTGAGGATAGTAAGATCTTACCAAAGCAGCAACACCAGCAACTTCAGGAGATGCCATTGATGTTCCGTTGTATTTTGCATATTCATTTTTAGGAACTGTAGAATAAATTTGTACTCCAGGAGCAAAAACATCTACATTTGTTTTTCCGTAGTTTGAGAAAGGCGCTGGTAAATTCTCATCGTAATTTAAACTCATAGCGCCAACTGTTAATACATTATCAGCATATTCTACAACTTTGTCTTCAGAATCATTTGGCCAGTTAGGTTTCACATCAATATCTTTATTGTCGTTACCTGCAGCATGCACAAGTAATACGTCGTGTTCTTCAGCATATTTAATAGCATCAAAAACCCATTCTTTATTAGGAGAATAATTTTTACCAAAGCTCATATTAATAACTTTTGCACCGTTATCAACAGCATAACGAATTGCTAAAGCAACATCTTTATCACGCTCATCACCATCTGGCACAGCTCTAACTGACATTAATTTTGCATTTGTTGCAACACCATTCATTCCAACTCCATTGTTTCTTGTTGCTAAAATAATTCCTGAAACGTGTGTTCCATGAGATTCTTCATCTTTTGAACCAATTACATTTCCATTACCATAAACATTGTCGTTTATATCTTCAGGGTTATCTCCAACAATTGCTCTTCCGTCAAAATCAAAATCGTAGTTTTTGTTTTTCTTTTGAGTTTCGTAGTATTGGTAAAATTCTTCTTCATTTAAACCTCTTCCAAATAAAGTTATTAATCCTTGTACTTGCCCTTTTAAAGTTTCATCTTCAGTTTCAATGGCTTTTAAATCTTCTAAAGTAAGTGTACTTTTTTTAGTGTGTTTTTTTACAGCGTTAATTGTTTCTTCTATTTGAGCTAAACGTTCTAATGTTGTAAAATATCTAGATCCTGAAGCTTCGTATGCTTTTACGTATTCTTGATATTTTTCAAAATCAGCTTTATCTTCTGGGCTAATTTCATCAATTGTTTTTCCTTTAAAACGAGGGTTCATTTTGGCAAGAATACGAGTTATTTCAAGTTGTTCTGGAGCTGCAACTCCATTTCCACCTAAAAAATTCCATCCGTGAATATCATCAATAAATCCGTTTTTATCATCGTCAATTCCATTTCCTGCAATTTCTTTTGTGTTGGTCCAAAGAACGTCTTTTAAATCTTCATGTTCAATGTCAATGCCAGAGTCAATAACTCCAACTATTACGGTTGTCCCTTTTTTTCCTTCTAAAAATTTATAAGCTTTATCTAAGCTCATTCCTGGTATTGTGTCTGTAGCTAAATCTGCATGAGCCCAATGTTTAGATTGCTCTTCAGTTACTGTTCCCTTTTTGGCTGATGTTATATTTACAGCTGTATCCATAGTTGGAACTGCCATATTTTTAACAGAACCACAACTTGTTAACGTTAGTGTAGCTACTGCTACCAAATACGTGTATTTAAAAATTCTCATTGTGTTATTTATTAGTTAATTAAAAACTTCTTTAAATTTATATGTTTCGTTTAATCGTACTCCTTTTTCGGTATGTTTTAGTGTACACAATTCGTTAGTTGCATCGTGTTCTAAAAACAATAAAAAATTATTATCAGCTGCGTTGTTTAAAAATTTAGCTTTTTCGTCCATTGTTAACAATGGTCTTGTATCATAACCCATAACATATGGTAACGGAATGTGTCCAACTGTTGGTAGTAAATCAGCCATAAAAACGATGGTTTTATTTTTATACTGAATATGTGGAATCATTTGTTTTTCGGTATGACCATCTGCAAATAAAATATCAAAACCAAGTTGGGTGTTTTGTGCAAAATCTCCTGTAGGAATGTTTACAAAATTTAATTGCCCACTAGCTTCAATTGGGTTGATATTTTCCTTTAAAAAAGATGCTTTTTCTCTCACATTTGGATTAACAGCCCATTGCCAATGGTTTTTGTTGCTCCAAAATTTTGCATTTTTAAAGGCTGGTTCGTAACCAGTTTTATCTTTATTCCACTGAATTGCGCCTCCGCAATGGTCAAAATGTAAATGTGTTAAAAAAACATCAGTAATATCATCTCTATGAAATCCAAGTTTTGCTAAGGATCCATCTAATGAGAAATTTCCAAAAAAGTAATAGTAACCAAAAAATTTATCAGATTGTTTGTTTCCTGTTCCTGTATCAATTAATATAAGTCTATTTCCGTCTTCAATAAGCATACAGCGCATGCTCATATCAATTAAATTATTAGCGTCAGCTGGGTTTGTGCGTTGCCAAATAGTTTTAGGAACTACACCAAACATGGCGCCTCCATCTAATTTAAAGTTACCAGTTTCAATAGGGTAAATTGTCATAGGCATTATATAAATTTAAACAAAATAGCTAAAAACATTCAGTACTATATCGTTTTCAGCTAGGTTTTTGTTTTTACAAAGATACATTTTTTTAAATCTATCTATATGTTAAAGAAATCAAAAAAACCTAAGCGTTAACTTAGGTTTTTTTTGGAGGCATCGAGCGGATTCGAACCGCTGTAGGAGCTTTTGCAGAGCCCAGCCTAGCCACTCGGCCACGACGCCTTAATTGGATTGCAAATTTAACCAATTTTAATAAGTTGGCAAGTATTTTTTTTATTATTGTTGAGTACTCTTGATTTTTAACGGTTTAGCAATTAAATTAATCTCGATTTTTACACATTTCAATGGTGACCATTTCAACATTTCCCCCAATTGGTGGATTTAATTTTGAGACGGCTACTATAGCTTGTTTAACAATCGGTATTTCTACTAAAATTCTATCTAAAATGCGTTTAGCAACTTCTTCTAATAATTTTGATCGGATAGCCATTTCTTGTTTTACAATTTTATTTAAATGTACATAATCTACTGTATCTTCAAGGTTATCAGTAACGGCGCTTTTAGATAAATCAGCTTTAACTTTTAAATCTACTCGGTAATCTGATCCAATTTTACCTTCTTCAATTAAACAGCCATGATATGCGTAAACGCGTATATTTTTAACTTTTATGGTTCCCATTTTAAAAATTTTACACAAAGATAACTTGTTTTTACTAAATGATTTGTTTTTTGTGTTAGTGGTTGAGCACTTTATTTGAGCTTTTTCTGCTCGAAAAAAACAAATAGTAAAAACCTAACTTGTAATAGAACACCCTAATTTATGTTTACAAAGAGGTCTGTGTTTATTTTTGTTGAATTGCGGAAAAAAATCAATATTTTTGTAGCTTATTATTGAAATTATGAATGAAGAAAAAAAATCGCTGAATTTTTTAGAGCAAATTATTGAAGAAGATTTAGCCAATGGTTTACCTAAAGAAAAATTACGTTTTAGATTTCCGCCAGAACCAAACGGATATTTACATATTGGGCATGCTGCATCAATTTGCTTGAATTTTGGTTTGGGTTTAAGATACAATGCGCCAGTTAATTTGCGTTTTGATGATACAAACCCAGCAAAAGAAGAACAAGAATATGTAGATTCTATACAGCACGATGTACAGTGGCTTGGTTTTAACTGGGATAAAGTGTTGTATTCCTCAGATTATTTTCAGCAATTATATGATTGGGCAATTGAGTTTATTAAAACAGGAAAGGCATATGTAGACAATCAAACTTCTGAACAAATGGCGGCTCAAAAAGGTACGCCAACAGAACCTGGAACGGATAGTCCAAATAGAAATAGAACTATTGAAGAAAACATGGAGCTGTTTTTAAAAATGAGAAACGGTGAATTTGAAGAAGGCTCTCATGTATTGCGTGCAAAAATTGATATGAAACATACCAATATGCATATGCGAGACCCAATTATGTATAGAATTCTAAAAAGACATCATCATAGAACTGGTGATAAATGGTGTATTTACCCAATGTACGATTGGACACATGGTGAAAGTGATTATATTGAACAAATATCGCATTCCATTTGTACTTTAGAGTTTAAAAGTCATAGAGATTTATACGATTGGTATTTAGATCAAGTAGTTGATGCAGATAAATTACGACCAAAACAACGTGAATTTGCGCGTAGAAATTTGAGTTATACAGTAATGAGTAAGCGTAAATTACTGCAATTGGTTGAAGAAAAAATTGTTACTGGTTGGGATGATCCAAGAATGCCAACAATTTCTGGATTACGTAGAAGAGGTTATTCACCAGAATCTATCAGAAATTTTAGTGAAATTGCTGGAATAGCAAAGCGTGATAACGTTACTGATGTTGCTTTGTTAGAATATTGCATTAAAGATCATTTAAACAAAACAGCACCAAGAGTTATGGCTGTTTTAAATCCAGTTAAACTAGTTATTACAAATTATCCTGAAGGAAAAGAGGAATTTTTAGATGCCAGTTATAACGATTATGAAGATGGTTTTGGTAGTAGAGCAATCCCTTTTTCTCGTGAAATTTATATTGAACAAGAAGATTTTAAGGAAGATGCTAACAAAAAATTCTTCCGCCTTTCTTTAGGAAGAGAGGTACGTTTAAAAAATGCATACATTATTAAAGGAGAGTCAGTTGTAAAAGATGCTGATGGTAATGTTACTGAAATTCATTGTACGTATGATGAAGATTCTTTAAGTGGAAGTGGAACAGAAGCTAGTAAACGAAAAGTAAAAGGTACGTTGCATTGGGTTTCTATAAAACATGCCATAAAAGCCGAAGTTAGAGTGTACGATCGTTTATTTACTGATGAAGCTCCTGATAGTTATAAAGACAAAGATTTTAAAGAATTTTTAAATCCAGATTCATTAAAAATCATTGAAGCATTTGTTGAACCTAGTTTAAAAACAGCAAAGGTTTTAGATAGGTTCCAATTTCAACGTTTAGGTTATTTTTGTGTAGATAAAGATAGTACTGCTGAAAAATTAGTTTTTAATAGAACTGTACCACTAAGAGATAGTTGGGCAAAAATGGGAGAATAAAAAATAAAAAAAGAGGCAATTTAAAGCCTCCTTTTTTATTTTTATAAGATAAATTATTTATTCAACAGTAACTGATTTTGCTAAATTCCGAGGTTGATCTACGTTGCAACCTCTCATTACAGCAATATGATACGAAAGTAGTTGTAATGGAATTGTAGATAATAAAGGTGTAAAAGGTTCTACTGTTTCTGGAATTTCAATTACGTGATCAGCAATTTCTTTAACAATAGTATCACCTTTAGTAACTATTGCAATTAACTTTCCATTTCTTGATTTAATTTCTTGAATATTACTGACAACTTTATCATAATGTCCTTTTTTTGTAGCGATTACTACAACAGGCATATGTTCGTCAATTAGTGCTATTGGACCGTGTTTCATTTCAGCAGCAGGGTAACCTTCGGCATGGATATAGGAAATCTCTTTTAATTTTAAAGCGCCTTCTAATGCCACAGGAAAATTATAACCTCTTCCTAAATATAAGCAGTTTGTTGCATCTTTATAAATTGCTGCAATTTTTTCAATTTCAGAATTTATTTTTAATAACTCTTCTACTTTTGAAGGTATTAAGGTCATTTCTTGTAAAAATGTATTAAATCTTGAATTTGAAATTTCTCCTTTTAAGTTTCCTAATTTTAGTGCCATTAACGCCAACACAGTTATTTGGGTTGTAAAAGCTTTTGTAGAAGCAACGCCAATTTCAGGTCCAGCATGTGTATAAGCTCCAGTATCTGTTTCTCTTGCAATAGACGATCCTACTACATTACAAACACCAAAAACAAAGGCTCCTTGAGATTTTGCTAATTTAATAGCTGCTAAAGTATCGGCAGTTTCACCAGATTGCGAAATAGCGATTACTACATCATTTTTATTAATTATAGGGTTTCTATATCTAAATTCAGAAGCATATTCTACTTCAACAGGAATTCTTGCTAAATCTTCAAATAAATATTCTGCTACTAAACCTGCGTGCCATGAAGTACCGCAAGCAACAATAATAATTCTATTTGCATTTAAAAATTTACCAATATTATTATCCACACTACCCATTTTAATAATGCCTTTACTTGCTAAAAGTCGCCCTCTATAAGTATCTTGAATGGCATGTGGTTGTTCGTGAATTTCTTTTAACATAAAATGTTTAAATCCACCTTTTTCAATTTGTTCTAAATTAAGTTTAAGTTCTTGAATATGAGGTTCAACAAAAGAATCATCTTTAATTTTTCTAATTCTTATTTCTTTTCCTAATTTAATAATTGCTAATTCTTCATCATCTAAATAAATAGCATCTTTTGTGTACTCAATAAAAGGAGAAGCATCTGATGCAACAAAAAATTCTTCATTATTTTCTCCAATTCCAATTGCTATTGGACTTCCAAGTCTTGCTACAATAATTTCAGTTGGTTCATTTACATCAAAAACAGCAATTGCATAGGCTCCAACAGCAGTTGAAAGTGCCATTTGCACTGCTTTTCCTAATTTGCAATTGTTTTTAATTTTTACTTCTTCAATTAAGTTTACAAGTACTTCGGTATCAGTATCACTTTTAAAAGTGTAACCTCTGGCGATTAATTCTTTTTTAATAGTATCGTAATTTTCTATAATACCATTGTGTACAATGGCAATATTTCCTGAATTTGAAAAATGAGGATGGGAATTTTCATCATTTGGAATTCCGTGTGTTGCCCAACGTGTGTGTCCTAAACCAAGATTTCCATGAACATCGTTTTTTTCGGCAATTTTTCTTAATGATGATACTTTTCCTTTGGTTTTGTAAAGCTTTACATTTTTCTCGTCTGCTAATACAATACCAGCGCTATCATAACCTCTGTATTCTAACCTTTGCAATCCGTTCATTACAATAGGATATGCTTCTCGATGTCCTAAATAACCTGTTATGCCACACATAAATTTATTTATTTAATTCAGTATAAGAAATTTCTAATTTTACTCTTTTTTCGGCTGCACTTGCGTTGTGGTTGTATAGTACAACTCCTTTAGGAGTCCAACTTACTTCTCTAACTATTAAGTCAGAAACACTAACAGGAGCATCTGTTGGATTGTTATAAACTTTAATACCTAATTTAACTAAATCTAGCGGTTCATCAGATTTTAATAGTTCAGAAATATAGTCTGTAATTTTAAATACATATTTATAAGGTTTACCATCATCATCATATTCAAGATAGCCACCAACTACACTTGTTCCTTCTGTAATCATGTCTGTAATTTGGCTATTTTCTTGGTAGTTATAAATCATTAATTGTTCTGGTGCAATATCGCTTGATGCGTTTTGGTCTACATAAAAAGTAAGGTTGGCATCATTTATTAGCCAATTTTTGTTTTGTAATTCGCTTAAGTTTTGTCCAACAAATAAATCTATTGTAGCTAATGAACCCGCTGCACCTTGAACATACAATCTGTCAGCACCACTTTGTTTAGAGTTGGTATAAGATCTATCAAAATAATTTGCTTTAAGGTTTCCAAATAAAAATGCATAATTGTGGCTTGTTCTAACCCCAGTTTCTCCTTTTGTGCCATTTCCGTCTAAATCTTGGTCGGCAGTTTCGTCAACAGTTTTAGAATAATAAATAGTCATTTTAGCATTTGTCATGCTTAGTGATACTAAATGTGCATTATCATTTGTAGATGTCTCTGCTTCAATATATAATCCTCTAAAATAATGTGTAAAATTATCTATAGAACTAAATTCTGTATTGGCTGCATTATCTACAAATATTTGTTTAATTAATGCTTTATTAAGTGGAATTTTAATTGTAGGTTTTGAGTCTGTTTCTTTAATGGTGTCAGTTTTTACAACAGTTGTACCATCAAAATCGTATCTTTTTATATATGCAACTGTATCATTGGGATTTACTTTAAAATCACCTGAATATAAAGGTATATCTCCTTTTTGAAATACTTTGTCTGAATAATATACGGCCGTTTTACTAGGATCATTAGGATCTAATGTGTTTAAAAAGGTTTTTAATTCATAAACACTTAATTTAAAACTGGTTTCTTTATTTCCAAAAACTGAATCTATAGAAAATTTTGGTTTTCCATCGCTATAATCATCTTCTACGGTTGTTTGGTATGGAATATTTATTAAAACGGAATCAATTGTAGTGTTTGTGCCGTAACCATTAGCATAAGTTTCTCCGGTTGTTGGTAATATTAATTGTGTTGCAATAGATGCTTTTAATGTTCCAAATTCATTATCAGAATAAACACCTAACAAGTATTGAGAATTGCCATTTGTAGGAACTCTGTCAATATTAACATTTTCAGAAGTTACTTCTGTTACAAATACATCTTTGTTAAAAACATTATTATCAATAAGGTTTACTCCAATGCTTTCAATTTCTTTTTCACAAGAAATGATACTTAAAACAAAAAGGGCTAAAAGCCCAAAATTTTTAAATTTTTGTACAACTTTTGTTGTCATATATAAAATGCTGTTTTTGTTATAATTTATAATACCTCTGTTAAATAAAAATTTGTGTAGGCACTATCAAATTCGTCTGCTGAAAAGTATTCTAAGACTGGGTTTTTATAATTTTTTAAATAATCTGTTAATTCAGTTGCTAACTCTGGACTTGCTTTAATAACTGCATCAGAGTTTTCAATTGCATTAATTAAAATATTTGTATGATTAGGTTTTGTAAGCGATTCTACTTTTGAATCACTAATATTATCAAACTTAACTTTATTAGCAAATTCATTATTTAACGAACCTTCAAAACCATTATTATATAATGAAGTAATTATTTTACTATTAGCAAATAAAGCATCATCTTTATAATATTCTTTAATATACAAAGGTAAAAGTGATGCCATCCAACCATGTACATGAATTACATCTGGTGACCAGTTTAATTTTTTAACAGTTTCTACAACTCCTTTGGCAAAAAATATAGCTCTTTCATCATTGTCATCAAACAATTTATCTTCTTCATCTGTAAAAAGTGCTTTACGTTTAAAATACTCGTCATTATCAATAAAATAAACTTGCATTCTTTCTTTTGGAATTGAAGCAACTTTAATAATTAATGGCATATCCATATCATTAATTACTAAATTCATTCCAGATAAGCGGATAACTTCATGTAATTGATGCCTTCTTTCATTAATTAAACCATAGCGTGGCATAAAAATTCTTGTTTGCCCGCCTTTGTCGTGAATCATTTTAGCTGCTTCAAATGAACTTGTTGAAAGCTCATTTTCAGGTAAATAGGGTACAACTTCTGAAGAAACAATCAATACTCTCTTATCTCTCATAATCAAACTCTTTATTTTAAAGATTATGCAAAATTACGAAAATTTATGTAGATTTTGACTTGAAAAATGTAAGTTTGCACGCTTTTAACGTTTATTAACAAATACCTTATGTTAGTTTTTGCTAAAATAAAATCGATTCAACAAAAAATAAAATCGTTACCCAAAGGAACTAGTATTGGTTTTGTGCCTACAATGGGAGCGTTACATCAAGGTCATATTTCTTTAGTTGAAAAGGCAAAAAAAGAAAATGATATTGTTGTAGTGAGTATTTTTGTAAATCCAACTCAATTTGATAGAGAAGAAGATTTGGTCAATTATCCTAAAACTATAGATAGTGATTTATCTCTTTTAAAAGCTGTTTTTTGCGATTTGGTTTTTACACCTACTGCCGAAGAAATTTATGCAAACAATATTCAATCTGCCAATTTTAATTTTGATGGTTTAGAGCATCAAATGGAAGGCAAGTTCAGGCAAGGACATTTTGATGGTGTTGGAACCATAGTTAAAAGATTGTTTGAAATTGTAACACCTACAAAAGCTTATTTTGGCGAAAAAGATTATCAACAATTACAAATTATCAGAAAAATGGTTCATAAAAGCCAACTATCTGTAAAAATAATTCCTTGCGATATTTTTAGAGAAACTGATGGTTTAGCTATGAGTTCTAGAAATACAAGGCTGACAAATGAACATAGAAATGTAGCACCGTTTATTTATAAAACATTAAAACAAGCTAAAATTAAATTTGGCACAGAAAATGCTTTAGAAGTAATTAAATGGGTAGAAAATGAATTTAAAAAGGAACCACTTTTAGAATTAGAATATTTTGAAATTGCAGATGAAGAAACGCTTTTACCAATAAAAACTAAAAATGAAAAGCAAAAATATAGAGCTTTTATAGCTGTTTTTGCTGGAAATATTAGACTTATCGATAATATAAGTCTATAAAAACTAACATATTAACACAAAATTATTAATTTTGCACCATGCAAATACAAGTAGTAAAATCAAAAATTCATAGAGTAAAGGTTACTGGAGCCGATTTGCAGTATATTGGCAGTATAACCATTGATGAGGATTTAATGGATGCGTCAAACATTATTCAAGGAGAAAAAGTACAGATTGTTAATATTAACAATGGGGAACGACTTGAAACATACGCAATTCCTGGTCCTAGAAAAAGTGGAGAAATTACTCTAAATGGTCCAGCTGCTAGAAAAGTAGCTAAAGGAGATATTGTTATTATTATTTCATACGGAGTTATGGATTTTGAAGAAGCAAAATCGTTTAAGCCAACCCTTATTTTTCCTAATGAAAATGATAATTCATTAACGTAGTTTGAAAGTAAATTTTAAAAAAATAATTTTTTTGATACTCCCAATACTCTTGGGAGTATTTTTAATTTGGTACTCTTGGTCTCAGCTTACTTCTAATGATATTCTTTCTATTAAAAACTCTTTTAAAACAGCTAATTACTGGTGGGTTGTTTTATCATTAGTTTGCGGCGTTTTAAGCCATGTTTCTAGAGCATATAGGTGGCAATTTTTATTAGAACCACTAGGTTACAAACCAAAACTGGCCAATAGTGTTATGACTGTTTTAATGGCGTATTTATTAAACTTATTTGTACCAAGATCTGGTGAGTTTGCCAGAGCAGCAAGTATAAAAAAATACGAAAACATTCCTTTTGAAAAAGCTTTTGGAACTATTGTTGCTGAAAGAGTTACAGATGTAATTATGTTACTTATTATAATGGGAATTGCATTTTATTTGCAAACCGATTTATTAAGTAGTTATATTTTTAAAGATGATGGGCAAAGTAGTTTTTACTCAAAAATTATCATTTTTGTGGTGTTACCAATCATTGGATTTGCAACGTTTAAATCTCTTCAAAAATCATCAAACCCCATAATTCATAAATTAATAGAATTTATTAATGGGTTGTTAGATGGTGTAAAAAGCATTTTTTCAATGAAAAAAAAGTGGAAATTTCTTTTTCATACACTTTTTATTTGGGCAATGTATTTACTAATGTTTTATGTAGTAACTTTTGCATTGCCAGAAACAACTAATTTACCCTTTGGCGCTATAATTGTTGGTTTTGTGGTGGGTGGTTTAAGTATGGCTTTAACCAATGGAGGTTTAGGATCTTACCCAATTTTTGTTGCAAGTGCGCTTATTTTATATAAAGTTGATGAAAATCCTGCGCGTGCTTTTGGTTGGATAATGTGGACCGCACAAACCATTATGGTTATTTTATTTGGTGGTCTTTCATTTTTACTAATTCCAATTTATAATAAGTATAAGAAGTAATTCTTCTTTTCTTACTATATTTACTTTTTTCAATAAAAATTTAAAATGGCTAAAGCAAAAACAACTTTTTTTTGTCAAAACTGTGGTACTCAATATGCAAAATGGCTTGGGCAATGTAATTCTTGTCACGAGTGGAATACCATTGTTGAAGAAGTAATTCAAAAAGAAGAAAAAAGAAATTGGAAGCAAACTTCAACCGTAAGAAAAATAAATAAAGCGTTAAAAATAAACGAAATTCCATTTGATAAAGAAGATAGAATTTCAACCTTAAATAATGAATTAAACCGAGTTTTAGGAGGTGGGTTGGTAAAAGGATCTATGACACTTTTAGGTGGCGAACCAGGTATTGGGAAATCTACTTTATTACTACAAATTGCTTTAGGAATACCAAAAAGAGTGTTATATGTTTCTGGTGAAGAAAGTCAATCTCAAATTAAAATGCGCGCAGAACGACTTAAAAGCAACAATACTAATTGCCTAATTTTAACAGAAACAAATACTCAAAATATTTTTAGAGCCATTGAAGTAGTGCAGCCTGAAGTTGTGGTAATTGATTCCATTCAAACATTACATACCGAATATATTGAAGCTTCACCAGGTTCCATTTCACAAATTAGAGAAACTACGGCTGAATTTATAAAATTCGCCAAAGAAACAGCTACTCCGGTATTGTTAATTGGGCATATCACTAAAGATGGCACAATTGCTGGTCCAAAAATTTTAGAGCATATGGTAGATGTGGTTTTGCAATTTGAAGGCGATAGAAATCATACCTACAGAATATTAAGAGCTAATAAAAACAGATTTGGTTCAACTGCTGAGTTAGGAATTTACGAAATGCAAAATTCAGGCTTACGTGAAGTTGAAAATCCTTCTGAAATATTAATTTCACAAAAAGAAGGCAATTTAAGCGGTACTGCAATTGCTGCAACCTTAGAAGGAATGCGACCATTAATGATTGAAGTTCAGGCATTGGTTAGTACAGCTGTTTATGGAACTCCACAACGATCAGCAACAGGGTACGATACTAAAAGATTAAACATGTTATTAGCTGTGTTGGAAAAACGTGCTGGATTTAGATTGGGCGCAAAAGATGTGTTTTTAAACATTGCCGGTGGTATAAAAGTAGATGATCCTGCAATTGATTTGGCGGTAATTTCAGCAATTTTATCTTCAAATGAAGATGATGCCATTCCGCAAGATTATTGTTTTGCTGCCGAAATTGGTTTGGCTGGTGAAATTAGACCTGTAAATAGAGTAGAACAACGTATTTTAGAAGCCGAAAAATTAGGATTTCATAAAATATTTATTTCAAAATTTAATAAAATTAGCAAATCTTTTACATCTATTAAAATAGTTAAAGTGGCAAAGGTTGATGATATTTATGCAAACTTATTTACATAAAAAAAACCGAGTTTAACTCGGTTTTTTTAAAATATTTTAAATCTTATTTTTTATTAACTTCAGTAATGTATTTTTCCAAAGCCATTGTCATTGATGGCGTTTCAGGTGTTGGAGCTGGAATATTAATTTTTAAACCAGCATCAGTAGCAGCTTTAATTGTTGAATCACCAAAGGCAGCTATACGTGTATTGTTTTGTTGAAAATTTGGAAAATTTTTAAATAACGAGTCAATTCCTGAAGGAGAAAAGAATACTAAAACATCATAAAATACATCAGTTAAATCAGAAAGATCACTCATTACAGTTCTGTAAAAAATACCTCTATCCCATTTTACGCCTAAATCATTTAATGTTTCAGGAACAATATCTTTTAATTTATCTGATGATGGTAAAAGAAATTTTTCATCTTTATACTTTTTTATAATTTTTGCTAAATCACCAAATGTTTTTTCACCAACATAAATTTTACGTTTTCTATATACTACGTATTTTTGAAGGTAATATGCAACAGCTTCTGATTCGCAGAAATATTTCATATCATCAGGTACTGTAAATCTCATTTCTTCGGCAATTCTAAAAAAATGATCAACAGCATTTCTACTTGTTAAAATAATTGCAGTATAGTTTTTTAAATCAATTTTCTGTGCTCTTACCTCTTTAGCTTGAACACCTTCAACATGAATAAAAGGTCTAAAGTCAATTTTAACTTTTTGTTTTTCTATTAAATCGGAATAAGGTGAGTTTTCGGCTTTTGGAGCTGGTTGAGAAACCAAAATTGTTTTCACTTTCATAAACTTCAATTTTGTCTTTAATTGGTTAGTTTTAAAATAATCACAAAAGGTGCTATTTCAAGTGCGCAAAGGTACAAAATAAAATAAAATATGTTATTAAAAATTAGGTTTTTATTATTGTATAAAAGTAAGCCATAACGTATTGCTAATAAAAGTAGTGAAAGAAAGAATAAAATATTAAAAAAAAACGTGTTAAAACTATGCGTGTATGTGTAAATAATTAAAAATGGCAACACCCATAAAATTAGGTTATTGAAATAACTTATTTTTTCATAGACTATTTTGTTGTAAATTTTTCCGAAGTTTAAAGTTTCAGCAATAAAAGCACCAATTAAGTAATGAAATAAAAAGTAAATTACAACACCGCCTAATAATATACTATAACCTTTTAAGCCATTTATATTTTCATAAATTTTAAAAAAAACATTTATATGATATGCTATTAATGAAATTACCAATATTTTAATTAAAAAAAAGATAACTTGAAAAAGATTGAAAACAACACTTTTTTCTTTATTATAATAAATTAATAAAAATCTTTTTTGAAGAAACAGAGTACTGGTATGTAAAATTCTGTCGTTAAAAAACAACTTATTAAGTGTTAAAAGAAATAAAATAATTAAAAAAACGAAAGCCATCCAATCGTTATTTTGTGAAATTATTTTTGTTGCTTCAAACATTAACTTAGTTATTAAAACACAAAATTAGCAATAAATTGTTTTATCTTTGCGCATAATTTTGCTATATGTCAAAAACACTTGTAATAATACCAACATACAACGAAAAAGAAAATATTGAAGCTATTGTAAGAGCCGTTTTCTCTCAAGAAAATAATTTTGACATTTTAATTGTTGATGATAGTTCACCAGACGGAACTGCTGAAATTGTAAAACAACTACAATCAGAATTTTTAAATTTATTTTTAGAAGTAAGAAAAGAAAAGAATGGTTTAGGAACTGCCTATATTCATGGTTTTAAGTGGGCATTAGTTAATGGGTACGATTATATTATGGAAATGGATGCGGATTTTTCGCACAATCCATCAGATTTAATAAAATTAAACAATGCTTGCAAAGTTGATGGAGCAGATTATGCTATTGGGTCAAGATACGTAAATAATAAAATTAACGTTGTACAATGGGATTTTAAGCGATTATTTTTATCATATTTTGCTTCAAAATACGTTAGAATAATTACAGGGATCCCTATTTATGATACAACTGCAGGATTTGTTTGTTATCATAAAAAAGTATTAGAAAGTATTGATTTAGATAAAATTGAATTTGTAGGGTACGCTTTTCAAATTGAAATGAAATTTAACGCTTGGAAAAAAGGATTTAAACATAAAGAAGTTTCAATCATTTTTACTGACCGCAAAAGAGGAACATCAAAAATGAGCTCATCAATAATTTCAGAAGCTATTTTTGGTGTAATTAAAATGAAATTAAAAGGATTGCAATCATAAAGAAAAAAATATGAGTTTAACACTTATTAAAAATGCTCAAATTGTTAATGAGGGAAAAATATTTGAAGGTGATGTATTAATTGATGGTGAATATATTGTTGATATTGATGCATCTATAAGTTTAAAATCTTCAAATACCACTGTAATTGATGCTGAAGGAAAATATTTATTTCCTGGAGTTATTGATGATCAAGTTCATTTTCGCGAACCAGGATTAACTCACAAAGCTACTATAGAATCTGAAAGTAAAGCTGCTGTTGCAGGTGGGATTACTTCTTTTATTGAGATGCCAAATACAGTTCCGCAAGCTACAACACAAGCTTTATTAGAAGAAAAATTTGAAATTGCATCAAATTCATCGTATGCAAATTATTCGTTTATGTTTGGAGGAACTAATGATAATTTAGAAGAATTATTAAAAACCGACCCAGAAAATGTTGCAGGAATAAAATTATTTTTAGGCTCATCAACAGGTAATATGTTGGTAGATAATGAAGAAGTTCTTGAGAAAATATTTTCTTCAACAAAAATGTTAATTGCTGTACATTGTGAAGATGAAGCCACTATAAAAAAGAATTTAGAAACCTATTTAAAAGAATATGGTGAGGAAATTCCTATTGAATTACATCCTAAAATAAGAAGTGAAGAAGCTTGTTATTTATCTTCTTCAAAAGCTATAAAACTAGCTAAAAAAACAGGGGCTCGTTTACACGTTTTTCATTTATCAACAGAAAAAGAAACGCATTTATTTTCCAATAAAACACCGTTAGCTAAAAAACAAATTACGGCTGAAGTTTGCGTACATCATTTATGGTTTGATGAGGAAGATTATAAAACAAAAGGAACGCTAATTAAGTGGAATCCAGCAGTAAAAACCCAAAAAGATAAAGAAGGACTTTGGAAAGCATTGCTTGAAGATAAAATTGATGTAATTGCAACAGACCATGCGCCACATACACTTGAAGAAAAACAACAAAGCTATACAAAAGCGCCAAGCGGAGGTCCTTTAGTGCAACATGCATTGCCAGCTATGTTAAAAGCATATAAACAAGGGCTTATTTCTATTGAAAAAATTGTAGAAAAAATGTGTCACAACCCAGCTATAATTTTTAATATTGAAAAAAGAGGATTTGTAAAAAAAGGATATTATGCCGATTTAGTTTTGGTTGATATAGCATCACCTTGGACAGTAAATAAATCTAACATTTTATACAAATGTAGTTGGTCACCATTTGAAGGAGATACTTTTTATTCAAAAATTACACATACATTTGTAAATGGACATTTAGTATACAAAAATGGTATAATTAATGATACTTTTAAAGGACAACGTTTGAAGTTTAACAGAAAAAATGAATAGATTTTTAAGCATATTATTTTTAAGCATTATTTTAATTAATTGTACCAGTAATACAATTATTAAAAAACCAGACCATTTAATTCCGGAAAATCAAATGGTAGATTTATTAACAGATTTGTTATTGGCTTCTGGAGCTGAAAATGTTAAAAATTTACAACTTAAAAGAAAAGTAAATTATTACCCATTAGTTTTTGAAAAATACAATATTGATAGCACTCGATTTAAAGAAAGTAATTACTATTATTCTACAAAAGTTGATGAATATGACCAAATTATTAGAAAAGTTGAAACTCGTTTAAATGAAATGTTACATAAATACGAAAAGGAGAAAAGAGTACAAGATTCTATTAAAAATTATAAAAGAACAATAGACGAAAATGAAGGTGATGCTTTTGTAAAATAATCACACCTAATTTACTTTTTTATATAATTCACTTACATATTTTATTGTATTTGAAACAGTTTCAAAATTATAATGTAGCATGTTTTTCACTTTTTCTGAAGCATAAAAGTGCTTATTATGAATTGATTTAGCAGATTGTTTGGTTAATAATGGAGGTTTGTTAGTTATAAAAGCTTTTATCCATTCTAATCTCCAACCAATTTCACTTAATAATTTTGTTACTTTAATAGAAGGCGCTTTTTTGTTTAAATTTTTTGCAATTTCATTAAAAACAGTTTTAAAACTAATATTTTCAGCAACTAAAATAAAACGTTCGTTTTTAATAGTACTTTTCATGAGTTGTATCATAATTTTTACAACATCCCTAACATCAACAAAACCAGTAATTCCTTCAGAGTAAAAAGGCATTCCGTTATTAATTTTAGAAAACATAGCTCCAGATCCGGTTTTCCAAAAACCAGCACCTAAAATAACACCCGGATTTACAACTACAACATCTACATTTTCTTGTGAAGCTCTCCAAACTTCCATTTCAGCACCGTATTTTGTAATAGCGTACCCATAATTATTTTTTTCAATATTCCATTCGTTTTCTTCAGTAATAATTTTTTTATTTACTGCTTTTTCAATGGTTGCAATGGAACTTACAAAGCACAATTTTTTAATAGAATTAGCAATACAAAAGTTTACAATATTTGAAGTTCCTTCAATATTAATTTTACGCATTTCCTTATAATCAGCAGGATTAAAAGAAACTAAAGCAGCACAATGGTAAACTTCTGTAATGTTTTCAAAAGCAATTTCTAATTGACAAATATCTGTTATGTCAGCTTTAACCCAATTAATTTTTGCAAACAATTTTTCAAAATCTTTAGTATAATAACTAAAAACATTTTTTACGGCTAATAAATCACTATTTTTTCTGTGAATAGCCTTAATTATATCATTTTCTAACGAAAGATGATACAATAAATGTGCGCCAACTAAACCTGTTCCTCCAGTAACTAATATCATAAAACGAAAATAGGAAAAATGTTGGTTTATATGGTAAATTAAACTCACAAAAAACTACTTGTTTAAATAGTTAACTAGAAGTAAAATTTTATCTTTGCCTAAATTAAAAATTTTGATAATGAATTTTGTTGAAGAACTACGTTGGAGAGGCATGTTACACGATATAATGCCCGAAACTGAAGAATACTTATTAAAAAATAAAACTACAGGCTATATTGGCTTTGACCCAACTGCCGATTCATTACATATTGGAAGTTTAGTGCCAATTATTATTTTAATGCACTTTCAAAAAGCTGGGCACAATCCAATTGCTTTGGTTGGTGGCGCAACAGGTATGGTTGGTGATCCTTCGGGAAAATCAGATGAGCGTAATTTGTTAGATGAAGAAACGTTAAACAAAAATGTTGCGGGAGTTAAAGGTCAGTTAGCACGTTTTTTAAATTTTGATAGCAAATCTGATAATGCAGCTGAATTGGTAAACAACTACGATTGGATGAAAGATATTTCATTAATTGATTTTGTGCGTGATGTAGGAAAGCATATCACTGTAAACTATATGATGGCTAAAGATTCTGTTAAAAAACGTTTAGATGCCGATTCGCAATCTGGAATGAGTTTTACAGAATTTACCTACCAATTATTTCAAGGATACGATTTTTACCATTTATTTAAAGAAAAAAACTGTGTGCTTCAAATGGGAGGTTCAGACCAATGGGGAAATATTACCACGGGAACTGAATTAGTAAGAAGAAAAGCACAAGGAAAAGCATACGCATTAACATGTAAATTAATTACCAAAGCCGACGGAACTAAATTTGGAAAAACAGCTGGTGGAAATGTTTGGTTAGATGCTAATAGAACATCACCTTATAAATTTTACCAATATTGGTTAAATTCTTCGGATGAAGATGCAGAAAGCTACATTAAAATATTTACGTTTTTAGATAAAGAAATCATTGAGGCTTTAATTGCAGAACACAAGCAAGCACCACATTTACGTATTCTTCAAAAGAAAATTGGTGAAGAAGTGACTAAAATGACGCACGGTGAAGAGGCTTATGAAAATGCTATAAAAGCATCAAATATTTTATTTGGAAATTCAACTGCTGATGATTTAAAAAGTTTAAATGAACAAACATTTTTAGATGTTTTTGATGGAGTTCCTCAAGCCGAAATTGAGCGTTCAGTTATTGAAAATGGATTAGAAATTGTTCCTGCTTTTGCCGAAACAGGATTTTTAAAATCTAACGGAGAAGTAAGAAGAGCTTTAAATGAAAATTCAATTTCAGTAAATAAAGAAAAAGTTAAAGAAGATTTTGTAATTACCACTTCCGATTTAATTGCTGATAAATTTGTGTTATTACAACGCGGTAAAAAGAGTTATTTTTTATTGAAAGTTGTATAAATTTTAAATAAAATTTTATAAAAAAAAGACTGTCGAAAGATGGTCTTTTTTTGTAAAACAAAAGTATTAATATTCTAAACTGTTAATAGGAATTCTGGTTAATTCAACGTCTTCCTTATTCGTAGCGTATGAAACATACAAGTAATTATTCCAAATTACACTTTTAGGATAGCTGTAACCTATTCTTTTATACTTTCCTTTAAACCGCAGGGGTTGTAAATCGCTTTTCTCACCACTTCTTAACAAATAAGCTGTATCAAATACAAAACCATCCTTACTCAATGTGATTGCTAAAGGAAATCTATTTTTATTTCCCGAAGGGTTATTAACCATAAACGCTGTTCCATTTGGTAAATTTCCCGCACTTTGTTTGGCTCTAGAATCTGGTGTATCCACAATTTGTGGAGTAGTCCAAGTGTTTCCATTATCAAAACTAACAGATGCCAATTTTTTAAAAGTACTTTGCTGATCTCTAAAAATCATTACTACGGCACTGTCTTTTTTTCTATAAAACCAGCTAGGTTCTAGTTCTCTGCTCATGTTTTTGTCTGAAGGTAAATTTTTCATAGTTCCAGCAGTCCAACCCAAAACTCCTAATGGATCATCTGTAAAGAAAGGAGTTACTATTAAACCTGGTTGCATATGAAAAGCTGTAATAATTCTGCCATTTGGTAGTTTATGAATATCCTGTTCAATAATTCCAAGCACAGGTTGTCCTTCTTTATTTTTCACTTTTTTAGGCGAAGTCCACGCTGTCCCATTTATTGAAGTTCTATATTCTGTATATCCTTCTTTCACATTTTCATCAGCATTTGGCCATACGCATATATATGCAATTAACGTTTCTCCGTCACTCCACCAACCACCACTTGTTTTAATTCCATTTTCATATATAGAAGTTAAAGCAATTGGTTTACTCCAATTTTTTCCATTTTTACTTTGCGCATAAAATATTTGAGTATCAGGTCCGTCCTCATCAATTGAGGAACTTTGCCATTGTGCATATAGCATGTTTTTAAATGGAAACAACACAACACCATGGTTGTATTTATTGGCATTTTTATGAGGAGAAAATATAGTAATTGTTTCTTTATTTTTCACAATTGGTAACCCTAAAGTTTCTGGTTTGTTAAAATCAAAAAGAGGATCAACTTTAAAAGGGATGCTGTCATTTTGAGCATAACCTAAAAAGGAGATTAAAAAAAATATACTAAATTTTAATGTTTTTAAATTGAAACCTGCAATCATCTATTCACTTTTTACTTTAATAACAATAAATTACAACCTCTAATGTCTGAATTATCAAAACGCCCTAAAACTTCAAAAGTTCCGTTAGCATAAGTTTTTCCTAAATCTTGAGTAGCAATAAACGAGCACGAATTTTTGTTTGCTAAATCTATTATATTTATTCCACCTGATTTTCCTGTGGATAAAATGGTTAAGGCATCTTCAGTATCTCGCGTTAAAATTTTCATCCAAGGCGGACATTCAAAAATACCATTTCCTTTAGAATATGCTTGGCTTAATAATTCGGTCATTCCATATTCTGAATGGATTTCTTTGACTCCAAAACCTTCTTTTAAAATTTGGTGTAATTCTTCTCTAATCAATTCTTTTCTTCTGCCTTTCATTCCACCAGTTTCCATTATTATGGTGTTTTTTAGCTGAAACTTATAGGTTTCAACTAAATCTAGCAAAGCAAAAGAAACACCAATAAGTAGTGTTTTTTCACCTTTTTTATCTAATTCTTTTAAATTTTTGGCTAATTCTTCTAAATTATTCAGATAAAATCCACTTTTTGGTTTTTTAGATTTTTTTATAAAATCATCCACCATATAAATTAAAGAGGAGCCTTCACGTTCTAAATAAGCAGGTAACAATGCTAAAACTGTGTAATTTTCAATGTTTCCATAAAAAATTTTGAAACCATTTAAATAGCTTTCTTCATACAAAGAAATATCTGTAACAAAGTGTTTGCTTTGCTGCATTCCTGTTGTTCCGCTACTTAAAAATGTTTGTTGAATTTTATTTGTTGTTGCAACAATTTTATGAGATTTAAAAAATTCAATAGGTAAAAAAGGAATGTTAGTTAGCTTTTTTATTGTAGATGGTTGAATATTTAATAGTTCAATAAATTGTTTGTAAACTGCGTTATTTTTTGCCTGAAATTGAAATATTTCAAGTGCAAGTTTCTCGAAATCAGGAGAATTATTTGAATTTATACTGATAATTTTTTTCATAAAATTGTGAAACATCGCAAAAGTAATGTAAATTTACGCAACCTATTATCTTTTTAGGTATCTTATTAACAATTAAAACGCTAGCATTTGGGTTTAAATAAACTCATAAAACAATGTGCGAAGAATGATCAAAGGGCACAAAAAGAAATTTACCAACTTTTTGCGGGTAAGTTGTTCTCTATATGTCTAAAATATTCAAAAAACAAACAAGAAGCTCAAGATAATTTTCAGGATGGTTTTATTACCATTTTTAATAAAATTGGGCAATTTAATTTTGAAGGATCATTTGAAGGTTGGATTAAACGCGTTATGGTTAACACGATTTTATTAAAATATAGAAAAAAAACCGTGTTAAATATTGTTACAGAAGAAATTCCTGATGAGGTGATTGTTGACGTTGATGACGATGAAATTTCTTTAGATTTTTTACTGAATCTAATTCAAGAATTACCAGATAGATACAGAATGGTTTTTAACCTGTATGTACTTGATGGTTGTTCTCATAAAGAGATTTCAGAAATGATGCAAATTGCTGAAGGAACATCAAAATCTAATTTAGCAAGAGCACGTGCAATTTTAAAGCAAAAAATTGAGATACATCAAAGTGGTCAACAATCTGTTTAAGATAAAAGGTAAAAGTGAGAGATTATAAAAACATTGATAGAATATTTCAGGAGAATTTAAAAAACCTTGAAGTATTTCCCCCTAACAAAGCTTGGAATGCAATTGAAAAGCAAATTGTTGTTCAGCCTGTAAAACGCCGTATTCCTTTTTGGGTGAAACTTTCCAGTATTGCAGCATTATTTGTGTTATTTTTTAGTGTTGGTACTATTTATTTAATGCCTGAAAGTAGATTTTCAAAAAACTTTTTATTAGATAGAAGCATAAAAAAAGATACTATTGAGCCTGAAACAAATACAGTAACTACTGTACAAAGTAAAAAAACGATTATTAAAACTCCAGCAACTAAAGATTTAAATTTAGAAGGATCGAAATCTAACCAAAACATTGTACAAAATGATAATGAATTTGAAAATGAAGCTGAAGAAACAAATACAAATAGCACTTTAAATAAAGTTAATAAATTTTTATTATCAGATGCAAGTGAACATTCTTTTAAAAACAGAAATGACGCTGAAAAAGCAACTAATAAAAACGGAAAATTTACGGTAGCTACTATTTTTGCACCTATTTATGTCAACTCTTTAGGTGATGGTTCTGGTGTAGATTCTCAATTTAGTAATAATTCATCGTCAGGAAATTCATCATATTCATACGGCGTAAAATTTGCCTATGAGTTAAATAATAAATTCACATTACAATCGGGAGTTAACCTAATTAATTTAGGATTTACAACCAATAATGTTTATGTTAATTCTGCAGTTTCAGTAATTGGTTTTTCAAATATATCTGCAGAACCTATGTTATCAAGAAACGCTTCAACTGCAGTAACTAAAAGCAACTCAATTGATGTGAATAAAGCAAGTTTAAATCAAGTATTTGGTTACGTGGAAATACCTGTTGAGTTAAAATATAATGTTACCGATGGTAAATTTGGTATAAATTTAGTTGGTGGTTTTAGTACATTATTACTTAATAGAGATGAAGTTTTTATTGAAACTAATGATTTTTCACAAAGTTTAGGTTCATCAAACAATTTAAGATCCGTTAATTTTAGTGGAAATATTGGGGTAGATATAGATTATTTAATTCATAAAAATCTATACATTAACGTATCACCAATGTTTAAAATGCAAACAAATACCTTTTCAAAAAACTCAGGTAGTTTACAGCCTTACTATTTAGGAGTTTATACAGGATTAAATTATAAGTTTTAGTTGGTTTATTATTTGGTTGGTTACCAAATATTGAATGTTAAAAGCCGTTTCAAATTTGAAATGGCTTTTCTTTTCATGCCATTTATTATTTGTAAATTTGTTACAACCAAATTATATAAAAAATCCAATTATGGAAACTTCAAAACTTCAAAAATCACTTCAAAAATTAAACATACAAGATGTAAATAAAGGAACATCAACAGGTTCAAAATCTTTTGGAAATGGCGAATTAATAGCATCTTATTCTCCAGTTGATGGAAAATTAATAGGTAAAGTGATATCTACTACAAAGCAAGATTACGAAAAAGTAATTGAAAGCGCTCAAAAAGCTTTTACAACTTGGAGATTAGTACCAGCACCTCAAAGAGGTGAAATTGTACGTCAGTTTGGCGATAAATTACGAGAATTAAAACAACCTTTAGGTGAGTTAGTTTCTTATGAAATGGGAAAATCTTTGCAAGAAGGCTTAGGTGAAGTACAGGAAATGATAGATATATGCGACTTTGCTGTTGGCTTATCGCGCCAGTTACACGGCTTAACTATGCATTCTGAAAGACCAGGACATAGAATGTATGAACAATACCATTCTTTGGGAATTGTTGGTATTATTTCAGCTTTTAATTTTCCAGTTGCTGTTTGGAGTTGGAATACAGCTTTAGCATGGATTTGTGGAGATGTTTGCGTGTGGAAAGCATCTGAAAAAGCACCTTTATGTAGTATTGCTTGTCAACATATTATTGCAAATATTTTAAAAGAAAACAACTTACCTGAAGGAATTTCATGTATTGTTAATGGCGATTATAAAGTTGGAGAATTTATGACTACTGACAAACGAATTCCGTTAATATCTGCAACTGGTTCTATAAAAATGGGGAAAATTGTTGCGAAAACTGTAGCTGAACGTTTAGGAAGATCTTTATTAGAACTTGGAGGCAATAATGCCATAATTATTACGCCAAATGCCGATTTAAAAATAAGTATTATTGGTGCTGTTTTTGGAGCCGTTGGCACTGCTGGTCAACGCTGTACTTCAACACGAAGATTAATTATTCATGAATCAATGTATGAGCAAGTAAAAAATACATTAGTTGATGCTTACAAACAATTAAGAATTGGAAATCCGTTAGACGAAAAAAACCATGTAGGTCCGTTAATTGATAAAGATGCTGTGAAGATGTATGAAAATGCTTTGAAAAAAGTAGTAGAAGAAGGTGGGAATTTATTAGTTGAAGGAGGTGTTTTAAAAGGAGAAGGTTATGAAAGTGGTTGTTATGTTAAGCCTGCAATAGCAGAAGCTAAAAACGCTTTTGAAATTGTACAGCATGAAACTTTTGCTCCAATTTTATATTTGATAAAATATAGTGGTGAAGTTGAAAATGCAATAGAAATTCAGAATGGTGTTGTGCAAGGCTTATCATCAGCAATTATGACAACTAATTTACGTGAAGCTGAAAAATTCTTATCAGTTGCTGGTTCAGATTGTGGAATAGCAAATGTAAATATTGGAACTTCTGGTGCTGAAATTGGTGGAGCTTTTGGAGGTGAAAAAGAAACAGGTGGTGGACGAGAATCTGGTTCTGATGCTTGGAAAATTTATATGCGTAGACAAACGAATACCATAAATTATACCTCTAATTTACCATTAGCACAAGGGATAAAGTTTGATTTGTAAAATAGTTAAAAATTGTAAATAAAACCAACTCCTAAAACTTGTTTTATTTGAATTTTAGGGCCTAAAATATCTAATGTACCGTCATTGTTAACATCTTCTTTGTGTTTAACATCATCATCAAAAAGAAAATGAGAACCAACATTGGCGGTCACATATTTATTAATGGTTAAATCAAAATTTATTTCCCAATCAATATCAATATTGCCATAATTATTTAAATAGTCGGAATATAAAATTAATTTATTTGCCATTTGAATGTTTTTCATAACTTCAGATTTCCATTCACCAGTTGCTAACATTCCAAATTCAATTTTTGTTTTTTCACCTTCAGAAATTAAATTTCCATCAGTATCATAACTAGCTTTTTTAACACCAAAAGCTCCTTCATCTGCTAATCGTTGATTAAAAACAAAAGTGGTCTTATTAGTTACAGGCGAAAGGTATAGCTTAAAATTTGATTCTTTTACAGCATATTCAGTTCCAACACCTAAAAATAAATATGCTGGCGCAAAAAACTTTGAAATAGGTTTGTCAGTATTTGGATATTTGTATCCATTTGTATACTGTGTTTTAAAATTAAATTTAGCTGAGTAATACCAATTTGAATTGGTATTTTGTCTGTATCCAAAGGTTGAGTTTACTTCAAGTAAATCTTCAGTTTTTCTAAGTTCTCTTTTTTCTTCTTTATTTAAGCCGTAATTGGTTTTAAGTTCATTAAACCAAGTGGTGTGATTGTTTTTGTAATTTTTAGAAATATTAATTTTTACAATACCTGCAATGGAGTTATTTCCTCCAGCACTCCAATTAACAAACGAATTTTGAGTAAATATCAATCGTACTTTGTTTGCTTTAGTCCAGTGACTTATAGAGTCTTTTTTAAGAGCTAAGGAATCATTTAAAATTGTAGCATTTATAGAGATAGTAGTTAATAAAACTATTAGGGTTAGGAGTTTAAATTTCATGATATTATTGGTAAAAAAATAAAACGCAAATTTATTAACTTTAGTATTAAAAATTAAAGTTTTAAAAGCATTTTTAATATATTTTCATTAGAAAGGTTTATTTTATTAAATAATTCGTAAACTTTACCATGTTCAATAAATGAATCTGGTATTGCTAATGGTATAACTTTAGAATTTTTATATTCAAATTTTGATGCAAATTCTAAAATCGCACTATAAAAGCCACCAATAATCGTACCATTTTCAATAGTAATAATAGTTTTATATTTTTTAAATATGTCATGTAATAAATCTTCATCTAAAGGTTTTACAAATCGCATATTGTATAATGAAAACTTATTTTTAGGCAAATCTTTTTCAATTTCAATTATTGAATTTCCAATAGTGCCAATACTAAGTATAGCGATTTCATTTCCTTTAAAAACAAGTTCACCTTTGCCAATTTTTATTAGATGCATAGGAAGTTTCCAATTTACAAGTGTAGCATTACCTCTAGGATAACGTATTGCTAAAGGAAAATTTATGCCTGTTTGGGCAGTAAACATTATGTTTCTTAATTCAAGTTCATTTAATGGTGCAAATATTACCAAATTTGGAATGCATCTTAAATAAGCAATATCAAAGACACCATGATGAGTAGCTCCATCTTCTCCAACTAGCCCAGATCTATCAATACAAAAAATAACAGGTAAGTTTTGCAATGCTACATCATGAATAATTTGATCGTAGGCACGTTGTAAAAAAGTAGAGTAGATAGTACAGTATGGAATTAACCCTTGTGTTGCCATTCCTGCTGCTAAAGTAACGGCATGTTGTTCGGCTATACCAACATCAAATGCTCTTTCGGGTATTTCATCTAACATAAATTTTAATGAACTTCCTGTTGGCATTGCAGGTGTAATTCCTACTATTTTAGAGTTTTTTCTTGCTAATTCTAAGAGTGTTTTTCCAAAAACATCTTGATATTTTGGAGCTTGAATTTCATTAATTTTCGGAACAAGTTCGCCAGTTTTTTTATTAAATTTTCCAGGAGCGTGGTATTTAACCTGATCTTGTTCGGCAATTTTCAGTCCTTTTCCCTTAGTGGTAATTACATGCAAAAATTTAGGCCCTTTTATTGATTTTAAGCGTTCTAATTCTTTAATTAAAGCAGGTAAGTCATGACCATCAATAGGGCCTGAATAACTAAAGTTTAAAGCTTCAATTATATTATTTTTTCTAACTTTTTTACCAGCTTTTACATTGGTAAAATAATTTTTTAAAGCTCCAACACTCGGATCAATTCCCATAGCGTTGTCATTTAAAATAATTAATAAATTAGCATCTGTAGCTCCTGCATGATTTAAACCTTCAAACGCCATTCCGCTGGCTATAGATGCATCACCAATTACAGCAATATGATGCTTTTCAAAATCACCATTAATTTTTGATGCAATTGCCATTCCTAAAGCTGCAGAAATTGATGTTGAAGAATGTCCGGTTCCAAAAGCATCATACACACTTTCTTTTCTTTTTGGAAAACCAGAAATACCATCTAGTTGTCTGTTGGTATGAAAAATATTTTTTCGTTCAGTTAAAATTTTATGTCCGTATGCTTGATGGCCAACATCCCAAATTAACAGATCATTAGGCGTATCAAATACATAATGTAGTGCTATGGTTAATTCTACAACACCTAAACTTGCGCCTAAATGACCTTCTTTAGTTGCAACAATATCAATAATAAAATCACGTAATTCTTTAGCCAATTGAGGTAATTGATTGTTGTAAAGTTTTCGTAATTCTTTAGGTGAGTTAATATGTTGTAACAAATTTGTTTTCATCAAATACAAAACTACAATATTTTGTATTGTAATTTACTTTGTATTTACAACTTATAATGACTTTGGTTTGTTCGCTATTTTTTATTTATAAAAAACTGATTATGTGCAACTTATTTAACACTCTTTTAATGTTTATGTGCGTAACTTTAAACTATTGCTATTTCTTAGGGTCTAAATAAAGAGACGTTATAATCGTGATAAAAAATTTAAACTAATTACACATTGAAAAGCGAAGCCGAATTTATTAGTAGATTGTTAAGTGCAAATCAGAAAGAGGAAGCATTTAAAAAATTACTAGAGCTTTATCAAAAGCGTTTGTATTGGCACATCAGAAAATTGGTAATTACTCATGAAAATGCAAATGATGTATTACAAAATACGTTTTTAAGAGTTTATAAAAGTTTACCAAATTTTCAACAAAAGAGTTCGTTATCTACTTGGATGTTTCGAATAGCTTATAATGAATCGTTACGTTTTTTAGAACAAGAGAAGAAGTATCATTATTCGGTAGACGATATTCAAAAAAAATATTTAGATAATTTAGTATCTGACTCTTATTTTGAAGGAGATGAAATTCAATTAAAATTACATAGAATCTTAGCTGAATTACCCGAGAAAGATCGGCAAATATTTCAAATGAAATATTATGATGATTTAAAATTTCGTGAAATTTCAGAAATAACAGGAATTCACGAAGGAACTATAAAAACATACTATTATAAAATTGTAACTAGCATTGAAAAAAATATGCTTAACGTAGAGTTACTTGTAAAAAATTAGATAAAAAAATCAATAATTGACATTCATTAAAAATAATAAGTTATGAATTTAAAAGATAAAAATATTAATAAAAAACATAGTAAGGAATTGGGCTTTAAAACGCCGGATGATTATTTTTTAAAATCTAAAAATGAAATATTATCAAAGATTTCAACAAAAAAAGAATTAAAATTAACAACATTTTATAAAAATAAAATAACGTGGTTTGCTGCTGCAGGTTTTGCATTATTTTTTGCTTTTACACTATACAAGCAATACAAAACTCCTAAAGATTTTGATATGAATCAAATAGTTTTAGACACATTAAATATACAAAAAAATGGAAATTTATTAACTGATTCTTTTCATCAAGATGATATATTAATTGCTTCACTTTTTGTAAACGATGCAAACGTTGATTCATTTTTAACAAACAACTTTATTGACAATGTTTTAGCTGATGAATATTTAGATGAATACATTGTAGATGAGTTAATGACGGATGAATTATTTTAAATTTAATAATGTTCATTTAAAACTTTTTAAACTATAAAAGGTCTAAACAATAGAACGTTCAAAAGGAAGTAAAATTTAATTAAAATATATAAAAATGAAAAATTTAAAATTAATAACAGTTTTAGTATTTGTATTTCTTGTAAGTATTACAGTTAGTAGCGCACAAGAAAACAATGCTGCAGATAAGCAAATGTTAATGAAAAATTTAACAGAACAACAAAAACTTTTGTTGAAAGAACAACAAGCTTTAATTAAAGCTAACAGAGAGGCTTTTAAAGCAACACTTACCGATGAGCAGTTAGCCATTTTAGAAAACCAAAAGCTTAAAAAAGAAGCAAGACTAGAGGCATTAAGAAACACATTTACCAACGCTCAAAAAGAATTAATAAATCAAAATAAAGAGAAAGTAAGTGCAATAAAAGAGCAGTTTAAAAATACAATTACAAATGAACAACGACAACAATTACGTCAGTCAATTAGAGCAAATAATAGCTCCGAAACAGGAAATGAGCTAAGAGAAACCGTAAGAGAACAACGTAAAATAAAAAATGGTTCAGGCGGAGGTAATAGAAATGGTTCTAATTAAATTCATTATCATAAAAAAGTGGTTGAGGTTACTTGGCCACTTTAAATTTTTAAAATAAAGATTAAAATGAAAAAATATCTTCTAATTTTAGTTTATATAGCTGGACTACTTGTTGCAAATTCGCAAGAACTACCAACCAAAACAAATGAAGTAGATGAAATGTTAGATGAACTATTAATGGAAGAATCTTTTAATGATATAGTAGCCTCATTAGCTAACCTTCAATTTTTATATGTATCGGTAAATTTCAATACCAATACATATTTTTCAGGTCGTGATATTAATGTAGATCAATTCAACCTTACACCTCAAATAACCTATATGCATTCCAAAGGTTTTTACGCAAGTGTTTCTGGTATATTGTATAGTAAATTTATTCCAAATTGGGATGTAACAATTGCAACAGCTGGCTTTGGAAAAAGCTTTGGAAAAAATAAAATATTTAGATATAACGGCTCTTTATCTGCATACCTATATGCAAATAATAATCTTGACAATCTTTACAATAGTGCAGCAAGTATTAGTTTGGGAGTGCAAAATAAAAACAGAAGTTTAGGTACCCAAGTAGCGAGCTCTTATTATTTTGGAGGAGAACCAACATATCAGGTTATTTCAAAAAGTTATGCAAACATCAATTTATTTAAAAATAACAACCAAAATTTAAAATTCAGACCTCAATTAAACTTTATTTTAGGAACTCAACTTATTGATATTGATGGAATAACAGTACAAAATAATTTGTTGGATTATGAAACTGAAACAGAAAACGCACAATTAACAAGCAATGTTTTTGCGCTTATTTATACTCAGTTAAATTTTATTTTACAATATAACATTAAATCTTTCGATTTTGAAGTTGGATATAACCTAAATATACCTTCCGAATTAGAATATGAAACAAACTTAACCAACACAAATTATTTTAATTTTGGCATTTCCTATTTAATTGATTTATAATAAAACATCAAAATAAAAATTTTACATACAAAAGTATCTTTTGCGGTGATTTTTTAAATAAAAAAATTATTTTTGAAATATGATAAATCCGTTTGATGATACTTATTTTATGAAAAAAGCCTTACAAGAGGCTGAATTGGCATTTGATAAAAACGAAGTTCCGGTTGGAGCAGTAATTGTAATGAACAATCAAATAATTGCTAGAGCTCATAATTTAACGGAAACATTAAATGATGTTACTGCACACGCCGAAATGCAAGCATTTACAGCAGCTGCCGATTTTTTGGGTGGAAAATATTTAAAAGAATGTACTTTATATGTTACTTTAGAACCTTGCCAAATGTGTGCAGGCGCTAGTTACTGGACCCAAATTGGTAAAATTGTTTACGGAGCAACCGAAGTTAAAAGAGGTTTTACAGTTTTAAAAACTACGTTACATCCAAAAACTATTGTTGTTGGTGGTATTTTAGAAAATGAATGTAGTGCTTTGTTAACGCGTTTTTTTATTGAAAAGCGGAATTTAAATTAAGCCATCACCAGATTTACTTTTTTCTTCTAATTCTTTTTTAAACTTTTCAAAAGTAAAATCCTTCATGTTTTTATTTTTATATCTATGATAAATAAATAAAGGCATAAAAATAAATGCAACAGCCAAAACACTAATTCCAATTATAATTTCACCGTTTGTATCGCCATTATTTTTAATATAAAATCCGTAAGATAAAGTTCCTGTGATTATAATTAATAGAAAAATTAACACAAACTTCATAAGTTAATAATTTTAAATTTAGCGCAAAACTACAAAAAGTAATATATTTAACAGATTTTAAATGTAGATAATGAAAAAACTAATAGTATTATTATTTGTAATTTGTTTTGTTGGTTGTAATCAAAAAAGTAATCCAAATAAAATAGCAGCTATGAAATCAAAAAAAATTGTGATTGCGCATAGAGGAGCATCAGGTTATTTACCAGAACACACGCTAGCATCAAAAGCTATGGCGTTTGCTATGGATGCGGATTATTTAGAGCAAGATATTGTGTTGAGTAAAGATACAGTACCAATTGTAATTCATGACATTCATTTAGAAACAGTAACCAATGTTAAGGATGTTTATCCGAACAGAAAAAGAGCCGATGGTAAATACTATGTAATAGATTTTACTTTTGATGAATTGCAAAAATTAGATGTGTATGAACGTTTTAACCCAGAAACAAATGAAGCTGTTTTTCCAGAAAGATTTCCCTTAAAAAAATCGAAATTTAAATTACATTCTTTGCAAGATGAGATTGAATTCATTCAGGGATTAAATAAAAGTACCGGAAAAAATATTGGCATTTATCCTGAAATTAAAGAACCTAAATTTCATAAAAATGAAGGGTTGGATATTTCTAAAATTGTTTTAGAAATATTATCAAATTATGGGTATAAAACTAAAAATGATAATTGTATTTTACAGTGTTTTGATAGCGATGAATTAAAATGGATTCGATTTGATTTAAAAAGTGAGCTATTTTTAGTGCAATTAATTGAATTTGAGGATGAAGAAAATAAATTAGAAGAGTTTGCAACGTATGCTGATGGAATTGGGCCTTGGTATAAGCAAATTATTAAAGAAAAAGATACAAATGGTGTTTGGCAGATTTCAAACTTGGTGAAAAATGCGCATAAAAATAATTTAAAAGTACACGCATATACCTTTAGAGCCGATAAATTGGATGGTTTTACAACATTTAACGAGCTATTACAAGTGGCTCTTTTTGATGCAAATATTGATGGTGTTTTTACAGATTTTCCTGATAAAGCTGTAAAATTTATCAATAAAAATTAAGCAGTTACATTTATTAATTTTCTTCTGTAAGATGTTAATAATCTTGATTTTGAAATGAAACCGTAGTATTTTCCATCTTTTATAACAGGTAAATTCCAGGCAACAGTTTCTTTAAATTTCTCCATAATAGTTTCCATGGAATCTTTATCGTAATCAATAATTGCAGGTGCAATTTGCATTAAACTATGAGCTTTCATTTTTTTATATAATTTTTGCTCAAACATAATATTACGGATATCATCTAACATTAAAATTCCTAAAAACTCATTATCATCATTCACAACAGGAAAATGATTTCTGGTAGATTTAATAACTGCTTTTTGAACAATATCTCCCAAATTCATTTTCGGATGGATTTTAATAAAATTGGTTTCAATCACCTTATCAATATCCATAAGTAACAGCACCTTTTTATCTTTGTCATGTGTAATTAATTGACCTTTTTTAGCCAATTCAGCAGTATAAATATTGTGAGGAATATACATTTTTGTAATTAAATAGCTGATAGCAGAAACAATCATTAACGGTACAAAAAGCTGGTAACCACCTGTAATTTCGGCAATTAAAAAAATTGCGGTTAAAGGTGCTTGTAAAATGCCTGCCATTAAACCGCCCATACCTGCCATCGCAAAATTTGCAGTTGATAACTGATGATCAAATAAGTTACTACTATTAATTATTAATGCAAATACATATCCTGTAACACTTCCGGTAAAAAGTGTTGGTGCAAAAACACCACCAACTCCACCAGCACCAAATGTCAAAGAAGTTGCAACTACTTTAAATAGAATTAAACCAATTAAAAAAGCAACAACAATTATTACATTATCGGCCTGAAAATGAAAAATATTATTAGAAATTACTTTACTAATATCTCCTCTTAAAATATTATTTACTGTTGAATAACCTTCACCAAATAAAGGTGGTATTAAATAAACCATAACACCTAATAGAATTCCACCAAACATTAATCTTTTGTGAAACCCTTTAAAATCTCTAAAAAAAGCACCAATTTTAAAATAAACTTTGCTAAAATAAATAGATGCTATTGCAGAAAAAACTCCTAAAAAAATATAAAAAATAACATCGTTTAAATGAAATTTATCTAATATTTCAAAATGAAGAAGAATATCATCACCAAAAAAGAAATATGAGGTTAAAACAGCAGTAATTGAAGCCAACAAAATTGGAATCATAGAAACCATTGTTAACTCTAAACTAAATATTTCTACAGCAAAAACAATGGCAGCTATTGGGGCTTGAAAAATAGAAGAAAATACACCAGCTGCAGCTGCACCAATTAGTAATGTTTTAGTAGTTTGGTTTAAGTGCATTAAACGTGCGTAGTTAGATCCTAATGCAGCCCCAGTTGCTACAATTGGTCCTTCAAGTCCTGCAGAACCTCCAAAACCTACTGTAAAAGGTGCAGTAATTAATGAAGACCACATTTGATAGCTTGGTATTACACCTTTTAATTTTGAAATAGAAAAAAGAGTGATAGGAATACCGTGCCCCATTTTCTTTCGAATAAAATATTTTTTAATAATATATACAATGGCCAATCCAATAACTGGGAAAATAAAATAGAACGCATGGTGTAGATCTCTAATAATTTCTCCTTCTAGCAATAGTTGAATATAGTGTGTTGAGTTTTTTAAAATAACTGCGGAAATACCAGCTAATAAGCCAATTACTGCACTAGATATATTAATAAATTGTTTGTCGGAGATATATTGAAATCTCCAAATTAGAAATTTTTTAAGAATTTTTTTAAATCCTAATGACATTATGTGAGTTTAAGTAAAAAAAGAATTTGCAAAAATACAAAAAATAGCTGTTAACCTTTTGTATTTAGGTGTTTTTTAAAATAGTATTTTTGTGAAGAAATTTAATAAACACTTTTTCTTTAATTAAAACTAAGCGGTTACATTTATCAGCTTTCTTCTATAAGAAGTTAATAGTCTAGATTTTGAAATAAATCCGTAATACTTTTCATCTTTAATTACAGGTAAATTCCATGCAACAGTTTCTTTAAATTTTTCCATAATAACTTCCATGGAATCTTTATCATAATCAATAATAGCAGGTGCAGTTTGCATTAAACTGCGTGCTTTTAATTTTTTATACAACTTTTGTTCAAACATTATACTTCTAATATCGTCAAGCATTAAAATCCCTAAAAACTCTCCATTTTCATTTACAACTGGAAAATGATTTCTGGATGATTTAATTACCGCATTTTGTATAATATCACCCAAATCCATATCTGGATGCAAAACAATAAAGTTAGTTTCAATTACTTTATCAATATCCATTAACATTAACACATTTTTATCTTTATCGTGTGTTATTAATTGTCCTTTTTCGGCTAATTCAGTTGCATAAATATTATGAGGAAGATAATATCTAGATATTAAAAATGATATGGAAGCTACAATCATTAATGGAATAAAAAGTTCGTAACCTCCAGTTATCTCAGCTATTAAGAAAATTGCCGTAAGTGGCGCTTGTAAAACTCCTGCCATTAAACCTGCCATTCCAACCATGGCAAAATTAGTAGACGATAATTCGCGATTAAACAAAAAGCTATTGTTAATTATAAGTGCAAAAAAATACCCAGTAATACTTCCTGTAAATAATGTTGGTGCAAAAACACCACCAACACCACCAGCGCCAAAAGTTAGTGAGGCAGCAATAACTTTTAATAAAATTAAGCCAAATAAAAACAATAGAATTAATAAAACATTATCTACCTCTATATGGAAAAAATTATTTGAAACAATATCGGTTACATTTCCTTTTAAAATATGGTTAATTGTTGAATAACCTTCTCCAAAAAGTGGCGGAACAAAAAACACCATAACTCCTAGTAAAATTCCTCCGAAAAGTAATCTTTTGTGCGCACCTTTAAAATTTCTAAAAAACTCACCTATTGCAGAATAAACTTTACTAAAATAAATAGAAACCATAGCTGAAAAAACACCCAAAAGAATGTAAAACAGCACATCATTTAACATAAACTTATCTTGTAAATCAAAATGTAGTAATACATCATTTCCAAGAAAAAAATAAGATGTAAGTACCGCTGTTATTGATGCCAATAATAATGGTACCATTGATGCTAAAGTTAGTTCTAAACTAAAAATTTCTACGGCAAAAACAATGGCTGCAATGGGCGCTTTAAAAATAGAAGACATTGCTCCAGCAGCAGCAGCTCCAATAAGTAAAGTTCTGGTAGTTTGGTTTAAATGCATTAAGCGTGCAAAGTTAGAACCTAACGCAGCGCCAGTTGCAACGGTTGGACCTTCTAACCCAACAGAACCCCCAAAGCCTACAGTTAAAGGTGCTGTTATAATAGATGACCACATTTGGTGACTTGGTAAAACTCCTTTTAATTTTGATATGGCAAAAAGAGTAGATGGAATTCCGTGTCCCACCTTTTTTCTGATTACATATCGTTTTATCATTCTAACAATAAACAAACCAATAATTGGAAATATGAAATAAAAGGCAACGTGAATATCGTTAATAAATTCACCTTCTAATAAATGTTGAATAAAATGTGTTAAGTTTTTTAAAATTACAGCCCCAAGACCTGCTAACAAACCAATTACAGCGCTAGATATATATATAAATTGTTTATCAGAAAGGTGTTGGTATTTCCAAATTAAAAATCTTTTAAGAATATTTTTAAATCGATCTGACATGTTTTTTATTAAAAATGAGGATGTGCAAAAGTACCAAAATATAGTTACTTCACATTTCTTTTAGGGCAATTTTTGCACTTTTTATCACCTTTCTTTTTGTACTTTTCGCAACAAATATCTTTATTGGATTCCTTTTTAATTGATTCCCAATCAAAATCATAATTGAAGATACTTTTTGGTTTTTCATTTAACACGCTATTGCTTATTTAGAATGATTTTAAGCAAATATAGAAATTGTTTGAAAATCAATGCGTAAAAAATGAAATTTGTTATTATTAACTTTCTAAATTGATGAATAAAGACTTTTAATAATTATTTAAAAATTTTTGAATATCTTTATTTGCTCCGTAAAGTACTAAAATATCATCTTCTTCTAATATAAGTTCTGCAGAGGCAACACCTTGTACTTGATTAACAAAAAAACTTTTTCCTAAATTGCCTTGGGTTTCGGTTCTTTTAATAGTGGTTAATATTAAAATATTATATTTTTTTCTAAAATCAATTTCACCAATTTTTTTTCCTGCATAAATTGCTGGTACGTTCGCCTCAATTAGGCTATAATCATCGCTTAACTCAAAAGAATCTACAACTCCAACCAAACATAATTTTTTTGCCCATCTTTCTGCGGTTTCTTCTTCAGGATGTAAAATTTCATCAACACCTAAAGCTTTTAATACCATTTCGTGCAATGGGTTTATGGCTCTACTAATAAGTCTTTTAACATTTAGGTTTTTAAATAATGCTGTTGCCATAACGTTAGCTCCTTGATCTTCACCAATAGCAACAATTACCACATCGGTATCTTTTAAAGGTAATCCAGTAACTGTAAAATCATCGGTAGCATTCATACAAATTGTATGTGAAATTTTCTCTTTTAAAGCATCAACTTTTGCCATACTAGAATCTATTCCAATAACTTCATTTCCCTGATTTGTTAATTTTTCGGCTAATGATGCTCCAAAATTTCCTAAACCTACTATTAAAAATTTCATATGTTTATTTTTTAATTAGTTGATTGTTATCTCTTCGGTTGGATAACGATAATTTTTATGTTTTACTTTTTTAAATACCGCAATTAAAATTGATAACATACTTACTCTACCAATAAACATTATAGTAATTAAAATAAGTTTACTTGGATCACTTAATGATCCAGTAATTCCCAAGCTTAAACCAACAGTGCTATATGCAGAAAAACACTCAAAAGCAACATTTAAAAGACCTTTTTCTGGGTCAAAAATTAAAATTGATATTATTCCAATGCCAATAATAATTAATGATAATGAAATGATGGCAAAAGCTCTTCTTACTGAAGAATCTGCAATTTCTCTTCGGTAAATTTCAATTCTAGATTTACCTTTTGCTAAACTAATAAAATTAAGGGTTGCAATAGCAAAAGTACTTGTTTTTATACCACCACCTGTTGATGCAGGTGAGGCTCCAACCCACATTAAAAACATTGTTATTAAAACTGTTGGTAGTGTTAATGATGACATGTTTACCGTATTAAATCCAGCTGTTCTTGGAGTTGCAGAACCAAATAAGGCAGTTATAAATTTTCCTAAACCATGGTGTTCGGCAAGTACATTATTATATTCAGTAATGTAAAATAAAATGGTTCCTACTACTAATAATGAAAAAGTTGTTATTAATGTAATTCTACTATTTAAACTTAAAACCCAAGGTTTGTACTGTTTTTTCCAACTTTTTACACCTATTATTTTTCTGGTTAAATAATATTTTGAATATTTTAAAATATTCACCAAAATAGGAAATCCTAAACCACCTAAAATTAAAAGTAGTATTAATAAAACTTGCAATATATAATTGAACCTGAAACCAGTTTCGTATAAACCATTTTGAAGGGTTGAAAAACCAGCATTACAAAAGGCAGAAATGGAGTGAAAAAAGGCAAAAAACACCTGATTAAAAAAACCATCAAATAATATTGGATTTAAACTTAAGAAAATTAATAGAGCACCAATTATTTCAATTGTAAACGTGATTACAATGATCCTTCGTAAAGTGGTAAAAACTTCTCCTATTTTTTCAGAGTTAGTCATATCAGTTAAAACTAATTGATTTTCATACGATGAGACTCCTTTAAAAAAGTAACTAAAATAACTTGCAAAAGTTAAAATCCCAATTCCGCCTGCTTGTATTAAAATAAGAAGAATTGTTTGTCCAAACAGTGTAAAATAACTGCTAGTATCCACAACAATAAGTCCGGTTACACAAACTGCACTAGTTGATGTAAATAGCGCATTTATAAATGAAATACCTGTATATGTTGCATTAGGAAGCATTAATAAAAGAGCTCCTAAAAATATAATTACCAAAAAACTGACTATAAATAATTGTGCAGGGTTTAATAAAGTGCGTTTGTAATTAATATTTTGTTCTGAAAATTCTCTAATAAAAGTTAATATTATAGTAAGTTTTATCCAATTATCATTATATAAAAAGGTAATATGACGATGAGCTTCTTGAGAAAAAAAATGGATGTAAATTACAAAAAGCGTGATTAAAATACTTAAAAAATCAAAAAGCCAAACTTTAGTTTGTATGCTTTTTCGTTGGGTAAAATACCTTATAAATGTGGTGAGTATACCGATACTTAAAATAACAAGATATAGCGCATTTATTTTTCTTTGTAAACTGGTCATTTGATCAAAACCAAAATCAAAAATTAAAATAAATATTCCCAAAAGTGTTAAAAAGAAAGCTATTTTATATAATAACCTTAGCGTAAAGTAACCTTTAAGACTGTTAATCAATTTTATATTATTTAATAAATTATAGTTAAATAATTAATCGAACTCCTCCAAGTTCTTCAATTTTGTATGGAAACTTGTCACTTGGTGATCCGATAAACATAAAGTTTACAGGAATATCCCATTTTTGGGAAAGTTCTTGTATAAGTTTTGGGCTAAATTTACCTTCAACCACTAAAAATTCAATATTAATTTCAGGATATTCTTTTCCTAAAAATTCAATTTCATTTGATAAATTTGGAGGAGATACCTGCCCTTTTTCTAATGCTAATACTATTTTAATTTTTTTAGTATGTTCATTTTTAATAATATACAGCATTACTTTATTTAGTGTTGCAATATTATCCCCTTTAGTAAAAAACACAAATTCTTGCGAATTAATATGATTAATGGTTGCTACAATATTTTTATCAATTTTAAATACAAATTTTCTGATTGGGTCAAATATTGTATGAATTATGTTTAATAAAAACTTTAATAATAATGTTCTGTTTAACATAATTATTATGAAAATTATTGATGGAATAAAATAATCTAAAAATACCACTACATTACTAGGAGAACCTTTAGGTGTTTCCATTAAAATATTTCCAATTAAAGCAATTAAAACGGCACCAATTGCTAAAAGTATTGAAGGCCACGAGGCTGTTTCTGGTCTTGGTAAAGTATTTCTTTTAACTTTTAATAAAATATTTCCAATGCCAAATAACGCCATTACTGATAAGAATGAAATGGTATATACTCCGGCTAATAATTTTACGTCGCCATTGGTTATTAATAGCACAGAAACAGATAATAAAAAGAACATAATTATAATTCTGTAAGAACTACCAGTACGACTTTTTTTTAAGAAAAACTGTGGCATAATTCTATCTAAAGTCATACGTTCTAATAAACCAGTTACTCCAACAAAACTAGTTAAAACTGCACCACTTAGTACTAAAAATGCATCCGCAGCTATTAAAATAGCTACCCATTTTCCTCCAACATAATGTCCCATTTCAATAAGTAAAGTGTTTTGAAATTCACTACTTTGTAAAATAGGAATTGTAAACAAAGCCAATGCAAAAATGGCCATAAGCGGATTTATAATACTTACAATTGCCCACATATTTCTTAATGTTTTTGGAAATACGCCAGCTTGTTGTTCTTCAACAAAATTAGCAGAACTTTCAAAACCCGAAACGCCCAACATAGATGCCGCAAAGCCTAAAAATATAGCATTGATAACACTTCCTTCTTTTACCGGGAAGTTCCAATTTTGCATAAATAATTCTACACCATTGTTTGTTAAAAAGTAAATAATAAAACCACTTAAAACAACCAATGATGATAAATGAAATAGGAAAATACCAATTGCAACTCTTGAAGATTCTCTAATACCACCAATTGTTAAAATTGCAAAAAATAATAACAACCCTATGGTTGTTAAAATTATTGGCATTGAAGGAATTAAATGATGTAAATAATGAATAGCTTCATTGGCTGAAATTACAGCTGTTGCCATATATGACAGTAAAGTTAATGTTGCAGCAAAAGAGGCCATTCCTTTACTTGTGGTGTTTAAAAGCGCATTGTAAGCTCCTCCGTTTAACGGTAAAGCACCAACAACTTCTCCATAAATTTTTCTAAATAAAAACAGTACTAATGAAACAATTAAAAGTGTAATCCAAGCATATTGTCCAGCAAAAGCAATAGCTAAAGCTGAAACATATAAAACTGAAGAACTAATATCATTTCCACATATAGCTGTTGAAGCTAATTCATTTAATTTTTTATGAATTTTCTTAGGTTCCAAAATTTTTATTTAAAAAAACCTCGACATAATTATATCGAGGTTTTGGTTTATAAATCTAATTTTAAACATAATTCTTTTAATTGAGCGTCATCAATTTTTGAAGGAGCGTCAATCATCACGTCACGTCCACTATTGTTTTTAGGGAACGCAATAAAATCTCTAATAGTTTCTTGTCCGCCTAAAATAGCAACCAACCTATCTAATCCAAAAGCTAATCCACCGTGTGGAGGAGCTCCGTATTCAAAAGCATTCATTAAAAAGCCAAATTGTTCTTTTGCTTGTTCAGGAGTAAACCCTAATAAATCAAACATTCTTGCTTGGGTTTTTTTGTCGTGAATTCTAATAGATCCACCACCAATTTCATTTCCATTTAAAACCATATCATAGGCATTTGCACGCACTTTTCCTGGGTCCGTATCTAATAAATGTAAATCTTCAGGTTTTGGTGATGTAAATGGATGATGCATTGCATGGTAGCGATTGGTTTCTTCATCCCATTCTAATAATGGAAAATCTAACACCCAAAGTGGCGCAAATTCGTTTGGTTTACGTAAGCCTAAACGTGTTGCTAATTCCATACGTAATGCACTTAATTGTGTTCTAACTTTATCAGTATTTCCTGATAAAATACAAATTAAATCGCCAGCTTTAGCGCCAGTTTTTTCAGCCCATTTTGCTAAATCTTCTTCAGTATAAAACTTATCTACAGATGATTTGTAAGTTCCATCATCATTACAACGAACATACACCATTCCTAAAGCACCAACTTGCGGACGTTTAATCCAGTCAATTAAGTTATCAATTTCTTTTCTTGTATATGCATTTCCTCCCGGAACGGCAATACCAACAACCAATTCAGCATTGTTAAAAACACTAAAATCTTTATGTTGTGCAACGTCATTTAACTCACCAAACTTCATATCAAATCTGATATCTGGTTTGTCATTTCCATAGGTTTTCATTGCGTATTCGTAGGTAATTCTTGGGAATTTTTCTACTTCAACACCATTAATTTCTTTTAATAAATAGCGTGTTAACCCTTCAAAAGTGTTTAAAATATCTTCTTGCTCCACAAAAGCCATTTCACAATCTATTTGTGTAAACTCTGGTTGTCTGTCTGCACGTAAATCTTCGTCTCTAAAACATTTTACAATTTGAAAATACTTATCTAATCCACCAACCATTAGTAATTGTTTAAATGTTTGTGGCGATTGTGGTAAAGCGTAAAATTGACCTTCGTTCATTCTGCTTGGTACCACAAAATCACGAGCGCCTTCAGGTGTTGATTTAATTAAAACAGGTGTTTCTACTTCAATAAAACCTTGGTCAGATAAATATTTACGGGTTTCTATAGCAACTTTACTTCTAAAAATTAAGTTGTTTTTTACAGGGTTTCTTCTAATATCAAGGTAACGATATTTCATTCGTAATTCATCACCTCCATCCGTTTCATCTTCAATAGTAAATGGTGGAACTAGTGATTTATTTAAAATGGTTAATTCTTTAACTAAAATTTCAATTTCACCAGTTGGAATATTTTTGTTTTTAGAAACACGTTCAATTACTTCACCTTTTACCTGAATAACAAATTCTCTACCCAAAGTTTTTGCTTCTTCAACCATTTTTTTAGAAGTTCTGTCTGCATCAAAAATAAGTTGTGTTATACCATATCGGTCACGCAAATCAACCCAAATCATAAATCCTTTATCGCGTGTTTTTTGTACCCAACCGGCCAATATAACTTCTTGACCAACATTTTCAATTCGTAGTTCTCCGTTAGAATGTGTTCTATACATTGTTGTATTTATTTAATATAAGTTGTGCAAATTTAGTTATTTCATAGATAGTTTAAACAGATTATACTATTTTTTTAAACTCCAACGTTTTAGATGAAACTTATGTATAATAGAGAGTTTTTTGATGATATGTTATCTATTACACTTAAACATTAAAAAACTTTGTAGCTTTGCATCACAAAAAATTAAAACCATTTATAAATGATTACTACTCATATAGGTGAAGAAATTAGAGATAAAGCAACTAAGTATCAGTCAGAAAATGCTATTTATTATAAAAACATAGAACTAAATACTTGGGTTGGAATTTCTTGGTTAGATTTTGGTAAAAAAATACAAGATTTATCAAAAGCGTTGTTAAATTTTGGAATACAAGAACATCAAAATGTAGCAATTTTTTCAGAGAATTCTCCTGAATGGATAATTGCAGATATTGCTATTATGAGTATTAGAGGAATTACAGTGCCAATTTATGCTACTAATTCTAAAAAAGAAGTTGAATATATTATTAATGATGCTGAAGTAAGTGTTTTATTTGTAGGAAATCAAGAAGCATATAATAAAGCTTTTGAAATTTCACAAACAAGTAACTACTTAAAATTAATTGTTGCATTATCTGATACTATTCATCTTGAAAACAATAAAAACTCAATTCATTTAAACAAATTTATTGCTTTTGAGTCAAGTAGTGAAATTGAAACAGAACTTCAAAAAAGATATTTTGAAGCGGAAGAAACAGATTTAGCAAGTATAATTTATACATCAGGAACTACTGGTGAGCCTAAAGGTGTAATGTTAGATCATACAAACCTTATACAAACGTTAAAAGCACATGATTATGAGTTAGAGGTTTCTGAAAAAGATGTTTCATTAAGTTTTTTACCACTCAGTCATATTTATGAACGAATTTGGGTATTTTTCTGTTTACACCGTGGTATAAAAGTTTATTTTAATCAAGATCCAAAACAAATTGCTGAGGTTTTAAAAGAAGTAAAACCAACGGTAATGTGTACAGTTCCTCGAATTTTTGAAAAAATATTTGCCGCAATTCAAGATAAAAGAAAAGAAGCTTCTCCAACCAAAATGAAATTAGCAAGTTGGGCTTTAGGAATTGGAAATTCATACTATAACAAACATAAACGAATTGATAAAAAAGTACCATTATTATTAAAGTTAAAATTTAAAATAGCTGATAAGTTGGTATTGAGTAAGTTAAGAGAAGTTTTTGGCGGTCGTATAAAATTTATGCCTTGCGGTGGTGCGCCTTTAGCAGCAGACATGGTATCGTTTTTTCACTCATTTGGTTTAAATATTAAATGTGGTTACGGATTAACTGAAACTACCGCTACGGTTTCATTATTTGGATATAAACATTTTGAGTTTAATTCAGCAGGAAAAACAATTCTTGGAACTGAAATTAAAATTGGTGAAAACGATGAGATTTTGGTAAAAGGACCTGGCGTAATGAAAGGTTATTATAAAAAACCGAAGGAAACTGCTGAAGTTTTTGAAAACGGTTGGTTTAAAACTGGTGATGCTGGAATGATGGATGAAAAAGGAAATTTAATTATTACCGACAGAATTAAAGATTTAATGAAAACATCTGGCGGAAAATATATTGCACCACAAAAATTAGAGTTAGCCCTAATTAATGATGCTTTTATTGAACAAATTGCAGTAATTGGCGATCAACAAAAATACGTTACGGCATTAGCCGTTCCAAGCTTCGAAAATTTAAAAAAATACGCTTTAGAACACAAAATTACTTTTAAAGATATTGAAGAACTAATCAATCATAACCAAATAAAAGATATGTTTGAAAAGCGTGTTGAAGAATTACAAAAAGAATTTTCTGTTTTTGAAAAAATAAAAAAAGTAACGCTTTTGCCTAAAGAGTTTAGTATTGAAGCTGGTGAAATTACAGCAACTTTAAAATTAAAACGAAAAGTAATTCAGAAAAAATATAAAGAGTTAATTGATAAAATGTATAACGATTAAAAAAGGTATTCATTATTAAATCTTTTTAAAAACACATTTAACGAAGTTAAAGCGTTATTTGTCTAAATTTTTTTAATACTAATTTTATTTATAAGATATTTATACCTATAAATTATAATTGGTAAAAATGTTTCATTTTAAATTTAAAAAAATTACATGTTTATTCATAATTGTTTTCATTTCAACATTTCAATTTGCACAACAGCGAACAGGAAATATTGTTGAATACTTTGGAAAAGAAAAAGTTGATGAAATTAGCGAAGGTAAATTATTACACGTTTTTGAAAATGGACTGTCCTTAAAAATTCAAGATTTTTCTTTTAACTCATCGTCTTTTCCTAAAGAACCCGTTTTTGAGCAGTTTTTAATGAATCCTAGTCTAAAAGTGTCTGAAAATGATGTTTTTGATATTGATTATTTAGGAAACGAATTAATTTGGAAAACAATTTCTACTGACGAAACAAATACATTTAATAATGAAGATTTAAGGTCTAGTTATGTGTATTTAACGTACAAATCTAATATTGAAAAAACAGTGCTTTTTGAAGCTTCGGGCCATACAATGTTGGTTGTAAATGGATTGCCACATGAAGGTGATCATTATGATTTTGGTTGGAGTTTAATTCCGTTAAAATTAAAAAAAGGAATCAATGTTTTTGTACTAAAAGTTGGACGTTTTCCACGAATTAGAGCGCGTTTAATTGAACCTCAAAAACCAGTTCAGTTTACATCAAGAGATGTAACAATGCCAGATATTTTAGTTGAAGAAACTAAAGATTATAAAGGTGCCATTAGAATTATCAACACTACTAACAATTGGATAAAAGATTACACAATAACTTCTGAATTATTAGGTGTTTTTAAAGAATCCGAAGTAATTGCAATTCCACCTTTAAGTGTGTTAAAAGTACCTTTTTCTATTGCATCAATTTCAAACGAAACAGTTTTAGGAACTGCTGATTTAAATCTTCAATTAAAAAACAATAACAATCAAGTAGTTTCAAATCAGCAAATTAAATTAGAAATAAAAACAAAACACCAACATCATAAAAAAACCTTTATTAGCGAAATTGATGGAAGTGTTCAGTATTACAGTGTTGCGCCATCAACCGATAAAAGTTCAGAATCTCAAGCATTATTTCTTTCTGTTCACGGTGCTTCTGTAGAAGCAGTAAATCAAGCAAATGCTTACGAGAAAAAAGATTGGGGAAATGTAGTTGCGCCAACAAATCGAAGACCATTTGGTTTTGCTTGGGAAGACTGGGGACGTTTAGATGCTTTAGAAGTTTTAGCCGATGCAAAAAGTATTTATCAACCAGATCCAACTAAAATATATTTAACTGGACATTCAATGGGTGGACACGGAACTTGGTATTTAGGAGCTACATATCCCGATAAATTTGCATCTATTGCCCCTTGTGCTGGATACCCAGATTTATTGTTATACCGTGATAGTTTTTTAAAGAAAACCTTAGAATTACCTCAAGATGAATTAACCAAAAGAGGAATGACTCCTGAAGTTGTTGCCAGAATAAATACACCTTATATACCAACAGAAGTTGAAAAGTTAATGGAACGGGCCGGAACACCTAGCCGTACATTAAAATTAATACGAAATTATTTACATTATGGTGTGTATGTTTTGCACGGAGAAAAAGACGATGTTGTGCCAACTTATATTGCACGTGATATGCGTGAGCGATTAGGAACATTTCATAACGATTTTACGTACTATGAATATCCAGATGGTACGCATTGGTACGGAAACCATAGTTTAGATTGGTATAAAATATTCAACTTTTTTAAAGAACGAACACTTAAAAACCCGAGTGAAATTAAAAATTTGGAGTTTTATACAGGTTCGCCAGGCGTTTCTGCTACATCAAATTTTATTACTATTCATCAACAAAATAAACCTTTTGAAATAAGTTCTTTTAAGTTTTCAAAAGAAGATTCTTTTAAAATTGATACTGACAATATTGCATTATTAGAAATTGATTTCACTAAATTAAAAGATACCATTACCACTATTTTAGTTGATGGAAAAGAAATGAATGTTAATTCAAATTCAAATATTTATTTAAAAGAAATTAATGATGAATGGACAATTGTAAATAAACCTTCATTACAAGAAAAAGGACCACACAGAAATGGTGGTTTTAAAGATGCATTTAGGCATAATGTAGTATTTGTATATGCAACCAAAGGATCGGCAGTTGAAAATGAGTGGTATTATAATAAAGCAAAATTTGATGCTGAAACTTTTTGGTATAAAGCAAATGGTACGATTGAAATTATTAAGGATACTGACTTTAATCCAAAAAAATATGTAGATAGAAATGTAATAATTTATGGAAATAAAACTAACAATATAGCTTGGAATAAATTGCTTAAAAACAGTCCGATTCAGGTAGAAAATGGCTTGGTGAATTTTGGCTCTAAAAAGTTAAAAGGTAATCAATGGGGACTATATTTTACTGTGCCAAGAACCGATAGTAATTTTGCTAGTGTTGGTGTTGTTACAGCTACCGGAAATAAAGGGATGAAAGCCGCATACGCTAATCATTATTTGGTAAATGGAACAACGTTTCCAGATGTTTTATTATTTGATGATTCTGTACTATTAAATGGTGATAAAGCGGTAAAATGTGCTGGTTTTTTTGGAAATGATTGGTCAATTGATTCAGGAGAGTTTAAATGGAAGTAAAGTTTGGTTTTTTATATTGATGTTTGAAAAGAGATGTTTATTAATTATGCATCTCTTTTTTTATAGGCTAAATAAATTGTTATATTTAAAAACAGCAGTAACTTTGTTTACTCATAATTAATTATAAAATTTTGGAAGCAAAACTGTATTTAGTGCCAACACCTATTGGAAATTTGGAAGACATGACTTTTAGAGCAATTAGAGTTTTAAAAGAAGTAGATTTAATTTTAGCTGAAGACACACGTACTAGCGGAAAATTATTAAAGCATTTTGAAATTTCCACACATATGCACAGTCATCATATGCATAACGAGCATAAAACAGTTGCTAATATTGTGCAACGTATTAAAAACGGAGAAGCTATTGCATTAATTTCTGATGCTGGAACACCAGCAATTTCCGATCCAGGATTTTTGCTTACAAGAGCTTGTTTAGAAAATGATATTGATATTGAATGTTTACCTGGCGCCACAGCTTTTGTGCCAGCTTTGGTGAATAGCGGATTGCCAAATGATAAGTTTGTATTTGAAGGTTTTTTACCTGTAAAAAAAGGACGACAAACACGTTTAACTTTTTTAGCTGAAGAAACCAGAACTATGATTTTTTATGAATCGCCTCATAAATTAGTAAAAACCCTAACTAACTTTGTCGAATATTTTGGTGAAGACAGACCGATTTCTGTTTCACGAGAACTTACCAAATTATACGAAGAAACTGTTAGAGGTTCAGTTACCGAAGTTTTAGCACATTTCACTAAAAAAGATCCTAAAGGAGAATTTGTTGTGGTTGTTGCTGGAAAAAGTAATAAATAAATTAGCTTTCTTGCGAGTCAATCATTTTTTCAAAAATAATTCCGCCTTTAAACATGCCTTTTAAAAACGGATGAATTTCTTTACCTAAATCGGTTAAGCTATATTCAACTCTTGGTGGAACTTCAGGAAATATTTTTCGATTTATTAAATTATCGGCCTCCAATTCTTTCAATTGTTTGGTCATCATTCGCTCACTAATATCTGGTATCAATTTCACCAATTCGTTATATCTTTTATCTCCTTGCGAAAGGTGTAAAATAATGGTGCTTTTGCGTTTTCCTTTAACTACATTTATAAAAGTATCTATCGGACAATAACTTTTTTTCATTTTTTTTACCTATTAAACCTTTAATTTACACAAAACAGCACAAAATGTTCGTAAGTGTATCATTTGTAAGTTCTTGTGTACATTGTTGTATTAGTCGAAATTTGTTGCTAAATTAACAAAAAGAAAGTTAAAATGATGAATGATAAATTGAACTTCAAAGCTTTTAGAGTTGAAGAAGAAAACGAAAAATTTAGTTCGGCAATTAAAGAAATGCCTTTTACGGAATTGGAACAAGGTGAAGTATTAGTTAAAGTTTACTATAGTTCTTTAAACTATAAAGATGCTTTATCGGCAAGTGGGAATAAAGGTGTTACCAGAAATTATCCACATACACCAGGAATTGATGCGGTTGGAACTATTGTTTCATCTACATCAAATAAATTTAATAATGATGAAGCTGTAATTGTAACAAGTTACGATTTAGGGATGAATACCGATGGAGGTTTTGCCGAATATGTAAAAGTCCCTGAAAATTGGGTAGTAAAATTACCAAAAGGTCTTTCAATGAAAGAAGCTATGATTATTGGAACAGCCGGTTTAACAGCTGGTATGTCGGTTTTAAGATTGGTTGAAACTGTAAAACCAGCAGATGGAACAATTGTTGTTTCGGGAGCTACCGGAGGCGTAGGATCTGTAACTGTTATGATTTTAAATAAATTAGGTTATAAAGTTGCTGCAATTACAGGAAAAGAAACTGAAAAACAATATTTATTAGATTTAGGTGCTGATGAAGTTATTTTGCGTAAAGATTTTGAAGCACTTCAAAACAAACCATTATTAAAACCTTTATTTGCAGGAGGAATTGATACTGTTGGAGGTATAATTTTAGAAAATATGATTAAATCTACTAATCCGTTAGGTGTTGTAACTGCTTGTGGAAATGCAGCCTCAATAAAATTAGAGTTAACTGTTTTTCCATTTATTTTAAGAGGAGTTTCGTTAATCGGAATTGATTCTCAAAATTATCCAATGAAATACAGAGAGCAGGTTTGGAATAAATTAGCCGACGATTGGAAATTTGATAATTTAGAAGCCAATTCAACTACTATATCTTTAGATGAATTGAGTGAAAAATTAAGCTTAATGTTAGCAGGAAAATTAAAAGGAAGAACCGTTTTAAAGTTAGTTTAAAACAAAAAAAGCCGAAGAATTTTCTTCGGCTTTTTTTGTTGTTTATTAATTTAATAGCTCATTTCTACAATTTTTTCAACATCACTTGGGCTCACTTTTCCTTTTTCACCCAAACCTTTCCAGCCTCGTTCTTCAAAACGTTTTGAAATTATTTGAGCCGTTCCTTTATAATCTTCAGTATATTCAGATAGTTTAGTTTTAATTCCTAAAGATTGATAAAACTCTGTAGTTTTTTGAATTCCAGCCGATGCTTTTTCTTCTTTAGTTCCTTCAGTAATATTCCAAACACGTTCAGCATATTGAGCTAATTTATCTTTCTTACTATCTAAGTTATAAGTGTAATGACCTTCAGCAATTATTGCCAATGTTCTGGCGTGATCAATTCCAAATAATGCGGTTAATTCGTGTCCCATCATGTGAATAGCCCAATCTGATGGAACTCCTTGTTGAATTAAACCATTTAAAGCCATTGTGCAGCTCCACATAAAATTTGATGCTGCTTTATAGTCAGAGGTATCTTTTAATATTGCTGGAGCAACTTCAATAAGTGTTTGTAAAATACTTTCTGCAAACCTGTCTTGTAATTTTGCATCTACAGGATAGGTCATATATTGTTCTAATACATGCGTAAAAGCATCTGCTAATCCGTTGGCAATTTGACGTTTAGGAATTGATTTCACTACTTCAGGATCTAAAACCGAAAATACAGGGAATAATCCTGGGCCACCCATAGTTAATTTTTCTTTTGTTTCAGCTCTAGTAACTACAGCTCCAGAATTCATTTCTGATCCAGTTGCAGGTAAAGTTAATACAGTTCCAAAAGGCATTCCTTTTAATGTTCTAATGTTTTTTGATAAAATATCCCAAGGTTCGTCGCCTTCATACAAGGCTGCAGCCGATAAAAATTTGGTTCCATCAATTACAGAACCTCCTCCAACGGCTAATAAAAATGTAATATTTTCAGCTTTAATAATATCCAAAGCTTCCATTAAAACTTCATACTCTGGATTGGCAGGAATTCCTCCAAATTCAATTACTTCAAATTTTGAAAGTGATTTAGAAACTTGATCATAAATACCATTTTTTTTAATGCTTCCGCCACCATATAACATTAAAACTTTTGCGTTTTCTGGAATTTCATTTGTTAGGTTTTCTATTTGTCCTTTACCAAATAAAATTTTTGTTGGATTTTTATATTGAAAATTATTCATAATAATTAGTTTTTAAATTGAAATTACTCAATAACGGTTACTAAATCTTCAGTGCTTTTTCTAACTTTCACTAAATTTACTAACCAATCTTTTTCAGTATCTCTATAACCTATTGGTAATAATACGGTACTTCTTAATCCTTTTTCACGTAAACCTAAAATTTTATCAACTGCTTCAGGTTCAAAACCTTCAATTGGAGTTGAATCAACTTCTTCATAAGCAGCCGCTATTATAGCCGCACTAAAAGCAATGTATGCTTGTTTTGCCGCGTGGTTAAAGTTTTCCTCGGCATCTTGTTGAGGATAAAAACTTAATAATTTCTGACGGTAAGCTTCCCAACCTTCGTTTTTAAATCCGCGAATTTCGTTGGTTAAATCAAACATTTTGTTAATCCTTTCTTCTGTATATGTATCCCAAGCAGCAAAAACTAATAAATGAGAACAGTCAGTAATCATAGATTGATTCCATGCTATGGGTCTTATTGCTTCTTTAATTGCTTGATTTTTTACTACAATAATTTCAAATGGTTGTAATCCGCTTGATGTTGGTGCTAACCTTGCAGCTTCTAAAATACGTGCAATTTTTTCTTCTGATACTTTTTCTCCAGTCATTGCTTTTGCGGCGTATCTCCAGTTTAGTTTATCTAATAAATCCATATTTTTTAATCTTATTTTTTTTTAGTTATTATTTTTTTGATATTTCTTTTATATAATTTGATGTAATAAAATTTTTATTGATGGTTTTTGTGTTTGCTAAATTTAGCATGGCTTGCGCAATTTCTTCGGCCTTAATAACTTTGTATTTTTTTAAAGGTCCTATAAACAAAGGTTGTATTAATTTAAAAATGATTAAACCAATTTTTTCACCAATTCTAGTTTCATTTCTGTTTCCATCAATAATTGATGGTTGTAAAATAAAAGTGTTTGCTATGTTTTGTTTTAAAACTTCTTGTTGCATTTGCCCCTTTGTTTTATTATAAAAAACAGCACTTTTTTCATTGGCACCTAATGCGGAAATTACTAAAAACGTATTTATATTATTCTCTTTTGAAAGTTTTGCAGCTGTAGCAGGAATTCCAAAATCTATTTTTTTATAGGTTTCTTTATTTGGTGTTTTTTTAGCTGTTGTACCAATGCAACAGAATACTTCATCAGCTTTAAATTCTTCTTTAAAATTTTGTAACGTTAAAACATCACCAATATATTGTGTTACCTTTTTAGGTAATCCTTCAATTTTTTTTCGCGAAAACAACTTAATAGTTTCGTAACGTTGGTCGTTCATTAATTTTTTTAAAAGAATAGACCCCGTTAAACCTGTTGCCCCTAAAATAATGGCAGTTTTTCCCATTGTTTATAATTTTATACTATCCCAAGCAGCGTTAAAAGCGGTATTTATATTTTCATCGGTTAATTCATAATTATTTTTATGCTGATTGTTGGTTAAAAAATTTAACGGATAAATTGTGAAAGCATACATTAAATAAGGGGAAATTGGTTTTAAAGTACCTTCTTGTTTTCCTCTTTCCCATAAATCAAGTAATGGTTGTAAATGTTTTAAGCCTTCACGTTTAATTTCGTCATCAATAATTGGTGTATTATCGCATTGTGATAAAAAATTAGATTCTTCAACTTGGTTTAATTTGAAATTAGCTATGTTAAACCAAATTTTTTTAAAACTTTCTTTTACACATAGTTCTTCACTATAATTTTCAAAAGCATGCGTACTAAAAGCAGCTTTCATTTCTAAATATAACTGATTAATTAAATCTTGTTTATTTTCAAAATAAATATAAATTGTTGCTGGTGACATTTCAGCAGTTTTTGCAATTTTAGACATAGGTGCATCGTGAAAACCATTGTTATTTATCAAATGCAGGGTGGCTTTTAATAAATCCATTCTTTTTTTGTCACATTTTTGCCTGATTGCCATAAACTTATCTATTTTAATGATGCAAATATATAAAAAAATATTTATAAAACGAACGTTCATTCACTTTGTAAATATAAAATTATGTTAAAATGTAGTACTTTTGTTTTTTAGAAAGTTATGACAAAACCAAAAAACACACAGAATACGTTACATTTAAAAAACAAACATTTAAATGGATATTATTTTAATGAATTATGTGTTGCTTACCCTAATTTAAAAGAATATGTTTTTGTAAATAAATATGGAACAGAAACTATTGATTTTGCAAATCCTAAAGCTGTAAAAGCCATAAATACAGCTTTATTATTTAAATATTATAATATTTCTTTTTGGGAATTTCCTGATGATAATTTATGTCCACCAATTCCTGGCCGTATAGATTATATTCATTATTTGGCGGATTTGTTAAAAGCGTCAAAAATTAAAAATATTACAGTTTTAGATATTGGAATTGGAGCGAACTGTATTTACCCTTTACTGGGAAATACAGTGTATGGTTGGAATTTTATAGGAACTGATATTGATAAAAAATCTCTAGAAAATGCTCAGAATATTTTAGAAAAAAATAATCTTACTTCACAGATTATCTTAAAATATCAACCAGATATTACTCATATTTTTGAAGGAATTATTGTTGAAAATGCTCGTTTTTCAGCAACTATTTGTAATCCCCCTTTTTACAAATCGCAAGAAGAAGCAATGCAAGCAAATGCCAGAAAATTAGAAGGTTTGGGAAAAGGAAGTGAAGGAAGAAATTTTAGTGGAAAACAGCAAGAGTTATGGTATAAAGGTGGTGAAAAAGCATTTATTCATACGTATGCTTACGAAAGTTCAAAATTTAAAAACAACTGTTTTTGGTATACAACATTGGTATCAAAAAAAGAAAATGCTGAAAGTTTATTTCCTTCGTTAAAAAAATTAGGTGCAACTGAAATTAAAACAATTCCAATGCATCAAGGCAACAAAATAACACGTATTGTTGCTTGGACATTTTTAACAAAGGATGAACAACTTAACTGGTAAAATGTTGATAAAATACCAAATCAAGTTTACGCAATGTTTCATTTAATTAATATTGATGAAAAGCGTCCGAAACAAATTTTAAAACTTCCGGTAAAGATTCGCGCCAGTATGTCCAAGAATGCCCACCATTTCTTACTCTATATTCGTGTGGAATTTCTTTTTTACGCATAGCAATATGTACCAAACTATTTCCTTCATATAAAAAGTCATCATCGCCACAATCTATAAACCATCGTACAGATTTTAATTTTGCTACATCGGTTTTTTCAATTAATGAAATTGCATTATGATTTTCAAAATACGATTGAATTTTAGTTTCATCGGTTATTTTTGAATTCATTCTTTGCAGTTGAATTTTAAAATCCTCTACTGAAAGTGGACCAATATAAGCACTTAAAGGGCAGGCAGAAGAAAATAGTTCTGGATGATGCATAGCATACATAAAAGAACCACCACCACCCATAGAAAGTCCTGCAATTGCTCTAAATCTTTTTTCACTTTTAATTCTGTAGGTTTTTTCTACATACGGCATTAATTCTTCAAAAAAGAAATTTTCATAGTTCCAATCACTTTCAATAGTATTAAAGTAACCAATTTTATTAGTATTTGCATCAGGCATAATTATTATCATTGGTGTTGCTGTACCTTTTTTAATTTCATTATCTACAATACTAAGTACTTCACCAAATTGTACCCAACCAGTTTGATCATCTCCCATACCGTGTAATAAATATAGTACTGGATAATTTCTTTGAGAAGTTTCATAATCTGGTGGTAAATACACAGCAAATTTTCGCTCACTTTTTAAAATAGTGCTTTTCATTGTTAGGTTATCAAATACTTTTCCTGTTTGAGCTGTGCTATTTACAAAAGTGTAAATACTTAAAATTGTAATTAGTATTATATTTTTCATTTGAAATTTAGTTGATTTTTTTTTAATGTGTTATATTAACAAAACTAAGATATAGAAAAAAAGCTTGTTTTAATTATTGAAACAAGCTTTTTTTAAATACATATAAACTTATTTTTTTAACACCAATCTCATTTTTATACACCGTTTGCAATGCAATATTACATTACTTAAAATGACGTAATACATACTTTAATTTCCTTTCAATTTTATCATAAATCGTAATTTTATTTCAATAAAAAACTATAAAATTAATATGGAAGATTTAAAATTTAGAGTACAAGCATATAGTGAAAATTCTACAAAAACTATTGTGAAAGCTAGAGGTTTTGAAATCGTGTTAGATGAGCCTGAAAGCCTAGGAGGAACCAATCAAGGAGCAAATCCGGTTGAGTATATGCTTGCAGCATTTTGTGGTTGTATAAATGTTATGGGACATGTAATTGCCAAAGAAATGAATTTTGAATTACGAAGTTTAAAAATTAAAATGTGTGGTAATTTAAATCCCGAAAGGTTATTTGGTTCGTCGTTTGAAGAGCGTGCAGGTTATAAAGGCATTGATGTTTCTATTGAACCAGATTGTGATGCACCAATTGAAGTGCTAGAAAAATGGTTAAAAAATATTGAGGATAGATGTCCTGTTTCAGATAATTTAAGCAATACAACACCAATAAGTTTATTGCTTAAAGGAAAATTTCATTCTTTAAAAATGAGTGAATTAGCTTAATTGCTATAATTGTTTATTATAAAAATCGTCATTACAGTTTTTGAGGTGATTTGTTTGTTTTGGAAGTTTTTTTATCTCATTCTTGTTTTGACGATTTTATTTAGTACCAACGTTTTTTATTTTTTTTAGATCCGGCTGATTTTCTATTTTTTTTATTGCTACTTCCTTTTTTAATATAAACTTCAGGTTTTGCTTTTGGATCTAATGGATATGGATGTTCTGTTTCAACAGGAATTGTATCATTAATTAATTCTTCAATGGTTTTAATATAAGTTTTTTCATCTGCAGCGCAAAAGGAAAAAGAAGCACCAATATTTCCAGCTCTACCTGTTCTTCCAATTCTATGTACATAAGTTTCTGGCACATTTGGAATGTCAAAATTAATAACTGCATCTAAATTGCTAATGTCAATTCCGCGTGATGCAACATCGGTGGCTATTAATATATTTACTTTTTTATCTTTAAAACTATTTAAGGCATCTTCGCGTCCTTTTTGTGTTTTATCGCCATGAATACTATCTACATTATAGCCATTCTTTTTTAGCATATTTTCTAATTTTTCAACGCCAAATTTGGTGCGTCTAAAAATTAAAATATCTCCTTTAATTGTGTTTCTAAGTAAATGTAAACACAATTCCATTTTTTTATTTTTTCCTACGTAATATAATTTTTGATTTACTCCTTGGGCAGTAGATTGTTTTGGTGTAACGTTTACAGTTTCTGGATTATTTAAAATTGAGTTGGCAAGTTCTACTACTTTTTGAGGCATTGTTGCCGAAAAAAGTAATATTTGTTTAGATTTTGGGCAAATACGCTCAATTTTTTTAACATCATCAATAAAACCCATATCTAGCATTAAATCGGCTTCATCTAAAACCAGCATTTCAATATAATCTAAATTAATGCAATCTTGTTTATGTAAATCTAACAATCTGCCTGGTGTAGCAATTAAAATATCTACACCTTTTTTAAGGATATCTTTTTGTGGTTCAATAGATGTTCCTCCAAAAATAACTGTACTTCGTAAGTTAGTAAATTTACTGTAATCTGTAAAGTTTTCTTCAATTTGAAGTGCTAATTCACGGGTTGGACTTACAACTAGCGCTCTAATTTTTTTTCCTTTTTTTGAAGCATCTTGTTTGTCAAACAACAATTGTAAAATAGGTAAAGCAAAAGCAGCGGTTTTTCCAGTTCCGGTTTGTGCAGAAGCAATAATATCTTTTTTAGCTAAAACTAACGGAATTGTTTGTGTTTGCACAGCAGTTGGAGTTTCGTATCCTTTTGCTGAAATTGCTTTTAAAATATGTTTGTTTAATTGTAAATCTTTAAATTGCATACGTTTTATTTGAAAACTTTTGTGCAAAGATACGGTAATTTCAATATGTAGGTTTTACAAACTAAATTATAACAAGGTCAAATAATTTTTTAAACGGTCTTTTATAAAGTAATTCCAACCTGCTTGGCAACTTTCTGTTTTAAATTCAGAAATGTTTTGGGGAAAATCTTCTAAAATTTCACAAGTAACGGTTAATGTAGTACCTTTTTGGTCTTCATTTAATTCAAAAGTTACGTTAGAATCTCCTTTTATATTTTGATATTTCCAATTAGTTGTAATTTTTTTGTTCGGAACTAGGTCAATAACCTTCCATAAATGCAAAAAATCTCTATTTTCAGATTTGACATTGAACTGTGTTTTAAAGCCAATTTTAGCTTCAAAATTGGGTATATTATAAAAAAACCATGCTTTCATTTGTTCACAATTAGTAATTGCTTTCCAAACTTCTGAAATAGAATTATTAAAAGATTCTTGTGTTATTATTGGTGGGTCATTTTTAAGCATTGAACAAAGTTGTTAAATAATAATTAAAAATACATTTTATTTAATTATCAATTGAAAATCGACATACTTTTGCTGAAAAAATTTATGAAATTTACAGTACTTTTAGTTTTTATAATTGCTTTTATTGTGGTTTCTTGTGGTTCTTCAAAAAAAATAGAAACTTTAAAACCAGTTGCTGATTTGGCAAATCCAATTATGTATGATAAAGAAATATCGTATTTAAATATCCCAGTTTCAATAAAATTAAAGGATTTAGCTTATCAAACAAATACTATTTTAAAAGGACTTATTTACGAAGATGCTATTTTAGAAGATGATAATTTAATGATAAAAGTTTGGAAACAAGCTCCGATAGAAATTACTGATGATAAAGGTAAAATTAAAGTTGTATTACCGTTGAAAGTTTGGTTAAAAGTAAGGTATGGAAGTAATGTTTTTGGGATGGATTTGTACGATACTCGCGAACTTAATTTTAATGGCGTTGCAACCTTAATTGGTGAAGCAAAATTTACAAACTGGCAATTGTCAGCAAAATCAAATGTACAATCGGTAGTTTGGAAAGAAAGTCCAAGTATTACCATTGCCGGAAAAAGTGTTCCAATTACGTATTTGGTAAACCCAGCAATGAATTATTTTAAATCTACTATTGAACAAAAAATAGATGCAGCAATTGTAAAATCTTTAAATTTTCAAGACAATGTTTTAGATGCTTTAGAAGAAATAACAAAACCTGTATGTGTCAATGAAAGTTATGATACTTGGTTTAAATTAAAACCAATAAGCATAAATGCAACGGAAGCAATTCTAAAACAAGATGTGGTTTCTATGAATTTAGAATTGGCTTGTTTTATGGAAACTTTTATAGGAAAACCTTTTGAAGATACTTTCAATAGAGATGAAATTCAATTAAAACAGGTTTCAAAAACAAAAGATCAATTTTTAGCATCATTAATTGTAGTTTCACCTTATTTAAAGGCTTCAGAAATTATTACAAAAAACTTTCATGGTCAAGAGTTTACTTCGGGATCAAAAAAAATAACGGTTGAAAAAGTAAATTTATGGCATAAAAACGGAAAAGTTGTTATTGCACTTACAATGAAAGGAAGCTTAAACGGAACCATATATTTATCGGGTATTCCTAAATACAATATTGATGAAGAATTGATTTATTTTGATGATTTAAAATATGTTTTAGAAACAAAAAGTACCTTAATGAAAACAGCTAATTGGTTAGCACAAGGAATTATTTTAAAGAAAATAGCAACCTACACAAAATATTCTATTAAACCAGAATTGGAAGTTGCTAAAACTCAAATGGAATATTATTTAAAAAATTATTCGCCAGCAAAAGGAATTGTAATTAACGGAAACTTAGCGCCAATTGTTATTAAAAATATTCAGTTAACAGATCAGGCGTTGGTTGCAACAATTAGCACAACAGGAAAAGTAGCTTTAAAAATTGATGGTTTACAGTAACTTTCTAAAACAAACACTGTTTTCAACATTTTCATAAAACCCAAAATTTGTGGTAATTGTATAACCGCATTTTTTGTATAATGCAATGGCTTCGGGCTGTTTTTTACCGGTTTCAAGAATACATTTGGTAATACCTAATTCTTTAGCCCATTGTTCTAATTCAGTTAATACTTTTGATGCAATTCCTAACCTTCTTCCGTTTGTAGCTACATACATCCGTTTAATTTCTGCAGTCTTTTCTGGATGAATTTTAAATGCGCCGCAACCAATAGGTAATTTGTTTTTGTAGGCCACAACTACATTTTTTAATGTATCAATTTTATTAAATTGGTCGTAAAAATCATGGTCTTCACCATCGCGTATTTTTAAATCGGCATCTAAAAATTTTACTAATTGTATAAAATCAGGGTTTTTGGAGTTGGTTCTAATTAATTCAATCATAAAAATTTTGTTTTAAAACTACTTTAAAGGTAACTCAAAATAAAAATTAGCGCCTTTATTTATTTCACTAACTACACCAATAGTTCCTTTATGTTCAACAATAATTTTCTTTGCTATTGCCAACCCAAGCCCAGAGCTAGTTTCGCCATTTGTTGGCTGAACACTTGTTTTTTGAAAATAATTAAAAAGTTTGGTTTGTTCTTCCACAGGAATTCCTTGTCCTTGGTCAATTATTTCTGTTTTTACAAAGTTTTTTGATGTTGATATTTTTATAATTATTTCGCTTTTTGGAAACGAAAATTTGATGGCATTGGTTAATAAATTATTAATTACTTCGCTTAAATAATGTTCATCAAATGAAAAAAGTAATTCTTTTTGTTCGGTTTCTAATTTAATAGTAATGTCTTTCTTTTTAGAAACTAACAAATTGAAATACATATACTTAGTAATAAAATCTATATAATTTTCAGTTTTTAGTTGAAGTTTTATGATTCCAGATTCAATTTTAGAAATGTCTAATAAATCTTTTAATAAATTTAAAGAGCTATTGCTTAAATCTTTAATATGATTAAGCATTTTCATTCCTTTAACATCAATATTTTCTGAATAATTTTCAATAATTAAATCGGAAAATGAATAAATGGCTCCAATAGGATTTCTTAAATCATGTGCGGCAACGCCAATAAACTTATTTTTTTCTTCGTTTATTAATTTTAAATCTTCATTTAATTTTAAAACACTTTTATATTTTTCTTTTAAATTAAGTATTAACAAACCAATAATCATAAAAACTGTAAATCGCACAAAAGCATTCCAAATTGGGTTAAATATGTTGGAATAATTTTGAGTTAAATAATCTACAATAAACCAAACAGTTGCAGCAAAAATGGTATTTATTAATAGTAATATTTTTTCTGATTTATTATAAAATGAAATTAATAATATTGGAATTAAATAGGCTAATAAAACGGAAACTTCAGAACCTGTAAAAAAATCTAATAAACCAATAAATAAAAGTGATAAAAATGAAATTAATGTTATTATAAACTTATTTTCAATTTTAAATTTAAATTCAAACATTCTATAATGTAATTCAAAAATTAATGCAGTAAATGTATTGAAAAAATTGCTATGTTAATTGGGTTTATTTTTCAATGTAATTTGTTAGTTTAGAGACTAAAATTGAATTTAATTCTTGTTGATTTTCAAGGCTTGTTTGGGTAAATAAAAACCCAAAAACACCGTATTTTTTATAATTTACTTTTCTAATTTCTAACGGATTTTCAAAGTCTTTAAGCAGCAAATCATAATTAAATGATTTTATTTCATTTGCGTTTATACCAGAATTATTATCTAACACAATTAAGCTGAATAATTTATTGGAGTTATTTTTAAAAATTTCATTCCAATTTGGCACTTTTCCGTTTAAAAAGTAGTTGTAAGAATTTATTTCAAAAGCGTACCAAGAAATATCTCCGGTTGTGCACCAACCACCAAATCGAAGTGGATTTATTTCAATAGGAATCACTTTTCCTTGGCTATTAATTCTAACTTCAACGTGCATTGGAAAGTTTTTTAACTGTGCTTTGTTTCCAACAATTTGTAAAAAGTTTTCAAATTTTTGAAGTTGAGTTTCTATAATTTTTTGTGATGTTGAATATACGCGGTCACTTACATCTTTTGAAGATGAAAAAATATGATGCAAGATATTTAAAACAACTACTTTCCCATTTTTATCAAAATAACAATCAACGGCATATTCTTCACCATCAATATATTCTTCAACAATAAAATCAGAAATATTAACAACTTCTTTCGGATACATATCTTTAAAAGTTTCAACTTCTGCTTCAATACCATTTATAATTTCAGTCCATTCTTTAGCGGTATCAATTTTATGCACCGCTAAACTAAAAAAACCAACTGCTGGTTTTATAATTAAAGGAAATTGTAATTCATCAGCCGGAAAATCTTTTAAATTATTGATTGGAATTCCTTTAAAAAAGTATTCAGGAAAATGGTCTTTTAATAATTCTCTAAACGCTATTTTGTTTTTAAAAAGCTGTATTTTTTTTGGTAACTCGGTATTTTTTAAATGTTGTTCAATCCAATTTATAGCATTTTCAGAATTAGAATATACACGGATATTTTGGTTTGAATTGTATTGATTAATTGCGTCTTTTTCTGAAATCCAGTTTAAAGCATCATCTGTAATCATAGATTTTGCAACGCTTGTTGCCACAATTGGAAATTGATTTTCTTTAATAGTTTTTATTAAAAAATCTGAAACATAAGGTTGATCAATAAGTATCATTTAGCTGTTATTTTTTGGCTGTTGTGTGTTTTCTGAAAAGTTTGTTTTAAAATGCAAATCCATTTGAGGAAATGGAATTGTAATATTATGTTCTTTAAACTTTCGGTTTATTACTTTTCTAATATCACTTTTTACACGTTCAATTCTAAAAATATTTTCGCTAAAAAATATTACTTGAAATTGTAAAGATGAATCTCCAAAATCTAAAAAACGAATATTAATTAAATTTTTATCAGAAACTTCTGGATGTTCCCAAGCGCTTTCTTTCAATACTTTTTCTACCAAATCTACATCACTTCCGTAAGCAACACCAATGTTAATTTTAAAACGTGTTTGTTTAGATTGGTGACTCCAGTTAATCACTTTGTTGGTTGTAATTAATGAATTTGGAATAATAATAGAAATTTCATCTCTGTTTAATCCTTTTGATGTGCGTAATCCAATTTCTTGAATTTTAAGAATATCGCCATCAATTTCTAAAATATCATCAATTTTAATAGAACGTTCAGATAGTAAAATTATTCCCGAAATGATATCATTAAAAGTTTGTTGTAATCCTAAACCAATACCAACCAAAAGCGCCGCAGAACCTGCAATTAAAACAGTTACTTTAATTCCAATGGTTTCTAAAATAAATCCGAAAGCAATTACCCAAATTATATATTTAATTATTTGAAAAATGGCGTACGTATTGCCAGAATCTAAATTAATAGTTGTTTTTTGACGATAAAGCGCTTGTTTAATTAACCACAGTAAAATTTTTGTAACAACAAAAATGCCAACTATAAAAACAATGGTATGCACCATTATTTTATAATTTCCAATACTAATTAGTTCTAATTCCAAAAATTCTTTAATGGTTTTTAGGATATTTTTCATAGTAAAGCACTTGAAATTAAAGTCAGTGAGTCAAAAATACAACAAACTTTTTGTTTTTATTAAAGGAAGTATATTCAAAAAAATATTTAAAGAGCATTTAATTTTATTACCTTTATAAATTATGATAAAAGATACAAAATTAGCCGTTTTAATTGACGGCGATAATATTCCATCAAAATATATTAAAGAAATGATGGAAGAAATAACAAAATACGGAACACCAACCATAAAACGAATTTATGGCGATTGGACGAAACCTCAATTAGCTAAGTGGAAAACACTTTTGCTAGAAAACGCCATCAATCCAATACAGCAATATAGTTATACAACAGGGAAAAATGCTACAGATTCTGCTATGATTATTGATGCTATGGATATTTTATATTCAGAAAAAGTGAATGGTTTTTGCTTGGTTTCATCAGATAGCGATTTTACAAAACTAGCAATGCGTTTGCGTGAAGCTGGCGTGGTTGTATACGGAATTGGCGAAAAGAAAACTCCAGAACCATTTATTGTAGCGTGCGATAAATTTATTTATTTAGAAATTTTAGCAAAGGAAGAAGAAAATCAAGATGGTAAAAAAACCAATAAAAAAGAAAATATAGATAAAATTACACCAAAAGTTATTCGTTTATTACGAAATTCTGTAGATGACGCAGCCGATGATGATGGTTGGGCGTTTATGGGTGATGTTGGCTCATTGCTTCTAAAAAAACAGCCAAATTTTGATGCACGTAACTTTGGATTTGAAAAATTAACGCAACTCTTTAAATCGCTCAATAAATTTGAAATTGAAGAACGCGATAAAACAAGTGGCAGATTTAAATTAATTTATGTAAAAAATAAATAATTATAATTTAGAGGGTTTATAATATTTGTATAACGATACTGCGGAAACCAGCGCCCAAGCAGCTTCTAAAATAATAAAAGGCCAATAATTTATTAATACCGAAGCCAAACAAGCTAATGTAGAGCCTATTAAATTTAATAGTATAAAAGCTATATTTTTATTAGAAATTTTACCTATTTCATTTAAAAAATAAGCTAACAATATTAATGCTACTCCTACAAAACCTAACCAATCTGTTGCGTTCATTTGTTTTTTTTTCAAAAGTACATAAAAACACCAGTTTTTTTTTAAAAAGGATTCTTATTTGAATTCCGTATTTTTGCGGCTAAATTATTTTTATGAAATACCAATTAGTTTTTACAGATATTGATGGAACGTTATTAAATAAAGACAGAGAATTATCTGAACTTACTATTGCCGAAGTTAAACGTATTTCACCTATTCCTTTTGTATTAATTTCATCACGAATGCCAAAAGGAATGCGTCATTTACAACATCAATTTGAAAATATAACGACACCCTTAATTGCTTATAATGGAGGTTTGGTTTTAGATGGCGACAAAATTTTACATTCAAAGGTTATAGATAATTCTGTTTTAGAAGCCACCATTAATAAATGTGTAAATACCAATATTCATTTAAGTTTATTTTATGCTGATGAATGGTATGTTCAATCAATGGATTATTGGGCAAAAAGAGAAGAAAATAACACCAAAGTTACACCAACAATAAAATCACATTTTGAAGTTTTAAATGACTGGAAAACAGAAGGCAAGGGAGCTCATAAAATTATGTGTATGGGTGATGCAAATGAAATTGATGTATTATACAAAACTTTGGAAAGTGAATTTTCAGATGAAATAATGTTATACCGATCAAAAGAAACATATATAGAAATTTCTCATAAATCTATTTCTAAAAAAACAGCTATTGAAGTTTTATTGAGTTCTATTTACACCCATTTATCAATGGAAAATATAATTGCTTTTGGTGATAATTATAATGATATAGAAATGTTAAAAGCAGTTGGTTTAGGAGTTGCAGTTGCAAATGCTAATAATGAAGTTTTAAAAGCTGCAAAAAAAGTTACCGATACTAATAAAAATGATGGTGTTGCTAAATTTTTACAACAACTTTTTTAATTAAAAAGAATAAATTTATTTTCTGATTAAACTAAAGTGTCCACGCTTTTCTCTAATAATTCCATGAGTGTCTATAAGTTGCACAGAGTACCAATAATCTGTAGACGGAAGCATTTCACCTTTATAATTGCCATTCCAACCATTACTGGAAACATTTAGCTCAGTAATTAATTTTCCAAACCTATCAAATATCTGAATTGAAGAAACAGGATAAAATAAATCATTTGCACCTTTTATCTGCCAAGTATCGTTGTAGCCATCATTATTAGGTGTAAAAAACTTTGGGAACCCTAAAACAGAAACATCAATAGCAGCAATTCCACAATTATTTTTATCTCTTATGTAAATAGTGTGAATTCCAGCTTCAACATTATCAAAAAATGGTTCGTCTTGATAAAAGCCAAAAATATCATCTAAAGAAAATTCATAATCGCCTATCCCTAAATTGTTGTTACTTGTGTTTATTGTGATGGTGTTATTATTTGAATCATCAACAATTACAATATCATTTAAATCAATTTCTGCAATTATAGATTCTTCAACAATAATAGATTTTGGTAATGAAACACAGCCTAAATTAGAAGTTGCTAAAACCGTATATGTTCCTCCTTTATTTATTAAAACTTCATTATTAGTTGCAATTGTATTTCCTTGTTCATCAAACCATTCATAGGTGTAATTGTCCTTTGCATTGTATATTTCTAAGGTTTTTGGCAATAAGTTTAAACATACTATTTGTTCGGGTTCTACTTCAAAACTTGGAAGTGGATTAACAACAAAATTTAAATCTGTTGAGATTGCACAAGATTCATTTAAAACATTGCTTACAGTAGCTGTAATTTTTTGCGTATTTGTAAAAAATGGATTTGGCAGCGGACTTGGTAATGGATTATTATTTGCATCTGTATACGCAACTTTCATGCCGGTTTGTCCGCCTAATAATGTTGATTCAATTGTTGAGGTATCAAAATTTGAAAATCCATCGGTTGTATCTGGAGCATCATCACATTGCGCAGGAATATTTACGGGATATATTTTTGGTGAAACATCAACAATAAACTCTAAAGTTGTTTCATCGGCACAATTTGGGGTTATTGTTGAAGTTGTGTTTTCTACTTTAATTGTAATTGTTTGACTTTTGGTTAAAAACGGATTTGGTAGCGGACTTGGTAATGAATTATTATTTTCATCAAAATAACGAATTGTAATATTTGTTTGTCCGTTTCTAACTGTTTCATCAATTTTTGAAGTATCAAAAGGATACAATCCATCATCATCATCATCACATTCTCTATCAATAGTTACAGCATAAGCTAATGGTAAACGTTCAACATGTAACGTGATTACGTGGTTTAATCCTAAACAAGCATTTACATCATCACTATCAATTCTTATATATATTTTTTGTTCCCAAGGTGTGGTGTTTTTATAGTTTGAAATATCTGAAATTGGGTTTGTTTCTGAAAGTGCATCTTCTAAACTTTCATAATATGATATTCGAACAAGTTGTGATGAAAAAATATTTTTTGTATCAATTAATTGTTGAGTTGCATCACTAAAATTAAAAATGGTTTTACCATCTTGATTTGTTGAAGGTAAATCTTCACAAGCATAATAATTTAAATGAAAATCACTTGGTATTTGAGTTGCTCCAACTTTTAATTTTATACTTGCATATCTTTCACAACCAAAAGTGGTTTTAATTTTAACATACACAATACTGTTAATTACGGTTGGGTTTTTATATGCTAGCGGATTTGTAATTAATTGAGTGTATGCTGCGTCTTCATAAAATTCAAACTGCTCATTTTTATAATTTACAGAAATTAATTCATTAGCTTGGTTAAGGTTAAAATAACTAAATCCATCATTGTTTTCGTCATCATCACATTGCTCAAGTATCACTTGCGAGCTTTTTAATATTGGTAAAGGATTTACTTCAATTTGAAATGATCCAGTTGCGTTACAAGAAAGTAAATTTTTATTTTCAATAAAGAAATAAATGGTTTGTGGGCTTCCAATTTTTGTGTTTTTAAAATTGGTAGGATTATTTATTGGTTGTGTTAATGCAGCATCTTTATAAAACCTAATGTTAAAATTGGTAGTGTTTTTTCCATTTAAAATAAAAGTATTATTTAAAGTTAGGTCAAAAGTTTCTTCGCCATCAACATCGGTTCCAGTAATATTGGAATCGCAAGTATAAATTTTTGGAATGTTTATTTGAGGGTTTGGTGTTTCATAAATTTTAACTTTTATTTCAAGGCGCTCAGGACTTTCGCAAGAGTTTATAGTTTGTGTGGCAAAATATGAGGTGTTATTTTGTAAAGTTTGTGTTTTGTTTAAAGGAATTTTGCTATTAGCTGTTTCGTACCATAAAATAGCATTTCCATTAATGGAGAGGTTATTTAAAGTAGCATTATCGGCAGAGCAAAATGTTTGTTCAGCAAAATTTGTTGTTGGTTTGTTTACGTGAACTACTGTTAATGTTACTGGTGTTCGAGTTAAAGTTGTGCATCCGTTTTCGGTAGCATCTACATAATAAGTTGTTGTATTGTTAATAGTAGGTGTGTTAAAAGAGTTTCCAGTATATAAAGCTATTCCTCCTGTTGCATTTGCATACCAATTTACGGTGCCGGCTGATGCATTTGCAGTTAATATTCCTGATCCAATTCCGCAAATTTGATTTTCCGAAATATTTGTAATTGTTGGTATTTGATGAACAATTGCATCAACTGAAATTCTAACACCTTTTTCACAAACTCCATCAGATGATGCTAACGCATAATATGCTGTTGTTGCTGAAATAGTTGGTGTAAAAGTGTTACCAGTTGCAATTGGTGTTCCTCCGCTTACCGAGTTAAACCATAGAACTTTCCCAGATGAAGATGAAGCTGTTAAAGTTACTTTTCCGGGTCCACATCTTGAATCTCCTGAAGAAGATGTAATTTCAGCAATTGAAATAGTAGTACTTTTTGAAATGCTTGGCTCTATTTCTCCAGGCATTCCACCATATTCAACTATATAACCTTTTGGTTGATAGTCTCCAGAAGTTGCGCCAGTATTACTTAAATCGTTCCAAGATCCAGGAGTTCCAATTCCAGGAGCGGTAACATGTGCATAATCTTCATTTCCTAAGTTGTTAGGTTCATTATTATTCGCATTCCAAAAAGCAAAAGGAATATCAGTGCCGGCAGTTGTTCCATTTCCATTTCCAATCCAAAATGATTTACCAGTTTCTGGTCCTGTCATCCATCTCCAAGTTCCTTCAACAGCTTCATCACTACCGCCAATCCACCCAGCACCTGAAGCCTGTTCTCCGGTTAGTTTTGCTTCTTCAATGGTTGTAACTGTAGCTAAATAGCCTTTTAAACCGTAGTAAGTTCTTCCTGCAGCAGCGGTTTTTGCATTTTTCCATGTAATTCCAAGTGATGGAACAAATTCGTAATAATGTTTTGTGGTCGGTAAATAGTTGGCTTCACCAATTGTAATTGAAAAAGTTTTAGTGCCTGTAGGATTTAATGAGCTACTTTTAAATATAACATTTTTAACAGCTATTACTAAATCGTTTGTATTTGCTGTTCCGCTACCAACCCAAGTTAAAACTAATTTTCCTTCTAATGAATTGAAAGTTGACGCATTAATATTTGGTATGTTTCCATTTAATTTTAAAATATCTTCACCACGAACGTAGCCTGTTGAAATTTGAATATAAATTGTTTTTATTTCTACATTACTTGGGTTAGTTATGCTAAAACCTGTAACAATGTTTTGTTCGCTTTGTGGGCAATAATATTGATTTCCAACAGCAGTTAATGTTGGTGGTGTTTGGGAATAAGCATTATTTAAAAAAATAAATGGCGCTAACAACCATAAAGAAACCAGTATATTTTTTTTTAACATTATTGATTTATAACTAATAAAGGTAATAACTTGTAAAAATAGGAAAATGAAATTTATTACTCGATTAATTTAGTAGGAAATCAATATAAAACTAAATTCAAAAAATATACAATTAAGAATTTAAAATTAACAATGCTAAAACAGTTATAAAAGCTATAATAACACCAAAAACTAAGTGCTTATTTCTTTCAAATGTTGTTGTTTTTCTAATTTTTATTTTAATTTTTTCTAATTCTTTTTCTGAAACTTCCGGAAAATCATATTCTGTTTTTGTGTACTTTATATTCGCATAATCATTTCCGCCTTTAAACTTTCTTTTTCTGGCATTTTTTAAAGCAGCATTTTGCTTTATTCTATTAACCATATCATTTACGTGACCACCAAAACTCATTTTTATAAATATTTTTTATTACTTAATCGTGAAATTTTCCTTTTTTGATAAGTTTTAAGTAGTTTTTCAGTTGTTGAAATATAAAAAGGACTTATTAAAAGAGTTAATGAAATTAAGCTAATAGTAAATTTGTAGCCAAAACTTTCCATAATTTCTAATGAATACGCAGATGAACTGATTAAAAAACTCAACTCGCCAATTTGAGCCAATAATGCACCGCCTAAAATTGCTTCATGCCATTTACAAGAAAATAATTTAAGAATAAATGAATTTATGAAGTGATTGGTTATATACACCGAAAATAATACAATTAAAATAGCTACATAATTTTGATAGATAAATTCGAAATCTATTTGTAGTCCTATGCTAACAAAAAACAGCGCTACAAACAAAACTCTAAAAGAATGTAATGTATCGTAAATCCAGTCAGTTGCTTTAGAAACGTGCATAACCATACCACCAACAAAAGCACCAAGTGCAGGAGATAATCCAAAGGCAGAAGCTAATAGAGCACCACCAAAACATAACAAAATTGCCGCAAAAACTTGCAATTCATGGTCATTCTCTAATTTAGAGGCAAAAGGTAATTTAATGCTTCTTTTTACATATATGTAAATTAAAATAGCCATTACTAACAATCCTCCAATAATCATTAAAATAATATTTTTCATTGGTTCTTCCTTACCACCAATTACTGATGTTATAATTAATAATGGAACAATTATGATATCTTGCATCAGCAAAATGCTTAAAACATTTTTTCCAATTCTTGTAGTTATTAAATTTTTATCTTGAATTATTTTTATAATTACAGCAGAGCTACTTAAGGCAATTACAAAACCTAAAATAATAGACCTATTAATGTTCCAATTAAAAAAATGACCTATAGAAAGAACAATTAAAACACTAATAAAAACCTGTAATAAAGTGCCAACAACTGCCAATTTCCATTGTTTAACCAATTCTGGTAAACTAATTTCCATTCCAATAAAAAATAGCAATAAAATAATCCCAATTTCGCCTAAATGATGAATGGAATCGGCATCTTTAATTAAACCAATTCCATGTTCACCCAATAAAGCACCAACTATAATATAACCAATAATGTATGGTTGTTTGAATCTTTTTAGAATTAAACCTAACAAAATAATAAGTATTGCCAAAACTGAAACAAAAGCAACAGTTGGATCTAATTTTGATGCTAAAAACATTTAGATTTTTTTTGAAAGATTAACTTTTAATTCGGGCGCTTCAACTAAATGGAATGTTGCAGAAGCAAATTTAATATCACCATTCGTTTTTTCAACTTCTGTTAATATTTGAGTGAATAATTCTGATTTTGTAATGCGCCTTTTTCTAAAATTCACTACATATCTTAACGTAAATTCAACCCAATTATCATTTGCAATAAGCGTTACCATTGGTGCTGTTTGGGCATTTTCTAATAAATAATTTTTTTGAAGAGTATTCCATTTTTCTTGAGAAATAGCTGTTAAATCACCCACTGTTTTTTTTGCGATTTCAATAAACAGTATTTTAGCTTTTTCATAATTACTTCCAAATTGAATAGGTATCTTTATTTCATCCCATAAAAATGGAAAATCACCGGAATAATTAAAAACAGGTTCTTTAAAAACAAAACTATTAGCAATTAACACTATTCTTCCGTTGTATAAATCGCCATCCACCCACTGACCAATTTCCATAACGGTAGTTCGTAAAACACCAATACCCATTACATCACCTTTAATTCCGCCCAATTGAACTCTATCACCAGTTTTATAAAAACCACCAAATAATATGGCTAACCAACCTGCAAAAGATGCAATAACTTCTTGCAAAGCAAAAGCAATTCCTGCTCCTGCAACACCCAAAGCAATGGTAAAACCTCCTAATTTATTACTGTAAACAATAGTTATTAAAATAATAGAAAATAAATAACCAGCAAAGGTTGAAATTTTTTTAGTTTTATATCTACTGTTGTTATCTTTTAATTTTGAAATAAAATTTCGTTGAATAGCTTTAATAACAAGCCAAATTATAATAATACCAATTAAAATAGTTACTAATTTACCAACGGTTGGGTCAAAAAGAATTTTTTTTAATTGATCTTCCATTTTTAAATATTTAAGTTTTAATCGCCCATACTACTTAATTTCATATGGGCAATTGGATAAAAACTATTCTTTTTCATTAGTTAATTCAGTAGTATCTTCACTGCTTTTTTTGGTTTCGGCAGTAGGTTTTTCTATTTCTTCACCTTTTAAATAGGTTGGTAATTGCATTCCAGCCATATTAAACATTTCTTGTAATGGCGGAACAGCTTTATACATTCCAGAAATAAAGTTAGATGTTGATGTTTTTCCATCAGCGCCACCGCCATTTTCCCAAACGGTAACTTTATCAATTTTAATATTTTTAATTGCTTCGGCTTGAGTTTTAACTAGTTCTGGTAACTTATCAGCAACTAATAATAAAACAGCATCTTTAGCATTATCACCAGCTGCTTTTACAATTTGGTCTAAACCTTGCGCTTGCTTAGTAAGTATTTCGTACATACCTTTTGCTTCTGCTTCTTTTTTCATAAAAATAGCATCGGCTTCACCTTTTGCAATTCTTCTAATTTGTTCAGCTTCCGCTTCCGCATCAATTTCAACTTTTCTTTTTGAAATTTGAGCAGGTACAATTATATCAGCACCTTGTTCGGCTTCCTTGCGTTTTGCTCTAGCATCTTCGGCAATTTTTTCAGCAGCATACGCTTCTTCTAAGGCTTTTGCAGCTTGTACTTTTTCAGCTGCAATGGCTCTTTTTGCAGCTTCCGCTTCACGCTCTCTTCTTAAAGCATCAGATTCTGCAATTTCAATTTTTGAAAGGTTTTCACCTTCAATAGCTTTTGCATTGGCACTGGCAGTTTTAATTCTTTCAATTTGTAACGCTTCTGCCTCCCCAATTTTTGCTTTTGCTCTGGCATCAGCAGTTAATACGCGTTCTTTTTGGTTGGCATTTGCTTCACCAATCATTGCAGTCGCAATTTTATCTGCTACTTGTACACGTTCTGTTTGGTTGGCTTCCGCTTCTCCAATTTTAGCTTTAGCCAAAGCATCGGCTACTCTTACACGTTGGTCTTGCATGGCTTCTGCTTCACCAATAGATCCATCTCTAACTTTTTGGGCTACAGATATTTTAGCATCATTAATTGCTTTTGCCGCAGCTTCTTTTCCTAAAGCTTCAATATAACCAGATTCATCATGAATATCAGTAATATTTACGTTGATCAATTTTAAACCAACTTTTTTTAATTCGGCTTCAACACTATGTGTAATGTGTGATAAAAATTGATCTCTGTCTGAATTGATTTCTTCAATGTCCATTGAAGCAACCACTAAACGCAACTGACCAAAAATAATTTCTTGTGCTAAATCTTTTACAGATTCTAATGTTAAGCCTAATAAACGTTCTGCAGCATTTTGCATTACGCTTGGCTCTGTTGAAATACCAATAGTAAAACGAGAAGGTACATTTACACGAATATTTTGTTTACTTAGGGCATTGGTTAAGTTTACTTCAATAGACATTGGTGTTAAATCCAAAAATTCGTAATCTTGAATAATTGGCCAAATAAATGAAGCTCCACCGTGAATACATTTGGCAGATTGACCTCCGCCAGTTTTTCCGTACACAACTAAAATTCTGTCGGACGGACAACGTTTGTATCTTCTTATCATAGAAAAGAAGAACACTACTACAATAAAAATGGCAGCTCCAATTAAATAAACTGCTGTTGGGGCCGATTGAAGTGGCAATAAAAGTGATAATAAATTCATAGGTATTTTTTATTTAGATATTTTTTCAACAAGTAATATTTCGGCACTTACAATTTTGCTAACTTTTACCATCGCGCCGGTTTTTAAATCTTCTAATTCATCAGTAATTGCTTCTAATTCGCGTAAACTACCTTGCACTTTAATTTGCACTTTTCCCATTTTAGAGCGTTCAGCACCAATTGGTAAATATACTTCACCAATAACACCAACAGCATTATTAATATTTAAAGTGCCAGATTCTGCTAATTTGTGCATCCAATAAAATAATGATGAGGTTATAACCATCATTATTAATCCGGCAATTGTAGCAATTATTATAGTTGCAGTACTAGAAAATCCGTTATTTAAACAAGTAATACCTGTCCATCCAAAAATGGTAAAAAAGGCTACAATTCCTTTAAAAGTAAAAAATTGAAACCCCACACCACCATCATCAGCTTGAAATTCTGATGCATTTGTGTCCATATCGGAATCTGCACCGCCAATAAAAGTGAGAAAAAAAATAACAATAAAAACTGCAGAACCAACCAATGCTATTATCCAGTAGGTTTGTTCTAAAGTTGATAATTGAGTAAAAAAATCTTTCATATTTAACAATATTAAGTCGTTATCGAATATACTAATTATTCATTTAATTATAAACGTGAAAAAGTTATTTAATTTGTAAATTTTAAAGTTTCTTTTTTAAGAAGCTTTATATAAGTATTAGTTATTAATTTGTATAAAATGTTACGAGGAAAGGAAAATATTTCATGTAAATTTGACTTCTATATATTTTATGATTTATTATTATGACAAATAAAATTGAAGTTAGTTGGAAAGGGCAAATGTTATTTGAATCTGTTGCTCCTGAAGGAAATGTAATGATTGATGCAGCTCCAGAAGTTGGTGGTCAAGGAAAAGGTTTACGTCCAAAAGCTATGATGTTAACGGCTTTGGCTGGTTGTTCAGCAATGGATATTGCATCGTTACTAAAAAAAATGCGTGCTGAAGTTGATGATTTTAAAATTGAAGTAGAAGCAAATTTAACCGAAGAACATCCAAAAATTTACGATAAAGTGAAGGTTACGTTTCGTTTTTATGGAAAAGACTTTAAAAAAGATAAAATTGAAAAAGCAGTAAACCTTTCAGAAGAACGCTACTGTGGTGTTATGGAGATGTTCCGTAAATTTTCGGAAGTAACTACGGAAATAGTTTATGTAGAAAAGTAAATTTTAAATTGTAATATTGATTTATAAAAGGCCAAAAGTGAAAAACAATTGGCTTTTTTTGAATATATTTTCTTTATTTTTGAAGAAAAATTAATGCTATGCGTTGGACTTTTAAGCCCGAACCAAACAAAATTATTACCTCAAATTTAGCTCAAGAATTAGGAGTTGACTATACTATTGCAAAATTGTTAGTACAGCGTGGAATTGAAACTTTTGAACAAGCAAAAGATTTTTTCAGACCAAAATTAGAAAATTTGCACAACCCATATCTAATGAAAGATATGGATAAAGCTGTTGAACGGATAGAAAAAGCAATTAAAAACGTTGAAAACATATTGGTTTTTGGAGATTATGATGTTGATGGAACTACATCCGTTTCTTTAATGGCATCATATTTAAAAACAATTCATCCAAATGTTGCAACATATATTCCAGATAGGTATGATGAAGGTTACGGTATTTCATATCAAGGAATTGACTACGCTGAAGATAATGGAATTACATTAATAATTGCATTAGATTGCGGTATAAAAGCTATTGATAAAGTTGTGTATGCCAATGAAAAAGGCATCGATTTTATTATTTGTGATCATCACAGACCAGGAAATGAAATTCCGAAAGCTGTTGCAGTTTTAGATCCAAAAAGAGAAGATTGTGCATATCCTTATAAAGAATTATGTGGTTGCGGTGTTGGGTTTAAATTAATTCATGCATTAGCAGAAAAAAGAGGACAAACTATTGATGATTTAGTTGAATATTTAGATTTAGTTGCCGTTGCAATTGCGGCAGATATTGTGCCAATTACTGGTGAAAATAGGATTTTAGCTTATTACGGATTGCAAATTATCAATCAATCACCAAGAACAGGAATTAAAGCAATGATTCATCAGATAAAAAAAGAAGAATTGACAATTACCGATGTAGTTTTTATTATTGCACCAAGAATTAATGCTGCAGGAAGAATAAAGCACGGAAATTATGCGGTTGAATTATTAACTGAAATTGATTTTGAAACTGCAGTTAATTTTGCTGCAGAGATTGAACAAAATAATACGGATAGAAAAGAATTAGACAAAACCATAACTTATGAAGCACTTCAACAAATTGAAGAAACTGATGAGCAACAAAACTTTTCAACTGTTGTTTATAGTGAAAATTGGCATAAAGGTGTTATTGGTATTGTGGCTTCTAGATTAATAGAAACCTATTACAAACCAACCTTAGTTTTTACAAAAAGTGGCGATAAATTAGCGGCATCGGCACGTTCTGTAAAAGGATTTGATATATATGAAGCACTAGAAGCTTGTTCAGAATTTATTGAGCAATTTGGTGGGCATAAATATGCCGCCGGATTAACAATTAAAGAAGAAAACTACCTAAATTTTAAACGTAAGTTTGAAGAGGTTGTAAAAAACACACTTACAGAGGAACTACGAATACCAGAAATTTCTATTGATGCTGAAATAAGTCTTTCTGAAATAACACCAAAATTTTTTAGAATCATCAATCAATTAGGCCCGTTTGGACCACAAAATATGAAACCTACTTTTAGTTCATCGGGATTAAGAGATAATGGCTACGGTAGAAATGTTGGTGCAGATGAGTCACATTTAAAATTATGTATTATTGAGGGTTCAAACCAATCAACTTATAATGCCATTGGTTTTGGTTTGGGTACAAAAATAAATTTAATCCAACATGGAAAACCTTTTAAAGCAGCCTATAATATTGATGAAAACCGTTGGAATGGAAATACCAGTATTCAATTGCTTTTGAAAGATTTACAAGAAGATTTTTAAAGTAAATTTATTCAGTTTCTTTAATTAAATAAATGTAAACTGGATAGTGGTCACTATATCCATCAGTAAATCCGCTATAACTCCAGCTTCTAAAAGGATATCCTTTGTATTTACCTGTTTGAGTTGTTAAGTATTGAGGATTGTATACATTAGCTTTGTACATTTTATAGGTGCTATAATCTTTTGTAGTAGTTAATAGTGGAGAAGTAAACATAATTTGATCAAATAAATTAATATTATCTCTGTAAACCAAAGTGTTTTGACCACGTCTAAACATATCTTCCATTGGGTTGTAAATATCCCCTTCATTAACTTCGGCTTTAATTGCTTTTGTTTTTAATACTTCTTTTAAACTGGTATTAATTGGGTCATCATTTAAATCACCCATAATAATTACTTTAGGCTTAGGATCTGTTAATTTAATTTGTTCAATTATTTGAGTATTTAAATAGGCAGCTTTTTCGCGTGTTGGTCGGCTTTTTTCTTCCCCTCCGCGTCTAGATGGCCAGTGGTTTACAATGATGTGAATTAATTCATCACCTAAATAACCAGAAACTAACAATTGATCTCGAGTGTAGATTCTAGTTCCGTCTGCTTCCCATAATTTTAGTTCAAAAGTTTCATGGTGGATAGGTCTAAAAGATGAAGGTTGATATAAAAACCCAACATCAATACCCCTTAAATCGGGTGAATCATAATGTATTATGCTATAGTTTTTAGTCTTTAAATAATCTGTTGAAATTAAATCTTCCAGCACTTTTCTATTTTCTATTTCTGCAACGCCAATTATTACTGGGCTATTTTTAGTTTCATCTTCACCAATTTCTGAAATAACTTTTGCCATGTTATTTAGTTTTTTCTGATAAATTTCTGCCCTATTTTCTTTAATTTCCATAATAGGGCTTGCTTCATCATTAATCAGCGTGTCATTTTCAGTATCAAAAAGGTTTTCTAAATTATAAAAAGCAATTGTTTTTATATCGTATTTTTTTTGACAAAAAATAGTATTTGAAGTAAATAAAATAAAGGTAAAAATAAGTGTAAAAAGTTTCATGTATTTTTTTTGATGTACAAATTTACAAACAAATATTGGTCCAAAAATAAATTTTTATTTACAATTATTTAAATTTCAGTTTGGTTGATATTTTAAAAAATAGTAATTTAGAAAAAAATTGTATATGAAAGCATTGGTATTTACTACTAGTGTTTTATTTTTCTGTTTACTCAATATATCGGCACAAACAAAATCTTCTATAAGAGGAGTTGTTTATGATTTCAATTCTCAAAAGGAATTGAGTGGAGTTTCTGTAAAAATTGAAAACACTATTATTTCTGAAAAAACAGATTTAAATGGCTTGTTTGAATTTAAAAATATACTTCCGGATACTTATTATTTAGAAGTTTTTTTAGAAAATTACGAGGTGCAAAAAATTCCAATAATTGTTTCTGACACGAAACAATATAATATTGGCATAATATATTTGCAGCCGTTAAAGAATGAATTTCAGGAATCGAGTATTATTTTATTATCAGACGATGATTTATTAGATAATGGTGAACGAAGTTCGGATAATATTGCGGGTTTGTTTCAATCATCAAAAGACGCTTTTTTAAGAGCAGCCGCTTTTAATTTTAGTCAATCTTGGTTTAAAGTTCGTGGTTACGATTCTAAATACGGACTAATTTCAATAAATGGTATTGAAATGAATAAACTATATGATGGACGACCACAATGGGGAAATTGGGGAGGCTTAAACGATGTTTTTAGAAATCAAGAATTTTCAAACGGAATTGCTTCGGCCGATCATTCTTTCGGAAATATTCTAGGAACCACTAATTTTACTACACGAGTATCAGATTATAAAGCTGGAGGTAAAGTTTCTGCAGCAGCAACCAACAAGAGTTATACTGGTAGAGTTATGGCAAATTATGCCACCGATTTAAATAAAAACGGTTGGGCTTTTGCTGTTGCTGCTTCTCGCAGATTTGCGCATGAAGGTTATTTAGATGGCACTACCTATAATGCTTGGGCAGCTTTTTTAGCTATCGAAAAAAAGTTGAATAACAATCATAGTTTAAATTTAACAGCATTTACTTCACCTAACCGCAGAGGGAAATCTTCACCAAACACACAAGAAGTGTACGATTTAAAAGGCTATAAATACAATGCTTATTGGGGAAATCAAGAAGAATATAAACGGAATTCTAGAATAAAGGAAGTGATGGAGCCCGTTATAATGTTAACTCATTTTTATGAAAAAGAAAACATATCATTTAAAACCACAGTTGCATATCAATTTGGACATATTGGGAATAGCCGTTTAGGTTATTTTAATGCGCCAAATCCAGATCCAACGTATTGGAAATATTTGCCAAGTAGTTATTTAAGATATTCTGAAAATCCAGATTATGCAAATGCTTATCTAGCTGAGCAAGAATTTATTAATAACGGACAAATAAATTGGGAGAAAATTTATCAATTTAATGCTGATAAAAGTAATGCATTGTATTATTTATATGAAGATAGGGTTGATGATACACAAATTTCTTTGAGTTCTACTTTAAACACTCGTTTAAATAGTAGTGTTAATTTAAATGCGGGTGTAAATTTTAAGCAATTAACATCTAACAATTACGGTAAAATGTTAGATTTATTAGGTAGTGATGGTTTTTTAGATTTAGATCAATATGCAGTTGGTAATGCGCAACAAAACAATTTAAACAATCCAAATAGAGTAGTGAATGTTAATGATAAATTTCAGTACAATTATAAAATAGACGGCTCTGTTATAGGAGTATTTGCACAACTACAAGGAATAACTAGAGATTTCGATTACTTTATAGGTGTCAATTTTAAAGCTACAAATTTTCAACGTGATGGATTGTATAAAAACGGAACATACGTTACCAATTCTTTTGGAAAAAGTAAAAAACAATCTTTTTCAGATGTTAGCACCAAAGCCGGATTTACTTATAAATTAACAGGCCGACACTTAATTACTTTAAATGGCGCATATGTTTCTAATGCACCAACTATTAAAACTACGTTTTCAAATGCTAGAGTAAATAATAGTATTACTCCCAACTTAACAAGTGAAAAAATTATAACTGGAGATGTTAGTTATGTTTTTAGGTCACCAAAAATTCAATCTAGACTTACCGCATATTATACCCAATTTACTGATGCAATAGAAACATCTTTCTTTTTTGCCGAAGGTTTATTGGGAGATCAGGCAGATTTTGTAAATGAAATCACTACTGGTGTAAATAAGTTAAATATTGGAGCAGAATTGAGTGTTGAATACCAACTTACTTCAGCTATAAAAATTTTAGGAGCTGGTTCATTTGGTCAATTTACATACAATAATAATCCACATATTTATATTCAATCAGAAAGTTTAATTAATAATGATAGTGATTTTGGAATTACATATTTAAAAGATTATAAAGTTTCAGGAACTCCACAAAGAGCTTATTCGCTTGCATTTGAATATAGAGATCCTGCATATTGGTGGTTTCAGATAAATGGAAGTTTTTTAACTAATAATTATTTAGATATTTCACCACTATTACGCACCGATAATTTTTATATTGATGCTGATGGAGTTCCTTTTTTAGATGACAAAACAGGTTTGCCGGTTACTCAAGATCAAGTTGATATACTATTGACTCAGGAAAAATTTGATGACGCTTTTTTGTTAGATGCAGTTGGCGGAAAGTCTTGGATGATAAACAATAAGTTTATCGGATTTTTTGTGGGTATTAATAATATTTTAGGAGAATTGTATAAAACTGGAGGTTTTGAGCAGTCTAGAAAATCAAATTACCCACAACTTAAACAAGATAAGCAATTAAATAAACCAATTTTTGGTCCTAAATATTGGTATGGTAATAAAACTTCTTTTTATTTAAATCTTTATGTACGATTTTAAAAAAAACTAGCTATGAAAAAGAATACACTTACAAAATACACAGCAGCATTTATACTAATAATTAGTACATTTTTAAGTTGTGTAAAAGATCAAGATTTTTCAACACCAAACGTTGTTTGTACTGAGCCAAATTTAACTGTTACAAATACAATAGCACAAGTTAAAGAAATGTACACTTTTGGTGGTGCAACCGTTATTGAAAATGATGTTATCATTGAAGGATATGTAGTTTCAAGTGATAAATCAGGGAATATTTACAAGACTATTTCAATTCAAGACAAACCTGAAAATCCAACTTCAGCCATAAAAATTGCTATTGATGAAACCAATTTATATGCGAAATATAATATAGGAAGAAAAATTTATGTGAAATTGAAAGGTTTGGCTGTTGGTTATAGTTTTGGAAGTATTCAAATAGGAAAAGCTGTTGCTGGTGAATTGGGTAGAATTTCTTCTTATGAAATTAATAATTACATCATTCGGTCTTGTGAAGAGGTTGAAATAATTCCTAAAAAAGTGTCAATTTCTCAGCTCAATGAAAGTATGCTAGAAATGTTGATTGAAATTGAAAATGTACAATTTAAAACATCAGATTTAGGGAAATCTTACGGGAATATTGAAAATACTGAAACCGTTAATAGAGTTTTAGAAAGTTTTAACAGCAATTGTAACTTGGTTAATGAAGTTATTGTTAGAAACAGCGGTTATTCTAATTTTAAAAATGAATTATTGCCAGAAGGTAAAGGAAGTGTTGTAGCTATTTTTAGCAATTATTATGAAGATTATCAGTTGTATTTACGAGATACAAACGACGTGAAATTAGAACAAGCACGTTGTAATTATTCAAATGCATTAACGCCAACTATTTCTTTACAACAAGTAAAAAATATGTACACAGAAACAATGGTAGAGTTTGGTGTAGATACAGATTATATTATTGAAGGTTTTGTTGTATCAAGTGATGCTTCAGGAAATTTTGAAAATAAATTGGTAATTCAAGATAAGTTAGAAAATCCGACAGCAGGAGTTCAAATTTTAGTTGATATGGAAACTATTTTTGAACAGTATGCTATTGGAGATAAAGTTTTTGTGAAACTGAACAAATTATATATGACAAAAAACGATGGTGTGTTAAGTATTGGATACCCCAAAGGAAGTAAAGTTACAGCCATTGAACAAGACGCTATTAATAGTTTTATTTATAATACCAAAGAAAATAATACTATAATTCCAACAGAAATTACCATAGCCAATGTTCTTGATGAACAATATCAAAACACGTTAGTTCAAGTAAATAATGTGCAATTAGTAGCCAATGATTTAGGAAAAGCATTTGCGTTTTTTACTGGAAATGATGAGGGAATAAGAACTATAGAAACATGCGGAGAAATATTAAAATTAACGGTTTTTACAAATGGCAATGCAACTTTTGCTAATCAATTATTTCCAAAAGGTCATGGGTCAATAGTTGGTGTTTTAAATAATAACTTAGAAATTCGTACTGTTGAAGATGTTCAATTTTTAACAGCGTATAATGTTTGCCCAGTAATTATTCCTAAAGTGATGATTACCGAAATTGCAGATCCTATTAACAATGTAAATGCTCGATTTGTAGAATTGTTTAATGCTGGAACTACTGAAATAAATTTATCGGGATGGAAATTAAATAAATACATAAATGGCTCAACAACTGTTTCAAGTGGTGCTGTTGATTTAAGCGGAATAACCATACCAGTAGGTGGTTTTATAATAATTGCCAATTCAGATTTTAAAACTGTATTTAATGATATTCCTGAAATTGAGTCAAGTTATATTTCTGGCAATGGAGATGATGTATATGAATTGGTAAATAATGCTGGTGAAACAATAGATGTTTTTGGTGTGATTGGTGAAGATGGAAATGGTACAAATTGGGAATATTTAGATGGAAGAGCTGTTAGAAATTTAAATATAAATGAACCAAATTCGGCGTTTGAAATTAGCGAATGGACAGTTTATTCAAATGTTTCAAATAATTTGATTTCTTACCCAAATTCGCCGAAAAATGCACCAAATGATTTTAATCCAAATTTAAGATAATGTAAAAAATAGATAATCAAATGTTAAAAAAATGTAAAACAAATAATAAAAAGTATAAAATATTATTAAATATGTAATTTGTTTAAAAAATCATTTTCAAAGCGGTAAATCTTTTAAATGTAAAAAAACAATGCTTTTTAGTTGTAATTTTGGAGTATAAAATAGAAATAAAAATTAATACCAAATATTATGAAAAAAGCAAAATTATTTTTAGTTGCATTCGCAATAGGAACTTTAGGTTTGTTTGCAAATAATGAAGAAACTCCAAGTGTATCAAAAGATGAAATTAGAAAGCAAATTATAGAATTATTAGAAACATCAACTACAGATGTTGCTGCAGAAATTTCTGTAAATATTACTTTCACTTTTAATACTGAAGGAGAAATTGTTGTTTTAAAAGTAGCTTCAATAGATAAAGAAATTTTAAATTTTGTTCGTGAGAATGTAAATGGTCAAAAAATTGAAAATCCAGGTAAAGTTAAAAGACAATATACTATGCCAATAAGTATAGTAACTAAATAGTTAACCAAAAATAGTAATTAAAAAACTCAAGCTTTTTGCTTGAGTTTTTTTTGCAATAAACTTTTTAACATAAATTAAGTTAAATCATAAACTAAAATAGCATTTAAAATTTAAAATTAAATATTGCAATTAGTTGATAATTAGCTGTGTGTAAAATTTATTGATTGCGTGTAATATTATTTTTGTACTTATGTTGGGTTAAACAATTGTTAATCAGCTAATAATTAAAAAATAAACAATCAATTGCTGTTAAATTTGAATACTATTAAAGTTTAACCTAAATCTACTATTATGAAAAAAATTAAAATTACCGCAATTGCATTATTAATTGGAGTTGGAAGTTTGTTTGCAACGGAAACAAATAAATTTGATGCTCCTACAAAAGAAATTAGAAATCAAATTATTGATTTATTGGGAACTCCAGATTTTGTTGTACAAGATGAAATGACTGTTTTAATTTCTTTTACATTTAGTTCAAATGGAGAAATTGTAGTGCTAAATGTAAACTCAAGCAACAAAGATGTGCTAAATTTTATTAGAGAAAACTTAAATTATAAAGCTATTAATAACCCAGGCGAAAAAGATAAACTTTATACAATTCCATTAAAAATATCTGAAGTATAATTTATTACTTAAATTTTTTTAAAAGCATTCTAACTTTTTTAGGATGCTTTTTTAATTCTTTTTTAAATAGACATACACAGGAAAATGATCACTAAAACCACCTTGATACCATTTTCCAACATAAGTTCTAAACGGATTTCCTTTATATTTTCCTTTCCATTCTTTTAAAAAGTGTTCATCAAAAATTTCGGCATATTTAAAAGAATGCTTATTTTCTTCTATAGTGATAAAATTTTTTGTAAAAATTATTTGATCAAATAAATGCCATTTTCTGTCGTGATTTAAAGTTCCGTGGCCAGTATTAATTAATCGTTCCATCGGATTATAAAAAGTGTCATTCACTAAATATTTTTTAACGCTAATGTTTGTAGGGTCGTCATTAAAATCGCCCATAACAATAATTTTTGCATTTTCTGTTTCATTATAAATTTGATGCACAATTGATGTAACCAATTCAGCGGCTTTAATTCTTTTTTCTTCAGAAACATCTTCACCACTTCTTCTTGACGGCCAATGATTTATTAAAATATGCATTAATTCGCCATTTAAGTTTCCTTTAACTAATAAAATATCTCTGGTAAAATCGCGTACACCAAATTCATTTTCAATATATAACGTAAAAGTTTCAGAATGCAGCAACTCAAACAGTTCTTTTTTATATAATAAAGCAACATCTATTCCACGCTCATCAGGAGAATCATAATGAACCACTCCATAATGTTCGTTTTTTAAATTAATGCTACTAATCAAATCATTTAAAACTACATCATTTTCAACTTCAGCAACGCCAACAATTGCGGGTGAATAATACGAACGTTTTGTGCCAAGTTGAGAAATAACGCTACTTAATTTATTAATTTTTCGTTTATAACGTTTGTAATTCCAATGTTTTTTGCCGTTTGGTGTAAAATCATCATCTAAAATGGTAGGATCTTTTTTCGTGTCAAATAAATTTTCAAGATTATAAAAAGCAATGGTATATGCTTGTTTATTTTTCCCAACAGTTTTAAAAAATGAAAACATAAATAAATTATTAAAAGTCCAAAATACAAAATTAGATTTACTTTAGTATTGTATCTTTGCAGTAATAAATAAATACAATAATTTTCGTATTGAATATGATTGAAGAAAGAAAAGTAACATCTGAGGAAGCTGTTTTAATTGGGATTATAACACAACATCAAACTGAAGAAAAAACCAATGAATATTTAGATGAGTTGGAATTTTTAACAGTAACTGCTGGTGGAGTTGCGGTAAAAAGATTTATTCAACGGTTAGATAGTCCTAACCCAAAAACCTTTATTGGCACAGGAAAATTAGATGAAGTTAAAGCGTATATTGATACACATAATATTGAAACTGCCATTTTTGATGATGAACTTTCTTCTGGACAGTTACGTAATATTGAAAAGGTTTTAAACTGTAAAATATTAGACAGGACCAATTTAATTTTAGATATTTTTGCATCTCGAGCGCAAACAAGTTACGCACGCACACAAGTTGAATTGGCACAATGTCAATATTTATTACCACGTTTAACACGTTTGTGGACTCACCTTGAAAGACAAAAAGGTGGGATTGGTTTACGTGGTCCTGGTGAAACTGAAATTGAAACAGATAGACGTATTATTCGTGAAAAAATTGTGTTACTAAAGGAAAAACTGAAGGTTATTGACAAGCAAATGGCGGTTCAACGTAAAAATCGCGGAAAATTAGTGCGTGTTGCTTTGGTTGGTTATACAAACGTTGGTAAATCTACTTTAATGAATGTGATAAGCAAAAGTGATGTTTTTGCTGAAAACAAATTATTCGCTACGCTTGATACAACTGTTCGAAAAGTTGTGATTAAAAATATTCCATTTTTATTAACCGATACAGTTGGGTTTATTAGAAAATTACCTACGCAATTGGTAGAATCTTTCAAATCTACATTAGATGAGGTTCGTGAGGCAGATTTATTATTACACGTTGTAGATATTTCGCACCCTAGTTTTGAAGATCATATTGCATCGGTAAATAAAATTTTAGATGAAATTAAATCTTCAGATAAACCTGTAATAATGGTTTTTAATAAAATTGATGCGTACGAACCAGAAGTTATTGAAGCCGATGATTTAGTGACTGAGAAAACTGAAATTCATTATACTTTAGATGAATGGCGCAAAACTTGGATGAGTAAATCGGGGGATAATTGTCTATTTATTTCTGCATTAAATAAGGAAAATTTGGATGAATTTAAAGAGAAAGTTTTTGAAGAAATAAAGAAAATTCACATTACACGTTTTCCGTATAACGACTTTTTATATGATGAATATAATGAGGAGGATTAAAAATTTACTGTAAAAAATTCTTTTCAATAAATTGGTGAAAAACGTCTTTATATTGCTCACTTATAGGAATATACGTTTTGTCAAATACAATTCTATTTCTTTCAATTGTTGAGATTTTTGATAAATTTACTATGTAAGATCTGTGAACACGCATAAAATTATTTGAAGGTAATTGTTGCTCTAAAAGTTTCATGCTTAGCAATGTCATTATTGGTTTTTCAACAGTTAAATGAATTCTAACATATTCTCGCATGCCTTCAATGTACGTAATGTCATCTAATTTTACACGTACAATTTTATATTCAGACTTTATGAATAAATAATCGTCATTACTTTTTATTTCTTCAGCAGCATTTTGTTTTAAATTGAACCATTCTTTGGCTTTGTTGGCGGCTTTTAAAAAGGAAGCATAATCAATTGGTTTTAATAAATAATCTATAGCATCAACCTTAAAACCTTCTAAAGCATATTCACTATAAGCAGTTGTGAAAATTACTTTTGGCGGATTTTTTAATGATTTTACAAAATCTAATCCGTTTAAATCAGGCATGTTAATATCAATAAAAATCAAATCAATAGTATTTTCCTGAATAAAAGAAAATGCTTCAATTGGACTTTCAAAATTGCCTTTTAATTCTAAAAAGGGTGTTTTATTTATATAACTAACCACTTGTTTTAAAGCTAAGGGCTCATCATCTATTGTTATACATGTAATCATAATGGAACATTTAAATTTATTAGATAAAACTCCTTGTTGTGATCAACTTTTAAAGTGTAATTTTCGCCGTAAATAAGGTCCAATCTCTTTTTAGTGTTTTCAATTCCAATACCTTTAGTTGTGCTTGTTTTATTAAAATTAGGATTGCTATTTTTAATAATGAAAGTTAATTGTTCTTCTGAAAAACTCATTTTGACATCAATAAAAGAAACTGAATTATAGCTAATTCCGTGTTTAAAAGCATTTTCTAATAGTGATGTAAAAAGTAGCGGAGGGATTAATTTTTCTGGAATTACGGTAGGAATATCTACTGTTATTTTTACTTTTTCAGAAAAGCGTAGCTTCATTAATTCAATATAACTTTCAATAAAGGATATTTCTTTTTTTATGGGTGTTTTGCTCCCTTCAGAATCATATAATAAATGACGCATTAGGTTAGAGAGTTTAATAATAGAGGTTTTTGCTTGTTCAGAATCAATATCTACTAATGCGTGAATATTGTTTAAAGTATTCATAAAAAAGTGCGGACTTACTTGGTTTTTTAAAATGGCCAATTGGTTTTCTACACTTTCTTTTTCAAGTTTAAACTTTTCTTTTTCTAAACTAGACCAACGCATTGAAATTTGCAAACCAGTATCAAAACCAACTAATAAAACAGCTAAAATTAAAAAGTTTATTGATGGTGGAATTGGTTGAGGAGCAGATTCTGAACGTCTCATGGGCGGCGGTGGTATTCTATCAGCATTTTCAGGAGTTGGGTTTAAAAATCCTGAATTTTCAATACCTTCTGGTCTTGGTCTTTTTTGTATAGGAATATCATTAAAAAAATGAATATTAACAGCAAAAAGGACTATTATTGAAATGGTACTCAAAAAATAACCAACTCTTTTTCCTTTAAAAAAAAGCCTAGGTAATAAAGCAAAACGATTGATAAAAAACAACACTAATAAAGGTAAAAAGTTTAACCAAACAGTTTGTACTTTTTGCCACTCAATTTGGTCTTCAAATCGTCCAAATAAAAGAGGAGACGCAAATAATAATGCCCAAAAGGCAATAATTATTAAAGGCTCAAAATAATTGAATTTGTAATTTTTTTTAATTAAGCTCATCGTTTAAAGGTTACTATCTTTATTCTATTTTAAAAACACCTTTGTTTATACAATTTATGATTTAGTGTATAAACAAAGGTATTAAAATCAATTTACTTTAAATAAGTTGTTACCGCACTTGCTCTGCTGCTTGCATGAGATTTTATGGCACTAATACCAGAATAAAATGAACTACTGCTATTTAAAAAGGAATAGCCTTTTACTTCTGTTGTTGCGTATGGTGCTATTAATTCTGCATAGGTATCATAAACAGCTTGAATGTGTGTTGTTTCAAAAGGCCCATCTATAGTTGCTTTTACATAGGCGTCATATTTTGCTTTGTAAACGCTGTCTGCATATAAATATGATATTAATGGCCAATCACCAGAAAGATTTGAGAAATTTAAATTTAAAGAGCCACCTTGTTTCCCTGTTTGTAATGCTTCATTATTATCCCAAGGAATCCAAGTTAGTTTATTAGTAGAAGGATTATTATATAAATAATAGTTGTGTTCCATTCTACCATAAGTATCCCAATTTTGAATTACTGTATTTACAGCTAAATAATTAAGAAATACATCTGTGTCAAAAACAGCATCTAAACCTGCTCTCCAAGCTGCAGGATCTGTTGTTCTGGTGCTAGCGTGTAAGGCACTAAATACTGCTTTAACATCGCTCCAATCAGCTTCATCTTCGTTTGTTTTCTTTTCAAATCCATCTTCATTAAAAGTTCCATTTGCAAAATTTGCACCATCATCTTCAGGTTTGTATAAATTTCCATCACCGCTTGAAAATTGAGTGTCAATAACTGTATCATCAATTTCTTCAACCAATGTGTAAAGTCCAAAATATTGTGGTCCGCTTCCGTAATCAACATATAACGTGTAAAAACCAGTGTTTGAAACAGCTAAACCAGCATTTTTAAAAATTTCTGCTGCAACTTTTTCTCTTAATAAAGCATCGTCATCATAATTATTTTTTAAACTAAATTTTTTGAAACCGTAAAAGCGTTGGTTTTTAATTTGTGGATAATCATCTTCATATTCATCAAAATCTAATTTGAATGAAAGTTTTAAAATTCCTGCTTGCCAAGCACTTTGCAAGCTAGAGTTTCCTTTAAAACGAATACCTACTTTATACCATTCTTTTCCGTTATAAAATACAGAAGCTGGAACAAAAATTGGGTCTTCATCAGAAAAAGATGTGCCACCACCTCCGCCACCACCAGGACCAGAATTTGATGACCCAAAAGTTCCGTAAAGACTTGTCATATCCGCTAACATAGCTTTCCAGTTTGTATTAGATACCACAAAATCTAATCGTTTTACAACAGTATTATCAAATACTTCTGTGTAATTTGGGTCTGCATCTTTGCTGTGCGTTTCGGTTGTCCAATCTGTTGGTGTAAAGTCTAAATCGTCTACAACTACGTTAGTTGTCTCAGTTGTATCGGCATCAGAAATTATTTCATCATCAGAACAGCTAATATGCACATAAGATGCGATAGAAATTGTAATAAAAAGTAATGCAATTTTAATAGTTGAATTTTTCATGTTTATTTGTTTTTAAAAGTGTATTTATATTTTAATCCAATTACATTTAGTATTGATGGATTGCTAGTGTTTAATTCTTTTTCAAATTGATAGTATAAATTTATTTTTCCATATTTTTTCAAATCGTAGTCAGTTCCTATAGATAATCTGAATTTATCAAACCCATTTTCTTCATTTTTTTTGAAGTGATTAAATAGTTCTGCAGAAAATTCAGGATCTAATTTCCATTTTTTAATATTGTAGCCTATTGAAGTTTTTAATCGAATATGTTGGTTAGCATAATCGCCTTCAGATGCACTAATTCCTAATTCATTTTTATTTTGATAACGAAATCTGTATTTAAGTGAAAACTGATCAATTTTATGTTTATAAGCTGCATCTAATTGAAATCTGAAATGATTTTCATTTCCTTGAATTTTTCCTTCATTATCATTTTCTTTAATGAATCGTGCACCAGCGCCAATTGAGAAGTTTTTTGTTAAATCATATTCAGTGCTTATTTCTGTAAAATATTCATCTATTTGCGATATATTTTCTTTTAATCTAAGTTGTTCTTCTAATCCGAAACTTAATTTTTTATTGAATTTATATTCCAATTCAATGGCCGTCCAATTTCCTAAGTCGCTGTTTTGAGAATATGTAATTCCAGACGCAACTAAAAAGAAAAACAGGATAGTGTTTGATATGGTTTTGTTGAATTTCATTTTTTATAATTTTCCGTTGTAATAGTAAATTGTAACCTTTGAAGTATTTTTTAATAAATCTAAATCACCAATTGTAACTCTATTAATAGTTAACCCAGTTTTTTTCTCTAAATCTAGTTTTAACAAACTATAATTTTCCGGTTTTACATTTTCAATATTTTCGTAGGTAATTTTTTTAGAGATTTCATGTTTTAAATGCCAGAATTTTTCTAGAATAGTTAGTACAAAAATTATAAGTGTATTGGCGATTAAAATTTCTGAATAGCTCATTTTTTTGTTCGCTAATGAATTAATTACTGAAACACCAATTACTATAAATAAATACGTCATTTCCTTTATAGCAATAGCATCAGTTCTGTATCTAATAATTCCAAAAATTGCAAAAAGCCCAAGTGCCATACCAATATCTAAATTGTATTTTTTTAGGGTAAAGCATAAGAAAAATACAATTATACTAATCATATAGTAGGTAAATAAATAATCTTTTCGTTTAGAATTTTTATAGTATAAAAACTTGATAATTATTGTTAGAAAAAATAGGTTTAAACAAAATCTAAAAAGCATTTTGTAAAAATCATCATCAAAAATTGGGATGTCTAAAAATTCCATAAAATTGTTTGTTTTATTTAACTACAAAGAAAAATGATGTGCTAAATTTTAAGAAAAGAAATCAATGAACTGGCTTGTTTTATCAACCAAATAATTCCCCACATATTTAATTTTCTTTAACATGTGAGGAAAATTTAACCAAACTTAATTATAAACTCAAAACTTATATTTTAATGCTTATTTAAATCACATTTTATTTTTTCTCAATGGTTTTTTCTTTAAAAAAGAAGCGTATTTTGTTTGCTGGTCTTTTGATAAAATAGATGTAATTTCCTTTTCAAGTGAAGTTTTTAAAGCTTCCATTTCATTTCTATCAGGTCTTCCAGCACTTGTTTTTTCTTTTATTTCTTCAAAGTGTGCAGTATATAATTTTAAAACTTTAGCTTCTTGTTCATCACTTAAAAGAATCTCTTTTGATAAATCACTAACCATAGTTTTAATTTCTTTAGCTGTTGGTAACGCAGGAGGTCCTTCTTGTCCACCTCTTTGTTGTCCACAAGCTGTTGTTGTAATTACTAATACTACAACTAACATTTTCCAAATTTTGTTCATTTTTAGTTTCATTATTTTATTTTTAAAAGGTTGTTATTTAATCATTTGCTGAAACAAAGAAATGAAATGAGTGTATTTTTAGAAACTAAAATCAATGTACTCAGGTATTTTATCAACCAAATTCGGATACTTTAGCACTAACAACTTTATAAACTTTAAAAAACTTATACTTTTTATTGATGAAAATGGTTTTACAAAACGGACAAAAAAAACCGGCCTATGACTGACCGATTTTTTCAACTTAATTCAAACCAAAAATATTAATTATTTAAATACTACTATTATATGGGCCAAGTATTAAAAGGTTGTTTTTCAAACTGCATTGTTCCATCTTCACCTTTAAAAATATTTATCCAAACATTCCAATTTTCATAATCTACTTCAGGGTAATCTATACGGTAATGGCTACATCTACTTTCAGTTCTCATAATAGATGCTTTCAATTTCATTTCAGCAGTAACAATCATATTTGCTGTTTCGTGTACCAAACGCAATTCATGAAAATTCTTTGCTCTTAACGTTGGTAAATGATGATCTCTTAATTCTTCAACATAAGCCAAAGCGCCTTTTAATAAGTTTTCCTTTTTTATATAAATTATAAAGTTAGGAATCATAATTCCTTGTAATGTTTGTGTAACCCAAGCAGCGCTGTAACCAGCGTCACGTTTTAATGGTGCTAAAATTTCTTCTTTAATTTCTTTTATTTTGCTTGATGAAATACTTGCTGTTTTTACAGTTTTACTATACTTAGCAGCGGCCTCACCTGCAACAGCTCCTTGAACGGCAGAACCAGCTAATGAAGAACCAATTTGCGTGTAAATTGCGCCAGCCATATAAGATCCTAAAGCATCACCTGCGGCAAATAAACCTGAAATGTTAGACTCACATTGATCATTTATGGGAACTATTCCCTCAGCTTTGTGAATAGACATTCCGGCAGAAGAACCCCCAACTACACTACCTCCCATTCCTGGAGGACCTCCTTTACCTTCTTTTCTTGGAGGTCTTTTTTCACCTTCTTTTTTTCCCCCCTGATGACCGCCTGCATTGTTAAATTCTTCAGGTCTATATGGGCCACCTACTACTATATTTTCCTGTTTTCCCATTCCTGGAGGTCCCATTTGTGCAGCGCCACCATTTATATAAGCAGTATAATTCATATCTACACCTAAATCGTGACGAATTTCAACACTTGTGGTTTCAGGCTTTTTCTCAAACATATCTCCCCAACCATCATAACAGGCTGCTGCATTTTCAGATTTTGCAGGATGTCCATCATTCCATTCTTTACCTGTTACTTTTGCGCCAATATTATAGGCCATTATGGTGCCATCATGTGTTAAATCGCAAATAGGAAAACCATTTGGTTTAAAACCTCCAGCTCCTGTGCAAAGTATCACGCTCTTTGCTTCATAAAAAATAATTTTTTCAGAATCTAAACTAAATCCTGCGGCGCCCACAATTTTATTATTTTCTTTTATTAAATGTGTTATTACTACACGTTCTTGTAAAGGAATATTTCGGTCGTTTATGGGTTTGCTAAAACTTTTATTATACAATGAAGAATCAAAAAAGCCCCATTGTTTTAATTCATTTACTCTATCTAGCGAATGTTCTGCTAATTGTTTTGTGTAGGCAGGATTGTTGGTTCCTAAAGCTGATCTTGATACGGCTTGTGCAAATTCATCAATGCTTAATTTTTCTTTTTTAGGATCATAGGTAAATATTCCTTTCGCAAAAGGGGTTTGCCCAGATGCTCCTAATCTTCCTTTTGAAACCATTAAAACTTTTGCACCAGCATCATGCGCTTTAACTGCGGCAAATAAACCTGCCATACCGCCACCAATAACCAATACATCGGTTTTAATTTTATCAAAACTTAATGAATCAACATCAACTTTAGTAGTGTTTAAAGCCCAATCTGTTGGTAATCCCATTGCTGCAATTGCTGCAAAACTAGCTGCGCCACCTGCTAAGGCTATAAATTTTCTTCTAGATAAATTATTAGTTGATTCTTTCATTTTTTTGAAGTTTTAAAAAGGTATGTTTTCAATAAAAAATAGATAACACTAACAACAGCAAGTATATAATATATTGAAAAAGGGTTGGTACCGTGTCTGCCTAAATTAATTACATGCCAAGTTGCAGTAATAATAAAAAGAGTTGTTAAATAACCATGCAAATATCTCCATGTTTTATATTTTAAATAAATTTTAAATCTGAAAAACGCAGTAATTAACAAAATAAGCATGCTGGTATAAGCAATGATTCCTAAAATTACTCCTAAACTGTTGAAGCTAGTTATTAAAGTTAAAAACGCATCTGTAGGTGAAACTCCATTGTCAAAAAATTTTGGAACCACAATAAAAAATGGATGCAAAAGTAGTATTGAAATAAATAAATATCCAATAAACTTATGAATTTTTAGCACATTAACCATTCTTATATCTTTTACCAATTTTTGATTTATTCTGGTTGAAAAAAATTGAGAAAGGAATAAAGAAAATCCTAAAATTGTGATGATTGATAAAACATCCATTAAAAAACTTCTTTTTGGAAAATCTCCTAAGTTGTATAATACTATTGGCACAATAATAAAAAATAATGCAAGTATTAATAGCCTAAATATATTGCGTTGTTTTTTCATAATTAACCCCATGATACAATTACTGGAATACTTTTTTCAGGAGAAATTGTAATAGCGTCTACCGGGCAATACATACGGCATAAATGACATATTTGACAGTCTTCTTGGTAAACTATTTCTGCTTTTTTAGTGGTAGGATTTAACCTAATTACATCTGTAGGGCAGCTTTTTATACACTCCTCACATCCTATGCAACCGTTAATACTTTCTATGGACATAATTCTTTGATTTCAAAGTTTATTTTCTATTTTGAATCAAAGTAACACTACAGTTTTGTGTAAATAAAAAAGATTCAACAAACTAGTGATATTTCTCAATAGTTTGTTGAATATTAATTACCAACAATTATTACAAAGTGATAAATTTTAAGGTATTATAATGAAATAAAATTCATTTTATAGATTATCTTTTTTATGTCGATCATCAATAAGTCCAATTTTTTTAGCTCTTGTTTCCCAACTTTTTCTGGCGAGTAGTTGTAAGTCTTCAACATTATCGCTTTCATCCATAATTTCTAAACCAAGTAAGGTTTCAATAACATCTTCCATAGTTACAATTCCACTAGTAGTTCCGTATTCATCAACTACTAATGCTATATGTTCTTTTTGCGAAATAAATTTTTCAAAGAGGCTTGGTATTGGAATGGTTCTATTGGTAATTAATAATTCCCTTTTTATTTCTGATAATTTTTTTTGTCTGTTTCCATTAATAATTTCTTCCATAACTTCATCTTTTAAAATGAAGCCGGTAATATTATCAGAATTTTTTTTATAAATAGGAATTCTAGAAAAACGCAATTTTGGGTGTTCTTCAAAAAATTCTTGAACAGTAGTGTTTTCAGAAGCTCTTATCATTACAGTTCTTGGAGTCATAACATCTTTAACTTGTACCTGTTTAAATGTTAATAGGTTTTTTATAATGGCGCTTTCATTTTTTTCAAAAACACCTTCTTCGTGGGCAATGTCTGTCATAGCATGAAAGTCTTCTCTACTTAAAATTGATCCATGTCCACCGCTTCCTCCAATTAGTTTTGTAGTTAATTGTAACAACCACAAAATTCCAGTATATTTTAAAATTAAAATTAACGGTAATAAAGCATTTGCAGTAAAACCAGCTAATTTTTTCCAGTATTTGGCTCCAATGGTTTTTGGAATAATTTCAGAAACTACAAGTATTAATAGGGTCATTAATGCTGAAATAATTCCAACAGTGTTAATGCCAAAAATATTTATTTTATATTCTAAAGTTTCGGCCTGAACACCAACTAATATTGCGCCAACAGTATGAGCAATGGTATTTATTGTTAGAATTGCAATTAAAGGTTTATCAACATCTTTTTTTAATTCTTCAAGTTTTAAAGCATAACTTTTACCTTCTTGTTTTTTTATATTTACAAAAGTGGGTGTTATACTTAACAAAACAGCCTCTAAAATGGAACATAAAAACGAAAAAAATATTGAAATAGCAGCGTAAAATATTAGTAATGACATTCTCAATTAGTTTAAAAGCGAATTTAAGTAATTAAATTTCAATTTTGAAATAAAAAAAAGACGCTCAAAAAATATAAGCATCTTTTTAATAGTTACTAAATTATGATGTATTTAAAATTCATAGTTTACACCTAAACCAAAAACTTCTCTTATTTGGAAACCTTCAAAAGCATTATCATCATAAATAGTTTGGAAACTAACATTTGCTGATAAATATTTGTTTATAGCCATTACTAAATTCATGGTGTAATCTAAATCTATATTTTGAGGATCTTCTAAATAGTTTGAATATAAATTTAAAATATTTTCCATGGAAACGTTTTCCATTACATTTACTTTAGCATAAGCTGCAGCATTAAAACCTAACTCAAAACGGGTACTTTTTCCTTCTTCAACACCAAAATAAGCATCGTTTGGAAGGGTTAAGTCTTTATCAACAATTACAATTTTTGCAGTTGCAGGAGCTAAATTAAATTTAAAATTATCGCTTTTTTTCCACAACATACCTGGTCCAAATGATAAATTAGCAGGTGACATAAAATTGGTATATGACGTTCTAATTTCGGCGCCATTTGCATCCGTTTCATATTTGTAGCCTTCAGTAAATTGTGTTTTAAAATTTAAAAAACCAGAATAAAACCAATAGCCTGAAGCTTTTTTTCCTACAACAGAATTAAACTCAAATCGGTCATCTGTTTTCTTTTCAAAAGGACTGTTTTTACTTTTTGTTAAACCGTATGCGGCAATTATTTTATTGTCCCAGTTTAAATTTCCTTTCACATAATTAAAGTCGTAATTTAAACCTAAATTACCTGCAATATTGTTTTCTCCGCCGGCAACCCAATTTGAAAATGCAGATTGATTAAATAGCAATGAAATTTTTCCATTTTTAGTCCATCCGTCTTTTGGACCTTCTTTTTCTTGCGCAAATAATGAGTTTATGCTACAAGTAATTGCAATAAATAAAATTACTTTTTTCATACTTTTTATTTTAATTTATAATTTAATGGTTTTATTATTGGACATAATTTTTATGAAAAAGTCACTAAAATTATTTTTTTCTTTTAAAAAGTGGAACTGTTGAGCAAGCTTCGCCAAACATAATTGTTTTTGCAATGGGTTGTAGTTTTTCAATTAATTGAATATAAGCCGTTTCTGGTATTGGTTTATGAGCGCATCCTTTAATAATTATGGGTTTGTCAATAAACTCGTCAATAGTTAAATTGGTAATTATTTCTTGAAAAATGGAAGTTTCTAATTCTTTTAAGTTTCCAATAACAATTTTTTTTGCAAATGGACTTAGGTATGTTGTAATTAACATGAAAGCCCAAGAAGGTATAATAGCATCAGAAGAACAAGTTAATGCAATATATTGGTTTTGATATTGACTCCAATCATGATTTGATACATGCGTTCTAAAGTCAGCTTCTTTTAAAATAAGTTCATGAAAAAGCCAAATTTTTATATCAATAACGGTTCTTTCACCTTTCGGATAAAAATCTTCTAGGTTAATTGTTTTTAAATTGCTGTTGGCAATTCTATTTACAATTTCATCAACCATTTATAAAAAACCAAGTTCTAGTTTTGCTTCTTCGCTCATCATATCTTGTGTCCACATTGGGTCAAAAGTAATTTCCACTTCAGCATTGTTAACTTCTTCAATGGTTTTAACTTTTTCTTCAACCTCTACAGGTAAAGTTTCTGCAACTGGACAATTTGGAGAAGTTAGGGTCATTAATATTTTAACGTCGTTGTTTTCGCTAACAAAAACATCATAAATTAAGCCTAATTCAAAAATATCTACAGGTATCTCTGGGTCGTAAATAGTCTTCAATTTTTCTACTATTTTATCGCCTAAATCTGCTACACGTTCACTATTCATTGTATAAACCTTTCTTTATATTCATTCTAAATAAGTACAAATATACATTATTTAACTTAATTTTGATTGAAAAGCTAAAGCATACAATTTTATTTGTTTAATCATGGATACTAAACCGTTGGCACGCGTTGGCGATAAATGTTCTTTTAAACCAATTTCATCAACAAAATATAAGTCTGCGGCTAAAATATCTTGTGGTTTTTGATTGTTAAAAACACGTAGTAAAAGAGCTACTATTCCTTTGGTTAAAATGGCGTCACTATCGGCACTAAATTGTAGTTTATTTCCTTCAATTTCAGAATGTAACCACACTTTAGACTGGCATCCAACAATTAAATTTTCATCTTTTTTAAATGAATCATCAATAAGTGGAAGTGATTTTCCAATTTCAATAATATATTCATAACGTTCCATCCAATCTTCAAACATTGAAAACTCATCTATAATTTCTTCTTGTATTTCTTTGATAGTCATTTTTTAAACTTATTTTTGCAAAATTAATCACATCTGCTGTTTAAAAAAAATATAAACACAATTAATACCATTTAAGGTGTGAAACGAAATTTAAAAATATGAGTAAATTATTAATTGTAGGTACAGTTGCATTTGATGCTATTGAAACTCCGTTTGGAAAAACAGATAAAATTTTAGGTGGTGCAGCTACTTATATTTCATTATCAGCGTCACAATTTGGAGTAGAATCTGGAATTGTTTCGGTTGTAGGTGGAGATTTTCCGAAAGAATATTTTAAAAAATTAAACGCAAAAAATATTAATACAGATGGTATTGAAGTTGTTGAAGATGGAAAAACATTTTTTTGGAAAGGAAAATATCATAACGATTTAAATTCTAGAGATACTTTAATTACAGACTTAAATGTATTGGCCGATTTTAATCCAATTGTACCAAAAAAATTTAGTCAACCTGAATTTTTAATGCTAGGGAATTTGCATCCAGCAGTTCAAATGGCTGTTATAAATCAAATTCCAGTTCGTCCAAAGTTAGTAGTTTTAGATACTATGAATTTTTGGATGGATAATACTTGGAATCAGTTAATGGAAGTGATTGCTAAAATAGATGTAATTACTATTAATGATGAAGAAGCTAGACAATTATCGGGCGAGTATTCTTTAGTAAAAGCAGCTCAAAAAATTTACAAAATGGGTCCAAAATATGTGGTAATTAAAAAAGGTGAGCACGGAGCATTATTATTTCATGAAGACAATGTATTTTTTGCGCCAGCGTTACCATTAGAAGAAGTTTTTGATCCAACAGGTGCAGGTGATACGTTTGCGGGTGGATTTATAGGTCATATGGCAAAAACGGAAGATATTTCTTTTGAAAATATGAAAAGAGGTGTAATTGCAGGATCAAATTTAGCTTCGTTTTGTGTGGAGAAATTTGGAACCGAGCGTATGGAAAATTTAACGCATAACGAAATACAAGAACGATTATTACAATTTAAGTTGTTAACTCAATTTGATATTGAATTAGGATAACATTCAAATTCCGCACGTGTGCGGAATTTTTTATTTAAAAAATACTACAACTAAAACTACTATTATGAGTGACGCTATTAAACATGAATGTGGAATTGCAATGGTTCGGTTATTAAAACCATTACAGTATTATAAAGACAAATATGGTTCAGCTTTTTATGGTTTAAATAAAATGTATTTGTTAATGGAAAAACAGCACAACCGTGGGCAAGATGGTGCTGGATTGGCAAGTATAAAATTTAATGTTGCGCCAGGTACGCGTTATATTAGCAGAGTTCGTTCTAACGCAGATCAGCCAATTCAAGATATTTTTTCACAAATAAACGGAAGATTAAATGCTTTAAATGAGGAATATCCTGATAAAATAGATGATGTTCAATGGCAATTAAACAATGCTCCTTATATTGGAAATTTATTTTTAGGACATGTTAGATATGGCACATTTGGTAAAAATAGTATAGAAAGTGTACATCCATTTTTACGCCAAAGCAACTGGATGCATAAAAGTTTAATTGTGGCCGGAAACTTTAATATGACCAACTCTAAAAGGTTGTTTAATGATTTAGTTGAAATTGGTCAGCATCCAAAAGAAATGACTGATACTGTTACAGTGATGGAAAAAATTGGTCATTTTATTGATGATGAGGTTGCTAAATTGTATAAAAAAATTAAAGATGAACACGGAGTAAATAAAAAAGAAGCTTCACCATTAATTGAAGAGCATATAAATATTAAAAAAATATTAAAACGTTCTGCAAAAAATTGGGATGGAGGTTATGCAATGGCAGGTTTATTAGGTCATGGAGATTCTTTTGTTTTGCGTGATCCAGCCGGAATTCGTCCTGCATTTTATTATAAAGATGATGAAATTGTGGTAGTTGCGTCAGAACGACCAGTAATTCAAACGGTTTTTAATGTTCAAATTAAAGATGTGAAGGAAATTGATCCGGGTTGCGCTTTAATAATTAAGCGAAATGGTAAAATTACGATGAACAAAATTATTGAACCATTACCAAAAAAATCATGTTCTTTTGAGCGTATTTATTTTTCAAGAGGAAGTGATGCCGATATTTATAACGAACGTAAAAAATTAGGAAAATTAGTATTTCCTGAAATACTTAAAAAAATTAATAAAGATATTAAAAATACCGTTTTTTCATTTATTCCAAATACTGCTGAAACTTCATTTTATGGAATGCGTGAAGCAGCGGAAGATTTTTTAAATCTTCAAAAAACAAAAGCGATATTAAACGGTAGAGGAACACTTTCTGCAGAGCATGTAACTGAAATTTTATCAGCAAGACCACGTATTGAAAAATTAGCGATTAAAGATGCTAAATTAAGAACATTTATTGCTGATGATAATAGTAGAGACGATTTAGTAGCGCATGTTTATGATGTAACTTACGGAATTGTTAAACCAAAAGACAATTTAGTTGTTATTGATGATAGTATTGTGCGTGGAACAACTTTGAAAAAAAGTATTATTAAAATTTTAGACAGATTGCATCCTAAAAAAATAATTATTGTTTCATCTGCACCACAAATTCGTTATCCAGATTGTTATGGGATTGATATGGCACGTATGGGAGATTTTATTGCTTTTAGAGCTGCTTTAGAATTATTAAAAGATACCAATCAATATCATATTGTTGAAGAAGTTTATAATCGTTGTAAAATTATGCAGCCATTAGAAGATGGCCAAATTTACAATGCTGTAAAAGATATTTATACGCCATTTACAAACCAACAAATTTCTGATAAAATAGCTCAAATGTTAAAAACTCCAGAAATAACTTCTGAAGTTGAAATTGTTTATCAAACAGTTGAAAATTTACATGTTGCTTGTCCAAACCATTTAGGTGATTGGTATTTTACAGGTAATTATCCAACGCCAGGCGGAAACAGAGTTGTAAATGATTCATTCATCAATTTTTATGAAGGAAATAAAGGGAGAGCATATTAAATAAGAATTCATACATTAGCATATATACTTTAAATTTTTTTCTGAATACTATTTTGAAAGATATTCTGCTAATTACACCGCCATTTACCCAATTAAATACACCGTACCCAGCTACTATGTATTTAAAAGGGTTTTTGAATACAAAGCGTATTTCTTCATTTCAAACCGATTTAGGCATTGAAGTTATTTTAGCACTTTTCAGTAAAAATAAACTGCAAGAAGTTTTTGAATTAGCGTTTAAAAACAACACAATTATTTCAGAAAACGCACAACAAATTTATGCATTACGCAATACCTATATAGCTACTATTAATGCTGTTATAAAATTTCTTCAAGGTAAAAATCAAACTTTTGCACGCCAAATATGTTCTGAAAATTTTCTTCCGAAAGCTTCCAGATTTAATGAAATTGATGATTTAGAATGGGCTTTTGGCGCTATGGGAACACAAGATCAGGCAAAGCATTTGGCAACCTTATATTTAGAAGATTTATCTGATTTTATTATTGAATGTATTGATGAAAATTTTGGTTTTAGCAGATATGCAGAGCAATTGGGCAGAAGTGCCAATAGTTTTAATGAATTGTATGAAAGTTTGCTACTAAAACCTACTTTTATTGATGAAATTACGCTGAATATTTTAGATGATAAACTGCAAGAAATTCAACCAAAATTGGTATGTTTTTCCGTGCCATTTCCGGGGAATTTATATAGTGCATTTAGGTGTGCACAATTTATAAAAACCAACTACCCAAATATTAAAATTGCAATGGGCGGCGGTTTTCCAAATACGGAATTACGAAGTTTAACTGACAATCGTGTTTTTGACTTTTTCGATTTTATTACGTTAGATGATGGCGAATTACCTATTGAAATTCTTTTTTCAAATGTTGTAAATCCATCAATAGAAAATCCTGATTTTAATATGTTCAAAAGAACTTTTTTACGATTAAATAATGAAGTTTTTTATAACAATTCATCTATAAAAAATGATTATAAACAAGCCGAAATCGGAACACCAGATTATAGCGATTTATTGCTTGATCAATATATTTCAGTAATAGAAATTGCCAATCCAATGCACAGTTTGTGGAGCGATGGACGTTGGAATAAATTAACAATGGCGCACGGTTGCTATTGGGGAAAATGTACTTTTTGCGATATTTCACTGGATTATATTAAAATTTATGAACCAATAACCGCTAAATTATTGGTAGATAGAATGGAGCAAATTATTGCACAAACAGGTGAAACTGGCTTTCATTTTGTTGATGAAGCAGCACCGCCAGCTTTAATGCGAGCTTTGGCAATTGAAATAATTAAAAGAAGATTAACAGTAACTTGGTGGACAAACATTCGGTTTGAAAAAAGTTTTACCAACGATTTATGTTTGTTGTTAAAAGCATCTGGTTGTATTGCTGTTTCTGGTGGTTTGGAAGTTGCATCTGATAGATTGTTACAATTAATTCAAAAAGGTGTAACTGTTGAGCAAGTTGCTAAAGTAACCAAAAGTTTTACCGACTCGGGCATTATGGTACACGCCTATTTAATGTATGGTTTTCCAACACAAACTATTCAAGAAACAATTGATAGTTTAGAAATGGTGCGACAATGTTTTGAGCTTGGTATTATAAAATCTGGTTTTTGGCATCAATTTGCTTTAACTGCACATAGCTCCATTGGAATAAATTATGAGAATTATAATATTATTCCAGATTTAGAAGAAATTTCTTTTGCTAATAATGATATTCAGTTTACAGACAAAACGGGAATAAATCATGCTAAATTTAGTGAAGGTTTAAAAAAATCTATTTTTAATTTTATGCACGGCATTGGTTTTAACTTGCCGTTGCAAGAATGGTTTCCTTTTAAAATTCCTAAAACTAGTATTAAAAACGATTTTATTAGTTCATCATTAGAAAACCAAGGATTTGAAATATGCAAACCAACATCAAAAATTATTTGGTTAGGTGGTGCGCCTTTAATTATACCTTTTTCAAAAACTAAAAAAGGGAAAACGTGGCAAATGCTTCAACTAACATTTTTTAGCGAAACCGAAAGGTATGAAATTTCAGTCCCTGAAAATTATGGAAAATGGTTGATTGAAAGCCTTAAAAAACTGAGTGTTTATAATAATGAATCAATTACATTCAGTCAGTTAAAAGTCAATTTTGAAACCGATTTTGAAAACTTTGAATTATTTTGGTATTCAAAACCAATAGACACATTAAGAAAACACGGTTTATTAGTTTTATAAAATACTACAATTCTCTATTAATTATTTGGTTGAATAGAATCCAACACAATGGTTGAAGGATCTATAGCTAAAGAATCAATAACAATATCTAATGTGTCTTTTTTAGGTGAAGGAACGCCTTTACGTGATAAACAATCATATAATTTTAAAACTTCTTTTGATGGTTTTTTAAAATTGCCGTTTAGGTAATATTTAAAAGAAGGATTGTTATTTAACGATCGTAAAAAATCGCCATTAATTGGTAATGCTGTATGCGAACCTTGACCTTTATCCATACTTCTAAAATGAATGGAAGGGTTTTCCGCTCCAACCCAGCTTCCGGTTACTAAATTTGAAGTAAAACCAAAAAACCATCCATCAGCTTGAGATTGTGAGGTTCCTGTTTTTCCGCCTAAATCGTTATACAAACCATAATCATATCTTAAGGAAGCTGCTGTACCATTGGTAATTACTTTTTCAAGCATTTGAACCATAATTTCAGCAGTTTGTTCTGAGTATACATTTTTATTTTTAACCTCAGGAAACGTGGGTAGCTCAACACCTTCTCTGTTTATAATTTTTACTATGGAAACTTCATGAACTGGTAATCCGTAATTAGGAAATGTTGTATAAGCTCTTGCCATTTCAAGTAAAGAAAGCTCTGCTGTACCTAATGATAACGAACCAATTTCAGGTAATTTAGTTTCAATACCCATTTTTGTTGCCAGATTAATTATATTTTTCAGACCAGCTTTTTCCATTAATTGTACTGTAACGGTATTAGTTGAATTTGCTAAAGCGCCCCAAACACTAAATTCACCTCCATAAATCCAATCAGAGTTTTTAGGTTCCCAATCTTCATATTGAGGGTATTTTATTAAAATATTTGGATACATATCACAAGGTGAAACACCTTTTTCTATGGCAGCTGTATACACAAAAGGTTTAAACGTACTACCAACTTGACGTTTAGTTTTTATATGATCATATTGAAAATGTTGTTCGCTAATACCACCAACATAGGCTTTTATATGTCCGGTTTGTGGTTCAATAGCAATAAATCCTGCGTGTAAATGTTTTAAATAATGTTTAATAGAATCTAGCGGAGACATTGTTACTTGTTTGTCGCCATTCCAAGTGAAAATTTTCATTGGTATTTCAGTATTAAAATTTGCTCTAATATTGGCTTCAGAAATACCTTTTTCTTTTAATCGTTTGTATCTGCTTGAATTTTTAATGGCATTTTCTAAAACAACCGGAACATCTTTCCATGGTTCCTCTCCTCGCCATTCATAATCAAATTCTTGTTGTAATTTTTTTAATTGTTTAGCAACAGATTTCTCTGCATATTGTTGCATTTCATAATTTAACGTGGTGTAAATTTTTAAACCATCTTTGTATAAATCGTAGTTTTTTCCACTTGGTTTTTTATTTTCTTCAAGCCATTTTTTCATTTCAGTACGTACATATTCAGTAAAATATTTAGCTTTACCTACGTGGCGAACTAATCTTTTTTCTTTGGTAATTATGGGTAAATCGGAAATAGAATCTTCTTCTTTTTGTGAAATAAATTCAGCTTCTTTCATTAAATTTAAAACAATATTTCTTCTTTTTTTGGAAGCTTCAGGAAATTTTACAGGGTTATAAGTGTAGCTTGCTTTTAACATTCCAACCAAAACAGCACTTTGTTCTATAGTTAATTTTGATGCCGTTGTGCTAAAAAAACGTTGGGATGCACTTTCTAATCCAAAAGCCGATTGCCCAAAGGGAACGGTATTAAAATAAAATTCAATTAATTGTTCTTTAGTAAAATGTTGCTCTAATTTATAAGCAGCAACCATTTCTTCTAATTTATTAATTGGCGTTGAAAAAAACCGATGCGATTTACGCGGAAAATAGTTTTTTACCAATTGTTGCGTAATGGTACTTCCACCGCCAGAACTTTTATCGCGCATAATAATAGTTTTTACTAAAACACGAAATAAACTTTTTATATCCACGCCGCTATGTTCAAAAAAACGAGCATCTTCTGTGGCAATTAAAGCGTTTACCAAATGTTTTGGAATGGAATCATAAGGAATATTAATTCTGTTTTCTTTGTCGAATCTATACAGTAAAATATTATCAGCAGAATACACTTCAGAAGCTTCCATATTTTGAAAAAGTTGTATTTCTTTGTTTGTAGGAACTCTTCCAAAATAACCAAAATAAATGGCAATAAAAAAACTTAAAAAAAGAAATGTAGCTAAAAAAAAGCCATATTTTAGCGATTTTTTAAATGTAAAATTCTTTAATTTAAATTTCAAAAAAAATTGTTTAATGCTATTTAATATGTTGTTCATTTTAATGAAATAAGTATAGGCAAAAGTCTTCTATTTTTTTTTAATTTTGATAAATGCACTCATAATTCTTTACAAAATAGGATTATTTTTTTAGAATTTAATTTTTTTAAATTGCTAAACACTTAAAAATAAAGACGAATCAATATAAAAATAATACTTTTGCTTAAATTTTGTTGCATGAAAGGTTTTTTTCAAAAATTAAAACGATGGTTTTTTAAAGCCATTGTTATATTCTTTATCACATCAATACTTACTGTTATCTTATTTAAGTGGGTTCCTGTCCCATTTACGCCATTAATGCTTATTAGAAATATAGAACAATGGACAGAAGGTACATCAGCGACATTTACACATAATTGGGTTTCAATGGATAAAATATCACCAAACTTAGTAAAAGCTGTAATTGTAAGTGAAGATCAAAAATTCTTTGAGCATTTTGGATTTGATGTAGAAGCCATTGAAAAAGCCTACGAAGGCAATAAAAAAGGTAAAAAAATTAAAGGAGGAAGCACTATTACGCAACAAACTGCAAAAAATGTTTTTTTATGGCCGCAACGCAGTTATGTTAGAAAAGGATTTGAAGTGTATTTCTCTTTTTTAATTGAAGTTTTTTGGAGTAAAGAGCGCATTATAGAAGTATATTTAAATAGTATTGAAATGGGTGATGGCGTTTACGGAGCCGAAGCAGCATCACAACATTGGTTTAGGAAATCCGCTAAAAAATTATCTACTTATGAAGCGGCTTCCATTGCAGCTATTTTACCAAATCCAAGGAAATATAAAGCTATTAGATCTTCTAATTATGTTGAAAGAAGAAAAAATTGGATAGTACGGCAAATGGGTTATTTTGGACCTTTAAATTTTGAATAACCATTGAGCTTTAAATATAAAATTTTAGGATATTTTTTTAAAGAAAAATCAAAAACCGAAGTTCATTTGGTGTTGTTGAAATGGAGTTCTTATTACAAAGATTTATCAACCGTAAATCAAGAAATATTTCAAATAAGAACTTTAATATTTATTAAAACTACACGGTTTTTATCGGATCCCAATTTTTATGTAAGTCCAGAAATGAAAATAGTAATTTCAAGTGCATTTACACAAGTTACATTTGGTTTAAAAATTGTAGCACTTTCTAAATTTAACACTATTTTTATTGCTCCTTCAGCCTACACATATCAAAAAATTAATCAACTTTTTGATGGAGATGTAAATATAAAAACTAATCGTGTAAATTTATCTTGGCCTGCTGTAGAGCGAGGTTTTAAAATTTCTGATGATGCTTTAAATTTATGTATTCACGAATTTGGTCATTGTTTAATAATTGAAAATTCCAAAAGAAATTATATGGGTATTTTTAATGAAAATAATCTTGAAAGTTATAAGAATACGGCAATCTATTTTATAAATGAGGTAAGAGCAGATGAGCATTCTTTTTTACGAAATTATGGAGGTGAAAATTTGATGGAATTTTTTTCGGTATCATTAGAGTCTTTTTTTGAAAAGCCTAATGAGTTTAGTCAAAAATTACCAAAATTATATAATTCATTAGCACAATTACTAAATCAAGATCCCAGAAAAAAGGAACATCCCAAGCTTAATTGATAAAAAACAACACAATTCCACCAAGTGCAATAAAAGCACCAATAACTTCTTTTAAGGTTACTTTTTCTTTATACAATAAAATTGCTGGAGGAATAATTAAGACAGGAATAATTGCCATAATAGTAGATGCAATTCCAACAGTGGTATATTTAACAGCTAACAAGGATACATAAACCCCTAAGAAAGGACCAAAAATAGAGCCAATTACAATAAATTTCATTGAAATTTTATCGCTAACCGCTTGTTTAACTTTTGGCCATCTTTTTATTAGTGAAATCAAAATTATAAAACCAATACATCCTGTAATAATTCTAATTTGTGTAGCTGCAAATACATTGTAATCTTGCATTCCGTATTTACTTAAGACTAAACCTAATGCCTGCCCAATAGAACCAAAAAAAGCAAATAGCATTCCTTTTGGAGAAAATGAAAATTGTATTTTTTTGTTTTTTATTCCTGCTTTTTCATCATCTAATTTCTTTTTTTCAGTGATAACCATCATAATACCAAAAATGGTAATAAACATAGCTAACAAAGAAATAAGATTCATTGTTTCACCTAATAAAAACCAACTAATAAATGCCGCCATGGGAGCACTTAATGACATAATTAGCATAGAAATACGCGCGCTAATTAATTCGTATGATTTAAATAAAAAATAATCTCCAAAAACAAACCCTATTAATCCAGAAACTGACATCCAAATCCATTGATGTGTTCCTGCATCAAATGGTAAAAATAATCCTCTTGAGAAATAGGAAATAATCCCAAAAATAAAAAAGGCTATGATTAATCTTAAAACATTTACTGATAAAGAACCAGCTCTTCTTGTGGCTTGTTGAAAAGATAAACTAGTAGTAGTCCAAAATATGGCAGTTAATAAAGCAAATAGCTCACCCAAATGAGATGTTAACATACGTAGCAACAATAAATTTAAGGCGCTAAAGTACAGAAAACAATAATGAGTTTAGGTAATTAAAATACTTATTTTAAAAGAAATAAATTGAGATAAAAAAAGTCCGCAATTTGCGGACTTTTTTATTTTAGTTAGTAGTAAATAAATTATTTGCTTTCAGCATATCTTCTTTCAACTTCGTTCCAGTTAATAACATTAAAAAATGCATTAATATAGTCTGGTCTTCTGTTTTGGTAATGTAAATAGTAAGCATGTTCCCAAACATCTAATCCTAAAATTGGGGTTCCTCCACAAGAAACACCTGGCATTAATGGGTTGTCTTGGTTTGGAGTAGAGCAAACTTCAACTTTACCACCTTTATGTACACAAAGCCAAGCCCATCCAGATCCAAATCTAGTTGCGGCAGCTTTTGAAAATTCATCTTTAAAAGCATCTACAGAACCATAAGCAGCTATAATAGCATCTTTTAATTCTCCAGATAAATATCCTTTTCCTTCAGGTTTCATTACATCCCAAAATAAAGAGTGGTTGTAAAAACCACCACCGTTATTTCTAACAGCAGCGTTATTCATATCTAAATCAGCTAAAATAGCTTCAATAGATTTTCCTTCTAGATCAGTTCCTGCAACGGCGTTATTTAAATTGTTTGTATATCCTGCATGATGTTTTGTATGGTGTATTTCCATAGTTCTAGCATCAATATGTGGTTCTAATGCATCGTAAGCATACGGTAATTTTGGTAATTCAAAAGACATAATTGTATTTTTTTAGTTCAACATTTATTGTACTCAAAGATAATGAACGGTTTTCATTCTAAAAAATCTTAGAATTGATTGTTCTTATAGTACTATTGGTTTAAGTTATGAAATTTAAAATTAATAATTGGCATTTTCGGGATATTTTGCCATAAACTCACCTGCTTTATCTACCATATTTTTACTTCCACAGAAAAATGGCACGCGTTGATGAAGTTCTGTTGGTTTTATATCTAAAATACGTTTATACCCATCAGTAGCTTTTCCGTTGGCTTGTTCTGCTAGAAAAGCCATTGGGTTGCATTCATATAATAAACGTAATTTTCCTTTAGGACCTATAGAGCTTGTAGGATAAATGTAAATACCACCTTTAATCATATTTCTATGAAAATCTGATACTAATGATCCAATGTAACGAGATGTATAAGGTCTGTCGTCTTTTTCTTCTTGGCAATATTTTAAATAATCTTTAACACCTTGTGGAAAATGCACATAGTTTCCTTCATTTATAGAGTATATTTTTCCATCTTCAGGAAAACTCATATTCGGGTGCGATAAATAAAAGGAGCCAATAGCAGGGTTTAAGGTAAATCCGTTTACTCCGTGGCCAGATGTATACACCAACATTGTTGAAGTTCCGTATACCACATAACCTGCAGCAACTTGCTGATTTCCTCTTTGTAAAAAATCAATTTGTTCAACGGGAGTACCTATTGGAGTAATTCTTCTGTAAATAGAGAAAATTGTACCTACAGATACATTTACATCAATATTTGAAGAACCGTCTAACGGATCAATAAGCATTACATATTTATTTTCGTTGGTGCCGTGTTTTCCTTTTATAGTTACATAATTATCTTCTTCTTCACTGGCAATTCCACAAACAATTTCTCTATTTATAAGCGTTTGCATAAAAACATTGTTTGCATAAACATCTAATTTCTGTTGATCTTCACCTTGTATATTCGTATCTCCTGCAGCACCTAAAATATCTACTAAACCAGCTTTGTTAACTTTGTAATTTACAATTTTTGCAGCTAATTTTATGGAACTCAGTAGTCTAGAAAATTCTCCAGAAGTATATTTATAATGTTTTTGATTTTCAATAATAAATTCTCCTAAGGTAAGATTGTTGTTTTTCATTGTGAAAGTTGAATAGATTTTTACAAATATCGAGAAAATTATTTTTAAAAATGAAGAGATTGTAAGATACTTTGTATTCAAATTTTTTACTTTAGCATTACTAATTAAATATTATTTATTACCTATGAATTTTACCATTAGAGAAGCTGTTAAAAATGATATGTTTGATGTGCTTAAATTAATTAAAGAATTGGCGCATTTTGAAAAGGAAGCAGATGCTGTACAAGTTACCGTTGAAGATTTAGAAAAAGATGGTTTTGGAGAAACACCTTTATTTAACTGTTTTGTTGCTGAAATTGATGCTGAAATTGTAGGAATGGCGTTGTTTTATCCAAGATATTCTACTTGGAAAGGACCCACAATTCATTTAGAAGATTTAATAGTGACCGAAAATAAAAGAGGACTTAAAATTGGCGGTGCTTTATATGCTAAAGTAATTGAGTTTGGGTACAAAAAAGGTGTGAGAAGAATTGAATGGGCGGTGTTAGATTGGAACAAACCAGCCATTGATTTTTACGAAAAATCGGGCGCACGTGTTTTGCGTGATTGGAATACAGTACATATTGAAAATGATGCCATTAAAAATTATATTAATAGTTTGTAAAATAGGTATTTATGAAAATTTTTAAATTTGGAGGTGCATCTGTTAAAGATGCTGAAAGCATAAAAAATGTAGTACGTGTTTTACAACATGAAGGTTTTGAAAACACTTTAATTGTAATATCTGCAATGGGTAAAATGACCAATGCTTTTGAAGAAATAATACATTCCTACTGCAATAAAAAGGATGATTTACCTCAAAAAATAGACTTTGTAAGAGACTATCATTTTAATATTATTGAAAATTTATTTACTGCCAATAAACCAGTAATTATTTTAGAAATTGAACAGTTTTTTGGTCAATTAAGTGGTTTTTTAATTAAAAACAAGAATAATGATTACAACTTTATTTATGATCAAATTATTGGTTTTGGAGAGTTGCTTTCAACAAAAATTGTGAGTATTTATTTAAATGAAATTGGTATTAAAAATAGCTGGGTTGATGTGCGGGATTATTTAAAAACTGATGACACCTATCGAGATGCTTATGTAAATTGGGATGCTACTTTACAAAATATTTCAAAACTTAATTCAGATAATTTATACATAACACAAGGGTTTTTAGGAAGTACTGCACAAGGTAAAACAACCTCTTTAGGCAGAGAAGGCTCAGATTATACAGCGGCAATTTTCGCTTATTGTTTAAACGCCGTTAGTTTAACTATTTGGAAAGATGTTGATGGTGTGTTAAATGCAGATCCACGATTTTTTGATAATGCAGAATTATTGCAACAAATATCTTACGGCGAAGCTATAGAAATGGCTTTTTATGGCGCATCTGTAATTCATCCAAAAACATTAAAACCATTAGAAAATAAAAATATTCCGTTATTTGTTCGATCTTTTTACAACCTAAATGCTAAAGGAACCATTGTTGGAAAAGGACATTATTTATTGCCAGATATTCCTTGCTTTATTTTAAAACAGCAACAAATATTAGTATCAATTTCTGCATTAGATTTTTCGTTTATGGTAGAATATAATTTGAGTGATATTTTTAAAATTTTGCATGATTATAAGTTAAAAGTAAATTTAATTCAAAATTCGGCCTTAAGTTTTTCAGTTTGTATTGAAGATAAATTCAATACTTTTCAACAGTTTTTAACCGAGATTAATAAAAAATATAAAGTAACATTCTCTGAAAATGTTTCTTTATACACAATTAGACACGCAAATGAAAATGCAGTAAATAAAATAGAAGAAAAAGGAGAAATATTGTTAAAACAAGCTACAAAAGGTACTGTGCAACTTGTATTGAAATAAATTTGTGTATTTTTGTAGCTACGTTAATTTTATATAAATGAGTTTAGTAACAGCTAAAGAAGTTGCAAAGGTTGTAAGCCTTGATAAATACGGATTTATAGGAACATTTTTTGGCTGGGTACTTATGAAAGTGCTTAGAATTTCAGCAATAAATAGAATTTATAATAAGCATAAACATTTAAAAGATTTAGAATTTTTTACAGCACTTTTAGATGATTTAGAAATTAAATTTGAAATTCCAGAAGAAGATTTAAAAAGAATCCCAAAAGATGGTGCTTTTATTACAGTTTCAAATCACCCACTGGGTGGTATTGATGGAATTCTGTTACTTAAATTATTAATAGAAAAACGTCCTGACTATAAAATTATTGCCAATTTTTTATTGCATAGAATTGAACCTATGAAGCCTTTTATTATGCCAGTAAATCCTTTTGAAGATAGAAAGGATGCGCAATCAAGCCTTTCTGGTTTAAAAAATGCTTTAGCACATATAAAAGAAGGAAATCCGTTAGGTGTTTTTCCTGCAGGAGAAGTTTCAACCTACAAAGATGGAAAATTAATTGTTGACAGACCTTGGGAGGAAGGTGCAATTAAGCTAATTCAAAAAGCAAATGTACCCGTAATTCCAATATATTTTCATGCTAAAAACAGCAGGTTATTTTATTTATTATCAAAATTAAATCCAACATTGCGCACCGCTAAATTACCTTCTGAATTATTATCTCAAAAAGGCCGAGTAATTAAAGTTAGAATTGGAAAACCTATTTCAGTTACTGATCAAGAAGAATATAAAAGCACACAAGAATTTTGCGATTTTATTCGTAGAAAAACTTATATGCTGGCAAATCCTTATCAAAAAGAACCAAAGCCATTAACAACAGCAGCACTTAAATTACCAAAAGCTCCCAAACAAATTGTTGATCAGAGAAATATTGATAAAATGATTGCAGAAGTTGATGCTTTAAGAGAAAATGGCGGAAGATTGCTTAAAAGTAAAAACTACGAAGTGTTTTTTGCGCAACGTAAAGAAATACCAAATTTAATTTTTGAAATTGGACGTTTACGAGAAATTACTTTCAGAGAAGTAGGTGAAGGAACCAATGAAGCCATAGATTTAGATAGTTTTGATAGTTATTACCATCATTTATTTTTATGGGATGATGAAGCAAAAGCATTGGCTGGAGCTTATAGAATGGGATTGGGAAAAGATATTTATGCAAAATATGGAATTCACGGTTTTTATGTGCAAACTTTGTTTAAATTTGAGCCAGAATTGTATTCTATGATGGAGAATTCTATTGAAATGGGGCGGGCATTTATTATTAAAGAATATCAACAAAAGCCAATGCCGTTATTTTTACTTTGGAAAGGTATTGTACACGTTACGTTACGTTATCCAGAATATAAATATTTAATTGGCGGAGTAAGTATAAGCAATCAGTTTTCTAATTTTTCAAAATCGTTAATGATTGAGTTTATGAAATCTCATTATTACGATCCTTACATTGCACAATATATTCATCCTAAAAAAGAATATAAAGTAAAATTAAAAGATGCCGATAAAGATTTTGTTTTTGATGCTACACAAGCTGATATGAACAAATTTGATAAAGTTATTGATGAAATTGAACCAGGAGCTTTAAGAATTCCTGTTTTAATTAAAAAATATGTGAAACAAAATGCAAGATTGGTTGCATTTAATGTAGATCCGCTATTTAATAATTCTGTTGATGGCTTAATGTATATTAGAATTTCAGAAATACCAGAAAGTACGGTAAAACCTGTAATGGAAGAATTTCAGGCAGAGTTAGAAAACCGTATGGAAAATGAAAATAATGAAGCTGAAACCTCTAATGAAACTTCAGCTTCAAAAAAAGATTAAAACCAGCCTTTTTTATTGATTTGATATGTATAAACAAACTCTTCATCAGATTTTGTTAGGTAAATTATGCCTTCAATAAAAGGAATTATTCCTAATATTCCACAAGATACAACAGATATTATGAGTTGAATAATACCTTCTTTTGTATATCCTAATACAAATTTGTGAACCCCTAACGATCCAAGTAAAATAGCTAAAACGCCCGCTAATACTCTTTTACTTTCTTCACTACTTTTAGGAACGACATTTCCTTTTTCATCAATTACATCCATTTTTTTATTGTTTTAGTTAATTAATTTTTTACAAAAAAGCACTATCTATTGGTTCCCAAAGTTCAATTTTATTGCCCTCAGGGTCTAAAATCCAACCAAATTTTCCATATTCATATATTTCCATTTCACCAACAATGGTTACACCTTCATTTTTTAATTTAGCTAATAAATCTACTAAATTTTCAACTCTATAATTAAACATAAAGTCTTTTTTTGAAGGAGAAAAATAAGTAGTATCATTTTTAAAAGGACTCCATTGAGTGCTTGCAGCTTTATTATTATTCTCTTTCCACCAAAAAGTACATCCATAATCATCGGTATTAAAACCTAAATGTGTTTTGTACCATGCTTTTAATTTTACAGGATCTTCGGTTTTAAAAAACAATCCGCCAATTCCGGTGACTCTTTTTGATGTTGTTTTTTCTTCAATTTTAGGTTCATCAAAAAAGATATTTTGTACTTTATCAACAATTACTTGCGCTAATTTCACTTTAGATTCAACAGTCCAACCAGCAATATGTGGTGATAATAATACATTATCAGCATGTATTAAATAATTGAATGCTTCTGGTAAATTGTCGTTTTCAAATAAATTTTCAAATGATAATTTTTCATATTCCAACACGTCTAAACAAGCGCCTAATATTTTTTTACTTATGAGTGCTTTAACAAGATCATTTGTTACAACAGCAGAACCTCTTGCTGTATTTATTAGGTAAAATGGTTTTTTAAAATTTGAAATAAATTCACTATTTACCATTTTGTTTGAAAGCTTATTAAATGGTGTGTGCAAACTTAAAACATCAGTTTTTTCTTGGAGCTCTTCAAGGGTAACTTGTTTGCAATTTTCATCGCCAACATCGTTTTTTATATCGTAACAAATTACTTCAACATCAAAACCTTTTAATTTTTTAGCAAAGGCTTTTCCCATGTTTCCATAGCCAATAATTCCAACGGTTTTTCCTTCTAACTCAATACCTCTATTTGCTTCGCGCAGCCATTTTCCTTGACGTATTTCTATATCAGCTTTTTTAATATTGTTAAATAAAGATAAAATCATTCCCAATGCATGTTCTCCAACAGCATTTTTGTTTCCTTCAGGTGATGAAATTAAATGAATTCCTTTTTTTGTGGCATAATCAACATCAATAGATTCTAATCCGGCACCAACACGTGCAATAAATTTTAGGTTGGTTGCTTTGTTTATAAACTGTTGATCTATATCAAATCTACTTCGTATTACAATACCGTTGTAATTGCTTATTTTTTCTTCAATTTGTTCTTTTGAAGCAGTATAATCTTCATCGCAAGTACAACCTAATTTTTCTAAACCAGTTATTAAAATTGGGTGATTGGTATCTATAAAAAGTACTTTCATTTAGTATTGTTCGTTATCGTTTGGAAAATCTTTGCTTTTTACATCGGTTACATAATTTTCAAAAGCAGTGGTCATTTCAGAGTATAAATCTAAATAGCGACGTAAAAATCGTGGATGAAACTCGTGTGTCATTCCTAACATATCGTGTGTTACTAAAACTTGACCATCAACACCATTTCCTGCGCCAATTCCAATTACAGGAATTGAAATGCTATCGGCAACTTCTTTGGCTAATTTTGCCGGAACTTTTTCTAAAACCAATGCAAAACAACCTAATTCTTCTAAAAGTAAAGCATCTTCTTTTAGTTTGTCGGCTTCTTCTTCTTCTTTTGCTCTAACGGTATATGAACCAAATTTGTAAATAGATTGCGGTGTTAAACCTAAATGTCCCATTACAGGTATTCCTGCAGTTAAAATTCTAGAAATTGATTCTCTAATTTCTCCTCCACCTTCTAATTTTACCGCGTGACCACCAGATTCTTTCATAATTCTAATGGCAGAATCGAGTGCGCTACGTGAATTTCCTTGATAACTTCCAAAAGGTAAATCAACCACAACTAAACAGCGCTCAATAGCTCTAATAACAGAGCTTGCGTGGTATATCATTTGGTCTAATGTTATTGGTAAAGTAGTTTCATGACCTGCCATTACATTTGAGGCAGAATCACCAACTAAAAGAACATCTACACCAGCATTATCTAAAATTTTAGCCATGGTGTAATCATACGCTGTTAGCATAGCAATTTTTTCACCATTTTTTTTCATTTCTACCAAACTTTTGGTAGTAATTCTTTTATAGTCTTTTTTTGCAGTTGACATTTTATTTAAATTATAATAAGGAATGGTAAAAGTAATGAAAAATCATTGCTATAAAAAGAATGTTGAAAGTATAGCGAGTATAAGTACCTAGTTTTGTAATATTTTTATAAAAATTTGAATAATAGTTTTAATACATTTAAATTTACATTAAAATAATATGTTATTTTGAAAAAAGAGGATAAAAGTCGGCAAAATTATTATAATGATTTAGAAGATAAAATTATTGAATTGAGTTTAAATTTAAAGCGTAAAAACAATGAATTAAATGAAGTTATCGATTTAAATAATTTAATTTTTAAAAAGTTAATTCATAATTTAAAAAACCCAATTGGAGTATCATTTTCATTTTCAGAAATGATTTTAGAAGGCTTGCCAAATTACAACCCTGATAGGTTAAAAAGCCATATTGAGATTATAAAAAATTCAACAGAATTTTCACTTAATTTATTAAACCGTTTAGCTGATTTTTCAAGATATCAGCTACCTGATATGAAATTCATTTTTCAAACCCAAAATTTCACTAAAGTTTTAAAAGACGTAATTGAGAAAACACAAACTTTAGCAAATGAAAAAGGAATTAAAATTATAAGTAACCTTCCTGAAAACGATATTTTTTTAAATTTTGATAAAGATGAATTATCAATAGCTTTATTAAATATTATTAATAACGCAATTAGATTTTCTGAAGAGAAATCGATAGTAAACATTCATTTAACTGAAGATGATACATCAGTAAAAATTAATGTAATTGATAATGGTTTGGGAATTTCTGAAAAAGATATTCCAGCAATCTTTAATGAATTTTATGTTGTAAATACTTACTCTAATGATAAAGTAAAATGTATTGGTTTAGGATTACCAATTGCTAATAAAATTGTTAAAAAGCATCAGGGAAAAATAATTGTTGAAAGTGAATTAGAGAAAGGTTCTATATTTACAATTATAATTCCTAAAGAAATATAGTTTCAAAATTATTTATTAAAAGTAGTTAGGATAGAAGTTAGTTGTTTCTCAATTCTTAATAACATATAAATATTTCTTATATTTATGAAATTAAACCCCTTAAGTTGTTAAAATGGAAGAAGGAATTATTTTTAATGGTTCTAATGAAAAAGCAACCGATAAATATCAAAATAAAAATATTGATAACTTGAACTATTTCAATTTTTTTGAATATGCACCTATAGCACTTTGGATAGAAGATTTTTCAAAAGCCAAACTTTTTTTTGAAAAAAAGCTAAAACAGCACAACACTAATTCAGATACTTTATTAATTCAATATCCGCAATATATAGCCGAATTAGTATCATTAGTTACCATAAAAGATGTTAATGCTACAGCAGTTAAATTGTATAAAGCAAAAGATAAAAGCGATTTGTTAAATAACTTAGATGTAGTTTTTAACGAAAAATCTGATGAAGGTTTTGTAAAATTACTTTTAGAAATTTTATCAGGAGAAAAAGAAACAGAAATAGAATCTGTAAATAAAACAATTCTTGGTGAAGAATTCGATATTTTAATAAAATTTAAAGTTGTTGACGAAAGTAAACACACTTTAGAAAACGTAGTTATATCTATAGAAAATATTACTGAAAAAAAACAAATTGAAAATAGAATTAAGGAAGCATTTAATATTATTAATAAAAGCTCATCTGTTGCAATTCTTTGTAAAAATGAAAGAGATTTTCCTGTAATTTTTGCTTCAGAAAACACGCAACATCTTTTTGGATATACTTATAAACAATTTTTAAATGGTGAAGTAAAAATTCATGAAATTGTACATCCAGATGATTTAAGTACTATACGAGACCGAGTTTTTCAGCTAATTAAAAATAACAATGTTACCACAATAAAACCCAAGCCATTTAGAGTTTTAACAAAAGACAAAAAAATGAAATGGGTAAAAACCAATATAGATGTTATCAGAAATTCTGAAAACGAAATTACGCATGTTCAAGGAATTGTTGAAGATTTTACCGAACAAAAACAAACAGAAGACTTATTTTTTAAAAGCAATCAACAATTAAAAGAACAATTTAATAACACTCCATTAGCCTCCATAATTTGGGATTATAACTTTAACGTTTTAGAATGGAACTCATCAGCCGAAAGAATATTTGGATATTCAGCAAATGAAGCCATTGGAAAACACGTAAACGATTTATTACTTCCTGAAGAAGTAATACAAGAGGTGAAAATTATTTGGCAAAATTTAATACACGAAAAAGGCGGACATAGAAGTACCAATAAAAATAAAACTAAAAGCGGTAAAATAATAATTTGTGATTGGTACAATGTAACCCTAAAAGATTCATTAGGAAATGTAACAGGAATTGCATCATTAGCTGAAGATATTACTGAACGGAAAAAAACAGAAGCACTACTTTTTGAAAGTAACCAACGATTAAAACACCAGTTTAATAACACGCCGTTGGCATCAATTATATGGGATTTAGACTATAATATATTAGAATGGAATAATGCTGCCGAACGAATTTTTGGTTATTCTGAAGAAGAGGTAAAAGGAAAACCTAACAGAGATTTGTTAACGCCACCTCATTTGATAGAAGAAATGAAAATTTTAACAGAAACTTCGTTTGCTCAAAATGAAAGCTTTAGGCATACAAATGAAAATATAACAAAAAATGGTAAAATAATAATTTGCGATTGGTATAGTGTTACTTTAAAAGATTCTAATAACAAAATTATTGGAGCAGCCTGTTTGGTAGATGATGTTACCGAAAGAACCAAAGCAAAACAATTACTTGAAAAATCGGAAAGAAAATATAGAGATATTTTTGAAAAATCAACAGATTCTGTAATGGTTCTTAAAAACGGATTGTTTACAGATTGTAATGAGTCTACATTAAAAATGTTTGGTTTTTCAAGTAAAGAATCTTTATTTAAATTAAAGCCATCTGATATATCACCAAAATTTCAACCAGATGGAAGTTGCTCTATAGAAAAAGCTGAAGAAGTAATTAGAATTGCGATTGAAAATGGTTTTAACAGATTTAGATGGAGCCATCAAAGAAAAAATGGACAAATATTTCCAACCGAAGTTACCCTAACAAAAATTGAAGATATTGATAATAAAACCAGTATTCATGCAGTTGTAGTTGATATATCTGACAGAGTTAAAAAAGAACAACTTGAAAATGTTTTATACAATATTTCTAAAGCAGCCTCTGCAATAGAAGATTTCAATGAATTTAGCCTATATATAAAAGAAGAGCTTCATAAAATTATTGATACTAATAATTTTTATATTGGTTTGTACGATGAAATTACAGATATGATTAAAATGCCTGTAATGGTTGATGAAAAAGAAGATTTAAGAGAGTTTCCTGCCAAAAATAGCTTAACAGGTTATGTAATAAAAACAGGCAAATCTTTAATGGTTACAGACAATGAACATAAAAATTTAATTGAAAAAGGTATTGTAGATTTAGTGGGTATAGAATCTAAAATTTGGGTGGGTGTTCCTCTAAAAATTCAAGACAAAACAATAGGAGCCATTGCAGTTCAAAGTTATACAAATAAAAATGCTTATCAACAAAGTGATTTACAATTGTTAGAATTTGTTTCCGATCAAATAAGTATTACAATTCAGCGTAAAAATAGCGATGATGAACTTAAAAAGGCATTAACAAAAGCACAAGAGTCAGATAAGTTAAAATCATCCTTTTTAGCAAATATGAGTCATGAAATTAGAACTCCAATGAATGGTATTATTGGTTTTTCAGAATTATTTTTAGACCCAGAATTATCCTATGCTGATAGAAAAAGATATGCCAATATTGTTGTAAATAGTAGTAAGCAGTTATTAACAATTGTAAATGATATTTTAGATATTTCTAAAATTGAAGCTGGCGTAGTAAAATTAAATTATCAAAGCACTAATATTAATCATTTAATTGATGATTTACACGAGTTTTACAATCAAGTAGCCAAAGATAATAAGTTATATTTAAATGTTAAAAAAGGGTTAGATAGCGCAAAAAGTTTTATCGAAATTGACGGTCCTAAATTGAATCAAGTTTTAACAAATTTATTGTCAAATTCTTTTAAATTTACAGAAAAAGGAGGCGTTGAATTTGGCTATGAATTAAAAGATGCCAATACATTATTGTTTTTTGTTAAAGATACCGGAATTGGTATTGATAATGAGTTGCATGCTGTAATTTTTGACAGATTTATGCAGGCAAACTTAAATTTAAGTAAGCAAAGTAAAGGAACAGGATTAGGTTTAGCAATCTCTAAAAAGTTTGTAGAATTATTTAATGGAGAAATTTGGATAGATTCAAATGAAAAAGGAACAACAATCTATTTTACAATACCATATTTAAAATCAAAAGAAAAACCAATAACAACAGTAGTAGAACAAAAAATTTCACAAATACCAATTGAAAATATGGAGCTTACAATTCTAATAGCAGAAGATGAAGAATATAACATGTTATATATGAATGAACTTTTTTCTAATTCTAAAATAAATATTATTGAGGCTTTTAACGGATTAGAAGCTGTTGAGTTAGCAAAAAGTAATCCAGACATAGATTTAATTTTAATGGATATTAAAATGCCAATCATGAACGGAATTGAAGCTATGAATGAAATAAAAAAAATCAAACCAAATATCCCAATTATTGCACTTTCAGCTTTTGCAATGGAATCAGATAAAGAAACAGCTTTAAAAAACGGATTTGATGAATATTTATCAAAACCAATTGATCGAAAAAAATTGTTTGCAATTTTAAGTAGTTACGCCAGTAAAGATTAAAGCTGCTTTTAGATTGTTTGTAAATTAGAATAATTCTAAATAATTAATTATTTTAGCAATAAAGTAATTACATCTAATGTCAAAAGAAATACATAAATTAAATCCTAATAATTGGGTGAAACTTCATGCAGATTACTTATATAATTTTGCCATAGGTAGAATTAATGAGCATGATTTAGCAAAAGATTTAGTGCAGGACACCTTTTTTGCTGGATTAAAAGCTATGGACAATTTTCAAGGATTGGCAAGTGAAAGAACTTGGTTAGTTGCTATTTTAAAAAGAAAAATTATTGACCATTATCGAAAAATAAATTCTAACAAAGGAAAAGCTGAAGTTAAAATGAATTTTTATGCTGATGGAGAAAGAGAAGGTGAGTGGATTGAAGAGCGTGTACCATCAAATTGGAACAATGAAATAGAAAAACAAATAGAAAATGAAGAGTTAAATGTTGCTTTAGAAAAGTGTATAAATAATTTACCAGAAAAATATGCAATGGTTTTTAGAATGAAAACAATTCAACAACTTGAAACAGAAGATATTTGTAAGGAGTTAGAAATTACATCGTCAAATCTATGGGTAATAATTCATAGAGCCAGAACACAATTAAGAAAATGTATGGAAGATAATTGGTTTAAAAATTAAAGAAAATACAAATGAAATTAACGTGTGACCAAGCAACCACTATTTGTGATAAAAGTCAATATAAAGAGGCAACTTTTTGGGAAATACTAAAATTAAATATTCATTTGTTTGTATGTAAAAAGTGCGGAATGTACTCTAAGCAAAATGTTATAATTACAAAATGTATACAAAAACATAAAAATGCTTTAAATAAACCAACCACTTGTTTGTGTGAAAAGGAAAAGGAACAAATGGAAACAGAATTAAAAACAAAAATTTAAACTTTATATATTAAAACGGAACTCATTTGAGTTCCGTTTTTTACTTTTGCAAACAAAAACAATGAGCTTTTTATCTGAAAAACTGGAAGATTATGTAATAAGTCATTCACAAAATGAACCACAACTTTTACAACAATTAAATAAAGAAACTTGGCAAAAAATTCTCAATCCTCGTATGTTAAGTGGCGCATATCAAGGTAGAGTTTTAGCAATGATTTCAAAAATAATAAATCCTAAAAGCATTTTAGAAATAGGAACCTACACGGGTTACTCCGCATTATGTTTAGCCGAAGGTTTGCAGAAAAAAGGCACATTAATTACTATTGATAAAAATGAAGAATTAGAAGCTTTTAGTAAAAAATATTTTAATGCATCAAACTATAAAAATCAAATTGAGCAATTGACCGGAAATGCATTAGAAATTATTCCAACCATCAATAAAAAATTTGATTTGGTTTTTATTGATGCCGATAAAGCGAATTATAGCAATTATTTTCATTTAATTATTGATAAAATGAATCCTGGAGGAATTATTTTATCGGACAACGTACTTTGGAGTGGAAAAGTAATAGAGGAAATTAAACCAAATGATATGGATACACAAGAATTATTAGTCTATAATAAATTATTAAATAACGATGAAAGAATTGAAACAGTGTTGTTACCAATTAGAGATGGTTTAACTATTAGTCGTGTAAAAACAACTTAATTTTTTAGAAAAAATTTGTTTAATATTTTGTAAAAAAATAAAGCAATACTAAACCCTAAAAACATCCCGAATAAAATATCTAAAGGATAATGCGCTGCTAAATAAAGTCTGCTATAGGCAAATAATAAAGGGAACAGAAATATAAAAAAAGCAAATTTGTAATGTTTTCTTAATACAAAAAATGATAAGAAAGCAATGGTAAAAGAAACGGTTGAATGCCCCGAAACAAAACTAAAGTCTGTCGCTTCAATTAAAACCCGAACATTTGTATTTATGCTAATGTCATTTATTGGTCGCAGTCTTTGTACATTATTTTTAATAAAATTTACAGTAATTAATGAAAAAGCAGCACTTAATGCAGTAAATAAAGAAATGATAGCCGCAGTTTTTAAACCATAAACTTTATACCCAACATAAAATAGTATAAAAAATAAAGGAATCCAATACAAAGGATTTGTAACAAATATCCAAAAACCATCCCAAGTTGTTGAGCCTTTTGAATGTAAAAAGAGAAGCAGTTCTTTGTCGTAATTAATAAGCTGGTTCAGCGGTTCCAATATTACAAGTTTCTTTTTACAGGACCAGTAATATCATCAATAATTTTATCTTTTATTTTTTTTACTGGCTGCGTTATATCTTCAACATTATCAGTTACTTTACTAATTTCATTTCTAACTTTTGCGGCAACATCAACATCAATATTATGTTTTTCAGCACTATTCTGAATTTCTCTTTTAATATCATTTGTAGCATCCTTTATTTGTCGCATTCCTTTTCCTAAACCGCGAGCAATTTCAGGTAATTTATCAGCACCAAATAACATAACAGCAATAATTAATACAACAAATATTTCAGCTCCGCTTATAAATAAAAACATATAAAAATCCTTTTGAATAGACAAAGGTAATTAAAAAATACGTCAAAAAAATGTTAAAGAATTTTTTGAGCTCAATCAATTTTAAAAATAATTAAAACTATTTTTTCACCAACATTCGTTTAATTTCATTTAATTTCATTAATGCTTCAATTGGTGTAAGCGTATCAATATTTGTTGATAAAATTTCTTCTTTAATATCTTCTAGCAAAGGATCATCTAACTTAAAAAAGCTTAATTGCATATCGTTTTCAGCAGCTGTTTTTAAGGTCTCTTTTACTTCGGAATTGGTATGGTTTTTCTCCAATTGTTTTAGCATTTTTGTTGCTCTATGAACAACAGAAGCTGGCATACCAGCCAATTTAGCCACGTAAATACCAAAACTATGTTCACTACCTCCAGGAACTAATTTTCGTAAGAAAATCACTTTATCTTTTAATTCTTTTACCGAAACATTAAAGTTTTTAATGCGCTCAAAAGTATTGGTCATATCATTCAGCTCATGATAATGTGTCGCAAATAATGTTTTAGCTTTTGATGGATGTTCATGTAAATATTCGGCAATTGCCCACGCTATTGAAATTCCGTCATACGTGCTTGTTCCACGTCCAATTTCATCTAATAAAACTAAACTTCTATCAGAAATATTATTTAAAATACTAGCAGTTTCGTTCATTTCTACCATAAAAGTAGATTCGCCCATAGAAATATTATCGCTGGCGCCAACACGTGTAAATATTTTATCTACAATTCCAATTCTGGCATTTTGCGCAGGTACGTAACTTCCCATTTGCGCCAATAAAACAATTAAAGCAGTTTGACGTAAAATAGCTGATTTACCACTCATATTAGGACCTGTAATCATAATAATTTGTTGTAAATGTGTGTTTAAAACAACATCATTTGCAATGTATTCTTCGCCAATTGGTAATTGTTTTTCTATTACTGGATGACGACCGTTTTTTATTTCTAAATCGGTACTTTCATCTAATTGTGGACGTACATAATTATTTTGTTTAGCTATTTCAGCAAATGAACATAAACAATCAATTTGTCCAATTAATTGTGCGTTTAACTGAATTGGCTGAATGTAATCTAATAAATTGCTAATTAATTCAGCAAAAAGTTCACTTTCAAGTTTGCTAATTTTTTCTTCAGCACCTAAAATTTTGGTTTCATATTCTTTTAATTCTTCGGTAATATAACGCTCAGCACTAACCAACGTTTGCTTACGAATCCATTCGGCAGGCACTTTATCTTTATGTGTATTTCTAACTTCAATGTAATATCCAAAAACGTTGTTAAAAGCTATTTTTAACGATGTAATTCCACTACGTTCAATTTCACGCGCTAACATAGCATCTAAATAATCTTTTCCTTTTGTTGAAATAGCTCTTAAATCGTCTAATTCTGTTGAAACACCTTCTGCAATAGCATTTCCTTTATTAATATTTACAGGAGCATCTTCGTTTAATGTTTTTGATATTTTTTCACGAAGCGTATTGCAATTTTGTAATTGCTCTCCAATAATTTTTAAGCTTTCATTATCACTTTTTTCAGCTGCTTCTTTAATTGGGATAATGGCATTTAAAGAGTTTTTTAACAAAACAACTTCTCTCGGATTTACCTTTCCAGTGGCAACTTTTGAAACCAAGCGCTCAATATCACTAATTTGTTTAATTTGATAGGTTGTTAACTCAAAAAAGGTGTCATTATCAATTAAATATTTTACAATATCATGGCGTTTTTTTATGCGGTTAATGTCTTTTAAAGGCAAGGCTAGCCAACGTTTTAACAACCTTCCGCCCATTGGTGAAATAGTTTTGTCAATAACATCCAAAAGCGTTACTGCATTTACTGAAGTGGAATTGTACAATTCTAAATTACGGATGGTAAAACGGTCCATCCATACATAATTATCTTCAGCAATACGGTTAATTACCTGAATGTGTTCTAATTTATTGTGTTGTGTTTCAGATAAATAATATAAAACCGCGCCGGATGAGATAATGCCTTCATTTAATTCATTAACTCCAAAACCTTTTAATGTTTTTACTTTAAAATGATTGGTTAATGTTTCTAACGCATATTCTGTTTGAAAAATCCAATCTTCTAAATAAAAAGTATAAAAACGATCGCCAAATAATTCTTTAAATTTATGTTTATGTTGCTTTTGAACCAAAACCTCACTTGGGCTGAAGTTTTGCAACAATTTATCAATGTATTCACTAGTTCCTTGTGAAGTTAAAAATTCACCGGTTGAAACATCTAAAAACGAAATTCCTACATGTTTTTTTCCAAAATGAATCGCCGCTAAAAAATTATTGGTATTAGACTGTAAAACTTCGTCATTTAAAGCAACACCAGGAGTTACTAACTCTGTAACACCACGTTTTACAATAGTTTTGGTCATTTTTGGATCTTCCAACTGATCGCAAATAGCAACGCGCATTCCTGCCTTAACTAATTTTGGTAAATACGTATTTAAAGAATGATGTGGAAAACCTGCTAAAGCAGTTTCAGTTTCACTTCCAGCACCACGTTTTGTTAAAACAATTCCTAAAACTTTAGAAGCTTTTTTAGCATCTTCGCCAAAAGTTTCATAAAAATCGCCCACTCTAAATAGTAACATTGCATCAGGATATTTTATCTTAATGGCGTTGTATTGTTTCATTAAAGGGGTGACTTTCTCTTTTTTTGCTGCCAATTTTATAGGAAATTAAGTTAGTTTTGCGAAGTTACATTTTATATTGAAAGATTTAAAAATTTAATGATTGAAAGATGTACAAAAACAATTTGTGAATTATGAGAAAACTAAAAAATAGCGAATTAGGAAGACCAACTGTTGAAGAGTTTAAAGAAGTAACTAAAATTCCATTGATAGTTGTGCTTGATAACATTAGAAGTTTAAATAATATTGGTTCGGTTTTTAGAACCAGCGATGCTTTTATTATTGAAAAAATTTACTTGTGTGGAATTACTGCAAAACCTCCACATAAAGATATTCATAAAACTGCTTTAGGAGCAACAGAATCAGTTGACTGGGAATATGAAGTAGACACACTTGATTTGGTTGAAAGGTTGAAAGGTAAAAATGTTAAAATATTGGCGATTGAGCAAGCTGAGAATAGTACAATGTTGCAAGATTTTATGGTTGAACCCAACCAAAAATATGCAGTAGTTTTTGGAAATGAAGTAAAAGGAGTACAGCAAAAAGTTGTTTCTGCATCCGATTTTTGTGTTGAAATTCCGCAATTAGGGACCAAACATTCATTAAATATTTCGGTAAGTGTTGGTGTTGTTTTATGGGATTTGTTTAAAAAGTTTAGGTTTAGGCAATAGGCTAACTGACTTTATCAATAATAGCAGTATAAAAAATGCTATTCATTTTTATGCAATTTTAAAACTTCTTCAAAATTGGTTGACGCATTTATTTCATAAAAATAATTCAATTGCCATTTTTGGGTTTGTTCAGCTTGTTTATTTTTAACAACATCCCAATTCGGATACACTCTAAATGCTCTTTTTCCTTCTCTTTTTACTGTTGAAATTATTCCTTTTTTTATCAGTGTAGATTTTGGGAAAACAAATTGTCCAAACCTATTTTTAGTTCGCACATTTACAATATAAAAATCAAATAAGTCGGTTTCTTCAAAAGGCTCAATTAATCCGTTTGCGTTTCGTTTCCAAAATGTAACAAATTGCCCTACTTTTTTTGGTGTAATTTTAGCATTTCTGCTTATTATATGTTGTGCGTTTAATTTATATTGACAGGCATTATATGCTGAACTTTCTGTTTCAAATTTGAATTCAGAAATTTCAAAGGCGCACTTATCATAAATTGCTGTTTTTATTTGGTTCAGATTGTTGTACATTTATTTTATTCTGATTGATATTTTGATTTAGCTAATACTAACTACCAAAATACTATTTAAAAAATTGAGATTTGTATAAAAACTAATTAATCTAAAGGAACTAATTCTCTTCCTAATTGCGCTAAAAATGGGAAACCAACAGTATCATATTCATAAAAACCATCATTATAAATTTTATTTTTATTTACATGAATAGTTGCCGTAATTATATATTTCTTATTCGTTTTTGTGTTCTCTATAAACGCACAATCTGTTAAATAGCCATAAGCAAAACCAACTTTGTTATGTATTTTTATATGTGATGGCATTGGTTCTTTAGAGTCACCAAAAAGGAAAAACTTTACATAACTATCATAATATTCTTTTGAAGTATAACCTGCATCTTTGGGTAGTATTGCCATTGTGTTTATTAAAAAATTACGATCTTCTTCTGTTAGGTCAAATCTTTTTTCTTTCGGAAATAATTCTGGAAACACCAATTGTTTCATTAATTGATGTAAAGAAGTTAATGGTATATAGTTTTTTAAAGAGAAATCCATCGGTTTTTCCACTAAACTATCACCAACCATATAACCAATTCCTTTTTTTATTTTATCTAAAGGAAGGTTTTTTATAGAGTCGTTTTGGATTGGATTTTCAGTATAGATTACGCTATCCTTGTAATAAAAATAAACCGATTTAGTGTTAATATCATAAGGATTATCAACAGAAAACCGATGTGAAATTCGAGCAGTAATTCCTTTGCTTTTTAATTGATTATTAATATAATTTTGACCTAAGTAATCAAATAAACGCGAATAGGCTAAATTATCGCTAACTGCAAAAACCTTTTTAATTTCGTTGGCAAATGTGGTTTTTGTAGTATCACTTGCATTGTTAAAAACAGTATTTTTATCTATCTTTTTGTTTTGATTCATTTTTTGTAAAGCCAAAACAGCAATAGGAAACTTAACAGAACTTGCAGGATAGAAATAAGTGTTTTCATCTACTCTATAAGAGTAATCTTTAAAAGTTGTTTTACCGTTTTCTTGTAGAATTTCGGTAAATAAAACTTGTACTTCGTAGTTTTTTACACTATCAATAACTTTTTTTATTTTTTTATTTTTAGAAGCTATTGCTTTTTCTAGAGGGTTTTGTTTAGCACAACTAATTGACAAAAAAGCTAAAAAAAGAAGTGTTAAAAAATGTCTCATGTGTCTATTTTAATGTTTTTTAAAAGTCTTACTTAAACTCTGCTCAGCACAGCAGTGTTATTCGCTATTAATCATTCTTTTAGGTAATCAAATTTTGAATATGCTCGTTTTATATTATTAAAATTTTTTTGATAATTTTTTAAGAATTATTTTAAAATCCTAAAATTAATTTAGCGATTGAAAAGTAGATTAAAATTCCTAAAATATCATTACTTGTAGTAATAAACGGACCGGTTGCAAGCGCTGGATCTATGCCGCGTTTGTCTAAAATAATTGGGATAAATGTACCTATTATACTTGCAATTATAATTACAGAAATTAATGAAATTGCTACAGTAATTCCAACTTTTAACTCAAATCCTAAAAAGAACATTCCGGCTGACATTAATATAGCTGCTAACACAAAACCGTTTAACAAACTTTGTGAAACTTCTTTTAAAAGTCTTTTAAAATAAGAGCCTCTTAAACTATCATTTGCCAAACCTTGTACAATAATTGCAGAAGATTGTACACCAACGTTTCCTGCCATTGCAGCAATAAGTGGTGTAAAAAAGAAAAGTACGGGATATTTATTCATAGCTTCCTGAAATCCGCCTAAAATAGAAACACTAACAAAACCACCAAAAAGCGCTAAAATTAACCAAGGCAAACGAGCTTTTGTTAGTTCCCAAATGGTGTCATCGGCTTCTACATCTTGTGAAATACCGGCAGCCATTTGGTAATCTTTTTCAGCTTCTTCTTTTATAACGTCTACAATGTCATCAATGGTAATTCTACCTACAAGCCGGCCTAATTCATCTACCACAGGAATGGCTTCTAAATCGTATTTTTGCATAATTTTAGCAACATCTTCGGCATCATCATTTACATTTACTGAATCTACTTTTTTAATAAAAACATCTTTAATTGCTGTTTTTGTTGAGGTTGTTAGTAAATCTTTTAAAGATAAACGACCTTTTAAAATATCATTATCATCAACAACATAGATAGAGTGTACTCTGGTAACTTCTTCGGCTTGTGCGCGCATTTCTTTAACACAAGTAAGTACATTCCAATTTTCATTTACTTTTACCAATTCTTTTGCCATTAAACCACCTGCGGTATCTTCATCATAGCGTAAAAGTTCAATAATATCTTTGGCGTGTTCTTCATCTTCAATATGAGATATTACCTCTTTAATTTGTTTATCTGAAAGTTCGGATATAATATCGGCAGCATCATCGGTATCAAGTTCTGAAATTTCTTCAGCAATTTCTTTTGATGAAAGTCCTTTTAAAATATTCTCACGTGTATCTTCATCTAATTCGGCAATTATTTCCGAAGTTACATCGCTTTCTAGAAGTTTAATTATATAAATTGCCTCACTATATTCAATTTCTTCAATTATTTCAGCAATGTCAGCATAATGGACTTCTGCTAGCATTTCTAGAAGTGTGTCTTCTTTGTCTTCAGCAATTAATTGTTGAATTTTTTGAATATAATCTTTGGTAATTTCAAATGGCATCGTTCTCTATTTTAGATGTGAGATTGATAAATTCCTGAACCGATAATTGTTCTGGGCGTTTTGCAAAGATACTATCTTCTCTTAAACTATCAGATAAATTAAGTGTTTTTAAACTATTTCGCAATGTTTTCCTGCGTTGTTGAAACGCGGTTTTTACTACTTTGTAAAATAATTTTTCATCTACAGGAAGTGTGAAATTTTCTTTTCTAACCAACCGAATTACACCAGAATCTACTTTTGGAGGTGGATTAAAAACTGTTGGCGGAACGGTAAATAAATACTCGACATTATAAAACGCTTGTGTTAAAACCGATAAAATTCCATACACTTTACTACCTTCTTTTTCAGCAATTCTTAAAGCAACTTCTTTTTGAAACATCCCTGAAAATTCTGGAATTTGATGTCTGTTTTCAAGTGTTTTAAAAACAATTTGTGATGAAATATTGTAAGGGAAATTTCCAATAATTGCCAGTTGTTCATCGCCAAAAAAATCGGAAATATTAATTTTTAAAAAATCTTTTGAAATTATTCTATCAGCTAAATTTAGATAATGTGCTTTTAAGTATTCTACAGATTCTGTGTCAATTTCAATGACATGAGTTGTATAGTCTTTTTTAAGTAAGTACTTAGTTAAAACACCCATTCCCGGACCAATTTCTAACACATTTTTATAGTTAGTTCCTACTAAACTATCTGCAATTTGTTGTGCAATTAATTCGTCTGTTAAAAAATGTTGACCTAGGTGTTTTTTTGCTTTTACACTCATAAAATTAGTTGTTTACACTTTTGCTAAATTGTTCGTTAATAACTTTTAATTCGGTTCTAAAAGCAACAATTTTATCTTTAAATAAATTAATGGCTTCATCGCGTAATTTTGGTGCATCTTCTTTATAGTAAAGATGTAAGGTTTCGATACTGTCTGTAGTGTATTGAACTGCGTATGTTACGCCACCCATTTCTTCATCAATTAAAACTAAACTCATTTTTGCTACAGAAAATTTACCTGTTGCTAACATATCGGGTATGTGTTTAGATTTCATCCAATGCAACCATTCATCGTGGATAGATTCATCTACATTAGTTGTTACGTTATATATATACATTTTTATTTGTTTAGTGTTAAGCGTTTATTTTATTTCAATTTAAATTATCACCTCGTAAATCTCTGAATTTTTTTCGAGCATCTACTAAAAATATGCTAGATGAATATTCAAATATTATTTTCTGATAAAATTCTTTCGCTTTTTCAATATTTTGTAATTTATTTACATATAATTCAGCTAAATAATAATGCGCATCATCGGCTAAAATATCATCTTTATTAATGGCTATTATTTGTAAATAATTTTTTTCTGCGTTTTCAAACTGGTTTATTTTTTCAAAAAGTTGTGCTTGTTTAAATAAAGCTTCGTCTTCTATTGGGTGACCTTTATAGTTGTTTAAAACAACTTGCAGTGTATCAATTGCTTGTTGGTTTTTATTTTGAAAAGCTAACAAGTCGGCTTTTGCATAGGTTTTTAAAGCAATTTTTAAACTGTCTTTTACGGCATTATCTGTAATTAGCAAATTTAAATCTAAAGCATCATTAGAAATTAATTGTGATGTTGAATTCTTAAGCACTTTTAATTGCGATTGCGCCCATTCAAAATCACCTTTAAAATATGAAGTTTGCGCTATTTTAAAACGTGCTGTTTGTCCAAGAGTATGGTTTTTTAAATCATTTTGAACTTGTGTATAGTAAATTAAAGCGGCATTAAATTTATTATTAAACACCAAAATATCGGCCAATTTAGTTTTTAAATATCCTGTTTGAAATTCGTTAATAGGAAGTTTTAAAGCTTCTTTTAAAACTATAATTCCATTGTCAGGTTCATCTTTTTTGAAAGCTAAAAACTCAGCATATGCAGCTTGTAAACCAATAGTTTTGTTAGTTTTTCCATATTCTGTAAATAATTGCTGAAATTGATTTTCAATACTTTCATAAGAAGTATTGGTGTTCATATCAATTTCTAACAAATATAATTTTGCCGTTAATTCGGTTTCAACATTTGAACTATTTTCTAACACAAAATGAAAACATTTTTTTGAGGTTTCGTATGAATTATTTTTGAAAGCAATTTTACCAATATCAATAATATTATCTATGTTAGTTGCATTTCTTTTAAAAATTGCTTTTTCTTGTACCAAAGCTTTATCGTAGTCACTTTGTTGCATAAAAAGCCAGCTTAATAATTGGTTCCAAACAGTTAATGGATTATTTTGAAGGCGTTTTATCAGTAGTTTTTTAAGTGTGTTATTGTTTTCATTTTCAGCATCATCCGTTATAAATCGTCCCATATAACTTTTTGATGTTGGTAAATATGATTCATTAATAAGTACCATATCTAAGTAGGTGTTGAACATGTTTTCAATTTCACCTTTTTCACCATAAATTAAAGCAACTTGATAATTATAATTGGCTTTTGGCATTAATTCCATAGCGTTTTTATAAGCCAAAAGTGCATAATCTAACAAGTGATTGTCTTGAAATGTTTTACCAATAATATAACCTAAACTGGGCATTTGATTAATTGCATTTAATGCTTTTTGATAGTTTTCTTCAGCCTTTTCTTGTTGATGTTGCAATTGAAAATTATACCCAATTTCAATAAACAAATATTGTTGATTTTTAAAATTTTCAATTTGTTTAGTAACTACTGTATTTACCTTATCAAATTGTTGTAGTTGTTGGTAACAGTCAATTAAATAGGTTAAATAAATAGAGTTGTATGGATTTTTTTCGTGTAAAGGTTTAAAAATTGCCGTAGCTTTTTCGTATTCACCATTATTAAAATATTGAAATGCTAATTGTGGCTCCTGAGCTTTTATTTGCAAAGAAAACCAACAAAAAAATATGAATAGTAAATAGCGCATTTTCTATATTTTATCTATCAAATATACTTTAAACAAGTGTTAAAGTTTTTATAAATACATGTTATTTTTATAAATGTACTGTAACATTTTGGCACGAAAATTGTCTTAACTGTGATAAATCAATTAAATTATACCAAGATGAACGACATAATCAAACATTACGAAACAGCTAAAAAGAAAGCTATAAAGTTTATGAAAAAAGGTCAAATCAATGCATATTTTGATGCGTTAATTGAAATGAACCATTATAAAAAATTAATGATAGCTGTTCAGTCTAATTAATTAGTTCAAATCCACAGTAAGGAACTAAAACCTTAGGTATTTTTATACCTTCTGGTGTTTGGCAATTTTCTAATAAACCTGCTAAAACACGTGGTAATGCTAATGAACTTCCGTTTAAAGTATGTGCCAATTCACTTTTTCCTTCACTATTTTTAAAGCGAAGTTTTAAGCGATTTGCTTGAAATGTTTCGAAGTTAGATACTGAACTAATTTCTAACCAACGATCTTGAGCTGTTGAAAACACTTCAAAATCGTATGTTAAAGCTGATGTAAAGCCCATATCACCACCACATAAACGCAAAACTCTATAAGGTAAATTTAATTCTTGTAAAATGCTTTTTACATGATTTACCATAGCATCTAATGCAGCATATGAATTATCAGGATGTTCAATACGTACTATTTCAACTTTATCAAATTGATGCAATCTGTTTAAACCTCTAACGTGCGCTCCGTATGAACCAGCTTCACGTCTAAAACAAGGTGTGTATGCAGTTTTGCAAATTGGAAATTCTTCTTCTTTTAAAATTACATCTCTAAAAATATTAGTTACTGGAACTTCAGCAGTAGGAATTAAATATAAATTATCTTGTGCATCGTGGTACATTTGTCCTTCTTTATCTGGCAATTGACCTGTTCCAAAACCAGAAGCTTCGTTTACCAAATGCGGCACCTGAACTTCATCGTAACCAGCAGCCGTATTTTTATCTAAAAAATAGTTAATTAAAGCACGTTGTAATTTTGCACCTTTACCTTTATAAACAGGAAAACCAGCACCAGTAATTTTATTACCAAGCTCAAAATCTATAATGTCATATTTTTTAGCTAGTTCCCAATGAGGCAATGCATCTTTGTGTAAAACGGGTATTTCACCTTCCTGAAAAACATTTAAATTATCATCAGCTGAAAAGCCATTTGGAACAATTTCGTTTGGAATGTTCGGAATTAAGTATAATAATTCTTGTAATTCGTTGGCTTTATTTTGAAGACTTTCGGTTAAATCTTTCGATTTATCTTTTAATTGTACCGTTTTTTTCTTTAAAATATCAGCTTTTTGAGTTTCTCCAGTTTTAAAAAGCATTCCAATATCTTTGGATAACTTATTAGATTCAGCAAGAATAGCATCTAATTCTGTTTGAATTGCTCTGCGTTCTTCATCTGCAGCAATGGTTTTTTCAACTAATTGCTCTGCGTTTTTAAAATTTCTTTTGGCTAAACCTTTTAAAACAGTTTCTTTGTTTTCTCTTATAAAAGCTACTTGTAACATTGTTCTTTTCCTTTAAATGATGCGCAAATTTAAGAAATTGCAGTTAATAGTAACCAATTAGTTTCAAATCATTTTAAAGAAACAGTTTGTTGTATTGTTGAAATAATTTGAGGAACTTCGGTTATTTTAAAATCAACTTTAAAAGTAACACAATCTTTTGATGCTTTTGTAATTGTAAACGTACCGTTTTTTATTGGATAATAACCCGTTGCTCCTTTGCAATAACATAATCTACCAAAATAAAGTTTTATATTTTGAAGCGTTTCATTTGCAAGTGATAATTCTGAAATTTTAGCTGGTAATTCTGCATAAATAATTTCGGTGTAATTGCTGTCTTGTGTATCTTTTAAAGGCTTTTTTTGAAAAGTATATTTAAAAAGTGTTGTATCTCCATCAGAAATAACGGGGTACAAATTTCCAAATTCATCCGATTTAAATTCAATAGATTTATTAGGAATAAGTTCAAAATCACACGTTCCATTTTCAGGGCAATCCAATGAATCTATCACAATAGGTTCCTTTAATTGAAAATTAAAACTTTTACATGAAGTAATTGTTGTAAAAAACACAATAGCTATAAGAAATGTTTTTTTCATAAGGTTGATTTTCACTTAATTGCTTTCAAAAAAAGTGCCACGAATTATTTCTAACGATTTTTGCTGATCTTTTTTAAGTTGATCTTTTAAATCATCAATAGAATTAAATTTAATTTCATCTCTTAAAAATTGCAAAACTTCTACCTGAATAATTTTGTTGTATAAGTTGGTTTTAAAATCAAAAAAATTAATTTCAATAGTTTGGTTTTTACCACTTACTGTTGGCCTATAACCAATATTCATCATTCCAAAAACGGTTTTGTTTGCAATAATTGCTTTTACAATATAAGCACCAGTTTTAGGAATTAATTTATAGGTTTCTTGTATATGAATGTTTGCTGTTGGAAAGCCTATTTTTTCACCTAAATTTTTGCCTTTTACAACTGTGCCGGTTAACATAAAATTATATCCTAAATAACTGTTAACTTTTGTTATTTCACCAAGTTCAATGGCGGTTCTAATTTTAGTTGAACTTACTGTAATGTTACTAATATCTTGTTGCGAAATTTCTTTCAGTTCAAAATTAAATTCAGTGCCATATTGTTGTAAAGTATCAAAATTTCCTTCGCGGTTTTTTCCAAAATGATGATCGTAACCAATTACTAATTTTGCAATATTTAGTTTATCAACTAAAATAGTTTTTACAAATTCAAGTGCTGTTAAATTGGCAAATTCATCAGAAAATTCGTGAATAATTAGCGTATCAAGCCCAATATTTTCAAGCAATTTAATGCGTTCATCAATGGTGTTAATTAGTTTTATATTGGTTTTTTTTTGCAGCACCATTCTTGGGTGTGGAAAAAAAGTAAGTAATACAGATTTAGCATTATTTTTTTTGGCACTTTCAACCAAATCTTTTATTACTTTTTGATGACCCAAATGCACACCATCAAAAGTGCCAATGGTAACAAATGACTTTTTTGTTGATTTATAAGTAGATATATTTTTAAATATATTCAAAATTATAAGTGGTATAAATTGGAATTAGTGTGCAAAAGTACTTTTTTTATTATAATGATGTGTAAACAAATATTTTAAATTGGTATAAAAATTGTAAAGGTAATTTTAAATTATATCTTTGTTTTAATAAACCTTTAAGTTTGATTTTATGATAAAATTGCGGATAAGTACTATTGGTTTAGTTTTTATTTTGTTTTTTTTTAGTTACGGTGTTTCAGGACAAAATTCGGATGAATTATGGAGCAAAAATTATAATTCTGAAAAGAATAATTCAAAAAAATACATTAGAAAAACTATTCCTACAAAATTTAAAGAGTTAAATTTAAATATTAATTTATTAAAAAATAAACTTAAAAATATCCCTCAAAGAAAAGGGAATCAGGTTAGTGGTGGAACAATAGTTAGCTTTCCAAATGCTAATGGCGATATAGAGCAATACACTGTTGTTGAAGCGCCAATTATGGAGCCGAAACTTCAAAATGAAAACCCTTCAATAAAATCTTATATTGGTAAAAGTGTAAACAATTCTAATGCTATAGTTAGATTTAGTGTTACCCCAATGGGTTTACACGGAATGATTTTAAAAGATGGAGAATCTACTGTTTATATTGATCCGGAAGGGAAAAATGATAACTCTTATTTAATTTATTCTAAAAATAATTTACCAGCAATAGATCCTTTTGAATGTAAATTTGATGAAATAAATACCAATACAAAAACTACCACAGCTGCATCAAATGTGAATGCTAAAGCTGAAAATGCCAATGATGGAATTTTAAGAACTTTTAGATTGGCAATTGCAACTACTGGTGAGTATTCACAATTTCATTTATCAAATCAATCAATTCCCGCAACAGCAACTGACGATGAAAAGAAAACAGCAGTTTTATCGGCTATTGTTGCAACTATGACACGGGTTAATGGACTTTTTGAAAGAGATGTAGCATTAACAATGGTGTTAGTGGCAACAAATAAAAATATAATATTTTTAGATGCCGCAACAGATGGGTTTACAAATGATGATAGTGATAAATTAATTGATGAAAGTCAAGCAACAATTAGTGCATCTATAGGAACAGCTAATTATGATATTGGACATACTTTTAGCACTGGAGGAGGAGGGTTAGCGCAGTTAAATTCACCATGTACTACTAATAAAGCTAGAGGAATTACGGGTTCAGGTAGCCCAATAGGAGATGCTTATGATATTGATTATGTTGCGCACGAAATGGGGCATCAGTATGGCGCGCATCATACATTTAATGGTGATGCAGGAAACTGTAGTGGTTCAAATAGAAATAATAGCACAGCGGTTGAGCCAGGAAGTGGTTCAACAATAATGGCTTATGCAGGTATTTGTACTCCACAAAATGTTCAAGATGCAAGTGATGATTATTTTCATTTAGTGAGTATTAGAGAAATATGGAATAATATCTCTGTAGGAAATAGTACGTGTGCTGTAAAAACAGCCACATCAAATAGCGCGCCTATTATTTCGCCACTTCAAAATTATACCATTCCAATTTCAACACCTTTTGTTTTAAATGCAATTGCAACGGATGTTAATGGAGATAATTTAACCTATACTTGGGAACAATTAGATACCGAAATAACAGCACATCCTTTGGTTTCTACTTCTACTGTTGGTCCAGCATTTCGATCAGTAAAACCATCTGCTTCCTCACAAAGGTTTTTTCCTGATATAGCTACCGTTTTGACTGGGAATTTACAAAATACTTGGGAAGTTTTACCTTCGGTATCAAGAACAATGCGATTTGGTGTAACTGTAAGAGATAACGTTTTGGGTGGTGGACAAACTGCAAGTAAGGAAAATGTTATTACTTTTGATGCAACTGCAGGTCCTTTTAAAGTAACTTCACAATCTAATTCAGTAACTTGGGATGCGGGAACCTCACAAACAATTACTTGGGATGTTGCAAATACTAATATAGCACCGGTAAATTGTGGTTTTGTGAATATTTTATTTTCTTCAGATGGAGGAGCAACATATCCAACTGTTTTGGCTTCTAATGTTGAGAATAATGGAAGTCATGTAATTATTGCCCCATTAGAAGGAACAACACAAGGAAGAATTAAGGTAGAAAGTGTTGGTAACATTTTTTACGCAATAAACGCAAGTAAAATTGCCATCCAAACTTCTGAATTTGTGATGAGTTTCCAGGAGTTTTCAAAAAAAACCTGTTTACCAAATACGGTATCTTTTAATTTTATCTATAAAACTTTTTTAGGTTTTAATGAAGAAATAACTTTTACGGCTACTAACTTGCCTGTAGGTGCATCGGTAGTATTTACCCCATCAAAAGCAAAAGCTAATAATACACCAGTTGAAATGGTTATTACTGGATTAGGTGTTAATGATATTGGTGAATTTAATATTTCAGTTACAGGTACATCTGCCTTAACCACTAAAGTCAAAACTACCTCAGTTACATTAAATGCTTTTTCTGCTAATATTTCAATCCCAACTTTAATATTACCAGAAAATGCAGCTGAGGTTGTTTTAAAACCTTACAGTTTATTTTGGCAATCAGATGTGAATGCGCAAGAATATATATTAGAAATAGCGACTGACAATATTTTTTCAAATATAATAGAATCTACAATTGTTGCTGAGAATAATTATCAACCTACTCTTTTACAATTAAACACAAAATATTTTTGGAGAGTTAAAAGTAAAAATGATTGTGGTGAAAGTGGGTTTTCAACAGTTTTTAATTTTACAACTGCTGATGAAGTTTGTCATTCAATAAGCGCTACAGATACACCTATTGGTATTCCTGATAACTCAATCACAGGTATTAGTTCTAAAATCAATATAACTCAAAACAAATTTATTACTGACCTTAATTTAACAGTTAATATTACACATCCTTGGGTTGGTGATTTAACATTAAAATTAATAAGTCCAAAAGGTACAACGGTTTTATTATCTGCAAATGTTGGTGATGAAGGAGATGGATATGCAAACACAACTTTTGATGATGATGGTACAGATTTAATTAACTTAGGTGCAGCACCATTTACAGGAGTTTATATTCCACAAGAAAGTTTGAGTAAATTTATTAATGAAGAATCCTACGGAGAATGGCAATTGTATGTTATAGATGAAGGTCCTGACGATGTTGGAACAATTAATAGCTGGAGTATAAATATATGTGGAGTTATTGTTTTAAGTGATGATGATGACAAAGATGGAGTAACCAATGATATTGATGAATGCCCCAACACACCATTGGGATCTCAAGTAAACGCAACAGGTTGTCCTATATTTAGTTTACCAGCATCTAACTTTACAGTAACAGCTATCAGCGAAACCTGTCCTAATAAAAACAACGGACAACTAAAAATTACGGCACAAGAAACCTATCCGTATGTAGCGAGTATTAACGGTACTGCTTATAATTTTACCAATAATAGTTTAACGGTTAATAATTTACAGCCAGCTACCTACAATGTATGCATTACAGTAACTGGAAAAACGTATGAACAATGTTATATTGTTAAAATAGATCCTGGAAAAACGGTTTCAGCTAAAACTAGCGTTGCTGCTTCAAAAGTTGAAATTACAATGGAACAAGGAACTGCGCCGTTTAATGTGTTTGTAAATAATCAACAAGTATTACAAACCTCAGCACCTTCTTTTTCAGTATCAATAAAACAAGGCGATTTACTTCAGGTAAAAACAGCTGTAGATTGTGAGGGAGTATTTTCTAAATCAATTAATTTATTGGAAAATATTGTTGCCTATCCAAATCCAACAAATGGTCAATTTGAAATTACGTTGCCAACAACTGAAAAGGAAATAACCATAGGTTTATACAATACGTATGGACAATTACTATCAAAACAAACCTATCCAATTATTTCAGGAAAAGTACAGTTATCTATTGATAATAAACCGGCAGGATTGTATCTTGCAAAGGTTTATTTAGATAATCCTATTACACTTAAAATAGTTAAAAAATAAAATAACTTAACGAATGAAAAAACTTTTATATACAATTGCATTAACGAGTATTTTAATTTCTTGCGGCGGCGGTGGCGGCGGAGATACCCCTCCAGATCCTGTAGAAACAAATGAGGCTCCATCAACACCAACACTAACATATCCAACAAATAATATGTTATGCATAGATAATTCGGTGCCATTTACTTGGAATGTTTCATCAGATCCTGAAGGAAATACAATTACATACCAAATACAAGTAGCCAAAGACAATCAATTTTCTCAAATTGCACATACTTTAACAAGTACAACTGCGGCTCAAACAATTGCATTAGAGAAAGGGGTTGCTTATTATTGGAGAGTAAAAGCTACAGATAGTAAAAATGCATCCAGTAATTATTCCTCAACATTTCAGTTTTATACAGAAGGAACAGGAGTAACCAATCATTTACCTTTTGCACCAGTACTTGTAAAACCAGTATTAAATGCAACTGTACAAACAGCTACAGCTACATTAGAATGGACCGCTAGTGATGTGGATACTTCTGATGCGTTAACCTATGATGTATATGTTGGAACATCCAATCCGCCAACAGCAAAACTAGGGGATAATATCTCGGCAAATTCTTTAACCGTGTCTGTGAACGCTTCAACCAATTATTACTGGAAAGTTGTTGTGAAAGACAATAAAGGCGGTCAAACAATTGGGCAAATTTGGAACTTTGTAACGGATTAA
>NZ_FOZP01000009.1 GCF_900116115.1 Lutibacter maritimus | reverse complement strand
ATCAGCGCAGATGGTACTGCCACTATGGTGGGAGAGTATGTCACCGCCTTTCTTTTGAAAACCTTCAACTTTTTTTAGTTGAAGGTTTTTTTTTGAATTTTGAATTTTAAAAGCTTTTATTGTGCATTTAAGTTAAAAATGAGTTTATTTGCATTAGATTTATGAAAAAAATAGTCATTTTAATATTTTTATTTTCTACAACGTTATATGCTCAAGTTGGAGGTGAAAATATTTATAATTTTTTGAATTTAACTAGTTCTTCTAGACAGGCTGCATTAGGAGGTAAAGTGATTACGCTAATAGGTGACATTAACCAACCTATTTGGAACCCTTCTACAATTAATTCATCTATAGAAAATCAATTAGCTATTAATTATCTTAATTATTTAGCAGATATTTCTTTTATATCTGCTTCATATGCACATTTAATAAATAGAAATTTTGGTGTGATTCATACGAATATTTCTTATTTAAATTATGGTAATTTTATTAGTGCAGATGAAGAAGGAAATGAAACTGGTAATTTTAAAGCCTATGATTTATCTTTTTCTTTAGGTTATGCTTATAATTTTGAAGGAAGTGACTTTTTTTTAGGTGGGAATATTAAATTTATTAATTCTGTAATTGAGAATTTTTCGTCTTACGGAATTGGAACAGATTTTGGATTGTTATATTATAATGAATATAGCCCTTATGTTGTAACTTTAATTGTTAGAAATTTAGGTTATCAGGTAAAAGTGTATGATGAGATAAGGGAAAAATTACCTTTAGATATTTCTTTTGGCACCTCATATAAATTAGAAAATGTACCCATTACTTGGCATTTTGTAATAGATAATTTACAACAATGGGATATTGCAGTAAGTAATCCATCTAATGAAACTACAAGTATTGATGGAGAAATATCAGAGGAGAAAAGTTCATTTTTAGATAATGCATTTCGGCACATTTCGGTTGGAGCTGAATTATTTCCTGATAAAGGATTTAATTTAAGATTTGGGTACAATTTCAGAAGATCTAAAGAACTATTTTTAACAGATAAAAGAACTTTTGCTGGCTTTACTGCTGGTTTTGGAATTAAATTGAATAAATTAAAATTTAATTATGCATTTTCAAAATATCATCCAGCTACAAATTCCAGTACATTTAGTTTATTAGTTAATTTAAATTAAAATTTTGAATAAAATTACAATTGCCATAGATGGATTTTCATCAACAGGAAAAAGCACAATTGCAAAACAATTGGCTCAAAAATTACACTATATTTATGTAGATACTGGTGCAATGTATAGAGCTGTAACTTTATATGCTATGCAGCATGAATATATTAATGAATGTTATTTTTATAAAGATAAATTAATTGAAAATTTGAATAAAATTAATTTAACTTTTCATTTTAATGATAAATTAGGATTTGCTGAAATATTTTTGAATAGTGTGAATGTTGAAAATGATATTAGAACTTTAGAAGTATCTAATTTTGTAAGTAAGATTGCAGAAGTACCAGAAGTAAGAAAAAAATTGGTTGAGCAGCAGCAAGAATTAGGTAAAAATAAAGGTGTTGTTATGGATGGTAGAGATATTGGTACAGTTGTTTTTCCTAATGCTGAATTGAAATTTTTTATTACCGCATCTGCTGATAAAAGAGCAAAAAGAAGATTTGACGAATTAATTAAAAAAGGTGACAAAGTTACATATAATGAAATCTTAAAAAATGTGGAATCTAGAGATCATATCGATTCAACGAGAGAAGATTCACCTCTTGTAAAAGCAGATGATGCTATTGAAATTGACAACTCTGATTTAACATTAACCGAACAATTTGATAAAATATATAGAATTGTTCAACATAAATTAGGGGATATTTAAATACTTGTGAGTTTGTAATGAAATTTTCCATTTAGGATTTTTCATAACATAATCAACAATAAGTGGAGTCATTTTTTCGCGATTACTCCATTCTGGCTGTAAAAATAATTCGCAATTTTCATTCACTTTTGAAGCCTGCTCTTCGGCAAACTTAAAATCATTTTTATTATAAATAATCATTTTCAGTTCATGAGCTTCACTATATATTGGAGCTAAAGGTAATTTAGTTTTTTTAGGCGATAAACAAATCCAATTCCAAAATCCACTTAAAGGATAAGCTCCAGATGTTTCAATGTGTGTTTTTAAATTATTTTTTTGCAGCATTTTTGTCAAATAATCCAAACTCCACATCAATGGTTCTCCTCCAGTAACAACAACAGTATTTGCATTTTCAGCTGCGTTTTTTACTATTAGATCTGTTTTTGTTGGTGGATGTAATTTAGCATTCCAACTTTCCTTTACATCACACCAATGACAGCCAACATCACAACCTCCAATTCTTATAAAATAGGCAGCTTTTCCTGTATAAAAACCTTCTCCTTGTATTGTATAAAACTCTTCCATTAAAGGAAGCATTTCTCCCTTATTTATAAGTTGTTGAATTTCTTTATTTATCATGCTGCAAATATACATATAAGTCGTTATAATAAATAATTACAACTTAATATGTAATGAAATTTTTATTTTGATATTTATATGTTATTTTTAACAAAAATATTTTTAAATGAATAGGAAAGAAGCTTTTTTTAATCAGATAAATGAAGGTTATCAAACAAAAGGAGATTATATTGTTTTAGGATCTGGAATGCTGGATGGTGAAACCATAAAAGATGCATTTATTAAGGTTCCTTTAAAAACTTTAAATAGACATGGATTAATTGCAGGAGCAACAGGAACTGGGAAAACTAAAACACTGCAAGTTATGGCGGAAAATTTATCAGAAAAAGGGATTCCTAGTTTACTGATGGATATTAAAGGTGATTTAAGTGGTTTAGCACAACCAAGTGCTGGACATCCAAAAATTGATGAACGTCATGCTGCAATTGGTTTACCTTTTGAAGCTAAAAAATTTCCTATTGAAGTTTTAACGATATCTGAACAAGATGGAGTTCGTTTACGAGCAACAGTTTCTGAATTTGGACCAGTTTTACTTTCTAGAATTTTGGGTTTATCAGAAGCACAAAGCGGCATTGTTTCTATAATATTTAAATATTGTGATGATAACAAATTACCTCTTTTAGATTTAAATGACTTTAGAAAAGTTTTACAATATGCAACAGAAGAAGGTAAAGAGGAAATTCAAAGTGAATATGGTTTAATTTCTACGGCAAGTACTGGAGCTATTTTAAGAAAAATTGTAGAATTAGATCAACAAGGTGGTGATTTATTTTTTGGAGAACGTTCTTTTGAAGTTCAAGATTTAGTTAGAAAGGATGATGAAGGAAGAGGAATTATTTCTGTATTAAGACTAACAGATATACAAGATAAACCTCAGTTGTTTTCTACATTTATGTTGCAATTATTAGCAGAAATTTACGCTACTTTTCCAGAGCAAGGCGATAGTGGAAAACCAGAATTGGTTATTTTTATTGATGAAGCTCACCTAATTTTTAAAGAGGCATCAAAAGCATTATTATCTCAAATAGAAAGTATTGTTAAGTTAATACGTTCTAAAGGAATTGGGTTGTTTTTTGTAACTCAAAACCCAAATGATGTGCCAGATGATGTACTTGGTCAGTTAGGTTTAAAAGTGCAACATGCATTACGCGCATTTACTGCAAAAGATAGAAAAGCAATTAAACTTGCTGCTGAAAATTATCCAAGTTCTGAATTTTATGATGTTGATGAAGTTTTAACTAAAATGGGAATTGGAGAAGCATTTATTTCTGTATTAAATGAAAAAGGAATACCAACTCCGTTAGCTTGTACAATGTTAAGAGCACCTATGAGTAGAATGGATATTTTAACTGAAAAGGAATTAAATGATTTAATTAAAAATTCTAGGTTATATTATAAATATAATGAGACTATAGATAGAGAAAGTGCTTATGAAATTTTGACAGATAAAATTGAAAAAATTAACAAAAAAGAAGCCGTAGAAGAACGAAAAAAAGAAATTCAAAAAGCTGCAAAACCAACTTCAAGAACTAGAAGTACAAGAATGAACCCAATTTTAAAAGTAGTAACAAGCGCAACTTTTATAAGAGGCGTTTTAGGAATTTTAAAACGTGTAATTTAATTTTAATTTTACTAAATATTTATCATAAAATTACGTTTAAAAGAATATAAAATTTAATCAATCAATCAATCAATCAATCAATGTCTGTTATTAAAAAGTTATTTATAATTCTTATTGTATTAATTATATCTATACAATGCAATAGAGAAAATAAATTTATTATTGAAAAAGGAAAAGTTGGCGTTTTAACTAAAGAAACTGCAATTAAAGATTTACCTACTATTTTTAAAAATGATTCATTAGTTTCAAAATTATATGATTCTATTGCTAGTAAAAATATATTTTCAAATGAAGATGATGAGTATATAATTTATTCGAAAAATGGAGATAAATTATTGGAAATTTCTCCAGAAAACACCAATGACAGTTCTTCTAAAATAAAAAGTATTCAAATTTTTAATTCAAACTATAAAACAGACAAAGGAATCTCACTAAAATCAACTTTTAAAGACATTAACGAGCACTATTTAATTAATAAAGTAGAAACTACACTTACTTCAGCAACACTATTTATTGATGAATTGAATGCAACTATAGCTATTGATAAAAAGGATTTAGGTTTAAATAGTTTTAGCAGAGAGCAAATTTCTGTTGAACAAATACCTGATAATGCCAAAATTAAATATTTTACTATTTGGTTTAATTAGTTAAAACAATTAACTTAAATAGTATTCATTATTTAATTTTGCCACAGTACAATTCCAATTAAATACTGTTTTTATTTTGGTTCTAAAAGCTTGACTTTGATGGGATTCTCCATGATTTATAAATGTTAAAATTGGTGGTTTTTTAAAGTGAGAAAGCCAATCTAATAATTCCGTTTGATCTGCATGACCAGAAAAAGCATTTATTTTAAAAACATCAGCTTTTATTTGATGGTATTCACCAAAAAATTTTATTTCTGTATCTCCTGCTAAAAGCGATCTTCCTCTAGTTCCTTCTGCTTGAAAACCAACAATTAAAACGCTATTTTTTTTATCAGAAATTAATTTATCCAAATAATGTAAAACTCTTCCTCCTGTTATCATTCCGCTTCCAGCAATAACAATTTTTGGATTATTGTCATTTACAATAGCTTTAGATTCTGCTATTTCACTTACTAAATGAACAGTAGTTAGCATTCTGTTTATATCTTCTTCAGATAATTTATGATCTTTTCTATGCTTAAAATAAACCTCTGTAGCATTAACACCCATTGGGCTATCTAAATAAATAGGAATATTTGGTAATAATTTTTCATTTTTTAATTTACTTAATAAATAGATTATTTCTTGAGCTCTTTCAACAGAAAATGATGGAATAATTAGTATTCCTTTTTTAGCATAAGTAGTTGTAATATATTCCAATAATTGTGCTTCTATTGATACTTTTTCATGAATTCTATTTCCGTATGTAGATTCAATTACTAAATAATCGGCTTGTTCAATATATTTATAATGAGGTAGAAGTATTGGGTTTTTTCTACCGATATCACCAGAAAAAACTAATATTTTTTCATTAATGTTCAATACTATAAAAGCACTTCCAAGGATATGACCGCTATTTAAAAATTTAAATTTTATTGAATCATTAATAATGAACCATTCATCAAAATCTATTGCCGTTAATTTACTAATAGCCAACTTAGCATCATCTATAGTATAAAGTGGTTTTGCAGGGCTATGGTTAGAGTATTTATATTCGTTAGCTCTTTTTGCATCTTCTTCTTGAATTTTACCACTGTCTAATAAAATAATTTTAGTTAAATCTTTTGTAGCACGGGTACAGTATATTTTACCATTAAAGCCATCTTTTGCTAAAACTGGTAAATAACCTGAATGATCTAGATGCGCATGTGTTAATAAAACGAAGTCAATTTCATTTAAATTTATGGGTAGTTTTTCCCAGTTTTTTTCTCTAAGCTCTTTTAAACCTTGAAATAAACCACAGTCAATCATTATTTTTATATGATCAACTTCTAATACTATTTTAGAGCCTGTAACTGTTCCTGCGCCACCTAAAAATGTTAATTTCATAATTAGAGATTTAAATATGAGTAAAAAATGCATGAATTCTCTATCTAATTTACGATTTTAAACTGATTAATTAAATTGTTTAAAACTAAATATTATTGATAAATTTGAAGAAATAATTTTTATAATGAAAAAATATAAAATTCAAAAGCAGCCATTTGTAGTACCTACAAATGATGGAAAATTAATTGAAGAACATTTTGGAAATGCAAGTATAAAATCCGATTTAAGCATTGCACATATGGTTGCACCACCAAAATGGAGCGAACCATTTCAAACTCCAGAATTTGATGAGTTTACTTATATAATAAAAGGTAAAAAACAATTTATTGTTGATAGTGAAATTATCGTTTTAAAAGCGGGTGAATCTATTAAAATAAAAAAAGGAGCTCGTGTACAATATTCAAACCCTTTTGATGAAGCTTGTGAATATTTAGCGGTTTGTTTTCCAGCATTTTCAATGGATTTAGTGAATAGAGAAGCATAAAAAAGCAGCAAATTTTGCTGCTTTTTTAATTGAGTTTATAAATTATAATTAGCTTTTTCTTTCACAAGCTAATAACGTATTTTTCATAAGCATTGCAATTGTCATTGGGCCAACTCCACCAGGAACGGGAGTAATAAATGATGATTTTGGCGCAACACTTTCAAAGTGCACATCACCAGCCAAACGGTATCCAGCTTTTTTGGTTTCATCATCAATTCTTGTAATTCCAACATCAATAATTGTAACACCATCTTTCACCATATCTCCAGTTAAAAATTCAGGAATTCCTAAAGCTGCTACAATAATGTCAGCTTGTAAAGTTAATTCTTTTAAGTTTTTTGTTCGGCTATGAGCTACTGTAACTGTGGCATCGCCAGCAGGCCTTTTTTGGCTCATTAAAATACTCATAGGTCTACCAACAATATGACTTCTACCAATTACAACTACTTGTTTTCCAGAAGTTTCTACTTTATAACGTTCTAATAATTCTAATATTCCATAAGGCGTTGCAGGTAAAAAAGATGGTAAATCTAAGGTCATTCTACCAACATTAGTCGGATGAAAACCATCAACATCTTTGTCAGGGTTTACAGCCATCAAAACTTTTTGTTCATCAATATGTTTTGGTAGTGGAAGTTGCACTATAAAGCCATCAATATCATTATTGGTATTTAAGTTTTCAATTTCCTGTAATAATTTTTCTTCAGAAGTTTCTTCAGGTAAATCAATTAAAGTTGAGTTAAAACCAACCATTTCACAAGCCTTTACTTTTGCATTTACATAGGTCATACTTGCTCCATCTGTTCCAACCAAAATTGCGGCTAAATGCGGAGTTTTTTTACCTTGTTTTTTTAGTTCTTTTACAGCTTCTGTAATTTCAACTTTTAATTCTGCAGATGTTTTTTTTCCGTCTAGTAAAATCATTTTTTGAGTTTATTTTATAAAAAAAGGCAAACAAAACTGTTTACCTTAGTAATATTATCTTCCCATTCCTTTCATCATCTGCATCATTTGCCTTCCGCCGCCACCTTGCATCATCTTCATCATTTTACTCATTTGAGTAAATTGTTTTAACAGTTGATTTACATCTTGAATTGTAGTTCCAGATCCTTTTGCAATACGTTTTTTTCTACTTGCATCAATAGTTTTAGGTTCAGATCTTTCACTTGGTGTCATAGAATGAATAATGGCTTCAATTCCTTTAAAAGCATCATCATCAATATCTACATCTTTCATCATTTTTCCAGCGCCAGGAATCATTCCCATTAAATCTTTCATGTTACCCATTTTTTTGATTTGTTGAATTTGTTTCAAGAAATCATCAAAACCAAATTGATCTTTTGCAATTTTCTTTTGAATTTTACGGGCTTCTTCCTCATCATATTGTTCTTGAGCACGTTCAACTAACGAAACAACGTCACCCATTCCCAATATTCTATCAGCCATACGGTCTGGATGGAAAACATCAATGGCTTCCATTTTTTCACCCGTACCAATAAACTTAATTGGTTTATTAACAACCGATTTAATTGAAAGCGCAGCTCCACCGCGTGTATCACCATCTAATTTTGTAAGAATTACACCATCAAAATTTAAAATATCATTAAAAGCTTTTGCTGTATTCACTGCATCTTGTCCGGTCATAGAATCTACAACAAATAATGTTTCTTGCGGATTTACAGCTTTATGAATATTAGAAATTTCGGTCATCATTTCCGCATCAACAGCTAAACGACCAGCAGTATCTATAATTACAACATTTTTACCAGTTGCTTTTGCATGTTTTATAGCGTTTAATGAAATTTCAACTGGATTTTTATTTTCTTCTTCAGCATAAACTTCAACACCAACTTGCTCTCCAACAACTTTTAACTGATTTATTGCGGCAGGACGATATACATCACAACCAACTAATAAAACTTGCTTTGTTTTTTTAGTTTTTAAATAATTGGCTAATTTTCCAGAAAAAGTAGTTTTACCAGAACCTTGTAAACCTGACATTAAAATTACTGTTGGTGTACCAGATAAATTTATTCCAACGGTTTCTCCTCCCATTAAGGTAGTTAATTCGTCTTTTACAAGTTTTACCATTAATTGCCCTGGATTTAACGTAGTTAATACGTCTTGTCCAATAGCTTTTTCTTTAACAGTATTGGTAAAATTTTTGGCTATTTTAAAGTTAACATCGGCATCTAATAAAGCTCTTCTAACTTCTTTTAGAGTTTCAGCAACATTTACTTCTGTAATTTTTCCGTGACCTTTTAATACATGAAAGGCCTTATCTAATTTATCACTTAAATTATTAAACATAGTTTCTCGCTTCGTTTTTTAGAGTTCACAAATATAATAAAAACTGTGTAATTGTTTTATTGAAAATTGAATTGAAATTGTAATAATAAAATAAGTATATGTACTTTAAATTACAATAACGTTTTAGTGATATTTATTACTCTTTGGTCTAAAAAAATATGAGAAATTTGCTCAGATTTTAAAAACAAAAAAATGTCTAAAATAATTATAATTGGTGGATTGTCTGCAGGCCCATCAGCCGCTGCAAAAGCTAGAAGAGAAGACGAAAATGCTGAAATTATCCTTTTTGAAAAAGGCGCACATATTAGTTATGCCACTTGTGGAATGCCATATGCATTTTCTGGTGTTATTGAAGATAGAAGTAATTTAATTGTTGTAAAGCCAGAATTATTACAAAACAGATTTAAAATTGATGTTCGATTAAACGAAGAAATTGTAAAAATTGACACAGTTAATAAGGTAGTTTACTCTAAAATAGGAGATTATAGTTACGATAAGTTAGTTTTTGCAACAGGCGCTAAGTCAATTGTTCCTCCAATAAAAAATATTGAAAAAGCTACAAATTGGTCAACTTGTAGAAGTATGATTGATTTTGATAAAATAACTTCTGAAGGATTAGCAGCTACATCTAAACATGTAACCGTTATTGGTGCAGGACTAATTGGCGTTGAAGTTGCTGAAAATTTAAAAGAAGCTGGGAAAGATGTTACTTTAATTGAAGGTGACAATCAAATTTTAAATATGTGGCAACAAAAATTCGGAAATTTTGCTGAAACAGTTTTAAAAGAAAAAGGTATTGAAGTAATTACATCTGGTTTTGTTTCTGAATTTGAGCTAGATGAAAATTGGAAAATTTCTGGTGTTAAGATTAAAGATGGAAAAACAGTAAAAACCGATTTTGTAATTTTAAGTGTTGGTATTAAACCAAATACCGATTTATTACTTGAAAACGGTGCAGAACATATTGGCAATGGCGCATTAAAAGTAAATGAGCAAATGGAAACATCTATTAAAGATGTGTATGCAGCTGGAGATAATGTAGCAATTAAAAATTTACAAACAAATGAGTACGATTATTTTCCATTAGGAACGCATTCAAACAAAGCGGGAAGAGCAGCAGGAGCAAATGCGGTTGGTAAACAAATTAATTTTAAAGGTGCTTACAAAACTGCTATTGTAAAAGTTTTTGATTATACTTTGGCAAGAACAGGTTTGAATCCTAGAGCATTAAACCAGTTAGAAATTCCATTTAAAACAGTATTAACTATTGCAGGTTCAACGCCAAGTTATTATCCAGATCAAAAGGATTTAATTACAGAAATTTATTACCATGCTGAAACTGAACAAATTTTAGGTGCTGAATTGTTTGGTGAAGTTGGGGTTGACAAAAGAGTAGATGTTTTAAGTACTGCTATTTATGCAAAATTAAAGATTACAGATTTAGCGCAGTTAGATTTAGCGTATGCGCCACCATATTCTCCAGCTAAAGATCCAGTTGTAGTTTCTAGCTTTGTTGCTGAAAATATATCAAATCATAAAAGTGTACAGGTTTCGGTTGAAGAATTAGAAGATTTTTTAACAGATGAAAATACAAATCATTATACTTTAATTGATGTTAGAACCGTTGCCGAGTTTGAAAAAGGCACTATTCCAAATGCAATAAATTTTCCTTTAGATGATATTAGAAATAATATTGATGCAATAAAAACATTAAATAAACCAATCATAATTTTTTGCCAAAGAGGATTACGTGGTTATTTAGCTGAATTAATATTGAAACAAAATAATATTGATACTATTGTTAATTTAGCAGGAGGTTTTAAATTATGGCAAATGTATAGCGATAAAATTGTTATTCCGAAGCCAGTTTTGGTAGATAAAAAATAATTTATTAAAAAAAGACCTTTTTATAAAAAGGTCTTTTTTTAATATTTATTATATCGTACAATATAAAACATCTATAATACTCAAGAAGGTTATTTTGTTGCTTTTACAAATTTTATAGATGTGGTGTTTACACAATAACGTTGCCCAGTAGTTTCTTTAGGACCATCATTAAAAATATGACCTAAATGCCCACCACAAGATGCGCAAATAATTTCAGTTCTAATCATTCCGTGCGATTTATCCAAAACAAATTCAACAGTTCCTTTTATGGCATCATCAAATGAAGGCCAACCACAATGTGATTCAAACTTACTGTTAGATTCAAATAATTGTAAATTACAAGCAGCACAATGGTAAGTTCCTTTTTCAAAATGCGAAGTTAAACCACCTGAACTTGGCGCATCTGTACCTTTTTGTCTAAGAACAAAATATTGTTGTGGCGTTAATTCTTTTTTCCACTCATTATCAGTTTTAATAACTTTTTTAACCATAGTTTTATTAGTTTTTACTTGAGAATTTCCTTGAAACCAAATTATTGAAATCAAAAAAAGTACAAAATACAATTTTTTCATAATTTTCTATTTGAAAAGTAGTCGGAAAACAAAAGAATAACTTACTTGAGTATTTGAGATTAATTAAAAAACTTTTTTAGTTTAAAAACGTTCAAGACAAATATTTTAATCTGTTTTTTGAATAAAATTGATTATGCGTTCTACAACAAAATTGTCTTTTAAAATTCGTGTATGACCTAGCCCATTAGTTATTAAAATTTCACCATTCTCTAAGTTTTTTCTAATGTTATAAGCACAACTAACAGGCACTTCTTTATCCTCTGTGTCATGGATTACTAAAGTTGGTATTTTAACGTGAAGTGCTGCAAAGCTTCCGGAATAATTATCAATATCTTCACTAAATTTTTTCTGAAAAAAGTATTTCATTTTATCAACCAGCTTTAGACTTAGTTCTAACTTTGTTATGAAACCTATCATAATATCAGTAATAATATCACCAGATCCAATAATGATTGCTTTTTTAACTTTTAAAAAACGTTGTATACTATTTAAAACCGTCATTCCTCCTAAAGAATGCCCAATTGCAATTTCAAAAGGACCATATTTATCTTCTAGATATTTGGCTGTAGTAATAAATTCTGTCATCATAGTAGTTTTGCCGGAAGATTTTCCGTGCGCAGGTGCATCAAAACTGATAGTCATAAATCCATTTTCTAATAATTTATCAGCAATTTTATATAATTGAGTTCCTCTACCAGACCAACCATGAACCAAAAGCACTTTTCTTTTAGAATATCCATAGGTATAAACCATTACTTCTTTGTTTAATTCAGGAATTTTAACAAGTTCTTTTTGAGCGCTTTTTGCCATCATTTTTTCGCGCTCAGGAGTTTTAAATCTAATAGGAGTTCTAAATAATTTTACAGCAAATTTAGTTGCAAGCGTTATAGAAAATAATTGCAGAAATTTTCCTGTATATATAATAAAATTTGGAATATTATTTTTATTCTTTATTTTATTGGATTCTAATTTATTCATTTAAAAGTTTAATTTTGTTTGTAAATATAGAATTTGTATTTTTAAAGATTAACTAGAAAATAAAAAAAACTGAAAAATGAAAAAAATTATAGCATTATCACTCGTGTTTATGTTTGCTGTAAGCTGTAGTACTGTTCCAATTACTGGTAGAAAAAGAATTAATATAGTTAGTGATGCCGAAATTTTACCAGCAAGTTTTGCTCAATATGAAGGCTTTTTAAAGGAGAATAAAATTTCAACAGATAAAAAAAAGACTAATGAAATACAAATGGTTGGTTTAAACATTTCAAAAGCTGTTGATAAATTTATGAGAGCCAATGGAATGGTTAGCGAAGCTAACAGTTATAGATGGGAATTTAATTTAATTGAAGACCCAACTGTAAATGCTTGGTGTATGCCTGGCGGAAAAGTGGTTTTTTACACAGGTATTTTACCAATTTGCGATAATACAGATGGTATTGCGGCTGTTATGGGACACGAAGTTGCACACGCTTTTGCAAAACACGGTCAAGAGCGAATGACAAGTGCTTATGGACAACAATTAGGAGGCGTTTTAGTTGCTTTAGGAACATCAAATAAAGATCCAAAAGCACAACAATTGTGGAATACTGCTTTTGGAATTTCTTCAACTGTTGGTTTGTTGGCATTTAGTAGAACTCATGAAACCGAAGCAGATAAGTTAGGAATGGTATTTATGATTATGGCTGGTTACAATCCAGAAGAAGCAATAAATGTTTGGATTAGAATGAGTCAAAGAGCAGAAAGTGGAAGTGCGCCACCTGAATTTTTAAGTACACATCCATCAAACGAAACAAGAATACAAAACTTAAAAGCATACCTACCAACAGCTATCTCTTTAGCTAAAAAGTATAATACAATGCCAATAAAAAGTTAATTACATTAAAAAATAAATATAGTATATTGTAAACCGTTCTAAAATTCATTAGAACGGTTTTTTTATTTTTAAAATATGTTGAAAAAAGGAGACAAAAAGTTAATTAATGCTTGGGCATTTTACGATTGGGCAAATTCGGTATATTCATTAGTAATAAGTACTGCTGTTTTTCCCATTTATTATAGTAGTTTAACAGAATCTTTTTCCAATATTGAGGGTAAAATAAATTTTTTAGGCACACGATGGGATCCAACAACTTTATATGATTATACATTGGCATTTTCATTTTTAATTGTAGCTTTTTTATCACCAATCTTGTCTGGTATTGCAGATTATACAGGTAATAAATTAAAATTTTTAAAAGCATTTTGTTTATTAGGTTCATTATCTGTTATGAGTTTGTTCTTTTTTAAAGGAGAGGAAACACTTTGGGTAGGAATTGTTTTTACAATATTAGCAAGTATTGGTTTTTGGGGAAGTATTGTTTTTTACAACGCGTATTTACCTGAAGTAGCACACCCTGAACAACAAGACAATGTAAGTGCAAAAGGTTTTATTTTAGGATATGTAGGTTCTATTATTTTGTTGCTTTTAAGTTTAATAATGATAAACAAACCTGAATTATTTGGTATTCCAGATGCTGCAATGGCATCAAGAATTACCTTTTTAATTGTAGGAGTTTGGTGGTTTGGTTTTGCTCAAATTACATATAGTAAATTACCAAATAATATTTATAACAGAAAACCTGAAAAAGATTTTATTTGGAAAGGCTTACACGAACTAAAAATAGTGGCTTTAGAATTAAGAAATCACCCAGAATTAAAATTCTTTCTAAGTTCTTTTTTTATGTACAGTGTTGGTGTGCAAACAATTATATTAATGGCTGGGATTTTCGGAAGTAAAGAATTAGGGTTACCTACATTAGATTTAATTGCTGTAATTTTAATAGTGCAAGTAGTTGGAATAGTTGGTGCATTTTTATTTTCACGATTGTCAGACAGAATAGGAAATATTTCATCATTAAAAATAACGGTAATTATTTGGTCAATTATTTGTGTTTCAGCTTTTATGTTAGATAAATCTCAAGAAAATGTTCATTATTACTTTTATTCAATTGGTGCGTTAATTGGATTGGTTATGGGGGCAATACAATCACTTTCGCGTTCTACATATTCAAAATTATTACCAGAAACTAAAGACCACGCAACCTATTTTAGTTTTTATGATGTAACAGAAAAATTAGCGATTGTTTTTGGAATGATTGTTTTTGGCTTATTGGTTTCGCTTACCGGTTCTATGCAATGGAGCGTATTGTTTTTAGCAATTTTCTTTTTAATTTCTTTTGTTTTACTGACCTTTGTTGGAAAAACAAAGTATGTCCAATAAATTCGATGTTATTATTGTTGGAGGAGGAATTGTTGGTTTGGCAACAGCTTATAAATTACAATTAAAATTCCCAAATAAATCTATTGCTGTTTTAGAAAAGGACTCGGATGTTGGAATGCATCAAACAGGTAGAAATTCAGGAGTAATTCATTCAGGAATATATTACAAGCCAGGTTCTTATAAAGCTTTAAATTCTAAAAAAGGAGGGAAGCAGTTGGTGGATTTTGCTGTTAAAAATAATGTAAAAGTTGATGTTTGTGGTAAAATAATTGTAGCTACTAAAAAAGAGGAATTACCAATTTTAGAGAATATTTTTAATCGAGGAATTGAAAACGGAACGGAAGGAATTCAATATTTATCTGCCGAGGAAATTAATAAAAAGGAACCTTTTATTGTTGGTTTAAAAGCCATTTGGGTGCCAACTGCAGGAATTATTGATTACGTTGGTGTTTGTAAAGCTTTTGTAAAGCAAATGAATACCATAAATTCTGAAAGTAAATTAATTAGTTCTTGTGAAGTTAAAAATATAACTTCATTAAAAGATAAAACCATTTTAGAAACAAGTTCGGTTTCGTTTGAAGCTACGAAAGTTATTTTTTGTGCAGGATTACAGTCTGATAGAATTGCAGAAAAAGACAATGCTAAATTAGATATTCATATAGTTGGGTTTAGAGGCGATTATTATGAGTTAAAGCCTGAAGCAGCTCATAAAATTAAAAATTTAGTATATCCAGTTCCAGATCCAAAATTTCCATTTTTAGGAGTTCATTTTACAAGAATGGTAGATGGAAGTATAGAATGTGGTCCAAACGCAGTTTTCACTTTTAAGCGTGAAGGCTATAGCAGAACAAGTTTTAGTTTTAAAGATACTTTGGAAGCACTTCTTTTTAAAGGAACTTGGAAATTATTTGGCAAACATTGGCATAAGGGAATTGATGAATATAAACGAGCATTTTCTAAACGCTTATTTGTAAAAGAATTGCAAAAAATGATGCCATCTATTACTGTTGATGAGGTGCAAACCGCAAGATCTGGTGTAAGAGCACAAGCCATTGATTATGATGGAAATATGGTGGATGATTTTAAAATTATACATCACAATAATAATGTTCATGTTTTAAATGCGCCTTCACCTGCTGCAACTGCTTGTTTGTCAATTGCTGATGAAATTGTAAATAACATTAGTTAAATAAGTTAAAATGAAATTTTATCAAAAGGAAATACAGATTTCACCTAAAAAAAGAGGTTTTCATTTAATTACAAATGAAATTATTACTGCTATTCTAGAACTAAAGGAAATAACTATTGGTCAATTACAGGTTTTTATTAAACATACTTCGGCAAGTTTAACCATCAATGAAAACGCCGATGCCAGTGTAAGAACTGATTTTGAATGTCACTTTAATAAAATGATTCCAGAAAATATGCCATATTATATTCATACCTATGAAGGTTCAGATGATATGCCAGCACATATTAAAGCTTCACTTTTGGGAAGTTCTATTCAAATTCCAATTTCAAATGGAAAATTGAATATAGGAATTTGGCAAGGAATTTATTTGTGCGAACATAGAAATTTTGGAGGTCCAAGAAAATTGGTGTTAACAGCTTTTGGTGATTAAGTTTTTAAATAAGTTTTAGCTCTAGAAACAGCCATAATAATATTGCTAACAATGTATTTTCTGTCAATTATTTCATAAATACCATTTTTTCTAAAATCACTTCTTAACTCAGGATTTATTCCAGACAAAATAATTAAGATTCCACTGCTATTAAACGTTTTAATAATTTCTTTTAAACTTTGAAACCCGGTTGCATCAATTATTGGAATGTAGCGCATTCTAAGAATTACCACTTTACAGTCGTTATTAAAACTGGTTAATGTTTCTTGAAATTGACGTGCGGCACCAAAAAATAAAGGCCCATTAATTTCAAAAAGTTGAACTTCTTTTGGTAAATCATGTATTTCCTGTTCAAATAGTTGTTCTTTTAATTTATTTTCAGAAGTAATGTTTTGAATATGAACAGATTCGCTCATTCTTTTCATAAACATAAAGCTTGATAAGATAATTCCAATTTCAAGGGCAATTATTAAATCAAAAACAACAGTTAAAAAGAAGGTTGTTAATAAAATAATAATGTCCATTCTTTGTCCTTTTAAGATAGAAATAAATTGTCGCCATTCACTCATATGATAGGCAACAATTACTAAAATTCCAGCTAAACAAGATAATGGAATTAGTTTTGCATATGGTGCAAATAATAGCATAATGGCTAATAAAACAAGTCCGTGAACAATACCAGCAATTGGTGTTCTTCCTCCATTTTTTACATTTGTTGCTGTTCTTGCAATGGCACCAGTTGCAGGAATTCCACCAAATAATGATGAAGCAATATTTGCAAAACCTTGAGCAATTAATTCAACATTAGATCTATGTTTTCCACCAATCATAGAATCTGAAACAACAGCAGAAAGTAATGATTCTATACTTCCTAAAATGGCAATTGCAAATGCAGGTTGAATTAAAGATTTTATGGTTTCGTAATTAAAATTTGGCAATGAAGGTGCGCTAAAACTTCCTGAAATATTACCAAAATTACTTTCAATAGTTTCTACAGGTAATTTAAAATAAACAACTGAAATTGTAGAGATTAAAATTGCTATTATAGAACCTGGAATTTTAGAACTTATTTTTTGAAAAATTAAAATTGTTAAAATTGTTCCAATCGCTATTAAAAAGGAATACCAATTAATTTTACTAAAGTTATTGTAATATACAATCCATTTATCAATAAAATCTGCTGGAACCTTTTCAATACCAAGTCCAAAAAATGCGTTTAACTGTGAAGAAAAAATAATAATTGCAATTCCACTTGTAAAACCAACAACCAAAGAATAAGGTATAAATTTTAATAAATTTCCGAGTTTTAAAATCCCCATTCCAATAATTATAACTCCCGCCATAAAAGTTGCTATAGTTAGCCCATCAACACCAAATTTTTGAACAATTCCGTAAACAATTACAATAAAGGCACCTGTTGGACCCCCAATTTGAACTCTGCTACCACCAAATGCTGAAATTAAAATACCTGCAATTATGGCTGTAATAATTCCTTTTTCGGGTGAAACTCCCGATGCAATTGCAAAAGCAATAGAGAGTGGAAGTGCTACAATACCAACAATAATACCAGCTATAGTATCTGTTGAAATTGTTTTTTTTGAAATTCCCTGTTTTATTAATGAAAATAATTTAGGAGTAAATTCTGGTTGCATTCTTAAATTTAATTGAACATTAAAATTAATAAAAATTAGAATGCAAAGGATTTAAAACAGGACAAAGAATTATTTAAATTTTCAGTAGCTTTATTAGTTAAACTTATGGTGAAGTTCCAGCTATAACCATCTATTTTAATAACATAGGCTTTTGGTTTTTTATGATAAATTGTTTCACATAAATTTAATATTTGATTTGGAGGAACTGCATGAGTTGAAAAAGCTACTTTTTCTGCTGGATAAAAACGTTCTATTGAAAAACCTTTATCAAGAGTTGTTTTATTTGCATCAACAAAAATTACGGTTTCGTATTCGCTAATTAATTCGGCATCTTCCACCATTAATTGATATTTGTATAATAATTGATCTTCATTAAAACCTGCTTCAACTAATTTATCTAAAAAACACCAGCCAAGACCATCATCTTGGCGGGTGTTATTTCCAATCCCTATTATAAGTGTTTTATCTAATTTTCTCATCTATTAAATTTCCTAAATGGTCTTCTATTTTAACAATTAAAGGCATCTCACCTAAAGCATGTGTGGCGCAACTTAAACAAGGATCATATGCTCTAATGGCCATTTCAACCTGATTTAACATTGGTTCAGTAATTTCTGGTTTGTCATTTAAAACTTCCTGGGCAACCGCTCTAACACCTCGGTTCATTGCTTCATTATTATGTGTAGTTGAAACAATTAAATTACATTTTGTGATTAAGCCTTTATCATCCGTATGATATTCGTGAATTAAAGTACCTCTGGGTGCTTCAATAATACCAATTCCTTTATTTCTAGGAGTTCCTTTTCTTACTAGGTCTGTTCCCATAATTTCATCATCAAATAATAATTCTTTTATAAGTTCGGCACAGTGTAGCATTTCAATTAAACGAGCCCAATGTGTATGCATGGTCATATTGTTTGGTTTGTTTTGCGTGTAGGCTTTAAAAATTTGTCGTTCAATTTCGGCTAAAGGAGTACTAATATGTGAACAAGTATTTATGCGCGCTAATGGACCAACTCTGTTCCATCCATTTTCTCTACCATATTTTGTCATATAAGGAAATTTGAGATATGACCAAGGTTCTACAGCTTCTTTAAAATGATAACGATATTCAATATCTTCAATATTCAGCAACTCTTTCCCTTCAAAATCTACTGAGCGTAATCTACCATCATATAATTCCAAAGCACCAGTTTCTTTATGAACTAAGCCTAAGTGATTGGATGGATATGCAGCAAAATTATCAATCCATTTGGCATTTTCTAGATGATAATTTTTCATGAAGTCGATTATTTCTTTCGACCATTCAATCATAGTATCAATGTTAGGAATTTGAATTCCATCTAAAAAATATTGACGTTCTTGGTTGGTAAATGTTTTATGAACTCCACCTGGAACGGCTAAAATTCCGTGAATTTTTTTACCTGCCAATGCTTTAATAATTTCCTGACCAAATTTTCGCATTAAAATTCCTTTTTTTGCCAATTCTCTATTTTCAGCAGCAACAGCAACAATGTTTCTATTTTCAGCAGGTGCGTTAATTCCAAATAAAATATCTGGTGATGCTAAATAGAAAAAATGTAAAGAATGTGATTGAAAAACTTGTCCGTAATGTAATAGTTTACGCAATTTTGTTGCTGTAGGCGATAGGTTTTCCGGATCAACACCAACCAATTGATCAATGGCTTTGGCTGCAGCAATATGATGACTTACAGGGCAAATTCCACAAAGGCGTTGTACTAAAACCGGTGCTTCCCAATATGGATGACCTTGAATAAATTTTTCGAAACCTCTAAACTCTACAATATGTAAAAAAGCATCTTCAACTTTACCATTTTCATCCATTTTAATGGTTACTTTTCCGTGACCTTCAACTCTGGTTACTGGCTCTATAACTATTTTCTTTTTGTTCATTTTTTTGATGTTTTAGGTTTAGTCGTATTTAAATTCTGGATATGCAATAGAGTATTCTTCTTCAAAAAGGATATGTTTTACAACATTCCAAATATGATTGGCATTTGGTGGACAGCCCGGAATGTGATAATCTATTTTTACAACTTCGTGGTTAGAATATACTTTGTTTAAAATCTTTGGAATATCTTCGTGGTTAGGTATGATTGTTGCGCCTTCTTCGCTTGTCATAGATTCTAAATAAGCTTCTCTTAAACATTCTTCTAATGGAACGGTATTTCTAATTGCAGGTAAACCTCCCCAAATTGCACATTCGCCAACCGATACTAAAATGTCACAATGTTTACGAAATTCTCTTAAAACCTCAATATTATGAGTGTTGCAGCAACCACCTTCAATTAAACCAATATCACAATGTTCTGTAAAGTTTTTAATATCGGTTATTGGTGATTTATTGAACTCTACAACTTCTAATAAATCTAACAAACCTAAATCTATATCTAACATAGACATATGACAGCCAAAACAACCAGCTAATGATGTGGTTGCAATTCTTTTTTTCTTATTTGTAGTTTTGTGCTTTTTAATTTTATCTAAAGAGAATTGTTTTCCTTCAGGACCTAAATCAAATTGTCGATTACCAAAAGGTTTGCTAAATGTTTTTCCTTTTACTAAAATAGAACCTGTTGGGCAAATTTGCATTGCGCGCTCGGCTTCTATTTCAGATAATTTTGCTTCTTGTTCATAGTCAACTGAAACTTTGGTGCTATTTCCTCTTTGTGTAAAGCTAAAAACGCTAAAACCATCGTTTGTTTTTACTTCTTCAATACAACGTTTGCATTTAATGCATCTGTTTTGGTTTACTACTATTCGTTCTGGTCGTGCATCAACTAATCTATCAACAAATAAGTGTGGATATCGGGTAAATCTTATACCTGTTTCGTATCCTAAATTTTGCATTTGACAATCACCACTTTTTTCACAAGAAGGACAAAAATGATTTCCTTCAACAAACATCATTTCTAATATAGCTTTTCTTGTATCGAGTAATTCTGTAGTATTTACTTCAATATCCATACCTTCTTGTAAACTTATTGTACAGCCTGCAACTGGACGTCCGTTTAAATTTACTGTGCAAACTCTACAACTTCCTAAAGGATTTAGGTGTTTAAAATGGCATAAAGTTGGTATAAAAATTCCGTTTTGTTTTGCCGCTTCAATTAGGTTAGTACCTTTTTCTGCTGTGCAAGTTCTTCCATCTAATTTAAAGGATATATTTTCCATTTTTAAGATTTTTTGCTAAAGTTGTGTGTCTTTTATTAAGCTATCAAATTCGTGAATGGCATCTTCCATATCAAATTCAACATTTTGACTTCCATCATTTGGGGCTATTTTTACATTAAAATATTCTTTAAACTTTTCGGTTGCCATTATTAATGCATTTGGAGATGCTTTTCCTAAGCCACATCTACTTGAAAGTTTAATAATTTTTCCCCATTGCTTAATTTCATCTAAATCTTCTTGAGTGCATAAACCTCGTTGTATTTTTTTTATTTTTTCAGTTAAAATAAAATTACCAGCTCTGCAAGGTGTGCAAACGCCACATGATTCTTCTTTAAAAAATTCTATAAAATTTCTTAATATTTGAAGTATATCTCTATTTCTGTTAAAAACCATTAAAGCGCCACCGCATAAAATATCTTCTTTGCAAATTTTTCTATTAAATTCAGTGTTGTTTATGCAATCTCCCGAAGGTCCGCTTACTTGAACAAAATAGGGTGAAGTTGCTTGACTCATTTCAATACCTAATAGCTCTTTAAAAGTTGTTCCATATTCAATTTCATAAATGCCAGGTTTTGCTACATCACCAGAAATGCTAATTAATTTAGTGCCAGGAGATTCTGGTGTTCCAATATTTAAAAAATAGTCTTCGCCAAATTCAATAATTCTGGCTGCGTAACATAAAGTTTCAACATTGTTAACAACTGTTGGTTTTTGAAGGTAGCCATATTTTGTTGCTGAATGAGAACGTACAGGAGGTTCACCTCGTCTTCCTTCCAGTGATTCTATTAATGCAGAAGCAGCACCACAAACATAAGAGCCGGCACCAATTTGGTATCGTAGTTCAAAGTCAAAACCGTCAATTCCTAAAATGTTTTTTCCTAATAAGTTTTTAGTATAAAATTCTTCTAATAATTTTTCTAAAGCTGGTAGTAGATACAAATACTCGGCTCTTAAATATATAATTCCTTCTTTTGCACCAGTTGCATATCCTGCTAAAATCATTCCTTCATAAAGTAATCCGGGTAAATATTGGAATAGTGCTTTGTCTTTAAAAGTTCCAGGTTCGCCTTCATCAGCATTACAAATAATATATTTCGTATCTGCTTCATTGTTTTTACATGACTGCCATTTGTAGCCTGCCGGGAAAAATGCTCCTCCACAACCTAATAATTTAGATTTGGTTATTTTGTCAATAATTTGTTGAGGTGAGTTTTTTAAAATAGGTTGAAGACTTTTACCCATTTCATAAGGTTTAAAAATAACTGTTTTATGAAATGGTGGAGTGTAATGAATGTTGCTTTTTGTTTTACTTGCAAAGTCTTTAACATTTTCTCCATTTTTTATTTTTTGTACAATTAATTTTACTTTTTTTGGAGTTAAATCTGTAAATGGATAAAAATTTATTAATGCAGCGGGTTCTTGATCATTTAATCCGATGCAAGAAGTTTCAAATAAAGAAAATTCTTCATTGCCATTGTCATTAAATGTACAGCCAGTTTCTTTTTCAAATGCTGTTTTTACTTCTTCAAAACCTTTTAACTCAGAAATAATGCTATTATTTAAATATATTGTGTGTTTTCCTGTTGGAGTTTTATGAAAAAAATGATAAAAAGAAACAACACTTTCAATTTCAATGGCAGAAACATTAAGAAGTTTAGAAATTTCAGAAATTGCTTCGTTTGAAATATAACCAAATTTATGTTGGTATTCCCAAAGCTTATTTAATAGGTGAGTTCTGTTCATATGAAATATAATTGTAGTTTGTGGTAACTAAAGTTACGAATTATTCATATTTAAAGTGTTGATTTTTAAGGCTGAAAGTTCTTTTTACCATTAATGAAATGGTTTGTAGTATACTTTTAAAAATAATATAATAAAACAGTGCTTTTGTTCTTTTGTATGTATATTTTAATAATTATTGTTGTATAATAAATTGTTAAAAATATAATTAAATAGGTGTTTAATTTTATTTATAATAAAAATTACATTTAAAAACCGCTTCATATTGCATTAATAATAAATTATTGTAAATTATTTGCTTGAGTGTTAATAATTAAATCGTAATCATAAACTGCATTTTGCATGTCAAATTCTACATTGCAATTATCAGTGCATGTTTCAACTTTTAAATTAAAGTAATCGTTAAACTTATCAACGGCCATCATTAACGTGTTTGCAGCATATTGCCCTAAACCACAACGGCTAGAATATTGCATAATTTTTCCCCATTGTTTAATTTCTTCTAAATCTTTTGAAGTACAAATACCACGTTTAATTTTCAATATTTTTTCGTGTAAAATTTGATTTCCGGCTCTGCAAGGCGTACAAGCTCCACAAGATTCTATTTTAAAGAATTTAGTAAAGTTTTCTAATATTTGAATAATGCTTCTAAATTTATTGAAAACCATTATTGATCCACCACAAATTAAATCTTCTTCACATATTTTTCTATGAAATTCAGAATTGTTAATGCATTCACCAGATGGACCACTTATTTGAATATAATGTGGCGCGGTGGCTTGGCTTAAATGGAGTAGTTGTTGAATAGATGTTCCCCATTCAATTTCATAAATTCCTGGTTTTGCAACATCACCAGCAATGCTAATAATTTTAGTTCCTTTGCTTTGTTTAGTTCCTATTGTATTTATAAAATTTGGACCTAATTCAATAATTCTCGATGCCATTGCAAATGTTTCAACATTATTTACAACTGTAGAATGACCTAAATATCCGTTCTCGGTTGGGAAATATTTTCTAATCCTAGGTTCGCCTCTAAATCCTTCTAAAGATTCTATTAATGCCGTTTCTGCTCCGCAAACATACGCGCCAGCACCTAATTCAATTTTTATTTTAAAATTAAATGCATCAATACCAAGTATGTTTTTCCCTAAAAAACCTTTTTCAGTAAATTCATTTATGGTGTTTTCTAATTTTTTAAGCAAGTATTTATATTCGGCTCTTAAATAAATAAATCCGTTTTTTGAACCAGTAATAAATGCAGCTATAATCATACCTTCAATAACTAAACCAGGATAATTATTTAAAAGCGCTTTGTCTTTAAAAGTGCCAGGTTCGCCTTCGTCAGCATTACAAATAATGTATTTTTTTGTGTTTTTGGATGCTTTACAAGCATTCCATTTAGCAGCTGTTGAAAAAAAGGCACCACCTCTTCCTTCTAATTTTGCTTTTTCAATATTTGCTAACAGTTTGTTTTGATTGTTAGGTTTTATTTTTTTTAATGAATTACCAATGGTATAATTTCTAAAAAAAATGGTTTTTTCTTCAGTTGGCGTGTACTGAATTTTACAAGTAGGGTTATTTGCGATGCTTTCTATAGCTTCGTAATTTCTTAACTTTTCAATAATTGATTTTACTTTTTCAGGAGTTAAATGTGTAAATGGATAAAAATTAATAAGTGCTGCAGGTTCTTGATCACTTAATCCTATACAAGATGTTTCGAATAAAGAAAATAGTGGATTGTTGTCATAACTATTAAAAGTGCAACCCGTTTCTTTTTCAAACGCAGCTTTTATATCTGCAAATCCATTAAATTCTGAAATAATACTGTTGTTTAGGTAAATAATATATTTACCAGTTGGTTTTCTGTGAAAGAAATGATAAAATGAGATGACTCCTTCAATTTCAATTTTTGATACTCTTAATTTTTGAGCAATTTCTGAAATAGCATTGTTTGGGATGTAACCATACTTGTTCTGAAACTCCCAAAGGCGAGATAATAGCCTTGTACGTTTCATAATTAAATAATTTAGTTACTTTAAATTTACAACATAAGTATTTGTTAATCAACTTAATTGACTTTTTTTATTCAAATAATTTAAAAGAAAAAGTATAAATTACTATCATTACAGTTTACTTTTTATACTAATAGCCCAATTTGTATTAATTAAAATTAAGGTTTTAACAGTTCTGTTATTTATTTTCATTTTAAATAGTTAATTACGTGTTAATAATTGAAAAAATCTAATAGGACTATATAGTATTTATTGTGTTATTTTTGTGGCTTAATTTTTTTATAACAATTAACAAACAAACACAATGAAAAAACTAATCACCCTTTTTACAATTTTAGTAACTGCTTCAATTACAGCGCAAAACTTTCAATTACATAGAGATTTTGAAAGAGGACATTTCACAAGTACTTTAGAACTTTTTAAAATGGATAAATATGGTAACACCTTTACCTTTATTGATTTTGATTATAATTCTGCAACGGGTGTAAGTGGCGCATATTATGAAATTGCAAGAGTATTAAAAACAGAAACAATGCCAGTTGGTTTACATGTTGAATACAATGCAGGTGTAGGAACTTTTAAAGCAGGAAATGCTACAGGAGGTTATACAATTGATGAAGCTTGGATTTTTGGAGTAAATTATGAAAAAGCAAATGCTAAATGGGGATTCTCAACCTATGCAGGTTATAAAGCATTTACCGGAGCTGAAAAAGCAAACTTCCAAGTTACGGGAACATGGTATTATAATATAATTGAAGACAAATTAACATTTGCGGGTTTTGCTGATTTGTGGACTCAAAATTATAAGGGTGCTGAAGATTTAACCGTGTTTTTGTCTGAACCGCAATTATGGTACCATTTAAATAAAACCTTTTCAGTGGGTGGTGAGTTAGAAATTTCATCAAATTTTGCAGGTGGAAGTAATGCTATTAAAGGAAGACCAACATTAGCAATTAAGTGGAATATTTAAAAAATAAATTATGTTAGACAAGTTTTTTAAAATTACAGAAAATAAATCGACCTTAAGAACTGAAATAATTGCTGGAATTACCACTTTTATGACAATGGTATATATTTTAGCAGTTAATCCAAGTATTTTAAGTGCTGCAGGAATGGATAAAGATGCTGTGTTTACAGCAACAGCATTATCTGCTGTAGTAGCTACATTAATTATGGCACTATATGCTAAATTACCTTTTGCTTTAGCGCCTGGAATGGGTTTAAATGCTTTTTTTGCATTTACAGTTGTATTAGGTATGGGATACTCTTGGGAATTTGCTTTAACAGCGGTTTTTTTAGAAGGTATAATATTTATTATTTTAACTGCATTTAATATACGTGAGTTAATAGTAAATTCTATTCCATTAAATTTAAAACATGCAGTTTCCGTAGGTATTGGTTTATTTATTGCTTTTATAGGATTAAAAGGTACTGGTTTAATTGTAGATAATCCAGCAACATTAGTATCGTTAGGAAACATGAAAAACCCTGAAGTGTTAGTTGGGATGGCTGGGGTTTTAATAATTGGAGTTTTACTAACAAAAAAAATTAAAGGAGCAATTTTAATTGGAATTTTAGTTTCAACCATTATAGGATTGGTAGTTGGTGTGACAGTTATTCCAGAGAATTTTACATTTGTAAGTTTACCACCTTCTGTAGAGCCTATATTCTTTAAATTTGATTTTTCTCAAGTATTCAGTTTGGATATGCTAATTGTGTTATTTACATTTTTATTTGTCGATATGTTTGATACAGTTGGAACATTAGTTGGTGTTTCATCAAAATCAGGAATGTTAGATAAAGATGGAAATGTACCAAGAGTAAAACAAGCTTTATTTGCAGATGCAATAGGAACTTTTTTTGGCGCAATTTTAGGAACATCAACAGTTACAACTTATGTAGAAAGTGCTGCGGGTGTTGCTGAAGGAGGTAAAACAGGAATGACAGCTTTAACAGTTGCTGGTATGTTTGCATTGGCATTATTTTTTGCCCCAATTTTTATGATTATTCCTGCGGCTGCTACAGCTCCAGCATTAATAATTGTTGGATTATTTATGATATCTCCAATAATGAATATTGATTTAACTGATTTTACCGAAGCTATCCCTGCATTTTTTACTATTATTATGATGCCTTTAACTTATAGTATAGCAGAGGGAATTGTATTTGGTATGTTGTCATTTGTATTGTTAAAACTATTAACAGGTAGGTATAAAGAAATTAAACCAATAATGGTTATTATAGCAATTCTATTCATTATAAAATTTTACGTATAAATAATTAGTGTTCTTTAAATAGAAAAGCCTTTTTGAAGTGTTTTCAAAAAGGCTTTTTAATGTTTTTAAAATTAATTCTAATTAGTTTTTATCTGATTTTGTAGGATTTGGTAAAACTAAATTTAAAATTACCCCAACAACAGAAGCTAATCCAATACCAGCTAAAGAGAAGTTTCCGTAGCCTAATTGTGCGCCACCAATACCAATGGTTAAAATAATAGAAACAATTACTTGATTTCTGGTTATTGAAAAATCTGTTTTATTTTCTATTAAAGTTTTAATACCAATACTAGCAATCATTCCAAAAAGTAATAACATAATGCCGCCTAAAACTGCTTGAGGAATTGTTTTTAAAATGGCACTAATTTTACCAACTAAAGAAAATACAATAGCTGTAACAGCTGCAATTCGCAAAACTCTTGGATCAGTAATTTTTGTTAATGCTACAGCTCCAGTTACTTCAGAATAAGTTGTGTTTGGAGGTCCACCTAAAAATCCAGCAAAAGCTGTCGCAATTCCATCACCTAGTAGAGTTCTATGTAATCCAGGATCTTTTACAAATTGTTTTTCTGCAACTCCACCAATAGCATACATATCTCCAATATGTTCAATAATAGGCGCTATTGCTACAGGAATCATGTATAAAATGGCTCCCCAATTAAATTCAGGTATTGTAAATTTTGGCAATGCAAACCAAGCAGCTTCATTTACAGTTGTAAAATCAACTAATCCAGTAATAATTGAAATAATGTAACCAACAATAATTCCAATAAAAATTGGAATTAATTTAATTAATCCTTTTGTAAATGTCACAATTATTATGGCTGTAGCTAAAACGGCTAAAGCAATTGGCCAGTTTGTTTTTGCCATATCAACACCAACTGTTGCAAGTGATAAACCAATAATCATAATTACAGGGCCAACAACTATTGCAGGAAATATTTTTTCAATAACTCTTAATCCCCATAGTTTAATAATAGCAGAAACAATTCCATACACTAAACCTACTGCAATTATACCGCCCAGAGTTCCTGGGTACCCATAAATTTTAGTTGCTGCAATAATTGGAGCTATAAAAGCAAAACTACTACCTAAAAAAACAGGTACTTTTCCTTTAGTGATTATGTGAAAGATTAAAGTACCAAAACCGGCAGTAAATAAAGCTACTGATGGATCAATATCAATTAATAGTGGTACTAATACGGTTGCTCCAAAAGCTACAAATAAAAATTGTACACCAATAATAATACGTTTTATTGGGTTGGAAGTGTCTGTTAAAGTTTGATTTTGAGAAGATTTCATTGGATGTTTTTTTAAATCGAGCTAATTTAGCTATATATTATAAATTAATTTTATAAAATTAATTTTAGACAGAAATTTAGAATGATTCTATGAAATAAAACTCTAAAAATTGCTTGTGTTTTTTCCATTTTAAGAATTTTTATCACTTTTTTTTGTTCAAATTTTATATTTATTATGTTTTTTTTACTCAAAAGAGGCTTTTTTTTAAATAAAAAAATATTGAAAAAAAATACTTTTTTACTTTTTTTATTTGGCATCTCGAAATCGTTGTAAATAGACTTTTTTAAGTGGTCATATTTTCTCTTTTTTTCAATTTTTAAACAGATTTAAAAATTGGTAAACCACAAATGTTACAGAAAATAATTTTTATTAAAATAATAATTAACGACATAAAATATTATTAAAATGATAAAAAAAGTGTATTTATTAGCTTATTAAATATCAAATAAGCAATATTTTTATTCATTAAAAATATTTTAAAATGGATATTTTAGTTTTTTTTATAGTAAAAATCGTCAATTTTTAAGAATACAATCTTTATCTTTATATAGGAAAAAAAGCTTAAAAACGGCTTTAAAAAAATTGAAAAACTAAATATATAATATGAAAGTTGCTGATAAAATATCCTATTTAATTGCTCAAAGAGAAAAAACTTCTCAAATGGGTGGTGAACAAAGAATTGAAAAACAACATGCGAAAGGTAAACTGACAGCCCGTGAACGAATTAACCTATTATTTGATGAAGGAAGTTTTTATGAAATAGATTCGTTAGTTAAACATCGTTCAGTAAATTTTGGAATGGAGCAAGTTGAAATAGCTTCTGATGGAGTTATTGTTGGGCACGGATTAATAAATGGAAGAACAGTTTTTGCTTTTTCACAAGATTTTACTTCAAGCGGTGGAGCATTAGGAGAAATGCACGCTACCAAAATTTGTAAAATAATGGATTTAGCTTTAAAAGCTGGAGCACCAGTTGTTGGATTAAATGACTCTGGAGGAGCTAGAGTAGAAGAAGGAGTTGATGCATTAAAAGGTTATGGTGATGTTTTCTTTAGAAATTCTAGAGCATCGGGTGTAATTCCACAAATTTCTGCAATTATGGGTCCTTGTGCTGGAGGAGCAGTTTATTCACCTGCAATGACAGATTTTATCTTTATGGTGAAAAAAACAAGTAACATGTTTATCACTAGTCCGTATGTAATTAAAACGGTAACGGGTGAAGAAACTACTTTTGAAGAATTAGGTGGTGCAATGGTTCATAATTCTAAAAGTGGAAATGCACACTTTGCTTGTGAAGATGATACAGATTGTATAGAGCAAATTAGAGAGTTATTAGATTATCTTCCTAATAATAATATGGAAATGACTCCAATATTAGAAATGGGTGATGATCCAAAACGTACTTGTGAAATGTTGGACACAATTATTCCAGACGATTCTAAAGTGCCTTATAATATGAAAGATATTATTGAAGAGGTTTTAGATGCAGGTCTATTTTACGAAGTTCATGAATATTTTGCCGAAAACTGCATCGTTGGTTTTGGTAGATTAAATAATAGATCTGTTGGTGTAATTGCTAATCAACCAATGGTTTTAGCAGGCTGTTTAGATATTGATGCTTCTGACAAAATAAGTAGATTTATTAGAACTTGTGATGCATTTAATATTCCAATTGTAACGTTTGTTGATGTTCCTGGTTATTTGCCTGGCGTTCAGCAAGAATGGAATGGAATTATTAGACACGGAGCAAAACTTTTATGGAGTTATTCTGAAGCAACAGTCCCTAAATTTACTGTAGTAGTTCGTAAAGATTATGGTGGAGCATATGTTGCAATGAGCTCTAAACATTTAGGTGCCGATATGGTTTTTGCTTGGCCAACTGCTGAAATTGCTGTAATGGGTGCTAAAGGTGCAGTAGAAGTTATATCAAAATATAAAAAAGAAATTGCACAAGCAGAAGATAAACTAGTTAAAACTCAACAAAAAATTGACGAGTATGAAACTGCTTTTGGTATACCATATTTGGCAGCTGAAAGAGGCTATATAGATGAAGTTATTTTACCAAGCGAAACAAGAGAACGTTTGATAATGGCTTTAGATGCCTTAAGTTCAAAAGTAGAAATGGTACCAGCTAAAAAACACGGAAACATCCCTCAATAAATTTAAATATTATGGAATTATTAGAAAAAAAGAAAAGAGCAGCAGCAATAGCAGTATCTCTTTATTTACAAAATGAAGATAACAACGAAAATGAAGTAGCTTGTTGTAATTGGAGTAAAATGGGAATGAATAGAAAAATGAATGATAGAGAATTTTTATTTAAACAAGGGAAAACAATAGGAGTTAGAATTTTTTAAATTTTAAAATGAATTTACTATGATATACGATAAACACGGGTCATTAATTATGACTCCAATGAATTATAGCGCAGACAGGCCAAAAGCAGAAAACCCAATTAAAATTCAAGATTTAAGTTTTCGTGATGGACATCAATCATTGTTTGCAACAAGAGGAAGAACTGAAGACATGATACCTTTTGCCGAACAAATGGATGAAGTTGGTTTTCATGCAATTGAAACTTGGGGAGGAGCTACTTTTGATACCATGCACAGATATCTTGGAGAAGATCCTTGGGAGCGTTTAAGAACATTAAAAAAATATATGCCTAAAACACCATTTTTTATGTTGTTAAGAGGACAAAATGTTGTTGGATATAGAAATTATGCAGATGATGTTGTAGAAAATTTTGTACAACGTGCTTGTGATAATGGAATGGATATTTTTAGATGTTTTGATGCATTAAATGATTATAGAAATTTTGAAACCGCTGCGAAAGTTGTAAAAAGAAATGGTAGACATTTTCAAGGTACAATTTGCTATACTTTAACAGAGCCAAGATTAGGAGGTGAAGTGTACAATATGGATTATTACCTAAATAAAGCGAAAGAATTAGTTGAATTTGGTGTAGATTCTATCTGTATTAAAGATATGGCTGGTTTAATTGCGCCTTATGATATTTACAACCTAATTGTAGAACTTAAAAAAATTACTGATATTCCATTAAACTTGCATACGCACTTTACTTCTGGTATGGGTGATTTAGCTATTTTTAAAGCAATTGAAGCCGGTGTAGATATTGTTGATACGTGTATGTCTCCTTACGCATACAGAACTTCTCATGCGGCTGTTGAGCCATTAGTAGTTTCATTATTAGGTACGAATAGAGATACTGGCTTAGATATTAAAAAATTAACAGCAATTAGCGCACAAATGGAAAAAGTTATTCCAAAATACAAGCATTTAGATAATAGTCCAAAATATGCTATTATTGATACAGATGTAATTTTACATCAAACACCAGGAGGTATGTTATCAAACCTTGTGAATCAACTAAAAGCAATGGATTCTTTAGATAAATTAGATGAAGTTTTTAGAATGTTACCGAAAGTTAGAAAAGATTTAGGTCAAATTCCTTTAGTAACTCCAACAAGTCAAATTGTAGGTGTTCAAACAGTAAATAATGTATTGTTTGATTCCTATGAAGGTGAATATTCTAGAATTACGCAAGAAGTAAAAGATTTATGTTATGGTTTATATGGTAAAACTACTTTACCTATTAATTCAGAACTTAGAAAAAAAGCTTTAAAAGATTATCCAAGAGGTGAACAACATATTGAGTGCAGACCAGGAAGTGTTTTAGAACCAGAAATGAATGCAGTTAAAGAAGGTGCAAAAGGCTTGGCAAAAGATATTGATGACGAAGTTTTATTAGCATTATATCCAGTAACAGGTAAAAAATTCTTAAAAATCAAATATGGTTTAGAGGAAATGCCTGCTGATATGAAGGCTAAAACAATGGAAGAAGTTACAAAAGAGCAAGAGTTAATTGCTAAAGCATTAAAAGGCGAATTAACTACATCAAACATAAATTCCGATACTCCAATGCAAGAAATGGAAGTTTTTGTAGATGGTGAGCGTTTTAGTGTAGCTATACCAAGTAGTAAAGCAACGGCAAGACCAATTGCACGCAAAAAGAAAGAAGGAAAAGAAAGTACAACTGATGAAAATGGTGCTGTCAAATCTCCTATACCAGGAATGGTTATTGAATATAAAAAGAACAACGGTGATGAGGTAAAAGAAGGTGATATTGTTGTGGTTTTAGAAGCTATGAAAATGATGAACAATTTTCAAGCAACTAAAGATGGAATTTTATCTGGAATTAAATTTGATTCAGGTGATTCTGTTGCTAAAAATGATGTACTATTTGTAGTAGATTAAGTAGTTTTAAATAATAGCATAGTTTTAAAAAAAAGTAGCTTTAATTAAATTAAAGCTACTTTTTTTATTTTTGGTAAAATCTTCTTTTAAAGTTCAAATTTTAAATTCAAAATTATATTTCTACCAATATTTTTAATTCCATCAGCTTTTAATCTTGATAAATGAGAAATATAAGAGGTGTTAAATAAATTATTCACATTGGCACTTATATCAAAATTGTATTTTGATAGTTTTAAAGTACCTCCAATACCAATATTTACAATATTATAAGCAGAAGATGTAGTTTCAAATTCACTAATATTGTTTTGTTTAAAATTAGATTCTAACGTTAGTGCACCAAAACCATTTTGTAACCAATTTTTACCTTTAAATTCAGTTTTTAAAGTATTAGTAAGTTTATTTGCAGGAATTAAAGGTAAGTATTCACCATTGTTTTGTTTACCAATAACAAACTCAAAACTACTGCTTAAGTGTAACCAATCTAATGGATGCGGATGCAAATGCCAACCAATTTCTCCACCATATAATTTGGCATTATCTTGCGTATATTCATAAATAAACAAGTCTTCTTCTAATTCTCCTGTTGGAGCAATAAAAATATAATTGTTAATGTGGTTATAAAAACCATTTGCAAAAATTTCAAAATGATTGGTATTATATTCTAAAGAAATATCCGACTGAAAATTTTGTTCATTTTTTAAGTCACTATTACCAATTTCAAATCTGTTAGATCCATGATGCACTCCGTTTGAAGTTAATTCAGCTAAATTAGGTGCTTTAAAACCTGAAGCAATATTAAATCTACTTATTATTTTATCAAATAAAACTGTTTTAAATCCTAGCGAAGAAGAAATATTTTTAAATGATTTATCAATAGCTTCAAAAATATGTGTTTCATTGTCATGAGTAACTAAATGTTGTTTAGTAGTTAGATTTCTAGTATCAAAACGTATACCTGCTTGAATGGTATTTTGTTTCCAATTGTACAATCCGGTAAAAAAAGTTCCAAAATCTTTTGTTGTTGCATTTGGTATTAAAATTTCTTTACCAAAATTTTCATTTTTTTGATACAAACCTTGTATGCCAACAATAGTTTCAATTTCTCCTAATTTTGGCAAATGCCATTTAGCATCATAACTATAGGTGTTTAAATTTAAAAATAATGATGGATTTAAGGTTTCATTTTCTGAATGTTCTTCATCTTCCTCATGTTCATGTTCTTCAAACTCTTTACGCACATTTAACGTATAGCCAAAAGTTGTAGAAATTTTAGACGTTGGTAAAAAGAAGATAGAATTTAAACTAACCATTTTGGTAGTTAAATCCTGATAGGGTAACATAGGTGTTTTATGATTATTTTGTACACCAATTTCTTCTGGAATACCAACTTTTGAATTGTTGAAATTAAAGCGTAATGTGCTGTTTAATTTACTATTATTGAATCCGATAGCTGTGTTAAAAGTAGTTTCGTTAAATCTGGTATTGGTTACAGTTCCTTGTTTTGGAGTTTTATAATCGCTATGTTGATTATAAGCACCATTAGCCAAAAATTTCCATAAATTATAAGATTTTTTTACACCAAAAGAAGTGCTACTTCCATCTGTATTAGAAAAGTAAGTTTGATTGTAATTAAAATCAAATTTATTTAATTCTGCAAATTTGGTTGGGTTAAAGTACAATACACCACCTAAAGCATCGGATCCATATAAAAGAGATGCAGGACCTTTAATCACTTCCACACTTTCAATACTAGATTCGTCAATGCCTAATCCGTGTTCATCACCAAATTGTTGATTTTCAAGTCGTATTCCTTGCGTGTACACTAAAACTCTGTTTCCTCTTAAACCTCTAATTACAGGTTTTCCAATGCCAACTCCTGTTGAAACTACCGATACGCCAGGTAATGTTCCAACGCCATCAATTAGCGTAGCAGCTCCTTTGTTTTTTAGTTGTTGTAGACTGGCACGTTCTACTTTTACAACATTTTCAGATTGTAATTTGTTAAATGGTGTTGAAATAATAACTTCATCCATTTTAAAAATTGCTTCATTTAAAACAAAGTTTAAAACGGTTTCTTTTTCTAGTAATTGAATATTTTTTATGATGGTTTCATAACCAAAAAATACCACTGTAATTTTAACGGTATTGCTTGGTAAATTATTTATTTGGTAAAAACCTTCTTCATTGGTTGATGTGCCTTTGTGTAATTCATCTAAATAAATTTCTGCTCCAAAAATTGGCTCATTTTGTTGATTTGTTACTTTGCCCGATATTTTATTTTGAGCATGCGCAAAAAAAGATAATCCTATTAAAAGGATTGTACTAAATATTTTCATGTTTTTATATTTTATTGATAACTAATTGTAATTCAGTTTATATCAATAAATATGGTGGAGCTCTAGGTGATTTGTGTGGTAGTTTTTCTGATGAAAGTTGATGTTCAACAGAGCTTATTTTTTCTTCATTAAAAATTACACTGGTTTTTAATTCTTTTGAAGAAAAATCAATACTATTTGTGTTGATTTTAAAATGAAAAACAGAACAGTCAATTTCATGAGTATCAAAATGTAATTTATTTTGCTCATTACAAATTAAGTGTTCATGTTTTTCAAAAGAATGTACAAACTGCACCGCAAAAGGTAGTAGTACAGTTGTAACAAGTATTATTGAAATTATATGTTTAAAAATCTTTTTTATAGTGTTCTATTTTAAAAGCACAAACATACAAAAGAAATTTTAGTCTTTTACACCTAATTTCCCTAAAATTATTTCTAGCAAACACCATTTTGTAAAACCGCGTTGGAATAAATTTGCACCCACAAAAGCCGTAAACCATAGCCAGTTCATATTTACTTTTATAGCTAAAATTAAGCTTATTAATATAAAAGCACCTGGTATAATATTCATTAGTCTTGATTTCATTTTTTTAATTTTTAGTTAGATTTTTCAACATTTAAGATAACCACATGGATTTTTGATAATGTTTTTTGTTTGGAATTAAATTCATTTGCATAGTTAAATAGTAAATCTGTTTTTTCTTCATCAGCAAATGAATAAAACATTAAACTTTCATTTTCATTCATTTCAGAGCCGAACCAATTACTTTCAACAGATTCTTCTGATAAATCTCTAAAGCCATTTATATCTGTATAGGAGAAAATGTGAATCCCTGACTTTTTAAGCATTATTTTAACTTCCTTTTCAAAAACTTTAATGGCTGTAACTATTAGTAATTTCATAATATTAGTTTTTTAATATTTTTATTTTTCCCATTTCTTTTTTTCTGTCATATAATATATTAATGGGACTACAATTAGTGTTAACAGAGTTGAAACTATTGCACCTGCCACTAATGAAATTGCTAAACCTTGAAAAATTGGGTCGAACAAAATAATAGAAGCTCCGATAACTACCGCACCTGTGGTTAATAAAATAGGTGTTGTTCTAACTGCTCCGGCATCAATAATTGCTTGTTTTAAAGGAACTCCATCATTTAATCTAATTTCAATAAAATCAATTAATAATACTGAGTTTCTCACCATAACACCAGCCAAAGCAATCATTCCAATAAATGAAGTTGCAGTAAAGAAAGCACCCAATAACCAGTGCCCTAATACAATTCCTACTAAAGAAAGCGGAATAGCAAGCATCATAACTATTGGTGTTTTAAAGTTTTGAAACCAACCTACAATTAACATATAAATAATGATAATTACTACTAAAAATGCTGCTCCTAAATCTCTAAATACTTCTAAAGTAATTTGCCATTCTCCATCCCATTTAACTGTAAAATCACTTTCGTCTGATGGTGTTTCTAGGTATAATTCATTTATTTTATATCCAGTTGGTACCTCCATTTTTTGTAATTTTTCTTTCATTCCCAAAATTGCATATACTGGACTTTCTAAGTCTCCAGCCATATCCGCTGTTACATAAACAACACGTTTTTGATCTTTTCTGTAAATATTATTTTTAAGTGAATCTACTTTAACTTTAACCAAATCGCTTATTGGAACAATATTCCCGTTGCTACCTTTAATTTTTATGTTTTGAATATCTTGTAAACTAGTTTTGTCAGCATCATTTAAACCTAAAACAATATTTACTTCATCAAAAGAATTTTCATCATATAAATAAGAGATTGGATATTCGGTTAATAAATACGTTAAGTTACCAACTATTTGTTGAGGTGCAATGCCATTTAGCATTGCTTTTTCTTTATCAACTTCTAATTTATATTCGGTTTGAGCTCCTTCAACCATCCAGTCAATATCAACAACATCGGTTGTGTTTTCTAAAATTGTTTTTACTTGTTTAGCAACCTTAATTTGCTCATCATAATCTGGTCCATAAATTTCGGCAACCAGTGTTGACAGTACAGGAGGTCCTGGTGGAACTTCTACTAATTTTACGTTTGCATTGTATTTTTTAGCTATTTTTTGAACTTGAGGACGCACTTTTTTTGCAATATCATGACTTTGTAAATCTCTATTTTCTTTTAATAATAAATTTACTTGGATATCAGCCATATTACTTCCTCCACGAACATCGTAATGACGAACTAAACCATTAAAAGTGATAGGAGCAGAGGTACCAACATAATTCTGATAATTTACAACTTCCGGAATGGTAGATAAGTACTGCGCAATTTCTTTAGTTACTGCTGCGGTTCTTTCTAAAGTAGTTCCTTCTGGCATATCAATTACTACCTGAAATTCATTTTTATTATCAAAAGGCAACATTTTTACGGCAACTGATTTTGTAAAGAACATTAATACAGAACCCGCTAATAAAACTACTGTAATGCCTAACATTACAAAACGTTTTTTCTTACTATCTAAAAATGGTTGTTCAACTTTTTTGTAAATTTTATAAATCCAACCTGTTTCTAAACCTTCTTCTTCTTTATGAGCTTGTTCATCTTTTTCTTGTAACAAGTGATATCCTAAATAAGGCGTTACAGTTAAAGCAACAAATAACGAAAGAATCATGGCAATAGACGCTCCAATTGGCATTGGACTCATGTAAGGTCCCATCATACCAGAAACAAAAGCCATTGGTAAAATTGCCGCAATTACAGTAAATGTTGCTAAAATGGTTGGATTTCCAACTTCGTTAATAGCATAAATAGCTGCTTGTTTAAATGGTAAACGCTTCATTTTAAAGTGTCTGTGCATATTTTCAGCAATAATAATACTATCATCAACCACAATACCAACCACAAAAACCAATGCAAATAATGTAATTCGGTTTAATGTGTAACCTAACAAATAATAGCTAAATAGCGTTAAAGCAAATGTTAGTGGAACTGAGAAAAATACCACTAATCCACCGCGCCATCCCATAGCAAGCATTACTAAAATTGTAACTGCTAAAATAGCAACACCTAAGTGTAATAAAAGTTCACCTACTTTGTGAGAAGCAGTTTCTCCGTAATTTCTTGTAACATCAACATGAACATCATTCGGAATTAAATTTTGTTTTAAGTGTTCTACTTTTTCCAGAATTTTTTCTGAAATTTTCATAGCATCAGCACCTTTTACTTTTGCTATTGATAGTGTTACTGCTGAATATTCACTTGGATTTGTACTGTATTTATCATTTCCTTTCCCAAATCCAAAACTCACATAACTTTTTGGAGTTCCAGGTCCATCGTGTATTGTAGCAACTTGCTTTAAATACACTGGCATTTGCTCATGAACATCAACAACTAAATTCTCTACATCATCTTTTGATGTTAAAAATTTACCAGTTGTTACTAAAAACTCTTCATCATCTTTTACAAAACTTCCCGATTGAGAGCTACTGTTATTTGCCTGAATTAGTTGCATAATACCCAAAGCATCAACGCCATTTTCAGCCATTTTATCTTTATCTAAAACTACTTTTAACTCACGGTTTCTACCGCCAATTACTTTAGTAATAGACACATCTTTCACTTTTTCAATTTCTGAAGTTACTTCTTCAGCAATTTGTCTAATTTCAAAATCGTTATAATTTTCACTCCAAAAAGTCAATCCCAACATCGGAACATCATCAATAGAACGTGTTTTTACTAAAGGTTCTGTAACTCCTGTAGGAAACATTCCTTTTGTACGCATTAGTTCATCGTATAATTTTACGTATGAGCGTTCTGTATCTTCACCAACATAAAACTGCACAATCATCATACTTTGACCATTCATAGCAATACTATGTACGTGTTGCACACCTTTAATATTCGAAATAATTTTCTCTAGCGGTTTAACAACTCTACTTTCAACCTCTGTTGGGCTCGCTCCCGGATAGCCTACCAAAACATCGGCCATAGGAACAATAATTTGTGGTTCTTCTTCTCTAGGAATTAAAAAAGAACTATAAATTCCAATAGCCATTAAAGCCACCATTAACAAAATGGTTAACTTAGAATTTATGAAAACATTGGCAACTTTACCTGATATACCTTCTTGCATAATTTTAAATTTTTGGGCGTTCCCCTTTGGGTCGGGCTATTCGTTTCAATCTTTTTTTTATCAAAAAAGGATTTTCACTGCTATCCCTAACGCTACTATTAATATTATTGAATAGTTACTTTTGCTCCGTTAAATAATTTACTGTCCGAAGAAACAATGTATTGTTCATCTGCAGATAAACCTGATAAAACTTCCACTTCATCGCCATAGTTTTTACCAATTCTTAACCATCTTAAAAGTGCTGTATTTTCATTTCCAATGGTATAAACACCTGTTAATTGTCCTTGAGTTACTAAAGCACTTTTTGGAATTAAAATTACATTGTTAGTATCTGCTTTTTTCACTATAGGAAATTGAACTGAAGTAAACATTCCAGAAAGCAATTTTTCGTCTGTTTTATCCAAAACAACTTTTACTAAATATTGTCCTCCAGTATTTTTAGTAGATGTACTAACTTCAGTAACTTTTCCTTTTAATAATTTATTGGTAGATTTTACCAAAACATTTACTTCAATACCGTTGCTAATTTTAGTAATTTCAGATTCTGGAACCATAGCAATTACTTGAAATTGTCCTGGCGTTTCCATACTAATTAATGGCATTCCTGGGTTTGCCATATCACCTTTATTTACATATTTTCCTGTTATTACTCCGCTAAAAGGTGCTGTAATATTAGAGTAAGATAATTGTGCTTTTATGCCATTTTTCATTTGTTTGGCAGCTTCTAAACGTGCTTTTGCCATTTCGTAATGTGCAGTCATATCATCCATTTCTTTTTGAGAAGCACTATTGTCGCTAAATAAAGCTTTAAATCTATTGTAGTCTTTTTCAGCATTTTTAAAAGCGGCAGTAGCTTCTGTTATTGAGGCACTTACTTGAGCTTTTTGAGCAGAAATATCAGCACTATTAATGCTAACTAATAATTGACCTTGGTTAACTTTTTGCCCAACTTTTACATGAACATTGTTTACATAACCCATCATTCTTGTACTTAAGTTAGCGTTTTGCACCGCTTCAATTTTTCCGCTGGCAGTTAAAAAAGCGCCATTTACTGATGATGGTGTATTTACTTTTACAGCAACGGCTGTTCTATTGTCTATTGCTTTTTCTTTAGAATCTCCGCAACTTGCTATTACTAATAAAGTTGCAATTGCTATTATTTTTAGTGAATTTTTCATCGATTTTTATTTTTTGTGATCTTCTATTAGTTTGATTTTATTAGTTTATTTAGTTAAAAATTCTACGTATGCTTTTGTAAAATTATAATTGAAAATAGTTTGTAGTTGTTCTAACTGTTTTTTTAAATATTGAGTTTCAGAAATTAATAAATCAGATGTTTTTTCTAATCCTTGCTCAAATCTATTTTTTCTTATTCTAAAAGCTTCTTTAGATTGCTCTAATGCTAAATTTGTTAGTTTTAACTGATTTTCGGCATCGATTAACTGACGCTTAGCTTTGTTATACTCTAACTGACTTTGGTTTTTGTATTGATCTAAACTAATTTCAGCTTTATCTAATTCAGCTTTACTTTTTTGTGCTTTTCCAATACTTTTAAATCCATCAAACACATTCCAAGAAAGTTGTGCGCCTACTAAATATCCTTTAGCATTTGTTCCAAAAAGTTGATCGTCATATAATTCATAAGTTCCAAAAGCATTCAATCTTGGTAAAAAGCTCATTTTATCAGCTTTATAGATATTGCTGTATGCTTCTGTACTTTTTTGCATAGCTTCAATATCTGCTCTGTTTTCAGATAATTGTATACTGTAAATTTCTAAATTGGAGTCTGCAATTAATTCATTGCTAGGTTTTAATGTATTTTTACTTTCTTCACCCATTAAAAACAACAAATAATCTGAAGCATTTTTAACATTACTTTTTGTTGTTAATAGTTGATTTTCTATTTCGGTTACGTGTACTTCCACAGATAAAATATCGGCTTTTTGCATATAACCTTGTTTAAAATTATTGTCTGCAATTTTTTTGCTTTCTAAAGCAGCTTCTTTTGCTTTTTCTAAAACTTCAACAGCTTTGTAAGCAACTTGTAATTGCATGTAAGCTTTGGTTACTTCCAATTTTATAGCATCTTTCGTTCTTACAGTTTGTAATTCAAAAGCATTCATTTTAGCTTTTGCAGCTTTACGCATAAAAATACCATCAGCATTAAATATTGGTTGTTGCACTTCAATTTTTGTGGTGAAGTTATTTATTTCATCAGGATCGTTTAATAAAGCTGGATTAAAATCGGCTTGTGTTAAAATTTCCTGATTTAATTTTGAACCAAATGCCATTAACGGATTGGTAGTTGTAATTGCCGAATGCGAAATGGAAATGTTTGGCAATAAAATAGCATTGGTTTGATTAAAATCAGCTTTTGCAGAGTTGTAATTTTGTTCAGCAATTTTAATCGTATGATTGTTATTGTCAACTTTTTCTAAAACTTCATTTAAAGAAATGGAAACTTCTTGTTGTGCATGAATTTTTAGTGTGTTAAAAAATAAAATTGAAATTAATAATATGTATGTGCCTCGCATAGTTTTTGCTTTTTAGTTTGATGCAAATGTATAGGAGGTGAAAAGTGTAAACCGTAATAAATATTACAGTTGTATGTAACTATTATTACTTAAAATTCCAAATTTTGAATTCAACAACTAATTGAAAAATAAGGAGTTAAATATACAATGAAGTTACAAAATAAAAATGAAATTAAACCTGTTTTTTTATACTTGTAATCTTTATTTTTTGGTCAGAACCATCTAGTAGCGTTGCAAACAATTTTGTTTGTGGAAATTGTTCAAAAATTATTTTTAAAAATACAGTTATAGGTATAGACATGATAAGTCCAGGAACCCCCCAAATGTATCCCCAAAACATTAATGAAACTAGTATGGCTATTACATTTATAGAAAACGATTTACCCATAAAAATTGGCTCTAAAATACTACCAAATACAACTTGTACTAATGTAATTGTTAGGATAAAAAATAGTAATGTACTAGTTGGGTCTAATTCAACAAAAGCAAATAATGTTAATAGTATAACAGAGACTATTGAACCAATCATTTGTACAAAATTAATAAGAAAAGCAAATAAGCCCCAAAAAATTGGGAAACTAACGTTAAAAAAGTAACAGGCAAGTCCAAATCCAATACCAGTTAATGCACTAACCAAAAATTTTACCTTTACAAATGTTATTAAATCATTTTCAATTTTCATGAAAATTTTAGCAGAAGCATACTGTTTTTTAAAAATAGTATTACTTAAAACCTTATAAAAGTTAAGAGATTCAGCGAGCCAAAGGACTACAAAAAACGCTGTCATTAATAACATTGAAATTATATTCCCAATAAAACCAATTGTAAAACCAAAATTTTTCCCCAATGCTTCTTTATTTATAAAAACGTTTAAAAGATTTCCGTCTTCCATAAATTTTAAGCCTAAAAAATCTTCTATAGTATAGGCTAAGTCGGTTAATTTTAATTGTGCTTTGGCCATAAATGCAGCTTGAGTTTGCATAATTTCTGTGCTAGCTAATTTTATAATTTCTCCACTAATTAATAAGCTTGCAACAAAAATGAATAACACTATTATAATACTTAAAGAATTTGGAATTTTCTTTTTTGAGAGCCACCTCATTAATGGCAAAAATAATAAAGCTATGAATAAAGAGGCTACTAATGGGATTAGTATGAAATGCAATATTTTAAGTAAATAAAAAATTGCAGGGATTACAATTATTAATAATAAAATATTGGTAGTCCTACGTTCGTTCATAATATGATGTGTCAGATTTTTTATAAATGTAACAAGAAAAATCCTGCAAAAAACAGGATTTTTTTAAATTATATGATTAGTTGTTTTTTTGATGCTTACTTAAATTATTCCTTTTTTCTAATTTTCATATTTAATGCTTCAACACCTAATGAAAAAGCAATGGCAAAATATAAATAGCCTTTTGGAATTGCTCCAACAGGTTGATTAAAAATTTCTACATGAGATAAATGCGCTCCTTCTGTTATTAACATAAAACCAATTAAAATTAAAAAGGAAAGTGCCAACATTTGTATAGTTGGGTGTTTGTTTACAAATTCACCAACAGGAACTGCAAAAATCATCATAATAATCATAGAAACTATTACAGCTGTTATCATAATAAGTAACGCGCCTTCAATACCATTTGTCATACCAACAGCTGTTAATACAGAGTCGAATGAAAAAACAATGTCAATCATTACAATTTGAAAAATTACTTTACCTAAAGTTGTTGAAACTTTACTTTTTGTAGTAATTGTATCTTGTTCATCAATACCTTCAACTTTATGATGAATTTCTTTGGTGCTTTTGTATAACAAAAATATTCCACCTAAAATTAAAATTACACTTTGCCCCGTAATGCCAGCTTTAAACCAAGTTAAATCGAAACTTAAAAAAGGTGCTTTCATAGAAATTAACCACGAAACACCCATTAATAAAAGAATTCTAAAAATAAGTGCTAATAATAAACCTAATCTTGTTGCTTTTTTAATTTGGTCTTTAGGTAATTTTCCTGCAGTTATAGAAATAAAAATAATGTTATCTATTCCTAAAATAATTTCTAAAAATGTTAAGGTAAGTAATGCAATCCAGGTATCTGCGTGTAAAAAAACTTCCATTTGTAAATTTATTTTTTGATGATTTCTCCTTTTTGAACAAAGTTTGAATGACCAATTACAGCTTCAAACTCATACGAATCTTTTTTTACATTGGTAATTTTAACATGAATTGGATCTTCATCAATTGCAGATTTTGGATGCAACATTTTTAAAGTGTAGTTAAAATTATTTTTCCAAGTAATAGATAGCGTATCAGTTCTATCTTCATACTTTTCAATTTGAAGGGAGTCTTTTCTAATAATAATAGTTTTTTTATAACCTTTTCCTTCCGGAATTTCAAAAGTTCCAACTTTAAAACGATTTGGGTTTGGAGCTTCTTCTTTACAACTCATACTTACTGTAAAAAGACAAATTATTAGAATTATTTTTTTCATATTTAAATTCCTGTATAGTTACTTGGTGTTATGGCTTTTAATTCTGATTTAATTTCAACTGAAACATCTAGACTTTCAATAAAATCGGCCATAGATTTTTGTGTAATTTTTTCGTTAGTTCTGGTTAACCCTTTTAACGCTTCATATGGATTTGGGTATGCTTCTCTACGCAAAATTGTTTGAATTGCTTCCGCAACTACCGCCCAATTATTTTCTAAATCTTCAGCAAACTTTGCCTCATTTATAATTAACTTATTCAACCCTTTTAACGTAGAACTAAAGCCAATAATTGTGTGAGCGAAAGGAACACCAACATTTCTTAAAACGGTTGAGTCAGTTAAATCACGTTGTAAACGAGAAATAGGTAATTTAGCAGATAAATGTTCAAAAATAGCGTTAGCAATTCCTAAATTTCCTTCTGAATTTTCAAAATCTATTGGATTTACTTTGTGTGGCATTGCTGATGAACCTACTTCACCTGCTTTAATTTTTTGTTTAAAATAATCCATGGAAACATAGGTCCAAATATCTCTATCAAAATCTATTAAAATGGTGTTAATACGTTTTAATGCGTCAAATATACCAGCTAAATGATCATAATGTTCAATTTGAGTTGTTGGAAATGAATGATGTAAACCTAAAACTTTTTCAACAAAATGTGTTCCAAAAATTTTCCAATCAATGTTTGGGTATGCTACTTTATGAGCATTAAAATTTCCTGTTGCGCCACCAAATTTTGCTGCATAAGGTATATTTTGTAATTGTTTAATTTGTTGTTCTAAACGCTCAATAAAAACAACAATTTCTTTACCTAAACGTGTTGGCGATGCTGGTTGTCCGTGAGTACGAGCAAGCATCGGAACGGCAGTCCATTCATTTGCCAAAGCAATCATTTTTTCTAATAATGCGGCCAATTCTGGATAATAAACAGTATCAAATGCATCGTTAATTGAAAGCGGAACAGATGTGTTATTGATGTCTTGTGAAGTTAATCCGAAATGGATAAACTCTTTATGTTTTTGAAGATTTAAAGCATCAAATTTTTCTTTAATAAAATATTCAACAGCTTTAACATCATGATTTGTAATTTTTTCAATGTCTTTTATTTTTTGCGCATCATTTGAAGAAAAATTGATATAAATTTTTCTTAATTCTGTAAAAAGAGTGGTGTCAAAATTTGCTAATTGAGGTAGTGGAATTTCGCATAAAGCAATAAAATATTCAATTTCTACTTTTACACGATATTTAATAAGAGCTTCTTCTGAAAAAAAAGGCGCTAAACTTTCTACTTTGTTTCTGTATCTACCGTCAATTGGTGATATGGCATTTAAACTTGTTAATGTCATTTGTTAGTTTTAAGTTGAAAAATGCAAAATTAATGAAATTAAGCTAAATTAGATAGTTTTATTTCTTGTTTATCAGTGCTAAAGTTATCTTTCCGCGTGCTTTATAAGCGGCACTTTCAGTTGTAATATTTTGTTGAATAATTAGTTTTAGTTCTTCATGAACCCAATTATAGTTTTTTCCAAATAAATATAATGTATTCATTGCATAAGCTTTTGTGGCAACTTTGTGGTTGCTAATCATCCAGTCAAAACCAGCTTCAATAATTAAATCGATATGGTTTTTTTTCAGTTGGACTTTTAATAAACTATCTTTTTTAGAAGTATATGCAATTGCCATGAAATTACATATTTTAGAAATTGGTCGTACAGCGCTGTCTTGAGTTACTATTGAAATGTTTTTAGTGAAATTATCTAAATGTGGAACAAGCCAATCTAATTTTTGTTCACAAACCAACTCTAATATCCAAGCTGCTTTTATGCCTGTTTTATTGTTTAACTCAAAAACTATTTCAAGTAAAAACTGAAAAAAATTTTTGTTTTCAATTACTAAATTGGCAACTTTTAATCTATTGTCACGCCGAGCATTTTCAATAGTATTAAGTTGATAAATTAAATAATCTTTACTCATCTTTACTGTGTTTGTCTTTTTTCTTTGATGAGAGTTTATACAATAAATACACAAAACCAGCAACAACATGTGCTATTGCAATTATCATAATGGCGTAAAACCAAAAATTTGAAATTCCCATTTTATTTTGAAATATTAATAGAATATAAGTATGTTTAAATATTAAAGATACCTATTTTAGCGTTATTAAAATAAGGTTTTAAATTTAAAAATTATGAAAAAAATTTTATTAGCCATTTTGGCTGTTGTTGTTTTAATTCAATTTATTAGACCTGAGAAAAATAATTCTCAAAATTATTCAAATGATATTTCTAAAGTTGTTGATGTACCTACTGAAGTTCAAGAAATATTGAAAACATCATGCAATGATTGTCATTCAAACAATACTGTTTACCCTTGGTATAGCGAAATTGCCCCAATTTCATGGTACTTAGCTTCTCATGTAAATGAAGGTAAAGAACACTTAAATTTTTCTGAATGGACTGTGTATAACGAAAATCAAAAAAGTCATATAATAAAAGACATTGAAGAAGAGTTAGAGGAACAAAAAATGCCTTTAAAAAGTTATTTAATTATTCATAAAGACGCTAAAATGACCGAAGACCAATACAATACGCTTTTAAATTGGGTTAAAACAATTAAATAAAATATTGAAATGAAAATTTATAAAACAATATTATTAATTTTTACCTGTATACTACTTGCTCCAATAAATTTAAATGCACAAGAGAAAATAAATCAATTAGATTCAAAAGGGAGAAAAACTGGAGTTTGGAAAAAATATCATAGTAATAATAGAATTCGATATGAAGGTCAGTTTGAAGCTGATAAAGAAATAGGAGTTTTTAAATATTATAGCATTTTAAGTTCTGAACATCCTATAATAATTAAAACTTTTTCAAAAGATAACAATATTGCTAGTGTTGTATATTATAAAGAAGATGGCACTAAAGAAAGTGAAGGGAAAATGAATGGAAAAATCCGCGTTGGAAAATGGGTTTACTATTATCCTGACGGAACTTTAATGATTGAAGAAAATTATATTGATGGTGTTTTAGAAGGATCTTACCTAAGTTATTTTAAAAACTCAAAAATAAGCGAACAACTAATTTATAAGAACGGAAAATTAGATGGAAACATAAAACGTTATGCCGACAACGGTACACTGCTAGAAGATTTACATTATATAAATGGTGTTTTAAACGGACAGGCAAATTATTACAACGTTGATGGAAAACTTATTTATACAGGTGCTTATGAAAATGATGAAAGAGTAGGCGATTGGAAATATTACAATGATGGTAAGAATTAATTAAAACTTTTTTAAATCATTTTTTTTCTTTTATTTGTGATATAAATTATTAACCAAAAAAATAAAACATTGAATATAGCTACAATATTTGAAAACAATAAAAAATGGATATCTGAAAAATTAAAATTAGATCCAGAATATTTTAAAGAATTAGGAAAAGGTCAATCGCCTCAAATTTTATACATTGGTTGTTCAGATAGTCGTGTTTCTGCAGAAGATTTAATGGGTGTTCAACCTGGTGATGTTTTTGTTCATAGAAATATAGCAAACATGGTTCCTAATACTGATTTAAATGTAATGTCCGTGATAAATTATGCCGTAAGCCATTTAGAAGTTCAACACGTAATTGTTTGTGGGCATTATTCATGCGGTGGAGTAAAAGCAGCAATGCAATCTAAAGATTTAGGAATATTAAATCCTTGGTTAAGAAATATTAGAGATGTGTATAGATTGCATAAAACTGAACTTGATTTAATTACTTGTGAAGAAAAAAAATATGATAGGTTGGTAGAATTAAACGTTCAAGAACAATGTGTTAACATTTTAAAAACATCAGATGTTCAACAAGCATTTAAAAAAAGAAATATAACAGTACACGGCTGGGTATGGGATATACACACTGGAGAATTGATAGATTTAAAAATCAATTTTAATAAAATATTAGATGAAATTATGGAAATTTATAGATTATCTTAATCCATAAAAAATAATTATTTTTTTAATAAATTTTGTGTGTTTTATTTAAAATAAAATATAATTTATTAAAAATAATAGATTTAAATAATAAAAGAGTACATTTGCAATTAATATAATATTTTAAATTTTTAATAATGAGTAAAGGAACAGTAAAATTCTTCAATGAAGCTAAAGGATTTGGATTCATAAAAGAAGATGGTTCAAACAAAGAACATTTTGTACACATTTCTGGATTAATCGATGAGATTCGCGAAGGTGATGAGGTAGAATTCGATTTACAAGACGGTAGAAAAGGATTAAACGCAGTAAACGTAAAAGTTATTTAATTATATACTTGCCTTTTAAGATGCAGAGCCTATTATTTTTATAATAGGCTTTTTTATTTTACATCAAAATTAAAATATTGGTTTTTAAATGGTTCATTTTTTAAAGTATAATGCCACCATTCTTTCGGATAATTTCTAAATTCATTACGCAACATTATTTGCAGTAATAACATTCTATTTTTTTGCTGTGTTTCGTTAATACCTTTAAAATTTATAGAAGATTCTTCACCAAAAAAATCATAAGGAGTTCCCATATCTAATTCTTTACCAGTAATATTATCAACTATAGTTACATCAACAGTACTACCACTACTATGTCTGGAGTATTTGGCAATAAACTGTCTTGTAAAAATATCGTATTTTTTTAAATTCGGATAATATTGCTGTTTCATTAAAGTATCGTTTAAATTTTTTGACCACTTCCAAAAGTAATTCACAGCTTTTTGTGGTCTATAGGCATCATAAATTTTAAGCGATAAGTTTTTCTTTAATAGTTGTTCTTGTACATTTTTTAATGCTATTGTAGCTTCCTTAGTTAGTATTGTGGTATTGGCTTTGTATCCATCAATAATACTACCCACAAAATTATTTTCAGAAAAATAGCGAAGTTCAGTCTTTATGGAAGGAATTTCATTAGTTACATACACAAAACCTTCGGGCAATTGAGCGTACGTTTTAAAACTAATTAAAATAAGCGTTAAGTATATTAAATTAAACTTCATAAAAACTTCATTTTAAGCGAATTTAAAAATAAATTTTGTTTTGGTTACTGATTCATAGAACAGATATTTAAACAATTAAAAATTAACTTTTTGTTACTAACTAGAAGTTGTAACTTTGTAGGCTAAAATTTTTAAAATGAAACGTGTAATTGTTGGACTTTCGGGAGGTGTAGATAGTAGTGTTGCTGCATATTTATTAAAGGAGCAAGGCTACGAAGTAATTGGCTTGTTTATGAAAAATTGGCACGATGAATCTGTAACTATTTCTAATGAATGTCCGTGGTTAGAAGATAGTAACGATGCTATGATTGTAGCCGAAAAGTTAGGAATTCCTTTTCAAGTGGTTGATTTAAGTGAACAATATAAAGAGCGTATTGTTGATTATATGTTTCATGAATATGAAAAAGGACGTACACCAAATCCTGATGTTTTATGTAACCGTGAAATTAAATTTGATGTTTTTTTAAAAATTGCATTGGATTTAGGCGCAGATTATGTTGCAACAGGTCATTATTGCCGCAAAGGTGAAGAAATTATTGATAAAAAACCAGTTTATAAACTTTTGGCAGGTAAAGATGGGAATAAAGATCAATCCTATTTTTTATGCCAGCTTTCTCAAGAGCAATTAGCAAAAGCATTATTTCCAATTGGAGAATTAACGAAACCAGAAGTTCGAAAAATAGCTGCAGAACAAGATTTAATTACAGCAGATAAAAAAGATTCGCAAGGATTATGTTTTATTGGAAAAGTACGATTACCTGAATTTTTACAGCAAAAGCTGCAACCTAAAGAAGGAGTAATTGTTCAAATTCCAGCAACTTCTGAAGTTTATAATCAAAAGGTTCCAGTTTTTACTTGTAAAGAAGAAGAACTTGCTTTTTATGCAAAAAAAACAAAATATTCAGTTAATCAAGGTAAAGTTGTTGCAAAGCACCAAGGTGCTCATTATTTTACAAAAGGTCAGCGAAAAGGTTTAGCAGTTGGTGGCACAAAAGAACCTTTATTTGTTATTGATACAGATGTGGTTGAAAATGTAATTTATACGGGTGAAGGTAAAAATCATCAAGGATTGTACAGAAATGTTTTATTTGTAAACAATGAAGAAATCCATTGGATAAGAACAGATTTAGCCTTGAATGATGGTGAAAGTTTACCTGTATTGGCTAGAATTAGGTATCGTCAAAAATTAGAAAATGCAACTTTATACAAGGTTAAAGATGGATTGTATGTGGAATTTGAAAATCCACAATCTGCCATAACCGAAGGACAATTTGTAGCTTGGTATATAAATGATGAGTTATTAGGTTCTGGGGTTATATCATAAAATAATTGTATTTTAGGTTTTCTAAATTCTTATATGTGAAAAGTAAACTGCTATTGTTTTTGTTAATATTTTCTGTGAGTATTATGAATGCTCAAGATGAAGATGCTTGGGTGTATTTTAATGATAAACCCAGTAAAAATACATTTTTAAATGCTCCTTTAACAATGCTAACTCAAAGAGCATTAGATAGACGAAGCAGATATAATATTCCTTTAGATTTTAAAGATGTTCCTATTGAAGCTTCATATATAGATTTGGTTGAAAGTGCTTCAGGAATATCAGTTTTAGCAAAATCTAAATGGTTAAATGCTTTACACGTAAAAGGAACTTATGAAGCAATTGATGCTTTAAATGCTTTACAGGTTAATGGAACAAATATAGTAGCTTCTATTGAATTTGCTGATAAAAATATACTTTCAGATAGGAAAAACTCAAATCAGAATGTAAAAAGCAAGTCACAAAATAAATTAAAAATAGCCACTAATTTTAATTATGGGCAAGCCGCAAACCAAATTCAAATGTTGAAGGGAGAAATATTGCATCATAATAATTTTACTGGTGCAGGAATGCAAATTGCAGTAATTGATGCAGGTTTTCCAAATGTAGATACTTTTAGTGCTTTTCAAAGACTGAGAGATAACAATCAAATATTAGGAGGTTATGATTTTGTAAATAGAAACGCAAATTTTTATACGGGATATTATCATGGTATGGCAGTACTTTCTACAATTGCATGCTATATTTATTCTGATGATGGTATAGCAACAAACGATTTTGTAGGTACAGCTCCCGATGCTAGCTTTTATTTATTTATTACAGAAGATTATTATAATGAAACACCTTTAGAAGAAAGTTTATGGGTAGAAGCTGCTGAAGAAGCCGATAGATTAGGGGTTGATGTTATTAACACATCTTTAGGATATTATGAATTTGATGATATAAATTATAACTATACATACAATAATATGGATGGGCAAACCACATTCATTACAAGAGGTGCTGAAATAGCATTTTCTAGAGGTATGTTATTAGTAAATTCAGCAGGAAATGAAGGAAATAATTCTTGGCACTATATAATTGCACCAGCTGATGCACCATCAGTTTTAAGTATTGGGGCTGTTGATAAAGATAAATTTATTGCAAATTTCAGTTCTTATGGGCCAACGTATGATGGAAGAGTTAAGCCAGATGTATGTGCAGAAGGTGCCGGAGTGTATATAATTAATGCATCTGGATCAATAGCAACTTCTAACGGAACATCATTTTCAGGTCCAATAATGGCCGGTATGGTTACTTGTTTATGGCAAGCATTTCCTAATAAAACAAATGCAGAAATTACGCAAATTGTAAAAGAAAGTGCTCATTTATATTCTAATCCAACCAACCATGAAGGATATGGAATACCAAATTTTGAAACAATTTACAATACGTTATCAGTTGAAGAGGCAATACTTGATAATGAATATTTTAAATTTTACCCAAATCCGGTTAACGATTATTTAAATTTTTATTTTCCTACAGATATTAACGAAATTGAGGTTACAATTTATTCTTTATTAGGCAAGAAGTTAATAGAAAAAAATGTATTTAAAAATCTGCCTAAATTAGAAATTTCTCAATTACCAAAAGGGTTGTATATAATTAAAACTTCATTCGGAACAAATAATAAAATTTCAAAATTCTTTAAAGATTAAATGAAAAATAGAATTACAGAATTATTTCATATAGAATATCCATTAATTCAAGCAGGTATGGTTTGGAATAGTGGGTGGAAATTAGCATCAGCGGTTAGTAATGCTGGTGGATTGGGAATAATTGGGGCAGGATCTATGTATCCAGAAGTGTTAAAAGAACATATTCAAAAATGTAAAAAAGCTACTAATAAACCTTTTGGTGTTAACGTACCTATGTTGTATCCAAATATTGAAGAGATTTTAAAAATTATTGTTGAGCAAGGTGTTAAAATAGTATTTACTTCCGCAGGAAATCCAAAAACTTGGACGCCTTTTTTAAAAGAAAATGGTATTACCGTTGTGCACGTTGTAAGCAGTGTAAAGTTTGCTGTTAAATCTCAGGAAGCAGGCGTTGATGCAGTTGTTGCAGAAGGTTTTGAAGCTGGTGGTCATAACGGAAGAGAAGAAACAACTACGTTTACGTTAATTCCTATGGTGAAAGAAAAATTGACTATTCCCTTAATTGCTGCTGGAGGAATTGCTACTGGAAGAGGTATGTTAGCCGCAATGGTTTTGGGAGCAGATGGAGTTCAAATTGGAAGCAGATTTGTAACCAGTACAGAATCTTCCGCACATATTAATTTTAAAGAAGAGGTTGTAAAGGCGCAGGATGGCGATACACATTTAACATTAAAAGAATTAGCGCCTACAAGGTTAATTAAAAATAAATTTTATACAGAACTTCAAGAACTATATCAACAAAAAGCAAGTGTTGAGCAATTAAAAAGTAAATTGGGCAGAGGCAGAGCTAAGTTAGGTATGTTTGAAGGCGATTTAGAAAATGGAGAATTAGAAATAGGTCAAATAGCCGGACTAATTCATGAAATTAAACCAGCTGCTGAAATTGTTCAAGAAATTATGAATGAATACCAGGAAGTTAAAAAATCTTTCTGTTAATTTTATAGAAAAAACTTCCTAAATTATTTTTTAGGAAGTTCTTTTTTATCTTGTTTTGGAGGCATCGGCCCACGTAAATGAATGATTAATCCATTCAAAAAATTACGTAAAATTTGATCGCCACATTCCATATATTTTTCGTGATCTTCGCTTCTAAATATAGCTCCAAGTTCACTTTTAGAGACATTAAAATCTACCAATTTACATATATCAACTATATCGGTATCACGAAGTTTATGCGCTACACGCAATTTTTTTAAAATATCATTATTTGATAATCCCATTTATATATTTTTTCTAAATTTATTATTTTGTAAAAATTAACCGAATAGCCACAATAAGCATTAAAACTCCAAATATACGTTTTAACATACGTTGATCAATTTGAAGCGCAATTTTAGAACCTATAAATCCACCAATAAAAAATAGCAGCGATACTATTACTGCAACGCGCCAATCTATATTTCCACCAGCACCAGCCGTGTGATAATTGTATACTGCAAAAAAAGTAACAGGCGGCAGCATTACCGCTAAACTTAATCCTTGTGCGTTGTGCTGCGTTAAGCCTAAGAAGAATACAAATAATGGAACCATTATAATTCCTCCACCAACTCCTACAAGTCCGCTTAAAATTCCTGCCATTAATCCAATTATGATTAATGTAATTATGGTTGTTAACGTCATTTTCACAATTACTATGTTATAAATCTTTAGGTATTTTAATTTCGTATAATTTTTTTGAAGCATTATTTAAATTATTTTCTCGTAACCAAGGGTTATGTAGTTTTAATACCATATAATTAATACCAAGATCTTTAGAAAAACGCGCAATATTTGTAATTGCACTATCTACCTTTATTATTTTTACTTCAGGTTCTGTGTATAAATCTTCTTTATCAAAAATAAAACCGTATTTCTCTGGATTTGATAATATTTCTTTAACTGCAACTATCCTTGGAACATATCTTTTTGTTTCATCAGAAACTAATAAATCATAATAATCATCTACCAATTGTTCTTCTAATTTTTTTGAAATTCCGTACATTCCTGCATTGTAAGATGCTGCCGCAAGTGTCCAGTTACCAAACCTGTTTTTCGCTTTTTTTAAATAGTCACAAGCTACTTCTGTAGATTTTTCTATATGATAGCGTTCATCAACATTAGCGTTTACTTCTAAATTATTTTCTTTTGCGGTTGCTGACATAATTTGCCAAAATCCAGTTGCTCCAGCAGGCGAAGTAATATTTTGTAAACCACTTTCAATAACTGCTAAATATTTAAAATCATCAGGAATACCATTTTTCTTTAAAATTGGCTCTATTATAGGGAAATATTTGTTAGCTCTTTTTATTAAAAGCAACCCATTAGATTGCCAATAGGTATTTACAAGTAGTTCTTTATCAATACGTTCGTAAATGTCAGGTTTGTTTAATGGTACTTTTTCACCGGCAAATTCTAAATAGTCAGGAATTTTTAATGCCTTAATTTGATAGGTTTCACTAGTGTTTTTATCGCTATTTAAAACATTTTTTATACTATCTGTTTTAGTGCCAAAAATAAACATGGAAGAAACAGAAATAATAGCGATTAATCCTAAAATTTTTATTGATTTATCCATAGTAGTAGTTTTTAATTGCTGTGAAATTACAAATAAAATTCACGCTTTAATTTGTAAACATTCAATTTAACAATTAATTAAGTGAATCAATAATTATTTCACTTATTTTTTTTGCTTTTTGTAAAATCATAATGTGCGTTCCTTTATTTATGGTAATACAATTTTTTATATGTTTTATTGGAAAAATTTCATCATCAATACCGTGAATGTGAATTAAATTTTCTATTGGTTTTTTTTGATTCCAGTGCAATACATTATAAATAGCCCACTTTAGGTAGGTTTCATCTCTTACAGATAAATATTCTTTATAAATTTTCACACGTTTTTTGGCATAATCACCAAAAGCATATTTAAAGAAACCTTCAATATTTTTTATTGCGTGTGCAGGAAATAATTTATAAATTTTTGTTTTTTGTATTATTTTTAATCTTTTTGGAAGTTCTTTATTTGATTTTATGCTCGATATAAGTATTACCTTTTTTGGATGTAAATGTTTACTCATTTCTTGCACAATAATTCCTCCAAATGAAACTCCTACTAAAACAGGATTTTTTTCTTTTACCAATTGTGCCATTCTTAAAGCATACGCTTCAAGAGGCTCATTTTCAGATATTGGCAATAACCATTCAAAAAAATGCAGTTCAAATTTATCTTCTGGAAACTGTAAATATTCAAATATTTTTGAACTAGCCGCTAAACCAGGAACAAAATAAATATGTGTTTTTGAGTTTTCCACTATGTATGGAGTATTCCTTGAATAATTGGTTTTAAACCACTAAAGAAAAATTCTACAGCAATTACCATTACAATTAATCCCATTAAACGCATCATTACTTTATTACCTGTAGATCCTAGTTTTTCGGTAATTTTACTAGCACCAACTAACACTAAATAGGTAATTAATAGCACCACACCAATTATAATAATTAATGTTATTTTTTGAGGAATATCTTTTGCATCTTCCATTAAAATAATGGCATTTGTGATGGCTCCAGGCCCACAAATCATAGGAATTGCCAAAGGTGTAATAGAAATATCTTCAACATACGCATCAATTTTATCTTCATCATCAGTATGTTTAAAGTGTCCTAATCTGGCTTGCAACATATCCCAACCCATCATAAAAAATATTAAACCACCAACTACTCTAAAGCTATTTACTGAAATTCCGAAGAATTTAAATAGCACTTGACCAGAAAAAGCAAAAGCTACTACTGTAAAAAAAGCTACGATAGTTGCTTTTTTTGCTGTTTGTTTTCTGTGTTGCTTGCTTAATGAAGCCGTCATTGACATAAAAATAGGCATAGTACCTAATGGGTTTATGATGGTAAAAAATGCCGTAAAAGCTAGTAAAGCAAATGAATATATTTCGGTCACAATAAATAGTATTAATTAAAAATAGGTTCTTTTATCCAATCAAATCGAACACTGCCATCTTCATCAATTTTGGATAATTTTACGGTGTGTAAAGTGTTTACCAATTCCGGATTCCAAGGCGTTTTTACTTTTACATAATTTTCAGTAAATCCGTGAATAAAGCCTTCTTTGTTTTCACTTTCAAAAAGCACTACACATTCATTTCCAAGTTGACTTTCATAAAAAGCTCTTCTTTTTTTAACCGATAAACCTCGTAACATTTTACTACGTTTATTTCTTGTTTTTAACGGAACAATGCCATCCATTTCAACAGCTTCTGTATTTGGGCGTTCAGAGTAAGTGAACACATGCAAATATGAAATATCTAATTGATTTAAATAGTTGTACGTTTCTAAAAATAACTCATCAGTTTCACCAGGAAAACCAACAATTACATCCACACCAATACACGCATTTGGCATTGTTTTTTTAATGGCTTCTACTCTGTTATCGTAGGTTTCACGTAAATATCTACGCTTCATTAGTTTTAATAAGGTATCACTTCCACTTTGTAACGGAATGTGAAAATGTGGAACAAAACTGTTTGAATTTGCTACAAATTCAATAGTTTCATTGGTTAATAAATTTGGTTCTATGGATGAAATTCGCAATCTGTGAATTCCTTCAACGGTATCGAGGGCTTGCACCAATTCTAAAAACGTATGTTCGTGTTTTTTGTTTCCAAATTCACCTTTTCCGTAATCACCAATATTTACGCCAGTAAGCACAATTTCTTTAATACCTTTTTCTGAAATTTCTTTGGCATTTTTTAACACATTTTGCAATTCATCACTTCTAGAAATTCCTCTAGCCAGCGGAATAGTGCAATACGTACATTTGTAATCACAACCATCTTGCACTTTTAAAAATGCGCGAGTTCTATCGCCAATAGAGTAGGAGCCCACATAAAAATCGGCTTCTTCAATTTCGCAGGAATGAACTTCGCCCATTTCATTTTTACTAAGATCATTTATATAATCTGTAACTTTAAATTTTTCCGTTGCACCCAACACTAAATCTACGCCATCAACAGCGGCTAATTCTTCAGGTTTTAATTGTGCATAACAACCTATGGCAATTAAAAATGCATTTTCATTTTGTTTTAGCGCATTTTTAACAATAGTTTTAAATCGTTTATCGGCATTATCTGTTACCGAGCAAGTGTTAATTACATATATATCAGCAACTTCATCAAACTCAACACGGTCAAAACCTTCATTTTGAAAGCTTCTGGCAATGGTAGATGTTTCCGAAAAATTTAACTTACAACCTAAAGTGTAAAATGCGACTTTTTTTTGTGCGCTCATTCTTGTACATTTATCGGATGCAAAAGTACAGAATTTTATTTTTATAATTATGATTGCTTCAACACCAAAGCCACCTTATTATGCTGTCATATTTTCTACCATTAGAACAACGGTTGATGATGGATATTTGGAAACAGCTCACAGAATGGAAGAACTAGCCAAGTTACAACCGGGATATTTGGGAATTGAATCAGCGAGAGATGGTTTAGGAATAACCGTGAGTTATTGGGAAAGTTTAGAAACAATTTTAAATTGGAAAAATAATGTAGAGCATACAGTTGCCAGAGAAAAAGGGAGAGCATTGTGGTATAAAAAATACCAACTTAGAATTTGTAAAGTAGAACACGAATATGGTTTTGAAAAATAAGTATTGGCTGATTGTAATTGGCTGTTTTTTAGTTGTTTCGTGTAAAAATAAAACTTCAAAATATAACGATAATCAGGTTTTTAGGTTTAATGAACACGCTAATATTACAACGTTAGATCCGGCTTTTGCCAAAGATTTGCGTACCATTTGGGCAACAAATCAATTGTTTAATGGATTGGTACAATTAGATGATCGTTTAGAGGTTCAACCAGATATTGCTACATCTTGGGAAATTTCTGAAGATGGAAAAACATATGCCTTTAACTTAAGAAAAGATGTGAAATTTCATAAGCATATACTTTTTGGTAAAGATTCAACCAGAACAGTTATTGCCAATGATTTTGTGTATAGCTTTAATAGGTTAATAGATTCTGATATAGCAGCTTCAGGAAAGTGGGTGTTAGATTTTGTTGATACGTTTGAAGCTAAAAATGATAGCACTTTTGTTATAAACTTAAAGCAATCTTTTCCGCCTTTTTTAAGTTTATTAAGTATGAAATATTGCTCGGTAGTTCCAAAAGAAGCAGTAGATTATTTTGGAAGTACTTTTAGAGCAAATCCAATTGGTACTGGTCCGTTTCAGTTTAAATTGTGGGTGGAAAATACCAAATTGGTTTTTAGAAAAAATATCGAGTATTTTGAAAAAGATGAAAAAGGAAATAGATTACCTTATTTAGAAGCTGTTGCCATTACTTTTTTACCAGATAAACAAAGTGAATTTTTACAGTTTATTCAAGGGAATTTAGATTTTATGAGCAGTATTGATGCTTCTTATAAAGATGATTTATTAACTACGGATGCAAAATTAAAACAGGCTCATAAAGAAAAGATTAATATGGTTTCAGGTCCTTATTTAAATACTGAATATTTGGGAATTTATTTAGATGCCGCAGAAAAAGAAGTGAATTCCATAAAAATTAGAAAAGCACTAAATTATGGATTTGACCGTGTGAAAATGATTCAATATTTAAGAAATGGCATTGGAACTCCAGCAGTTAATGGCTTTATTCCTAAAGGTTTACCTTCTTTTAATAATATGAAAGGCTATACCTATCAGCCAGAAAAAGCTAAACAATTGGTGCAAGAATATATACAAGAAACAGGAAATACCAATCCTTCTATCACCATAAGTACTAATAGTCAGTATTTAGATTTATGTGAATATATTCAGCGAGAAGTTGGTAAAACAGGTTTAGAAGTTAAAATTGATGTATTGCCGCCTTCAACATTGCGACAAACAAAAGTAAATGGTAAATTAAGTATTTTTAGAGGAAGTTGGGTAGCTGATTATCCTGATGCGGAAAATTATTTATTTATATTTCATAGTAAAAACTTTTCACCAAACGGACCAAATTACACGCATTATAGTTCTAAACAGTTTGATAGAATGTATGAGGAGTCTATACAGATTACTGATAATTTAAAACGAAGAGCATTGTATCAAAAAATGGATAGTTTGGTTATGGAATCATCAGTTATTGTTCCTTTGTACTATGATGAGGTGGTACGTTTTACCCAAAAAAATGTTAGTGGTTTAGGAATAAATCCAACCAATTTATTGACTTTAAAACGAGTGAAAAAAGCTAAAATTAAATAGGTTTTATTTCAACTTTAAATGAATTACTTCCATTTGAAATATTGAATAAATTGGCATTTAACATGTTGCCTTCCTGATAAGGATACGCTGTAATAGGTTCTATACAAAGCATTGTAGGTACTTCTGTCCAAAACATAAATCCTTTAAAGCCAGTGGTTTTAATAGAAATATTTACGCCGTTTTGTTTTATTAAAGTAACTTCATTGCAATTTAAAATTGGATATGCAGTGCTGCCTCCAGCCATAATTTTTTGAAGGCTTACTTCCTGATTTTCTGTTTTACAAATTTCAGAGAAATTGCCATAAAGTTTAAAAGCTGGGTGATAACCCAACATAAATGGCATTCCAATTTCAGCCTCAATTTCAAAAGTAATTTTTAAGGATGTGTTGGTTAGTTCAAAACTTTTTTTGAAAGTAAAATCATACGGCCAAAAAACCAATTCTTTAGGTGATTTATCAGGGAATTTCGAGTTTTTAACAGCACTATTTGCGTTGTATTTTTTTTGATACACAGCAGTAGTAGCACTGCTGTGTATCAACATATAGTTTAATTCTCTCAACACGCCGTGCTGATCTTGAATACAATTACCTATTGGAGTTGAAACTTCAAAATTATTAGTATCGGTTGGACCAATAATTGGAAACATTTCTGTATCAGAATTTCGCCAACCTGCTGTTCCTTTTTGGTGAATTAACTCTTCATTATTAATTAAATAACTCACCAATTCGCCCTTATTAATTTTTACTATGGCTAATTTATTGTCACTAATTAATGTAATGGTTTCCATTTAAACTTATTTATTATTTTCAACAATATAGTTCATCATTTTTTCAATTAAATGAACTCTATCTACACCGCGCACATTGTGTTCGTGCATTGGGTATGTGAAAAAATCTATTTGCACTTTTTGTTTTACTGCTTCCTGTAGCAAAGTCATACTATGTTGTGGTACCACCGTTGGATCCACGCTTCCGTGAATTAATAATAATTTACCGTCTAAATTTTTAATATAGTTATGCACTTTTGCTTTTTCATAACCTTCAGGATTCTCTTGAGGTGTATCCATATAACGTTCTCCGTACATTACTTCGTAATATTTCCAATCAGTTACAGGTCCACCCGCAACTGCAGTTGTAAATATTCCTGGGTTACGCAACATTAAACTAGTAGTCATAAATCCACCAAAACTCCAGCCATTTACTGCAATTCTATTGCTATCTACATAATTTAAAGATTTTAAATAGTCTACCCCTGTTAATTGATCTTCCATTTCTACATTTCCTAAATTTCTATGGATAATGCTTTCAAAAGCAAAACCTCTGTTAGCAGAACCTCTATTGTCTAAGGTAAATACAATATAGTTTTCATTGGTAGCAAACACATCCATCCATAAATTTGCACCACCTAACCAAGAGTTGGTTACCATTTGTGCGTGTGGACCTCCATACACATAAATTAATACCGGATATTTTTTAGTGGCATCAAAATTTGCAGGTTTAATAACTCTGGTATATAAATCGGTGCCATCGTTTGCTTTTAACGTTACAAATTCTGTAGTTCCAATATTGTAATCTGCTAAAGGATTTTCAGCTATTAAAATTGAAGTTGCTTTCTTTTTGTTAATATCTGTAATTGCTGTAATATTAGGAGTTGTTAAATTACTGTAATTATCAATTAAATAGTTTCCGTTTGTGCTTAATTGTGTGTAATGTGTTCCGTTTTGAACAGTTATTTTAGCATATTTTCCAGATTTTAAATTCACTTTAAATGCGTGAGATTCTCTTGCATCTTCACCAGTTCCTGTAATAAAAACATTTTTGCCACTTTCATCAAAACCTAAAATACCAGTTACAACCCAATTAAATTTTGTAAGTTGTTTTACTAATTTTCCATCGGTTGTGTATTCGTATAAATTCATAAAACCATCACGCTCACTAAACCATAAAAAGTTGGTAGTGCTTTTTGGTAAAAACACAGCATCAAACTCAGGTTCAGTCCACTTGCTGTTAGATTCTTCAAACAAGGTGTTTACTTTTTTACCAGTTTCAACACTATAACGATTATACCAAACGTGGTTTTGTTCACGATTAATTTCGGCAACCAACACGTATTTTTCATCTGGAGTCCAAGTTAAATTTGTTAAATAATGTTCATCAGTAGTATCAATATCTAAATAACTTGTTTTTTGTGTTTTTAAATTAAAAATACCAATTTTTGCTATTTCACTTCCTTGTCCTGCCATTGGATATTTAATATTCATTAAAGTAGCAGGATATGTGTTGATATCAACTAACGGATAATCTGTTACGTTGGTTTCATCTTTTTGATAAAAGGCTAAGTAATTTCCTTCCGGACTCCAAAAAGTTCCTTTTACAATTCCAAATTCACTTCTGTGAATTGCTTGTCCGGAAACAATGTTTTTATCAGAAATTTCAGTTACTGCAATTTTAGCATTAGTAGTTGTTGCAATAAATAAATTGTTATCTAATGTATATGCAACAGCTTTTGCATGGGCATTATATTCGCTATTTTGGGCATTTTCATCAAAAGCAATGGTGTTTTCTTTTGAGTTTGTTTTGTAGTTATAAACCTCAATAGCATTTCTATTAGAAAAAGTTAAATTAGTAGCAGTAATTTCTTGAATATAAGGAAGCCTTCTTAATTCTGGATATGTTTTTTGAATGGTTTCAAATGAAATTTTTTGAATCACATTATTAGATTTTGCATCAGAAAAAAGCAAATTGTTATCTTTTTGATATATATAGGTGTTGCTGTTTGAAACCCATTGTAAATTGTATAAAGATGTTGGGTACAAGCCTTTGTAATATCCTAAAACAGCATCTTCAATAGATATATTTTTTTGTTGAGAAAAACCTAAAAAGAAGGTGAAAATAAATAGGAGTGTAGTGAATTTTTTCATTATAAAAAGTATTTATTTAAGCGTGTAAAGTAAAATTTTTAAAGTGTATTTTAGCTGATGTTTATCAGTTTGTATTAAAATTGATACGAGCCATAATTGGATAATGGTCGGAATATTTTACGTCAAAGGTTTTAAAATTATTTACAGTAATATCTTTATCGGTTAATATAAAATCTATCCTTAAAGGAAATTCAAAATCATAGGTTTTTCCAAAACCTTCTCCAGCCATTTCAAAAGCATCATTTTTATCTCTTTTCAATTGTTTGTATACATATGAAAAGGCGGTATTATTAAAATCGCCACAAATAATTGTTTTATAAACAGTTTGTTTTTGATGCTGAATAATTAACGCTACTTGATTGGCTTGTTTTTTAAAAGAGTTTTCTAATCGAATGCGTAACTTTTCTGAAATTTCTTGATTGAAATGTTCGTTTTTAGGATTAATTTTAAGCGATTCTAAATGTACGTTATATATTCTAAAAGTATCTTTATCTTTAACAATATCTGCAAAAACAGTATTATTTCCAGAGTTAGAAAAGTTAAGTGATTCTGAATTTATAATTTTATATTTCGAAAAAATAGCGTGACCAAACTGCCCGTTTTTTTCACTTCTTTTAATGTATTTGTAAGGGAAATTAAATCCTAACGTAGCTTTCGGATTAAACTCTTGCAAACATAAAATATCAGGTTGTTGTTCGTTTATAAAATCGTAAATTTTTTGATCAATACCCACTTCATCAATCCAGCTGTATAAGTTAAACATTCTAACATTATAGTTCATGATTTTTATATCATCTGTAAGCAGTACTTTCTTTTTAGAAAAACTATATAATTTGGTAACGTACTGTATGCCAATTAATAACACAATAGATGAAATTAAAAATTGCTTTTTAAAACGCAAAACCCAATAAATAATAAAAAGGATGTTTAATAGCAATAAAAAAGGAATTGATAAACCAATAAATGAAACTAAAGAAATAGTGATTGGAGAAATAAAATAACTTAAAAAAGCTACCAAAGAAATTGCTGCCACAATTGAATTTGCAACAAATAGAACTTTATCTATAAATGGTAATTTTTTCATTAATTATTTTTTGCCAGCTCTAAATAAAAAGTCTTTTTCTTCTTGTGATAAACTTTCGTAACCCGATTTGCTAATTTTATCTAAAATATCGTCTATTTTACGTTGTTTTGTTTTAGAAACTTCGCCAGTTTTAGTGCTGCTTTTAGCTTTATAAACGGTTTTTAAGGGCGATGTATTTTTTTTAGGTTTAAATATATTAGAAAAAAAGTTAATAATTGTCTCAAACCATTTACCAATATCGTTGCCTTTTTCTAATTGTGTTGAATATATAAATCCAAAAACGGCACCACTTAAATGCGCAATAGCGCTTCCGTTATCAATGGTTGCCAATTGTAAAATGCTTAAAACTACCCAAATGGCCGCCAACACCCATAATTCTACACTACCAATAAAACGTAATTGCAAGGCATATCTTGGGATTTTAGTTGCAATAGCTACAAAAATTGTAGTAACTGCAGCAGAGGCACCACCCAACGGAGCACCAGCTTTAGCTGTAAAGTAGTAATTAGTTAAAAATGAAATAGCACCCACAATAATTCCTAAAAAATAAAAATTTAAGAACTGTTTTTTAGTGTAAAAATCTAAAAATAAATTACCTATATAATATAAAACTAATAAGTTAGATAATACATGAAAAAAGCGTTCGTGTATAAATGCGTAGGAAATTAATGTCCAAGGTTTGGTTAAAAAACTATCTAAGCTTGTAGGTAAAGCAAACCATTGCACCATAAATGATGTAAACAAAACAGTCATTAAAAATAAAAACACGTTGATGTATATTATTTTTTCAACTGCGTTTGCTTGTTTGTAAGCGTATTTTATGTCGTTTATAAAACTCACTAATTCCAGCGATTAAATTGATTTTTTTTCCAATACCAAGCAATTATAAAACCTATAAGCGCACCACCAATGTGCGCAAAATGTGCTACATTTCCAACAGAATATTTTGTCATTCCAAAAAACAAATCACCTAAAATTATAATTGGTATAAAATATTTTGCAGCAACAGGAACTGGGAAAAATATTAGTGCCAATTTAGCATTAGGAAAAGCCATTCCAAAAGCAACTAAAACACCATAAATAGCTCCTGAAGCACCAACGGCTGGAGTATGGTAAGTTGCATAAAATTGATTTAAACTTTCCGACGAAATATGCTCTAAAATTTGATTGCTATAGCTTCCAGTATTTAAAATATTTTGAATATCAGCACTAGATAAGCCAATATTTACTAATTGTTCATAAACGCCATTAAACTGATAATAATTTACCAAAGTGTAAATTGCACCTGCTCCTAAACCTGCTGAAAAGTAAAAAAATAAAAATTTATTTCTTCCCCACATTTGCTCTAATGGTGTACCAAATGCCCATAATCCATACATATTAAATAAAATATGTGCAAAACCACCGTGCATAAACATGTGCGTTAAAAATTGCCAAAACCCAAACTTCGGGTTTTCAGGAAAATAAAGTGCAAATAAGCTCTCTAACCCTAAATTTGGTAATAATTGTGGCGCAATAAAAAATATAACATTAATTATTACTAAATGTTTTATAACTTCTGTAATTCTTCCCATAATTCTACTAAATTAACAAGTGCTAATTGTTAAATTTTTTATCAATTTCGTCAATATTTACTGTAATAAACGTTTTTTTTCCAAATGGTGATGCACTTGGTTCTTTACACAAAAATAATTTATTTACAATATCTTCTTGCTCTTTTGTATCTAATTTTGTGCCAGTTTTTATGGCTAAACTTTTTGCCAAACTTTTTGCCATTATGTCAAGCTGACTAAAGCTGGTGTCTGGGATATCATTATTAATATCTTCCAAAAGTTGTTCAATAATAATTGAAATTTGGCTTTCAATAATAGTAACCGGAATACCAGATATCACAACTGAATCTTCTAAAATTTTGTCGAATAAAAACCCAATACTTTCTAAATCTTCTTTAATTTCTTTTATAGATGTAATATCCGTTTTATTAAATGACAATTCCAAAGGAAACAATAATTGCTGACTCATTGCTTCTTTAACGGTAATATTTTCTAAAAATTCTTCGTATAAAATTCGTTGGTGTGCTAATTGCTGATTGATATATACAATACCAGATTTTATAGTGCTAACAATATATTTGTTATGTATTTGGTAGGTTTTATTATGTTGCTTTTCTTCCGTAAATAAACTGGAATGAATACTTTCCGACTCTACTTCAATATCTCTAGTATCTATGCCTGTATATAAACTTTCCCAATCGGCTGTTTTTTCTCTTTTATAAGGAAAATTAATGGAGTTTTGCTGCTCTGTTTTAAACGGATTAAAATTTCTATCAACAGTTATGGTTGGTTTTGGGGCACTTTTTTCCTTAAAATTATAAGGTGTGTCCATAGATGCGTCTCTGTCAAAATCTAAAACAGGCGCAACATTATATTGCCCTAAACTATGTTTAATTGTTGATCGTAAAATGGCATACAATGTTTTTTCATCATCAAACTTAATTTCAGTTTTTGTTGGATGAATATTTATATCAATACTATTTGTAGGAACATTTAAATACAGAAAATATGTTGGATAAACACCACTAGGCATTAATCCATCAAAAGCACTGGAAACTGCGTGATTTAAATACGAATTTTTAATAAATCGATCATTCACAAAAAAGAATTGTTCGTCTCTTTTTTTCTTCGCAAACTCAGGTTTAGTAACAAAACCAATAATTTCAACTACGTCTGTGGATTCGTTTATTGGCACTAATTTTTCATTGGTTTTTTTACCAAATATAGCAACAATACGCTGACGTAAATTACCAGCATTTAAATTGTAAATTTCACTTTCGTTATGATAAAATTGAAATGAAATATTGGGGTGCGCTAACGCAACACGCTGAAATTCATTGACAATATGACGTGTTTCAATGGTGTTAGATTTTAAAAAATTTCTACGAGCAGGAATGTTGTAAAATAAGTTTTTTACAGCAATTGATGTTCCAATAGGTGTTGAAACTGTTTCTTGAGAAACAACAGTACTCCCTTCAATTTTTATTGAAGTTCCCAAAGTTTGGTTTTCCTGTTTAGTTTTTAAAACTACGTGTGCAATGGCAGCAATACTTGCTAAAGCTTCACCTCTAAAACCTTTGGTGTGTAAATTAAATAAGTCTTCAGCTTTTTTTATTTTGGATGTGGCATGTCGTTCAAAACTCAACCTTGCATCGGTTGTGCTCATTCCTTTTCCATTATCTATTACTTGAATAAGTGCTTTTCCAGCGTCTTTAATAATTAGTTTTATGTTTGTAGCTTCTGCATCAATGGCGTTTTCTAGCAATTCTTTAACTACCGATGCTGGTCGCTGAACAACTTCACCAGCAGCAATCTGATTTGCTACGTGATCGGGTAATAGCTGAATAATATCTGCCATTAAAATAATTTGTGTAATTCAAAAATATACGCAACAATTCCTACTAAAATGGCAATTATAATAGCCAATCTTAAATTGGTAGATTTGTCTGTAGCACTTCTTTTATTTTTAACCCAGTTATTTTTTAAATTATTTTTGGTAAGCCTAATAGTTGGAGTATCTTCATCACTATTTTTATGTTGTTTGTATTTATCCTCTAACTGTTGTAAACGTTCTTTACGCTCGTCATAATAACGAGGTTTATAGTCAAATACATAATGTTCTCTAGGTTTAAATAATTTACCAAACATAAAATACGAAGTTATACAGTATATTACAAAAATACTGAATTATAAATTTGTGGTCAAGTTTTTTAAATGTGAAGCGTGTTAAAACTGTCTTAAAGCAGCCATTTTTATTGCTGCAATTGCACACTCAACACCTTTGTTTCCGTGTTTTCCACCAGATCTGTCTAAAGATTGTTGTTTGGTGTTGTCAGTTAAAACACAAAATATGGTAGGAATATCATATTTAATATTCAAATCTTTAATGCCTTGCGTAACACCTTCACACACAAAATCGAAATGTTTTGTTTCTCCTTGAATTACGTTGCCAATTGCAATTACGGCATCTAGTTTTTGAGTTTCAATCATTTTTTTACAGCCGTAAATAAGCTCAAAACTTCCTGGAACATCCCATTTTATAATGTTTTCTGAAAGTGCACCGTTATCAAGCAACGCTTCTTTTGCTCCTAAAAAAAGGTTGTCAGTTATTTCTGAATTCCATTCTGAAACAACAATCCCAAATCGAAAGTTCTTCGCATTTGGGATTGTTGCTTTATCGTAAATAGATAAATTTGTTGTTGCCATTATAGCTTATTTTTCTGATGCAAATGTAGCTTTTTTAATATAAATATCTATATTTTTAGCTTCATCTGAAAGCGGATAATCGTTTTTAATTCTATTAAAAATATCTAAAGCCTTTGAATTTTTTCCAATTTCTAAAGCAGTATTTCCTGCTTTAAATAAGAATAAAGGACTTGAGAAATTATTATCTTTTAAATCAGCAGCTTTTAAATAGTAATCTAATGCATCTTCTGGTTGATTAATATCTGCAAAAGCATCACCAATAGCACCTTTTGCAATTGGTCCTAATAATTCATCATCTGAAGAAAAGTCTTCTAAATAATCAATTGCTTCTTTATATTTTTTTAATTTTAAATATGATAAACCTGCGTAGTAATTTGCTAAGTTTCCTGCTTTTGTCCCGCTATATTCATTAGCTACATCAACAAAACCATATTTTCCATCAGCACCATTTAAAGCTAATGTATATAGCGAATCTGCAGCAACGCTGTTTGCCATTGCATCTTCAAAATATGCTTTTGGAAATGCTAATTCATCTGCAGCTTCTTTTTCTTTTGGTCCATCAACATATTTATGGTACGCTAAATATCCTAATATACCAACTACAATTGCAGCCAATGCTATTAATATAATTTTTTGGTTTTTAATAACCCATTGTTCAGATTTTGAAGCAGTTTCATCTAAAGTGTTAAATACTTCAGCTGTTGTAGATTTCTCATCTATGTTTTCTTGAGATTTCTTTACCTTACTTCCTGTCTTTTTATATGTTGCCATTATTTGTAAAATTTGTAGGCGCAAAAATAGAGTTTTTAATTGGAAAGTAAAAATGCAAATGTGCTTAAATTTTCATTTATTTTCAATAATTTTAAACTTTCAAAAAAAATAGATGTATTTACAAAAAATTTCGTTAGTAAATTTTAAAAATTTCGAATCTCAATCATTTGATTTTGAGGGGAAAATAAATTGTTTTGTGGGTAATAATGGTGTTGGTAAAACAAATGTTTTAGATGCAATTTATTACTTGTCTTTTGCAAAAAGTTACTTTAATTCAGTTGCAACTCAAAATATTAAACATAATGAAGACTTTTTTATGATAGAAGGTTTGTACGAAATTGGCAATAAAGTAGAAACATTTGTATGCAGTTTAAAAAAAGGCAATAAAAAGGTTATAAAAAGAAATGGTAAAATTTACGAGAAGTTCTCTGAACATATTGGATATTTGCCATTGGTAATTATTTCGCCGGCTGATAGAGATTTAATAACCGAAGGAAGTGAAACCAGGCGAAAATTTGTGGATAATGTTATTTCACAATCAGATCCTATTTATTTACAAAATTTAATAAAATACAGCAAGGTCTTGGCACAGCGCAACTCCTTATTAAAGTATTTTGCGGCAAACAGAACTTTTGATGCTTTAAATTTAAATGTGTATAATGAGCAATTAGAAATCTATGGTTCGTTAATTTTTGAGAAGAGAAAACAGTTTTTAGATGAATTTATTCCTATTTTTAAAAAACGATATGAAATAATTTCAAGTAGTAAAGAAACTGTTGATTTGGTATATAAATCTCAATTACACGATGATAGTTTTGCGGAACTATTTCAGCAAAATTTAGAAAAAGATAGAATGTTGCAGTTTACAAGCGCTGGAATTCATAAAGATGATTTAACTTTTGAAATTGAAGAATATCCAATTAAAAAATTTGGATCACAAGGACAGCAAAAATCGTATTTAATTGCATTAAAATTAGCGCAGTTCGATTTTATTAGAGGACAATCTAATGTAAAGCCAATTTTATTGTTAGATGATATTTTTGATAAATTAGATGATGCACGTGTAACACAATTAATAAGTTTGGTAAATAATGATGAATTTGGACAATTATTTATTAGTGATACCCATAAAGATAGAACAGAAGCTGTGGTTAAGAAAACAAAACAATCGTATAAAATATTTGAGTTATAATGGCAAAAAGACAAAATGAATTTCATTCGTTACAAGATTTAATGAAAGATGTTATTAAAGAAAATAATTTAACGAAAGGAATGCATCAAATTTCAGTTGCAGATGCTTGGGCAAAATTAATGGGCAACGGTGTTGTATCTTATACTCAAAATGTTGAGTTGCAAAATAAAACATTAATAGTAAAGTTAAAATCGTCCGTATTACGTGAAGAATTGAGTTACGGAAAAGAAAAAATTGTAAAAATGATGAACGAAGAATTAGGAGAAAATTTAATAACAAAAATAATTTTAAGCTAAAAAAATCCGCTGAAAAGCGGATTTTTTATTGTTATATGAATGCTAAAAAACTTCTCGTCCAGCAAAATGATAACTTCCTTCAATTACAGCATTTTCATCGCTATCTGATCCGTGAATAGCATTTTCTGAAATTGAATCAGCAAATAATTTTCTAATAGTACCTTCGGCAGCTTCTGCAGGATTTGTTGCACCAATTAAGGCTCTAAAATCTTCTACAGCATTTTCTTTTTCTAAAATTGCTACTACAATTGGTCCACGAACCATAAATTCAACCAATTCATCAAAAAAAGGCTTTTCTTTATGAATGGCATAAAAATCTCTAGCATCAGCTCTAGATAAGCGTACCATTTTCATAGCAATAATTTTAAAACCAGCAGCAGTTATTTTTTCAATAATTGGACCTACATAACCCTTTTCAAGCGTGTCAGGTTTAAGCATTGTAAACGTTTTGTTTGTTATCATTTTATAATTCTTATGATTTTTAATTTTGGACAAATATAAACTTTTATCTTAAAATTGCTATTTAGTAAACTAAAATTATGAGTATCAGCATATTTAAAGTTTTAAATAATAAGCTAATTTTGTACTTTTAATTATGCATTAATAATTGTTTATGCTATTATTAGGTTTGTAAACAATTATGTATATTCGCACCTTATGAAAAGAAGTGAAATAAAGGAAATAAAAGAGTTACTCTCTGTTCCTCAAAATGTTGTGATAGTACCGCATAAAAACCCTGATGGAGACGCTATGGGAGCTAGTTTGGCTATGTATCATTTTTTAAATTTAAAAAATCATAATGTTACTGTTGTATCACCAAATGATTATCCAGATTTTTTAAAATGGTTACCAGGCTCTAAAAATGCCTATAAATTTGATATGCAAAATAGGCAATCTAAAAATGCTATTGATACTGCAAATATTATTTTTTTATTAGATTTTAATGCGTTGCATAGAGTAGGAGATGATATGCAAAACACTTTAGAACAGTTTGTTGGTACTTTTATTATGATTGATCATCACCAACAGCCAGATACTATTGCAAAGTATTTATATTCGGATGTTTCAATATGTTCTACGTGTCAAATGGTGTACCAGTTTATTGATAAGTTAGATGAACTAGATGTAATTAATGAAGATATTGCAACTTGCTTGTATACTGGAATTATGACGGACACAGGTTCGTTTAGATTTCCATCAACTACAAGTACAACACACAGAATTATTGCAGATTTAATTGATAGAGGAGCTAAAAATGCAAAAGCCCACAATAATGTATATGATACAAATTCGTATGGAAGATTACAATTATTAGGTAGGGCATTAAGTAATATGGTAGTTATTGAAAGTTTAAAAACAGCCTATATACCATTAACACAAGCAGATTTAGACGAATTTAATTATCAAAAAGGAGATACCGAAGGAGTTGTAAATTATGCTTTATCATTAAAGGGCATTATATTTGCTGCTATTTTTATTGAAGATGTTGATCAGAAAATTATAAAAATATCATTTAGATCAAAAGGAACGTTTTCAGTAAATAAATTTGCACGTGAACACTTTAATGGAGGTGGTCATGACAATGCTGCGGGCGGCAAAGAAATGATTTCTTTAGATGCAACTATCTCAAAATTTTTAAGAATAATTCCATCATATAAAAATGAGTTATTAAATTCATATGAAGAATAATATTTGTTTCACTCTTATAGCATTTTTTTTACTTTCTTGCTCAAATCCAATACCTCGAAAGCCAATAAGTAAAAAAACAGGCACATTAATGGAAGAATCTGTTTCATTAAATAAAGTGTTAATTAAAAAGGAAGAAACTGCATTATTACAATTAATAGCGTTAGATTCTTTAAGTACTTACAATGCGTCTTCAAATGGATTTTGGTACAAAATTAATTCAAAAAGCAATCACACATATTTTCCAAAAGAAGAAGATAAAGTAATTTATACCTATGAAGTTTTTGATATCAATCATTCTAAAATTTATGGAAAAGATGAGATTGGTATTCGAAATTATGTTGTAGATAAACAAGAGATTATAGAAGGTTTAAGAGATGGATTAAAAATGATGAATGAAGGTGATAATTTTACGTTTTTATTTCCTTCATATAAAATGTATGGTTACTTGGGTGATCATCATAAAATTGATATTAATCAACCGTTAATATATAAAGTTCAATTAATTAAAATAAATAAACAAAATGAAAGTAATTAAATTATTATTTGTATGTGGTACTATAATTTCATTAGTATCTTGTAATGGTCAAGGTGTTACCAAAAAAGCCTTAGAAACAGAGTTAGATTCAGTGAGTTATGCTTTAGGTTTAGATATGGGAACTAAAGTAAAAGCAAATTTTGAAGACATAAATAAAGAACTTTTTGTTCAAGGATTCCATAATGGAGTTGATTCTACAGACATGAAAATTAATCCTGAAGTAATTAATGTGGTATTAAATAAATTTTTCCAAAAAAGACAAGAAGAAGCAATGAAAAAGCAACAAGAAGAAGCTACTAAAAAAGTTGAAGCTGAATTTGCTGATGTAAAAGCTGAAGGAGAAAAATTTATGGAAACAAATAAAACTGCTGAAGGTGTACAAACTACAGATAGCGGTTTGCAATATATTGTATTAAATGAAGGGTCAGGAGAAAAACCAACAGAAACTTCAAGAGTAAAAGTACATTACCATGGTACATTAATTGATGGAACTGTTTTTGATAGCTCAGTTGAAAGAGGCGAACCAGCTGAATTTGGTGTGAACCAAGTAATTAAAGGTTGGACAGAAGGTTTACAGTTAATGTCAGTAGGTTCAAAATACAAATTTTTCATTCCTCAAGATTTAGCATACGGAGCATTTCCTCGTCAAGGTGGAGCTATAAAACCTTTTATGCCTTTAATTTTTGAAGTTGAATTATTAGAAATTGTAAAATAATAAAAAAAATATTAGTTTTATAAAAAGTAACTTAACTATGAGAATACATCAAATTTTAATTTTAGCAATATCTTTTATGATATTTTCTTGTAAGCCAGCCAAATATACAGATTTGGCAGATGGATTATATGCAAATATGGAAACAAATAAAGGCGCCATATTGTTAAAATTGGAATTTGATAAAACACCTATTACGGTAGCAAATTTCGTTTCTTTAGCTGAAGGAACTAATAAATATGTTGTAGATTCTTTAAAGGGTAGGCCTTATTATAATGGATTAATTTTCCATAGAGTTCTTAATAATTTTATGATTCAAGGAGGTGATCCTCTTGGAACAGGTTTAGGAGATCCTGGCTATAAATTTATAGATGAATTTCCAAAAGATAGTTTAGGTAATTTATTGTTAAAACATGATAAAGCGGGTATCTTGTCTATGGCAAATTCTGGACCTAACGCTAATGGAAGTCAGTTTTTTATAACTCATAAAGATACTCCTTGGCTTGATGGAAAACATACTGTTTTTGGAAATGTACTTAAAGGGCAAGATGTGGTTGATTCAATTGTACAATATGATACTATTTATAAAGTTCAAATTATAAGAGTTGGAAAAGCTGCAAAAAGATTTAATGCTGTAAAGGAATTTGCAAATTTTTATGAAGAGCATGCTAAAGAAGTAAAAAAGAAAGAAGCTCGTATTCAAAAAGTAGTAACTGAAACAGTTACTAAATTTAGCAAATATAAAGAAAAAGCTGTTGAACTTCATTCAGGTTTAAAAGTTGCAATTTTTGAAACTGTAAATGGAGAAAAGCCTAAAGTAGGTCAAAAGGTTAAAGTAAATTATGCAGGATACTTTTCAGATGGTAGATTATTTGATACCAGTTATAAAGATATTGCAATTGCTTATGAAATTTTTGATCAAGAACGCGATAATCAAAATGGTTACACACCATTTTCAACCATTTATGGACCTGATGCTCGTTTAATTCCAGGCTTTAAAGAAGGTTTACAAGAATTAAAAGTTGGTGATAAAGCTTTACTATATATTCCTTCGCATTTGGGTTATGGAGCTCAAGGTGCTGGTGGTGTTATTCCACCAAATACCGATTTAATTTTTGAAGTTGAATTGGTAGAAATTGAATAAAACTAATTATTAAATAATACATAAAAATAATACCAATGATAGATTCATTAATTGAAAAAGACATTGCATTATTTTTATACCTAAATAATTTAGGAACCATACACTGGGATAGCTTTTGGCTTATTTTAACAAATAAGTTTACTGCTATCCCATTATATTTAGTGTTACTTTATATTACTTACAAGCAATTCGGCTTAAAAAAAACGATGGTTTTAGTGTTATTTATAGCAACATTAATACTTGTATCAGACCAAACAAGTAACTTATTTAAAACTAGTTTTAAACGTTTAAGACCTTGCCATACTGATGAAATTGCTAATTTATGTCGGTTAGTAGGAAATAGATGTGGAGGGTTGTACTCTTATTTTTCAGCTCACGCAGCAAATTCTATGGCAATTGTTGTATTTTTTAGTTTAGCCCTAAAATTTAAAAGTAAATTTATTGTTTACTTATTATTTATTTGGGCTATTTTAGTAGGTTATAGCAGAATTTATATTGGTGTACACTTTCCGTTAGATATTTTAACAGGAATGTTTTTTGGAATAGTTTATGGACTGTTGTTTTATAAATTATTTACAGCCTTTTCTAATAAATTTATTGCTTAGTATAAATACCTTTATTTAACGGGCTCATAAAAATCAATAGAAATATTACACTAAAAGAAAGCTCGTAAATTTCCCATTTTCTATTAGAACTTATAAAAACTAATAAAGCAGTGCCAACCAAAAAAGCGATGGTATAATGCCATTTTACAATTGGAACCGCAAATATGTTTGCTAAATTTTTTACCCATTCAAATTTTCTATATAAAAAAGGAGTTACTATTAAATATAGTACCAAAACAACCGTTAGTAGCTGACTGAAAATAATTTTATTCACCTTTTTTCCATCAACAACCATGTTGTGCAAATTGGTTTCACCTTGGGCATTATTTTGTAAAAAATATTCTGATGATTGTACATCAAAAATACGTTGTCCCCAAGAAATTTCTTCTCCTGCACCAAAGAAAAATAAAACTGACATTGCTAAAATCCCAACTTTCCAAAGTGTTTTTTTATACTTGTACAATTTAAAAAAACGATACAATAATAGCATACTTGAAATAAATAAAAAGATGGCAGAACCATTTTCTACAAAACCGTCTTCAACAGTGTAAACTTCATCAAAATACGTTAAATCGGTATTGGCAAAATAGATGCCTAATCCAAATATGATAATTAAAAAAGAATAAGCTATTTTATCTAAAGTTGTTAAATTTTTCATTGGTTAAAAGTACTATTTTTTTGATATTAAATAAAATTGTCTGATTAATCTTTCTTTCATTTTAGAACCTTCATTTAAATTATAGGTTTCTTTTAATTCTAAATTATATTGAGCGCTTAATTTAGAAGTAATTTTAGGAACATCTTCATTCATAATTAAAAGACCAAAGTTTGTTTCGTTTGGTAAAAAAAGTTGTTCGTTCTTGTAAATATTTTTTAATATACCATTATAATCCCATAATAATTCTGGCGTAATTTCACCAATTGAATAGGTTCTAATGGAATTTGTGCCTTCAATTAAATGCAATGAATTTATAGATTTATATGCTAAATTTTTATTCAAACTTTGTGAAATTGGCAATCCTAAACCTAAAGCCGAAATCATAAATAAAACTACCAAATAAAATACAACCTTAATATTTTTATTTCTTAAATATTTTATAATATTTATACCAATTAAAACGCAAACTATGGTTAATGTTATAAAATTAAATAGATGATTTTTTATATCAGTTTTAAGTATAATTATTAGTACAATTGGTAAAGAAAATGCAATAAAACTAATCAATCCAAAATTAAAATATACAGGAAAAGTCTCTTTTTTTGATGTTGATTTTTTAAAATTTTGAATTATATAATTAATATAAATTCCAATATTAATTGCCAATGGAATTAACACAGGCATTAAATATCTTGGTTTTTTTTCAGGAATTATGGATAATAAGATAATTGCAATAAGTACCCACCAAAATGAAAATTTATATATTTTTTTGTTTTCAATTCTTTTTATCATAAACGGATAAAGGATGCTTATTAGCGCAGGAATTGTCCAGATGCCAGATTGAGTAAAAAAGCTCCAGTAATAATAAAAAGGTTTTACATTGTAACTTGCCCAGTTTCTGGTTTCTTTTGATGCTATTTCTAAAAATGCTATAGGATCAGCCAATCTTACATATACAAACCACCATCCTCCAATTAGTATGGAAAGGATTAATAAAATAATTATTGGAAAAATTTTAGGTTTTATTTCTTTAAACTTAAAAGCAATTCCGTACGAAATTAAGAAAGGTAAAAACACTGCAAATAAAGATACTGGACCTTTACTTAAAATTGATAATCCTATAAAAAAAGCTGAGAGCATTACATTTTTCCAAATAGCTACTTTTTCTTTTAATATCAAAAATAAGTAATAAATTCCTGCAAGCATAAATCCGTGCGTGTAAATATCCCAAGGAGCTTCATTAATAATAGCAAATACATAAAATGATGTAATTACAATTAATGCATTGTAAAAACTATGCAGTTTTGTTAAGTTTAATTTTAGCGATAAGAGATATAAAAATATACCTAAAAAAAGCACCATTAATGCAGCAGGAAGTCTTAAAGCAAAAATACTATTTATACCAAAAATTAAGCCCGAAAATGCACTCAACCAAGTTGGTAATGGTGGTTTTTCATAACGCGCTTCGCCATTCATGGTTGTTAAAAGCCAATTATGATCCCGTACCATTTCTCTAGCTGTAATAAAATTACGAGCCTCCATAATTGTAACGCTTGGAACATCTAAATGAACCAATAACATTAAAATTATTATGATTGATAATACTAGAATTGGATTTTTTTCAATTATCTTAAGCGCCATAATGTATTTAAAATCAATTATTTAAATAGAAATATTATTTTTCAAATAGGTACATTCCGTTTTTATTGTTTTTATCAATTTCTTGTAAAGATTTTAAATAAACTGGATCCATTTTTTTGAATCGTTTATGAGAAATTAATAATAAAAAAGAATTTCCTTTATTTAAATGATTTATTAATTCTTGTTCATTTTTTATTACTTTTACAGCACCTTTTGAATAAAATTGACTAGAATAACTTTTAATTTTCCAGCAATACAAAGGTATTTCTTTAGTTGTGTTATTTGAAATTAAGTACTTATCTGAATTTATGTAATACTCTAATTTTGGATTAAACTGTATCCCTATAAATAATATTAAAGCAAGTCCTGGGAATATTAATGAGATATAAACAATTTGTTTGACATGTTTAAATTCTTCCCACCAATACGTAATCAATAAAGCAATTGGCACCATTACAGGCATAATGTATGGATGAATTAAACTTTTTGAAACTGTAAAAAATCCAGGAGTCCACAATAACCACAGAAGCAAAAAAAGCACCCATTTATCTTTTAAAATTGCTAATTTTTTTTGCCACACTTTTTGAATAACAAGCAATATCCAAGGAATTGCAAATGCAATTAAAAATAACCAAATCATTCCCATGGGTTGCGATTTTGGAAAACCGTATTTGTCACCTTGCCAGCTAGAATCGAAAAAGCGTTTAAAGTGCTCACCTACAATAAAATAATCAATAAATCCAGGAGTTTTAAGTTCGGCTAAGTAGTACCAAGGCACGGCAATAATTGCAAATAAAAGTATTCCTAAAAACCAATTAAAGTTTTTCCAAACTGCTTTGTATTCTTTAAAAAACACCATCCAAACAAAAATTGGAGGAGCAGTTAAAATAAAAATAATGGGACCTTTGGCTAACATTCCTAATCCTAAACCAATAAAAAACAAGTATTTCCAAAGTTGATTATTGGTTGTTTTAACAGCTTCCCAAAAGGATATCATCACCAAAGTAACGCAAAATGCCAAAGCTGTATCAGTTGATACAACTCCTGTGTGAATGAGAAATTCTGGAATAGTCAATAAAACAAAAGCAGGAATAAAGAAATTTAACTTTTTTTCTTTGGCATATCTTCCAATTAATAAAAGCACCAAAATATTTAGTATTAAGTAAGGAAAACGCACAGCAAATTCATTTTCTCCAAAAGCTTTGATACTTATTGCTGATAACCAAGTAGATAATGGTGGTTTTGCCCAAAAAGGCACATTATAGTCAATTTGCGGCGTTACAAAATCGTTAGTTTCAGCCATTATTCTGGAAATTTCTGCATAACGAGCCTCTGTTTTATCCATTAATGGAATGGAATAATTTAAGACAGCTCTAAAAAGCAGCAATGCAATAACTAAAAGTGCGAAAGGAGATATTTTTTTTGAAAACAAAGTCATTTGTTGTGTTTTGTTTTATACGTTTTTCCAATAGTAAATAAATCGAGCCATAACTTAAAAAAATAGGTGAATTGAACTTTAGATTCTCCAATATCAATCCATTTTTTTAGTGGAATTTCTCGACAAATTTGATGCATTTTATCTTTTCCATAAATAGCAATAATTCTATGAAATAATTCTACATCAAACAACCATTTTGAAATAAAACTTTCTTTAAATATTTTTTTAGAAAGCTCATTATCAATTATTTTGCAACCACATTGTGTGTCATACACTGTAATTCCTAATTGTTGCGATATTGCTGTAGCAATAATTCGCCCAACGTAAAAACGATATAATTTTCGATCAATTTGATTATCAATTTTTGAAATTCTTGAGCCAAAAGCAAACACTACTGTAGTATTTATTTGCTGACTAATTTCATAGCATTCTTCTAATGAAGTAGCTAAGTCAGCATCTAAATATGCCACATGTTTTTGATTCAATTGTTGATTGCAATACAAAACACCAGTTCTAACAGCTGCTGCTTTTCCACCATTTTTTATTGTTGAAATTACTTCAACAGAAGTAGGGAAATTATTTTTTAAATTATGAAGTACTTCTAAAGTATTGTCTTTAGATCCATCATCTACAAAACAAAGTAAAACGTTTTGCTGATTTTTTAAAAACTGAGATATTTGAGCAACATCTAATCTTTTTGCTTCGTTATAGCAAGGTATAACAATAGATAATTCTAATTGTTGTGTCATTTAGTATGTTGTTAAAATATCAATATTTAATTAGTAAATATATAAACTTAATTAATTAGCTTCAAAAAATATTTACAATAGTATTAATTTGTATTTATTTTTAGTTCATTTTTAGAAATTATAATATTTCTGAAATAAATAATAGAACCCATTAAATGGCCAATTAATAACACTGGATCTTTTCTGAAAATGGCGTAAATTAAAATTAAAATGGAGCCTATTAAACTAAGTATCCAAAAACCGATTGGTAAAATAGATTGTTTGTTTTTTTCTGAATAAATCCACTGATATATAAAACGTAATGTAAAAATAACTTGAGAAATTATTCCTAATATTAGTAACCAATATGGAATTGCTTCGTTTTTAAGTAATTTATCTACATCATAAGAGTTGTTGTTGTACGAGTAAATAACAATTAAAATTGGGAAAACCCATAAAAACAAACGAACTAGTTTAGGTGTTTTATACCATTCTCCTTGTAATTGTAAATTTCTGATGTATATAAAGTAAGTTAAAGCTTGCCCTAGCATAATGGCAAAATCTTCTCTTAAATAACCATACACAAATAGTAAAAATGAAGCTAGTAAACTGAGCCACCAAAATAGGCTAGGAGTTAAAACTTTTTTACTTTTTTCAGATAAAATCCATTGTAAAACCAACCTTCCAGAAAATAAAAGTTGTGCTATAAAACCAACGCTGTAAATTAACCAGTTATTCATTAACCTTTGGTTGCTATTTTATAATTTATGTATTTCTTTTTCATCCATACATACGCAAAACAATCTAATAAAGGTCCTAATAAACGGTTCCATAAACCATATTTAGCAACTCCTGCAATTCTTGGAAAATGTTGAACAGGAATTTGTTTAATGCTGCCATTTTGCAACAAAATCATAGCGGGTAAAAAACGATGAAGGCCTTTAAACATTGGAATATTTTTGGCAAAATCAGTTTTAATAACTTTTAACGGACAACCAGTATCATCCATTCCATCATGTGTAAATGCGCGTCTTATTCCGTTAGCAATTGTTGACGACATATTTTTAACAAATGAATCTTTTCTGTTTGCTCTAACGCCTGTAACCAATTCGTAGTTTTCTATTTCAGCTAATAACAAGTTAAAATCTTCTGGCGCTGTTTGTAAATCGGAGTCAATATATCCAACTAATTCAGTTTCTGTATGTTTAAACCCAGCTGCAATAGCAGCACTTAATCCACAGTTTTTTTCGAAGCTTATAAAGCTAAAATCAGAATTATTAGTACAAATTTCTTCAATTAATTCTTGACTTTTGTCTTTACTACCATCGTTTACAAATAAAATTTTTGTTTTTTTTGTGGCAATTTTTATATAGTTAGTTAGCTCTTGTTCAACACGTTTAAGATTTTCTTCTTCGTTAAAAACAGGAACAATAATAGTAAATTCGTACATCATTATTTTTCAATAATTTTTATGAATTGTATTTTTCAAAATTTATGTAAAATTAGAATATTTATATCATATATATGTAACACATCAAAAAAGTTTTAATTTTATGGGTTTTACTATTAAAAAATGGTGAGATTAAATTTTAATAGAAAACTCCATTCCCTGTTTTTAGGTATTTCATAAATAAAATTTATATTCAAAATTTTTAATAAAAGTTTAAATTTTTCCATTACGTAATTGTTATTATCTTTACCACTTTAAATTAAGCAGTAATTAATGGAATTATACAAAACAAATCAATTAAAATTATACAACTCCTTAAGCAAATCTAAAGAGTTATTTGTGCCAATTGTTGAAGGAAATGTAGGAATGTATGTGTGTGGACCAACCGTGTATAGTAACGTGCATTTGGGAAATGTTAGAACGTTTATGTCTTTTGATTTAATTTTCCGTTATTTAAAACATTTGGGATATAAAGTTCGCTATGTTCGAAATATTACTGATGCAGGTCATTTAGAAAACGATGCCGATGCTGGTGAAGATAGAATTGCTAAAAAAGCGCGTTTAGAACAAATTGAACCCATGGAAGTTGTGCAACGTTATACGGTTGATTTTCATAATATTCTTCAAAAAATAAATAATTTACCGCCAAGTATAGAACCAACTGCAACGGGACATATTGTTGAACAAATTGAAATAATTAAAGATATTTTAAACAAAGGCTTAGCTTATGAAGTAAATGGATCTGTATATTTTGATGTGTTAAAATACAATGAAACAGAACATTACGGAATACTTTCTGGTAGAAATATTGAAGATTCTATTCATAATACACGTGAGTTAGATGGACAAAGTGATAAAAAAAATCCACAAGATTTTGCACTTTGGAAAAAGGCGGAACCGCAACACATTATGCGTTGGCCTTCACCTTGGAGTGATGGTTTTCCGGGTTGGCATTTAGAATGTACTGCAATGAGTACAAAGTATTTAGGAGAAACTTTTGATATTCACGGAGGTGGAATGGATTTAAAATTTCCACATCATGAATGTGAAATAGCGCAATCGCAAGTTAAAAATAAAGTGAAACCTGTAAATTATTGGTTACATGCTAATATGCTGATTTTAAATGGCATGAAAATGGCAAAATCAACAGGAAATTATATTTTACCTAATGAAATATTTACTGGTGATAATAAAATTTTGCCGAAAGCATTTTCACCAAGTGCAACACGTTTTTTTATGTTGCAAGCACATTACAGAAGTATTTTAGATTTTACAAGTGCAGGAATTGAAGCGTCAGAAAAAGGTTATTTAAAATTAATGGAAGCGGTTAATAGTTTGAATAAAATTGAACCGAATAATACTTCTTCAATTGATGTAAGCGCTTGGACAAAAAAGTGTTATGACGCAATGAATGACGATTTTAATAGTCCAATTTTAATTGCAAATCTTTTTGAAGCTGTTAAATATGTGAATTTATTAATTGAACAAAAAGAAACATTAACAGCAGAAGATTTAAACCTTTTTAAAACTACTATAAATGCTTTTGTTTTTGATGTTTTAGGTTTAAAAAATGATATGCAGGAAGATAGTTCTGATAAATTATCTGGTGTTGTTGAGTTATTAATTTCTATGCGAAAAGAAGCCAGAGACAATAAAGATTGGGCATTATCTGATAAAATTAGAGATGAACTTTCAGCAATAGGAATTCAATTAAAAGATGGAAAAGAGGGAACAACTTTTTCAGTAAACTAGTTTGAAAAGTATATCAAAAATAGTAGCAATACCGTTTATTTGGTTGGTACGTTTTTACCAAGCAGCTATTTCACCATATACACCATCTAGTTGCAGATATTTGCCAACGTGCTCAAGTTATACGTTAGAAGCGCTACAAAAACACGGTGTTTTTAAAGGTGGTTGGTTGGCATTAAAAAGAATTGGAAGTTGTCATCCTTGGGGAGGTAGCGGATATGATCCTGTACCAGATAAAATTGAGAAAAAAGAAGCATCAAAATAATTAGTACAATTAATAATAAAATAAAAAATAATGACATTACTTCAAATAGATTGGAATCCAGCACCAGAAATTTTTAAAATTGGTTCTTTTGCTTTACGATATTATAGCTTAATGTTTGTAATAGCATTTATGTTAGGGTTACATTTAATGAAGAAAATTTTTATAAATGATAAAATTCCTATTGAAAAGTTAGATTCACTCTTTATTTATGTGGTTATTTCTACACTGATAGGAGCGAGACTTGGACATTTTTTATTTTATGATCCAGAGTTTTTATTTAAAAAACCATTAGAAGTTATTTTACCATTCCGTTTTTCTCCAAAGTTTGAATTTACCGGTTTTGCTGGTTTAGCAAGTCACGGAGCGGCCATTGGAATTATAACAGCTTTATATTTTTATAGCAAAAAAGTATTAAAAGAACCATTATTATATATTTTAGATAGAGTAGCTATTCCAGTTGCAATTGCTGGAGTGTTTATAAGAATTGGAAATTTAATGAATTCTGAGATAATTGGTAAAGCTACCAATTCAGATTTTGGTTTTGTGTTTAAAAGATTGGGTGAAGATTTTCCACGTCATCCAGCACAATTATATGAAGCATTTTGTTACTTAATTATTTTTGGAATTTTAATGTTTGTGTATTGGAAAACTGATAAAAAGCAAAAACTAGGTTACATATTTGGATTGTTTTTTGCATTACTTTGGTCAGCGAGATTTATGGTTGAATTCTTTAAGGAAAAGCAAGTTGAAGGTGGTGAAAATTGGATTTTAGGATTAAATACAGGGCAGATGTTAAGTATTCCACTAATTATAGTTGGACTTTATTTTATGTTTCGAAAAAAAGAATAAATTAAAAAAAACCGCTCATTTCGAGCGGTTTTTTTTATCCTTTAATTTGATTTCGTTTAAATTCTTCAAACTGCGTTTCATTTGTTTTTGGCCAACTGTTATTACTTGTGTCAACATCGGCAGTTTCTTCATCTGGGTCAATTGTAATTTTAACAATTGTTTTACTTGAAGGGAAAACCTTTGTAACTTCTGCATCATTTTTTCTCCAAATTTCAGCAGGATATTGTTTGCGTTCTTTGGTGCCATCTTCATATTCAAATTCAACAATAATTGGCATTACTAATCCTCCAGGTTTGTCAAAAGTTAATTCATAAAAATATTTTGGAGATTTTAAAGTAGCTTTTTCTTCTGTAGTAAAATTTTGTTCAATATAAGTATTTAATACACTGTAATCTTCAGGTTTTTTCCCTTTCAATTCATCTGAATACGCTTTACTATCTTCAGAAACTAAATATAACGATGGAGGCAATTGATCTACCGTAATTCCATATCTTTTTGCTAAATTTTCAGCTTGTTCAGTAGGTTTGTCTGTGATATGATATTTTTTAACTTCTTTAATACCTATATCGTTATTATCTGTAGTATAAAACCAGCCTCTCCAAAACCAATCTAAATCCATTGCAGAAGCATCTTCCATTGATCTGAAAAAATCAGCAGGTGTAGGGTGTTTAAATTTCCATCGTTTTGCATAGGTTTTAAAAGCGTAGTCAAAAAGTTCTGGCCCCATAATTGTATGGCGCAACATCCAAAGTCCGGCAGCTGGTTTTGCATACGCATTATTTCCAAATTCATATAAATCTTCTCCTTCAGCCATAATTGGTGCTAATTGCGATTGATCACCTTTCATATAATCCACAATATTTTTTGGTAAACCTCTATTTAACGGATAATTTTTTTCATAATCTTGTTGTGCTAACATTTGCACAAAAGAATTTAAGCCTTCATCCATCCAAGTCCATTTACGTTCATCAGAATTAATAATCATTGGAAAAAAATTATGACCAACTTCGTGAATTGTTACACCAATCATTCTATATTTTGTACGATCGTTATAGGTTCCATCAGGATTTGGTCTTCCAGGATTAAAACAAATTTGTGGATATTCCATTCCCATTTGTCCATCAACTGAAATAGCTTTATGATACGGATAATCAAAAGTATGTTTAGAATATGTTTTTAAAGTTTGCGCAACTGCTCTTGTTGAGTGATCGCCGTATAACGGATTTGCTTCTTTTGAATAATAAGAATATGCCATTACAGTTCTTCCGCTAATACTTACTGCCATTGCATCCCAGATAAATTTACGTGAAGTTGCAAACGCATAATCGCGTACATTTTCTGCATAAAATTTCCAAGTTTTAGTTTCTTTAGATTTTGTTTTTTCTATTTCAATAGCTTCTTCTTGCGTAACTATTACTACTGGATTGTCAAAAGATTTTCTTGCTTCAGCTAATCTTTTTTGTTGTGTTTTAGTTAGTACTTCATTTTCGTTTGTTAAAACTCCTGTGGCACCTAACATATGATCTTTTGGAGTGGTAATATTAACTTCATAATTTCCAAATTCTAGTGCAAATTCACTTCGTCCATAAAATTGCTTATTTTGCCATCCTTCAACATTGTTATAGACACATAATCTTGGAAAAAATTGCGCAATTACATAATTGTTATTTCCATCTTCTGGAAAATGTTCAAAACCAGATCTTCCGCCTTGGGTAACGTGATTATTAATATTGTACCACCATTTTATTTTAAATGAAAACGTTTCACCACTAGCCAATGGTTCATTTAAATTTAAACGCATCATGGTTTCATTTATAAGATATGATGCATTGCTACCATCAATATTTTTTACGTATTCAATTTTAAAACCACCATTAAACGGTTGTTGAATATATTTTTTTGAAAATTGCTCTGGAGAATAGAGTGTTCCTATTCTATCATTTCTTAAATCTGGGGTTTTAGAATCTGGAGCTCTCATGTTTTGATCTAACTGAATCCATAAATATTCTAAATTATCTTTAGAATTATTATGATACGTAATAGTTTCTTCACCATAAATACGCTGGTTTTCGTCATCTAAAACAATATCCATTTTATAATCTACTTGTTGCTGTGTATATTCATACCCAGGCGCTCCAGAAGCAGTGTGTTCAGTATTTGGTGTTGGTAATTCTTCATCTAATTGTTTAAATTTACTACTATTGTAATGCCCTTTTTTCTTAATTTCTTGTGAAAAAGATACATTTAAACTTATTAGAAACAGTAAAGTAATGGAAATGAGTTTTTTCATAAAAAGTAATAATTAATTTTCTAAAGTAATGAAATTGTTGAAATAAATAAAGCCACTCTTAGAGTGGCTTATTATTATCCTTTAATTTGTTTTTTTTTGAAATTATCAAATTGTGTTTCTGTATTTTTTGGCCAGCTGTTATTACTTGTATCTACATCGGCTGTTTCTTCATCGGGATCTACAGTAATTTTACTTATTACTTTACTTGAAGGAAACACTTTGGTTACTTCATCATCATTCAAACGCCAAATTTCAGCTGGATATTGTTTACGTTCTTTGGTGCCATCTTCATATTCAAATTCAACAATAATTGGCATTACTAAATCACCTGGTTTTTCAAAAACTAATTCATAAAAATATTTAGGTGATTTTAAAGTAGCTTTTTCTTCTGCAGTAAAATTATCTTGTAAATAACTATTTAATACGCTATAATCTTCAGGTTTTTTTCCTTTTATATCGTCTGTATAATCTTTACTGTCTTCTGAAATTAAATATAATGACGGCGGAAGTTGGTCAACAGTAATTCCATATCTTTTGGCTAAATTTTCAGCTTGCTCTGTTGGTTTATCAGTTACATGGTATTTTTTTACTTCTTTAATTCCTATATCATTATTTCCTGTTGTGTAAAACCAACCTCTCCAAAACCAATCTAAATCCATAGCTGAAGCATCTTCCATAGATCTAAAGAAATCAGCAGGAGTAGGGTGTTTAAATTTCCAACGTTTAGCATAGGTTTTAAAAGCATGGTCAAATAATTCTGGTCCCATAATTGTTTGACGAAGTATAAATAATCCTGCAGCTGGCTTTGCATAAGCGTTAGATCCAAAGTTAAAAATGTTATCCCCTTGCGTCATAATTGGAGTTAATCTATCTTGGTCTCCTGCCATATACCTTACAATATTTTTTGGATATTTTGATAATGGAAATAATTCTGGATCGTATTTGTATTCTGCTAATATTTCTACAAATGAGTTGATACCTTCATCCATCCAAGTCCATTCACGTTCATCAGAATTTACAATCATAGGAAAAAAGTTATGCCCAACTTCATGAGTTATAACTCCAATCATTCCTTTTTTTGTTCGGTCGTTATATTTTCCATTAGCATCTGGCCTTCCTCCATTCCAGCAAATCATTGGATATTCCATTCCTTGACGTTCAGCATTGATAGATGTTGCGTGTGGATAAGGATAATCAAAAGTGCTTTCAGAATAAACTTTTAGGGTATTTGCAACCACTTTTGTTGAGTGTTCTTCCCACAATGGATTTCCTTCATTTGGATATAATGAATAAGCCATTACTGTTTTGCCATTAAAATCAACAGCCATTGCATCCCAAATAAATTTTCTAGATGAAGAAAATGCAAAATCTCTAACATTTTCAGCGTAAAATTTCCATGTTTTTGTAGATGTTGCTTTTCCATTTTCAGCAGCTAAAGCCTCTTCAGGAGTTACAATAAATACGGGTTTATCAAATGCAGTTTTTGCTGCTTCATATCTTTTATATTGATCTTTTGTAAAAACATCTTTAGGGTTTTGAATAACTCCAGTTGCATTTAAAATATGATCTTTTGGTGTAGTGATGGAAACATCATAATTTCCAAATTCTAAAGCAAATTCACTACTGCCCCAAAATTGTAAATTTTGCCAACCTTTTACATTATTATACACTGCTAAGCGTGGAAAAAATTGTGCAATTACATATAAATTATTGCCATCAGGAAAAGGTTCATAACCAGATCTTCCTCTATCGGCCATATAATCATTAATATTATACCACCATTTTATGTTGAATACAAATTTTTCACCTGACGCTAAAGGTTTCGGTAAATCTACACGCATCATAGTAAAGTTAATCATATAATTTAAAGAGTTTCCATTGGCATCTTTTATATAATCTATGTTAAATCCTCCTTCAAAAGGTTTTCCCATAAATGTTTTTGCAAATTTTGCAGGTGTATATAAAACGTCTGGTCCACCACCATTAATATCGTTTGATTTGGAATTTGGCGCACGCATATTTTGATCTAATTGCACCCATAAATATTCTAAAGCATCTTTTGAGTTGTTGTGATATGTAATAGTTTCTTCTCCAAATATTTTTTGATTGTCATCATCTAAAATAATGTTCATTTTATAATCAACCTGCTGTTGCGTATATTCATAACCTGGAGCTCCTGAAGCAGTGTGTTGCTTGTTTGGAGTTGGTAACTCTTCATCTAATTGTTTAAATTTGCTACTGTTGTAGTGTCCTTTTTGTCTTACTTTTTCTTGTGAATTTTCTTGTGCAAAAAGTGCGGTGGTTAAGAATACTAAAGATAGTATTGCAACTGTAATTTTTTTCATTTATAAAGTTAATAGGATTTACATTCGAAAATAATTCATTTTAACATAAATTTAATTGTTTTGTTGAAAATTTAACAAACCTTTCACATTGTTTTTAGTTAAATAAAGTGTTTTGTTGAATTTCTTTACTTTTATTTTAATGATATTTTGTTGATCATCAAAATCTTTAATAAGGCAAGTATTTTCAACTTCTATAGAAGTTAGTTTCTCAATATTTGGAATTTCTAAATAAAAGCGTACTAAATCGTCATCGTATTCCTTGCCAATGAATTGATAGGTAGTTTCTTTATTGTTAATTGTAAATTTTAGATGTTTGTTTAAATATGCTTCAAAAATTTGATTGCTATTTTTTACTTCTTTATTTGTGGCTAAAAACAAGTTTTTTTGACCTTCATTATTTAATGAAATTTCAAGGTCATCAATAAAATGACTAATGATTATTTGAACAGATTGTTTTTCTGGAATATATTCAACTTCGCATAAACTAATGTAATATTTATGTATTGTAAAGGCTAATAATGGAATGGATATTAGTAATATTAAATATGAACGATATTTCATAAACTGATTTTTTGCTAATTAACAAAAAGGATTTGATATATTGAAAAAAGGTGCTAACAAAACTATTCTTTTTTTATTTCTAAAAATTTTTTGCGTTGAATTACCATAAAATTTTTGATTGTAAATTCATCACTTAAATAATAATCTTTTAAACCATTATCAGTGCAAAAATCTATAAATAGATACACATCATTTTTGTTGATATTTAAATTTTCAGTAAAAAAAATTTCACCATATTTTTCAAGTATCGTTTCAGGAAAATTTTGTTGAAGACTTTTCATTTTTTTTGCTTCTTTTTTTCGTTCTCTCGATTTTTCAAAAATTTTATCGGTAAGCATTCCAATAATTGCAAAAAAGTTTAAACCAGAATTTCCATATGTAGGGTCAGTTAATTTTCTAGCATTCGGAGCACTTTTTAGATCTAATTGATCTTTTTCAAAAACAGCACCTTTTGGCAGTGAAACCTTTCCAAAATCTAACCTAACTTTTTGTTCAATTGCTATTTCATCTAATTCATTTAAATCGGGTTCTAAAAAAACAATAATTTGCTTATTTTTTATATGATTTAATGATATAGCTATGGTTTTAGTTTTATAGCTAATTGAAGTAAACCGAATTGAATCGCCTAATGAAGCATACATAACAAATTCACCTTTGGAATTACTTGAAGTACCTACTTTACTGGTTTTATTTACAATGTTTATATCTTGTAAAACTATAGAGTCGTTTCTAACAATTCCGTTAAAAGTTATGATTTCTTTTTGTGCGTAACTTACAGAAAAAGTGCATAATATAACTATTAAAAGATAGTTTTCCTTATTCTTTAATTTGTTTGTAAGAAATACTTTCTTCTTTAAATATTTCAATAACTTCAAACAGTTTTTTTTCATAATATTTTTTAATTACATCTCTATATTCGCAATAATTAATAAAGTTATCAATTTTTTCTTCTGGAATATTTAATTTTTCAGTAAAAAATTTGATACCCAATTCTCTTCTAATTTTAATAGGAAACTCTTTTAATTTGGCAATTTCACGCTTTAAGCGTTGTTCTTTTTCGTAAGCAAAATTTGGAATGGTTGCCAATGCAGGTAACGGTTTAAAAGGACCAACAAAAGGAGCGCTTTTTGGACCGTGAATATCAGGACCTAAATCTTTTTTTAAATCTGCTTTAGTAAATGAAAATGTGTGTTTAGGAATAGTATCTTTTGGTTTGTTTTTTAAATCGAAAGATAAATTACCGGTTAGTCCAACAAAAACTTCTTTTAATTTATTTACTGAAGTAATTAAAAAAACAGTAATATTTTTTGATTTCACCATATTTTCAGTCACCTTTATTTTTTTAGGTTCAAATTCAATAGATGAAAATAGTATGGAATCATTTAGTTTGGCTGTAATTTCAAAATCACCATAATCATTACTAACTGTTCCAACATAAGTATTTAAGTTAATAATATGTACATCACTTACTTTATTTAAACCACTATAAATTTTACCCTGTAATTTAAATGGTTCATTTTGAGCAAAGCAATAAATAGTAACTAATGTGAAAAAAAATAGATTGGTTAGCTTTAATTTCATTTAACAAAGAAAGATGATGAAATCTTAAATTTATATTAATGCCATTGTAAACTTTTGTTAAATAGTGATTGTTTATTACATTTGATAAAAAACATTTTAGGATGAAAAAATTATTGATTGCTAGCACGTCAACTGTACACGGTAAAGGATATTTAGAATATATTTTACCAGAATTATCTAAATTTTTTAAAGGTATTCATGAAATTTTATTTATTCCTTATGCCAGACCTGGTGGATTATCGCACAATGATTACACGGCAAAGGTTCAAGAAGCATTTGAAAAAATTAATATTAAAGTTAAAGGAATCCACGAATTTAACAATCCAATAGATGCTGTAAATAATGCTAAAGGAATTTTTACAGGTGGTGGAAATACTTTTTTACTAGTTTTTGAATTATACGACCATAAATTAATGTCTACAATAAAAAATGTTGTTGAAAATGGTACACCATATTTCGGAACAAGTGCAGGTAGTAATGTTGCAGGTTTAACAATGCAAAACACGAATGATATGCCAATAATTTATCCGAAAAGTTTTATCACATTTGGGTTTGTGAAATTTAATATTAATCCTCATTACTTAGATCCAGACTTAAATTCTACACATATGGGTGAAACCAGAGAAACTAGAATTAATGAATATCATACAATTAATGATACGCCAGTTTTAGGTTTAAGAGAAGGTAGTTGGTTAGAAGTTAACGGGAGCAAGGTTGTGTTAAAAGGGAAATTATATGCCCGTTTATTTCAGCCTAAAAAGCAAGCTGTTGAATTGCCGCCAAACACAGATTTAAGTTTTTTAATGTAACTCTAAAAATGTTGCAATTATCTCTGCATCAGGAGAATGTTTAATTTCTTCTGGTAGTAGTTGATAGCTTTGTTTTATTTTAATAGTATCAATAGTTGATGTTTTTAATTGATCGGTTAAAAGCATTGGAGCAATATATGAGTTGTTATTTTTTTTTATAAATTGGAAACTAAATTCTTGAAATTCTTTTTCTATGGCTTTCATTTCAGTACCAATTTCTTCTAACTTTTTCACGTCATTTTCTAAACGAGCTTTTTGAAATCGAGGGAATAAATAATCTATTTTTCTAAAAATTGATTTTGAAATAGTTTTGTATTCATCAAGTTTAGTATTTAATGGAGAACCCGTGATTATTGGATCGTTAATATTTTCAACATCAATAGTAATATTAATGGGTAGATTTTCTAAAATTAAAATGGTTTTTGAAGCATAGGAATTAAAAGTAATGGCAAAGCGTTCAGGATATTCTACAACACCTTGAATTGTAAATTTGTTATTTTCAATTTTTGCAGAATCTATTTGATAAATGGAGTTGCCAATAATTTTATTTAAATAAACTGTTGAAGCTTCACCGTTTAATAGTTCGCCTTTAAGTATAAACTGATTGGAAAAATTGTTTGTATTTGTTGCTTTTTTAGTATCCTTATTTTTTTGATTACAACTAAAAAAAAGTAAAAGGCAGCCTATAATAATGAAACAATTTTTCATAGTAAAGTTAATAATTTACATAATCAACAATTTCAAGTCCGTAACCAGTCATTCCAATACGTTTTTTTACAGATGGTGAATTTGTAAGAACGCGTAATTTTGTTACTTCTAAATCGTGTAAAATTTGTGCGCCAATTCCAAAATCTTTATCATCTGGTTGAATTTTTGGAACGTTATTTAACTCTGCTTTTTGTGATTGTTTTAGTAATGATAAACGGTTAATTAAGTTAAATGACTGATTTTCCTGACTGATAAAAACTGCAACGCCTTTACCAGCATCATTTATAATTTTAAAAATTCTTGAAAAAGAATCATCAGGACTCATAGTAAGCAACCGAATAATATCGTTATTTATTAATGCAGAATTAACGCGTACTAAAATAGGCTCATCTTTGGTCCATTTTCCTTTAGAAAGTGCAATGTGTACTTGTCCGTTATTTGTTTGTTTGTAGGCTTTTAGGTTAAATTCTCCAAAACGTGTTTGTATGGTAAAATTTTCAACTTTATGAATTAATGAATCATATTTCATTCTATATGCCACTAAATCTTCAATAGAAATAATTTTTAAGTTGAATTTTTTAGCAACCTCAATAAGCTGTGGTAAACGCGCCATTGTACCATCTTCATTTAATATTTCTACCAGAATTCCTGCAGGTTGAAATCCTGCTAAACGCGCTAAATCAATAGCAGCTTCTGTATGGCCGGTTCTTCTTAAAACACCTCCTTGTTTTGCTCTTAGTGGGAAAATATGCCCTGGTCTTCCAAAATCTTCAGGCTTTGTTGCTTTTCTAGTTAAAGCTTTTATGGTTTTTGCTCTATCTTGAGCAGAAATACCCGTAGTACAACCTTCACCAATTAAATCTATAGATACCGTAAATTGTGTATTATGTAACACTGTATTTTTACTTACCATTAATGGCAATTCTAATTCTTCACAACGTTCTTCAGTTAAAGGTGTACAAATTAAACCACGTCCGTGTTGCGCCATGAAATTGATCATTTCGGGTGTTACACATTCAGCAGCGGCAATAAAATCACCTTCATTTTCTCGATCTTCATCATCAACAACAATAATAATTTTGCCATTTTTAATATCTTCAATAGCTTCTTGTATTGTATTTAATTTAATATTGTTTTTTGAAGTTGTCATTGTTATTTAATTGGTTTTTTAAATTTTTCGAATACTTTTTTTACAGATTCAAATACGTTATCAATGTTAAATATTCCCATTCCTTTTGCGGCACGTCTAGTAAGTAAAATTCCAAAAGGTAATAAGATTAAAGTTGAAAGCCAGCTTCCAAATAAGGTAGAAATTGCACTTTCTTCTGCTAAATTTCTTCCTAACTGAGAGATAAAGAAATATATTACAAATATGGTAATTGCCATAATCATTGGAAGTCCAAAACCACCTTTTCTAATAATAGATCCTAAAGGAGCTCCAATAAAAAACAGTACCAAACAAGCCAGTGAAAAAGCAATTCTATAGCTTAATTCAAAATCATATAAGTTCAATAATTTACGTTGCTCTTTAAAGCCTCTCATTTGGTTATCGTTTCTAGAAATTATCCGTTTAATACTTTGTAAAGCATCGTTTATTACAATGCTTTTATTTACTAAATTAAAGTTTTCTAAAATAGTTGGATTTAGGCTATCTCTTTTAACTGTGTCTGAAATTTTATAAAGGTTTTTACCTTCAAAACTTTCATAAAAATAATTTGCATTCAGACTCACTTTTTCATCAAATGTTGTTTTTTCTTTTTTTGAAAAAGAATCTAGCTGCTTAATTGTAAGCATTCCATGATGTTCTTTTACAAGTGTATCATTTAATTTTTCAGAATCATTAAATGAGGAAATATCAATATTTATGATGTATTTTTTAAATGTTGCTCTTGAAGCGGGCATTTTTGCTCTATCGGCAGGTGAAAAAGATGATTTTATATGATCTTCGTAGTAATTACCATTATTTAAAGTAAGTGTCATGTATTTACTACCTTCATCGGAAGTAATTTCTCCTTTTTCGGCAGTTATCACTTTTACTTTACCTTTTCCAGCACTTAAATCGGCAATTTGAACATTTTTTAATAAATTTTCTTCTTCACCATATTTTTCATCAAACTTTATACTAAAATTAGGAATGTCAGTATTAAATATCCCAGGAACCAACGCTAAAGCTGGTTTCTTTTTTTTCATGTTTAAGTATAAATTTTTTTGTTTTAATGTTGCCCAAGGATAAATATTATTTAAAAATACAAAGTTAAGCGCACTTAAAAGTACTGTTAAAATTACCAATGGAAGAATCACTCTTTTTAAAGAAATTCCTGCAGATTTTATAGCGGCAAATTCATAATTTTCGGCTAAATTACCCAATGCCATAATTGATGACAGTAAAATTCCGATTGGTAATGCTGTTGGTGTTAAAATTAAAGCTAAATACCATAGAAATTTTAGAATAAAAAACAGGTCAATACCTTTTCCTGCAATTTCATCAAAAGCAAGCCAAAGTGCTTGCATTACTAAAACAAAAAGAACCACAAAAAATGTGGCTAAAAAAGGTTGTAAAAAACTTTTTAAAATATATTTATCAAATATTTTCAAGACGATTATTTTGGCTCAGAGATTGAATATTTTTTCTGATCTCTGTATTTTGACATGTCAAAGATAAAAAGCTTTTCTGAAACTGGTTGATTTGTTTTAAAACTTCTTATTTCAAGTGTTGTTTTAGTGTTGTTTTTACCAGTTTCAATAATATTATAAATATGGTTTGTTTTAGCATCAATACCTACCATAACATTTGAAACTTCAGATTTGTTATCTGTAGGTGTAAGTTTTACATACTGAATTTTAATTCCTTTAATAGTTTTAAGTTCACCCATTGCATAGTTAAACCCTTTTTTATAAAAAGAAAACATTTTAGAAGGTGTGATTGTTTCATCGTTATTTTTTGATGGTTTTTGAATAATAACTTCTTCATCTTCATGTATTATTAAATACGTTTTTTTTCCATCATATATTTGTTCAGTTCCCATATAATTCAAATGATACAAATCTCCTTTTAATGTAACATTTCCTAATGTTTCTTGATGCACATTAGCTTCTTCATTATCTAGTTTATGGTTAAATTCAATATAAATATTTTTATAGCCCTCAACTTTTTTTGCAACATTATCAAGTAGCGTTTTTGCTTCTTGAGATTTTTGTGCAAATGTTTGAAAACTAATAAGTAGTACTGTAATTAAAATTGTTAATTTTTTCATTCCTTTTCTTAAATCTATTATTTTTTAATTTTCTTCATTATTTAATAAAAAGTTTAAAGCGGCTTCATCAGCAACTAATACTTGCCTTGCTTTACTTCCTTCAAAAGGGCCAACAATTCCGGCAGCTTCTAATTGATCAATTAATCTTCCAGCTCTGTTGTAACCTAGTTTTAACTTTCTTTGTAATAGCGATGCAGATCCTTGTTGCGCATGTACAATTACTAATGCGGCATCTCTAAATAAAGCGTCGCGTTCGCTTATATCAATATCAAGACTTGTGCCAATTTCTTCTCCGCTGTATTCTGGTAGCATGTGTGCGTCAGGATATGCACGTTGAGAGCCAATAAAATCTGTTATTTTTTCAACTTCCGGAGTATCTACAAAAGCACATTGTAAACGTATTAAATCGTTTCCTGCAGAAAAAAGCATATCTCCTTTTCCAATTAATTGATCAGCACCTGAGGTGTCTAATATTGTACGTGAATCTATTTTAGAAGTTACTCTAAAGGCTGCTCTAGCTGGGAAATTAGCTTTAATAATACCCGTAATAACATTTACAGAAGGACGTTGAGTAGCAACTATTAAATGAATTCCGATTGCTCTTGCTAGCTGTGCTAAACGTGCTATTGGTGTTTCTACTTCTTTACCAGCAGTCATAATTAAGTCGGCAAATTCATCAATTACTAAAACAATGTAAGGTAAAAATTTATGACCATTTTCAGGATTTAATTTTCTTGCTTTAAATTTAACATTGTATTCTTTAATGTTACGAACCATGGCAGATTTCAATAAGTCGTAACGAGCATCCATTTCAATACATAATGAATTTAAAGTATTTATTACTTTAGTTGTATCAGTAATAATTGCTTCATCTGTATCTGGTAATTTTGCTAAATAATGACGTTCAATTTTATTGAATAATGTTAATTCAACTTTTTTAGGATCTACCAATACAAATTTAACTTCGGCAGGATGTTTTTTATATAATAATGATGTTAAAACGGCATTTAAACCAACTGATTTTCCTTGTCCGGTTGCTCCAGCCATTAATAAATGTGGCATTTTAGCAAGGTCAACCACAAAAGTTTCGTTTGAAATAGTTTTACCCAAGGCAATTGGTAATTCCATTTCAGAGTTTTGAAATTTAATGGATGAAATCACAGATTTCATAGAAACCATTGTTGGCTTTTTGTTAGGCACTTCAATACCAATAGTTCCTTTCCCTGGAATTGGCGCAATAATACGAATTCCCATGGCAGAAAGTGAAAGTGCTATATCATCTTCTAAATTTTTAATTTTTGAAATTCGAACACCAGCTTCTGGAACAATTTCATATAAGGTAACTGTAGGACCAACTGTAGCTTTAATTCGGTCAATACCAATATTATAATTGTTAAGTGTTTCAACAATTCTGTTTTTATTGGCTTCTAACTCTTCTTGATCTACAGATATACTTTCGTTATAATCTCTTAATAAATTTAGTGTTGGAAATTTGTAGTTTCCAAGTTCTAGTGTTGGGTCAAATTCACCAAAATCTTTTACCAATTGATCCGATAAATTTTCATCAACCTGGTTTTCTTCTACAATATTATCAACATCAATGGTTATGTTTTCTTCTTTAGGTTCTTCAGAATTAATAATTTTAAAATCCAGTTCATTATCTGGTTTTTCAAAAATAGGAGTGGGTTTTTTAGTTAATGGAATATCAACTGTTGGCTGTGGAACAGATATTACAGGTATTATCTCTTCACTGTGTTCCTCTTTTTTGTCATTATTTATTTCGTTATCTTCTAATGCTGTTTTATTAGATTTTACGGCACTATGCACCATTTCAGGAGTTAATTTAAAACGGATAACTAAATACGTAATTAATAAAAAAAGTAGACTTAATATTAAGCCAGTTTTTCCTAAAAATTGTTGTAGGTAACTATTTAATTCAAACCCAACAACACCTGCTAGTAATGCGTTTTTATTTGCAAAAAATGCTAATGAAATTGAAATCCAAACCATTCCTAAAAGTCCCCAACCCCAAAATTTACGAACTTTAATTAGAGTACCTTTTAAAAATATAGAAATTCCTGTAAAAAATAAGAGTATTGGTATGTACATTGCTGCAATTCCAAAACCTTTATATATAGATAAATGACTTAAACTAGCGCCAATTTTACCTAATAAATTATTTACAGTAACTTTTTTATCAGTAAAACTATCAAGTTGACTTTGGTCTTGTTGCCAATTAAATAAATAGGATATAAATGAAGAAAGTAGAAATATACTAAATAGTACTAGAAAAGCGCCCAAAATAGTTTGCGTTTGCCTATTTCCAAAAAAAGATTTTATTTTTTGAAAACGCTGTTTATCAGTAGTTTTGTTAGTTGTTTTTGCTTTTTTTGCCATTTACTTCATTATCTCACAAAAATAGAAAATTTATGTGATTGCGTTTAAATTACTAAATAAATTTAGGTATGTAAATTATTAAACCAATAATTACAGCAAATATTGCTGCAAAAAATGCAGCGCCTGCAGAAATATCTTTAATAAAGCCAATTTTTGTGTTATAATCTGGATGAATAAAGTCGGCCATTTTTTCAATCGCAGTATTTAATGATTCTGCTACCAAAACAATTGCAATTGCTGTAATTTGAAACAACCATTCGGTAGCAGAAATATTCATTAAAAAGCCAATTATTGTCATTATAATGCCAATAATAACTTGTGCTATAATACTTTTTTCAGATGTAATTAAAATCCAAAAGCCTTTTGCAGCATATTTAACAGATTTTATTCTGTTTAGAAAAAAATTACGTTCTGAATTCATCTTATTAAAGTGCTTTTAACGCAGCTTCATAATTTGGTTCATCAACAATTTCAGGAACTTGTTCAGTATAAGTTACAATTCCTTCTTCATTAATTACAACAACAGCTCTAGAGTGTAAATTTGCCAAAGGACCATCTTTAATTGTTAATCCGTAAGATTTTCCGAATTTTCCTTTAGCAAAGTCTGATAAAGTAACTACATTTTCAATACCTTCAGCACCACAAAAACGTGCTTGAGCAAAAGGTAAATCTCTTGAAATACAAAGTACTTTTGTGTTTTCTAAACTTGCTGCTTCTTTATTAAAATTTCTAACAGATGCAGCACAAGTGCCAGTATCTAAACTAGGAAAGATGTTTAAAATTAATTTAGAACCTTTAAAATCTTTTAATTTAACTTTAGATAAATCAGATTTAATTAATGAAAATTTAGGTGCTTTTTTCCCAACTTTTGGTAATGATCCAACTGTTTTAATTGGATTTCCTTTTAATGTTATTTTTGCCATAATATTTATTTTTTAGTACTTAGTAAGTGTGAAGTAGCAAATGTACATTTTTTAACGGTCTTTTAAAATGATGATGAATGAATATTTAATATTAAAATGAAATTTAAGAACACACAACAAATTCATTAAGCAATTTAAAATATGTATCTTCGCAAACTGAAATAAAAGCAAGGTTGAAAATACATAATTACACTTCTGAATTTAAGAATAATTTAAAATTAGCTACACCAATAATGATGGGCTCATTAGGGCATTTGTTAGTTGGTTTAATTGATGATATAATGGTGGGAAGACTTGGTCCAATTCAACTTGCAGCAACTTCTTTAGGAAATAGTTTGGTGTTTATTGCACTTTCAATTGGTATTGGTTTTTCATTGGCAATAACACCTTTAATTGCCGAATCTGATGGAGAAGGTGATAAACAAAAAGGAAGAAGTGTTTTTCAACATGGATTAATTTTAACAACAATTATTGGGTTGGCAATGTGGGTTTTATTATTGTTTATAAAACCTATTTTATATCATTTAGATCAACCTGAAGAAGTTGTTAAATTAGCGATTCCTTATTATGAGATTGTAGCATTTTCTATGATTCCATTAATGATTTTTCAGGGTTTTAAACAATTTACTGATGGACTTTCTGAAACAAAGTATGCCATGTGGGCAACCATTTTAACCAATGTTGTAAATGTAGTTTTAAACTTTGCATTAATTTATGGATTTTGGATTTTCCCTCGATTAGAAATTGTTGGTGCCGCAATAGGAACCTTAGTTTCACGTTTTGTGATGGTGATTTTTATTTATTATGTGTTGAAAAAAAGAAAAAAATTCAGCATATATATGAAGAAACTTCAATTAGCTGAAATTAGTAATATTGTATTTAAAAAAATTATAAAATTAGGATTTCCCACAGCATTACAAATGTTATTTGAAGTAGGTTTATTTACAGCTTCCGTTATTTTGGCGGGAACATTTGGAGCCTTACCACAAGCAGCAAATCAAATTGCTTTAAAATTAGCTTCTACAACTTTTATGATTGCAGTTGGAGTAGGAGTTGCCGCAACAATTAGAGTTGGAAACCAAATTGGACTAAAAAATTATATTGAATTACGAAGAATTGCTTTTTCAAATTTTTTACTCATCTTTATAATCATGTTTGGTTTTGCCATTGGTTTTTTTATTTTTAAAGATTTATTACCGCTGGTTTTTACAGAAAATTTAGAAGTAATCCAAATTGCATCAAGCTTGCTAGTTGTGGCTGGTTTTTTTCAACTTTCAGATGGTTTACAAGCAGTAGTTTTAGGAGGTTTAAGAGGTTTGCAAGATGTGAATGTACCTTCTTTTATAACCTTTGTTGCTTATTGGATTATTGGATTTCCAGTCTGTTTTTATTTAGGTAGAACTTTGAATATGGGACCATTTGGGATATGGATTGGTTTGTTAACAGCATTAACCAGTTCAGCAGTAATGCTATTTTTAAGATTTAATTATTTAACGAATAAATTAATACAAGAAAAAAATGAACTTACCTAAATTTTTATTGGGAGATAATACGGATCATCAAGATGCTATTTTTGTAATACATACTGATTTTCCACGTTTTATAATCAATTTAGTTGATGATGAAATTGAATGGTTTGAAGATTTTCAGGGAGAAGATCAAGAAGAACTAGAAAATGAAGTAGCATCACTTATTGAACAAGCAACTGCTTTTTACGATCGTGAAATGGAACGCTATCAAAGTGAATAATCTTCATTATTCTTTTTTGTTATTTCCGTTTAATAATTTATAGGCTTGACCTACCCAATCATCACGCTCAATTCTACCAGGGAAAAACTTAATTAATTCAGTTAAGTCTTCTATATCTTTACTTGTAAAGTTAGATATTTGAGTGTAATTATAGATACCAACTTCATTTAGTTTTTCCTCTATATTAGGTCCAATACCTTTTATTAATTTTAAATCATCTTTTGTTTCTAGTGATCCTTTTCCAATGGTTTCAAAATCCAAGCTTTTAGGTGCTTCAAAAACAGTATTTACAGTTTCTTTTCCGCCACGTTCAAAGGTTTTTTTTGCTCTAATTTTGCTAATATCGTCCACTAAATCAAAAGAATCATCATTGTTAATGTCGGTTATTGCTGTTTCTTTTCTTTCAGATTTTTTTGTTGATTTTCTTTTAAGAGTACCAAAGTAATAACCAATTACAAAAGCGCCTAAAAGCCAAAAAAATAGTTCCGCTAAATGAATTAAATTTTGATTTGAAAATATAGACTGCATATTTGTTTGTTATTTTATAATTTTTATTTCAATTCTTCTGTTTTTAGCTTTTCCTTCTTCTGTGTATTTATTTGCAATTGGTTCAGATTCTCCTTTTGAAGTAGCTTTTATTTTTGTAGAATTTAATCCTTTTTTAATTAAATAATCTCTGGTAGCATTTGCCCAATTTAAACCTTTAATTACATTGTTTTGGTAAAAGCCATCGTTATCAGTATGGCCAGTAATTATAATTTCTGATTCGTTATATTTTTCAAAATATCTTCTTAAATATGGGATGTACTCATTTAATTGTAATGAATCAATAATTTTATAATCATCAGTAAAATTAATGTGTAAAATTTTATTTGAAATTGCTGCCTCAAGGCTATCTATTTCCTGTTGATTTCGATTTTTAAGTTCAAATTTTATGGCATTTATAGCTGTTTTATTTTTTTTAAAAATCTCAAAATTTTCAATTTGAGCAGTTTCAATTCTATGAGGATTTATTGTAGAAGCGTTAAAAATATTTTTAACAAATTCAGCTCTTTTAATACCTAAATTTTTTAAATTTTCTGTGGTTGAATAAAAACCAGAAATTAAAATGTTTTTATCGTAATTATTTAATAGATAGTTATTTATGCTATCTGTGAAATTGTAGTTTTCTGATGATACAAATACACTATCAGTATTTTTAATAATTGTAATTTTTTGGTTAAAAGCAAAAATAGTATCATTATTTGTACTTGTAACCACCATTTTTAACGGCTCAATTTTTGTTGAAATTAATAGAGCATTTTCATTTTCTGGAAAACAATTGTGAAAAATTTTATTTGAAACAAAATAATGAAAAGTTAACGCAATAGAAGACCATATAACAAAAGTAAGGATGGCTTTACTAAAATTTAGCATGGTTAATTTTTTTGCACGCTAAATTTAAGAATAAAATTCCTTTAAATCAAATATAACTTGTTATGGTTGATGGAATTAAAACAAAATTATTTTTTAGCTGCTTGAACCAATTCTAATTTATTTAAAGCGGTTTTAGTAGTAAATACGCCGTAATTTATAAAGGCATTTTTCTTCTCAATTTTTTCAATAATACCAATTGCATTGCTATCAATAATTCTAACTTTATCGTTTGTTTTAAAAACATAATCAGCTTTTTGTTTGGCAATTACCTTTTCTTCTTTAATTTTTTCTTCACGGACTTTTTCAACAGCTACTAATACTTCTTTTTCAACAACTTTTAGTTTTTCTTCGGCTTGTTTTTTTTCTACTGTTAGCTTTTTCTTTTCAACCTTTGTTTTAGGTTTTGGTGGGTGTTTCTTTAAATATTTTGTTTTTTCAACAACTAACCAATTATTAAAATCGGCAGTTAATTGTTTTTTATTATTTGTTTGAAAATATTTATTTAATAAGTCGTTAATTTTTCTTCCGTATTGTAGCATTTTTTGATTGCTATCATACAATTCTTGAAAGCTTTCTAATTTTTCCTGAATTTTTTGCTGTTTTTCAGTTAAATTATCAGTTTGTTCAATAGCTTTAAATTTTTCTTTCTCTAATATTTCAGATGTTTTTTGAAGTTTGTTCCGTTCTTTTTGAAGGTTTGAAATGGTTTTGTCTAACCGAACTTTTTCTCCTTCAACACGTTTTTTTGCTTTGTTAATTAAGCTATACGGAATTCCATTTTTTTGAGCAACTTCAAAGGTAAAAGAACTACCTGCTTGTCCAATAAATAATTTAAATTTTGGCTCTAAAGTTTTTTCATCAAACTGCATATTTGCGTTTGACACAAATTCTAATTCGCTTGCCAAAACTTTTAAATTGGCATAATGCGTAGTAATAATTCCAAAGGCTTTTTTCTCGTAAAATTCTTCTAAAAATATTTCTGCCAAAGCGCCACCTAATTCGGGATCACTTCCAGTACCAAATTCATCAATTAAAAATAACGTATTTTCATTGCAACTTCTTAAAAAGTTACGCATATTTTTTAGGCGATAACTATAGGTACTTAGTTGGTTTTCAATGGATTGGTTATCTCCGATATCCGTTAAAATTTTATCAAAAATATATGTTTCTGAACGTTCGTGCACTGGAATTAATAAACCACTTTGCAACATAGCTTGTAATAAGCCAATGGTTTTTAGTGTAATACTTTTTCCACCTGCATTTGGACCAGAAATTACAATTATTTGTTGTTGTTTGTTTAACTCTAAAGTTTGAGAAACTGTTGGAAGGTTTTTACTATTATTTTTTACCAATAATATTGGGTGAAAAGCATCTCTAAAATAAATTTTCTTTTCGCTAGTAATTTTAGGTAAACACGCATTTATCTTTTTCGCATATTTAGCTTTTGCACCAATAACATCAAGCTTCGTTAAATATTTTTGATATTCTAATAATTGAGGTGAAAAAATGCGTAAACTGTTGGTTAAATCTTTTAAAATTCTAACAATTTCTTCGTGTTCGTCAAACAATAAATTTTGAAGTTCTCGGCTATATTGCAATGTTGCTTCTGGAGCAATATATACAATACTTCCGGTTTTAGAACTTCCTAATAAACTCCCGCGCACTTTTCTTCTATGCATTGCCTGTACGGCTAAAACACGCTGATTATCTACTACAGATTCTCTAATTTCATCTAAATAACCAGAACTGTTGTAATAAGCGAGTGCCTTGGTAAAACTTGCGCCAATTTTTCCGCGAACCGAATTTATTTCGTTTCTAATTTGCTTTAAAGTAGGTGATGCATTATCATTTACTTCAGCAAAAGGTGTTATATATTTTTGAATATTTTCAACGATAAACTTTTCATATTCAATTTCTTCCGATTTTAAATACAGAATAGGGTAGTAGTCTTTAAACTTTTTTAAAAATTTCAACAATTCATAAACCGTTGATGCGTTGTTTGCAATTCTTAAAAAGGCAGCAGGTTCTAAATAGCTGTTTTCAATTTTTAGCAAATGAATTTCCTTTAAAATATCGTCAAAATAATGATTTGGAATTCTGTTTTCATTTACAAAGGATGAAAGATATTCATTAACCTGATACAACTCTTGTTGTAGTTTTTCACGACTTTTTATAGGCTTAATTTTCTTGCTGGCTTCTTTGCCTAATTCAGAAATACACAGTTCACGTACCGATTGTAAAATGGTATTAAATTCTAAATCATTTAATGTTTTTTCTGAAATGTTACTCATAAAAAGTGCTACTTTTGAAAAGTTATACAAAAATAGACATTTAACACAAATACAAGTAATGAAAGTACAAATTGCCGAAAGTTGGAAAAAAGTGTTGCAAGATGAGTTTGAAAAGCCTTATTTTGAGGAGCTTACAAAATTTGTTAAGCAAGAGTATAGTTCAAATATTTGTTATCCTGAAGGAAATAAAATTTTTGAAGCCTTTAATTTATGCGATTTTAATCAGTTAAAAGTGGTAATTATTGGTCAAGATCCATACCACGGACCAAACCAAGCTCACGGATTGTGTTTTTCCGTAAATGAAGGAATTGCACATCCACCATCATTAATTAATATTTTTAAAGAAATTGAAGCCGATATTCAGATTCCGTATCCTCAAAGTGGTAAACTTGAACGTTGGGCAAAACAAGGTGTTTTGTTATTAAATGCAACACTTACTGTTAGAGCTCATGAAGCAGGTTCTCATCAAAAAAAAGGTTGGGAAGAATTTACAGATGCTGTAATAAAAATAATTTCTAAAGAAAATGAACATGTTGTTTTTCTGTTGTGGGGAGGTTACGCAAAAAAGAAAAGTGTTCTAATTGATAGTAAAAAGCATTGTGTTCTAACAACTGGACATCCATCTCCTTTAAGTGCAAATAGAGGGTATTGGTTTGGTAATAAACATTTTAGTAAAGCAAATAGTTATTTAAAAACCAATAATTTACCACAAATTAACTGGTGATGAATGTCATACAATTTAATAACAAATTCGCTTAATTTTACACTAAAATAAATAATATAAATAATGAAAAATACGATAAAACTTTTAGCAGTACTCATTTTAATTTTAACAGTTGTGAGTTGTAAGGATAAAGCCAATTATTCTAAAATAAATTCACCTTTAGAAACAGTAAATAATGATCTTCATAAAATTGTTGTTAAAGAAAAAATTGATGGCGGTGGATATGTGTATTTAAATGTTGAAGAAGATGGAAAAGATTATTGGATGGCAATTGCAAATATGCCAGTTGAAGTAGGTAACACATATTACTACAATGGTGGTATGGTAATGAAAGATTTTATTAGTAAACATTTAGATAAAACTTTTGAAGCAATAACATTTGCAGAAGGAATTCGTTTAACTGAAGAAGTACAGGTAACTGAAGACCACGTACATGAACATAGCTCTGAAATGGAAGCAGCAGCAGTTATGACTGAGAAAATTGAGAAAGCCAAAGGAGGAAATTCGCTAGAAGAAGTTTTTAAAAATAGAGCAACATTAGATAAAAAAAATGTAATTGTTAAAGGTAAAGTGGTAAAAGTTAATAATGGAATTATGGATAAAAATTGGGTGCATATTGAAGATGGATCTCAATTTAATAATGAAAAAGATTTAACAATTACTACACAAGAAACCGTTAAAGAAGGTGATATTGTTACATTTAAAGGAACAATAGTTTTAAATAAAGATTTTGGAGCTGGGTATGTTTATGATATTATACTTGAAGAAGCTACCTTACTAAAATAAAAGCAAGATATATAAAATAAAAAAAAGCGCTTTAAGCGCTTTTTTTTATTAACCAAACTTAAATTATATAATGAAAACAAAGCTTACCACTTCTTTGCTTCATTTCTATATACACAATACTTGTGCCAAATATTTTACATTGTTGTTAATTAAGTGTTAAACTATAAGTTTTAAAGCGTTTTAAAAAAAATGTATATCAACTATTTTTTATATTTTCGTGGAGTAAAATATACATTATATAATGAATATAGATAAAGTACTTCTTATAATAATTATTGCAAACGTATTAGCATCAATTAAAGGATTTAATGACCGTTTGTTTTTCGATAAATATAAATTTCAAATAGGCGCTATAAATAGAGGTGAAAAAATACGCATGCTAACTTCAGGTTTTCTGCATGTAGATTATGTGCATTTATTGTTAAATATGTATGTATTATACATATTTGCACCAATTATTATAAATACATTAAGTACAATAAATTTTTTAATTATTTATTTTGGAAGTTTAATTGCAGGTAGTGTTTTAACGCAAATTTACCATAAAAAGGAATTGTATTATACCGCTGTTGGAGCATCAGGTGCCGTTGCAGGAATTATTTATGCAGCTATCTTATTAAAGCCAGGAATGAACTTATTTATGTTTCCATTACCAATTCCAATTCCTGGTTATATTTTTGGAGTAGGATATTTACTTTACTCTATTTATGGTATGAGAAAACAATTAGGAAATGTTGGTCATACAGCACATTTAGGAGGAGCAATTGGTGGTTATGCTTTGTTACTTTTAGTATATCCTGAAGCTGTTTTAAACAACACGCTTACAGTTATTTTATTAGGAATTCCAATTGCTTTATTATTGCTTTTTGGGCATAAGCTAAAATGAAAAAAGCCAAACAAAAGTTTGGCTTTTTTTGAGCGAGAGACCGGGCTCGAACCGGCGACAGTCAGCTTGGAAGGCTGAAGCTCTACCAACTGAGCTACTCTCGCATTAACGGTTGCAAATATACAATCAATTTACAATCTAGCAAATGATTTTTAAAGAATTTTAAATTTTTTTTATATAATGAAATCCTAATTTTTTAAAGCCTTCATTTTCATAGAATTTATGAGATTTTATATTTTCAACATAAGTGTTTAACTCTATAGTTTCAAAGTTGTTTTTTTGGGCATAATTATAAATCCATTCAAATAATATTTTACCAATACCTTTGCTTCTAAATGTATGATCAATAATAACGTGATCCGGTTCAATTGTTTTTCCACAATAATGTCTTGTTAAAAACCACAAACCAGAAATACCAATTAATTTATGGTTAACATATACACCAATACATTTGTAATTTAAACTTTTAGACATTTCTAAAATTCTTTCTTTTAAAATATTTTCATCGGTAAAGGAATTTAATTCTTTTAAAAGAGGTAAAATAATAAGAATTTCTTCTGATGGAATTAGTTTAATATCAATGTTTTCCATGATAAATTGTAAATTAGCATTTTATATATCAATAGTATGAAAATTATTTTAGAAACCGAAAGACTGTATTTAAGAGAGTTTGAAATTTCAGATGCTATTAATTTATACCATTTAAATAGCGATTTTGATGTTATTAAATATACCGGAAATAAACCTTTTCAATCAGTAAATGAAGCTGAGAATTTTATAAAATTATATACAGATTATAAAAAAAATGGTTTTGGAAGATGGGCAGTTTGTTTAAAAGGAACCCATGAGTTTTTAGGTTGGTGTGGTTTAAAAAAAGATACAGACTCAAAAGAAGTAGATTTAGGTTTTCGTTTTTTTAAAAAACATTGGGGTAAAGGTTATGCAACTGAATCGGGTTTAGCTTGTATAAATCTAGGTTTTAGCACTTTAAATTTAACAAAAATTATTGGCAGAGCTTATATTGAAAATAAATCTTCAATTCGTGTGTTAAAAAAATGTAAATTTAAAGCCGTAAAAAATTTTACATATGACAATCAACCAGCCGTTTTGTTTGAAATAAATTATGATAGAAGTTAAAAAAATTAGCGCATTGGATACTTACCCAGTTAGGTTAGAAGTATTAAGAAAAAATATTCCGCTTCCATATCAATTTAATGGAGATTTAGATTCAGATACTTTTCATTTAGGTGTTTTTAAAAACAATCAGTTAATTGCAGTTTCCAGTTATATGAAAGCTGAAAATTCAAACTTTAAAGGTAGTCAATATCAATTAAGAGGAATGGCAACTTTATCAGAATATCAAGGACTTGGCGCTGGAAAACTAATGATGGAAAAAGCTGTTGCAATATTGAAAGAATTTCACATAAATTGTTTGTGGTGCAATGCAAGAGTTGTAGCCGTTCCGTTTTATGAAAAGCAAGGATTGAAAACTTTCGGTGATAAATTTAATATTCAATATGTTGGAGGTCATTATGTAATGTATAAATATTTATAACGTGAAAAAATTAGTAGTTTATTTGTTTATTGGAGTGTTATTATCAAATTGTGATGTTAAAGTTACTCAGCAAAATGATATAGATGACATTAAAAAAGCATTAAATCAAAGTGCAGAAAATTGGAGTAGAGGTGATATAGAAGGCTTTATGGATGTGTACTGGAAATCTGAAAAACTTCAATTTATTGGTAAAAAAGGAATAACTTATGGTTGGAATGCTACATTGAATAATTATAAAAAGAAGTATGCAACTCCCGACCAAATGGGCACTTTAATTTTTAAAGTTTTAAGCACTGATTTTTTGGCCAAAAATTTATATTCATTAACTGGTGAATATTATTTAAAAAGAAATTCTGGTGATTTAAATGGTATTTTTACGCTTATTTTTAAAAAAATTGAAGGTAAATGGGTGATTGTTTCAGATCATACACAATAAAAATAAAGTGTTTTATCACTCTTTTTATAAAAAAATGGTTGATTTTATAGATTTAAATGCGGTTCTAAAATAGAATGATTCTAAAGTTATATTCAAAAAAAATATAGTAAGTTTGTCAAATACAATTAATTAAGAGTTTTTTATTTGTCCCCCCATTCAAAATGCTTTAATGAAATATAGATTATTAATTTTACTTCTTAGTTTTTTTTACTTCACAGCTTTAAGTCAAGTATCCAAAAATTCAATTCAACAATTAAAGTTAGATTTAAGCAATGAATCTGTTGATACGGTAAAAGTTATAAAACTTATTAAAGTAGCTGAATATTATGAATCATCGAAAAACTTCGATTCAACATATTTTTATTATAACGAAGCAATTAAATTAGCCGAAAAAAATAAAAATCAAATTTACATAGCAAGATCCTATAAAAAGCAAGCAGTATATTGCTTTTATGTAAATAAATATATTGATGCTTTAGAAAATTTTGAAAATGCACTTTTAGCTTACGAAACTTTAAATGATAATGTTCAAATTGCTGATATATTTAATTATATAGGTAGAGTTTATTCTTTAATTTTTAGAGAAGATCAAGCAATTCAGTATTTTTTAAAATCACTTAATTTATATGAAAATAATTTAAAAGATAAAGATGGAGTTGCCATGAACTATATAGATATTGGCAACTTATATTATGGCCAGGAAAATTATGAGTTTGCATCAAAATATTTTGACGACGCTTTAAAATTGTATGAAGAATTAAATGATGAAAGTGGTGTTGCTACTTGTTATACAAATCTTGGAAATGTTTTTGCTGACAACAATAATATATCAAAAGGGTTGTATTACTATTATAAATCAATTGAAATACAGGAGAAAACAAACTTTAAAGATGGATTAGCTACAAATTATAATAATATTGGCGATTGTTATATAGGTTTAAAACAATATAAAGAAGCAAGTATTTATTTTGAAAAAGCATTAAAAATTGTAAGCGAAAATAATGCACCGGATTTGAAAGTTATAGTTTATTACAATTTAGCAGATTTAAATAGCAAGCAAGATAAAATAAATGAAGCAATTAATTATTCTTTAAAAAGTTTTAATTTATCAAAAGAAATAGGAGATTTAGAGTTTCAAATTTTAAATTTGCTATCGTTATCTGATAGTTATGATAAATTAGGAAATTTAAGTAAATCGTATGAATATTTAAAAAAGTATAACAAGTTAAAAGATAGTGTTTTTGATAAAGAAAAGCGAAAAAATGTAGGTTTATTTCATGCGCTTAATGAATTGGAAAATAAAAGAGTAACAATTAACGAGTTGTCTTCTAAGAGTGAATTAGCCGAAATAAAATACGAAAACGAAAAAAAGATTTCTTATGTGTTAATTATATTAATGACAATTTTTGTTATTTTTTTAGTAATATCAATCCATCTTCATACAGATAAGAAAAAAGCCTATAATTTATTAGAATTTAAAAATCATCAAATTAATAAGATGAATGAAGAAATTCAGAAACAAACTTTAAAATTAAAATTGCTTAACAGTACAAAAGATAAGTTTTTTTCAATAATTGCTCATGATTTAAAAAATCCTTTTAATTCTATTCAAGGTTTTACAGAACTTTTAATAGACCATTATAAAGATTATAATGATGAAAAAAAGCTAAAATTTTTAAAAATAATAAAAGGATCATCATTAAAAGCTTCCAACTTATTATCAAACTTATTGCTTTGGGCAAATAACCAATCTGGTAATATGAGTTTTAATCCTAAAAAACTTGAATTAGCAATGGTAGTGTCTGAATCTGTTTCATTTGTTGAAATTCAGGCTTATAACAAAGAAATTAATATTATTAATAACGTTGATAGTCATATTTTAATTTATGCTGATGAAAATATGATTGATACAGTTTTAAGAAATTTAATATCCAATTCAATAAAATTTACGTACGCAAAAGGTGAGGTTCAAATTTATGCTCTTGTTAAAGATGATTTTGTTGAAATTACTGTAAAAGATAACGGTATTGGAATTCCGCCAGAAGAATTAAAAAACCTTTTTAATATTGAAGTTAAAAATACAAGTATTGGTACAGCTAATGAACACGGTTCTGGTTTGGGCTTGATTTTATGTAAAGATTTTGTTGAAAAAAATGGAGGTAAAATTTGGGTTGAAAGTATACCAAATGTTGGAAGTGAGTTTAAGTTTACACTGCAATTATATAAAAATTAATTACCCAATTTAATTAAAACATTACTTTTCAAAATATTTTTTAATTAAAGAAAATAAATTAGTTGCCTGAATTGGTTTTGAAATATAATCAGTACAGCCATAGCGCAATGCTTTTTCTTTATCACCCGGAAAAGTAAACGCAGTTTGTGCAATTATAATCACATTTTTGTTTAGTTCTCTAATTCTTAAGGATGCTTCATAACCACCCATTTTTGGCATTTTTATGTCCATTAAAACTAAATCAATTTCAGGATTTTTCTTAAATATGTCAATGGCTTCCTCACCATTTTTTGCTAAGAATATTTTTGAGCTGTAATCTTCTAAAAGTATCGATAAATATATAGAAGCTATTTCTTCATCTTCAACAATTAGAACATTGATTTTTTTAGTATTAATGCCCGTTTTTAATTCAGTATCATTAATTGCTTCAATATAATTTGCTTCAGTTTCTTTAAGTGGTAATGTAAAATAAAATTGAGATCCTTGTTTTTCAATAGATTCTACCCAAATTTTACCTCCAAGCATGGTTATGTACGATTTTGAAATTGATAATCCTAAACCTGCACCTTCAAATACATTTGTATCTTCAATATCAGCTTGTACAAATCTGTCAAAAATTGCGTGTTGTCTATTTTTAGGAATACCTATTCCAGTATCCATTACATAAAACTCTAGGTTTTTATCTTTTATAGTATAACCAAAGTCAATGCCACCAATAGTTGTAAATTTTAACGCGTTTTTAATTAAATTACTTAAAACAGCATATAATTTATCTCTATCGGTTTTAATTATAATCTCATCTTTACCTTTTGGCAATATTAAGTTTAATAATAGCCCTTTATTAGTAGCTTCACGTTTATAAAATGAATATAAAATTTCTAATTCATCATTAATATTTGTAGTTGTTAAATTTATTTTAATTTGTCCTGTTTCAAGTTTAGATATATCCATTAAATCATTTAATGTATTTAACATACGTTCACCACTTTTAGTAATGATATCAATAAATGATTGTTGTTTTTCATCAGTTAATTGTGGGTTTTTAAGAAGGTTTGCAAAGCCCAAAATGCCATTCATTGGTGTTCTGATTTCATGACTGATATTGTGTAGGAAAGCGGTTTTAAGTTTGTCTGATTCGGTAGCTTTTTCTAAAGCAAATGTTAAATCTTCTTCAATTTTTTTATTTTGTATAGAAAGTCCAATTTGATATGAAACAAAAATTAATAAATTTTTGTCATCTTCAGTAAAAGCTTCACTACTTGTATAACTTTGTAACACAATAACACCCGTTATATTATTACCAACTTTAATTGGTACAGCAAGCATTTGTTTAGGAATTGCGCCAGAAACGGTAAAGTTGTTTTCTTTACCTAATTTTACAAGTTCTTGACCTGAAATAAATAATGTTTTTTTGTTTTTAATAATGTATTGTATAATAGAGTTTTTTGCAGAAATATCTGTAAAAGGTTCTTTTTCATTTGCAAAAAATGGAAGTGTTATTTGATTGTTCACATCATCATATAAAGCAATATAAAAATTGGTTGTATCAATAATTACCTTTAGTTCTTGCTTAATTAATTTAATTAATTGTTTTAAGGTTTTAGTTGTATGAACTGCATTTGAAATGTTATACAATACTTTTTGAATATTTTGACTTTTAATTCTTTCAGAAATATCTCGTTGTATTGCTAAAAAACCTATTAAATTTTTTGAAGTATCAAGAATTGGTTCAAATGAACCTTCAATGTGCACTAAAGTATTGTCCTTTTTTTTATTGATGTAGCTAAAGTTTGAAATACTTTGTTTATTGGTTAGTTTATGCCAAAAATTATCATAATCAATATTATTAGGAGCATTACTTTTTAATATTCTAGGTGTTACTTTCCCAACAACTTCATCGGCTGTATAACCATATAGTTCTGTAAATTTTGGATTTATATAAGTTATAATTCCTTTATTATCAGTCATAAATGTAACTTCATTCGAGTTTTTAAAAATCATATTCATTTTTAAAAGATCTTCAGAAGTTTCTTTATTTATTTTAATTTCTTTTTCTAATTCTGCTTTTTTTTGTTCAATTAATACTTCTAAATTGGTATGGTATTCTTTAAGTTCTTTTTCTGATTGAAATCTTTGAAGCGCATTTTTAACAGTTATTGGTAGCATTTTTAAATAAAATCCATCAATATCTTTAATTAAATAGTCATAAGCGCCCATTTTTAATGCTTGTACAGCAATTTCTTCACTACCAGTTCCTGTTGTAACAATAATTGGAATGTCAATTTTTAATTCTAAAATTTCAAAAGCATTTCCATCACCTAAAAAATAATCAGTAACTATGGCATCAAATTTTTCATTTTTAAGTATCGCTTTGGCAACAGAAATTGAATGTGCTAATTTATAGGTATAATTAAATTCATCGGTTTTAGCAAACCGCTCAAATGCCATTTGATCAACTTTGTCATCTTCAATTAATAAAAGGTGTTTCATAGCTATTTATCTATTGTTGTTTGGTAATTCGCTTAAGGTCCAATATAAGTTAATAGTTTTTACTACTTCAACAAACTGCATATAATCTACAGGTTTAATCATATAGCCTGCAACTCCTAAGTTAAAGCTTTCAACTTTGTCTTGTTCGTCTTTTGATGTTGTTAAAACTACTGTAGGAATTAAATTAATTGCATTATTTTTTTTACGATGCTCTAAAAACTCAATACCATTCATTTTTGGCATATTTATATCTAGCAAAATAATTCCTGGCAAAGCATTTTCTAAATTATTTAGGTAATTTAATGCTTCTAAGCCATTTTCGCAAATAACAACTGGATTTAATATTTTTAGTTCCTTTAAAGCGCGTTGTATTGTCATAGCGTCCACTTTATCGTCTTCTACTAATAATATTGTAAGATTTGAGTTTTTCATAATTTGCTAAATTTTTATTGGTAGTGTAAAATGAAATGTTGTTCCTTTATTTATTTCTGATGTTATCCAAATAGTACCATGATAAATTTGAATGATCCTTTTAACTAGAGTTAGTCCAACGCCTGTTCCTTCATGATTATCTCTTGTTTCTAAGCGTTGAAATATTTGAAAAATTCTATCAAAATATTTTTCTTCAATTCCAGGGCCATTATCTGTTATATAAAATTCCCAAATATCTATTTTATTAATACAGCCAATGTTTATAGTAACTGAAGGTTTATCATTAAATTTAATGGCATTTTCAATTAAATTCTGGAAAACTTGACTAAAACGAGTTGGGTCACCTAGTATTTTTGGGAGAACAGTATCTACTTTTATGTTTATATTTTCGGCTGGATTTAAAGATATGATAACATCTTGAACAAGTGTATTTAAATCAATAATAATTTCTTTTTCTCGGGCTTTTCCTGCTCTAGAGTATTGTAAAACACCTTCAATTAAGTTGTCTAATCGTTTAACTCTTCCTATTAGCATTGAAAGTTGTTCTTGTCCTGCTGCATCAATTTTATCGGAATAATCTTTGGATATCCAATAGCTAAGTTGGCTTATTGCTCTTAAAGGCGCTTTTAAATCATGTGAAACTATTTGCGCAAAATCTCTTAATTCTCTATTAGAAAATTCTAATTGTTCAGTTCTTTCCTTTATTTTTTCTTCTAGGTTTTCTGTATATTCAATTATTTCTTGTTTTAATTTGTTTTGATATAATAAGATGGCCAATTGATTTGCTATTTCTTTTGAAATTTGAATGTTTTCGGTTGTGAAAATATTCATAGAGTTTGATATTAATCCCAATGTTCCAACTAACTGATTTTCTGACATTAAAGGGATTATCATCGCTGAATTTAAACCATGGTCTACTATTTTTTTAAAATGTGCTGAAACGAATTTTTCATTTTTTAAATTTTCTATTATTTGAATATCTCCTTTTTTTAAAGTCTCTTTATCAAAAAATTCAAAGTCTGAAGTTGGTATTGGATGTTTAGGAGTTGATATTCCTTGAACTTCTGTATTTGTATTTATAAAAGTTAAATGTTCACTTACGTTATTATATTCCATTAAACTTGCGTGTTTGAACGGAACAATTTTTTTTATTTCAGATAATACATCTTTAGCTATAATATTAATATTTTTTGCTGATACTGTGGCAGAATCTATTTTATGTAGCAATTTTAAGCGCTCATTAAATTTAATAAGTGTTTTTTGTGCAAGTTTACTTTCAGTAACATCAATACAAATTCCAAGAACTCCTAAAATTTCATTATCACTATTTTTTATAGGGATTTTACTGGTTAGTAAGTAACCTTCTTTTCCTTGTGCATTAAAATACTTTTCTTCAATATTTAGTTCTGGTTTTCCCGATTCTAAAATTCTTGTATCCCAGCGTCTGTATAATTCTGCGAAAGAATTATCTCTATCAAAGTCGTAATCTGTTTTTCCAATTACATCTTGCGGAGATTTTGCCCCAACAATTTCAGAAAATACTTTATTAGAACCTTGATAAACTAGGTTGTTATCTTTCCAAAAAATTTGATTTGGGATATGGTTAATTAATAATTCTAAAAAATCTTTTTGTTCCTGTAATTTTTTATGTGCCAATTTACGTTCTGTAATATCTAAGCCAATACCAATTTGTGTTCCGTTAGCTAATTTAATATTGGTCCATTCGGTATTTAAAATGCTCCCGTTTTTTGTTGAAATAGGAAATTCTCGCCATTCTTTTGGAGCATTTAACATAAAATCAGCTGCTTGTTTCCTAATTTGTTCATCCGGATAAAATAGCTTCATGAAATCCATTTCATCTGCATCTTTTGTTGTAACACCTAATTTAGTTTCAAATTCTTCATTTAAAAACAGCATATTTATGTTAGGATCATATAAAGAAAGCATTACAGGAATATTATTAATAATCACTTTCAATAATTCTTTTTCTTGTATTAAATTAGCTTTTAATAATTTTTGTTCAGTAACATCTTTTACCATAGCTAATAAATTGCCATCGGGTAAAGTAGTAACTGTTACTTCTGCTGTAAAAGTTGATTCATCTTTTCTTTTAAATAGCCATTCTTTTTCGTAGTAATTTTCTGATATTATGGTGTTTAATGCCGGCTGAATGTTTTCAATTTCATTTGGCACAACTATATCTTCAGCATGTAAACCAACTAATTCATGATGTGTATATCCTAACATTTTACAAATTGCTGTATTTGCATCTAAATAATAACTTTCTGAATTTGCAATTAAAATGCCTTCAGGTGCATGTTCAAAAAGTGTTCTATATTTTTCTTCATTAATTTTAAGTATATGTTCCGTTTTTTTACGTTCTGTAATATCTTCACCAGAACTTAATGTTGAAACAATTTTTCCATCATTGTCTAAAATTAAAACGTTGGTCCAAGCAATTAATTTTTTTTCACCTTCTTTTGTAATTATTTCATTTTCAAACTTTTTAACCTGTTCAATTTTACCTTCGTAAACAAGTTTTGAAACATCTTTAATTGTATTTATTTGATCTTTTGGAATAAAATTCTCTACCCAATTTTTTCCTATGATTTCTTCTTTTGTATAACCAAGAATTTCACAACCTTTTGGGTTAATTAGTTCAACTAATCCATTTGCATCAATACTAACTAACATAACTCCAGCTACATTTAGGTAGTTTTGTGCTTTGTTTTTCTCATTTATTAATTGTATGTTGGTTTTTACCTTATCGGTAATATCACTTATAATTCCTTCGTAATGCGTAATTTTATTGTTGCTATCTCTTCGGATGTAAGATTGGTCTTGTATCCATTTTATTTGATTATTTTTAGTAATAATTCGGTAGGGTTGATGTTTAAAATGCGTAATTTTAGTATTGTTACTTGTAACTTTAACTTCATTAAATACTCTTTCTTTATCTTCAGAAAAAATAATATTTGCATATGAAATTTCCTGACTGATAAATTCTTGCGCTGTATAACCAGTTAGTTTAAAAACATTTTCAGAAACAAATTCAACAGTCCAATTTTCATTGTTTTGCCATAAAAATGCAACTGACTCACTTCTATTTATAATAGTGTTGGCTTCTAATAGCGCTATTTCAATTTTTCTTTTTTCGGTAACGTCACGTTGAGTTCCCCAAAAAGAAATTAAAGCATTGTTTTCAATAATTCCATCAGCATTGTTTAAAAAATAGCAGAGATTTCCTTCGTTATTTTTTTCAACAGTATATGCGTCACTTATGGTATAATTATTTTTAATAAAACTAGTTAAAGAGTCAATATTTTCTTGAATAATTTTATTACCGTGTAAGTCAAAAAAACGATAACCAATCATTTCACTTGCTGTATTAAAACCGTATAATTTTGCAAATGCGTCATTACATTCAGAAATATACATGTATTTATACATTAAGTCAATTTGTTTATTAATAGGTAAGTTAATTGCAATGGGTTTTTCAGATTCTATTCTGTAAAAACCTTCACTAGTATTATTTATTAAATATTTATATTTTAACTTAGTTTGTTCAAAAAGCCACATTTGTGTTTCATTTTCCTTATATAAGGATTCATATCTTTGGCGGAAAGTAAGTGAGTGAAAAACATCTTTAAATACATTTTCTTTTGAGTCAAGTTTTAATGTTCTTTTGTCTATATATTTTAAATACAATGTAAAAATGATACTATATATTATGGCTGCTAAGTTTTTTGAGATTAGTCCTGAAAAAATAATTTGTTTTACTTGTAAAGCTCCGTTAAATGCGCCTAATCCAAATAGTACAGAGTCAACGCTAAGAATAAAAATTGTAGAATATAATATTCGAAAAAAGGTGGATTGTATTTTTTTAGAAACAGCTTCGTATATAAAAATTATTAAAAATGAATCTAAAAAAATAAGCATAGAACCTATTATTGAAATTTTAGAATTTTGGTTAAAAAGTTCTATAGGTAAGTTATAAACATTTAATACTTTATCATCAGTAATACCAATACTAATAGAAAATTGCAATAAAATTAATAGGATATTTGCAGCTAAAATTCCGTAAATAGCTTTTCTGGTTTGCAGGGCATCTTCTTTTAAATAAATAAGTAAAATAGCAAAAATACTACCGGTAAAAATTATTGAAGAACCTGATGATACAAAAAGATTTGGGTAAACTTCAAAATACAATGTATTTGCTAAAAAAACTTGCATGTACTGAAAAACTCCTAGCGCAGCAAATAATAAACTTAGTCCAAAATAAGTTCGCAACCTAAATAACAATAATATAATAAATGCTACGGTAAAACACTGAAATACTAAATATAAAATTTGGTAGTAATTGATGCTTTGCATATATAAATTGTTAAGCGTTTGGTTTTTAAAAAGTTATATATGATAAAAATAGCTTTATTTTTTTAAACAAAATAAAAATTAAAAAAAAATAAATAGCAATTGTATTTTTTTTAAAATAGAGGCTAATTAAAAAGTCTTTTAATGAATTGAAATAAAAAAGATGTAAATATCTTTTGAGTTTTTTAATTCATGAGTATCCAGAATATAAATTAAATTTTATTTCTAGCCGAAAAGGGAGGTGAATTATTAGTGAATATGTGGATTATTTAAAGCAGTTATTTTCTTTTATCTTCAAATTTATTACAGCCCAATTAAACTAATCAATTTCTTCTTTTAAATTATTCCACCAGTATTTTTTCAATAAAAATGCACATATTACTAAAATTGCAATGGCAATATATACTGGTATAGTTTGTCTGAATATAATATACATTGGTAGTATTACTAAAGTGGTTTGAGCAATAATACCAATTGTAACATTAAACATATCAATTCCAAAGTCTTTATTTTCTTTAAAAGTTGGATTTTCGGCTATTAATTTCTCTTTAATTGGCTCCCAAAATCCCCAAGGTCTCACATTTTTATAAAAAGAAAGTAGTACTTTCTCTTCAGTTGGTGGCGCAGAATATGTTCCTATAATAGAACCCGCAATAGATATTATTAATATAATTGGGAATAAATATAATCCTAACACCTCTGGAAATAATTCAGGTACAATTCCTGCTGAAATTAAACCGGCTGCCATTCCCCAGAAAAAGCCTTCACCATTAAATCTCCACCAATGCCATTTTAAAATATTAGCACCAACGTAACTTCCATATAATACAGAAACTATCCATTGTAAAACAGAATTAACATCTTTTGCAAATAAACCTAAGATAATACTAATTATAACTACAATAATTCCTGTTAAATAGTTCATATTTTTAATTTGAACTGATGAAGCAGCAGGGTTTTTATATTTTAAATAAATATCGTTTACTAAATAAGCTTGAGCAGCATTTAAAGTTCCTGCAAAAGTTGACATAAATGCAGCAATAAGGCCAGCTAATAAAAGGCCTAATAATCCAATTGGAACAAATTCTTTTATTGCTGTTGGTAATATTAATTCAAAATCTATAACTCCAGCAGAATTTACTAAGTTTAATTTTTCATAATAAATGAGCGCTAATGCAGCAAAACCAGCAATCATTAAATAGCGAATAGGCATTAAAACAACAGAAACAAATCCACTCATTTTTGAAGCTTCGGCAGATGATTTTGTTGACAATATTTTTTGCATATCATACGTAGGAGCGGGGCCGGCGATACTTACCAAAACACCTTTAAATACCATCATCATAAAGAATACGGTAAATAAGCCAAATCCATCTTCCTGAATTTTTTGATTAACTTCAGGAATTATAGTACTCCAATCCATATTCAATTTCCAACCAAATGTTGGACTCATCCAATTTTCAGGAACATTTAAAATATGTTCACCAACTGCTTGAAAACCTAAATAGCCAATTACTAAAGCAGCCACTGTCATAATTGCAAATTGCACAACATCAGCCCAAACAATACCTGACATACCACCAAGTAGCGAGTAGAATACTGCAAAAAGAGTAAAAATAATACCATAAAAATGAGGCACAAATTCAGGAGAAACAGCAAAAGGCACATAATTACTTACAATTTCCCACGGTATAAATATTTCTATAAATTTACCTAATCCAATAAACCCATATGCTAAATAACCTAAACACATAATAAGTGCAAAAACTACTACAATTATGTGTGAAAGTTTGGCGCCTTTTTTAAAACCAAAACGTGTTCCAATCCATTCCGCACCAGTTGTTGCGTTAGAGCGTCGTAACCATTTGGATAAATAAACCATTAAAAAAATTTGATTAAAAACAGGCCAAAGCCAAGGAATCCAAGCGCTTTTTATTCCATAAACAAACATTAATGTGACCAACCAAATTGTTCCAGAAATATCAAACATTCCAGAAGCATTTGATAATCCTAGCATATACCAAGGAATAGATTTTCCACCTAGTAAATAATCGTCTTTACTTTGTTGAGCTCTTTTTCTTAATACAAGACCAATTACAACAATGGTAATTAAATACAATAGTATTATTAATATATCAACAGTGTGGAGTAATTTCATAGATTATTCAGATTTTAAGTTTTGTATCACTTGTAAAAGGAATGTTTTTAGTAGTTTTTAACTGCAATAGCAGTTGTAACTGTTTTTTTCAATTCATTTATTTTTCAAATTTAGGCATATGTTAATCGTAATAATGATATTATTTCATCAAAACGTTAAAATATTATTACATTTTAAATAAGAAATTGAAAAGTAAGTACTAATTTTTAATTTTAAACGAATTCATTTTTATAGTCGTATTAGGTTTTTAGCAATCTTTATGTAATCGTATTTTTTATACGTGTTAGCTTTTAAAAAGCAAATTGAAAATATTTTATTGATATATGACAAAATAATATTAATCAAAAGCTAACTATTTATCCAATTTTGACTTTAAAAAAACAAGAAAGTTAATTACAATTATCAAAATTTAGGGTATTTAAAATATAGCTTTTAATATTTAGATAAGTATCTTATTTTTGTTGAATGAATGAAATTGAACAATACATTAGAGTTATACAAGATTTTCCTAAAGAAGGAGTCTTATTTAAAGATATTGCAACGCTATTACAAAATCCAAAAGCAATGCAATTATGTAAAAAACAGTTAATTGATCTTGTTGGAGATCAAAAGATTGATAAAGTTATTGGAATAGAATCTCGCGGATTTTTTTTCGGAACTTTATTGGCAGCGCATTTTAATGCTGGATTTATACCAGTTAGAAAACCTGGAAAGTTACCATATAAAACCATATCTGAATTGTATGATTTAGAATATGGTACCGATGCTGTTGAAATACATATTGATGCAATAAAAAAGGGAGAACGTGTACTTATCCATGACGATGTTTTGGCTACAGGCGGAACAGCCAACGCTGTTTGCAAGTTAGTAGAACGTTTAGGTGGTGAAATTGTTCAATGTAATTTTATAATTCAATTAGATTTTTTAAACGGAAAAGAAAAGTTGAAGAATTATACAATAGCATCGGCCTTACAATATTAAGTTTAAAAGTCTTCTGCAAGTAAATCTTGAAGAATTGAATTTTAAAATGGCCTTCAAAATGTGGAAACCCGTATAAAATCTATAAACGGAATTATTACTTTTGATACTTCATTAAGAAATGGCTTTAAAGCATTTATTAGTTAAAAAAATAATTGTTATGTTTCAAAAAGTATTGATTGCAGAAGATATGGATTTTATTAATAGTGGAATAAAAACCGAATTAACAAAGTTAAATATTCAACAAATAGACTATGTTCAGTATTGTGATGAAGCTTTTTTAAAACTTAAAAGGGCGCGTATTGATAATGTACCTTACGATTTGTTAATTAGTGATTTATCGTTTGATGAAGATGGAACAATGCAAGAGTTAAAAACTGGAGATCAGTTAGTTGAAAAAGTAAGAAATGAATTTCCTTCCTTAAAAATAGTTGTGTTTTCAGTTGAAGATAAAACATTTAGAGTTCAAACATTATTTAATGACTTTAAAATCAATGCTTTTGTATGGAAAAGTAGAGATGGATTGAAAGAACTTAAAAAAGCAATACAACTTATCTATAATTCAAATAAATTATACGTTTCACCACATGTTGCTAATGCACTTTTTAAAAGTGAGGCAATTGAAATATCTGATTATGATATTTTTTTATTAGAATGCCTTTCTAACGGAAACTCACAAGAGCAAATCAGTAAAAATTTAGATTCAAAAAAATGGAGCCCTTCAAGTATTAGTTCTATTGAAAAAAGATTGAAATTTTTAAGAGAGCATTTTAATGCTAACAATCCAGCACACTTAGTAGCTATTACAAAAGATTTGGGACTTATTTAAAAAAATCACTGTATTACGGAAAACCGTAAGTTTTAAATATATATTTAAAGTAAATTTATCACATTAAAGCAATTTAATATATTGTATTTTATTGAGGATTAACTTGGAGAATTGCTATACCATAAAAGATACAAAATAACCTTCATTTAAAATTGTAGGTTTCACCTCAAAACTTTACAAAAAATCAAAGCCTTACGGTTTCCCGTAAGGTTTTGATTTTTTAAGGATTTAAATTTGAACTATATAATTTAAAAATATAATTAAAATGAAAAAAATTACATTAATGTTAGTCGTTCTAATCGTTTTCACAAGCTGTGCATCAATTTTTACTGGAGCAAAAAGAAATGTTTTGTTTGAAACAGAACCATCGGGAGCTAAAGTATTTGTTAATGGGTTTGAAAAAGGTATAACTCCAACACAAATAAAAGTTAAAGCTGATGACCGAATTGATTTTAGAATCGATAATTATAAGGAAAGAGTGGTTATTATGGATAGCAAATTTAATCTTGTAAGTATACTAAATGGTTTTAGTATTATTGGTTGGGGAGTTGATGCATTAACAGGCTCATTGAAAAGAGTAGATACAAAATATGTTAAAGTAACATTAGAAGAAAAATTAAATGCAACAGCAGTAAATGGATTTCTAAAAAAAGGAGATATTTCAAAAGTAAATATTGATACTGAAAATAAAATTATTGAAACTATAATAGTTTTAAATTAATTTTTATTTAAAAAAAATCAATTAAAACAGCCTCTTACAGATTATGATAAGAGGCTGTTTTTCGTAACTATTCATAGTAAGTTTAAAAAAATTTAGTTATTTGCATAAAAAGGATAATCCGTATAACCTTTTTCACCTGTATCAGAATAAAAAGTATCGGTATCCCAAGCTGTTAAAGGTAAGTTTTTCTCAAATCTTTCAACCAAATCTGGGTTAGAAATAAATAATTTACCGTAAGCTACTAAATCGGCAAAACCATTTTTTATAACTGTATTTCCTTTTTCTTGGGTAAAATTATTATTTATCATAAGAGTTCCATGATATAATGGTCGAAAATGATTTGCAATATTTTCTACGGCATAAGGAACTTTTGAAACATCCGTAAAAGGTTCGGAAAGATGAACGTAAGCAATATTATAATTGTTTAATTTTTTTATAACATATTCAAATAAAGGAATGGTTTCTTCATCAACATCTATTCCGTGAGTATTATGCATAGAAGGGTTAAACCGAACACCAATGCAATTTTCAGGAAAAACTTGTTTAATTTCGTCTAAAACTTCAAAGAAAAAACGTGCTCTATTCTCAATATTTCCGCCGTATTTATCTTTTCTGATGTTTGAACTTTTATTAAAAAATTGATGAAATAAATACCCATTAGATGAATGAATTTCCAAGCCATCAAACCCAGCTTCTTTTGCATTTATTGCAGCCTGTTTAAATTCTTCAATGGTAGTTTTAATATCATCCAAAGTCATTTCCTTTGGCGTTACAGTATCTTTAAAACCATTTGGCGTGAATGATTTAGAGTTAGGATTTAAGGCGCTAGGAGCAAAAGGCAACTCACCATTATGAAAATCAGGATGAGAAACTCTTCCAACATGCCATAATTGAATAAATATTTTACCTTCTTTTTTATGAACTGCATCGGTAACATTTTTCCATCCTTTTACTTGATTTTTAGAATAAATCCCAGGTGTGTTAACATAACCAACAGCCCGTTTTGATATCTGTGAACCTTCCGTTATGATAAGCCCCGAGCTAGCTCTTTGCGTATAATATTTAACGTGTAAATCTGTAGGAATATTTTCATTATTATTACATCTAGAGCGTGTCATAGGTGCTATAACCATTCTGTTTTTTAATAATAAATCTCCCATTTTGTAGGGAGTTAAAAGCGGTTGAATTTTTGTCATTGTTATTTTATTAACTTTTTGTAAAGTTAATTTATATCATTTAAAGTTTAAATTTTATCCTTCTAAAAATTAAAATTTTGTATTTATGTAATAATTAAACTCCGTAAGACACTAAACAACTAGAAATAAAAAATACAGTAGATAAAAACAATTTAAATTGATGCCTAAGTTTTTAAATAGGTAACAAATCATTACAATTAGAATTGTGCAAAGGAAAATAAAATATAACATACTATAAATCTAAAAAAAAAATAAAAAAAAATGATACATCAACTAAAATATGTTTTATGCTTAACATTCGTTATTTTACTTCAATTACCAGGAAATGCTCAGGTTAATAATAATCAGCAATTTTTAAAGAACATAGGTATTACAGATAGTTTGTATTCTAATACTCTAAAGGAATATAGAGAAATTTATGTATCGCTGCCTGAAGGTTATAACCCTTTAAATACTATTAAATATCCTGTTGCATATATTTTAGATGGAGAAATGTTGCTTCCTACTGCTAATATTGTACAAAGTTATTACAGCGGTGGCTATACACCGGAAATGATTTTAATTGGAATTTCAAACAGTAAAAATAGAACCAGAGATTTAACGCCTACAAAAATTGAAACAAAATATGGGATGCCTTTTACAGAGGAAAATGGACAGGCTTCTAATTTTTTAAAATTTATAAAAGAGGAACTAATTCCTTTTGTTGAAAAAAAATATCCAGTAACCAATTACAGAACATTAATTGGGCATTCGTATGGTGGTTTGTTTACAATTTCTACGCTCGTAAATAATCCACAATTATTTGCCAATTATTTAGCTATTGATCCAAGTTTAGATTGGGACAATCAAATAATATTAAACCAAGCAAAAGCTGTTTTTGCAAAAAATAGTTTTAAAGGAAAGTCGTTGTTTATGTCTTTGGGTGGACAATTGCATATGCAAAACTCTAAAGTAACTTTAGAAAATGTAATGCAGGACACCACAGACTTTACGGTGTTTAGCCGTTCTAACATCAAATTTTCAAATTTAGTTAAACAAAACAATAAAAATGGATTGACGTATGAGTGGAAATTTTATCCTAAAGATTTACACGGTACCATTGCATTTCCATCTATAATGGACGGTTTAATAAGTATTTTTGAATGGTATCAGATGGAAAATACCGATAAAATAAATTCTTTTGATACGCCAAAAGAAGAGATCTTTAGAATTATAAAAAACAGGGAAAAGAAGCTTCAAACCCATTTCGGATATTCAGAACCACCTTATCCAGAAGAACTTTTAAATATGTCAGGCTATATGAATATGGATATGGAGCAACTTGAAAAAGCAAAAATGTATTTTGAACTTGCCATTGAATATTATCCGCAAAGTGCCAATGCCTATGATTCTATGTCAGAATTTTATGAAAGAATTAATGATTTTGATAATGCTCTAGCGTATGCTATTAAAGCTTATGAGAAAAACCCGAATGAGCACAACAAACAAAGAATGGAAACTTTAAAGAAAAATTAATTTTAAACTCGCCTCCTTAAATAGCATTTATTTATTTTTTTGTCATTTTATAAAAATCCGTACTTTAGAGTAACGAGTAGTATACCACTAGTTTTTAGTTAATAAATAGTGTCTCGTCCTAAATTAGGTTGAGTTTTACCCAATCTGATTTATAAAAAAATTACTTTAATTCATAAAAAAGACCGTTTTATTAAAACGGTCTTCTTGTAACAAATTTTTATCTTTAAGAGATAAATATTTTTGTGAATTAATCTATAACTTCTACGTTAATAGCATTTAATCCTTTTCTTCCTTGTTCAGTATTATACTGTACTTTATCGTCTTCTCTAATTTCATCCATTAAACCAGAATTATGTACGAAAATGTCTTCGCCTGTTTCTGATGATTTAATAAATCCGAATCCTTTTGAATTGTTGAAAAATTTTACTGTGCCTTCTTGCATCTTTACTTAATTTTAAATTATTAATTATTATTTTTTCAATAAAAAACATCCTAGTTAAGAAAAGTATACTAAAGAATAATAATTAGACTGAAAAAACAATCTATTAACTTAAAAACACTATTGAAAAAGTAATTGTAAAAATAAAATTGGAAAGAAGAGAAAACTCGTAAAAACTAATTGTACTATATACTACCTTAAAATTCTATAGGTATATTTTATTGAATTGCAAATATATGCTATTTATTTAATGCCCCCTAATTATTTGAGTTAATAATTAATTTAAAGCTTTTTATTTTAATAGTCAGATTTCTGAATGTTAAAAATAAAATTCAATAAAATTTATAACTAACAAAATAAAAGCCAGTGGATAAAAACGCATATAATTTATTTTTTGTTCAGCCTACTTTCAAAAAAATCCTCGCGGATTTTCTATTCGGTTTTTTTTGCTAAATTAGGCACTTAAAACAAGTAATAAACCATATAAAAATACAATTGTATGCTATATAAAAGAACACTTAAAAATTGAATAAACTTCTAAAATATAGAGAAAAACTTAATCTAACTCAAGAGGAATTAGCAGAAAAAGCGGGTGTTTCTACAAGAACAATTCAACGAATTGAAAAAGGAACAGAGCCAAAAGGGCATACTTTAAAAGTTTTGGCAAAGGCTTTAGGAATTTCAGAAGATGATTTGAAAGAAAATAAATCCGAGTCAAAAACAAAAATTATAAATTATCAACTCGCAAAATATATCAACCTGTCATCAATATTTGGTGTAGTTTTTCCACCTTTAAATATTATACTTCCGTTTTTGATTATGAAGTATAAAAAACAAGCGAATGAAGTGAATAAACAGATTATTTCTGTGCAAGTTTTATACACAATTATTGGTGTTGTTGTATGTGGTTTAAGTCTTTTTATACCCAAATGGCTTGGAACAACCAAACAATTATTTTTAATGACATTAATTAGTTTCCCTATAATTAATCTATTTATCATTATTAGAAACGCTATAGAATTAGATAAAAGCCAAAAACTGTATATCAGACTGAATTTCAGCCTCATATAATTTCTGTCGGGAGTTTGTCGTATAATTGTCAGGGGGATTTTAATTATTTTATCAAAATACTTAAATAGGTTTGTACTTTCAAAAATCAATAAAAAATTAAAATGAAATCGTACAAATTAATTTTAGCAATCGCATTAATTCTAACAATTAAAAACAGTATTGCTCAAGTCGCAGAAGATTCAAACTTATTTATTGAACTTAAAAAAGCTGATAGTCTTATTTTCAATGAAGGATTTAACAAGTGTAATTTCGATGCTTTAAAAAAAGTACTTCATCAAGATTTAGAGTTTTTTCACGACGTGGGTGGTGCTCAAAATTTAGAACAGTTTAATGAAGCTTTTTCAAAAAATATCTGTGGTGATTTTAATTACAAACCAATAAGAAGATTACTGCCTGAAACTCTTGAAGTATATCCTTTAAAAAATAATGGAGAATTATATGGTGCTATTCAAAAAGGAGAACATAATTTTTATATTAAAGAACCAAACAAAGAAATTTATATAACAGGCTATGCCAAATTTATAACCACTTGGGTTTTAGAAAATGGAGACTGGAAAGCTAAACGAATTTTGAGTTATGATCATAAACCTGTAAAAAATTATGGCGAAGAGTTCAATGCTAATTATGCGCTTCCTTTGTTTGATAATGACCAAAATATAGAAGCGTTATTAATAAAACATAAAATTCCATCAATAGCAATAGGGTTAATTAAAAACGGTAACCTTCAACAAATACGAACATTTGGAAACAAAAAGTCAAATCAACCAATTTCAAATAACAGCATTTATAAAGTTGCATCCTTAACAAAACCAATAACTGCCTTTGTTGTATTAAAACTTATTGATGAAGGCGCTTGGAGCTTGGACGAACCTGTTTCAAAGTATTTTATAGATGAAGATATAAAAAATAGTAACTATTTAAATAAACTAACTACAAGACATATTTTATCTCACCAATCGGGTTTTCCTAACTGGAGATATTTAACAGATGATAGTAAGTTATTATTTCAATTTGAACCAGGAACAAAATGGCAATATTCTGGAGAAGGTTTTGAATATCTTAGAAAAGCAATTGAAAAGAAATTGAAGCGCCCTTTTGAAGACATTGCTCAAGAAAAATTATTTAAACCGCTTGGAATGAATAATACCCACTATTACTGGACAGAAAAAATTGATGAAAAACAATATGCAGTTGAACACGATGAAAACGGAAAAGCAATAAACTATGAAAAATATACTGTTGCAAATGCTTCAGCAAATTTACTAACAACAGCAGAAGATTACTCTAAATTTTTGGTGTATGTTTTAAATGGAGCTGGTTTATCGGAAAAAATTTATGATGAATTTCTAAAAGTTCAAGCACACGAGAAAAAGGGAGTTGATTGGAGTTTAGGAATGCAAATGTTAACTAACTTACCTAATAACGAAACTGCATTTATGCACACAGGTGGAGATTATGGCACAAAAACAATAGCTTTAATCTTGAAAAATTCTAAAGATGGTTTAGTACTATTTTCAAATTCAGAAAACGGAGTGGTTTTATGGCAAAAAATCATATCTGAATATTTTAGAGAGATTGGAGAAGAAATTGTTCGCAGGAATTTAGAATAAAGCAACATAAGTAATATTAAACTCTATGAAATCATTAATTGCAGTTTTATCCATTCTTCCTTACTCGTAAGTTGCAAAAAAAATTAGTTTGAACCACAAGAAGCCTTATGCTGGTGGTTCTTTGTGTTGTACAACAAATGATTTTTAATATGGCTAAAAGCAGTACACAAAAACCAAATTTTATCTAAAAAATCATACCGTTCACTAATTGAATCCATAAAATTAAGGAATGGCACTAACCTATTTTATGCAAAAGGCTTACGGTGTAAATTACTTTATCAAAAAAATAGATTGGAAAATTTTAGAGAAAAAAACATAAAACCTATACCATTAAAAATAATGATAATAAAATGATAGAAGGAATATATTTAGATTGTATTGAAGGCAAAAAACAATCTCTTTAGGTTCTATTAATTCAAATAAAGTTATAAAAAAGTACGGTAAAAATAATAGCTATTTTGGTGCTAAAACCAAGTTTATTTTTATATTTATGGTTGCATATAATGTGAAAGAATTGCGTTTTCAAATCCTCAATTTTTCATACGATTAACCTTTGTGATTTATATCAAATAAAAATTGAATTCAATATTTAAATATTAGTTCTGAATTTAAAAAATTGCTAAAAATGAAAAATTACATTCTAATTTTATTGTTAGTTTCACTAACAAATTGTGATAAATATTCAAATCAAGAAAACACTAACATTTACAAAATTATTAATTTAATTGCCAAAAACTCACCTTCAAGCCATCCATTTAAATCTGAGCACAACAAAGATTTTGATATACGTAAATTTTATATTGACAATCATTTTATTGTAGCTGTAAACCCAATAATGGAACCTATTGGAAAAACAATTGGTATGAGTGATAAAAATAGACTTGAATATGGAGAATTGTTTGAAAAATTACAAACTCTTCAGACAAATAAACCTATCAAAATTAGTGAAATTAATTTATTTGATGATGTGAAATTTATTGAGCTAACCGAAAAACATATTCAAAATATGAAAAGTAAATGTGAATTTGATGATTTTCATTTATATCTAAGCTTCACCAGAATTGCATTTAATTCTAATTATAGTCGAGCAATTATTGGCGTTGAAACAGCTGTGAGTTGTTTAGCTGGAGAGTATGGAATGTATATATTAAAAAAAGACAATGGAATTTGGGAAATTGAGAAATACATACTTAATCAAATATCATAAAACAAACCTCAACACCTCATAAAATCTATACTTACATTTAAACCAAGCATATTTATTAGCCTAATGTTTTTTAAAATGAAGCTTAAAAGACGATTTTATATTTCTTGGGTTGGGTTGCGTGGTGCTGTTCCAATTGTATTTGCTACTTATCCACTTTTAGCTGGAATTGACAAAGCACATATGATTTTTAACATTGTATTTTTTATTTCGGTAACCTCAATATTAATTCAAGGAACCACCCTTTCTATAGTTGCAAAATGGTTAGGTGTGGCATTACCTGAACAAGCAAAGAAATTAACCGCAACAGATTTACTATTATCAGAAAATCCCAAAGCTGAAATGAAAGAAATTTTAATAACTTCAAACTGTTTTGCTGTAAATAAGAAAATTGTTGAACTAGGATTTCCAAAAAATGCAATAATTGCAATGATTATAAGAGATAATAATTATTTAACACCCAATGGAGCAACAATAATTAAAGCGCAGGATACTTTAATAGTTCTCGCAGACAAACATAATGTGTTTGATGAGGTATATAAAACACTTAAAATATAGTAAGAGAATACTACAAACAACAATACACATATCAAACTACTTACTTCTATAAAAAAGAATGCCTGAGAATGTAACCTTTTTTAATTTTAATAAAGAAAAATACACAACTTTGATTTTATTAAATTACTAGGTTTAATTTTTTTAACAATTATTTATCTATAAAAGAAATATATTTATTGTTTATCAATAAATTTTTATTTATAATTGTATCGTAATTAGGTAATCAATTAAAAAAATGAAAACAAAAGTAAAAACAAAAAACTTTATATTTAAAGGACTGATAATTGTTTCATGGATTATTTTCGTTGGCTTATGTATTGAAGCTGGAGGATTGATTGTGAATTTTATTTTCAGTCTATTCAAACCAGAATTTGTCCAAAATCTATATCAAAAACTGGACTTAAGTGAAATGTATGAAAGTAGTAAATTTGCTTTTTTCGGAATGTATGGATTTATCTTGACCATTTCTATTTTAAAAGCAGTTTTATTTTACATTGTAATTGTATTAGCATCCAAAATTAATCTATCAAAACCATTCAACAATTTAGTTTCAAAACAGATTTATAAAATTAGTTATTACACACTATCAATTGGTTTGTTAAGTTATATTGCAAGGCAATTAACAATAGAATTGGAACATTATGGTTTTGTAATTGACAAGCTAAACCAATTTTGGGCCGACAGTCAGGCTTTTATTATAATGGCTGCTGTAATTTATGCTATTGCAACTATTTTTTCAAAAGGAGTTGAATATCAAGAAGAACTTGAAGAAACTGTATAACTATGGCAATTATTGTAAACCTTGATGTAATGATGGCAAAACGAAAAATGTCACTCAATGAACTATCTGAAACAGTTGATATTACTTTAGCAAACCTTTCTAAACTTAAAACTGGAAAAGTGAAAGCTATTAGGTTTAGCACCCTTGAAGCAGTTTGTGAAGCATTAGATTGTCAACCAGGAGATTTATTAGAATACACAAAGGAATAAAAACCAAATTAAAATGTGTGAAAAGTTAACAACTAATTCCTTACAAATGTAAGTGCTAAATTAATAGGTTGTTGCAGTTTAACTATGTCTGGTTAATTTATCTAGCTACAGCATCAACATACTTTTTACTTTTTAAAACTTATAAATACTTTAAAGCCATTATTTAAAGATGATTCAAAAGTAATAGTTCCAGGTATTGATTTTATTCGGGTTTCCACATTTTTAAGTCCATTTTTAAACTTTAATTCTTTCAAATCCAGACCTTTACCATTATCTGAGTAATTTATATGCAGTTGGTTTTTATCAACTTTAAAGGTAATTGCAACAAGCGTGGCCTCACTGTGTTTGCGCATATTTACCATGAGTTCTTGCAAAATACGATACAATTCAATTTGCTTTTCTTTTGCTATTAAATCCATCCCTACTTTTTGAATATCCTTAAGAATAACAGTTGTGGTATTGCTATTAAAACTGGTAAGCATTGATTTTAAAAACGGTTCAAAATGCGCTCCTGTTTCAATTGAATTGTTTTGATGCGAAATATCTCTGGTCAATAAATACACTTTTTCCAAATCATCCAACAACACTTCTTTTGGGTTTTCCGTATATTGTACTTTATTCATTATGTTTACCATATTATTAGCAATTTCATCATGAATTTTTTTAGAAATGCGTTCTTCTGTTTTATAAACTTCTACCCTTTTTTCTATTTGATATTTTTTCCTTTTATAGTAAATAAAAATTAATAAGGTGATAAAAATTGTGCTTCCCGAAGTGAACAATAAAACATTGGTTGTTTTTCCCTTTTGAATTTCCAGTTCCTTATTAGCTGTGCTAATTTTTAGTTGTGAATTTTCTTCACGATTTTTATCACTATCGTATTTTATTTTAGCAAATTGATTTTTGGCTATTTGCTTCGCATTTTGCAAACTATCATTCAAACGTAAGTACCTGCGGTAATACTCTTTTGCTTTTATTGGATTATCTAATGCTATCAATTTTTGTAAAGCCTCTAATTGATCAGGTGTACTATTTTGACGGATTGCCACATCGTACATTTTTGAAGCATAAGAAAGAGCCGTTTTAGAATTTATGTTTTCATAATATGTTGAAAGATGCGCATAACTGGCAATTAAACCCCATAAATCGTTTTCTTTTAATCGCATTTCCATGGCTTTTTCCAGCTCGGGCAACACATTTTCATTTGTTTTCGCCAACCATTTTACGTAGGCTAGATTGTCAATAACCCGGGCTCTAGTCCTAAAAATAGTGATAGTATCTTTTAACAAGCTATCTAAAATTTTTATTGAAGTAGTGTAATCACCAATATCTCTATAGGTAATAGCTATGTTATTTGCTATAATTAATTTTTGTTCTTTAGAAGATGCTAAATCAATTGCTTTTTTATAAAATAGCAATGCATCAGTTACCTGCCCTTGTAATTTCGAGGAAATTGCCCAGTTAGTATAAACATTTGCTGAAGAAAGTGAGTCTTTATCTCCTAAATAGTTCAAAGCTGATAAGCCTGAAAATTCACTTGCATTATAATCTCCATAAACACGCTCAATACCTGCTATTTCATTTAAGATTCGACCATTTGTAATACTGTCATTGTATGTTAAAAACTCATTTTTAATCAAATTATAATAGTAATAAGCACTATCCTTTTGCTGTTCCCTATCATAATAGTATGCTAATTGATAATAACTTTGACTAATGGATGCTGAATCATTCTTTTTAATTTCTTTTTGTAATAATTCTTTTGAAGTGTTAATAGCACTATCATAGTGCATTAAATTTCCAAATAAATAAATTTTATACAATAGAATTTCCTTAGTATCTAAACTATCTTTTGTTGAATGTATCCATTGTAACGCTTTATCCGCAGATTGTAACCGAGTTTCAAAAGCTAAAGTATCATTTTTCATCTCTTGTAAGAATACACTAATAGAATCTTGTTTACTATTATTTGAAGATTTTAATTCTTCTTTTGGAGAACAAGATGCCAACAGAAATAAACTACAAACAACAAAAAAGAGGAATGTAAATTTTAAATTTTTCATTCCTCTAAAATAAGATAAAACTATAAATCAACTAGTATTTTATATCAATTTTATGGTATCGGTTTTGGTGGTGGTGGCGTTATCACATCTTCTTCTCCCCCAGTTGCAAATAATTCTGATTTTCCCTCGCGGATTGTTAAATCAGAATCATCATCGTTTGAGCAGGAAAATAATAATCCCGAAGCTATAATAATCCCAAATAAAATAATTTTTTTCATTTTTCTTGTTTTAAAATTTGACAATAGTATTGCTATCCGAGTTTTTACTCAGAAATTTTCTAAATGTGCAATACGTTCCTTTGAAGAATTTTTCTTCTTGTTTGCTTGGGAAGTATGAAGTCTAAAAACAGTTAAGATTAACTGCTTCCCAAAACGGTTAACTTTACTGTTTTAGAGCTTCATTTTAGAATTAGCCTATGTACATTCTTAATTCGTACTTAATTAAGTTTTTACTAATTCTAACGCAAAGATTAAACGGAATGAAGGATTTTGAATGGAAAATTATTGGATAAGATTTGGAAAATATTATAAAGTAGCTTGGAAAATATTTTCCAAGCTACTTTATAAATTATTTATAACTTTGGAATACCTAATAAACTAAGTATGTTAAAAAAATTACTACTTCAATTATTTGAAAAGCTTGAAAATGAACGTAATAATAATGTCTTGTCCTGAAATAGGTTGACCATTTTTTGGTTAAAAATTAGGATTAAAAATAGTCAAATTACCGGAACATTGATAAGTTTTTTCAAAAAAATCCCTGTGGGTTTTAAAAAACTTACCAATATTCCTACGCTGATTTTTTTGCATATGATTTATATTTTTGTTGGTTATAATTTTGGTGAACATTTTGTGGCGTATTAAGATCCAGGCTCCAATGTAATCTTTCATTATTATAAATTTGTACAGCTTGTTTAATCATTTTCTGAGCAATGCTTATAGATTTAATAGTTTTTTTGAGTCCAAATTCGTATTTT
>NZ_FOZP01000012.1 GCF_900116115.1 Lutibacter maritimus | reverse complement strand
AAAGAATTAACGGTATTCTAAAATACGAATTTGGACTCAAAAAAACTATTAAATCTATAAGCATTGCTCAGAAAATGATTAAACAAGCTGTACAAATTTATAATAATGAAAGATTACATTGGAGCCTGGATCTTAATACGCCACAAAATGTTCACCAAAATTATAACCAACAAAAATATAAATCATATGCAAAAAAATCAGCGTAGGAATATTGGTAAGTTTTTTAAAACCCACAGGGATTTTTTTGAAAAAACTTATCAATGTTCCGGTAATTTGACTATTTTTAATCCTAATTTTTAACCAAAAAATGGTCAACCTATTTCAGGACAAGACAAGAAGAATTAAGTAGTTTATGATGAACGATTTGTTTAACAAGTTATAAATAAGTTCTTTAAATTTAATCTGATAGATTTGATCCTTTTTTGGGAACTAAACGCAAGAAAGTTTTAGTATTTTAAGAAACTGAAATCTACATTGATAAATGAATCGTTTAAAGCAAGTTTTCGGTTGCGTTCTGCCTCGTTCTAATCCAAAAAAGGTGCAAATGCTAATCTTAAACTACCAACCTAAATGCAAGATAGTTGGTTTTGTATTTAAATTGTGATTCGCTTTATCAATTATGAAAGCTGTGTTTAAAAACTAATCGCTATCGGTGCGGCCCTAATGTGGCTAACAATGCATATAAAAAATTGCTTAATTCTATTTAATTGAAAATTTTTAAACTAAAAATAGTATATTTATTCATCGAAAAATTGCTGTATAATTTCGCAACTTTTCATATACTAAAACCGTTGCCTTTAATTGCGAAAAACGAAAATTCTATGAAAAAAAAATACATTTCTATAAGTATTCTAGTTGCAAGTTTGATTTTATTATTTGCAAATATTTTCACATTCAAAGAATATGATGCTGGTTTTTATATGAGAATTATTGCGAATCTCTTTATAATTTTTGCAATGATTATGAGAATAATTAGTGAGAATAAAAGTTCTGAATCAAATAGGTAAACCTTTTTAATTTTTACATCAGATAAAAACGAATATGAAAGAATTAAAATTACACACTGGAGGAAAGACTTATTATTTGAATGCTTTAAAAGAAAAATATATGAGTTTAAAGTCTAAAATAATTGACAATAAAAACATAACCGAAAAAGAACGAATTAAAAAATTAAGAAAAATTAACGAAAAATTCGAGAATGATAAAAAAGAGTTAACTCAAAAATTATTCTAAAATTGAGTTTCATCACAAAACTGAAAATTGAACCTGTACGAATTTAAGTATGAAAAATGATTTTATTAAATCGACAAAAAAGCAACTAAAAGGCAACAACTCATATAATTTATGCTTAAATTTGAACTAGTACAAACGACAAACATTCAACAAACGATTTGCTACAACCGAAAAATCTCCGATTTTCCAGTCGCACAAATCATATAAAAACTCGTTAGCAACAACAGGGCAAGACGAATTAAGTAGTTAATGATGAACGAGTTGTTTAACAAATTATAAATAAGTTCTTTAAATTTAATCTGATAGATTTGATCCTTTTTTGGGAACTAAACGCAAGAAAGTTTTAGTTTTTTAAGAAACTGAAATCTACATTGATAAATGAATCGTTTAAAGCAAGTTTTCGGTTGCGTTCTGCCTCGTTCTTTCCAAAAAAGGTGCAAATGCTAATCTTAAACTACCAACCTAAATGCAAGATAGTTGGTTTTGTATTTAAAATGTGATTCGCTTAATCAATTATGAAAGGTGTATTTAAAAACTAATCGCTGGCATTCTGTCTCGGTTGGTTTTGGTGATGTTTAATTAACTTAACTGTTTGCCTAAAGTTCGGTGCTGCCCTAATGTGGCTAACAATGCATATAAAAAATTGCTTAATTCTATTTAATTGAAAATTTTTAAACTAAAAAATAGTATATTTATTCATCGAAAAATTGCTGTATAATTTCGCAACTTTTCATATACTAAAACCGTTGGCTGTAATATTAGGAAATCGTAAAATAAGTATATTCTAGACCTTTCAAGTCTATACAAGAAATATTAATCTTACCGAAATTAACATTATAATTCTTACAAATAAAACTGAGAACCTTATCTAAATGATATATAGATTTTTTAAAATGCTTACTATATGTTATACAAGCAGGTTGAACATCTACAATTCCTTTTTTTGTAAAGTTTTCACTTAATAAATATCTTGCTCTTCGAGATAATTGAACTAATTTATTATAGGATAGATAAGTTTCTTCATCTAATTTAGCAACAGAAAGACTATTAAATGGATTAATAACTTCCGCTACTTGATTATGCGACAAATAATTTTTATGAGTTTTAGAAACAATATGAGCATTCATTAAATGTAAGGCAGAATAAAAGCAAACTGTTACTTGCCAATCCCAACTATTATTAATATTTGTATTAACTTTAGATAAGAAATCTAAATTATTTCTAGATTGAGTTATGTGTTCAGCAAATGTTCCCAATAATTATTAATCTTTAACAAATAGCAATATTTTTGTAATGATTAGGAACTTCTAATTTATCAGAATTTTCAACGATAGTAGAGGAAATATGAAATCCGAATTTAGTAAATTCAGCATTAATTTTAGCTTCTGCCAAAATTAATCCATCTTCCATAGTTTCATCATCTTCAGATATTTCAGCCCAAACTAATATTTTTGAATCTGATAATTCAAAAGCTAGTTTATTAGGCTTACTTTGAGTTTTAATCAATTCTTTTAGATAGCTTTCAATCATTTTAGTAATAAAATATGCAGAACTTGCTTGTCTTCCAAAATTATGCATAAATTCTTGATTACCTGAAATCATAGCATCATAAACTTTCCTCTTATTATCATCAATAATTTCGTTTTCTAACAAAGTTTGATCATAACGAAGATTTGCTACCATACCATCAAACCAACTTTCAATATCATTAGCTTGACTTTGATTTTTATGTAAACTATCAGCGACCATTACAATTTTTTAATATTCGAATATAATATTTTTTTTTAACAAAACAACTTAAAAAGTCGTTAAAATGTTTGCAAAAGTATGAATAAAATAAATACTACAGCCAACAATGTATATAAAAAATAGCTAAATCTGTGCCAAATTCAATTTGCCATCTTGTAAATAAACGTTAAATTAGTCCGAAAATTGTAGCTTAACTTACACGCTACTTTTTATATACGAGACCGTTGGCTGTAATTCCCTACGAAACAGAAATTTTACTAAATTCTTATGCTAATGTCCAAATATAAATCGAATAAAATGAGTAAAAATGAAAGAATTTTATATAACTTTAACTAATTGATAATCAATAATAAAATTTGACGTTAGTCAGAATAAAAAAAATAATATGGAAGGAATATTTATTGGATTAACTTTTATTTTATTACTTAAGTTATATAATTATTATAGAAATAAAAAAACTGACGAAGAATTTAAGTTACATCAAGAATATAATAGAAAATATAATTTAAAAGTTCAACTTGAAACTAGAGAAATTCGTGAAAATTTTAACGAGTTTGATGAGGATATATTTTGGGATTTAATTGATAAATCCTCAAAAAAATCAAGAGGGAGCTATAAAAATCAATTAGGGCTTTTGAAAGATTATTTTAGAAAATTAGAAAGAGAAGAGTTAATTGAATTAGATAATTTAGTTAATAGATTATACCGAGATTTCATAAATCAAGATTTATTAGCAACTTCATTAATTATGTTTAAAACTTCAGAAATAAGAGCAACATATTTGTTAATGAGCATTTTTATGACAAGAGGGAGAGTTTTTTTTAAAAACGCTTGTTTAAATCCAAATTTGATAATCGGAAAAGAACTTAAGGAAATTGATGATTTAATCATTCCTGATTTAATTTCAGATATTTATTTAGGAAAAACTGATATGTTGATTCCTCTACCTGATGAAATTGAAGATTTTAAGATAAAAGGAGAAAAATGGACAGAAAAAGAATTACCATCTAAATATTCTGAATTATGGATGGCATTTGCTTAAAAAACTACAGCCAACAACTGGTATATTTTATAGCTAGGTTTAAGCACACTTACGAAAATCCTCTCGGATTTTCTAGGTCGGTAAATATTTACTAAATTAGTTGCTTAAAACCCGCTACAAAACATACCAAAAACCGTTGGCATTCATATGAAATCGCATTCCAAAAGAAAATTTGTAGGTAATTTTAAAACTGATTTTCATTTCTCAGAAATTGAAAATTACAACGATTATGCAAAGAAAACTACAGAGGTTGATTTTAATGAATATCCAAAAGTACTTATTCAAACAAATGACAAAAATGTTACCCTAGGTTTTGTTCATTTAGTAAGTGGAAAACCAATAGCAATTCCAGAACCTGAACCTTCAATTTTGTATTTTACTAATGCTGAGAGTAAATTATCTGAGTTATTGCGTTTACAAGATTTAATCCAGAAATCTGAAAAGTTTGATAATGTCGATGAATTATCATATACGTTTTATAATTTTTTCCAATTATCGTCTGATTTTACAATAAACTTATTTACTTCAATTGAGGCTTTCAATAATGGATTAATTCCAGATGATTTTTTTATTAAAATTAAAGGAAAAAAATTTGACAAAAATAGAACACAAAGATCTATGGATTTTTTAATTAAAATTAAAAAGGCAATCCCAGAAATAATGAATAAATCATATTTTAAAGATTATCAGAGAGATTATGACTTTTTATTAAAGTTTAAAAAATTAAGAGACAATGTAGTTCATACGAAAAATATAGATAATGGATTTCTTTCATCGTATAGAGAATTATATATTAGTTATTTGATTTTTGATTTTAAAAAATCGTACGAATTAGTAAAAAATTATATGAATTATTACAAAGAGAATTGGATTGAGAACTGTGATTGTGGAATATAAATACGAAATGCCAACAATGCATATATTTTATTGCTTGGTTTTAGCACATTTACGAAAATCCTCTCGGATTTTCTATTCGGTTTTTATTTATTAAATTAGGTGCTTAAACACGCAACAAAACATATTCAAACACGTTGTGCGTCATTTGAGAAAAACGAAATGCTAAAGATATTTAAGCGAAATATTAAATCTGAATATCAGGAAAGATTAAAAAAGTCGTTTCCGAAAGAATTGCATTCGGACTTGAATGAAGTTTTGAAAATCTTACCATTTGAAAATAATCAAGTCAAATTATGTGATGGACAAACTCACAAAGTTGACAATCTGATTCACGAATCGGAATTGAAAATTGATTTTGACAATGAAACTCTAATAATTCCTTACAGACTTTACTTTAACGAACCAAATCCAGAATTGGAAAAGTCTTTGACTGACAAACAAAAAGACATTTTAAATTGTATTTATTTGCGTCATCACAATGGATATTTAAGAGAAAAACGACTGAATTTAATATCTGATAGTTCAGAAAAATGGACTGTTCCATTTATAATCCAATTAATCGGTGAATACGTTTATGAATTGCTTCCAATAATTGACAAAAAAATAAACGAAAACACTTTGGATTATTACGCTGAATTTAGAGACGAAAACCCTAAATATTGGCAACAGACCGAAAGTAGAATGATAAGCTATTGGAATGAATATTATAGATACAAATTCCCGAAACTGAAAGAATATTTGGGATTTGAAATTGTTAACCGAATAAAAAAACGAACGCACAACAATGGCTATAAGTAATTGCTTGTTCTCGCCCACTTCTGAAAATCCTCGCGGATTTTCAGTTTGGTGTGTACTTGCAAAGTTAAGTGCTAAACCACGCAACTACTAATAGCCGAGACCGTTGGCAGTAATTAAATGAAAAACTTTATCTACATATTAATAGCAATCATTTTGAGTTCTTGCGGACAGAGTATTTCTACCGAAAAGGAATCGGACATAGACGTTCCCGTTGTTCAAATTGAAAGCCCAAAGGAAGAGAAAGGATTAATAATAGAAGAACACATTACCACCAGTAATATACCATCAGAAATTCAAGAGAATAAACCAAACTACTCTAATGGAATACACCCTGACTTCTTTAATATAAATGCCTCTCAATTCAGCCAGTTTAAAGAAGATGGTTCTAAGTGGTTTATTAGTTCGGACGGTAAGAGCAATCTATATTTCGTTCCCTATACTGACTACTCTATAACTACAGCCATTCTAACAGAAAAGAAAATCACCGACCCGGAATTAATCAGTCTGCTTCAATTTGAAGGAATAGAAATCAATAACCACAAAAAGACCATTAAAATAGACAGAATTCAAACTGAAAAAGGAATAAGACTTGGCTTATCAATTAATGAAGTGAAAAAAATCTTTGGAACCCCTGATTCGGTCAGCAAAGTAAATGACAGAGACTTATTGAGGTGGCGTTTTGTTATGCTTGAAAATGAAGAATCTAATAAAGTTGGAGGGTTAAAACCTTTTATTATAGAAGGGCTTGAATACGTAGCTGAAATGGAATTTGCAGAAAATAAATTGACCAAAGTAGTTTATAAATATGAAGTTCCTTGAAGAATAAAAACTACCGCCAACAAGGTATATAGCAAATAGGGCCTTCGGTGGTTTACGAAAGTTTAGTATTATTTACGAACACCGCCAAATCGTTGATTTGGCTTTTAAGAATGAATAAATTAAAAACAAAATACAACGTTTTGGCTCAGTGCAAACTTGAAAGTTTATTGCTTTCTACTGCCCTACTTGCCATATACTAAACGTTGTAATGCATTTGCGAAAAGAAAAATTATGAAAAAAGATTTTAAAGAATTTATCCCAATTGGAATCCTTGATTTAATCGGAATATTTTCAATATTTCAATATTTTACGACTAATTATATTTTCACATATAGACAATATATTGGAATTTCATTAATATTGATTTGTACTATATTATTCTTTATTAATAGAACGATTTATAAATATTTACTTGGACTGGTTTTAATCGCTGGAATGATAAGTATAATCGGATTTACATCAGCAATTACGACAATTTATGGATTTGGACTTGAATTTCAACTTCAACCATTTTTAGTTTTTGTAATTTATTTATATATCTACAGAGCTGATTTGAAACGAGTATTTGAGAAAACTGAAAGCGAGAATAAAATTAATGAAAACGCACTAAAAGACAGATTCAAGCAAAAATTTGAGAAATTGTCAGATAAGGAAATTGAGAGTCGATTAAGTCAAAAATTGGTTCCTGAGGCAATTCAAGCATTGACTGAGATACAAACGGAAAGAAAATAAACACATTACAACACCTCATATAATTTATGCTTAAATTTGAACTATTACAAAACGACAAACATTCAACAAACGATTTGCTACGTCCGAAAAATCTCCGATTTTCCAGTCGCACAAATCATATAAAAACTCGTTATGGGCAAGCTAAAATGACGATTATGAAATATTACATATTAACTCTTTTGACTTTCTGTTCTTTGTCTTTATTTGCACAGAATGGACCTGCAATTATTAATGACTCAGACGGATTTACAAATGTTCGACTTGGACCAGGAACAGATTTTGAAGTAATAGATACCTTGTTTAATGAAGACTTTTTCTACTTCAAAACTGACGGAAACTCAGACTGGGCAAAGGTAACAGCTTGGAAGGGTAGACAAATTGAAGGCTTTATTCATAAAAGCAGAATTCAAGAAGTAAAGAAACTTGACAGTAAATCACGCAAAGAAATCATAATTAAAGTGCTCGATAGACAGAGAACTTTAGCTGACAATTTCAGAGCTGCTTGGAAAGCAAAAGACAGTCTTGCTTACCGAACAACCGTAAAAGAATTAGAGAGTTACAACGACACTAAATACGACCCGATACTGCAAGTAATTCCAGAATATTTCTGTTCAACCAGTGACATTGAAATAATTGACAAGTTTTTTGCTACAATGTGGGCAGACAAAGGTTCTGCAAATGAAATGCCTTCATTTTCTATTGGAGACTGCTTCATCTGTAACCCTGACTTGGTCTTAGAACGACTTAACAAAATCATTGACAAAGAACAGAAAGAATTGATTCTTGACCATATAGAATGGGGACTTATGAATCACTTTGAAGTTGATGAAGACGGAAATTCAGATAGCAAAGAATATAATGAACTAATAGAACGAATCAAAAAAGAACGAAAAAAAGCCAGCCCATAACAAAAAATATAGTGCATTTGGCAAATAGTGTTAAAAATGAAGTTAGTAGCTATTAATAAACATTGTCGTAAATTGAAAGATTTGAGCGTTGAAATGCCAAACGCACCATATTCAAACCGTTGCCAACAAGCCGAAATGAACGAACTTTTAGAATTAAATAGAAAATTTCTCACAAAAAGCTATCTATGGATGAGCGGAATTCTGACTAGTGGATTCTCAATTTTTTTGTACTTCTTTCATTCTGAAATAACTGTAAATTGGATTTTTATTATTTACTCACTAACATTAATCGTTCTACCTTTGTTTGTACTTTCCGCGTGGATTTCCGATTGGTTTAGAAAAAGAAAATACAAAGAGCAGATACTGAATAATAAACCATACTCTGAGTTAAAAAATATCGGATTTACTAGAAAAACAATTAAACCAAATCATAATAGTTTGATTGACTATGTTCAATTTGCCAAAATAAACGATTGTGAATTAATTTTCGATATTGATATAATGAATCCGAAAATTGCGGAATTTCAAATTTACGGTTATACAAACTTGAACAATTCGGAATTCACAGAAAAATTTAAAGAATTAAAATCTAATAATATCGACATAAGTTATTTTGGATTTTCAAAAATGATAAATACAAAAAAAGAGAAATTTAATTCTATACAAGAATTAGAACAAACTTTGAGAGAGTTCACACATATCGTAAAAAAAATAAAATACGATCCGATTCCAATAAAGGAATGGAAAAAAATATAAATCAGAATAAAAGCCAGTTGGCAACAATGTATAACCAAAATTGTTTTTTCTCGTAAAATAGAATGTTTATTAATACTAATTTTATTAAATTTATCAAACGAAAAAATTGCAAAACAAATCACAACTTTAGTTATACAAACACGTTACCACACATTTGAGAAATGACGATATTCTTAACTTTAATAGCAATCGCTTTAGGAATTAGTTTAGTGCTGATTTTGACAAAATCTGACTTTCCGAAATTGGAAAAGGCTATTAAAAAAATAGCTTTCTACTCGTTAATCGGAACTGTAATCTGTGCTATACTTTTAGTCTTTGAATTTCGACTGAAAGGAGAATATACGACCTCAATAATCGGATTGACTTTTGTCCTGTCAACAATCTTACTTTTTGGATTGACAAAAAATACTCGGAATAAAATCTTGAGCGGAATTTTAACAATACCAATGTTTGTTTTCGGAATTTTAAGCCTAATCTGGGAAATGCCAATTGCATTTTTTTATTTAATTGCACTTCCTTTTGAGCCACCAATTGCAAAATTTGAAATGAATGACAATCATAACGTTGAAGTTCGTGTTGGCGGATTTTTGGCTTGCGGAGAAAGTTTAGTAATTACTGAATCGACATTCGGAATTTTAGACAAACAGAAATACGTTGGAAATAACTCTTGCGTAACTGGAATTAATAAAATTGAGACTTTAGATTTTAAAGAAAATAAAGCGGAATTTTTAATATATCACGATGGAAAAACTGAATTTGAGAATCCCTACAAATATCAAGTGGAATAATAAAAACGTGTGGTAACAACGTGTATAGCTCATTGCGGCTGAATTCCTAATCGGAATTCATTGCAATTTGCTATCTTTGGTTTACGGCGGAAAATCATAGCTGATTTCCCGCAACGAGCCATACACAAACACGTTGTAAGCAAGCTGAAAAAACAAGAAACTAATGAATTGGAAAGAAGCAAAAAATACAGAAAACAATATTTATGATTTACCAGGTCATTGGTTGAAAATTGAATATTTCGAAGCTTTAAATATTTTGTTTCGAGTTGAGAATTTGTTAAGGATGTTTGTTTATATAATTTTAAAAAACGAATATAAAGACAAATGGAAGGATTTATCGGTAACTTCTGATGATGATGAAAATTCTACTATTGGTGCGATTGCCAAAAAAAGATTATCTCAAGACAAAAATTACGCTTATTTAGGCTACGTAATCACAAGTCCTCTTTTGCATCTAACAAGTGGTGAATTAATTAGAATAATAACTTCAGATTCATATTGGAAATTATTTAAAAAATATTTTCCGGGTTCAAGGGAAATAATAAAGAACAAACTTGACGAAATCGGAAACGTAAGGAATTCTTTGGCTCATTTCAGACCTTTAAAAAAGGGAGACATTGAATTAGTAAAGCAAAATTCTAATCACACATTATCTTTAATCGAAAAAACAATTAAAGATTATATTTCTTGCCCAGATATAGTACCAACAAATACTGATGAAGATTGGTACAAAGAATTAATTACTATTGGAATACCTGATATTGAAATAAGTTTCAAACAAAGTAAAAATGAAGAATGGATAAAGCTCTTTATAGAATTTAAGCCACCAAAATTAAATGAAGAGGATAGTTGGCTTGGTTATACTGTAAGAACTGCAAATTTAAAGACCGATAATTTGTTAATTAACTATCCGAATTTTTCAAAGTATATCATTTCCTGTACAGAAAAAAGACCAAGTGCTTATGTTGAAAAACCAGAAAATGGAAAAATTGAAAAATTAATTTCATTAACATTTAGCAGAAAAACATTAGCCGATAATCATTCAAAAATAAAGTCCGAACTTGAAAAAATTCTATTAGAAATAACTAAAGAATTGGCTCTTATAAAAGAGGACAACTTAGCAAGAGGAAAACTAATTGAAGTTGTTAGTTGCTATTTTGACAAAGGAGAACAATATCATTCCTTAAAAGCTCATCAATTTGACACTGAATTAACGGAAGATACACCTGTTGAATTTTGGGGTTCCTTAAATTATGCCTCAAGGGATTTTATGACTGATACTGATAAATATCCTTGGATGCCAATAGATATTTCCGAAGACAAAGATTTGCCATTTTAAAAAGCCAGCTTACAACAATGTATATAAAAAATAGGCGAAACAGTAATAAAATCAAGGCATTTGGCTCGTATCAAACTATGTCCTTAACCGAAAGTTTAGTGCTTCGAAATCGCCTACTTTTCATATACTAACCGTTGTGTAATATGGCGGACATCATACAGATGTCCTTAATTTGAGTTTTATTGAGTTAAGATGTTAGAGCCGGAATGAACCGTGCGATATAGTGAGAATTTTAATTTATTCGATTTGAATGTTGGTGTGGATTGAATTAAAATTGACTCGGATTTGAATGTTGAAACGGATTGATTCGCATAAAGTTGGATTGACAATTGAAACGGATTGATTTTCAATAGAATGGATTGACAATTGAAACGGAAAATGATTTTAGAAAAATTGAAACATAATAGAAAAATGAATGGATTTTTGAGCAATTTCAGACTTGAAAGTAGGCGCGGATTGATTAACACTTTGAAAGATTAATTACTAATCAAAACCACATTACACAACAACGCACATAAAAAATTGCTTATTTCTGTAAAAAAGAAAGTTTATAAAACAAAATAATATTAAATTTAACCAAAGAAAAATTGCGTTTCAAACTCGCAACTTTTTATGTCCAAAACCGTTACCTTTAATTACCCAAAAAAACCGCTGAATGTTTGACCAACTAACTATTGAAAAACTTGATTTCTATGTTTACGCATTAATAAATCCGAGTGACAACAAACCTTTTTACATCGGAAAAGGAATTGGGAATAGAGTTTTTAATCATCAAAACTGTGCAATTAAAGATGACTTTTCGAATTTAAAACTTGACACAATTCGAGAAATTATAGATAGCGGATTTGAAGTTGAACATATAATTATTAGACACGGATTAACGGAAAAAGAAGCGTTTGAAATTGAAGCTTCAATAATTGATTTTGGGAATAAATTTGGGTTTGAATTTTCAAATTTAGTTTTAGGACATCACTCAAGTGGAAAAGGACTTATGACTGCTGATGAAATTGTCCGAATTCATAATGCTAAACCGCTGACTGAATTGACTGACCCAGTAATTATAATAAACATCAACAAAAAATACGTGAGAGGAAATTCAAGTAACGAAATTTACGAATCAACTAAACAAGCTTGGGTTATTGGAGAACAAAAAAGGAAAACGACAAAATATGCACTTTCTGAATATTGTGGAATCGTTATAGAAGTATTTGAAATTCAAGAATGGTACGAAATTGAAACACCAAACAATAAAAGAAAGAATCGTTGGGGTTTTAATGGAATAGTTGCAAAACCTGAAATAAGAGAAAAATATATAAATAAATCATTAGCTCACACAAAGAAAAAAGGTGCAGCAAATCCAATAAAATATAGACTATAAAAGGAAAAAATAACTAAAGGTAACACCGTATATAATTTATTGCTAGTTCTAGCCTACTTACGAAAATCCTCGCGGATTTTCTATTCGGTTTTTATTTGCTAAATTACGTGCTTTACCACGCAACAAACCATATACAAAAACGTTGCCCACAATTACGAAAAATGAGTAAAATAAAAAATTTTCTTTCTGATTTTGACGATTATGAATTAGCTTTTTTTGCTAAATTCAAGCTAAACACATATTTGAAAAATTCTCAAGAAAATATTGAAAAAATTCTATTTAAAAGAGGTTTAACCAAATACAGAATTGAACAACTAATTAAGAATAATCCTAAATCAAAATTAGCTGATGGAAAAGAAAGATGTCCAAGATGTTATTCTGATAAAATTAGGAACGACAAAGTTGAATTGACAAATACATCTTCTGGATTCGGATTGAGTGATAAAATTGCAACTTATGACGGAATGATAGGAAAAGCAACGTATAAAGATGAGATAATCTGTAATGTTTGTGGATTTTGGTTAAAAGACCCAAATGAGGAAAAACCGAAAAGCTTGAAAACTAATTTATTTAGAGGAATAATGACAATAATAATCGGATTTTTTAGAGGATAAAAATAAATTCAACTATGATTGAGTATTTACGAAAAACTACAATTATGAGAGAATATTTCATTATTTACATAATTTGTTGTTTTCTTTATTCTGTCTATAATTGGAAAATTTTATCACATTCTGAAGGTTGGGGAATTGTTTATATGGTTGGATTAATAACAATTGGTTTTATTGGACTCGGAATTGATTTTATATTTAGATTAATTATTAAAAACAAGAAAACTTTAAACATTTTAGGAATACTGATTGTTTTAATATTTTCGATAATATTGTATGATGAATTAAACTAAAAAAACTGTGGGCAACAACTGGTATATTTTATAGCTTGGCTTTAGCACACTTACGAAAATCCTCTCGGATTTTCTTGGTCGGTAAATATTTACTAAATTAGTTGCTTAAAACACGCTACAAAACATACCAAAAACCGTTACCTGTAAGGCGTGAAACGAAATCGATATGAGTTACAAAGATGATATAAAACAACATTTATCTGATTACAGATTGAAAAAATTGGGGCATTTAGATAAAGGTGTTTGGAAAAGAAAAGATACGATTTATAGATTTAATCACATTCTACCGAAAAAGGATAATGTTGTTAAGTTAAATATACTTGAACCATATCGTAAATTATTTTATGAATCTGAATTATCTCAAATTAGTTATCATAAATTTTTCCATCATTTGAATTCGTCACAAGCTATGTGCATAAATTTCTTTTTTCCTCTTTTTATAGAAAGAAAGCTTGAGGTAATTTTAGATATTATTGGATTAAGTAATGATTCAGTGGATTATGAAACTGCTTGTTTCGAAAAGGAATCAAATATTGAGAAAAAAGGGAGACGAACAAGTTTTGACTTCTATTTCAAGACAAAAAAAGGTAAAAATATTTACTTTGAAATAAAATATACAGAATATGCTTTTGGAAAAGCAAAGAAAGACACAAATCATAAAGAAAAATACAAATCAGAATACTCTCAAAAATGTTCAAATATCAATGAAAATTTTTCTGACCAAGATAGTTTTCTAACCAACTATCAATTATTGAGAAATTTGATTCATATTTCAAAAGATTCGTATGTGGTTTTGTTATATCCAAAAGATAATAAGAGAATTTCGAAGGAGTCAAAATTTGCTAAATTCAATTTAATCAAAAAGGAATTTCAAAATCACGTTATTGATTTAACTTGGGAGGAACTATATGATTTTTCGGAAAAAGAAATTAAAGATTCAAAAAAACTGAAAACACAAATAATTGAATTTGATGAAAAGTACAGAATAAAGCCCTACAGGTAACACCGTATATAATTTATTGCTTGGTTCTCGTCTACTTACGAAAATCCTCGCGGATTTTCTATTCGGTTTTTATTTGCTAAATTACGTGCTAAACCACGCAACAAACCATATACAAACACGTTGCTAGTAACGGCGGACTTCACTCTGAAGTCCTTAATTCTAGTATTTTAAGCTGGAAAAAGTTGAACTAACTAAGACACGAAAAAAAATATTTATGAAAAAATAAAGTTCTAAAATCACTTCTACTCTATTTGACAAATTTGAGTATTTATGATTTAAAAATTGGAACGGAAAAATTGAGCAATAAAATCGGAAAAAATCATTGAAACGGAAAGTTTTAGCAAAATGCCGGAATTAAGCAATGGAATTGGAAAAAGTTTTTAAGACAAAATATCATAAACCGAAAAATTTCAGATTTTAAGAATCAAAATAGAATTGAGCAACGAATCGGAAAAAGTTTTTAAGACAAATTATTGTAAACCTAAAAATTCTAGATCTTAAGAAATTGAACCGAATTGAGCTTTGAATTGAAAAAAGTATTTAAGACAAATTTAAAAAAATAGAATAATTCAAAATTTTATAATAATTACAGTACGATTTTTTAGCACCAGAATTAAAAGCCGCTACAAGCAACAATGTATAACCAAAATTGTTTAATTTTATAAAATAGAACGTTTCTAAACTTTTATTTTATTAAATTTATCAAACGAAAAAAATTGCTAACCAAATCACAACTTTGGTTATACTAAACCGTTGGTTACAATTACGATGAAAAAAATAATTTTAGTAATATTATTAGCTTTCCTATTTGTCAATTGCAATTTGACTGATAAAAAACCGAATGTCACAATACTTGAAAAAGATAAATCTTCATCAGAATTTACTAAAAATAATGATTCATTAAAAAATGAATTACGCAATCTGAAAACACTTGAATTAGATTTCAATAATCTTTATTCAATATTTGAAAATTCAGATTTTAGCGAAAATGTAGTTGATCGAAAAACGGATAAATGGATTTTTGATTTAGAAAAAATCGACAGTCTACAATTTGAAAGAGCAGATATAATTAAACCACTAACTAAGTTGTATGAAAATGAAGAAATTCTATCGATAATTTTCACTGATTTATATGATTATAAAACTTCATTACACGTTTTTACTTTTAAAAAACCTGAATTAACTCCTGTATCAAGTTTTATTTTATATCTATTTGGTGGAGACGGAGAAGATTTTTGGAACATTAAATGTGAACAGATAAATCCTTTGACTTACAAACTAAAAGAAGATTATGGATATGATAATAATGCAATTAATCAAGGAGAATATTTGATTAACTTTAGACAAGTCCGAGAATTGACAATTGATAAAAAGTCGGGATTATTAAAAAAAGTTATTGTCAAAACTGAGAAAGACATAATAGAAAACAGATAAGAAAAAACTGTAACCAACACCTTATATAATTTATGCTTAAATTTGAACTAACATTAACGACAAACATTCAACTAACGATTTGCTACAACCGAAAAATCTCCGATTTTCCAGTCGCACAAATCATATAAAATCACGTTGGCAAACATAAAAACAGATAAATTAAAAATAATATGAAAAACAAATTACTAATGAGCCTATTAGTCATTATGACTATATCACTTTCTGCAAATTCACAAAATACTCCAGAGTCCATTATTGAGAAATTCTTTGACAATTATAAAAATAAAGGCGCAGAATTAGCTGTTGAGGAAATGTATGCAACAAACCCTTGGACTATTAGAGTTAAAGATGCTATCAATAATATAAAAACTCAATTAGCTAGATTTGACAATGATTTAGTTGGAGAATATTATGGATATGAGTTTTTGACAAAAAAACAAATTGGAGATTCATTCATTTTATATTCATATTTTCTAAAATTTGACAGACAATTTCTACGACTAACATTTCAATTTTACAAACCGAATAATGAATGGAGATTGAATAGCTTTAAATTTGACGATAGTTTTGATGAAGAATTAGAGGAAAGTGCTAAAATATATTATTTAGAATTATCTCAAGAATAAAACGATTTGCCAACAATACCTATAATTCAGCGTGGCTTTTCGCTTAATAAAAAGTTTGTTGTATTTTTAACCAGCTTGATTTCTACAGCGGAAAAGTCTCCGACATTTTCCACGCCGAAATCATAGCTTACACCGTTGCTAGTAATTGCGGACGAAACTCAGATTCAATAAATTACAATATGAAAAAAGACAATAAAAAAACTTATAAAACTATCCGAATAATCTTCTCTATTATAATATTAATTGTATTCTTAGATTTTGCTTTCGGAGAATTTTTAAATGGTTGGAATAATCCAAGATAATTTGAAATTATTTAAAATTTAGACAAATTGACTATGATAAATTTTATAAAAGAATTGAATAAAGCACAAATTGCAGGAATTATTATTGCAGTAATTGCGAGTGTTTATGCGCTGATTAATGAAAATGAGAATTTAGACACAATTGCTGGAGTAATTACAGCTATTGGAATTTCATTATTAATTTTAGGAAAAACAAAATTTAAAAAATAAACAGATTAAATATTGAAACGTAAAAGCTCAATGAACCGAATTGAAAATCTTAAATTTAAGAAATAATGACTAAAAATAACTTTGCGAAAGATGAACCTTTATTTTTAAAGATTATTTATTGGATTGGAATAATTTGCATTTTTATTCATCTTTTTGACCTCAAGATTTTTGACAATAAATTTGATAAAATATTTGCGATAATTGGTTATAGTGGAATGTTTTTATTCTTAATTAGAATGTATATTTTTAGTAAGAGAAACGGAATTTATTAATTTAACAAGAATGACTAAAAAGCAACAACTAGCAACACCGCGCATAATTCATGCTTACATTTAAACTAAATACGAACCGACAAACATTCAACAAGCGATTTGCTTCAACCGAAAAATCTCCGATTTTCCAGTCGCACAAATCATATAAAAACTCGTTGTGTGCAAGCTGAAAAAAAATGAAATCGACAATAAAAATATTGACCATAGTTTTGTTCATTGGACTTTACAGTTGCGAATTTAAAAATGACCGACAAGAATACGCTGAAATGCTTATTGCGAAAGTTGAGACATTTAAGAAAACAAATAACCGACTGCCAAAAAATGTATCTGAACTTGGATTGACTGAAAAAATGGATAGTCCTGCTTTTTATCAAATGGAAACGAATACGACATATATAGTTTGGTATGGATTGAGTGTAGGAGAATCCAAAATTTATAAGTCGTCAACAAAAAAATGGACTAAAGAAGGATGATTTCAATACTATTATTAATTCCTTGGATAATATTTGGATTCAAAAACCCAAATCAGAATTTTATTGGACTTAATCAAACTAAAAAATCGCTGATTTTACTTTTAGTAATTGAAATTCTGTTTTTTCTAATTCTTTATCTGACTCTACCTGGACCGACTTCAAAAATTGCTGGTTTACAAAGTTTCTCTTGGAATTATTTTATAGCATATTATGCAAAAGGAATTGCCCCAACTTGGCTAATTAGCGAATATGTTAATGGAAATTTAGGAGATATAATTGATTTGAATTATCAATACATCTTTTTAATAGTAAGCTTAATTATTGACTATTTGATTTTGATAATAATTAGTCTGAATATTAGAAAAATATGGAAAAAGAAAAAGCCTGCACACAACACCGTATAAAATTAATTGCTTGGTTAAAGCTTACTTACGAAAGTCCTCGCGGACTTTCTATCAGTGATTTATTTGCTAACTTCAGTGCTTAAAACACGCAACTAATCTTATACAAAACCGTTGGCATTAATACGAAATGAAATTAGAATACACATTGAACTTCTCGGATTTTTTGGAATATCAACTTTATGTTTCTTCTAAATCTGAACTGCATAAAAAGAACCGTAATAAGTCAAGAATTGTTGTACCAATAATTTACATTGTTCTTGGATTATTTATTTTGTTCATAAAGAAAACTGAACTTGCAATTGCCTTCTTTGCATTTGCAGTTTTATGGTTTTTGTTTTATCCTTTATACTCTAAATGGAAATACAAAAAACACTTTGAAAAACATATAAAAGAGAATTATAAAAATAGAATCGGAAAAACAGCAACGCTGAACTTTGACAAAGACGCTGATTTTATAGAGACCTCTGATTTTGGAACTCAAACGAAAATACAGGATTCGGAATTTGACAAGTTGATTGAATTAAAAGACTACTTTTTTCTAAGACTCAAATCTGAGTTATCCTTAATTATTCCGAAACGAGCAATATCCGACCAAGAAAAATTTAAAAGTTTGTTTTCTGATATAAATTTAGAATACGTAAATGAATTAAATTGGGAATGGAAATAAAAGTACTAATGCCAACAATGTATAACCGCAATTACGGCGGATTCGACTACGTCCGAATCCACTCGGAATTGCTAACGTCAGTGCTAAACCGAAAATTAACGCATATAAACCCGTAACTGACGGTTATACTAGACCGTTAGCAACAATAGGTCAAGACGAATTAAGTAGTTCATTATGAACGAATTGTTTAACAAATTATAAATACGTTCTTTAAATTTAATCGGATAGATTTGATCCTTTTTTGGGAACTAAACGCTAGATAGTTTTAGTTTTTTAAGAAACTGAAATCTACATTGATAAATGAGTCGTTTAAAGCAAGTTTTCGGTTGCGTTCTGCCTCGTTCTTATCCAAAAAAGGCGCAAATGAAAATCTTAAACTACCAACCTAAATGCAAGATAGTTGGTTTTGTATTTTAAATGTGATTCGATTTATCAAAATTGAAATGTTTGTTTAAAAACGTATCGCTGGCATTCTGTCTCGGTTGGTTTTGGTGAAAATAAATAAGGTACGTTTTTGCCCAAAGTTTGGTGTTGCCCTAATGTGGCTAACATTGTATAACCAAAATTGCTTATTTCACTAAATTAGAACAATTCTTAATTCTTAAAATGTTATATTTAACATCGAAAAATTGTAAAAACCAAACGCAACTTTGGTTCATACTAAACCGTTAGCAACAATTTAAATGAACTCATCGCTTAAATTAATATTACTGTTTTTTATTCCACTTTTTTCATTTGGACAAGAGAAGGATTTTTATGATTTAGATAATTCTTACCACGAATTATACAGTAAACTAAAAGTAAAATCCTTAAAAGTGTTAACGAAGGAATTTGATAACGGAAAATTAAAAGAAGAATATATCGAGTTAATCCAAGATTTTGCTACAAATGGAGATATTATTAGAGAACGTGAGTTCTATGATTCAGATTCTACTGACGGTTGGGACGTGAAATATAAGTACAATGACAATCATCAAACTGTAAGAACAGAATGGACTTGGTTAGACGAGAAAGACCAAGATTTAACTGAATATGAATACGATTCGGACAATAAACTAATTAAGAGCTGTGATTATTATAAAAGCACAAATGCAACCGAATTTCTTCTTGAAGAATGTCTAATTTATATTTATCGGAAAAACCGAATATTTAAGGTCAAAACCACAGAAAATGAACTTAAAAATTATTACAAGAAAAAAGGAGATTTTGTTTTTGGTTATTCCGCAGATAAAAAATTAAAATATAAATACAAAAACGGAGAATTTGTCTATCAAAATATGGATTCAATTATATTCAGATATGACAGAAATGATATCGGACAAATTATAAAAACTACGAAAACAGATAATAGTGGAAATTTAATATTTAATACATTTTATGAATATTCAAACGGACTATTAACGAAAGTAGTTTCTAAAGACAAAAACGGAATTTTAAGACGAGAAGAAGATTATCAATATGAATATTACGAATAAAAACTGTTGCTAACAATGTATAACCGCAATTACGGCGGATTCGACTACGTCCGAATCCACTCGGAATTGCTAAAGTCAGTGCCAAACCGAAAATTAACGCATATTAATCCGTAACTGACGGTTATACGAGACCGTTGGCTAAAATAGCTCGGATGAATTTTTACGGTCAGAAATAAGACAGATTAAATTAAGTTTAAATGAGAAAATGATTTTGATTAAAATTAGTTCAATGACAAGTTAAACAAAAATGATAAATTTGAGTTCACTTCTACTCTACCAATTTGAGAGTTGAATCGCAAAAACCTCAATGAAACGGAGAAATTTAAAATCAGAACGGATTTGAGCATTGAATCGGATTTTTTAGAATTGACACGTAGAAAAATTGCAGAACGTAAAAACAAGTAAAACGATAAATTAAAAACAAAAAATACAAGGATTTTTATAAAAACAAGAATGACAAATCTCGGAAAGTACTAAAATTCAATTATCAGCATAACGTTTCGCTAAATTAGCCAACAACTCATAAAATTTATGCTTAAATTTGATTTAGTACAAACGACAAACAGTCAACAAGCGATTTGCTTCAACCGAAAAATCTCCGATTTTCCAGTCGCACAAATCTTATAAAAAATCGTTGGCAATAATTACGATGAAAAAGATTATAATAATATTCCTGATTATTTTAACAAGTTGTTCGAGAAACGAATATGAAAAAGAACTCATAGGAAATTGGAATAATTTTCCTTTGGATTTTATGAGTGACATAACATTTAAGCAAGATTCGATTATTACTTACAACTACTTCGAAAAAGAAGTTGGAGAATGGAAAGCAGATTCTTCTAAAATTTATATTACATTCTTAAATAGAACAAAAAATCATCATCGAAAAGAATTGGTATTGAATTATCGAATAAGTAGAAATAAAGACACTTTATACACATTTGAAAACTTAGATGATTATCGTAAAGAATTTTATTTATTAAAGGTTAAAGACTATTGGAAACATTATTTGAAAGAAATTGATTTAGAAATTAACTTACCAAAAGCTGATTTTGAAATAACTCAAATTGATTCCGAAAAAAAAGGATTTGATATTTACATTGGATTCAAAAATAACAAATTAAAGGTTAAAACTGAATTAACATATCAAGAAAAGAAAGTATTAGAGAATTTGGAATTCTTTTCTATTAATGAGTTTAACACTCATTACAATCTTGTAATAGATGAAAGAGTTACACAAAAAGTTATTGACTCTGTCAAAGATAAATTGAGTGTTTATCCTAAAATGAGATTTTTTAGAGTTTATAAAAAAGACTCTGCGAATTATGGAAAATATAATTTTTCTAATCCAAGAAATGATAGAAAAGAATGGAATTGGTACGGAAAATATGAATGATAAAAAAACTATTGCCAACAATGCGCATAAAAAATTGCTAAAGTCAAACGAGTATGATATTTAAAACAAATAAAAAACATAATTTTAAACAGCGGAAAATTGCGTTTTCAAACTCGCAACTTTTCATGCTCTAAACCGTTAGCAACAATAACAACAGAAAATGAATAGATACAAAGACAATACCAACAATGAATTATTAAGGCTTCTTGACAGATATAAATCTCTAACTTTTCCAGCCCAAATTGAATTACAGAAAGAGCTAATCAATCGTGATTTAATTGATAATTTACATGACTTAAATTCATCAATAACTGATAAAATTTCTGATATAAAATCAATGAATTACCTTAGTGATATTGGATTTGAAATGAAAGATAATGAAGAATCGATTGAAATTACACGGACTAGAAAAGCTATAATAATCGATTTAATTTCGATTATATTAGGTTTTATACTTTCATTTATCGGACTTCTTGGTTTTATTTCTCTGATTGGTTCCTTTTTCACAGAAAATGAATTTAATCTTTTTAGCCTTGTAATGAATATATTCCAAATTAGTTTAGGTATTTTAGGATTTAAAATCCTCAATGGATTTAAACGTTTTATTGATTATTTAGATTTTAAATTAACAATTAAAAACGAAATTGTAACTTTAGAAAAACGATTCGATTTAAAACTAACTACATTAGTACAAAATGTTTCTCACTTGAGTTTAGACAAGCAATCTGACAAACTAGTTTTAAGATTAGATGACTATGATATTTTAGGTGCAAACCCAAAAAATATTATCCAAAAAATGACAATTACTGAATTAGTCGATAAATTAAAAACTGTTGCTAACAACTCATAAAATTTATGCTTAAATTTGAACTAGTACAAACGACAAGCATTCAACTAACGATTTGCTACAACCGAAAAATCTCCGATTTTCCAGTCGCACAAATCTTATAAAAACACGTTGTGTGTAATATGAAAAAAAATAAACTATGAAAAATTGCCCGAATTGCAAATCAGAAGTTGATGATCATTTTGAATTATGTTGGAAATGTAATTATAGCTTTCCAGATAAAGAAGTTGTTGAAATTCAAGATTTTACTGAACAGAATATTGAAAGAAAAATTGACTGTTTAAGATGTAATATTCCAATGGAAAAATCTGGTAATTTCAAATTTTTAGAAGGTGCTAGAACTGGATTATTTGGAAATATATTTGAATTATTACAGAACAGAGAATCTTTCGATTTATATCATTGCTCTGAGTGTGGAAAAGTTGAGTTTTTTATTCCTAAGAAATGATTCTAACATTGATTATTTTAAAGTTACTTAGATTAAATTAAAGATAAAGGATTCTAAATATTCAGAATTTTATAGAATATGAACATTCACAGATTGAAAAAACTACACACAACAACTCATATAATTTATACTTAAATTTGAACTAGTACAAACGACAAACATTCAACAAACGATTTGCTACAACCGAAAAATCTCCGATTTTCCAGTCGCACAAATCATATAAAAGCCCGTTGTGCTTAATATTAGCCTAATGAAAAAAAAAGTAGAAATAAATTATTGGGATAAATACGTAACTGAATTTGAACAATCAAATCAAGAAGAAATAGTCAGTTTTTCAGAGGCGAATGATATTTCCTATGACAATGCTGTCAAAAAATTGGCTAAAGAAAAATTTGATACTGATTCAAAAAAAATTCGAGAAGAAGCTAATCAACTGATTTATTTACACATTTCTAAAGAAAAGGGCATTTCAATTCAAGAAGCAAAAAAATTAGTTGAACAGAAAAGAGCAGTTGATGAAAAATTACAAATAGAAATAGTCTCTAATTCATTAAAATTCAATTTTAATGAAAAAATAATAACAAATAAAATAAAGCCAACATCAGCAGAAAACAAAAGAAGGATTAGATATATTATTAGACACTCTATGGGAGAAATTAACAGAAAATATAGAGATGTTTTTAGGCTTATGTATGACAAAAAGAGATTTAAGCCTTCCAAAAAGTTATATCGTATTTATAGTAATTCATTATCTGAAATTTCTAGATTGAGGTATCGAAACAGTAATTATTACCAACTGATATCTGATATATTTAAAGAATACCTAAACAAGTGTTATGTTGTATTTTTTGAATATATCTTAACAAAAAATAATGAATTAAATCATAATAGAAACAATTTCACAAAAGACCAATTATTGAAAATAATTATAAATAGTCCATTATTAGTTACATTTATGGGAGATTTAGATAAATACGAGGCGGAATCAATAAAAATTTATGAAGACGAATTTGAAACTACTTATGATATGGATAATAAAGATAATGATTCTGACCCTGTAAATTATGAAAGGGCTATTATGGAAGCTCTTGAAAGAGGTGAAGGCGACCTATTTGGATTAGAATAATAAAATACTAAGCACAACACCGTGTATAATTCATTGCTAGTTATAGCCTACTTACGAAAGTCCTCGCGGACTTTCTATCTGTGATTTATTTACTAACTTTAGTGCTTAAACACGCAACGAAATCATACACAACAACGTTGGCTAAAATTATGAAAAAGATTCTTTTGATAAATTTAATACTATTTCAATCTCTGATATTTTCCCAAGAAAGTTTATCAGGAAAGTATTGTCATTCATTTGATGATAATTATTCTTGTGTGAATTTTTTAGAGAATAGACGATTTGAATATAATTCTGGAGGCGACCTCGGAGATAGTTATATTGGTGCTGGAAAATATCAATTAGTTAATAAAGAATTAATTTTAATATTTGATAAAGCAGAAAAAGTTTATCAAAGTATTATAGAAATTAAAAGTATTCAAACTAAATCTAATGATTCAATAAAACTTAATTTTCATTTTTTTGATTCCAATAAAATAGAATTACCTTTTACATATGTAGGAAAGGATTCATTATCTACCTTTTCGGCAGATAAATTTGGTAATCTTGAAATAATTGAGCCAAAAAACACAAGTGAAAATACTTATAAAATTTGGTTTATTGGATATGAAACATTATCGATAAATCTAAAAATGGATTCTGATAAAGAAATTATTATATTCCTATCGCAATGGACCCCAAAAATTATATCGAGTGAAATTATAAAATATGAGTTAATAGAAATCCGAGATAGCTATTTTAAAACTTCAGAAAGTCATCCATATCATCCATATGAAAAAAATGGATTGATTTACAAAAAGGTAATAAAGTAAAAAACTTTAGCCAACACCTTATATAATTTATGCTTAAATTTGAACTAATACAAACGACAAACATTCAACTAACGATTTGCTACCACCGAAAAATCTCCGATTTTTAGGCACACAAATCATATAAAAACTCGTTAGCCACAATAAGATAAAAAAATTCTATGAAACAAAATCCTTTTTCAATTTATGACTTTTTAGGATATTTAATTCCAGGCTCAACACTAATTTATATTTCCCTTATTATTGAGAAATTAGGTAATAAAACCGAATTTAAATTGAGTGAAGTTTTTACATCAATATCTGATTATAAATTTCAAGAAATTTTATTTTTTATTATTATTTCATATGCTTTAGGACATATTTTAAGTTTTCTATCTTCAATAACTATTGAGAAATATGGAAATTGGAAATATGGTTATCCATCTAAATATATTTTAGGATATGTAAAGAAATCTTTTTGGGTTGTAAAAAATGAACCTGAAGATTACAATGAAAGTATTGAAATTTATGAAAAATCTGAAAACAGAAAGAAAAGAAGGACTAAAAATATTGGAAGAATTTTCTTAACTATTTTATTATTTCCTTTTGTAATAATTGATTTCGTTTTTGGACAAAAATTGCATTTTAAGAATTTCTATCAAAAAGGCCTAGATCCTTATTTAACAAAAGTTATAAAAGAAAAAGTTGTTTTGTTAATTAATTCCTTAGGATTATCAACTGAAAATAATATATCTGAGAATGATTTGAAAAAATATGACTTTCATAGAATTGTTACTCACTACTCCTTTGAGAATTGCAAAGAACATCAATTCCGAATGGTTAACTATGTTGCTATTTATGGATTTCTGAGAAATTTAGTTTTAATTTTTATAATTACATCTTGGTATTATTTTATTCTAAGTTTAAATACATTGAATATTGAGAATAAAATTGACCTTAAAATAATCTTGATAAATTTAGGAATAATGTTCCTTTCATATATATCATTTATGGCTTATATGAAATTTTATAGGAGATATACATTAGAAGGATTAATGCTAATTTTAGTTGATAAAGAAATTAGGAGTAACTGTGGCTAACACCTCATATAATTTATGCTTAAATTTGAACTAATACAAACGAAAAACATTCAACAAGCGATTTGCTACAACCGAAAAATCTCCGATTTTCCAGTCGCACAAATCATATAAAATCACGTTGGCATTAATACGGTACGAATTTTGATTATTGAATAAAATGTAATAACTTTGTAATAACAAAACGAAATTATGGAAACATCTATTATCAAAATCGGAAATTCAAAAGGACTTCGCTTAAGCAAGACTATTTTGGAAAAATACAATATTAAGGAAAAAGTTGAATTGATTCTTGAAAAAGGACAAATCATACTTCGACCAATTGAAAAACCTAGAAAAGACTGGGAAGTAGAGTTTGAAAAAATGAGATTAAATAATGACGACAGATTATTAATGAATGATGTGTTTGACGATGAAAATCTTGACGAATGGAATTAAAACAGTATGTTATTGTTCTCGTGAATCTCGATCCAACAGTTGGAAGTGAGATAAAAAAAACTCGACCTTGTGTGATTATTTCACCGAATGAAATGAACAAATATTTGAATACAATTGTGGTTGCTCCAATGACAACGAATATGAAAAATTACCCTACAAGAATTCCAGTTGAACACAATGGGAAAAAAGGTATGATTACGATTGACCAAATTCGGAGTATAGATAAAAAGAGAATTGTTAAAGTATTTGATAAATTGACAAAATCGGAAATAAAAAAATGTAAAGAGATTATAAAAGAAACTTTCGTTGATTGAAAAGTACTAAATGCCAACACCGCGCATAAAAAATTGCTTAATTCAGTAAAATAGAATGTTTCTAAAATAGAAATATATTAAATTTAAACATCGGAAAATTGCGTTTTCAAACCCGCAACTTTTCATGCTCAAACCCGTTGGCAAAAAGTCTGATAAAATGACAGAATTTAAACAAGAAGACATTAAACATCTTAATAAGATTATTGAGAGTGTGAATTTTGATGATGCGTATGTTATTACTGACATAAAAGACATTTTAGGATTTAAAGAATTAAGTCAATTAGATTTTGAATATTATGTTAAAATATTAAATGATTATGATTGCATTGACGTTGAATATGAAAACACAAAAGATATTTATAACACTTGCATTTATAAAAATGGCAATACGAGTTATTTTATAAAACAAGGTGGTTTTGAAAGAGTTTTTAAAGAACTTGAAAAAGAAAAATCTCATAAAAACAATACTTTTTTTAGTTTAAAAAACGCAAAACTTAAACATTATTTATTTATTCCAACGACTATTTTAGCTTTTATTGGTGGATTAAAAACATTATATGACTGGACTAAAAATGACACAACCGATAAATCCACAACAACAGAACAAAAAACCATACAGAATAAGTCAGAATTGAAAGATATAAAGTCAGATAGTACTTTTGTTTTTCAGAAAAAGACAGATAAATCCAAAACTGATTGATAAAAAACCTTTTGCCAACAATGCGTATAAAAAATTGCTTAATTCCGTTAAATACTTTATTTTTCATTTCTAATTTTATTAATTTTAAACATCGGAAAATTGAAATGTTTAACTCGCAACTTTCCATACTCTAACCGTTAGCCAAAATAAGGACAGAAAAATTGCAAAACTGAAAAATGGAAAAAATAATTGAACCCAAAAATGAGAGTAGCTTGAGAAATTTATCTACGAATGATAAAACTCTACTTATAGGAATTGGAATGTTTTTTTGGTTAGGAATTGGGAGTTTTGCTTATCTATTTGAGATAACTCTGAAAGATATATTCTTCAATTTAAGTATAAGTCCCAATCTGACTGAAATATTTGGAGAAATGATGAATTTCTTAACATATGTTTTAGGAGTTATTTACCTAATAAAAGTCATTCAGAGAGGTAAGATTAAATTATTGAAACTATTCAAAATTTCATTTTTAATGCTTGTAATTGGACAATTATTACAATTTATTGAGCCAATGATAAACGACAAATTACGGTCAGATAATTATTTCGAAAACTCAAATCAATATTATGATTTCTTAAAAGAGAACCCGAATTATTATTGGATTTCAATTTATCTTGGAATTTCATTATATTTTATAATCGGAATGATAATTTATTTCAAGAGAAAATAACTTTGGCTAACACCTCATATAATTTATGCTTAAATTTGATTTAGTACAAACGACAAACATTCAACTAACGATTTGCTACAACCGAAAAATCTCCGATTTTCCAGTCGCACAAATCATATAAAATCCCGTTGCAAGTAATTGTAGAAAAGATGAATAAAACGATAATATTACTACTTCTATTGATTCTTAGTTGTAAAATGTCTCATGGAAATATTATTAACAAAGATTCGATTATTGAGTGGGATGAAAATCAAAAATTAACTTGGTCTGATTTTCTTGATAAACCCGATGAAAATGATTCAGTTGGAGATGCCTTAACAAGTTATAAAATTGAAATTGTTCCATCAAATGTTGTTGTAGATGAGAATGACAGAATTCAGAACTTTAGAAATCTTACAGTAAAAGCTAATTTTTATAAATATCACTCTTGGTATATTGAAAATACAGATGATTTATTAGAACACGAGCAATTACATTTTGACATAGCTGAACTATTTGCTCGAAAAATGAGAAAGGAGTTTATAAAAATGCAAAATGATAACGAATCAAAATTTGATATTTATTCAAATTGCTACAGTAGATTATGGAAAGAATGCAGAATAATGCAACAACAATATGATTATGAAACAAGTCATGGAAGAGAAAAGGCAATGAATCAGAAATGGTTTGATAAAATTAGAAGTGAAATAAATAAACTAAATGAGTACAGATAAAAACAACTACTTGCAACAACTGGTATATTTTATTGCTAGGCTGATTTCCTAACGGAAATCATCGCAATTTTATTAACTTTGTTACTAGGCTGAAAATCCTACCGGATTTTCTCGCAACAAAACATACCAAAAACCGTTGTGTGCAAGCTGAAAAGAACTCTCGTCCTAAAATAGGTTGACTAAAAATTAAACACTTTTAGTAACTTATGAATACACAACAAAATTCAACCTGTCGAAAAAAAGAGTATCAAAAAATTAGTTTTGACCTCAAACTTTCTATCATTGACGAAATTATTAATGGACAAATTTCTGTCAACTATGCCTCCAAAAAATATCAAATTTCTCGAAGTTCTATTACCTATTGGATGAAAAAATTGAGTAATTTTAAACAAAAATCTACTTCTATGGGTAAAAATAATGAACTTAAAAAACTACGCGAACGTATTGA
>NZ_FOZP01000015.1 GCF_900116115.1 Lutibacter maritimus | reverse complement strand
AACCGAAAAATCTCCGATTTTCCAGTCGCACAAATCTTATAAAATACCGTTGGCTACAATGTCCGAATAAAAAAATTGCAAAATAAATGAGCGGAGCTGGGAATATGCAATCAATGAATACAATTATTCGAAACAATAGGAATTTGTTACGAAAAATAAGTATTTTCAAAAAAGACAGCTCTTTTATGAGTGCCAGAAAAGCATATTTGAAAGCTTTTCAAGGAGAAGTTGATATAAGAAAACTTTCTAAACAAGAACTTCGAAAAATACGAGAAAAAGTTATTAAAGAACGAAAAAAGGAATCTTTACGACTTTGGATAATTTCATTCTTAATTACCATTCCTATTCTTTTTTTATCTTATAATCTTTATAATAGTTTTGTTCAATATCAAAATAAAAAACTTAACGAAAATTTTGTGTCTGATAAAGAATTAGAGAAGATATTAATTGAAAGAGAAAATCAAAAAAAAATTGAGAAGTATGAATTTTATATAAATAATGGAGATAATTGGATTGAAAAACAAAATTGGAAAAATGCTATTTTTCAATATAAAAATGCAGTGAAAGAATTTCCAGAAAAATACGAAGCAAATTATAGACTTGCTTTAGGATATAGTTATAATTGTAAGTTCCTAAATAAAGATTGTGATAAAGGATTGAAATTAGTTGAAAGATTATTAAAAGTTAATCCGAATGATTCTGAATTATTAATTTTAAAAGAAATTATGAACAAATAACAAAGTAGCCAACACCTCATATAATTTATGCTTAAATTTGAACTAATATTAACGACAAACATTCAACTAACGATTTGCTGCCACCGAAAAATCTTCGATTTTTAGGCGCACAAATCATATAAAATCACGTTGTAAGTAACGGCGGACTTCACTCTGAAGTCCTTAATTCTTGTATTTTAAAGTAGAAAAAGTTGAACTATCTAAGACACGAAAAAATTATTTTAATCAGAAAATAAAGTTCTAAACTCACTTCTACTCTATCTGAAAAATTTGAGCCTATTTGAATTGAAAATTGAAACCCAAAAATGAGCAATGAAATCGGAAAAAGTTTTTAAGACAAAATATCGTAAACCGAAAAATTTCAGATTTTTAGAATCAAAACAGAATTGAGCAACAAACCGAAAAAACTCATTAAAACGGAATGAGCAACGAATTGGAAACAGTTTTTAAGACAAATTAAAACTAAATTGACAAATCTCAGATCTTAAGTATCAAAACGGAATTGAGCAATAAACCGAAAAAACTCATTGAAACCGAATAATTTGAGCATAATAACGCAATGAGAAATGAATCGGAATAAGTTTTTAAGATAAATTTTAATTCATAGATAAATTAAATATTTAATAATAATTACGTACGACTTTTTAGCACCAGAATTAATAGCCGCAACTTACAACAATGTATAACCAAAATTGTTTCTTTTTGTTAATTTTAATGTTTTGTAATACTTATTTTATTAAATTTATCAAACGAAAAAAATTGCTAACCAAATCACAACTTTGGTTATACTAAACCGTTGTAAGCAATAACGAAACCGAAATGAAAAAGATAATTTTAGTTCTGATTACAATAAATCTATTTCTGACAAATCTCTATTCTCAAAAAAATGACAAAATAGAGTTAAATAATGATTTTGAGAAATTGGAATTATCCACGAACGAGCTTTCAAAACTTTACTCCAAACGATTTAAAATTGTCGATTATTTTGTAAAAAAAGCAAATGAAAAGAATGATAAATTGAAAATGCCAAATGAAATTGAAAAATTGAATTTATCGAATGATTTTAAGATAGATAGCTTGAGAATGGATAAATACTTTAGTTATCAAAGAAAATTGTCAGGATTAATTGTAAAATCGATTTTGACATTAGAGCAATATTCCAATTTAGAAACTGATAAAAAAGCAAATAAAAAATTAGACAAATTAGCACAGATTGAGGAGGAATTGAAAGTAGCTTCTAAACAATATAACCAATTAATTGATGAAAATGATAGTTTTAAAGATTATCCAAGAATTGGAGGAACTAAAAAAACAGAAATTGATTTTGATATAAACTTTGATTAACTGCTTACAACAACTCATATAATTTATGCTTAAATTTGAACTAGTACAAACGACAAACATTCAACTAACGATTTGCAACGTCCGAAAAATCTCCGATTTTCCAGTCGCACAAATCATATAAAAGCCCGTTGGCAATAATTGATGAAAAAGACTGAAAGAAACTATTCAAAACTGATTAAAGATTCTAGCGAGAAAGGTTTATCTGATTCTGAAAAAAGGAAAATATTCTTTTTCGGGTTTTTTATCATATTGATAACTGGAACACGAGTGTTCTATCATCTATCCGGGAATAAAGAACTAAAACGACAAACTTTAATATATTATTTCTCAAGTCTAATATTTTGGATTTCAATGATTTTATTAACTCTTTTTATAATAGATAAATTTAACATATAATGATAAGACTAATCAAACAATTTAACTCGTGGCTGAGAAGTTTATTATTGGATGATGTAGACAAAGAGCCAGATGGATTGCCAAGTTATCACAGAAAATTTGGTTCTAAAAGAAACCCAGTAGATAGAATTGAAAACAGATTTAGTAAACAAAAAAAACATAACAGAGGATAAAACTATTGCCAACAACTCATATAATTTATGCTTAAATTTGAACTAGTACAAACGACAAACATTCAACAAGCGATTTGCTACGTCCGAAAAATCTCCGATTTTCCAGTCGCACAAATCATATAAAATCACGTTGGCTACAATAATGAAAAAACTACTTCTGATAATAATAATTTTGAATTTCAACTTGAGTTATTCTCAAGAAATCGAGTTGATTGAAAACAGAAAATATGAAGGAGCAATTTTCTCAAAAAATTATAATATTCCTTATTCTAAAAGCCCTACAATTGAAAAGAGATTTACTCCAACAAAATTGGAAATTGAGGAGTTAGAAAACCGATTAAGTAAATATTTAAGAGAGACGAATAAAAACAAACCCAAAGAAAATAAACATTATGGACCAAAAATTCACAAAAATCTAAACAAATATGTTCGACAATATATTGGATTTATTGACCAATTCGGACAACGAGTAATTCACGTGAATTTCATCTGGAATGGTTATAGTCTTATGGAATCAATTCGAGGTTGGACGAAACCTGATGACTCGTGGAAAACAGAATGGCAAATAATTTTCGATGGAGGAAGTAGATATTGGAATATAAATTACATTATTGAAAAAGAAAAATTTATAGACTTAAATGTTAATGGAGTTGCTTAAAAAGTTACTGTAGCCAACAACTCATAAAATTTATGCTTAAATTTGAACTAGTACAACCGACAAACATTCAACAAACGATTTGCTACGTCCGAAAAATCTCCGATTTTCCAGTCGCACAAATCATATAAAAACTCGTTGGCAAATATTGTTGGATAGTGATTTTTTGTTCACGTTTCTAATAAGTTGTTGTTTATTTAGTTTTGCCATCAAACCCGCAAACGGAGACTTGAGTTTTTGGAAAAATTGGTTAGCGTAAGCGCATTTTTATTTTTATTTAATTCGGGACATAATTCCAAAAATTGAACTCAAATAGAAACATAAATTATCATAATGGAAAGCATTTTTTTTAAAGGTAAGTATTTAAGCAGTTCTCTTATTTGCTTTTGTCATCTAAACCGCTATCGGAGATTTGATTATTTACGATACCTGATTTTCGCAGGTTTGTGTTTATGAACGATTTTGATAAACATTTGCCAACAATGCGCATAAAAAATTGCTTAATCCTTTAAATTAGAATGTTTCTAAAACAAAAAATTATTATTTTTATACAGCTGAAAATTTATGGTTATATAACCGCAACTTTTCATGCTCTAAACCGTTGTGCGTCATTTACGGAGCGCGTTAACTAAACGAAAAGAATCAGTCACTCAATTGAGTTTTTATGAAAATCGGAATTGGAATATTTTTGAGAATAAAACAAATAAAATGAGAATATTTCTACTTCTATTAATCCTGACTTTGACTTTCGGTTGCGCAACTCGAAATATAAAATACGACCGAAATAAAATATTGAAAAAATACGCTTCGGAATTCGATATCATATTGGATTCCGAGAAAGTAAATCTCGAAAATTTATATTTAGACAAGGATAACATAAAAGCAACTTTCATTGACCGAAAAGAGAAAACTGTAACAATTGACCAATTAAAAAAACCTGAACTAATTACCTTGAACACTATTTATTTAGACAGTTTAAGTAAAGGTCGCAGAGGTTGGAATAAAAAAGAAATCGGATTTATAATAATTGACGGAATTTTATTGAACGACAAAACTACATCGGAAATAAAACTTGACCCAAATGCGATTAAGGATTTCCGAATACAAAAAGGCGAAGACTCGAAAGACAGTCGAATTTTTAGAATGGATAAAGATTATTTAATTATAACAACAAAATAAAAAAACGAACGCACAACACCGTATATAATTTATTGCTAGTTCTAGCCTACTTACGAAAATCCTCGCGGATTTTCTATTCGGTTTTTATTTGCTCAATTAGGTGCTTAACCACGCAACAAACCATATACAATAACGTTAGCAACTATAAAATCCGAACACTATGATTGAATCAAGATATTGGAAAAAAGAACTTCTTGATTATGCCAAATCATTGAAAAATCAGAAAGAGATTAAAAGATGGAGTGAAAAATCCCAAGTAATATTTGAAAAAGATTTAATTATAAACTTCTTTATAATAAGAAAACTAATTGAAACCAAAAGAATATCTGACAGCCTCAGGCAAAAAAAATATAAAATAAAAGCATATCCTAAAAATTCAATAAAGTTGACAGAATTAAATTCATTTGAATTTGATGAATTATACAAACTTGAAAAATTTGAGATTAAAGAAAAAAACATTAATTTTATTTGTAATCAGTTAATACACAGTTTGACAATATTTGCTTTCAGAGAAAATAAAAAATGGAATAATGTAATAATGTGTTCCGACTTTGAAAAAAATAAATGGATATATAAAATTGACTTGAAAACGATTATTGAAATATTAACTGATTTCGGAAACAACTATCCAGAAAATATCACTTTAATCTATAATGAATCGAAACAAGATTATGATATGAAAATTGAATAAAAAAAACAGTTGCTAACACCTCATATAATTTATGCTTAAATTTGAACTAGTACAAACTGACAAACATTCAACAAACGATTTGCTACGTCCGAAAAATCTCCGATTTTCCAGTCGCACAAATCATATAAAATCACGTTACCCACAAGCTGA
>NZ_FOZP01000017.1 GCF_900116115.1 Lutibacter maritimus | reverse complement strand
CACGTTACCCACAAGCTGAAAACCCACCGCATATTTTAGCACTTTCGGTTTTTTCCGACACACAATTCCAAGCTTAAAAAACCAAAAGAGCTAAAATTTCCCAACGCTTGAGAATTATGTATTTAAGTATTTGCTTAAATAAGAAATAATTGTAACTTTGCGATATGGAAAATAATTCTTGCATAAGACAACAAGCCGATATTGAACAAATAAATCGTTGCAAAGACACAGTTTCTGAATTAAACGAATCGTTCGATTATTTGGCGAACAGACTTTCATTAGTCGGAAATAGCGTTCGACTGAAAATACTTTACCTACTCTTTGAAGAAAAAAGACTTTGCGTTTGTGATTTGAGCGATATTCTCGGGATGAACATTTCTGCTATTTCTCAACATTTGAGAAAAATGAAAGACCGAAATTTATTAGAAACAGAAAGAGATGCTCAAACGATTTTTTACTCACTCACGGCTAAATACGAAAAAATGCTAAATCCATTCTTTGAGATACTTGATAAAAACAAAATTTTAGAAACGATATGAAAAGCGAAAACAAATTAATTGGTGCAGGTTTGTTAACTGCAATTACAGCTTCATTATGTTGTATTACACCTGTTTTGGCTCTAATCGCAGGAACAAGCGGAATTGCCTCAACATTTTCTTGGATTGAACCTTTTAGACCTTATTTAATTGGACTGACAATTTTAGTTCTTGGCTTTGCTTGGTATCAAAAACTTAAACCTCAAAAAGAAATAGACTGTGATTGTGAGACGGACGAAAAACCAAAATTTATTCAATCAAAAAAGTTTTTAGGAATTGTAACAGTATTTGCAATTGTAATGTTGGCTTTCCCATACTATTCAGGAATTTTTTACCCAAATACAGAAAAGCAAATAATCGTAGTTGACAAATCGGACATTAAAACAACGGAATTTAAAATCATCGGAATGACTTGTGCGAGTTGCGAAGAACACGTAAATCACGAAGTGAACAAACTCAACGGAATTATAAACTCAAAAGCGTCTTACGAAAATGGAAATGCAATCGTTGAATTTGACAAGACCAAAACCAATGAAACGGAAATTGAGAAAGCAATTAATTCAACAGGTTATAAAGTAACCGACAAAAAAGAAAATTAATGGAAACCATATTAAAATCTGTAATAACTTGTCCAAACTGCGGACATAAAAAAGTAGAAGATATGCCAACAAACGCTTGTCAATTTTTCTACGAATGTGAGAATTGCAAAACGGTTTTGAAACCAAAAAAGGGAGATTGTTGTGTTTATTGTTCTTATGGTACAGTAGCTTGTCCACCAATTCAAGAAAATAAAAGTTGTTGTTAGGAAATATGCAAAAGACAATCTTTGAAATTACCAAAATGGACTGTCCTTCCGAGGAGAATCTAATCCGAATGAAATTGGATGGAATTTCAAGTATCGTGAATTTGGACTTTGATATTCCGAATCGAAAATTGACCGTTTTTCACAGCGGAGAAAACGACCAAATCGAAAAGTCCGTTATCGAACTAAATTTAGGCGGAAAGAAAATTTCGACCGAACAGACCGACCAAACGGAATTTAAAGAAAACGCAAACCAAAAAAAGCTACTTTGGTCTGTACTTGCAATCAATTTTGCCTTTTTCATTCTCGAAATGACAACAGGAATAATTGCAAAATCAATGGGACTTGTTGCTGATAGTTTAGATATGCTTGCCGACAGTTTCGTTTACGGAATTAGCTTGTTTGCGGTTGGAGGTACATTGATTAAGAAAAAGCGGATTGCAAAACTTGCTGGATATTTTCAAATAACACTCGCAATTATAGGATTTGTGGAAGTTTTAAGAAGATTTTTCGGAGACGAAAAACTTCCCGATTTTTCAACAATGATTATCGTTTCTGTTTTTGCACTTATCGCAAATGGCATTTGTCTTTACATTTTACAAAAGTCAAAGAGCAAAGAAGAAGCTCATATGAAAGCAAGTATGATTTTCACCTCGAATGATGTGATAATAAATTTAGGTGTAATTATAGCAGGACTTTTGGTCAATTGGCTGAATTCAGGAAAACCAGATTTGATAATCGGAACAATAGTATTTGGTTTGGTAATTCAGGGTGCATTTAGGATTTTAAAATTGAGCAAATAAATAGAAAAGCCAACGCTAAAAGCCATACACATTTGCAATTCGCTTCAGCCAAAACACAAGCCAAAAATTGCAAAAGAGTATGTCTTTGCCAACGCTGAAAACCAAGCTGAACGGAATAAAGCCAGTGGGTAACAACGTATATAAAAAATAGCGGTTTAGGTGCTAAATCAAAATGGATTTTATAAATTTAAGGTCTGTGTTTAACCGAAAAGTTAGTGCAAAAAATCCGCTACTTTTCATATACAAGACCGTT
>NZ_FOZP01000018.1 GCF_900116115.1 Lutibacter maritimus | reverse complement strand
TTTTTTGAAAAAACTTATCAATGTTCCGGTAATTTGACTATTTTTAATCCTAATTTTTAACCAAAAAATGGTCAACCTATTTCAGGACAAGACAAACCAAACCTAATTTGAAAAACTTTATCCTTTTCATATTTTCAATTCTATTTTTTAGTAACTCGTGTAAAGAACCCAATTTTATAACCTTACACACGGAACTGAAAGAAAATGATGTTGCGGAATTTAAATGGATTTTAAAAGTTGATAAATCGGATTCAAATTACATCGAGTTTCAAATTGTTAAAACAAAAGAATTAAACAATGGACTTCTTGGAATGCTCAACGAATTTGAAAAAAAAATTGACTACGATGATTTTGTGAAAATAAAGGACAATAAGAAAATCTGTCGATTAAAATCTACTTCGCCAAAAGATTTCGAAATTGGCAATTATTATTACACTAAAGTTTATAGAAACCAAACAGAAGTCTTCTTTTCAAAAAGTAATTTTCTCAAAATTCTGGATTTTGTAAATCAAGAAAAAACTTTAGAATCAAAACTTTCAGGATTATCTTCAAGGGGTTGGGCAATTGAAAAACAATTAAAATTGACCTACAAAATATCATTAAATGAAGTTGAAACAATTGATTATTTAATGAACAATAATGAGAGTTTTGAAAATTTAATTAATTCAAAAATAAGAGCTGAGTTTAGGAGTATTGTAGGAAGAACTAAAAAAGAAGATATTGATACTGAAATTTCACAAATCGACCTAGCTGAAAAGCTAAAAACAGAGTTAAAAGGAATCACCATTGTTGACTTAAAATTAAGTAATTGAAAAAAGTTCAGCACATAACAATGTATAACCGCAATTACGGCGGATTCGACTCTGTCCGAATCCACTCGGAATTGCAAAGGCCAGTGACTAACCCGAAATTTAAGTAAATTTAACCCGTAACTGAACGGTTATACGGACCGTTGGCAACAAGCTGAAAACGAAATGCAAAAAGGAAAACGAAAACTGATTTTACTTATTATCTTTGTAATTCTAACTTTCATAATTGGATTTTGGCTTGAATTGGATTATCGAATTTTGACTCGCAGAACTATAAAATATTTTGCTGATTACGAACTTGGATTTTATGGCGGGAAAGATTTTAGGATTTTCGAAACGGACATTGCTTTCATTTTGACTTTAATTCCAATCGGATTTTATTTCACATCTCGAAAAGTTAGTTCTCTGAAAAAAATAATCGGACTGAATTTAGTCTACCTGATTTTAATCCCGATTTTTTACTGTCTTTTTTGTTATCTCGAAAGTCAGTTTATAGACATCACTATGACTAATCCAATAATGAGTGATGGAATTTTAAAATACCATCAAAATAACGTGAATTATAAAATGATTTTATTTTTAACAATAATCTCGACTTTTATTAGCGGAGTAATAATTAAGAAAATAACGAACAGAAAAAAGCCAGTTGCCAACAATGTATAAAATTTATGCTTACATTTAAACTAAATATGAACCGACAAACATTCAACAAACGATTTGCTACGTTCGAAAAATCTCCGATTTTCCAGTCGCACAAATCTTATAAAAACACGTTGTGTGTAAGCGGATTTAAAACTCACCCGATTAATTAAAAACGAAATGAAAACTATGAAAAAGACATTTATTTTATCCCTTTTACTAATTTC
>NZ_FOZP01000019.1 GCF_900116115.1 Lutibacter maritimus | reverse complement strand
AATGTGTTATGTAATGGCGGATCTACAGGAGCGATAGATTTAAGTGTAGTTGGTGGAAGCGGTTCATATACTTACTTATGGACTGGTACAGGAGTTTCGGCAAGTGCAGAAGATCAAACAGAATTGGCAGCAGGTGTTTATAAAGTAATAGTTACCGATTCAAATGGCTGTAGTTCATCAGAATTAAGTATTACTTTAACTGAAAATCCAGAAGTTAATGCAACAGAAACGACAACATCACATATAGATGTAAATTGTTTTGGAGGAACATCGGGAGCTTTTACAGTAGTTGCTACAGGAGGTGCAGGAACAACCTATACTTATAGTTTATCAAGTGACTTTAGTAACAGCAATGCTACAGGCGTATTTACAGGACTAGCAGCAGGAACGTATACGGTTTATGTAAAGGACGTAAACGAATGTACAGACCCATCACCAATTCAAGTAATTATTACCCAACCGTTAACATTATCAGCTACAGTAAACAGTTTAAATGTGTCTTGTAATGGAAATGAAGATGGATCAATTACAATTACAACTCCAGCAGGAGGTTCAGGAACGTATGAGTATAGTATTGATGGTGGTTCAAACTGGCAATCTACAGGAAATTTTACAGGTTTAGCAGCCAACACATACAATGTACAAATTAGAGATGCAGTTGCAACAGGTTGTGTTATCACATTGACTGGTTCGTTAACGATTACAGAGCCGCTAGCAATAAATTTACAAGTTTCATCAACAGATGTATTGTGTTTTGGGCAAGCCAATGGTACTATAACAGCTTCAGCAGCTCAAGGTTCTACAATAACAGTTAATGGGCAACCTTACAATTCAAATATGCAATATGGACCAGGTCAATATTTGATTAGGGCAGAAGCACTAGGAGGAAATTATAATCAACAACAGGAAGAAGAACCTGAAATATGTTTTGAAGAAAAAACTATTACAATTACCCAACCAGAACAAATAATTGTGAGTGCAGGTTCAAATAAAATGATAACTTGCAAAAATCCAACAGTTCAATTGATTGGAACTGTTACAAGTAGCGGTAATTATACATATAGTTGGACAACAACAAATGGAATTATTGATAGTGGAGTAAGTAGTTTAAACCCTATAGTTAGTGCTCCTGGGACATATATTTTAACAGTAACAGATGTTAATACAAGTTGTTCTGCAAGTGGTTCGGTAGTAGTTAGTCAAAATATTTTAAAACCTACAATTACTTTAAATGCGACAACTAATGAATTATCTTGTAATGTAAAAAGCATTACTATAAATTCTCAAATTAGTTCAATTCAAGGAACACCAAGTTATTTATGGAGCAAAGATCTTAAATTAATTTCTGGTGCTACAAGTTCAAGTTTGGTTGTAACTGAACCAGGAGAATATTTAGTTGTAGTAACAGATAGTTATAATGGTTGTATTGCTGCTCAAAAAGTAGTTATTACTGAGAATATTCAAAACTCTGAAGTTTCAATAACAGGTAATGTAGAATTGACATGTTCAAATGAAACGACTACGTTAACAGCTTTAGCAATAGTTCAAGGAACGGCAAGTTACCTATGGAATACAGGAGCAACAACAG
>NZ_FOZP01000020.1 GCF_900116115.1 Lutibacter maritimus | reverse complement strand
ACTGACAAACATTCAACAAACGATTTGCTACGTCCGAAAAATCTCCGATTTTCCAGTCGCACAAATCATATAAAATCACGTTACCCACAAGCTGACAAAACCTATGAAATTGATTAAACTTTTCATATTGATTACACTATTTTCCCAAGTTTTAGTTGGACAAAATAATTGTGGAGATTTTAAAGATTATAATGATTCTCAAAAGTGGATAAAGGAACTCAAACAACTAAAATCTAACGAAATAAAAACAAAAATTATTGAGAGAATTGAGTGTGAACAAAAATCTGAACCAAATGATATTGACTTTTGGCTTACTATCTTGTTTGACGGAATAATAGTTTCAACTGCAAATGAAATTCCAATTGAACGAAATTCAATACTAAAATTGATTTCGTCTGATAATTTCAATATTGGACAATCTCTCTGTGAAGTTGATGGAATTTATCCTGAAAAATGTAATCTTGGTTTTGTTATGATTAACGGACTTGAAAAACCAATTCTAAACGAAATTGTCGAACTGAAAAACATTCGGCTGAAAAGAAAAAAAGGAAAAATAATAATCAAACTTGATTCAGAAATTAAAAATAGTATCGAATTTAAAGTGGTTGATTTTTTAAAAATAGAAAGCACAAAACTTGTACTAAAGTCAAAATTAAAAAAAGGAAATAACAGAATTGTGATTAAGCGTAGTAATAATTTACAATATATAGAAGCAAATTTAAACGGAAACAAACTAATTATATTAATATAAAGCCAGTGTACAACACCGTGTATAATTAATTGCTTGGTCACTGCCGACTTACGAACATTCCTGCGGAATATTCTATCTGTGATTTATTTGCTAAATTAGTTGCTTAACCACGCAACTAACCATACACAATCCCGTTATGTGCAAAACGAAAAACACTCTCGTCCTAAAATAGGTTGACTAAAAATTAAACACTTTTAGTAACTTATGAATACACAACAAAATTCAACCTGTCGAAAAAAAGAGTATCAA